>NZ_JAWRZK010000004.1:0-5989 GCF_056522965.1 Shewanella sp. ISS20
GGTTTTACTGAACAAGCCTGAAAGAATCGAAAAATACTTGATTGAAGATTGAGTACTCAATAATTAGCTTTCTGAATTTCCAAATTTGTCTGGAGACCATAGCACTGTGGCACCACCTGATCCCATTCCGAACTCAGAAGTGAAACGCAGTCGCGCCGATGGTAGTGTGGGGTTTCCCCATGCGAGAGTAGGTCATCTCCAGGCGCCTAATTTCTCGGAAGAGAGTCGATAAAGCCCGTTGCCATGCAACGGGCTTTTTTCGTTTAGATTTTTGATTAACTTGCGTTCACAACGTCTGACACTAGAGCTTGCTAGCTTAATCGTTGGCTTTACGGTTTGTGAAGAGTGGTATTTATCAATAAATCAGGTCTTGGTGAGCCATTGCACCTTCTTTATTTAAACGTGTGGCGGCTTGAGTCTCGATAGCATGGATTACTTGGATAAGTCCATAGCTGCAACAATCAAGTTAACTGCTCAGTGAAGGATGGTTATCCGTAGCTTAATCTTCGGCACGATGATTGGCTCTAGGCATAGTCAATACTGCTCCTCAGCTGGTGATAATGCTGTAATGCTCCCTGTGCTTTACTTTAGGGATGGATTGTCATGTTAAAAAAAGCTTGGTTAGCGGCTTTTATTGCACGATAAGTAAATTATGGTGCTATTTGATGATGGTGGCTTAGCGAAAAATAAAGGGATTAGCCCTTTCACTGGGGAAGTTCGTCATGGATAACCTTGATAGAACGATAGAGTCGCGAGGTCTAGCCTACTGAGTTTATGAGTGTGCAGTGGGTAACTCTGTGGGTAAGCTGTGCGCCTCATGGTCGTAAGTTGAGTGTAAATAAATAATGACACTTTATGGCGAAAAGCGCTTGCACAATAGCGAACACTCCCTATAATGCAGCCCATCGACACGAGATGGTGCGGCAACGCAGTAGATAGTGACGACTTACTGACTACTTAAGGTATTCAGTAGTGACGACAAGTTGTTGAATAAAACACTTGACGCACAACAGGAAATGCGTAAAATACGCATCCCTAGCCCGTAGCGGCAACGTTCTTTAACAAGTAGAAGACAAGCAAATCTGTGTGGACATTCACAGTAGTTGATAAATCGACAACGATTTAAAACGTCTCGCAAGAGACTTCAACGAAGATGTCCGCATAACATGCAAATTCGGTGATTTATCATCGAATCGACAGAATTCATTGAGCAGGACCTTTGGGTCCGAACAAAACTTTAATTGAAGAGTTTGATCATGGCTCAGATTGAACGCTGGCGGCAGGCCTAACACATGCAAGTCGAGCGGCAGCGGGAAGTAACTTGTTACTTTGCCGGCGAGCGGCGGACGGGTGAGTAATGCCTGGGAATTTGCCCATTTGTGGGGGATAACAGTTGGAAACGACTGCTAATACCGCATACGCCCTACGGGGGAAAGCAGGGGAGCCTTCGGGTCCTTGCGCTGATGGATAAGCCCAGGTGGGATTAGCTAGTAGGTGAGGTAAAGGCTCACCTAGGCGACGATCCCTAGCTGTTCTGAGAGGATGATCAGCCACACTGGGACTGAGACACGGCCCAGACTCCTACGGGAGGCAGCAGTGGGGAATATTGCACAATGGGGGAAACCCTGATGCAGCCATGCCGCGTGTGTGAAGAAGGCCTTCGGGTTGTAAAGCACTTTCAGTAGGGAGGAAAGGTTGACGGTTAATACCCGTTAGCTGTGACGTTACCTACAGAAGAAGGACCGGCTAACTCCGTGCCAGCAGCCGCGGTAATACGGAGGGTCCGAGCGTTAATCGGAATTACTGGGCGTAAAGCGTGCGCAGGCGGTTTGTTAAGCGAGATGTGAAAGCCCCGGGCTCAACCTGGGAATTGCATTTTGAACTGGCAAACTAGAGTCTTGTAGAGGGGGGTAGAATTTCAGGTGTAGCGGTGAAATGCGTAGAGATCTGAAGGAATACCGGTGGCGAAGGCGGCCCCCTGGACAAAGACTGACGCTCATGCACGAAAGCGTGGGGAGCAAACAGGATTAGATACCCTGGTAGTCCACGCCGTAAACGATGTCTACTCGGAGTTTGGTGTCTTGAACACTGGGCTCTCAAGCTAACGCATTAAGTAGACCGCCTGGGGAGTACGGCCGCAAGGTTAAAACTCAAATGAATTGACGGGGGCCCGCACAAGCGGTGGAGCATGTGGTTTAATTCGATGCAACGCGAAGAACCTTACCTACTCTTGACATCCAGAGAATTCGCTAGAGATAGCTTAGTGCCTTCGGGAACTCTGAGACAGGTGCTGCATGGCTGTCGTCAGCTCGTGTTGTGAAATGTTGGGTTAAGTCCCGCAACGAGCGCAACCCTTATCCTTATTTGCCAGCACGTAATGGTGGGAACTCTAGGGAGACTGCCGGTGATAAACCGGAGGAAGGTGGGGACGACGTCAAGTCATCATGGCCCTTACGAGTAGGGCTACACACGTGCTACAATGGTCGGTACAGAGGGTTGCAAAGCCGCGAGGTGGAGCTAATCTCACAAAGCCGATCGTAGTCCGGATTGGAGTCTGCAACTCGACTCCATGAAGTCGGAATCGCTAGTAATCGTGGATCAGAATGCCACGGTGAATACGTTCCCGGGCCTTGTACACACCGCCCGTCACACCATGGGAGTGGGCTGCACCAGAAGTAGATAGCTTAACCCTTCGGGGAGGGCGTTTACCACGGTGTGGTTCATGACTGGGGTGAAGTCGTAACAAGGTAGCCCTAGGGGAACCTGGGGCTGGATCACCTCCTTACCTATGCGATTTAGCATTACTGTTGAGTGTTCACACAGATTGCCTTGTCTTGTTGACGAGCAAAACATTACCTTCCTTTGAAGGGGTGTCGTTCTTTAAAAATTTGGAAAGCTGATAGTAGAACTTAATGCGCGAGCATTAGGTGATACAAAATTGAGTTCTCAAAATACTTTAATCAAGTGTTTTGGATATTCTTTAACTTCAGAAATGAAGTAAATCAAGGCGTTCTTTTGCGAAAGCAAGAGACAGTAAAAACCAGCTAGTTGCAATACGCTCAAGTGAAACTCATTTGGGTTGTATGGTTAAGTGACTAAGCGTATACGGTGGATGCCTTGGCAGTCAGAGGCGATGAAGGACGTAGTAACTTGCGAAAAGCGTTGGCGAGCTAGTAACAAGCATTTGAGCTAACGATGTCCGAATGGGGAAACCCGGCCACATAAGTGGTCATCATACAGTGAATACATAGCTGTATGAGGCGAACCTGGGGAACTGAAACATCTAAGTACCCAGAGGAAAAGAAATCAACCGAGATTCCCTAAGTAGCGGCGAGCGAACGGGGATTAGCCCTTAAGTCTAGGGGGTGTTAGTGGAATGGTCTGGAAAGTCCAACGGTACAGGGTGATAGTCCCGTACATGAAAACTAACCTTAGATGAAAACGAGTAAGGCGGCACACGTGATATGTTGTCTGAACATGGGGGGACCATCCTCCAAGGCTAAATACTCCTGACTGACCGATAGTGAACCAGTACCGTGAGGGAAAGGCGAAAAGAACCCCTGTGAGGGGAGTGAAATAGAACCTGAAACCGTATACGTACAAGCAGTGGGAGCGGTTCTTGAGACCGTGACTGCGTACCTTTTGTATAATGGGTCAGCGACTTACATTTAGTAGCGAGGTTAAGCGAATAGCGGAGCCGTAGGGAAACCGAGTGTTAACTGCGCGTTTAGTTGCTAGGTGTAGACCCGAAACCCGGTGATCTAGCCATGGGCAGGTTGAAGGTTGAGTAACATCAACTGGAGGACCGAACCGACTAATGTTGAAAAATTAGCGGATGACTTGTGGCTGGGGGTGAAAGGCCAATCAAACCGGGAGATATCTGGTTCTCCTCGAAAGCTATTTAGGTAGCGCCTCGCACGAATACCATTGGGGGTAGAGCACTGTTAAGGCTAGGGGGTCATCCCGACTTACCAACCCTTTGCAAACTCCGAATACCAATGAGTACTATGCGGGAGACAGACAGCGGGTGCTAACGTCCGTTGTCAAAAGGGAAACAACCCAGACCGTCAGCTAAGGTCCCAAAGTACTAGCTAAGTGGGAAACGATGTGGGAAGGCTTAGACAGCTAGGATGTTGGCTTAGAAGCAGCCATCATTTAAAGAAAGCGTAATAGCTCACTAGTCGAGTCGGCCTGCGCGGAAGATGTAACGGGGCTAAGCTAGTCACCGAAGCTACGGGTGCATTTCATTAGAGATGCGCGGTAGAGGAGCGTTCTGTAAGCCGTTGAAGGTGAAGGGGTAACCCACGCTGGAGGTATCAGAAGTGCGAATGCTGACATGAGTAACGATAAAGGGGGTGAAAAACCCCCTCGCCGGAAGACCAAGGGTTCCTGTCCAACGTTAATCGGGGCAGGGTGAGTCGACCCCTAAGGCGAGGCCGAAAGGCGTAGTCGATGGGAAACGGGTTAATATTCCCGTACTTGTGCTAACTGCGATGGAGAGACGGAGAAGGCTAGGCTAGCGCGGCGTTGGTAGTCCGCGTTTAAGGTGGTAGGCGGTATTCTTAGGCAAATCCGGGAATACATACGCTGAGAGCTGATGACGAGGTCCTACGGGACTGAAGTAGTTGATGCCATGCTTCCAGGAAAATCTTCTAAGCTTCAGGTTAGCAGGAATCGTACCCCAAACCGACACAGGTGGTCGGGTAGAGAATACCAAGGCGCTTGAGAGAACTCGGCTGAAGGAACTAGGCAAAATGGTACCGTAACTTCGGGAGAAGGTACGCTCCTGCCGGTGATGAGACTTGCTCTCTAAGCTAGCGGGAGTCGCAGATACCAGGTGGCTGCAACTGTTTATCAAAAACACAGCACTGTGCAAAATCGCAAGATGAAGTATACGGTGTGACGCCTGCCCGGTGCCGGAAGGTTAATTGATTGGGTTATCTTCGGAGAAGCTCATGATCGAAGCCCCGGTAAACGGCGGCCGTAACTATAACGGTCCTAAGGTAGCGAAATTCCTTGTCGGGTAAGTTCCGACCTGCACGAATGGCGTAATGATGGCCACGCTGTCTCCAGCCGAGACTCAGTGAAGTTGAAATTGCGGTGAAGATGCCGTATACCCGCGGCTAGACGGAAAGACCCCGTGAACCTTTACTATAGCTTGGCACTGAACATTGAACCTACATGTGTAGGATAGGTGGGAGACTTTGAAGCATGAACGCTAGTTTGTGTGGAGTCGTCCTTGAAATACCACCCTTGTAGTTTTGATGTTCTAACCTAGGTCCCTTATCGGGATTAGGGACAGTGCCTGGTGGGTAGTTTGACTGGGGCGGTCTCCTCCCAAAGAGTAACGGAGGAGCACGAAGGTTGGCTAAGTACGGTCGGACATCGTACGGTTAGTGCAATGGCATAAGCCAGCTTAACTGCGAGACAGACACGTCGAGCAGGTACGAAAGTAGGTCATAGTGATCCGGTGGTTCTGAATGGAAGGGCCATCGCTCAACGGATAAAAGGTACTCCGGGGATAACAGGCTGATACCGCCCAAGAGTTCATATCGACGGCGGTGTTTGGCACCTCGATGTCGGCTCATCACATCCTGGGGCTGAAGTCGGTCCCAAGGGTATGGCTGTTCGCCATTTAAAGTGGTACGCGAGCTGGGTTCAGAACGTCGTGAGACAGTTCGGTCCCTATCTGCCGTGGGCGTTGGATGATTGAGGGGAGCTGCTCCTAGTACGAGAGGACCGGAGTGGACGAACCGCTGGTGTTCGGGTTGTCATGCCAATGGCATTGCCCGGTAGCTACGTTCGGAATCGATAACCGCTGAAAGCATCTAAGCGGGAAGCGAGCCCCAAGATGAGTCATCCCTAGGACTATAAGTCCTCTGAAGGGCCGTCCGAGACTAGGACGTTGATAGGCAAGGTGTGTAAGCGTTGTGAGGCGTTGAGCTAACTTGTACTAATGACCCGAGAGGCTTAACCATACAACCCAGAT
>NZ_JAWRZK010000001.1:0-3896990 GCF_056522965.1 Shewanella sp. ISS20
AATAACTCATTGCCATGCTGCCAACATCTACATTGAGGCTGGTGCCTTTGTCGCTTTTCACTTTATCCACGACCACGGGCTTGTCTGATTTAATGGTCAGCGCCACTTCAGATTGGCTTTGCACCGCATAGTTCATCAGTGGGGCAATAGGTTTCATTGGGCTAAGTTTGGCCAGTTCTGGATTGCCATCGCTGCTTTTGTGGTTGGCTGCGGTGTCTTTCGTGTTCGGATTTCTAATCTCTAGTTGCTGCGCCATAGCTTGCAGGTCTTGTAGCTGGCTTAGTGTCGGGTCTGTGCCGGCGCGTTCAAATAGGTGAGTGCTCTTGGTGTTAATGGCTTCATTGGTGGTTATATCCAGTTTTGCGCGTTTGCCGTTGAGTTCATCCATTTTGCTGGATATCTCATTTATTTGATTGATAGGTTCGTCTGCATCACTTCCCCAGTTAAAAAGGTTTTTTACTGAGTCCATGATGTAGCCCAGTCCCACGAACTTATCAATAAGGTATGTCACGGCAACAACTGCTGCCGCAATACCGGTCACGATTAAGCCGATAGGGTTGGCGTACATAGCGACATTCAGTGCGACAAATCCCAGTTTTACCAGCGCAATGGTGGCGATAATTTCTTTGAAGTTTTCACTTAAAAAGAGAATGCCGCCGCCCAGGGATTTAAACACGGTAAACACGCTGCTTACGGTTTCCCTAAGCTGCACTATGGCATCGTTGCGCCAGTCCATGTTTTTCATGTTTTCAGCTAGGTCGCTAAATACCACTGATAGCTCTTTCATTACTGGGGTTAGCGCGCTGACCTTGAGCGAGTCCATGATGCGCAGTAGCTTTTTAAGCCCCGCACTAAAATCACCGGCGGCAGTGATTGAGCTTTCATCAATAGGACCGCCTGTGTCGCGCAGCTCTTGCTTGGCTTTGTTCAGGCCATCAACACCGCCTTTAAGCACTGACAGCATTTTCTCACTGTCACCACCAAAGAACTCGTCCGCCATAAAGTTTTGCTTAGCCACATCAGTTTCTCTGGCAATTTCACGAACGATGACCTCGTAAGCGGCCATGACGTCTTTTGCATTCTTAAGGTCGTTATAAGCCTGCCTGTTGCCAGTGTCTTTGAAATAGTCATTCATGGCGCCAGAGCCTAGGCTTTTCATTTCACCCCAGCGCAAGCTCATTTCTTTAATGGCGGCGTCCATGTCATCAACTTCTGCCCCTGCCATTTGTGCCTGTAGGCGCAGGGCTTGCAGTTGTTCTACGGGCATAGAAACATCTTTAGCGGCAAGGGATAACTGCTTTACCTGGTTAGCGGTGTCGTTAATGATGGCGCCATAAGCCGCAACTGATGCCAGCGCTCCTACGCCAATGGCCGCGGCGCCTTTGACGGCTTCCATTGAGGGCAGCTTGATGGCGTTATTCATCTTTTTGAGGGGCGCGCCGTACTTTTTTAGCGTGTCATAACGCTTACTGACTTTATCCACCGCTTTACCGTGTTTATCAAAGCGCTCTGTTAATCGCGCATATTCACTATCAAGCTGGCTGGCATCAATGCCTGCTTTTTTCATGCCCTTGCTGTTTTGCTTAAGTCGTAGCGCGTGGTCATCACTGGCTTGGGTAAGCTTATCGACTCGCTCAGTTTGTCTAAATATCGCCATAGTGAGGGCGTGATTAGGCTTGTTGGCGGCAGCAGCATTAGCCTTTAGCGCTTCAAGTGCTTTTGATTGGGCGATAATTTTGGCGTTAAGCTTACTGCTAGCGGCGGTGGAGTTTTCAGTCCCAGCCTTGAGTTTGGCGAGCTGTTCTGTTTGCCTGGCTAATTGCTCGGTTTGCTCAGTGATAGCATCATTGAGCGCCTGTTTTTTCTTGGCGCTGGCATCTTCTTTGGCTTGCAGTTCGGCTAACTTGTCCTTGGCTTCATTCAGGCTTAAGGTGTTTTTCTCCATTTCTTTATTGATTAGCCGGTGCGAGTCAATCATGTGCAGCGCGGCGCCGGTATCTGATTGCGCTTGCTGCATCTCTTTGATTTTTCTTGTGTGGTGATTGGATTCGCTAGATATAGCTTTGAGTGGGGCGCTAACTTTATCAATCAACCCCATGACTACTGAGAGGTTCATTTTCATGGTAATTATTCCTTATAAAAAAAGGGAGAGCGTTAGCCCTCCCTTTGGTGGCGAACTCGCGCCATTTCACGAAACAAAATCAAATCATCGAAACTTAGTTTATCAATCTCACTGGGTGGCCAGTGAAATACCACCGCAAGGTCGGCATAAAAGTCCTCTACATGATTGAGTTGATGCGCTATTTGTTCGTGTTGACGAAAAAACTGGCAATCTGCAACAGTAGTGGCGTTAAGTTCTCAACATCAAGGTTAAGCAAGTCGCGCTCATTCAGGCAGCTAATGCGCGTTAACAGGGTGCCACAGGCCGCAAAGTCCATTTGCACAACATCGACCAAGGTTAGGCCGCGCAAGTCGCCAGCGCACGGTTTACGCAGCTCAATCGTGTCAATCATGGCGCCCGCCTTCTCAAACGGCTTGGCTAGGGTTACGTTAACTGTTTTTTGAGTCATCAATGTCACCAAGTTCTTCAGTTAGCTCTTGCACCAGGGTTTTACGCCCGCCGCGATTAGGGTCGATGGTCATCACGGCTTTAAATAGGATTAGCGCTTCTTGCTTTCGGCCATCTTCCAGCATCAAATCCCCCACAAGGCGGTACATTTTCACTTTCAGCGCCGAATTAATGGCAAACTTGCCATGAGAAATATCCGCCACCAATTGCACTAAGTTAATGCGGTTAAATTTGCGCTTTTCAATGCGCGCCGCATGAGCATGTTTAAACACGATGTCACAAAAGGCGGTTTGGCCGTTGGTGTTCCAGCGCCTCGGGGTGCTAAGTCCACGCTCGACCGCGGCCTTAAAGTCATCATGCACTTGCTCAAGTTGGCCGCAGTCCACTTGCCACAAGAAGTACCACCACAATAAATCCAGTCCTTCAAAGCTCTTTTTGGTCGCTAATAGCTCTTGCGCGGTGGCTTGGTACTTCTTAATCAGCTCCGCTCTAAAGGCGTTTTTTTCATCAAAGCCTGCCAGTGTGCGCACCAGCTCTAAGTCAACCTCCAGCATGTACTGAATATCACTCCATGACTTACCTTTCAGTGGGTTATGGATAGGCAGATTGGTTGCTGTGTTGCTTGCGCTTTTTCCTGTGCTCACTTCACTGCCTTGCGGTGCGCTTTCTTCGGTGGTTTCACCTAAGGCAAAAGGCGCTGCCGCTGGTGTTGCATTAGCCGCAGCAACTAACGCAGCTTTCACGGCAGCTCGTGCCTGGCGTTTTTTAAGTAACGTCTGCATGGCTATCCCTTATTGTGGAATGAGTTCGGTACCGATAAACGTAACTTCAAGCTGGCCGTCTTTAACCGCCAGCTCTAGCGGGTTACTTACCCAGGCATTCATTAGGGTGTAACTTTTGCCGCTGTTTAAGTTAAGGGTGAGGTTTTCCCCTACAAAGTTAGCAATAGCGGTTTCATCAGTGCTTGCAGCATGGACTATGGTCACTTTAATGCTTGGCGCAGTGCTGAACGATTCAGAATGCCCCAGCACTCCAGCATCACCATAAACAGGCTCGCGGGTAACACCGCCAAAAGACAAGGTGCCGCCGTCTTTGGTAGGTAGGCGCCCAAGGGAGCCTGCATCTAAAAAGCCACGGCTAGTTATTTTTGTGCTCATTGCTTACTCCGTTGCTATTTACGAAATTGAATTTTGCCAGCAACAATAATCAGACCGTTGACGAACTGCGGGCTGTCTTGATAGTTGAGGCGAGTTTTGTTGTTCTTATCGAGTGTGACAATGAGGCTCTTTTTGTAGCCGTCAAAATCCTGCACTATGCCCGCATACTCTAAGGTGCGGTACAGCGCCAGCAATTCACCCTTGACCATGGTTGGGGTGGCAATGGCTTGCCCTTGCGCAAAGCTCGTGCCATCAGCGGCCAATTTGTGGCGACCGTAGCGGCTTAAAATCAATGAACGCTGCTTTTCACGAAAGTACATGGCCGTTGCTGGTGTCATAACATCGAGGTAACTGTCATCACTCACGCCAGCGGCATTTTCGGTGTAGGCAGTAACAGCGCGCTCCACTTGCACCGCGCCGGTCGCGGTCACGGTGTACGTGCTCATGCCTTCATGCAGTAGCAGGTTGCGCTCAGTCCAATCAAACTCACTGGCCGCCATTGAGTACACGCCATTAAGCCCCAAGGTTTGCAGTGGGCGACACGGGTCATTTGCCAGTGATTTCGCAATTTGGCCTGCCCACGCTGCCACAGCTTCGCTATCGGCAAGTAGGACGTTATTTGAGTCGCACAGCGCATTAATCGACAAGATGTTGATTAAAGGGCAATTGGATTTATTGCCAAAGGTGACAAGCTCAGCATGGCTTCCTTTTTTGGGGATATAGGCAATGCCGGGGATCATTTCTAATGCGCTATAACGCGCCTCTAAAAATTCACCTAAATCACGAATAGTAGTGTCATCGTTGAGCGCGCAAATAATATGGTGATATTGCGTGTCACCTAGCGCGGCCAATGCCATCGCAATGTCATCACCCGCCACGCTAATGGCGTAAATCGGCAGCGTGACTTGCTGCTTATCTAAGTAGCGCATCATTTTGGCAATGTCAGAGCCTGCGCCAAATTGCTCAATGGCGGTGTCTTCATTCATGCACAAGACGACTTTATTAGCCGGTGTAGTGGGCGCTGTTTGTTCAGCGTTATTGGGTTTCGTTGAGCCAGCGGGTAGCGCGTTGCCAATCACCAGTATGGATTGCTGCTGCTCGGCGCTATTGGCTAAGCTGTTATCAATTTCAATGTACACACCTGGTACACGGGCATTGCTGGGTACTTCACTAAAGCTAATACTCACGGTTATTCCCCTTGCTTGTTCTTATCATTCATCATGACCACAGAGCCATCCATGATGCGGCGCAACCAATAACTGCTGCGCGGTTTGGTTTCCCCTTTTTGCGCCAATGGTGCGCGGGTGATTGGGTCGCGTACCAGTAAGGTTTTACTGGTCGGTTTAATGTTGAATACAGACATTTAATCCTCCACATTCTTAAGTAATTCAGCGCGCATCATGCTCATGAGTTCACGCTCAAGGGTTGGCGTCCAACCGATAAAGGTTCGCTTGGCCATGCGGTAATTTCGTTTTTGTAGGCGACCGCCGCCCCACTTATTGGTGCGGGTGTCATAAAAACCTTTTACGCGAGTGGCAAATGACAAGGTGGCGCCGTCGTTGTGCTCGCGGCCAATCTTGGCGGCAATGCCTGTCAGGCCAACTTCAAACCCCACAGCATCTGCTTGGGTTCTTAATGAGCGACTTAATCCCGCCAACATGTTTCGTGAACTGTTGGTGTTAATCGCTTCTTTTTGCGCTAAACGGTTGCGCGTTCGTAGCTTGGTTGAGCGCGGCTGATAGGGCGCGCCATCTATATCTCGCTGCTGGCGAATTTGACCACGAAAGAACTTGCGAGGATGGTTGGCCAGCATGCGGTTAAGTGCTATTTTTTGAGTGGGCGAAAGCGCAGCACCTTCCAGCATGTCAGTTAATGGCTTGGGGCTATAAAGCTCCATCACACAGCCCCCCAATCACGCCAACAAACTCAAGGGGCGGCAGCTCTGACTCAATGGCCGCTAGCGCAAAGTCACTCATACATTCAAAGCGGGTGCTGCCTTGCTGCCAAATGCCCGCAGGGTTCTCACTGAGGGAATAGGCTTCGCGCATTGGGATTTTTAAGTACAGGTCAAAATTGCCGTTATCCAGTCGCTGCGTGGCAAATGATGGCGACTCTAGCCCCTTGCTTGAGCGGTCAACATCAAACTGATTAAGCCAGTTCACTAAGTGCATCATCAAAATGTGTGGCTGCACGTTCACATCAGTCATGTTCACGTGCACCAGGTAACTAATATCAAAGCCATCAATGGTGAGCCCTTGAGCGCACTCTAGGCTTCCGTCCTCCGCCCACACTTCAAGGTTCTTAGGGTCAACAATGGACTGGGTAAACAATTCAGTCAGGCTTTGCAGTGCTTTCATGGTTAGACAACCTCAAAGGTGTACATGGGCTTGCCGTTAAGCAATAAGTCCACGGCTTGGCGATATTGCACCAGACAATGTTCGGCTTTGCTCTGCAGTGCCTCTTGCCTGTCGGCGGCTTCGGCGGTCGCGTCTGTGCTGAGTTTGTTGCCAATGACGTTGTGCGCGGCCAGTGAAAATACCGCTTGCTTGTACAGCGCTATCCCAGCGGCAGAATCGCCAAACCAGTGCAGTGATAACGCATCCAGTGAATCATGTTTGGCAATGGCGGCGGCTAACTCTTGATGCACTGTGATGCGCGCTAAACCTAGGCGGTGCAACATGCCGTTTTCGGTTTCATTGCTTAAGAAGTGAAATAGCCCTTGAAACTCAGCCACACTGAGGGTGGGATAGCTATTGGTCGCGGGTAAGCGGCCATCAAAGACTTCATTCTTATCACCCACAAACGCCATACGAGACATAAATAATCCTTTGGAATGCAGGCTCAACGGCAGCGTGTCACAAGAAACGCATTTTCTTGATAGCGCAATCGAGAGCCTACACGGGGTGGAGTCGGTTTAGCGGCGGGTTATACCCACGCGCCATCAATCAAGAGTTTTACGTTATCAAATTCAACGGCAGCGGCTTTGCCCAGCTCTTCAATCACATAGGCCATGTTCATGGACTCAAAGTTTTCTACTTGGTCGCGCTCATCGTTTTTCTTGCCCACAGCGCGGCGCACTGAGCCGTTTTGAATGTAAATGGATAAGTTCTTATAGCTAGTGACCAAAATGCCACTGGCAGGGAAACCTGGCACTGTGACCGCAGGTAAGCCGCCGTAAGTACCAATGACCTGTAAGTCTTCAATCTTGGCTTTTTCGCTAGGTGTGTTGCCTTGCGCCGCATAGAACTTGGCTTTTTCATACGCCAGCAAATCCGTACCAATAATGGCCACTAAGTCTGGCGAGTTAGCGCAAGCATCACTCAGTAATCCCTTAACGTTCATGACGGCCAAGTCAAGGTTGAGGTAATCACCCCCTTCACCAATGCGAATTTCACCCGTTGTTGCGCCTTCGGTCATCATGGCGCCTGGGTTGTGCTCACGAATGGCTTGGAACCAGCCTTTGCACACGTCTTCACCATTGGGGTGGGTAGTGGCGTTGGTGTCAGCGGCGCACTCCTTACCGTAAAAGCCAATCGTGATTTGGTTGGCCGCAATCTGGTCACGGGTTTGCGCAGCAATCAGGGGCGCAAAGTTTGGCAGGTGAGCGAACGCATCCAACTGGCTATAGCGAATGTGAGTATCAAAGTTCACTTGCTCGCATAAATACGGCATAGGCGTTAAATCAAACACGCTTTTAGTTTTGCGAATGGCGCCCTCTTTGGTATTGGTGCGACCGGCAATCATGCCTGATACTCCCAGCCCCAAGGCTTCGCCTTTTTGGTTGTTCACTGGAACAATGTTGATGCGGCTTAAAAACCAGTTACTTTCGCGCAGTTTCGCCACAATGTGCTGCGTGGCAGCAGGGGTGACGCTGAATTTTTCGGTGGCATCCGCCACGCCATGTTGCTTGGCCACAGTCTGCACGTACTTGGCTAGCTGAATTTTGGTTGCTTCTTGCATAATATTTCGCTCTGAAAAATATAAACTAATGAATGAGTTGTGCGCTTAGTGCTGGGTGTGGCTTATAGCCAATCTGCATCCTCACCACCGCCCGCAAGGGTACGGTCACCGCCATCATTGATTTTGCTGAGCAATGTTTTCATTTCCGCCGATTCAGCGCTTAACGTTTCGACTTGAGCGGTGAGCTTTTCAAGGGCGGTGGTTTCACCTTCTGGCGGCGTATCACCATCATCAGTGGTGGTCGCGCCTGCGGACAGCTTAGTAATGGCGCCAGTTAACGCGTTCAGGCTCGTTTGGATTGCGGCGTTCTGTTCGTTGTTTTTTGAGAGTAATTCTTTAAGTTCTTTATCCACGGATTCATCCTCTTGGTTATTTGATTCATGAGCATCTGACTCAGTAAAATCAGGGTGGCTAGTCAGGAAAGTTACCAGCCGCTTAAATAGGCTTTTATCTTCACCGTCCAGCGCAGGCGTGTTGGTTGCCGGCTTATGCGGTGTCGCAGGCTTGTGCGTTGTTGCCAATTCGCCATGACCGCCCATTGTGGCGCCAGAAGATAAAAAGGCTTTGCCATCGTCACCCACGCTCTTGGAAGATAGGTGTATTTGGGTAGTCCCCAGTGATGCAGGTTCATCCGTCAGTGCTAAGCCAGTTAAATAGCTTTTGCCCGTATTGCAGTAATTCGGCTCAATTTCGCAGGAGGTATGCAAAAGTTGATCGCGTTCTATCGACGCCAACATCTTGGAGTTGGGCTTAAGGACAGCCCACAGTTCGCTGCCTCGCGCCTCAAGGCTCAGCACTGAACCGTACTTCTCACTCCAAAAAGAATGCTCAGCATTAATGCGGGCGTTGTATTTCTTGGGGTCGTACAGCTCTGCCATATCATCAATAGCTTTCTGCTCAATATAGCGACCGTCAATAGTTGGGCCTGCCGTCAAGATACAAACCGGCTCTGATTGAAACATGTGTATTCCCTCTGATTGTCGTTATCTCAATTTACCCACTCACCCCTACCTTTTACAGCGGCGCGCATTCTATATAAGCCTTTGTAGAAACAAGGATTACTGAGTGATTTCGCTTTCTGTCGCACACTAAAAGCATTGAAGGCGCGAGCGCGCTAATGGCTGGCGCCCAAAGGATGAATGAAAGGACGGTATGCAGACTGAAACACCGATTTACACCCACGCGCAAACTCAGGCGCTGGGGTTGTATTTACGTCAATACGACACCAAAGAAATTGCGACTGAGCTCAGTGTGAATGCGCGCACTGTTCAGCAATGGATCTCTAAATTCGCGTGGAAAAAGATGCGCGATGATTCACCCGTTGAATTAATGCTGCGCCAGCGCATTGCGTATTTGCTGTGGATTGATAGAAAGCATGCGGAGCAAATGCGAGAGCTTGAAATGCTGCTCGAGCAAAAGCACAAGCAGGATGAAGCGGCGCAACGTAAAAAACGCCACACCCAGCAAGGTGAAGGTCGCAGTGGCGCGACAATTGGCAGACCAACCAACAAGACTAAAAATGATATTTCAGGCATTACCCCTGAAATGCTGCGTGAGTATTACGACAAGAAATACTTTGCTTACCAAAAAGCCATTCACGCCCAAAAGCAGGATGACAGCATCAATGAAACGCGCTTTTATTTAAAGTCGCGGCAAATTGGCTTGAGTGACTACTTTTCATTTGAAGCGTTTGAAGATGCGGTGGTGAACGGTGATAACCAAGTGTTTATCTCGGCGTCACGCAAGCAAGCTGAAATTTTTAAAAACTACATTCGCAAGTTCGCGCTTGAGATTGGTGGGGTGGAACTTAAGGGCAAAGACAGTATCACGCTCAGCAATGGCGCAGAGCTGCATTTCATGTCAACCAACATCTACACCAGTCAGGGCTTTAACGGCCACATGTATTATGACGAAGTGTTTTGGATCCCAAGCTTTCAGCGCCTGGATGATTATGCAGGCGGCATGTCAATTCAAGCCAAGTTCAGAACCACCTACCTGTCTACGCCATCATCTACCGCGCATGAGGCCTACCCGAAATGGACAGGACCAAAAGCGCTTGGCATTGATATTAGCCATAAAGCCCTGAAAAAAGGCAGCTTAGGCGCGGATGGTATTTTTCGGCAAGTCATCACGGTGGATGATGCCATTAAGGGCGGCGCCACCTTTTTCAACATGGACAAGCTGCGCCGCAAATACCCCATCAAAAGTATTTTTGATAACTTGCTGCGCTGCGTGTTCCTGGATGATTCCGAATCCTTTTTTAGTATCAATAAACTGCTGGCCTGTAAGACTGATTCTGCCAAGTGGAAAGACGTTGATTTTGAATCGCCGCGCCCCGCAGGGGATGCGGAAGTGTTGGTGGGTTATGACCCAAGAGGCGGTGGCCAAGGGGAAGGCGCGGATGATGCGGGGCTTATTATTGCCTTAAAGCCTACCAAAAAAGGCGGCGTATTTCGATTTTTAGAGCGCGTCAGGCTCAAAGGCTCAAGCTATGAAGAACAAGCCAAGGCCATTGAAGCGGTCACCAGAAAATACAACGTGGTGCATTTAGAAATGGACACTGGCGGCGTGGGCTCGGCAGTGGCTGAACTCGTGCGCAAATTCTACCCCAGCCTTAAAGAAGTGGATTATAGCCCCGATGTAAAACGCATGATGGCGTACAAGGCGCGTGAAATTATTAACGCAGGGCGCCTGCAATTTGATGATAGCTGGGATGATGTGGTGCATTCATTTTTGATGATCCGCCAACACACCACTAAGGCCAGCAATCAAATCACCATGGTGTCAGCGCGCACCAAAAAAGGCTCGCATGCCGATTTAGCCTGGGCAGCCATGCACGTATTGCACTGGGAACCCATCGACATAATGAACGACAACGAAACAACAATCGCGTTTTTGTGAGGAACTAGCATTGATCACTTTTGATACCCCTGAAAGCGTCATGGTCGCCGATATTTTAAGTTACATGGAAGTGGCGCTGATTGATGGGCTGTATGCGCCGCCCATCCCACTGGACACACTGGCGAAGGCCGTGCGGGCTAACCCCATGCATGGCTCAGCGCTGTATGTTAAAGGCAACATGGCTTGCAGTGCGGTGGCACTATCCACTGTACTTAAAAAGCGCGACTTTAGGCGCTTTATGACGGATTACCTAACCTTTGGTAATGGCTATTTGCAGATAGTGCGCAACGGCTTGCAGCAAGTGGTGGCGATTAAGCACTTACCGGCGCTGTATATGCGCAGAAAAGCCAAAGTGGACGAATACACATATAAACCCAAGGAATATAGTGACGAGGGGCAAGTGCATTACCGCCCTGAGCAAGTCTTCCATTTAAGTGAATATGACGTAACGCAAGAGCTGTATGGATTACCGCAATACATAGGTGCCTTAAGCTCTATCTGGCTAAATGAAGATGCGACCTTATTTCGCCGCAAGTATTACCGCAACGGCTCGCATGCAGGTTATTTGCTGTATATGAATGACGCCAATCTCAGCGATGATCAAGAAAAAGAAATTAAGCACAAACTGTCGACACAAGATGCCTTTAAAAATCTGTTTGTGAACGGAAAAGGTAAAGACAGCAAAAAGCCTGAACTGACTCCCATTGGGCAAGTGGAAGCGAAAGATGCCTTTCAGGCCATTAAGAACACCACCACGGCAGACGTGTTAGCCAGTCACCGCATACCACTGGATCTAATGAGCATAGTGCGAGAAGGCTTTAGCAGTAATGGGGACTTAAACAAGGTGGACAGGATTTTCTATAAGAACGAACTGGTGCCGCTGTTGGAGTCTGTGATTGAATTAAATGATTTCGTGGGGGCTGAGGTTGTCACGATTAAAGGCTATGAGGGGCTAGAGCCCCTGAAATGACGTGCCGGCTAATGCGAGCATTAAGGCTTAAGCGCCTGTAGCAAGGCTCGATGTTTAGCGCGGCATTCCTGGTACAAGATAATGACAGCGGTTTTCCACTGAAAGTGCGCATCTTTTGCTGTGCTGTCAGGGATTGGCAGTGGTGGGCAAGGCGCTGATAGTGCGCTATCAATGTGGCGTTCAATAGGCGTTAGCGGCTTGGGTGATATGTTGTAGCTTGCGCAGCTCGTCAGCGTCAATGCCATGCACACAAACAAGAGTTTGCTGTTTATCATAAGTCACTCTATCTACGGGTTGAGTTAAGGGCGCAGGTGTGGCCTGCGGCTGCGCTAGTTCAAGGTGTTCTGCGGCAATGACCTTATCCACACTGGCTAAAAAGTCCGTTTGATTGTTCATCAATTGATGAACAATCACGCTCTGTTTTTTGGTCTGCTGATTAGCCAGGCTAATGGCCTTATCTGTTTGGCTAATGGTGCTTTGCTGCGCTTGGTGCAATACCGCGCTGGCGCCGCTAGCGTAACCGGTGTGATATGCCCCAAACAGCGCAGCCAGCAATATAGATACTAGCGCTGTGGCCACAATGACCCACTTAATCGGCATGATGCACGCGCCCTGTGTCCATGTAGAACTTACAAAAACCAATAAACACGCCAGTAATAGCAGCGTACTGCACTAGCGCAAATTCGCTATGTACATTAATCGGGATAGAGAAAAAATACGTATTCACCTCAACCCACATCCAACCAACAAACACGCTCATTAAACGTGGCCATATGCGCCATTGATTAAATTGCTCTGGACTCATAAGCGCAACTCAAAATGCACCAGGTCATCAAAGTTGTTGTCTTTGAGGTCAAAGTCGCCATCCCAATCACCGCCCCAGCGAATAGCAATCCCCATAGAAGCGCCAATGCCGATAACGACACCGGCGAAATAACTAAAGCGCTCGCGGTCATGCCAGTCAATCGGGTAAGGCGCAACATCAACGGCAAGGCTAGGTGAAGCGTTGTGCCTGCCTTTGGGATAGTGCAATTGGCTTTTGCCTTCACTGAATAATGCGTTTTGCTCTGACTCGTTGCGATAACCGCATAAAATCGTGCAATCACACACTTGTAAGGCTTGTTCCATGACAGCTTGCAAGTCTGGGTGACAGGTCGGCAATCGTGAAGCGCTAGTGCGGCTAAAACGATTCATAAGAGCGCCTTAGCAACGCCAAAAGCGCCCGCAATGAGCGAGCCAATAACAAGTCTCACCATCCATGTTTTATCAGACTCTAAATTTACTACGCGCTTGGTGAGGTCATCCTGCTTGGTGCGGGTTTCGGTGAGTGACTCAAGCATTTGGCGCATGATGATGTTTTGCTCTTGCGTCAATGCCACCAGGTGTTTCATGGTGGCATCAATGCGAGCAATATCTTTTTCGGGCATATCAATCTCAAATAGGTCATTTGAGATTGATAATAAGGCTTGCGCGAGCACTTAAAAATGATGGGGCTTTCTACATAGCATTTGTAGAAGAATCAATGCTATCCCCAATATTTCAGCGTTGATATTTCAGTGATGCGACTTACTACTTTAATTCTGTAAGTCGTATTAGCGGGTATTGTTGCCACACAGGTAGCCATAGCTGTTGTGCCTTGAATTATATCGCTAGCAATTTTGCAGTATTCGCTGCCGCTACCCGTGCTTACGGTGATTGACGCTCTTGGGGTGTTGTTACTTGCCCAGGCAATAATAGATAGCATCATTTCGCAACCACTATCGTTGTTGACTTCACCACTGTCATAGCTAGTGTGCGAGCTGCCTGTATATTCCTCATACAAAGTTTTGCGCCACCTTCTAGTCATCATTTTATCGGCAGCACTTAAGAAGCTGGGTTTGTCAGTGACACTGTTCCAGTTGTGGGAGTGGGATACGGGCGCAGCTCCCACTTGCTCGGGTGTATGACCGTGAACCGCTGGCGCAGCGCCCACTTGCGCAGGCGTGTGCGCGGCATGACTGGCTTGATGGTTATTAATCGCGTTTTTATTGCTATCCACCGCCGTGGTGAGCGAGCCAAGCTTAGTGAAGATGGATTTAACGGCGTCACCGGTTTGCGTTAATGCATCAGCCACTTCTTTGATAGTATCAAGCGTTGCGGCGGGTACGCCGCCATAAATATCTTCTTTGACCTTGTTTGCGGTCTGGGTGGCGAAGTCTTGCAGTTGCTGAATAAGCCCCTTTTTATTCAAGGTGGCCGGCGTCACAAACTTCTTGTCATTAACGCTTTGCGTCACTTCATCATGAGTGGCTGCCAGAGGGATTTTGCTGTCAACGGACGCAATGGCCGCATTCAGTTCATCATGCGTGGGGTGGGTCAATGACGTATCGGTCACCACCACAACATTGGCTGCGTTTGATAATGCCGTTTGAATATTGATGATATAGGCCGCGATAACCGAACGACTTGGGTCTATGAGTGTCGGGCGGTAAGCACTGATTAATATCAGCTCCCCATCTTCATCATAAATACCCACGTTGCATATCCAGTGGCCTTTGTGGTCAGGATTATCATTGTTAATGGTAACACCACCGCCAATAAACCCTTCGGTGGATGCACGCTCAAGTTCAATGCGCGCCCACTCATGGGCAATCTCAGTCGCATTTACATCTGGAGCAATATAATTTGCGGGGTCGCCATTAATACCACCAAAGCCCATGTGGGTAAGCTTTAGCGTTTTATCGGCATGGTAATATTCTTCAAGCTTTTGCTGACCGCGCAAGGTCATGATGGTGTAATACAAATTCATTTACGCTCCTATTGATGTTCGCAGAGCGCTCATCATTGATTTAAATTGCTCAGTGTTCTTGATGATAAGGCTTGTACGAGCGCTTAGATATTGGGGGGCATATAGGGTTTGTAGATAAATCAATACTACCCCCAATATTTCAGCGTTGATATTTCAGTGATGCGACTTACTACTTTAATTCTGTAAGTCGTATTAGCGGGTATTGTTGCCACACAGGTAGCCATAGCTGTTGTGCCTTGAATTATATCGCTAGCAATTTTGCAGTATTCGCTGCCGCTACCCGTGCTTACGTTGATTGACGCTCTTGGGGTGTGGTTACTTGCCCAGGCAATAATAGATACCATCATTTCGCAACCACTATCGTTGTTGACTTCACCACTGTCATAGCTAGTGTGCGAGCTGCCTGTATATTCCTCATACAAAGTTTTGCGCCACCTTCTGGTCATCATTTTATCTGCAGCCGTTAAGAATGCCGGTTTTTGACCAATAGATGCCCAATCATGAGAATGCGCTGCTGGCGCGGCACCCACTTGCGCAGGAGCGTGAGTGTGAGCTGCTGGTGCGGCACCTACTTGCTCGGGTGTATGGCCGTGAACTGCTGGCGCAGCGCCCACTTGCGCAGGCGTGTGAGTGTGTGCTGCTGGTGCGGCACCTACTTGCTCAGGAGCGTGAGTGTGAGCTGCTGGTGCGGCACCCACTTGCGCAGGAGCGTGAGTGTGAGCTGCTGGTGCGGCACCTACTTGCTCAGGTGTGTGACCGTGAACTGCTGGTGCAGCACCCACTTGCGCAGGAGCGTGAGTGTGAACTGCTGGCGCAGCACCCACTTGCTCAGGTGTGTGACCGTGAACCACTGGTGCGGCACCTACTTGCTCAGGTGTGTGACCGTGAACCACTGGTGCGGCACCCACTTGCTCAGGAGCGTGACCGTGAGCCACTGGTGCGGCACCTACTTGCTCAGGAGCGTGAGTGTGAGCTGCTGGTGCGGCACCTACTTCCTCAGGTGTGTGACCGTGAACCACTGGTGCGGCACCTACTTCCTCAGGTGTGTGACCGTGAACCACTGGTGCGGCACCCACTTGCTCAGGTGTGTGAGCGGCACGACTCTCTTGATGGTTATTGATCGCATTTTTATTGTCATCCGCGGTAGCGGTGAGCGAGCCAAGCTTGGCGAGGATGGATTTGGTTGCATCACCTGTTTGAGATAGCGCATCAGCCACTTCTTTAATAGTATCAAGTGTTACGGCGGGTACGCCGCCATAAATATCTTCTTTGACCTTGTCCGCGGCCTGAGTGGCATAGTCCTGTAGCTGTTGAATCAGTCCCTTTTTATTCAGTGTTTCCGGAGTGACAAAGTTTTTGTCATTGACGCCTTGCGCAACTTCATCATGAGTGGCTGCGTGAGGAATCTTGCTTTCAACTGACTTAATGGCTGCATTCAGTTCACCATGAGTAGTGTATTGCTCATGCGGATTGTCCTTTTTAGCATGCTGAATCATTGCCTGAGATACATCATCAATAGATGCGAACTTTTTAGCGGTATCCACGACTACAGTAATATGATCCACATCAGACAGCGGTAAATGCACCATAATCGTTCGCTCTGATAATGCCGATACTAAGGTGGAGGCGAGTGCGCCCCATACAATTAAATCGCCCTCACTATCAATAAGCCCCACCTCACGCAGCCACTGACCTTGATACTTAGCAGACATGGCCGATGACATAAACACGCCAGCGGCCAGATAGTCGCTTGACTGATCAGTGATGGCTTCGCGGCCAATCTCATGAGTGAGGCTTTTGCCGTCTGCGTTGGGTATGACGGAAGTGCCATTACCATCACCTAGTGCCAAGGCGGTAATCACAAGGCGCTGTCCTGCGGCAAGCTGGTTAAGCTTGGTTTTTCCTATGTTGGTGACAATAGCGAATTGTTCGCTATCACTCGCTATTTTTGTCATTTCAATCTCACTTCTATATGTTCAACGGTTGTTAAGTACGGCGCAGTAAATAATGAGCCGTACACATTAAGCGGTTTGTCGCCAATGGTTATTTCATGCACCACTGTATGATAAGCGCCCACATAAGCACTCATTGGCGGCTTAGAGGCAGTAATATCAAACTGCCACTGAAATACAGTGTGAGGCAGGCGCTCTTGATTAAAGGCACTCACCATCGGGTTGTAGTCCTTACTGGCATCAACCATCACAGTAATTAAGTTCGGTGTATCGGAGCTGTCACTGACAAGGCCGTTTACACCGTGCTCAGCCATCAAGCGCTGATAGTCCTTAAGGCGCCACCCAAACAGCTCGGTATCAAACTCAGTCAGTAGTGCTAGCTGCACTTCATCATGCGTCACCTTAAAGTCAGCCCCCATGCCAGCAATTAAGTTATTTAGCTCACTATTGGTGGGGTCTTGCCAATACTGGCCTTGGGGCAACAATTGACGCAGTGCGTGAGCAAAGTCCTCGTCACTGCGTTCAATGATTAAGTCAGCGGTGTCCATGTGATTTCTCCTAACGTGTGGATTTCACTGTCAGTGAGGAACAACTCTTCCGTTGGTCGCTTAACCAAGTAGTTGCTGGTGATAGGTGCAATCGCGATGACGATTTCAGTAGGGGACAAGGACACAGGCACCGGCGGCACGACACTATGGTCACGTTGCCCCATTTTGCGCATAAACAGCTCTTCAATGGCTTTAGTGATATTGAGCCTGATGCTTTCATCTTGAACATTTTGGATTTCAATATCGATTGGCTTTTTGGTTGGTAGCATCACATTGGGGTGACAGCCCGCAAGGCGCACATCTTCAATGTATGCCTTGACCGTATCAATGACGGCAGATGGCAGTGACGGGTCGTTTTGCCTAGTACCAATATAAACCTGAACCATGCCACGCTCTGGGGTGTTATCCAGCGCCCAGGCATAATCCACATCAGCATGCGCAGAGCGCGCCCACGCTTCATAATCACTGCGCCGTCCAACCAATACGCCCATGTTAAAGACAGTACAAATACGCTCGCGCCAATGCTCCACATCTTCAATGTCAGCGCCACCATCAATGCCTAGACTGATAATGTTATTCGGGTTAATGCCACTAATGGCTTTTGATAGGCTAAGAACGGCGCCCGCATCAAGATTGCAGGCGTTGCCGGCAACAAGGGATACCACTTCAATATCAGTATCACTGAGCTGCGCCTTCGTGGTGACATATTGATGACCTACCTTACTCACTATCACAGTGCCTTTAGGGATGGGTACCGCGCCGCTTAACTGCTCAAGGCGTACCGAGCCTTGCGCAAAACTTGGCAGCAACCGCTCAACATCATGACGCTTAGCATGAAGGTATAACCATGGCTCAGAGGCGGTTTCTGGCAATAACTCACGAAACAGTTGGTCTTGATAACCGTATTGGCCGTAACTCACCCCAGCAATGGCGCAAGCAATCGCATCAATGGCAGGGTTGCGTTGCCCTGTTTTGGCTATCAAGGTCGATGTAGCC
Organism: Shewanella sp. ISS20; assembly: GCF_056522965.1. NCBI lineage: Bacteria > Pseudomonadati > Pseudomonadota > Gammaproteobacteria > Alteromonadales > Shewanellaceae > Shewanella > Shewanella sp. ISS20. The sequence goes on from NZ_JAWRZK010000001.1 coordinate 17,842, forward strand.
CGCTCAATCAGTGAGGCTAGGCTGCGCTGCGTACTCATAAAGGCACCTCTAATGTTAGGCCGGTGTTGGTGGTTATCTTGACGGTGCGACTTATGGCAGTTGGTGATAGGCGTTTCACTTCAACCTCAAAAGAGGCAACGTGACCTTTATCCACCAACCACTGCAGGGCGTCTTCATAAAACCGCTTGGCGCGGCTCAAGGTTTGGTCAGTGAGCTTTTCGCGCTCAAGCGTCCAGTCGCGCGAACCTACCGCTGGCACATAGGCATCATGCCAGCAACCGCCGCGCTGGTTGTTGCCCATGCGGGCTTGGTCATTGGCGGTGGCGCTGCCATGATTGAGCACACTTTGCAGCACGGCATGCTTTAACCCCTCAAGGGTAGCTAGAGGCGCACTAATAGCGCGTAAGGTGAAATAACTCATGTCACTTTATAACTCCCTGCTGAGCTGCCACTGGTGACATTCACCAGCGCATTGGCGGTGATTTCTTCAATCACGGCGTTGGCGATAGCCTCCGCAAGCGCTGCTGAGCGGGCAAACTCGCCATCAACAACAAAGCCTTTGCTTTTCATTTCTGTCACTATTTTGCCTTTGAGTGACTGTGGATTAAGTGCCATTAGGTTTTCCCCGCAAATACTGTGCTTGAGCCATCAACATGAGGACTCCCCGTGAACGGGCAAATGCTTTCGCAAGTGACAACGCCCGTTCCATCGTTGAGCTTGATGTTTTTGCCATGAGCAATAACATCACCGCCCGCGGTGACGTCCACATTCTTCTTGGCGTTCACCGTGACATTTTCATTAGTGGTGATAACAATCCCATTCTTGGTGAAGTGCACCAGATTGCCTTTGTCATCAAGCATGGCGACTTCGCCAGGCTGTAACTCCATTTCATGCTCTTCATCTTCAACACAAAACGACACACCGCGACTGCGAACGCCACCCAAAAACAACAAGTACGCGCGGGCGCCGATATTGGGGCGACTCATAAAGCCGTAGTTGTGTAGCCGTTTTATGCGGTCTGAGGCGCGACCGGTGGAAGTCTTAATCTGCAATACTTTGGTTTCAACACCAGTGACGTCACCAATGGCGAATACGTTCTTAATGCGGCTCATTAATCGGTTAAACATCGGTGTTTTCCTCAAAGGGTCTAAACAGTGACAGCGAGGTTTGTGCATCGGTATCACTGACCGATAGCGACACCGATTTAATCAGCATGATTTCATTGAACCCTTGGCGCGTATCAACCACGCTCACGGTGCGGTTAATGGCGTTGCCAGTTAGCTCACTGAATAGACCAGGAATAGTGGTTGATACGGTGACACCTTGAGCAATGGCTGAGTCGCGTTCATAGTTCGCGCGAGCCAGGCATGAATCGGCGCTTTGTAATTGGTCAGACACTATCACCAGCTTGCGCTGAGTATTCGCCGGTGCGTAAGTCACCACCGCATGCGCATCATCCCACTGGCCTTGCACCTCAATGTGATAAAACTGCTTGGCAAAGTTGCGCTCAATCGCCAGTGATTCGATATTGACGCCAACCTCAAGGCGAATGCCTGCCAGCGCTGCGTGAGCTGGGTTCTCTAACACCAACACGCCATTGCGCTCAACCAACACCACGCCTTGCTCCTTGGCTATTTGCGCCAAGTTATCAACCGGCGATTCCGCATTAATTTGAAATTCCTCAACCACTTCAAGAGCGCTTGGGTCAACGTATGACTGCACCGATAAACCAAAGTCACTCGCCACACTCGCTAATAGCGTGGGCAACGACTGGTCATACAGTGCATCCATCGTTATTTTTGAATCAATCATGTTGGCACTGAGCGAACGCCCAGATAGGCGCATAGCGTATTCACTGCTGGCAGTGTTGGTGCCTACCGTGTCTATGGTGCCAATGAATACCCGCGCATGATTGAGCAAAAACTCCACCGGCAAAGGGGAGGTGATAGCCATGGGCTCAATGGTGCAACTAAAGGTGTGCGCCAACTGCTCTATGTCAAAGGTCAGCTCTGCGCTCATAAATACTGTCGGCTTACCCGCTACCATCAGGGTTAACGTGCTCATGAGGCCACCGCTATCGCTACATCACCGCATAAAAACAACGGGTGCAGTGACGGGTTAAGCGCCACCACAAGCGCATCGGATGCATGATGGTTGTGAGCCAAGGCTAGCGCAGGCACTCCGCGCATGAGCGTGTCATGTTGCACTGGTGCGCTGCCAAGCTTGACCTTATCCACTTGCGCACCCACACCATCCCTGAGCACCACCAAGGCATTGAATAATGCCAAGCTTTCTACGGTAGACACTTCAGTGGCTTCCACAATGCGCGCATCTATCTGGACGGCTAAGCGTTGCAAGTCATTGAACACCACTACGGGCTGCACACCTGAGGCCACCACGGAATAACTGTCTCGCTGCTCAAGGGTGGCAATATCCTTATTCATCAAGGCAGCAGCAACGACTAGCTGCACGTTAAAATGATGGCTTGGACTGTCAGGATTAACGAGGCTTAGCATGGCTGCTTGCGCAATGCGGGCGTTATCAATGGCCGAACTCACCAGTGACATGTTGGCGACACCACCACTAACACCAACGCGACCGGCTAACATGGTGCTGGCATAACTGCCTTCACTGCGTACTACTTTGGCCACGCGCTTGATGGTACGGCTTAGCTGCCCCGCGAACTGCGCGGGCGCATTGGCAATGCTTGAAATGGCAACCAAGGCACTATTAAGCTCAGTGCTTAACTCAGACAGTATTTGACTAGGAATGGCCAACATATTTGATACGCGCTGCAGCTGAGTGACAAGCGATGTAAATTCCGCCCGTACTTCATTAATCTGCGCCACACTCGCGACATAAATCTCCTCAATAAATGACGCCGTTGATACCTCAATGACCGCATCCGCTTGGGCTACAACATCCACCACTTGGCCAGCCACCACAGGGCTGAGCGCTGGGGCTTTGCCGTCCATCACGAAAGATAGAGATAGCGTGACCACGCCGCGCTTAGTGTCGATGGTTAATGAGTGCGTCTTAAACACCAGCGGCAACTCACCCAGCCACGGGTGCTCAAGCTCGCCCTTGGGGGTAGTGGCTAAAGACGCAAGCAACGCATTGGCATCAACCAATGAGTTAGCCCCCACCATGACCACCTCAAGTGACACATTGCTGGCCGCACTACCCATGACTTTAATCAGAGGTAGATCGGCATACGGGATTTCACTGATATGCAGGCGCTGTCCACCGTCAAGCGTGGTGCTTAAGATGTTCAGCGCTAAGCCGTTCCAGCGTCCCTGTTCATATATTCGTTCCCACATTTAGCAATAAATCTCCAATGGTATGCACTAGCGCACATAGTTATGCGTGACGGAGGCGCGCATGCGTTGCGTCGGCTCTCCCTCCCCTCCACACCGAAAGTGTCCACGTTAAAAAAACGAAAAATACACGACTGCATAGCCACGCTATGAACTGCACGGTAAGCATTTGATTTAATTCACAAACATTTGGCGAAAAAGTAAGTAAATAATGATCGCCTTAGATCGCGATCGTTCGTTTTTGGTGTTATTTACACGGACTTAATTTTTTGGCACCTGTTTTGACCGATTTACTCACTAAAAATTATGCTGAACTTTGAGTAAACATATCCAATTGCTCCTCGCCCTGGCACAGTTCTGGCTGTAACTCTGGGTCAGGTTTTGCGCCGGTGCGTTTCGTGTAGTGCGAAAAAGAAAGATGTAGAACAAACACTTCTGCGCAATTCAGGTTTAGACACTGGCAATACAGTTCGCGCAATCCGGTGGCCAATCGCTTTGATGACGCTATGCGCCCTTGTGATAAACATCGCGGACACTCGACCATAGACTTTCTTGCCAATGAAAAACCCCTTGTTTAATGCAATAAATCAATTGCTAAACTCTCAAGAAAAACAATAAAAAACCAACCAAAACAAGCGAGCTTAATTCATAAAAAGTATAACAAAATCACTGGGTTGAATCATTGTTTGTAGGCGTTTTTCATCGCCTTTTTCATCAAAAAAACAGATGAATAAACTCCCTAAAAACAATGATTAAAATGGTCGGTTTGACATCAATTAAAAGCAAAATTTAACACCATTTAAGTAGTGTTAAATTTATTTGCTTGCGTACCTCATGGCTAAGTCTGCTTTGCGGTTCATCAGCATCAACGCCTTACTAAAATGCTGCTGGGTAACATGAAAGCGAGCGTAAGCTCTGACCGCTGGCACCCCTTCGACTAAATGAGCGCGCAGCGCATTTTTTTTATTTTCACTGGTGATCCCCGTCAGTTGCAGCAATATTTCAAACTGCTCTGGTGATTCACAGCCTTGCACGAGTACCTTCATTGATTTCGCTCCAACAGCTTGCTGTTTTTTGGCCACGCTTTCATTTCTGCAACCAACTCATCTAGCGGAATAGTTCCAATATCGTGGTAGCGGTATGGGTCATTAAGCAGTTGGCCATCATCAACCACCATTTACCACTACCTCCATCTATAGTATTGTTTTGCTCGCTATTTCCTTTTAATTCAACATTTAACTAATTGAGTTTTAAATTATGAACATCTACGAAGCAATAGAATATGCCAAAAAAAACTATCAGAAATTATTAGATTCTGATGAGCAGGTGGTTGGAATTTCCTTCATGTTTGCTAATAACCGTATCTGTTTTCAAACCTTGCAAATATCTCTATGCGAAGAAGCCAAAGAAGATGGAATTGACTATTTCTGCGCATCAATAGCAACTGCATACGCCCCTGATCCCGGATATGGGGATAGTAATTTTGTTAGTGATGCTGACGTTCAAGATTTCATTAGTCAGCTTCCGCCCGTTGCTAAATATTTGTCTTATAACATTTACAGCGATGATGTCGGAAGTTCATTTGATGTACTAGAAACTGTGCCAGCTTTAAAAAATTTCTTCCCACAACTTCCTGAACCTGACAGTGTTGATCTTACTGATTTCATAAAACAAGCAGTTAAGCTTATTCAAGAATTAAACTCACCTGTCACCAATAACATCCCTAAGTAAACTTTTTCAGCCATCAGCAATTGCCCTTAGCTTATTGGCAATTTTTTATGGCTGAATTAATTATGTCTGCTCGACATTTTCATGGCTGCACCAGCTTTCATACTCATTAAAATCCATTCTTTCTGATTGTTCAGGAGGTACCTCACCCATTTGGAAAAGCAAAAGCTTCCATTGCTCTAGGATTGGATTTATTTCGCTAGATAGAATGGCTCGCCACCAATATTGATTATCTTCAAATCGCTGGCGAACGCTGCTAAATGCTCTTACGACCGGTTCGGTATTCAAAAACTCTCCATTGCGTAATCTTGCTGACCAGCTTCTAGCGCCAACTGCCCAGTTAAGAAACTTAGAAAATTCATTTTTCCCCGTAACAGTTAGCTGGAAATCACGCGCCCACACTTTGCGCTTGCGTTCACTAATAAATTCCGCGTTGGTTTTTATTTTCTGCTCAAGATCCCTGATGCGCTTTCGAACTCGCTGCGCCTTATCTGCGTCAATATTTTTTAGAACGGAAAAATCACGCTTGGCCGTTGCCAATTGTTCATTGGCTTTTTTGAGTAGTCGCCTAGTTGGTCGCTCCCTTGCCTCAAGCTTGCTATTCACTTCACCAATAATTGACGCCATATGTTCAGCGTGAAATGACTCGATAAGCTCCCATGCTGGCGCACGAACAGCAGCAGACATGCCGTAACGATTGCCAATGATTTCGCCTTGGTCAGCGCTTTTGTAATCGCCGCCTTTGGTCAAGTATCCAATGGCTTTAATGATGTAACTCCCTGCCGATTCTGGGTTGCGAATGCGCTCAATGTGCGCTGTGCCATGCCCCCACATTTTCTCAATTCGAGCCGCCCAATCACAAAATAGATATGGTTCAACCTCCCACGCAAAAAGCACATGAACGTGGGGGTTATCGTCCCCACTCGCACTCTTGGGGTTTTCGGAAACCCAAATATAATCTAGCGGTTCTTTGCAGCCATTAACCTTGGCGTTAGCGCCTATACACTCAAAGCCATTTTGAGCCTTCAACACTTTATTGCGGCAAGACCAGCCACGCTTACGCATAGCGTTGGCCGCATCCATAAAACGACTAACTTCACCGCCGATAGTGATTTCACCTAAGGTGATACGCTCCCGCGCTTCCTTGTTGAATGTGAAGGTGAAAAATGACTTAAACCCACCGCGAGCTACCGCCATGTATGCTCCCGAATCAATGATTTTACTTACCGCCTTAGGCGTTAACGCTTTGGTAATGCGCTCGCCCGCTTGAGTTGGTGGCGGAGTTGATGGACTAGCCGAGCACTCAACCCTAACGCGCCATTGATTAGACCATTGACGATGCAGAACCCGAAGGACAGCTGAACGCCCCGCGCCAATGCGCAACGGACTACGAATTTCACCCGTATCAAAACAAACTGCGCCATTGCCATGAAAACCAGGCGCAAACGGAATCTCATCAGGCGCAGCATGGCGCACTACATGAGGCGGCTCAATTTCTGGGGCAACCACGCCACGACCCGCCAGATAGTCGCTAAAACTACTCAGTGCGCGGTGCTTAAGAGCGATTTCAGCGGCCTTAGAGTTTTTTGTCGGACTTTTGCACTCCTTGACGAGCCTATTGCCTTTCGCCACTTCGCGGCGCCCTGCGGGGCTAAATTCGGTGTAATTTCCTGAGCGCCAATTAGCAGATAGTCGCCTAACTTCGGCAGTCATTTTTGACGCCGACAATAATTGCGCTTCATCTGGTCTTGCGGAAATAGGCGAGCAAAAAAGAAGCCCGACAGAGTTAGCGGGCTTTTGGGGGAGGGGCGGCAAGGTTTCAGGAACTTGCACTAAATTTATATTTGATTTGTTCAAGTTGCTTTTCTCATTCTGCCAGTAGTTAAACTTCGAGCCATAAAGGGAATGTGATCGTGATTTTTACAGCAGAACTCAGCCTCTAATCACATTCAACAGGCTGAGTAGTGATGCATCTCAAGAGGTTTGTTGCATCAAGCATTCCGAACCCCTACATGGGGCGTGGTCGCTTCACATTTATCTAACGAAATTAATTCTCTACGCTGGAACATCAAATGTGTTCTCTTTACAAGCCCTCGATACAACTCATTAATTGTTTCTGGTGCTCCAACGTGTTCAATTGACATTAAATAGTCACTAATCTCATTACTAATGCATTTACGTAGATGTTCTATACCTTCTTGGCTTAATTTTTGGTGTTGCCATTCAGAACCAGTCAGTACTTCACCTTCAATAATGACTTCGCTTGCAGGTAGTGCTGTGACCAAAAGAAGCCTATCTTTTCCGTCTGCCGAGATAGCTGCGACTGTTGATACCGGATACATAAGTTCAAGCACCTTTAAAAAATCAGATGCCACATCATGTTTTTCCCCAATAACCTTGCCGCTGGCATTTGTTTCAGCAACGTAAATTGATCCAGTTAACTCTGATAAATATAATCTTGGTTGTTTCATGATTGATTTCCGTCTTTTGCCAGCTTGCGGCCGCACATTGGGCAGAAGCCACAGGTGACCTTGATTAGTTTTTTTGTAAGGTTTGCTTTTGGTTGTCTGTTACCCTTGAGTTCACGATAAGTCAGTTCGATTTCTGGATTTACTGGGCAAAAGTCGCCAGTAAGAAAGTAGGAGTAGCCCTGCCAGCTAGCATCAAACTCAGTGACCTCGCCCACATTTTCCTTAAAGTGCTCTTTGGCTCTGGCTAGTGTGTCGGCGAAACAAGTGCAAGTGGTCTTCATTTTTTCTTGAAGCATTAACGTGTCGGTATGGTTTGGATTTTTAGTGTGTGCAGTTTTCATTTTGTTGGTTCCTCAGTTGTTTCTGCTAGGCCTTCTTGCACTTCTTTGATGCAGCTAGGGCAGGCGATTGAACAGCATTCAGAAGGCGTTTCGTAGCTATGCCATCCTTGGGATGCTGCGGTTTTAGCGGCATCACTAACGCTGCCACTACCAAAAAAGTCGATATATAAGGTTTTGTCACACATGAAGCATTTGAGCTCATAAACAGAGGCGATATTGATTTCGCTCTTTTCTACGTCTGCAAGTTTCATACGAACTCCTTGAATTGATGCATGGTTAGCTGGTCGTTCAATGCGCAATTGAGTGACGCACACAAATAGCCAAGCGCGGGGTCGCATAAAACATGGATGGCAACACGCTCAATTCCTTTTCCCATGCCGCGGTATTGAGCAGCATCTAAGGGCAGCTTGCGCTCAATCGCTCTGGCATGGCGGGCATAAACATCTGCTAACAATCTGCGAATGCTTAAATGAATAGGATTGGTTAAATCGAACTGTGGTGACTGGGCTTGCGTATTAATAATGCTTGCTGCTATGCTATGTTTCATCATTTGATGTTTCTCATTAAGTTCATTGATGATATGAGCCATAACCGTTGTCGCGGTTATGGCTTTCTTGTTTCTGGCTTGCTAGTTTTGTCCCCTAATCCATGTCGTTGGCGTAACGCCCTTATCAAAATTCTGCTGCGCTCTCTTTTTTCTGGGCTAAATTCATCTAATGCTGGGACGTGTACCCAGTCGGGCACCTCAATGGTGGTGCCCTTTATTTTTCGATACCTACCTACACTCATAGTGAATATTGAGATGATGGAGCACGAACATCCCACCCCGCGGCTTCCATAGATGCCATAAGCATTTGGTATTGATTAACGTAAATCGTGGAGCCTTTTTTCATCTGTAAGGTAGGAATAAGCCCTTCATGCGCTTGAGTACGAACAGCGGGCAAGCTTTGATTTGTACGCCTTGCGTATTCTTTTAACGATATTGGCATCACGTCAGGCTGAAAAATAATCACAGGCATTACGCCACTATCTGTATTTGCTTTCATTTACTGTATCCTCTGTAAGTTTTACTTGTTCCAACACAATACAACTTAATCAAGCACCGCCCAACTTGGTGGAGATTACCACTCAAATTTACGGTAGGCAACTATGGAATTTAAAGACAAGCTGAAAGCAATTATCAAAACCGAACGAATGTCACAAAGAGAGTTTGCTGATCTGACCGATATCCCTTTGAGAACTATCGAAAATTATTTATCGGGGAGGGGAGAACCAAAAATTACTAGCGTTACAAAAATTGTGAGCCATGTCATGTTTGAAAAATACACACTCTGGCTAATGACCGGCAAAGTAAATCCAGAAGCCGGTCAAGTTTGTCCGGCTTTCTCAACTCAAGATATGCAAAGCGCTGTAAAGAAAAAAGCTTAAAAATAAATGCACCAGCATTTTACCGCTGGAATATGCAAGGGGGCTGTTATGTCAATTAAATCAGTCCCTAACGGTTATATGGTCGATGTACGTCCGCAAGGGCGATATGGAAAGCGCTACAGAAAAACATTTAAGACAAAAGCGGAAGCGTTACAGTTTGAACGGTGGGTTATTGCCACTAAAAACGCGAATGACTGGATTGAGAAACCAAGGGACGCAAGGCGGCTTAGTGAGCTAGTTGAACTTTGGTACAGTCATCACGGGCAATATCTAAAAGGTGGAGAAAATTATTTAATGCGCCTAAAGCGAATCGATAAATTACTCCGCTTTCCAAAGTCTTATCAAATTGACGTTAAGTGTTGGCTTGATTATCGAAATAGACTCACCGCAGAAGGCGTTGGCGCTAATACGATAAATAAACATCAAATGTTAATGAGTAGTGTCTTTACGGTATTAATCAAATCAGGTGATTACTATCAAGAACACCCGTTAAAAGGTGTCGCAAAAATGAAAGTCAGAGCTAAGGAAATGTCATTTCTTACATTAGAAGAAATACAAACCTTGCTCGCTAACTTGTCAGGTGATGCGTTAAAGATTGCTAGGATTTGCTTAGATACAGGTGCTAGGTGGAGTGAAGCAGCAAACCTCAAGGGGAGCCAGCTTGCTAATGGAAAAATTACTTTCGTTGACACCAAGAACGGCAAAAACCGCACAATCCCGATAACCATTGAATTGTTCAAGGATATTTACACAGGGAAAAGCGGCAAGCTTTTCGCGGCCTCGTATACTGATTTTAGAGTAACAATAAAAAGCCTTGGCTTTGAGTTACCCAAAGGGCAGGCCACGCATGTGTTACGGCATTCATACGCCAGTCACTTTGTGATGAACGGGGGGAATATTTTGACGTTACAAAAAATACTAGGGCACTCAACCATTGCGCAAACAATGGCTTACGCGCACTTAGCCCCTGACCATTTGCAGGATGCGATAACCTTTAGGCCGTTGTCCACAATTTGACATTAAACACCCAGTAATATGTAGTTAATACCAACTGGAAAATGACTTATCTTATTGTTTAATAAGGTAAGTCATTGAATGCTAAAGGTTTGGCAAGTAACCTGCGGGTCTCTTTTTTTATGGGCGCTTCACGAGGTTACCATGGATAACTTAATGAATAGATAGCTCCTTTGAGCCGTGCTTGCTATGATTGAAATCATTATGAGTCATGATGGGATGAAAGGGCGATAAGGATGAAATTTACTTCGCAGTTGAAAGCATTAGTTTTAGCGGTGGTTGCTGCTACCAGTGGCGGTTGTGCTTCTACTCATTTTGGCCCGATGGAAGCTGCTGAAGGCCGCTTGCAAATAGTGCCGCCCCTTCCCGTATATGAACAAGAAGTGACACTTGCTAAGCTTAACGAAATTTTAAGTACAGTTGAATTAACTGCGGTGCAGCGTGCGCGCTTCCTTTATGAACGCGGCGTATTATATGACAGTGTCGGTTTACGCTTACTTGGCCGAATAGATTTTCATGAAGCCTTAAAAATTCAGCCAGATCTCGCCGATGCCTATAATTTCTTAGGGATTTATTATACCCAAGAGGGTGAGTATGCCAGTGCGTTCGAAGCCTTTGATGGCGTGCTTGAACTCGCGCCAAGTTATGATTATGCCTATTTAAACCGCGGTATTGCCTTGCATTACGCTGGGCGTGACAAGTTAGCTGAGCAAGATTTACAAGCCTTTGTCGCGCGCCAACCAAGTGACCCTTACCGTATTTTATGGCTGTATTTAATTCAAACGGCAGCAGACCCAATACTAGCTAAGCAAACTTTAGCGCAAAATCGCGGTGCGATTGAAGAGGGTACTTGGGCCAGTGTGTTAGTGGATTTCTATTTAGGAAAAGCCACCGAAGCTCAAGTATTTGAGGCTGCAAAAGTAGGTCTAACTTCGCCGCGGGAATATGCGCAGCGTTTATGTGAGGCTTACTTTTATTTAGCCAAGCAAGCCATAGACAGTCAGCAATATGACAAGGCCGCCAACTATTTGCGTCTCTCGCTTGCGACCAATATTTATGATTTTGTTGAACATAGATATGCGCGCATGGAATTAGGCTTAATCCAGAAGATATTAGCATCGAATGGTGTAGATCCGCTGCAGACGCTTGAAGTGGTGCCTCCGCCGCCAGAAGCTTAAATGTCTGAGGGTTTAAACAAGCGAGTGAATTAGACACTCGCTTTTTTTATGTGCTTTTATTGACATTATCCGCCGTTATCGCAGCACCTAAGCCAAGCATTGATTGTTAAACGGGCGCAGATCAGCGAAAATAGTCCCCAATTGTTGTTCACTTGCATATTAGTCGCCGTAAATCTGTATTTTTTGGCGCTGATAATGCGTGCAAAACCCTTTACGAGAAGATTTTAATCGATGTCAAACTCAGCTTTAGCTACCGAAGTCGCCTTACGGCGGACGTTCGCGATCATTTCGCACCCTGATGCCGGTAAGACTACTATCACTGAAAAAGTGTTATTACACGGGCGTGCTATTCAAACTGCAGGTACAGTGAAAGGTCGTGGTTCAAACCAACACGCAAAATCTGACTGGATGGAAATGGAAAAGGAACGTGGTATTTCTGTGACCACGTCTGTGATGCAGTTTCCCTATGGCGATAGCTTAGTTAACTTACTCGATACCCCAGGCCACGAAGATTTCTCGGAAGATACTTATCGTACTCTGACCGCGGTTGACTCGTGCTTGATGGTGATTGATGCGGCTAAAGGTGTGGAAGACCGAACTCGTAAGCTGATGGAAGTTACTCGCTTGCGTGACACGCCAATTTTAACCTTCATGAACAAGTTGGACCGTGATATTCGCGATCCAATGGAAGTGTTGGATGAAGTTGAAACTGAATTAAACATGATGTGTGCGCCTATCACTTGGCCTATTGGTTGTGGTAAATCGTTTAAAGGCGTGTACCACATTCATCGCCAAGAGACGATTTTGTATCAAACTGGCCATGGTCATACGATTCAAGACGTGCGTATTATCAAAGGTATTGATAATCCAGAGCTCGATATCGCAGTCGGCTCTGACTTAGCTGAAACCTTGCGCGAAGAGCTTGAACTGGTGACTGGCGCTTCGAATGAATTCGATCTTGATTTATTTTTAAGCGGTGAATTAACGCCAGTATTCTTTGGTACCGCATTAGGTAACTTTGGTGTTGATCATATGCTTGACGGTTTAGTGGCTTGGGCGCCAGCGCCTATGCCAAGAGCCACCGATGCCCGTGAAGTTGAAGCTTCTGATGATAAGTTCACTGGCTTTGTATTTAAAATTCAAGCCAACATGGATCCAAAGCACCGTGACCGTATCGCCTTTATGCGCATAGTGTCGGGTAAATATACCCAAGGCATGAAGCTTAAGCATGTTCGCATTGGTAAGACGGTAAGCATTTCTGATGCTGTGACCTTTATGGCCGGCGATCGTGAGCGTGCAGCAGAAGCTTACGCGGGTGATATTATTGGTTTACATAACCATGGCACTATTCGTATTGGTGATACCTTTACACAAGGTGAAGACTTAAAATTCACCGGTATTCCAAACTTTGCGCCAGAAATGTTCCGCCGAATTCGCTTAAAAGATCCATTAAAGCAAAAGCAATTGCTCAAAGGCTTAGTGCAATTGGCCGAAGAAGGTGCGGTGCAGGTATTTAGACCACTAGACAACAATGATTTAATTGTTGGCGCTGTAGGTGTGCTGCAGTTTGAAGTGGTTGTTGCTCGCTTAAAATCTGAATATAACGTGGAAGCGATTTACGAAGGCGTAAATGTGTCAACCGCGCGTTGGGTATATTGCAAGGATGAGCGCAAGCTTGATGAGTTCCGCCGTAAGTGCAGTACGAACTTAGCCTTAGATGGCGGTGACAATTTAACTTATGTGGCGCCGACTATGGTTAACTTGAACCTGTCGATGGAGCGCTATCCTGATGTAGTGTTCGCTAAGACTCGCGAAAACTAATCACGCGATTAGTCATACCTTTAAAAAGCGACCTTAGGGTCGCTTTTTTGTGGTGTCTCACGCAAGTTGGGATAACACTAATGCAGAATAGAACACAGTGGTACATGACTAAGAATTAAATGCAAAGGATGCACTTATGCTAAAAATGATAAAACAAGGCTGGAACAGGTATATCTCTTGGTGTGATCGCATGGGTCTAACCCTTGAAAATAAACGCTCTTGTGTGCCTTATAGTAGTGAACCAGTAGATGTATCAGTCAAGCGAAATGATAAAAGTGTCAAAGCTTACAAAGATTAAGTGTTAATTGCTTAGGATTAAGAATTGACGGCGCCATCATCAAACGACCTAATTAACAACAAGCCAAGCGCTAAGCCTAATGGTGTAACTAAATGATGTTTGACACTCATGCCCATCTTGATCTCAGCGAATTTGATAACTCGCGCGCAGCTTTGGCGGCGCAAATGCAAACGGCTGGCATCACAGGAGTATTATTACCCGGTATATCGCCGCAGCATTGGCATCAACAGATACTCATTGCCTACGAGTACCACTGGCCTTATGCCTTAGGCATCCACCCTTGGTATGTGGAAGGTGAACTTGAATTACAATGCCAACAGTTGCATGGCCTAATTGAGCAAGGTTTAGCCGCTAATTGTAAGGCTCAAGGCGCCAAACTGGTCGCTATCGGTGAAATAGGGCTCGATAAACTTAAAGGGTCACTGGATAGCCAAATTCCTTGGTTAGATAAACAGTTACTTATGGCGCAGGAATTTGAATTACCAGTGATATTGCACTGCGTAAGGGCGCATCATCAGTTACTGCCGATGTTAAAAAATGCCAAATTAAGGCGCGGCGGGGTAATTCACGGATTTTCTGGCAGTATTGAGCTTGCTCGTGAATACATAGCCTTAGGTTATCGTCTTGGTATTGGTGGGCTGTTACTGAGGCCCAATGCGATGAAATTACAAACGTTAGTATCGCAATTACCTTTAACAAGCATGCTGGTAGAAACCGATTCACCGGCCATGGGACTCGTCCCCGGCGCGCTTAATACACCATTACTCTTGCCTGATGTGATTACAAAAATTGCGCAACTGCACACTTCTGCAACTGTCTCAATTCAAGAACAATTGTTTTCTAATGCCACTCAACTCTTTGACATATAATTCTTTTTGTTTGAACGCTGCAATATTAACCCCTGCTTTTTAGCTAACACACTGAAATTAAACTTCAAAACTTTCATCTTAGTGGCGATTTATACTTTTTTCTCATATATAATTTGCCGCGGAAATAGGTTGGTTAACAACATAAACAAAATAAGTTAACAAATAGGGTGATGGTTAATGAATATTCTGATGAGCTTGGTAGGGGTGGTCACTCTACTTGCAATTGGTTATCTGCTGTCAAACAACCGTAAAGCGATTAGCATTCGTACTGTTGGTGGTGCACTGGCTATTCAAGCAGCTTTCGGTGGTTTTGTTCTGTATGTACCATTTGGTAAAGATGTACTGCAAACCTTATCTAATGGCGTTTCAAGCGTTATTGGTTATGCGCAAAACGGTATCGGTTTCCTTTTCGGTGATTTAGCCAACTTTAAAGTTGGCTTTATTTTTGCCGTAAACGTATTACCTATCATAGTGTTTTTCTCGTCTCTGATTGCTGTTCTTTATTACTTAGGGATCATGCAATGGGTTATTCGTATTATTGGTGGCGCCTTACAGAAGGCTCTTGGCACCAGTCGTACCGAATCTATGTCAGCGACTGCTAACATCTTCGTTGGTCAAACTGAAGCTCCATTAGTTATTCGTCCTTTCATTCCAACCATGACTCAATCTGAACTGTTCGCCGTAATGGTGGGTGGTCTGGCGTCTATCGCTGGTTCAGTAATGGCTGGTTATGCGCAGATGGGCGTACCGATTGAATATCTGGTAGCTGCATCATTCATGGCGGCTCCAGGTGGTTTGTTGATGGCAAAGTTAATGCATCCGCAAACAGCTGAAACCATCAACGAAATGGATGAATTACCAGAAGATCCTGATAAGCCTACTAACGTATTAGATGCTGCTGCCGCTGGCGCTGCATCAGGTATGCATTTAGCTCTGAACGTGGGCGCCATGCTGTTAGCCTTCGTAGGCTTAATTGCTATGCTCAACGGCATGTTAGGTGGCGTGGGTAGCTGGTTTGGTATGCCGCAACTGACCTTGGAGTTAATTCTGGGTTATGTATTTATGCCGCTGGCGTTCTTAATCGGTGTGCCTTGGCATGAAGCTATGGTTGCAGGTTCATTCATTGGTCAGAAGATCGTTATTAACGAATTCGTGGCTTACCTGAACTTTGCTCCATACCTGAAAGATGTTGCTGAAGGCGGATTGCTGATTAATGGTGAAGTGATGTCTGACCGTACCAAAGCGATTATTTCTTTCGCTCTGTGTGGTTTCGCTAACTTATCATCGATTGCCATCTTGCTCGGCGGTTTAGGCTCTCTGGCGCCAACTCGTCGTCATGACTTAGCTAAAATGGGCGTCCGTGCTGTGATTGCCGGTTCTTTAGCTAACTTGATGAGCGCGACATTAGCTGGCTTGTTCTTAGCACTGTAATGTCACTATGTCCCAGCCTTGTGCTGGGACATTTCAATGATTGCCAACGTATTTTCAAAGTTAAATTGAGATTAGCAGCCATGACATCAGTTTGGCTGATCAGATAGTTGCAATAAAAATTTAACAACTGCTGGGATTTGTTCACATTTTAGAATTTACTGTTCTCATTTTGGTTGAGATTTCAATTGAGACAGGTAAAATGCGAACGCTAAAAATAATTGCTGAAAACAGCATATAAAACCAAAAAATGGGGTTGATGATGAAAAATATAAAGATGCTCGCCTTAGCTGCTGCCACTACTGCTGCTTTATCTGCCGGTTATGTTCAAGCCGAACAGTTCTACGGTTTCTCTAACGTATCTGTAAATTATTTAGATTGGTCTGACGGTACGACTGAGCGTACTGGTGGCTACAAAGAAGACTTCGTGTATTTAGAAGTTGAAGGTGGCGCTGGTTATGATTGGGGTGATGTCTACGGTTTTGTTGATTTCGAAAACCCAACTAAGGGTGAATGGAGAAAGAAGGACGAAACTGTCAAAGAGCAAGCTGAAGCTTTCCGTATTGCAGCTAAAGGTTCTGTTGCCATCAACATGGGTGACAGCAACTTTAACTACTATGGTCAATTATACACCCTATCTGACTCTTCAGGTTTCTACGAACAGAACGTGACCTTAGGTGTGAGCTACGATTACAACACTGATTTCGGTTTATGGGTTAAGCCATTCATCGGCGCACATTATGTGCATAACAACTTCATTGGTGCCGGATTCAACGGTTACATGGGTGGCTGGGTGTTAGGTTATAACTTCGAGTTGGCTGGTCAGCCAATGATGATCTCTAACTGGAATGAAATTGAATTTGACCGCGCTGACGAGTATAAAGTTGGCAACGGTACTGGTACTGGTCTAAATGGTGCCGTTGCACTGTGGTGGACTCCAACTCCTAAGTTTACTGCTGGTGTTCAATATCGTTATGCTGATCACAAGTTAGGCGCAGCGACTTATCAAAATGCTGTTATTTTCACTGCTAAATATAATTTTTAATTAGAAATTAACTGATAACGGGAGCTGCCAATGCAGCTCCCGTTATCTAACAGAAACAACCAATAAGCAAAGTAATAACCCATAAAAAGTGATTAGTTAGAATTTACTTAAAGCTGGTTTAATTAAGTTAACTGATTTTAAGTAAGCTTTATATTTTTCTCGCGCTAAAACGGATTTTTCGCGGAAAGGTAGACACATACAGTGTGAGTATGACTCTCCCTTCCGGTCTTCATGGATTCAAGTCGTGGTACTCGTTATCAAGTTTGAATACCGACAATTTGGTGTTAACGATTGAATACAATTAGTTAGCACTTAGCACTGTCAGAAGGCCAAGCTCATAATATCCTCTTACAAGCCCAAGCCGACCCTGCTAAGTGACAGAATTTTACTCATTTGAATAATGTCTTGGAGAGCAACATGAGCGATTTAAAATTAGCGGCCCAACGCGCTATCGAATTAATGGATTTAACCACTCTGAATGATGATGATACAGATCAGAAAGTCATTGATTTATGTCATAAAGCCCTGACTCCAGCCGGCAACACCGCCGCCATCTGTATTTACCCTCGCTTTATTCCTATCGCCCGTAAAACTCTGATTGAGTTAGGCGCTGAAGATATCAAAATAGCCACAGTAACTAACTTCCCTCATGGCAATGACGATATCGCGATTGCGGTATTAGAAACTCGCGCTGCTGTGGCTTATGGCGCAGATGAAGTGGATGTGGTATTCCCATACCGCGCGCTGATGGCTGGTGATGAAACTATTGGTTTTGAATTAGTTAAAGCCTGTAAAGAAGAGTGCGGTGAAGACGTATTACTGAAAGTGATTATCGAATCAGGCGTGCTGCAAGACCCTGCGCTTATTCGTAAAGCCTCAGAATTAGCTATCGATGCTGGCGCTGATTTCATTAAGACTTCTACCGGTAAAGTACCAGTTAACGCGACCTTAGAAGCGGCTGAAATCATGCTGACTGTGATCAGTGAGAAAAATACTCAAGTTGGCTTTAAGCCAGCCGGTGGCGTGCGTGACGCAGCAGCAGCTGCTGAGTTTTTAGGAACAGCGAGCCGTATTTTAGGTCAAAATTGGGTCTCGCCTCGTACCTTCCGTTTCGGTGCGTCAAGCCTGTTAACTAGCTTATTGCACACTTTGGAACTGGCAGATGCGCCAGCAGGTACTCAAGGTTATTAATTTCGATAGTGTCCGCACGAGTGAGCTTTATTTCCGCTGTGATTGCCCTAGCAATAGTGCAATCACGAGAGCTTGCCACAGGACTTGTGCGGGCTAAATTCTTTGCAAACCTAGTCACGGCAACCTTGGAGGCCAAACTATGTTTTTAGCTCAAGAAATTATTCGTAAAAAACGCAACGGTGAAGCACTTAGCGCAGCAGAAATTCAATTTTTCGTGCAAGGAATTACTGATTTAAGTGTCTCAGAAGGACAGATTGCTGCCTTTGGTATGGCCGTGTATTTCAATGACATGACCATGGATGAGCGTATTGCTATTACAACGGCTATGCGTGACTCAGGCACAGTACTTAATTGGGATTCTTTGGGGCTCAATGGCCCGATTGTCGATAAGCACAGTACTGGCGGCGTTGGTGATGTTATTAGCCTAATGCTTGGCCCTATGGTGGCGGCGTGTGGTGGCTACGTGCCTATGATCTCAGGTCGCGGCTTAGGCCATACCGGCGGCACCTTAGATAAGTTTGATGCTATCCCTGGTTATCAAACTGAGCCAGACAGTCAATTATTCCGTCAAGTGGTGAAAGATGTTGGTGTGGCTATTATTGGCCAAACTGGCGACTTAGTGCCTGCCGACAAACGTTTTTATTCTATTCGCGATAATACTGCCACCGTTGAGTCTATCTCTCTCATCACCGCCTCTATTTTATCCAAAAAACTGGCCGCTGGACTTGATGCGCTAGTGATGGATGTAAAAGTCGGTAGTGGCGCCTTTATGCCAACCTATGAGGCATCAGAAGAATTAGCCCGCAGCATTGCCGCGGTCGCTAACGGCGCTGGCACTCGCACTACGGCTATGTTAACTGACATGAACCAAGTGTTGGCATCATGTGCGGGTAACGCCTTAGAGGTGATGGAAGCGCTTAATTTCTTGACTGGCAAGTACCGTCATCCGCGTTTGTACAATATTACTATGGGCTTATGCCAAGAAATGTTGTTATTAGCAGGTCTTGCTGAAAATGCTGCCGATGCCAAACATAAGCTTGATACCGTATTAAACAATGGCCACGCCGCGGAAGTGTTTGCCAAAATGGTATCTGGTTTAGGTGGTCCGACTGATTTTGTTGAAAATCCAAGCCGCTATTTAGCGCAAGCTGAGATAGTCGCTCCTGTTTATGCTGACAAAGCCGGTTACGTGCATGCCATGGATACCCGTGAGTTAGGTCTTGCTGTCGTAAGCTTAGGCGGCGGTCGTCGTAAACCGGGTGATGCTTTGGATTACAGTGTGGGCTTAAGTCAAGTGTGCTCATTAGGGCAAGCAGTTGACGCACACACTCCATTAATGATGATCCACGCTCAGTCACAGCAAGCATTTGATGTGGCCGCGCAGCTAGTGAAACAGACTATTATTATCGAGGATACTGCGCCTGTCGCGACTCCTGATATTTATTGCGCCATTCGTGCTAGCGATCTTTGAGGTAATGATATGAAACGTACAGTGATATTAATGCTCGACTCCTTTGGTCTAGGTGCGTCCGCCGACGCGGTAAACTTTGGTGATGTTGGGGCTAATACCTTTGGCTCGATTGCTAAAGAGTGCGCCGAAGGGCGCGCCAATGTTGGCCGTGAAGGTCCTTTGGTATTGCCAAACTTATCACGCTTAGGCTTAGCATATGCCGCCATGGAAAGTGCTGGTGAATTCCCAATGGGATTTAATGGCGACCATGAAGTCATAGGTGCTTATGGCCACGCTGAAGAAATCAGCTCTGGCAAAGACACCCCAAGCGGTCACTGGGAAATGGCAGGCGTACCTGTATTGTATGAGTGGGGATATTTCTCTGACTTAACTAATTCATTCCCATCAGAATTAACCAATAAAATACTGGCTCGCGCCGGTTTATCTGGATTTTTAGGCAACTGTCACGCGTCTGGCACCGATATTTTAGATAAACTCGGTGAAGAACACATGCGCACTGGCATGCCTATTTTCTACACCTCGGCTGACTCAGTTCTCCAAGTGGCTTGCCATGAAGAAACCTTCGGTTTAGATAACTTATTGCGTCTGTGTGAAATCGCTCGTGAAGAGTTAGCTCCTTATAACATTGGCCGCGTTATTGCCCGCCCATTTATCGGTAATAAGGATGCAGGTTTTGCGCGTACCGGTAATCGCCGTGATTATGCGGTTGAGCCGCCAGCAAAAACTGTGCTTGATAAGATGAAAGACGCCGGTGGTGAAGTTGTGAGTGTCGGTAAAATTGCCGATATTTACGCTCATTGCGGTATCACCAAAAAAGTTAAAGCCAATGGCTTAGATGACTTGTTTAATGCCACCCTTGAAGAAATCAAGCTGGCTGGTGATCGCACTATTATTTTCACTAACTTTGTCGATTTTGACTCGCATTATGGCCACAGACGCGATGTTGCTGGTTATGCCAGAGCATTAGAATACTTTGATGGTCGTTTGCCAGAGTTATTGGCATTGCTGAATGATGAAGATTTATTAGTACTCACGGCCGATCATGGTTGTGATCCTACTTGGAAGGGATCGGATCACACTCGTGAACATGTGCCAGTACTAGTTAAAGGGGCTGGCTTAGTTGCTGGTTCACTTGGTAGACGTAAAACGTTTGCCGATATTGGTCAATCCATTGCTAGCTATTACGAGCTTGAGCCAATGGCATACGGTGAATCATTTATTCATCGCTAATATAAACACCGGCGTAATGCCGGTGATTAAATAACGAAAATACAGAGGTAAAACCGATGGCAACTCCACATATTAATGCAGTAGACGGCGCATTTGCAGAAACCGTATTGTTCCCTGGCGATCCACTGCGAGCCAAGTTTATCGCTGATACATTTTTAGAAAATGTTGAGCAAGTGACTGACGTACGTAACATGTTGGGCTTCACTGGTACCTATAAAGGTAAAAGAGTCTCTGTGATGGGTTCTGGCATGGGCATTCCATCTTGCTCTATCTATGCTACTGAACTGATTAAAGATTATGGCGTTAAGAACCTGATCCGTGTGGGTACTTGTGGCGCTATCAGCACTGACGTAAAAGTACGTGACGTATTAATCGGTATGGGTGCTTGTACTGATTCACAAGTTAACCGTTTACGTTTCCAAAACCAAGATTTCGCAGCGATTGCTGATTACGATTTGCTGAGCGCTGTGGTTGATTCTGCAAAAGCTCGTGGCACTAAAGTGCGCGTAGGTAACGTATTCTCGGCTGATCTGTTCTATACCCCAAATCCAAGCATGTTTGATACCATGGAAAAAATGGGTATTTTAGGCGTCGAAATGGAAGCGGCTGGCCTGTATGGCGTAGCTCATGAATTTGGTGCTCGCGCCCTGTGTGTTGTGACTGTATCTGATCACATCCGCACCGGTGAAGCGACTACTTCTGAAGAGCGTCAAACCAGCTTCAACGAAATGATTGAAATGACTTTAGAAGCAGTATTAACTCTGTAATCTCTATTAGTCGCAATGAAAAAAGGCCCAAAAGGGCCTTTTTTTATGGGTTTTCGTCACTAGCATCGCTATCATTATTGTCGCTTTTATCTTTTAGATAGCGCCTCACTTTATATCTACGCCTATCGTAATCGGCGCGTTTGAACGACAGCGCCCGCGATAGTAAAAAACCTATCAATCCCGCCACTAATAACATCATTTCTTGCTGTTCCATGTTGATGTTATGGGCCTGTTCAATTTGTTTAAGCATGGAATCTTGGACTAAATACGCCTCAACGTAACCTAAATGCACTTCATCTTGATAGACGGGTTCAACATAGGCCGGATACTCTTTAGCGATATCACTTAAATTCGAAGCATCTTTTTCTATGTTGTTGTCGAGCTGCTGCGCAAAGGCGAGGCGATGGCCTTCACTGCTATATATGCTGACCGCATGAACCTTAGGATCTTGCACTAACGAGGTCGCTAACCATTGAAGTTGTTCATCATTTTGTAGCTGTAACGCAGGTGCCGCGCCTTGTGCGGCTTGCTGAACTAAGAGGCGCGCCATCTTCTCTGATTGGGCTTTCAGCAATTGCTTGCCTTGTAGTAGGCTAGCTTGCCAGAGGTGAACTAAGGCAAAAATTAATAGCAGTGCGGTAATGATTTGTACCACTCTGATAAATTTATGGCTTTTTTTCAAACCTTTAAGATGTAACACTGAGCACCATTACAATAATTATCCTTGCCTAATCATAATGGATATTGCGGCTTAGGCACAGTCGGAGAGGTGAGTTCATGGATCTAGCGCCAAATATTGCTCCTAGTTACGCCCATTTTGATGAGCTATTTAGTCAGATGCGTTTAAGATCTGGACCTGTGTCTGTGCATAATGAAGGCGCTATTTTACCTTGTGTGCGCTGGGTGTTTCCGCGCTCTTGGCTATCAGATGTCGCTATGATCACTAAGCTGTGCCACTGCGCTCATGGCTTTGAATCCTTCTCTATAGCGCCGCTTGTAAGACCTGGGGACTATGTCGGTCTTGAATTTGCAGGCGCGCCGCTTGAGTCCATTTATCAGTCACTGCAATGGGATAATAGCGAAAGCCTAATCATCCATTCACCGCTGCCACAGCTGAGTGAAGCGGGATTGTTATTGATGGACATGGATTCGACCGCCATTGCCATTGAATGCATTGATGAGTTAGCGGCTATGGCTGGGGTTGGTGCAGAAGTCGCCGCAGTTACTGAGCTTGCCATGCAGGGTGAGTTAGATTTTGAGCAAAGTTTACGGCGACGGGTTAAATTATTAGCGGGCGCAGATGAGCGCATTATTACTGACTTATGCCAGCGCTTACCTTTAACGCCTGGGTTAGCTGTAATGTGTCAAACCCTTAAAGACAATGGTTGGAAATTGGTACTCGCTTCAGGTGGTTTTACTCCGTTCGTAAGCTTGCTGCAGCATAAGTTGGGATTAGATGATGCTTATGCCAATCACTTAGAAATCATGGATGGCAAACTCACTGGGCAAGTGCTGGGTGAAATAGTTGATGCTAACTATAAAGCGTCGGTATTAACTCAGTGCGCGCAGCGTTGGCACATAGCACAAGGGCAGCGCTTGGCCATAGGCGATGGCGCTAATGATATTCCTATGCTGCAAGCATCTGATTTTGGCATTGCCTTTCATGCTAAACCTAAGCTGCAAAGTATTGCTGCGGCCAAGATAAACCGCCTTGATTTACAAGCCCTGCTATTTTGGTTGCAAGCATAATGAGCAGCATAAACACTAACGCTAAGCATAATCACTTCGAGCATGTGAGCATTACTCATCTAGAGCAGCAATCTCACTTCTTGCCCTTTGAAGATGGGGCGCTGCATGTCCGCTCAATATTAGCGCCGCAGCAAGTGCGCGCCGATATGCCTGTGGTGTTGCTGCTTCATGGCGCCATGTCCAATGGCAAGGTGTTTTATAGTGATAGCGGTAAAGGCTTGGGCTGTTATCTGGCGCGTAATGGTATGGCCGTGTACGTCATGGATACCTTTGGGCGCGGGCAGAGCGAGCCCAGCCTTAATCGCCATAATAATCCGCAGCAAGAATCAGTGATTTGCCAGCAATTACCATTAGTGCAACGATGGATATTGCAGCGCCATTCTAAGGCTAAGGGCGTGCATTGGTGCGCGCATTCCTGGGGCGGAGTATTGATGGCAAGTAGCTTAGTGCGCATGACAGACATAGCGCCAAGCGTGTTATCTTTGGTATGTTTTGGCAGTAAACGCACCATTAAGACTCAGTCCTTGAAAAAGTACTTGATGGTTGATTTACTTTGGAACCGCATTGCGCCGCGATTAGCGCGTAAGCACGGCTACTTTGATGCGCGCCATTGGCGCCTTGGCATGGACAATGAAAGCCAAGCCTCGTTACTTGAAACTATTGACTGGGTCGCAGGCCCTTGGATTGGTCATCAAGATGGTTTTGATTACTGTGAAGCCGCCAAACGCTGCACTTGGCCGCCAGCATGGTTTTTTGCCGGCGCGCGCGATACTGTGCTTGGGAATCCTCGGGATGTACAAGACATGATGGCTGAATGCCAGTTAACTCAGGCTAAGTTTACCTTGCTTGCTAAAGCTAATGGTCATAGCGCGGATTATGGCCATGGAGAAATGCTCACCTCGCCATTAGCAATCAGCGATCATTTCCCTGCGCTTAAAGATTGGTGGTTGGAGTTAAATGCCGCGGCTAATCATTCAAACTAATATCACTCAAACTAATTTTGCTTGCTCGGAAGTGCAGGGTAACGCAGCAGTACTTCCGAGCTAATATCTAATATCTCGCCAAGGCCAATCACTTGCCAAAGCATGTCCTCTAACTCTTTTACTTTTTGCGGAGCATGAGGGCGCATATATTCAATTTCACGGCGAATATAGGCCATATCCGGCTTATGCGCGGCGCTGCGATAAATGCGCAGTGCGTAGAATTGACCTTGTTGCTGCGCCTTCACAATATAATTGAGCTGCGCATGAATATCGCCAATAATCCGCGGTTGCAGACAGGTTAAGTTACCTGTGGCGGGCTTTGAAATAAACACTTCAAAAAAATCCATCTCATAATCTGGATTCATAGTCCGCACTGGATCTAAAAAGTCACGTTTAAGCACGCCATCACCTAGCATGGCGGTTAAATCAATTCCTTGCGGAAAGTTATCAAAGATATTGGTAAGTAAATGCTTAGTTGTGGTGGCTGCCAGGCATGACAGCTTGGCATTGTTAATCGTTTTTTCCACAAACCAGAGTACGCCTGGGAGGCTGCGCATCATCAAGTTTTTCAAGGCTTCCGCCAGCTCTTTGGCCTCGGCATTATTTTCAGTCAATTTTTGCAGTTTTTCTTTATTGGCTTCAATCAGTTTCTTTAAAAACGCTACGCCCATATGAGGCTCATGCCCCATAATTGCCACTAGATGTAAGCTTTGATTATTGCGCCTGCTGCGCACTAGCTTATAGGGCATTTCCACCAACATGACTTTACCGGCTAAGGGCTGCAGTTTCGGGAAGCTTAATAGCAAAGGTTCATCAGTGTTAAATTCGATCACATCATCAAGGTTAAGCTGCATGCCGCGGCCAGAGATATCCTGAGAAATGGCTTTAGCATTTATGTCACCTTGACGAATATGCACTAAGGTCTTGAAAGCAAAGCGCGCTTCCATGCGTCGCTCCGAAAACTCCATCGCCACTTGCTGAATTTGGTGAGCATTAATTTTTACTTGGGCAAAGACTTTTAACGCATTGGCATTTTCTGCATCTAAGCGCGCTTGATAGAGGCACCGAGCTTGTTCATTGGCCAGATCTTGCACTATTAAGCTGTGCTGCAGCTGGGTTAACTGCTCGGTAACTCCAGGGCTGTAATCGCTGCTTTCTAGCGGCAGAACTGAAGCCTTATAAGGAATTTGGTGGTCGATGGCGTAAGGATTGATGCGATAAATTCTAAAGCTGGTTTTGCGAGCGCCGAAGCCTAAAAATAAATTCTGTAATTGCTGCTGCTCTAATTCCCACAGAGTGGCGGAGTAAAAAAATAGCTTACCATTGGTGTTATGGGAGAAGCATATGAACAGTTGCTGGCGAATGTCTTGTGGCGCTTTGAGTAATCTATCAATGCGTGCATGAGTTAACATGGCAGGTAATTGATTGATATCATTTTGGTCGACAAAGTCATTCAGAATGCTTTGATTTTCTTGGCTTAATAACAAATAACTTAAGTGCCATTGCTGTTCTTTTTTGGTGGTAAACACAGCTAAGTGCGGAAAGTGTGGCAGATATTGACGTTCAATCCCCAAACCTGTGGCGGTATTTAATACGTCACTGACATCGATTTTATAGCGGCCCTTATAGGTTTGCAGCAGCTGCTCTAATAACTCTGAAAGTGCAGGCATAGCATCAAGTTGTTTGAAGCTTACGAAATCGGCATTTGCAGTGGATTCAATTTGTACCACTTGATATTCAACGCCTTGCTTTATCTCATCAGCCACACCATCGTTAATCAGTTCCACTAAAAACAGCTTTACCTTAGCTTGAAGAGAAAGGGCGTGGTTTTTTGGTAACTTAAGACGAATGCCGCTGACTGAAATATCAGTGGAATTTACCACGTAACTTTGGCCTTGATAATGAATGTCGACCTTGAGGCTATAATGCATCCGCTCTTCATTGCGATTAAAATAGCTGCCAAGTATTTTTAATGGCATAAAAAATGGCGAATCGAGCACTTGCTTAGCTTTGGCGCTTGCTGCTAGCCTTAGTGATTCGCGGCGACGTTTATGGCTATTGATGACCTCTTCATAGACGCCTAAGGTATAATGCTGCTGATAGAGTGACATCGACTCTAGTAATATGGCTTTGGCGGGGAGATCTAAGAAATGCTTCTGTTGATCTACTAGCACTTCCTCCCAGGGCAGTTCAGTTTTATCTCGTAAATCAATATTTCGAGTACAGTGAGTCGCAAGACGATTGAGTTCCATTTTGATGAGAAAGCGATCGGAACTCGATTCGCCCGCGGTTAATTGCTCAAACAGCTCCTGAAAGTGTTCTTCCATGACGAGAGGTTTGAGCTGGTCTATTAGGCTGCTGTACTCTTTAATTATCATTTATGTTTCTTATAAAAGCATCCAAGCTTTTTATCGGCAGTAAATTTGTTTACTTTATCTTAGCTTATACGAATTTTTGAGAATTATGGCAAAGAATAAAACGGCCTTTGTGTGTAATGAGTGCGGACAAGACTTTCCTCGATGGCAAGGTCAGTGTAACGCGTGTAAAGAATGGAACACTATTACTGAGGTGCGTTTAGGAAGTGCACCTGCAAGTCGCGGTGCAAATTTCAGTGGCTTCGCAGGTTCTGGCAGTAGTCAGGTGCAAACCTTAGCTCAAATTGATTTAAATGAATTGCCGCGCATAGCGAGTTCCTTTGCTGAATTTGACCGAGTACTGGGCGGCGGTATAGTCCCAGGTTCTGCCATCTTAATTGGTGGCCATCCTGGCGCTGGTAAGAGTACTTTATTGCTGCAAACCCTATGTCGATTGTCGCAGCAAATGCCCGCGCTCTACGTTACGGGTGAAGAATCGTTACAACAAGTGGCGATGCGAGCCCACCGTTTAGGTTTACCGATAGATCAGCTAAAAATGTTATCGGAAACCAGTGTCGAACAAATTTGTGATATTGCCTTACAAGAAAAACCTAAGGTGATGGTGGTCGACTCCATTCAGGTGATGCACATTAACGATGTGCAATCATCTCCTGGCAGCGTGTCGCAAGTGCGCGAGTCTGCGGCTTTTTTAACGCGTTTTGCTAAGCAGCAAGGCATAGCTGTGATCATGGTTGGCCATGTAACTAAAGATGGCAGCTTAGCTGGCCCTAAAGTGCTTGAACACTGTATTGATTGCTCTGTCATGTTTGAAGGTGATAGCGATAGTCGCTATCGTACTTTGCGTTCTCATAAAAACCGTTTTGGGGCGGTTAATGAGCTTGGGGTATTTGCCATGACAGAGAAAGGCTTGAAAGAAGTTGCTAATCCGTCGGCGATATTCTTAACCCGCGATGAAGCGGCTCCAGGCTCATTAGTCATGTCCATTTGGGAAGGGACTCGGCCTTTGCTAGTGGAGCTTCAAGTATTAGTCGATAGTTCTGCTATGTCTCATCCAAGGCGAGTGGCTGTGGGGATGGATGGCAATCGACTCGCCATGCTATTAGCTGTGATGCATCGTCATGGCGGCCTGCAAATGGCAGATCAAGATGTATTTGTGAACGTAGTTGGTGGCGTCAAAGTGACCGAAACCAGTGCTGACTTAGCCTTATTACTAGCCATGGTTTCAAGTTTTAGAAATCATACCTTAGATCAAGACTTAGTTGTCTTTGGTGAAGTGGGGTTATCAGGGGAAATTCGTCCGGTACCTAATGGGCAAGAGCGCTTAATTGAAGCGGCTAAACATGGTTTTAAGCGCGCTATTGTTCCTAAAGCGAACGCGCCTAAAAAACCTATTGCTGGCATGCAAGTGATTGGTGTATCTAAGCTAAGCCAAGCGTTAGATGCCATCATTTAAATGACTCTTCAATTACGCGTAACACGCATTTAATCGAGTCAGGCGCAGTTTTTATGACTGCGCTGACGACTTTTTAATTTAACTCATGATTATTCTTTAAAAGCACCGCTGCGGTGCTGCTCAATAAATAGACTCAACTCTCGGTCCAACAGGCTAGTGTCACCTAGGTTTAATTCAATCAAGCGGCGTAAGTGGCTGATAGATTCCACATCAATATGTTGGGTGCGTAAACCTAACCATTCCTTTTCTTGATGACTAGTTTCAACCTTCATTTGTAAGGAAATATCTGAGCTTGGCAAAGTGAAGTGCAATACCAGATCTGGACTTTTTACATTCAGTTCCGGAGGGCGCTCAACCAGCGCGCCATTCAAACATAAATCAATAATTCGCGTTGGCCAGCGTATGTTACTTTGCGCAATATAGGCATTAGCATTAAAAAAAATCCTTGAGAATTTACGTCTATCATCCATGTTTTCTTACCTTGCAGCCCCTGTTAACAAACATAAGTATATGTCTTAGCGATTAAAATGCTTGTTTAACGCCGATAAAAAGGAACTTAAGGTAATTTATGCTTAATAGTTAATAGGAATTAATGCGTAATATCAGTTTGTTATGAAATTTTAACCTGAGTTTATGAAAAATTGTGAATACACTTGTCTTCTAACCAAGGAGACACATATTGCCAACTATTTTGCTATTTCAAGCCGCTTCCGATGCAAGCCATTTACCTTATGAGTTCTTTGAGCCGTTAGGGTATCAATTGCGACGAGTGTGTAATCAAGAGCCGTTGTGGTATGAGCTTAACTTGCATAGCCCTGAGCTTATCTTGTTTGATACTCATACTATGCCGCAAGATAGCATTAGGTTGATTCGTGAAATTCGCAGCCTTACAGTCACTCCTATCTTGGTCATCAGTCCTAACAATGATGTGTTTGATACCATAATTGCATTAGAAATGGGGGCGGATGATTATATGGCGGCGCCTTTGGTATTAAGAGAGTTGCAAGTGCGAATGCGCAATTTGCTTTGGCGCCAGCAGTTGTTAATTAAGACTCGGCAGCAATTGCAGCAAAATAGCGGCTATGGCCAAGATGTGTATTTTGATGATTACCATTTATGCGTTAATCGTCGGCAATTATTTCGCAATCAAGAAGCAATCAGCTTAACTAAAGCTGAGTTTGAATTGTTGCAAGCCTTCACGCGCTACCCTCAGCAAGTATTGAGTCGCCATAGATTGATGCAGCACACTCATCACCGTCATAGCTATGTTAATGAGAGAACCATAGATGTGATTATTCGGCGCCTACGGCAAAAGTTGTGTTCAGGTTTATTTGTGACAGTCCATGGTGAAGGATATTTGTTTGCGACTATGCCAAGCGCACAAAAAAACGCGGCCTAAGCCGTGTTTTCATTAATATCTAGGTTTTGCCAATTAAGCTAACTAAGCTAACTAAGCTTTAGCTTTTATCAGACTTAACCCAGTATAAGGTTATCCGCGCTAGTGCTTGATAAAATTGCCCTGCATCTTGTTGCTCAACTTGGCGGCAAAACGCAGGTAACCAAGACAGTAAGCAATTATCAATAAATGCCATCTGCGCCTCGTAACTTGCATGGGTGCATAAATGCCCCATATACGAAAGCATTACCGCTAGATGATCGGCTGGTTCCTTAAAATCGCTTTGCACTGCTAATTGGCTTTGTTTTAAGAAATCACACATCAAATGATGTTGCTCTCCAAACACTAACGCTTCCTTAGTTTTTGTCAAGTAATGGCTAGCATAAGGCGTTGGGGCGTGCTTATTGCCAATTAAAAATAATCCGCAGTAATCGGCCGCCAGCTCCAACAATTGCCGCTCATTATTAATTTGCGACAATTGCTCCATGATGATTTGTACGTCGTGTTTGACGACAGGATCTTGCGCCAATTGTAACCAAAAAGCTGTTGCTTGAGGCTGAGTTAGCTCGGCGAGCCTAACATCATCTAATTCTCGGGCAAATAGCGATGAAAGCAGCTGGTAAACCAGCGCTCTCACTTGGTCAAGTTCGCTAATGCTGCTAGCTAGCTGACTCATATTGATACCTCGATTGGCCCACTAAATCCGCTGACTTCAGGCACCTTGCCGCGATACTTCTCATAATTGACTAAGCAAGTATATGCCGAGCAAGCTTGAGCCAATTTCGAGGTGCCAATGTCTAATGTGCAAGTATTTGGATCGCCATAAGAATCCATAGCACCTATCTCATTGCCGCCTTGTTTGCTGCCATCTTTACCCACAGGGCTATACCAAGCGCCTTCTTGAATACGAATTACTCCTTCAGGGAAATTACTTGAGATAATAGCGCCTGCCAGTAACTGACCGCGGTCGTTAAAGACACGGATAATATCGCCGTCGTTAATGCCGCGAGCTTTAGCATCTTTAGCATTGATGTAGCATGGCTCGCGCCCTTGGACTGTATACGTTTCTCGATAAGTATCTGATTCACACATTTGCGAATGCAAGCGCTTATCTGGGTGGCATGATTGCAACCAGATAGGATGCTGCTTGGAGCCCGGGCCGCCGTGGCTGCGTTCCACTTTTTCCATCCATTTCGGATGACCTGCACAATCATCATAGTTATAGCTAGCTATCTTGCGGCTAAATATTTC
Organism: Shewanella sp. ISS20; assembly: GCF_056522965.1. Lineage (NCBI taxonomy): Bacteria > Pseudomonadati > Pseudomonadota > Gammaproteobacteria > Alteromonadales > Shewanellaceae > Shewanella > Shewanella sp. ISS20. Next base: position 48,646 of record NZ_JAWRZK010000001.1, read on the forward strand.
AATTAAACCAGATGGTGTGCCTAATGGGTTGATTTCAGGGTCATCACGGAACGCTTGGTGTCTAACCCAAGGCTCGCCTGGGCCAAAATCAAAGTAACCACTTTGCCAGAAAGTATTGAAATCAGGCATGTCCCATTTTTTGGCATTATCCTTTTTGCAATCGTTATAGAGCATGGCTAGCCATTGCATTTCATTCATGCCGCGAGTGTATTGCTTCTCTTTGTCTGGGCCTAACATACGGGCAAAGCGCGTGAAGATTTCAAAATCTGACAAGCTAGAATATAACGGCTCCACCATTTTCTTCATGGCAATAACGCCGCGATTAGCATAAGCGCCATAGATATCAATATCGTTGCGCTCAAAGGTGGTACAAGCGGGCAGAACTATGTCTGAAAAACGCGAACCCGCGTTCCAGTTAGTGTCTATGGTAACCACGCATTTTAATTGGCGATAGGCCTCTTTCATGCGGTTACGTTGCTGGTGGTGATTCCAAGGGTTACAGCCAGAAAACACCATCATTTTGACATCTGGCAATTTTACTTTACTGCCATTGGCATCAATCACTTTGCCGGGTTCTAAAATGGAGTCAACCCAGCGCGCTACTGGGATAACACTTGAATAGCCTTTAAAGTCTTCACTTGGGTAAATTGGTGTCATACCTTCATCAAGGTTACGCGGGAACGCGCCTGGCATAGCAGCCCCTGATGATGGAATGCCTATGCCTGAATAATGGTGGCCATAGCTTATGCCGCCGCCAGGTAAGCCAATTTGACCTATCATGGTGGCAAGCACGGCTGACATCCAATACGGCTGCTCACCATGTTGCTGGCGCTGAATACACCAACCCACCATGATTTGCACTCGACCTGTGGTCATAATTTTGGCGAGTTCACGGATTTTATCGGGGCTAATGCCACAAATAGGACTCGCCCATTCAGGGGTCTTAGGCACGCCGTCTTGTTCGCCTGTGATATAAGGTAAAAACTCTTCAAAGCCTAAGCTGTAGCCTTCAATAAACTCTTTGTCATACCTGTTATTAGTCACCATCTCATGGGCGATAGCCAGCATTAAGGGCACGTCAGTTTGCGGATTAACGTACTGGTGCTCACATTCAAGATAATTTTGAGTTTTGCTGACTACAGGATCTATGCTGATCACCCGAATCTTGCCGTCTTTCACTAATTGCTTAAGTTCAGCTAAGTAGGCATAAGATTCGTGGGTTTCAGTATTCCAACCGACCTGTAAGTTTTTATAGGGGTCGTTCGACCACAGAATAATGGTATCTGAGTGTTCTAAAATCAGCGACCACGAGGTGCCTTGGGCATACACTTCCGTCGAACCCAAAACGTAAGGCAAGATCACTTGCCCCGCACCAGTTGAGTAATCCCCTACCTTTTTTACGAAGTTACCATGCATAGCCACGGCTCTTTGCATATGGCTGGTGCATGAGTGCAACTGACCTACCGCGCGCCAACCGGTTTGGCCTGCGTGCAAACCTGATGGTCCATATTGAGTTTGTACTTGATTCAATGCCTCAATAAACATTGACAAGGCTTTGTCCCAAGTGACGCGTACAAAACGAAAATCGCCGCGAGTATCTGGATTGGCGCCAAAACCACCGGTTAAATAATCGAGGCGCACCATAGGGTAGCGGGCGCGGGAATTGTTATAAACCAAGCCCTTAATGCCATTGATCATATCACTTGGGTATTTATCGTAATCAAAGGGTAATACCTTATCTATCACCCCATTTTTACGACTAATTTTAAAGGCGCCAAAGTGTGAGCCTGTTACCAAGTAATCGCTTGAGCCTGCTTCGCCTGCAGCGGCTAGGGCTTCAAAGGGGGACAGTAGCGAGCTGCCAGCAATAGATACGCACGAGACAGATAACAATCCTTTCAGAAATTCTCTTCTATTCATCTTAGTTTCCTACTAGTGCTGAGCGCTTTTATCGAAGGTGGATGAATGCTCTTGCAGGTATTTCTGCACTAGAGCTGTAGTATCTTGATCCATATTCACAAACGCGAGCATGCCTTGGAACATTCCAGGCCAAGTGTTGGCATCGAAGTGGTTAGGTGCAGGTTGGGTATGACAAACACTGCATGAAGTATTGTAGGTTTCAGCGGCGTAGCTCCACAGCGGCGCATCACTAGTCAATAAGTAATCCTTGTCTGTCCACATATCCGCTTCAACGCGTTGCCAGGTTAAACCGGTTAATGGGTCGACTTTTTCTTCAAAGACTCTAACTAAGCCTTCTTTAGCCGCGGCATCTTTTGATAATTGTGCAGTTAAGATATTGACGCCGAAATCAGCATAAATAACGCGGCCTAAACCAACACGCTTACGCCAGCCTTTAATGGCCACTTTAACGCGATTATCTTTGTTCTCTAAGATGTTCACTTCGGTCGCAATGTTAATTGTGCCTTGATCTTCTTTTGAGCTAGCATCGAGATACAGAGGTTTAGTGAGCGCAGTGTAGTAGTCAGCATTGATTTGCAGGCTAGTAACACCTCGGCCAACTTGGGCAATCAATTCAGGTGCTCTGGCAGTACCCATGTTAGGTAAGTTATGAGCAATACCCTTATGACAATCAATACAACTTTGATCGATTTCAGCCGCATGCTTCATCTGTTTTACGGCAAGTGGGGACATAGTGTCCCATTTCATCGATTTATATTGATGGCAGTTTTTACAAGCCAATGAATTAGTCATATCGAAACGCTTCCATTCGCGGGCTGCCATTTCTAAGCGTTTGTTCTCAAATTTTTCATCGGTATCTATGGTATTGACTAGCCAGCCAAATACTTCTTTTGAGGCTTCCATCTTACGACCAATTTTCTGGGTCCATTGATGGGGGACGTGGCAATCAGGGCAGGTGGCACGCACTCCTGAATGGTTCGACCAATGCACTGTGTTTTGTAATTCTTTATAGGGTTTTTGCATGCCATGACAGCTAATGCAAAATTCTTCGGTGTTGGTGTGTTCCAGTGCTGTGTTAAAACCTCCCCAGAACACTATGCCCATCACAAAAGAACACAGAATAATGGTACCTAACGATAAATATTTGGCTGGCGAGCTTAAGGTTCGCCACAGATTGCGTAACCACTTCATAGACATGTCCTCAATAATTTATTTTTTAAAATCTAGTGGCCTGGAATTCCGTAGAAAGTTTGATAAAACCAGATAAAGAAGCCATAGGCTGAAATCAGACCGATAGTCAGAAGTGGGAACAAGATCACTACGACAAATCCTAGGGCTTTAAGCTCGCCCCCTTTGGTTGTCTCGTCTTGGTTTTTGTTATTCATAAATAGGACTCTCCGAAGCAACAATTTTGGCCTTCATCAATAATAGACTAAGAATATGAACCCGAATGTTTAGTGCTATGAATGGATCACGTCTAAATATGAAAGGATGTGAACAGAAGCTTTAGATAACTAAAATGCTGAGGGGAGTCGAAAAACTGTTGGATATTGCTCAGTTTTATCTATTACTAGTTCTCCTTGAGTAAAAATCAAGTACACTGCCGCCAACCAAGGTCATGACGCTATTATTGCGATTTTAATGATGGTTGCAGGTCATAAGCCTTAGGGTTTGTGGATCTCTCACCCACAGTAATGTGGGGCTCTAACCTGCCATGGCCTAGGTCAATTGACCCAAATTAAGAGATCGTACAAGGATAATCATGAATAACTCCGCTCCAAATAACACTCCTACACCAAGCTGGCTTGAACGCCAATTTAATATCACAGCGCGTGGAACCACGGTAAAACGTGAGTTGATTGCTGGTTTAACGACCTTCCTCGCTATGGTCTACTCAATTATCGTAGTGCCGAAAATGTTAGGCGAAGCTGGATTTGACACCGGCGCGGTATTTATTGCTACCTGTTTAATTGCGGCGTTTGGCTCGCTCCTTATGGGGTTATGGGCCAATTTACCTATGGCCATTGGCTGCGCTATTTCACTGACTGCCTTTACAGCTTTTAGTTTAGTGATAGGCCAAGGCATGAGTATCGGAGTGACCTTAGGGGCGATATTTTTAACTGGGGTAACTTTTACTGTTATTTCAGTCACTGGCATACGGCAGTGGATTTTAACTAACTTACCGGCTGGTATTGCTCATGGTACAGGGATAGGTATTGGTCTGTTTTTATTGCTGATTGCCGCTAACAGTGTCGGCTTAATCGTAGGTAATTCTGCGGGCTTACCAGTAAAACTTGGGAACATTGATTCATTTGGCGTGATAGCTGCAATCGTAGGTTTAGCTGCGACTATCGGGCTTGAAAAGAAGCGCGTACCAGGCGGCATACTGTTAGTCATCGTAGTGTTATCTATTTTTGGGTTAATCTTTGATCCTAATGTGACTTACCAAGGCTTTTTTGCCCTGCCTAATTTTACTAACGAGCATAGCTTAATAGGGCAATTAGATATTATGGGCGCGCTTAATCCTGTGATATTGCCGATAGTGTTAGCGTTAGTAATGACAGCAATTTTTGATGCCACAGGTACTATTCGCGCTGTTGCTGGCCAAGCCAAGTTACTTGATAGTAAAGATCAAATTATTGATGGTGATAAAGCCTTAACCTCAGACTCAGTGAGTACCATTTTTGCTAGTCTCGTTGGAGGCTCGCCAGCGGCTGTCTATATTGAATCGGCAGCAGGAACAGCTGCAGGTGGTAAGACTGGTTTGACCGCCACTGTGGTCGGCGTGTTATTTTTATTGATGATGTTCTTAGCACCATTAAGCTATTTAGTACCAGCCTACGCGACTGCGCCAGCCTTAATGTATGTTGGATTACTAATGCTATCTAACGTCAGCAAGCTTGATTTTACTGACAGCATAGATGCAATGGCAGGCTTAACCTGCGCCGTATTTATTGTGCTTAGTTGCAATATTGTCACTGGCATTATGCTTGGTTTTGTGACCTTAACCATAGGGCGCTTACTGGCGGGTGAGTGGCGCCGTTTAAATGTCGCAGTAATCACTATTACCGTCGGTCTTGCCATCTTCTACTTAGGTGGTTGGGCAATTTAACATCCTCGATTTATTGTGCTGCTAAGCCTTGGTGATAAAGGCTTTTCAGCACATCTTTCCACGTCAAAATCCCTACCAGTTGATTATCTCTAAGTACAGGCAAACAACCTATATTGTGCTCGACCAACAGGCTTGCCGCTTGGGCTAAGCTGCTGTCAGCTGTAATGGTTATCACTTTTCGACTCATGATTTGATGGACTCGTTTGTTGAGACATATGAGTTCGCTGTCTTTAGCTAGCGGGTTATCAACGTTGGGATTGAGTGCACGCAATAAGTCTCGCTCGGATACTAGACCAACTAACTGGTGATTCTCGACCACGGGCAAATGATGCAGCTTACTGTGATTAAATATGTCTTTGACTAAGCTAATTTTGTCATCCATTTCCACTGTGACTAGTCTATTACTCATCATGTGACTTACTTGCATATTTTCATCCTGAAAATAGGGATTAATCGCTATGATTAAACCAAAAACATTAATTATTTCATAACTATACTATGGCTTTACTAAAAATGGGAAGTATGGATGAATGGGCTAAGTGTAGCGGAGATACTGCAAAAATTGGCTGCCTAAATTACTCGTTGGGTTAATTTTGGCAGCCAAAATGACAGTTGATATTTATCTAAGACTATTTAGACGCACGACTTAAAAGAATAAGTGCGCCATACCTGCAATCACTGGCAGCGTGATTAAGGTACGCAAAATAAAGATCATAAACAGTTCAGCAAAGTTGACCGGAATCTTACTGCCTAACAGTAACGCGCCCACTTCGCTCATATAAATAAGCTGAGTCACTGACATAGCGGCTATCACAAAGCGAGTCATATCGGATTCAATCGATGCTGCTAAAATCGATGGAATAAACATATCGGCAAAACCGACCACGATAGTTTTTGAGGCTTCAGCGGCTTCTGGAATCTGTAATAATTCTAAAAATGGGATGAATGGCATACCTAACCAAGTAAAGATAGGTGTGTATTCGGCCACAATTAATGCCAAGGTACCAATACCCATGACTACTGGCAGTACGCCAAAAATCATATCAACGGCATTTTTAACACCTTCATTAAGGAACTGTTTTACGCCGCCAGAGTTCTGAGCTCTTTGCATGGCTAAATCTAAGCCCCAGCCTAATAATGACTTATCGGTTGGCTTAAGTTCGGCGACTGAGCTTCTTGGCGTGCCATCAATGTAAGCATCTTTCTTGCGTGATAACGGTGGCAGTCTTGGTACGATAATCGCCGCAGCAAGTCCGGCTAAACACACAGTTAAGTAGAAAGGAGCAAACATGTGGGCCAAATTCACCTGCGAGATGATGACCAATGAAAAGGTAATAGATACCGCAGAGAAAGTAGTACCAATTACGGCCGCTTCTCTTTGGGTATAAAACTTCTCTTCATATTGCTTAGTAGTCAATAAAATCCCGACACTGCCATCGCCTAACCATGATGTCATGCAATCAATGGCACTACGTCCTGGCAAGTTAAACAAAGGTCTCATGATTTTAGTAAGCAAGGCACCTAACAGTTCAAGTAAACCAAAGTTAAGCAGCAGCGGTAGCAGCATGCCGGCAAACAAAAACACGCAGAATAAAATCGGCAGTAAGTCATTAAGAACTAATGAGCCAGTACTGCCAGAAATAATGGCTTCTGGGCCGACTTTTAATAAGCTCATGACAATGAAGATAGCGCCTAAAATTCGCACTATGACCCAGAGTAAATGCACACTAAATAAGTCACGAATGAAGTGGTGACGCTCAAACCATTTAGGTTGCCATAATTTAAACAGCACACTAAATAATGCCGTCATACATACCACGACAGTAATTATGCTAGGTAACCATGCACCTAAGGCTGCGAGTAAGCCTTTAGCAATTACGGCGACAGGAATAGTAATGGCATCTTGATAACTCACAGGGATCATAAACAGCAAGATCCCGATGAAAGAAGGGACGATGAAGGTCAACATCGTCTTTAAGCTATATTTTTGTTGTTCTGTAGCCACGGCAGTAACCCTTAAAAAAGACTAAATACAATGCGGATATGCGTTAGGTGTGCATTTTCATTCAGTCAGTAACTCAGTAAAAATAGACTGATAAATACTTATCAACCTGCGTCGTGCTAAGGCTTTGGCTAGTAAATTTAGCTCAACTTCGATAGCGAATAATTATCATCATAAAGTGACTAGATATATTTTACTTAAAAAAAGTCTGATGGCACTAATTAATTTTAATAATTTCACAATGTTGAGATAATACGGGTCTAACCGCTCAAATAGTACTCTATTTGGTTGGCTATAGTCTTGTAGCTTGTAGATTTATTGGGCAATAGGAGCCAAGTGCTGCCGTCGGGAGTCAGTATCAATGTCAATACTTACGCATAAATTTGAGTTAATCTTGCTTGGAAATGGGCTTGCCATCAACTTATCTGTGAATATTTAGCAGTGAGAATTTAACTGTGAGCACAGGTGTTTTTCAGGATACATTGCACTGAACTTGAACTTGAACTTGAACTTGAGTGCGGCTGATTGAGAACTTGAGCAGATTTGCGGCGTAGCATTAGTAAGGTGCTTTTAGTGACTCCCAAGCAGGGATTAAACTTCAAATGAAAAAGGGCATAAATAAGCAAATCTACAGTGGCTTATTTATGCCTTTGGCTGCATCTACTATTGAACACTTGATAAATAGTGACTGCAATAGTGGCCTAATTAACGATTGATTAGCTGTTAGCTACAGATGCTTGCAGTGAAATACCTGGTTGTTTAAACCAATATCCGTTGGAGTCTTGCGCTTGGCTTGCGATGCTCTCGCCGCGCGTTAGCATTTGCGCATCATTAAGGCCAGTCTCGCTATCCACTGATACTCTAAAATATTCAACGCCAAGGGCTTCAAGTTGCTGCCATTGGGCGGATAAATTACAGCGGCTGGCCGATTGAGTTTGAATGCCATTTAAGCGCAATAATTGTTGCTGCTCTTGCGTGGCGATATCTATGCCTTGCGGGTAATTGATGCACAAGGTTTGACAGTTATCCTTATTAACCCCAGCTTGCTTGGCGGTAAAGCAGCGCGCGGAATGGGCTAAAGGTAAGTGACCTAATCCTAACACTTCAGCGCGCAAACCTGGCTGCGCGCTTAATGTATCCGTTAACCACTCCTTATCTAACTCATAAGGCATAACAAACCTTTGCATGCCAAAGCTTTGTAACAGCTTTAATGTCGCAGGGTTATAGTGATTAATTTCAGCACCTGCGATAAAACCGACCTTAGCTTGCCTTGCCATAGCAACGGCGGCCATATCGTTGGCTTCAATCATAAATTCGCCATTATCGATAATCTGTTTTAAATGGCTGAGTTCAGAGCCCGCTTCCAACAAAGCTTGGGTGGTTAATACCACTTGCTTGCCACTGTCTTTTAAGTCGAGCGCCATGGCCCAATAATCTTTAAATTTTAATTGGCGTCTTTTGCTGCACACAGCTTCGCCTAAATACACTAACGGTATGTTAGCGGCGGCGACGGCTTGATAAAAACGTTCAGTGCGAGTTTTGTCCCAGCAATAGAGTAAGGGACCGAGTGAAACTTTCATGGTGGGCTCCATTATTGCCATTGCTTTTGATAAGCGCCAAGGGTAGTCACTTGACCTTCTGAGAGATGCGCGAGCACTTGATCCCACTTGGGCAGCACTTGATAGTGGCTTGGGTCAGTCAAATAGCTATCTATGGCTTGGCGCCAAGTTTTAGTGACTTGTGAAACATAGGCCGGGCTTCTCTGGCGGCCTTCAATCTTGAGTGAAGCAATCCCAGCTTGTGCCAATTGCGGCAATAATCGCAAGGTATTTAAGCTAATGGGCGCTTCTAACCAGTGCTCGGCATAGGCATGTTCGCTGCTAAGGTAGCGACCCTTGCATACGACGGGATAGCCTAAAGGCTCAGTCACCGGGGTATTATCAATTAACACGCCATTAAGATGGGTACTGCGTTGACCTTGCTGCTCTTGCCACTTGACGCAATTTGCAGGTGAGCAACTGCCGCCGGTATTGGGTGATTGGCCTGTAACATAGGATGATAAATGGCAGCGGCCTTCCGCCATAATGCATAAACTACCAAAGGCAAACACTTCTAAAGCCACCGGGCTTGCTGCTGCCAAGGTTTTGATTTGCTTCATGGTAAGCACTCTTGGCAATACCACGCGTTCAATGTTGAACAATTCATGATAAAGCTCAATCCCAGCTAAGTTATTGACGCTGGCCTGCACAGATAAATGCAAGGGAATATGCGGATGTTGCTGGTGGGCATAATCGAGCAGCGACATATCCGCAATGATGAGGGCATCAACGCCATGATCGGCAGCAAAGTCTATGGTCTCAAGCCATTTATGCTCAGTTCCTGGCATAGAAAAAGTATTGATGGCCAGATGCAGTTTCTTATCTTGCTGCTTAACCAGTTGCACCGCTTGCTTAAATTGGTCCTGACTAAAATTAAGTCCAGCAAATGAGCGCGCATTGGTTTCATTCTTAAGGCCGATGTACACGGCATCGGCTCCGGCATGGAGAGCCGCTTTAAGCGAGGCAAGGTTGCCTGCAGGGCAAAGTAATTCCATGAAAACTCCAACGAGAGGTGAATAATCCACCTAATTAATAGGCTTGGAAGAAATGGAACTAAGTGTAAGAGGCTTTAACATTCAGATGTTTGATTTAAAACAGGAATACTAGTATTAAGCTCAGGTAAACTGCCTAGCTATTTAGTTTGGAGATCCCCTATGTTTGCTAGTGAGCAAGTTGCAAAGAGACTGTTATCTTTGGCTCCTAATGCCTTGTCGTTACCGATGAAAGTCGTGCCATTTGCCCTTAAAGCCAAAATGATCGCGCGCTTATTATCGTTAAGCATAAGTCGCCAGTTTAGCCCGCAGGAATTATCTTTTTTGCGCAATCGACCTGTGGGCGTGACTGTACGCGACTTAGATCTTAACTTTGTGGTGACTTACCATGGCGATTTTACTATCCAGCAAAGTGGTGACGCGGATGTATTTTTTAGTGCTAACAGCCGTGAATTATTACTAATATTGGCCGCCAAAGAAGATCCTGACACTTTGTTTTTCCAGCAAAAGTTATCAATGCAAGGCAACACTGAATATGGTTTAGCCGTGAAAAATTTATTGATGAGTGTAGAGCTGGACTCGCAGCCTATGGCATTGAAACAAGGGATTTTAGCGCTGACGGCAGTGTTATTATCTCTAGAAGCGCAAGCTGGGATTGAACACGCGTATTTATAAAGACATTAAGGGCGCTACATCATTTGGCGTTAAACTGAATGATTAACGCCAAACTATAAATTATTCAACGACTTTAGGGGTATGGCTTGCCGTCCCTTTCGCTGAGTGCCGTTGACGCAAATGCTGCTGCTCGCCTTTACGTTTAACCTTAGCGTCATCTATGACTATGATTTCTTCAATAACAACCAAACTTTTGACTTGTTCTACATGTCTGTCGTGCTGCTGCTGACCTTTACGTTTAACGTTTTCGGTTTGCGAAGTTTGCGGCGCTTGCTCATTAGCCAGTAAAGTGCCGCTAATTAAAGTTGTTAATAACAATAACGGCTTAGTGAATTTAACCATGGGTGTCTCCAGTTTTCTCTAACCAAGTGAGGTTATTTTAGTGAATAAATACTTAATATGCTCACATTTTATTCCCTGCAAAAACTCACTGTTGCGGTAAAATTAGCCACTTACTGGTTGTTATCCGCACGCCATTGACTAAAACAATTAACACTAAAGTAACTATTCCAACGGGGTCAATAGTCGGTAATTGATTGAAAAACATTTGGTCAGTCACAATAGTTAGCAGACATGTTGCACTTGATAGTAATAAAACCCACGCCAGCGCCAATCGATATTTCATAGCATTCCCGCTTAAATTAGCCCTTAACCCCTATGATTAATATTCGCACATTTGTGAGCAAGATCAACAACCTTAACCGTTGGTGCGAGCGAATTTGCTAATTATAGCTACAAAAAAAGCCCTTGAGAGGGCTTAGTTATGCAAAAAATTTGACTTAATGTTTACCGGTGATGCGGATGTATTTGAGTAATAACTCATCTTGAGACTCAACGCGCGTTGAGTCTGGGTCGATGCAATCAATCGGACACACAGACACACAAGTCGGTTTATCATAATGGCCAACGCATTCAGTACAGAGGTTGGGATCTATCTCATAGATCTCCTCACCCATAGCAATGGCCTGATTCGGACACTCTGGCTCACACATATCACAGTTGATACAAGAGTCGTCGATGATTAATGCCATTACTCTTGAACCTTATGCGGATTACGAGTATCCATGCCTTCTGGCAAGTTGCGCAGCAATATGCCTTTTTCGATATTAATATCATTTGGCACTGGCATATACACCATGTGCCCTGAACCTAACCCAGCCTCAACAGCTTCACCTTTACGGTTTAACAGGCTGTCTAAGGTTAAATTGATATTGCCTTGGGGCGTCATTAATTCAACGCTATCGCCAAGCACAAATTTGTTTTTTACATCGATTTCGGCCATGCCTTGATCGTTGCGCTTGCCGGTTAACTCGCCGACAAATTGCTGACTGTCACTGATTGAGTGGCCATAGTCATAATTTTGATATTCATCATGAACGTGACGACGCAAGAAGCCTTCGGTATAACCGCGATGCGCCAAGCCTTCTAAGCGAGCCATTAAGCTGCCATCAAAGTTGCGACCGGCGCAGGCATCATCAATGGCTTGACGATAAAGTTGTGCTGTACGGGCAACATAATAGAAAGACTTAGTGCGGCCTTCAATTTTAAGTGAGTCGATGCCCATCTTAGTCAAACGCTCTACGTGTTGAATCGCCCGTAAGTCTTTTGAGTTCATGATGTAAGTGCCGTGCTCATCTTCAAACGCTGGCATATATTCGCCAGGGCGACCTGATTCTTGCAGCAGATACATGTTATCGCTTGGCTGACCTTCACCTAAGGTTGATGCTGGGTGAATGGCAACGATATCGCCGCTATCATCTTGCTTGGCATCATGGATGTCGTATTTCCAGCGGCAAGCATTAGTGCAAGTACCTTGGTTAGGGTCACGCTTATTGATATAGCCAGATAATAAGCAGCGGCCTGAATACGCCATACATAAGGCGCCGTGTACGAATACTTCGAGCTCAATATCTGGGCAGCGTTGGCGAATTTCTTCAATTTCATCTAAAGACAATTCACGCGATAAGATCACGCGCTTAATGCCTTGGGTTTGCCAAAACTTAACCGATGCCCAGTTAATGGCATTGGCCTGCACTGATAAATGCACCACTTGATCAGGGAAGGCTTCTCTGGCCATCATAATCAAGCCTGGATCTGACATGATAATGGCGTCTGGCTTCATAGCCACCACAGGTTCCATGTCCTTGATATAGGTTTTCAGCTTGGCATTGTGAGGAGCAATGTTGCTCACCACATATAATTTTTTCCCTAACGAATGAGCTTCTTGAATGCCTTGAGCCAGGTTCTCCATCTTGAAGTCATTATTGCGAACTCTAAGGCTATATCTTGGTTGCCCTGCATAAACGGCGTCGGCTCCATAGGCGAAGGCGTAACGCATGTTTTTCAGTGTCCCGGCTGGGGACAAAAGTTCTGGTTTAAACATAATCACTCTCAATAGGGTTAGTGCTGGCGGATCTTGGACCCGAGAATATCAATAGTAGAGGGTTACAGGCATAAGCAAGCTAGTGACGACTGAAACTGAGGCTACTGTGATAGGGCGGGCATTTTACTCAATGATACTCCCTTGATGCAAATATAACACCGAAAGCTGAACGACTAAGGCGCAAGATAGCCGCGCCTGCGCTGCATTTGTTGTAAGTGTTGAGTTAATATTAATGAAATGCAGTCAATTGCTGAAATCTACTGCTTTATTGCTGATATAATTCAGGGAGGAAGCCGTAACAGAGGACGTTACATGTCGATTGAACAGCAACTATTAGTGCGGTTATTGCGCAAACTTAAAGATGATACTTTGGTGTTACCTACTTTGCCTGAAGTCGCCATGCGTGTCCAAGAAGTGACAGCGCGCAGTGATAGCAGCCTTAAACAAGTAGCGGAAGTGATAGGCCAAGATGCGGCTATTAGTGCCAGGCTTATTAAGATTGCCAATAGTGCTTTATATAGCCGCGGGCTGGCGGTGGATAATATTAACGGTGCGGTTAATCGTATTGGTTTACAACAAATTCGCGCTATTGCCACCTCAATCGCCATGGAACAGCTGTTTATTTCTACCAATGAAATGGTGTGGGAAGTGATGGATGAAGTCTGGCAAACCTCGATTAATGTGACAGCTGCATCTTGCGCCATTCTCCATCGGTATCAAAGTAAACATGGAAAACAAGGCTTTAATGTTGATACTATGACGTTAGCTGGGTTAGTCCACAATATTGGCGCTTTACCTATTTTGACTGAAGCAGAAGCCGATCCTGAGTTGTTTGATGATATTGATAAATTGCGCCAAGTGGTTAAGAAGTTACAAGGGCCGATAGGCCGTTCAGTACTGTCATCCTGGGAATTTTCTGAAGAAGTGATGGAAGTGGTCTCGCGTTGGTCAGATTTAAGTTACAACTCTAGCACTATCTCTTATATCGACTTTATCCGTGCTGGCGCATTTTATACTGGAGAATTGCGAGCCGGTGAGCAATTTAAGCAACGCATGGATGCTTATGTTGAACGAGGTTTACCTGTGAGCGAAGAGGAATTACAAGATGAAAGCTTTGTGCAATTATATGAATCTATTAAACAAAGCTATGAGTAAATCCTTGTGTGGATAATCCTGCCCTTAGTAGTGGTCATAGTGGCACTCATTGGATTGTGCTGGTCGCAATCTAACAAAAATACATACTATGGTGATTTAGTTGCTTTGTTTCGTCGTAAATTGCAGCGTATTCCCAGCCAAACTCTGAGTCATACGCGTGAGTTTACCCAGGAAGATAACGAGTTACTGTTGCGTGTCGATGAGCTACTAAATAATCGTCATGAACTGCCAGGCATTGATAAGTTAACTGGGCTTACTAATCGTTTAGGCCTTAAACGTTATTTAATGACGCGTATGCCGATAATGACTGGCGTGTTGGTTTTACTCGATATTTACCGGTTTCGTTATGTTAATGATTTATTTGGTTTTGATTTTGGCGATCGTTTGATTAAGGCGTTCAGTGAGCGCTTAGCCAAGTTAACTAGCAACAGCGAAATCACAGCACGGCTTGATGGTGATGAGTTTTTAATTTACTTTAATCAGCCCATGGCGCTTGAAACCATTAAAGAATTACGCCATGACTTACAGCTGCCGTTTGCCATTAATGGCACTCCCATAGTATTAAAACTCCAGCTTGGCTACCTTCAATTATTTGAGCATCATCATGATGTGAGTGTGATGCTGCGTCGTCTTGATTTAACCTTAAAACAGGCGCGCGTCAGCCGCGATAAACTGTTCGTCTATCAAACTGGGATGGATCAATTACAACAACGCGAGTTGCAACTTATCCACGATTTACCTAAGGGATTAATCAGCAATGCTTGCTACTTGGTGTACCAGCCCAAGTGGGATTTACGGCAGCAATGTTGTAATCAGGTAGAAGCTTTATTGCGCTGGAACCATCCAGTGTTAGGCCAAGTATCGCCCGCTGAGTTTATTCCTTTAGCTGAATATACTGGCATGATTGAATTGATCAGTGAATGGGCACTTGAGCAAGTGATATTGCAGCAACAGCGCTGGCAGCAAACTGGGCTTGATGTGCAAGTGGCGGTTAACTTGTCCACTCGCGATCTGGATAACTTGAGCTTGTCCCAAGACTTATTGGTGAGCTTAGTTAAACGCGGAGTATCGCCGCGCCACATTATGATTGAAATCACCGAAAGTCATTTGATGGCCGATATTGATAAAACCTTAGAAGTCTTGAATCGCCTACGGGGCATTGGTGTGCAATTGGCTATCGATGATTTTGGTACTGGTTATTCTTCATTAGCCTATTTAAAGCATTTGCCAGTGGATGAAGTCAAAATCGATAGAGCTTTCTTGCAAGATGTTCTGTGTGACCCTCATGGCGCCGCCATTTTAGAAACCAGTATTCAATTGGCCAAACAATTGGGATTTGCGGTGACAGTGGAAGGGGTTGAAACTCAAGCAGTTTGGGACGTATTAGTCGATATGGGGGCGGATAAAATTCAAGGTCAATGGTTTAGCTCTCCGCTTACTGCAGTAGAACTTGAAAGCTACTGGCAATCTTTGCAAACCAAAATGAAGATTTCTTGACTCTAAAATCTGGCTTTGAGACTATCTAGTCAATTCATTAGATTTTTCTCATAAATCTGATGTCTAGCCAAGATTAAGTACATTAAACCTCAAGTATTCAAGGTATTATTATGGCTGAAAAAATTGTAGAAGTAAGCACTCACATGGGCGCTGGCTGGAAAGTAACAGCGCAAGTGCGCGAGCATACCTTAGTGATTGACCAACCGACGGCAACTAACGAAGGCGCTAATCCCTTAGAAACCTTTTTATTCTCACTCGCTGGCTGTATTTCTGCCATTGCCAAAATGACAGCGCGCGATGAAAAAATTGATTTACGTGCCATCGACATTCAAGTGAAGGGCGTAATGAATCCAGCAGGTTTGTTAGGCCAAGCCACGGATGATCCGGTGGGCTTTAAACATATTAATATTGAAGCGGTTATCGATGCGAATTTAACTGATGCTGAAAAATCAGCATTTTTAGATAGAGTGTGTCATCGTTGCCCAGTGCATGACAACTTATTGCATCCAACCTTAGTGACTCATAGTGCGGTTGAAGCTTGAAGCTTGAAGCTTGAGGCTTAAGGCGACAGCTTTATAGCTTAACCCGCGCGTTATTATTTCATGGCGACCTTAGGTCGCCATGTGTGTTTTAGATTGGTAGTCACTCAAGCCTGAATCTTAAGGTTTAATCTTCTTTGGCCACCACGCCTTACCCAATCGCAGCAAGATTAAACTGAGCGCCACCCAAGCGCAGCCAATTAAGGTATCAAACAAGCGCCAGCGGATAAGGTATTCATCTCCGCCTTGATTCAGCATGGCTAAGTCGACAATCACCAACACTATGATAGTGATGACGCAGCTAAAGGCGGCATAACTCTGACGTAAGCAAGTTGGCATTATGATGGCAAGCAGCATGACTAAGACGACTAAGGCATTACTGGGTAGGCCAATAATAATCAAATAAGTGATGCCAACCCCAAGCAGGGTGCCAAGGATACGTTGACGCACTTTAATCCAAGTGCTGGCATCATTCACGTGCATGACAAATAATACGGTTAATCCTACCCAAGCCGTATGCTCGGCATGTAGCCACTGGGCTGATAGCATGGCAAGCAAAATGGTAATTGGTAACGTAAAGCCAAACAGTGGCCCGTTAGTGTCGCCCGCTAAGATATGATGCCATTCATCACTGGGTGACCACTCAGTGGCATCCGATGGCAGCAGCCATTGCTGCAACAAGGTTAATCCGAGTGCTAAAAATGCTCCAGCCAAATAGGCCATGGCAGTTGTCAAGGTCGCAGGTAATCCCATTTCAGCCAGTAATAGCGCCGCTGCGGTAAATTTCCCTAACAAACTTAAATAGGCTTGCTCGGCTGTGGGTTGGCCAGCTAAAAACCCTATGATGACAAGTGCTGCCATGGCGAGTTCTTTATGGCCCACTAATAACACTCCAAGCATGCCAGCCAAGATCATTAGCGACATACCACCAACAATAGCAAGGGCTTGTCGTTGCGGGCGGCGGCGCGGATCTAAGCGTAAGGCAAACATGGCACCAAGCGCGACAAAGGCAAATTGCTCCATCTTAAGTTGATGGCCAAGCAGCAAAGGTAAGCCCATAGCTAAAGCAAAGACGCCGCCGCGGATCCACTCATCGTAATTTGGTCGAGTTAACACTAAAACCCCCTGTGGTTAATGCGCCAGTATAGGAGGTGGACAGGGCTGTGCTGAGTAAAATCTAGCGGCATAGCAAAAATTTAATCTTGATGAATATGGTTAATGTGGAATTAAAGTAGCAGTGCAGCGGTAATAGGATGAAACTGCTGACTGGCATTAATGAGTGAGTGGGCCGTTAAACTTGGCACTCCATACACTTGAGTATCGGTCGCGTATTTATTGTGTATGTGAGTCAGCAAGCGATCAAAATCACCATCGCCAGACAGTAAAATCACTTGGTCAACCTGTGATGCCACTTCCATGATATCGATAGTAATGCCGACATCCCAGTCCCCCTTAGCCGAACCATCACTGCGCTGAATAAAGGGTTTGAGCTTAACCTCAAAGCCAATATGTTTGAGCGCTTCTTGAAATTTTATTTGGCCGTCATTGCCGCTATCAATCGCATAGGCATAAGCAATATCAATTTGTCCTTGCGCGCTAATAAGCTGCCAGAAATGGCGGTAATTAAATTGCCGACCATAGGCCTCGCGGCAGGTGTAATAAATGTTTTGTACATCCACAAAAATGGCGATTTTTTTCAAGAAGGAAACTCTAAAAGGTAAAACCTAGTTTGACTATATCATATTCATAGTAGGTTCTGATTATCCTTACTATTTATGGATAAGAATCAACAAGCTTATGACAGCGTTTGCCCAGTAAGAATTAAGCGGCTCTTAATTTTTACTGTAATAGCTTCTTAATGTAACCTCTTAATGGGCAAGCCGATTTAGCTTGATGAGACGCGGCGCATACGCTGCTGTTTATATTGCTTAGCGGTTTTAGGAATAGGGGTCGCTTTGCCTGTTTCTAACCATTTTTTGAGGCGGTTGGCATCGGCAATATGGGTTAACTTGCCATGGGCATCAAGTACCACAAATGCAACTTGGCGTTTATCCATTTCGGTGCGCATTACTAAACAATGACCTGCGGCATTAGTAAAACCAGTTTTGGTTAAGTGCACATTCCAGCCCGCGTTTTTCACTAAGCGATTAGTGTTATTAAATACCAACTTATATCTTGGGCTAGTAAAAGAGATGGTTTTGTTTGGGGTTGAGCTTAATTTTCCTATCAAGGGATAGTGCTTACTGGCTTTCAATAGTCGCACTAAATCATTGGCACTAGAGACGTTTTTAGGCGATAAACCTGTGGGTTCGACGTAGCGAGTGCTCTTCATTCCTAAGGCTTTAGCCTTTGCATTCATGGCCTTAATAAAGGCCTTATACCCACCAGGATAATGATGCGCTAAGCTAGCCGCGGCGCGATTTTCAGATGACATCATGGTCAGCAATAACATGTCACGGCGCGAGAGTACGCTGCCAATCTTCACTCGCGAATAAACCCCTTTCATCTCCTTGGTATCTTTGATGTGGATATTGAGCTTTTCATCTAAATCTAATTTGGCATCTAACACCACTATGGCGGTCATTAACTTAGTGACCGAGGCAATGGGCATGACTAAATTGGGATTGCTGGAATAGAGCACTTCATTAGTATCAAGATCAACCAGCATAGCGCTCACCGAGGCGACTTCTTGCTGCGATTTTGGCGTGCTTTGCTTGCTTGCCGCCACACTTGGGCTTGTGATTAGCATGTTAAAAAATACCATTATGACTAGCATGCTAAGTGACCTAGCCAACCACAGTGAAAGCGATTGAGATGATAAACAAGCAGTGCGATATGAGGTCATTATGAGTCAGCCATTAGCAAATGATTGAGATTCTAAAACTAAAGTATAAGGTAACTTAATGTAAAAATCTGGTTAAACATGAGGTTGGTGTAAAATAAATGTGTTAATCAACGGCTGCTAATGCACTGAAAGATAATGGTTATAACTACAGCTATAACACCTAAGTGTTAGTGGCTGCTTATGGCAAACGGTAGTACTGCTATACCTTTTTGGGTTAGCAATAACTAAAGTGCTTAAATTGTGCACTGGCGTGGGTTTGCTGGCTTGAATATGATTTGTGTGGGATTTGAAGGTTAATGTTGTTGGTGCGGAATTTTGTGGTGGATTCGTTGTGTGTCTTTGTGAATTTTGTTAGTCTTTGTTTTTGGATATTGCATTTATAAAGTTGATTTTTAAGTTAAATGTCTTTTTATTGTTCAGTGTTAACAGCGCGTCAGCTCAAATGTGATTAAGAGTGGCGCTTTTCTTGCTGTAAAACACTAAGTCTTTTGATGGCATGTTAAGTTTGTGGAGTGATGTTTGCGTAACCTAAAGAATGAGATGGACTTCGACAATACTCGCGATGCGCGATTTGGTTACCATCAAAGTGAACAGCCAAAGGCCAGTGGGCCTAAGCCAGCTAAACCCCCAAAAAAAGCGGCGCGAACGTCCCGTAAGCGCAGTTATTTGGGCTTTTTGCTGTTCCTACTCTTGTTGGCACTCAGTGCGTTGGTTTTTTTTGAGGTAACAACCTCACATTATCAAAGCCAATTTATCCATAAATTCGCGACGCGATTGACTTATGAAGTGCAAGATAAGCCTAGTGATAATGTGATCTATCCAAGTTATGGTCCCTTTGATCATCGCCATGGTTACACTAAATTACCTGAATATTTAAAACGCTTGCACGAGCGCAATTTCCGCGTGACTTATCAAACTACGTTTTCGCCAGAGCTAATCCAATACACTCAGTTAGGATTCTTCCCGCCTTACCATGAAAAAGCCCAATCAGGGTTAACCTTAATGGATTGTAAACTCGATCAAGTCTACAGTTTTGCCTATCCAAAACGGGTTTATCAAGATGGCGAAACCATACCGCTGCAGGTCATTAATACTCTCCTCTTTATTGAAAATAGAGAGTTATGGACAAGTGAACCGCACCTCAATCCTGTAATTGACTGGCCGCGATTTGTGGTCGCCGGCTTTAGTCAACTTGCTGAAATGATGGGCTTAAATGTCTCAACCGCAGGGGGCAGTACCTTAGCTACTCAAATTGAGAAGTTCCGTCATTCTGAGCATGGCCTTACTTCAAGCATTCAAGATAAGTTGCTGCAGATTGGTTCGGCCAGCGTGCGGGTCTATCAGCAAGGCGAAGAAACTGCGCCAGCGCGGGCGCGCATTGTGCAAGATTATTTAAATACAGTACCGTTATCATCTGCGCCTATTCATGGTGAAGTGCATGGCGTCGGCGATGGTTTATGGGCTTGGTTTGGCACGGATTTTAATCAGGCCAATGCCTTACTGTTACAAGAGCAAACACCTAGTAATGCCGCAGCGCGCGGGCAAGTGTTCCGGCAAATTGTGGCATTAATGATTGCTCAGCGCCGCCCATCGTATTACTTGCTCCATGGTCATGAAGATTTAGAGCGCCTTGTGGATAGCCATATTCGCTTGTTAGGCCGCGCCTCATTAGTTGAGTCTGAGTTAACCACAGTGGCACTTGAGCAACGCTTACAATTTAATGATTTTAAAAATAAGAAACGTCCGCAAATCACTACCGACAAAGGCGTTAACAGTATACGTATCCGCACTGGCAGTATGTTAAATACTAGCTTGTACGATCTTGATAGAACTGACCTTGATGTCTACAGCACCTTGCAAGGCGACTTACAGTTACAAGTTAGCCAGTACTTAACTGGCTTAGCCAAGGCGCCTAATGCTGAAGCTGTGGGGCTGCTCGGAGAAAAATTGCTGACTCCAGGGCAGCTTAGTAATGTGGTTTACAGCTTTACCTTGTATGAGAGCACGCCTGAGGCTAATCAAGTGCGGGTGCAAACCGATAGCTCAAATCAACCCTTTGATATTAATGAAAGCAGTAAGCTTGAATTGGGCTCAACCGCTAAATTACGGGTGCTGGCCACTTACTTAGATATAGTGGCAGAACTGCATGAGCGCTTAACCCCTATGGGACGCAGTGCGCTCATGAACATAGAAATTGAAGCTAAAGACCGCATTACCCGTTGGGTGGTGGATTACTTATTATCGGCGCAAGATAAAAGCTTAACCGCCACCTTAAATGCGGCCATGCAGCGCCATTATTCGGCCTCGCCCAATGAACGCTTTTTTACTGGCGGCGGCTTACATGTGTTTAATAACTTTAAGCGTGAAGAAAACTCTAAAAACCCGACCATTTATGAGGCGCTGCAGCAATCAATCAACTTACCTTTTGTGCGTTTAATGCGTGAAATAGTCAATTACACTAGTAGTTTTCATAATGAAGGCAGCATAGCGCAACTGCTTAAAAACGATAAAGATCCACGCCGTGAAGAATATTTAAAGGCATTCTCCGCCCGTGAAGGCACAGTGTTTGTTAACCGTTTTTATCGTAAGTATAAAAAAATAGAACCAGCGCTGCGCTTTGAAACCTTGTTTGATGGCTTGCCTAAGGCTGAGCAGCAACTGGTGGCCGCTTATCGCTACTTATTACCCAATAACAGCCTAGAGCAATTTACCGCCTTTTTGGCGGAGCGTTTGCCTGAGAAGAAATATACTGAATCTAAATTAAATGCCATGTACAACAAGTACGGCCCCGATAAGTTTAACTTGGCTGATCAAGGCTATATCACCCGCACACATCCGTTAGAGTTATGGGTGCTGACTTACCTTAATGAAAACCCAGAGGCAAAGCTTGCCGATGTAAGACAAGCCAGTCAGCCAAAATTGCAGGAAGTGTATCGTTGGCTATTTAAGACTCGCCATAAGAATGCCCGCGATGTGCGCGTGCAAGTAATGCTAGAAGTTGAGGCTTTCTTAGATATTCATCAGCGCTGGGTAAAAATGGGCTATCCGTTTGACTCTATGGTGCCATCGTTAGGCTCAGCCTTAGGATCATCGGGTGATAGACCGGCGGCCTTAGCGGAATTAATGGGAATTATTCAAAACGAAGGTAAGCGTTTACCCACAGTGCGCATTAAGCAATTGCATTTTGCTGATAACACTCCCTACGAAGTGAGCTTAGTGCATCAAAGTCAGCTTGAATTAGTGCCAGGTCAGCAAGTGATGCGCCCTGAAGTCGCCGCGAGCCTTAAAAATGCCCTGACTAACGTGGTTGACAATGGAACTGGCCGGCGCTTAAAAGGTATCTTTAAGACCGAAAATGGTGAAATTATGCCTATTGGCGGCAAAACCGGTACTGGTGATAACCGCATTGTGACGCAAATGACCATGAGTAATAAGAAGGCTGCTACCGCTATGAACCGTACTGCGACCTTTGTGTTTTATCTTGGTGATAATTACTTTGGTACTCTAACCGCCTTTGTACCGGGCGCTAAAGCCGATGACTTTAGCTTTACCTCGGCGCTACCGCTACAGGTGATGAAAGGTATGATGCCGATTTTAGCGCCTTATGTGCAGACTAAGGCATCTATGTGTGAAGTGTTTTAATGGCCTTAAGATGTTATTAGCTCATAGCTAACAGACTCTTGCTACTACGCAGATGTCGCGCTATTAACCTTTAAAGACGGCCTCAATGGCCGTCTTTTTTATTGATATCAATGAGCAGTCGCTTAATGCACTACTCAGTTAACTTGCCAACGTTAAGGCTTAACTTATGCGTCTGGTTTATATGTTGGGTTTTATAACTAGTTAATATGGGCGGCTTAATAGTCTGATTGTTTGGTTTTGACGCAGATTAGACTATCGAGCTATCGATTGTTGCCGCCGACTTACTTTGATTTGCTATTTAAGCTTGATGTAAGACCTGCTTGAATAAGCTAAGGCCTATCGTCTTGGCGAAAAAAGGGCCATTGCTGTGGCAATGACCCTGTGTAACGTTATGGTTTTAGCTAGTTAAGCCACGTAAACCTCAGCCATGCTGATTAACTCTTATGAGTAACGGCATCTGCTGGTGGATTCGCTGCTGTTTGTGACTCAGCGGCTCTGTTAGCGGCTTGCGTTGCCATTGCCTGCGCAAGTTTAGCGGCAATAAATCCAGGTGAGTGGCTATGCACTGAGATTAAGCGGTACATAGCAGGGATAATTAATAAACTCACTAAGGTCGCAAAGGCCATACCAAAAAATACTACAGTGCCAACAGATATGCGGCTCTCCGCGCCAGCGCCTGTGCTGATAATCAGCGGAATTGCGCCCACTAACGTAGTGAAGGCTGTCATTAAAATTGGGCGTAAACGGCGGCTTGAGGCTTGAATTACAGCATCATCAATGGCAAGTCCCTTGTCTCTTAATTGGTTGGCAAATTCAACAATCAAAATACCGTTTTTGGTGACCATGCCAATCAGCATAATCATGCCAATTTGGCTGTAAATATTAATGCCTTGGGAGGTAAACCACAGGCCAAGGAAGCCACCAAACACCCCCATAGGTACAGTGAGCATAACCACTAACGGGTTAATAAAGCTTTCAAACTGCGCCGCCAGCACTAAGTAAGCGACTAATAACGCTAAACCAAACACTATTAAGATACTGCTTTGATTTTCTTTATAGTCTTTCGATTCACCGCTATAGCCAATGTTAATGTCGGCTGGCAATTGTTCTATGGCTTGTTTATCAAGAAAATCGAGCGCCTGACCTAAGGTGTAGCCTTCGGCTAAGTTTGCTTTTAGGGTGATGGATTTTTGCTTATTGCTGTGACTGAGTTTTTGCGCCGAAGCCACTTCATCGACCGCTACTAAGTTATTGAGAGAGACTAAATCACCAAATTGACTGCGCAAATAAATGCTATTAAGCGAATCAGCATTATTAAAACTGTTTTCACTGCCGCGCAAATAGACATCGTATTCTTCGCCGCGCTCTACAAAGGTGGTTTCTTTGCGGCCACCTAGCATAATTTCTAAGGTGTCGGCGATATCTTTCACACTGATACCAAGCTCAGCGGCGCGCTGCTTATCTACCGTGACCATCAATTCAGGCGTGGTTTCGGCGTAATCTAAATCTATGCCTGTCATCATGCCGCTATCCATGGCTTGCTGTTGCAGCAATTGCGCCCAGTGATACAGCTCAGTGTAATCACTGCCGCCAATGACCAATTGTACGGCTTCACTCGATTGGCCACGAAAACCTGGCATCATGGGCCAAACGCGCACATCGGGAATATCTTTAAGTGCACCCGCAATCACGCCTAAGGCTTGCTCGGCATGTAAGTCTCTGTCTTCCCAGTCTTCCAGTAACATGATAACAAAACCGGTTTGATCGCCAGCGCGGCCACCAAAGGCTGGGGCCTGCACGCTGAATGAGCGCAAAATCCCTTGTTCAAGTAGCGGCATTAAGCGGCCTTCGACTATGTCCATATTGGCGCTCATGCGGTTATAACTCGTGCCTTCGGCGCCTTTAACAAAGGCAAACACTACGCCTCTATCTTCCTTGGGCGCTAATTGCGAAGGCACTTGTTGAGCTAACATCACGCTGCCCACTACGCACAAGATAATCACCAGTGGCGCGCCGTAGCGCCAACGTAAGCTATAGGCCAGCAGGCGCTGATAACTTAGCTCTAAGCGATCAAATGAGTGATTAATGCGCTGGGTCAGGCGATTGGGCGCGACATTGGCTTTAAGTAAATGGCTAGATAACACTGGGGTTAAGGTGAGGGCGATTAAAGATGAGAACATCACAGCTACCGCTAGCACCACCGAAAACTCAGTAAATAATAAACCAACCATGCCATCCATAAAGGAGATAGGTAAGAACACCATCACTAGCACTACTGTGGTGGCGATAACCGCAAAGCCCACTTCTCTGGTACCTTCAAAGGCGGCCACTAACGGTGGGCTGCCTTTTTCAATGTGATGGAAGATGTTTTCCACCACCACAATGGCATCATCCACCACTAAACCTATGGCTAAGATCAGTGCCATTAAGGTTAATAAGTTAATGGAATAGCCTAAGGCATAAGTGACGATAAAGGCAGATACCAGTGAGACTGGCACAGTCACCGCCGGAATTAAGGTGGCGCGCGCTTGGCCAATAAATAGATACAAGACCAAAACCACTAATAAACCTGTAACCACTAAGGTGGAATAGACTTCTTCAATGGAGCGCTTAATAAAGACAGTGCTGTCGTAATTGACGTTGAGCTCAGTACCAGCAGGCAAGTAGTTTTGCATGCGCTCAACTTCCGCCTTAACCTTTTGTGCCACGCTGAGTGGGTTCGCATCAGACTGCGCCACTATGCCTAAGCTTAAATTGACTACACCATCACTTTTATAGGTAGAGTTTTCATTCTCTGCGCCTAAATAGACATTGGCGACATCTTTGAGATACACAGGCTCTTTACTGCTAGGGTTCACCCGCAGATATTCAAAATCGCTTGCGCTTTGATACAGCCTTTGGGTGCGCACCGACATTACGCTGGTATCATTGCGAACTTGGCCTGCGGGCGCTTCAATATTTTCGCGCTGCAGCGCCGCGCTAATATCACTTGGGGTAATGCCGCGCCCAGCCATTAATACTGGGTTTAACTGCACATACATGACTTGATATAAGGCGCCGGATAAGTTCACTGAACTCACGCCGCTAATGAGGTTAAATCTGTCTTCTAAGACGCGCTGGGCGTAATCCGTGAGCTGAGTTCTATCCATGACTTCAGAGCGCAAATTGACATAAATAGCAGGCTCTCCGGAGCCATTATCTTTAGAGACTATAGGGTCATCCGCTGATTCTGGTAGGCGCCTTTGGGCTCTTGCGACGGCATCTCTGACATCACTCACGCCTTCGGTGAGATCAGATCCAAGCTCAAAAATCACAGTAATGCGCGACATG
Organism: Shewanella sp. ISS20; assembly: GCF_056522965.1. Lineage (NCBI taxonomy): Bacteria > Pseudomonadati > Pseudomonadota > Gammaproteobacteria > Alteromonadales > Shewanellaceae > Shewanella > Shewanella sp. ISS20. Next base: position 74,336 of record NZ_JAWRZK010000001.1, read on the forward strand.
CCATTACGAGTGACAGAGGTGATTTCATCTATGCCGCTAATGCCAGTGATTTCATCTTCAAGGGTTTGGGTAATTTGGTTTTCAATAATGCTGGCAGACGCACCTTTATAGGTGGTCATGACCGACACGACAGGGCTTTCAACGTCCGGCATTTCTCGCACAGCAAGTTTTGTGAGCGATACTAAGCCAAATACGCACAATAACAGTGATAGCACTATGGCAACCACAGGGCGTTTTACTGACACATCAGAAAGTAACATTAGCTCGCTCCATTCACTTGGGCGGCGCCCGCAATGGTATCTTGGCTGGCGGCGGTTACTGACTCATGCTCTGGGACTAATGTCTTAATCGATAAGCCATCGCGCATATTAACTAAGCCTTGCACCACAATTTCATCGCCAACGTTAAGGCCTGATTCAATCAGAACCGAATCACCGACTCTATGACCTAATATCACTTCTTCGCGGCTCACTACTTGGGTGTCATTGACGACATACACAAAGCGCTTAGTACCTGAGTATTCAAGTGCTTGCACTGGAATGACCGGGGCGGTTACCGGTGCAAAGGTCAGCAGCGCTTGCATCATCATGCCCGGCATTAATTGTTTGGCGGGATTGTTAAACTCAACCCGTAAGGTCAGATTTAAAGTGTTGGCATTGATTCTTGGGTTGATGGCCTTAACTGTGCCAGTAAATGCTTGCTGCGGCCAAGCGGCGCTGCTGGCCTGAATATCCATGCCTAGTGATAATTGTGATAAATACTTTTCGGGGACGGCAATATCAAGTTTTAAACGCGATAAGTTATCAATACTGACTAATTCTGCGCCAGCAGCCACCATTTTGCCTGGGCTGAAATCAATGAGACCTGTGTGGCCTGCAAATGGCGCGCGCAGATAATGATAATTGGCATTGCTCTTGGCGGCATTTAGGCGGGCACTGGCAATATCCACTTGAGCGCGCTGGGCATCAATTTCACTTTGGGTAATAGCGTAGCTGCTGCTGAGCTTAATAAAGTCTCTTAGTTTGCGCTCTTCATCGTGCAATATGGCTTCTGCTTCTGCAACCGTGGCGCGGACGTGGCTATCTTCAAGGGTGATGAGTAAATCCCCCGATTTTACTGGCTGATTTTCAGCGATATGCACTTTATCTATCTTGCCGCTAATTTGCGGGGCTACCCACACAGATTCATAGGCTTCAAGTTTACCTATGAGTGAGAGTTGTTGCTCTAAACTCTGGCTCGACACAGTTGCTGTGATAACGGCTACCGGTTTTTTATTGGCTGCTGCCGCGGACATGCCACGTTTTTCAGCTCCTAGACCTTTAGCCGGCTGACTGTTAGCTAATAACGTACCCTTAGCATAATAAGTTACGCCTAAGGCTGTGATACCTAAGATTATTAGCATCAGCGCAAGTGTATTTTTCTTCATGTGAGCCAGACTTCTCCTGAACAAAGCGTCCCCAACCATCGGGATTAAGTGACACTATTGTAAAGAAAATTGGCGCGCCATAGGGTAAAGCAATGTAAAGCAAATTGGGTTTTGTGGGTAAAGTGTGATCTTGATCAGCTAAATGAGTGGGTAAGGGTATTTGCTTACGTTCGTTGGCAATGTGTTTTTCGGTCGCAGTTTTTTGTCTGGGTGACTTGCGCGGCTAATCTCTTGGCCTAGGCTTTTAGTCGAGGCAGAATTTGCCTGTTCTATTAACAATGGTTAATGCTTGATGGTTAATGAATAAGTGCCCGACTGATGCTACCTAAATTCATTGATTTAACTTAGCTAGACGCAAGTTAGTCATAGTTAATAATAAGGCCAGCAAAACGCTGGCCTTATTTTATACTCTTGCTAGTTCAGTTAACTAACGCAATGAATTACTTAGACATACGCTTGTACTTAAGGCGATGCGGTTCAACCACATCGGCGCCATAAGTGGCTTTTAACCAAGCTGAGTATTCGGTGTAGTTACCTTCGTAGAAGTTCACTTGGCCTTCATCGCGATAATCAAGAATATGGGTCGCGATTCTATCCAGGAACCAACGGTCGTGCGAAATAACCATAGCGCAACCTGGGAATTCCAATAAGGCTTCTTCCAGTGCTCGCAAGGTTTCAACGTCTAAGTCGTTGGTTGGTTCGTCGAGTAACAGTACGTTACCGCCTGCTTGCAGCAGTTTAGCTAAATGCACGCGGTTACGTTCACCGCCCGACAAGGAGCCAATGATTTTTTGCTGATCGCCACCACGGAAGTTAAAGCGGCCGACATAAGCGCGGCTTGGAATTTCCATGTTGTTAATACGCATGATGTCTTGACCACCTGAGATTTCTTCCCAAATAGTGTTCTTGTCATTCATCGAATCACGGAACTGCTCAACCGAGGCTAATTGTACGGTTTCACCGAGTTCAATGGTGCCACTATCTGGGGTTTCTGCGCCAGATAACATCTTGAATAAGGTGGATTTACCGGCGCCGTTAGCACCGATAATGCCGACAATGGCGCCTTTAGGGACTGAGAATGATAAGTTATCAATCAAGACGCGATCGCCATAAGACTTAGTGAGGTTATTCACTTCAATCACCTTGTCGCCTAAGCGCGGTCCTGGTGGAATGAACAACTCATTGGTCTCGTTACGCTTTTGGTAATCGTTGGTGTTCAGTTCTTCAAAGCGGGCCATACGCGCCTTGCCTTTAGATTGACGACCTTTAGAACCTTGGCGTACCCATTCAAGTTCTTTAGCTATGGTTTTTTGACGAGCGCTTTCTGTGGCCGATTCTTGCTTCAAACGGGCATCTTTTTGCTCTAACCATGAAGAATAGTTGCCTTCCCACGGAATACCTTCACCGCGGTCCAGTTCTAAAATCCAGCCAGCGGCATTATCAAGGAAGTAACGGTCGTGGGTAATAGCGACCACAGTGCCCGTGTATTCTTGTAAAAAGTGTTCAAGCCAAGCGACAGATTCGGCATCCAAGTGGTTGGTGGGTTCGTCGAGTAGTAGCATTTCTGGCTTTTCAAGCAGCAAGCGACAAATAGCTACACGGCGACGTTCACCGCCCGATAATACTTCGATTTTTTCATCCCAATCAGGCAGACGCAGGGCATTGGCTGCGCGCTCTAAGATGTTATCTAAGTTATGGGCATCTTGCGCCTGAATGATAGCTTCAAGTTCACCTTGCTCTTTGGCTAAGGCATCAAAGTCAGCATCTGGTTCAGCATATAAGGCATAGACTTCATCAAGGCGAGTCAAGGCATTTTTGGCAACGGCTACGGCTTCTTCAACGGCTTCACGCACAGTTTGCGTTGGATCAAGCTTTGGCTCCTGCGGCAGATAACCAATCTTAAGCCCCGGCATTGGCCGCGCTTCACCTTCAATCTCAGTATCAATACCGGCCATGATGCGCAGTAAGGTTGATTTACCCGAGCCGTTAAGACCCAAAACACCAATCTTGGCGCCCGGGAAAAAGCTTAAGGAAATATCTTTTAGAATTTGCTTTTTCGGCGGCACAATCTTGCCGACTCTAAGCATGCTATACACAAATTGAGCCATGTAATTTCTCGGTTTTTTGATAATGGAGCGAGTTTACTAAATTGCCTCTTTTGCTGCCAGTAGCAAGGTGAGTTTGCGCTTAATTTAAGCGCTTGGTGCAGTCATTATTAACAAGTCTATTAGTCGTCATAGTTAATCGCATAGTCATTGGTGCTTGAGCAGCAATGAGTCTTTGCTTACCTAAGGGGCAATTAACGCGGTCTTGATGAGGCTCATACGTTTAGGGTCTTGCTTATTTGCTGCGCTAAACAGCAAGCGCGTTTGCATGCTTTGGCTGTTAACTAAATAAAAGTCACCAGCATAAGTGTCGCTTTCTACATACACCACTAGATGCTTATTATCATGAGTGCGACTGGTGATGATGACAGGTGCGTCCTTAAATTTAGCCATTAAGGCTTGATGCAGTTGACTGTCTGGATTGGCAGGATTAAAGAAAATGTGTTGAGGAGACGCTGTCGTTTCTATTGGTGTTTTGGATTTTGATTGTTGAGTCGCTGGCGGCGCATCGATTCTGACGCCATACACTTGGTTGTCATGGATAAGTGCGTAAGTTGATGCCACTAACGCGGGTTGCAAAAGCATTTCTGCCCCCGTTGGCACTGTATATTGGTATAAAGCTGGCGCTTGCTCTGCCTCACTTTTTACAGCGTAAATATGCTGATTATCTTCACTAAAACCTAATGGCGTAAAACTATTGCCTGGATTGATAGCAAAGGGATGCCATTTTTCACCATAGCCTTGGCTGTAGAACACCTTGGTTTTGCCATCATCGTCAATGCCAGAGACTAAGCGCGGATTGCCCTGATGGTCGAGTACAAAGGTATTATCATCAAGGGATGAGCGTTTAATGGTGCGCTCGCCGCCGGTGTACACATTGATTTTAGTGACTTCAGTGCTGTTGCCTAAGCGGGTGGACGCAGTTTTGGCAATTAAAATGTGCTCATCATCGGCGCTTAGGCGGGATAGCCAATGGGCTGAGTAGCCAGAAATGATAATGCCGTTTTGCGAGCGCTCACCAAATATCATTTGTCCTTGCCCGCCATCATAGTTAACGGCGTAAAGCTCACTAATCATGTGTGGCGCTATTTTTCCCGTGCGTTCATTAAGCTCTATTACTACTCGCTGTGGATTAACCCAGTGAAAATTACCTATGTAGTTATCTTTGGGGGTGAAGTGATAGATGGGCGTGAGAGTATCTGTGGCTAATATCGTGAGGTTTTTTTGATGCGTATCATCAATCATCGCCGCTAAGTATTGGCCGTCAGGGGATATTTTTACGTTGTAGGCATGGGGGATATTCGCTAGCGGTTCTGCCGCGAAGGCATGGATGCTAAGTAGCATCAGAGACAATAACCTTAGCATCTAGTTTGCTCCTATTGTATTATTTTTATCATGTATATCAGAATGTTACTTCGAACACTTGTAAGGGTTAAGTCTTTTGTCGAATATTGATGACGCCGCAGTCAGTATTTTACTTGATAATCTTTTCATGCAAATCCTTTACATTTTGTAAACTTATCATTGATTTATGCCTATTTTCAATGATTGATTACCTGAGTTTTCCTACCTTTTTGGTCTTATTTACTGATATCGCAGGCCAAAGAGTCGCATGTGATTGCTAGCCCGCATTTACCTATGATCAGCAATAGAAGCAGATTATGTGCTGCAATGGTTAAAAATATTAATGCTTTGTTGCGTGCTAGTGTCGCTTATCTTGTTGAAAGTCGTTAATGTTTGCTGCCGAACCTTGTCGGTATGCAATAGGAATGCACTAAAGTGGGTAACCTTAGACGTAGCCGCTATCGGCCGATTTTCCTCTTAAGTTTGATTTTAATGCTCAACGCATGCGCCGCACCTTTGCTATTAATGTCACCGCAAGGGCAATTGATGTGGGCATTGTTTAAACCGTTAGTGGGGTTAGACCCTAATGATGTGGACTTATTTGAGCAGCCTTTGATTAAAGATAGGATGCAAGCTTTACTGGGATCTCAGTATGAAAATACTATGCAGGTACTAAGCACTGCCACAGAAATTCAGCAGCAAGGGCCACTGTTTTATGTAATCGCCAATCACAGTCCTATTCCTGAATTTGCCGAGGAGGCTGGATTAGTGTGGAACGCAGATACCAATCAATTAGCGACTATGTTGGTGACAGGCGGCTCGCCGCAAATTATTGCAGAGCAACTGGTCGATAAAAAGATGGCTATCTTGGGCGGCAAACAAGTGGCGGGATTGGCGCCCATATGGCCAAGTGAATTAATGGGCTTTGCGGAACTCGCTGCGCCTAATTAAGGTCAATCGAGCTGATTGGCATTAATTGCCATTATTTAGGCCTTAGGGGGCAACCACGCTAAGGCCTAAATTTATTAGCACTATTGCTAATAAAGCTACGGTTATTAAAAGGCTTGCTATTAAGGCGGTTGTTATTAAAACGACAGTTAATAGTTTTAATCTTTCGCCCACTGCTTAAGTAAGCTGCCAACGGCACTTTTGCTGGTTTTACCAATGGTTTGCATCTGCTTAAAGCTTGGCGCCATGGTTCGCGTTTGTGCTAGCTCGTTAATCATCACCATCCACAATTTGGCTGTCATTTGCGCATCGGCTAAAGCGCGGTGAAATACGCCATCATTATCTATCCTTTTAAAACGTACTAAATCCCCAAGTTTATGGGTGGGCGCCTCAGGAATGAGGCGGCGAGCAATGAGCATGGAGCAAGCAAATTGGCCAGAATAGCTATGATTTATCCGCTCAAATTCAGCATCTAAAAAACGTTTATCGAACGAAGCGTTGTGGGCCACGAGATGGCTGTCTCCCATAAAGCGCGCAAATTCACTCATCACTACATCGCTTTGGGGCGCAGTGCTTAGCATAGCGTTAGTAATGCCGGTATAACCTTCAATAAAACTGCTAACGCGGCAACCTGGATTAATCAGTTGCTGAAAGGTATCAACAACCTCGCCGTTAACTAATTTAACGGCGCCAATTTCGATGGCGCGATCACCTAAATTGGGCGATAAGCCTGTGGTTTCAAAGTCGAGAACGATAACCGAATGAGCAGGTGTAGCTGGCATAACAAGGAACCTTGATGGTGTGCATAAGTGAATAACGCGCGCAGTATATACTGCAATTGTGGCTTAAGGTCAGTTTTCAGAACACAGCGTTCAGGGCTAATGCAAGTATTTTCATGCGCTTCGGTCTGGGATTGTGACCCATAGCAGAGTAAACTAGCCGCCATTCGAGACGTATCCTACCTAATACCAAAGTTCACTTTGCTGCCGGAGTCGCTAATGCTGAAGAAAGACATGAATATTGCTGATTATGATCCACAATTGTTCGCCGCAATCGAGAACGAGACTCGTCGCCAAGAAGAACATATTGAGCTGATTGCATCAGAAAATTACACCAGCCCACGAGTCATGGAAGCGCAAGGTTCGCAGCTGACTAATAAGTACGCTGAAGGTTACCCAGAAAAGCGTTATTACGGTGGTTGTGAGTACGTTGATATCGTTGAAACCTTAGCCATTGAGCGCGCGAAAGAGTTATTTGGTGCCACCTATGCAAACGTGCAGCCGCATTCTGGCTCACAAGCTAACAGCGCAGTTTACATGGCGCTGTTGCAACCGGGTGACACTGTTCTTGGCATGAACTTGGCCCATGGCGGTCATTTAACTCATGGCTCACCAGTTAACTTCTCTGGCAAGCTGTACAACATCATTCCTTACGGCATCGATGAAACTGGTCATATTGATTATGACGAGATGGAACGCATAGCGATTGAGAAAAAGCCAAAGATGATGATTGGCGGTTTCTCTGCTTATTCAGGCATTGTCGATTGGGCAAGAATGCGTGCCATTGCTGATAAAATTGGTGCTTACCTGTTTGTGGACATGGCGCACGTAGCAGGTTTAGTGGCCGCGGCTGTTTATCCAGACCCATTACCGCACGCTCATGTTGTGACATCAACCACTCATAAAACCTTAGCGGGTCCACGCGGCGGTATTATTTTATCAGCCGCTAACGATGAAGACCTGTATAAGAAGCTGAACTCAGCCGTATTCCCAGGTGGTCAAGGTGGCCCGTTAATGCATGTTATCGCGGGTAAAGCGGTCGCCTTTAAAGAAGCATTAGAGCCAGAGTTTAAAATCTATCAACAGCAAGTCGTGCAGAATGCTAAAGCCATGGTGGCCGTATTCCTTGAGCGCGGTTACAAAATCGTCTCTGGCGGCACTGATAACCACTTAATGCTGGTGGACTTGATTGATAAAGGCATTACCGGTAAAGAAGCCGATGCGGCTTTGGGTCACGCTAACATTACGGTTAACAAGAACTCAGTACCTAATGATCCACGTTCACCGTTTGTGACCTCTGGAATTCGTATCGGTACGCCAGCTATTACTCGCCGCGGTTTTAAAGTAGATGAAGCTAAGTTGCTGACAGGTTGGATCTGTGATGTGCTCGATGACGTCAACGATTTAGCCAAAATTGAGCAAGTAAAGCAGCAGGTGCTTGAATTGTGCGCTAGGTTCCCAGTTTACGGTTAACCTTGGGGTTGAAATGCGATAGACTCTAATGGCCGCCTTTTGCGGCCATTTTTTGTTTGTCGCTATCTTGCCCGGAGGCAAAATGCATTGTCCTTTTTGCAGCGCTACAGAGACTAAAGTTATCGACTCGCGTTTGGTGGCCGATGGTCATCAAGTTCGCCGTCGCCGCGAATGTACGCTGTGCCATGAACGCTTTACCACCTTTGAAGGCGCCGAATTAGTCATGCCGCGCGTGATTAAACGCGATGGCAGTCGCCAGCCATTTGATGAAGAAAAACTGCGTGGTGGAATGCTCCGTGCCGTAGAAAAACGGCCAGTGTCTATGGATCAACTCGAACAAGCCCTGACCAAGATTAAATCGCAGCTTAGAGCGACCGGTGAGCGTGAAGTAAAATCTGAAATGATAGGTAACTTGATGATGGACCAATTAATGGTGCTGGATAAAGTTGCTTATATTCGTTTTGCCTCAGTGTACCGCGCGTTTGAAGATGTTTCAGAATTTGGCGAAGCCATCGCTAAATTACAAAAATAGTAAATAAGGTTAGCTCAGTGAATAATCCCTGGTCTTTGCAAGATGTCGCTTGTATGAATCGCGCCTTACTCTTAGCCGCTAAGGGACGCTATACCACAGCGCCTAACCCCAATGTGGGCTGCGTCATCAGTTTGCAAGGCCAGATTGTCGGTGAAGGTTATCATCAACGCGCCGGTGGCCCTCATGCTGAAGTATTTGCACTGCGTGAAGCCAAAGGTAAAACTCAAGGCGCTACGGCTTATGTGACCTTAGAGCCTTGCAGCCATTATGGCCGCACGCCGCCTTGCGCTTTAGGCTTAATTGAGGCCGGCGTTACGCGAGTCGTGATTGCTATGGTAGACCCTAATCCACAAGTTGCTGGTAAAGGCGTGGCCTTACTGGAGCAAGCTGGCATAAAGGTTGACATCGGCCTTAGGAGCGAGGCATCAAAGCAGTTAAATCCAGGCTTTTTGCACCGCATGGAAACAGGCCTTGCCCGAGTTAGTATTAAGCTTGCCGCCAGTTTAGATGGTAAAACTGCCTTAAGAAATGGCGTATCTAAATGGATCACAGGACCTGAATCAAGGCGTGACGTGCAGCGCATGCGCGCTCGTCACGGGGCGCTTATTACTGGTATAGAAACTGTTTTAGCCGATGATCCAACGCTTACTGTGCGCCATCAAGAGTTAGGTGAGTTAAGCAAGCATTTAGCGGCAGAAGATGTGATTCAACCTGTGCGCGTGGTACTCGACAGTCAAGCGCGCTTGCCCGCCAGCGCCCGTTTATTTAGTGCGCCAAGTCCGATAATTTTGGTGTCTGTGGCAGATTATGCTGATAGCACTAAGCAAAATTGGCCTGAACACATCAGCCATTGGCGCTGTCATGGCGATGATGATGGTCGCATTAATTTGCGCCTCTTGATTGAAAAACTGAGCGTGCAGCACCATTCCATTATGATAGAAGCGGGCGCAACCTTAGCGGGCGCCTTTATTGACCAAGGTTTGGTCGATGAACTGGTGTTATATCAAGCCATTAAAATTTTAGGTAGTCAGGGACGCAATCTAGTCAATCTCTCTGATTACAGTTGTCTAGATGACACGCCGCGCTGCCAATTGCTCGATGAGCGCGCCATAGGTGCAGATAGACGCTTAACATTAGGTTTCCTTTTAAAATCAGCCCATACAGGCGAGTAACTAAGATGTTTACAGGAATTATTGAAGCGGTAGGGACGTTACGTCAGTTAAACCGCCGGGGTGATGATATTCGCCTCAATGTCGCCAGTGGTAAGCTTGATTTAAGCGATGTGAAATTAGGTGACAGTATTGCCACCAATGGCGTGTGTTTGACTGTGGTGGAATGCTTAAGCGATGGTTATGTTGCCGATATTTCAGCCGAAACCGTAAGCTTGACCGGCTTTGCCCATTATCAAGTAGGCACTAAGGTCAACCTTGAAAAAGCCGTTATGCCAACAACCCGTTTAGGCGGTCACATGGTCAGCGGCCATGTAGATGGCGTTGCCCGTGTGGTTGAGCGCAGCATTCGCGGCAAAGCGATTGAATTCTGGTTAGAAGCCCCCGCATCGTTAGCGCGTTATATTGCGCATAAAGGTTCAATTACCATTGATGGCGTGAGCTTAACTGTCAATGAAGTGATGGATGCCCGTTTTCGTTTGACGATTGTGCCGCATACTGCAGGTGAAACCACCTTAGTGAATTTGGCAGTAGGGGCGAGCGTTAATATAGAGGTGGATTTAGTGGCGCGCTATTTAGAGCGCTTGTTACAGGCTCCAGCCGAGGCATCCTCCTCTGGAGTGACCATGGAGTTACTGGCAAGATCGGGATTCATGCGCTAAGTCGCCCCATTTTGTTAAGTGCAGTCAATTCTTTATTTTATAAATACAAATAGGTCTTAACGATGGCGCTACACAGCATAGAAGAAATCATTGAAGATATCCGTCTTGGTAAAATGGTTATCCTTATGGATGATGAAGACAGAGAAAATGAAGGCGATTTGATTATGGCGGCCGAAAAGGTCACGCCACAAGCTATCAACTTTATGGCCACTTATGGCCGAGGTCTGATTTGCCAAACCATGACTAAGGCGCGTTGTCAGCAGTTAGATTTACCGTTAATGGTGACTAACAATAATGCTCAATTCTCGACCAACTTTACTGTGTCGATTGAAGCCGCCGAAGGCGTGACCACAGGCATTAGTGCCCACGATCGCGCTGTGACTGTATTAGCTGCTGTTGCTAAAGACGCTAAAGCCTCTGATTTAGTCCAACCTGGTCATATCTTCCCATTGATGGCTCAAGATGGCGGCGTATTAACCCGCGCCGGTCACACTGAAGCCGGTTGCGATTTAGCGCGCTTAGCGGGCCTTGAAGCCTCAGGCGTGATTGTTGAGATTTTAAATGATGACGGCACTATGGCGCGCCGCCCAGATTTAGAAATTTTCAGCGAAAAACACGGCATTAAAATCGGCACCATTGCCGATTTAATTGAGTATCGCAATAACACAGAAACCACAGTAGTGCGTGAAGCTAAGTGTCATTTGCCAACGCGTTTTGGTGAGTTTGAGATGGTGACTTTCCGCGACACTATTGATAACCAGCTGCACTTTGCCTTAATCAAGGGCGATGTATCAACTAACCCATTGGTACGGGTGCACTTACAAAACACCTTTAATGACGTGCTGTATTCTGAGCGCGATCAATCACGCAGCTGGCCATTAGATAAAGCCATGGCGCGAATTGCGGCTGAAGGTGGCGTGTTGGTATTGCTCGATGGCCAACAACACACCTCAGATCTGCTAGCTAAAGTGAAAGCCTTTGAAGCTGAAGATAAAGGTCAAGCACAAGCCGCCGCTAAGTGGCAGGGCACGTCGCGCCGCGTGGGTATTGGTTCGCAAATCCTTGCCAACCTTGGCGTAACTCAGATGCGTTTATTGAGTTCACCTAAGAAATATCATTCGCTTTCAGGCTTTGGCTTAGAAGTTACCGAATACGTAGGTGAATAATCCCGCGTCGGAAAATCCATATTCCATTAAAATTGCATGATCAGGGCGCTATCCTCTGTGGTATGATGGCGTCACTTTTCGTCTCGGGTACGCACCGAGAATCGTGCTTTGCTAAATTTTAGGTAAGATAATGAACATAGTACAAGGTAATATCGAAGCGAAAAATGCCAAGGTGGCTATCGTTGTTTCTCGTTTTAATAGCTTTCTGGTTGAGAGTTTACTCGAGGGTGCTGTAGATACACTGAAGCGTTTCGGTCAGGTTCAGGAAGATAATATTACAGTGGTGCGTGTACCTGGTGCGTTTGAGTTGCCATTAGCGGCTCGTCGCGTTGCGGCCAGCGGTAAATTCGATGGCATCATCGCCTTAGGTGCGGTTATTCGTGGTGGCACACCACACTTTGATTTTGTTGCCGGTGAATGCAACAAAGGTCTAGCGCAAGTGTCATTAGAATTTGATGTACCGGTATCATTCGGTGTATTGACTACAGATACCATAGAGCAAGCTATTGAACGCTCTGGTACTAAAGCGGGCAACAAGGGTGGCGAAGCTGCTCTGGGTCTGCTGGAAATGGTCAATGTACTTCAAGAACTTGAACAACAGCTGTCATAGTAGGAAAAAACATGAAGCCTTCTGAGCGCCGTAAGGCCCGCCGTTTAGCGGTGCAGGCCATTTATTCATGGCAATTAAGTGGTAACAATATCGCCGATGTCGAGCATGAGTTTTTAACTGAGCAAGAATTGGGCGGTGTTGATGTTGCTTATTTCCGTGAGCTATTTGCTGGCGCGGCAACTAAATCAGGTCAGTTGGATGAGATTATCATCCCACACCTAGAGCGTCCTTTGGATGAAGTGTCTCCGGTTGAGAAAGCCATTTTGCGTTTAGCAACATATGAGCTGACTTTCCGTAAAGACGTGCCATACAAGGTTGTGATTAACGAAGCAATCGAACTGGCCAAGGCCTTCGGTGCGGAAGATGGTCATAAGTTTGTTAACGGCATCCTAGATAAATTGGTTGCTCGTAAATAAGAATAAAAACGGTATCTTCGGATACCGTTTCCTTTATCAGGAGCAGACAGTCTGCCTGTCTGATAGTCAGTGAAAGAATTCCAGCTCATAGAAAAGTATTTCCAAGGACGGGGACCGCTACGCAAAGACGTGGTGCTGGGCATAGGTGACGATTGCGCCTTGCTGAAACCTGCCATACGAAAATCCATTGCTATCTCTTGCGACACCTTAGTCGAAAACACCCACTTTTTCCCTGATATGCCGGCCCAAGCCCTTGGCTATAAAGCCTTAGCGGTTAATTTGTCAGACTTAGCTGCCATGGGCGCCGAGCCTGCGTGGATGACGCTCGCCTTAACTTTGCCAGAAGTGGATGAAGCGTGGATAAAAGACTTTAGTGAAGGTTTTTTTGAAGCCGCCGATTACTACTCCATTGCGTTAGTCGGTGGGGACACCACTTGTGGTCCCAAATCTATTACAATCACAGTGCAAGGACTGGTGCCAGAAGGCGCGGCATTAACCAGACAAGGCGCTAAAAACGGTGATTGGATCTATGTGACCGGCACGTTAGGTGATTCTGCCCTCGGTCTTGATATTATTCGCGGCGCCGTTGATGTGCGCCCTGAATATCGCCAAGCACTCATTACTCGTCATTATCATCCAACCCCAAGAGTGCTTGCCGGCCAGTCACTGCGCAATATTGCTACTAGTGCCATCGATATTTCTGATGGGTTACTCAGTGATATCGCCCATGTGCTTAAAGCCTCTCACTGCGGCGCAGAAATTGAAATTAATGATTTACCTATGTCGCAAGGGCTTAAAGATTGCGTCAGTGAAGAGCAGGCTCGTCAGTACGCACTGTGCGGTGGCGAAGATTACGAGCTGCTATTTACTGTGCCAGAGAGTCAAAAGGGCGCTCTGCACATGGCCTTAACTCAGGCTGGGGTTCGATTTACCTGTATCGGTCAAATACGTTCCGGCAAAAAATTGAAATTAACACTCAATGGCGCGCCTTTTGAGGCAAGCTTCACTGGATTTGAGCATTTTAAATGAAATGGTTAGCGCAAGATCCCGCGTTAAAGAAATTATCCTTAAAAAACCCAGTGCACTTTTTGGCGTTGGGTTTTGGCTCAGGATTAGCCGCTAAGGCGCCTGGTACCTTTGGTACCTTAGCGGCCATTCCGGTATTTCTATTATTAGCGCCTTTAGGTTTATATGGCTATTTAGCCGTGACATTGGCTGTGATAATCGCAGGTATTTTTATTTGCGATCGCGCCGCTCACGATATGGATGTGCACGATCATGGCGCCATTGTTTGGGATGAAGTGGCTGGTCTACTCATCACCTTAATCGCCGTGCCAATGCAATGGCAGTGGATAGCGTTAGGCTTTGTGTTGTTTCGGGTATTTGACATTATAAAGCCTTGGCCAATTCGCTGGCTTGATGCCAAAGTCGAAGGCGGTTTTGGCATTATGATTGATGATGTCGTTGCGGGTATTTTTGCCTTTATCTCATTACAGCTGTGTATTTATTGGTTTGCTTAAGCGCTAACACCCGTTAGTTAATGAAAGATGTCGCCCTGTTGGCGGCATTTTTTTTGCCACTTTTTTACTGACTTATTGCTGATTACACTGGCTTAACGCTGCTGGGGAAGGGGTATTGCTTATTGTGGGATGAATACTGGTAGCTATTAGCTATGAGCACTCGAAGCATGAGTTTTAAGATAAATGCCTGGTGAATAAACCGATAATAAAAGAGAACCAGGCATTTATCGGCAGGATTATTTCAAGCGATTAAGTCGTGACTGACAGTCATCCAGTAAATAATCACTGATCTCACGGTACATATCTTTGCATTGGCATTGTTCAAGCAATAACTTAATGGTGACCAGTGCATGCTCGCTGCCATTAATCTTTTCAGTCAGCAGACCAAAGTAAATTTGTTTTTCGGCATCTTTGCGTATGGTTAATGCCCCTACTTGATATACCACCTCACCGCCTTGGGCGTGCCATTTAGCAATTCTGTCTAACGCAATTTCACAGGCATGATTGATTTCTATGTGTTGTCTCCAATCACACTCATTGGGGCTGTCTATCTGAGTTTCGCTACGGACTGTGTAATTAACAACGTGGGTAATAGCTGTCATAAGTCTTGCTCCTGCAATGATAGGTTCACACTCAGCATGGATCTTTAGCTGAACGGGGTCAATCTAAGGTTGGGTGTTTTTTACTATAGTAGACTCGCTTGCTGCTTCTTCCCGCCGTAAATAGTTGCGGTGGATAGCACCATTAGCCTCACTGAATGGCTTCAGTGAGGCTTACATCGCTTATAAGGCGTTAGTGAAGATTTGACAAATTTCAGCGTGGGTAGCCTGTTTAGGGTTAGTAAAACCACAAGCATCTTTCAGTGCGTTTTTAGCAAGGGTTGGAATATCATCAGCCTTAACGCCAAGCTCAGTTAAGCTCGCTGGAATATTAACGGCTTTTGCCAAGGTTTTTATTGCACTAATGGCGGCCTGCGCGCCCGCGCTCGCTGTCATCGTTTGAATGTCGACACCCATGGCTTTAGCCACATCGGCTAAGCGCTCTGCTGCCACTTCGGCATTATAGGCTTGCACATAAGGCAGTAACAAGGCGTTACACACCCCATGAGGTAAGTCATACATGCCGCCTAATTGATGCGCCATGGCATGCACATAACCTAAGCTCGCATTGTTAAAAGCCATGCCAGCTAAGAATTGGGCATAAGCCATTTGCTCACGCGCTGCAATATTCTGACCATCGTGAACGGCGGTTTCTAAGTTAGCAGCAATCAGCTCAATGGCCTTAATCGCGCACGCATCAGTAATAGGGTTAGCGGCAATCGACACATAAGCTTCAACGGCGTGTGTGAGCGCGTCCATACCTGTAGCGGCAGTCAGTGCCGCAGGCTTTTTAAGCATCAACTCTGGATCATTGACCGACAGTACAGGCGTAGTGTTTTTATCCACAATCGCCATTTTTATGTGGCGAGTTTCATCTGTGATGATGCAAAAACGCGTCATTTCACTGGCTGTACCCGCGGTAGTATTAATCGCAACCAGTGGCAACTGCGGCTTAGTTGATACGTCTACGCCTTCATAGTCCTTGATAGAGCCGCCATTGGTGGCCACTAAAGCAATGCCTTTAGCGCAATCGTGAGGTGAGCCGCCACCCAGAGAAATAACAAAGTCACATTGATATTTATTGAGGAGCGCAAGACCCGCCTCCACATTACCCATGGTTGGGTTAGGCTGCACGCCATCAAAAATGGTGGCTTGAATGTCTTTTTGATTGAGCTTGTCGGTTAATGTTGCGACTAAGCCAATACTCACTAACGGTTTATCGGTAACTATTAGCGCGTGTTTGAATCCTAAGGTGCAGATATCACCAATCGCCTCATCGAGTGCGCCTTGACCCAATACGTTTACAGCAGGAATAAAAAATTTAGCAGCCATTATAGACCTCATTAAAGTAAGTAAATTTGCTACGTCATCGCTTTTAGCAAAACCATCAAGTAGCAATATTTCCTATCTAGCTAATCCCTTATGTGATTAAACTAACAGCTTGGTCGCCCCCTTTAATTGATGGTGATCACAGTTTTTGGGGGGAGGAATATTAAGCTGAATGTTTTTATAACTAGGTAACAAAAATCCACTATTTGGTAGTGAGGTCACTAATTAGCGCTAGAGTGTGGTCGCCATGGGGCAAAACTGCTGCAGTTTTTACTGCGTAGGCGGATGGCTTGGTCTCTGGTACAATTAGCGCTGTCTTTTTTTAACGAAAACCTCCATGAACTTTGCTGAACTTGGCTTAAATGCCGGCACGTTAGAACGTCTAGAATCCTTGAATTATCACACGCCGACCGATGTGCAGCGTGAAGCTGTGCCTGCTATTTTAGCGGGTAAAGATGTCATAGCTCAGGCGAGTACTGGCACAGGTAAAACCGCCGCATTTAGTTTGCCACTAGTGCAATGCTTAGTGACGGCTGCCAGTGAGCCTGAGCCGAGAGTATTAATCTTGGCGCCAACGCGAGAATTAGTCGCGCAGTTAGCGGAAAAGCTAGCGATTTACTCGGCCGGTAGCGGCCTTAATATCACCGCGCTTTATGGCGGCGCCAATATTCAGGTGCAGCGCAAACAATTAGCCTCTGGCTGCGACATTGTGATTGCAACCCCTGGGCGCTTATTTGATTTACTTGGCCAACAAGCCATTAGACTTGATGCCATTGAATATTGGGTCATAGATGAAGCCGATCGCATGCTCGATATGGGCTTTGTGCCTGATGTTGAAAAGCTGTCACGCATCTTGCCAGGCAAGAGACAAACCTTGTTATTCTCAGCGACCTTTGATGATTCAGTGCAAGGTTTAGCTGCTAAAATCACGCACAATGCCGAACAAATTGCACTGACCAGTCAGCGTGTACCGAGTCTGTTAAGTCAGCAATTATTGTTACTGGCGTCATCGCGTAAAGCTGAATGGTTAGCTGAATACGTAGGTAAAAACAATCTGCAGCAAGTATTAGTGTTTACTAGCACTAAGCAAGCCGCTGATGATTTAGCTAAAGAGCTCACCCTTGATGGCATTCGCACCCAAGCGTTTCATGGCGATAAGACCCAAGGCGCGAGAATGCGCGCACTTGAAGCCTTTAAAACCTTAAATTGCCGCGTATTGGTAGCCACCGACTTAGCCGCGCGCGGCTTAGATATTACTGCCTTGCCATTAGTGGTTAACTTTAGTTTGCCAGATAGTGCTGAAGATTTTATTCACCGCATTGGCCGCAGCGCCCGCGCAGGTCAAGCTGGTATGGCGATTACCTTAATTAGCCCATCTGAGCGTTTAGCTTGGCAAGAAGTGGCAGCACTGCTGGATGACGCGCCAGAAATGGTTACCCCAGAAGGCTATGCGCTCAATAAGGACAGTGTGCATATTCAGCATCAAGCCGCGCTGAGCCCTGCGAAAAAAGTATTTCATCACCGCAAAAAACGCGCCGCGACTAATTCACAAGGCATTAAGCCTCATGGTAATAAGTTTGGCAGCAAGTTTAAAAATGATAAGCCTCAAGGCGGCAAAACCTCAGGTGGCGATAGCGGTCAACAAGGCAATAGAAGCGGTAAATTTAGTCGCAATAATAAGCCGTCATCTAAGTAAGAGAGCTGTTATCAATGAAACCAATGGATATTGCCGCCGGTGAACCGCTATTAAACGAGCCGATTGGTCGCTTGTTTTGGCGTTATAGCATACCCACCATTATGTCTATGCTAGTCACAGGTGTGTATGTGACCATAGATGGCATCTTTATTGGTCACTATTTAGGTGAGCAAGGGTTAGCGGCGTTAATGCTTGCTTACCCTGTGGGCGCTGTGCTCTATGCTATCGGCGCTATGGTAGGCATGGGGAGCGCCGCTTTGGTCTCCATCAACCTAGGCCAAGGCAATAAGGATAAGGCGTGCCATTTTGTGGGTAACGCCTTAAGCCTTAGCTTAATTGCTGGCTTAGTGATGGCGGTGTTTGGCAGTCTAGCTAGTCGCGACATTTTGATTTGGCTGGGCGCAGAAAGCGATATTTTAGCGGGTGCTTATGACTACCTAGTGTGGTATTTCCTGCTTGGGGTGTTTCCCATACTGTCGCTGACCTTTACCTCGTTACTGCGCAATGACGGTCGCCCGGGCTTTGTTACTTGTGTGCTGATAGCGGGCGGTTTGCTTAATATCTTGCTAGATTGGCTGCTTATCGTGGTCTATCCCATGGGGTTAGCAGGCGCTGCCATTGCCACTATGCTGACTCAAGCCATGACAGGGCTTGTGTGTTTGCAGCACTTTTTCTCAAGCAAGACTGAGCTGCGCATTCGCTGGCACAAGCTGCGTTTAACCATAGATAATTGCCTTAATATCGCGCGGGTAGGATTTCCGAGCATGTTGATGACCTTGTATTTATCTGTGGTACTGACCTTACACAACATGGCGTTTTTATGGGTAGGCGGGCCAATTTTAGTGGCAGCCTATGGGGTGGTGAGTTACACCGAAGCTATCTTCTATTTAATCTTTGAAGGCATAGCGTTTGGTACTCAACCTATCTTAAGTTATAACGCTGGTGCTGGTCGCTACGACAGGGTTAAACAAGCGCGCAAACTGGCCTTTAGCGTGACCTTAGCCACCGCCTTTATTGGTTTGTTGCTGATTTATGGTTTCCCGCAGGCCTTAGTGTATTTGTTTGCTGGCGATAATGAAGTCTTAACGCCAATTGCTGTTGAAGGTATGCGCTTGTATTTTTGGGGCTTGCCTATGGAAGGGTTATTGTTAGTGGGCGCAAGCTTCTTCCAAGCCATTAATTGCAGCCGCGAAGCCTCGATTTTGACTGCCAGTAAATTAGTGCTGATTGCTGTGCTTATTTATGGTTTAGCTTGGTCGTTAGGGGCTACTGGCGTGTGGTTAGCCATTCCTATTTGCTCATGCATTTTAGCTGTGTGGATGTGGTTTGCGATTAAGCGTCAAGATGGACTGCATGCGTAAGACGTATGTGAGTGTTAATGGCAACTTGCCAGTGTATAAGTTTATAGAAACCTAATTTATCTCCATGCTGTGCATAAAAAACGCCCCAAGCTTTGGGGCGTTTTTATGAGTGCGAAAGAAGCTATTAGCTTACACAGCTAAAGCTTACACTAAATAGACATTCAAGCTGCAAGCGCCATGGGCGCCAACTACTAGAGCTTGCTCGATATCCGCGGTCTTAGATGGGCCTGCAATAAACACCCCAAACTCACCGCTATTTAAGCTAATGCGTTCCATGGCGCTATGCATATTAGGTACTAAGGTATTGGCCTTAACCACTAATAACAGGTTTTCACAAATAAACGGTGTGACTCTGTGACCTTGTGGCTGCTTAACCCAAATGGCGCCGTTTTCGGCTACGGCTAGCTCACCACTTAAAATCGCATAATCAATATCTTGCAGCTCATGGGCTGTGGTTGGGATGTCACGGTTGCCAGGGATTTCTGGGCATAATGAAATCACTTGCTTACCTTCTGCGGTAAGCATTGCTACCTGCCCTTGAATTGCCGTCATGCCATCTTGGCTATGCAAGGTGCCAGCCACTGTGGCTAGCGAGCTGGCAAATTGACCGACTAAGTCATCAATCCGAGCAGGCACATTAATGGCCGGCATGGCCACTGGGGTGGTCGCCGAGTGGGTTAATGCCTGTAAAATTTCCAGTTTGCTCGACATGACTTAGCTCCTATTGTTTTTGTACCAGCGCTCAAAGCTGGATTCTGGTGCAACTGGTAACTCACGATACTTGCCCCAAGCGCCTGAGAACGGCTTGAGCAAAGAGTGAGGTAAAATACGTAGTGACGTTCTAGCAATACCCATAGAGGCGTTCAGTAAGATTTCACTCGCCATCAACTTACCTACTAATGGCATATAACTTGATTTGCCATAAGGTAGGGTGCCAGCCTCAGCTTTAAGGCGGCGATGATGATGAATGATCTTATCTAACGGCACCTTGGTTGGGCACACAAACGAGCAACTGCCGCATAAGGTACAAGCCCAAGGGATGGAGTGAGTGTCATCATGCTGAGCGCCAACGGCTATGCCAATAGGGCCAGGAATGGTGTAGTTATAGCTAAAGCCACCACTGCGGCGATACACAGGACAAGTGTTAAGACAGCCACCACAACGAATACACTTAAGCGATTCAGCTAAAATCTTATCTTTTAGCATGTCGCTGCGACCGTTATCCACGATGATGACGTGCATTTCGCCATTCTCTTGCGGGCCGCGGTAAAAACTTGAATAGGTAGTGATCGGCTGGCCAGTCGCATTACGGGCTAAGGTGCGCAGCAGTACGCCTGAGCTTGCAAGGTCAGGTAATACTTTATCAATACCCATGGAGTGCAATTGTAACTTGGGCAAGTTAGCACCCATATCGGCATTGCCTTCATTGGTACAGACAACCACAGCGCCTTGGTCAGCAATGGCCATATTCACGCCTGTCATGGCGGCATCGGCACTTAAAAATTGCTCACGTAAATGGGCTCTTGCAGCGCGGGTCAGGTAAGTTGGATCTGACGCGCCTTTCTCTGTGCCAAGCTTTTCATGGAACAGCTCGCCCACTTCTTCTTTTTTAAGATGAATGGCTGGCACGACAATGTGCGATGGCGGCTGCTTTTTCAGCTGAATAATGCGCTCACCTAAGTCAGTGTCGATAACTTCAATGCCGCGCTCTTCTAAATAGGGATTGAGGTGACATTCTTCTGTCAGCATTGACTTAGATTTCACCAGTTTTTTAACCTGATGCTTAGCTAAAATGCCGTGCACTATTTGGTTGTGCTCATGGCCATCTTTCGCCCAGTGCACTTGAATACCATTGGCTAAACAGTTTTTTTCAAACTCTTCTAAATACTGGCCAAGGTTACTTAAGGTATGAAGTTTAATCTCGCTACCTAAGGTGCGCAGTTGCTCCCACTCAGGCAAGCTGCCCGCGGCGCGGTCGCGTTTTTCGCGCAGCATCCATAAGGCTTTAGAATGCCAATCGACTCTGGCTTCATCTTGGCAAAATTTAGCGGCACGCTCGGCATGAGTGAGCCCTTGATCTGCATGTGTCATCGACATGGAATTCTCCTTACAGGGCCGCGTTCAGTACTTGGGCTATGTGGCGGGTTTGAATGAGTAAATGTTGGCGACGCATCATGCCATCAAGGTGTAACAAGCAAGAAGGATCAAAACCTACGGCATAGACAGCGCCAGTATCGGCGTGAGCTTGGGCTTTATCTTTGCCCATTTTGGCAGAGACTGCGCCTTCATCGACGGCAAAGGTGCCACCAAAACCGCAGCACTCGTCATGGCGTTCCGGATAGACGATTTCAATGCCAGCAATTGGCGCTAACACAGCTTCAATTTTATTAAACTTAGGGCCCATAGATTCAGATGGGCTAGCTAAGTTGAGCATGCGAATACCATGGCAGCTTAATTGCAAACTGATCTTATGCGGGTAAGGGCGGGCAAATTGCTTGATAGGTGCGACATCGTGCAGAAATTCAGTTAACTCATACAGTTTATCAATCACAGCTTGCGCTTCAGGTGATGAGTCAAATTCATGGAAGTTTTCTTTGGCGGCCACAAGGCAAGAGGCAGCAGGGCAAACAATGGCATCACACTCAACCCCTTTAAAAGCATTGAGTAATTTTAAAGTGGTTTTCTTAGCTTCATCGTAACAGCCTGAGTTAGTCATAGGTTGACCGCAGCAGGTTTGGCCTTCGGGTAGGATCACTTGATGGCCTAATTTTTCAAGTAGTTCTAAGGTAGCTATCGCCACCTCTGGCATCATTTGATTGACTAAACAAGGTATAAACAGAGCAATTTTCATGGTCACATCCAGCATGTTGTGGCGATGACTCGCCTAGGTGTCTTGTGAACTCGAGTCGCGCGTGATTATTAAGAACTAAGCGTCTGAATATTAGCACTCACTGACTCGCTAATTTATCGGTGGTAAATATAGCGTAAAACCTTACAAATAATAGTGTTGTTTTGGTAAAGAATATTGGCTATTTTTGCAAAAATGGAAGAGTTGTAAGCTAATGAAATTAAAGTGATTTAATCTATGATTAGATGGCTTTTATAAAATTTCACAACTAGAATATATAAAAGTGAAACACAAGCGCTAGAGCCTGCGTTTCTTTACACTTTAGTTGCTGTTTAGCGGGTACACTCTTCGAGTAAATAGGCTAAGTGGCGATAAGAAATACCACTGTGCTGGCTAAGTCCGACTTCACAGGTGCGGTTAGCGTAGTAACCTTCGCTGATGTCTTGCGGCAGTAACTTTTTGATATTGCGCAGGGCACTTGCATTGATTTCAGGTTTATACAGGCCTTTTTCGCCAGCATAACCGCAGCACTCAATTCCCTCTGGGCGCACAATTTCTTTGGCGCAGGCATTGGCTATGGCCAACATCTTATCTTCCATATGCATATGCTTAGCCGAGCAACCTAAATGCAGTGCGACTTGCGCTTTGGGCGTAACACTCAGCTTTGGCAGCAAGTTATCGTGCATAAACTCCACCATATCGATTAATTCGATATTAGGATTCTCTTGCAAGGTGCGCTTAGTGCAAGACAGGGCATCTATTATCACAGGTAATTTGCCTGAGCCTGAGATTTCACTCATGGCTTGGATGAGTTGCAAACGCTTAGCATCGGCATTTTTAAAATCACCCTTAGATTCCCACATTTGGCCGCAACATAAGTCTCGGGTATTGTCTGGAATAATGACGTTATAGCCACCGCGCTCCAGCAAGGTGATGATTACCTCAGATAAGCTGCGCTTATCTGTATCTTCTGGCGTCACGCCAAAGGTGCGACCGCCACAAGCGGGGAAATACACTACGGTTTTTTGGTCGGCTTTTGGCATGCTAGGTGTAGCTACGCTGGCGCCTTTGGGAAAACTTGGGTTCCAGTAAGGCACTTCTTTAGTGACCATGCGCCCCACATTCATCAACCCTTGGGTAAATTTATCGCCTGTGAGCTTATGGATAGTGCCAAGGACATTAAAGCCAGTGCTTATCACTTGATTGACGACACCATAGTGCTTGGCTTGAAAATCTAACACTTTTTGCTCAGTGCTAGTGATGTAAGGCGTGCGCAGTTTACGGACCAACTGCCCCATTTCATTATCAACAGGGCAGGCGATAGTACACAGCTGACAAGCCGCGCAAGTATCCACCACATCATATTTAGCGGCAGCGCGCATTTCGGCGGCGGCAGTTTTATCACCGCTTTGCTCTAAACGCTCGATTTCGCGTAAGGTGGCAATGCGTTGGCGCGGCGACATATTGAGTGCTGAGGTTGGGCAGGTTTTCTCACAAAAACCGCACTCGATACAGCGGTCAATATAATCATCCACCACAGGGCAAGGCTTAATGTTTTTGACATGCACTTGGCTGTCATCATTAAGAATTACCCCAGGGTTTAACAATCCTTCCGGGTCGAACAATTGCTTAATGTTTTTCATCAACACATAAGCATCATGGCCCCATTCCATTTCCACAAATGGCGCGACCGCGCGGCCGGTGCCGTGCTCGGCCTTCATTGAGCCATCGTATGTATTAATCACCATTTTGGCCACATCTTGCATAAAGTGATCAAAACGTTCGATATCGGCCGCTGAGGCAAAGGTCGGGGTGATAATAAAGTGGAAGTTACCCGCTAAAGCATGGCCATAAATCACGCCTTCTGGGTAGCCGTGCTTATGGAATAATTCAGTTAAATCGCGAGCAGCAGCGGCTAAATGCTCAAGTTCAAACGCCACATCTTCGATAATGACAGAGGTGCCTTTGGGGCGAGCGCCACCAATAATAGGGAATAAGCCTGAGCGCATGGCCCAATATTTACCGTAAACCGCAGGATCGCTACTAAAGCTGATTGGGCGCTCAGTGTCGATATGCGCAAGCTTAGCAATCACGTCAGCCGTGTATTGGTTAAGTGTATCTGCGTCATTGGCGCGCGATTCAATCAACAAAATAGCGGCACCTTCGGGTAAGTCGCTGAGCCACTCTGGCATGCCAGGCTTACCTGTGATGGACTTAATTGACGCCCAATCAAGTAACTCCACCGCAGCAACACTGTCACCGACTAATGGCGGCACAGCGCGGGCGGCATCTTCCATATTGAAAAATACGGCTAAGGCTGAAGCTTTACATAAAGCCTCATCAACCGTGTGATAAGTGACTTCTTCAACAAAGGCTAAGGTGCCCTCAGAGCCCACTATCAGATGATTGATAATATCGAACGGGTCATTAAAATCGATGAGCGCATTGAGGCTATAGCCTGTCGTGTTTTTAATGGCGTATTTCTTGCGGATACGGCTTGCGAGCTGAGTGTTAGTTTGCGTCATGTGCGCGAGCTCAGTTAACTGCTTCAGCAGTAAACCATGGCTTGCGGCAAAGGCGGCTTTTGAGTGCGAGCAGCCCGTATCCAGCAGGGCGCCATCAGCAAACATTAGCTTGGCGGACGCTATGGTTTGATAGCTGTTTTGCGCTGTGCCACAACACATGCCAGATGCATTGTTACACACTATGCCGCCCACTTTGGCTGAGGCTAAGGTGGCTGGATCTGGACCTATCTTTTTATTGAAAGGTTTAAGCTTGGCATTGGCATCGGCGCCAATCACGGCGGCACCGAGGCGTATTTGGGTCTTATCTACATTGACTTCCATGGTACGAAAGCCATCAAATCCCAGCATTAATAAAATGCCTTCACCCACAGCTTGACCAGAAAGACTGGTACCTGCGGCTCTAAAGGTTACTGGAACCTTATGCTCGCGGGCGGTGGCTAAGGTTGCTTGGACATCGGCTAAGGTATCGGCATGCACTACCCACTGCGGCACTATGCGAAAATAACTCGCATCGGTTGACCAGGCAAAACGGCGCACCGGGTCATTAGTGACCTTATCGCCGAGTTCGCTGCGTAATGCATTGAAAATCACTTCAGAATTCATCACGTGAAATATTTCCTGTAAAAAATGCACGTTAAATCCAGCGGCTTAAGCGACTTAATTTAAGTTGCTTAAGCCCGCAGATCAGTTATTGCTTCAGGCTAAAAACCGCCCCAAATATACGCCAAGGTGCCAGCTACTAGGGCGTAGGCCAAGGCTACTGGCATGGTTTTACGAATAATTTCTGATTCACGGCCTGCCATACCCACCACAGTGGCAGCGGCAACTACGTTCATCACACACATCATGTTACCGGCGTTCGCGCCTATACCTTGCAAGGCTAAAATCATGGCGTGATTGGCGCCAATATTATCGGCAACACTGTATTGCAGGCCAGAGAACATCATGTTGGAGAAAGTAGCGCTGCCTGAGAGGAAGGCACCAAAAATACCGACAATAGGTGCCATCCAGCTCCATACCGCGCCCATGGAGTTAGCCAGTAAATCCGCCAGAGCCACAGGCATAGAAGCAAGGCCTGAGCTGTTTTCGCCTGAGTTCAAGAAGATTTTCACCATAGGCACAGAGGCGCCAAGGGAAATAATGGTAGGCAGCATAGCTTTAGCTGAATCAGACACTGATTGCTTGATAGCGACTTTATTCATGTTAAACAGCCAGAAACCTAAGATACACACGGCCACAAAGAAAGCGCCTGGGGCATACAGGGTGGCAAAGCTTGCCTTAAGTTCTGTGCCTAACAGGCCGGTCCAATTAATGTTAAAGCCGGATAAGAAGCTCTTAATTGGCGCAACTGTGCGCGATAACACCAATAAGGCTGCCATCACTAAATACGGCGTCCATGCGGCAAGCTGTGAAAACTTGGCGGCTTTAAGCTCGGGTTTACCTGCGCTCGCGTTGCGCTCACCATCATTTTCAGCAAAATCAAACCAAGGGGTTGCTGGTAATAACCAGCCTTTTTTTGCCACTGGGAT
Organism: Shewanella sp. ISS20; assembly: GCF_056522965.1. Classification (NCBI taxonomy): domain Bacteria; kingdom Pseudomonadati; phylum Pseudomonadota; class Gammaproteobacteria; order Alteromonadales; family Shewanellaceae; genus Shewanella; species Shewanella sp. ISS20. The sequence goes on from NZ_JAWRZK010000001.1 coordinate 100,373, forward strand.
AACGAGCGCCATACCGATTAAGGCGCCAATCACAGATGGGAATTCAGGGCCGGCAAAATAGTTAATTAACCAGGCAGGTATTGTGAATGACAGACCGGCGAACAGGGCAAACTTCCACACTTGTAAGCCTTCTTTAAACGACTTATTGCGCCCAAAAAAGCCGGTCAGCATAGCGGCCATGACCACAGGAATTAAAGTGCCGACAAACAAGTCTAAGGTGATCATGTGCATAGCAATGAACTGCGCATAATCATTAAAATTGCCGCCGTGCGCTGCAATTTGCTCGGCAGCCATGTTGACGCCGCCTTGGGTTAGGCCTTGCTCCATACCAAATAGCACAGGTAAACCAATGGCGCCAAAAGAGACTGAAGTTGAGTCAGCAATTAAAGCCACTACCGCGGCCGCGATTGGAGGAATGCCGAGCAATACCAGTAATGGTGCGCCGATAGCGGCTGGGGTACCAAAACCGGCTGAGCCTTCAATAAAGGAGCCGAACAACCAACAAATAATTATCACCTGCACCCGCGCATCGGCGCTGATGTTAGTGAAACCTGCGCGTATGGTATCCATAGCGCCAGAATGTTTAAGGGTATTAAGTAAAAACACCGCTCCAAAAATAATTGAGAGCGGTGTTAATGCCGATAATAAGCCTTCAACTATGGAGGCAGATAAGAAGCCTACGTCCATTTTCCAAATAAAGACGGCGGCTAACACAGTCAGTATTAATGAGATTGGCATAGCTTTAGAGGCGGGCATTCGCATTAACACTAAAAATAACATCACGCTTATCACAGGGGATAAACTGGCAAGTATTTGTAAAATCGTCATTTGGGTCTCAGTTTCTTGTTTATTGGTTATTGCATAGTGAGCGCTGCCAGTATTAATAGTGTTACTTGCTCTGGCTTGGCGTGACATACTCTATTGTTTTATTAAGGCAAAATTGATCTAGATTAATTTCTCATGGGTTGATAATTAAAAAATATTTAAAGTGTGATCATCCTCTAAATCACCCCGAGAGGTAGCGCAAGATTTAGCGTTTGATGCCATAAATCGACCGTTAATTTACCTTCAATCATGAGCGCTGCATCATTAATAATTTATCACTCGTGATCGTTATCACTAAATTAGTGAGAACGGTAAGCTAGGGAATATAACTAATTGATAATACGAATTAATATTATTGGTAAATGAAAGGCAGATCGCAGGAAAGTCCCACCTATACTGAGTATCAGTAAAAAGTGAGTGATGGCTATATCAAGTGATGGGTATATTAAGTGGATAGTTAAAGCAGGGCGGGTAATAAACATAACCACTAGCGCAAGCTAAGCAACTGATTCAATAGATGGTAGTGAACAGTCAGCTTAAGCTAGCGCTTTAATGGCTATAGCGTTTATTGCAATTACACTCATTGTAATAACAGTAAGTGCAATAACATTCGGGGTTAGAACAGCTTACTCCCCCAGCCTAATTTAGTGCGCAGTACATGAAAGTAATTATGATTGGTTGGGTGCACTAAGGTTAACTTTTCTGGGCTGCGCTTAATGATGATTTCATCCCCTGGCAGCACAGCTAAATGTACGTGGCCATCACAACTCACTTCGAGGTTATCGGCATTGTCAGGTGAGACTAATAACTTAATGGTACTGTTAGCATCCACCACAATCGGCCGGCAAGACAGGGTATGCGGGAACATAGGCACTAAGATCATCGCCTGTAAATTCGGGGTTAAAATGGCGCCGCCTGCCGATAATGAATAAGCCGTTGAACCTGTCGGCGTTGACACTATCATGCCATCCGCGCGTTGGCTGTACATGAACTGATCGTCTATATACACTTCAAATTCAATCATATGAGCAATTTTGCCCGGATGCAGTACCGCTTCATTGACCGCTGAATTACACGCTTTTAATTCATGATGGCGATACACTTTTGCTTCTAGCAAGAATCTTTGCTCGGTAATGAACTGGCCGTCTAATACTTCGGCTAATGAAGCTTCAAAATCATTGGGGGGTAAGTCGGTTAAAAAACCCAAATTGCCACGGTTAACGCCAATTACGCCAATATCAAAGCGTGCTAATACTCGAGCCGCCCCGAGCATATTGCCATCACCACCAACGACTATGGCAAGATCGCATTGTTTGCCAATCTCAACAATTTCAGCCGATGTCACATGTTGGCCAACTTCCGCTGCCACTCGCTCTTCAACCAGCACACTATAGCCTTGGACAGTGAGCCAATGATGCAGTCGCTTTAATGTCTTGTTGGTGCCCGCATGATGGGGTTTACCGATTAGACCAATTGTTTTGAACTTGTTTTTCATAGAGTTTACGCGCTTTGTGGCCTTAGCCCTTGAAACGACAGAATTGATCCCCATAATAGGCTGTGAGTTTGCAGAAACAAAGCATTTTTGCTGGAGTTAGGAATGACCAACGAATCAAAACAGGCGCAAGCCGACAATGAAGAAGTGATTACTGAAGAAATGGTAATCAATCAGGAAGGCGCTGATGAGTCGAATTTAATTGACGAATTAACTCAGGCTAATTTTCGAGTTGAAGAGTTAGAGCAACAATTGCTTGCTGCTGAAGCTACTGTCGTTGAACAGAAAGATTCAGTCGTACGCGCTGCTGCTGAAGTTGACAATATTCGTCGCCGCTCAGCCGTTGAGGTAGAGAAAGCGCGTAAGTTTGCACTGGAAAAGTTCGTTTCTGAATTATTACCTGTGATTGACAACATGGAACGCGCATTAGCCGCGGGCAATCCAGATGATGAAGCCACTAAGGCGATTCATGAAGGTGTTGAGCTGACCTTAAAAACCTTAACTTCGGCCGTGGCCAAGTTTGGTGTGGTGCAAATCGACCCTATGGGTGAAGCGTTCAACCCTGAGCAACATCAAGCCATTGGCATGCAGCCAAGCACTGAATTTGCGGCTAACACCGTAATGATGGTGATGCAAAAAGGCTTTATGTTGAATGAGCGTTTATTGCGCCCAGCTATGGTCATGGTGTCACAAGGCTAAGCCCAAGGCATCAACCTAAGACATCACAGAGTTGAGTGAGTTAATTAAATTCCTCAACGGTTAGCGCCACAAAATTAGCGCAACAAAAAGGACAGCTTAAGCTGTCCTTTTTTATTTGCTTATTTAAGCGTTTGTTTACACTTGAGCGCTTATTTGAGTGGGGCTATTTAATGTTTCAATAGCCTTAGACCTAAATGGCCATATACGCCTTGATTTGCGCTAACATGCCTACGCTATCAAGCTGTAAGTCATGCTTGATTTCATCAGGGCCACCATGCTTGATAAATTCATCGGGCAGGCCGATTTGCAGTACAGGTTTACCCACTTTGTGTTTAGCCAGTAATTCCAGTACGCCGCAGCCTGCGCCGCCCGCGATAGCATTTTCTTCAATAGTGACTAATACATCATGGCTGCGCGCAAGTTCAAGCACTAAGGCTTCATCTAACGGCTTCACAAAGCGCATATCGGCCACACTGGCATCTAACTCATCTGCCACGATTAAGGCATCGGCCAAGGTCGTACCAAAGTTAATCAAAGCAATCTTCTGCCCTTGACGCACTAAGCGACCTTTACCAATTTCCATGGCAGTCATAGCTTCAACTTGCTCAGCACCTGTAGCACTGCCACGAGGATAGCGCACCGCACTTGGGCCATCTTGATAGCAGTAACCTGTGTACAGCATTTGGCGACATTCGTTTTCATCGCTTGGCGTCATGATCACCATGTTAGGGATGCAGCGCATAAACGAGATATCAAACGCCCCTTGGTGCGTTGGGCCATCGGCGCCAACAATGCCACCGCGATCGATAGCAAACAGTACCGGCAATTGCTGCAAGGCAACATCGTGAATGAGCTGATCGTAACCGCGCTGCAAGAAAGTCGAGTAAATGGCAACGACTGGCTTATACCCTTCACAGGCAAAACCTGCGGCTAATGTCACCGCGTGTTGCTCGGCAATGGCCGCATCAAAATACTGCTCAGGGAAGCGCTGTGAAAATTCCACCATACCTGAGCCTTCACGCATGGCAGGGGTAATGGCTAACACTTTTTCATCGGTGGCGGCAATATCACATAACCACTTGCCAAACACTTGTGAAAAGGTTGGTAAACCTTGTTTAGTGGCCGGTTTTTTAAACTGACTTGGGTCAAACTTAGGCACAGCATGCCAGCCGATAGGGTCTTGCTCCGCTGGGGCGTAGCCTTTACCTTTTTTGGTCATAATATGCAGAATTTGCGGCCCCTTGAGGTTACGCATATTACGCATGGTTTCGACCATGGCATCGACATCATGGCCATCAATCGGGCCGATATAGTTAAACCCTAACTCTTCAAACAAGGTGCCAGGAACTACCATGCCTTTAAGGTGTTCTTCAGTGCGCTTAGCCATCTCTTTGATGACAGGCATACCTTTAAGCACCTTCTTACCACCTTCGCGTATGGTGGTATAAAAGCGGCCAGACATTAATTTAGCGAGATGATTGTTGAGGGCGCCAACGTTCTCTGATATCGACATTTCGTTATCATTGAGCACCACTAACATATCTTTATGTAAGTCACCGGCGTGGTTCATGGCTTCAAACACCATGCCACCAGTCATGGCGCCATCGCCAATCACAGCCACGACTTTTCGGCCAGCAGCTTCTTTATCCGCGATAACCGCCATAGCCGTTGCCGCACTGATAGAGGTGCCTGAGTGACCCACACTGAAGGTGTCGTATTCACTTTCTGGGCGCCATGGAAACGGATGCAATCCATTTTTTTGACGTATGGTGGGCATACGGTCACGGCGGCCAGTCAAAATCTTGTGCGGATAGGCCTGATGACCCACATCCCACACTAAACGATCAAAAGGAGTGTTATACACATAATGCAGCGCGACAGTTAATTCAACTGTCCCAAGCCCAGAGGCAAAGTGACCGCTAGAAATGCCCACGGATTTTAACAGAAACTCTCTGAGCTCATCTGCCAGTTGCGGTAACAACTCCTGAGGCAGTTTTCTCAGGTCTTCTGGGGTATCGGCTTGGGCCAATAATGGAAATTGAGATATATCCAGAGTCATAGTGAGATTCATTGTCTCTATGTTATGTTCTTCGCGCGATGATATATCGGGCGAAGTTGGCAAGTAGCTGGCTATTGTACGGTAACTTAGTCAGCGCTGATAGTGCATCCTGGATTAGCGCATCGGCGCATTGCTGCGCGCCAGCTAACCCTAAGAGCTTAGGATAAGTACTTTTATTGGCTTCAGTATCTGAGCCTTGGGGTTTACCCAGCTCTTCGGTCGTCGCTGTAATGTCTAAAATGTCATCGTGCACCTGAAACGCTAAGCCTACGGCATTGGCATAATCAATTAAGGCCGCACTGGTGGCGTCATCGGCATCGGCGCAAATTAGTGCCATTTCAACGGCGCAGCGAATTAACGCGCCTGTCTTCATGGTATGCAGCTGCGTTAAGGTCTCAAGATCAATGGTGCGATTGGTAGAATTAAGATCTATGGCTTGACCGCCGCACATGCCTTGAAAGCCAGACGCTTTGGCTAAACAGCGCACTAATGCCAATTGCTGCGCAGGACGCAGGGGTAAATCTTGGCGACTAATGATTTCAAACGCTAAGGTTTGCAGCGCATCGCCCGCTAAAATGGCATTGGCTTCATCAAAGGCAATATGCACCGTCGGTTGGCCGCGGCGTAAGTCATCATCATCCATGGCTGGTAAATCGTCATGAATGAGCGAGTAAGCATGGATACATTCAATGGCAGCGGCGCACGGGTCGAGTTTAGCTAAGTCGACATTAAGCATTTCGCCAACGCTGTAGACCAAAAATGGCCGAATGCGTTTGCCCCCTAACAGGGCTCCATGGGTCATGGCTGCTTGTAATGGCGCATCGATACTCGGCAAACCTGCCAAATGTTCAGTTAATTGCTCATCGATACGAGCTTGGTATTTTTCTATCGCAACAGCTAGCACGTTAGGCCTCATCACCATCAAAAGAACTGAGGGGAGCATTCCCGTCATTGGCCATCAGGATACTGACTTTTTGTTGGGCTTGATCCAACTTGTTTTGACTTTGACGAACTAAGGCAATGCCGCGTTCAAATTGCTTTAAAGCGTCATCGAGCGAGATCTCGCCTTGCTCAAGATTGGCAACAATTTGTTCAAGTTCAGCCAGCGATTGTTCAAAACTTAAATTTTCAGGTTTTTTAGCCACGTCAGTTTCCTCTGTTTTAGCGGGTGACAAGGTATATCAGGGCGGTTATAGGGTCAAATCGAGTCATTGGATATTTGCACGAAAGCACGCTTTAGCTCTGATTTTTTTTAAGAAAAAGTAAAAAGTAGCTAAACTTGCTCCAAGGACTTCCGATATAACGATGACAGCGAATAGGGATTTTGCCGTGACTCATCATTATCACATGAATACTAGCCCTGTCGTAATCGCACTATTAATGACAATTATACCCCTAGTGGTTAACAAACCGGGGACTTTTTGAGTTATATGGCATGAAAAAAGCATGCGGATAACTTAATTTTAGGGCGTTAGTGCCAAGGGAATGGGGGAGAAACTGTGGATTTAGCAACGCTCATCGGCCTTATTGGCTCATTCGGTTTCATCATTATGTCCATGATACAAAGTGGCGGCATAGGAATGTTTATTGATATTCCTTCGGTAATGATTGTGTTTGGTGGGTCGTTTTTCGTCGTGATGATGAAATTTAATATGCGGGCTTTCTTTGGGGCTGGGGGCATTGCCGCCAAAGCCTTCTTCTTTAAAATCGATAAACCGGAAGACTTAATCGAGCAATCAGTCACCATGGCTGACGCTGCCCGTAAAGGCGGTTTTTTAGCGCTAGAAGAAGCGCAAATTAGTAATCCGTTTATGCAGCGCGGCGTCGATATGCTGGTGGATGGTCACGATGGCCAAGTAGTACGCTCCGCTCTTGAGAAAGATATTACCCTCACGGAAGAGCGCCATAAACTTGGCGTCAAAATCTTTAGAGCTATCGCCGACGTAGGACCTGCCATGGGCATGATAGGTACCTTAGTCGGTTTAGTGGCCATGCTAGGTAACATGTCAGACCCTAAATCCATTGGACCTGCGATGGCGGTTGCTTTATTAACCACGCTTTATGGCGCCATGTTATCTAACATGTTCGCCATTCCCATTGCTGATAAGCTCGAAATCCGCATGGCGGAAGAAGTCATGAACCGTAACTTGATTATGGATGCCGTGCTTGCCATTCAAGACGGACAAAACCCTAGGGTGATTGAAAGTTTCCTTAAGAATTACTTATCTGAGAAAAAACGTAAAGTTGATACCACGGGCGGAGAATAGCCATGGGTAAGTGCGTATGTCCACCGCCCGGAGCGCCGGGCTGGTTGGCGACATTTGCTGACCTGATGTCGCTGCTTATGTGCTTCTTCGTATTGCTGTTGTCATTTTCTGAAATGGATGTGGTCAAATTTAAGCAGCTGGCAGGTTCGATGAAATTCGCCTTTGGGGTGCAAAATAAAGTTGACGTTAAAGATATTCCTAAAGGAACTTCTGTCATTGCCTTGGAGTTTCGCCCAGGACGCCCTGATCCCACGCCCATTGAAATAGTGACGCAACAAACTAATGAAATGACTGAACCTGTGCTCGATTTTCAAGCTGGTGAAGATGACAGTGCCGGTGGTATGCAGGAGCAGCAAGGCGAACAGCGCGGTGGGGAATCCGCTGCCAGTGGCCGCGAAACCGCTATGGATGTGACCCAAAGTAGCCAAGGCGAGAATCAGGCGCAACAAGAGCAAGTGAATAATGAAGCCAAGAAAATTGCCGAGAAATTAGAAAAAGAGATAGTTGATGGTGCCATTGAGGTGGAATCATTAGGCCAGCAAATTATTATCCGCATTCGCGAAAAAGGGGCGTTTGCCTCAGGCTCTGGCTTTATTCAACCTAAATTTAAACCTGTGGTGCAAAAAGTCGGTGAGATCTTAGTGGATATACCGGGGATTATTACTGTCTCAGGCTATACAGATGATATGCAAATCAGTAACGAGCTCTATAGCTCTAACTGGGACTTATCCAGTAAGCGCGCTGTGGCTGTGGCTCATGAGTTTTCTAAAGTCAAAGGCTTTGAGCAAGGGCGGATGAAAGTGGTGGGTATGGCATCGACCAATCCATTGGTGGCCAATACCAGTGAAGAAAATCGTTCCAGAAATCGACGGGTGGAAATCGGCATAGAGCAAGGCAAAGCCAAAGAGTCCGATGAAATTAGTGTGGCTAAATAAGCAGAGTAATGTGTGGGTATAGATAAACAAACCAGCCAGAGCGCCAGTGCTCTGGCTTAATTTTTAGTGATAACTATGAAGAGACTGCGCCTTTTGCAGTGATTTTGTTATAATCCCCACATTGCCGTATAAAAGAGTTGTCTAGTCCCATGAAGTTTGTCGTTAAGATCTACCCAGAAATTATGATGAAGAGCAAGCCTGTGCGCATGCGCTTTATTAAGATGCTTGAAACCAATATCCGCAATGTATTGCGTCACATAGATGAAGGCGCCAAGGTGCAACGTCAATGGGATCGCATCGTGGTGCTGGTGCCGCCGACTAAGCCTGAGCTGCTGGATGTGTTCGCTGAACGCTTAACGTGTATTCCAGGTATTGCTCATAGCTTGCAAGTAGCTGAGCACACTTTCACTACGGTTGATGATATTTATCAAATCGTACTGCCTATCTATCGCGAAGAACTGAAAGGTAAGACATTCTGCGTACGCGCTAAGCGTAATGGTCAGCATGAGTTCACCTCAAGCGAAGTGGAGCGTTATGTTGGCGGCGGCTTAAACCAGTTTACTGAAGCCCTGTGCGTTAAGCTTAAAGATCCTGACATGACAGTGCACTTAGAAATCGATCACGAAAAACTGTACGTGGTTGAAAAGCGCATTGAAGGTTTAGGCGGTTTCCCTATCGCGACTCAAGAAGATGTGTTGTCGCTGATTTCCGGTGGTTTTGACTCTGGCGTGTCGAGTTTCCAATTCATTAAGAAAGGTTGCCGTACTCATTACTGCTTCTTTAATCTTGGTGGCGCGCAGCACGAAATCGGCGTTAAGCAAGTGGCTTATCATTTGTGGAAAACTTACGGCGAATCGCACAAGGTTAAGTTTATCTCTGTGCCATTTGAGCCAGTAGTGGCTGAAATTTTAGAGCGCATTGATAACGGCCAAATGGGCGTGATTTTAAAGCGCGTAATGATGCGCACCGCCGGCAGAATTGCTGATCGCATGGGTATTCAAGCGTTAGTGACAGGTGAAAGTGTTGGCCAAGTATCAAGCCAAACCTTAACTAACCTCAATGTGATAGACCGCTGCGTTGATAACTTAATTTTGCGTCCGCTGATTGCCATGGATAAGCAAGACATCATCAATGAAGCACGCCGCATTGGCACCGAAGATTTTGCTAAAACCATGCCTGAATATTGCGGCGTGATTTCTCAGCGTCCAACGGTAAAAGCAGTATTAAGCAAAATTGAAGCAGAAGAGCTTAAGTTCTCTGAAGACTTAATCGATAGAATTTTGGCTGATATTGAAATCATCGATATTAAGGAAATTGCTGCCAATATGGATACTAAAATCACTGAAACTGAATCAGTAGATACAGTAGCGGCCAATGAGATTGTCATTGATATTCGCGCGCCTGAAGAAGAAGACAAAAAGCCGCTGGAAATTGATGGCGTTGATATTAAAGTGATTCCTTTCTTTAAATTAGCGACTCAATTTGCAGACCTTGATAAGTCTAAGACCTATCTTTTGTATTGTGAGCGCGGCGTAATGAGTAAATTGCAAGCCTTGTATCTGCTGGAGCAGGGCTATGACAATGTGAAAGTTTACCGTCCATAAGACAGTCCGTTTTCAGCTCGCCTAATCGCGAGTGAATAACTAAAACCGCAGCCACGCTGCGGTTTTTTTATAAAAAATAACCGCCAAAAATAACCATTAAATCGCTAGCCCGCTGAATTGTTGGGAGGGAATGATTTAAAAAACTAGTCAATCCCCCCGCGGCAATGCCACAATACGGATTAGAAAAACTTATACAAAGACAGGGAATGGAATAGTATGTCAAGACGTTTGCCGCCTCTCAATGCGGTTAAGGCATTTGAAGCCGCAGCCCGCCATTTGAGCTTCACCCGCGCCGCCGAAGAGCTGTTTGTGACTCAAGCCGCGGTCAGCCATCAAATTAAGGCATTAGAAGACTTTTTGGGGCTTAAATTATTCCGTCGTAAGAATCGCTCATTATTATTGACCGAAGAAGGTCAAAGCTATTTCCTCGAAATCAAAGACATCTTTATTCATCTTGGTGAAGCTACCGACAGATTACTGGCGCGCTCTGCGATTGGCTCGTTGACGGTTGCTATGTCACCAAGCTTTGCCATTCAGTGGTTAGTGCCGCGTCTTGCCAAATTCAGTGAGAAAAACCCTGACATTGACGTACGGATTAAGGCGGTGGATTCAGATACCGCCAGCATTACCGACGATATCGATGTCGCCATTTATTATGGCCAAGGCAATTGGGCAGGTATGCGCAGCGATAAACTGCGTAATGAAGTGCTCATTCCTATGTGCTCACCTTTACTGCTTAAAGGCCCTAAACCATTAGCTAAGCCAAGTGATTTAAAGTTTCATACCTTATTGCATGATACCAGTCGCCAATATTGGCAAGCGTGGTTTAGGCAAACGGGCGTGACTGACATTAATGTTAATCAAGGGCCGATTTTTAGCCATTCATCCTTAGTGCTGCAAGCGGCCGCCCATGGTCAAGGCGTGGCGCTGGGGTATAGCGTCTTGGCTAAGCCTGATATTCAAGCGGGGCGCTTAGTGTGTCCTTTCCCCGATGTATTACTGAGTAAGGATGCCTATTACTTAGTGTGTCATCAAAGCCATGCTGAGCTGGGTAAAATTGTCGCCTTTAGAGAGTGGATGCTAGATATGTTTGCAGAGGAGCTACGCAGTGAAATGCTTCCTGGATAAAATTGCGGATGATATTAGTCGCGGTGATGCTTGCTACCTTGGGCCAGAATCTCCTGATACTTTAATTTTGCTGGCCCATGGCGCAGGCGCTGATAGTTTTCACCCTTTTATGGAAGCTATAGCGCAAGGTTTAGCTGCCCAAGGTTTTGGCGTATTTCGCTTTGATTTCCCGTATATGCGCCTGCGTCGGCAATTAGGGGCGCGCCGGCCACCGGATCGCGCCCCTAAGCTGTTGGAATGCTTTAGTCATTATGTGGATATCGCTAAACAAAGTTCAGCCACTAAAGTGGTGTTAATGGGGAAATCCATGGGTGGGCGTATGGCCGCGACCCTGGCCAACGAAGTTAACGTTGATGGCGTCATTTGTTTGGGCTATCCCTTTGTCGCCTTAAAAGGCAAAGAGCCACGGCTGGCGCCATTGCAAGCACCGTTATGCCCAGTGTTAGTGCTGCAAGGTGAGCGCGATAAGTTTGGCGGTGTTAGCGAAGTGGCGCAGTGGCCGTTAGCGCCTAATGTGCAAGTGCAATGGATTACTGACGGCGATCATAGTTTTGTACCGCGCAAGTTATCAGGCACCACCACAGACGCTAATGTACAGGCTGCCATAGTGGCTTCAAGTGAGTTTATAGGACGATTAGCATGATAAAAGGTTTGATGATATTGGCGGCGCTGAATGGTTTATTGGCCGTGGCGCTTGGGGCATTTGCCTCCCATGGGTTAAAACATATGATCAGCAGCGAGATGGTGACTATTTTTGCCCTTGGGGTGCAATATCATTTCTATCATGTGTTTGCCATGGCCTTAGTAGCCCTGTGCGGGATCAGCATTCGCTCTAAATTGCTCTATTGGAGTGGCGGTTTGTTTATGGCCGGCATTACCTTCTTTTCAGGCTCCTTATACGTTTATGCCTTAATGGGCACTAAGTGGATGGGGCCAATTACCCCGCTTGGCGGCTTTTGCTTTATGTTAGGTTGGCTGCTGCTGGCATTAGCTGTGTGGCGCAGCCGCGTAACGGTGGATGCAAGCTAGGTTAGAAGCATTGGAAATGGATGGTGGGTAAGCGCAGACAAATTCTACAATAGTGCTATAATGCCCGCCGTTTTGATTGTGACTATGCCCTGATTGCGGCTCGAGAAAAAAATGAAGAATTTGGTGTTATATTGCCGCGGTGGCTTTGAAAAAGACTGCGCAGCAGAAATTCAAGTCCGTGCGGCTGAGTTAAACATTGGTGGTTTTGTTAAAACCGCGACCAACCAAGCCTATGTAGTCTTTGAATGTTTTGCCGAGGATGATGGTGAAGTTCTGGCGCAAAAGTTATCGTTAGATTCTCTCATCTTCGCGCGCCAAATGTTTGCCGCGGGCCCATTACTGACTGATTTACCAAGTGATGATCGCGTATCACCTCTTGTTGAAGCATTAGCAAATATCAGCAAGGCTGGTGAGCTTAGGGTCGAAACTCCAGACACCAATGAAGCTAAAGAATTGTCGGCATTTTGCCGCAAATTCACAGTGCCTTTACGCCAAGCGCTGAAGAAACGTGACATCTTGCTGAATAAAGAAAGCCCTAACCGTCCAATTATCCATGTGTGTTTTGTGGCGCCAGGTCAGGCTTATGCTGGTTATTCATTCAGCAATAACAGCTCACCGCATTTTATGGGCATTCCCCGTTTAAAATTCCCAAGTGATGGCCCAAGCCGTTCAACCTTGAAGTTGGATGAAGCTTTTATCCATTTTCTTAAGGAAGAAGATCACGAAACTCGCTTACATTCAGGCATGAAGTCAGTGGACTTAGGTGCTTGCCCTGGCGGCTGGACTTATCAGTTAGTACGCCGTGGCATGTTTGTTGCCGCTGTGGATAACGGCCCTATGGATGAAAAGCTGATGCAAACCGGCCAAGTAAAGCATTACCGTGAAGATGGTTTCCGCTTTGAGCCGCCACGCAAAAATATTTACTGGTTAGTGTGTGACATGGTTGAAAAGCCAGCACGCGTAGCTGAACTCATGGAAGCTTGGGCAATTAATGGCTGGTTTAAAGAAGCCATCTTTAACCTTAAGTTACCGATGAAGAGCCGCTATAAAGAAGTCAGCACAATTCTGGCGACCATGAGCACTATTTTAACTGAGAACGAAATTCCGCATAAGTTAGCTTGTAAGCACTTGTACCACGACAGAGATGAAGTGACAGTGCACTTATGGCTGCGCCCAGAAGTGCAGTGCGGTTTCTAATGCTAAGCTGTTAGATAATCACGAATAAAAAAGGATGCCTAGTGCATCCTTTTTGCGTTACTGAGAGCAGAATTTAGGTATAAGAAGAGGCTTAACCTAATCTATCCATAACCGCTTGGGTGAAATCGGTAGTGCCGTGGGTGCCACCTAAGTCGCGGGTGGTTCTATCGCCGCGGGCAATCACTTCTGATACGGCTTTGCGGATTTGCTCTGCCTTATCGGCCATGCCTAAATATTCCAGCATCTGAATCGAGGCCAAAATCACTGAGGTTGGGTTGGCTAAGTTCTTACCAGCAATATCTGGGGCGCTGCCATGTACGGCTTCAAAAATGGCGGCATCTTTACCTATGTTAGCGCCAGGAGCCATGCCTAAGCCGCCCACTAAGCCTGCGCACAGGTCGGATAAAATATCGCCAAACAAGTTGGTGGTGACTATTACGTCAAAAATTTCAGGGCTCATCACTAGCTTCATGCAAGTGGCATCGACAATCATTTCGTCAGTAATAATATCTGGGTAGCGCAAAGATACTTCGCGGGCGACTTTCAAAAACAAGCCAGAAGTAGATTTCATGATATTGGCTTTGTGCACTATGGTGACTTTTTTGCGGTGCTCTTTGCGCGCCAGTTCATAGGCGAAGGTGGCAATTTGCTCGGCGCCTTGACGGGTAATCACGCTAGTGGCTTCGGCTGTGCTGCCGTCGGCCGAGATTTTCTGGCCTAAGCCTGAGTACATGCCTTCGGTGTTTTCACGTACTGTGATGATATCTATGTTGTCGTATCTAGCTTGGGTACCGGCAAATGACAGTACTGGGCGGACGTTAGCGTACAAGCTGAATTTTTTGCGTAAAGTGACGTTGATTGAGGTAAAGCCTTCACCCACAGGGGTAGTCAGTGGGCCTTTGAGGGTAATACGGTTTTTTTCAATCAAATCTAAGGTGCGCTGTGGCAGTAATTCACCGTGTTTTTCTAAGGCAGCTAATCCAGCATCGGCGAATTCATATTCGAAGTTACAACCCGCTTTATCGAGAATTTTAATGGCGGCATCAATAATACTTGGACCTATGCCATCGCCGGGGATGACAGTAATGGTTCTTTTTGACATGAAACGTCCTTTTACTGTTAATTGTTACTGCTTATGTTGAGTCATGTTTTTATATGACTTAAAGTTGGTGCGGTTGCTGCTATCTGCTTGCTATTTTAAACACTTTTATACATTTTTCACAGGATTTGCTGAGTTAAGTCACAGTGTTTAGTGCGCCTAAGTGGTGTCAAACCATAGCAGATATGCTGATGTAAGGCCAAAGTGCTAAAAAATCTTTAGTCTAATAACAATAAAAGAGGCTCCCTTTGAAGTTATTACCCTTAACCTTAATCGCAAGCTTGGTCTTGGCCGGCATAGCGCCAGACTTGAGTATCGCTGCGACCGCGCGCACCCTTGAGTTAACCGATGTGATGCAGTTTAAATCGCTCGCTGCGCCGCAGTTATCGGCCAATGGTGAAGTGTTGGCGGTGGAAGTGAGTCCAGATCGCGGTGATAGTGAAGTACTCATTAAGCGCACAGATAATAGCCTTAGCTATCAAATTGCTAACGCGGGTAACCCGCAAATTAGCCGCGATGGTCGCTTTGTGGCAGTGAAATTACCCTTAAGCTTATTTGAAAAAGAATCTAAAGATAAACAGACCCTCAAAAAGTTAACCGCGGGCATGGCGCTACTCGATACTCACACAGGCCACAGACAAACCTTTGCTGGGGTCGAATCCTTTGCCTTTAACCCAAGTGGCACAGTATTAGCGATTTGGTTTGAGGCAGCTGAAACAGATAAAAAAGCCGTTAAGAACGAGTTAAGTGTTAACGCTAGCAAGCAAGAGGTTAAAGATGCTAACGGACATAAGCCAGCTAAAGATGATATCGGTCGGCCTTTGATCTTAGTGCTGCTGGATAGTGCGAAGCAAGTGCACTTTGATGCCGTAAGCCGCTACGCCTTTGCTAAACATTGCCCTAAGGTGCTACTGGCTGAGGTAAGCAAAGAGGGCAGCCATATCCTGCTGGTGGATGGTATCAGTGGTGATAAATCATCTGTGTATGAGGCAGCTAGCGCAACTGGCAGTATCACTCCTATCGTTGGGGCGCTTGCTATTAGTGATGATGGCAAGCAGCAAGCCTTTACCTTGGGCGATAGCCGTTTGCATATTGATGCGCGTCACTATCAATTGTGGTTAACCCAGCATGAGCGCCTCATGCCGATAAAGACAGATGCTAATTGGCCACTTAATCGCTACGCTCAGCTGCGCTTTAATGAGGCGGGCGATTATTTATTTTTTGGCCGCGTGCCTGAGGTGAGCCGCATTTTGCCGCTCGCTAAAATTAGCCAGCAAGCTGAGCTGTTTAACATTGATAAAGTCACCGCCCAGCGTGAACTTAATGTCTGGCATGGCGACGACCCGCGCATTAAGCCCCATGAAATTAAGCAATACAGCAGCAAGCTTGAACATAACTATTGGGCGGCATTGAACACTAAGAGCCTAACCGTGCAGCAATTAGCCGATAGTGAAGTCGCGACTGTGCATTGGCCGCAGATGGGTAATCAAGTGCTGATGAGTAGTGATAAGCCTTATTTAACGATGATCACTTGGGCGGGGTTTTATCGTGATTATTATCTGTTTGATTTAACTACAGGTGAGCGCCGCTTAGTACTAACTCAGCAAGGCAGCGACCAAGCGCCAAGTCTGTCACCTAATGGCCGCTATCTAGTGTATTTTCATCAAGGCCAAGTCAAGCTTTACGATGTCGCGGCGCAGAAGCATTCAGTATTAACCGCAGCTATTAGCACGCCTTTTGCCGATGAAGATAATGATTACCCTAAGGCTGCCCCAGGTTATGGGGTAGGGCCTTGGCTTGATGATGACTCGGCCGTGCTTGTGTATGACAAATACGATATTTGGCAGTTATCTAGCTTAGGAAAAGCGCCGCTTAACCTCACCTCGGGACGTGAGGCGGCAGAGCAATATCGAGTGCAAGCCTTGGTGGATGATGTCATAAGCGCCGATAGTAAGCGCCCCGCCACAGTGCGCGCTGGGGATGCTGTATTAGTGCATGCTTATAATGAGCGCACGAAAAGCGATAGCTTGCATCAGCTTAACGTTGGTATTCTCGGTACTAAAGCATTAGCAGGCAGTGCTCCTCAATCCGCCAAAGTAAAAATTAAGCTACTGGCGCGCGCAAGGGATGCTGATACGCTAGTCTTTAGCCAAGAACGCTTTGATTTATATCCTGATTTATATGTAAGCCCATTACTTAAGCCGCAGCAAGCTGTGCGCCTGACTGAGCTGGATAAGCAGCGCCAAGCCTTTGACTGGGGAGCGGCGCAATTAGTGCAATGGCAAGGGGCGGATGGTAAACCTCTTGATGGTGTGCTTATTACCCCAACCAACTATCAAGCGGGCAAACCTGTGCCTGTGTTAGTGTATTTTTATCGCTTTATGAGCGATAGATTGCACGCCTTTCCTGAGATGAAAATTAACCATCGCCCCAATTTTGCATGGTATGCTGCTAACGGCTACGCCATATTTTTGCCCGATATTCGCTTTGAAATCGGCGCCCCAGGGCATTCATCCACTTTGGCCTTAACCTCGGGCGTACAAAAGCTGATTGATATGGGCATAGCCGATGTTAATGCGGTGGGGATCCATGGCCATTCATGGGGTGGGTATCAAACGGCGTTTGTGGTTACTCAAACCCCTATGTTTAATGCGGCGGTGAGCGGCGCACCTGTGAGTAATATGACCAGTGCCTATTCAGCCATTCGCCACGGCACTGGCCTTGCGCGCCAATTTCAATACGAAACAGGCCAAAGCCGCATAGGTGATAGCTTGTTTGAGTCGCCGCAAAAGTATATTGAAAATTCACCAGTATTTTATGCTGACCGCATCACCACCCCTATGATGATAATGTTTGGCGATAAAGATGATGCTGTGCCGTGGGAGCAAGGGGTTGAGATGTATTTAGCCATGCGCCGCGCTGGCAAAGAAGTGGTTATGCTGCAATATCAAGACGAGCCGCATCATTTGAAAAAGTACCCAAATAAGCTCGATTACAGCATAAAAATGAAACAGTATTTTGACCATTACCTTAAAGGTAGCGCCGCGCCGCAGTGGTTATCTGCTGGTGAAGCCTATCAACCTAGGCCCAATGCTGAGGAGTAGACCGCAGGTTTTGGTTGGTTCGGGGGCAAGCCTGATAATCAACCCAATAGAGAAATAAAGGCATCAAAAGCCTATAAAAAAGAGTGGCTGTGTAGCCACTCTTTTTATTTTAATTTTTTACATTGTTATGTTTTTACGTTTAGCGTCTAAGGCGTTAAGGCGCGTGATTGCTTAGCCAATTTAGTTTAATTGGCCAGTGCAAAGGGGCTATCAAGAAACGATTGGTAACTGTCATTGCCCCAAGCCGTGAGCTTGTTATCTAAAAATAGCAGCGGCGTACATTCATCACGGCTGGTTTTACCGTCCGATGACACATGCTGAGTGCGGTAGAACAATACAGTTAAGGTGCCATTAGTCACAGGCTTGGCCTCAGAGATGTCGGCAGGGCCGAGCAAAGTAATGATCTGCTGTTTCTCTTGGCCGAGTTCAAGTTTGGCTATGGTTTGTTGATTAAATAGTTGCCTATCATCCCAATCTAAATCTTGCGGCTGCGGCTCATACATAAACACCACCACAGCGACAAATACGACATAAGCTACAAAGAGGGTGGCAACCACCCAAGCGAGTTTGAATTTCATAATGATATCCTTAAACAATATGGTTTAAAGATAACGCGAGAATCACCCCGTCACAAAATGGAATTGTTACCTTTTGTTGCAACTAATTAACAACTGCCATTTTGATGGTTGTGACAATACAGTGTTTAGCAGCGAAATTGATTAAGGCTGACCGCGAGCGGTAACTCTTGATTCAGTTTGGCGAGCTTATAGCTAAGCCTTGCTAGCTCTTTGCCAGCAATCAGTTTTTGCTGCAGCTTGTCTGGCACTTCATCGATATGCTGATACAGATTAGCTAAGTGCTGATACTGCTTTAACAATTCTGCGGCGGTTTTACCGCCTATGCCAGTGATCCCAGGGATCTTATTGCCGCTATCACCTGCCAGCGCAAAAAAGTCGAGTAATTGGTTAAGTTCTATGCCCAATTTAGCGCATAGCGCCGCGTGATCAAACGGCGCCTTAGAAAAGTAATCCCATTGGCGGATATGCGGATGCAGTAATTGGCTAAAGCCTTTATCGGTGGAGACTATGATGGCATGGCCTTGATGGGCCGTGAGTTTGCAAGCTAAGGTGGCGATGACATCATCGGCCTCGCTTTCTGCCTGTAAGCCGTAAAATCCTTGCGCTGTGAGGGCCTGCTTTATTGCGGGCAACACTTGTGCGAGATCTTCAGGCATAGACTTACGCCCTTTTTTATAGTCTGGGTATAAATGTTTGCGCCAAGAGATAGCATCACCATCCCACACTATCACTAAGTGGCTGGGTTGATGCAAACGTTTAAGTTTTTCACAGGCATGTTCTAGGCGCAGTTGTAATTGAGCCCCATCAAGCGGGGCTCCCATGGTGGCATGTAATCGTCGGGTGAGATTCATGCCGTCTATGATTAATAAATTGTTCATTTCACTATTTTATAACAGGGCACATAGGCACTGCCGGGAAGCTTCATTCGTTGTTGACTGACAAAGGCTTGTAATAACTTATCCATGCGTTCCATTAATTGTGGATCGCCATGAATTTCAAAGGGTCCCTGCTGCTTTATGAGCGCTAAAGTATCGGCTTTCACATTGCCGGCCACAATAGCAGAAAAGGCGCGTCTTAGGTTAGCCGCTAACTTAGCTTTATCTTCACAATCAAGCTGTAATGCTAAATTAGCCACTACATCATGGGTTGGAATAAAAGGTAATTGAAATTCTGGTTCAATTTTAAGCGCCCATTGGTATTGATAAGCGTCCTTAGTTGCGCGTCGATAGGCTTTGATTTGATCCATGCTTTGCTTCATGTAAAAAGCCACAGCACTTGGATCTTCGACAATGATTTGGTACTTAGCTTGTGCCTCTGGCCCTAAAGTAGCGTGAATAAAGGCATCAATCTCTTCAAAATAGGCGCGGCTTTCTTTGGGCCCAGTTAATACCAAGGGGAAGGGGATATCCTCGTTCTGCGGATTAAGTAAAATCCCCAGTAGATATAAAAGTTCTTCAGCGGTACCTGCGCCCCCTGGGAAAATCACTATGCCATGGCCAAGGCGCACAAAGGCTTCAAGGCGTTTTTCAATGTCTGGCAAAATTACCAGTTCATTAACTATTTGATTGGGCGGCTCGGCCGCTATGATGCTGGGTTCTGTTAAGCCAATATAACGGGCATTATGCAGGCGCTGCTTAGCGTGGCCTATGGCGGCGCCTTTCATAGGGCCTTCCATAGCGCCAGGACCACAACCAGTACAAATGTCGAGCTTTCTTAGCCCCATTTGATAGCCGACTTCGCGGGTATAGTTGTATTCAATCTCGTTGATACTATGACCGCCCCAGCACACCACTATGTTGGGGTCGCGATTGGTGGGCAGCACTTTAGCATTGCGCAAAATATCAAACACGACATCGGTAATATGGCTCGAATTACTGAGGTTAATATGATTAAAACTGTCATATTTATTGCTGACATAAAGTAAGTCGCGCAGTACAGAAAACAGGTGTTCTTGCAGACCTAAAATAATCTCACCATCCACAAAGGCTTGCTCGGGCGGATTGATTAATTCCAGTTGTAAACCGCGCTCACGGGTGAGGACGTTTACTTGGAAATCTCGATATTTATCAAATAATACTGAGGCGTTGTCGGTATGCATGCCTGAGGCGAGCACAGCTAACGAACAATTGCGGTACAGTTGGTAAAGATCGCTTTGAGAACTTTGTTTAAGGCGCTGCACTTCTAATTGCGACAGTTGGTCCATGCTGCCTTTGGGGCTGATTCTCACTATCATAAGCCACTCCTTGCTGAGTGAATATCACTTCACGATCCCATGATTAGTCGATAATGACGCAGTCTCGATTTTGGTGCTTGGCTTGGTAAAGAGCGGCATCGGCTCGCTCAAAGGTATCTTGGATGGTTTCTGAGCTAGCAAGCTGCGCTGCGCCTATCGACACCGTTATTATCACGGGTTGTTGTTTAAATTTGAATTGAACATTTTTTATTTTTTCACGAACACGATTAAGTAGTTGCTCAATATCATCTTGGCATACTCCTGGTATTAGCAACACAAATTCTTCACCGCCATATCGGGCAACAAACTCGCTTTCCCTGAGGCTTTGACGCAGGGCGGTGGCTATGACTTGCAGCGCTTTATCTCCCGAGGTATGACCATAGGCGTCATTAATCTCTTTAAAATGATCGATATCGAGTATGGCGAGCCACAAGGTATGTTGCTGGCGAATGGCGCTGCGATATTCAATTTCCATTTTTTGATCAAGCGCGGCGCGGTTCGGCAATTGAGTTAAGCTGTCGAGCATATTGATTTTTTGCTGCTCGAAAAATCGCTCTTTATAGCTTGTGGCCTCATTGTTAAGGTTGTCGATTTTTTTATGAAGGCCATCCATGGTCTTTTGCAGCAATAGCTGCTCGCGCTGCTCTATGGCATCTTTACGCGTTAAGGTGTTGTGGATGCAGGCCAGTTGTTCAGTCACTAGTTGCTTAAGTTGCTCTATCGGCTGTGAGGTTAAGCTTTGGCGACTTAAGTCATCAATGCGGGTAAAGATTTCGTGGTTTAATTGGGTCTTAAGCTGCGAGCTGCGTTGATAGTGAGTCATGCCTTGACCGACGGCATCGCGCACTGTGGTTAAGGTATGGTTGAGCGCGAATAAAAACTCTTGAGACGCGGTTTTTTCTTGATAAATAGTGTCGATGACTAAGGTTAATAACTGCTGATAAGTGAGTAGCAGTTGGTCGGCATTCAAGTCATGTTTGAGGATAGACACAAGGTCATTTATTTGGGTTTGCTGGGTGGCTGGGAACTCAATTTTGGCAAGCAGTTCAAACAAATCCTCGGCCAGCAATTGAAACTTAGGTAAGACATTAAGCTCAGTATTGGCGGGTAGCTGGCTACTTAGCAGGCTGTGAAAATGCTCCAGTAATAGCTCAAGTTTAGGTATGTATTCCCATACATTGCTATAGGGCTGGCTATTGGCTTGGCGAAAATAGCTGAGTTCATGACGACTGGGACCCTCTAACTGCTGCACGCTTAACAGTTCTTGGGTCAGGTCATTTATATGGCTGCGCCCTGATTCAAGCCGCACTAATACTTCACTGGAGTGGCCCTTAAGTAAGCGTTGCAAATCAATAATATCGGCGGCGACAAACTCAAACTTGTCGTAACTATTGAGCTGGTTTTTAAGCTTGTTGAGGCGATTATCAAGCTCAGTGTTGTGGCCTTTACAGGCGCTACTTAAGTGATTAATCAGGGATAATAAGGTTTGCAGCTTGGCGTCGCGGTCAGCTTCTAACTGCAGCATTGCTTCTTTAGCCAGTTGTAGCTTGTGCTTGAGATGTGCCGCTTGCGTGTTGTTGGTAAAATTATCCATAATTTTTCCGAGTCACCTAAGGTATCAGTCTCTTAACTGTGAGTGAAACTAATGTAATAGTATCTAAAGCTCAATGAAGTGCAAATGTAACCTACAGAAAATACATAAAAATTCATCTGAGCTTTGATATTTACGCATCTCACTCTGTGCTCTGTGTCTGCGCGCCACTACTTGGCCAAGTAATTTGCTGTTTATCACAACTGCAGGTGACTCGAATTAAGCCGCGATTGATGGCTTGGGTTAAACGCATATACAGCTGAGTGGTAAAAATAGTGGGCGGAGTGAAGTCTAAGGTATGAAAACTCACAAAGGCTTGATGCTGCTGCAAACTTAAGGCGCCAGCGCAGGCAAATTGCAGACACTGATACAAGGTTTTAGCATTAATCGGCACATATTTATTGGCTAGAAATGGCAGGTTTACCAGCCCTAACGACCACTTCTGCGCTGATGTCCACGCTGACTCTATGATGCTAACAAGTTCATCGGGCGTCAGTACTTGCTGGCTGTAAATTCCGATGAGACCTGGCCTTAAGGCAAAGATTTCAAGCTCGGATAATGCGGCCAGTTCACCCAGTTGCTGCTGAAAATAGTGACTGAAATCCTCTTGCCCCAGTAACAAATCCTGATTGGGATTCGATTGGACAGTCATTAAGGCAATCGTGCCTGGCTGGCTTAACCAAGAATTTTCAAGGTTGGCAATAAATGAGTTGTACCCAGGGGATAAGGTAATAGGTTCTTGCAGCGCTTGGCGTGTTAAGTAACTTAATTGTTTTGCGTTTAAATAATGCTTACGCCAAATGGTGGCTAACACTAATAAGGCGGTTAACAGCCCAAGGGTACTAAACAGCGCCGCAATTTGGGCGAAATGTATGTTTCTTTCTTGCTTAGCTACGCGGCTCTTGGCGGTATCTAACTCAATTTTCAAGCGCTGTTGTTGCAGCGCCGCATTCACGTCATCGTGGGGCTTAGCCTGTTGTATCAATTGTTTTTTTAGCACTAATACTTGTTTACTTAAGGTGAGGGCTTTAGTGATTTCGCCTGAGTGTTCTAATGCAAAAATTAAATGCTGTTTGGCTTCGACTTCCACTTCCAGATTATTACTTTCAAGGGCCAAGGTAATCGCCTTGTTGGCGTGCTTAATGGCTTCTTGATAGTTTTGCTGTTTATTGCGAACTTGCGCCAGCAATATCTCGTTATGAATCAAATAATGGTTAGTTTTTTTATTGGTAAATGTTTGATTTGCTTGCAATAGTGATGAGATTGAAGCGTTTAAATCGCCAATGTTGGCATAAGCCTCACCCAGATTATGATAATTTAAGGCCATGAAGATAATGTTTTGACGGCGCTTATCTATGGCTTGGGCATTAAGGTAGTAATCAATGGCTTGTTGCCATGACTCTTGTTTAGCATAAATCATGGCGATGGCGCTCATGGCTTGTGACAAATAGGCATCATCCTTTAACACCATAAAGCTATCGGCGGCCTTGTGGGCATGCTGGAGAGCATCATCCAGTTGGCCAAGCTCTCGGTAAACCTGAGATATTCGAAAATTAATCAGGGCTAATAATTTGGGCGATTGGGTAGTACTGGCCAATTGGTGCGCTTGGGAGAAGTATTGCAGCGCTTGTCTATGCTGCTCAAATTGGGTGTGAAACTTGCCAAGGCGTGAATTGGAATAAGCCAATAAGTAGGGCGATGATAAGTGTAGCGCGCGCTCACGCATGGCTTCAAGGTGCTGTAATGCAGGTTGTTTTTGATTAGTTAATAACAACAAGGAGCCGAGATGATCATGAATAGTGAATCTAAGCAACCGCGCTTCTTGCGAGGTGTTCTCTTTAATTAACGCTAGCGCGGCTTGATAGTGAGTTTCTACCTGTGGGTAGTTGTATTGCTCTTTACCTATGATGCGCCCTTTGAGCACTTCAATTACAGCTTGTTGGTATGGGGTCTTGGCAAATGACGCTAACATCTCAATCAGCTTCGAGTTATCAGGATGGCTTGACGGCACAGTCACCCCAGGCTCCATGCTTAAGCGAATAAACAGATAGTATTGGCGGAACAAGGCGTCTTGATTTAGCCCCCAGCTGCGGTGACTCAAGCGGGTCAGGCTTAATGGTTTACTGTCACTATTAAGTTGTACATTTAAGTTGTCATATAAGGCTTGCGGTGTTTCTCTGACGGCAATTTCATCGTCAATAGTTACGCTTGCGTGAACTTGACCTGCGAACAAGACAAATAAAACAATAAACCATTGAATGGCAAATAAGGGCATCAGCTATTCCAAATAAGGTGGTGCATTATGTTAATTGTGTTAATTAATGCTGAGACTGTTGATTTTACTTGTTATACTCCAGAAACTTTGTAAAAAGGATGATAACAGAAGGATTAAGCCATGAAACCTGATTTTCGCGTATTTGTTGCGATAGGTACCTTTTTTAGCTTTGCCGCCTACAGCGACGTCCAATATAACATTGATTTGACTCGGCCTGAGCATCAACTGGCTAATGTAGAAGTTATTTTTCCCGAAACTGTGGCGTCAGCCCTCACCATTAACTTGCCCGTGTGGCGCACTGGTAAGTATCAAATACTGCCGTTGGCTGATGGTTTGCGTGAATTTAAGGCCTATGACGCCCAAGGGAAACCACTGAGTGTTAACCGAGTGGCGAGCGGTGAGTGGCAAGTTGAGTTAACTGCGCCCACCAGTGTGCGAGTGACCTATCAATTGCATGCCGATTTACTCGGGAGTCGGGTGCGCCATATTGATGCCAGCCATGCATTTTTAGATGCCAGCGGCGTGTTTGTTTACAGTCCAGAATTTCGTGAAGATAGCCTGCGCGTTAACATGCAAGTGCCTGATGAGTGGCGCAGTTATTCCGGCATGACCTCAGGCTGGCAGCCTCACTCTTTTGTGGCACCCAATTATGATGTGCTAGTGGACTCGCCCATTGAAACCGGTATTAGTCAGGTGCGCACATTTAGTGCCAATGGCCGCGATTATGAGCTCGTGGTGTGGGGCGAGGGCAATTACGATCTTGATCAAATAGCGCTCGATCTTAAAAAACTCAGTGGCAGTGCCAGCGCCATTTGGGATGATTATCCGTTTGAGCGCTACGTCTATATGGTGCATGCCACGAATGGCGAGCGCGGCGCTACTGAACATTTAAATTCCACCATTATTCAGTTGCCTAGGTTTAATTTTAGGGAGCGCAAAGACTATGTCGGCTTTATCGGCACAGCGTCCCATGAATTTATTCATACGTGGAACGTCAAGCAATATCGCCCTGAAGGCTTAGCCAAGTATCAGTATCAGCAAGAAACTATCACGCCCTTGTTGTGGCTTTCTGAAGGCTCCACCAGTTATTTTCAATACCAGTTATTGCTGCGCGCTGGCGTCATTACCCATCAAGAGTTTATGGAAGATTTAGCTAAACGGATTAACGATAACCTTAACCGCCCCGGTGCTCGGCAGCAGTCGGTGGCCGAAGCCAGTGAATCCACTTGGGTCGAGCAAGGCGGCGATTACGGTACTAACCATGGGGTAAATATCTATTCCGAAGGTTACTTAGTGTCATTAGCCTTAGATTTTAATCTGTTAGAAGATACTGACCTTAAGCATTCTTATCGTGATGTGCATCAGCGTTTATATCGTGATTATCGTTTACCGGCGGCGTTTGGGGTGGCAGATGTTAAAACTATTTTGGCTTCGTTAGCGGGTAAATCTTATGACCCTTGGTGGCAAATCCATATCGATAGTCCGTGGCAAGCCAATTTCCCAGAACTGTTGGCCATGGCGGGCTTAAGCATTACTTATGGCAAAGAAGAAGCGGTTAAGGCTAACTTTGGGGTAAAAGCCGCCAAAGGCAGCTTGAAGCTTGAGCATGTTAAACGTGATGGCGCGGCGTGGCGCGCAGGCCTGCATGAAGGCGATGAACTGGTGGCCATTAATGGCCTTAAAGTCACCCCTGACGGTTTAACTAAGCGGTTTGAAGATTTTGAGCCGGGCGATAAAGTGGAGCTCAGTTATTTCAGTAACGATACCCTTAAAACCACCACAATGATTTTAGAGGAGAAATCTCAGGGCAAGCTTGAGATTAAACCTATGGCTGGGGCGAGTGATAGTCAAAAAGCCTTTTTCAAGGCGTGGCTGGGTATCGATTGGCCGTATAAGTAATTAGGCTTAATTGACTGCGTTTATTTATTGTCTGCGTTTACCTAAGGTCAGCTCGCGCTGGCCTTTTTTATGGGCGTGCGCTGAATTGATGAATTGAAAAATAGATGAACTCTAGCAATAAGTTTTGGCTGCAATCACTCACTACAAACTTTACTAACAAACTCTGGCTATAAATCCAGCAGTCAATTTGCTAAGTTATTGTCACAAAAATAAAACAATAGTTTAGGGATGCTGAAATTATGACGTACCGCCCGCTTTATTTACTCTGTAGTTTACTGCTCACTGCGCCGTTATTCACCTTGGCAGCTGCTGATGGTGCTGCCAACACCCAAGCGTTAGGCGCTGATTTAAACTCAGTAACTGGCCTTGGCTATTATCGGATGCCAGATATCCATCAAGATACTTTAGTGTTTACCGCTGAAGGGGATATTTGGAAACAAACGCTTAATCAAGGCGTTGCCACTCGGTTAACCAGTCAAGCGGCGCTTGAATCCCATCCGCATATCTCACCAGACGGTAAGCTGCTTGCCTTTGTCGCCAATTATGATGGCGCCGATGAAGTTTATGTGATGAGCATCAATGGCGGCGTGCCTAAGCGCGCGACCTTTGAAGATCATCGCGTTCGCTTGCAAGGCTTTACTCCAAGTGGCGATATTTTATATGCCACAGATAAAACCTTGGGGCCATCAAACCGCTGGCTGCTCAAAACTGTGTCGCCTCACAGCTTGATAACTCAAGATGTGCCGCTAGTGGATGCCATCGAAGGCGATATTACCAGTGACGGCAAGCGGGTGTTCTTCGTGCGTTTTGGTCTGCAAGCCAGCGGCGATAATGCTCAGGTGTATCGCGGCGGCGCTAAGGGCGAGATTTGGCAATATCAGTTAGAGACAGACACTGAGGCCACTCGTTTGCTAGCTGAACATCAAGGCTCACTGCGCCAACCTATGCTGTGGCAGCAGCAAATGTATTTTATTAGTGATGAGAGTGGCTTAGATAATATTTGGCGCTTAAATCTTGATGATAATCAGCTAACGCAAATCACCCATTACACAGATTATCCTATCCGCCAAGCCAACCTTAAACATGGCAAGCTGGTGTGGTCGCGGGGCGCTGATATTGAAGTGCTGGATATAGAAAGCGCAAGCGTTACTCAGCCTGTCATAAGTTTGCAATCCGATTTCAGCCAAAAACAGCCTAATCGCATTAGCGATCCTTTAGCCTATTTATCCCATGTCAGTTTTGCTGCCAATGGCCGCCAAGCCATAGTCACAGCGCGAGGAAAAATAGCGGTAGTGGGTGAAAAGGGGCGGCGTTTAGTCAGCGTTGCCAGCCCAGATAATGCCCGCATGAGTCAAGCCATTATAAGCCCAGATGGGCAGTGGATTTATGCTATTGGCTCCCAAGCCGGACAGCAGCAATTGTGGCAATTAGCCGCTGATGGCAGTCAAGACGCCACTCAGCTGACCGAAAAGGGCGATACCTTGCGCACAGCCTTAGCAGTATCTCCCGATGGCCGCTATTTATTGCATGATGATTATCAAGGCAATATTTGGTTATTAAGCATTAAGGCGCGCACCAATCAGCTCATTTTATCGGGCAGTGAAGGCTTAGGGCCGCACCCTGATTTAATCTGGTCACCCGATAGTCGCTTCATTGCTATCACTCAGGCCAAAATTGGCCAGCAAAGGTCGCAAATCCTTTTGTATTCGCTAGTAGATAAGCGCACTGAGTATTTAACCTCAGATAAATACGAGTCGTTTTCACCAAGATTTAGTGACGATGGCAAGTGGCTGTATTTCTTATCTAACCGCGAATTTAGCTCGAGTCCTACTAGCCCGTGGGGCGATCGTAACATGGGGCCAGTGTTTGATCGCCGCAGCCAAATTTTTGCCTTAGCCTTAACTAAAGAGGCGCAATTTCCATTCGCGCCCGTGACAGAGTTAACCCCTGAGCCAGCGAAAGCTACGAGCGATAAAACCCCATCACCACTCGTTAGTGTGGACTGGGACGGATTAGCGCAAAGGTTATGGCAAGTGCCGGTTGCGAGCGGTAATTACCAGAATCTGCAACCCACAGATAAAGGCTTATATGTATTAGATAGCGACAATAAGCCTGATAGTCAGCCCAGTTTGCAGTTTATTAGCTTTGAGGCAGGTAAAGCCAGCGCGACTAAAGTGGCTGATAACATAGCCTATTTTGCACTGTCACCAGATAAAAAACGCTTGTTATTACAGCAGCAACTGCCAAAACCCAGTTTAATTATTGTGGATGCCAGCGATAAGTTACCAAGTTCTCTGGCTGAGGCGACCCTATCATTAAGCCCGTGGCAATTGAGCTTAGATCCTGTGGCTGAGTGGCAGCAATTGTTTGATGATGCTCATCAAATGCACCAACATCAGTTTTATGATCCTAAGATGCGCGGCCTTGACTGGCAGGCCGTTAAACAAAAATATCAGCCATTATTGGCGCGGGTAACCGACAGATATGAGCTCAATGACTTATTTGAACAAATGATGGCTGAGCTTAATTCACTCCATAGCCAAGTGCGTGGCGGCGATGTCAGTAAGCAAGCGGATTTACCTAAAGTCGCAAGCTTAGGTGGGCAACTTAAGCAAACGGCGAATGGCGTGGTGTTGACATCCATTTATGGACATGACATTGAATTGCCTAATGCCGCGCCGCCTTTGGCAAAACCTGGGGTGAATGCCAAAGTCGGTGATAAGTTGGTGGCGATTAATGGCCAGCTGGTGCGCTCTATGGCCGATGTCAGCCGTTTGCTCAGTAATCAAGTGGCGCAACCTGTGTTACTCACCTTAAGTCGCGCGGATCAAAACCAGCAAACCCATCAAACATTAGTCACGCCTATCTCTGCCGAGGATGATGCCAAACTGCGTTATCAAGACTGGGTGGTGGCCAATCGTCATTCAGTATCAAGCAGTACGGCCAATAAGGTCGGCTACTTGCATCTTTATGCCATGGGGCACAATGATATCAATGATTTTGCCCGAGAGTTTTACACCAATTATGACAAACAGGGCTTAATTATTGATGTTAGGCGTAACCGTGGTGGCAATATTGATAGTTGGATTATTGAGAAATTATTGCGCCGCGCTTGGGCATTTTGGCAGCCCACTCAAGGCACGCCTTACGTCAATATGCAGCAGACGTTCCGCGGCCACTTAGTCGTGCTTACCGATCAGTTAACCTATTCAGACGGTGAAACCTTTGCGGCGGGTATTAAGGCCTTAGGGTTAGCGCCGCTCATTGGCAAGCAAACCGCCGGCGCTGGGGTGTGGTTATCTGGGCGCAATACTCTTGCGGATAATGGCATGGCGCGAGTGGCTGAATATCCGCAGTACGCTATGGATGGTCGCTGGATAGTCGAAGGCTTAGGCGTGACTCCAGATATTGAAGTCGAAAACTTACCTCATGAGAGCTATAAAGGTGAGGATGCGCAGCTGCAAGCGGCACTGCGTTACTTAAATGAAAAAATTAACGTTGAACCTGTGCCCGAGCTTAAGGCCTTGCCTTTACCTAAGGGCACTAAAGCGCAAGATATTAACTAGTTGCATCTAGGCGTTAACGGAGAGCGCTAAGAGCTAACGATAAAAGCGCCCCATGTAAGAAGTGGCACCAATAAAGCCAAAGCATAATAAAGGCCTGCATTGCAGGCCTTTATTTATGTTGGTCACTAGTTAGATTTAAGCGGCAGAGATTAATAGTTGCCGCTATTGATTGTTGGCCAGTCACTTAAAGCAATCATTATTAGCGCCACG
This sequence comes from Shewanella sp. ISS20, assembly GCF_056522965.1. Taxonomy (NCBI): domain Bacteria; kingdom Pseudomonadati; phylum Pseudomonadota; class Gammaproteobacteria; order Alteromonadales; family Shewanellaceae; genus Shewanella; species Shewanella sp. ISS20. The sequence goes on from NZ_JAWRZK010000001.1 coordinate 130,163, forward strand.
ACGGCTAGCAGTAAGGTCCATACAATCAAACCGTAAGCCCCAGCTGTCATTATCATCACTAAGGCGCTAACGCTTAATAATATTGAGGCTAAGTATTTGCACTTGGTCCGCACCTTGGATTTAAGTTTAATGCCAAAGCGTTTGGCTATGCCTTGCTGGCTCACCACTGAAAATAAGCCCATGGCAACCAGCATTAGACTAAAAATGATTAGGCTCATGATTGTGCTCCATTAAGCTTAGGATTAGCTGTTCGTTTGGCCTTAACGGCAAGATTAGCGCTGTTGCCTTTAGCAGTAACATTCACACTTTGGCGCTGCGCATAAGCATACCAAACGGCGCCAAACAGCATGCCAGCAATCAGTAACGCAAGTATATCCACCCGTACTAACGGCCATTGGCCAAGGGAAATATTGCTGATGAGGTGCTCAGATGTCAGGGCATTAATGACGGGCACTGCCAGCCAAGCAAGCGCTGCCAGTAGTAAACCGCTAAACCATGAACCAAGGCCGAGTAAACTTAAGAATAGCCAAGCGCCAAGGGCGATAAAAAAGCAATGCACTTCCCAATCGGCGCGCTGGGCTAAGTCTGGCAACAATAGGCGATTACTCAGTAAAAACACCGCAGTGGCCAGCGGTAAGCCGCTAATAAAGCCTAGATTTAAGCGCTGAACTAGGCTTAAGCCAACACTGTCAGCCGCGCTCATAGTGCGTTTTTGTAGGCGCTTTTTCACCCATAAAATATTGCCTGAGGCTATCATCAAGCAGCCTAATAACCCGGCAAATCCTAATAATAATCGTAAGCCATTGTCGGCAAAGCGACCTGTATGCAGCGCCAGTAAAGTGTCATAGGTTTCAACTATGATGGATGACGTACGTGGCGTTTGGCTAATCAGCTCACCGTTTATGCCGTTAAACACCCATTTAGGTTCTTTTTCAGTAATTTGCTGCTCGGTATTAGCTTCAATGACTACCTGACTGTTAACGCGCCCTGGGTGCTGCACACTAATGCGGCGCACAGGTAAATTGGCCCATAAATGCTGATTGTTATGAATTAGGCTAGCTATGTCGATGACGGGCTCAGCACTCAGTTCGAGACTTGCCTCAGTGCGCACAGAGGTTGGGTCCACCTGTGCCTGCATCTGCTGCCTATCGCCGTTAAATTCTAAGTCCAGCGGTAGCGGCATGTATAAAAACATTAACGCAATCAAGCCAGTAAAACTAATCACTAGATGATAAGGCAAACCAAACACTGAGCTAATCGTGTGGCTGTCTAACCAAGATCTATGGCCTTTGTTCAATTTTAATGCGAAGAAATCTTTAAAGAAGCGCTTATGAATAACAATGCCGCTTATCAGCGCAAACAGCATAAAGACAGTGGCAATACCTATGAGGTAGCGGCCAATATTGCCGGGCAAATAATGCAAATCAAAATGCAGGCGATAGAAGAAATTGCCGCCTTTACTATCGCGAGTTTCAGTAATCACTTGATTGTCATGGGTAATAAAATGACTGACGCTTTTACCGCGGGATTTGCCTTCAGGTTTAGGCTCGCTCCAACCCACGCTGATATAAGGTTGGCGTTGGCGCGGCAATTGAATACTCCAAGTGGCGGCATGGCTGGCATTGGTGCTTAAGTAGTACTGCGCTTGTTGCACTTGGGCGCTAACGCGGCTGCTAGCGTAATCTTGCAGCACGTTTTGGTGGATCTCAGGCTTACTCCACACATTAAAGTCATAGCGAAAATAACTTAAGGTGCCAGCAAAAAAGACCAGTAGTAATAGCCAAGATAACAGTAAGCCAAACCAGGTATGGATCCACAGCATGGAGCGATAAAGGGTTTCTTTCATAATGGCATGGCCTCAAATGGAGCCAAGTAGCGAACTGTGGCGAGAGATAACAAACTTAAGCCGGCAAGTAACCCTAGCACTTTAGGTAAAGAGCGCAGGCAAAGACTTAGTAAACTTAAAAGGATGAAGATAACAAAGGCTAACATGGTCACTAGATAGACTTTATCCAGTGGCGAGAGCGTTAATACCTGATGCAGCGCCGTGCAAATAGCGAGCGTGCAGCCATAGCTGCCAATGCTGGCTGCAAGCAGCCTGAGGCTAAACGATAATGTGGAAGACTGTAATCTAAACACCAACAAATCCAAACACCAACAGCAAAAGATGACTTATTGTAAACAAATAAAAGTCAATTGATAACTATTTTCATTATCACTTGCACTGCGAATGCTTAATCTGTGGCCATGAGCACAGATTTTTAACCCAGAACAATGGCCGCAAGCCTTGTTGGTTTGAGCTGACGCATGATAATTGGCTGGGATTTCTTAATCGATAATTCATCAACTTAACTAAGCTTGGCTATACTCTAGTTTATCCAATTATGGAGATGCTGGATGTTAGGGATAATGTCATTAAGGAGTCAATTATTACTAGGGATGGGGTTATTGCTACTTGTGCCTATCGGTTGGCTATGGCTGCAATTCCAGCATCAAGCGCAAACGGGTCATACTCAACATCAAGTCCTGATTGACTATCACGCCCAAGACGTGGGCGATGCCTTAGGTAAACAATTAATTGCATGGCAACAACAAGCCATACTGGCTACCACTGCTTTTGATGAACTTAAGTTTGCCGAAGATATCAGTGACAGCGATAAGTTAGGACAATTAGCTCAGATTTTCCCTGAATTTGATTTTATCGGCCTCTATGATACTGACCACCAATTGGTGACTCATAACCCCAAAGCGCAGTTACTTGATGACCCAAGCGTACATGCCTCTGTGCTACCTGCCTCTTTATCTCTGTCTGCGGCTAAGGTGAATCAAATCTACGCCGAGGTTTGGCTGCAAAACCCGCGCATCACTCACAGTGCTCCGAGCTTGTATGCCTTAGTGGTTAACGACAAGGCGTTGCAGCAATTAGCATTTATCACTAAAGCCAAAGTTGGGGGGCATTATTTATTGTGGCTGATTGATGCAGAACGCCTGTTATCTTTTCTACAAGTGCAGCAACAAGACAAAAAGGCCTTTGGCTGGCAATCGCTATTATTAAGCGATGATAAGGGGTTACTGCAATGGCGCATTGATTATGCGGCGCGTGAATCGAGCACGCCAAGCGAGGGCGGTAAGCTCAATTCAACCACAGTCGCCTTTTATCCAAGCTTACAGCCGCTGCATCCTTGGCATTTACAATTGGCGATGACGCCATTGCAAGCCTCCCCAGAATTATTACAGCAAGACTGGTTTTGGCGCTCATTGCAGCTGATCATCTTATTGCTCGTGTTAACGGCAGCATGGTTTATTTACATCACCCGTGGCCTTAATCGCTTATTGCAGTTATCGCACTATGTCATAGAGCAAAGCGGGTCAGCTAATGCGGCGCCGCAAAGCATGAGTTTAAAATTACCGCGCGCAGTAACAGCGGCTTGGCAGCCGTTGCTAGGGTTACTTAAACAATATCAAACCATGCAGCAAGATTATCTTAAGCTACAAGAGGCTAATCGTTATCTTCGCCACGACTTACAGCTTAAAGATGGCGCTATGGCGACATCGACCATTAGCCTAGCGATCCTTGATACCGCAGAATTTCATTTCCCTGTGGTTTATGCCAATCAAACCTATAGCCAAGGACATGACAATGCGGTGGGCCCTATCATTGGGCAAACGTGCCGTTATTTAGACAGTGAATTTACCCCAGCATCAACGGTAACCACGCTCACTCAAGCCATCACTAATAGTGAGTGCGCTGATGTGTTACTTAAAGATGCCACCACCCCTAATAATCCTTCTTGGCTACATGTGCACTTTGCGCCCATTAATACCAGCGAGCACCTTAAACGTTACTATGTGGCGGTAGGCACAGATATCACCCAACTCAAGGCTTATGAAAAGCGGGTGCGCGATTTAAATATGTCGCTGGAGCAAAAAGTGAATGTCCGCACGTTAGCCTTGCAGCAAGCCGAGCATCAACTGCGGGCCACCTTAGATACTATGAGTGATGCGCTGTTAGTGGTTGACCCTGATGGCACTATTAAAGAGCTGAATCGCACAGCGATAAATCTGTTTGGTTTTCGCGCAGAAGAGATCTTTGGCCAGAACTTAGCGTTAGTCATGGCGGACTGCGATCATATCCCGAATATCGATGCTTGGTTTACTAGCTTGTTAGTCGGCACCACTAAAAAAATGCGTTCGCAAGTGGAAACGCTCGCCATTAATAAGAGCGGCGCCCTGTTTGCGGTAGAAGTATCTGTGACCTGCGTGCGCAGTAAATACCAGCAAACTTACACTATGGTGCTTAGGGATATTAGCGACAGAAAAGCCGCCGAAGTACGTTTGCGTAACGCCAAAGATGAGGCGGAATTAGCCAACCGTACTAAGTCAGAGTTTTTGGCTAATATGAGTCATGAACTGCGCACCCCAATGAATGCTGTCATCGGCATGACAGAAATAGTTCTAGATACTGAGCTGACGCGGGAGCAAAGACGCCATCTCACGACAGTCTCTAAATCAGCGCATTCTTTGCTGGGCTTATTAAATGACATTTTAGATTTAACTAAATTAGAGCGCGGCTCAGTGGAGCTTGAGCGTTTAGCCTTTGATATACGTCGTACCTTAGGTTCTGTGATTAATCTCATGGAGCTACAAGCTCTGAAAAATGGCTTGAAAATTAGTTATCAAGTGGCCGCTAACGTGCCCAATTTAGTGGTTTCTGATCCCGCCAAACTGAGGCAAGTGCTGATTAATCTTATTGGTAACGCCATTAAATTTACCGAAAAAGGCGAAATTAAAGTAAGTGCTTACCTGACCGATAGTAGCCAAGGCGGACTAGTCAATTTTGTGGTGGCAGATACTGGTATTGGAATTGCTAACGATAGGCTAGAACATATTTTTAAACCTTTTGTGCAATCAGATGGCTCTATTTCTCGCCGTTATGGTGGCACCGGGCTTGGCACAACCATTTCCCGCGAATTGGTGGAAAAAATGGGCGGGCAAATGTGGGTTGAAAGTGAGCTTGGTGTTGGCTCGCGCTTTTATTTCACCATTTATGCTCCGGCGGCTAAAGATCAAACTAAGGTGCAGTTTCAAGAAGATAATCCGCTTACCTGCTATCGATTGCTTGAGCCGTTAAAAATCTTGTTGGCAGAGGATGTGGCGGTTAATGCCGAATTAATTCAGACCCGTTTAGGCCGAGAGCAGCATCAGATTGATTGGGCAAAAGATGGTCTTGAGGCAGTGGAATTATTTGAGTTAGCCGAAGGTCAGTACGATCTGGTGTTAATGGATATTCATATGCCCAATATGAATGGCTTTGAGGCCCATAAACGCATTAAGGAATATGCAGCTAAGCAAGGGCGCCCAGTGCCAGTAATCGCCTTAACGGCAAGCGGCATGCGGCGCGATGTTGACCAATGTCTTGATGAGGGCATGGATGGCTTTGTGATGAAGCCAGTTGATTTTGCACATCTTAATAGTGAAATGGCCAAATTAGTTCCTTTGCATTTTGAGCTATCCAGCGTTGATAGTGTGCTCACTCCAGCGCAAGAAGCACTAGAGCAACATGACAGATTTGCTAATGTCCGCCACTGTATTCAAGTCGATAAAGCCTTGCATAATTGGGGCGATGAGAGCCTATATTTAAAAATGTTGCGGGAATTTCCAAGCAATTGGCAAAGCTTGGTCACCGAAATTAATCAATGCTTAGAAAAGAATGAGTATCAGCGAGCTAAGGGCGCGACTCATAAACTTAAAGGGGTCGCAGGGGGGCTTGGTATGGCAAATTTGTATGATGCTACGCGACTTCTCGACGATGCCTTAAGTGACTCGGCGCCAGGGGCTAAATTATTAGGCTTATTAAGCGAGTTAGAAGATGCCTTATTTGCGGTCACGTCCGCCATTAACAAGTTACCGCTTGAGCCGCAAAAAAATCTAACGTTAGACTCGAATATTGAGCTGATAGAGATTGATGGATTATTAGAAAAGTTATTGATTTTTAGGGAAAAGCTAGGGCGAGGTATGCTTGATGATGCAGAGCTTGAATGTTTGAGCCAGCAGTTACTCGGCTATGGATTAACCGAGTTAGCGGGGTTGCTGGTGGAGTTAACCGAAGATTTTGATTTTACCGGCGCAATTGGGGTTATAGATCAAAGTGCAGAACAACTAAACCAGCAAATGGAGCAATCCCATGGATAGAAAAATACGGGTTCTTGCTGTCGATGACGAACTGGCAAATTTAAAATTACTGCGCAGTATTTTAGGCTCAGATTATTATGATGTGGCCTTCGCCTTAAATGGCGCAGATGCCATTAAATTATTAGAGTCAGATAGTTACGATGTAGTGTTATTGGATATCATGATGCCAGAAACCGACGGTTACAAGGTGTTAGAACGCTTGCGCCGCTGGGATCGGATTTGGCGCACGCGGGTTATCGTGTTATCAGCACTTGATGATGTGGAAGGCAAGCTCAAGGCATTTTCCTTAGGCGCGGTGGATTATGTCACTAAACCCTTTAATAAGAATGAGTTAATCTCAAGAATTAAAGTGCGGTTAATGCAACCGACCGCGCTTGAAATGATAAGTTTGTCTATTCGCATGTTAAGTCATGAACTTGCGCAAAATAAAGAAGCCATAGTCGCGCTTAATAGTGATGCCCAGAGCTGCTTGCCGATTTTAACTAAATCCGAAAAGCGCCTTAATCAATTACTCTTGTATTTCCATCTTAAAAAGACCGAAATTCGCTTAAATACCGTGCCAGTTAAGCGCTATTTGAGTGACTTGCTGACGTCGGTAAAAAACCAACATGCCATAGAGGCCAATATCGAAAGCACCTCTGGCTTAACGCTGGCGGCGGATAACAGTCTGTTAGATAAGATGTTTAGGGCGGTGCTTAACTTTATGTCCGGGCGCTCAAGCGACACAATTCAACTTTCGGTGCGTGATTTGGACACTCATGCTGATTTTATCTTTAGTCATAAAGGCCCTATGGTGTCCATGGATGCCATTGAAGCATGGAGCGACCCCTTGGCCGATACACATGATACCTCTGATGTGTTCGTGAGTTTTGCCATGGCGAATGTCTGCGTCATAGCCCATAAACATGGCGGTAAGATCAGTTGCCAATCGCAAGCTACTCATACCCAAATCCATATTGTGTTACCACTACGGGCAGGGTCACAATAATATGACTAACATCTTGGTTGTGGATGATATTAAAGAGAACTTATTGCTGTTTAAGGCGATTTTGGAGTCAGCGAATTACTGCGTGTATTTCGCGCAATCTGGCAAAGATGCAATTAGTCGCCTAGAGAACCTTAAATATCCCGCCATAGATATTATTTTGCTTGATGTGATGATGCCTGACATGACAGGGTTTGAGGTCTGTAAGCACCTTAAACACAATCCGCGCACCGCTAAAATTCCGGTTATTTTTGTCACTTCCTTAGTCGATGAACCCAATGAGACCTTAGGGTTTGAGGCGGGAGGCGTTGATTATATTACTAAACCTATAAGCGCCGCGCGCGTGCTCGCCCGGGTTAAAAACCATTTATCTTTAGTGCGGTTTGAAGAATTAGAATCAACCCGTTTATTGATTATTCAAAAGCTTGGCCGCACCGCCGAATATAAAAATAATGAAACCGGTTACCATGTCATTCGTATGAGTCATTACAGTCGCTTACTTGGGCTTGCCTATGGTTTATCTGACACAGATGCTGATATTTTGTTTCATGCCGCGGCTATGCACGATGTTGGTAAAATTGGTACGCCGGATCATATCTTGCTAAAACCTGGGGCGCTTGATGAAAGTGAATGGAATATCATGAAGCTGCATCCGATTATCGGCGCAGAAATTATCGGGGATCATGATATTCCCTTATTAAAAGCCGCGCGCGATATCGCCTTAACTCATCACGAAAAATGGGACGGTAGTGGTTATCCCTTTGGTTTAGCAGGCGAAGAAATCCCTTTATTTGGCCGCATAGTTGCCATTGCCGATGTATTTGATGCTCTAACTAGCTGCCGCTCCTACAAGGATTCTTGGTCACTAACCGACACTTGCCAAGCCATAGCCGATGGCGCAGGCCTGCAGTTTGACCCGACCTTAGTTGCCTTGTTTTTGCAGCCACAAATGCTTGAAAAAGTAAAACAAGTGCAAATCGACTGGCAAGAAAGCCATCCGAATGACAGAAGTTCTAGCTGCGCCTAATGGCTAGTCACAGTTAATGTTAAGGGGTAACTGCTTAGGGTAAGCCAAACCCAAACCCTTAAAAAATATGATGTTCTCCCATCCTTAAAGCAATAGTCGATATTTTTATCATGGGTCTAAAGTAAGTGATTGGTCTTTAGATTTATCAATGAGACTAATTACCTGAATTAAAATCACAAGTTAGCCCTTAGATAAACGCTCATCACAGTTCAGTCAGACCGTGAATTACCCCATGAATTTCAAGTCAACTTGTGAGTGACATTGCCAAAATGGCTCAGTAGCCATGATACACTCAAGCTATTCGCGCTAAGTGATTGGCAGTTAATGCCTTTTAGGTAACCAGAGTAGAGTCAAGATGAGCCAGCGTTTTTATAATGATCATGCCAGCACGCTGGCCGAGCAGTATCACTCCACCAGTTTTAGCGCTGTGCATCAAGCATGGGTCAATGTGCTTGAACATGTGCTTATCACTGCTGGCATTACTCCATCATGTTGTTGCTTGCTGGATTTAGGTGCTGGCGCTGGCCGCGATGCCAAGTATTTGGCCGAGCTGTCAACCCATGAGCATCCTGTGCAAGTCTATGCCATTGAACCTGCCCAAGCGTTGGCGGCTATCGGTAAGGCACATACCGCATCGCTACAATGCGAGCATCCCTTGCCTGTTATTTGGTTGAATGATGCCTTGCCAACGCTTGGGCTGACTCAGGCATTGGCTATCAAGTTTGATTTGATTTTACTTAGCGCCGTATGGATGCATATTGAGCCAAGTGATAGAAGTGATGCTCTGACAAATCTTGCCAGCCTTCTTAAGGCGCAAGGTAAACTCATTATTAGTTTGCGCCATGGCGATAGCCCTGATGAACGAGTCATGCATCCAGTGAGTCTTGATGAATTAACTCGTCTTGGTGAACCACTAGGTTTGCATTTGCTGCAATCTTCTGCGCTAGAGCAAGACCAATTAGGCCGCAACCAGGTGCAATGGCAAACAGTAGTGCTGACTATGCAGGGTGTTAAGGCGTAATGACACAAGTAAATGCCGCCAAACAGCTAGAGTTTATTGGCTACCTGCAACGCCTATTGGTGGAAGGGGACTTTGTTGCTACCTACAAGTTTGCCTTACTGCATGCCTTGGCAGATATTTGTATCGAACGGCCACACCTTGATGATAAGACGCTGGTAAATCGCATTAGCATAGATGAATTAGTTGAGAAATTTATCGAGCTTTACTGGCAGCAATCACTCCCTTATGGCAGCCAAGGCTCACAATCCGTAATCTTGCGGCAAAACTCGGGTAGTCAGTCTGCACTTATCAATGCCTTGGCTGAGTTTCGCCGCCAAGGGGTGAATAGCATTACACAGTTAAAAGGCCACCCCGATTGGCGCAAACTCATGAGTAAAACCCGCACAACCTTTAAAAATGGCCCGTTGTGGCGCTTACAATTATTGGCTGGCCAAGCTGAGTGTTTTTACTACCCGCACCATAGCGAGCAAGACCATATAGTGCTCAATCCCGGCATAGCTTATTGTTTCCGCCGTTTTCATGATTTAGTGGTGTCATTGACGCGTAGCCATTGGCTGCAAAAGGTATGTGATTATCCTGCCAATCATCAATTGATTGGCAGCCAAGGCAACTTGTCAGAGTTTTTATTTGGTAGCGATCGCAATGCTCTTCGTAAGGCTAGACCTGTGCTTGCAGATATTCAGTCTGGCTGCTGTTTTTACTGTCAAAAACCGCTAAACGAATCGGGTGAAGTTGATCACTTTATCCCGTGGGCGCGTTACCCAAGCGATCTTGGTCATAACTTTGTGTTAGCCCATAGCCGCTGCAACAATGCCAAGCGCGATCATTTGGCCGCAATAGTTCATCGCGACCGCTGGTTTAACCAGAATATTATCGAACATGGCCCAAATATCAATGTTGAACTCGGTCGTTATTTCACTTGTGATAGTTTGCGATCTCAAGCCGTTAGCAGTTGGGCCTATCAACTTGCCGAGCACAATAACGCCCCATTGTGGCGCGAAGGTAAAATATTCAGCGCTTTTGAATCAATAGCCATAGATCAAAGTGGCGCTGCGTAAAAATGATTATCTAGTTTCACTGCCGCGATATGTTAACTCTGCGACTTAATGTTTACTTATGCCATAGGTTTAATCGAGACTAGCATCAATCAGCATCAATCAGCATCAATCAGCATCAATCAGCATCAATGAATCAAGTACCCCTTGGCCGCTGTGTATGCCAGCTTCATTGACCTTGGCAGATTTACTGCGAATTAAATAGCCGGCAAAACTTGAATTTGGAACCTGGCTGGCAAGGCTTGAACTTGGCATAGTCGTCATTGGCTTAGCTGATTCTTGCGGAAAAGTACAATTTGCTAGCGCTGGCTTACCGTCAAACCACACATTAAAAATCCCCATTTCTGCGACTAAATCATGTACCACTTCAAGCTCGCCATGGCGCACCACTAAGGTTGGCGTAGTACTTGGGCGCGGATGAATGCGGCGCATCAATAACCATTCTGGATAGTCAGCAGGGGTTAACTGAGCGAGTTTACTTGCTATATCGGCGCGAAATAGGCAGTGACCACCGCCTTCACCTTGGTTTTTTAATACCCAAGCATCAAGTGGGGCCGAGCTTACCTCATTAATACTGTTGGCATTGATGGCTAACATGTCACCCAATATGGGTTTTATGAATGTGGCTTGCTCCAGAGTTAAGCCAAATTCACTGAAGCTTGAAGACGTTAAGTGAGATAACAGCATTTGCACTCGCTTGCTGGTGGCAAGTTGCTGACTGACGGTGGCATTAACGGCGACCTTATGCCTTTCTATCAATACTCGAATGGCCATAAAATCTGAGTAGTTAGCGGTCGTGTTTGGCTTAAGATAATCCTTAAACTGATAACCTGTGCGTAAATACACAGTATCAATACTGCCGACCTCATTGAGCATTAGTCGATGCGGCGCGCCGGTTGTGAGTTGCCCTTCAAGCTCACTAAACGTGCGGCGGATAGTGTGAATGCCTAATTGCTGCAATGCTTGCTCAAGTAAATACTGATCAAACACATTGTCTTCATCTTGCTGCACTAGCATCAAGAATCTTGCTGGTCCGTCATCATTAAAGGAGTGTTTTATCTTGAGGGTTGCGGCGGCTATGGCACTGGCTAAGCGCTCTATGGCTGGGTTTTCAATGAGTGCTGATTTTTTAATGTGTAAAGGCTGCGCTTGCTTTGGATGTTGTACTGGGGTTTGAGCTTGGTTTTGGTTTAGCTCGACATGGCCTTGGCTAAGCAAAAATTGGTGCAACTTATGGGCCATGGCCCCAAATGGCCCCATGCCAGCGGCTATGCTGTTGGCTTCAACCAGCCTTGGGCCAAACTCTTTATCATCTAGAAAATCGCTGCGGATCACAAGTAAAGGGACGCGCTCAGGCTTAGTGCTGGCTTGATAAAGACTGCGGTGCATCTTAAGTAAGGCAGCAAAAAAGGGATCATTGGCTGCCACTGGGCTGATGGCTTGATCTAAAAAGCTATCTTGGCGTGACACCGCATCCATCAACTGTGCGATTAGCTCACTAGCGGCTTGTAATTGTTGATAGTTTTTAAGACTAATAGCCGTTGGCGTTAGGCTAAAAGGCACGTGGCGGGCAGTGCTAGGCGATGCTTTAAATGCCATGGCATGAGCCAGCGCCCACTTAATGGCTTCATCTTTACTTGTGGCTGACATCTTCATTGTTAATCACCTAGGGTTATCTAAGAGTCGCATAATATTAAAAATCGCACGCTGTCGCCATGGTTAACATTATGCTATGCATGGCGGCAATCCTCTGATTTTAAAGAGAGCTTTCATTTAATGTAAGCCTTCTTATCAAACTCGTCATGCTTAATATCTGTGTTTAAGTACGCTGCGGTGTTAAGTTTTGGCTCACTAATCATTTCTAATATTATCGAATGATAGTAGTAAGTACGGTGGCTGACAATACTTTATTTCTGGAATAGCAGAATTATGGATGCACTATGATAAGGCGCGCATGTAGTGCTGTGGTGCCGTAATATTGCAGTGCTAAGGATGAAACCGTCCTAGTGCCAGCGCGATTAAGCATAGTCGCACTATTACTCTGGCAAAGCGCTACACACTTAATCCTTACCGTACACGCTTGGTATTGTGCCGCTGGATTTATGCTCGCATTGCCATAGATATTTCTGGTACTATCGAATTAATTAACTGTATAGAGTCACTTATGAATATTGATAACGCTGCTAAAGTACTGAAAGAATTAGGTCATCCTACTCGTCTGGCGCTATTTAAAATCTTAGTGAAGGGCGGTCATGAAGGCGTAGCTGTTGGCGAAATTCAGCAATTATTGCACATTCCCGGTTCTACCTTGTCGCACCATATTAGTGCCTTAGTGTCGGCTGGGATTATCTCGCAGCGCCGCGAAGGCAGATTACTGTATTGCGTGCCGGATTATCAGTTGCTACAAGGCCTAGTGAATTTTTTGCAAGACGAATGCTGCACAGGTAACTAAGGGCGTTAGCGAGCTCATTCAGTCGTGCGCGCTTTGTTTGTTTATTTGGCTATGCATATATGTGAAATATCATATATTATAACTTGGTAGTGCTTAATAGTGATTGTATTGATGATTGTATTGATGCTTGCATTGATGCTTGCAATAAGGCGACTGCGCAGTGGCGCTAGATTGCAGCAAAAAGTCACTGCATTAACGGCTTAGTCTACAAAGGGATTTGTAAAAAATTAGGATTGAAATGAATGATTAACCCCACTCAGTTTTTTAAATGTTTGGCTGATGACACCCGCTTACGTTGCCTGATGTTAATCCAGCAAGAAGGCGAGCTATGCGTGTGCGAATTAACCCAAGCGCTGCAAGATACTCAGCCTAAAATATCGCGTCATTTAGCGCTGCTGCGTCAATGTGGCTTATTACTTGATAGGCGCCAAGGACAGTGGGTGTTTTATCGAATTAATCCTGAGTTACCAAGTTGGTGTCTTAGCGTATTAGCTGAAGCTACGGTTAGTAATGCACTGTTTTTTAAAGATAATGTTCACTCGCTGCATACTATGGGTGGTCGGCCAGATAGGATTAAATTCTGTTGTTAATGCGGCTGACAATGGCACGAGTTATTGGCATGGCATGATTTTGGTACGGTATGAGTTTGGTATGAGTTAATTGATAAAGCCCTTGTTAAAGCACGAGTAAAGACGCTGATTAACGCGTAACTGAGTTACGCGCGATGTAATGCAGTTTTTATGTCTAAAATTTAGAATTAAATATATGATATTTCATATATTAATTCTATGTTTGGAGTAAAGCCCTATTGCTTGAGCGATAGATGCTAAGCATGGCGATAAAGACTTAGCATGGCGATAAAGACTTAGCATGGCTGCGTAGTTAACTATCAGCAATGACATGTACACAGAGAAAAAGGATATAACTATGACCATCAAAATTGGGATCAATGGCTTTGGCCGTATGGGACGTTTAGCGCTGCGCGCCGCATGGGATTGGCCAGAGCTGGAATTTGTACAAATTAATGATCCCGCCGGGGACGCCGCCACATTAGCGCACTTGCTAACCTTTGATTCTGTGCATGGCCGCTGGCAGCATGAAGCCCGCAGTGACGGCGATGAGATAGTGATAGCGGGTAAACGTATTATTTGCAGTCGCAATCAAGCCATTAGCGATACCGATTGGTCTGCTTGCGATGTAGTGATTGAAGCCTCGGGCAAGATGAAAACCACCGCCGTGCTGCAAAGCTATTTAGCCCAAGGCGTTAAGCGCGTAGTTGTGACAGCGCCAGTGAAAGAAGAGGGCGTATTAAATATTGTGATGGGGGTTAATCATCAACGCTATGATAAAGCCATACATCCTATAGTTACTGCCGCATCTTGTACGACTAACTGTTTGGCGCCAATCGTTAAAGTCATCCATGAAAATCTTGGCATAGTGCATGGCTCTATGACCACAATTCACGACATTACCAATACCCAAACCATATTGGATGCGCCCCATAAAGATTTACGCCGCGCGCGCGCCTGCGGTTTAAGTTTAATTCCAACCAGTACAGGTTCAGCTACCGCCATTACCCATATTTTCCCTGAACTTAAGGGTAAGTTAAACGGCCATGCGGTGCGTGTGCCTTTAGCTAATGCCTCACTGACCGATTGCGTATTTGAAGTGAGTCGGCCAACCACTGAGCGCGAAGTGAATCAATATTTACAAGCGGCAGCGAGCGGCGCATTGCAAGATATTCTGGGTTATGAAGAGCGGCCATTAGTGTCAGTGGATTATAAAACTGACCCGCGCTCAAGCATTATTGATGCCTTATCGACCATGGTGATCAATGGCACTCAGGTCAAGCTGTATGCTTGGTACGATAACGAGTGGGGATATGCCAATCGCACGGCTGAACTGGCCTTAATGGTTGGCCGCATGGATAAAGCTAATTAACCACAGGACAAGATGGCTATGTTGACGACATTATCTGCGCAAATGCGCCAATATTGGGTGGTTACTGGTAACTACTGGGCATTTACGCTTACTGATGGCGCGCTGCGCATGTTAGTGGTGCTCTACTTTTATGGATTAGGTTATAGCCCGCTCAACATTGCTATGTTGTTTTTGTTTTATGAGATTTTTGGGGTAATCACTAATCTCGTGGGCGGCGTACTCGGCGCCCGCTTTGGTCTAAATAAGACCATGAATATTGGTTTGTTTTTGCAAATAGCAGCCCTAGCTATGCTGCTAGTGCCAACGGATATGTTAAGTCTGGTGTGGGTGATGAGCGCGCAAGCCTTATCTGGCATAGCTAAAGATCTCAATAAAATGAGCGCCAAAAGTAGCATTAAGCTGTTAGTGCCAGCAGATGAGAACGGGCAGTTGTATCGCTGGGTCGCCATACTCACAGGCTCTAAAAACGCCTTAAAAGGTGTCGGCTTTTTTATGGGCGGCGCCTTACTTAGCCTCTTGGGTTTTCAATTCGCGGTGCTCACTATGGCGCTAGCATTAGTACTGGTATGGGTATTTAGCTTAGTGAGCCTTAAGGCTGATTTAGGCAAAGCCAAACATAAGCCCAAGTTCACTGATATTTTGTCAAAGAGCCCTGCAATTAATCGCTTATCAGCAGCGCGATTATTTTTATTTGGCGCCCGCGATGTGTGGTTTGTGGTGGCGTTACCTGTGTACCTAACCGCTAATCTTGGTTGGGATCATTGGTCGGTTGGCAGTTTTTTAGCGGTTTGGGTGATGGGTTATGGTCTCATTCAAGGCTTAGCGCCGCGGATTACCGGCATGAGTCATGGGCAATTGCCCAATGGTAAGATGGCCGCTAGCTGGGCGGCAATACTCACGGCTGTGCCATTCTTGCTTGCTTTAGCGCTGAGAACTGATTTTTATGCCAGCACCATATTACTTATAGGCCTTATGTTATTTGGCGCGCTCTTTGCGATTAACTCATCACTGCATAGCTATTTGATTGTCAATTATGCAAGCGATGATGGCGTGTCACTGGATGTTGGTTTTTATTATATGGCCAATGCCTTAGGGCGCTTAGTTGGCACCTTATTATCGGGCTGGGTCTATCAAACCTCAGGCCTTGCCGCCTGTTTAGTGATTTCAGGGATATTTATCGGCGTCGCCGCCATTATTTCCCTTAAATTACCGCGGCAATAAGTGCCTTGTTTGATGGCGAAATTTTATGGCTAATTCATATCGACATGAATGCGAGTTAAGCTAATAGGCGCGAATTATAAGTTGAAGCTAGTTACCATCAGCTAGATCGCCAATTATTTAAGCTTGTTTTTGGCTGCCTCACCTGAGCAATAGTTTAGGCGTCATCCTCTGGGAACCTATCCACTTCAGGTAACTCATGAATGTGCTTCATCCACTGAAGCCTTTCAGCAACTTGCATTTGCAGTGTTGGCGGCAGTGTATCTGGGTCGTCTAAGGTTGCAGATTGAATATCCACAATTCCGGGCATAACGTTGGTATTGCGATAAAACAAGCCGCTGCCACACTCTTGGCAAAAACTGCGCATAGCGGCGCCCGATGAATTAATGGTTTTGGGCTTTCCTTTCATTAATACCAGGGATGATTCATAAAATGATGCCCAGGCCACTAGCGGCGCGCCAGCACTGCGCTGGCAATCTTTACAATGGCATAGCGCAACCAAGATTGGGTTTGCTGTCAGTTGGTATGTAATAGCGCCGCATAGGCATTGACCTTGGTAGTTCATTGAGACCTCGTTACTGTACTTGAGCACGACAAGTTTGATGTTTATTCAGTGCATGGCAATGGCAATGCTAATCAGCCTGTTCATGGCAACACACATTTTATGGCGTACATGGCATAGGGAAGCCGTAACCAACCTTGTTAATGACTCCGGAATTCAGATAATAACTGCGACACTCTAATTGAGGTGTAGAAGAAGCCAACTGCTGAAAGTGGTACGCTTTATCTCGCCAAAGTAAAAGAGTATCACTATGAATTATCAACAGTTGACTGAAGCAAGACGATACCAGATTTCCGTGCTTTTAGAACAGGGCTTTTCGATAGCACATATAGCTAAATGCATTCATTGCCATCGCTCTAGTGTTTATCGGGAAGTGAAACGATGCCAAGGGCAATCACGCTATCAGCCTGATATTGCACACGAGCAGGCTGTCACAATAAGGCGTCAGTCGAGTAAATATGCGATACCCTCGCAGCGAATAGAGAGCATCATCCTTTTGCTGGAATTGGATTGGAGCCCTGAGCAAATCTCGCAGGTGTTGCGCCTAGTGAAGGAACCCGTCAGTCACGAGTGGATTTATCGCTATATTGCACGCGACAAACGCCGGGGTGGTAAACTTTATCGTCATTTACGCCAAGGACATAAGCGTTATCGGCGCGGTAAAGTAGAGCAAGCTCCTACCATAAAAAACGCCGTATCCATTGACGACAGACCTGCGATTGTCGATAGTCGAGAACGATTCGGAGACTGGGAAATCGATACTGTATTGGGTCTACATGGAACGGGAGCAATTGTGACCCTATTAGAGCGTAAGACTCGGTTTTATTTGATAAAGAAAGTCAATTCGAAGTCAGCGGCAGATGTAACGAAAGCGACGATTGACAACTACCTTGAAAAACACCGCCTATAAGGCGCATGTGCTAACGATAACGGCAGATAATGGACGCGAATTTGCTAACCACCAAAAGATAGCAGAGGCGCTAGATACCCAGGTGTATTTTGCGCACCCTTATCGTTCGTGTGAACGTGGTGCGAATGAAAACGCCAATGGATTACTCCGGCAGTATGTCAAAAAAGGCGTTGATTTGAGGCTAGTGAGTGATGAATTGATCGAATTTGCTCAGAATAGAATTAACTATCGACCCAAAAAGTGTTTGAAGTTTAAGCAGCCTGCGCTGGTGTTTCACCAATTAGCTGCTTAATTGTTGAGTGTCGCACTTCGGAGTTGAATTCGGGTCTAAGCTAAGATTGGCCCGTTTACGATTAGTCGGTTTGTAATAGTTCAGTATCCACTGTTTTTAGCCGTTTGGCTTTATTCACAAGCTTAAGTCAGTCACCGTCAAAGAGATTGTACTCTTTATCCTTTGGTTTGGCGGTTTTGATTTCTGTATCTGTTAGGCGAGTAGTGCTCATGGCCATGTTGGGTACACTATGGTATCGAAGTGAAAGCTGTGTTCCCTCCAGTGTACCCAAAAATTAAAGAAGTTATAGGATGTTATAAAACTACCTAGCACGGTAAGTATTTGATTTAGCTTATTTCAGGCAATAAAAAAGACATCCTAAGATGTCTTTTTTAAAAGGTTTGGTGGAGGCGGCGGGATTTGAACCCGCGTCCGAAAAACCTACGCTCAAGGCGCTACATGTTTAGTCTTTCTTTTGTTTAACCGTTTATCCTCCGAAAGACAGGATGACACCCGGTGAGCCTAGTACTATTTCGCGGTTCACCCCTAGACAGAGTTCCCTCGCTAGCACGATGTAAGATGACCGTCAGATCCACTGCCCATGTGCAAGACGTGTGGGTGACGGCTAGCGGCCTTAAGCTGCTAGAGCGTAGTTATCGTCGTTTGCAACTATAACTTTGCGGCTTTTTACGAGGCCAACCGCCCCTCGACATGCTCCCGGAGTTTCGCGAATCCCGTCGAATCCAGAATCGCCCCCGTGATTTGAAGTGTAACTCGTTGAGTTGAAATGTCTACTACTGAATTACATCATCACTGCTAACTGTCTATTAACTGAACAAAAGGCGGTTTATTTGTTCTTCATGACTCGGGCTTTTTCAATCGACCATTCGCGCTGCTTAGTATCTTCGCGCTTATCGTGATCTTTTTTACCTTTACCTAAGCCAATTTCAATTTTAACCCAAGCTCGGTTGCGCCAATACATAGAAATCGGAATGATGGCATACCCTTGACGTTCAACTTGACCGGTTAAACGGTCAAGCTCGCGGCGGTTTAACAATAACTTACGCATGCGCGTTGGGTCACATACCACGTGGGTTGATGCTGTATTGAGGGGAACTATGCTGCAATTATGCAAGAAGGCTTCGCCATTTTTGAGCAGCACAAAGCTTTCCGACAAGTTAACTTTACCAGCACGGATAGATTTTATTTCCCAGCCCATCAAAGAAAGGCCCGCTTCCAGTTTATCTTCGATTCGATATTCGAAGGTTGCACGCTTATTGCGAGCAATCGTTGCTGGTGGGTTTTTAGCGGATTTTTTTGAGTTATTCTTAGCCATAGACCGCAATTATACTCGCCGAGGGTGAATTTGGAATTGGCAGTATAACAATATTTTAGGCAATGGCTTAGGTTGAAAATTTGGTTGCTGGCTTTTTCGCCACTCTCTATGTGTGGTTGGTATGTTTTGCTGTGAGCATGGTAAACTATTGGCCGCATTAGCAATTGGATTTTGGACATAAGCATGCCTAAGTTGAGTCGCAGTGCCTTGGTGAGAGCCAGTGCGTTGCAAATGTATGAGTTGGTTAATGATGTCGAGTCTTATCCGCAATTTTTGCCGGGTTGTGTTGGCGGTAAAGTCATTGAGTTTGATGGTAAAACCATGTTGGCTTCAGTAGATGTCGCCAAAGCGGGTATCAAGAAAACCTTTACGACTCGCAATCAAGTGATCCCAGGTAAGCGCATTGAACTCACGCTTGAAAATGGCCCGTTTAAACATTTGCAAGGCTATTGGCAATTTACTGAATTGACTGATGATGCTTGTAAGGTCGAGTTTGAATTAGAGTTTGCCTTTTCTAGCCCGTTAGTGGCGCTGGCCTTTGGTAAAATATTTGAAGAGTTAGTTGGTTCTATGGTGCAAGCGTTCAGCCAGCGGGCCAAGGTTGTCTATCCAAGGTAAGTTATGAATCCTAATCTAGATAAATTTAGTGTTGATGTTATTTATGCGCTGCCAGACAGAGCCAAGGTAGTGAGTGTGATGGTCAATGGTGAGACCACAGTGCTTGAAGCTGTGGTTCAAAGCGGCATAGTCAATTTTTTCCCCGAAATCGATATCAATACGGTGAAGCTTGGCAGTTTTAGTCGCATGGTAAAATCTAGCGAGCTGTTAGTGCCAGGGATGCGGGTAGAAATATACCGCCCCTTGATTGCCGATCCTAAAGATGTGCGCCGTCGCCGCGCTGAGCAAGCCAAAGATGATGGTCGCCTTAATAAGATTACTGGCGCTAAGCTTTAAGCAATGATTTGGTCGTTCGTTAATGATGCACTTAGGACTATTTGATGTGAGTTATCGCTCAAAGGGTGGCTGAAACACTATGGCCGCCATAGTGATTGTCACTCAGTAAAGCAGATAGACACCAAACAATAAGGCCCGCAATTGCGGGCCTTATTGTTTCAGTCATTGACTATTCATTATTCACTATCTGTGGTCACAGACTGCTGTGATAACGGCTTTTCTTCTTCAATCAGTGGTTTAGCATCACCACGAGATTGCGGAACCAAAGGTTCAGACGCCGGATTATTGGTCATAGGTAAGCGGCTTTGTTCAAGCGGGGTGGCAAAGTCAGTATTCAGTTCATAATCACCCGTGACTTGGCTCAGGTTGCCATTAGCATCGAAGTTTAAAATTAATTCTTTGTGAATGATGCTGGCATCGCGGCCACTTTTGAAATGATAAACATAGTACCAAGTGTCATTAGCAAAGCTATCGCGCAGCACTGGGCGACCTAGAATATACTCGGCTTGCTCCTTGGTCATATCAATCCGCAGCTTTTCAACTTGTTGCTGCTCGACATAGTTACCTTGGGGAACGTCGGGCTTATACACTAGCCAATCAAACACACTGCAACCACTGATGCTGAGGCTCAATACGGTCAGGGCTAATACTTGTCTGGTACGTTTTATGGTTATCATTGGTCACTGCAAGCTATCGAGAATGGCCTCAATCATAACTAAGCAAAGGTATGACTGACAAGGGTTAATAGCATCAAGCCTTGAAACTGAGGCGATTTTTTAACGCCTTGCTTGAGCTTGCTAAATTGCTGCCTAGTTTTTACCGACATTCAAGTCTTTGCCTGTAATAGGCTATGGCTGCTACACATCTGCTTAAAGCGATTGGCTAATCACTTGCTAGATCATTGAGTAGTTAGCTATGCGCAGTAATAAGTATGATTAGCGAATGAGAATACCGTGATACCAATCTTTGGCGCTGTAGAGCTACTTATCGAGGGCCGTTAATCATCTAATCTTGCCGATTAACATGTATTTACTATGCAAGAGCAATGATCTGACAAGTAATCAATGGTTTTATATAGAACCCAGACGGTATGTTAAATCAGTGGCTGTGACTTAGCTAGTTTGGGCTAAATACACAACATCCGCCGTCGGCACTAAGTCTTTAGTCTAAAATTGCATATTTATTAATTTATTTTGCAATTTGACCAATAATATTTTGAATGTTGGCAAATTAACATTTTGTCTGTTCAGCGCCTTATGCTGCCTTTCGATAATCAAGTTGACGTAAAGGTAAGATTTAAACGCTCGTTTGATTGATGGGTGTTGGCATTCAAATATAAGCTATTGTTTTAGGATAGATAACTTAGTTGCCGCAAGAGATAATCCTAAACACCTTAGTCTTTAATCCACTCAAATATCCCATAAATAAGTGTAATCATATAATTACGCGGTGAAATTTAATTACGGATTTAAAAACAATTACTCTTTGCTGGTGCAGTTGTCAGACAAGTCACTCGCTATCGTTTTAACCTTAATTCTCATCTTAATAAAGTTGATTAAAAACAGGTGTTTGAGGCAGTTTTATTTTTTGGTATTACCAATTTAATTCGCACGCCACATAAGTAAAGTGATTGCTAATATTGTTGCCGTATTGTTGCTTTAACAAATGTTCAGCGATAGGGTTAGTACTAATTCAACATTTGCCGGTTGAGCTGCTAATGCGGTGAAGTTTCATGGTTTAGGTGCCATTAGCATGAGGTGGATATATCCACCACGCCAAGCACAGCCACCTAAGGGCTAGCAGCTAAGCCGAGCTTGCGAACAACCTAGTTACATTAGTTACTCATGAATTTAGGTATTAAGAGGTATAACAATGACGACGACATCTATAACTATTAGCGAACAACAGTCAGCACTAAAAATTGTTGGCAAAAATATACCTGGCGTTGATGCTGTGTTTACTGAAGGAGCCTTGTCGTTTGTCGAAGGCTTATGCCAGACCTTTATGCCAGAGCACGATCACTTGCTTGAAGTGCGTAAACAAAAACAATTGCTGATTGATAATGGTCAACTGCCTGATTTTTTACCGCAAACTCGATCTATTCGCGATAGTGAGTGGCAAATCCGTGGCATTCCCCACGACTTACGTGACCGCAGGGTCGAAATCACTGGGCCGGTTGAGCGTAAAATGATCATCAACGCGCTCAATGCCAATGTAAAAGTGTTCATGGCTGACTTTGAAGACTCATTAGCGCCGTCGTGGGAGAAGGTGATTCAGGGGCAGATAAACCTGCGCGATGCCGTTAATGGCACTATCACTTATACCAATGAAGAAACCGGCAAGTTATATCAGTTAAATGATAAGCCAGCAGTGTTAGTTTGCCGCGTTCGTGGTTTGCATTTGCCAGAGAAACATCTGCAATTTCAAGGGAAATCAATTCCTGGCGGACTACTGGATTTTGCCTTGTATTTTTATCATAACTATCGCCGCCTACTGAGCAAAGGCTCAGGTCCTTACTTCTATATTCCTAAATTGCAAAGCCATGAAGAGGCGCGCTGGTGGGCGAAAGTGTTCGCCTTTGCAGAAGAGCGTTTTTGTTTAGCGCCCGGTACTATTAAATGCACCTGCTTAATTGAAACCTTGCCGGCAGTATTTGAAATGGACGAGATTCTGTATGAATTACGCTCCAACATAGTCGCACTTAATTGTGGTCGTTGGGATTATATTTTTAGTTATATCAAAACCTTAAAAAACCATAGTCATAGAGTGCTGCCAGATCGCCAGCAAATTGGTATGGATAAACCGTTTTTAAGTGCTTACTCGAGGTTGTTAATTAAAACCTGCCATAAACGCGGCGCACTAGCCATGGGCGGCATGGCAGCCTTTATTCCGGCCAAAGATGAGCAAACCAATCAAGCTGTATTGGCCAAAGTTAAAAAGGATAAAGAGTTAGAAGCGCGTAATGGTCATGATGGCACTTGGGTGGCGCACCCTGGTCTTGCTGATACGGCTATGGCGATATTTAACGATTACATCGGCCAGAATCATACCAATCAATTGCATATTACCCGCGATGTAGATGCTCCAATTTTAGCGGCAGAACTGTTAGCACCGTGTGAAGGCGAGCGTACGGAAGAGGGCATGCGCCTTAATTTGCGCATCGCGCTGCAATATATCGAAGCTTGGATTGGTGGCAATGGCTGCGTGCCGATTTATGGCTTGATGGAAGATGCCGCGACTGCCGAAATCAGCCGCACTTCTATTTGGCAGTGGATCCGCCATGGCAAGCAATTATCCAATGGCAAGTTAGTCACCAAAGACCTGTTTAAATCCATGTTGGTGGAAGAGCTCGCCAAGGTTAAAGAAGAAGTCGGCCAAGAAGCGTTTACCCGTGGCCAGTTCACTAAAGCTGCCGTACTGCTTGAACAAATCACTACCTCAGATGAGCTGGTAGATTTCTTAACAGAACCCGGATACCAATTATTAACCGAATAATGCATGACCAAGTTAATGGGCGCGAACGGTTCGTGCCCATCCCCCAGTCTGAAGGAGCAAGTCTATGAGCCAGTCACAACCAAATCGCCAGCAACAAATTGATGCGTTAAAAAAAGATTGGGCAGAAAACCCACGTTGGCAAGGTGTTCGTCGCCCTTATACCGCTGAAGAAGTGGTGAGTCTGCGGGGGTCATTTGTACCTGAAAATACTATTGCGCAGCGCGGCGCCGCTAAGTTGTGGCATTTAGTGAATGGTGGCGCTAAAAAAGGTTATGTTAATTCACTCGGCGCTTTAACTGGTGGCCAAGCAGTGCAACAAGCCAAAGCAGGGATTGAAGCGATTTATCTGTCTGGTTGGCAGGTAGCGGCCGATGCCAACTTAGCTGGCACCATGTATCCAGATCAATCCTTATATCCAGCCAACTCAGTGCCAGCGGTAGTATCACGCATCAATAATTCATTTCGCCGCGCGGATCAAATTCAGTGGAGCAATCAGATTGATGAAGGTAAGCCTGGTTACACTGATTATTTCCTGCCGATTATTGCTGATGCCGAAGCGGGTTTTGGCGGCGTGCTTAACGCCTATGAATTGATGAAGGCCATGATAGATGCGGGCGCCGCTGGCGTTCACTTTGAAGATCAGCTGGCATCAGTGAAAAAATGCGGCCACATGGGCGGCAAGGTCTTAGTGCCAACTCAAGAAGCGGTGCAAAAACTGGTGGCGGCGCGTTTAGCGGCCGATGTCAGCGGTACCCAAACCTTAGTGATTGCGCGCACCGATGCTAACGCGGCTGACTTATTAACCTCGGATTGCGACCCATATGATCGCGACTTTGTGACTGGCGAGCGCACTAGCGAAGGCTTCTATCGCGTTAATGCCGGTCTTGACCAAGCGATTTCTCGCGGTCTTGCTTATGCCCCTTATGCCGATTTAATTTGGTGTGAAACCGCAAAACCTGATCTTGATGAAGCGCGCCGTTTTGCTGAGGCGATTCATGCCCAGTACCCAGATCAATTACTGGCATATAACTGCTCACCATCGTTTAACTGGAAGAAGAATTTAGATGACGCCACCATAGCGCGCTTCCAGCAAGAGCTGTCGGACATGGGTTATAAGTACCAGTTCATCACCTTAGCTGGTATCCATAACATGTGGTACAACATGTTTGATTTGGCGTACGACTATGCCCGCGGTGAAGGTATGAAGCATTATGTGGAAAAAGTTCAAGAAGTTGAATTTGCTGCCGCAGCTAAAGGTTACACCTTCGTGGCACATCAACAAGAAGTAGGAACAGGTTACTTTGATAAGGTCACTACCGTTATTCAAGGTGGGCATTCTTCGGTGACGGCATTGACTGGCTCTACTGAAGAACAACAATTCTAACTATTTGTTTCTATATCGAAATAGTTAATACTTTTGAAGTGAATTTGCGGTCTTAGTGCCGCATTTTTTTTGGGGCTTTCCTATACTCATAGAACTTGGATGCAATAGTAGAGCAGTGGATGCCAGTAAAACACACCTCAAATCGCCTCGATTACTGGATAAACTATCTAGGCGAACAAGAACTCCCTGCATTATGTTCAAGTATTCGCAGCCTTGAATCGTTAGCTGATGATAATGTCAGTCCTCTTGCCAATATCAGCCGCAGTATCATGCATGATAATGCGTTAACGTCGCGCATTTTACGGGTAGTTAATACTGTTACTTATCATAAGGGTGGTCCACCCATTACCACCTTAAGTCGCGCCGCTGTGGTGCTGGGCTTTGATGTGATGCGCAATATTTGCCTGACCGCTAAGCTTTTAAGCACCACCATTGAAAAAGATTTAGTGACAGGCTCAGTGTATCAGATGCTACTTAGGCAAATGGCGCACTCGTTTCAAGCCGCCATGATAGGACGCATGATGCAGCAGCATCAAAAAGAGCCGCTGCGGGAAGAGGTCTTTATTGCTAGTCTGCTATTTCATTTGGGAGAAACTGCTTTTTGGAGTAGCGCTCAGCCAGAAGTGAAGTCGTTAGCCATTAAGCTACAAATGTGCCTCTCGGACGCCGAGCAGCAACAAGCTATTCGCGAAGTGATCGGGGGGCGATTTAATCAATTAACTCTTGGATTAGTCACGCAGTGGGGGCTTGGCGCCTTGCTGCAAAGCGCGCTTAGTCAACATCAAAGCTGTCCACCTGAATCCGTAAGCATCATTAAGGCTAATGAATTGAGCGCCGCATTAGAGCAAGGTAATCCCGCTGAGATAGATGCCTTAATTATTCAATGCGCTGAGTTATTAGGGGAGGATATTCATGAGTTTACTGAACGTTTAGATAAGTGCTTAAAAGCGACGATTAAATTAACTCATGCTTATGGTGCCAATGAATTAGTGGAATATTTAGCGCCCAATATTGAAAGTTTACACCCGAAAAATAATCAGAGTGAAGCGCTACAAGTTGCCAGCGCCCAGCATAAACAAATTCAAATTTTATCTCAGTTAGCGGCATTGGCTGGCGCTAAAGCTGACTTTAATCCCATCTTGCAATTAGTGCTCGAAGGCTTAGTCGATGGCGTGGGGCTTAAGCGTGCCTGCGTGTTGTTATTAACTAAAGATAAGCGCAGTCTGACGCCAAAAATGGCCTATGGGGATGATTGCAGCAGTCTTAAGGCCGAGTTAGCGTTAACCATTGACGAAAACCCATTGATTGGTCGTGTTATCGAAGATAAAACCATGATGTATTATGGCCAATCTCAACAATGGCATGAGTATTTGCATCCTCTTGCAAGCATTACCCTTAAAGCTAATTCACTCGCTATCTTAATCAATCGCCATCGTAATAAAAGCTGCGGTATAGGCGCCATAGTGCTAGAAAATAAGGTGATAGGTTTAGTGTATTTTGACAATAAGCAGGGGTTAACTGAATCGCAGATGCAAGGGGCTGTATTGTTTTGGCAACAGGCTAATTTATGCTTGAATTTAGCCTATCAAAGATAATGCTAGAGTTTGGTTAACTCTGGTAACCATTCACAAGGGTCGAGTCGATAATAGCACCGTAAACATTGATATAACTTAGGATGTTCGGCATTGAGTTGATGGCCTTGCTCAAAAAAGACTTCAGTACATACCGCAAAAAATTCGGCTTCATTGGTAGCGCCATAGACATCGATGAGATGAGCTTGCTGATGTGCAATCGCTTGCTGCAAGGCTGCGTATTCTCGAGCCATGACCTCAGACCACAATTGATATTCTGCAGCATTGTTAAGTTGCGGCGCGCCGTTAGCTTTACCATTGATTTGATCTAATTGATGAGCAAATTCATGGAAGACTACATTGCCAGCCATGCCTGGGTGAGTCGCATCATTGAGTACATTCGCCCAAGCTAAGATGACTTTGCCTTGCTCCCACGACTCGCCACTTAATACGTGACTATGGCGATGGGCGACGCCAAAGCCATCGAGCTGTTCAGTTTCGACAATAAAAGCTTCCGGGTACACCAAAATAGTGCTGAGCTTGTCATAGTAATTGGTTTCTTGTTCTTTATTGAGCAAAAGCAAACAAGCTTGCGCCGCTATGGTCACCTTGATGGCATCAGTAATAACGAGCTCATTACAGCCAATAAACTGTTTTTCTTCAATAAATAGAATGATTAATTGTTTTAGCTTTAACTGCAGATGTGCAGGTAACCAGAAAAAATAGGGAACATGGGTCTTAATGATTTGGCGCCACGCCTTAGGGAATGGCCTTGCCATAATGCGGCGTCTAACGCGCGCTTGACGAAATGGAGCCGTTATAATCCAGGCTATTACCGTAAGGGCAATGATGAGTAAGAATGTGATAGTGACCATAACGCCTTCTTAATTAGCCGTCATGGCAGTGGGGGGACTTAAACGATAGATTATAAATAGCATAAAAATAGCAGTCATAGCTATCTTGCTACGACTACAGGGGTACAAGTTAATACATGCTGACACTACTAATGAGGAGCTTAATTAAGCTCCTCATTTAGGCCATGATAAGGCGCACTGAGTTGCGCTCTTTGCTGCGGGCTTAATTGATAATGGGCTTGAATAAGTTGCCTGATGATTTTTGACTTTGATTGCTGCTGCTCGCCAGCCATGATGGACAGTTGTTTAATGGCATCCTCTGATAAACTAAAAGTCGCATTACGGTTTTTCGCCAGTGTTTGCGGGTCTTGCAAACTCACTTCGAGTGGTAACTCTAATGCTAACGGCGTGATTAAACGCAGTGGTTGCACCGGCAAAGGTGCTGGTATCCCTGCTATATCCTTGCTGTGTATTGGTTTGTCATAAATAGCACTGACATGCATATTGTTGCCATGTAATTGCCCCATGGCATATAAGTTAGATTCCTCGATAAAGTCTTCAATACTGACCGATGTTGGCGGCAAGCGCTGACGGTTAGCTGACGATACGGCTTTCTTGAGATCGGCCATGCCCATAAGCGCCTCCATTGGTCGTGGGTTTATTGTTACGGATGTCATCAATCAGGCTTTCTGTGCTACTAAAGCCTAAAAACTCCAGCACTATGGCGCGAATTTCCGCTGCGGCTTTACCTTCTTTGTCGATTTCAATGACAGATAATCCTGATTCTTCGCTGTCATCATAAATATTGCGGCTGTAAGTGATGGCATCGAGCACATGGATGTCATAAGTGCGGCACACTTCTTTGGCTTCTAAAATTCGGCCCGCTTGATTGGGTAAATTGGGACACTGGGTCATAACAAAGCAAGCATGCAGATCGGGATTCACCATGGAGCAGGTTGCCACCACATCATCCATGTGCAATACCGTTTTAAGATCGCGCCGTTTAGGTCGCAGTGGCATTAATACATGTTTCGCCACCGACATGCTGGCGCGCAGAGCTAAGTTATCTTGGCCGCCACAGTCGATAATCACAAAGTCATAGTGCTGCTGTAAACTTAATAGATCGTTACGAATTTTACCGTAGAGCTGCACGCAATTGATGGGGATAAGTTCAGGGTTATTATTACGCGCTTGGATCCAATCTGAGGTGGTGCGTTGTGGGTCGCAGTCAACCATGATGACAGATGCATGGCAATCTCGGCTAAGAAAGACGGCAATATTCTGTGCTAGGCAACTTTTGCCACTGCCACCTTTTTCTCCGCCAACCAATATAATCATAGTAAGTTCCTTTTATCGACTTGGGATCTTAGCCTGCTTCAGATAAGCTAAATGGGTCTAAAGATAAGTCATATTCCTTGTTATTGACTGTAGTGGTGAGTTTCACTCTTGGCAATCTCGCTTTGTTTGACGCAGTCAAGGATATGCGCTGGTGGCGATGATTTGGCTGCCAGAGACGCTAAGTCAAAATACTGACGATTGAACTGCATGCGAGATTGGTCTAATTAACCCCATGTTTTTCGATGGTTTTGTATTATTTAGCTACGCAGTGAATGAATTGCAGTAACTATTAGTAGCGCCACTATCTTAGGTTCCCTTATGCTTATTTAGTTGCCTTAAGCATGTTTGTTATTTGTAAATTTTCTAAGTTATTTTTTCATTAAGGATATTCAGTGTCAGGTGCGAGTGAGCAACAATTAGTCGAAGCCATTAATCAGGTAATGCCTTTTGGTAAATACAAAGGTCTTAAATTATTAAGGTTGCCAGAGCCTTATCTCGTATGGTTTCATCGCCAAGGGTTTCCCCTCGGAAAACTCGGTGAGCAATTAGCGTTAATGTACGAAATTAAGCTCAATGGACTCGAAGCGCAATTTCAAGGCTTCTTAATTGATCGCTGATAATTTATCCAACTGATTGGCGAATGTGAGATCTGGACAGAATTTTAGTGGCAAGTGACTGCAGGGATTGCGCAGAATATGGTATTGCTTAGTCATAGTAAGGCTGTCATTGGGTCAGTCACAGAAGGATGCCTCTAATGAAATTAAAATTATCTGGAATGTTTGCTGCAGTTGTTATGGCGTGTTGTTCAATGTCAGCGGTTGCTGATGAAGCGTATCAAGGCAAAGTACTTGAAACCATGAATGCTGGCGGTTATACCTATGTACAAGTACAGCAAGGTGACACGAGTATTTGGGCTGCAGGTCCTCAGGTGGCAGTGACTCAAGGTGATGTGGTGTCATTATCTGGTCAAAGCTGGATGAAAGATTTTACTAGCAAAACCTTAAACCGTACTTTTGATAAGATTTTATTTGTCGGTAAAATCGACAAGCAATAATTTCAGTTCGGGTTTTCTAGTTAATAAAAGCAGCTATTTAGCTGCTTTTATTTTGGCTATAGGTTTTTATACTTCAACTAGGTAGATGGGTTATGTCAGTGGCATTAATGACACCAGATTTTCACATTATTACTTACCATAAAGATTATGCCTTGGCGGTGAGCGAGTTATTTCATCAGGCAGTACAAGGGATTGAGCATCCAAGTTATTCATTGGCACAAATTAATGCTTGGTCCAGTGCGCCGCGCTCTGCACGTCATTGGCATCAAAGGTTATCTCGCAGCCAATCTTGGTTAGCTGTACTGAAAGAGCAAGGTACTTGTATTGGTTTTATTAATGTGGAATCAGGCTTTAGAGAGCTTGGCTATATTGATAGTTTATATATTGCCCCAGCCTATCAAGGACTAGGCGTCGGCAGTCAATTAATCGCTAAAGTGATTACTTGGGGACAAGATGCTAGGCTTTCACAGTTAACCCTTGATGCTTCTTATTTATCGCGGCCGTTATTTAGTAAACATGGATTTGTGCAACAACAAAAAATCTATCAAATTAAATCTGGGCAGATGATCCCAAGTTTTCAGATGAGTCTTGAATTATGAAATCCTTTAAGATTTGCGCTTATGTTCCAGATGATGCTTCATTAATTGCTGAAGCCTTTCGTGCTCGTTTGTTGTCTAGCGTAAATCAAGAAGGGGCTAGCAAAGCCAGTAGCTATGTTAAGGACGCGCGCATATCAACCGACTTTTGGCGTGAGCATGTGCAAACGCAATACACTTGGGTTGCCAAAGAACAAACGCAAGTCATAGGGCTGGTGAGTGTGTACTTTAAACAAGATAAACCCTATATCCAGTTTTTGTTCACTAAAACGGGTGAAAATGGCGTGGCCACTGCGCTGCATCAAGCCATGATGCAGCGCTTAACACAGCAGCAAATAGAGGCAGTTTATGTGGATGCCGATGTCAACAACGCTAGCTTTTTTGAGCGCCGCGGTTTTGAAAGATTGACTGATGACAGCTTTGACTCTGCAGCGGCTGTGTATCTACATAAAAGTATTTCGTACACAAAGCATTGCGTAAGCAAGGCCATAATAATTAAAGCGCTATAAATCAAAGCTTTGGTAAAAAAAATTAATCCATCAATACGCTGATGCGATTAACCCTTATTGAGTGATTAGCCTTTGATGGCTGAAACCAGTATCGATTCGTTATGGCTAATATAGTTAACCGTCGGCAACGCATGGCTGGTTAAATCGGCATATTTTAAAAAGTCGATAAAGGCCGAAGGCAGGGTGATATTCGGCACAGTTTGCTGCCATTCTCGTCGCAATAACGGATCGTAGCCTTCTTTCCCCATAACGGTATAAGCGCTCGATACTCCAGTGTAAGCATTATCCGGCTCAACTTGGCGCCAGCCAGCATCACTTAAATATTCTAACCGCGTAATTCGCTGCCCTAATGGCAAGCGGCCATCGTAATCAAAGCGCAATCCCCAAGTGTAAGGAAAACTGCCAGTACCAGTGCCATAGACACTATTGTTAGTGGCGGCATTAATGGCGGACTCTAACGCCATTTGTAAATACTGACCTTGAATGTGATAACGCACCAGCGGGATTTCAAAGGGTAAAATACTACCCAAAATATCCGCGCGCGACACAGGCCCCGCAGCCAATGATTGTCTCACGCCGCCGGCATTATGTAAGGCAAAATCCACGGCCAAGTCTTGCTTGGTTTGGTTATACAAGCTTTGACTGACTAACGGTGCTAATTGACTGCCATGGGGAAACGCGCGCCCCGGTAAACGGTTATGCACGAAAGGGCGGGGAACTTGGCAGATAATGTCTTGGCGTAACTTAACTAAGGCCGGTTGATAGCGCTGTTTGACTATTTCATCAATTTTAGTGAGTGCTTGCTGACCTAGCATTAGCGGGTGTTTATGCACTTTAGCGCAAACATTGGCATAGTCAGCTTGACTGAGCGGTGACTCGCAATCGAGTAACAACTGCTTGTCCTGCATAAAGTAATTGCCACCTTCAAGCAGTATAACCTTACCGCTATCATCAAATTCAATATCGGCCATGCCTAAGGTTTCAGCATATTTACCAGCGTGGACTATAGGTGTGCGATTATGGGTTTCGCCATACACTAAATTGCTTAGCCCAAGGTCACTAAAATCGCCTTGCAGCGTATGGCTATGGCCGCCCACAATCAGGCTTATGCCTTCAACATCTTGGGCTAAGCGTCTATCTCCGTCTATGCCAAGATGACTTAACACTATGATGTGATAAATACCCGCTTGATGCAGCTTAGCTATGGTATTGCGGGCAATTTCATGAGCGCATAAAAACTGAGTGTCAGCATCGATATTGGCAATCTTTGCCATGTCGGTCAGCGTGATCCCA
This sequence comes from Shewanella sp. ISS20, assembly GCF_056522965.1. Lineage (NCBI taxonomy): Bacteria > Pseudomonadati > Pseudomonadota > Gammaproteobacteria > Alteromonadales > Shewanellaceae > Shewanella > Shewanella sp. ISS20. Next base: position 162,181 of record NZ_JAWRZK010000001.1, read on the forward strand.
AAAATAGCTAACTGCTTATCTGCTAAAGGTTTTAATAACACTTTGGCACAATTATCTTGTGGATCTACATCAAATAGACGTGGATGGCCATGTAAGCTAGATACTGAGGCGTTGGCCTCGGTCAACATATTGCCTGCCAGTAAAGGGAAATTAATGGTGTTTAGAAAATTAACAATCGGCGCACTGCCGTCATCAATATCATGGTTACCTAGCACCATGGCATCTGGTTGCAATTCATTAAGCAAGTGAGCGTTTGCTAACCCTTTAAATTCACGGAAATAAAGGGTGCCTTGAAAACTATCGCCACCATGCAAAAACAAAAACTCTTGCTGATTCTGTTTGGCCTTTTCTCTGGCTTGTTGGAGTTGATAGCCAATTCTGGCCGCGCCACCGCTATGACAGCTAATCCGTACGGGTGAGCCTTGATGATCCACAATAAATTGCACCTTGCTAGGTTCAAAGTGGGAATGAGGATCATTGATATGGGTTAGGGATAATCGATAACGCATGAAGAAATGCTCAGAACGAAATGAGATGCAGAAGGCGGGGAATTACCCCGCCACAGTACTTAGTTGGAAACTTGTTCAAAATCACCATCATCGGATAAACGTATGCCTTTATCTTGCATACGGCGTTTCCATAATCGACGGGCTAATTGCTGCATGTCAGCGGCAGGATCGTTTAAATCAACGATTTCAAGACCCAGCATAGATTCAATAATATCTTCTTGAGTCACTATGCCTAAGCCTGAACCATACTCATCCACCACCATGGCAATTTGGGTATTACGCTTAATCATGCGCTCAAACAGCGGCAAAATTTTTGCGGTTTCAGGCACGGCCATCAGACTGCGCTTGAGCGCGTCAATCGGCTCTTCTGGCGTGTCGCGGCTCGCTAATAAGATATCAGTGCGGTTCACATAACCAACAATATCATCATGATCGTTAGCGTACACAGGAATGCGAGTAAAAGGTTTATTGATATGTTGGTCAATAAACTCTTGCTGACTCATGTTGATTGGCAGAGAAAACATCACGGTTCTTGGCGTCATGATAGCTGTTACTGGCACATCTCTGGCCTGCAACATTTGAGTTAAAATTTTTGACTCTTGCGCTTCTAGCTCACCATTCTCATGCCCCATTTTGGCCATGGCACTCATTTCTTGACGAATATATTGGCCATCGTCGCCTTTACCCATTAACTGCGTCACTTGCTTAGACATCCAAATTAATGGCAGGGTGAGTTTTTCCATCCAATACAAAATATAGGTAACGGTTGGCGCTAATGAACGCCAGTAGTTTGCCCCAATAGTCTTTGGAATGATTTCGGAGAAGAACAGAATAATAAAGGTTAATACGCCGGAGAACACCCCTAGCATATCATCGCCAAATACTTTAGCTGCTTGCGCGCCTGCTACTGCAGCACCGACAGTGTGGGCTACTGTGTTTAGCGTCAAAATAGACACTAAAGGCGATTCGACATTTTCTTTTTGCTTGCTTAATTTGGCAGCCGCGTTGGGATTAGTTTGAGTTAAGTTGGCAATATAGCTAGGTGTTACAGACAGTAATACCGCTTCGAATACGCTACACAGAAAAGAAACAAACACAGCGACAAGGATGATTATGATGAGGGTAATCATAATGATTAAATTATAACTCCGAAATTTAGGCCAACATTGACCGAGAGCAATCTTACCATAGAATCATAACCCACATTGACAAAAATCACCGCTGACTAGCATTCCCCTACATTAATACCTGAGCGCAAGAGTCGTGCGGCTAGCCATGCTAATAAGCATGGCGGCATCATTCCCTGTACGGGGTTTATCGAGTGCTAATCGCCCGATAGCCTAACTGTGACTAGCGTAATAGGGCCTGCATGAGTATAATTCGCCGCCCCGTGGCCAGAATTCGTTGTTGAGGTTAGCCAAATGAGTGAAAAGAAGATCAATTTATTAGACCTGGATCGTAAAGCGATGCGGGCATTAATCGCGGAAATGGGAGAGAAGCCATTCCGTGCTGATCAATTGATGAAATGGATCTATCATTTTGGTGTCAGCGACTTCGAAGAAATGAACAATATCAATAAGGTATTGCGTCAAAAGTTGGCTGCTCGCTGCGAAATTATCGCGCCTGAAATTTCTAGTTTTCAAAAATCTGTTGATGGCACCATTAAGTTTGCTATTAATGTTGGCGAAGGTCAGGAAGTTGAAACTGTTTATATTCCTGAAGAAGACCGCGCTACTTTATGTGTGTCATCACAAGTAGGTTGTGCGCTGGAATGTACTTTCTGCTCGACCGCCCAGCAAGGCTTTAACCGTAACTTGACTGTGTCTGAAATCGTCGGTCAAATCTGGCGTGTGTGCCATTTCTTAGGTTTTGCTAAAGAAACCGGTGAGCGCCCTGTGACTAACGTAGTGATGATGGGTATGGGTGAGCCGCTGCTCAACTTAGCCAATGTGATCCCTGCCTTAGACATCATGCTGGATGATTTTGGTTTTTCATTATCTAAGCGCCGCGTAACCGTATCAACCTCAGGGGTTGTACCTGCGTTAGATAAATTAGGTGATGCGATAGATGTCGCTTTAGCCGTTAGTATTCATGCCCCCAATGATGAACTCAGAAATCAACTGGTACCGGTTAACAAAAAATACCCGCTCAATGAATTTTTAGCCGGTATTCAGCGTTATATCGCAAAATCTAATGCTAACCGTGGCCGCGTGACCGTTGAATATGTGATGCTCGATCACATCAACGACAGCACAGACCAAGCCCATGAATTAGCTAAGTTGATGGCAGACACACCTTGCAAGGTGAATTTGATCCCATTTAACCCGTACCCAGGTTCGCCTTATGGTCGCTCGTCTAATTCTCGCATCGATCGCTTTTCAAAAGTATTAATGGAATACGGTTTGACTGTGATTGTGCGCAAGACCCGTGGCGATGACATAGATGCTGCCTGCGGTCAGCTGGCGGGGGATATTCGAGACAGAACTAAGCGTCTGGCAAAAAAACAAATGCAACAAAGCCAAATTTCAGTCAGAATAGACTAACTCTTTGTTTACGTTTAATTAGGGCAAACTTACTATGCAGCATAAGTCAAAGTTACTGATGACATTGGTTGTAGCTGCTGCTCTTTCTGGTTGCGTAACTGAGCAAACTTATTCAGGCACAGATATTCAAGTTAAACAGCGCACGTTTGATCCCGTGGCAGCTGCGAAAGAAAGAGTTCAACTAGGTTTGACCTATTTACAAAAGGGTAATAGTCAACAAGCCAAATTTAACTTAGATAAGGCTGTGTCTTTTGCGCCTAATCTGGAAGAAGTCCATGTGGCCATGGCGTATTATTATCAATCAGTGGGTGATGATAAACGTGCCTTGGCCGCCTACGAAGATGCCGTTAAAAGCTCGAATGTCAGCGGTGATGCGTTAAATAATTTTGGCGTGTATTTATGCCAACAAAAACAATATGCCCAAGCTGAAAAACGATTTTTACAGGCTATTGCACAACCAGAATATACAAGAGCAGCCTCGAGTTATGAAAATTTAGGGCTGTGCAGTCAAGAAGCTGGACAATTGACTAAAGCGCAGGACTACTTTAATTCTGCACTTAAATATGACCCCCGACGCATTACGTCCTTGCTGGCGTTAGTTGAAATCCCATTAGCTCAACAAGATTTTGTCGAAGCTAAACAGTTTTTAGGGAGATTTCAACGTGTAGCTGCAGATACGCCGCAAAGTCTTGAGTTGGGGATACGGATTGAACAAGGTCTGAATGACTCGGAGGCGGCTAAGCGATATGGGATCCAATTGCTAGCCACATTTCCTTCCTCCAATCAGGCCAAAGAGTATCGGAATAGTTTACAGCAATGACACAATCACACACTGAAATATCCGAACCAACCCCAGCCGTTACCCCCGAGGTAATACCGCCAGCGGGTCCTATATTACAAGCGGCGCGTTTAGCTAAAAATCTGTCGGTCGCCGATGTCGCCACCCGCATGCATGTACGGCCCTCGATAGTTGAAGATATCGAGCGTGATTGTTTTGACAACATAGCTTCGCCTATTTATGTCAAAGGTTATGTTAAAAACTTTGCTCGTATTGTTGGCGCCGATGAAGCGGCCATTAAAGCGAGTATTTATGCGCAGTTGCCGAGTGAAGAAAAGCCGGTGATGCAAAGTTTTTCGCGCAAAACCACCATTAAAGCGCGCGATAGCCGCTTGATGTTAGTGACTTGGTTAATTGCGTTTGTGTTATTGGCATTAATGGTGCTGTGGTGGGTGCAAAAATCCAATACTGACACCTTAGTAGATTTATCTAAGCCAAGTATTGAAGAAGTGGCGGCGATTCATTCGACGCCAAGTTTAGCCCACGATGCCGATTTACTGCTCGCGACTGAGGCTGATGCCTTAGCTCCTGGAATCACCGCTGAGCAATTACAGTCTGAAGATACCGCAGCTACAGTAGACGCGCCTATCGATGGCGCCGCATCATCCACAATCAATGCTGGCGCACAATCTGCGCCAGCAGTAACACCCTCTGCGGTTACTGCGCCAGCCACAAATACACAATCAACTGCACCAGTTATCAATTCAGCGGCAAACTCTGCCGCGACGCTAATGGCTACCCCAGTAACGCAACCGGCAAGTACTGCAGCCACTGATGTGAATGTGAGCACAGGTCAGGGCGAACTGAGCCTTAGCTTGAGTGGTGATTGCTGGATGAAAATCATTGATGGTAGCGGTAAGACCTTAGTCAATGGGGTTAAAACGGCCGGTTCAGTGATGAATTACAAGGGAATACGCCGTTTAAAATTATTATTGGCGCTCCTAACGCAGTGACCATGACCTTTAATGGCGCCCCAGTTTCTTTATCTGCCTATCAAGACAAGGTTGCCCGTTTTACGCTGCCAAGTCCTATGAGTGAATAAGCGAGTATTAGATGTTTAGTGAATCTCCTATCAAGCGTCGTCAATCCAGCCGGATTTATGTAGGTAACGTGGCTATCGGTGATGGCGCGCCGATTGCTGTTCAGTCAATGACTAACACTCGTACCACAGACGTTGAAGCCACGGTGGCGCAAATCCGCGCTCTTGAAAAAGTTGGCGCTGATATTGTGCGTGTGTCTGTGCCGACCATGGATGCCGCTGAAGCATTTAAGCTGATTAAACTGCAGTCCAATGTGCCGTTAGTCGCTGACATTCATTTTGATTACCGTATCGCTTTAAAAGTGGCTGAATACGGGGCTGACTGCCTGCGCATAAACCCTGGAAATATCGGCAATGAACAGCGCATTCGCTCTGTGGTTGAATGCGCTCGCGACATGAATATCCCTATTCGCATTGGCGTTAACGGCGGTTCATTAGAGCAAGACCTAATGGACAAATACCGCGAGCCAACGCCAGAGGCGCTGGTAGAATCAGCCATGCGCCACGTGGATATTTTAGACCGTTTGAATTTTGATCAATTTAAAGTCAGCGTTAAAGCTTCAGATGTGTTCTTGGCGGTGGAGTCTTATCGCTTACTGGCAAAACAAATTATTCAGCCGTTGCACCTTGGCATTACTGAAGCGGGCGGGGCGCGCGCGGGTTCAGTTAAATCAGCGGTTGGCTTAGGCATGCTACTGGCAGAAGGCATTGGCGATACGTTGCGGATTTCACTGGCCGCCGATCCTATTGAAGAAATTAAAGTGGGCTTTGATATTTTAAAGTCACTGCGCATTCGCTCTCGCGGCATTAACTTTATTGCTTGCCCATCGTGCTCAAGACAAGAATTTGATGTAATTTCAACGGTTAATGCTTTAGAGCAGCGTTTAGAAGATATAGTGACACCTATGGATGTGTCTATTATCGGCTGCGTGGTTAATGGCCCAGGTGAAGCTCTTGTTTCTCACATAGGCTTAACTGGTAGTAACCGTAAGAGCGGTTATTACGTTGATGGTGTGCGCCAAAAAGAGCGCTTAGATAATGAAGATTTAGTTGACCAACTCGAAAAGAAAATTCGAGCTAAAGCCAGTTTACTGACTAACCGAATCCCAACGAGCGACGCGTAACACCCACTGAGTTATCTTTTATCCCCCTGAGCCGATGCATAGCATCGGCTCATTAGCTATAGGTGCTCGCCTTTTTACCAGCCAGCGGTCTTTGCAAACTAGGTTAGCAGAGTATTGATACGCCTAGAGTTGCGGCGCTTTCCTCGCCGTTAACCTCGCCTTTTGCGCTGGTTTAAGTATATAATGCGGGCGGTTTTTAATTTACAACGATATCGACGAGTCTAACGTGGCAAAACAGATCCAAGCGATTCGCGGAATGAATGACATTCTGCCAACACAAAGTCCTATTTGGCAAAAAGTAGAAGCAGTTTTACGCCATACCGTAGCATCCTATGGTTACAGTGAAATCAGAACTCCGATTGTTGAAAGCACAGATCTATTTAAGCGATCTATTGGCGAAGTGACCGATATCGTTGAAAAAGAAATGTACACTTTTGCCGACCGCAACAGTGATAGCTTAACTTTACGTCCAGAAGGCACAGCCTCTACCGTACGAGCCGGTAACGAGCACGGTTTGCTATATAACCAAGAGCAGCGTTTATGGTACATGGGTCCTATGTTCCGTCACGAGCGCCCACAGAAGGGTCGTTATCGTCAATTCCACCAGTTTGGTGTGGAAGTTTACGGTATAAGTAGCGCTGACATAGATGCTGAAGTGTTATTGTTATCAGCCCGCTTATGGCGAGAGCTGGGCATTACTGAGCATGTAACATTAGAGCTCAATACCTTAGGCGACCCGGGTGAGCGCGCTCAGTACCGCGATGCCTTAATTGCTTTCCTTGAGCAGTTTAAAGATCAGCTGGACGAAGACAGTCAGCGCCGTATGTACACTAACCCGCTGCGCGTGTTAGACACTAAAGATCAAGCCGTCCAAGCCTTATTAGTCGGCGCACCAGCCTTGATGGATTATTTAGGTGAAGAATCTAAAAATCATTTCCAGCAGTTGTGTGAACTTCTTGATGGTGTTGGTATCCAATACCGCATTAACCCGCGCTTAGTGCGTGGTTTAGATTATTACAACCGCACCGTATTTGAATGGGTCACAGAGAGCTTAGGCTCACAAGGCACAGTATTGGCAGGCGGTCGTTACGATGGTTTAGTGGGTCAATTAGGCGGTAAAGATACCCCTGCCGTTGGCTTTGCTATGGGACTGGAGCGCATTGTGCTCTTGCTCGAAACTCTCGAATTGACCCAAGATATTGGCCCAGCGGTTGATGTTTACGTGATGGCATTTGGTGACGCATGTTTAATTGCTGCGACTCAATTAGCAGAAGAGTTGCGAAACACTCACCCAAGCCTTAAGGTAATGACTCATTGCGGTGGTGGCAACTTTAAGAAGCAAATGAAGCGTGCTGACAAGAGTGGTGCTCAAGTGGCGCTTATTCTTGGCGAAGATGAATTAGCCGCAGGTAAGGTAGCGCTTAAGTCGCTGCGTACCAATGATATGCAACAACTGATTGATAGAGATCAATTAGTTCAGGTGTTAACCGGTCTGATTTAATAAATAAAGAATAAAAACGTAGGGGATGCGCGTGGAAATTTATAGCTCAGAAGAACAACAAGTCGACGCAATCAAACAGTTTTGGAAAGACTATGGCACCTCCATTTTATTAGGTGCTGTGGTGGGTTTAGGTGGCTTATATGGTTGGAATTATTACTCTGACCAGCAATTACAAGCCGCTGAAACTGCTTCAGAACATTACCAAGCTTTAGTGGTAAATCAAGCCGATAGCGCGGCTTTCATTACCAAGGCTGCGCAGTACTCGAAAGAGACTAATCAAGTGGGTTATCAGGCCATGATGGACCTGATGTTAGCTAAAGCTGCCGTTGAAGCTGGTAAGTTTAGCGAAGCAGAAACTGCGTTAAAGCAAGTGATTGCTGATAAGCCTGGCGCTGGTTTGGACATGATAGCGACAATCCGTCTGGCTCGCATCCAAGCGCAACAAGAGCAATATGCTGTGGCCTTAACCACATTAGATCAAGTGACTGATCTAGCTTTTGCTGCTCAACGTGATGAACTAAAAGGTGATTTTCTGGTACGCCAAGGGGAGCTGGATAAAGCTCGCTTAGCTTATCAAGCGGCAGCGGATGTTGGCGGTTTGAATGCTAGCCCAGTACTGCAAATGAAAATTGATAACCTCAATAAGGCATAAGGAAAAGGCCGATGACATCCTGGTGTAAAACCCTATTGGCAGCCGCTATGGCAGCCTCATTACTGACAGCATGTGCGTCTAGTGATGTAGAAGAAGAGCCCGTTAGCGAACTGACAGAGATTAATGCCACTGTCTTTCCAACCATTAGTTGGAGTGCCAATGTTGGCGATGGCGTCGGGGCGTTTTACTCCCAACTTCAACCTGCTGCAGGTTACGGTAAAGTTTTTGTCGCTGACAGAAACGGCATAGTGATCGCATTTGATGAAAGCACAGGTCAAGAAGTTTGGACTCAGGATTTCACTCAGGCCTTTAACGATAAGCCGTTAGTGAAAAACAAAGGTGCACGCTTATCCGCTGGTATTACCGCCGCGCGCGATAAAGTGTTTATCGGCAGTGAGTCTGGCTACTTAGGCGCGCTCAATGCTGAAACTGGCGCGATTGAGTGGTATGCCGAGACCGATGGCGAATTAATGTCAAAGCCTACTGTCGCTGAAGATGTGGTGGTGGTGAATACTGGCTCTGGCGCTTTACAAGCCTTTGAAGTGGCAACGGGTAAAGACTTATGGCGTTTTGAAACCAATTTACCGGCGTTAACGCTGCGCGGTACAGGTTCTGCATCTTATGAAGCCGGTGGTTTCTTTGTGGGTACTGCTGATGGCAAAATTGCCGTCGTAGTTAAAGCCAATGGTCAGCCTGCGTGGGAACAAGCTGTGTTCTCACCAAAAGGTGGCAACGAATTTACTCGTATGGCCGACGTAGATATGACGCCGCTAATTTTGGGCGATAATCTTTACGCAGTCAGTTATAATGGCAACCTAGTGTCGATGGAGCTACGTTCAGGCCGTGTCGTTTGGGCGCGCAAATACTCTAGTTTCCATAATTTAGCGAGTAGCGGCTTACAGTTATATTTAGTTGATGACAGCAGCCGTGTGTATTCGGTAGACCGTCGTAATGGCCTTGAAAGCTGGAGCAATTCAGAATTAACTCATCGCGAATTAACTGCTCCGGTAGTGTTTGGCGATTACTTAGTGGTTGGTGACTTTGAAGGTTACCTGCACTTTTTGGACCGTGCTAACGGCAAGATCGTTGGCCGTATCTTGATTGATGACGATGGACTGTACAGTCAACCTACTGTGGTTGGCGACAAATTATACGTACAGGGTCGCAGTGGTAAAATTGCGGCCGTAACACTTCCATAAATCAAAGCGTATTTTGATAAAGCCCCTGGAAGTTTCCGGGGGTTTTTTATTGAAGAAAATAATGAGGCAAGAACATGATTCCTGTAGTGGCACTGGTAGGCCGTCCCAATGTGGGCAAGTCAACCCTATTTAACCGTCTGACTCGCACCCGGGATGCGCTAGTGGCTGACTTCCCTGGTCTGACTCGCGATCGGAAATATGGCCGCGCTTACCTGTCAGGTTACGAGTTTATCGTGGTTGATACTGGTGGTATTGATGGTACTGAAGAAGGCATCGAAACCAAAATGGCTGAGCAATCACTTGCCGCCATTGAAGAAGCCGATGTTGTACTGTTTTTGTGTGATGCTCGCGCCGGCTTAACGGCTGCCGATATTGGTATTGCTCAGCATTTACGTAGCCGTCAAAAAGTAACTTTCGTGGTTGCTAACAAAGTTGATGGTATTGATGCTGATTCTGCGTGTGCTGAGTTCTGGGCATTAGGCCTAGGCGAAGTGTATCACATGGCGGCTGCCCAAGGCCGCGGTGTGACTAACATGATTGAATACTCACTGGCGCCTTATGCAGAAGCCATGGGCATTGTTCGTGATGAAGATTCAGAAGAACAAGCTAATGAGCGTTTCTACACTGAAGAAGAAGCGGAAGCTGAGCAGGCTAAACTACAAGATTTACCGATTAAGCTTGCCATTATTGGTAAGCCTAACGTAGGTAAGTCGACCCTGACCAACCGTATTCTCGGTGAAGAGCGTGTGGTGGTGTACGATGAGCCAGGTACCACCCGTGACAGTATTTACATTCCTTTGGCACGTGATGATCGTGAATACATCATTATCGATACCGCTGGGGTTCGACGTCGCAGTAAGGTGCATGAAACCATTGAGAAGTTCTCAGTGATCAAGACCTTGAAAGCGGTAGAAGATGCCAACGTAGTATTATTAGTGATTGATGCGCGTGAAGGTATTGCTGAGCAAGACTTAGGCTTATTAGGTTTCGTCCTGAACGCTGGTCGCGCCTTAGTGATTGCCATCAACAAGTGGGATGGTATTGATCAAAATATCAAAGAGCGCGTTAAAACTGAATTGGATAGACGCTTAGGCTTTATCGATTTTGCGCGTATTCACTTTATTTCGGCGTTACATGGCACCGGCGTTGGTCATTTATTTGAATCCATCAACGAAGCCTATGACAGTGCGACTAAGCGTGTCGGTACAGCTATGCTGACCCGTATCATGCAAATGGCGCAAGATGATCACCAACCACCTATGGTTAACAGTCGTCGCGTTAAGCTGAAATATGCTCACGCCGGTGGTTATAATCCACCAATCGTGGTTATTCATGGTAATCAGGTCAACAAGTTACCTGATTCTTATAAGCGCTATATGATGAACTACTATCGTCGTTCATTGAAAGTGGTGGGTACCCCAATCCAATTGCGTTTCCACGAAGGTGCGAACCCATTTGAAGGCAAGATTGATAAGTTAACCATGAGCCAAGAGCGTCGTCGTAAGCGTACTTTGTCGATGATCAAAAACAAGAAAAGCTAAGTCGTAGACTTAATCAGTTTTACTTGTGCATTAAGGTGGGTCTAGCAATAGAGCCACCTTTTTTATGGGTGATTTTCGGGGCGGCATTTTTTCCGCGCTTTACAGCGAGTACTTATCTATTTATTTACTTATCTATTTATGGTTATGCCTATGGCGTAAGCCTGAGCCCGCTATAGTGCCCTAGTAGATGAGCTATGCGTGGGCGAAAGGTCTGTGCGTGACTTACCTAATTCATGTGAGTATTCCCTGATGATATTTTGCCCGTGAGAAATATCTGAATCAACGGCTTTGACTCGCGAGTCTGGCTTGCTACCGTGCTTTATGAAAACTGGAGAACTAGGGCGAGTCAGGTTAATGCTTATTGCTTGCGTCGATACTAACGACTAACGACTTACAGTTTGTGCTTAATGATTTGTGCTGATGCTAAGTGTTGAGCACGACTCAGTTATGGGGTAATGCTTAAAGCATGTGGGTATTACAGGCATAAAAAAAGCGCCCAATGGGCGCTTAATAAACAGGGGATATTATGCAAAGGCCAGGAAAGGCGAGATACATAACAAGATACCTGTAGCGATAATCACGTATAAGCCTACACCTTTGTACTTGTGCAGCGCTGGCACTTGGTACACTAAGTAAGCTGGGATTAAACAGCCGACCATACCGAAGATTGGGCTGCAAATCGAGGTGAAACTCAGCACTGGGGCATTAAGAACAATCGCGCTCCAAGACAGTAAGATAGTGAAGATCATGATGCCGTAGCCCACTTTCTTGCTATCAATCTTATCTTCTGGCATTACGCGGCGCAGTACGTTCATGGCTAAGCCTTGACATGCTTCACGGAAACCTAAGTACACACCAAAGTAGGCGGTCATTACTGCGAAGATGTTTAAGGTTAAGCTTAACAGTTTCAGAGTTTGGCCTGGTACACCTTGGGCAACCATAGCTAAGGCTGAAATGTTTTCTTCAGAGGCTTTAACCGCTTGGTCATGACCCATGGCTAAGGTAAATGATACTGCGTAGAAGAATACCACTACGAATAAGATACCAAAGGCGATGTTCATAGCACGCATAGCTTTAAAGCGAGCCACTTCAATTGATTTTTCCCGTGAGCGATATGAAATCACCATAGGGCTTAAGCTTTGAATGAATAAGATAGAGGTTAGGGTAAATGGCAGCATGATGATGGCATCTTTCATCCAATCGCCAGCGGCTGGAATGGTACCTATGTTATTCATGTCCCACTTATCAACCATCATCAGACCTAATAAAGCCACTACGCCTAATTTGGTCAGTACCATTAAGGTTGAGATCTTAAACAGCAGGTTTTCGCCGCGAGAGGCTAACGCCACCAAAATACAGATTAAGGCTAGACCGTAGAATGGGTTGTTAGACAGCAACTCTTTGGTGACACCAAAGCTTTGCAGGAATGAAGCACTGTCATTAGTGATGGCGGTTGAATAGACAAACACCCAAATCACTAACATCACGAAGTAAAGTGCACCCAGTAACATGCCCCAGTTTTTGCCTAAGTAGCCAGAAATGACACTTGGGTAATCCTGACACTCTTTAGACTCAGCTAAGGTGTTAATGAATAATCGTTGGAACATATACATGGCTGGGTAGCCGATGACCGCAGAAAGTAGGAATACCCACAATCCCATTAAGCCAACTTGTACAGGTAAGAACACAATGCCGGCGCCAATCGCCATACCAATGCTCATAATGATCCAGCCCCAATCCGTGCTATCAAAACGAGTCGCTTCTTTCCAAGCGGCTGTATCTTGACGACTAATCTCTTGCGGCCGTGCTGTCGTAGTCTGTGGTTTCATATGGTTACCTTATATATCTCTTACGAGGTATTATTTTAGTGTTGCATCGTTTTTTGCAAATATATTTGAGAGTAATTATTTACACAACCTAAATTACTCAAATTTTTATGCAAACCTGACGAGGCTCACATTAGTCCGTAAACTGCTATTCTCCGCACTTTAATGCAACTTGCTCATAAATAATTGAAACTTTAGTTGCATTTTATTGTGAGTGTGCAAATAATATTGCAACTGAACCGATGGGTTCATTAAAAAATATTTGCAAGGATATCACTTATGAAAAAAATTATTACTGCAGCTTCTGCTCCTGCTGCCATTGGTCCTTATTCTCATGGCACTAGCTATAACCAAATGATCTTTACCTCAGGTCAATTACCTGTGTGTGCTGTTAAAGGCGGCGTAGTAGAGGGGGGTATCACAGAGCAGTCAGTGCAATCGTTAGAGAACCTGAAAAGCGTGATTGAAGCTGGTGGCGGCACAATGGCAACGGTTTTAAAAACAACGTGTTACTTAGCTGACATTACTGACTTTGCGGCTTTTAATGCGGTATATCAGCAGTATTTCCAGCAAGACTGCCCTGCGCGTAGCTGCTTTGCCGTTAAAGACTTACCACTGGGCGTTAAAGTGGAAGTTGAAGCAATTGCTCACGTTTTAGCATAAGCATTTAGCATTCGCCTGACGATTCAGCGACTGAGTCGTTCGGGCAGTTCTCATTGATTAATAAAGGCAACACACTATGAAAGCGCAATGGCAGCAATATATTCGCATCATCAATCAAGTCGTTAAACCCGCGCTAGGTTGTACTGAACCTATTGCCGCAGCTTATGCGGCTGCCTTGGCCCGCGCTGAATTAGGATGCGAGCCAACATCACTTGAAATTTTAGTCTCAGATAATTTATACAAAAACTCCATGGGAGTATTTGTGCCTGGTACCGGCAAAATTGGTTTGGCAATTGCTGCTGCCTCTGGCGCCATCGGCGGTAATAGTGATGCCGGTCTTGAAGTGCTAGCTAACATTGAACCGCATCATGTTGCGGCTGCGCAAACTCTGATTGATAACGGTAAGGTGAGCGTTAATCGTACGGTTACCGATGAGTTTATCTATTGCTCTGTCAAGGCTTATGGCCAAGGCAACACTGCCAAGGTGGTGGTGAGCGGCGGTCATACCATGGTGGTATTGAAAGAATTTAATGATAAAGTCCGCTTCACTTTAGAGCAAGGCAGCGCTCCGGCGACGGCTGCGATTTGTGATGGCGTGGATATTAGCATTGACAGTATTTATGAGTTCGCGACGCAAGTGCCGTTTGAATATATTGAATTCATACTGCAAGCCTCGGTGCTTAACGGGATTTTGTCTGATGAAGGCATGAACAACGCCTACGGCTTAGAAGTTGGACGTACCATGCAAAAGGCGATGGACGACGGTTTAATGAGCAATGATTTAATCAACCGCATTGTCATGAAAACCGCGGCCGCGTCCGATGCCCGCATGGGCGGCGCGACTTTGCCTGCCATGAGTAACTTTGGTAGTGGTAACCAAGGCATTGCCGCAACTATCCCTGTGGTGATTACCGCCAAGCATTATCAAGCGGATGATGAAACCTTAGCGCGCGCCTTAATCATGAGTCATTTAGGTGCCATTTATATTAAGTCTCACTATCCGCCATTATCGGCATTCTGTGGTAATTCAGTCACCAGTGCCGCGGCTGCTATGGCCATGGTGTATTTAGCCGGTGGTAGCTTTGAGCAATCGTGTTTCGCGATTCAAAACGTCATCAGTGACAGCTCAGGCATGGTGTGTGATGGCGCAAAAGCTTCGTGCGCTATGAAGGTTAGTACTTCATCATGCGCGGCTGTGCGCTCATTTTTAATGGCGCTTAATAGCCAAGTGGTTCAAGGGCAGGGTATTATTGCCGACAACGTTGAACAAACGATTAAGAATGTTGGCCTGATGGTGACTGCTGGCATGACAGCCACAGACACTACCATCATAGACATAATGTCAGCCTAAAGAGTGAGGTAAAACACCGGTGAAATTGCACGACTTAAGTCAGAGTGACTTTGATATCTTAGCCGCATTAGAAAACGTGGTTGATGGAATTGCAGCCATGTATGGCAAACATACCGAAGTGGTGCTGCATAGTCTCGATGCAAGCGATCCATCGGTGATCAAAATTGCCAACGGCCATGTGACTGGCCGTGAGGTCGGGGCGCCGATCACTAACTTAGCCTTGTTAAAGCTCAAAACTGGCCAAGATATTTCTAATTCTTATATGAGCCAAACAGTCAACGGTAAGACATTGCGTTCAATCACTACCGTCATTAGAAATAAGCATAATCGCGCCATAGGTTTGCTCTGTATCAACTCAGATATGGACGCGCCTATGCAAGAAGTATTGCGGGCCATGCTGCCTGATTGCAGTCATGATTTAGCGCCAACTCAAGAAGTGTTTGCCCGCAATATTGATGAAGCGCTGCATAGCACTATCGATGGTGTTAATTTGGAAGTGAAAAATAATCCAGCCATACCGCCATCGAAAAAGAGCCGCGAAATTGTATTTCATCTGCATGAGCTTGGGATTTTTGAATTGAAAGATAGCGCCCAAGTGGCCGCTTCGCGCTTAGATATTTCAGTGCATACCATTTATCGCTATTTGCGAGAAATTAAGGCGTTGCAGCACTAACGCTGAATCTAACTAAACATAAAGGCTCACAATGTGAGCCTTTTTTGTGGGCGGTTAGTTGTGGGGGATTAGTTAATTATCTTAGTGACGGTAGCCACTAGCTGGCCATGATTGAGCCTTGAGTGAATCGATTGCCCAACAGTGACCATAGCACTGCTATCTACCACAGAGCCTTGCTCATCGGTAGTAATGCTGTAACCGCGTTTTAAGGTGGCCAGCGGGCTCACGGTTGACAACAACTCGGCGCCTTTAGCGAGGCGCAATGTCGATTCCGTCATTTTTTCTGCCATGCGCTGCTCAAGTTGTTTATGTAAATACTGCAGCTGTTTAGCTTGCAGTTGTAACTTGTGCTGAGGAGACTGGCTTAACATAGCGCTCTGTTGCTGCTGTAAGCGCATCTGCTGGCGATTAAGCTTGTGGGTGATAGCGGTGTGCAATCTAAAATACATCTCGTCAAACTGCTGGCTAAGCTGCTGTAATCGACGTTTAGGATCTTGGCGATACAATTTTTGCTCAGCAATTTCCATGCGCTGGCCCAAAAGAGCATACCTATGTTGCCAGGCGCGCTGTAAATGGTGTGTTAGCTGCAAGAGTTGCTGCTGCTTGTGCTGCTTGTCGTTAGACAGTAACTCTGCGGCAGCAGAGGGCGTTGCGGCGCGAGCATCGGCCACAAAATCACTAATGCTAGTGTCCACTTCATGGCCAACGGCGCTCACTACCACTAAGTTGGACTGATAAATGGCGTGTGCCAATGATTCATCGTTAAAACACCATAAATCTTCCAGTGAACCGCCGCCGCGGGTCAGTAGCAGCACATCCACTTCTTGCCTATGATTGGCAATTTCAATCGCGCGGATTAACTGCTTAGGGGCCGCATCGCCTTGCACTTGGGCGGGATAAATTACTACTTCGATGGCCGGATCTCGCCGCTGCAACACATGCAACACATCGCGAATGGCTGCGCCAGTGGGGGAGGTTATCACGCCAATGCGCTGAATGTTGCTTGGCAAAGGACGTTTAGTCTCGTGAGCAAATAAGCCGGCGCTTGAGAGTTTTTGTTTCAGCTGCTCGTACTGAGCGGCTAATAATCCATCTCCCGCCATTTGCATGCTATCGATTAATAATTGGTAATCTCCGCGCGGCTCATAAACACTAATATTACCGCGAACTAGCACTTGTTGGCCATTTTTAGGGGCAAAGTTAACGCTGTTGTTTTTTCCCTTAAACATGGCGCAGCGAATTTGTGAGCGGCTATCTTTTAGCGTTAAATACCAATGACCTGAGGCGGGTGCGCTAAAGTTTGAAATTTCGGCAGTCAGCAAAATTCGGCTCAAATTTCCTTCCAGCAATTCACGTACATCAGCATTTAATTGTGAAACGGTATAAATATCTTTTTTAATGGTTTCCATGGGATTCCGCAGTGAAAAGCGATTATTTGACAATTTTGCATTTACGCAGGGCTAAGTGCAAGGTATACTCTCGCCGCAATATTTCACCTCTTAATTCCAAAATCTCTTGGGGAGATGTTGCCATGCTAAGACTTAAAAAAGAAGCCCTCACGTTCGATGATGTTTTACTCGTTCCTGCCCATTCAACGGTTCTCCCAAACACTGCCTGCTTGACTACTCGTCTGACCGACAAAATTAGTTTAAATATTCCTTTAGTGTCTGCTGCCATGGATACCGTGACTGAATCACGTTTAGCCATTGCGATGGCGCAAGAAGGCGGTTTAGGTTTTATTCATAAAAACATGAGTATTGCCCAGCAAGCAGAAGAAGTGCGTAAAGTTAAGATTTATGAGGCGGGTGTTGTTGCTCAGCCAGTGACGGTAACTCCTACAACTACCTTAGCTGAACTGAAAGCCTTGACCGAGAAAAATGGTTTCGCCGGTTACCCAGTTGTCACCGAAAGCCATGAATTAGTCGGTATTATCACAGGTCGTGACGTTCGTTTTGTGACTGATTGGAGCAAAACTGTCGAGCAGGTCATGACGCCTAAGTCACGTTTAGTGACAGTGGCAGAAGGCACCAAGCTTGATCAAGTGCAGCAACTGATGCACAGCCACCGTATCGAAAAAATCTTAGTCGTTGATGCTGATTATTGCTTAAAAGGCTTAATCACAGTTAAAGACTTCGAAAAAGCTGAACGTAAGCCAAACGCGTGTAAAGATGAGTTTGGTCGCTTACGAGTAGGTGCTGCCGTTGGTGCTGGCCCTGGTAACGAAGAGCGTGTTGATGCGCTGGTACTTGCTGGTGTTGACGTATTACTGATTGACTCTTCTCACGGCCACTCTGAAGGCGTTCTGCAACGCATTCGTGAAACTCGCGCTAAATACCCAGACTTACAAATTGTTGGCGGCAACGTTGCTACTGCTGAAGGCGCATTAGCCTTAGTTGAAGCAGGCGTTAACGCGGTTAAAGTCGGTATTGGTCCTGGCTCAATTTGTACCACTCGTATTGTAACTGGTGTGGGCGTACCGCAAATTACTGCCGTATCTGATGCTGCTTACGCGCTGCGTGACACTAACATTCCTGTGATTGCCGATGGCGGCGTACGTTTTAGCGGTGACTTAGCTAAGGCGATTGCAGCTGGTGCTTCTTGCATCATGGCAGGCTCTATGTTTGCAGGTACTGATGAAGCGCCAGGCGAAACAGAGTTATATCAAGGCCGTGCTTACAAGTCATATCGCGGTATGGGTTCACTGGGCGCCATGAGCCAAACTCAAGGCTCATCTGATCGTTACTTCCAAAGTGACAATGCTGCTGACAAATTAGTGCCAGAAGGCATTGAAGGCCGCGTACCTTACAAAGGTAAACTCAAAGAAATCATTCACCAGCACATGGGCGGCTTACGTTCATGTATGGGTCTGACCGGCTGCGCGACCATCATTGAATTAAATACTAAAGCTGAATTTGTGAAAGTAACCTCTGCCGGCATGGGTGAATCCCACGTGCATGATGTGACCATTACCAAAGAAGCGCCAAACTATCGCAGTTTGGGCTAATGTGCTCTGGGCGACTGATGGTCGCCCTTTTTTCAAGCACAATTTACGTAAGCAAATTAAGCACAGTATTTAATCCTGTAGTTAACTCGTATTTGGCTCTGCTAAAGAGCGAAACCAATTATTGAAGGTAGACCATGACTGATATTCATCAGCACAAGATTTTGATCTTAGATTTCGGTTCTCAGTACACTCAGCTGATTGCCCGTCGTGTACGTGAAATTGGCGTGTATTGTGAATTGTGGGCTTGGGATGTGACTGAAGCGCAAATTCGTGAATTTGCGCCAAGCGGCATTATCTTAGCCGGTGGTCCTGAAAGTGTGACTGAAGCCAATTCACCACGAGCGCCTGAATATGTGTTCAATGCTGGCGTACCTGTTTTAGGTATTTGCTATGGCATGCAAACCATGTCAGAGCAGTTAGGCGGCAAGGTTATACAAGGCGTAGGTGAAGGTGAATTCGGTTATGCTCAGGTAGAAATGCTAAGTGACTGTAAACTGTTTGCTAATATTGAAGATGGCATCAGTGATTCAGGTAATTCTCTGTTAGACGTGTGGATGAGTCATGGCGATAAAGTGGCTGAAATCCCAGCAGGATTCGTGCAAGTTGCTAAGACTCAGACCTGTCCATTTGCGGCCATGGCTAACGAAGAAAAGCGTTTTTATGGCGTGCAATTCCACCCAGAAGTCACTCATACCCGTCAAGGATTGAGAATGCTTGAGCAATTCACACTATCAATTTGTGGTTGTGAAGCCGTGTGGAAACCTGCCTCTATCATTGAAGATGCCGTTGCGCGCTTAAAAGAGCAAATCGGCGATGATGAAGTTATTTTAGGTTTATCAGGCGGCGTAGATTCATCTGTGACGGCTATGCTGCTGCACCGCGCTATCGGTTCAAAGCTTACCTGTGTATTTGTTGATAACGGCTTATTACGCCTCAATGAAGCAAAGCAAGTAATGGATATGTTTGGCGATCATTTTGGCCTCAACATAGTGCATGTTGACGCAGAAATGCGTTTTCTTGATGCATTAGCGGGCGAAAACGATCCAGAAGCTAAGCGTAAGATCATTGGCCGCGTATTTGTTGAAATCTTTGATGAAGAAGCCTCAAAATGCGCCAATGCTAAATGGTTAGCGCAAGGCACTATTTATCCAGATGTGATTGAATCTGCTGGCAGCGCCACAGGTAAAGCCCATGTGATTAAGTCGCACCATAACGTGGGTGGTTTACCTGCTGATATGGAAATGGGCTTAGTAGAACCTCTGCGCGAATTGTTTAAAGATGAAGTACGCAAAATCGGTCTGGAACTGGGCCTGCCATACGACATGCTGTTCCGTCACCCATTCCCAGGCCCAGGCTTAGGTGTGCGCGTTCTTGGCGAAGTGAAAAAAGAATACTGTGATTTACTGCGCCGCGCCGATGCTATTTTCATTGAAGAATTGCACAACGCTGATTTGTACAACAAGGTGAGTCAAGCCTTTACTGTGTTCCTGCCAGTACGCTCAGTGGGCGTGATGGGCGATGGTCGTAAGTATGATTGGGTAGTGTCACTGCGCGCCGTTGAAACCATTGACTTTATGACAGCGCATTGGGCACATCTTCCTTATGACTTCTTAGGCCGAGTATCAAATCGCATCATTAATGAAGTGAATGGTATTTCGCGCGTGGTTTACGATATTTCTGGTAAGCCGCCTGCAACTATTGAATGGGAATAATCCCAAGCCTGAGAATGCTTAATCGCTATCAACGCTAAAACTAAAAAGGAAGCCTTAGGCTTCCTTTTTTATGGCCACGATTTTATGTTCACAAGCTTATTGGTACGACTTTATTGCCTTGCGCGCAATCGCTCAGGATTTGCGATTTAGCTGCCGTCACCACATCTGCTAGTGCTTGCTCTGCTATCTCGCCATAAGCAATGCTCAACGTAATACGCAGCGGTTGGCCGCTAAAATGAATGAATTCATCTGTGACTAATAAGCGCAAATGTTGCGCCTTAAGGTTAACGTCCGTTAGCGCCATATTGGGTAAATACACCAATAACCAGCCAGGTTCCAGCGGCGATAGCCAGTCTTGCTGCCTAATATTTTCAGTCACTATTTGCGATAAGCTTAATTGCACAAATTGCGCCGCATTGATGCCGAGCTCTTTTTCAATGCTATCGAATTTATCTATGGCAATCAGCAGGATGGCGACTTTGCTGATTGAGGTTGACGATGGTGCAGATGTTAATGATTTACGGGTTTGATAGAGCTTGGCGTGTTGACTGACTTTACTATGTAAATCTTGCTGACTCATTTTGCCAATGAGCTGCCCCTGCACTTGCATAGATTGAATTAAACGGTAACAGCCCTGACTTAAGGTAATGCCGCCAAGCATAGCGAATACGAGTGGAAAAAAATTAAGATATGCTAGGCTAATAACAAAGACATTATCAAGTAAATACAAGAGATTAGCTATATAAAGGCCAGATGCGCCTAAGGTAAAACTGGAATAAATGTGCGGATAAACACTTAACTTTTTGGCTTGCAGCAATAAGCCAAACCACACAGTTAAACTTATCAGTAAGCACAGAATAGTTAGGCTATGACTTCCGCCATCGACATTTTGCCATGGCGCCAATTCCGTGGTCGCAGCCAGTAGCGCCACATCGATAATAGTGATTAACACTAACGCTATTGGCCACGATGCCCACATAACAAGTTTCCTAAACAGACATTAGCCCCAAGTGGCCTGTTTTTAAGTGTAGATGCTTGTTAATGAGTACTCACCTTCTTAGGCTAAGCAAAGCTTTAGGCAAGTATTGAAAACGCGATATACTGAAGTTATGGCGAATAGATACCAAGAATCATGAATATCACTCTTCAAGATCAACAAGATAAAAAATGGATGCGTTTGGCAATCGAGATAGCTAAGCGGGCAGAACTGCGTGGAGAAGTGCCTGTGGGTGCGGTTTTGGTAAGAGACGATCAGCTCATTGCTAGCGGTTACAACCTCAGCATTACCTTAAACGATGCCTCGGCTCATGCGGAAATTCAATGTTTGCGCGCGGCGGGGCAGGTGCTAGATAACTACCGCTTACCTGATACTACCTTGTATGTGACGTTAGAGCCTTGTTCTATGTGCGCTGGCGCTATGGTGCATGCCAGGATAGCTCGTTTAGTCTTTGGGGCTCACGATCTTAAAACCGGCGCGGCTGGCAGCCAAGTTAACTTAGTGCAACATAGCCCGTTTAATCATCAGTTGGAAGTGGCATCAGGTGTACTTGCCGCTGAGTGTAGCGCCCAAGTGAGTGCGTTTTTTCAGCGGCGTCGACGTGAGAAAAAAGCCGAACAATTATTGAAATTGAAAAGTATTAATCCTGAGTCTGAATGAAATTAAAAAACTGATTATGACGATGTAAAATGCGTTGCTGTCTCGATTTTCGCAGGGTACGGCGACGAGCTGAAGCATTATTTATTGATCTACGTTTCATATTTTACCTTAATGTCTAAGCTCAACGGGCTAACACTAGCAAGTGTTAGCCCTGATAGCAATATCAAGAGAGTTACAGCTAGCGCTAGCGCATGGGTAGCTGACGACATTAATTCACTGGCAGAATAATTTCTTCCTCTGCACTTGGCAATAAAGGTAAGGGCGCTTCTAAGTCATTGAAGTCAGCTTGCGCTTGCTGTTCGAGCTTTTGGTTTTGCTGATTATCAAGCCAAATCAAGGTGTCATAATAACGGCGAATATTATCAACATAATGCGCCGCTTCATTACCCCGAGCATAACCGTAGCGGGTTTTACTATAATATTGGCGCTTTTGTAGCAAGGGCAGCACTTGTTTGACATCTGTCCAAGCATTGGGGTTTTTGCCCATAGACTCGGTAAGCTTACGCGCATCTTCTACATGTCCCATGCCGATATTGTATGACGCGAGTGCAAACCACATGCGTTGATCTTCAGGTATGGTGCTCGGCAGTCGATTTAGAATATCCAATAAGTACTTAGCGCCGCCTTGAATGCTTTGCTCTGCATCGAGACGGTTTTCGATACCCATTTGCTTGGCGGTGGGGAGTGTGAGCATCATCATGCCGCGTACGCCTGTTGGGGAACGCGCTCTAGGATCCCAGTGAGATTCTTGATACGCGGTAGCGGCTAATTTGCGCCAATCTAAGGCATCGGCGTATTTTTCAAATAATGGACGATAGACTGGCAGCCTGTTTTCAACGGCGCGGATAAAAGCGCGCGTATCGACATAATCAAAGCGCTCTACATGGCCAAAATAACGTTCTTGCAAGCGGGCTAAGGTGCCGTTGCTTTGCTCTTGATCCCAAAAGCCTAACAGTTTTGCCATTAAAGCGTCACTGCCTTTAGGGCGGAGTAACCAGACTATGTTTTGACCGGTTTGCAGTGTTGGGCCTGCGCGCAGTTCAGGTAAAAAACGGCGATTAATTTGCAGGGCGCTACTGTCCGCTATGGTGTAATCAATGGTCTTATCCGCAATCATCTGCAGCAATTCATCAATGTCTTGCTCATTGGTGGTTTGCCAACTGAGTTTAGGATTTTCTTTTTGCATCTCCAATAAGGTTTCAACATAGGCGGAATCTGAAAGCACAGTCAATTTGCCGTTAATATTCGCTATGCTATCGATATTCTTTTCACCTTGACGATATACCAGTACTTGATCCACTTGGTACAAGGGCGGGCTTATGCGGTAATTAAGCCGACGTAACTGAGTATCTGTCATGCTGGCCGCAATAATATCGATTTCTTTATTATTGAGTGCTGTGTAAAGGGCTTCGAGATTACTGTAAGGCTGCATATCGAGCGGGATTTGTAGGTAGTCGGCAAACATAGTTGCCATTTCATAATCAAACCCTGTGATTTCTTGGCCATTGTTCATATAAATTTGACGGCCATAGACAGTCCCCACCTTTAGGCTCTTGAGCTCTTCAGATGGTGACTCTAGGGGTTCAATTTCCACTATCGGTTGGCAGGCACTAAGGCATACTAACACCAATAATGGCAGGGTCCATGTAAGCAGGTTTTTCATCATGGTTAATAATGCGCCAGCAAAAATAAAAAGCAAATTTGGATGTTATTTCTCGACAATTCAGCCATTTCTGGGCTTTGGACTATAGTTTTTCGGAATGTTTTAATTGCAGGAAATAGTTTTCTGCCAAGGGCAGGGTTTATAACACAAGTTAGGGGCGTTTGTCCGCTCTAGGCTAATGATTTATGCGGCCTATTTCCTTATAATAGCGCCTCCTTTGACCCTACAATCAAATATTAATAAAGGTGAATAGAAGTGATGGAGATCATCCGCGGAGCCCCAGCTTTATCAGAGTTTCGGGTGCAGAAGCTGATGGAAGCCTGCCAACAAGCACAGCTTCCAGTACGTCAGATTTATGCAGAATACATTCACTTGGCCGACGTCAGTTCGCCACTCGATAATGAAACCCAACAGCGACTCGCTCAACTCCTAACTTACGGCCCAGCCATCGCCCCCCATGCCCCAGAAGGGCAACTGTTATTCGTCACTCCTCGTCCAGGCACCATATCTCCTTGGTCTTCAAAAGCAACTGATATTGCTCATAATTGCGGCTTGTCTCAAGTTGTGCGTTTAGAGCGCGGTATTGCTTATTATGTGGTAATGGACGATGTGACTGCGCTGCAATTGCAGGCAATCAAGAGCTTATTACACGACCGCATGATGGAAGTGGTGTTAGCCAAGTTTAGCCAAGCACAAAGCTTGTTTATGCAAGCGAGCCCAGCCCCTTATCAAAGTGTTGATATTCATGCCGATGGCCGCGATGCGTTAGTGCATGCCAATCAGCAGATGGGACTTGCGTTAGCCGAAGATGAAATTGATTATTTAGTCGAAAACTTCCTACGTTTAGGTCGCAATCCGCACGATATTGAATTAATGATGTTTGCCCAAGCAAACTCAGAGCATTGCCGCCATAAAATCTTCAACGCTGATTGGACGATTGATGGTGTCGCGCAGCCAAAATCATTATTTAAAATGATTAAAAACACCTTTGAAACTCACCCTGAGCATGTGTTATCGGCTTATAAAGATAACGCCGCGGTGATGACAGGTTCTGTGGCTGGACGTTTCTTCCCTGATAGTGACGGCGTGTATCGTTATCATGTTGAGCCGATTCATGTGTTGATGAAGGTTGAGACTCATAACCACCCGACAGCCATTAGTCCATATCCTGGCGCGGCTACAGGTTCAGGCGGTGAAATTCGCGATGAAGGCGCAACAGGGCGCGGCTCTAAGCCAAAAGCGGGGTTAACTGGCTTTAGCGTGTCTAACCTTAATATTCCAGGCTTTGCGCAGCCGTGGGAACAAGCTTATGGCAAGCCAGATAGAATCGTTACTCCCCTTGAAATCATGCTTGATGGTCCATTAGGCGGCGCGGCCTTTAATAATGAATTTGGGCGTCCAGCACTGCTTGGCTATTTCCGCACTTATGAGCAGGAAGTCAGCAGCCATAATGGTGTTGAAGTGCGCGGTTATCATAAACCTATAATGCTCGCGGGCGGTTTAGGTAATATTCGTGAAGAGCATGTACAAAAAGGCGAGATCACGGTTGGCGCTAAGCTGATTGTGTTAGGGGGCCCAGCCATGAATATTGGTCTTGGCGGCGGCGCAGCCTCGTCTATGGCCTCTGGTCAGTCCCACGAAGATTTAGATTTTGCTTCAGTGCAGCGCGAAAACCCAGAAATGGAGCGCCGCTGTCAGGAAGTTATCGACAGATGCTGGCAGTTAGGCGCAGCTAATCCAATTCAATTTATCCACGATGTTGGCGCCGGCGGTTTATCTAATGCCTTACCAGAGCTGGTGAATGATGGTGGCCGCGGCGCTCAGTTTGAACTACGTAAAGTGCTAAATGATGAGCTTGGTATGAGCCCATTAGAAATTTGGTGTAATGAATCGCAAGAACGTTATGTCATGTCGGTGGCACCTGAACATTTAGCAACCTTTACTGCCATTTGCGAGCGTGAACGTGCGCCATTTGCTGTAGTAGGTGAAGCTACGCTTAAGCAAGACTTAGTGCTTAATGATAAGCACTTTGATAATCAGCCCATTGATTTGCCACTTGAAGTCTTATTAGGCAAAGCGCCTAAAATGAGCCGTCAGGCCGAGACGGCCAAAGCTGTATCTCCAGCCTTAGATACCACAAGCATCGAATTAACTGACGCTGTTACTCGGGTGTTGAGCTTACCGACGGTGGCCGATAAGACCTTCTTAATCACTATTGGTGATAGAAGTGTGACAGGTTTAGTCAATCGCGACCAAATGGTCGGTCCATGGCAAGTGCCGGTCGCCGATTGCGCCGTCACTGCGGCAAGCTTTGATAGCTACCATGGTGAAGCTATGTCTATGGGGGAGCGCACGCCGCTTGCACTGTTAGATTTTGGCGCCTCAGCGCGTATGGCGGTGGCAGAGGCCATTATGAACATTAGTGCTGCGGATATCGGCGCGCTTAAACGCATTAAATTGTCGGCGAACTGGATGTCAGCGGCAGGTCACCCAGGTGAAGATGCGGGCTTGTATGAAGCGGTTAAAGCCATAGGAGAAGAGCTATGTCCACAGCTGGAATTAACCATTCCTGTAGGTAAAGACTCAATGTCAATGCGCACTGCATGGCAAGAAAACGGTGAGAAAAAAGCCGTGACCTCACCTATGTCGTTAGTGATCACCGCCTTTGGTGTGGTTGATGATATCCGCTTAACCTTAACGCCTGAGCTTACAGCCGATGCAGGGGATACTGTCATCTTATTGGTTGATTTAGCTAAAGGGCAGCAGCGTTTAGGCGGCTCGTGTTTAGCGCAAGTTTATGGTGAGCTGGGTGATACAGCGCCAGATCTTGATTGCGCAAGTTTACTGCGCTCAAGCTTTGATGTTACCCAAGCCTTACTTAAGCAAGGGCGATTGCTGGCTTATCACGATCGTAGTGACGGCGGTATTTTCACTACCTTATGTGAGATGGCGTTTGCTGGTAACACCGGCGTGACAATTGACGCGGGCGTATTAGGCGGCGAGCTTCTCCCTGCTTTATTTAATGAAGAATTAGGCGCTTGTATTCAAGTCAAACGCACTGATGCCGACGCTATTATGGCGCAGTATCAAGCGCAAGGTCTTGATGTGTCAGTAGTTGCTGTACTTAACTCAGATGCCAAGTTAGTGATTAACACCGCCAATGAGTGCGTGTTTGAGCAATCGATTTATGCGCTGCGCGGCGCTTGGTCTGAAACCAGTTTTAGAATGCAGCAATTGCGTGATAATCCTGAGTGCGCCAAGCAAGAGCATGAATTGCGTCAAGATTCGAGCAATCCTGGTTTAACTGTGGATTTACGCTTTGATCCTAAGCAAGACGTAGCGGCGCCTTATATCATCAAGGGCGTAGCGCCTAAGATGGCGATTTTGCGCGAGCAAGGCGTGAACTCGCAGCTTGAAATGGCAGCGGCCTTTGATCGCGCAGGCTTTGAGAGCCATGACATACATATGTCAGACGTGCTTAGTGGCCGTATTGCACTGAGTGATTATCAAGGGCTGGTGGCTTGCGGCGGTTTCTCTTACGGCGACGTATTAGGGGCAGGCGAAGGCTGGGCTAAATCGATTTTATTCAATGATCGTGCCCGTGAGCAATTTAGTCAGTTCTTTGCGCGTAACGATAGCTTTGCCTTAGGTATCTGTAATGGTTGTCAGATGTTATCTAACATTAAAGATATCATTCCTGGTGCCAAGCATTGGCCAAGATTTGTGCGTAACCGCTCAGAGCGTTTTGAAGCGCGTGTTGCCTTAGTTGAGGTGCAGCCTAGTCCATCGTTGTTCTTCAATGGTATGACTCATTCGCGGATGCCAATTGCCGTATCTCACGGTGAAGGCCAAGTGGAGTTTGCATCAAATGCTGCGTTACTTGCTGCTGAAGCCAGTAATACAGTCGCGCTGCGTTATGTGGATGGCACAGGTCAAGTGACTGAGCGTTATCCACTTAATCCAAATGGTTCAGTCAATGGCATTACCGGTATGACGACCCAAGATGGCCGCGTGACCATTTTGATGCCGCATCCTGAGCGTGTGTTTAGAACCGTGGCCAACTCATGGCATCCGCAGCAATGGGGTGAAGATAGCCCTTGGATGCGCATGTTTAGAAATGCGCGGGTAAACATTGGCTAAAAACTTAGACTAAAGTCATCGATTTATTTAGCAATGAATGGCGTGAACAAAAAGTGAGCTTAGCGGCTCACTTTTTTATTGGTTTTTTGCCAGCAATCGAGACGAAAGTATGTAGTGATAGTTTTATATTTCAGCTTGTTAGCTATGTTTACAGTGATATTTGCTGAGTTTATATGTTTTTTTAATCGCATAACTTTATTTCAATAGTTATCGCACTACATTGCCGTCTTTTTCACTTAGGACTATAGGTTGCGAAAGCTTGATGGTTTTTACCTATAATTGAGTATTAATGTCTAAGGGTCGCGACTGTCACACTGGGTTATTAGGCTAACCAACCTGAGTTTGCTGCCAAAAAATTGGTACTGCTTGATGAATCATTAATTGCAGCAGGCAGTTATAAAGGCGGTTGTGGCGATAGGTGTTTGAATGTAGCACTGCAAGGGGTTGGGTTTGAACTAGATTTTTTGGGGCTATTTAGCACCGTTTGGTAGGTTTATTGTACTGTGGCGACTCAAAAGTGCGTGGTTTAATGCGGTTTTAATGAGTTAGTCGCATGAGCTTTAGTAACAATCTTGTAGCAAATTAATGAAAAAGCCCTAAGGTGAACACTTCACCTTAGGGCTACTGCTGCGCTAACAACACAAAATCTTGAATGGTTTAACAACCCAGATTAAAGCTCTCTAGCGGTATAAAGTTCTACGAAAACACGCTTATAGCTATTGATGAAACGCTCAAATAATTTAGTCATGACATTTTCTCCACACAGTTTAGGGTCATTGTGCGCGGAATAAGCCATTAGCACTTATACTTAGGTAGTGCTTGAGCGTCTCCTTAACACAGGGCATATAGTAATCTTTGCTCACTGAGTGTTCAAACGAGAAAAAATCCACTTTAGCATTAGTAAAACTAATCCAATTATTAACTTAAGTTTATTTAGCGAATGTTTTTTAAGTGTAAGCTTATGTATTTAAAGGGGTAGTGTTAATTGGTATAGAGACATCCCCTAATTTACCTTTATCGCAATTGTTGCAAACATATGTATTTTTGTATTTATGGATGGTTCACACTGTATTTAGGGTGTAATCGTTGAAATCGATATTCCCCACCCCCTTTTTAAGCTTGCCTATCTCATATTGCTAAGTTTGTCAATTTTGGTGCTAAGGGAAGTGTGTGTCGCTTCGCAAAAACAGTTGATAACACTGGGTTTTGATTGATATGCATCAAACTTCAGTGGTATAAAATCGGTATAATTTTGTTTTGGTTGCTTAAGTTAAGTGATTGAAATAATAGATAAAAAACTTTTGCGCTGGCACTTCTGAAGGTATGGATGTCTCATAAGTGTTTGAAATCGTGATCTATATCTGCTTTAAGTGAGTAAACTTCTCGTTATCGAGGGAAAAAAGCTTAAGCATTCGCAAAGGACATTTTGGGTGGTTTGTGGTCGCTAATTGGTACCATGTGCGAGGCAACTTGAATCTGTCAGGTTGTTTTCCAGATGGGATTAATTTGTGAACTCTGACTAAATTCTGACTTTAATACTTACGTACGGCATTGATTACATATAAGTAACATTCGCCAAGTAAGGAGACGCAAATGATTGTTGAAGAGGTTGTAGAGCTATCGCGCTTACAGTTCGCGCTAACAGCTATGTATCACTTCCTGTTTGTACCTTTGACTTTAGGCTTAGCCTTTTTGCTGGCTATCATGGAATCACTGTATGTGATGACAGATAAACAGATTTATAAGGACATGACTAAATTTTGGGGTAAGTTATTCGGTATTAACTTTGCTTTAGGTGTTACTACAGGTTTAGCGATGGAATTCCAGTTTGGTACTAACTGGTCTTACTATTCGCATTACGTGGGTGATATTTTCGGCGCTCCACTCGCGATTGAAGGCTTGATGGCGTTCTTCTTAGAATCGACCTTCGTGGGTATGTTCTTCTTCGGTTGGGATCGTTTCAGCAAGCGTCAACATTTAGCCGTGACTTGGTTAGTGGCCCTTGGCAGTAACTTGTCAGCCTTGTGGATCTTGGTAGCTAACGGTTGGATGCAAAACCCAGTGGGTTCAACGTTCAACTACGAAACCATGCGTATGGAAATGACCAGTTTCGCTGATGTGCTGTTTAACCCGGTAGCCCAGGTTAAATTTGTTCATACCGTGGCGTCTGGTTATGTTGCTGGCGCTATGTTTGTTCTGTCCATCAGTGCTTACTACATTCTGAAAAAGCGTGACTTACCTTTTGCGCGTCGTTCATTTGCAATTGCTGCAAGCTTTGGTTTAGCGTCAATTCTGTCTGTGATTGTACTGGGTGATGAATCTGGTTACGAAACTGGCGAAGTTCAGCGCGTTAAGCTTGCTGCTATGGAAGCTGAATGGCACACAGAGCCTGCTCCTGCTGCCTTTACTGTGGTTGGTATTCCTAATCAAGAAACCATGGAAACCGATTACGCCATTAAAATCCCTTATGTGATGGGGATTATTGCGACTCGTTCTTTAGATACCCAGGTGACTGGTATTCGCGATCTTATCAAAGATCACGAAGTGCGTATTCGTAACGGTATTCCTGCATATGCAGCGTTAGAGCAATTACGTAGTGGCAACGAAACTCCTGAAGTGCGTGCTGCGTTTGAAGCCGGTAAAAATGACCTTGGCTATGCCATGTTACTTAAGCCGTACACTGCCAAGATTATCGATGCGACTGAAGAGCAGATTATTGCTGCTGCTAAGTCGTCAATCCCGAAAGTTGCTCCGATTTTCTGGTCTTTCCGTGTCATGGTGGGCTTAGGCTTTATCATGTTGTTCGTCTTCATCGCCGCCTTCTGGCAGAGCACGCGTCACCGTATCGAAGAGAACAAGTGGGTACTTAAGGCTGCATTATTCAGCTTGCCATTACCTTGGATTGCGATTGAGTGTGGTTGGTTTGTGGCTGAATACGGTCGTCAACCTTGGACCATCTCTGAGGTGTTACCAACCTTTATGTCGGCCTCAAGCCTGAACCTTAGTGATATCTGGATCAGTATCATCACCATTACCATCTTCTATACCGTATTACTGGTGATTGAAGTGTTCTTAATGTTGAAGTTTGCTCGTCTTGGCCCAAGCAGCATGAAAACTGGTCGTTATCACTTTGAACAATTAGCTCCTACGAAATCGTAACGGATCTATAAGGAAATCACGATGTTTGATTATGAACTATTGAGATTTGTGTGGTGGGCTTTGGTGGGCGTGCTGCTCATCGGCTTCGCCGTCACAGACGGATTTGATATGGGTGTGGGTGCGTTATTACCTATCATAGGTAAAGACGACACTGAGCGCCGTATTATGATTAACACCATTGCGCCGCATTGGGATGGTAACCAAGTTTGGTTAATCACAGGCGCGGGTGCATTATTCGCTGCTTGGCCAACAGTATACGCGGTATCGTTCTCAGGTTTTTATCTGGCAATGATGATAGTGTTGTTTGCTTTATACTTGCGTCCAGTTGGTTTTGACTATCGTTCAAAGATTGAAGATCCAAGATGGCGTAAGTCATGGGATTGGGCCTTGTTTGTGGGTGGTTTTGTACCGCCGCTGATCATAGGTGTGGCCTTTGGTAACTTGTTACAGGGCGTACCTTTTGAGTTCGACCAATTCTTACGTGCTTATTACCATGGCAACATCTTTGGTCTGCTGAATCCATTTGGAATATTAGCCGGCTTAGTTAGCGTTAGCATGTTTATGATGCAAGGCGCCACTTGGTTACAAATGAAGACCGAAGGCGAATTGCGTGCTCGTGCTGCGAAAGC
Source organism: Shewanella sp. ISS20 (assembly GCF_056522965.1). NCBI lineage: Bacteria > Pseudomonadati > Pseudomonadota > Gammaproteobacteria > Alteromonadales > Shewanellaceae > Shewanella > Shewanella sp. ISS20. The sequence goes on from NZ_JAWRZK010000001.1 coordinate 193,604, forward strand.
GGCTCAGTTAGCTGCTATTGCCTTGTTCGTGCTGTTTGGCGCGGCCGGTTTCTGGTTAGCTAATGGTATTGACGGTTATGTCATCACGTCTGTGATTGATACTGTCGCAGCATCAGATCCTACCAAGAAGACAGTCGTTATTGCTGCTGGCGCTTGGTTAGCTAACTATGACAAGTACCCAATCACTATGCTGTTCCCTGCGTTAGGTATGCTGATGCCATTATTGGTATTAATTGTTAGCCGCCTGAACCGTAGTGGTTTTGCCTTCTTGTTCAGTTCAGTGGCGATTGCTGCGGTTATCTTAACTTGTGGCGCGGCTATGTTCCCATTCTTGATGCCATCATCACTGGATCCGAACATAAGCTTGACCATGTGGGATTCTACCGCATCGCAAATGACCTTAACTGTGATGACATTTGCTGCGATTATCTTCGTACCGATTGTACTGGGTTACACTGTGTGGACTTACATCAAGATGTATGGCCGCTTAAGCCGCAAGCACATCGAAGATAACTCAACGTCTTTGTATTGATAAAAGGATAGCGAAACTATGTGGTATTTTACTTGGATACTCGGCATTTTGTTGGCATGTTCTTTCGGTATTATCAACGCATTATGGCTTGAGAATACAGAGAATATGGATCGCAATAGCGACGACAATAGCTAAGTCAGAGTGACTGCTAAAAACCCGCCTAGTGCGGGTTTTTTATTATCTGGATGTTATGATTATTGCCTTTAGCGGGGTAACTGCTAGGCTAATTCAGGCGTGCCGAGGCAATGGCATAGTGAGTATTAGTCAAACCACAGTAGGTTAGTAGAGGAGTGAGTTATGTTAGGTGAGAGCCATGCGCTAAATCTTGAATTCCCGCAGTACCAAGCATTAATCGATGATCTGAAACAGAGCCTTGCAGGATTTGCTGAGCTAACAAGGCAATACAATACGTTAGATCATAAAATCCGCAGCCTAGAACTTGCTAATATACCGACCTCAGATGCGTACTTTCTGAAATTAAAATCCGAACGTGTGGCGTTAAAAGATGAGCTTTATGGCATCTTGCACTCTAAAGTGGGTTAACTAACAAGGGCCCAAACGGGCCCTTTTTTATGGTGAATGATTTACTTGCTAGCGTTATCCCTGCGTCTTTTAAGCCATTCCCATTGGCGTTATTAGGCTAGTTGCGTTCAATTAGGTGAGTCCCTTTTAATTAGGCCAATGCTGGCTGAGTTTGTGTTTTAGGTTTAACCCATAGCGAGTAAATCACAGGCACCCAAATCAGTGAAATTAAGGAGGTCAGTAAAGTGCCGCCAGCAATGGCGATGGCAAAGGGCGGCCAGAAGCCACCACCTGCAAAGATTAACGGCAAAAAGCCACCCACTGTTGATATAGTGGTGGACGCTATATGGCGACCACAGCTACTCACGGCCTCAATAATCTTGCTGCGAGTTAGCTCATGTGGCGCGATTTCTTGCAGCTCTGCCAATATGATAATCGCCGCGTTAATGGCAAGCCCCATGAGCCCTAATAGCGCTACAATGACAGTAAAGCCAAAAGGGTAACCAAACACATAGACGCATAGCAGCCCTAAACCTGCCGATTGCGCCGCACTTAACAGGATAATCAACGCCATACGGTATGAGTTAAAAGAGAGTATTAAGGTCGCTAATAAGGCAGTGAGTACTAACACTAGACTCGACATTAAATTGCCTACCGCTTCATTGCGTTTGGCGCTTTCACCGCCTATTTCGAACCTATATTCGCTTGGGATAGATAATTGATTAATAGCAGGGATAATATCTTGCAGCACCTTGGCAGGTAGCACGCCGCTGACAATATAAGCTTCTATGGTGTTAAGGCGATGACCATCACGTCTGGTAATGGCGCCGCGACTTAATTCTATCTCCATAGTGGCTAAGGCGCTCAGTGGAATATTGGTGCCATTTACCGAGGTTAAATTGACATCCATTAAGGCGCGCTCATCACTGCGGGTAAGTTGATCAAGCCGCACTCTTACCGGCAAAGATTCCGTGGTTTCTAACACACTGCCACCAATCACGCCTGTGGTTGCCATTTGAATTTGATTGGCTATGGCCGTTAAGTCGAGCCCACTGAGTAAACTCGCATCTTCATTGATATCTAACCACAATTTAGGCGTGCCAGCGCTTAGGGTGCCGCGGCTTTGCAATACTTGTGGATGCTTGGCCAAAATTTGGCGAATGTCCTCGCCAAGGGTATTGAGGGTATCTAAATTGGGTCCATAAATCCTGACTTCTATGGGGGCATTAAAGGGAGGGCCTTGCTCCAGAGTTCGCACTAATACCATGGCATTGGGGTAGTTAGCATCTAACTGCTGTTGCAGCATAGGGATTAAGCGATTGGCCACTTCTCCGCTCTCAACTTTCACCATGGCCTGGGCGTAATTCGCCGCGCCGTTTTGCCTTTGGGTCAAGTTGTAATAAAAAGAGGGGGTATTACCGCCGACCATCCAATCTATCCGCATAATATCTGGGTTGCTGCGAAGCTCCTTATCCATAGTCATAATTTCGTTAGCACTGGCGGCGACGCTATGATGGGATGGAAAATAGATCTCAATTTGAAACATGTCGCGATCGGATGGCGGGAAAAATTGCTCCGTCATTTTGCCCGCGGCGAAAATGCCTGAGAGTGGCAATAACCCAATAATGAGCGCTGAGGCTATCGGCCGCTGCAATGCTATGGCTAAACTTTTATGGAAAGCTTGTCTTACCCTTGGCATCTCTAGGCCTTGTTGATACCAAGCGGTTTGCTGCTCTTTACTGCCAAAGCGGCCGGCAAGTCCAGCGATTAAGGTGTGGGAGATAATATAAGAGCCAAGCAGTGACACAATAACAGTAATGGCTATGCCGCCGACAAACTCGCCTGCGGCCCCAGGCATTAAGACTATCGGTGCAAAAGCCAGCATAGTGGTAATAGTGGAGCCTGCTAATGGTACCCATAAGTGCTTTAAGGTATTGCGAACAGCATCAATCGCGCTTTGGCCTTCGCGCCGGCGCTGCGCAATCGCATCAACTATCACTATGGCATTGTCGACCATAATGCCAAGGGCTACCACCAATCCTGTCACCGACATTTGATGTATGGGCAGGGAGACTAGCTGCATACAGACTAGTGTAAACAGTACAGTTAATGGCAAAGACACGGCCACAATTAAGGCATTTCTTAAACCTAGGGTGAGCAGTAATACCAGTAAAATCAAAAAGAAACCTTGAATCAAGCTAATGACTAAATCGCCCAAACGTATGTTGGTATAGCTGCCTTGCTCAAATAACCAATTGACCTTGATATTGGCAGGCAGTGCTTGTTCAAAATCAGTCACAGTGGCGCGCACTGCATCTAACCAATGATCAACCCGAGTATTATTTAGCATACGCGCGCCTATCATTACGCCGCTTTCACCTTCTAGCAAGGCTAGATCATTGAGCGGGGTTTTCAGGGCGCGATTAATGTTAGCAACATCGTTAAGTCGAATCACTTGGCCATCGTCGGTGATTTTTAACGGCACTTGCGAGATGCGGGTGACTGAGTCAAGTTCGCCAGACACTTCAATCAAGGCGCGAAAATGCAGGTTATTAATTTCACCGGCGGCAATTTTAGAGTCTGCGCGCTGCAAAATAGTGGCAACAGCCCCAGGGGTTAAACCTAAGCGGTTAAGTTGACTGCCATTAAGCTCGACTAAAATCTCTTCTTTCGGGTCGCCATAAAGGCTTACAAAATCCGTACCCGAAACTAAGCGTAGTCTGTGTTCTAGCTCTTTAGCGTAGCGGGTGACTATGGCAATACTGTCGTCACTGGCCGTGTCGCCTTGCCAGCTTAAGCCAAAAATCACAGTGTTGGCGTAACCAAACTGATCGTTAAGAATGGCATGTCCTGCGTCGGTCGGCAGTCTAGCGGCGGTATCGGCTAATAAGTCTCGCGCCCTTGACCACACGGGATCGGTATCTGTGACTGTATCTTTAAGTTCAAGTTGAATGACAGAAATGCCTGGGCGCGAGGTCGATTGGATGAGTTTAATTTCCTTCACTCGCCGTAACTGAGTTTCAATAATTTCAGTGACTAGCACTTCAACGCGCTCGGCAGAAGCACCAGGATAGTGAGTGATCACTGAGGCAAAGCGGTTAGTGATATGTGGGTCTTCCATGCGCGGTAAGCTAACTAAGGCGCCAAGACCTGCCACTATCAATATGGCTATGATAAGACTAGTAAGCCTGCCATTATTAATCAGCGTATTAACCATGGCTTACCCCTTGACGCGCGAAGGCGTGACGGCTTGACCGCTGACTAACTTATGTTGCCCTGCCGTCACAATTTGCTCGCCAGCCGTTATTGCCCCTGTGATATAAGCCTTGTCGTTATGACTATATAAAATATGGACATCACGTCGTTCAATCAGCCAATAGTTGGTGGGCGCCGTTGCGACATTTGGCTGTAATTGTGGTTGTGGCTGTGTTTGCTCTAACTCAGTTTCTGTCGGTGCAGGCTTTGGTTGCACTAAGGCTAAAATATTCCAGCGCCCACGAATACCATCGGTGAGCGCGCCAATGGGCACCCAAAACCCTGGGGTTGCTGTCCAAGAAACAGAGATGAGATAGGCAAGCTCGCCATTATAGACAGTGGCATCTTGGGGCAAGGTAATTCTTAGTTCAACCGTGCGGCTAATGGGATTAAGCTCGCCGCTAATGCCCGCCAGCACGCCAGCAAAATGCTGTTCGCCCACTGTGAGTGGCAAGATTTGGCCGACAGTTAATTTAGATGATACTTGGCTTGGCACGCCGATATAAGCGGTCGGCTGTTTTTGACCAATTAAGGTGAAAATGGCGTTGCCTTGATTGACGACTTCGCCAAGATTGGCAAATTTTTGCGCCACCACACCATCAAAAGGCGCGGTTAATACTGACTTTTCCAGCTGCAATTGAATGCGCTGTAAGTTGGCGGTTTGCTGGCGTTGATTGGCGAGTAACTTATCAACGCGGCTTTGCAATTCATCAAATTGCTGCTCAGCAATGTATTGTGAGTTTTTTAATTGATTGGAGCGCGAGACGGTGCGCTTGGCTAAGTCGATATCAATTTGGTTTTGCGCGAGCGCCGCTTGTAATTCGCGCTCCATGGCTTGCAATACGCGGGTATCAAGGCGCGCGAGCACTTGATGACGTTTCACGCTATCACCGCTATCCACACTGAGTAGTTCAATTTTCCCCTGTTGCTCAAAGCCTATGTCAGTGGTGTTGGCGGCGCGCACTGTGCCTGTATATTGCTGTTGCTGCTCGTAGCCTGACACTTGGGTAAGCACTTCGCTAGTAACAGGTACCGCAGGTTTAATAGTGTCGGCTATTACCTCAGGTTGGCAGCCAAGCAAACAGGCACTTAAGCTCAAGCTTGCCAATAGGGCCAGTGAAGATTTGATGCTTATGGATAGCGCTTTCACTCTTGGCTGAATGTTTGACATGATGGCGGCACCATAGATGTTGCAAATTAGTTAATTAGACTTGCAAGTCTAGTTTGACAAGACTGGACTGTCTAGTCTATTTTGTTAAAAAACAGTGTTAATTGTGTATTCGTATAGGTTGTTCATGGAACTTAGCAATCAGGCTCACACACATCATCTCAATCGCAGCGATACTAAGCGGCAGCAAATCTTAGATGCTGCTATGACGCTGTTTTGTGTTAATGGTTTTAGCCAAACCAGCATGAACCAAGTGGCTAAACAGGCTGATGTTTCAAAGCAAACTGTCTATGCCCACTTTGGCAGTAAAGATGAATTGTTTGTGGCCGCCATTGGTGCTAAGTGCGCTATCCATCAGCTAACCGGTGATTTGCTTAAAGATCCTAAGCAAGTTGAATCATCCCTTTATGATTTTTGCCACGCCTTTGCTGCCATGATTATTAGCCCAGAAGCCGTTGCCGTCTTTAAAGCTTGCGTGGCGCAATCTGACAGTCATCCTGAAATTTCAGCGCTGTTTTATGAGGCTGGGCCTAAGCATATCGTCGGCTTACTAAGTCACTATTTACAGCAAGTTGAATTGCATGGCCGCTATCACTTTGGTAATTGTCATCATGCCGCGGTGCGCTTGTGTTTAATGCTATTTGGCGAACAAAAAATGCAGATGGAATTGGGATTAACTATTAGCGATAGTGCCGAGCAAAGGCAGCAATATATTCATGAAACCGCTACTATGTTTTTGCGAGCATATGAGCACGGGCCAAAGTAGTGCCATGTAAATGCTCAGAGTCACTTACTGTTAATCTTGAACATGTATTCTGAGTAATAGTTGTTGAGTAACAGCTTTGAATTAAGACTGAGGGATTTATGCCCCAACATAGGACGGGAACAATGATTTTTGCGCGACCTCATCAAACAAGAATAATGCCAGCGCGATTCTTGTTACTCGGTATGACAGCCGCAAGCCTGCTGGCTCCCGCAGCATGGGCCAATGGGCCAAAATATAGCCCTTTTACTTTTTCAGTCAGTAGCATTACCACTCAAGAAGCCGATGTCGGCCAAGATCAACTTAAACGCAGTGCTTATCAGTTTGGCTTAAGTGCGAAAATGCCTTTATCGCCGCAGTGGTCAATGGGCGCCAATATTGGCTACGACAGCTTAGGATACCGCTGGCAATCACTAATGCGCGACGCGCCGCTCATTGCCAATAGCGTTAATAGTTTTAATAGCATTAATCGCTACAACTTAGGTTTATCGCTTAGTTACCGCATGGATGAGCATTGGATTTTTTTGCTGGCCCCTAAAGTGCAATTTGCCGCGGCCAATACTGCCAGTACGTCAGAGGCCATGAGTTATGGCGTCGTGACTTCGGCCATGTATCGCTTTGAGGATGGTAATATTTTGGGCCTAGGTGTGGCCTATTTAAATGATATTGATGAAGTGCAAACCATTCCTTATATCGCGATGCGCTGGCAATTGGCCGAAAATTGGCAATTGGCGAACCCATTTGAAACCGGCTTTAGTGGTCCAGCGGGCCTTGAAGTGAGTTATCAAGCCAGCAGCGATTGGCAATTTGGCGTAGGGAGCTCGCGGCGAACACAACGTATTTTATTGCTCGATGCCAATAAGCAGACACTACAAATTGATGAGTGGGTTGGCTTTGTGCGCGCTGGTTGGCAGTTAAGCCCGAAAGTGAATATTAACGCTTATCTTGGCTATTACTTTGGCGGTGAAATGGAAGTTAATACTCCGGCTGTCAAACTCGACATTAGTAATCAAGCGGGCGGCGCCTTGGCCTTTGAAGTGAAGTTTTAATGGTGCAATAGTGTAAGTATTTGATGTAAACCTTAGTGTTTAGATAACCTAATGGTTTTTGATGCGCTGATTCAGTGGGCGCAATTGGCTCATCTACCCCCCATAATAAACAATAGGAGCCATTAGGCTCCTATTGTGACAGTCAAATTAGGTTAATTATGGGCAGTTCCAAGTTGGCGTTAATATGTTTGGCCTTCATTTAGGGCTTCATATTTGTCCGAGAAACTGCGTGCCCTGAATCGGAGTGTTTCGAATCTAAGTGTTTAGAATCTAAGTTCACTCAACATCAGAGCCCCAACCTGAGCTCACCCAAGCCTAGTTAACTTTATTCTCCTAACATAGCTTGTTTTAGGCTCTTTTGTGCGGGCGCTTGGCCTAACCAAATGGCCAGTAATGCGTGGCTGAAATCATCGCCCTTAATAGTGGCAAGCAAAGTGCCATTTTTAGAGCAGCTAACGCCAACACCTGGTTGCACTAAGAAACTGAATTGGTCGCCAGGAGTGATAGCTTCACTGAATAACCCCATAAACTCATCAATGCGCGCTTGCAGCGGCGCAGTGTTGTTGGCTGTGGCTAAGTCAAAGCCTTCGGTGATGGCATCTTTCATTTTGTCTGAGCTGATTAAGCCTGAAGTAATATCAAGATTAATCATTACATTGGGCTGGGTTAGCACAGATGCAAAGTCATGAGCCGGCGCGCTTAAATACAAGCTGCCAACGTACAAATCCATGAAAAACTTACTGCGCACACCGGCGCCATTGAGTTGCAATTCGCTTTGCTGTACTTGCACTTGGTCAGCAAGCTTGATACCAGCAATTTCCATAGCGTTAACCATAGGAGATGCCAGTAAACTGGCGGCTAACGTAAAGGGTAGGAGGGACTTCATAAACGCCTCTGTTATTATTGAGTCTTGTTGGGAGTTGATGAGCTAGCTGCGGCTGCCCATCTTATAATTACCGTTTTGTTCAAACATGACGGCTTGTTTTGATGATGGCGAGACCAAGAGTGGACTGTCATCAAAAAATAGGAAGTTTTTCCAGTGACGGGCGAATACATCCCATCTAGTTTCAATCACTTGGTACTTTTCATAACAGAAGTACACTAAGGTATCGTCTGGCCATTCAATAAATTCGGCCAGCATGGACGGCAAGCTATTATCATCACTATCCCACACAGATTGCCATTCATCGGTCGCCTTGAAGGTTTTTGGCTTCATCGGCCAATCTTCTTTATGAAAAAACTCAGGACTAACACTTTTGGTGCTAATCAACTGCTGCCATACCTGCATGGCACTTTTTTGACTCATAGGTTTGATCCAAGCTTTATCCTGTTCATCCACAGGTAGCTGATGGTGATTAAAAATCCATTTGCGCGGGTATTCATCCAAAGGGATATAAGTATGAGTCAAGCCAAGCTCCAAAAGTTGCGGCGCCCTTGGCTTTGATGCCAAAGATGCCAAAAAATTACTCGCTATTATACGCAGGCTAAGGCGAGTGTCCAAGTCTGAGCTTGAGTTCATTGCGCTTAGGCTTAGCGCTCTGCTTGATTACACTCTGCTCACAGTTCTGTTGCTCACAGAGCTTTGGCTTATTGCTTCCTTGGCTTATTGCACGCTAGCCAATTGAGCTTGGTAGTTTTGCAGCTCATAAAGGGCATTTAAGGCGACAGGATGCTCTGGCATTAAAATTAATATGTGAGTAAAGACATCAATCGCGCCTTGAATTTCGCCCAATTCCGCCAGCATGTTGCCAAGCTTGATATAGGTGACTATATCCTCAGGGTATTTATCCAAATAATCGAGATAGCTGTTAAGCGCTAGCTGATTATTTCCCGCGAGCTTTTGCACATTAGCTAAAAATGGTAAATATAAATCGCTAAAGCTAAGGAGCTGATACAAGTATTTTTCGGCTTCATGCAGTTGCTGACTTTTTAAGGCCATCATGACGAGTTGCTTGATTTCCACTTCACTGCGCGAGTCACCTAAGGCGCTTAATGTCGCAAAGGCCTTAGCGTATTCTTGCGTCAGTTCATAATAATAGGCCAGTGCGCGAGCCTGCAGGTTTTTGGCGCGCACATCTTTTTCTAAATACCAATCAAGCGCTTGATAGACTAAATACAAACCTTCCGCATTGCCGGTTTTATAGAGGTGCTGGATTTTCTCAGGAGTGCGATTAAGAGTAAGCGCAATCGGCGCACCAGACGCATTTCGCCCGACATCTTGGCTAAAGGCTGCTTGGGTGTGCATGTTCATATCAGCGATTAACTGCTGCTCTCCATCAGTTAATTGCAGGGCGCGGGCAGGGTGCTTAGCCAGCCAAATGAGGTAGCGAGCTGGTTGCTTTTGACTTAACCATGCCTGACAAAGACTGGCTAAGTCAGCATTAGGGTTGTGCTCAGAAATCCGAGTGAATAGTTTTGCTTGGGAAAGTGTTATTAACTCAAGTAAATCTGCGCTTGTGGTCACTATGGCCTGATAATAAAGGCGATGACGCGCTGCAATATCTGCCATTTGCCATTGGCTTGATTCGCTAGTTGTTAAAAAAGCATTGAAATAGCGATAGCCATAAAACTTAATAAATTGCATTAAGGTGCGATAGCGCTTATTAAGTTTATGTTCAATCTTGTCGAGCTTGGCATGGCTTGAGCCTTGAAAGTGATTACAAATAGCCAATGCTTGTTGGGCATGTTTCTGGATGGCGTTAAGATCAATAGTCGCGGCGCTAAGTTGCTGTGTTATGGCGATTAATGAGGCTTTATCTAACATGTTTGGCGTAGTGGCAACTTGCGCTAATTGCTTGGCTTTATCTTCAATCGGGCTAAGCACTATGTTTTCTGGCGTTACATGACAAATACCTGCCACCTTTGCGGCGCTGGACGCTAAATTAATGACGCTAGCCTTGTTTATGGTAGCAACTTGCTCTTCTAACGAGCTAATCGCTTTGAATAACTGAATCGTGGTTTCAGCTAATTGCCCTGAGTAGGTTCTGACCCATTCACCAATAAAATCAAGCTTTGGCCCTAATGAGCCATGGAAACTACCTGAGGCATGGCTAACCCCAAGGGCTGAGTGGCATAAATCGACGCCGGTCAGTAATACTTGAGTGCAACCAAGCTCAACGGCAAGCCCAATCGCTGTATTGGTAACTGTGGGGCCTATGGTGGCTAAGTTATCTTCAGTTTGCCACGGCAATTGGTAACCGGTATAAAAATGACTATAACGCCACTGACCTACTAGGGACTCTACCGCATGATCGCTATGAATGAGTATGCTAGTGCTAGGCAAATTAAACATGGCTTTACTGACTAAAAAGCTGATGTCTTGCGGGTCAACCGTCACCACTATGTCGATATGAATTCCCGCTTGATGTATTTGCTCTACGGCGCGCGACACCACAATCACAATCAATGTATCTTGATTGGCAGCAATCCAAGCTATTGACTCATCAAGTGATGGACCGCCGCCAATCACTATGGCGGTTTTACCTAGAAACAGTTGGCGCAATCTTGCCACTGGGTAGCCATTGTCAGCCATATTTATGAATTGCTTCACCACAAAGTTACTTTGATTATGATGCTGCGCATGCTGAAAAAATGTGTGCTCGATAATTTGTTGGCAATCACTTTTTAAATCGAGATAGTCACTGAAATACGATTCCCTGCAACCTAAGGATTGTATGAACTCGAACTGATTTTTGGCGATGTAGATGCTGTATTGGTGTTGACTCAAATGATCGGCTAATTGCGCTGGAGTGATGATCAGCAGTTTATCGGTCAACTCCGGCTCAATATCTATGGTGAGCACGGCTAAAATGTCAGTATGCTCGACAAAAATATAGCGACTGCCACTTGCTAGGCCTTGGGTTAATAAGTAGTTCGCCAGCAAGCCAGAATCAGTGCCCAAAATAACAAAGAGGGTATCGTTGCTCATTAGCCGCGTATATTTATTGGCATATTGACTGGCAGCGCTTTGGTGCTCAAATTGTTGACGTTGGACGGCCGTTAAATAGACTTCATCGAAGGCATTAATACTGAAGTGCTGTAATAAAGGATTGGCCAAGGTCATGTTGTGCTCCAAAAGTTATTAGTGTGAGTCAAAAAAATGACGTTATAGGCATAGCAACTTGCGTGCCTTTTTATTTAAATCTAACGCTCGATTTAATATCGCCGGTTACTTTTTAATGCTGATCGCCAATTATCTCGGTTAACGTCATTTTCGGTCTTGGAAGATTACTCCCTCATCATCCCCTCGTTGCTAATAATTGACTGCGAGTGGGTTTTAATTTTGGCATGTTCTATGCTTTAGTTTTATCAGCACATCACTATAGCCAAACTATAGTTAATCAAACCTAGTGTGGTTGATATCGATTCCAGAGGCTGAATTTTATGTTTAACAATAAATCAATTTTGATTACTGGTGGCACAGGCTCATTCGGGCACATGTATACCAAAATGCTTCTGGAAAAATATTCGCCAAAACGGTTAATTATTTTTTCGCGCGATGAACTTAAGCAATTTGAAATGCAGCAAAAGTTTAATGCGCCTTGTATGCGCTATTTTATTGGCGATGTGCGCGATCGCGATAGATTAACTCAAGCCTTTAAAGGGGTTGATTATGTGATCCATGCGGCGGCATTAAAGCAAGTGCCGGCGGCTGAATATAATCCGATGGAATGCATTAAAACCAATATTAACGGCGCGGAAAATGTGATTCAGGCGGCGATTACCAATGGTGTTGAAAAGGTAATTGCCTTATCGACGGATAAAGCGGCCAATCCTATTAATCTTTACGGCGCGACCAAATTAGCCTCAGATAAATTATTTGTGGCAGCCAATAATACCGTAGGTGATACTCGCCCTAGGTTTGCCGCCGTGCGTTATGGCAATGTGGTGGGTAGTCGTGGCAGTGTGGTACCATTTTTTAAACAGCATATTGCCAGTGGCGCTAATTATTTACCTATTACCCATGAAGATATGACCCGATTTTGGATAACCTTGCAAGATGGGGTGGATTTTGTATTAAAAAACTTTGCCAGAATGCAAGGCGGCGAAATATTTGTACCTAAAATTCCATCGGTACGGATTACTGATCTAGCCGCCGCTTATGGCGCGGGTTTAGAGCAGCGAATCGTCGGTATTCGTCCAGGGGAGAAAATGCATGAAATTATGTGCCCAGGGGATGATTCTCACCACACCATAGAATTTGACGATCATTATGTCATTACCCCAAGCATTAAGTTCTTTGGTAAAGAAATTAATTACCGCCTAAATAAGTTAGGTGAGCGAGGGCGCGATGTGCCTATGGGGTTTGAATATCATTCTGGTAATAACAGCTATTTTTTAACGACTGCTGAAATATTGGCACTGGATGGCGGCCAATGATCCCCTATGGCCAGCAAGACATTAATCAGGCTGATATTGATGCTGTGCTTGCGGTATTAACTTCATCCCACTTAACTCAAGGGCCGCAAGTCCCCAAATTTGAAGCGGGGTTATGTCAAGTTACTGGCGCTAATTATGCGGTGGCGGTAAATAGCGCCACCTCGGCATTGCATATTGCCTGTTTAGCCTTAGGTGTTAACGCGGGCGATATAGTGTGGACCAGCCCTATTACTTTTGTGGCGTCGGCTAACTGCGCCTTATATTGCGGCGCCACGATAGATTTTGTCGATATCGATATTAATAGCGGCAATATGTGCCCGGTGGCACTCGCTAACAAACTTAAATGGGCAGAAGCCAATGGCTGCCTGCCAAAAGTCATTATTCCTGTGCACTTAGCCGGTCACAGTTGCGACATGCAAGCCATTGCGCAATTAGTTCAGCCTTTTGGTATTAGCATTATTGAAGATGCGTCCCACGGCATAGGCGGCTGCTATCAAGAGGCTATGGTAGGGCGTTGCCAATACAGTGATATTTGTATTTTTAGTTTTCATCCGGTGAAAATAATTACCTCAGCTGAAGGCGGCGTGGCCACCACTATGGATGAGCGTTTAGCTAAAAGGATGATGATGGCGCGCAGTCATGGCATCACTAAAGAGGCCAGCGACATGCTAAGGGCTGATGAAGGTGATTGGTATTATGAGCAGCATAGTCTTGGGCTTAATTACCGCATGACAGAATTGCAAGCCGCTTTAGGTGTCAGTCAGTTATCTCGCTTAGCAGAATTTGTGGCTAAACGTAATCAACTCGCGCTGCAATATCAAAGCCTGTTAGCGCCACTGCCGTTATCGCCCGTATTGCCACTTGATGGCAGCATTAGCAGTTATCATCTGCAAATTGTGCGTCTTGACGATAGTTCCATTCGCCGCCGGGTGTTTGATGACATGCGCGCCCTTGGCATTCAAGTGCATGTGCATTATTTCCCTGTGCATCTGCAACCTTATTATCTGAATTTAGGTTTTAGGGCTGGTCAATTTCCTCAGGCAGAGCAATTTTATCAGCATATTTTAACCTTGCCTTTATTTCCTGGGTTAACAGAGCTTGAGCAAACATTTATTGTCGACTCCCTTAGCCATATGTTAAGTCAACAAGAATTATCCAAGATAAAGAGCTGCAAAAGTAAATAAATCGCTGGCTGGATAATTCCAGCGCTTAGTGAATTTGCAATGAATAGGGATGTTATCGTGCTTAATTTTATCTACATAGTGGGTGGTGGTACTTTTGCAGTAAAACTTGCAAAAGTAATGCTGGATGCTGATATAGACTTTGAGTTTATTGATGAAATGGCTAGCAGTCCTTTGATGGGGAAACCCGTCTATAAGGCCTGTGACATACCCAATGTCAATGCCCAATTTATTATCGCCATTTCTTTGCCTGAATATGCGCAGCGTGCCATCGATAGGTTGTGCGCGGTAGGGGTACCTAGAGCTAACATTCTTGCTTTATATTATGAGACTGCCGCGAATGTATTAGAGTACATGTTGAGTGACAATCGCGCTAAATGTCTTGATTTAATCTTAACCCAATCGGGTAATTTCCAAGATATTGAACAATGTTATTTCGCAGCAAGTTATCAAGAGTTAGCTGAAGATAGCAATCAGCTGAAAAAAATAGGTTTCTATTATAACGGCAAAGGCGGCGGTTTTAGATCCCATGTCTTAAATTTGCCGCAAATACTCGCCAAGGATTACAAGGTTAGAGAGTTTAGTGACCAAGCGCCTCACGGGAGTGCACTTGACGCTTATCACTTTATGAGTGAACCCAGTATGCTAGGGAGTACTTGGCCAGATCTGGTGATTAATCCACACTTTTTTGAGTGTTCGCCAGCTCATATTCCTAAACTCACCATGATGCATATGGCATATGATTTTTTAGTGTATAAAGATTTAGTCGCCCGTGTCATGGCGCAGCCCCAGACCCATTATTTATTTATACCTTCTAAACCTAGTATGGAGTTGCATCAAAAAATATGTCGTGATTATGGCTTAACTAATAATCTGGTATTGATTCCCGGCGGATACCCTAGATTAGATAATAGCATTGATCAGTTAGAACAATTAAAGGCGACAACGACTGAACAATTAACGGCTAACACTTCACAAGCGATTATATACGCCCCAACGTTATCGGCGCTAATGACATCCGCTGAAACTAAATATACTTATTCAATTTTTGATGCCCTCGATTTTATCCCAGCAATTTTAGCGGAATTTCCCGATAAGCATATTATTTTCAGGCCACATCCCGATGATCTCTCGATAATCAAACAAGGCGTTCAGACTCAGCGGACAAATGCTTTTAGACAACTGCTGGCATTATGCGAAACCGAACCTAGATGCCATCTCGATGCTAATCAATCTAATTATATAGAAACCTTTGCTAAAGCTGCTGTATTAATTACAGATACATCAGCGATTGCTTATTCTTTTGCATTAACGACTAAGCAACCTGTGGTGTTTTATTCAGCGGATCAAGCGCAAGTAAAACGCTTAATGCCAGATGTTGCTTACATAAATGACAGAGAAAAAATCGGTTACTGCGTTGATTCAGTCAGTGATTTAATTCACGCGTTAACTCAGTGCTTTGAGGTAACTGATGATATTGAGCGGGTCAAGTTCTGTGATCAAGTGGTTTATCACCGCGGAACTTCTATGCAATATCTCCTCGATAATCTTGATTACCTGTTATCAGGGAAGAAACATCCTGATTGGTGGTATTGGCTTGATAATTGCTAAATAAAATATAACTGTCACAACAAAGGATAGAAATCATGAAAACTGAATGGGATTATTCGAGTTTGGCTAATGCATATTTAGAGCGCCCTGATTATTCACCAGCCGCGATTGATGCCATGCTAGCCGTTAGCCAAGTACAAACCAATGATAGCGTTTGTGATGTGGGGGCAGGTGTCGCACATTTGACACTTATGTTGGGAGCCAAGCAGTTACAAGTGACAGCCGTCGAACCTAATGATGCCATGCGCGCGAACGGTATCAAGCGCACTGAATCATTAAGTAATATTCAATGGCATGAAGGCACTGGCGAAAATACCGGCCAAGCATCTGCCCAGTTTTCCTTGGTGACTTTTGGTAGCTCTTTTAACGTGTGTGACAGACCTAAGGCATTAGCTGAAACCGCTCGTTTATTGACGCCTGGTGGTTGGTTTGCCTGTATGTGGAATCATAGGGATTTAAAGGAGCCTATTCAGGCTGAAATAGAATCAATTATTACAGGCATTATTCCTTCATACGGCTATGGCACGCGCCGCGAAGATCAAAGCCAAATAATTGAAGCCAGTAAACTGTTCGGCGCCGTTGTGCACTTAGATGCCAAAGTCGTGCATCAACAATCCGTAGAAAAATGCATTGAAGCTTGGCGTTCCCATGCAACCTTAGAGCGTCAAGCCGCGGCAAAATTCCCAGTGGTTATTGATGCCATTTCAAAATTCTTACTTGGGCTAAAGAAAGAATCTATCTCTATTCCCTATTCAACCAATATTTGGATGGCCCAACTTAAATAATAGGTGATAGGCAAATGAGTCTACTGACAAATATTACTAGCCTCGCCAATGAGGTTAATTATGGTCTAAATACGCCTATATATATTGTTGGTGGCGGCTCATTTGCGATTAAGCTTGCTAATGTCTTGATTGACAATCAGCTCGAATTTGAATTTATTGACGAGTTTGCGCCATCGCCTTTACTTGAACGCAATGTCTATAAAGCTCACTCAATCCCAAGCCCTCTAGGGATATTTTTTATTGCGATTTCGATAGATGAATATGCACTGGCAGCTATATCAAGGCTAGCGCAGCAAGGGGTAAAAAATGAGCAATGCCTGCCTCTTAAATATGACTCAGATAGTATTATGCTGGGGCATATGTTTACCCATAATCGCCATAAATTACTTGCGCTACTCGCTCAGCCGTTATCAAGCATCAAGGAACTTGAATCCTATTTTTATGTAGAACGTAGCCAATTTTTTGAAAGCTCAAGCGCCCAAAAAAAACATCTAATAGGCATTTGCTGTTTAGGACGAGGGGGAGGGTACTTAGGTCACTTGGGTCATATTCCAACTTGGTTAGCGGGGCATCATAATACTGTGACGTTAAGTGACTCAGAGCTTGATCTGCAGGGCAAGATGCCAACGTTTTTAATGGGCCAGAGTGCCATGAATGCTGAGACTTCACTCGATCTCGTCATTACCGCCCATGTCTTTCCTTGCAGCCCCAGGCAGACTAAAAAACTAAGTTTTTGTCATATGATTTATGACTTTTTGCTGTTTAATCAGCAAACCTACGAGCATTTACAGCAAGCGCAAACTCATTATGTATTTTTGCCTTCCAGCGCTAGCATGAAAATGCATCAAGACATTTGTATACAGAATAAGTTTGAAAATAATATTGTGTTAATTCCAGGGGGCTACCCAAGGCACGATAATAATATGCGTCAATACCATGACGTCTGTGCAACTCAATTGCCAGCAGATAGCATCTTATATGCACCCACCTTATCATCATTGCCAGCTGGTAATGAAACCGATGCTTGTTATTCCATTATTTCGGCTTTGCAGTTCATACCTGAAATCTTGGCGCGATTTTCTCATAAAAAATTAATATTTAGACCCCATCCTGAAGATTTAGCATTAGTTAAATATTCTTTGAGTCATCCGCGAGCTCAGGCTTTTGCCGAGCTATTGGCTTGGTGCGAGCAGCACCCACGATGTGAAATTGATGTGAGTCAGCAAAGTTATCTTGAAAGCTTTGCACGCTCAGCCTTAATTATCTCAGATACTTCATCTGTGGCTTTTTCATTCGCACTGTTGACGGCAAGGCCTGTTATTTTATTTTCTAGCGATCATCACTCTTTGATTCAAGACTATAACCAATGTCAGTTTATTCTTGATAAACCTAAATTTGCTCACTTAGTAAATAATGAGAAAGATTTATATCAAACTATCACTGAGTTGCTACTTAGCACTGATAAGTCGCTTGCACATACAGATTTCTGTAAAAGCAGCATATTTAATTTAGGCCATTCTGAAGATTATTTATATCAGCACTTTGATTATATTCTGCAAGATAAGCGCCACCCTGATTGGTGGTATTTACGCGATCATATCGAGGTTCATTAGACATGGATAAGCAAAGGGTATTTTGGGTGACTGGATTGCCTGGCGCAGGTAAAACGACCTTAGCTAAGGCGTTAATTAAGCGTCTTAAGCTTGAGCAGAGCAATATTGTTCATTTAGATGGTGATGATTTACGCGCCGTATTTAATAACTATGACTTTAAGCGTGTTGCTCGCCTCGAACTTGCGATGAAATACGCAAGAATGGCTGAATTACTGGCAAAGCAGGGCTTAATTGTCGTGGTATCAACTGTCTCGTTATTTCATGCAGTACAAAACTGGAATCGTGCACACTTACCTGGTTATGTCGAAATTTTTGTAAACCCAGGTGATGATATTTTGCAGCAACGCAATCAAAAGAATCTCTATGATCACAGCCAAAATGATAGCCAGCATATTGTTGGCCGCGGCATAGATGCTGAGTTTCCGCGCTCGCCCGATCTCGTGGTCGATAATATTGATATCGCTGAGTTAGCATCTGTGGTGGATGCCATTGTGCAGCGTTTTTTAAGTTATTAATTTCATCTTTCTGCAAGGAATCGCATTGTGAAATCATGGACATTTTTGAGTAAAGGACGCACGTTAGCGCAGTTGCAGGGTCATTTGATCCAGGGTGAAGTATTGCCATTAATCATCATTTCCTATCAGCAATTTGCTGCCAGTTCCACTGAGTATTTTAAGCAGTTATTTAGCATATTAGGTGCTGAGAAGTTAGTGGTTCGCAGTAGTTACAGTCAAGAAGATGGTTACCATGGTTCAATGGCTGGTATGTTTAGTAGCGTATTAAACATAGATAATCCCGAGCAGTTGCAGCAAGCTATAGTCGATGTTTTTGCCAGTTACCCCCAAGGTTTTGCGGCAAGTGAAGAAGTCTTGATTCAGCCTATGGCTACAGGCATAGTGCATAGTGGCGTCATTTTTACAAGGGAGCCAACCACTGGTGCATCTTATGTCGTCATTGCCGATGATGCCTCAGGTAAAACCGATAATGTCACCTCTGGCGCTAAGGCTGAGGTGGATACTTATTTTATAAAATATGCTGTGCCCCCAAGTATCCCACTGTTAAAAACCCTGATGCCTTTGGTTGAAGAACTAATAACAGTATTTGATCATGACAGGTTAGATATTGAATATGGAATTAATGATACTGGCCAAGTGTGGTTATTTCAAATCAGGCCACTGTGCATGCCTGTCACTGTGGATACCGATAATTCACTGGCACGGGTGGATAGTATTGCGAATAAATTAACCATGTTAATGAAACCGCATCCATTTTTATTTGGCAGCACCACGGTATTTGGGGTTATGCCTGATTGGAATCCTGCTGAAATTATAGGTTTGTACCCTAAACCTTTAGCCTTAAGTTTATATAAAGATTTAGTTACCGACAGCACTTGGGCTTATCAGCGCAATAATTACGGCTATAAAAATTTACGCAGTTTCCCACTGATGATAGATTTTTTAGGCTTGCCTTATATAGATGTTAGGGTGAGTTTTAATTCATTTTTACCGAAAGATTTAAGTCCCAAGCTTGGGCATAAATTGGTTGATTACTATTTACAATGTTTAAAAGATAACCCTAAGGCCCATGACAGTGTTGAATTCGATATAGTGCTTTCTTGTTATACGCCATCGATTCAAGCAAAAATGCAAACCCTGATTGCTGCTGGGTTTTCAGAGGCAGAATGTGGGGAATTATCATCGCACTTACTCAGTTTAACTAATCGCATTATCGATCCTCGCACCGGTTTGTGGATCCAAGATTTACATCGCATTGAAAAGCTAAAATCTTTACATAAAACCACCATTGAAGGCTTTACCGATCCCGTGTCTAGAATTTATTGGCTGCTGGAAAATTGTAAGCGTTATGGCACCTTACCTTTTGCAGGCTTAGCGCGTGCGGCCTTTATTGCGGTGCAATTACTACAATCTTTGCGGGATGAAGCGATTCTGACTAATGATGAATATGATAAGTTTCTAGCATCGCTCACTACCGTCAGCGGCACTATGCAGTCAGATTTGTCGCGTTTATCTAAACCTCATTTTTTACAAGAATATGGCCATTTACGGCCTGGCACTTATGATATTACCTCGCCGCGTTATGATATGGCGTTTGATAAGTATTTTGTCTCGAGTCAACAATCTCAGCCGAATGCCACCACAGAACACGGCTTAATACTTGATGCGCGCACTTATGAAAAAATCAATACCATATTAATTGACCATGGGATTAATCATAGTGCCGACTCCTTATTGCACTTTATTAAGTGTGCAATTGAAGGCCGAGAATATGCCAAATTCGTCTTCACCCGCAGTTTAAGCGATGCTATTGAGGGCTTAGCATTGCTCGGGCAATCTCATGGGTTTAATCGCGACGATATGGCATTTGCCAATGCCAATATTATTAATCAATTGATGACTGGCAGTCACTCGCAATATGAGGTGATTAAAAACAGCATTGAACTTGGTAAGCAACTTTATGCCAATGCCGAATTGGTGAAATTGCCACCGTTAATAGATTCTCCCCATAATGCCTATGAATTTATGGCGTCTAAATGTGAGCCGAGTTTTATTACCCGCCAAAAAGTCACTGCTCCTCAAGTGACCTGCCAAGATGGCGTGGATTTGAATGGTAAAATAGTATTAATTGCCAGCGCAGACCCTGGTTACGATTGGATATTTACTCATCAACTGAAAGGATTTGTCACTGCGTTTGGGGGATGTAATTCCCATATGGCGATTCGTGCCGCTGAGTTAAATATTCCGGCTGTCATTGGTGCTGGCGAATATAAATTTAACCTGTGGAAACAAGCTAATTTCCTCGAGCTAGATTGCGCTGCAAACAGCGTGAGAATGATTCAATGATGCCAGTATTTGTGGTCATGCAGGCAAATCTTCAGGCGTATGGCGAAATGCATGACACCTTAGATAACAGATGGGCAGAATTTTTTATTCAAGCAGGCATTTTACCTATTTATTTGCCGAATAACTTAGATGTTGCCACCGCCATGCTAAGCAGTGATATTGCCCGCGGGGCCATATTGACTGGCGGCGGGGAATATAGTCTAGATGCTAGCGATACGCGCAGTGAGCTTGAACGTTTAGTGATGGATTGGAGTGAGCAACATGGCTATCCACTTATCGGTGTGTGCCGAGGGATGCAGGCTATTGTGCTTTATAAAGGCGCGCAATTACGTCCATGTCTAGGCCAAGTCTCTGCTCAGCAACAAATATTATTCTGCCAACAAGTTATCAAGGTAAATAGTTACCATCAATTTGAGTGCATCAATATCCCTGCTGAATTTGAGGTGATAGGTACAGATGATAATGGCATGGTAAAAGCGGTAAAAGGTAAGCAATTATCTTGGTTGGCAATTATGTGGCACCCAGAAAGATTAATGCCGCAACGCAAGCAAGATCTGCAATTATTCAATCAATTTTTGACACAAGGTGCAGTATGCAAGGATTAATACTCGCGGCAGGACGGGGCTCGCGCCTGGGGGAACTCACATTATCACAACCTAAAGGATTAACCCATGTATTAGGCGTCAGTATGCTTGAGCGCCAACTGCAGGCCATGAAAGCTGCGGGCTTGCATGAGATTGCCGCCGCCTCTGGTTATAAGAGTGACATGATAGCGCGCTATATTCCGCAGTTATTTCATAACCCGCACTGGCAAACATCGAATATGGTGACGTCCTTATTAGGCTGCCGTGAATTTTTACAAGCCGATACCAGCATAGTGAGTTATTCAGATATCATTTATCCTTCGCGGGTTATCCGTCAGTTAGCGCAAGCGGACGGGGATATAGTAGTGGCCTACGATCCTAATTGGTTGCAGCAATGGCAATTACGCTTTGATAATCCTCTTGATGATGCAGAAAGTTTCTCGCTCAACCCAGATGGCTTGTTGCAGGATATTGGCCAAAAGGCGAGTGCGATTGAGCAAGTCCAAGGGCAGTTTATGGGCTTATTTAAGCTAACTGTGGCAGGTTTTGCATTAATTAACGCTAGCCTTGCCAAGCTGACTACAACTGAGATTAATAAACTCGATATGACGGCATTATTAAGTTTATTACTGATCCAAGGCATTAACATTCATGTGATGGCCATTGCTGATTTTTGGTTTGAAATCGACTCAGCCTATGATTTAGCCCAATGTGAAGCTTTTATGCTAACTCATCAGGTGGAGTTAGCTTAAGGGCATAATCAATGCCCTTAAACAAATCACCATAGCCCTATGTCTTAACGTCTTAATACATAGGGTTGTGGTATGAGCTCTAGGCGTTTGCCTAAATCAGATGAATATTACTGAGTTGCCACTGCGTCGCCAGATTGTGCATTTTCTCTCGGGTGGGTGCGTAAATGGGCGCTATGTATACCGGGTGTTGGAAATGCTTTAATTCAGCGCTGGATGAAATGACTTGATCAAGCAAGGTGTGGCCTGCTAATTCATAATCAAATAGACAAATCTGTTGCTGCTTAATCGCCTCAATCATTTCTGGATAGCGCTTAAGCCATAAGTAAAAATCTCCCCCTATGCCCCATATACCTATTATCTGCTGTTGCGCTAACTGGTCTTTAACTTGGTTAATGAGCGCTTGTTGGCATGCTTGATATCCCATAAAGCGCTGTTCTACGGCAAGTCTGGCATTGTGATTCACGCGGTTAATTTGGTTTGTCTGCCCATGGTCACATTTTTTAAGCAGCAGCATTATTCGTGGAATATTACCTGTGGTGACTTGTTGCTGTTTAATTATCATTAAACCTGCGCTAGCAGCCATTATTTGCAGCGAATCTTTGGTGTAGTAATGAATATGCTGGGCGTGCACTAAATTGGTATAAGCGAGCGCAGCAATATCAGCATCCGGGCTACAATCTGGCACTTCAATAAATATATGGCCCTCGGGAGCTAAGCAGTCACTAATGTGCCGTAAATAAGCCACTGGATTGATTATGTGTTCTAACACATGGGTACTAATGGCAAGTGTTATTGGCAGGTGGTCAAAATGGGGTTTAATTTCATCTAGCTGATTTAAGTCGGCACTGATATGGGCAATGCTGCTTGACTTAATATGATGGTGGAAATCAATACTGGCTAGTTGCAGCTGCTTATCTGCAAAGTGCTTTTCTAAATAAAGTAAGGTAGCGCCAGCCCCCGCACCAAAATCGACAATATGGGCGCACTGGCTAAGATATGGCGTAAAGAATTCCGCCATATCTTCATAGGGGGATTTAGCGCCTTGGGACGTATCACACCACATATCAGGCTCTAGCGTGCTGGAAAAATAGAGCATATTAAAAATGTCATCGCTATAAGCAATGACTATTTGTACATGGCAGCAATGCTGGCATTCGCCAATTGGAAACTCCATGGCTTGGCGCGTGAGTTCGGTGCCACTTTTGTCCCACACTCCGGAGAGTAAAGTGTCGATTATTTGCCAGTCGTGGTGGCCACATAATTGGCACGGCGTGGTCGTCAGCAAACTATTCATTGATTACATTCCTTTGAAAAATGGGTCGACCACTTGTTGCCACTCTTGGCTGATGGCTCGCATTTTTATTCGGGTTTCAGCAAGTTGCGGGCACAGAAATGTTGGGTTAATGGCGTTAGCTAACTCACTGCTACAAGCTATGGTTTGCCCTTGATAGTGCTTACCTGCTAATGAGTAATCAAACAAGGCAAGTTGGCCGCTAGCAATGAGTTCAAGCAAATCCGTGTGTTCACTGATTAATAGATAAAAATCCGCACCTATGCCCCATAATCCAGCCTTGCCATGACGGGTTATGGCCGCGCGCACTTTGGCAGCCAATTGTGCCCGCAATTGCTGGCATTGGTGCTGATAATGACGAACAGCATTCACTGTGCTAACTGTATGGCTTTCAGGTTGAGTAGAGTCATGATTCAAGGCGAGGTCGTTGGCTGCTTGCAGTAATACTTGCAGCCTTGGAATATAACCTGTGATCACTCTTGCCTGTTTAATGAGGCGCAAGCCTGCTTGCTTGGCGGCAAATTGCAGAGATTCCAAACTAAAGTAATGAATATGCTGCAAGTTAACTAAATTGCTCATGCCTATGGATGGCAGCGGATGCGGCGCTGAAAAATCCGGCACTTCTATAAAAATTGCGCCTTTGGGGCTAAGTTGCTGCTTGATACCGCGCAAAAACTCCACGGGATTAATCACATGCTCTAACACGTGCGATGCCATGGCTAAATCTATGCCTTGTGGCCAAGCATCTGAAGTTAGCTGCTCAAGGTTATTTAAATCAAAGGCAAGGTAGCGAATATTGGTTTGCGAAAATCTATCGTTAAAATCTATGCCCACTAACTCACTATCTGGCAGTGCAGCTTGCGTCGCCGCTAACAATTTGCCTTCACCGCAGCCAAAATCAACCACGGTTTTAGGCGATTGGTGAGTTAAACCTAGTGGGTTATTTATGTCATTTAAGCCTGATAAGGCAAAGCTAATCATCTCTTGATAGGGGGCATGGCTTGCTATCAGGGATTCATCCCACATCACAGCTTCTTGGGCGGAATGAAAATAGAGCTTGGCAAACAAGTCGTTAGTATATTGAACGCTCACTTGCACATGACCACAATGCTGGCATTGAGATAAAGGGTATAGCGAGTGTTGGCGCTTGAGCTCAAGCTCAGTGGTATCCCATAACCCAAAGGCTATGTGGGAAAATGTCTGCCAGCGCTCTTTACTACACAGTTGACATGAAGCTGTGGCCATATATTCCCTTAATTAGTAATGCCGCCATCTATGGTCAAGGTTTGGCCGGTAATAAAGGCCGCGCCATCAGACAATAAAAAGCTAATGGCAGGCGTAATATCTTGCACTGTGCCAAGGCGTTGCAGCGGCGTGCGCCGCACTATTTGCTCGCGCTTGCTATCCGATAAGAGGGATGACATTTCAGTATCTAAATAGCCAGGGGCAATGGAATTAACCGTGATCTTGCGCCGCCCATTTTCTCGTGCCAGCGCCCGCGTTAGGCCATCAAGGCCAGCTTTTGAGGCTGAATAAGCCGCAAGGCCGGTGTAACCTCGGCTACCGATAATCGAGCTGATATTAATTATCCTGCCGCCACTGTTTTGCCGCAAAAATACCCGCAGCGCTTCTCTGGCAAAATAGATAGCGCCATTTAAGTTAACTTGCAGTAAGGCGTCGGTGTCGATATTGGGGAAAGTAGCCAGTACGCCTTCTTTGGCGATTCCGGCATTATTAATTAAGGCCCACAAGGGCGCATCGCCCGCCCACTGACAAGCATTATTCACAAAAGCTGTGGTTTGCTCGGCATTGCCAACGTCACATTCAAACCATTTAAAATCTGGGTGTACTAGCTCTACACTGGTTATGGCTGCGGTTTTGGTGCGGCTGCAACAAGAGACTTTATAACCTTGATAGAGCAAATGGGTGATTATGCCAAGCCCAAGGCCGCGACTGCCACCGGTGACAATAATATGTTTCATTGCAAAAACCTCTGTTTTTTACCTGCGCTTGATAAGCTGATGTTATCGCTAAAGGTGATGATTCTCGGTCTTGCGGCAGGTTCAAGTTGTAAGCAGAGCTCGTTAAGCGCCTTAGCGGCAAGGGTTTGGTTAAATGCGCATAATTCCACACACACTAATGCGCCTGTGATGGGGTTAGCTTTGGCGTAGACTCTGGCATCGCTAATCTCAGGCAGCTGCATGATTTGGCGCTCGAGCGCTTCAAGATTGACTTTGACGCCGCCGACATTCACAAGATTATCTATGCGGCCAGTAAACAAAACTCTGTCTTGGGTGATGTCGATACAGTCACCTGTATCTATCTCAACTTGACCCTTAGTTAATCTTAAGGTTGAGCCTGCGATTAATTGCCAGCCATGAGTGATATGGCGACGAGTGGCGCCATTGCTGTTATCACAAGCAGTACTGGCATCACTGTTATTACAAGCCGTACTGATATTAGCCGCGTTTTCCAGCCAAGCGCGCGGAAAACCTGCGCGCCTATCCTTTACGGTAAAAACCACTCCGGCTTCAGTCGTGGCGTAAATATGGCGAATTTGTGCGTTGGGATAGACGTTATTGATAGCATCTAAGGTGCGCTGATCGGCAATTTCACCGCCTAAGGTAATGATAGTTAACGGCGGTAGGCTTGATTGCCAGCTTAATAGTAGGGCGCGCAGCATAGATGGGGTGGCGCTAATCGCATTGATTTTATGTACATGCGCGAGCATCGCTTTCGCTTGCAGGCTAGCATCAAGGGCGGCAACTAAGGTGTCTTCACTCACTATGGCTTGCAAAATTACTTGTAAGCCCGCGTAACTCATAGGGTGATAACACAGTAGCCAAGTAGTTGCTGGCTTTGGCGCTATTGGCTTAGCTTGTATTAACTTCGCTTGTATGAACTTCGAGTGTATTAAGCTAGCCGCGTTGTGGTTTTGACTGTCATTTTGGGGATGATGGCGCTCGCTAGGTAGCAATTTTGCTAAGGCGTGAAACACTAACTTGGGCTGGCCTGTGGTGCCGGACGTTAGCAGACCAATAGCAAAATGCTTAGGCACAGAATGAATATCGAGTGCTTGCTGAGTTCGATTTAAAATCAGCGGAATATTGTTAGATTCAGCGTAGTGCATCGCTTGGATCATCAGCGCCACTATTGGTGTTGTGCTTGCAGTTGAGCTTGCTGGTGTTGAACATCTTGGTTTTGCTAATGAGCCAACGCCAGTGCCACTAGGTGCCAGCGCTATATAGGCCGTAGTTATATCCACATGGCATAGACAGTGCTCGTCAGCATCAAGATCATCAGCACTAACGCTATGCAGTTGCAAATTATCAGGATTGAAATCATGAGCATAAAAACGCTGGCCATTTTCAATCAAGGCAAATTGACTGTCGCTACTAAGCAGGCTTGCCATGCTTCTTTGTATGCTGGTCGTCATAGCGAACATTAGGCAGCAGCGCCTTGATAGAGCGCAATTAAGTCAGATAGGCTATGAAACGACTTAAAACCGTCTCTAAATGGGTCAACGCCGGTGGCAAGTTCGACACTCACAATTAAGGTGGCAAGATCCAGTGAATCCATAGGTAAATCGGCTAAAAATGACAAGTGCAGTTGCAGTTCCGGGCAGGTTTCGCCTTTGCTTTCAATTATCTGCTTAGTTTCATTCAAGATGATGGCTTCAAAGTTACTCATGCATTATCCCAATCATTAAAAGCGGCGGCTATTTTATCTAGATTAAAGTGCTGTTTTTGCGTCAGCCAATCTTGTTTTAGTTGCTCAAACACATGGACATCCAAAAACTGACCATTTTTAACTATGTGCTGCTGAAGATGCCCAACCAGTCGCGTTTTATGTAAAGTTTGGAGCTTTACCACTTTGTCATTAGCATCAAGCACATAGTTAACAATCTTATTCAGTTTTAGCTGATGAAAAACATAGTTACAGATATAAGTGTGCATAGTCGCGCCGAACTTGAGCCTAGGCTCGCGCTCATAAATGTAAGAGCCAGTACTACAATGCTGATGAGTAACATCAATATCGCTAAAGCATAAGAAACCAATAGGAATATCATCATCTTGGATCATATAACCGCGATAATCCTTGCGCCCGGCTAGCGATGCAATCCAAGCTTGCTGCTTAGCTAACGATGGCTGCTCAAGGTCGGTAAACATGTGCTTACTGATCTCAGGTGACGTGCGCCATTTAAGCAGTAGCTCGGCATCGTCAATATCCACTCGTTTAAAATGTAAGGGCATGTTTGGCCTCTTAGTTGGCTAAATAGCCACCTTCAACTGGTAACGTCACGGCATTGATCCATTTGGCGGCGTCACTCAGTAAAAACGCCACGGCATTGGCCACGTCTTCGGGTTGACCTAATCCCATCGGGTGCTGATTGACCATATGTTGAAACTGCGCCTCGGTCATACTGGCCTTAGTGCGCTCGGCCATGTCGGTGGCCACCAGTGCGGGGGCAACGCAATTAACGCGAATATTGTCTCGCAGTAATTCCATCGATAGGCCGCGAGTTAATGACATTAATCCCGCTTTACTCGCGCCATACACTGTATTGCCGGTTTGACCTATGAGGCCAGCAATGGAGGCAACAAAGACGATGGCGCCTTGTTTAGTGCGATCGCGTTTGAGCCTAAAGCCTTGAGTGATGGCCATGGCACTGGCTAAATTGACGTGCATAGTGTCATCAAAAAATGCTTGATCAAACAGGCGTATGGGCTTGGTGACTTGCACACCTGCACAATGCACAAAGCCATCGAGATAACCATGTTCAGCGGTTAAGGTCTTAACCCAGTCACATAATTTATCGGTATCTGCCATATCAAAGGGGGCGCACACATGGCCGCCGCCCACTAAGCTTTCGGCAGTATGTTGCAAAGCTTGGATGTTGCGGCCATTGAGTATGACCTTAGCGCCAAGCTCGGCTAATAACACGGCGCACGCCCGGCCTATGCCAGAGGATGCGCCAGTAACCAGCACGCGCTTACCGCTAAAGTCCATCGGCTGAATGCTCATAGTATTGCTACCTGCGCTCCATTAGGCGGCCAAATGTTCATCCACTAGCGCCAGTAAATCTGCCACTGTGGTAATGCTTTCTAATTTATCGCCTTGAATAATGATGTCAAAATGCTCATCGGCCATGGCAATCACGCTTAAAAAGGCCAAGGAATCCCATTGTTCGATATCCATTAACACTTCATTGCCTTTAAGCTCGCCTGGATTAAGTTCGAGGATTTCTTCTAGATTGTTTAAGAATTCTTGTTTGTTCATAGGATTCACCTTTTCGTTAGTGTGGGTCAGGGTTTAGCGTCTAAGTTGTTCGTATTTACCTAGCTGCCGATAAGACTCTATCGACCAAGGCGCGTTATTGTTTAACCTAATGTAGAGCTAATGCGCCGTGCGCTGCACCACTTGGGCATTGAGTTTGGCAAGCTCAGGCTTATCTATCAGCACTTGGCAAATTTCAGCTGGGGTGGCGCTGAGCCAATTTGGCCCTAACGCCTTAATCACTTGCTCTACCAAATGAAAATCGGCAAGTTCATCCACGCATAGCCTAAATTCTTGCCATTGGCGGTTACCGGTTTCAATGCTGGCGATAAGCGCATTGGGCTCAGAGTATAAAAATAAGGTCACATGCTCGCGCTCGGCGCAGCTTGTAGCCTCTTTATAAGCGCGGGTTAAACTCGCCATGCTAAACACTTCGACATCAAAGCCACGGGGAAAATAATTGAGGCTGACATGGGTATATTGATGAGGCGAGCCTTGCTGATGCTTGATAACCGCTTCATCAATTAAACCTGGGCAAATCAGCGGGCAGTCCGCGGTCAAGCGAATAATAATGTCACTTGGCTGGGCGTTGGCTTGTAATGCCGCCTCATAAAAACGACTTAATACATTGTGCTCATCACCGCAAAAATAGGCCTGCTGCTGCGCTTGGCAATAGTTCACAATCGCCTTGTCAATGTCTGCCGTGCTGGTGGCAATAATATGGCAATCAACCGTGCGCGCCTCTTTGACCCTGCGAATATGGTATTCAAGCATGGGTAGCGCCTGTGTTAGGGCTGGCGCTTGCTTTGATTCAGCGAGCCTATGTTCAGCGAGCATATGTTCAATGGGCATAAGCACCTTGCCCGGCAAACGACTTGAACCCATGCGCGCTTGTGTGATGCAGATAACTCGCATTTATGCCTTCCTTATGAGTGGTATGGATAAATGCTCTTCACGCAGCGGCTCACCAAAGGCGATATCTTGGCTGGCAATTTGGCCAAGAACTTGCGGCAAATAGCGGGTGTGCAGGCCGTGAGCGGGTCTTACTGAACGTACATTATCTGGGGTAAACACTTGGCCTTTGCTAATCGTTTGGCTGATGTACAGCGAGCGCCTAAAATCGCGGCCGCCGATTTCACTCGGCTTAATGTCATAGCCTGCTTGGCCCAAGGCCTTAAAGGCTTTATTGGTGTCACGGGTTAATTCAATGAAAGCTGTCGGCTCTAATGAAAAGGCGGCATCCACTGAACCATCACTCTTATCTAAGGTGAAATGCTTTTCAATGAGGCAAGCGCCAAGGGCGATCGCAGTAATAGCCACTGTGCTTTCAATGGTGTGATCGCTTAAACCTATTGGAAAGTCAAAACGTTGGCATAAATCAGCAATGGTGCGTAAATTACAATCTGCAATTGGGGTTGGGTAACCGCTAATGCAATGCAATAAGGCTAATTGGGTGCCGCCAGCGTCTGTCACGGCATTCACGGCTTCCTCAATTTCTGCCAAGGTCGCAAGGCCGGTTGACATTATGATGGGCTTACCCGTTTTGGCCGCCGCAGTAATTAAGCCAATATCATTGATTTCAAAAGAGGCAATTTTATAGGCTGGGCAATCAAGGGATTCAAGCAAGGCGATGGCGCTGGCATCAAATGGCGATGAAAACAGGGTGATATTATGCATTTTGGCGCGCTGAAATAAGGCCTCGTGCCACTCCCAAGGGGTGTGCGCCTCTTGATATAAATCATACAGGGTGCGTCCCGCCCAAAGCCCGCCAGTTAACTGAAAATCCGCGCTATCGTGATTAAGGGTTATAGTATCAGCGCTATAGGTTTGAATCTTGATGGCATCCACCCCCGTTGCGGCGGCGGCATCTATCATGGCCAATGCTTGGGATAAGCTGCCTTTATGATTACCAGAAAGCTCAGCAATCACATAAGGAGGGCATTGGCGGCCGATAGCGCGGCCATTAATAGTGATGGTTTGGCTAAACATAGTTAATCCTACCGTTAGCGCAGGCTGTCATATTAAGGCGCCACGCATTGTGAAAGTGGCGAATTCTGTCTTCACATTGACCCAATACCCCAGGGGTGGTGATGCTTGGCATATTGGCTTGACATGATTCAGCCACCAATCTGTCTTCTTCTAAAATGGTGTGATTGAAGCTGGTAAAGTTGGCATTTATCGCCACTTTTACGGCTTGACTGGTCTCACTGCCATCGAGTCGTTTCATCATGCGCAGCTCAAAATTGAGCTGTGACTCGACAGGGGATAGAGGATCGTAAGTTTGCACTGACATTAATGAGCCGTTGGTGAGTCCTATGGCTAAATTGGGGTAAATAAAGAAGTGGTTGTATTCAGTAAATTCTTCACTTTGCGCCAGTTTTAAATGTTTGCGTGCGCCAGCCCACCATTTTTTAGGTTTGTCTTGCAGCGGTGTATTGCCTGTGGTGTGGCCATTAAAATATTCAATGTCACATTCTGCTTTAGCAAATTTGGCAAAGGTATCGGGATGAGTGCCTGCAACGTGATACACCTCTAATACCGTTTCGCAGGCAATCTTCCAGTTGGTGCGCCAGTGATAATTACCGGTATGGACAGGATCACTAAAATCCGCTGAAATGCGGCTAAGAATGTAGTGATAGGGGCCTAAATATTCTGACAAGCTCGGGCCCGTTTTCGCCACGCGTACAAACACCATGGCGCCACAATACTCGACATCAAACTGCCTTAAGGCTAACTGTTTTTTGGCGGCGTCATCTAAGCCAAAATCAGTGCGGTTTTGCGGCACGCCAGCTAACGCACCATCACTTTTATAGCTCCAGCAATGATAGGGGCAAACTAATGGGCGGTTGCCGCGACCAGTTTGCAAGCTCGCGCGGCGGTGGCTGCAAACATTGAGTAATGCGCTGATTTGGCCGTTAAAGTTTTGCACTACCACTGGGGTATTGCCGATTTTTACGGTGATAAAGTCATTATGCTTGGCTAACTCATCGCTAAAACCGACAAATATCCAGTTATTCTCAAACACTTGAGTCAATTCAAGACGATAGTATGCGTCGTCATAGTAGTGTGTTGGATGAAGGCCTTGGATTGCTATCATGTAGGTTCCGTCTCTGCTGTAAGTCAACACATAATTGATTGATGACCCGCTGACAACCTTGGCTGTCAATCAATTGACGTGCAATATCACTCATAGTTTGTCTCAAGCATTTTTTATGCCAAAGACTAAGTGCTTCGGCGTTGATAACATTCAATAAATCGTGATTAATGGCCGATTGGCTGATTGAACCAGGGGGTGTGACTTGAGTGGCTGGGGAATGGAAGCCACTCGTATTAAAGCCATTGGCATCAAAGGCACTAGACACAAAAGTACGGACATCAAGGGCGCGATACCAAGTGTTATTAAGCGGGGAGGTCATGGCGGCCACTTGATTATCCACAGTGACTAACGCCAAGGTGGGCACACCTTGGCTGGCTAATTCACCTAAGGTGCCACCTGCGGCTGAAATCGCTAAACCAGATTGCATCATGATGGCAGCGACTGATGGCGGGTCGCATATTAGGCTTAGATTAGGCTTATGTTTGGCCAGTGTCGTGAGCGCCGCTTGGTCTTGATGGGTCTTGCCTAATAAAAGCTGCATCTGCACGTCAGGTAAGGCCGCCATTAAGGCAGTCACTAAAGGCAGTGCCAGAGATTTAGTGTCGGTGCCGCCTAAGCTAATCAATATATTCGGGCGCTGCGCAATCATCTGATAGTGAGTTTGTGCAAACTCTTGCCTGAGATAAGTGAATGTTGGCCCAAGGCAAAGCTGTGCCTTGGGCGCTAACGCTTGATAATAGGCGGCGCTGCAGTTAGGCGCGGGGTTAATGATTAAATCGGCCAGGATCGGCGCGTTATCAAGGGCATCATCAAGTTTAACTAAGTAAGTGTCTAATAAGCGCAATTGCTGCCATTCAGCCAAGGTTAAAGCGTAATCATCGATAAAGAGAGCACTAAAACCTAAGCGCTCGAGTTGCTGATGATTGATGGGGGCATCAATTTGCACTGTGGTGAAATTGGCTTGCTTGAGTTTGTTAAGTAGGGCTTCTGAGCAAGTTTTATAAAGGAAGGTGACATCAAAATCAATGGCTGCCACTTCAGCAAGGGCATATAAACGCATTATATGGCCTGCGCCAATAAGATGAGAATTATTGGCGTAAAATGCAATGTGCGCTTTAGCCAGCAAGAAAGCCCCCATCCACCGCCAAAGTAATACCTGTGGTATTGCGACTTAAATCACTGAGTAAAAAGTACACGCTATTGGCCACATCTAACGGTGTGCTGAGTCCTAAGGGATGCGCGTTTTTAAGGAGCTGACTTCGCTGCTCGCCTAAGGTTGCAAATTGCAGTTCAGCCTTGGCGCCACTGACGATGGCGGGCGCTACGCAGTTGACTCTTATATGTTTACTGGCAAGCTCCAATGCGGCGGATTGCACCATAGAGGCTAACGCCGCTTTTGAGGCTGCATATAAGGTGCGCGCCTTTAAGCCGCGCTGACCTGCCGCTGAGCCGATAAATACAAAGCTGGCATCCGCATTAAAATGTTTAGCTTTAGAAAAAGCGGCGGTAAGTAGGACAGCCGCTGAGAAATTGACATCAAAGTATTGATGGATTTGTGTCGCGCAAATTCCTCTTAGCGGGCTGTAACCTTGAAAGCTTGCGCTATGAACTAGACCATCGATGGCGCCATATTCAGAGACTAAGTTTTTGGCCCAAGGCGCAATATCATCAAGCTTAGTTAAATCAAACGGGGCAATAACATGTTGACCATTAAGCGTTGCGGCGGTATCAATCAAGGCTTGCTCACGCCGCCCCACTAAAATTAAGCGGGCGCCGCAAGCATCGAGCTTTTGACAGATGGCGAGCCCAATATCTGAATCTATAGCAGCCCCTGTCACTAGATAGCATTTATTACTCAAATCCATGATGATGGTGGAACTCCTGTTCACCGC
Organism: Shewanella sp. ISS20; assembly: GCF_056522965.1. NCBI lineage: Bacteria > Pseudomonadati > Pseudomonadota > Gammaproteobacteria > Alteromonadales > Shewanellaceae > Shewanella > Shewanella sp. ISS20. Next base: position 227,216 of record NZ_JAWRZK010000001.1, read on the forward strand.
TGCATTAATGTTTACTGCACATCCATATTGGCAGCGGAACTGCTACTTACTGCTGTTCTAATATTTAACATTTATTATTTACTGCTGTATTAGGGCTAACGGTTCAAAATCATCCTGAATTTCAATGATTTCAGGCGCAATTATGGGGCCGATATCTGTGATGATAGCGCCCCATGACCAACCGACCCCAAAACCGCCGAGCATGACTTTATGAGTGTCATGGCTGAAAAAGTCAGTTAATTTATGACAGATAGCCAGCGGCACAGATGCACTTGAAGTGTTACCAAAATCCTTCATATCTATCAGGTATTTGTCTGCTGGCACTTGAGCTTTTTTACGTAAGTGCTCAAGAATAAATTGATTCGCTTGATGCATGACCACCATATCTAAGCTATCGGCTTCAATCTTGGCTAAGGCTAAAGTGTCTTTAATTAATTTAGGCACTACCTTGAGGGTGAAAGAGAACACGGCCGCGCCATTTAAAGATAATCTTGAGTCTTGATAGAGTTGCTGCTCTTCTTCTTTCGAGCGCGGCTCAAGCTCTGGCATATTGGGTACTCGGCGTCCGCCTGCTTTCACTGCGATATGCTGTCCACCTGTGCCATCTGTGCCAAATACGGCATAGGAATTTGGCCAGTTTTCATCATATTGCAAGGCGGTGGCGACACCAGCATCACCAAACAGTGGCAAGGTGCCTCTATCATCGGGCAATAAATGACGACTAGAAGTATCACCACATAACACTAAGGCGCGCTGTCCGCTGGAGCTATTTAATAATTGGCTGGCTATCCAAGTGGCATAGACAAAGCCAGAGCAGCCTAAACTCACGTCTAAACACGCTGCGCTTTGGGGTAAGCCTAATCTGTGCTGCATTAAGCAAGCGGTGGCGGGCAGGGCGTAGTCAGCATCTTGGGAGACATAAATTAATACGTCAACTGAGCTTGGATCCCAGTCTAAGCGTTTCAGTAAGGTTTGGGCTGCGGCTATGCACATATCTGATGCGCATAAATGTTTGGGGAGAATGCGCCGACTATGTATGCCGGTACTGGCATAAATCTTATCCGCTTCTTCTTGGGTAAATAGCCCTGGCGTCTCCACAAATGAGTGTCTATGAGGAGGAACCGCGGCTTGCATCCCTGCAATTTTGACTGAACGAATGACAGCTTCCATAAATAACCCTACTGAATAATCGAATAAAGTTGGTTTTAACTATAACAGTGAATAATATAGCTTGAAAGTCTCATGCTTTCGGCAAAAGTGCACTAACCTTTTGCTATATAGTGAAAAATTCAGGGATAGAAATGGCCACTACTAGAATTAATAACATAGCTATCTCAGGGATTGTCTCAGTCTTACCCCCACTTTCGTGCATAAATATTGACTCATCCTCTGAGAGTGCAGCGCAAGAAATGGCACGCATAGTCGCGTCCACTGGCATACATGCGCGCCGCGTTGCCGCGCCTCAGCAAACGGCATTAGATCTTGGCCTTAAAGCATGCCAATCATTAGTGGATGAGTTGCAATGGCATGTGGATGACATTGCCTTATTAGTGTTTGTCACTCAAACCCCTGATTTCCCGCTGCCAGGCAATGCCATTCAGTTGCAGCACAAATTAGGCTTATCTAAAGCGACTATCGCCTTTGATGTAAATTTGGGCTGCTCTGGCTTTGTCCATGGCTTGTGGCAAGTGTCGCAGTTACTGAGCGGATTAACTAAAGGCATGGCCTTGCTGGTGGTTGGCGATACTACTAGTCATCAATATAGCGAGACTAATCGCGCCGTGGCCACCTTATTTGGCGATGCCGTTAGCGCCATTGCCATAGAAAAGTCTGACGATTGTGATGGCATGGTGTTTGCTCTTGGCAGTGATGGCGCGGGCGCGCCGTATTTAATTCAGCCCCATGGCGGCGCGCGCAGCCCAGGCAACGCGCCTGAATTATTTATGGATGGCATGCAGGTTTTTGTATTTACCTTGCGCGAAGTGCCAGCCTCTATCCATGCATGCTTGGCGGCAAAGGACTGGCAGATTAAGGATGTAGATTACTGCGTGATGCACCAAGCTAATGAAATGATGCTAAAGCGCTTAGGGGATAAGTTAGGCTTACAGCCACAGCAGTTAATTATCTCCATGGGGGAGGTGGGTAACACCAGCTCCGCCTCCATCCCATTGGCCTTATGCTTAAGCCTAAGTCAGCAGCTTACCTCGGGTGCGACTAAGTTATTACTCTCAGGTTTTGGGGTAGGTTGGTCATGGGGCGCAGTGGCTTTGACTGCGCCGCCAATGAAAGTGTGTAAGGTCATAGATTTACGCGATGAGATAAGTCACTTAGCCATAGAGTGAGGCCACTTATAAAGCATAAGGCTAAAACTGCTGAGATTTGCCGTGTCAGCAGTTCCGATTTTCACCAAAAACAGTTAATCTGTCGCATCTTCTTTAGTTAGTTAGAATCCTGAGTATGTTAAGCAATCAATCCACCCGATTAAATAAATACATAAGTGAAAGTGGCATTTGTTCACGCCGTGATGCAGATAGATATATCGAGCAGGGCAATGTGTTTATTAATGGCAAGCGCGCGACTGTGGGCGATCAGGTCGAGTTTGGCGATGTGGTCAAAGTCAATGGTCAGTTAATTGAGCCGCGTGATGCTGATGACTTTGTATTTATTGCGCTCAATAAGCCGGTCGGCATTGTGAGTACCACTGAAGGCAGTGAAAAGAATAATATCGTTGATTTTGTGAATCACAGTGAGCGTATTTTCCCTATCGGCCGCTTAGATAAGGATTCGCAAGGTTTGATTTTCTTGACCAGTAACGGTGATTTGGTCAATAAAATTTTGCGTGCTGGTAACAAGCACGAAAAAGAATACGTAGTTACCGTGAATAAGCCGCTGACCGATGAAGCGATTACCGGCATGAGTGCTGGCGTGCCTATGCTTGGGGTGATCACTAAAAAATGTAAGATTGAAAAACTCTCGGCCCAAACCTTTAAAATCACCTTAGTGCAAGGCTTAAACCGCCAAATTCGCCGTATGTGTGAATACTTTAATTATGAAGTGACTAAGCTTGAGCGCGTGCGCATTATGCACGTAGATATGAAAGGTTTGCCTGTGGGCGAATGGCGCGATTTAAGTGAAGATGAGCTGCGCATTATGCTAGATGCGGCTAAAGGCTCGTCATCAGAAGCCGCGCCCAATAAGAAGAACATTCAAGCTCAGCAAAAGGCTAAAGCTAAGGCTAAATCGCCAGAACGCTCAAAAGAAGCCATTCAAGCCTTAATTCCGCAAACGCCTGGGTCGCACCGCGCTAAGCCAAAATCGAATAGCAATCCTAAGCATAGAAATCAGCGCTTAGGTAAAAAGAAATCATAAGTCTAATGCTGTAGTTTATTAGTGTGCATTCACAAAATGCACACTAATAAAAAACCACCTTGATAGTGATTATCGCGGTGGTTTTTTTATGCGCTTAAAACGCGGCATTCTAGACAATAAATAATAACGGTGGCGGTTTACCCCACCTTAAACTTAGCCACGATATAATTTAAATCGCTGGAGATTTTAGCCAAGTCAGAGGCTTGGTTCGACACTGAATTAGCGCCCTCAGAGGTATTTTTCGCTAAAGTATTCACTTGGTCAACACTCTTGTTAATGGTTATTACCACGGTATTTTGCTGTTCTGCCGCCACCGCGATTTGATGGTTCATATCACGAATATTACTGACGGATTGAGTAATGGCAATTAAGGCTTCATGGGTTTCATTAGCTTTTTCTGAGGTGCGAATAGCCTCGGTTGCACTTAGCTTCATTGAATCGACCGAGCGTTTAGATTCAGATTGTAAGCGACTGATTAAAGTTTGAATTTCTTCAGTGCTTTGTTGGGTGCGACTGGCAAGTGAGCGCACTTCATCGGCCACCACAGCAAAGCCGCGGCCTTGCTCGCCGGCTCTCGCCGCTTCAATGGCCGCGTTTAATGCCAGCAAGTTCGTTTGCTCGGCAATGCCGCGAATAACATCCAAAATACTGCCAACGTTTTCAGTTTCTTTCTCTAAGTTTTCAATGATATTGCTCACATCACTGATGTTAGTCACTAAGGTATTAATACTGGTTCGGGTTTCTTCTAATGCTGATTGGCCTTTGTGCGAACAAGCATCGGCTTCAGTGGCAGCGTCAGAAGCATTTTGTGCATTTCTAGCAATATTAAGAACCGTGTGTGTCATTTCCTGCATTGCCGCCGCGGTTTGCTCTAATTGACGCGCTTGGGATTCTGAGTTAGTGACGGTTTCATCAGTCACTTTAACTAAGCTGTTAGAAGCATTGCCTAAGGTCGATGATGAGCTACTGAGCTGCTGCACTATTTGGCGTAAATTGGTGCTGACCGCTGTCATAGCTCCATAAATCCCAGTTGCCTCACCGCTTCTATCAAAAGCTTGAGTTAAGTCACCGCTAGCAATGTTACGGGCAATACGCTCAATATCCGCAGGCTCGCCGCCTATGGGTTTACGGATAGCCTTAGTGACTAAGACGCTGAGTAAACTGCCGACTAAAACGGCAATTACTGAGACTACTAATACAATATTGATAATGGATTCAATATTGGCTTGCACTTTAGGGCCTAAAGTATCGCGTGAGTCTTTAAGCGAATTATTAAAATCTGTGATATTGGTAGTAATTTTAGGGCCAATAGTATCGAGTCCTTCAACAATGGCTTTGTTTTGTGAGCGAGTAATTTCAGCCAGTTGAGCTAAGCTCTCTACATAAGAACTGAGCGTCTGTTCAAATTCAGTGGCTTGATTATTAACTATGCTAGGGCCAAGGGAGCGTTTTAGGCTAGTAAATAACTCTAACGTGGCGTCCAGTTCAGTTTTGGCGCGCTCTAAATCCTTATCGCTATTACTAAGAATAAATTTGGTTGCGTATAAACGACCTAATAATAGTTTTTCTTGCACCTGCGCCGTGAGAATGGGATTCGCGTATTCTGAGCCTTGGCTGTCGGTCATAATTTTGGAAATTATGTTCCGCATACTAAAACCATACACGTCGAGCTTTTCAGACATCAGATTTTGGCGTTTGTTAGTGTCAGTGACAGCGTTATCGAATTCGAGTTGGTACTCTTCAATTAATTTCTGTGATTCCTGCAATTCTTTAAGGCGAATGGCATCATCTTCATTGGACAGTAATTTGTCTAAATTGGCTTTAATGGAAGTAATGTTGTTTTTAACATCATCAATCAGACTGGCATCATTATCTTTTAAATAATTTAATACTGTGAGGCGAGTATTTAATACTTCATATTGCGCCACACTGGCATCGTTTGAATCTTTGGCTAGCGCGCGATAAGTCATAAAATTCTTATAGGTATCGGATAAACCAATATACCCAGCAGTAGAGATGACTAGCATGAGCGCTATGATGGTGAGATAAGACATCGACAATTGTTGACCCAGTTTCAACCTTGAAAGCATATGTAACTCCATTAGTCCAAGTTTTAACGTCCAGTATTAGAGTTTTAGTACATGCATGGCTATTTTTCCAATATTACAGCGGCTAAAGATTTAAAACGTTATGCCAAAGTAAGTAGTCAGCAGGTGCTAAATCAATATGAACATTGGAATAAAAAGCGCAATAAGTGGGTGAGATTGCCGCAAGGCTGGCCTTTACTGTGGTAGGGGGAATATCGATAGAGCTGATTCTCGCAGCAAGCGGATAAAAAAGAGTTAGCGTAAGTATTGAGTCACACTAACTCTTTTGATAATGAATGGGGCTAATTTATCTGTATATCATTAATGGCTGAAGCCATTCAGTGATGCTCTATTTGCGCGTTGGCTTAATTAAACTGCATTTCTGGTACATGGTCTGGCACTATCAATTTACCGGCGGTTTTACTGATAATTTCATCAACGCTGACACTCGGGGCGCGCTCTAATAAATGAAAAGCCCCATCTTTAATTTCAATAAAGGCTAAGTCAGTCACCACTCGTTTAATGCAGCCAAACCCTGTCAGCGGTAACTCGCATACTGGCAAGAGTTTAGAGTTACCGTACTTATCGGCGTGCATCATGGTGACTATGATATTGTCGGCGCCAGCCACTAAATCCATAGCGCCGCCCATGCCTTTAATCAGCTTGCCTGGGATCATCCAAGATGCAATTGAGCCATTAACGTCCACTTCAAAGGCGCCCAAAACCGTTAAATCCACATGCCCGCCGCGGATCATGGCAAAGCTTTCGGCGGATGAAAAAAATGAGGCACCTTTCACCGCCGTCACAGTTTGTTTGCCAGCATTGATTAAGTCGGCATCTAGGGTTTCTTCGGTCGGGAATTCGCCCATGCCAAGTAAGCCATTTTCAGATTGCAGCATCACTTGCATGTCTGCTGGAATATAGTTGGCCACTAAGGTGGGAATACCTATACCGAGATTCACATAAAAACCATCGTGTAATTCTTGGGCAACCCTTTGTGCCAGTTGCTCTCTGGATAATGCCATGCGGCCTCCTTTACTCTGTGATTGCTTTGATGGTGCGCTGTTCTATGCGTTTTTCAAAACTGGCTTGAATAACCCTATCAACATAAATGCCAGGGGTATGAATATGATTAGGGTCAAGCTCGCCAGGCGCGACAATATGCTCGGCTTCAACCACGGTAATTTTGCCTGCGGTTGCCATCATAGGGTTAAAATTAGCGGCGGTATTGCGGAAGATTAAATTGCCCATAGTATCGGCCTTCCACGCACGGATTAAGGCAAAATCCGCGGTTAAAGAATGCTCTAATACATAATGGCGGCCATTGATTTCACGGGTTTCTTTGCCATCAGCTATGGGCGTGCCAAACCCTGTGGCGGTGAAAAACGCCGGAATACCCGCGCCGCCCGCGCGAATTTTCTCAGCAAGAGTGCCTTGTGGCGTTAATATCACGGTTAATTCCCCTGAGAGCATTTGGCGCTCAAAGGTGGCATTTTCGCCGACATAAGAAGCTATCATGGTCGAGATTTGTTGATGTTTAAGTAATAAACCTAAACCAAAATCATCCACCCCCGCATTGTTAGAAATAGCGGTTAAGCCGGTAATGCCAATCTTAACTATGTGATTAATTAGCCCCTCAGGGATACCGCACAAGCCAAAACCACCCACCATAATGGTCATGTTATCGCTTAAGCCATCAAGCGCTTGTTCATAGCTGTGCACTACTTTATTAAGACCTGCCATAAGAGTTCCTTTTCCGGCGGCACATGCCGCGAATCATCGGTGTATTTCATTTACTTATCCAAGCAGCGCATTAGCGACTTTTGAGCCACTCTTTTTACCAAGGTGGCGGCTAATGGCGTGGCCTGCTTGAGCTAATTGTTCAAGGTCAATGCCAGTATTTAGGCCTAAGCCATGGAGCATATACACTAAATCTTCCGTGGCGAGATTACCCGATGCGCCTTTGGCATAAGGACAACCACCAAGGCCTGCCACCGATGAATCAAACACGCGCACGCCAGTGTCTAAACAGGCCAAAATGTTGGCAAGGGCTTGACCATAAGTATCATGAAAATGCAGGGCCAATTGCGCTATGGGTACTTGCTCACTAACCGCTTGCACCATGTTACGGGCATCATGGGCTGTGCCAATACCTATGGTGTCGCCTAACGAGATTTCATAGCAGCCTAAGTTGTAAAGAATGGCAGACACTCGCGCCACTTCACTTAGCGCTATCTTGCCTTCATAGGGGCAGCCTAAGGTGCAAGACACATAACCGCGCACTTTCACCCCTTGATATTTAGCTAATTCAATTAACGGAATAAAGCGCTCGATGGAGGCTTCAATAGAGCAGTTAATATTGCGCTGACTAAAGCTTTGTGAAGCCGAGCCAAAAATCGCCACTTCATCGGCGTGAGCGCTTAGCGCTAATTGATAACCGGTAATATTGGGGGTCAGCGCGCTATAACGCACTCCAGCTAAACGCTCGATATCCCGTAACACTTGGGCTGAGTCGGCCATTTGCGGCACCCATTTGGGCGAGACAAAGCTTGCAGCCTCAATGCGCTTCACCCCAGCATGGGCTAAGGCATTAATGAGCTGCACTTTAGCTGCGGTAGGAACGGCGACTTCATTTTGCAGACCATCGCGGGCGCCGACTTCAAATAGACTGACATGAATATCATTGCTTACCATATTAAGCCTCTTGCGCCTTGGCTGATGCAGGCTCTGTTAGTGTTAGTGTTAGCTCAGCTGATTGAACTAAGTCCGCTGGGCGCAGTTCTACCAATAAACTGCCATCTTTCACTAACTCGCCTTTGGCATAAAAGAAGGCGCTAACAGTGCCATCAAAGGGCGCCGTGATTGTGTATTCCATCTTCATGGCTTCCATCACTAACAAACCTTGGCCAGCCACGACTGTGTCACCTGCGGCCACTAAATGCGCCGCTATGGTGCCATTCATCGGCGCTTTGAGCTTATCTTCAGCATTGATTTTTTGTTCATGTACTTGGCGCTGTACGGCTTTGAAATGATGACTGCCGGTAGCTAAAAACAAGGTGAAATCATCGCCCACCTGACTAAACGCTACCTGCATTTTATGACCATTAATCTCAGCTAATAAGTGCTGCCCACTTAATGTGCCCGTGAGCTCATAAACCTTGTCTTGGATGACTAACTGATAACCATCTTGCTGCTCATTTAGACGTAATTGCTGTAAATGATTGGCATCATCAAGCAACACAATAGTATGCACGCCGTGGCTATTAATTCTAAAACCGTTGCCAAGATCCCAAGGTGAATGCGGGTCGGTGGCGGTTTTATTTAAAGTCTCAGCCTGCTTGCGCGCTAATACTTGATAGAGGGCGGCGCAGGCTAACGCTTGGGCGTGATGGTTGTCATCTTCAACTTGAGTAAGTAAATCATCACCAAAACGTTCAATAAAATTGGTACTAAAGTTGGCCGCGGCAAACTCAGGGTGGGTGGCAATCTTAGTGAGAAACTCCACATTATGCTTAAGGCCGGCAATATGATACGACTCAAGGGCGTGGGCTAAACGCTGCAAGGCGCGTGGGCGCGATTCATCCCAGACTATGAGCTTGGCAATCATAGGGTCGTAAAAGTTACTGATGACATCGTGCTCACGCACCCCAGAATCAATGCGCACATTGGGGCTTAATTTAGGCTCGCGCAGAAATTCAAGTTTGCCGCTCGCAGGTAAAAAGTGGTTGTGCGGGTCTTCAGCATAAATACGCGCTTCAAAGGCGTGGCCACGAATCTGCACTTGCTCTTGGGTTAACGGCAGGGGTTGCCCGCTTGCCACTAACAATTGCCAGTGCACCAGATCTTGGCCGGTGATCATCTCAGTCACGGGATGCTCAACCTGTAAGCGAGTATTCATTTCCATAAAATAGAAACGGTTATCGCTGCCGAGTAAAAATTCCACCGTCCCGGCGCCCACATAGTTAATGGCTTTGGCCGCGGCAACGGCGGCTTGCCCCATCTGCGCTTTAAGCTCGGCTGATAATCCGGGCGCAGGGGCTTCTTCGACGACTTTTTGATGGCGGCGCTGAATCGAGCAGTCTCTATCGCCCAAATAAATAGTATTGCCAAAGGTGTCGGCAAAGACTTGCACTTCAACGTGGCGCGGCTCACGTAAATAGCGCTCAATCAGCAGTTTATCATTACCAAATGACGAGCTTGCCTCGCGGCGCGCAGAGTCGATAGCGCTGTTAAGCTGCGCTGCGTGCTCTACAATCCGCATGCCTTTACCGCCGCCGCCAAAGGCAGCTTTAATGAGTAGCGGAAATCCTATGTCATTGGCATTGCTAATAAGTACGGCATCACTTTGATCGTCGCCATGATAACCCGGCACTAAGGGCACTTGGGCGTTACTCATAATGATTTTGGCGGCACTTTTACTGCCCATAGCTTCAATGGCGGCGCTACTTGGGCCAATAAAGCGAATGCCAGCAGCTTCACATTGGCGGGCAAATGGCGCATTTTCTGATAAAAAACCGTAGCCTGGATGAATCGCCTCTGCGCCTGCTTTTTGGGCTATGGCTAAAATCAGCTCGCCTTTAAGATAAGACTCACTGGGGGCGCTGGCACCTATATAAAAGGCTTCATCGGCCATGGCAACATGGCGCGCGGTTGTATCTGCATCTGAATACAGCGCCACTGTGCGTATGCCTAATTGTTGGGCCGTAGTTATGATGCGACAAGCAATTTCGCCGCGATTAGCAATCAAAATCTTAGTGAACATATTACTGGGCTCCACTGTTTGTGGCGGGCGAAGGTATGGCGCTGTCTTGGCTGCTATCCAAAGGTCGCCAGTTGGGCGCGCGTTTATCAAAAAAGGCATTTAAGCCTTCTTGGCCTTCCGCGGACACGCGAATTCGAGCGATACGTTCACTGGTGTAATCTAAGGTGTCTTGATTGATGGCACCGTCTTCAATATGGCGCAATAAACGCTTCACCCACGCCATGGCTTGCGGACTATTGGCCAGCAAGTGTTGCAGGTGGGTGAGTGCCGCTTGCTCTAAGTTATCGCTAAGCTGGTGGACAATATTAAGAGATAGAGCAATATCAGCATCAAAGCGCTCTGCCGTTAGCATATAGCGCCGCGCTTGGCGTTGCCCCATAGCGCGTATCACATAAGGGCTAATAACCGCAGGGATGAGCCCAAGCTTAACTTCGCTTAGACAAAAGCTGGCATTTGGGGTAGAAATAGCGATATCGCAGCAACAAATCAGCCCTAAGGCGCCGCCATAGGCTGCGCCTTGCACTAGCACTAAGGTGGGTTTAGGGAACTGATCTAGCATATGCATTAAGGTCGCTAATGAGCGCGCATCGTTAAGATTATGCTCAAAATCCAGGTGCGCTTGTTTGCGCATCCAGTCTAAATCGGCGCCAGCGCTAAAATGCTTGCCGCTTGCGCGCAGCACTAATACTTGGCACTGAGTATCACGGCTAAATAAGGCTAAGGCGCTAATCATTTCCGCTATCATCTTGTCATTAAAAGCGTTATGCAGCGCAGTGCGATTGAGGGTTAAGATGCCAACGCCATCATTTAAGTGGCATTCAATGGCGCTAAATTCATGATCGCTAAAGGCTTGTTGGCTAGCGTCTAAATTAAAGGAATTGCTAAGTGTGTTCATTGTCATTGCCTCTTTGGCTTAATTACATCCGAAACACACCAAAATGGGTGTCGGCAATTGGCGCATTTAAGGCCGCAGAAAGGGCTAGACCGACCACGTCTCTGGTTTGCACCGGGTCGATAATACCATCGTCCCATAAGCGCGCGCTGGCATGATAGGGATGACCTTCCTTGTCATATTGGGCAATAATTGGCGCCTTAAATACTTGCTCATCGGCCTTGCTCCACTCTTGCCCTTGGCGGGCTAAACTATCGCGGCGCACTGTGGCTAAAACCCCAGCGGCTTGTTCGCCGCCCATAACTGAAATTCTGGCGTTAGGCCACATCCACATCATAGTGGGCTCAAAGGCGCGGCCGCACATGCCATAATTGCCCGCGCCATAGCTGCCACCTATGATCACAGTAAATTTGGGGACATTTGCGCATGACACGGCCATCACCATTTTGGCGCCATGCTTGGCTATGCCTTCATGCTCGTATTTTTTGCCCACCATAAAGCCTGTGATGTTTTGCAGGAATAACAGCGGAATTTTGCGCTGACAGCAAAGCTCGATAAAGTGCGCGCCTTTTTGGGCCGACTCAGAAAATAAAATGCCGTTATTGGCCACTATGCCGACTAAATAGCCATGAATTCTGGCAAAGCCGCATACTAAGGTTGCGCCATAATTGGCTTTAAATTCATCAAAGTCCGAATCATCCACTAAGCGCGCTATCACTTCTTTGACGTCAAACGGCTTTTTAAGGTCGGTACCCACTATGCCGTATAACTCGTTAATATCGTATTTAGGCGGCAACGTTGGGGTTAATGGGCTAAGGATGGTTTTGCTATGGTTAAGGCGCAGCACGGCGCGTCTTGCCAGCTCCAAGGCATGTTCATCATTGTGGGCTAAGTGATCGGCAACCCCTGAAATTTTAGTGTGCACTGCCGCGCCGCCAAGCTCTTCGGCACTGACTTCTTCGCCTGTGGCGGCTTTTACCAGTGGCGGACCTGCGAGGAAAATGGTGCCTTGCTCGTTCACTATTATCGACTCATCGGCCATGGCTGGCACATAGGCGCCGCCTGCGGTGCATAACCCCATCACCACAGCAATTTGCGGTATGCCTTTGGCTGACATTTGTGCTTGGTTATAAAAAATGCGGCCAAAGTGATCGCGATCGGGAAACACTTCATCTTGGCGCGGCAAGTTAGCGCCGCCAGAATCCACTAAATAGATGCAAGGCAAGTGACAGCGACAGGCTATCTCTTGGGCGCGCAGATGTTTTTTTACCGTAAGTGGATAATAAGTGCCGCCTTTTACTGTGGCGTCATTGGCAATAATCATGCACTCAATACCACTTACGCGGCCAATCCCAGCCACTACGCCAGCAGCAGGCACTTCTTCATCGTACACTTCAAAGGCAGCAAACTGGGCTATCTCTAAAAACGGGGAGCCAGCATCTAGCAGTTTATCTATACGCTCGCGCGCTAACAATTTGCCTTTGGCGACATGGCGCTCGATGGCAATCGGGCCACCGCCTTGGGCAATAGTGGCCAGTTTGGCTTTCAAATCGGTAACTAAGGTAGCCATGGCAGTATGCTTGGCGATAAATTCTTCGCTGCGGGCATTGATGCGGCTTAGCAATTGACTCACGGTAAGTTCCTTCTTTTGCTGTGGCTAATCGGCTGTTGTTTAGGACGCCAGTTTCATCGAGTTAAGTTGATTGCATGCCTCTGGCGTAATAGTCACTCGCCAGTATTGACTACTTAGACTCGTTAAACAGCTCGCGACCTATGAGCATGCGCCGGATTTCTGAAGTGCCTGCGCCAATTTCGTAAAGCTTGGCATCACGCAATAAGCGCCCTGTGGCGTAGTCATTAACATAGCCATTGCCGCCTAAGAGTTGAATGGCATCTAAGGCTAATTTGGTGGCAAGTTCCGCGCTATAAAGAATGGCGCCAGCGGCGTCTTTTCGACTGGCTTCGCCGCGATCGCAGGCTTTGGCAACGGCGTACACATAAGATTTAGCGGCGTTCATGGCGGTATACATGTCGGCAAGCTTGCCTTGCACTAATTGGAACTCGCCTATGCTCTTGCCAAACTGCTCGCGCTCGTGAATGTAAGGTATCACTATGTCCATACAGGCCGTCATAATGCCTAATGGCCCGCCGCTTAACACCACGCGCTCATAATCTAGGCCGCTCATCAAGACTTTTACCCCTTGATTAAGCCCGCCTAAGATATTGTCTTCTGGCACTAAGCAATCTTGAAAAACGAGCTCGCAGGTATTGGAGCCGCGCATGCCCAATTTATCGAGCTTTTGTGCTTGGCTAAACCCGGGAGAATCCCGCTCAACAATAAAGGCGGTAATGCCGTGGGGGCCTTTATCGACATCGGTTTTGGCGTAAATCACATAAGTGTGAGCATCAGGGCCATTAGTGATCCACATTTTGCTGCCATTAAGCACATAGTGTGCGCCTTGCTTGCGGGCGCTTAGTTTCATGGAAACCACATCAGAGCCGGCATTAGGCTCACTCATGGCGAGCGCGCCGATATGCTCGCCGCTAATCAGCTTAGGTAAGTAGCGTTGTTTTTGTTCCTCATTGCCATTACGAGCAATTTGATTGACGCATAAATTAGAATGCGCGCCATAACTTAAGCCGATAGAGGCCGATGCCCGCGAGATTTCTTCCATCGCCACTACATGAGCTAAATAGCCCATGCCAGCGCCGCCATATTGCTCAGCTACCGTGAGACCAAGCAATCCCATATCACCCAAAACTGGCCATAACTCATTGGGAAACTCATTGTTTTTATCGACCATGGCGGCTTGAGGCGCAATTTCAATGGCGGCAAATTGGTTGACGGCTTCACGCAATAAATCAATGTCTTCGCCTAGGCCGAAATTAAAGGGACGGTAGTGAGTATTCATGGCGGGTCCTTGAGGTCTTGTTGATGCTTATTCGGTTGTTATTTTTATTATTATTGGTTTAGTTATGGTTTGGTTGTTGCGAGCAAGGCAACTAAAGCTTGCTCGGTGTTTATGGTCTAGTCGCCATTGGCAAGCGCTGCGCGGCACTGCTGCTCGGCGCTACTTAATTCCATTAACACCACCTTGATATCGTCCATCTGTTGCTGCAAGGCCGTTTTCTTGTCGCTAATTAAGGACAGCATGGTATTAAGCTGGGACACACTGTTTTTATCGGCGTCATACAATTCAAATAAAATACGGGTTTCCGATAATGAAAAACCTAAGCGCTTGCCGCGTAAAATCAGCTTGAGTCTGACCTTATCTTTGAGGTTATAAATTCGGGTTTGGCCACGACGCTTGGGTTTGAGCAGCCCTTGGTCTTCGTAGAAACGAATACTGCGGGTGGTGATATCAAATTCCTTTGATAACTCACTAATTGAATACGTAATTTTCTGACTTTGCGGCATTGTACATTGCACATGTAAATGAATTGCTAACACCTTATATGAAGTTTACGTCAAGGTAAAGATTTTAGGTAAAATCTTGCTGCTATTTCGCCCATGTTCATGCTTGTTGCCATGGCTTATCAATGGCTTAAATCATGACTTAACTAGAGTGTTAGTCAGATATTAACGCGAGCACATAAGGGCGCGGCACCAGCAGGGATATAAGTCTTAGACAGGTAGTTGAGATGCTAGCCTAGGCTAACGTCTAATAGTGATACCCAGTCACCTAAGTCAATAATGGCGTTAGATAAGCGGCTGTGGGCTAACAGACTAAGGGAGTAGGGTATGGCAAGTTCTGATAATGGCTATCAAGATGAGCATTTAGTGGCGAGCGCACTTTTTGCCAATCAAGGCGTGCACCATAAAATCCATCAAGCGTCATTGGATCATCGCGAGCTATTTTGGGCTGAGGCCGCTAAGACCATTGATTGGATTACGCCGCCAACTCGTATTTTAGATTCATGCCGCGCGCGGCTGTATCAATGGTTTAGCGATGGCGAGTTAAATACTTGCTATAACGCGCTCGATCGCCACGTATTAGCAGGCCGCAGTGAGACAATAGCCTTACAGTATGTGAGCCCAGTGACTAACACCCATCAAGCCATCAGTTATGGCCAATTGCTCGATAAGGTGAGTCGCTTGGCGGGGGTATTAACCTCACTTGGCATTACTCATGGCGATCGCGTGGTGATCTATATGCCCATGGTGCCAGAAACGGCTATGGCCATGCTCGCCTGCGCCCGTATTGGCGCTATTCATTCTGTGGTTTTTGGCGGTTTTGCGGCCCATGAATTGGCGGCGCGTATTAATGATGCCAAACCCAAACTTATTATTAGCGCGTCATGTGGGATGGAGCCATCAGGCCCAGTGCACTATAAGCCGCTCCTTGATCGCGCGCTGGAACTCGCTACCCATAACGTCAGCCACACTATTATTTTGCAGCGCCCGCAGGCGCAAGCGGCATTAGAGTCACCTAGAGACTTGGATTGGCACGTTGCGCTTAATGCGGCTACCCCTGTGGGCTGCACGCCAGTCAAAGCCACAGATCCTCTGTATATTTTATATACCTCAGGCACGACCGGCCAACCTAAAGGGGTGGTGCGTGACAATGGTGGTCATGCCGTGGCGCTTATGTGGTCGATGGCCAATATTTTTGATATTAATCAAGGTGATACTTTCTGGGCGGCGTCAGATGTCGGCTGGGTGGTGGGGCACTCTTATATTGTCTATGGCCCGTTACTTATGGGCGCGACGAGTTTGTTATTT
This sequence comes from Shewanella sp. ISS20, assembly GCF_056522965.1. NCBI lineage: Bacteria > Pseudomonadati > Pseudomonadota > Gammaproteobacteria > Alteromonadales > Shewanellaceae > Shewanella > Shewanella sp. ISS20. Next base: position 243,049 of record NZ_JAWRZK010000001.1, read on the forward strand.
GAAGGCAAACCTGTGGGCACGCCAGATGCGGGTATTTATTGGCGCACTATTGCTAAGTATGGGGTACGCAGCTTCTTTACTGCGCCAACGGCCATACGGGCGATTAAGCGCGAAGATAGCCAAGGATTATTGTGCCAGCACTGTGATTTATCCTCACTGCGGCAAATGTTTTTAGGCGGTGAGCGCTGCGATCCTAATACCTTGTTATGGAGCCAAAATTTACTTAAAAAACCTGTGATCGATCATTGGTGGCAAACGGAAACGGGCTGGCCTGTGGCCGCGAATATGATGGGCGTTGCCCCTGTGACTATTAAGCCTGGGTCTCCAGCTTTACCTGTACCAGGCTATGAAGTGCAAGTGGTTGATGAGCATGGTGATGAGGTTGCCGCAGATACTTCTGGCAATATAGTGATTAAGTTGCCGCTACCGCCAGGCACCTTAACTAGCTTATGGCAAAACGATCAGCGTTATATCGACAGTTATTTGAGCATGTATCCTGGCTATTACTTAACTGGGGATGCGGGTTACAAAGATAATGATGGCTATCTTTATATCATGAGCCGCATTGATGACATTATTAACGTGGCGGGTCACAGATTATCTACCGGCCGCTTTGAAGAAGTCTTATGTCAGCACCCTTATGTTGCCGAAGTTGCTGTTATAGGTGTTGAAGATAAGCTTAAAGGGCAAGTGCCTTTAGGGTTAGTAGTGCTGAAACTTGGCGTCGATATTGATGAAAGCACACTTTATGATGAGTTAATTCAGCTAGTTAGACAGCAGATTGGCCCTGTAGCCTCATTTAAGTTAGTGAGCGTTATTCAAAAATTACCTAAGACACGCTCAGGTAAAGTATTGCGCGGCACTATGCGAAAAATTGCAGACAATCAGGAATTTACCATTCCTGCGACCATAGAAGATCCGCAGGCACTTGAATTAGTACGCTACATATTAACTCGCCTAGGTTATGCCGATGCGTTAGTGGCTGAGGCTTAAACCTAAGTAATAGTTAAAGGCGAGAGCAAGTATTAGTTAAGGCTTATCCCATAGGGATAAGCCTTAACCTATTGCAAGTGAATGGTTTTTGCTTAAATTGTGTGCAAATCGATGCTGGGTATCAAGGCTATCGGATTAAGTCACTATGAATTAAGTGGCACATGGTTATAATCCCCGTCAAATTTGGTGTTACCACCTCAGTACCCGTGGGAAAAATAATATGAAAAACCACAGCAAGTTAAATGATATCGCGGTAATCGGTCTTGGCGTGATGGGTAAAAACCTCGCGCTTAACATTTCAGATAATGGTTATAAAGTCAGTGCCTTTGATGTTGATAACCAGAAAATCCATTCCCTCGTTAGCCAAGCTCAAAGTGAAAGCCCGCAGTTAGACCCTCATAGAATTCAGCCATGTCTTGATGTTAAATCACTGCTTAATAGTCTTGAAAAGCCCAGAGTCATAGTCTTGTCAGTTCCCGCTGGCGCGCCTGTTGATGGTGTGTGCGCGGCCTTAATTGAAGCTGGCATAGCAAGCGATGACATAGTTATCGACACTGGCAATAGCCTTTGGACTGATACTGTGGCGCGCGAAAAAAGTTATCAAGGCCAGTTTGTTTTCTTTAGCTCTGCGGTTTCTGGCGGAGAAGTTGGCGCCCGCTTTGGGCCGTCATTAATGCCTAGTGGTAATCTTGATGCTTGGGCGCGAGTGGCCCCAATTTGGCGCGCCATAGCCGCTAAAGTAGATGGCGTCACTGGTTTACCCATTGAGCGCTTTGAACCCGGCAATCCAGTGACAGCAGGCGAGCCTTGCACGACTTATATTGGCCCGAGCGGCGCTGGTCATTATGTCAAAATGGTGCATAACGGCATTGAATACGCCGATATGCAGCTCATTTGTGAAGCTTATCATTTACTCAGTGCTGGTCTTGGCATGGCGGCTGTTGATATTGCGGCGGTATTTGCCCGCTGGAATCAAGGCAGTTTAAATAGCTACTTAATGGGCATTAGCGCTGAGATTTTAAGGCAAGCTGACCCACTAAGTGATAAGCCGCTGGTGGAAATGATCTTAGATTCCGCCGGGCAAAAGGGCACAGGTTTGTGGACAGCGGTTAGCAGCTTACAGATTGGCTGCCCAGCACCTACCATAGCTGAAGCCGTGTATGCTCGCGCTGTCAGTACTCAAAAGGCATTACGCACTGAGCTTAGCACTCGCTTGCAAGGAGTTAATGCCAATACCAGCACTTTGACGGATGACGAGCGCAGCGCATTTATTGATGCCCTTGAAGATGCGCTTTATTGCGCCAAGGTGTGTTGTTACGCCCAAGGATTTCAATTAATGGCGATGACTGCGGCGGAGCAAGGTTGGCAGCTCGATTTTGCTGAAATTGCTAAGATTTGGCGGGCGGGTTGTATTATTCGCGCGACTTTCTTGCAATCTATTACTGAGGCTTATCAAGCAGATAGTAAGCTCAGTCACTTATTGATGGCCGATATTTTTGCAACTAGCTTGTCAGATAAGCAATATCAATGGCGTAAAGCCGTAGCGAGCGCTGTGATGCAAGGCATTCCCGTCCCCTGCATTAGTTCGGCGCTGGCCTATTATGACAGCTACCGCGCACAGACCTTACCCGCCAACTTGTTGCAAGCGCAGCGCGATTATTTCGGCGCCCATAGCTTTGCCAGAATCGATGGTCCAGCCCAAGACAAATTCCATTTCGATTGGAGTGGCACGCGCACCTTAAATAAGCTGTAAGTCGTCAATCAGATGACTCAAGCGCCTTGGCTTATGCCACAGGCGCTTTTTTTATTTAGGGTTTTATTATTGGTGCATGACCTAGCTGTGCATCAGTCATTGCTGCGCAAATACAAACCCAAACCCAAACCCATAATCCCCCCAATACGGATGTTAACTTTTTGTTTACAACTGCTGGCTGCGGTGCAATATTAACTAACTTGGCGATTTTTAAGGGTAAGTACACAGATTGAGTCATTCGCCAGCTAAGTTAATAAGACCCTGAGCCCATCGAACCCTAATCATCCAGTTCAGGCTTTCAAATCCAAAATAATAAGAATAAAGGATTTAACATGAAACTAGTGGTCGCACTTTTGAGTCTCGTTTTAACTGCTTGCTCCAGTATTCCTTCGTTATCTAGCCTGCAATTCTCACTCATGAATGATGACTATATTACCAAGCTCAATGCCGATGATATTCGCGCTAAAGTTATTTCGACCGGCGATGACATTAAGCTTGCCGCCCCAGTGCTAACTTTCACGGCTAAAACTAATCAAAAATTCCATTTCGAACTCGTAAGCGACAGCGTGCAACGCTTTGAACCGAGTAAAGGATTTTTCTTCGCTTCTTTGCCAAAAACTGAATATCTCTATCGTCTATCTGCGCAAGGGCGAGCTGAATTTATCAAGATGCAGCAGCTAGTTAATTCTGGTCAAGTGTCTAATTTGGAATACCATTTAGACTTGCCGCAAGCAGAGACTCATGTGGCAGCTAATGATTTAACCTTGGCGCTTAAGCTTGAATCGCAACAAGATTTTATTACTTTGCTCGATGAGTGGCAATTTGCAAAATCGAGTGAAGTGACGCGTTAACTGCCTTAAGGTAATCGCGGTATCTGCTTAGGCTCACTTGGGTTAGAGCAGTGCGAACATAGTCAGAGTGCAATCAAAAGAGACTGCCACTGTGCCTGAATTAGATTAATACTGGCCTTAGCCAAGTAAAAACCGTCTTGAGGGGCAATTGTTACTGGTTTCTGGGGCGATGGCGCAGTACTATGCCTGCAAGCAGTCGTTGATAGTAACCTTTAGGCGGAAAGTAATGAAATTAGATAAGATTGACAACAAATCTAAGCGTTTACGTAAGAAACTGTACCTCGGTGAGTTTGCCGTATTCGGCTTTCAATTGCAGTGTCAGCTGTCATGCACCACAGATGCGCAGTACGATGCCTTCACTGACGAATTATTTGTATTTTTAGAAGCGCAACAGTTATGTACTGTATGCGGCGCTTCTAAAGGTCGTTGTGATGCCATCGTATTACCAGAAGCCCGTTATGGCGCTCCTGAAGCTTCTGCCATTGCGGCACTGAAAACTTGGTTAGAGAGCCATCCTATGGTGTCTGAGCCTATGTTAGGTGAGTTGCAAGACTTAACCTACGATGAGTTTGAAGTAGTTTAATTAACCTATGGCTAAATGGCTGCTTGGCAGCCCATAGCGTTAAAAATAGCACGTCTTGGACGTGCTATTTTTTTGTCATTTTTTTTTGGCTTTTAAAGCCTATTCAAGTGGTTATGTTATGACGTCTGGACAGCTTGCGCCACCAATGACAAGGTAACTTGATAAGATTTCACAAAGGATGACATAGGTAAAAACTCAAACTTTGAGTGGAAGTTATGGGCGCCAGTAAAGTAATTAGGCGTCACTATGCCCATGGCCGATAACGCAGAGCCATCGGTGCCGCCGCGCATAGCTATAGTTTTTGGGGTGACATCTAATTGCTTAAATGCCGTATAAATCGATTTTACCGCAGGATGATTGGCATCGGCTGTGTTGGCGATATTGGCATAAGTGTCTGTGATTTCAAGAGTAATGCTTGCGCTCGGATAGCTTGCTTGGGTGCGCGCCACCGCTTGAGTTAACACTTGTTTTTTATCGGTAAACTTAACCACATCATGATCGCGAATGGCGGCATCCATGCGGGCGCGGGCGGCATTAGCCTGCATATCGGTAAACCAAATATAACCTTCGCGCCCTTCGGTGTGCTCAGGTCTTTGCAGCGGATCGCATTGATCAATAATATGTTTTGCCACCAAAATTGGATTAACTAACACATTTTTGGCCGACATCGGGTGCGCCGTTACCCCTTTAATATCTATGCGGGCATGCGCCGCGTTAAAGGTTTCATAGACGAGTTCACCGCACTCGCAGCAATCTATGGTGTAGGCATATTCTGGGCAAAAGCGTTGTAAATCTATGAGCTTAACCCCTTTAAGTCCCACTTCTTCATCAGGCACAAACGCGAGATAAATATCGCCATGGGGAATATCATGGCTCAATAAATACTGCGCCATTTCCATGACTACGCTAATGGCGGCTTTATCATCGGCGCCAAGCACACTAGTGCCGTCACTAAAGAAAATATCATCATTAAGATATTGATTGATTTCAGGATGCGCGGTTTTATCAAATTCAATATTCAGTTCGGAGTTCAAGCATAAGCTTTGGCCTGTGTAATGAATTTTTTGCGGTTTAATGCGGGATGATAAGCCGACATCCACTGTATCTAAGTGAGCCACAAAGCCGATGGCGGTGGCTTTGGTATCAGCATTCAGATTGGCTGGGATTTTAGCGGTTAAAATCCCATGACTATCAACCTCACAATCGCTAATGCCCATGGCGTTTAATTCATCGTTAAGCAAGTGCGCCAACTGTAATTGGCCTGGGGTGGATGGTACTTGCTCTTGATTAATGGCACTTTGGCTGTCGATGGCGACATAGCGTAAGAAGCGAGCTTCTAAACGGCTTTCAATACTCATGGGTACTCCAAACATTAAAAAAACAATCAGTATCTATGGTTTTTAGGGATGTTATTGCATTTAGTTGCTCGCTGGATAGGTGTAACCTGAGTTAAACCCCAGCGGTATATCTAATCCCCAAAATAAAAATAAGGTGGCGGTTAATACGATTAATAGGCCAACGCTGTAAGGTAACATCATGCCCACAATCGTGCCCACCTCGGTGTCTTTTACATAGCGCTGACAATACATGATGATGAGCGGATAAAAGGCAAACATGGGGGTTGAGACGTTAATGGCCGAATCAGAAATCCGAAACGCTGCTTGGGTGAGTTCGGGTGAAATGCCGACCGCCATCAACATGGGCACAAAAATCGGCGCTAAAATTGCCCATTTAGACGAGGCCGAGGTGATCACAAAATTCAACACCGCAGTTAATAAGATAATACCGACCACAGTAAAGCCTGCGGGCATATCAAGCATCTTTAAAAAGTCGGCGCCAGAGACCGCAATTAAAGTACCTATGTTTGACACCTTAAAGGCGTATAAGAATTGCGCCGAGAAAAAGACAAACACAATAAAGCCAATCAAGGTCTTTACGACGCGCTCCATGGCCTGGGTCACATCATTAGCGTTGTTAAATTTCCCGACGGCGTAGCCATAAACCAGTCCTGGCAAAGAAAACACCACTAAGATAATCGGCACAATCGCTTGCATTAAGGCGGCTTGGGGTGAGGTTAAACTGCACATCGGGTGCTCTGAGTAAAGAGTCAGCCGGATAGGCGAGGGCGACAATGAGCGCGCCAAAGGCTAATAACCACAAGCTTGCCTTCACAAAGGCTTGATGTTCTTGCGCTGATAATTTGGCATCCACATCTGAGGTATCGATTTCGCAATTAACTGGCCACATTTGTTTGAGGCGTGGCTCGACAATTTTATCGGTAATGTACCAACACACCCCAATGACACCGACTGTGCCGCCGAGGCTGACAAAGTAATTACATAAGACATTGACGTGATAATTAACATCAATAATGCGCGCCGCATCTTGGGTAAAAGATTGCATCACAGGGTCTATGATGGATGGGGTAAAGCTCGCGGTAAAGCCGCCAGCGAGACCGGCAAAGGCCGCGGCAATGCCGGCCAATGGATGGCGACCTGAGACATAAAACATCATGGCGGCCACTGGCATTAAAATGACATAAGCGCTGTCAGACACTACATGTGAAATCACCCCAATTAACACTAATGATGGCGTTAATAACGACATAGGCGTGAGTTTCAGCATCTTTTTAATCAGCACATTCACATAACCTGAGCCTTCAGCTATGCCTATGCCTAAGGTGGCCACTATGGTCATGCCAAGCGGCGGGTAATTAACAAAGTTATTGACTAAGGCTAAGGTGAAATCAATAAGTCGCTGCGGCGTAAACATGTTATTGACGATAATGGCTTCGCTTGACAATGGATGCACATAATCAAACTGCAGATAGGACAAGCCAAGGCTTAACAGCATGCACAGGATTAAGGCATACACAAATAACATAGTGATATTGGGTAGGGCATTACCAGCGCGCTCGACAATATCAATAAACCCCCGCGATGATGGGGAGGTGTTTGGGACAATGACAGACATAAATCACTCACTCTTATTCTATTTTTTGTGAGCACCCGATAGACGAGATCAAAGTTCAGCGTGTGGAAATAAGGTGATGGCTTAAGCGCTTGGTGTTAACCCTTGAGATAAGCACTTAGATGCAGATACTTAGATGTCGCTGTCATAATAGTGGTGCCTTGTTATAAGTTCCGCTGTTAGGGACTTGTTATAGCTACTTGTTACAGGTACTTGTCTTAGCGATTTGTCATCGCGACTTGTGAACAGTAGTTAGCGCTACGCCCTAAAACATACAGCAAAGCCTAAGATGAAAGTGCATTTTTAGCTGAAATTGCGAGCTTTATCTTGCATCTAAAGCTAATTTCGAGAGTAAATGCTTAAGTATGACGTACTTAATAAGGCACTTAATTAAATGCTTAATAATCAACGGTTAAAGTGATTTTCTATTGTAGCGGCGTGGGAATGTGTTTGAACGGGGAAAATCACTGACTTGCCACTTGCTATGATTAAGCTAGCTTTTAACCTAGAAAGTGGCAATGTCTGTATTGAACTTGAATTCAGCCTGAATCTAGCGGCCTGCAGCTAGCAAGCCATCAGCTGATTAAGCGCTATAGGCTTGGATAGCTAAACCAAGACTAAAGAGTCCTGAGAATATCATGGTCAATTTTGCGGTTTTACCCAGTAATGGATTGAGCGCTTGGCCATCGGTCACTAAAAAGTCTCGGGCTAAGCCGCGGGCCATAATTAACGATAACCCTGCCAGTAATACTGGAATGCCGCCGAGCAAGCCTAATAAAAACCCACCAATAATCAAGGCAAAGGGTAAATACACTAAGGCTTGATAAAGATTTTTTGCCGCTTTATTACCAATTCTTACCGCTAAGGTGCGCTTACCTGCCTTGGTATCTGTGGTGATATCGCGGGTATTGTTAACCAGCATAATTGCCGCATTAAATAAGCCAATGGCCGAGCCTAACAGCCAAGCATCAACAGTTGTACTTCCTGCTTGAATAAAATAGCTGCCAACCACGGCCACTAATCCAAAGAAGACAAAGGCGGCTACTTCACCCAATCCGTGGCTGGCTAATGGGTAAGGGCCGCCGCTATAGCTAAGGGCGCCTAATACCGCAAAAATGGCAAGCGCGGCGACCACTGGGCCGCCATGCCATATCAAGATAAAGCCAATTAAAATGGCGGTGATTAATGCCGCTATCATGCCATTGCGAACTGTAGTGGCTGGCAGTAACCCAGATTGAGTCACGCGCACAGGTCCTAAGCGCTCGTCAGTATCGATACCACTTTTAAAATCAAAGTAATCGTTGGCGAGATTGACTGCAATCTGCAGTAATACCGCGCATAAGGTTGAAATCAAGGCGATGGCAAGACTAAAGCTTGGCAGGCTAAGGGCTAACATATTACCGACCAGCAAGGGACCAATCGCTGCGGGTAGGGTGCGTGGTCTGATGGCTAACAACCAAGGATTCATAATGTGGGATATTCTTCTTCGTTAATTAAGGATAAAACGTTACATGTGTTAGTTGGCTTGGGCCAAGACGGCTGATGATAACATATTTCAGCCTCATTTTATGTGAATGTGATGTGAGTCGTAACACTTTGATGTAATGATAAATAAATGCTGCTGAGTTCAAAGTTTACTGGCTCTGTTTATGTTCTAGTAAAGCAGGAATTTGTGTTAACTATGGATGGTAGACAGATGCGATTTGATAACCAGCAGATAGTCATTTCTGGTGCGGCCAAGGGACTGGGACGCCATTATGCGCTCGCGCTTGCTCAGCGTGGCGCCACACTTATTCTTATCGACGAACTTAGTGTTAACGCCCCAGAAGTGATTGAACTTGTGCTTAAAATTAAAGCATTGGGTAGCAAAGCTCATTATTTTGAGCAAAGCTTTTTAGCCTTAACCCAAGCCGATGAATTAGTCAGTAAAATTGTAGCCGTAAGCCCGCGTATTGATGTGCTCATCAATGGCGCTAGCCTTGATTATTATAGTGATTTTAATCAACTCGATCCCGCTAAGTGGCAGCAGCAATGGCAAACTACCGTCAATTTTAGCCTGCTGTTAACCCACGGCTTATGGCCTCTGATGAAGGCGCAAGACTATGGGCGGGTATTAATGCTCACCAATATTAGTGGCTTGTATGGCTCCGACCATTCAGTGGCATTAAGTTCGGCCAATATGGCGTTACTTGGTATGGTTAATAGCCTTACCATTGAAGGTGAGCAGAGCAATATTCATGTCAATAGTTTGTGCGCCCTTGCCGTTACTGAAGTACCAGAAAAACATTTAGCGGCGCGGGTAAGGCCTATTTTTGGCACAGAAACCCCTATTGCCGCCATGCTATTTTTGGTTAGTCCCCGCGCGCCGTCAGGGCAGCATTTACTGGCTGCTGCAGGCAGCATTAGTCGCGGCACGTTTGCTGAATATGCGAGCGAATATTTTTTTGCGGAGGAATGCACGCCTGAAATCATTGCCAGTCGCTGGCGCCATCCAAAGACTTGCCGGCAGCTTGAGGTTCATACCTCGGCTGAGAGTAAAATTTCCGCTTGGTCATTTCGCGGCGCGAAAGAGCACAATATTAAACTGGTTTAACTTTGCTAGATCTTTAAGCGGCTTAAGCACCTCTGGCTTGCCTTTGCTGGCGCGGACCTTTATCTTGAGGGCAGCATTAGTGTAATAGGTATTGATATGAGTCAGGTGTTGGATGATTTACTCGCCTTATTGGCGTTGGAACCGATAGAACAAGGGTTATACCGCGGTCAAAGCCAAGATTTAGGCTTTGGGCATGTGTTTGGCGGTCAAGTCATGGGGCAAGCCATCAGTGCTGCTCGGCAAACTGTCGCTGGCGATCGTAAAATTCATTCGTTTCATTCTTATTTTCTGCGCGCTGGCGATGAGAAGTTACCCATAGTTTATGAAGTCGAAAATATGCGTGATGGGGGTAGCTTTAGTGCGCGCCGCGTTCAGGCTATTCAAAAAGGTCGACCAATTTTTTATATGACCTGCTCATTTCAAACAGCAGAGCAAGGCTTTGAACATCAAGACCCAATGCCTGCAGTGGCAGGGCCTGAAGGTTTACTTAATCAGCAAGAGTTAGCGTTAACCTTACGTAATAAGGTGCCGCCTGCAATCTTAGAAAAATTCATGGCCGATGCGCCGATTGAAATGCGCTTAGTGGACGCGTTAGACCCTGTGGCGCCCACTGCCACTGATACTAAGCGCCATGTATGGTTTCGGGTCAATGGTGCGCTACCAAGTGATGACAGCGTCCATAATATGCTGCTGGCTTATGCCTCAGATTTTAATTTCTTAGTTACGGCGCTGCAGCCCCACGGCGTATCGTTTTTAACCCCAGGCATGCGTTTAGCTACGATTGATCATGCCATGTGGTTTCACCGCCGATGCGATTTACAAGATTGGATCCTCTATAGTGTGGATAGCCCAAGTGCCAGCAATGGCCGCGGCTTTGTGCGTGGCCAATTCTTTAATCGCCAAGGTCAGTTAATTGCATCTTGCACCCAAGAAGGCTTGATTCGTCAGCTAAAAGGATAAGGCTCAAATGAAAAAATATTTCGCCAGTATGTTATTGCTCGTCTCGAGCTTAGTATTAAGCGGCTGCGTGACAGTTGAACCGCCTCAGCCTATAGTGATTAATGGCGCGGCCGGTTATTTAGAAAAAATCAGTTTGCCGCCAGGCAGTGTGATTAATATTGCGATTATTGATTTTAATACTCCAGGATCGATCATTGCGCAAAAGAACTTTAACGTAGCGCGCGTTCCTGTACCGTTTAAGTTTTTATTGCCGGCCGATTCCATTAAATCCAACATAAATTATGGCGTGGTGGCTATGATCCAATATCAAGGGCAAGTGTTATTCCAGACCTATGATAAATATCCAGTGATCAATAATGATAAATTCACCACCGAAGTCATCATGAAGCCGGTATATCCAAACCAGCCTTAAAAATGTAGCGTTTGCCATAAAAGCTAATTAAGTCAGCAATAATGACCGTGCATTGAGTTCGATATATTACTCGAAGAAGATGCGCGGTTTTTTATGCAAGCTGTTTATTTTGTGATCGGCATCTCGTTGTTAGTGTTTGATTTTTGTACGCCTTAGATTTATTGATCTGCGTCAAGTTTGTTAACGGCTTTTTCTGGCAGTGTAGTGCTAAATGTTAATTAAGTTGCAAATTTAGCAATCACATTGTGATGATGGAGTATAACAATGAAGAAAGTATTGATGGGATTGATTGGCGCCAGTTTATTGTCAGCACCTGTGCTTGCGCACCAAGCGGGAGACATTATAGTGCGCGCTGGTTTTGCCGTGGTAACGCCTAATGAATCGAGCCCAGATGTATTGGGTTTAGGGGAATTTAGTGTCGATGGCAATACCCAGCTAGGGTTAAACTTTGGCTACATGATTACTGATAATTGGGCCGTGGAATTATTAGCGGCCACGCCATTTAGTCACGATATTACTCTTGCCAATACTGTGATTGCAGAAACTAAACATTTACCACCTACCTTAGTGGCACAATATTATTTTGGCGAGACGGGTAGTCAGTTCCGCCCCTATATTGGCGTTGGGGTTAACTTCACGAATTTCTTTGACAATGAATTTACCGCAGCGGGTAAAAATTTAGGCTTAGCGGATTTAAGCATGAGCAATTCCTGGGGCGTAGCGGCGCAAATTGGCGCCGATTATAAAATCAATAAAAACTGGTTATTCAACGCTTCTGTGTGGTACGCACAAATAAGCACAGACGTGAGCTTTAATGCCACGCCAACCCCGATTAAAACCGATATCGACCCATGGGTTTATATGCTGAGCCTAGGTTACGTATTTTAAGATGTGCTATTTAGCTGCTTAACTAAAATGGCGCCTAGGCGCCATTTTTTATGAGTCCATAAGTATCAGTAATGAACTATTTATGCTCGCCTTTCTTTTTCCAGCGGCGAGTATTGTAAATATACTCAGGCAATATGTTGCTAAGCCAAGCCATCAGCATCCAACGTTTAGTCACATAGGCGCGGCGTTTGCCTTTATTTAATGCCTTGATGATTTGCCCCGCCACGGTTGGCAGGGGAGCAGACCAAAGGCGACTTTGATGCATAGCCGCTTTATCTAATAAGCCTAATTGAATATCTGTGATGGTGAGCGGCAACTTTAGGCGCTGAGCATGCATAGACAAGCCTTGCAAGTAATTGGCAGCAAAAGCTTTTGAGGCATGATAAGCCACAGATGAGCCGCCGCGCTGGCCTGCGATTGAATTAATCGCGCCTAAATGGCCATAGCCTTGCTGTTTAAATAACGCAAAGGCCGTGTTACAGATAGCGGCAAAGCCTTGCACATTGATAGTGATCATTTGCTGCTCTGCCGCCCATGGCAAGCTTGGGTGATAAAGATTGACGCCGGTATTCACCAGAATTAAATCAACACTATCCATCTGTTGCCACGCTTGCTTAAGGGTGGCAATCGCAGCGTCTGCATTGTCTAACGCTAATTTTTCAAGGGTGACTGGTGTTGGTAATTGTTGCACCCATTCAGTCAAATTTTCAGGATCTGCCACTAATAAGTGCAAACGCACTCCTTGCTGCGACAGTTGACGAACGATTTCTTGGCTTAATTGCGAACTAGCGCCAACAATGATGGCTTTGGCTTGAGTCATAAGGATATCTGGCTGAAAGTGTATCGCTTATGATAGAAACATCTGCCAGCATGAACAAGAATATTATCTCTGCTTTATGGCTAGCTCTTAGTCAGTTAGAATCGACGCTGAAAATCTTTCATCTTAGATTGTCAAAGATACTGCTAAATTGAAGCTTAGAGGTATGGACATCTAGAAGTCTTATTATATGATTAAGGAGCTAACATGAAATCCTATCTGAAAATGTGCATTATCCCTTTACTGGCAACATTAGGTTTAGGCGGATGCGCAACCCCAGATGCCATGGTAGAAGTGCAAGGTGAAGTTTGGTATCGCGAGCGCATGGCGCTGCCACCAGAAGCTGTGTTAACTGTGCAAGTGCAAGATGTGTCTAGAGCCGATGCGCCAGCACAAATCTTGGCCGAGTTAGAACGCAATGACGTAACAACTCCTGCACCGTTTTCCTTCGTGATAGGAAAAGATCAATTTGAAGCGGGCCATACTTACACTATCGCCGCCAAAATTACGGTTAATGGTCAATTGATGTTTATCAATACTCAGTCATATCGTATTGATTTAAATGCCAATGAACCTATGTCGGTTATGCTTAATCGAGTTGGCCAGTAAATTAAATACTGCGCCGACTCCTCAACAGGAAGAGGCGCACTATGCCGGTAAAAATTCCGGATAATCTCCCCGCAGCCGAGATCTTAACCTCGGAAAACATTTTCGTGATGTCTGAGTCACGAGCGGCGTTGCAAGATATCAGGCCGATGAAGGTGCTGATCTTGAATTTAATGCCCAACAAAATCGAGACGGAAACGCAATTATTACGTTTACTCGGTAATACCCCCTTGCAAGTGGATGTCGATTTACTGCGCATTCATGATAAAGAATCAAAACACACCCCAAGCGATCACATGAATAACTTCTATCGCAGTTTCGAGGAAGTCAGTCATAACAATTACGATGGCTTAATCATTACTGGCGCGCCGCTTGGCCAAGTGGATTTCACCGATGTGACTTATTGGCCGCATATCACTGAGATTATTGATTGGTCGCAAACTCATGTTACGTCAGTATTATTTTTATGCTGGGCAGCGCACGCGGGTCTCTATCACTTATATGGCTTAGAGCGCAAATTGCTCACTAAAAAACGCTCAGGGGTATTTTTGCATCAAAGGGTCAATGAGGCTGTGCCCTTGCTGCGCGGCTTTGATGATGAGTTTTTTGTGCCGCATTCGCGCTATGCTGAAATTGAAATAGCAGAGCTTAATGAACATCAAGAATTAAAGGTGTTAGCGCAATCAGCGCAAGCGGGCGCGTATTTAATCATTAGTGAAAATAACCGCAATCTGTTTGTGACCGGTCACCCTGAATATCAAAAACTCACCTTGAGAGATGAATATCAGCGCGATGTGTTGCAAGGATTAAATCCTGATATTCCGTGCCACTATTTCCCTGACGATAACCCTGAGTGTGAACCGCTGGCACGCTGGCATTCTCATGGCAGTTTATTAGTGAGTAATTGGCTTAATTATTATGTGTATCAGATGACGCCTTATGATTTAAGCGATATGTCAGCGCTCACCCCGTGGGAAGTTAATTAGGCTTTTAAATAAATTAGCCTTCTAACTAAGCAGCGCTTGCTCAAGTGCTGCTTAGTTGAATTTGAGGTTAAGCGGCGCTTACTCTCGTATTCAGCCTTAGCTTTGCAGCACTGAGCAGAGCACTACAACAAACATGTCCCGCCAGCACTGGCATAGTTCCCCCTGCCTTTCTTAATTGCTCCTAAATAATCTCTTCATGTTGCAATAACGCAGTACTAAATTTTGCGCTTAAGTGCTGAACTTAAGTACTGGCCTAAGTTTCCCACATAAGTACCTAAAAGCCTTAGCGTAGATCAAAGTTTGACTACAGTGATTGAGTTAAATTCATACAGCGATGTTACCGCTTCAGGTGCAATCCATATGCGGATGTTAGACTAATTAACACTTGCCTTACGTTCGCGTAAACGTCAAAGTATTATCAGTTGATTTAATGTACAGCTGTCTTGTGATTACTACAGTGTAGGGTCTGACTAACAGGCTTGATGTTGGCCGTGAGTCTAGCGCCTTTGCGCTTAGTGACTTGAGATAACTCAATAATATAAATGGATGTGGAGTACTTATGAGTGCGCAGACGGATATTGTGATTGTTGCGGCTAAGCGAACCCCTATGGGCGGTTTTATGGGCGCCTTGGCAGATAAAACCAGCCCAGAGCTTGGAGCCTTAACGATTGAGGGTATGTTGCACCAGACTCAAGTCTCCAAAGACTTGATTGATGAAGTATTTTTTGGCTGCGTGTTACCCGCAGGGTTAGGTCAAGCGCCTGCGCGGCAAGTGGCGTTAAAGGCAGGTTTACCTGTGAGCGCGGCGGCGACCACAGTCAATAAGGTTTGTGGTAGCGGCATGAAAACCGTGATGATGGCGGCCGATGCGATTAAAGCCGGTTCCGCCAAGATAGTCATAGCTGGCGGCATGGAGAGCATGAGCCGCGCGCCATATTTACTTGATAAGGCTCGCGCTGGCATGCGCATGGGCCATGGCAAGACTTATGATCATATGTTCCTCGATGGCTTAGAAGATGCTTATACTGGCGCTGCCATGGGCACTTTTGCGCAAAAGACCGCGGATGAATTTGGTTTAACCCGTGAGTCCATGGACGCTTATGCCTTAACTTCATTAAAGCGAGCCTTGAGCGCCATAGAATCCGGCGCCTTTGATGCTGAAATAGTGCCTGTAACAATAAGCTCTCGCACCGGGGATATTGTCATTAGTTGTGATGAGCAGCCTGGCAATGCCAAGCCTGAAAAAATCCCAAGTCTGCGTCCTGCCTTCAGTAAAGATGGCACTATTACTGCTGCTAATTCCTCGTCCATTTCTGATGGCGCCGCCAGCGTTATGCTGATGACGCGCGCTAATGCTAATGCCCTCAATTTACCGATTTTAGCCAGTATTTTAGGTTACAGCACCCATGCGCAAGCGCCTGAATTATTCACCACAGCGCCTGTGTATGCCATGCAAAAACTCGCCACTCAGCTTGGCATGCCACTTAATGATTTTGATTTATTTGAAATCAACGAAGCCTTTGCCATGGTCACTATGCTGGCCATGCAAACACTTGAATTGGATGTCGATAAAGTCAATGTCAACGGCGGCGCCTGCGCTTTGGGCCATCCCATTGGTTGCTCGGGCACACGCATTATCGTGAGCCTGATTCATGCACTGCGTCAGCGCGGTTTAAGTACCGGCATGGCCAGTTTATGTATCGGTGGCGGTGAAGCCACAGCGCTCGCCATTAAGGTGGAATAACGTAATCTAGTTGCGGCCTCGCTAATCCATGGCTTGTAGAGCATTGGGATAGTGAGTCTGGAGTAACGGTTTTATCAGTGCCTTATAACCCGTGCCCTATAGCAAAAGCCCTATAACAAGACTCAGCCACATCAGCCCACTATAGGCGCGGAGTAATCGCGCCAACACAATAATCATCATGGGCTGCTTAAAAGGAAAACATCATGTCTCAGCAAGTATTACATTTTATCGATGGTCAGTATGTGCCTGGCGCGAGTCCGCGGGTCATTACTGTCACTAACCCTGCCAATAACCAAGCCATAGCCAGCCTCAATTGCGCCAGTGATGAACAGGTTTTAGCTGCCATTGCCAGCGCTAAATTAGCCTTTAGCACTTGGCGCGACACCCCAGTCTCTGAGCGGGCGCGGGTCATGCTGAGATACCAGCATTTATTGAAAGAGCACCATGATGAATTGGCCACGATTTTAGCCAAAGAAACCGGTAAGACCTTTGAAGATGCCAAAGGCGATGTATGGCGCGGCATAGAAGTGGCCGAGCATGCCTGCAATATTGCCTCGTTATCTATGGGGGAAACCGTAGAAAACGTTGCTCGGCAGATAGATACTTATTCTTATACTCAGCCATTAGGCGTGTGCGCTGGCATTACCCCGTTTAACTTTCCTGCCATGATCCCGTTATGGATGTTCCCGTTAGCTATCGCTTGCGGCAATACCTTTGTGCTTAAACCATCTGAGCAAGACCCATTAACGCCACTGCGATTAGTGCAGTTGTTTGAAGAGGCGGGCGCTCCTAAAGGGGTATTGCAGCTCTTGCATGGTGATAAAGCCGTGGTCGATATTTTATTGTCGCACCCAGATATTAAAGCCATTTCTTTTGTGGGTTCAGTGGCGGTTGGTCAATACATTTATAAAACCGCCACCGATAATCTTAAGCGCGTGCAAGCCTTTGCGGGCGCTAAAAATCACTGCGTGATTATGCCTGATGCTAATAAAGAGCAAGTGATTAATAACTTAGTGGGCGCTTCGGTCGGCGCGGGTGGTCAGCGCTGTATGGCGCTATCGGTAGCCGTGTTTGTGGGTTCAGCCAATAGCATAATACCGCAGCTGCGTGACGCGCTCGCCAAGGTTAAACCTGGGGTGTGGAATGATAAAAATGCCGCTTATGGTCCATTAATTAGTCCTGCCGCTAAGGCGCGCGTGCTTAATCTCATTCGCGAAGGCAAAGAACAAGGCGCGCACTGTTTACTTGATGGCAGTGAAGCGACAGTTGCTGGCTTTGAAGCGGGTAACTGGGTAGGGCCTACCTTATTTGATCAAGTGACCACAGACATGAGCATTTACACTGAGGAAATTTTTGGCCCAGTTTTATGCTGCATGTGTGTTGATACCCTTGAGGAAGCCATAGCGCTAGTCAATGCCAGCCCTTACGGCAATGGCACCTCAATATTTACCGCCAGCGGCGCCGCCGCGCGTAAGTATCAACATGAAATCGAAGTCGGGCAGGTGGGGATTAACGTGCCTATTCCTGTGCCATTACCGTTTTTCTCATTCACAGGCTGGAAGGGCAGTTTTTATGGCGATCAGCATGCTTATGGTAAGCAAGCGGTGCGCTTTTTTACTGAAACCAAAACTATTACCGCCCGCTGGTTTGATGACGATATTAGCCGCTCAGCCAATGTCGCTGATTCAGCAACGCCATCTAACTCATCGAGCGCGCCGAATATGACAATTGCTCTTAAGTAATTCAGTATCAACAAATCGATTGGAGAATGTTTATGGATTTTAATCTTAATGACGACCAACGTCAGTTTGTTGAGCTTGCGAGTCAATTTAGTCAGCAAGAATTAGCGCCTTTTGCCGCCAAGTGGGATGAGGAGCATATCTTCCCCAAAGCAACCTTACATAAGGCGGGCGAGCTGGGGTTTTGTGGCCTCTATTCACCAGAATCTGAAGGCGGTTTGGGCTTGTCGCGCTTAGACTCCTCGTTAATTTTTGAGGCATTAGCCGAAGGCTGCACTGCCACGACCGCCATGCTGACGATTCATAATATGGCCACTTGGATGATCACTACTTGGGGCACGAAAGAGCTGCGCCAAGCGTGGAGCGAAGCACTCACTTCAGGGCAAAAGTTAGCTTCTTACTGTTTAACTGAGCCTGGCGCTGGCAGTGATGCTGCTGCCTTAACCACCAAAGCTAGTCGTGACGGTAATGATTATGTGATTAATGGCGCCAAGATGTTTATTTCAGGGGCAGGCGCCACTGAAATGCTAGTGGTTATGTGCCGCACTGGAGATATTGGCCCCAAAGGCATTTCTGCCATTGCTGTGCCAGCAGATACCGCTGGGATTATTTATGGCAAGGCGGAGAAAAAAATGGGTTGGAACGCCCAGCCTACACGCTTAGTGACTTTTGATAATGTGCGCGTGCCGGTTTCTCACCTGTTAGGTGCTGAAGGCCAAGGCTTTACCTTAGCCATGAAAGGACTTGATGGCGGGCGCATTAATATCGCGACTTGCTCGGTGGGCACAGCGCAAGCGGCGCTTAATCGAGCGACTCAATATCTTAATGAACGTCGGCAATTTGGTAAGCCGTTAGCGGCGTTTCAGGCGTTGCAATTTACCTTAGCCGATATGGCAACCGAGTTAGTGGCGGCGCGGCAAATGGTGCGTTTAGCGGCCAGTAAATTGGATGAACAAGACCCTGAAGCCACCGCCTATTGCGCTATGGCCAAACGCTTTGCCACAGATATTGGTTTTAAAGTCTGTGACAGCGCCCTGCAATTGCATGGCGGTTACGGTTACATTCGTGAATACCCATTAGAGCGTTTTTTCCGCGATGTGCGCGTGCATCAAATTTTGGAAGGCACCAATGAAATCATGCGATTAATTATCGCTAGACGTTTATTAGATGAGCAAGCTAACCCAATTCGTTAAGGAAGCATAATGACGCAAATAAAAATGACAGTGCAAGAGCACATCGCCATTCTCACCATCAGTCAGCCACCGGCCAATACTTGGACGGCTGATGGCCTTATTCGTCTGCGTAATCTGGTACTTGAGCTTAATAGTGATCCCGATATCTATGCCTTAGTGTTAACCGGCGAAGGGGATAAGTTCTTTTCAGCCGGCGCCGATTTAAGCGTGTTTGCCGATGGCGATAAAGGTACGGCCGCCACTATGGCCATGGCCTTTGGTGATGCCTTTGAAACCTTAAGTGAATTTCGCGGGGTGTCGATTGCGGCCATTAATGGTTATGCCATGGGCGGCGGCTTAGAAGTGGCGTTAGCTTGCGATATCCGCATTGCTGAGGCGCAGGCCATTTTGGCCTTACCAGAAGCAGCGGTAGGTTTATTGCCATGCGCTGGCGGCACCCAAAATTTAACGGCGTTAGTGGGCGAAGGCTGGGCTAAACGCATGATTTTATGTGGTGAACGCCTCGATGCTAAGCGCGCCGAAGCCATAGGCTTAGTTGAGCAAGTGGTGGAAAAAGGCGAGTCTTTCAATGCCGCTATCGCCATGGCTATGTCGGTGGCGAAACAAAGCCCAAGCAGTGTCGCCGTCTGTAAACAGTTAATCCAAGCGGGCCGCGCCATGCCGCGTAATCAAGCGCTGCCCATAGAGCGAGAACTCTTTATCGGTTTATTTGATACTGAAGATCAAAGCGAAGGCGTTACTGCTTTTTTAGAAAAACGCCCAGCGCAATGGAAGAACTGCTAATGGCTACTAATGATGTAGTTTTTCAAAGCCTAGGCACAGCTTGTGGTAAACACATAGGGATAGCGACACTCAATGTGGAAGCGGCGCTCAATGCGTTAAATCTCGACATGGTGAAAGCATTGATGCGCCAATTGCGGGCATGGCAGCAAGATGACACCACTGTGGCGGTTATTTTAGATGGCAGTGGCGATAAGGCCTTCTGTGCGGGCGGCGATATTCGCGCCCTTTATCAAGCGGCAAAAGATAGCGACGGCAACATAGCTGATGCCGTCACTGAATTTTTCAGCGAAGAATATCAGCTCGATTATTTAATCCATACCTTTGAAAAACCTTTGCTGGTGTGGGGCGATGGCATAGTGATGGGCGGCGGTTTAGGCCTGATGGTGGGCGCCAGTCACAGAGTTGTGACTGAGTTTTCGCGTATCGCCATGCCAGAAGTCAGCATAGGTTTATACCCTGATGTTGGCGGCAGTTATTTCTTAAATCGCATGCCGGGTAAGCTTGGGTTATTTGTGGCGCTAACTGCTTACCCGCTCAAAGCTGCCGATTGTTTATATACCGGCCTTGGCACGCATTATTTATTGCGCGATGACAAACAGTTACTACTGGATAAATTAGCTGAAGTTAATTGGGGCATGAATACTAGCCTCAATAAGCAAAAGTTCAGTGATGTCTTAGTGGCGCTGCGTAATCAATTAGGCAGAACCTTAACCATTAGTCCGCTTAAAAAGCATCAAGCGCTGCTTGATGAGCTCATGAGTGGTAGCTTGATAGAGATAGATAGCAAACTCAACGCGCTTAGCACCGACTTAGACTGGTTAGCTAAGGCGCGGGCTAATTATTTGGCCGGCAGTCCACTCAGTATTCATTTAGGTTTTAAGCAATCGCAATTGGGCACAAATAAGTCACTGGCGGCTTGCTTTCGTCAAGAGCTGGATTGGAGCGCCAATTGCACACTTCATGGTGATTTTATTGAAGGCGTGCGAGCGTTACTGATAGATAAAGACAGAATGCCAGTATGGCAAGTGAGTCAAGTGTCAGAGGTTACTGATGCCATGCTAAGCAAGCTACTGACCTCCCCATGGCTAGAGAGTCACCCACTTAAACATTTGTAAGCAATGATAAGGACAGTTATGGCAAGCATTGGATTTATTGGATTAGGTAACATGGGTGGGCCTATGGCCGTTAACTTGCTGAAAGCGGGGCACACGGTTACAGGCTTTGATTTAAGCCAAGAGGCATTAACTCATTTTGCTGAGCAAGGCGGCTTACTGGCAAAATCGGCCTGCGGCGCTGCTGCTGGCGCAGATGTAGTTATTACCATGTTGCCAGCAGGCAAACATGTGCTGAGCTTGTACCTTGGGGATGACACCCACAAGGGCTTACTTGATATAGTGGGCCCTCACTGTTTACTCATAGATAGCTCCACCATAGAAGCCGATGCCGCGCGCACTGTGGCCGCGGCGGCAAGTAAGCTTGGTCTAGATTTTATTGATGCCCCAGTTTCTGGCGGCACAGCAGGGGCAGCGGCTGCGACTCTCACCTTTATATGTGGCGGCAGTGATAACGCCTTTGAGCGCGCTAAACCTGTACTTAGCAATATGGGTATGAATATATTTCATGCAGGAGGGGCGGGCGCGGGGCAAGTCGCAAAAATCTGTAACAACATGCTGTTATCAGTATTAATGATAGCGACCAGCGAATCTTTAGCCTTAGGTATAGACAATGGACTTGATCCTAAGGTGTTGTCTGACATAATGAAAGTAAGCAGTGGTGGTAATTGGACGTTAGATAAATATAATCCCTGTCCTGGAGTCATGCCGCAAGTTCCGTCGTCAAAAGGTTACCAAGGTGGCTTTATGGTGAACTTGATGGTGAAAGATTTAGGTTTAGCGATGGCTACTTCATTAGCCAGCGGTTCGAGTACACCTATGGGCGCTTTAGCCCGCAATATATATGTCAGCCATGCTCGTGAGGGCAATGGTATGTTAGATTTTTCTAGTATTTTTGAGCACTTTGCTAATCAGGTAAAGTGACTTATGAGGGATGCATATGGAGTTAACCAATAAAGTCGTAGTGATCACGGGTGGTGCTGGTGGTTTGGGGCTGGCGATGGCGAATGAATTTGCCGCGGCGGGCGCCAAATTAGCGATTATTGATAGCGATCAAAACAAGCTTGAAAACTCATGTGCCGACTTAGCTGCTGCTAACCCTGGGGTTGAAGTACAAGGTTATGCACTTGATATTACCGATGAAGAAGATGTGGTATCGGTATTTCAGTATATTTTGGAAGATTTTGGCCAAATTAACGTCTTGATTAATAACGCTGGAATTTTACGCGATGGCATGCTGCTAAAAGCCAAAGACGGAGTGATCACCGACAGAATGTCATTGCAACAGTTCCAATCTGTTATCGATGTCAACTTGATTGGTAGCTTCCTGTGTGGCCGTGAAGCGGCTGCCGCCATGATTACCTCTAAGCAAGCCGGGGTGATTATTAATATCTCCAGCATTGCGCGTATGGGCAATATTGGCCAAAGCAATTACTCGGCCTCAAAGGCGGGTGTTGCGTCCATGGCCATGGGCTGGGCAAAAGAGTTAAGTCGTCACAATATTCGCGCCGCTGCCATTGCGCCAGGCGTGATAGCGACCAACATGACGGCAGGCATGAAGCCAGAAGCTTTAGGTCGATTAACTCAATCTGTGCCTGTTGGGCGTTTAGGTGAAGCGTCAGAAATCGCCAAAACCGCACGCTTTATCATAGAAAATGATTACATCAATGGCTGCGTGATTGATATTGACGGCGGCTTGACCATGTAATATTGGTTTTTGGTAATAAATAAGGCTCGCATTGGCGGGCCTTATTTATATGTGTCAATGGCTTGCATATTTTATGTTGACAATTTTTTTGTTCAATTTAACAATGACCCAGTTTACAGTTGGCCTATATAGTTCAATTAAGAGCGCTACTGGCAGAGGTTTACCGCGGTAATTGACACACTTGGAGTACAGATGGGAGCACTAGCACAACTCATTGAGCGCTGGACTAAGCGAATGCTGCTCGTGGTGGGTATTGCTGGCGTGCTGGTGATTTATTTAGGCTTTTTGTATCTTTTAATTAGCGGTCGCTCGACTGAATCTATTTCTTGGCTATTTTTACTATCGCCTTGGGCGTGTATTTTCTTTGGCTTATCAACGCAAGATCAACTTGCTACCTTGCACTGGTTCAAAGCTAAATTCAGCCGCAAATCAAAGGGCTGATGTAGCGCCGGTTTAACTCGCATTGTATTTTCGTTATTGCATCATACCGCATTGATTCATCGCGCTAGTTGCTCGCATTTTGCTTCGCCGGTGTCTTCCAAACTTTTACCTATACCATTGATGATGGCGCAATCATGGCCGTCATCACCGCGGCATTGCTGAATTAATTGATCTAACTCGCCAGCTAAGCTTTGCAGTTGCACTATGCGCTGATTCACTTCATCTAAATGAGCTTTAGCTAAACGTTGCACTTCTTTGGCGGTGCGTTGCTGGTTTTGCTTAAGTGATAATAATTCGCGGCACTCATCTAAACCAAAGCCTAGTTGACGGCAATGGTTAACAAAGGCCAGTACGGCAACATCAGCTTCTAAGTAATCGCGATAACCATTGTCAGTACGCCGAGCTTGGATTAAGCCTATGTCATGGTAATAACGTATGCTCTTGATAGACATGCCAGTTTTGCTTGCTACTTCACCAATTTTCATCAATTAATGCCTCTAGACTTGACTCTCCACTTGGGGGAGACTTTACTCTGTCGCCATTAGTTATTCAACGGCCCTTAGCTGGAGTCAGTATGTCGAGTATTCATTTTCACATTGCCAATATGAAGTGTGGCAACTGCGCCAAACGGATCCAAGCGTTATTTAACGATAATCCGGCATTGGCCGAGGTTGTGGTTACCACTGAGGTAGCAACTAAATCCGTGAGTCTGAATGGTGATATTAGTTTGGGCGCTGCCAAAGCGGCGCTGTCTATTGGCGGTTATCAATGGACTGTATTGCCTGATGCGCAAGCACCAAGGTTAGAAGCAAATGCCGTTGTTAAAAATGAGACAACTGCGCCAACGCTAGCTGATGCATCAAACTTACTGCAATTTCATGTGCCTAAGATGAATTGCAATAATTGCCTTAACAAGATCCGCGCCGCCTTAGGTGAGGCGCGTGACATAAGCGCAGATTTCGAGCAAAAAATATTAAGCGTTAAGAGTGACTTGAGCGCGAGCGCCTTAATGGCAAGCTTGGCCACCGCGGGATATCCTGCTGAGCTGATTAATGATGCAACTACTGCGACTAATGTAACTGCGCGCGAGTTAACTCCAGCTATTCCCGCTAAGCAAGCACCTGAGTCAAAACCTGAGCACGCAGCTCATTCATCCCCTGTGATGACCTTATTTGTTGCCGAAATGAGCTGTGCTAGCTGCGTGGCTAAAATCGAGCAAGCCTTTGCTAAGCAATCTGGGCTTGATGCCAAAGTAAATTTGGCGGACAAACAAGTGCGCATCAGCGGCGCCACTGATGACGCGCAAGTGTTAGCTATCTTAGCGTCGGTCGGTTTTCAAGGGCAGTTGATTGTTGATG
Source organism: Shewanella sp. ISS20 (assembly GCF_056522965.1). NCBI lineage: Bacteria > Pseudomonadati > Pseudomonadota > Gammaproteobacteria > Alteromonadales > Shewanellaceae > Shewanella > Shewanella sp. ISS20. The sequence goes on from NZ_JAWRZK010000001.1 coordinate 267,539, forward strand.
CGAGTCAAGCGGCGGCAGATAAAGCGCGCCACGATAAGGCGCAGTATCGCACTCGTATTTGGCAAGCGGGTTTTGGTTTAGCGGCGGGAGTGCCGTTAATGCTGTGGGGGCTGCTTGGTGGCAGCATGACCATAGATTCAAGCGCGTCGCAATTAGGCTGGGGGATAGTGGGACTGTTAACCTTGGCGTTAATGGTGTTAACGGGTAGCCATTTTTACCGCGGATTTTGGCGTTCATTAAAGGCTAAGTCTGCCAATATGGACAGCTTAATTGCCTTAGGTACCGCCAGTGCTTGGCTGTTTTCTATGTTAGTGGTGCTAGTACCTGAGGTATTTCCCGCAGGCACTGGCCATGTGTATTTTGAAGCCAGCGTCATGATTTTAGGCCTGATTAATTTAGGCCATGCGCTTGAGCTTAGAGCTCGCGGTAAAACCAGTGAAGCAGTGCAAAAACTCTTAGGGCTGCAAGCCAATACTGCCGTGCGTGTTGGCCTACAAGGCGATGAAGTGGTCGCCATTAGTGATTTAGCCTTAGGTGACGTGCTTAGATTAAAACCAGGGGATAGAGTCGCCCTTGATGGCGTAGTTATCAGTGGCGAAAGTTCACTGGATGAGTCCATGTTAACGGGGGAGCCTTTAGCTGTGAGCAAAGCCTTAGGCGATGGCGTGAGTGCTGGCACAGTTAATGGCAATGGCGCCTTGACCTATCAAGTCACTGCCATAGCGAGCGATACCAAACTTGCTAAAATCATCAGCCTAGTGCAAGAAGCGCAAACCTCGAAAATGCCCATTGGCCGCTTAACCGATAAAATAGCCGCCTATTTTGTGCCTGTAGTGGTAATTATTGCGCTGCTGGCAAGCGCAATCTGGCTCGGCTTTGGCCCAGCGCCAGCCTTGAGCCACGCCTTAGTGGTATTAGTGAGCGTGTTAATCATTGCTTGCCCGTGTGCATTAGGGTTAGCAACGCCTATGTCTATCATGGTGGCGGTAGGGCGCGCGGCGCAAATGGGAGTGCTGATTAAAAATGGTGAAGCGTTACAAACTGCCAGTAAAGTCACCACTGTGGTATTAGATAAGACGGGCACTATTACCTTAGGTAAGCCGCAAGTCACTGACATACTGCTGTTTAATCAAGCATCATCTGTTAATGCCGCCTTGACTCAAGAGCAAGTGCTTAGCAAGGTGGCAAGTCTTGAGATGCGCTCATCCCACCCACTTGCTGCCGCGATTATTGATAGCGCCAATGCTCTTGCAAGTCATGCTAGCAATCAGGCGGATGTGACTGATTTTATTAACCATCAAGGTCAAGGGCTGAGCGCCAACATTGGGGATGCTACTTGGCTGGTGGGTAATCAAAGTTTGATGTTAAACCATGATATAGCCATTAGCGCTGAGGTTGAGGCGCAGCAATTGGCATTTACTGCTGAAGGTAAAACCCCTGTGTGGGTTGGCGCCAGTGGCGAGTTAGTCGCGTTAATCATGATTAGCGATCCGCTCAAAGCCGATGCGAAAGAGGTAATTACTAAGCTTAAGCAGCAAGGGCTGCGGGTAGTGATGTTATCAGGGGATAATCAAGTCACTGCGCAAGCCGTGGCCAAAAAGGTGGGTATTGATGAAGTGATCGCCCAAGTATTACCCCATGAAAAACAAGCCGTCGTTTTAGATTTACAGCGCCAAGGCGAAGTGGTTGCTATGGTGGGGGATGGCATTAATGATGCGCCTGCCTTAATGAGTAGTGATGTCGGTATTGCTATGGGCTCAGGCACTGAAGTCGCGATTGAAAGCGCGGATATTACCTTGCTATCACATCAGTTAATGACCTTAGTAGACGCGCTGGCATTGTCTCGTGCCAGTATGCGTAATATCAAACAAAACCTATTTGGCGCTTTTATTTACAATACGTTAGGTATTCCTGTTGCCGCTGGGGTGTTATTTCCTGTGTTTGGGATTTTATTAAGCCCAGTCGTCGCGGGCGGGGCAATGGCGTTATCATCCTTAACTGTGGTGATGAATGCCAATCGTTTAAAATCAACGCGTTTGCATTAAGGCTGGGTTTCACTGGCATAGCGTGTGCTGCGTAAGTCGTGAGCTGAAGCGGTAATCCTTTAATAAATAATAACGGCGCCATTAGGCGCCGTTATTGTTTATCGCGGGCGGTTTAATCGCGCTCAGTCACTACATCGCGGCTAAAGACTTTCTCGCAATATTTGCAGCTTAACTGAATATCACCTTGCTTAAGTGTAACGCCAAAGCGGGTTTCAACCGCCGGCTCAACATGGGTAATACAGTTAGTATTAGGGCAGCTAAACACCCCAGTAATATGGCTGGGTAAGTTTAGCGGCAACTTAGCAACGACTTGATAGTTCTCGATTTTGTTAACCGTCGCATCGGGAGCATACAAGGCTAAGCGCTGCGCTTGGGCTTCACTAAACCAAATGTTTTCAATCTTGATTAAATCTTTACGCCCCAAGGCTGATGAGGGTAAATTTAAACCAATAGTGACGCGCTCTTCAGAGTTTTGCAGTTTAAACAGCTTAATTACTTTAAAACCGACATTGGCAGGGATGTGGTCAATGACAGTGCCATCTTTAATGGCTTCAACCTGCAGATGATTATCGTTACTCATGACGACTCCTATTAAATGTGTTCGTTTAAGACTAATGCTAACAAGGCTTGGCGGGCATATACCCCGTTTTCAGCTTGCTCGAAATAATAGGCATGAGGGGTCTTATCCACATCAACGCTAATTTCATCCACTCGCGGTAAAGGGTGCAACACTTTAAGATTGCTTTTAGCATGAGTGAGATTGTCAGTGGATAAAATAAAGGCTGACTTAATATGGGCATATTCTGACTCATCAAAACGCTCTTTTTGTACGCGCGTCATATACAGAATATCAAGTTGTGGCACCACCTCATCAATCGTGGCGTGAATGCTATATTCCATGCCAGCATCTTCTACGGTTTTTAATATATAGTCAGGCATAGCTAAAACATCAGGCGCAATAAAATAAAAGCGGTTATTGCTAAATTTTGATAAAGCTTGAGCGAGAGAATGCACCGTACGGCCATATTTTAAATCCCCGACCATAGCAATATGTAAATTATCTAAGCGGCCTTGGGTCTCATAAATACTGAATAAATCCAGTAAGGTCTGAGTTGGGTGCTGATTGGCGCCATCGCCACCGTTAATAATGGGCACGCCTGCTGAGAATTCAGAGGCGAGGCGCGCGGCACCTTCACGTGGGTGGCGCATGATAAAGGCATCGACATAGGATGAAATCACTCGCACTGAATCCGCTAAGGTTTCTCCTTTTTTACCTGCTGAAGTATTGCCGCCATCAGGGAAACCAATGACACTGCCACCTAAGCGCTGCACTGCAGTTTCAAAGGATAAACGAGTGCGAGTGGAAGCTTCAAAAAAGCAGCTGGCAATCACTTTATGTTTCAGTAGCTCAGGTCTTGGCTCAACTTTTAATTGACCAGCGGTTGCGACGACTAGCTCCATTTCTTGGCGTGATAGCTCAGGAATAGAGATGATATGTTTGTTATACAGCGGATTAGGCATAGTTATTTCCTTGGCGGTGAACCCAAAAAAAAACCTCCAATAGGAGGTTTATTCATTTTCTAGCCAACAATAGCAATGCAGACGCCCCGCCAGAGGGGAGGCGGTTAACAGCAGTAATAATCATCTTGTTCGAGCTGTTAAGGATCACAGGGTTAATTTCCATGTTAATCATACGATGCATTGTTAGGGCAAAAATCAAATTTTGGTGAATATACTCCGATTAAATAAATATTCAAGCAGCTTAGCAAATTTTTTTAAATAATGATTTTTAAATTCATTAAGACAAAGGAGGGTTCGAATAAAGTTTAAGCTAAACTAGTTTGAGTTGATAAATGGAGGCTTGATGTAGTGAGGCGTAATTTAGGTCGATTGATTGTATCTAAGGCAGTATATTGGGACTGTGTATATTGAGGCTATATATAGTATATATTTAACACTATTTATTAGTTGCGGATACATTAGCTGTGGCGATATTAATAACACTGTTGCTAATATCGCCACAGCTAATAGATGCACTCTACTATGATAAGCTAGATTAGGTAGCAGTTTTGCTATAACACTGATAGTTACTACCCCAGCCAACAATCATAAGTTTTTTGAACTGTATGATTAAGGCTGGAATAGATATTAGCTAAATTACTTTACGCCACAATTGTTGACAGTCACACCACTTTTAACATGGGTAACCTTGCCTGGAATTGGCTCGAAATCAGCAGCTTTGATATTTTGATTTTTATCAAAATAGTCGCGCAGTACCGCAGCATCGGTTTGCTGGGTATCTAACACGTCAATTTTAGGATAACCATCACCACCATCGGCGCTAAAGCTGATGATAGAGAAGCTATAGGTTTCAGTCGGTGAGAATGTCTTGCCATTGATTTCACTGATGTCTGCAGTTTTAGTATCGCAATCGATAGTGACTGAAATATTTTTCAACTGCGCATAAGCGCCGCCAGTTTTGGTGCCGACTTCACCTAAATACTTAGCGACTTCAGCACCTGTCATAGTCGCCTTAGTCACGAAGTTACCAAATGGCTGCACGGTTAACACATCACGGTAAGCGATATCGCCAGCGGCGATAGAAGCGCGTACACCACCTGAGTTCATTACGCCAAAATCGGCGTCGACTAAGTGATAGCTGCGGTAAGCTTCACCCAGTAACCAACCTAAGTTAGTTTGTTGGCTACGAACCATGTCACGATCGCCGTTGAGCTTAGCATCGGTATTGGAAATCTTAACATCGAGTAATTCTTGACCCTTTTGTTGATAAGGATAAAGAATTGATTTCACAGTGGCATCTTCTGCAATGGCTTCACCGGCCAACACCTTGTTACCGTCTGCATCTTTAACCAGCAGATTCACAGGGATCAAATCATAGCTAACTAAGTTCAGCTTGCCGTTGATCATCTCAAAGTCAGCGCGGCCGACATACTTGCCCCATTCATGAGCTTGCATGATCCAAGTACCATTTTGCTGATCTGGGCGGCAATCATCGCCCGGTTTGAAATCTGCATAGTTCTTGTTATCTGGCTCCATACACACAGGGTTTTGTGAGTGACCACCAATAATGGCCTGCAGCTTACCTTCCGCCACTGAGCGCGCCAGTAACACATCACCAGGCGCTTCCGAGCCATGGTTACCGTCGGCATAATGGCCCATGTGAGTGGTGGCAAACACTAAGTCCACTTTTTCATTGGCTTCAATTTCTTTGAGGGTCTTTTGGATTTCTATCTGTGGATCGGCAAAATGAATCGTGGCGATATTACTTGGATTCACCAAATGGGCCGTATCTTTAGTGGTTAAACCAATCACTGCGATTTTTAAGCCGTTAACATCAAAGACACGATAAGCATCGAATAAACGCTCATCGGTAACTGTGCCATTTTTATCTTTGATATAAATATTGGCAGCAAGCATAGGGAAGCTGGCTAATTTAGCCTGCATAGCCAACACATCAAGAGTGTTGTCAAATTCATGGTTACCGACGGCCATAGCGTCATAACCAATCAGGTTCATGCCGATAAAATCAGGCACAGCATTTTGCATGTCTGATTCTGGTACACCGGTATTAATATCTCCGCCAGAGAGCAGTATTACTTCGCCGCCATTACTTTTAACGTCAGCACGAATTTGCTCAATGAGGGTTTTACGGGCAGCCATGCCGTATTCACCGTCTTTGTTTTGCCAGAAACGGCCATGGTTATCATTGGTGTGGAGTACAGTAAAGCGGGTACAGTTATCGGCGCCACAGGTATTGTCCATCTCATCATTGTCATTACAACCGACTAATGCCGAGAAAACAGCAGCAGCAACCAAGCCTTTAACTAAAATGTGACTCATTTCATCAACCTCATCGTTTTATTTTAATATTTACTTATATACATGCGGTTTAACGAGGAGATATTAGCTTGTTGATGGTGTAATGATATGAGTTTTTTGATGATGGATGTCTCATTTCATTAATCTATTGGCAGTAAATTGCGAATTATCGGCATCATAAAATACTGTTGTTGATAGTGGCAAATACACTAAAGTATGCGATTGCAGCCATGCTGGCTAAGTTCATGCAAAAACTGCTTGCCAAGCATTGTCTTGCATGCAAAACAATGCTTGGTTGTAACTCTTGATTGTTGACGTTAAAAAAAGTTGTTATTTGTTGCTGGATTCGAGAGCTAGCACATTGGCTAAAGATGATAGATATCACTAAGCCGCCATTTAGTGGCGGCTTAGATTTACACATGCAGCATTAGGCAGTAAACATCAAATAGGCTGAACAAACTTAGCTCTTTAATCCCAAAGCGTGAGAGCTCAACTGGCGATACCTACATCGAGTGCTGCAAACCAATCTAAGAATTGCTTGACCTGCTCGCCTCTAAATATGCGTCCATGTTGCGGACACATATATTGAATATCTAAACTGCGCACTCTTGCTATCCAATTATCTTTGGCACGGTTGGAAGGCATCCAGCGTTGATGGAAAAACTGCATTTTTTGCGTGTGGCTATGGAAATTATCCACATATATCCCCGGATTATCATCTTCAAGGGCGGCGCCAACATCACCAGACATAAGCACTTTGGCTATAGGGTCATAAACATGCATGTTGCCAGATGAATGTAAGTAGTGGGCAGGAATAAACTGTAATTCAACTTCGCCCACCAGTAATTTGCCGCCTTCATCGGCAATCGGCTCAAACTTAATATTATTCATGCCAAAGTGGCGAATAAAACTCTCCCATAGCCAAGGCGAGTAAAGCTTAGCTTTCGGCAGCGTTTGATCCCATAAACCTAAAGACGAAATAATATCTGGGTCTTGATGCGAGGCAAATAGATAGGTGAGGTGCTCTATAGGTAAGTGACGCACTAAGCTTGCCAGCATAGGTGCAAATAATTCGACCCCACCTGGATCCATCAATAAGGATTGGTGGCCACTTTGAACTAGGTACTGATTGGTATCAATAATCTTGTCATTGCGCTCAGGATCGCGCCCAAAATACAACCACTTGTGAGTAGGGGTTTCTACGATAACTTCAGTCTTCATTCGTTGTCCTTAACGTTAATTTGAATCAAATAAGCGGATAGCCGTATCGACCCGTTCACGAATTTGCGCGGCCACGACATCGACCTTATTAGCGACATCGACAAATATGGCTTGAAAATGTGTATCAACTCGGCACGCTTCGACCCTGCAAATAGAAGCTAGGGCGTTAGCGCTGCGTAAATTTTGTTTTAACTCAGCAAGTTGAACCTCCATCTTAGATAAAACCTTGTTGAACTCAGTATTTTGTTCCTTGTAATGAGCCCGAGTTTTATCTATGGCCTTATTCATGCTGTCACAATAAGTAGCGTCATGGGCCTTGATGCGTGCTAACTCAAAATAATGCAGCGCCGAGGCGGTTCTGGCGGTATTGGTGGCGATTTTACTGGCATCTTTGGCCAATTCGTTGATTTCATTGGCAGCTTTCTTAGTGTAGCTGGCAAGTTCATCAATATAGTGGGTCAAAGCTTTAAAACCTAAGGCGGCGCTACCAATACGACTCGATGCGGCTTGGGCATTACTGGCGGTAAGATTGATTTCTTTACAGCTGGCCAAGGTTTGGCTGAGCTCTGCTGCGACTAATGCGGCCGTGACGTAATAGGGGCGTTTTCCATTTGCTAAGTGTTTCATATCCATATCCCTAAGAGGCATAAAGATGAGTATAGACACAGATACTTATAATCAAGAAAGCGAGATGGAAAAATGTGAGAATTTCTAGCTTGTTATGACGCAGTCATCCGCGCGCATCCCTCTTTGGTTGTTGTAATTGCCACTCAATTCAGGGATAGACAATGAGCCATTGATGTGATGCTATTGAATGGATAGCTGAAATTGTGTAATTTGCAACCAGAGGTGTTAGGTGATAAGTGGGTTGGTTGTTAAGGAGCGAGTGTGATTGCGATAGCTGTAACTATGGAAAGTCACTCTCATCAGTCACTCTCGCAAGTAGCTAACGTAAGTAACTCTCGCAGTAAACGATGATAAGTGGCTATGGCAAGTCACGGAAATAAACCACTTAACCGGTAATGCAGCGGCAGGATGTACGTCAGTTTAGGGATGAATATGAAATCAATAGTAAAATACTCAAGTATCGCCATAGTGATGCAGTTATCATTAGGCACTATGGCTGTGGCTAGTGATGCGACTAAGCTTAATTTTTCTGATGTCTATCAGCAATATCAAGCCGCTGCGGCCGCCAATAATGGCGTAGATACCTTAACATACGCGCAAACTGCCTATGAATTAGGTCTAGTGAAGTTTGGTAGCGATGACATTAATCGCGCCCACCTTGCCTACAACTTAGCGCGGGCTTTAAATCAACAAGGGCAATGGCAACAGGCCTATGAACTGTTATCGGCGCAAATACCTGCGTACCAAAAAAAATATGGTAATAATGGCTTAGAGCTTATCGATGTATATATTGAATTAGGCACGGCCAGTGTCCCTAATCATAAGCGACAACAAAGCTATTACCGTAAAGCCTTAGAGATTGCTAGCGCCCATAAAGAGCAGCAGCCTGGCATGTATGCCCAAATTCAGTTAGATGTGGGTGCCCTGTTGCTGACGGTGGGGGCAGAAAAAGCTAAGGTGATTATTGAAGCGCAAGAATACCTCACTCAACATTTTGCGGCGAATGATACTAAAGTCATTACCGCTAACCACTTGGCGGGTAAATACTACTTATCTAAAGGTCAGTTTTCACAGGCCGTGACTGAGTTTGAGCGCAATCTAGCCGTATTTGCAGAACTTAAGGGAGCGACTCATCCATTTGAGCTGCAAACCCGCGCCGCGTTAATTTTCGCTCTTGAAAAGCAAGGCAACAGTGACGCTGCCACCGAGCACTGTTTAGCCATTGGCGCCATGACTCCTTGGGCGGATACTCAAGCGCAAACACCATTATTTAGAGTCAGTCCTGTGTACCCTATGTCGCTGCTTCAAAAAGGTCAGGAAGGTTTTGTTGAGTTAGCACTTACGGTTAATGACATGGGATTTGTCACCAATCCCCAAGTGCTAAATTCACAAGGCGGTAAGGCATTTGAACGCGCAGCGATTGCGGTGTTAAGTCAGTGGCGTTATGCGCCAAAATTTGAACAAGGGATTGCGGTTGATTCGACAACCAGTGTGCGTCTAGATTTTAAAACTTCTGAGTAAATATTGTTGGTGATAAAACAGTTATGCCTGTCATATCAAAGGCTGGCATAGCTTGATTGTTTTTGTGTTACCCAAGACTTCGCTTCAAATACTCTGCTGTTAACGTCTACACCTTAATGGGTATATCATTGATATGACGGCCATCAGTTGCTAATGATCCCCGAAACTCGCATCGATAAATAACCCTGTGTATTAACTGCATTCATTCAATTTTGTAGCTACAGTTATTTGGTGCGTCTGAATTCATGGAGGAAAGGTATGCGTTTATCTATTGGAAAGAAGCTCGTGCTAGGATTCGGCCTAGTGCTATCGCTTACGGTCTTATCATCCATTCTTAGTTTTATTCAACTGCAAAAAATAGCCAGCATAGAAAGTCGAGTCGTAGATTTACGTTTTCCAACCATAGTCAATGGCCGCGATCTCCTTAATGGCATTAACCAGTCACTGGCCGATCTCAGAGGCTATATGATCTTAGGTGCGAACCCTGAGATGGCCGATAAAATGAAGAGTAATCGGGCGCAGGCGTGGGACACTATTGATACTGCGGTGGCTGAGTTTGACCGCTTTGCCCTTAACTGGACAGTGCCTGAAAACATTAAGCTGCTTGCCACCTTAAAAACAACCATAGAAGAACTTCGTGTTGCCCAGCAGCAAGTTGAAGATATAGCCCACAGCAATAAAAACATTCCTGCTTTTGATATGTTAGTGACCCACGCCGCGCCAATTGCAAGCCAAACTGTAGCGGCCATCACAGCGCTTATTAATATGGAAGAACAGTTACCCGCAACGCCTGAACGTAAAATGTTATTTAAAAATTTGGCCGATTCTCGCGGTACATTTGCCATGGGGCTTGCCAATATTCGGGCGTACTTATTGACGGGTAATGAGAAATTTCGTCAAGAATTTGAGCAGCAATGGCAGGCCAATACCGAGGCGCTGACTAAGCTTGAAGCCGCTAAAGCTTTGCTAAGCTCTGAGCAGTTACCGCAGTGGGAAAATTACATTAAGCAGCGCCTGACTTTTTCAAGCTATTCGCGCCAAATGTTTGATTTACGGGCATCAAAAGACTGGAATCAGGGCAATAGTTTATTAGCGAGTGAGGCTGCTCCTCGGGCGGCCACGATTAAGCAAATTCTTGCGAGCCTAAGAACCTCACAAGATCAGCTAGTCAAAGAGGATACCGCCTTGTTAGCGGCAACTAACGCTGTGGCCATTCGCAATCAAACCATAGCCACAGTGATTGCCATTATCATGTCACTATTCATCGCCTTATACATTGGCCGTCAAATCACCACCGCGATTAGACAAATCTTAGATCGCACCACAGCTATTGCGCAGGGGGATTTATCGGGTCGGCCATTGATTGTGAATGTTGATGATGAATTAGGCGATCTCACCCATGTGCTTAATGGTATGTCGCAATCTTTAAATAGTTTGTTAAAGTCGGTGGATACCGCGGCCAACGATGTTTCTAGCGCAGCCATACAAATCGCGAACGGTAGTCAAAAAACCACAGCAGCATTACATGAGCAAAATCAGCAAGCGCTCACAGTGTCATCGGCAATGGAAGAGATGAGTGCATCGACTAAAGATGTGGCGCACTCGAGCGCCCATGCTGCTACTGGTGCCAATGCCACTAAGTCGCTTGCCTTAACGGGTAAAGAGGCGGTCACTAAAACTATTAGCGACATTGAGCTGGTATCAGAGATTATGGAAAGTTCTTCATTATCGGTGAAGCAGTTAGGTGAGCGCGGCGATGAAATTGGCTCAATAGTGTCTGTGATTAATAGCATTGCTGAACAAACGAACTTGCTGGCTTTAAACGCTGCCATTGAGGCTGCGAGAGCGGGGGATTATGGCCGCGGTTTCTCGGTAGTGGCCGATGAAGTTCGCAATTTGGCGCAGCGCACCGTGGGCGCTACCGAAGAAATCAAGCAATCCATTGCTGCTATGCAGCAACAAACCATTATTGTGATTGAGAAAATGGATGGTAGTACTCAGCATGTGCAGCGCGGTTTAGGACTGGCGCAAGATGCGGGAGTGCAGCTTGAACGCATAGTCGAGCAAGCGCAGCAAGCGGCCGATAGCATTCAAGCCATTGCCTTGGTCGGTGAGCAGCAAGCCAGCGTCTCTGAAGAAGTGGCGCATAACATTACAAATATGGCGGCGGTTATCAACCAAACGTTAGCCGTTACTATCGATGGCGCGCATGCGGCGGCGCAGCTAGAAGTGAAAGCGCAAACTCTTAACCAATTGACCCGTAAGTTTAAATTAGCTTAAGCCTAGATGGCGAATGATGAGTAGCGCGACTTTCATTTGGATTATCTATGCCGCTAAATGATGGCGCTAACGTATGGGCTTTGGCGGATACTTGCTGTGTTAGCGGTTTAAATTTGCAGTGTTAGCGGTTTATAAGGTGCGCGCATCTCATCGCTATTTTTAAGCGGCGCCATGACTCAGTGGGATTGAGTCATGGCAAACATTTGGTTTTCCACTTACGAGACTTGAGGATAGTGGGCTTTTAAAAAGTTAAGGTGCGGCGCTAAGGTTAACGCGTTGGGACGCAGCCCTTGAATCAAGCCTTGCACTTGTGGCCATGGTAAGCCAGATTCTAATAATAAGATGGCAGCCATCAGCCCAGTGCGCCCCGAGCCGCCGCGGCAATGAATAGCAAGGGTTTGCTGCGCAGCCATGCGCGCTAACAACTCGTTTTTTACCATGGCAAAGCCAGATAAAAATGGCTGCTGTGGCGCCTCATCATCTTCAATCGGTAGCTGATACTAAGCTAAGCCTTGCTGAACAATGTCATGGCCAAGAGCCGTTACCCCTAAAGTCGCGATTTCATCATCGGCTAACAAGCACATAATGGCATGGGTACCAGCCGCTGTTAAGCTGGCGATGGCATCCCTTAAGTTGGCGTCTTTTGTTCCTGGGCATGGGGTAAAAATATACGCGGCACCATTAGCTAAAGTTAGAACATCAAAAGGATGGGTCATAAATACTCTCTGCATGCTTGATTGAGTTAATAGTGGCGAAATTAAATCCCCAATTCTATTTAGGGGCTTAAAGATCACCACTTATTTTTATGGGGCTTTTTAGCTTACGCACTTTACTTGCTCGGCATATGCAAACCAGTGATTGGTGCGGCTAGCAAACCACACTAGGCTCAGCATCACAGGCACTTCAACTAATACCCCAACCACAGTGACTAACGCCGCGCCTGAGTGTTGGCCGAATAATGAAATCGCCACTGCGACCGCTAATTCAAAGAAATTTGAAGTGCCGATCATACAAGCGGGCGCCGCAATATTGTGGGCTAAACCCATCTTGTAGGCGATGAAATAGGTGATAGCGAAAATACCGTAGGTTTGGATTAATAACGGAATAGCTATCATCACTATGGCCTGCGGATTTTCAATAATGGTTTGCGCTTGAAAGCCAAACAGCAGTGCTACTGTGCTAAGTAAACCAATAATTGACCAAGGTTTGAGTGACGCGAGCAGGTTATTAAGCGCGCTATGGTCATTATTGTCGCCATCTTGGTTATCCACCAGTTTACGGGTAATAGCCCCTGCTACTAGTGGGATGACTACGTATAACACCACAGATAATAATAAGGTGTCCCAAGGCACAGTAATATCAGACACGCCAAGTAGCAGGCCCGCTAATGGCGCAAAAGCAAAAATCATTATGATGTCGTTTACTGAGACCTGCACTAAGGTGTAGTTGGCATCGCCCTTGGTCAGTTGACTCCACACAAACACCATAGCAGTACAAGGGGCAACCCCGAGTAAAATCATGCCGGCAATATATTCACTGGCGGTTTGTGGGTCGACCCAATCGGCAAATATGCCTTTAAAGAACAACCAACCTAAAAACGCCATGGTAAAAGGTTTAATTAACCAGTTCACCACGATAGTCAACATCAGGCCCTTAGGTTTAGCACCCACACTTTTAAGTGATGAGAAGTCAATTTGGATCATCATAGGGTAAATCATTAGCCAAATTAACAAGGCGATGATGATGTTGACATGGGCAAACTCAAATGCGGCCACAGCGCCAAAGAAACCAGGCATCAGATTACCCAGCAGCACGCCTACCACAATGGTAAGTCCTACCCAGATACTGAGATAACGCTCGAAGATCCCCATATTAATAACCTTTAGTTAGTTGTTGAACGAATACCGCTAAGTTGTCGATTGTGCCTGCACCTATTGCCTTATCTAAGACACTCCTTTTAGGTGTTAATATTGCTTATGCGATTTTCCATATATCTAAATTAAAATATATATAAAAATCGAATGTGCCAACCGCGATGTGGTTAACTAATGAGCAGCGTGAATGACTTAGGCTACTTGATTAAGTCGTAAGCTATGGAGCTTAGATGGCTAAAATCTGCATGTTTTCTGGTTGTCTATTTTAAATTATCTGAACTGAATATTAATAGTTATTAGTGCATTAAGTACTCACTTTAATGATGGTCGGTTAGGATTTAGTAATCATAAAATATTAAAAATATAAATATTAACCATTATTTATATTTTTGGATAAGTGTGTTGTTTTTAGCTTTTATTATGAATTTAAACAACAAATTAATGCTGAAATAGTTTTATATTTTAATAGCGAGCAGTCAGTGCGGCTTATTATTTATTGGAATATTTTTTATTTAAAAATAACCCTTAGTCTGTGATCAGAATCCCTAAAAATTGACTGTTTTGCTGGGAATATCGCTGCGTTAAAAACAATCAATATGGTGGATCACTGAGTATATTTAGTTTGGTATTGTTAGGGTTGCTCGGTTTTAGGCGGGGCAGTAAAAATAATAGCCATGGCTAAATAAACGAATAACTCATCAGTCACGCTGACGAAGTAATATTGTTCAGCGTGACCTGATGATATCTTAATACTGTGTATTCTTTCATCAGTACTATGGCGCTGCATAATACAATAGTCAGTGGTACAAATTACAGGTGTGGTTGCCAAAAAGTTAACTCTATTACTAACAAATGATTGGTACTATTTACGCCTATACTTGTATTAATCCTCGAGACATCATAAACATATATCATATTCAGTGGGCACTATATTGGGTTTTTAATTCACGCCAATACGAACCCTTGCATAACTATTGTGTTGTCGAGTTCGAGACCATCTGAGGTAAGGATGCTTTAGTTAAGCCCACATGGATGTGCTTGCGGGGTCGAGAAATTGACAACCCAGTAGCCCGCCGCAGGCGATTGACTACGACAACGAATAGATAAGGAAAATAGCATTACCTTTACTCATAACCATCGGATTACAAACACCACTTAATGAAAAAACGTATCGCCAATAACAAAGCCAAACGCTGAGCAATTTACGGCTACAAATCCCCACCATACTCATACACTCACAACTCAGTCTTGCCCATGACAAGACTTCGCCATGCTGCTATACTCCGCCATTTGTTTAGGCCGACCGTTTGGGTTGGTTACATACCCTCAGCTTGAATTTGGAAGCGAATTTTGATCACAACAGCGAATATAACCATGCAGTTCGGCGCTAAGCCACTGTTTGAAAACATCTCAGTTAAGTTTGGCGGCGGTAACCGCTATGGCCTTATCGGCGCGAATGGTTGCGGTAAGTCAACCTTTATGAAGATCCTCGGTGGAGAGTTAGAGCCTAGCGGCGGTAACGTATCTATGGATCCAAATGAGCGTCTGGGTAAGTTAAGCCAGGATCAGTTCGCTTACGAAAACTTCAGCGTTATCGATACCGTGATCATGGGGCACAGAGAATTATGGGCCGTCAAGCAAGAGCGTGACCGCATTTACTCTCTGCCAGACATGACTGAAGATGATGGTATTAAAGTTGCTGAATTAGAAATGGAATTTGCCGAGATGGACGGTTATACCGCTGAATCTCGCGCGGGTGAAATTCTGTTGGGTGTGGGTATTCCATTAGAGCAGCATTTTGGCCTGATGAGCGAAGTCGCTCCTGGTTGGAAACTGCGGGTACTGTTGGCGCAAGCCCTGTTTGCTGATCCAGAAGTCTTGTTGCTTGACGAACCAACTAACAACTTGGACATCGACACTATTCGCTGGTTACAAGACACCTTGAACCAACGTAACAGTACTATGATCATCATTTCGCACGATAGATACTTCTTAAACTCTGTATGTACTCATATGGCAGATTTGGATTACGGTGAGCTGCGCGTTTACCCAGGTAACTATGACGAATACATGATGGCGGCCACTCAAGCCCGTGAACGTCTGTTATCTGATAATGCTAAGAAGAAAGCTCAGATTGCTGAACTGCAAACCTTCGTATCGCGCTTCTCGGCTAACGCGTCTAAAGCTAAGCAGGCAACGTCTCGCGCTAAGCAAATTGATAAGATTAAGCTGGATGAAGTTAAGGCTTCAAGCCGCGTTAACCCTTATATCCGCTTCGAGCAGGAAAAGAAATTATTCCGTAATGCTTTAGTGGTTGAAAACTTAACTAAGGGCTTTGATAAGCCATTAATTAAAGATTTCAACATCATAGCCGAAGTGGGTGAGCGTATTGCGATTTTAGGTGAGAACGGCGCCGGTAAGACGACCTTAGTTCGTACCTTGATCCACGATTTAAGCCAAGACAGCGGTACTATCCATTGGTCTGAAAATGCCACCTTTGGTTACTACGCGCAGGATCACGCCAGTGATTTTGAAAATGACATGACAGTATTCGACTGGATGAGCCAGTGGAAGAAAGAAACCGACGACGAGCAAGCGGTACGTGGCATTTTAGGCCGTATGTTGTTTGGCGCTGATGATATTCGTAAGTCAGTAAAAATTCTGTCAGGTGGTGAGCAAGGTCGTATGCTGTTTGGCAAAATGATCATGCAAAAGCCTAATATCTTAGTGATGGACGAACCAACCAACCACTTGGATATGGAATCGATTGAATCATTAAACAATGCGCTGGAAATGTACGAAGGCACCTTGTTCTTCGTTTCTCATGACCGCGCATTCGTATCGTCTTTGGCTAACCGTATTTTAGAAATCACGCCAGAAGGCATCACTGATTTCAAAGGCACTTATGACGAGTTCTTACGTCATAAAGGTGTTGATGCTTAATCGTTATTGTTAACGCTTAGGTCATACAGAAAAACCGCGCCGAGGCGTAATGCCGTTCACTTAGTGTGAACGGCATTTTTCTTAGGCTTAATGGGATACTTGTTTTTACTCATTTTTAACGCACGTGGATAGGCTCTATCCCGTTTCCCATCGAGCTTGAACTGCCTCGCATTACGCACTATGTCCAAGACATCTCTCGGAACATTCCCTGGCGTTTGAGATGACAGCTGAGTCAGTTTTAAAATGATATAACTCGACGCATCTCTAAAGCTTAATTGGTTCGGATGTAACGACGGTAAGCTTTTAGCCATCAACACCATCTTGTATCTGATGAGGTTATAGGCCAACAGTACCCCCCACAATTCTTGGATAACCAGCTCTGGCAATTGACTGCGTAACGTAAAGCGACTCTCCAGCAGATGTTGCTTCATCTCCCGATAGCCCACTGCTATCTCCCATCGATGGGCATATAAATCCACTATCTCGGCCCCCGGATAACGTAAGGGGTCAGTTAATGAGGTCAAAATGGAAACCAACTTACCTTTTACCGTCTTCGTCAGTAAGCGAGCTTCAATATTGTCAGGCAATAGGCCACTTCTTTCTGGCTTGAGCTGTGGTGGTTAACTGCACCAGTTGGTCGTGTTTTCCTACAGAGCGTACCACTTCATATTGTGTGCCTTTCTTCAACGGCAGCAGCCAGTGACTGTTAGGTTGAGCCTGTTGCCAGGCGTGCAAAAGCCCCAAGGAATAGAAGCCTCTGTCAAACAGAGTCAGGCTGTTATTGGGTATGCTGGATATCAGTTCGGCGGCTAAATTCATTTCACTGACAGCAACAGAATCAAAGGCACTGTTCAATACCAAGTGGCTGCTTAATTCCATCATGCAAACCATACGAATTTGAGGATAGGTAGCATCACCAGCAGCATTGGCGGTTTTGGCAAAGGCCTGATTGTTTTGCTCACTATCAGGTGTTCGCCACACGACACCATCGATACCGTAGAGGTTGAGTCCACACCAATGAGGATGCTCTGCTCTCTCATGCCAGGTCTTGGCACTTCGCTTAAACACATCCTGAACAACGTCAGAGCCTAGCCGCTTACGCGCTTGCGTGACAGCGCTGCGAGCCACGTAATCCACTTCTTGAGGTAAGACGATATCAAGCTTATTGATGAGAGAGCGGACGGACTCGCCTCTGAACAGAGCCATACCAATCACCGCCCAAATCATGGCATCCATAGGTAACTTACGTCGCCGTAAACTGGCAACACCATGTGAATCAAGGCACGACTGAATTAAATCAGGCTCAAGCACATCGGCCAGACAGGTGAATTCGGTATGACGATTGATATGAGTACGCGCCAAAGCGTCTGAAAGTTGCATAAAAAAATCCGATGACATGGGGTCATCGGATTTTGATCCTTTCAGTGAGATCGTCAAGCGATCTGTCTTAACTGATCGGCATTACGCCGAGGCGCGGTTTTTTTATTGGCTGCTTTTTAGAAACCGGCAATAGTTTAGAAATTGACCATAATCGGCTGCGGCAAGTTTGGGGCATTCCAGCATTGGCATGTGACCTATGCTGGTATATACCCGAGTGCTCGCTTGGGGTAAATGTTGCTGCCACACCGCCAGGGCGCTGATATCTAAAATATCATCTAACTCGCCCCAGCATATACAGGTCGGGCAGTTGGTTTTGGGCACAAAACTGCCATGGCCTGCGGTAAATTCAGCAAACACTCGCTTAAGTAAAGGACGCCTTTTTTGGTGATACCTATAAATGGCGTTAAGGATAGGCGCAGGTACCCAAGGTGGCTTGGCCATGGTTTGCTGATAAAAGCCTTCAAACTCCGCATAGGTTTCACCAAAGAATGGGTTTCTACCAGCTAAAATCGCCCGACTAAAGGCGTTGTCCTTGGGCGCAATTATGCCTGAAGGATTAAACAAATAGGCACTAAGGCAGCGCTCGGCAAAATGGGTAGCCACATAGGCGGTAAGCTGTCCGCCCATGGAATTTCCAACTAAGTGGCATTCTGCTATGCCTAAATTATCTAACAACTTAATCAGGCGAAGTGCCTGATTTTTCATATCAAATTGGCAATTAGCATCGACCTCTGAATCTCCATGGCCAGTTAAATCCACCATCAGTAATGAGTATTCTTTGGGTAAATGACGGGCAAATGGGCACCAGACAGTTTTGTCGGCACTAAAACCATGGAGCATGACAATCCAAGGGACATCCTTATCGGTACTGGGGGCTAAGCGCCAATAGGCATGCTGCTTTAAGCCTGATACTGGGGTAAATAAAGTGTCTACCTGCGCCCAGTTGGCATAAAGTTTTCTGGTCCAGTGTAAGGCTTTATTGGGGTAGCGCTGAGCACCAAACCATAAGCCTGCGAGTATTAGGGCAATGAATATGATCAATGACGCCATAGTGTCTCCCTTAATCTGAGGTTGAAAGTTAACTGTTAACTTATATGATCTTGGCTGCTTAAGTCTTAATGCATGACTCTTTAAGTCACTGGGCTTAAGGTTGCAAAAGTGTTGCAGTTAGCTAGCTTAACGCTTGGTTGATGTGAGCACAAATACAGCAACCGAGTTGATAAACTGCTGGATGCATAAACCGGGCGTGCTGGACTGCTTGGTTATCTTTGGTTCAGTGGGCTTTTATTGAGTCATAGTTAGCAGCGGGAGTGCGGTTTAGGGATTTTTCAGTCAACGGCAAAACTTGCATTTTTGGCTGTGATTGGCCAGTGTGCGGGATATTTTTGGCACGCACTTGAGTCATATTGTCTCGCTCAGTGAGTTAAGTGCTGAACCGTTGCTCCTAGCTAACTGATAGCCATTCTCATCAAGATGCTTGCCGCTGAAAATTCAAACTGCCCCCTGCGGCGCAGGTGCGAAAAAAGCTGAGCAAGGTCGCTAAGTTATTTGATGCCACTCAGTGCAACGGTTGTAAGGGTTGTCAGTTTACTCATAGTGCTTGTATGCATTGTGAAGAGCCTACGTGTTTGACGGCGTGTTCGACTAAAGGCGCCATCATTCAACGATCTAACTGTGTGGTGGATTTTGACTCTGACAAGTGTATTGGCTGCGGTTATTGCGTCAGCGCTTGTCCATTTGATGTGCCTAAGCTCGATCTTATCGATCAAAAGGCCTACAAGTGCACCATGTGTTCAGACCGCTTGCAAGTCGGACAAGAGCCCGCCTGCGTTAAAACCTGTACCACAGGCGCACTCAAGTTTGGTACTCGTGAAGACATGCTGTTTATTGCCGATTTACGGGTCAAACAGTTGCAAGAGCGTAGTTTCGCCAATGCTGGTAGCTATAACCCAGAGGGCGTAGGTGGCACAGGCATGATGAGGATTTTGCATGATGTCAACGAGCCAGAAAGCTACGGTTTACCAGCCGATCCTAAGACCAGCTTACCGGTGAAGTTATGGCAAGACGTAGTCAAGCCATTGGGCGCCGTCGGTATTCTGGCAACAGTAGCGGTGGCCTGTTTGCACCGCATTACTGTGGGTCGCAATATCGTTGAAGAAGATGAGCCGGCGGCGTTTGATCATAGCCATGATCAACAAGACGCTAGCGCCACGCCAACAACCAAGACAGATAAGGAGTAACGCTCATGAATAAACAGAATATGATTTTGCGCCATAAGTTGTTCGACCGAATCTGTCATTGGTTTATTGTCGCCACGGGTTTTGTCTCCTTTATGACGGGCTTTGCTTTCTTCTTCCCATCGTTTCAATGGTTGGGGTCAATTGCCGGAACGCCGCAAATGGCGCGCCCCTTATCAAGCTTAAATTCGTTAGCTCAAGAGTTAATTAGCCTGTGGCCAAATGCTGCCAAAGTTTATAGCCATGCTTTGGAGTTACACTCAGAGGTAAAAGATGCAAGCGTGCTCGCGCAGCACTTAGTGGAACTGTGGCAAGTGAAGTCAGAGTTGCCTTGATTTACAATGGCATATCTCATGTGGTCATGATGGCATCGCCTATGTTTATTAAAGAGTTTGCCATAGGTTTTAGTCTGTCAGAAGCCATCATTACTCAGTTAAGTGATATTCGCGGCATAGAAATAGAAACAATAGCTTCAGGTTTGTTAGTGCACATCGAAATTAATCAGCGCTGTTTTATGCAATTAAAAGAGAGTAGGCGCAGCATGGCCGGAAGAGCCGGTTGCGGTTTATGTGGCGTAGAACAAATAGAGCAAACTATTAAACCCATAGTGCAAGTGTCAAACAATAAAAAATTTAATTTAATTCATCTAAAAACAGCGTTAGATAATTTACACCACCATCAAACCACATTTAATTTAACCGGAGCGACACACGCCGCGGCTATGTTAACTGCAACGGGTGATATATCTTCCTGCTTTGAAGATGTCGGCAGGCATGTTGCTTTAGATAAACTAATTGGCCATATTGCCGCGCATGACAAGGCGAATAATGCCGCTATTTTATTAACGAGTCGCGCGAGTTTTGAAATGGTGCAAAAAGCGGCCATGGCCAATATTAGTATTATATTGGCTATCTCATCAGCAACCTCGTTGGCAATAGAGATAGCGCAGCAATCTAATATTACTTTAGTGGGCTTTTGCCGCGATAGTCGCGTGACGATTTATACTCACCCTGAGCGCTTACATTTAACTTCAGAAGCGCAAACCGTCAGCCCATTAGTTGCGGCTGTGATAGACCAGAATTCAGCTACTAAACGGCAAGCTATTTAAGCTACCTGAAATGGCAAAGGCGAACTGATAAAAAGCAAATCTACAGGGTGAAGTCAGAAAAAAGGCGCTGCGGTCAAACCGCAGCGCCTTTGTTTTTAGGCGGTGATGCTAAATCCTGTTGCTTAATACCAATGTCGAGACCTTGTTATTTATTAACCACCGAAGCGCTAGGCTTTTTAGCATAAGCTAGAGCGAGCAGAACAACGCCGACCGCTAAGAAGGGCAGGCTTAACCATTGGCCTGCGCTTAATAGGCTTTCATGGTAGGCCGCTTGACTCACTTTAATGGATTCAATGGCGATACGCGCGCCAAAAATAGTCACTAAAAACAGCCCGAAAATCGCGCCGTGGCGCTGCTTCATTTGGGTGAATTGATAGATGGCATATAGACCAATAAAGATGACTAAATAGGCAAGGGCTTCATAGAGTTGCGCTGGGTGTCTTGGCAGCATATCCACTCGAGCAAAGATAATGCCCCAAGGTTCTTGAGTTGGCACACCTAAGATTTCCGAGTTGGCAAAGTTGGCCATACGCACAAAGAAGCCAAAAATGGCGGTGGCAATGGCCAGTCTATCGAGTAAGAATAAGAACGGCAGCTTGACCTTACGTTGGTAATAATAGAGCGCCAAAATTGCCCCTAATCCGCCGCCATGGCTAGCTAAGCCGCCTTCCCAAATGGCAAAAATCTTGAGGGGGTTAGCAAAGTAATAGGCGGGATCGTAAAACAAACAGTGAGCTAAGCGGGCGCCGACGACTATGCCGATAACGCAGTACAAGAGTAAATTATCTAAGGATTGAACATCTAAGCCTTCTTTGACATAGATGCGCTTCATCACCTGAAACCCGGCTAAAATTGCCGTCGCAAACAAGGCGCCGTACCAATGGATTTTGAGCCCCATAAATGAAATCAACACTGGGTCGAGTTGCCACACGAAATGTTCCAATTTGTTTTACTCCATCAAACCTAGGTGCATCGACGCACGTAAAAGCCTTGTTTTACTTGGTTGCGAGCCAATAGACAAGTTTTTCAGCACCTTATCTTGGCAAACTTTTGTTAACTTACGCTATAAGCCGTTGCTACTTAGCGAGAAGCTGCATGGCATTGTGGCTAATAGCATTGTGGCTAATAGCAGGGCGCGCTTTAGGTTATGCTAGTAACAAAGAGCAGCGATGCGGCTTTATTTTGGTAAATGAGCGAAGCCGGCTAACACCATTAAACGGGAAACATCTTATGGGAAAGATTGCCATAGTCCTTGGCGCTACGGGTGTCGTGGGGCGCGAATTAGTGCAGCAATTAAGTCAAACCGATGGCATAGATAAGGTGGTGGCCATTAGCCGCAGCCCAGTCACTTATGCCAATGATAAGATTATTAATGAGGTGATTGATTTCAATCATATAGAATCTTTTGCCTCAGTATTTGCGGGCGATATTTTTTGCTCGTGTTTAGGCACTACTTTAAAGCAGGCCGGCACTATTTTCGCCCAGCGGCAAGTGGATGTGGATTATCAATACCGCGCCGCGACGTTGGCTCGGGCGCAAGGGGTGAGTCAGTATTTACTGGTTTCAGCCAGCGGCGCCAATGCTAGCAGTCGCAATGCTTACCTTAAGATGAAGGGCGAGCTTGAGCAGTTAGTGATAGCGCTGCATTTTGCGCGCACTGTGGTTATTCAACCGTCACTGTTATTGGGCGATCGCAGTGATTTTCGCTTGGGTGAAGTGATTGGTAGTAGGCTATTGCCTTGGCTGTGCAAGCTGCCAGCGCTTGCTAAATATCGCCCCATCACCGGGCGGCAAGTGGCGCAAAAAATGCGGCACCTTGTGATAACCGCCATGGATGCTAAAACCATTGCTCAAACCAATACAGCCACTCATAACGAGGCGGCGAGCGTGAGTTATCACAGGTTAGATAAGCTGTTTGACATTAGCTGAAGCGGCTTTAATTTACTGCGTCAACAAACCGTTTAAACTTGCTAAAAGCAGCTTAAAAACAGCTAAAAAAACGGAGTGACAGTTACCTGCCACTCCGTTTTTTTTACTCAATGCGCTAGTAAGTCAGCATAAAGCACTAAGTTATCAAGGCTTGCGCTATGACTTAGTCACTGACCACGCAATGGTTTCACCAGCGCGAATGGGCACCACTTGGCTGTCACCGAGCGGATAGCTTGCAGGCACAGACCAAGCTTGTTTCGTGAGAGTAATGGTATCTTGATTGCGCGCTAAGCCGTAAAAATCTGGGCCGTTAAAGCTAGCAAAGGCTTCAAGCTTATCAAGCGCGTTCACTGATTCAAAGGCTTCTGCATACAGCTCAATGGCAGCATGGGCAGTGTAAGAGCCCGCGCAGCCACAGGCTGCTTCTTTTTTATCTTGATAATGTGGCGCCGAATCTGTGCCTAAAAAGAAGCGTGGGTTGCCAGACGCCGCAGCACCAAGCAGCGCTTGCTGGTGGATATTGCGCTTTAAAATCGGTAAACAGTAAAAATGCGGGCGAATACCGCCAGCCAGCATATGGTTACGGTTATAGAGCAAGTGATGAGCCGTAATAGTTGCGGCCACATTGGCTGAGGCATTAGTGACAAACTCCACCGCATCTTTAGTGGTGATATGCTCGAGCACGATTTTAAGCTCAGGGAAATCTGCCACTAATGGTCGCAAAATGGTGTCGATAAAGAGTTGCTCGCGATCGAAAATATCAATGGCGCTGTCAGTCACTTCACCATGCACTAATAGCAACATGCCAACCTCTTGCATGGCCTTAAGCACAGGGTAAATCTTGTTAACATCGGTGACGCCAGAATCTGAATTAGTGGTGGCGCCAGCAGGGTAAAGCTTAGCGGCCACAATTTTACCCGTGGCCTTAGCGCGGCGGATATCTTCAGGGCAGGTCTTATCCGTAAGATACAGCACCATTAATGGCTCAAAATTAGCGTGCGGGCGCGCCGCCACAATGCGCTCGTAATAGCTCAGCGCAGTATCAGTATCTGTGGCCGGAGGCACGAGATTTGGCATTACAATCGCGCGGCCCATATAGCGGCTAATATCGCGCACAGTATCCTTAAGCTGCGCGCCATCGCGTAAATGAACATGCCAATCGTCAGGGCGAGTAATAGTTATAGTTGTCATCGACTTCTCTTTGGTCATTTTGATGGCGGGATCTTATGTGTCTGCGCTTTCTGGGTAAAGTAAAAAACATCAATTGCTTGAATTAAGCCTCAAGGTGATGCGTTGCGTGTGGCTAGGCTGACGTTGCATCTACCGCAGGCATTTTGACTTAATGCTTTGCTAACGGGGCGGCTGCGGGTAAAATGCGCCGCTTATTCACTGCTAGCAAGCCTGCAATTGGGCATAACCGGCTGGTAGTGCGTTCTATTGTTATCGATATTATCGCCAGTTTGCCCAAGCAAGATGGCTGAGGACATTCAGTGAAAACCGCAAGCGCCGTTCATATTTTAGTTAAACATCAAAAGCTTGCTGAAGAGATTATTCAGCAACTCAATAAGGGTGCTCGATTTGATACCTTAGCCAAAAAGTATTCCTCTTGCCCATCGGCTAAAAGCGGTGGTCACTTAGGCGAATTTAAGCGCGGCCAAATGGTGCCTCAGTTTGATAAAGTCTGCTTTTCTGGTGAATTAATCGTGCCGCATCTGGTAAAAACCAAATTCGGCTGGCATGTAGTTAAGGTGCTGTACCGCACTTAAACTATAGCTGCATTTACCTCTAGTTCCCCCTATTGGCTGAGTCCATTAGCCAATTTGATGCGCTTGCCTTGTGATGCTTTCACCGCAAGCGCCGCTTACTTGTTACATCACTGCTTACTGCTTACATCCCTCTTTTTAGCGCTCATATCAGTTGTTATAGCGCATTGATCACCACTAATAACTTGGGCGAGTTTATGGTGCTTAACCAAAGGCTGACTTGATGGCGCCTTGCAGTGGCGCTTGCCAATGACTGGGGAATACTTGAGTGAGGGTTAGCGCCTCACATTGCTGAAAGGACATAACGCTGATGAGCGCTTCAATGAAGGCCGCTATCACGGCGTTAACATCAAGAGTGTCAATCACTTTATCCATTTCAGCTAAATGCAGTGACTTAATTTCTAACAGCTTGATATTGCGATGGGCTTTACAGTCCATACGGCCGATAAACTGCTCGCCATATAATAACGGCAAACAAAAGTAACCGAATTGGCGTTTGGCAGCGGGGACATAGCATTCAATTTGATAATCAAAGCCAAAAAGTGAGCGCAGGCGCTCACGCTGGATAACGCAGTTATCAAAGGGCGAGAGTATTTTAAGTAGCGGCTCAGTGTCAGCTATTGGGGTATCTAGGCTGCCATTTAGCATCACTAATATCTCGCCGCTAGGCAGGGTAATTTCAAGCAAGTGTTGGCTTGCAATTTGCTGCTGCACTAAGCGCTTCATGGCTTGGCGAAGCGCTGGGCTTTTGCGCAGATAAGTAAGGCCGGATACTGACATTGCGCCGTGGCATTTAAGCTGCAGGCTTAATAGATGCTGCGCGCACTCATCTGTGCTTGGCAGGCTAATATCAAGGCCAACTGGCACTACTCGCTCAGTTAAATCATAGGTTTTTTCAAATCCTTGGCGTTCACGCACCATCACATCGCCTTGCATATACAGTTGCTCTAAGGCTTTTTGGCGGGTTTCCAATCCCACCATGCTGCGTTAGTACTTGAATTAGTGCCTGAGTTAGTGCTTATGTGAGTGCTTGTATGAGTGGCAATGTCGCGCGAGCGCAACGGTCCATCAGTATTAATGCGGCTTAAAAGCTCAGCCATTAGTTTATGATCGCAGTTTTTATACCAAGAGCGTTGGCCAGTTTTTATCGCCAGTTTATCGGGCAATGAATAGCGAAAATCGGCGGTAGGGATTAACGCCGCGGCGTGACTCCAATATTCAAAAATAGCCCCTGTTTGCAGCAGGCTATTAGTCATGGTCGCAGTCACCTCAGGCACGCGCGAATGCAGCACATGATGATGGGCGCGCTCCACTACAGCTATGGTATCCAGCTGCACATAACCTAAATGGTTAATGGCCTGCAGCGCGCCGTTAATCCCCATCCCAAACGGCTGAGCTTGCAATAACCCTTGCGCGTTCAATGCCAAACGGCGCAGGCGCTTCATATCTTCAAGGCTCTCAAGCTTTATAGTCATAGGCTCGCTTAGTGCTTTTGTTGTGAGTGGGAGAGGCGGCAATGGTTTGGAGTTCATTGAGCTAAAGATATGCGTATTATTAAGCGCTGTCATGCCCGTGACACGCAGCAAGTACATCCTCCTTGTATGCTCGATGGCGGCATCCATGCCGCCAACGGTCACTTTCATGCCAGCGCTTAATATCGGTTAATCATCCAGGGCAACCGCATGAGTAGATTATTTGTAAACTGAAACCACTACCTTTGTTAACTCACTAAGAATTAAGCTGCTTAAGTCCAGATTTATGCGGTCAAGAAACAAACAGGGATAAAAGAAAAGCACCTTAAAACAACTATCCCACGGTTAACGGCCTGTGAAAGTTAACATTAATTCAACTCATGCTTTCGCCCTGGTTAATCATCAGTGGTTGATAGACAGGAAACTGATTTAGAGTTTGCATTAGGTTTAAAGTTTAATTTAACTATCTCACCGTCTATTTTTGTATCTATATCCATGTCAAAGTAAATGCGTTTAAGCTTTAATGATTTAAGATCAAACCCGAATAGATTAGGTACAATGTTTTCGTTGCAAAAGCGTAATAGATTTGAGTTGCCTTTTTCTTTGCTTTTTAATATTTCATTATATGTACTTAAATTGGTAGTTATTCCAAATGATTTAATATTTTCACCTATTGAAACTTTTTCTTCATTGAGCAAGTTTGAAGCGTAGGTTAATGAATCGTAATCGTCTGCTGATATTTCAAAGTAATCATAAATAGGAGCAGGTAAGTGATATTTTTTTTGCGATTTTTTTATAGCACTCAATAACATGGATAATATTGCCAAATTCTTTTAAATGCTCTAACTCTGATTCATTGTTTTCTACAAGTTGCAACGGACCAATGGTTTTACCTTCGTCTAATTCTAAACCAATAGTTAATCCTCCTCCGTTTTGCAGGGTATCTTTAGCCATTAATAGCTTATTTAAAAATGGTAGACTGTCAAAATCCTTTCCTATCCATGAAGATGTATCAATGGTAAATTGGCATCTTGTTTCTGGTGATTTTATGTCAGTGCAGTTGTGGAAATATGCTATTTTAATCAACTTATTGAATGCAAAAGCTTCAAATTTAAACCCGTTTTTTAAAAGGGTTTGCTTACCTTTAAAGCTGCCTAGAAAAATTTGATGGGACGAGGATGTTGCATACAGGTCGATCATTATTTTTTTATAACTAGGCTTAATAACTAGTTCTTTATTTCCACGGTTATCATTGCCTAATGCCTCGAATAATTTCGAACCAGTAAACTTGAAAATATTGTTTGATAATTTTACTGGCTTACCTGTTTCTCTCATTAGATCTAAATTAGCCTGAAATACTTCGCTGTCAGCTCGGCTCATCGATATAGAAACGCTGGCATCACTTGTTAAAGGAATTATTTGTCGACGTATAGCACCATTGATAACATCAGTTTGAACAGAAAATCTATGATCTAATTGATTAAGGTGATCGTCAATAAATCCAATTATCTGCGATGGTAGACTCGCAGAGTGAATAGGGTCTTTACCAGTGACATAATCTAAAGTGGTTTTTATAGCCCTTGATTCAATTTCATTCTGAGGAAGTAGTTGCTTACCAATATTATCTCTAGCGTAATTTAAGGCTTGTTCTTTCCAGGCATTTAACAACTCTTCAGAATAAGACTCCTCATCAACATCAATGAGCCTAGAACACGTACTACAAAGCCAAATACCATTGTCATAATGTTTTCTTTCTGCTTCTGTTTGTTCTGACTTGTAACGAGGTCCGCCTGGTGCTGCAGCACATATATGAGCTGCGACTCCTACTTTTGATGAAGAGATCCCATTAAATTTTGAGGCTACAGTAAGAACTCGACAGTCAGGTTTTGAGCAAAAACATGCAACATTATCTTTTAATTGATTTCTAGTTTTAATAGGGAAATTATGTCTTTTATGGTTTTGAACCATCCACTACAACCTATGAATTTTTGACCTAACAAATAAATTTATTCTATCCGCTAATTGTATAAAATCAAATAATATTAATAAGATAACGTATTAACTCTCCAAAATGTATTAATCTAATTCAGAAATTTGTCGGTAAAGTTAACCACTATAATGAACGGTTGGATCCGATATTGTGTTGTCGAGTTCGAGACCATCGACAACAGGGATGTTGTAGTTGAGCCCACATGGATGTGCTTGCGGCGGGTCGAGAAATTGACAACACAGTAGCCCGCTGCAGGCGATGAGTTGCACCGTTATCGCCATTTAATCATGCAAATTTACAGCTTACATCTAACAAATGCTGCAAGCGACTTGATGTAGGGCGCCTTGTCGGTTTATAAGTTTTTTAGCGTGGTTTTTTAGCTAGTTAGCTATAAACCAAAAACAATAAAATTAGCGCAAAAAAACCAAAGAACTAACAAGGAATGCTTAATGATGGATGTGACTTATTGTGTCAATCGCCCAATTACGCCGGAGCAATTTGTGGCGTTATTAGAGCAGACAACCTTAGGCGGCAGACGACCTACGGCTAATCGTGAGTGCATGGCCGGTATGCTAGAACATGCGGATTTATTGATATCAGCATGGATTGGCAACACTTTGGTGGGGCTTGCCCGCAGCGTGACCGATTTTCATTTCTGCTGCTATTTATCAGAATTAGTAGTATCAGAACGCATTCAGGCAAGCGGCATAGGTAAAGAATTAATTCGCCAGACATTTGCCAACTTGCAGCCGACCTGTACTTTAACGTTACTCTCTGCCCCTCAAGCCACTGAATATTATCCCAAGATAGGTTTTACCCAGCACGGCAGCGCATGGGTGATGGCTAACGCGAATGAGCTTAAATAACCACAGCAGCCTTTATGGCGAGTACTAGCTACTTACTGGCAGTGTATTAATATGCACCGCTTAAATTTAGTCGGTCATCAATAGGGGTAAATTAGCCTAAAGTGGAGTACTATGCTACCACTGCGTTGATTGAAGACAGATATGACTATTCCCATTACCGATGTAACCCACACTGAACTTACTTGCTCCAACTGTCAGGCTTGCTGCTGCCGCTTAGAAGTTATGATAATTACTGACACTGGCGTCCCCGAGCAGCACATAGCGACCGATAAATGGGGCGGTGAGACCATGTTACGTTTAGACGATGGTTGGTGCTCGGCGTTAGATCGCGAAACCTTTATGTGCACCATTTATGAAAATCGGCCTTGGATTTGTCGTGAGTTTGAAATGGGCTCTTATGATTGCCACGATGTGAGAGTTGAGGCTAACTGTTTGCCGAGTTAAGTCGGCAAACAGTTCAAAATTAATATCTATAACTATATCAATAGCAAGGCGCGGCAGTCGCGGTACTGAGTCGCCCCTTGCTATCATAAGTGCCATCATGGGGATGCTCCTACTGTTTGGCGGCGTATAACTTATGTGCTGATGTTTGATGGCTATAGATAAATCCTAGCTGATGGCTGAGGTTTGTACGGCGTGAGTGGTGGTTTGATGTCTTACACTCAGCGGATTGGCTCATGGCTACGCCGTAACACGGCGGCTTATTTTGGGGCACGCAAACCTTAATGCTCAAAGCGTAGACAATTCAGTGTGTGGCCAAATTCAAGTTTTCGGGCTTTATTAGTAAGTAATTGCGCGCAAATGCTGTACACTTGCCGACCATTTGTTGCTGAAGGGCGGGCGTTATTCCCCAATAATCTTTAGCAATTAAGTTTAATTAGGCCATGGAATATGGCGCATTAGGCGCAGTATCGTAAATGGCGCCGCCAATTTTTAGGTCGTTAACATGAAAAAATTATCACAAGTCTCGTTAAGCACTGTGCTGCTGTTAGCCGCAAGCGCAATGGCGCTGCCACAACAGGCGCTGGCGGATGAGCAAATCACTTTAGGTCGCACTATTTTGCTGGGTATTGGCGCTCAAGGCGCAGAAATCCCTTTACTGGCCTGCCGTCGAAGCGATGCCATTAAAGTGAAAGCCGAGCGTGATTTAGAGTTAGAGAAAGTCGTGGTGACCTTTAACAATGGCAAAACTAAAACCATTAAGTTCAACCGCCACTTAAAGAAAGATGAAACCACAGATTGGCGCAAATTTGGCTATAAGCGCTGCGTTGATAAGCTGGAAGTGTTTGGTAATTCAGAAGGCTCTAAGGCTGGCGTTAAAGTCTATGGCCGTAAATAACTCAGCCAAGCTAACGCTTGCTCTTGGTTAACACCTTGCTTTACAAATACTAAAAAACGCCTAACTCCAATAAAGTTAGGCGTTTTTTTATCTGCAGCTGCGTGGGCTGATGTTTGAAATCACTATGTGAGTAACAGGTACGTCCGTAAAGGCACCCACAGTAGTCGTGCGCACTATATTGATTTGATCAACCACATCCATGCCGGCAATCACTTGGCCAAAGACGGCGTAGCCTGCAGAACTCGCACTGGCATCAAGCTGCGGATTATCTAGCGCATTAATAAAAAATTGCGAGTCAGCAGAGTTGGGGGAATTATCAAAACGCGCCATAGCAAGGGTGCCACGTAGATTATGAAATCCAACCTTAGCTTCATTGATAATGGGCGTGCGGGTGGGTTTAGCCACTAAGTCCTTGGTATAACCCCCTGCTTGGCTCATAAAGTTATAAATCACCCGATGGAAAATGGTGCCGTTATAAAAGCCATCATCCACATACCGAGCGAAGTTTTTACCTGTCACTGGGGTATTGGTCATATCTACGGCAATAGCAATGGCGCCTAAGTTAGTGCTAATTGTGTAGCATTTATCTTGCGCCATGGTCGGCGGGGTAGGGTCTGGGTCCACGGGCGGGAAGGTGGTAAAAATATCGCTATCACAAGCAGTCAAAGTCAACAATAAACCCAGACCAACAACCGGCTTTAACATGCAATGTCCTTATTGATGAAGGGATCAATAGCCAAGTGGCTAAGACTATGGCCGCACAATAGGCTGAAAAATACTCATAGACAAGTTAAATGTTACATAAATACAAAGTGTCACATCTGGATGTAACAATTGGTGCTGCGATTTCCAAAATGGAAATCAGCATTAAGTGTTTTTTCAATAGTGGCTAGACGCCAGCCTAGTTAATATACCCGCACTATTAATAAGGGTAACTCTCATGACTCAGGCTAATATCGAAAAAATTATCACTAATGCTAATTTATCCGCTAAACAAAAATCTCAGTGGTTGGCGTTAGAAGCTGAAGGCATGATGCCTTATCCTTGTGATGACCAAAAGGTGCTAGCGGCCATGAGCGCTGGGGTCATTTGCGATATGTTTGAAGGCAATGCGCCGTTTAAACCAAGGTATGTATTGCCAGATTATCAAGTGCTGTTAACCCAAGGCTCTGAATACTTAGAGTTAGCGCCAGCGACAGATTTTGATGATGCCATCAATCTGCTTACCATCATTTATCACCATGTGCCGTCAGTCACTGGCATTCCAGTATTTTTGGGTCACTTAGATAGCTTATTAATGCCGTATGTGGGCGAGTTAACAGCTGAGCAGGTATACACCAAGTTACGCCGTTTTTGGATAATGCTAGATAGAACTCTGCCCGATGCCTTTATGCATGTGAATATTGGCCCGAGCGATAACTTGGTATGCCGCACTATTTTAACCATAGATGCTGAGCTTAAGCAGATAGCGCCTAACTTGACCTTCTATTATGACCAGCAAGTGACGCCTGACGATTTACTGTTGCAAGCCTGCGCCAATATTGCCGAATGCAGTAAGCCGCATATCGCTAACACCCCAATGCATAACCAAGTGTTTGGTGAAGGCCGTTTTGGTATTGTCAGCTGTTATAACGCACTGCCACTGGCTGGCGGCGCCAATACCTTAGTGCGTTTGAATCTTAAAGAATTGGCTTTGCTTGCCACGAGTCGCGATGACTTCTTTACTAATCTGTTACCGGATTACAGTGAGCGGGTGTTTAGCTTAATGGCGGCACGAAGCGCTTATTTACATGAAAAATCAGGCTTCTTTAATAGCTTTTTAGTGACAGAAGGTCTGATCGCAGAAGACCGATTTGTACCTATGTTCGGCATTTATGGCATGGCTGAAGCGGTTAGCGCCTTGCTTAGCCTTGAAGGCAATGATGCCAGATATGGCCATGATGATAACGCCAATAAACTCGCACTTGAGATATCAGCGCGCCTGCATGACATAGTCACCAATACAGAAGCACAATTTGCATGGCAAGGGCGCGCGTTATTGCATGCCCAAGGCGGCATTAGCTTAGATATTGATGTGACGCCTGGGGTGCGCATTGCTTATGGCCATGAGCCAGATCCTGTGAGCTATGTGCTAGCCACTGCGCCGCAGCATAAATACTACCCTTCTGGCATTAGTGATATTCTGACTATCGATGCCACCATTAAAGCCAATCCCGCCGCCTTAAAAGACTTATGTTTAGGTGCCTTTGCCAATGGTTACCGCGAGTTTACCGCTAACGTTGCCAGTAACGATTTAGTGCGGATCACAGGCTACATGGTGAAACTGTCTGATATCGCCACTTATCAAGAGCAAGGATCACGCACTAACACTACCTTTTTAGGCGCAGAAGCGGCTGATAAAACCAAAGTGTTAAACCGCGCTCCAAGAGTAGTAAGCCAAGAAATGTCACCATTATTTATGGCTGCTGCTAAGTAAGGGACTGATGATGGCCGAGCGTATTGCGTTAGTAGCGTTGACGGATGACACTCGGCCACTTGTGGTTGAGGCAAGGGCTGAAGCTGGCTTAGGCGCTGAGTCCGGCGCTGAGTTAGTGGCCAATGTGAGCCGCATCTTACCTTTTTCTTGTGTTGATGGTCCGGGTAATCGGATGGTGATCTTTTTGCAAGGCTGCAATTTTAATTGCGGTTCTTGTCATAACCCGCACACCATTAAAAATTGTAATCATTGCGGTGATTGTGTGGCAACTTGCCCCACAGGTGCCTTAAGTTTTGCCCGTGGCGTTAATGAAAACGCTGGCAAGACTGATAGGACGGCCACAACAACTCACAAGCCTGCTCAAGAAGTTATTCCAGAAGCTGCTCAAAAACCAAAAGTGCTGTGGCAACCTGAGTTATGTATCAATTGCGACAAGTGCCTAGAGGTTTGCAGTTATCAATCAAGCCCGAAAATCAGCCGTCATACGGTAGCGCAATTGCTTGAATTGTTATTGCCGCGCGCCGCCTTTTTAAGTGGCGTGACTGTCAGTGGCGGTGAAGCCAGTATGCAGCTTGATTTTGTAGTGGCGCTATTTAAGGCGATAAAAAGTTATGACAGTTTGGCGCATTTAAGTTGCTACATAGATACTAATGGCCATTTAGCCATGAGTGGTTGGCAGCAATTAATGCCATATCTTGACGGCGCTATGGTGGATGTTAAGGCGTGGGATGAAAGCGTGCATAAAACCCTCACAGGGCGGAGTCATCGCCAAGTGTTTGCAAGCATTGCTTGTTTAGCCGCGGCCAACAAACTGGCGGAAGTGCGGTTACTGCATATTCCAGCACATAGTGATTTTGAGCACTGGTTCAGTGACGTCGGACAGTGGCTCGCCGCTTTACCCCCAGACATCATTATTCGCTTAAATGGTTTTAGGCGTCACGGCGTGCGTGGCAGCGCCGCCACTTGGCCTGAATGCACTAAGGCGCAGATGGCTGAATTTAGGCAAGGCTTAATTGCGCACTCAGGGCGCGATATAGCTATGCCCTTTATGGGCTAAATGGGCGTTAAAGAGTTTCACTCAGCTCACTAATTAGCTGCTGTTGCAGCCACTTAATCGCTGGGTTGTTTAAGCTTTGCGGGTGCCAGACTAAGCTAAAAGCGACCTTACCATAATCAAAGGGTAAGGTCTTTTGCACTAAGGCTTTAGCCTGTAAGGCGCGGCTAGCCCAGACTTTAGAGCAAGTAAAAAGTAACTGACTGTGCTGACACATGGAGGCCGCGCTACCAAAATCCGCCACAGTTAATGCCATATCCCGCGGCCTAAATTGCTGCGCTAGCAGTAATTCAAAATAGGGTTGATTTAGCTCAGTATCATTAATGCCAATATGGCGAAAATTAAGATAATCCGCCGTAGTTATTGCATCAAGTTCCGCCAGCGGATGATTGGCGGCCATCAAACACACCATTTCATCAGTCATTAGCGGTTGCCATAATAAGTCATCATGACGGGTCGGCGGCTGACTTACATCGTGGGGTAAAATCACGACATCCACTAAGCCTTTGAGTAAGGCATCTATGCCGTACTGCTCTTTGGAGTACAAGGTCAATTGCGCCTGCGGGCAATGAGCCAATAAATGCTGACATAAGGCATTGGCAAATAACTCCACACTGCTTTCACGCATAGCAATGCGAAATGAACCTTGGAAGCTTGCGGGTTCAAAGGTTTGTTGCTGCAACAAACCTTGCATGCTGCTTAATACTGAGTGCAGGGCGGGGGCGAGTGTTAAGGCGATTGGGGTGGCGGTAAGCTTATTGCCTTCACGAAAAAACAGCTCATCGCCTAACAATAAGCGTAATTGCGCCAAGGTTTTACTGACAGTCGATGGGCTTAAACATAAGTTTTCAGCCGCTTTAGTGACGCTCATGGTTTGCAGTAACACTTGCAATACGGTCAAGTGTTTAAGGTTAATACGTGAAAGTTGCAGCGTGTTCATGGGCAATCTAACTGACAAAAAATGCAGTATACCTAATCCCTTAGGGATTGGCTGGTATTCACTGGTATTAGCGCTATATTTGGTTGTTATAAGAGGCGAGTCTCACATGGTCGCCATTTCTTTGGGTGTTACTGTTAACTCAGCTAAGCGCAGGTGAATGATGACTATTACTATCCGTCGTGCTGTTTCCCAAGATATTAAGGCAATTGCGTCCTTGTTTGATGCTTATCGCCAATTTTATGAGTGCCCGCCGGATTTAGCCTTGGCCGAAGACTTTATTGGTAAGCGTTTAACGAGTGGCGAGTCAGTGATTTTTGTTGCCAGCCAAGGGGATATATTACTTGGGTTCACTCAGTTGTATTGGAGTTTTTGTTCAGTAGAAGCCATTAAAATAGTTATCTTGTATGACTTGTTTGTGGCTGAACATGCTCGTCAGCAAGGCATTGCTCGGCAGTTGATGCAAGCTGCGTGTGATTACAGCTTTACGGCTGGCGCTGGGCGAGTGGATTTATTAACCGGTAAAACCAATGTCATAGGGCAAGCCTTATATGAGTCATTGGGTTTTCATCGCTCCTTGGATGATTTTTACGGTTACAGTTGCCATAAAAGCTAAGAGTCATTGTAAAAAAGCGCTGCGGTTAATCGCAGCGCTTGTGTTTTCGTTCATTGGTACTCGGCCACAAGCCCAAAAGAAAATAGCATTAGCCCCTTGGCTTATTCAGAAACTGATACGTGCACGTCATAGCCAGTGTATTTACGGATATTGATGACGCCAGTATCAAACAGTAAATACTGCCCCTTAATCCCCATTAATACGCCGCTGATTAACGGCTGCTTATCCGCGTTAAATGATTTCACTTTAGTTGGGAATACTGTCACTGGGAAATCAATGGCTTGAGTTGCTTGATGCAAGACTTCAATGCTATCTGGGCCTTGCTCTGCTAACAGAGATTGTAAGCGCGCTTCAATGTGCGGCAGTAACAATGTTGCCTGCGCGGCTAAATCTAAATCTTCAGCATTGCCCTTAAGCATGGCTTGCCAATGGGTCTTATCATTGACTAATTTTGCCAATTCCACTTCCACTAACCCAGATAATTGGCGGTTTGCGACTTTTAAAATCGGTAGTCCTTGGGTAGCGCCTTGATCTAGCCAGCGAGTCGGGATTTGCGTATGGCGAGTAATGCCGACTTTTAACCCTGAGGTATTGGCCAAATAGACATAATGCGGGGTGTAGCAGTTTTTCTGGCCCCATTCAGGCTCGCGGCAAGTGCCTTGATCATAGTGACAAGTTTCGGGCTTCATAATACACATGTCGCAACTGGCCAGTTTTTGCATACAAGGATAACAATGGCCTTGCGCATAACTTTTTTTGGTCTTTTTACCGCAATGGCAACAGAAAATCTGACCGCTGAAATTCAAGGTCAAAGTTTTGCCGATCACAGGGTTGAGGTGTAATGATTGATCTCCGACCGGCAAGTGGTACTGCACTCCATTGTCTGCATCGAGGTGAGTGCGCATCTTTACCAATGTGCCTTGCATATTTATTTCCTTGTCATAAAAAAAGCGCGAATTAACGCGTCATTGTATCAGGAATCGCTTGGGCAGACTGGTAGGTTCTAATCGATTTTATCTATCACTACGTCGTCACCAAGTTGGTAAAGACTATCCATTAAGGCCTTGGCCTTAGTTTCAGTCAAATTGGCAAGGCTCAACTGCGCCCTAAATAAGGGGACGCCTGTGTGTTCGGCATGGTCCAGTTGGCTCGCGAAATATTCAATGTTAATATTTAGTGAGCTGATTATATTAGCA
Organism: Shewanella sp. ISS20; assembly: GCF_056522965.1. Lineage (NCBI taxonomy): Bacteria > Pseudomonadati > Pseudomonadota > Gammaproteobacteria > Alteromonadales > Shewanellaceae > Shewanella > Shewanella sp. ISS20. Next base: position 304,253 of record NZ_JAWRZK010000001.1, read on the forward strand.
ATATCTCTAACTAAACCGATTCTATCGTAGGCCACGATTTCCCAATTGACACTATGATTGACCTGAGTTTGCCCAAGCTTTTGATACTGTAGACTCAGACCATCGATACATTCGATATTTTCAATCAGAGTATCAATTTGATCTTCTGGAGCGGCAATCTGAATGATGGCGGCAAATATGCCGTCGAGATGGATTAACTGCGAGTCGAGCCAAGTGCCATGGTGGCGGCTAATGTCGCTAGCGATGAGTTCAACCAGACCCGTTCTATCGGGAACTTGCAGCGTTAACAAATATCTTGCCATGGGAATGTCCTTATATTGTCTTAGTAACATGATTGTCATATTAGCGTCATATAATGCCGTCAATAAGGTTATTGGCATTTGAGTCTAGTGATAACACATCACAGTTTTGGTTCTCAATACTCGTACAAGCAATAAATAATAGAGGTACTACATGGACAGCCATCCAAGTCCACTGATGAAACCCCCTAAAAACATCTTAAATAGCACTCGAGGTGCTAAGAGTCGTCTCATTAAAGATAAACTTACTGAGGCCAGCGTTACCTTAGGTGGCGTGTTAGTGTTTGTAGCGCTATTACTGATATTTTTCTATTTGCTGTATGTGATTAAGCCCATTTTTGATGGCGCGGATGTCAGCCTGCAAAAAAACATTCCCTATCAGTTAACGGATAACAAGAGTGTGCTGGTGGGGAGTGACGAGCAAAATGAAGTCTTGTTCCGCTTAGCCGATACTGGCCAAGTGGAGTTTTTCCGTACGTTAGATGGCAGTGTGATTGAAACCACGACTCCGCCCCTGCCTGCCAATACCCAAATCACTAGCATAGCGGTATCAACTCCTGAGACTAAGCGCTTTGCATTAGGTTTAGATAATGGCCAAGTCGTGATTGGTCAGATTGATTTTGGTGTGAGTTATCCAGGCAATGTGCGTTTAGTCACGCCTAAGGTCAGATACCCGATAGCGCCAGTACAATTAATGACGGGTGAAAGCGTTAATCGTTTAGCGTTTGCTGCTAACTCAAAGAAAATGAGCTTTACCTATCAAGACGCTAAGCAGCAGTGGTGGCTAGCGCGGGTGGTAGGTGAAGAAAACCGCATGACCGAAGAGGTGGAATGGACGCAAACTAGCGTTGCGCTGCCAGAAGCGCCTAAAAACGTGCAAGAAATGTTGATGACCCCAGATCAGCGCCAGTTATTCCTGCATTCAGGTAACAAGCTATATATTTACGACATTCGCTACGAAGATGAAGTGAATTTATCTCAAGTCGTTGATTTAAAACGTGCTAATCATAAGATCACCGATATTAACTTATTAGCCGGTGCCAGCTCAGTGCTGGTGGCTTATAGCGATGGCGTGATTAATCAATACTTCCAAGTATTAAGTCCCAAAGGGCGCTTATATGAGTGGATACGTGACTTTAGATTGGAGTCTGGTGTTACCCACATGGCCGCAGAATTTTATCGTAAGAGCTTTGTGGCTATTACTGATAAAGGTGAACTGTCACTGCTCTACACCACCAGTCAGCGGCAATTATTTGATGAGTATTATGATTTAGGTACAGTCAACAGCATGGGCTTTAGCCCGCGCTCAAATGCCTTAGTGGTGGATGCTAACAATAGACTGCACCTGTTTAAGGTTGAAAACTCACACCCTGAGGTTTCTTGGAGCTCGTTATGGAGCAAAGTCTGGTATGAAGGCTACCCTGAACCCAAATATGTGTGGCAATCGACCTCAGGCTCAGATGATTTTGAAGCCAAGTTAAGCTTAATGCCGCTAGTGTTCGGTACCATGAAAGCGGCCATGTACGCGCTGTTATTTGCCATACCAATCGCCATCGGCGCGGCTGTGTATACCGCTTACTTTATGTCAGCCAAAGTGCGCGGCATAGTTAAGCCGACCATTGAAATCATGGAAGCCCTGCCCACAGTGATCTTAGGTTTCTTAGCGGGATTATGGCTTGCGCCTTTGATTGAAAACAACCTGCCGGCGGTAGTGGCCTTAATTATCTTGCTGCCGTTAAGCATTATTATCAGCGCCTTTTTATGGTTCTTAACCCCAGCCAAATTTAAAGAAGTGGTGCCTGATACTTATCGCGAACTGTTATTGATACCGATTTTGGTGTTAGTGGCCTATGGCTGCTTTAGTCTAAGCCCATTGGTGGAGCTATGGCTGTTTAATGGTAATACCCGCATGTTTATTACCAATGATTTAGGTATCACCTTTGATCAACGTAACGCCTTAGTTGTCGGTATCGCCATGGGTTTTGCGGTGATCCCAACCATTTATTCGATTGCTGAAGATGCGATTTTCTCGGTGCCACGCCATTTATCTAACGGCTCATTAGCCTTAGGAGCTACTCAGTGGCAAACCTTAACGCGGGTGGTGTTATTAACCGCAAGTCCAGGCATATTTTCGGCGGTAATGATGGGGTTAGGTCGCGCTGTGGGGGAAACCATGATTGTACTTATGGCCACAGGTAATACCCCGATTATGGAGTGGAGCGTGCTTGAAGGTATGCGCAGCTTATCGGCCAACATTGCGGTAGAAATGCCAGAGTCGGCCATTGGCAGTACTCATTACCGGGTATTGTTCTTAGCAGCATTTGTATTGTTTATATTCACCTTCTTCTTCAACACTATTGCAGAATTGGTGCGCCAGCGCTTACGTGAACGTTATAGCTCACTGTAATCGCCAATAACTTAAATTGATTAAAATAATGATTAGCGGGAGTCACAATGGGTAACTGGTTTAAATCCGGCTCACCTTGGATTTGGATGACAGGCGGGGCAGTTAGCTTAAGCCTAATTTCTGTGCTGGGATTGCTGTTATTAATTTCATGGCGCGGCTTAAGTTTCTTTTGGCCGACCACAGTATACGAATGGCAATTGCAAGATAGCCAAGGCAATAGCTCAAGTTTAATCGGCCAAATTTATGACCAAGAGCAAGTGCCAAGCGAGCGCTTAATTGCCTCAGGTTATGAGTTTTCGACGCCGCCAGATGAGTTTATTACGCGCTATTTAATTAAAACCGGTAACCGTGAAATCGTAGGTTTAGATTTTCGCTGGGTACTGGCAACTGACATAGTTAGCCGCTCTGAGCCGAAAGATATTGCGATTTTTGAGCGTGCTAAAAATGGTAATTTTTATGGCTATCCACAGTCGGTGTTAGTGGATGGTGAAGCGCTAACCACCTCTAACTTAGCCTTAAGCCTAAGTGAGCATGTGGGCAGAGCCCTTGAGTTAAGTGAGCAAGCACTTACGCTGCAAAAACGTGATATTGGCGCCATTAACCATGAACTTGAGCGTTTACGCTTAAAGCAACGTAAATTGCAGCTTGATGGTGAGTTAACGGACGCCGCTAAGCTGGAAATTAAAGCGCAAATCGATGTGCTTAATAGCGATTATCAGGTGTTAGAGCAAACCTTGTTTGATTATCGCAAGCAAGCTGAGCGTGATAGCGTGGTGGTTAAAGATATGCGCGGTCAAGACGTGCGCTTAAACCTAAGCCAAGTGCTCGCTATCTCTTACCCTAACGATTTACATTTCGGCCAAAAGATCACCCATTGGCTAAGTGCTATGGCAGGCTTTGTAGTGGATGACCCGCGCGAAGCCAATACCGAGGGCGGGGTATTCCCAGCCATATTCGGTACCGTATTCATGGTGATGTTAATGGCCGTGATAGTGACGCCATTTGGGGTTATCGCCGCCGTGTACTTGCACGAGTATGCCAAAAAAGGCCCTATCACTAAGATGATCCGCATTGCCGTGATTAACTTAGCCGGCGTGCCTTCGATTGTGTACGGTGTGTTTGGTTTAGGCTTCTTTGTATACATGATGGGTGGCTCTATCGACCAATTGTTTTACCCTGAAGCATTGCCAGCGCCGACCTTTGGATCGCCAGGCGTGCTATGGTCAGCATTAACCTTGGCCATTTTGACTTTGCCTGTGGTTATTGTCTCCACCGAAGAAGGCTTATCGCGCATTCCAAGTGCAGTGCGCCAAGGCAGTTTAGCCTTAGGGGCAACTAAAGCTGAGACCTTGTGGCGGATTGTTATTCCTATGGCAAGCCCAGCCATTATGACAGGTTTGATTTTAGCGGTAGCCCGCGCGGCCGGTGAAGTAGCACCGTTAATGCTGGTGGGCGTGGTGAAATTAGCCCCGACCTTACCGTTAGATTGGAACTTCCCATTCGTGCATTTAGATAGAAAGTTTATGCACTTAGGTTTCCATATTTATGATGTGGGCTTCCAAAGCCCCAATGTCGAAGCGGCGCGGCCATTAGTGTATGCCACCTCATTCTTATTAGTGGGGGTAATTATGGCCTTGAACATTACCGCCATTGGCATACGTAACCATCTTCGTGAAAAATATCGCTCATTAGAGCATTAATTTTGCAGCATTAATTTGGCATTAGTTCGGTTTTAGTTAGCTACTGAGCACTAGGAATAAAAACATGATTGCACTTGATACCAGTACTATGAGTACCAACAGCTTAGATGTCGCCAATTTACCTGCGGCCGATATTGCCCTAGAAATTGTTAATTTAGGGCTCAAGTACGGCAATAAGCCGGCGTTAATTGATGTGTCGATGAAAATACCTAAATCTAAAGTCACCGCCTTTATTGGCCCGAGTGGCTGCGGTAAGTCGACCTTGTTGCGCTGCATTAACCGCATGAATGACTTGGTCGATAACTGCCATATCACAGGTAAAATTAACCTTAATGGCCAAAATATCTATGATAAAGGGGTGGACGTGGCTGCGCTGCGCCGCAACGTGGGTATGGTGTTCCAACGCCCTAATCCATTTCCAAAATCAATTTATGAGAACGTGGTGTACGGCTTAAGACTGCAAGGCATAAATAATCGCCGCGATTTAGATGAAGCGTGTGAGCGTTCACTTCGAGGCGCAGCCTTGTGGGAAGAAGTAAAAGACAGATTGCACGAAAACGCCTTTGGGTTATCAGGCGGTCAGCAGCAGCGTCTGGTGATAGCGCGCGCCATTGCCATTGAACCTGAAGTGTTATTGCTCGATGAGCCAACCTCGGCCCTTGACCCAATTTCAACCTTGACCATTGAAGAGCTGATTTCAGATCTTAAAAATCAATTCACTGTGGTGATAGTGACTCATAACATGCAGCAAGCGGCGCGGGTGTCAGATCAAACCGCCTTTATGTATATGGGTGATTTGGTGGAATACGGCGATACCAATACCTTATTTACCACGCCAAAACTGAAAAAGACTGAAGACTACATCACAGGACGATACGGTTAATCGAGGCAATTCTTGGGTGGGTTAGGTAAATCACGTAAACTAGCGCAAAGGATAGTGACAATGGAAGATATGAATCTTAATAAACATATTTCTGGTCAGTTTAATGCTGAACTAGATGATATTCGCCATCGGGTACTGACCATGGGCGGTATGGTTGAGCGCCAGTTAGAGTTCGCTCTCGATGCCTTAGCCACCATCAATGTGGAATTGGCTCAGCAAGTGATTGAAGGCGATCGCCGCATTAATGGCATGGAAGTGGACATAGATAGTCAGTGCACTCGCATCATAGCTAAGCGCCAACCTGCAGCAAGTGATTTACGCCTGATTATTGCCATTTCTAAAACCATTACTGATCTAGAGCGTATTGGTGATGCTTGTGTGCGGATTGCCAAAGCAGCCTTAGAAAAGCGCACTAATAATCAGCAGCCATTACTAGTAAGCATTGAAAATATGGGCCGCCATGCCACGCGCACCTTGCATCAAACCTTAGATGCGCTGGCGCGGATGGACGCTGAAGCCGCCCTTGAAATTCATAAGAGCGATGCCAAGCTTGACGCTGAATATGAAAGCATTATTCGCCAGCTCATGACCTATATGATGGAAGATCCGCGCTCCATTCCTGGCGTATTAGATGTATTGTGGGCTGCCCGCGCTGTTGAGCGTGTTGGCGATCGCTGTAAAAACATCTGTGAATACGTGATTTACTACGTCAAAGGCAAAGATGTTCGTCATACTTCTTATGAAGATATGGAAAAAGACCTCAAGAACTAGGGCAAGCGCGCTATTTCTACAAAAAGTCGCCACTTGGCGTAATGCCGTTCACTTAGTGTGAACGGCATTTTTCTTAGGCTTAATGGGATACTTGTTTTTACTCATTTTTAACGCACGTGGATAGGCTCTATCCCGTTTCCCATCAAGCTTGAACAGCATCGCATTACGCACTATGTCCAAGACATCTCTCGGAACATTCCCTGGCGTTTGAGATGGCAGCTGAGTCAGTTTTAAAATGATATAACTCGACGCATCTCTAAAGCTCAATTGGTTCGGATGTAACGACGGTAAGCTTTTAGCCATCAACACCATCTTGTATCTGATGAGGTTATAGGCCAACAGTACCCCCCACAATTCTTGGATAACCAGCTCTGGTAATTGACTGCGTAACGTAAAGCGACTCTCCAGCAGATGTTGCTTCATCTCCCGATAGCCCACTGCTATCTCCCATCGATGGGCATATAAATCCACTATCTCGGCCCCCGGATAACGTAAGGGGTCAGTTAATGAGGTCAAAATGGAAACCAACTTACCTTTTACCGTCTTCGTCAGTAAGCGAGCTTCAATATTGTCAGGCAATAGACCATTTCTTTCTGGCTTGAGCTGTGGTGGTTAACTGCACCAGTTGGTCGTGTTTTCCTAAAGAGCGTACCACTTCATATTGTGTGCCTTTCTTCAACGGCAGCAGCCAGTGGCTGTTAGGTTGAGCCTGTTGCCAGGCGTGCAAAAGCCCCAAGGAATAGAAGCCTCTGTCAAACAGAGTCAGGCTGTTATTGGGTATGCTGGATATCAGTTCGGCGGCTAAATTCATTTCACTGACAGCAACAGAATCAAAGGCACTGTTCAATACCAAGTGGCTGCTTAATTCCATCATGCAAACCATACGAATTTGAGGATAAGCAGCATCACCAGCAGCATTGGCGGTTTTGGCAAAGGCCTGATTGTTTTGCTCACTATCAGATGTTCGCCACACGACACCATCGACACCGTAGAGGTTGAGTCCACACCAATGAGGATGCTCGGCTCTCTCATGCCAGGTCTTGGCACTTCGCTTAAACACATCCTGAACAACGTCAGAGCCCAGCCGCTTGCGCGCTTGCGTGACAGCACTGCGAGCCACGTAATCCACTTCTTGAGGTAAGACGATAGCAAGCTTATTGATGAGAGAGCGGACGGACTCGCCTCTGAACAGAGCCATACCAATCACCGCCCAAATCATGGCATCCATAAGTAACTTACGTGGCTGTAAACTGGCAACACCATGAGAATCAAGGCACGACTGAATTAAATCAGGCTCAAGCACATAGGCCAGACAGGTGAATTCGGTATGGCGATTGATATGAGTACGCGCCAAAGCGTCTGAAAGTTGCATAAAAAAATCCGATGACATGGGGTCATCGGATTTTGATCCTTTCAGTGAGATCGTCAAGCAATCTGTCTTAACTGATCGGCATTACCACTTGGCGGCTTTTTTTGTTTATCAAAGGGCAACAAAAGTGGAATAATAGTGGCAATTAATGACGTTGAGATAACCCCATGACCATGAGCAAACTAGATAAAGTATTAGCCGAGCAACGCGCTTACCAAGCTAACCGCGAGCAAGGCTACCGTGAAAAGGCATTAAAACTTTACCCTTGGGTATGTGGTCGTTGCTCACGGGATTTTACCCATAAGAATTTACGCGAATTGACTGTGCATCATAGAGATCACAATCATGATAACAATCCCTCAGATGGTTCTAACTGGGAACTCTTGTGCTTATATTGCCACGACAATGAGCATTCACGTTTTGAAGAGTTAGTGCAGTTTGGCGGTACCTCTGAAGGTAAGCAAGCGGCGGCGACCTTTAACCCGTTCGCAGATTTAAAAGCCATGATGAAGAAGTAATATCAGGCGCTAAGTGATGGCATAAGCAAATGCTTAACTTATGTCATCACTCGCTTAATGCCGCACTATCAATTTCCGATAAAGCTCTGTTTGCGCCTTGGCAGCTCAGCCATAATAGCGTGCTTATCCTCATCACTTAACAGTCGCCACTGACTAATTTCCTCGATAGTGCGCGCGCACCCGCGGCAAAAGCCATCACTATTTAACCCACATAAACTAATACAGGGCGTTAACGCAGGTTGAACATTGGGTTGATTAGGCTCATGCATTGAGGGATTTAATTAACTTTAGGTGGGTAGATAATGCTAAAATTAGCATTATTTTTCAATCTACTTCTTTATGAAGGTTGTAATGAACAGATGTAAACAAGGGCTGTTAACTTGCCTACTAATGAGCGTCTTAAGTGGCTGCTCTTTACTTGAAGTTAAGCTTGAAAGTGGCATTCAGCCATTACCGCAAGAGCAGCTCAGCATGCGAGTCTTTACTCGTGAATACAGCAGCACTTTTTTTGCTGGGGTTGAGCAAACCGCGGACTTTATCGCGCTGCAAACCCATGATGATGCCGCTGCCCAATTATTGATGAAAAGTAATAGCTTACTTTGGAAAATCAATGCTGAACAAACCATGGGAAACAGTATTTTTCAGGTGTCGCCAGTCGCTGCCATGATAGATACTTGGGCCTTTAGTGCCCAAATGGTGCAGTTTTTTGAGTCTGGCAAAGGTCAGGCCGTATTTGGTGAGCACACCCATCTTGCGGCGGCGACCAGTAAGCAGTTATTGCAAGATTATGAAAAGCGCATGCGCGGTTTAATGAATGCTGGCGCCTTTAGTGATAATCAAGCATTTATCAAACAATACGTGAGCGAAAAACCGCTGTTTGATCTGCAGTTTAGCCGCACCTCGGCCTTTACCGACTGGCTAAGCTATAAAAAAATCGGTGAATTTGATGCGGTTACTACCTTTGGTAGCGTGCCCGAAGTAATGACAGATATGTCAGATAGAATTGCGATGTTGGCAGCGCAGACCCCAAAAATCCTCGGCTGGAAAGCTGAGTTTTTTGCCCTGCATAGCAATATCAATAGTGAAGAGCTGCAGCAAACCTTAACTAGCATTAGTGATACTTCGGCTAAATTCCAAGTGTTAATGGCGCAAAGCCCTGAATTGATGGGGCAATTAGCCATTGATTTACGCACTGAATTAACGCCGCTGTTAGATAAGCTTGATGCCAGCGCGGCTAAAAATCTGGCGCAATTATCGGTTGAGCGCCAAGCGTTAGAAGTCATGGTCGCCCGTGAGCGTGTAGCCTTAGAGACTATGATGACTCGCGAGCGAGAAGCCGTAGCGCAAAATGTTGATACCTTAGTGCAGCGCACCTTAGAGCAAGCCTTTGCTGAAGTGAGCGGCCTAATTAAAAGCCTGATCTTATATATAATTCTGTTCTTGCTGGTGGTGTTCTTTGCGCCGCTTGGGCTTGGAGTATGGTTAGGTAAGCGTATGGCAACTAAAAAAGCGAGCTAATAACCTGCGCCGCCTAAGCACACTTTGGGCGGCGTTTTGATATAGCTGAGTATGGTGTTGGCAGAGTTGGTACTGTTTGGTACTGTTTTGTGATGTTAGCGGAGTTGTGACTTGTTACTTTCTGATCAGGCCGAAGTGTTAGCGCGGCAATTAACCTTGTTAACTGAGGCGCGGCCGTTATGGCAACTCGCCACCTTTGAACAAAGCCATTTGCCGTGGGCGAGTGATTTCCCAAAGCTTGCAACTCTAGTCTCAACCCTTGATTTAGCTGAGATAGATAGGCTGGATAGTCAGCAATCTGAGCTAGTCTCAACCTTGTATCCAGCATTAGCCCAAGACTTAGCGGTTTTAGGGTTTGACTGGCAAGCATTGGAGTTAATCTATGAGTTAGCCTCAGAGCCATACTCAGTCTCAGATTCAGATCGCAAGCATGTAGACTCAGATCACAAGCCTGTAGACACGGCAGATAAAAGTGATGCCGAACTGCCGCCAATGGATAATGCCCCTTGGCTTAGCCATTTTAGTGCCCACATCAAAGGGCGCAAATGGCAGCAAATCACAGGTTTCACTAAGGCGTTAGCCATCAATACTAATGACAATGTGCTCGAATGGTGCGCTGGCAAAGGTCATTTAGGCCGGCTTATCGCTAAGCAATATGACGCCACAGTAACAAGTGTCGAGTGGCAAGCGGATTTATGTGAGCAAGGGCGCGACTTTGCCAGTCAATGGCAATTAAATCAATCCTTTGTTTGTGGCGATGCCTTTGCGGCGCAAAGCCACATTTTCATGGGCAAACAGCAAGCCATAGCCTTACATGCCTGCGGCGATTTACATGTGAGCCTAATGCAGCAAGGCGTGACTCATGGTATTCAACAGCTTGCTATCGCCCCTTGTTGTTATCACTTAATTCGCAGCCAGCACTATCAAGGCTTGAGCAGCACTTGGCAACAGCAAGCGTTAATCTTAACTAAGCGCGATTTGCAGCTGGCATTAGCACAAAGCAGCTTAGCGAGCCCGCGAGACAAAGAGTTGCGCGACCAAGAGATGTGTTGGCGCTTAGGCTTTGATAGCTTGCAGCGCTATGTGCGCGCTGAAAATAGTTATTTGCCGGTGCCTGCCATCAAACGCAGCCAACTCAGTGCTAGCTTTAACCGTTTTTGTGAATGGGCGATGGCGCAAAAAGGCTTGAACTTTGATGCCAGCATAGAGACTCAAGCATGGCTTGCTATCGGCCAACAGCGTTTATTGCTAGTGCGTCGTCTTGATCTCGTGTCGCACTTGTTTCGGCAATTACTCGAACATGCATTACTGCTAGATAGAGTCGCATTTTTACAGCAACACGGTTATCAGGTGAGTTTGCAACCATTTTGCCCAAGCTCAGTTACTCCCCGAAATGCCCTGATCTTAGCAAGGCTCACAGTTAATCACTCGGCATAAGCTGGGCTAGTTGGCATTGGGCTCGTTTACATTTGGCGAGCTCAATTGAAGAGCAAACTTAAGCAAAACGATGTCAAAGCAATTAAGCCAATAATACTTAAGTCCATAAAGCGTAAATCCACAAAAAATGAAACAGGCTTAATTAGCCTAAACTTAGCTCCATTCGTATCATCCTCACCCGTTAGCATTAATGCCTAGGATACCCCTTGAAACGCTGGTTATCTCGCTCATTGACCAAAGTACAAAGTTTGTTAATTCATTCTCACACTCGTCGGCCAGCCAGTCTATGGTCAGATATTTTCTGTTATGTGCTGCTGCCAAGCATCTTTTTTTTGAGTTTGGGTTATGCCATTGAAGTGAGCCATGTGGATTTAGTGATTGCCGAGAGCTTATACCGTTATCAAGGCGGTCCTGAATTTGGCCGCTGGACCCTGCGATCTAGCTTTTTGGAAGAGGGCATATTGCATAAGGGCATGCATCATCTGGTGGTAGTACTGGCACTTTCTTTACTTGCTGCATTTGTCATTAGTCTTAAGCGTCAGCCATGGCAAGAGTATCGCGCGCCGCTCTTGTATCTTATCGTCTGTTTTGCCGTGACTACCTTAATAGTCGCCGCCTTAAAAAAGTTCACTCACGTTAATTGCCCCTGGGATTTAGTCGCGTTTGGCGGCATACAGCCTTTTGTTCCTACCTTTAGTGCGCTGCCAACAGGCGTTACCCCTGGGCGCTGTTTCCCCGGTGGGCACGCCAGCGGCGGTTATGGCTGGTTAGGCTTATATTTTGTGGCGTTAGTCTATTGGCCAAGATGGCGTTACTTAGCGCTGGCGGCGGTATTAGTCTGCGGCGGCTTAATGGATATAGGTCAGCAACTGCGCGGCGCCCATTTTATGAGTCACGGTTTTTGGTCATTGGCTATCAGCTGGTGGGTCAGTAGCTTGTTGTATTTATTGATGCTGCGCCGTTATCGAATGCGCTGCGCTTAGCCACCATCACTTGCTCACCATTGCAATCAAGCTCGCCATTGAGTCCAAAGCCTAGGCTTTGATAAAGCTTAATGGCGCCATGGTTATGGCTATAGACACTCAAATAAATACTGTCACACTGATAAAAGTCATAAAGATAATCAAGCATTAAGCTTGCAAAGGCACGGCCGTAACCCTGACCTTGAAACTGTGCGCCGATAAAATAGCGATCAAACCACACCCTAGGGCCATAGTCCTCATCAAATAAGCCATACATAGCAAAACCTATCACTTGGCTATCTATGCTTAAGGCGGCTGGCACATAACGCTTATCTTGCTGCGCTTCTGCTAAGCATTCATCCACTGATTCTACAAACCCAGCTTGTTCGGGCGCTAAGCTTAACAGTGCTAATGCCTGTAAGCGCAGAGGGGTGATGGGATTAATACTTAAATCGGCGCGCTGATAATAACTGCTCATGGAAATAGTGACCTGAATAAAAAACGCGCCGAGTGTAGCGTTTATTAGGCGCTAACACCATGTGGTTTTTGCTATTGCAGCCATAACCTTTAGCTCAAACCCGTATGCTAAATAAAGGTAATCATCATTATTAGTTAATAGGAGATAAAATGATCGATTAAACTGAGCTTATTGGCCCGCTAGCGAATAAATCACTGCCGTTGGCATAGTTAATTATTAATGGGTGTTGTCAAATTGTTGGTTTTGGCTATGAATGATTTAAACGTTAATGGCATGACACGGCTAGGTGAATCACTAATAGTATTTTGACTCTTTATATTAAGGTCGTGCTTTTTATTTAAGCTATCACTGATTTATGCTTTAGCTGTGAATAGGTGCGGCGCTTGTTTAGCGCGTTTTTAGTTTTTTGTAATTCTGGCATAGCCTGATAGAGTAAAAAGTTAAATGGTGCTAGCGCTAAAATAAGTGAATAATTAATAGTAACAATATTAAAAATGGATGGCTTTGATATTTGACTAACAATAGTTATCTGCACTATTTTATCAATATTTGCCATTGCGGCTGTACGGCTCGTCAATTAATTGGCACAGCAGGTGCGAGTTGTGGTTATTTTGTTGTTGCCGCCAATTATCTGACAAACAGGTATGGGTTGAATAATTATTGTCAGCAGACTTGCGATGGCTTGCTCTTTGGTTGTTTTGTTTAAAATCAAAAAGTTAATGACTGAGTTCTAGGTCAGCAAGCAAAGCTTGTAAATATATTTATATAATGGCTTGGATATTTAACCCCCTTGGTTGTTAATCTGCTTAATAGCATGGCACTGTATTTGTACTTCATGGAGTGGTTATTTAAAAGACGCTATTAAAGTAGTCGTCAGAGGCGTTATATAAGAGGCTTGATTAAGTTACCTAAATAGTGATAAATCTAAGTTTACATTTATGTAAGTATTTTATTGTCGCTTGAATTTATTAGTAAAATCGATTACCTTACCGTTCTGTAGTGGTAAACGTTATGTATTTAACCGCTGCATTGCAATGGACGCTCTGACTTATTTCAAGGGATGCTTTGATTTATCTTAATGGATGATTAGGTATATCTGAGTGTAATGAAATGCTTTTCTCCAAAGTAATCTATCAATATTCGGTCATTAAAAACATTAAACGGCTATTGATACGAGTGTTATCAAATCGTAAGAGAAGAAATCAAATTTGAAGAAGTTAAATAGAATTACTTTAGCCATATTATCGACCGCTATGCTGAGCAGTTGTTTATATGCATCTGATGCCAGCGCCAATTCAGGTGTTATCTCTTTTGTTCCCGGTGAAACCAAGGTGAATAACGGTGATATGGTTATTTACAATGGCCAATGTTTCATTGCCAAAAATAATCCAGGTGTGTGGGAATCACCAAATGGCAGTTCATGGTTTTGGGATGTGGCAGTATGTTCTGGAGAGCCAGAGCCAGAGCCAGAGCCAGAGCCAGAGCCAGAGCCAGAGCCAGAGCCAGAGCCAGGGCCAGGGCCAGGTCCAAATCCAGGTGATGTGATTCCTTTTATCGAAGGTGAGACTCAAGTTAGCAATGGCGATATGGTGTCTTTTGGTAATCAGTGCTTTATTGCCAAAAACAACCCCGGCGTATGGGAAACACCAAAAGCCGATTCATGGTTTTGGGATGTCGCTGAATGTAGCAGCGAGCCAAGTGAGCCAGATGTGACTAAGTTAGCCATAGTTTCGCCAACGGCTGGTCAGTCAGTTAACCTCAATGAAGCTGTTGCCATTAACGCTCGGGTTGAAGGTAAGTTGGCTGCAAAAGTTGAGTTTTGGGTCAATAGCCAAAAGCTGGCGGAGCAAGCAATTGTTGCCAACAAGCCGTTGTACTCCCATAACTGGACACCTGCTGAGGCCGGTAGCGCTGTTATCAATGTGTTTGTTTTTGATAAAAACAATCAAAAAATTGAGCAGCAAGCTGTCACTGTGACTGTGAAAGAAGATGATAATTTCACTGCGCCAGTGGTGAGCTTTATCACTCCAGCCAATGGTGCAACCTTTGGTGAAGCAGCGACTGTTGCGATTAGCGTTAATGCGTCAGATGTTGATGATGATTTAACTAAGGTCGTTATTCAGGCCAACAATCAGCAAATTTGTTCATTTGATGCAAGCTCTATTGCCCCATTTAGCTGTGAGTGGCAAGCCACTTACACAGGCCCAGTGACACTTAAGGCGATAGCCACCGATGCTGAGAAGTTGTCAACGTCAGTTAGTGTCAATATCACCATAGAGCAAGACGTGGTAGAGCCACCTGTTACACCGCCTGGCAGCTTATGCGCTGACTTTAAGGTCTATCCAGATTGGACCCAAGGCGATCATGCCACCGGTGGCGATATCATGGTTCATAGTAACATCGCTTATTCAGCGATTTACTGGACTCAGTCAGTACCAGGCAGCGACAGCTCTTGGGCATTGCACTTAAATTGTGATGGCTCTGAGCCTGGTACCGCGCCACTGTTATCGCTGCAAAACCCAATGGATCCAGTGCGTTTGGAAGTTGCAGGCTGGCCAAATACCTTAATGGTAGCAAGCCCGTCTACAGCAGCACCAAAGACGCAAACCATTGCCCTTGCGAGCACCCAAGAATTGCAAGACGCTAACGCGTTAACCCAAGCCTTTGTGCGAGTGATGGAGCAAGCAGAAGCTGCTGGCGCATCAACGATTATCCTGCACAGCGATGTGTTAGATAACGCCACCAAAGATAAAGGCGAATCCGTAGGCGTTGTGGCAGTTAAAGCCGCGTTAATCAGTGCTATGGATGCTACTGGCAGCCAAATCGACATTGATGCCATTAATGGTTTAAGCGACGATGTTAAAGGTTGGGCGCAGGCGCATAACCTGATCGTTTCAACGCTGGCACCTGATGCGAGCTTTGCATGGTCATTAGCCATTGGTGATTTTGCTTACGCGACTCATTCTGGTCGTCAGTCAGTGTGGGATAAAGCCTCTGTTTATAGCAGCGATGTGTTAGATAGCTTTGAGCTTTATAAAGCCGATTCAGCCACTAAAGCTGACTTTGTAGCCTTCAGTAAATCAAGTGATACCACTGCCTTGTCAAGCGAGCAGTGGCACAATGCCCTTGAGTACGTGAAGCAAGTGACTGACTTTGTGAAGACTCCGGCTATGCTGGCAAACATGCCTACAGCACAAGCCGCAGATTACTTCATGGGTCATGCTGGCGCTAAGTCGCAGCTGCGTAAAGCCGCTTACAGCAACGTGTTTGCCGTCATCTTTGCTGATGATTCAGCGACCTTAACTGGCAAAATCGAAGCTTATCAAGACACTAAAGTTCCGCTCTACTATGTAGGTGCTGACTTAGAGAATGGCTCATTAACTCGTATTGAAGCACTGAACCAAGAATTGGCCAATGCTGAAAATGCGATGAACAATTCAGCCTTCCTCTACGAAACCCCGGAATCACAGTGGGAACCGTCAACGGTTTATAAGTGGACTGATTTCCTTGATGGCTTAAATGCGATGCACAACATAGGCGTTGCTGGTAACAAGTTCTGGTTAATGCACGATGGTGTGGATGATGCGACTAACATCAAATACGCTAAAGTGGCCATCGCTGCCTTCCTTGCGCAAAGTATGCAAGAGACTATTCGTTACAATGCTTGTGACGAGAACAACTGGTCTGAAATGAAATACGGCGCGCCGGCAGATTACCCAATGTCAGCCAGTTGTGGTCAGTTAGGTCAAAAGTATGCTGATTATGGTACTAACCCGACTACCGGTTTAGATCATGCTTACTCTTGTCCACGTGATAACAAGATGGAAGTGAGTGCTCTGACCCACGCTAAGTGGTACGGCGCCCCTGCGCCAGTATTCGCTGCGCCAAATTCAGTCCTTGCCGAGCGCGGTTTACTGGTTAATGGCAGCGTCGGTCGCTGGACTAACAGTGGTCACTGTAACGATATTCCAGAGTCAGTAGACACTTCTAAGCAAGTGTGGGAACGCGATGATTGTAAGACTTATGTCGGTCAAAAAGCGGGTACTTTCATTTGGGACGGTAGTAGCCAAGAAAGCGTTGAAGGTTGTGGTTGGTGGGGCCGTGGTGTTATTCAAACCACAGGTCGTCAAAACTTCGGTACCCTTAACCATTACTTAGGTCGCTCGCATGTTGACCCAGCCACTATTGGTCAAACCATAGATGGTGTCGTGGTTGATGCGCCGCCAGCTAACCCTTTGTATGCTGAACTGGATTTCTGTTCTAACCCTGGGCTGATTTGTAGCTCTGAAGAAAACAAAGAAATTAAGTGGATTGCTGGTTTGTTCTACTGGGTTACCTCAGTGCAAGGTTATGCTGATGAAGGTCAATACAGTGACTGGAACTACTACAACGAAATTAAGAAATACGTTGATAGCGGCATGAAAGGCTCACAATTCATTGATGATGTATCAGGTATTGTTAACCGTGGTTGCCCTGATCTAACTTGTAGCAGTGGCGAAGTGCATAACGTTAAAGAGCGCCGCGCTAACTTCAAGTTAGTGTTAGAAACCTTTGGTCTGAGCCCGCAGTAATTTGCTGCCAGCTAGCCTTTAGGTGACGCGGTTGTAAATAACCGCCAAGCTAAATCAACACCCAAACCCTGCTTTTAAGCAGGGTTTTTTTATTCAAGTTTTTTGCCTTTTAGCCTCAGCGTTTAAGGGGAGGGGGACAGTGTTATAAGCATATTTAAAGGCCAAGGGTATCAAGATGCTTGCATGAGTCATTGGGTATCAGCCCGCCATAAATTCCAGCCTGAGCTTATCGACTGCGCCGCCATAATCGCTCATGCCAGAAGATACTTATGCGTTATCAAGCATTAGCTAGTTAGGGGGAAGTTTGTTAGCTTATGCCACGACTGAAACAGTTAACGTATTAATTACAATGCCGAGGTGTTAGCCATGAGGTGACTGCTTTGGTGACGTTTATTGGGCTATCCCAGTCGTCTGGGCAATTGCCTTGAGGATATTTTTGAATAGGGATGTTATTGGATGAAAAAGATTTTAATTCTGGGACTGATTGCTTTTGGCTTGTGGAACCATTTTTATAAGGATTCGGAAGCTACCTCAATAGAGCCATTGGATATGTATGTGCCGGAAATCAGTGCGTTACCAACTCGTGTGATATCTAGCAGTGTTAGCTCTCATACTTTCAGTTGTGATGGACGGCAATATTGCACTCAAATGAATTCTCGAGCAGAAGCTGAATATTTTGTTCGCAATTGCCCAAACACCAAAATGGATGGTGATAATGATGGCATTCCTTGTGAGCGAGATTCACGTTGGTAAGTTGTTGCCCTCGTTTTCCTCGATTTAATAGGTTACTTAGTAGTGGCTGCTTATTGGCATTAATCGTTTGAGAGTTGCTTTTGCGCTGTCTAAAACGTCAGTTCATAAAACTCAGTCCGTAAAAAGTGACCCATAAACAAAAAAAGCGCTAACTAGAGACTAGTTAGCGCTTTTTGATTTATGGGGCTCTCTGGTTTTCAGCGGCTTATAACCGCACTACCTTTGACGCCGTGCTTACAGATTAAAGAATAATCCGGCTAAGGCGGCGCTCATAAGGTTAGCTAATGTCGCGGCTAATACGGCTTTTATGCCTAAGCCTGCGATTTCACCGCGGCGCTCTGGCGCTAAAATACCAATGGAGCCAATTTGAATGGCAATCGAGCAGAAGTTAGCAAAACCGCACAAGGCAAAGGCCATAACTACTTGAGTCTGCACTGTTAATTCGCTGCGAATTTCAGTGAAGTTGAGATAAGCCACAAACTCATTTAATACCAGCTTTTGACCAATCAACGAGCCCGCTAACTGCATATCTGTGCTTGGCACGCCAATCAAAAAGGCGATAGGGGCAAACACATACCCTAAAATGCTTTGCATGCTCAGTTGCTGCCAACCGACCAGTTCACCTAAGTATTCAAGGCCAGCATTCGTCATGGCAATCACACTGATAAATGCCATCAGCACAGTACCAATAGCCACAGCCACTTTAGTGCCACTCATGGCGCCAGAGGCGAGAGCATCAATAGCGTTGCTGTGTTCACTCTTGTCTAAGTCAATATCGCTTTGCTCAACTTGCACCTTAGTTTCAGGTACCAGCATTTTCGCCATTAAGATACTGCCAGGCGCGGCCATAAAGCTCGCGGCAATTAAGTACTTAAGCTCAATGCCAAGGGCAGCGTAACCACCAATCACAGAGCCTGCTACCGATGCCATGCCGCAAGTCATGATGGTAAATAACTCAGAGCGAGTCATGTGCGGTAAAAATGGACGGATAAGTAACGGCGTTTCACCTTGAGATAAAAAGATGTTGCCTGTGGCCGCTAACGATTCAGCCTTGCTGGTGCCCAGCAGTTTTTGAATCGCGCCGCCGATGATTTTAATTAACCACTGGATCACGCCTAAATAGTACAAGAGCGAAATCAAGGAGCTGATAAAAATCACTAATGGCAATACGCGAAAGGCGAAGATAAAACCGTTATAAGGCATGTCACCGAATAAGAAGCGAATACCTTCATCGGCGAAACTTAAGATATGGGCAACGCCATTACTGACACTGACTAAGGCACGCTCGCCAGCAGGGATATACAGGGCAATGGCGGCAAACAGGGTTTGTAAGCCTAACGCGGCTAGGATGGTGCGCCAATTAATGCGCTCGCGCTGTTCAGATAACAACCAAGCGATAAAAATAAGACACGCAATGCCAAACAGGCTTAAGAGGAGTTGCATAACACTTTCCCAATGGGTTAGTCGATGCTCAATACTGCGGATAGACGCTATGCCGCAATTGCCCAGACATTACTGAGCGAGAACATCAAAGTAACAAGCTAATAGAATATGCCGGTCCAGTTCCTTGGGGTCATTCACATCCAGATGACAACTTGTTAAGGAGAGATAAACTTACCCCCAGACTTATAGGTTAGGCGCGCGGCGCGACTAACAGGCTAAGGTTGGATGTATCAATCCGCGGGCGAGTCTAACAGGGCGACCTGTGTGAACAAGGGTTAATCTGCTTGAATTTGCTAATGTAGATCTTTATCACATATGGATTGTGCTCAATGTGCGCTAGGTAATGTTGCGCGGCTGGGGGTTGTTAAACGAGTGTTCAAGCTATCGCAGTGCACCGAGCCAGCTAGCCCAACATTCACTGTAATCATGGGCTAACTCATGCAGTACTAATTTAGTACTAAGCCAGCATTGGTTAAGTGCTAGCCTAGAACTAAGCCACTCACTTAGGGGGTACCGCGCCACAGTGGTATCAAAGCGCTGCTATCAAAGCTTTAGTATCAAAGGAGTGGCGTCAATGGCGTGGCATTAGGCGCGCACGTTAAGCGCAGCGCCATAATTTTTTAAGTTTGGGTTATTCAGGCTTGAGTTATTTAGACTGGTGCTATAAGCCATTGTGGTATTGTTGGTCGGTTGAGTGAGGCACCATGCTGGCTAAAAGCTCTGAGGCAGCCTCTTGGCCGCTGAGCAATGCTTCAAACTGTTTAATCAAGGCGACCTTATCTGGGGTGGGTTTACCACCGGCGCCAATGTCAGTTAAATCAATCATAAAGCCATCAAACAAATCGCTGAGATCAGCAATGATGTCGGTATTTAAAAATTGGTCTTGGTTATAAATACTTGGGTATCCAGCCTTTTGCTTATCAATGGCAAATGAATCGCCTTTAAGGTTTTTAATGGTGGTCGATTTATCACACGACAACATACAGCCATTATCAATCCGTGGTTTTTCACAGCCAACACTTTGCTGGAAAAAGCATTGGCGGCTCGCCATCAGCAAAATAGGGTGATAAATGCTGTAGAGCATTTTGAAATTCTTTGGCCGCGCTATGTGGCGAATTTGCTGCTTACTTATTTCATTAGAAATAAACGCGCCGCGACAGTTGAAATGCTGTTGCAGTGACTGCAATACATAAGAGTTAGTGGTATTAAGCAGTGGGCCAGCAATCCAATGAATGCCAAGGCGCTCGGCGTGATAAGCAATACCTGTGTTATTCGTCACAATCCACTGCGGTTTAATCTGCTCTAAAATAGTCAGCGCAACGTCAAAGTCTTTACCGATTAATACCGCCGGGAACCACGGAATAAGGCGCGGATTTTGCTTCAAGAAATCCACATATTGAGTGCAACCACGCTTATAGGCATCGGGCAGCTTAAAATAGATATCGCTATTGGTGACATCTGCAAGCGCGGCATCAACAGGGTCGCAAATCAGCAGTGAAAGCAGCGGCGCTTGGCCGCTAGGCTTAGGATGATGCTCAAGCTTAGGCAGAGTAACCTCAGCAATGGTCGCTATACCCTCATTTAAGTAGGCCAATAATTCATTTTTAAGCTGAGTAATGTCACGATAAGGGATGGTTAAGCCAGCGCTTAATTGCGCCGTATCTAGCATCACTAATTCATAGTTGGCGTTGGCAATGCTTTTAAAACGTTTTTCTATGGCCGCTGTCATCGCATCGCCATCATCGGCGTTTAACGGTGCACTGGCTTGCAGTAAGCTGCGCGAAGTTAACACTATGGTTTGCGCCGCCACGCTGTGATTCATTAGGTTATTGCTTGGCTCTGTGGTCACAGTTAAGGTGAGCGGCTTGCCAACAACACTGGTAAATTGCAGTGACAGCTTGATTTTTTCTATGCTTAAGTGAGCGATTTTAGCACTCACAGAATGATTGATTTGCTGTTTGTCTTCACGTACTTGCTGTGTGGTATCAAAAATCTGCACCACAGAAATCGTATCCCCCGGAGTGGCGCGCAGCTTACCAATAAAGTGATGCTCAGAATGATCGCGTGGATTATCAATAAACATGGATTGATTTAAATCACCGCGCAAAAAGGCATTGGTAAAGTCACGATTAAATACTTTGTATAATCGTTCACCATCTTGGGTGAGCTCGCCGGTGGCAATAAACCCGTCTATTTGCTTACGAAAACTGTCGATGACAGTGTGAACATAGCCCGCGCCTTTAATGCGTCCTTCCACTTTAAACGAATATACGCCGGCATTAATCAAGGCCGGTAAATCAAAAAACGCCGAGTTGTCTTTAATATTGAGCGGGAAATTATGGCCAGATTCAGTGGTTTCATATTCCTCGCGGCACGCTTGACTGCAACGACCACGGTTGCCCGAGTTACCCGCAGACGCCGACGTTGAATAACATAAGCCAGAAAATGCAATACACAACGAGCCATGGACAAACACTTCAAGCAGCATGTCATGGGGTTGTGCCACCTTAGCCAGCGCCGTAATTTCGCGTAAGTTAAGCTCGCGCGATAAGTTAACTCGGCTGGTGCCAAGCTGTTTAAGAAAGGGAATTTGGCCAGCATTATGGGTGGTGAGCTGGGTTGAAGCATGTACATCCAGTGTCGGGAAATATTGACGCAGCACATACAATAAGCCGAGATCTTGCACTATCACGCCATCGAGCGTGGTGTTAACTAAGCGATTAAGCAATTTAACTAGGCTTTTAAACTCATGCTCTAATATCACAATGTTAAGCGTTAAGAAGATGCGGCAATCATATTGGTGAGCGAGGCGGATAGCCCCAACCAGTTGATCGAAAGAAATATTAGCCGCACGATTACGAGCATTAAAGGTATCTAAACCGCAATAAACGGCGTTAGCGCCAGCAATAATCGCAGCTTTAATGGCATCAATATCGCCGCCGGGGGCTAGTAATTCAATCTTTTGCTTCATCACGTCACAAGGTCTCAGTCAACTGTAAGGGCCGAATGGTACCCGCATCTGTTGCTGATGAATATGTTTGCGGGCAATTTATCCGTGGCCGTCGTGAGCTCACGTGGGGGCTTAAGGCTAACTAAAGGACAAGCTAATTTAGTTAAATCAATAAAATCAGGTGATTAGCTGTTATCTAGAATGGTCTGGACTTGACCTGTCAATATTCAAATCACTATGACTTCACGATGCAATCAGGGCGCCTTCACTAGCGTTAACTCAATTCTGCCCACAATCTTGTTAGCACTCGTTGAGTGAATCGAAACCTCGGAGCGAGTTACCAGGCAACATCTCATCTATTTACCTAATGCTCGGCTCACATCAAGGGCTAGCTATGTATGGGAATGCAGTCGGATGTAGACTTAGGTGCTGTGAGTGTTGGTAAACTCAGTCGTTTGCGCATTGTTACTTGTCTCGTGAGGTAAACGCGCAGCCATACTAAAACGTGACGATTTCCCGTGAATTGGCACAATTGGTAGGGCGCAAGCAGCAAGTCTGCTAAAATCCGAGCCTGCCAGTAATCACCTCGATAGCACTGGATTTACCTAAGACTAGGAACTATTTTGACCAATAATGATGTTTTATGCCGCGTAAGCCAAACCTTCAATCTGAATGAACTGGCAATTTCCCAAATATTTTCTTTAGCAGACTTTGCTGTAGTCGATGGACAAGTCTCTAGCTGGCTGAAAAATAAAGAAGATGATTCTTTTGTTGAACTTAGCGATAGAGAGCTTGCTTTATTTCTGAATGGCTTCATCGATGTTAAGCGTGGTAAACGTGATGGTGATGAACCACGACCGGTAGAGAAAATAAGCAATAATGTTGTGTTTCAAAAATTACGTATTGCTGCGAACTTGAAAGCTGAAGACATTCTGGAGATCCTGCAACGTGCAGACTGTAGTTTAAGCAAGCATGAATTGAATGCATTTTTCCGTAAGCCAGATAACAAGCATTACAGAGAGTGTAAAGACCAAGTTCTTAAAAGTTTCCTGCTAGGCCTCGAGCGTCAGTTGCATCAAAGTGGTGATAAATCAGAATCATGACCAATGCCTTGTTGGGGCTGTCAACGTGTGGCGTTTTCAGTCCCAATGAACTGCTATGGTTCGTGTGGTTGCGATTGAGTTTAGTGGTATACGTTGCCTGCCCCTTAGGCGGGCGCTGGGGGATCCCCTCATAATTCAGGTCTCCCTGCAGTGTGAACCAACTTGATATATTCATGCATTGCCCAGCGTAAATGCTGCGCTGTTATTTGATAGTTTTCCCTCCGCCGAACCTCTTTCCCCAATCTGACAATCGAAAGCACAGGCCGGTGCCGAATGGTGTTGGCCTGAAAGTGTTTTTGCCAGCCTAGATGTAAGGCAACGATACCAATTAGCCATAAGGCAATTTCTGCCAGCATAGCGATGAGCAGCAACACATCTAGCCGCTTCGGACAACGACTTTTGCAGTGCCTCAGCCCCATGCGTATTGTGGACTCTTCAAGTCTCAATAACATGGTCAATTACATGGCCACCCATCAATAACAACCACCTAAATCCAGCCCTGCTCGTACCCTTGATAGTTTTACAATAACAAGGCCAATAACATGGCCACCCATTACAGCTGGCTAAATAGTAAACAATAACGTGGCCACCCATTACAGCTGGCTAAATAGCATTCCCAATAGCATGGCCACCCATTCCAGCTGGCTAGCAATGAAATGGCCACCCATTCCAGCTGGCTAAATAGTAAACACTCAACTAGGCTTTAATTACGTTTCTAGAAAGGGTAATTGAAGATGGCCAGACCAAGACAAACTATCGTTAGCCTAGAAGATACGCCTTACTATCACTGTTGCTCTCGTGTAGTACGTAAGGCTTTTCTGTGTGGCATTGATAAATCAACGGGTGATAATTTTGAACATCGGCGCGAGTGGGTGGATTCACGTATCCTTGAATTAGCGACCATCTTTGCCATTGATATTTGTGCTTACGCAGTGATGAGCAACCATTTGCATGTCGTGGTAAAAGTCGATGCAGACAAAGCAAAAGGTTGGTCAGATAAAGATGTGCTGATTCAATGGCACAAAGGCTTTAAAGGCACACTATTAACCCATAAGTTTTTAAAAGGGGAAGACCTCAATCAATTTGAACGTCAAACCGTCAATGAATGCATTGCCGAGTACCGTAAACGCTTAATTGATATTAGTTGGTTTATGCGCTCACTCAGTGAGCCGATAGCCAGAATGGCCAACAAAGAGGATAAATGCACTGGGCGATTCTGGGAGGGTAGATTCAAATCCCAAGCCTTACTAGATGAAGCTGCAGTATTAGCCTGTATGGCCTATGTCGATTTAAATCCTATTCGCGCTAAAATGGCCGCAACCCCCGAAACCTCAGATTACACCAGTATTCAGCGCCGTATTCACTCAGCCGTAAAAGGAGAACAACCATCAGAGTTATTACCTTTTGTAGGTAATGAGCGCTTAAACATGCCTAACGGATTAATGTTCAGCGTGAAAGACTACATCGTACTGGTTGAAGATACAGGGAAGATTATCCGTGAAGATAAGCGTGGAGCTATTAGTGCAAGCAGCCAGAGCATACTTAATCGCTTAAATATTCCCGAAGAAAACTGGTTAAAAATCACTACTGAATTTGGCACATTATTCAAAGGTGCAGTAGGTGCTTTGCCTGCATTAACTGACTATTGTGAGCATTTAGACCGCAAACGACGACAAGGCGCTTCAAATTGTCAACGCTGGTTGTGTGCTTAACCATTCTTAAACGTTAGCTTTCATCCAAATAGTTTTCCAACGCACACTTGATTGATATCAAGTTTTTCTGCTGGGTGGAATTTAGTTAATGACTTCTAAATCGTTAATGTTGTGATGAATTTCTGCTAAATTACATATGATTTGAAATCTGAATATATTGAAAATAATCGTCGCTAATGAAATTAAAACCAGTTATGTTTCTGTTTAGAAATTTGGGTGGCATTTTTCTTTTTTGCATTTTTCTTTTTTGGAATGGGTGGCCATTTTATTGTTTTTTTACAAGCATACACTCTGCAAATTTAACAATGGGTGGCACGTTAAATTCGTTAAATTTTGTCTGTGGCATCGCGGCAAAATATTTACCTAAAAAGGCTTGAAGCGGGTCAAACACTAGCATTAAATCTGTGTTTTGAAATCAAGCCAGCCGTTTGAAAAATTTCCACCGAATACAACGATTAACAAAAATGATGTAAGGACTACATATGCATGAGAAGAATATTGAGTTATTGCAGGAAGAAGCAATCAGACTTATCACCGTCGAATCCAATTTCCTTAACGAGCTGTCGCAAACTAATGGTTTGGTAACAGCCGCAAATAATGCAGAAAAGCAGACATTTGATCAGGATTCAGTGAGAGCACGAATTGAAGTGCTGTCAGGTGAAAAAATTAAATTAGAAAAACAAGAGCTGGTGCTTGCTGTTGTCGGAACAATGAAAGCGGGGAAATCGACCACGATTAATGCGATTGTCGGAACTGAAATTTTGCCAAACAGAAACAGACCCATGACGGCATTACCTACTTTGATTAGACACAAAGCAGGTCAAAAAGAGCCATTGCTGTATCTGCAAAATAGAGCACCGCTGACGAATTTTATCGCGGATTTAAACAAAGTACTTGAAAACCAGCATATCGACGAGAAGCTCGTTGGAGCGGAACATTGTCAGGATATGCTCGAGCTGGCTGCAAAGCTTAAGCAACCGGATGTGCTGCAGGAACAATACACTGGCTCTGACAATATCTATCAGTTTTTAAAGATGTTAAATGATCTGGTCAGATTCAGTGTAATTACCAAAACCGAGTTCCCATTTGCCAGTTATCGTAATGTCGACAACCTGCCGGTCATCGAAGTTGAATTTGCTCATCTCAGTGATTACAGCAGTCAGATTGGAGGCTTAACCTTATTGGATACGCCAGGCCCAAATGAAGCAGGCCAAGAGCATTTGAAACCAATGCTGCGTGACCAGCTGAAAAAAGCATCTGCCGTATTAACAGTGCTGGATTATACCCAGCTGAAATCCGAGGCAGATCATGGGGTCCGGCAAGAATTGCAGCAAATCGTTGCTGAATGTGGCGACCGTTTATTTGTGCTGGTTAACAAATTTGACCAGCGCGACAGACATGCCGACTCGGCCGAAACACTTACCAAATATGTCGCAGAAAACTTAATGGCCGGTGCTGTTAAAGCCTGCAATGTGTATCCGGTTTCGGCCAACCGGGCGTTTTTAGCCTGTAAAGCGCTGGCTGAACTGGATAAAAGTGAAAGCTTGGATGTTAAACAACCCTGGGTCGAAGACTTTGCTAAAGCTGCCTTCGGCGAAGATTGGCATGATGATATCCATGATCGTGAACGGGTGATCAAAAAAGCTAACTCTGTATGGGAAAACGCCGGATTTACTGCGCCATTACAAGATGTCGTGAAGGGCTCGCACGAAAATGCCGGCATTCTGTCGCTTGAGTCTGCGGTTACTAAGATTAACCATACCGCTCAGGACGTAGAAAATTTCCTCGAAGTTCGGCATACAGGCTTAAAAACAAGTGTCGAGGATTTGCAAAAACAAATCAGCTATCTGAAAAAAGATATTGCCGATTTAACTGCTCTGGGTGATGAAGCAAATAACAAACTTAAAAGTTCAGCATCAAATTTAGAGAAGTCTTGCACTGGTGTGTTTATCGATATCAAAAATAAAGTGTTGAGCGATATCGAATATTATTTTAAAGAGGGCAAGCAAAAAGAGAAAGCGCAACGTGACGCGTCGCCCACTTCGAAAAGCCAAAAAACTGGTGGATTGTTAAGTGGCTTTTTTGGTTCAGGCAGACAGGAATCTGCGGATTTCGATGCAACAAACCCTGTTATCCGCTTTGAGTCTAAAAGTGATGCTGACGAGCTACAAGGTAAGATAAAACAGCGACTTGACAGTATCATTAAAGATTCAGTTTCCGGTCTGAACGATGAATTAACAGGCCACCTTGGCCAATTCAATGATTATCTCAATTCTGACTTAAAACATCGGTGTGAACGTCTACTGGCTGGTGTGCAGACGAAGTTGGAGAAAGGGAACTTTAAGGTACATATCAGGGTGCCAGAATTTGATTTCTTAAATGGCATAGACCTTTTAGCGGATGTTGAGCTTAACGAGACAAAAGAACACACCAAAACAGAACGCGGTCAACGGAGAAAAGACAGTGCTTGGGGGACGGTATGCCGATGGTTCAATACCGACGACTGGGGCTGGGAAAGCTATGAATACGAACAAACGTATTTCGATGTTGATATTGATGTGATAAGGCAGAAAATAAGTAAAAAATTAGATATAGAGCTACATAAAACATCGGCCGATTTAAAAAATCGTATAGTGTCTCCTCTTAAAGGAGAAGTTGATCAGTTATTTTCTGAACTCAGCAATATTATTGAAGAGATTAGGGCAGATCTTCTTCAGAGCGTGCGTGATCATCAAAACGAGAAGTCTACCCAAGATGAGCTGTTAAATTATTTAGAAAAATATACAAAACGTGCCCGGTGTTTTTCAAGGTAGTTGTCGCTTGAGCTATTAAGCTGCCTCTTTTTTCCTCTCCGGATTTAGATCCACATCGCCAACATGATCCCAGTTCCTAACCTCTTTGGACCAGCGATTTGGATTCAGTGTTCTTGCCTTTGCATACAACTCTGAACGATTAGCCAGTATTGCCTGATCCTCACCTTTATGTCGCTGCGCTGGGGTGACAAATTTTATCCTGCTGTGACGATGCTCAGTGTTGTACCATTGAACAAAGTCTCTGACCCAGGCCCTGGCATCGTCCAGTGTTTTAAAGCCTTCACTCGGCCATCGACGACTGTATTTGACTGTGCGAAACAGGGATTCTGAGTAAGGATTATCATTGCTGACACCTGGTCGGCTACGTGAGCCAACAACTCCCATTTCCATCATCTTTGCTTGCATGGTCAAACTCTTCATTGGGCTGCCATTGTCAGAGTGCAAAACAATCTTTTCATTGACGCATTTCTCAGACCATAAGGTGCGTTCCAGAAGGTTGGCTGCATGCTCACCCGACTCGCTGTCATGCACTTCCCATCCCACCACTTTGCGGCTAAATATATCCATTATCATATACAGATAGAAAAACCGACCAATGACTGTTGAGGGGCAATACGAAATATCCCAAGTCCACACTTCACAAGGCCCTGTAGCGGTAAACCCATTTGGTTTTGCTATGCTCCCTTTAGGTTTAGCCTTGCCCCTGTGTTTCAGCTGATTATGGGCTTTGAGGATACGATAAAAGCTCGATTCCGAACCCAGATACACGGCTTCATCAGCCAATATCGGTACGATTTGGCTGGGTGACAGGCTGGCAAATCGCTCCTGGTTACTGATGTCTAATATGGCTTGTTGTTCCGCTTCTGTTAACTTGTTAGCAGGCACGGGTCTGGCCGCCTCTGGCCGTTTATCTGCACTGACACAACCCGTTTCCAACCATCGTTGTAATGTGCGTAGGGATAATCCGATTTCCGCACAGGCTTTATGCTTTCTCGCACCTGCGCTGACAGCATCATCAACCAAAGATACATAGTATTGCCTATCTGAGAGCGTGGTTAATTGTCCTCGTCTTCCCCCCAGTAGGCATTTAACTTTTTTCTGAGCACCAGAAGAGCTGCGGTTTCGGCCAAGGCTGCATCTTTCCGTTTTAACTCTCTCTCCAACTCTTTAATGCGTTTTTTGTCGGCTTTACGCTCTTGTGCCTGCTGCTTGCGCTTCTGTGCCTCGGTCTGATTACCTGAAATACAGCTCAGTTTCCATTGCTGGATTTGCTCAGGAAACAGTCCTTTCTTGCGACAATACTCACTTAACTCAACTGCCGACATTGCGGCCGTTTCTATCACCGCAGAAAACTTCCGCTCCGCGGACCAATCATCTGGTTCATTACTTTTTGTCAAACTGAAATCGGCCTCTGCATACTTTTCCCGCCAACCATACAGAGTAGAAAGACTAATACCTTCTCTCTGTGAAAACTGACGCAATGATAAACCGCTTTCCATCAACTTACTAACGACTGCTTTTTTGTGCGCTTCAGGATAATGTCTCACTCAAACCTAACTTCCGCCTCCTGTCCAATAGTATTAAAAACTGAGGCGACAACTATCCTGACACAGGGGGTGCCCGAGAAATAAAAATAGATAGCAATGGTTTAAGCGAAGAAATGAACAGCCTAAAGAAAACGGATGCACTTAATCCTCAAGGTGGCAACAATGTCCGATAAGATCTTGTTAAATGACCAACTTTGTCAGACGTTGTCTGCAGTTCCAGAAAAATTCATTGTTGATTTTGCTAATAACATTACCGTTCTTAAAGATCACGAACGCACGCAGAGTTTGGAAAAAAGCTTTTTTTCACGCCTTTATAATGGAGTTACCGGGCAGGAATGGCAGCGGCAGTATGAGGTAAATTCGAGTCTGATTGTTATCGCACAGTCCCAACTCAAGATGCTCAATGAATTGAACAATAAAGTCACCTTAGGATTAAAAGCAATCGATTGTGTGACCGGACGGTTAAACCATCTCACTCAGGATGTGGCTGATTTGGCCGATTTTTCCGTTGAAACACGCGAAATGCTTGAATCGTTAACTAGCCAAGTCTGTGGGCGGTTCCGTGAGCTGGAACACCGTTTAGCAAGAGTTGAACTGGAAACTAGTGCCTTTAATCAGGTGGATCATGTATTTCACAAATGGGCAGCCGGCCGTTTTGTTCATTTGCCTGTAGGTACAAGGGCGTATGCAGCTTTGGAAGAGCTGAATTGGGGGGCCTATGGCGATTTAGTTCGCTCTGCTGAAAAGTATCAGGTCAACAAAATGCTTGAAGACTTGAGTAACCGGCTGGTCATTCAAATGCGTGAAGATACTGATTTGAGCCTTGAAACGCGAGTTAATTTTAATGTGTGGTTGAATCCAGTCAGCTTAAAAACTGCAGAATATCTGTCGGCAACTGAATATATGGCAAGCGATTACCATGAAAAGAACTTACCGTTTAGCTGTTCTGTCGCTCGTCGTAGTCAAATATTACCTCTTGCTGTACCGCGTATCTGTTCTGCAGAGCGCCTTTCTGATGCTTTGGTTGAAGAAGTACTGGGAGAATGCGCATGAGTAAAATGAAGGTTGGCCTTGTGCTTTCGGGCGGTGGTGCAAAAGGCGCCTATCAGGTTGGCGTATTAAAAGCGCTGGCAGAATTAGGTACTGAAGTACACGCTGTTTCGGGGGCCAGCATTGGGTCTTTGAACGGGGCGATTTTAGCTTCATCATCTTCCTTAACAGAAGGTGCTGCGCGTTTAGAGGAAATCTGGCAAGAGCTCGCCCATAATTCGCCCTTGGAGTTTAACAAATCAGTGTATCCATTATTGTTACTCTCTGCCGGGCTGCGGGTAAATCCTCAGCTGAAGTTATTAAGTTTTGTATGGCCGGCTCTAGCAACACGGTATTTTCCAAACCAAGAAAATTTCGATGCAGCTGTTCTCAGTAATCGTCCTCTTAGCGATTTGTTGGACAAATATCTTTGTCTCGACAAGTTATCAGAAGGTTTACCGTTCTACGTTTCTGTTTTTAAGACTCGCGGTGTATTGATGGATTTTGCCGGCATATTAAAAGCAGAATTTGGAATTTCCAATAACCCAGATTCCGAGTACTTCCATCTGCAATCGCTTCCTCATAGTCAGCAGCAACAGATGTTGATGGCTTCGGCTGCGATCCCGATTATCTTCAGTGATCAACGTATTGGAGACGATATTTATACTGATGGCGGGCAAGGTGGATGGAGTAAACAGCATGGTAATACGCCGATTAAACCGCTGATTGATGCTGGTTGTAATATGGTTATTGTTACTCATCTGAACGATGGTTCCTTGTGGAGTCGTCATGATTTTCCAGAGACGACCATAATGGAAATCAGACCGCAAACATCACTTGGTAGAGATAAAGGGATGCTCGGTGCCGTAAAAGACATTCTTGGTTTCAATAGTGAAAAGATCACTTCATGGATAGAGCAGGGTTACGTCGACACCAAGATATGCATGGAAAGCGTGATGACCTTGAGTAAATCTTGGCATGAAATGCAAATCGCAGAGCAACAGTTAAAGTCCAGAGATGCGGAGAGCAAAGCTGTTGACAAGCAGCTCGAATCATCTATGTCCAAGCTTCGTGCTTTTAGGAACAAGTTATAGCAACTAAAGCTGTCTCAGTTTGGGTGCATTAACTGAATGCACCCGTTTCAAGCACTACAATCAGGGCACTAAAGGAATTTAACATGCCAATCCTAGCACCAGCTTTTAAGCTCACATGTCCATTCTGCATGTGGAGTAAAGTGTTCTCGCCAATGGGAGATAGCCGTTATCCCGGACAGGTGCCTGAAAAGTGTCCAACTTGTGGTAACGAACATCTAAAACAAGTGCAGCCTAACTTCGCGGAAAAAATGCTGGCAAATCTGCTGAAAAAACTTTAGTTATTTGGATGCAGTGATGGCTTTATTTGAAACAGATTGGACGAAAGAACTCGATCAAGTTCATGTGGTGGCAAAAAAGATTATCGATGATGATGTGTCGCCGATGATTGACCAGAAAGTGCTCTTCATCAACAAATATGCTGATGAGTTGATGCAAAAATCTACCTTACAGGCGGACTTTCTTGCGAAAGAGATGCTCAAAGAAATCGAATTGCAACGGCAGAAGCTAGTGGCCGATGTAACCAAATCTTTGGCTACTTCAGTTAAAAGTGTAAGTTCAATATAGCCCGGCGAAGCATATTGAATCCGTTTAACTACAGGTTGATCCTCATGACTCACAAATTTTCCAATGATGCTAAAAAAGCCAACAACACTGCCACCACCTAGCCATGGCATTCGCTCAAACTCTAAGCTAGAAAATTTACCCTCATCGATCGCTCGTAATGCATGGAAAAATCCATAAAGTTGTTGGTGTGTTCTGGTCTAATTCCATCGGACACTTAATTTTGAGACAGTATGGTCAATAAATTAAGAGGTCGATATGAGTTTAAAAAAATCACATAAAAGTTATCCGCAGACATTCAAAGACGAAGCCGTCTTAATGGTGCTAGAACAGGGCTATAGTATTGCTGAGGCAGCAAAGTCTCTTGGGATTAGCACAAGCCTGCTTTATAACTGGAAGGAAAAACACCAAGCATTGCAACAGGGTATCGCCCTACAAGAATCTGAACGTGATGAGTTAAAGAGATTACGTAGAGAAAACAAAGAACTACGCATGGAGAAAGAAATTCTAAAAAAGGCAAGCGCCTTCTTTGCGAGAGAAATGAAGTAAAATTTCGCTTCATTAAACAGTTATCTAACCAGTTTCCTACTGCGCTGTTATGCCGAGTAATGAGTGTCAGTAAGTCAGGCTATTACGATTGGCATAAACGCCCTGCAAACGTGATAAGTCTTGAAACACTGAAGCTTTATCGCCTTGTTCGAAAGCTATTTAAGCAAAGTCGAGGCAGCTTAGGTAATCGTGAAATGGTGAAGAAATTGCGCAAGGAAGGCTACCAGGTTGGTCGCTATCTCGTTCGTAAAATTATGCACCGCCTTCGACTCAAAGCAACCCAGCGACGGGCTTATAAGGTGACGACACAGCGCAAACACTCTGATGCCGTGGCTAATAACCTGCTAAACATGAACTTTAACCCAGTATCTGTTAATCAGGTTTGGGCAGGTGACGTGACCTATTTAAAGACAGGTGAAGGCTGGATATATTTGGCGGTGGTGATGGATTTATATTCACGCCGGATTGTGGGGTGGCACATAGACAAACGCATGACCACGGATTTGATATCTAAGGCATTAATGAAAGCTTACAACCTGCGCCGACCGGCAAGAGGGTTGGTATTTCACAGTGACCGAGGCTCGCAATATACCAGTAAGCAATTCGGTAGGCTGCTCTCGAGTTATGGTATCCGAGCCAGCATGGGTGATGTTGGCGCGTGTTGGGATAATGCCGTTGTTGAGCGTTTCTTTGGTAGCTTAAAACACGATTGGATTTTTAAGGTTAGTCAACCAACAAATGAGTTTATGAAGTCGGATGTGGCCGCTTATATGAGGTATTACAACTTAGAGCGCCTTCATTCAGCTAATAATGATTTATCACCAGTAGAGTTTGAAAATTCTCAACTAAAAGTGTCCAGTTTGAGTTGACCAGTACAGTATTCTTTTGTGAGAATCGAAAAATCTTCTAACTTCCAACGTTCATCCAACAATATTGTGCTGAACCTTTTAGAACAGCATCCGCTAAAAGCCAGTAAACCAACCAAAATAAGAAAGGCTACATGGAATGGCGATTTTAGGAGCGAGATTTTCTTTGGTTAAGTGATTTCACAAAGTTTAATCCCGCTCTGCCTCCGAGCCTAAGCGGTAACGCCAAAGCTAATTAAGCTGTGACAAATCGAGATTAACTCTTTGGCTGGGATCGCGCTTGCGGCATAATGGCGGCAATTTCATTACCGAGCCGTAAAAATGGATAATCAGCAAGAAAGTTACATGACTGAAGAAACCTTGATTGAAACCGTCGAAAATCAAATCGCCGACGGTGAGCCAAAAAAGGTGAAAGAGACGTTAATGCGTTTAGTGATGACAGGTACGCCGCGCGAAGAAGCGATTGAGTGGATGGCCTGTGCGCTGGCGATTGAAGTCAGTGATGTCATGCTTAATGGCGCCAAGTTTAACGAAAAGCGTTATAGCCAACATTTAGATGCCATGCCAAATTTAGATTGGATGGAAGACTAAACTTAGGCCTTTATCCATTTAAAAAAATGAATATCGCCATTCTGGCCATATTCATTTTTTTACGTTAAGCCGCCAATAGCTCGCCCCCGCACTTAATACCAAGCCACGTTCGCTACGCATCTTCCTAGCTAGCGAGTCCAATCCCTGCGATTAACAGCAACCACAGCAAATTAGTGCCCCAAAAAAGTGGTTTAAAGTTTAGGCGGGCGCGCTTAGATGCTGGGGTTGGTATCTTGGCTGCGGTTAATACTGGGGCTAATGTCGGCGCGGCAACATTGGCTTCAATGCCCATACTTTTAACCAGATTAGTGACCCTAAGGTATTCACGCGAATGCAATAATTCACTGCGAAACGCCAGAGATAAGCGCGGTGAAATCATCTTTAAGCTGGTTTCAAGTAAGCGCACTTCGGGGTAACTCGATTCAATCGTGACCCAATCTTCATAACTGCGTTTAGTGGAAAGCTGCAAATTGTAATGCTGGATAAGCTGGTCTTTATACGCGCTATCGTAGGCTTGGCGCGATTCAGGATGCGATAGCAAGCGATAGGCCGCGGTTATGTCATCCAGCATCAATTTGGCATAGACCTTAGAGCCGCGCTCAAACGCTAAGTGATATTCTTGCTGCAGTTCATCATAGGCTTGTTCAATGTGCGCTAAGGTGGCACCAACATCTAATTTTAAGGTTAGGTATGGATTGTTCATGGGTAATTACAAACAATGACAAAATGCAGGTGGTGACTCCTTGGCCTCACTCTGTCGGTGAATGATTGGACTTAGCCCCTGGCTGAGTCGCTGCGAGATGTTAGTGGCTTACATCAGGTTGCGCCTACTGCTTAGTGGTTACTTAGTTAAGACTATTTTTGGCTGTTTATGCCAGTAATTAACTGTGAGCAGTATTTGTTGCTGACGACTTTAAGTCATTGCCGTGGATTATATCGCTATCGTTTTATTGTTGTTTGATTTTTGCTCATGCGTGTGAGCCTTGGCACAAAAAACTTTGTGCCATTATGTTGGCTAGTGCCGCTATTTTGGCTAAAGGGTGAAAGACAAGCCTAGTCATATTGGTGAGGTCATTAGTCGCTAGATATTCTAACTGGTTGTTTTATTGTAAGATAAAGACGCTATGTCGCGGCGCTTGAAGCTTGCGCTATCACAAGGAAATCTATGTCATTAGTTCAACAGTTGGCGCTTTTTATCGATGTCGTGCAGCAGCAATCTTTTACTAAAGCCGCAGCGCTGCATGATATGGATAACTCATCCTTATCGAAACAGATTAAAAAGCTGGAAACTGAACTTGGGGTGCAATTACTTAATCGCTCCACCCGCTCGTTTGCCTTGACACCCGCCGGCGAAGAGATATTACAGCAAGCCTATCAGTTGGTGGATACCTTGCAACAGGTGCGTTTAATTGCTGACTCGTATCTGGCGGAACCTAAAGGGCGCATTCGTATTACCGCGCCTTTACATATTGGCCAGTTGTACCTGCAACCTGTGATCACTGATTTTATGCTGCGTTTCCCTGCGGTTGAGATAGTGCTGCTGATGGATGATAAGCGCTCGGATATTATTTCTGATCATTTCGATGTAGCGTTTCGCTTAGCGCGCTTAGATGATTCAAGCTTAATCGCCAAAAAGATTGCCGATATTCGAGTTGTGACTTTGGCATCCGATGCCTTTATTGAACGTTATGGCGCAGTGCAAACCCCAGAAGAACTCTCCCATTTACCGGCGGTGATTTACAGTAACGGCGGCTTAACTGTGGATATGATGCGCTTTAATGAGCAGCCAGGTTCTAAGCGCTTTATTGATTACCCTATGCAGGGCAATTATAAAGTGAATGATGTTAGAAGCTTACTTGAAGCCGTGCAGGCGGGGTTAGGTTACGCCACTATCGCCTCATCTGTGCTTTACCGTCCGCTTGCCGACATGCAGTTAAGGCCGCTATTAACTGAATATGCCCATGATAATCAAGGTTTAGCTTTATATGCCTTGTATCCCCACCGACGCAAAACCGCCTTAGTAACAGAATTTATTGCCGCGGTAGAAAACTACATAGGTGCCAGCCCGCGCTGGGAGCAGCATATTCCAGATTTTGATCGTTATTATCACATCAAGCCGTTTGATGATGGTGCGAATAAGTGAATGGATCAGTGAGTGAATAGTTGAATGATGAGCCTAGCAATCTAGGGCATGATTCAACATTTGCAACCAAGCACTTAGCACTTAGCAACCCAGTAACCAAGCGCAAATAGCAAAAAGGCCAGAATCGATTCTGACCTTGGGTTTACTGCGGCTAATGTTGCATACCAGGCTATAAACTAAGGCAAGCTAAGCAAGGCTAAACCTTAACGTCAGCTTAGATAACAGTAATGACATCTTCTATGGGTAAGCGTGCTTTAGGCAGGCCATAGTTATAGTCTTCATTGTCTTTGTGATAGCCAAGCGCCAACGCAAAATCACACACATAACCGTCGAGTTCTTCTTTAAACAACTCACCAATTAAGGCCGAATCTACGCCTTCCATCGGGGTTGAGGCTATGCCCATACGCGCTAAAGTATGCAAGGTATTACCTAAGGCGATATAGGTTTGCGCCTTGGTCCAGTGACCATTAAAACCCAACTCATCGGTATTTAATTCAGCAAAAGCGTAAGCATTATCTAGCATGTAATTGTATTTATCCGCGGGCAGATGGCCTGAGGTCACTTCAGCATCCACCACTTTCTTGTACTGATCTTTAGTAAAATGCGGATTGTAAGCAAACAAAATAGTGTGCGACGCTTCTTTAGCATGGAGCTGATTAAACTGGAAGTTATTGGCAAATGAATCGTGAAAGCGCTGCTTAGCGGCCTCACTTTCTAGCACGATAAACTTCCATGGCTGCGCATTGATTGACGAGGCCGATAAACGAATGGCTTGTTTAATCACCTCCATATCATCCGCACTAATACGCTGGCTAGCATCATATTTCTTAGCAGTATAACGAGACATTAAATCGGCAATAATTGGGTGAGTCATACACTTTCCTCGTCAAAACAATGTGGCAGACCAAACAGGGCTTGGCGTTATTAATGACGGCACAATACCTGAAGCGTTAATCAAACAACACGGCCGATAATTCCAATCACTATGGACAATTAGTTCCATAATCCGCGCAACGGGCGTGCGGGTAGTCAGACGCATTTCGACTTAAGCAGGTAACAAGGGATTGAGATCCCATTCTGGCTTAGCCAAATCATGTTTCATGAACTGGCAAGGCATTAGTCGGTTACACTCAAGCTAATTAATCGATAACCGAACGAGTATTCATTATGACTTTTACCGCCTTGGTATTAAATCAGCAAGATAAGCGCACGATTGCCAGTATTGAGCAGCTCGATGACAGCGTGTTGCCTGCGGGCGATGTGACTGTGGCAGTGCAATACAGCTCACTTAATTATAAAGATGGCTTAGCTATTACTGGGCGCGGGCGAATTATTCGTCAATTTCCTATGGTGCCTGGCATTGATTTTGTTGGCACTGTCATTGATTCCAGCGACGCGCGCTATCAAGCCGGTGATAACGTGGTGCTGACAGGTTGGGGCGTAGGTGAAAATCATTGGGGCGGTATGGCGCAAAAAGCGCGGGTAAATGCCGATTGGTTAGTGCCATTAGTGGATGGCTTAACGCCGCAGCGCAGCATGATGATAGGTACTGCTGGCTTAACCGCTATGCTGTGCGTGCAAGCGTTAATGGATGCTGACATTACCCCTGAGCGCGGTGAAGTATTAGTCACAGGTGCTAGCGGCGGCGTGGGTTCAGTCGCGGTAAGCTTATTAGCGCAATTAGGCTATCAAGTAGCCGCTGTGACTGGCCGCGCCGCCGCTAATGGCGCCATGCTGACCGAGTTAGGGGCTAAGCGCATTATTGAGCGTAGCGAGTTTGAACAAGATGCTCGCCCACTAGAAAAGCAATTGTGGGCTGGCGCTATTGATACCGTTGGCAGCAAAGTGCTAGCTAAGGTATTAAGCCAAATGGATTATAACGGCGCCGTGGCCGCTTGCGGTTTAGCCGGCGGTTTTGATTTACCGACTACGGTAATGCCATTTATTTTACGCAACGTAAGTTTGCGCGGTGTCGATTCAGTGCAATGCCCGTATCCACAGCGCCTGCAAGCCTGGCAGCGCTTAGCTAAGTTATTGCCAGCCAGTTACTTTAGTGCGGCGTGCCGCGAAGTGGCATTAACAGATGTTGCTAGCTGCGCTGATGCTATTACCCAAGGTCAAATCACTGGCCGCGTATTAGTTAAGCTGTAATCACAGCAATAGTTAGCAGAGTGTTTATTTAGCAGAGCTTACTCTTAACCACATTAGTTAAGGGCGAGTTCTGCTAATGCTTTGCTCACTCCTTTTTCCTCAAGCATTCCTCAAATATTTAAGCCTTGGCCTTGCTGCGTTTGTGCCTTACTCAGCTTGCTTTGCGCAAAACCCAAGGTTAGATAGATTAAAGCGATAAGCCCAATCTGGCGAAAACGGCCTAAACAGCCTTAAGTGAATGGCGATTTACTTGTCGTGCACCTTGGGATTGCTTATGGTAGATAACATAAGTTCAGCCCATGAGGATGCTATGAATAGCCATTTAACGCGACAAGTGAATCAATGGATTGCTAACGATCCTGACAGTCAAACCCGTGAATATTTGCACGCGCTGCTCACCAGTAATAATGAGGCTGAGCTTGCATCATTATTTGCTGGCCGCCTAGATTTTGGCACCGCTGGCATTCGCGGCGTGGTGGGCGCAGGCCCTATGCGCATGAACCGCTTATTGGTCAGGCAAACTACGGCGGGCCTTGGGCAATATTTAGCTGCGCAAGTGAGCGATGCTAAGCAGCGCGGCGTCATTATTGGTTATGATGGTCGCAATGATTCTAAGCAATTTTCCCAAGATACCGCGGCCGTACTGCTAGCTATGGGGTATCAAGTTAAACTCACTTATCAAGTGGCGCCCACGCCTTTGGTGGCCTTTGGGGTCAAACACTTTAACTGCGCCGCTGGCATAGTGGTCACTGCTAGTCACAATCCGCCGCAATACAATGGTTATAAGGTGTATTGGGACAATGGCGCGCAAATTATTACGCCCCATGACACAGGTATAGCGGCTTGCATTCAATCCAAAAGCACTGACATCATTAAGCTAATGCCATTAAATGACGGCCTTGCGAGCGGCCAATTGCAACATTTAGAGCAAGATTATTACGATATTTATCAGCAAGCTGTGCTTAATGCTCCCGAGCTTAAGCCATCTGGCCATGCCTCATTGCGCCCTGAATCAGTCTCCATGAGTTATACCGCGATGCACGGCGTAGGCGCGCCTATGGCTGAGGCGATATTAGCGCAAGCTGGGTTTACTCAAGTGTATTCAGTCGCGGCGCAGCGGTTACCCGATGGCAATTTCCCCACGGTGGCTTTTCCTAATCCCGAAGAGCCGGGCGCCATGGATTTAGTGATTGCCGAGGCCAAAGCCCATCAGTCATTACTGGCGTGCGCTAATGATCCCGATGCCGATCGTTTTGCGGTCGCGGTGCGTAAAGATTATGATGGCGGGGAGAGTGATTATCAGATGCTAAGCGGCGATCAAGTGGGCATATTATTGGGCCACTATTTGCTAACCCATTCGAAGCACTTGAGCCAAAAGGAAGGCGAGGGCGCGTTGGTGGGCAACACTATAGTGTCATCAAGCTTACTAGCTAAAATCGCCGATAGCATGGGCGCCACAAGTTATACGACCTTAACTGGCTTTAAGTGGTTGATGAATGTGGCGCAGCAGCGCCAAACCCAAAAACAACCTTTTTTATTCGCCTATGAAGAAGCCTTAGGTTATACCGTTGGCAGCACAGTGTGGGATAAAGATGG
This sequence comes from Shewanella sp. ISS20, assembly GCF_056522965.1. Lineage (NCBI taxonomy): Bacteria > Pseudomonadati > Pseudomonadota > Gammaproteobacteria > Alteromonadales > Shewanellaceae > Shewanella > Shewanella sp. ISS20. The sequence continues at coordinate 344,067 of NZ_JAWRZK010000001.1, forward strand.
CTTGAGCGCGCAGCTAGCCTTTGCGCAGTTAACGGCGGAATTAACTCGCCAAGGTCAAACCATTTGGGACAGATTAAGCGAGATTTATCGTCAATTTGGGCTGCATTTCAATGCGCAAATCAGCATTAAACTTGAGCCTAATACTCCAAATATCGGCGAAGGACTTCGCGCTAAGCCGCCGCTTACGATTGGTGATGCCAGCGTTATCAGTATTGATGATATTAAAGTGGGCATTCGCACCTTGGCCGATGGCAGTCAGCAATCCATAGATTTACCCAGCAGTGACGTGCTGATTTACCGCCTAGATAATGGTAGCCGCGTGATAGTGAGACCCTCAGGCACTGAGCCCAAAATTAAGTGTTATTATGAGGTTATTATCGCTATGGGGGCGGATGAGTCATTGGAGCAAGCCAATATTCGCGCCAAGGCGCAGATGGATAGCTTTATTCAAGCCCATCAGGCATCGCTGCCTAAGGACTAAGGACTAAGGCTCAGGCCAAGTGCTAGGACTAAGAGCTTGGCTTAACACCAGAGCCCCAGGTTGCTAATAATCTGGGGCTCTTTCAGGTTAATTTGCCATGATCCGCCAACACTCTTTGGCAACTGTGGTATAACGCCTAGGTTATTGATTAGGTGTTATGAATTGAGCTTTACTCGCTCGTTAAGCACTGGCGCCAAACATTTTATCTAGAAATCATTTAAGCCAAAAAACTAAGTCAAATAATTAAGTCAAATAATTAAGTCAAATAATTAAGTCAAAAAATTAAGCCAAATCAGCCCCATGAAGCCGAAACTACACCAAAGCCATATTTGTATTGCATTGCCTGCGCTGATTCATCGTATTGGCCGCGAGGCGGTTACTGAAGCGCAGCTTATTGCAGGGCACCATCACTGCGCTATTGCGCGCGTGCGCCGCTCACGCCATTGGCAACTGACTGGCAAGGCTATGGATATCGCGGCATTTAGAGCATGGTTAGCTGTAGCATTAGCCGCGCGAGTGGCTGTGATGGGCGGTAATAGTAAAAGTCACAATGACAGTAGCAATACTAGGATCAGCGAGCTTGTGGTTATTAATACCGCTGCGAATTGGCCGTACTTGCTTAAAAAGATCAATGATGGGCTTATCCCCCATGCCGATAAGTTGGAAACTCTCACTCAAAAACTGGCGCGCTTACTGCGAGAGTCGCCCACTATCACCTTGCATGAATTAATGCTGCAAACCGATTGCAGCGAATCGCAAGCGCGCCTTGCCCGTTTAAGTAGTGATACTTGGTAGCGGCTCTTGATAATCATATTTTGAGCACGCCGACTTAAGTGAAATGGCTAACTATCAGACTCTATGGCTATTTGCGGTTGATTTATCTTGAAGTGGGATAGAAAATAGCGCCTGATGAAAGTGCTAAATTTTTGCAATACCACAAGGATACGACCTGATGATGACTAAATGGGCGACACGTTTTTTACAAATGGCAGAGTTAGTAGCGTCGTGGAGTAAAGATCCTTCGACCCAAGTTGGCGCTGTGATCACTGAAAATAATCGTATTGTATCGCTTGGTTTTAACGGTTATCCCCATGGTATTTCCGATAGCGCCGAGACTGATAACCGCGAGATGAAGCTATTAAAAACCTTACACGCTGAAGAGAACGCCATTCTTTACGCTAAGCGCGACTTAAGTGGTTGCGAGATTTGGGTCACTCATTTCCCTTGCCCTAATTGCGCCGCGAAAATCATTCAAACTGGCATAAGCGCCGTGCATAGCCCAGCACCAAGCCCAGACTTCTTATCGCGTTGGGGCGATAAAATCCAAATTAGCCAAGATATGTTTGAGCAAGTCGGCGTGACTGTGGATTGGTTACCGCGCGATGCGAATGCTAAAGAGTAGAGATTAAGTGCCAAGCGTTAACGCTTAGGATTCAATACCAGGGTTTTAACTCATGCCTTTAAAGGCTGCGCATTTAAAGCCAATGCATTTACAAGCTAGGTATTTAAAACCTATGCATTTGAACCAAAGCATGTAAAGCCTATGCATTGAAACCTAAGAACAGGCAAATTACGTTACCTCTAATTTGCTTGTTCCTAGGTTTGTGATTAGCCAGTCTTATGACTGGCTCCCTCTTTGATTTAATTCAACGTAACACCGGTTATCATCAGTGAAAACCTGCATCTGCGCTAATTTAATTCGCGATTTAGCCCATTGAAATTGCGAGTTATTGGGACATATAACGGTTGATAGATTGAATGACTGCTTGTTTTTCTGCGCCCATTTGCTGCGGATGATAAATGGCACAAATATGTGCTTGGATGGGCTGCTTTAGGGGCACAAATTGAATGCGTTGCCAGAGTTGCCGACTAAAGCTTTGTGGCACTATGGATATGCCAGCATGGCTTTCAATCACGTTCATTAACGTCATAGGCTCAACCACTTCTTGAACTATCTGAGGAGTAAACCCTGAGCTTATGCAGTGGTTAACGATTAACTGCGCCGATGATGAGTTTTTCTGATTCATCATCACAAACGTTTCAGCGGCTAGTTCCGACAGGCATAATTGCTTCTTAGTACTCAAGAAGTGTCCATGCGGCAGGGCAACTACCATAGGCTCGCAGTATAAGTTGCATGATGCTAGCGGCTCAATGTCGAGAGTATCGGCATACCTCACTATCCCTAAATCAATTTCATTATTAAATAACGCTACTTTTTGCTGTAGCGGTGATTGTTCAATAAATTCAAATTGAACGTGTGAAAATTCGCGTTTCAGTTGTTGACTCGCATCACCAAATCCCGCCCAAAAAGCTGAGCTGACCATGCCAATCCGCAAATGCCCTTTGGCTTCTCGCGCATGCTGTATGACCTTATTAATCGAGTTGTCCATTTGATCAAACAATAACTGACATTCATCCCTAAGTAGCATGCCGGTCGCGGTTAATTGAATGCTGCGTTGCTCACGATTAAATAAGGTGACGCCCAAAATGGTTTCAAGTTCACGCATTTGAGTGCTTAACGGCGATTTTGAAATATGTAAGCGCTCTGCGGTTTGCGTGAAGTTATGACTATGGCTCGCCACATAAAAATATCTAAGCATTTTCATGCTCACACGCTCTGCCCAGAATAAATTGTTAAAGGTTAATGGCGGCGGGTTATTGGGAGTATTCAAAACATAAATCCATTTGTTGTTGACTATGGCTGGTATAGCAGGGCGTCAATGCAGTGTCACCCATTGCCCTTGTCATCACTTCTGTACTGAAAAACAGCACAATAGCACTGTTTATAGCGATTTTAATCAAAACCACCTTGGCATATCGTGAAATCCATAACAAATCTCATGAGGAATGAAAAATGTCGCTATTTGATCCGGTTCCACAGGCTGTCGCTACCATCGAAAAATACATGCCAGGTTTCAAACCGCAAATCGCCATGATCTTAGGTTCAGGACTAGGGGTGTTGGCTGATGAATTAACAGATAAAATCAGCATTAGTTATCAAGAACTTGATGGTTTTCCTGTCAGTACTGTTAAAGGCCATAGCGGTGAGCTGGTGTTAGGCTACCTCAATGGCGTGCCAGTCGCTTGCATGAACGGCCGTGGTCATTTCTATGAACATGAATCTATGAAGGTAATGACAACCCCGGTACGCACGTTCAAATCTTTAGGTTGTGAAATGTTACTTGTGACCAATGCCGCAGGCTCATTGCGACCAGAGCGTATTGGTGTAGGTTCGCTGGTGGTGTTTAGCGATCATATCAATACCATGCCGGGTACGCCTTTGACTGGCGCGAATGATGACCACTATGGGCCACGTTTCTTTAGTTTGGCCAATGCCTACGACACAGACCTACGTCAACAGGCCTTAGCTATTGCTCAAGCGCAAAATATCACCTTAAACCAAGGGGTATTTGTATCTTACTCAGGGCCATGTTTTGAAACCGCCGCTGAAATCCGCATGATGCAAATTATCGGTGGTGATGTGGTGGGTATGTCTGTGGTCCCTGAAGTTATTTCAGCGGCACATTGTGGTTTACCTGTGCTTGCTATCTGCGCCATTACCAACATGGCTGAAGGATTAGGGGATGTGAAACTGTCCCATGAACAAACGCTAAAATGCGCCAAATTAGCGGAAGGCGACTTTCTGAAGATGATTAATGCATTTGTGGATAGCGTAAAAAAATAAGGATATAACACTATGATGTTCATTGGATTTTTAGGCATGTTGACACTGCTTGGTGTTGGCATCGCTTGTTCAGTTAATCGCCGCGCCATTAAACTTCGTACTGTATCAGCCGCAATGGGCTTACAGGTCTTAATTGGTGCCTTGGTATTATATGTGCCACTTGGTCGACAAGTGTTAGAGTCAATGTCTCATGGTGTTCATGTCGTGCTCGACAGCGGTAAAGCCGGTATTCGCTTCTTGTTTGGTAATCTCGTTAATTTTTCGGTTGAGGGCATTGGCTTTGTATTTGCGCTCAATGTATTACCGCTAGTTGTGTTTTTCTCCGCCTTGATTGCTGTCCTGTATTACCTTGGAATAATGCAATTTATTATTCGTATTATTGGCGGCGGTATGGCGAAGTTGTTAGGAACCACAAAGCCAGAATCTATGTCGGCCGTCTCCAATGTGTTTGTTGGTCAAAGTGAAGCGCCACTCGTAATTAAGCCCTATATGGCTAAAATGACTGACTCTGAATTTTTTACTGTGATGTGCGGTGGCATGGCCTCAGTATCAGGCACTGTATTGGCTGGCTACGCTATGATGGGCGTAGATATGCAATATCTACTGGCAGCATCTTTTATGGCGGCCCCTGGTGGTGTCTTGTTTGCTAAGTTGATGCTACCTGAAACGACAGTGCCCGCTTATAGCATGAATGACAGTGTGCAATTTGATCAAAAACCGCCAGTCAATGTGTTAGCCGCGGCAGGTGAGGGCGCCGCCAGTGGCTTAAAGTTAGCGGCCGCGATAGGCGCCATGCTGATAGCTATGATAGGTCTAGTCACCTTAGTGAATAATTTACTCGGTGGTGCTGGGGATCTGTTGGGGATGCAATTGTCGCTTGAAGGTATTCTCGGCTGGATATTTGCACCTTTAGCTTTTTTACTCGGCGTGCCTATGGCCGATATTGCGATTGCAGGCTCCATGATAGGTAAGAAAATTATCCTAAATGAGTTTGTGGCTTACAGTGACTTAGCGCCTTATTTACAAAGCAGCGCTGACGTGAGCGCCGCAGGTCTGCAAATATTAGAAGATAAGAGTAAGGTCATTATCAGCTTTGCCTTGTGTGGTTTTGCCAACTTAGCTTCTATGGGCATCTTGATTGGCGGACTTGGCACTTTGTGTCCATCAAGAACCGATTTTATTGCTAAATATGGGGTACGTACGGTAATTGCAGCGACTTGTTCGAACTTAATGAGCGCGGCTATTGCTGGGATATTCTTCTCATTAGCGAGTTAATCTTAAATTACATTATTAGTATCAAAGGGCTGGTCTAGGCCCTTTTTTCATTGAAGGTTACCCATGTTTACTTCTGCGATCGCGCACTTACAAATGCTTATTTTTACCTTAGTGATTGCCATGACATTCCCGATAGGTAAGCAGTTAATGCTAGAAGTTCCACCTATGATAGCAACGTGGCTTAGGTACAGTATTGCGGCACTGATTTTTATGGTGATGCTGATAGTGACTCGTCAGTTGTCGCTGCCCAGTGGTAAGAGTTTTCTGCGTTATGCCTTAGTGAGCTTGCCATCACTCTTGTACTTTACTGCCATGTTTAGTGCGCTGACACAAACGTCAGCCTTTGCTACCAGTGCGTTATACACCTCAGTACCCTTGCTGACGGCCGTGTTAGTGGTGCTCATCAATCGCCGCGTAGGCAAACTACATCACTGGGGAGCGTTAGCGCTAGGTTTTACGGGCGCATTAATATTAGTGTGGCTGCAGGGCGGAGATACGAGTCAGACTGTGGTGTGGAATGATGGGTATAGCCTCTTTATGCTGGGCTGTGTTGCCATGGCAGCCAACCCCTTAGTCATCAAGGCATGCTATCGCCAAGAAAACTTCATGGTATTTACCGGTTGGAGTTTAATTGCTGCAAGTCTAATGTTATCGCTGGCTCTTGCTCCTGAGATAGTGGCTTATGATTGGCAAGAAGTTAGTCAATCAGCGTGGTTAGCCACGGCTTACTTAGCCTTTTTTGCCACGGCACTCAGCTTTTTTCTGTTTCAAAAAGCCAGTGTTAAGTTGGCGCCACAGCAAGTGTCGGCCTACGTTTTTTTAATTCCTGTGTGCGTGTTATTAACCAATGATACCTTAGGTGTGAATTGGTACTTAGCGCTACCTGCCTTGTTGGCCGTGACGTTAGCTATGGCGTTATTGATGCGCAAAACGCAATGATGCGGTTAGCTTTGCTACCTATTTGTTTATTTATGCCTAGCTTCTGATGACTTAATCATCGAACTACTTTATATATAAGCCAATGATGCGATAACCGCGGTATTAGGTATGATCTATGAGGTGTTACAAGCCCATGGCTAAACCTATGCCCCTTTCATTTCATTCACTCAGTAACAATTGACTTAAGCGCAGGATAAACATGAAAACAATTAACACGCTGTTGGCTATGACTGTAACAGGACTGCTGGCAGGATGCGGCGGAAGTGGTGATGACTCGAGCGTTACTCCACCGCCGGCAACTGGAACCTTCAGTCTTGGCGTCTCAGATAACCCGAGTGACGTAGAAGATGTCACTATTGCTTTTAAGCAAGTGGTGCTTAAAAACAGCACCGGCAGTACTTCTTTTGAGGTGGCAAGTAATGGCGCCTTAAAGCAAGTCAATCTGCTTGATTTTCAAGGGGCTAAAGTTGAGCAGTTAGTCACGGGCAAAGATGTGCCAGTTGGTGAATACCAAATGTGTATTTATATGGAGCGCAGTGAAACCGCTAATGAAAATAGCTCTTATGTCAAAACCCATAATGGTAATCTTTATGGACTGACGACTAACAGTAATGGCTCGTGCGGTGGTGTTGGCGCTGAAGATGCCAACACCGGGCGATTATTTTTTAATAAGACATTTACGATTGCCGTCGGCGTTAATAATTTTGTGGCCGAATTTGACTTAAATAGTGGCCTGCAAAAACCCCATGGCAATAAAGCCTATTGGACACTTAAGCCAACCTCGGTGCAATTACATAATGTTGTCGATGTGGGGAGCATTAAAGGTACTATTCCTAGTGCGTTAACCTCAGAGTGTGAAATTGCAGCGGGTGGCAGTGACTTTCACCAAGCCGTGTACTTGTATCCACAATCAACCTCACTTGACAATATGAGTGATTTTAGGGGCACTGCAACGCCAGCACCTCAAGTTGCTCCGATGGCGGCGGCGCGAGTGAACGACCTACTCAATGCTAATAATCAAGTGATAGGTCAAGGTTACGAATTAGGTTTTGTGGTCGCGGGCAATTACAGCTTAGGTTATACCTGTGTGGCGCAAAATGACGACCCAGAGGCTATCAATCTGCAAGACGACGCTGCGCCTTTCTTTATCTTTGCTGATACTCAAGCTGTAGTCGTGAGTAAAGGCGTTGCGACAGTGGCTAATTTTTAGCCTTGACAACGCTTAAGGCTGGCGTGATTTGGCAGCATGGCTGCCTTTACACGCCAAGCGTTAGGTCGCGACAATTGTGGTTAATTGCCTGTGGCAAATCGGCTGTGGTTCATTGCCTGTGGTTAATTGCTTGCGCTTCATTGCCGGCGCGAACTCATGGATTAACACGGTTGGTTGGTACTATGTCGTTCAATTGGTTGGTACTATGTCGTTCAAGTAGTGCCGTTATCTCTCGAGTAGCGGCAGTTTATTAGTGACACCATTCCACTCATCAGCATCACTGGGCGGCGGGATCACGGCAGTTATCACTGGCCAATCTTGCACTAATTCGCGGTTTAATTCGCGATACACTTCCATGCCAGCAGGTAGCTGATCTTCTTGAAATATCGCGTTAGCCGGACACTCAGCGGCACATAAATCACAATCAATACACACATCAGGATTGATGGCTAAAAAATTTGGACCTTCATGAAAGGCCTCCACCGGACACACGGCCACGCAGTCGGAGTATTTACACCGAATGCAGTTTTCAGTCACAACAAATGCCATATTTCTCATCGCTATTGTGCGGCAGTTTCTGGTAAACTTTCGCGGTTAACCCAGTGCATACGCACTATTTTCAGCGTCAGTATATTACTGGTTGCGCTGTTAAATGCAATATTAAATCCAGCCAAGACAAGGCATTTGAGTACTAGATGCTCGGCATTTATTTATTTTTACTATAACCAAGTAACATAAAGTTTGGATAAACCATGATCCGCATTACCAATGTACAACTTCCGCTTGATCACCAGCCTGAACAATTAACCCAAGCTATTCTTACCGCCCTTTGTATCAGCGCTGAACAATTGCTCGATGTCACCGTATTTCGCCGCGGGTTTGACGCGCGCAATAAGAATAAAATCTCCTTAATGTACACCTTAGATGTGAACACCACAGACAATGACGCTGTGCTGGCTCAGCAGGTGGACAATAACAATGTGCGGCCAACGCCGGATATGACGTATCAATACGTGGCTAAAGCACCAGAAGAGCTCAATGAGCGGCCGGTAGTGATAGGTTTTGGGCCATGTGGCATTTTTGTCGCGTTAGTGCTGGCAGAAATGGGTTATCGACCGATTGTGCTGGAGCGCGGTAAAGAAGTACGGGAACGCACTAAGGATACCTTTGGTTTTTGGCGTAATCGTAAGTTGAACACTGAATCCAACGTGCAGTTTGGTGAGGGCGGCGCAGGTACCTTCTCTGATGGTAAGCTGTGGACCCAAGTGAATGATAAAAAGCATTATGGCCGTAAAGTGTTGCGCGACTTTGTTGACGCGGGCGCCCCGGCTGAAATCTTATATGTCAGCAAGCCACACATAGGCACCTATAAGCTGGTGGGCATGGTTGAAAAAATGCGCGCCAAGATTATCGAGCTGGGCGGCGAAATCCGCTTTAACTCCCGTGTTGATGATGTCCATATTGCTGATGGTCAAATCACTGGGTTGACCTTAGCCGATGGCCAAGTGATCCATTCTAAATTTATCGCCTTAGCGACTGGCCACAGTGCCCGCGATACGTTTGAAATGCTGCATCGCAAGGGCGTGTACTTAGAAGCTAAATCATTTTCTATCGGTTTTCGGATTGAGCACAATCAGTCGTCAATTGATGAAGTGTTATTTGGCAAGCATGCTGGTAATCCACTGTTAGGCGCGGCCGATTACAAGTTAGTGCACCACTGTAAAAATGGTCGCTCTGTGTATAGCTTCTGTATGTGTCCTGGTGGCACAGTCGTGGCGGCAACGTCTGAAGAACACCGAGTCGTGACTAACGGTATGAGCCAATATTCGCGCAATGAACGCAATGCGAACAGCGCCATAGTGGTGGGTATCGACCCGAGCGATTATCCTGGCGGCCCATTAGCTGGGATTGAATTCCAGCGTCAGCTTGAAAGCGCGGCCTATGTCTTGGGCGGTGAAAACTATGATGCGCCAGCGCAATTAGTCGGTGACTATTTAGCGGGTAAATCATCGTCGCAAGTTGGTAAAGTTGAGCCATCGTTTAAGCCTGGGGTAAAGCTTACCGATTTGACCGAGATTTTACCTACCTATTGCCTTGAAGCTATTCGCGAGGCTATTCCAGCCTTTAACAAGAAAATCAATGGTTTTGCTATGAAAGAGGCCATGATGACTGGGGTAGAAACTCGTACCTCGTCACCGGTGTCGATTAAGCGTGGCAGTGATTATCAAAGTGTGAACACCAAAGGGCTATACCCAGCCGGTGAAGGCGCGGGTTATGCGGGCGGCATTATGTCGGCGGCTATCGATGGTATTCGTATTGCTGAAGCCATGGCGTTGGCGATGAATGAGCAGCAATCTGCCTAAGTTTACGGCTATTGATGTGGCATGAATCGCGGTCAATGAATTAAGCGTGGGATGTTAGGTTAACGATTGAATGTTGCACCTGAACTTACGAGGCCGCGAGTGTTAAGCCCGCATAAGCAGCGCACCACTGACAACCTAAGTCAGTGGTGCGCACCTTGGCGTTTAGAGTTTAAAGAAGTTAGTGCCGTTATTGAGATCGCGCACTATCTCAGTTAAGCGTATGGCTTCACGGTTAACGTTGTCAGACGCCGCCACGTTTTGCTTCGACATGGTATTGACCGACTCCACCGATTTTGCCACTTCATTACTCGCGCTTGATTGTTCGTTGAGCATTTGAGTGATATCACTCATTAAATGCACCACATCTTGCGAGCCTTTATCCACTTGTGCCATCATAGTGCTGGCAAGCGATGCATTGGTTTTCACTGACTCTATGGTTTGCAAATAGGCGTTCATGTTCGCCACTGTACTATCGGCGGCTTGTTGCACTGTACCTATCATTTGATCAATTTCATGGGTAGCATTAGACGTTCGTGCCGCTAGGTTACGCACTTCATCTGCCACCACAGCAAAGCCTCGACCTTGCTCACCTGCGCGCGCTGCTTCAATGGCCGCGTTGAGGGCTAACAGGTTGGTTTGTTCGGCAACGCCTTTAATCATTACCGAAATTTTGCTTACTTGCTGAATGTTTTCAGCCAGTTGACGTAAATCTTGTGATGAGTCGTTAATAGCGATACTAACGTTAGCTACTTCTGAAGAGACTTTTTCTACTTGCAATTCACCCGATTGCGCCACTTTACCTGATTCTACCGCTAGTCGATTGGCGCCTTTGGCTGAATCTGCTAAATGAGCAATAGATGCGGCCATTTGCTCAAGTGCCGCAGCCGATGTGGTGGTGGCAGAAGCTTGCTCTTTAGAGCTTGCCATCACTTGCTCACCGGCGACGACCAATTTATTACCGCAATGACCGAGTTCATTTGAGGCCTGTTTAATATTTTGAACCACATCCCGCAAGCGGCCGCGCGTCGACGCCATCGCCTTTTGCATGCTGGTAATTTCATCGTTACCTTCATTCTTGGCGTTGGATTGCAAGTCCCCTTGAGCTAATGCGTTTAGGTCGGCGACGATTGCAGCTAAAGGTCGGCAAATACTGAAAGCGACCTGCCAACCGGCAAACAACACCACTACCACTACCGCAGCAATCACTAGTATCAGAGTGTTAGTGATGTTATTGACTAGCACATCACTATCAACATAAGCGACTTTGGCCAAGTCCATATTAAGCGTTACTAAGGCGGTTAATAAATTATCCGCCGTGTCAAAGGCGGCGGTGGTTGCACCTTGCATGATGGACATGGCTAAGGCGTTGTCACCTTTTATCGATGCCGCTTCCACCTCGGCGGCGGATTTTACATAGACTCCCCAAGATGCTTCAAACTCGTTGAGCAATTTAATTTCTTCATCAGACATTGAGGTTTTACGGTAGACGTCTAACTTTTCTTCCATCTTGGCATCAAAGTCTTTCATCTCTTTGTCAATGGCGTACATCTTGGCCTCATCAGTTTCTATGATTAAGTCGTATAAGGCACGGTTGTGGTAAATGGCTTGCATGTTGGCATCAGAGATTGCGGCAATGGGGGTGAGCTGATTTTCAAACATGTTATTAAGCATGTTATTGACTGTGCCGACAGATTCGCGTTGATAGATGCCAAGAGCAATCATGATGACGAGCAATACCGATAAGAGACTAAATAGGCGAGTTTTTATCGACAAACCCCGAAGAAGCGCTTCCATAGTTTTTCCTTAAACTACACATGTATGTGCATATTAGCGTAAGTATGAAAGTGTAAATTTTCAAATGACCGCAGTTAATATTTGTTTAAGCTTCATTGAATTAGCCAAAAAAACAGCCAGTGGTATTACTCACTGGCTGTTTATCGTTGATGATACTTTGGTTTTGTTGGCACTACATTCGTAGTGAGTGCATTATCTGTGGCTACTTATAAGAGTATTGGCCATGCTTACTGCTAAATATCCAATCATTGCCGTTTGACCATTTAATGCCTTTCACTTGCACGCATTGATTACCGGCATTGATAAAGCCTGCACCGTAAAAACCATCATTTATCACACTGCATAGATTTTCATTACTGTTTTTGGCTGGGATGCGTTCACCTGTATGCTCTGGATTCCACAAAGATAACCACTGGAATTGGTTAACACTGGACTCAAGGCGCTGCTCTTTACCCGCTTGCACCACACTAATATCATCGCCGCCAGTGCAACGATAATCGTTAGTCACTAATTGCTCGACGAATCCGTGCACAGTTTCCACTTTGCCATTGATGGTAAGATCAAAGCGGCATAAAGGCAGTTGTTGATCGCGCACTCTCATGGTGGCGAGCACATTTCTATCGCGCTTAGATAAGTTATCTAAGTCCATGGCATCGGAGTGATCAAACCAGCCTTTACCAATAGCTGAATCTAATACTTGATAGCCGTATTCCTGACCTATGATCACAGCTTGTGGTAAGTCTTCAATCCCAGTGGTTAATGATGGCGTTAAGCTATCGAGGATGGTGACACCCTCAGCGTCTTGGCAACTTAGCGTCACTTTGCTGAGTTCTTGCTGCGGTAAGTTGATGTGGAACTTATTACTTTCATTTGCCCCTAAGCGGTTGCCGGCTAAGTCATAATTCATGCTCTGACCATTTTTACTGACCACATCAAGTCGGCACACATTAACATAAGTGTATTGTGGCTGTTCAATCCGGTTCTGGCTGAGGCTATAACTCCACGCATTGCGGTTACTATGGGTTATTCCTGGTATTTGAACACACTTGTTGCCTTGAATAAAACCCGCGCCATTATGGCTAGGAGTGTTGATATCAGTAAGTAAGCAGAGTTGCACTTCACCGATATCAGGTGTCGGTGAATAGACAACATTGCCACGGCCATAAGGGTAGAGTACTGAATAGTCACCAGCTAAAGATGCCATATCCTGCCATGTGCCAGCAAGGTTCCAACGCATATCATCACTCGCATGGCAAGTATTGGTGGCGGGTTCGACATGACCAACTAAATTAACCGTTTCTGCTGTAGTCGTGGTAAAGCTAAATTGGCACAAACGTTTATGGCTGCCATTATCGATAATGGTTTTCCAGCTAGATAAGGATAACTGTTCTGGCGTTAGGTCGCGATATTCATTCCAGCCGCCTTTGATGCTTGAACCTGAGTCAGGTTCTTCATAATCGGTTGCGGGTGGTAAATCAAACACATTACCATAGTTACCATAAAGTACTGGATAAATCTGACTTGGGTTCACACCAGTAGGATCGTAAATACCCACTAAGGTTGTCACCGGCACGCCAGTTTTTACTGGTGCTGGTGCTGTAGTGTTGGCTTCTACATAGGTTTGTTGCGCTTGATCCCATGTGGCATAGTGATAATTGCCGTCTGGCGTTTGATTAAAACCATTATTTAACCAAGCTTGCGTGCGGCGCGCTTGGGTTGGGTGTTCAAGGGTAAAGTTACTGACTAAACCAATTTTTTGCTTTTCACCACCGGCTTGGGCGTCATGTAAAAAGCGGAAGGTCTCTAAATAGGGGGGAGATATTTCGCCGCCGGCTTCAGATATTGCTGGCGCGCCGCGCCAATCGATATTGCCGATAAAGCGTTTGAATACCTCGTCCCAGCCCCAACCGCTTTGCATATCATGCACTGAGGCCATGCTCGGATAATGGCTTCTGCCAAAGTTATGTCCCACTTCATGGGACCACTCATTACCTGTGGTTGCTTCCAAAGTTAAAATGCCACCACCACCGCTACCACCATGTACTACGGTTTTGTTCGAGCCATTGTCTGGATGGGTGTAAACGCCGACATTAGTGTGTGCTGTCAGTTGGTTAAAACGGCGATTATAAGCTTGTGAATAACCCGCTGAGGTAGTAATGCCGACGTTGGCATTATTAATACCTGTTGAAATTAACGCCTTACCAATGGCTTCGCGCATATCACCAGAATGCCAGCCACCATCAGTGTCACTGCGTTCAGTGTACACTTTGCCATTAGGCATAGTGACAGTTTCAAAATGGGCAGGGGCGTATTGGCCCAGCACTAATTTAGATACTGGGATTTTTTGAAAATAATCACTGGCATGTTCAGCAGTATTGTTAGCCATGGTATTGCGGCCACGTGGCTTAGTTAACATGCCCATGTCGATGTTTTGGATGACTAACTCAGGCGCGCCGCCAAAGGTAATGCTGTGCTGCGCTAATTCTGAGCTGCGACCGTGGTTATCGATAAACTTAAGGGATAAGCCTGGGGTCATCCAATTCCATTGAAGCGGCAAGCTCCAGACATCATGGCCAAAAATAACCATTGGCCGACCTTCAACGGCGTATTGGTCAGTTTTGGGCTGATTGGCGGGTGACTGCATGATTTCGCGCGCGATAAGCTCGCCTTCAAAATACACCTCAACCCATAACTGGTTAATGTCGTTAAGCTCTGGCGTCACTAGCAGCATGGCAGCACGGTTGATCACCACATCCGGCGCATTTAACTCATCATTGCCAAAGGGGGCGGTTAAGCTGTGACTTTGCATCAAGGATACATGGGCGGCAATTTCACCATCAAGGTGATTTAAGTGGCGAATACCGTCATGAAAACCCGCTTTACTTGACTCAGTCGTAAAGGTAATCGGTTCAAGTGCCACACACGCTGTGGTATTACAAGCTTCCAGGGCTAATTGATAATCAGTGTTTGGTGACAGATTACCTAGGTAGAACTCAGGGGCGGTGGCGTTAAACATTTGCGTTTTAGTTGACGGTGAACTTAAGCTCAGCTGATAGCGATTGCCTTCAACATGGCCTTGCCAAGTCACTGAGGCGCCAATATCAAATACCCCAGATAAAGCAACGTCGGTAAGCATAGGTGCGCTGATACACTCAGTATTTTCAAGACGCATTATCTTATCTTCGCTGAAACTGGGTTCTGGAAAATATTCGACAAAACAACCCTGAGTGTCGCTACTCATGCTGCCAAAATCATCATGAATGAAATAAAAACCATAGTTATTATTCATCACTATGTCCCATTTATCATTTAAAAATGGGAACGCGGCATAATAAGGGGCTAGGGCTTCTTCGCCGCCATAAGGGAAAGGAAATTTAGGGTAATTATCATCATGCAGTTCAAAACGATAGTCGTTATAGACAATAAAGCGTTTGTTACCATCAACAATCACGCCATCATTAGCTTCACCGCGCTGTTTCATGGCTTTAATGACGCTAAAGGTTTGTTCGGCAGCTTGTTGCATAGTGACTTCGGCCTGCGCCGCTACCGGCACCAATGTACTAGCTATCACTAAGGCGAGAGGGGAAAAACGAGTTTTAAACATATATCTTCCTTATTGAGCATAGAAATTCAATAAGGCAACACGCATTACTAGACTTGCCGCACAAGGCAACAAGTCTGATACCAATGGCATCCCCGCTATCATAGGTACAAACGCCCCTTAGACCGGTGGTTTTGCGTCCCAGCCTTTCAACTGGTTTGCCTTTTTCAATGTGTCAGCAATTTTTGCTGGTGACCAATATATAGATTAATTAATCCAGTGTCAATGTAAGCGTCTGATTAACCAATTGATTTTGATGGCATTGCTTGTCTTGCTGATTCATCTTGGGCGCGCTTACCTCAAAAATAGGAGAAATGGCGCAAGTTAAGATGATGGTTTAACCATAGGCGCAAAAACCGAGATAGGCTAGGTTGCAATAAGTCGGCATAAGTTATGGAATGATTAATGACTTAAGCTATTAAATTCTTTCAAAATGAGTATGATATTGCACAATATGTTACCTAGCTTGGCTAGTTTCGGATGTAGGGCAATATGCAGCAATCAAGGATAGTTTTCCCGAAAACACGTTTACAAAAGCGCTTAGCGTTATGGCGCCCATGGTTATATATGGTGCTATATACACTGGCCTTGTATAGCCTTATTCAGCTAGGGCTTGCGAGCAGTTTTGATGTCGGGGTTTGGCCTGGGGTTTGGGTTAAAGATGCCATTATTCAGCTGGTATTCGCGGGGTTGTTATTTGTATTGTGCCGCAATTTTTTAGCTTGGGTCATGGTGTACACCAGCTTTACCTTAGTGCTGCAGGTCAGTAATGCGCTCAAGCTCATGATCTTAGGCAGCCCCATCATGCCTGATGACTTTAGTATCGTCGGCAATATGTTTCAGTTATTTAATGATTGGCGTTACTGGGCCTTATGGGCGGCGCTACTGATCCCATTTGGCGGCTTAATGGTCGCGATTGCTTGGCAGCGGCAGCGCACTTGGTTGCTACTGGCGTTATTAGCTGGGGCTGGATTTTTTTATGTTAACCAATCCAGTAGTTTACAAGCATGGTTTGATGTCCATGTGGGCGATAGGGTGTGGGATCAACCGGGTAACTATAAAGATCGCGGCTTGTTGCTGCATTTGACGGTAGAAGGCAGCCGCGTGATTGCTCGTGGTCAAACGAAAGTAACACAAGAGCAAGTGTTAGCCGCTAAAACCAGTATTTTCCCTGCGCAAGCCTTAGCTCCTGCCGCCAGCATTAGCGATAAGCGCAATGTTTATGTGTTATTGCTGGAATCCTTTTGGGATCCTATGGCGCTTGGCAACGTGGGCTTTAATCAAGACCCGTTTGATCCAAGGTTTCGCGATTTATGGCAAGCCACAGCCAATAGCACAGTGCTAGCGCCAGTATTTGGTGGTTATACGGCCAATAGTGAATTTGAAGCCTTATGCGGGTTTCCTGTCACCCAAAATGCGGTGTTTTTTGAGGGTTGGCTGCGCAATGAAGTGCCGTGCTTGCCGCGCTATTTATCCGATGCTGGCTATCAAACCATAGCTTCACACCCCAACCATGCGGGCTTTTGGAATCGAGTTAATGCTTATAATCGCGTAGGTTTTGATAAATACTGGTCGATTAATGATTTCAGCCAAGATGACATGAACCGCGAGTTTATGAGCGATGTGTCGTTATTTAATCAAGTGTGGGATAAAACGGCGGCTAATCGCGATAATGGCCAAGCGACGCTAAATTACATAGTCACGATTTTTGGTCATTTGGATTATCCATTAAACGAGCGCCGCCCTGTGGTAATAAGCGCGACTGGCGCCAATGAGATGGCGGTGAAATATGCCAATCAAATGTACTATAAAACCCGTGAAATCATGGACTTTATTGCCACAGTGCAAGCGCAAGACCCACAAGCGTTAATCGTGATGTTTGGTGATCACTTACCGTTTCTTGGGCCTAATTACGACGGCTATACCCAAACTGGCGTCATCAGTGCTAATAAAGCGGATTTTAGCCCTGAGATGTTTGCCACGTCACTGCGCACGCCGTTAATTGTGATTGATGGCATTAATGGCCCGCAGCAATGGGGCGAGATTGCCTTGTATGAGTTGCCACGCCGGATTTTGGCCTTGCTCGGGGATACGCAGCAGAACTTGTTAACTGTGCTTAAATCGCCGCAAGCTGCCACTGTGCGCCCGCTCGCTGGGATCAGCATAGTGCAGCCGCCCGCCGGTGATAAAATGCTGTGCGCGCAGCAATCACAAACGCCTGAATGCCGAGTGTTTAATGAGTGGTTAGAGCAAGCACTCATTATTTCACAAGATATCTTTAGTGGCGCCCAGTGGAGCTTAGCGCCAACGCAGAAAGACTAGTAGGCCTCTTGGTTAGCTTGTACTCAGATGATTGCTGTAGCAGCTAAGTCAGTTAACGCTTAAGAGTAAAGGCCGATAACCCTTTGATGGTTACCGGCCTTTTTTATGGGGCTATGACAAGTGTTTGCTGACAATGAGGTTGGTGACATAAATAGTGAGCTACCGGAATAGTTGCGCTAAGTGTGACTGCTGACCAGCATCGCCGCAGCGATAAGCGCTCCAGTCGTTATCGTCCTAAATATTAATACCAGTATTAACATCATATCAAAACAGGCCTAGCGCTTGATTGCCATGGCATTGATATCGCTTAGCTATCACCAGCATAGTTTCACTATCATCATCCTAGTTTCACTCTTATTGCCAGCATTACCAGCGTTTAACGATAGCGGCGTTAGCCTATAAAAAAAGCCACCGATTAAGGTGGCTTTCAAGGCTTACGTTTTCAAGGCTTAAGCTCAGAGATTAGGCTTATTTTTTGACTATGTGCTCTTCACGATTAATCGGGCGCATCGGTTCAATTAACTTAGCGGGAATGCCTGGCATAGCGCTAATTAAGCTCACCACCACTGCTGCAATAAACGGAATACTTTGCACTAAAATCACCAAACGCCACATGTACAAGTCAATTAAGCTGACGTTGTGGGTTAAGCTGCCAGTATCTATTCCGCGAGTAATTAGATACACGCCGCCGAGCATAGCAATGGCAAACAGTAACTCTTCGCGGCAATCCATCAATGCCTTTAACAAGCGGTTTTTAGCCGCAAGTTTTGGGGTACGGAAGAAGCCAATTTTACTGGTGACAAAGCCTGCCACCATAGCGCGGCCAATGGTATGAGATAGCGCTAAGCCAGCAATACAAGAGGCGATAGATTGACGCCAATTAGTACCCACACGGCGGCGATAAAGCACAAACATCTTACTGAGTTTGAACACAAAGAAAGACAGGGGCAATACCGATAATAAGGCTTCTGGCGTAGCAAAGTGCTCAGGGAACAAGACTATTAACACGGTCCAAAAAATCGCAGCAAGGTTAAAGAACAAGTTAATGCCATCGGCGAGCCACGGCAACCAGCCCGCGAGGAAGTGATAACGCTGCCCCTTACTTAATTTGGTATCATTCATACCTAATAAGGTAGATAAATGCTCGCGCATAATCACCACTGCGCCATAGGCCCAGCGAAAACGCTGTTTCTTATAGTCGATAAAGGTGTCTGGCATGACGCCTTGGCCATAGCTGCGCGGCACATAAGTGGCACCGTAACCTGCGGCTAAAATTCGCAGCCCAAGCTCGGCATCTTCAGTAATTGACCATTCGCTCCAGCGCATGTCTTGCAACACTTGCGCTCGCACCATAGTCATAGTGCCATGTTGAATGATGGCATTACGCTCGTTACGGGTCACCATACCTATATGGAAGAAGCCTTGGTATTCGGCGTTGATCATGGCCTTATACAAGGATTCATCGCCATCATGATAATCCTGCGGTGCTTGCACTATGGCCATATTCGGATCTTCAAAGGCCGGCACCAGTTCACTTAACCATTCGGGCGCCACTTGATAATCACTGTCGATAACCGCAATGATTTCAGCATCTTTCGCCGTGTGTCCTAAGGCAAAGTTAAGGGCACCCGCTTTAAAGCCCGAAATTGGGTCAACATGGAAGAATTTAAACTTATCCCCTAAGGTCAAGCAGTGCTGCTCTACGGGTTGCCAGACGTTAGGATCTTTAGTGTTGTTATCTATCACTATCACTTCATAGTCTTGATAATCGAGGCGACTTAAGGCATTAAGTGTCTCTTTGAGCATCTCAGGCGGCTCATTATAAGCTGGCACATGAATAGAGACTTTAGGGTGATATTCATTTGGCAGCATGCGCTTGGGCGTGCGCCGATACTTTTTAAGCCACTGCGCTTCGGCCCATTCATGAGCTTCGGCCAGCACCACGGCTCCAATCCCCAAGGCCGATAGGGTAATAATACAGCCAGTAATAAAGGTACCTATGGTCATATAGCGCTGGGTAAAGTCGTACACAATCCACACTGTGCCGGTTGCTATGGCAAAACTAATCACAGTTAAGAAGCCGCGGCCTCTGTGGTGTAAACCTTTACTGTCACGGAACAAGATACTGATAAGAATGAGCGAGATAGCCACACAAATACCTGCCAAAGTGCGCCACTCTGGAATTCTCACTACAGGCTCTAATTGCGGGAATTTTAAGGTGCGATCGGCATTGTATACGCCCCAAAAATCACCCGCTTGACCTTCAATGCTAGATTTCCACGGCTGATCAAAGGCTTCCATTAGGTAATAGGTGTAGCCTTGGCGTTCTGCCACTTCTAAAAAGTTACGTAAAAAGCGTGCTTGGTTGGCAAGAGATGCCTTGGCGGCGCCACGTGTAGGGCCGCGACTGGGCCAACCCACTTCACTGATCACAATTTTTTTATTAGGGAAGGCGGCTTGCAGTTCATTCATTTTATCTTGGATAAAAGTAATGGAGTAATCCACATCCAAGTTTTCCCAGTAAGGCAGTATGTGCACCGCAATAAAATCCACATGCTCAGCAAGTTTTGGGTTAGCTAACCATACGTGCCAAGGCTCGGCGGTACTAATGGGCACATTGAGTGCCTTACGGGTTTTATCTAAATATTGGATCAACTGATTAACGCTGACATCTTTACGCAATAAGGCTTCGTTACCGACTATCACCCGCACTATATTGCGTTGATTGCTAGAGAAAACGGTAAATAGCTCATTGATTTCTTGCTTGTTTTTTTCAAGATCTGGACCAATCCAAGCGCCAACCGCCACGTTAAGATCATATTGCTTAGCTAAGTGGGCAATCTGACCTTGAGTACCGCTGACGGTATAGCTTCGCACCGCATGGGTTTTACCTTGCAATAAGGCTAAATCGCTATCGATTTCTTCAATGGTTGGGAAGCGCCCTTGAGTGGGGTCATTGTTACGCTGCATGGGGCTAAAAGAAAAACCTTGAACCGTTTGTGGCCAAGGTGGCAAGCGATCAGGCTGATTGAGCAGCGCCCAAAGTAGCACGCTAAGACCTGCGATTAAGAGTGGGTAAATAATGTATGCGCGACTCACGTTTACTACCTCAAATGGAAAGATTGCAGGAAGTTAGGCTTAGAAGTGGTCATTTACATTGCCAGAAGCCACTATCAAAGCGAGGTAACTAAGAAATAAAGAGTTGGTAAATAACTTGCTACATTTAAAAGTAAAAGATTGTCCAAATCAAGGATATATAGCTAAAAAGTGCGATATTGCCTGTGATTTTGTTGCGACTTGTATATTGGTTGCTGCTTGTTCATGGATTTGTGCGGGGATATGAGCCGTGACTAAGGAAGCAATGAGTCTGTGGGCTGGTAGTCGTTTATGGATGGGGTTGAATAGTTAGGGTCAGAGCAAGGCTCTGACCCTAACTAACAGTTACTCTGGCGTGTTTTTATGCAAAGTCACAGGTTGTGACTTTTTACGCATCTTGATATTGATCATTTCGACCACTAACGAGAATGCCATGGCAAAGTAGATATAACCTTTTGGTACATGGACATCAAAGCCTTCGGCAATCAGTATTGCGCCAACCATGATGAGGAAAGATAACGCTAAAATCTTGATGGATGGATGAGCATCGACAAATTCACCAATGGATTTGGCTGAGAACATCATCACTAATACCGCGGCAATAATCGCAATCGCCATGATTTCAATGTCATTGACGAGTCCAACCGCAGTGATCACAGAATCCAGTGAGAAGACTATGTCTAAAATCATGATCTGAATTAGCACCATGAATAAGCTATTGGCGACCGCTTTCGGCGCAGACGGATCTTCGTGCTCGCCTTCTAAACTGTGATGAATTTCTTGGGTGGATTTTGCCAGCAAGAATAAACCACCACCAATTAGAATGACATCGCGCCCTGAGATAGCCTGATCTAAGACAGTGAACCAAGTTTCGGTTAATCCCATTACCCACGAAATCGAAAATAACAGTGCTAGACGCGCAAACATCGCCAAGAATAGACCGACCCGACGGGCAAATTCTCGTTGTTTTTCCGGTAAGCGTCCCACGAGAATTGATAAAAATATAATATTATCTATGCCTAATACTATTTCCAATGCCGCTAAGGTGCCAAGGGCAATCCAGGCTTCAGGACTGGCAATCCATTCAAACATATCTATTTTCCTTCATTAGTGTCTTACTTTGTCTGCGGCTAGTCTATCAGTCTAAATTAAAACTGCTAGTAGGTGACTGTGAAAAATAACAAAATTATTACTGATTTGTATTTACATAAAAGCCAGTTGACTGCAATTCATCCTAGAGTCTGGTGTAAACCTGCTTAATGAGTCCGTTAAAATAAATAATCAAACTTGAATGTGGGGGATAAAATTATTGAACAGGCAATTAAGTTTACATTCACCATTAATGTCTGAATCTTTAATGGAATAATTAGCATGCTCTTTTAGCGTGTTATTTAAGCATTAATTAAGATAATACATTAAACCAGCCTAGGTATATTTTCTATCTAACGTTTAAATGAATGGTTTGAATGAAATGAACAGTACAAATGAATAGTACGAATGAATAAGGACTGCGGGGAGGGGATGGCAATAAATAAGAGCCTATCACTGTCATGCTTTGGACAATATAGGCCCCCGCAATGCGAGGGCCTGAACGGCTGTGGGTTGGCAATGTATTGCCAATTTAACTATTACATTTCAGTAAACCACGTGCGGTGACATTCGCTGCACAATGGTGCTTTCTTTTGATGTTCAGAGTGACAAGCAAGGCAGCTAATAGCTTCTGCATAATGCACTGACTGATGCGGATTAGCGTGACTGTTAACTAACTTATCAGTATCTATCTTGATAGTATCGATAGTGCCATGGCATTCAATACAAGCGGCATCTGTGGTTGATTTAAGCCCTGATGCATGACAGGTCTTACAGGCATTTTTATCGTCATAGATAACGCTGTGATTGTCACGGCCAAAGATTTTGCCTTTAGCTTGGAATAATTCGCCCGCTTGCGCAGCGCTTCCCAGTGACAAGGTGATAACGAGTGCGGTTAATAACTTTTTCATGATTACCCCTTTAACTGTTCAGCATTGGTGTCGGTAATAGTGTTGGCAACCACAAAGCCCATCGCCAGACCTTCTAAACAGGCGCACGATGACAAACGGTTGACGCCATGAATACCGCCGGTGGCTTCGCCCAAGGCATAAAGGTTTTCCATCGGTGTTAAGGTTTTAGAAGCAATCACTCGCCCGTCAGCATCTGTTTTAAGACCGCCCATGCAGTAGTGAACTTTTGGCCATAAGCGCGAGGCGATAAAAGGCGGCGCTAAATGCTTAGCTGTATCCATTTCGCGGTCGAACAAGGGATCGTTTTGCTGTTTTACGTGTTGATTGTGCAGGTCGATGGAAGCTTGTAAGGCTTTGGCATCCATATTGAATTTGTCAGCCAGTGCTTGCACTGAATCCAGTTTCCATGCCATTTCGTCGCGTAGGGCGCGGCCGATACGATCGTCATCTAATGAGAAATCGTTAGCATTGAAAAATCCTACCGGATAGGCTGGTGAGTTATCTGGGTTACGCTGCGCCAAAATTCTATCAGAGCAATATTTGCGGTCGAGACGCTCATTCATAAAGCGCTTACTGTCGAGTACGCTCACTATCATGCCTTGGTGAAAAGTAATAGATAACAAGGCATTAGACCAACCAAAGCCGCCTTCGTCAGGGGATCCCCAATGGCCTGTTTGGATCATGTTCATGTGCACAGGCAAAGCGCCGTGGGACATAGCGGTTAAAGTCACTTCACCAGTGGCGCCATGGGCATTGGTGCAATCCATGCTTGGGTCAATGGATGGGTCAAAAATGGCACACAGCTCTTTGTTCATGGCAAAGCCGCCAGTGGCAATGACCACGCCTTTATCGGCCTTAATATGCACAACTTCGCCAGTTTTTAGATTCGGAAAGCGGAAGTTGCGGCGTACTTTAAGGCCAATAACTTTATTGCCTTCCATGATGAAGTCTTCAACATATTGTTGGTTGCGTAAATCTACGCCTTCATTTTTAGCCACGCGGTAGAGATTTCGGGTAATTTCACCGCCAGTACCATCAACGGTGCGCACCGCTCTTGCAATGTTATGGCCGCCCACTAACTGGTTAAAGCCGTCGCGGAATTTAACGCCTGAATCAACACATAAGTGGTAAGCATCTAAGGCGCGATTAGCAATAGCTAACAGATGTGGCTCAGATGCTAGGCCGCGGCCAGCAATCATCTGATCTTTTACTAATTCTTCAGGGGAGTCATCTACTATGCCTTGCGCTAGCTGAGTCGGATTACGCGGCACGGCAAACCAGCCGCCGTTAATGGCCGAGTTGCCACCAAACTGCATCATTTTCTCTAGCACTAACACCTTATTAATGCCTTGGCGCTTAGTATTAATCGCGGCAGATAAGCCGGCAAAGCCAGAACCTATGATGATAATGTCGTGGGTTTCATCCCATTTAATGGTGTCTTTACATTCTGCGGCTGAGGCAGGTAAGGCTGCCGCTAAACTACCCACAGCCATGCCCGCTGAAAGCTTAAGAAAATTACGTCTGTTATTCATATTAACGCCCCATAAAGATAATGACGTTAATATATTATTGAATTAAACGAGTATCCGTGATTTGCATCGTTTTAAAATTGATAATCCTTAAGTTTACGTGACTCATGTCACGAACAATTTTTTCGGGAAGTGGCACTTATATTTTTATAATTAGCTATTTTTAATGAGGCTAAAAAGTTACCCGTAATTAACTATTAACGATTATCGTATTAATTAAGTTTCAATTAATTTGGTATCAACTGCTCGCGTCTCAATTACTCTAGTTTCAATTGCTCTAGTTTCAATTGATATAGTTACCATTAATTAAATTAATAAGCTTAACCCTAGATGCGTGTAACAAATAATCACCTTGCGGCCAATAGTTAATAAGGTTGCCGTTGAATTCGGAACTGAACTAGCAAAAATGTGCAAGGCACAAATCTTAGTTGTTGATTTAATCATCTGAACTTGATTGAGTCGCCGTTGATGATGACTTTTTCATTGAAATGAGATTAACAGGCAAGCTGACACATTAAGATTATGAACTCATGATCCCTATGGTGGAATCAACTCTCTGCGAAGTGAGTGACCCTGATTTGTATTTATTGTGTGACGTGCGCGAGCTTGAAGGCTGGGAAGCCAGAGCCATGTGGGATGATATTAAATTCGGAGTGAAATTTGGCCGTCATTTTGAAAAGGTTGCCATTGTTGGCCAAGGGCAATTACAACGGATGTCCAAAATTGCAAGCGGGTTTATGGGCGACGATGTTAAGTTCTTTGAAGATAAAGTCGCCGCATTAGCTTGGTTAAAAGACGATTAATCACATCTTAGCCCAGCATTCAGGGCTAAGTAGGTGATAGTCATTAGCCCTGTAAGCAGGTGAATAGGCATGTGAATGTTTATTCGCTGCGGCTATTTACTGTAACTATTTAATGCAACTATTTACTGCAATAGTGCGCTGCGATAATGCCAATAACTGCGGCATTATGTCTAATTCATTGGCGGCAATGTGCGCCTGTTCAATCAGTACCGCATCAAGAATATCTAGAGTGGTGAGAGGATTGGCTAATACCACTCGAAATACCACGGATTTTCGTAGTACGGATTTAGCCTGCGTGAAGCTTGCTAGTGGAATACGGGTGCGGGAGACAAAGGATTTACCCATTTCACGCTGAGTTTTTTGCATATGTTGGCACAAGTCATCGAGCAGGCTATTTAATTGCTCGAGGCTGGCATCATCATTGTGGATTTTGGCGTGAGCTAAGGCGTGCTTAACTAACGCGGGCACATAGCGATAGGTCAGTAAGCATAACTCGGGCGCGCTAGTCAGTTCAAAATCTGGGTGGCTGGCTACTTTTTCAGCAAACGCGCGGGCATTGTTAATGCTGCGATTAATGAGAATTTCATAACCTTGCTGCCCTATGATTTGCAAACAGGCATGCACTTGTAGCGCCATGCCAGGGCGCGAGCCTTCCAACGTCTGGCTACCTAAATCTTTTGAGCCTTTACGCAGAATATATTCGGCGTGATGCACTATGGCGCTGCAAGCCGATGGGTCTTTAAATAACACCATGCCCGCGCCCATAGGCACGTACATTTGTTTGTGGGCATCAATAGTTACAGAATCAGCAAGTTCGATGCCGCGCAGTAAGTGGCGGTATTGGCTCGATAATAAGGTGGCTCCCCCCCACGCCGCATCCACATGAAAGTGGCAGTGTAATTCTTTTGCCAAGGTTGCTAGCGCCGTTAAATCATCTATGTTGCCGGTTTCTGTAGTACCCGCCACGCCCACTATCGCCATTACCCGAATATTGCGTACTTGTAATTCTTGGGCTTTAGCGCGCATTTGGGCGACATCTACTTTGTTGTGGCAATCTGTCGCTATGCTGATGATATTGTCGCGGCCAATACCAAGTAAATCGGCCGCTTTGCCTAGGGAGTAGTGGCCGCGCTCGGACACTAAAATCGCAATATCATCAAAACCATAATGCCGTAATGCTTTGGCTAGGCCATGGCGACTCACGCCTTTAAACTCACCTTGGGCTTTAAGTAAGTTATTGCGGGCTATCCATAGCGCTGTGATATTAGCGAGCGTGCCGCCAGAGCAAAAGGCACCTAGGGCCGTGTCGGCTTGGTGCTGAAATTCAGCATAAAACTGCGGCGCTTGTTGGTACACCAAATGGTGCATCATGCCGAGCACTTGGCGCTCTAATGGCGTAAAGGCTTTAGAGGTTTCAATTTTGACGAGATTTTGATTGAGCGCCACCATGATTTTGGAGAGCGGCAGCACAAAGTGGGGCAGGGCGGATGTCATGTGGCCAATAAAACTGGGGGATGCCGTATGTACTGATTGTGCCACTAAAGTGTGCATGATTTCATCGACATAATCTGACACAAACCTTGGCCGAGTGGGGATACTATGGTCATTAAAGTCAGCTTCAATGTCACTTAATGGTTTTTCCAACGCGACTATGTTATCCCGTAAAAACCCCGCCAAATCTTGCGACAATTTATGCTCTATCTGGCCTAAGGTAGAGTTTGGCGCCTCAGGCACAGTAAAAATTTTGAGTATGGTTTCTGCAGAAGCAATGGCTGTGGCATCTGACGTTGGTGCTTGCGAGACCGGCTGAGGCGAAGTTTGGGACATGGCTGTCATGGGCGCTCTTATTATTAGACTTGGGAACAGGGCGTTGGCGGTTAACTTAGCTTGCTAATGTCACTTAGTTGTCGCTGATGTCGCCTTATTTAGGCGCGGCCTTGATTTTTATATGTTTGCAAGCAACTAAAGTGTTTGCAACTTTACTGCAACTAGTCATGCACATCAAGGCATCTGCGTGTGAGCGGCTAAATAGTGATTATTTGTTATTTGTGATGATTTGCGATTAGCGCAAGCAGGCAGTAGGGGAATGTCAGTTAACATCACAGATTTGATTGTGAGTCTTTAACGATTGACTATGCGCCTGCGCAAAAGGCGCATAGTGATGACATGAATATTGGTTTTATTGAGGCTCTTAAGCCTAAGCACTCCTCACTAACTGTACAAAGTGAGTGAGCGCTTCACAGCTAACACCTAAATTTTAAACCTAACACCTAAATCCTAACGCTGATCACTTCGCTAGCCATTCACTCGCGCGCCTAATTTAAGCAGGGCCGCGACATTGGCTGCAGTGCGAATAAGATTGGGCGTACCTGTGGCTAGCGCTTGTTCTAGGCTGACAGAGGCCGGCACTATCGGGAAAATCGCTTGCATGCCAAGGGCTTTAATCTTGTCGGCATCTACGCCTAAGCAGCCACATAGTGCAATACAAGGCACTTGATAATCATTGGCAACATTGAGCACGCCCATGGGCGTTTTGCCAGATACGGTTTGAGCATCAATTCGGCCTTCGCCAGTAATGACTAATGTCGCGCCCGGCATATGGCTCGCTAATGCTACGGCTGTAGTCACAAGTTGTACGCCTGGGGTTAAGGATGCGCCCAGTAAACTCACCATGGCATACCCCATACCCCCCGCAGCGCCAGCGCCCGCTAACGTTGACATATCTGCGGTTTGTGGGAAGTGATGACTGACTATGGCCGCAAAGCTTGCCAAGGCATTATCCAGTTTATCTATCATGGCTGGGCTTGCGCCTTTTTGCCGGCCAAAAACATGGGAAGCGCCGCGCTCTCCACACAGGGGGTTATCCACATCACATGCCACTTCGATTTGACACTCGGCGAGGGCAGGATGCAGAGCACTGATATCTATGCTGGCTAATTGCATTAAGGCCGCGCCGCCTGGCGCGAGTGTTTGGCCGAATCTGTCTCTTAATACCACTCCTAACGCTTGCAGCATACCGGCGCCGCCATCGTTAGTGGCGCTACCTCCTAGTCCTAGAATAATGTGGCGCACGCCACTATTAAGCGCATCCGCTATCAGTTCGCCCGTACCAAAGCTGGTGGTGATATAGGGGTTGCGGTTTTCCATAGGCACTAAATGTAACCCTGAAGCGGCGGCCATTTCTATGATGGCGCGCTTGCTGGTAGCGCTATGGTTATTATGTTGGCCAGCGCTACCCAATATTCCATAAGTTGCCATGACTTTATTGCCAAGAGGGCCAGTCACTTCTATGGTGCGTCTGCTGCCAGCGGTGGCATCGACCATGGCATTGACTGTGCCTTCACCACCATCAGCCATAGGAACCTTGATATATTCGGCATCTGGAAATACTTGTTTAAACCCCGTTTCAATGGCGCAAGCGACATCAAGAGCGCTTAGGCTTTCTTTAAAGGAATCAGGGGCGATAACAATTTTCATGAATAATCCTTGGCACGCGGTAAACAAAGTCGGTTTACCTAAAAAAGCGGGCGGCAGAGGGGTAAACCCCGCCACTCCAGGAAGAACAAATGTAACAGTGACAATAACAATAGGCTTATGACATTCACTGCGATCATTGCCGAAATGGCCAGAGCTTTAGCATCGCCATTGATACTAGGCCCATTTTCGAGCTTTGCGCCGCCACCAAGCTCAGTGATTTACTTAGAAATTAACTAGGTAACAGAGTTTATTAACCCATAACGCGGCAGGGAAGTTAGCCTATTGATGCCAAACCAATCAGTAAAATCGGCTCTAATCGGTATTAATTGGCACTATGATAGGCGCAAAGGCGGGCAAGGTACCATAACTTGCGCTAAGGCTTTCATATTGATTGGCTTTATTTATCTGTTTAGCGGGCGATACGCCCGTAAATGGCTCAGGCATTACAGCGATCGCCACAAGTTCGAGAATTATGGCTATCGCTGCTCTTCATATTGTTATCACTTTTTATATCGTGATCATTCTGTCTAGACTTGCCACTTTGCCTGCATGGGAGCTTAAGTTAGCTAACTTGCCGTTAGCTATTCATACACTAACTAAGTAAAACTACGCCAATAATGGGCTGATCATTTGTCCAAGCCAAATCAAAAATACGCCTGCGGCAGGCACAAGAATAACAAGTGCCATCAGGCGCTGCTGCGTAGTGCGCGCCAACCTAAGCGCCAATGCTGCCGCTGGCATAGCAAATAGCGCTATGGGGGCGATAAATAACGCCATGATACAAAATAACAGGCCGCCAAAACTTAATAAGTGCGCGCTACTTTCCGTAATGGGCTTAGCGCTATGACGCAGATTTAATGGCAGCAAGGCCAGCGCCGTGGCAATTAACACTATGCTGAGATTTAAGCTGCCACTGGCAAATCCTTGCCAATTAAGCACAGTAAATAGCAGGGCAATCAAGGGCGCGATGAGGGCGATAACCACATGGCCGCTAACTAATTTTGGGCGAGAGTAGATGCCGGCAAAATAGAAGAGTAACTGTAAACCAAGGTTTAGCAGGCCAAGGCTTCCTAACCCTAAGATGATGAACATAGACACTTGCGCGCCCGCTAAATCAAAAGCCATGGCTGGCATTGGCACTAAAGTTAAGGCGCCTAGCATGAGGGCGTTAGCAGCTAAGGTTTTAGGCAAGGCTTTCGGAATAAAAGATTGGGGGCGAGCGTGAGTATTGGTTTTACGCATGGGGCGGCTCCATCAAAAAATTGCCCCTACCTTGGGTGAAACCTTGATTTGAATCAAGTGTTAGCGTCTGCTTTTTCAGGGAATTTGAATTTGGTCACAGCCAATATGGGTTCACTCTCTCGATTGTTGCCAATAAAAAGGGCCCGATTGGGCCCTTAGCTCTTAATAGTTAGCACTTAGCACTTAATGTTTAGTTCTTAGCAATAGCAATTCAATTAGAGTTTGTATTGCAGGCTTAACATGACCATGTGGGCATTGTAATCATGGTTAAGATTACCAAAGCTCAGTACGTTCCAAATAGCATCTGTGCTTAAGCTATTGGCCGGATCATTGTCTTGATATCTCTCGTACATATAATCCATGCGCACACTGGCTTGCTGGCTCACTTGATAAGTCGCATACAAGTTAACATTGTGCGACTTAGCAAAGTAATCGCCATAGTTACCGGTTACGCCTTGAGTGACTTGAGTATCCCCTTGCGAGTCTGAATAGCTGTAATCCAGTCCTAAGGCTAACTTATCGGCCATCAAGTTGTTGTAAGTAATGCCTGCGCCAGCAAAATGGAAGGTATCGTCAATATCACTGCTCCAAGTTGGCGCATTGAAGTTACTGCTACCGTTTTGCTTTGAGTTAATCTGCTGATAACCATAGAAAGCATTAACGCTGATATCGTCAGTGATCAGATAATTAGCACCAATATCTGTGCTGTAATCTTGGGTTTCGGTTAAGCCAATTTGGCTATGATCGTAATCATCTAAGGCGTAACGCGCCGACAAATCAAAGCTTAAGCTATCCGTTGGGGCATAGCTTGCTTGCGCTTGGATTTGACTACGTTTTCTATCGGCAAGATTGAATTTACGCAGTAAGGCATTGTTTTCAGACGATGTCAGTGTCGAGGCTTGATAACGCGAGCCTTCACGCAGACCAAAACTACCTTTAACCGAGAAGTTCCATGGCTCGAAACTGCTTAAGCTAAAGCGCGTCCACACGATGCTTTCATCTGTGGTTTCACGGTCTTCATAGTCGCGCTCTTGCCGCTTGAAATCATAGCCACCATCTAACTTCATGCCGCGGCTAATGCGGTAATCGAGTGCCAGTTTCAGTTGCTGATTGGTGTAATCATAAGGGGTGTTATAGCTCACCTTACCATTAACATCATTGATGCTAATTTGCGTCCAAGCATCAACATCAGTCTGATTGTCACGGTCGTAATAATCATAACTGGCTTGCATCCGCACTTGGCTGCTGAGTTTTTGCACTAGTTTAACCGTGGCGCCAGTTAAATCGACTTTGGCATCAACGGCCTCGGTCGGTAACTGATAACCATAGCCTGAGGTGACTAGCGCTTGATCTTGGCTCATTTGCCCAAGGTACAGGCGGCCATTAACTATGGTGTCACTGTGGCGCCACTGTCCTGTTAAGGCAACAGTATGCGCCTGATTGTCAGGGTCGAGCGCCATAGCGCCTTGGGTTTGCGCGCCAAACGTGGGGTTAAAGGCATTATCAAAATTAAGCTGCGCATAATTATTGCTAAACATTGAGCCTTGATAGCTTAATTGTGAAAACCAAGAGTCTCCCGCTAAGTTAACTCCAGCAGCCAAGGTATCTGTGGTGTAATCCACACGTTCAGCCAGCATCATAGACTGATTGAAAAAGCTGCCAGAAGCCGTTTTTAAGCCAGTTTTATGCTCGCGCTCATAATCAATAAAGCTGCTCCACAAGCTATCAGCTTGATAGACCAAGCCTAAGCCATAGCGATCGCGCTTAAGTGTTAAATCAATAGCATTAAGGCTGGAATTTAATTGAGTCATGCCCGCAGTATTGCCAGCCGTAACCCAATTAGATGGCAAAGTTAAATCATTGCCGCCTACGCCTTGATAAGGGGTTAACGCATTATCATTTTGCCAGGTAGTAATATTTTGATAACGGGCATTGATATTAAAATCGCCAGGGCTACCGGCATTAACATTAATAAAGCCATTATCCATACCGAGCTGATAAGCATTAACTGTGGCGCGATGACCATTAATGCCAGTCGTGACTAAGTTAGCATCCAGTTTGGCAGGTACTTGGTTATCGCTACCAAAATTATTGCCTGAGTAGTTATCGTTACTGTCGATATAACCCACGCCCACAGCCACAGTGCCGTTAACACCTGTGTCTTGTGTACAAGCTTTACATTGCCATGCGTCATATTTCACTTTGACGGTATTGGCCTTGTTAAGGTTATAGCCATCGGCCATCGCCATTGAGCTGCTAGCCACTAGGGCTAAGGTGATTAGATTGAGTTTAAAATTCATAATGCCTCCTTAACGCTGTAGCAATTTGCCAGATGGATGATTAGAGCCATGGATTTGGCTGTGACAATTTAAACAGCTGCGGCCACCGGTAAAGGCGTTGTTACCCACTTCACTGCCTTGGGCTGTGTTGCCTAAATAAGCATTGCTAGCATGGCCATCGCTGGCATGGCACTGCTGACACAACTGAGTCACGCGGGTGTTGAGCATGGCATCGTTAACACTGCCATGAGGGTTATGAC
Source organism: Shewanella sp. ISS20 (assembly GCF_056522965.1). Lineage (NCBI taxonomy): Bacteria > Pseudomonadati > Pseudomonadota > Gammaproteobacteria > Alteromonadales > Shewanellaceae > Shewanella > Shewanella sp. ISS20. The sequence goes on from NZ_JAWRZK010000001.1 coordinate 376,423, forward strand.
AATTGGCGCAGTTCTCGGTCACGGGAGCATGTTCCCATAACTTTGGGCCGCGCTTTTCTGCGTGACAGCTATAGCAAGTTTCATTCAAGCTAGGTTTCACTAAATCGCTGTCAGTCATGCTGCCGTGTGGGTTATGGCAATCAGAACAAGTCATTTGCGCCCATTTCATCGGGTGACTAGAACGCTTGTTCAAATCAGCCTTTTGACGGGTATGACACTGGCTACAGATTTCAACTTCATTTTGCTTAGTTAAAATCGGATCTGCGGCGGTGTGGATGCTATGACAAGACGCGCAAGCAACATCGGCGTTGTCATGATGGCTGCCTTGCCAATTAATGCGGGTATCGTCTTGGTGACAGCTCATACACACACTGTTTTGCTTGGCGGCGCTTAAGCTGGCATCTTTACCAAAGGTAATCATGGGCTCGTTGCCGCCGCGCTGGTGTTGACCCATAGGGCCATGACAGGCTTCACATTGTAAGCCAGCCATTGGGCTCTTGCTCGATTCAACCGCGCCATGCACGCCACTAAACAGCGCCATCACTTTTTCTGATTTTTTATGGCACATTAAGCAAGAATCAGCGCCTTTAGGTGAGTAATTCCCTTCTGCGAATTTCTTATCTAAGGTGGCTTCAACTTCCGCTGGTGTGAGCTTAGCATCCCACTTTGCGGCCATGGCAGAGGTTGCCATTAACGACAACACTGCGCTTAACAGCAGCGTTGGAATTAGGGTGATTTTTTTCATAATAGATTCCTAATCGACTTACCCTTAGGGTCAAAGGCGCAGCAGCGCTGCGCCAGCGTGATTACATTTCAACGTGACCGTGGTTGGCGACAGTAGGCTTGTGACAGAAGAAACAGGTTTCAGACTGAGCCGCTTGCGTGGCCGCCGTAAAATCACCGTTAATCACTGCACCAAAGCCTTCTAACTGCGCTTGGGTATGAGCGTCAAAATACTCAGAACCTATGGTGTGACATGAGCCACAAGTGGCTGTAATGGGTGTGGTATAGACGCCGCCATCGGTAGCTAATGCACCTTTAGCTTTGAAGGCATCTACGTTGAAGTCGTTATGACATTGACTACAGTTACCACCAATCAAGCCGTAGAAAGCGCTGTGGGTCTTGTGCAATTTAAGCTCTAAAGCGCCTTTGTTAGCGCCAGAACCGTAAGTGCCATGAGGGGTATGGCAGCTAACGCAACCATCAATGCCAGTCATTAATTTGCCATCAATCTCACGACCTAGCTGTTCCGATAGTACAAAACCGGCGTGATAGCCTTTATGAATATCAAAGCTGTCGCCATGACAATTGATACAAGTATCAATGGCCACAGAGTCTATATGACGAGTGGTAACTTTACCGCCTTGGGCGGCAAAAGCTAAATCAGCTTTCATACCAGTGAAATCAACGCCATCAGCGCAATCAACAAAAGCCGTACCGTCATTACACATACCCAGACCGATAAAGCTAAAGGCGGTATTGGTATCGGCGGCACCTTGATTGAAAGGCAGTACCGGAGTAGTGAACACTAGCTTGCCATTGACTAAGGCCGCAGGGGCAACAAGGGCACCATTTTTCACTAAATCTTGCGCTATTTTCTTAAAGTCAGTTTCTGGCGCAGGATTGTAGCCCATGATGGCATATTGAGTGCCAACGTTAGTGATGGTTTCTAACTGCTTAATTTTAGGCAGTAAGCTTGCAGCATCGACTGCAGTACCAGCTTTATCTGTGATAGTGACGGTTAAGGTCGCAGTATTATTGCTATTAGCCACTAACTCGGACGATAAGCCATAGCTGTTGATCAGCTCTCTTTTTGCGTTGACCTTGCCAGTGTGGATTTCTGTGGTCCATTGGCTGTTATGACAGGCCACACAATTGCTGTTATCAACTTGCTGTGAATGGCCTTTGCCAGCTTTAAAATCGATAGTGGTATGGCAGCTAGTACAAGTTTCCATGGTTGGAACTCGTGACCAGTTATTCCATTCAGTTAAACCGTTATCATCGGCTTGCGGCGGAATATGACACGCTTGGCAGTTGTCCTGAATTAAGTTATGAGCAGTTTCTGCTGACTTATCTAAGTTTTTGCCGTACATCTTGTTGCTGTTATGCACATTGTGGATCAAGTGGTTAAAGCCCACTTGCACTTTGTTTTTATCGTTAGCCATGTCATCGTTATGACAAGTAGTACAAGATTCAAGCGAAGTGTAACCGTGGTAAATCTTGACACCTTCAGCGTGACAAGTGTTACAGGTTGCTGTGGCTACTACATTTTTGGTGTAGCGTGGCGCTGAGCCATCGCTGGCTAAATCTTCTGTGTATTCAGTGCGAGGTACTGAGGTGGTGCCATCTTGCAGCGTTGAGGCGGCCGCAATGATATTAAAACGTTGAGTTAAGGATGGATCAAAGTTTTTGACGTCAACGTTAAAACTATAGCTGCCATCTTTATTATCGATAAAGACTTTGGTGGCACCAAGAGTTTGCCATGCTGCGCTATTGCCTGCGCCAGTAGCACCATGTGGGATGAGCTGGGACAGTTTTTTGATTTCGAGATCTTTTAAGCCGACCACGGGTAAATCTTGTTCGTTAGTCGCAAATACTGTGACTTGTGATTCACTGCCTTGGTGATTGACATCGGTGACATCCAGTTTCAGCTGTGCCACTGTGCTCGCAGCAGGACCACCAGGGTTACCTGTGCTGCCATTGTCACCGTCACTGCCGCAACCTGCTAGTCCCACTGACAGTGCACCAGTGGCTATGAGTAGCGCTATTTTTTTTATTTGTGTGTTCATCATGTTATCCCTGCGTAATAAGAGCAATAAGCTTGAGCTGAGCGACTGAGTCACTGCTTATGATTTTGTAAGTGTCTCAAGCCATTGCTGGAAAAAAATTCCCAAAGATAAAGTATCTTAAGATGGATATAAAAACTTCAAGTTAGGCGGGGATGTGTGAACTGGATCTGACTATTTCTTTAGGGGTATTCACTGCCTAGGTTAAACTTTGCACATGTAGTTGGCGCAGGGTATTGGCACATTTTTTCTAGATAAATGTTAAAAAGGGAGGCCAAAGCCTCCCTGTACATAGTGATAGCGCTTAATGCTTAATAGTATTAAGCGAAACTTGTTTAGTTACCGTGTAATTTTAACACTTGCTCTGGGGTGTGACAGGTTGAGCAGCTCTCACTGGCGCGATTATTAACATCTGCTGCATCAGTTCCATTGAGTACGCCACCGAATGATTCAATATGGGATTTTCCTGAGTCACTCAGGTATTTCTGATGGCAACTTAAACAAGCGCCAGCATCAGATGAAACCCAAATATCTGCACCCGTTGAGGTATCACCGTAACGCCATACACGCTCAGGAGCTCGCCCTAATTGAATACCTACCATATCACCTGACTTACTATCTATCGAGTGGCAAGTAGCGCAATCCGTTTTTAGCACAGTACCAGATTGAACACCGGCATATTTAAGATAGTGACCGCTAGCTAAGTGTGCTTTGTAAGCAAAGCTAGTAGATTTCTTACCACCTGGATAATTGTTATCTATTTTTGTTGTTTTATCAGAGGTATGACAGGTTTGACAGTTAATGCCATTGTCATAGTGAAAGACAACTTGGTTATGGCAGCTTTGGCACTTCGCTTCATCGATAATAGCGCGACGCATAGTGACTTTAGTAGTGCCTGCTGGATTAAGTACAAAGTGATAGGCTGGCTCTTTGATATCAACCTTACGAACCCCATCTGTTGTACATGCTGTCAGTTTAATATCAGCAACACGATAACCACCATTGTTAAAGCACACTTTTAAATCAGACCACAATTCAAAGGTTTTGGTGTCAGCATTGGCTGGCAAAGCAACTTTGCTGGCGGTAAATGAGTAGGTTTGAGTTGCAGCATTGTAGCTTGCTTCACTTAACGACATACGCCGATTTGAGAATGGGGCTTCAGTGTAGGCAGGGAAGTCTTTATTACTATCCCATGCCATGGTGACTATAGCTTTCGGGTCTAAGAACTCAGGCGCGATTGGGGTATTGTCACTGCCCATAACTTGAACATCGAAAGTCAGTTGGTTACTGGCATTCACAACGGTATTTGAAAACTTAACTGACATACCTTTGGCTAAGTCAAAGGCTTTTAAAACATCACCATGACGTTTGGCCGCATTACCCGTACCATTATAAGTGTTGGTCGCATTATGACAGGCAACACAGTTGCTATCTGAATGGCTTGGTGACGGTCTTTCGGTATGGCAACCAATACAAGCCGTGCTGCTTAAATCTGCTTTAAACAGGCCAGCATTGGCTGGGGCACCTTCACCTTCTACGTGACAAGCGGCGCAATCAGCAGCAGGAGTTTGTGGGTACATGACCTTGCCATAATCAATCAGCTTGCCACCATAACCCACAATCTTATAAGGGGCTGGCACAGATTCCTCGTCAGTATTTACTGTGGTGCGGGTGTTACCTTTATGAATCGCGTGGATCATATAGGTAAAGTCAACACTGTTACCGCTTTCTGGATCACCAGAGGTAGCCGTATGACAAGCCGCGCAGTTTTCAATATCGATACGGCGACCACCATGCAGCGCAATACTGTCGGGTTGGTGACAGGTATAGCAAGTTTCAATGGCTACTACATCACGACTAGCAATACCTTCAGTTAAACCTGTTGATGGCTGCCAATCATGGTGAGCATTTGCCACTGTTTGAGGTAATTCTAATTCTAAAGTAACTCTTTGTGTGGCCTCAGCATTGTAAATAACTTCGACAGGGCTGGTAACCTTGGCAATATTTTGCTGGAAGGTATAACGATAGCTACCATCGCCATTATCGACTAGGCAAGTGTCACATTTATTGGCGGATTCAACAGCCGCTTGAAAGGCATTGCCTGGCTTAAGATCGGTTGTAACCTCTGGCATCTTGCCTGGTGTTTTAGCGCTATTGATATAAGCTTGCCACTGTAAGCCGCGGTCATATTCCCCTGGGAACTTACCTGTAATGGTTGTTTCAGTCACTTTAGTTAATTGCGCCACACCAAAGCGCAAATCATGCTCTTTTGTCAGCCCTAATATGGCAACACCATTGGCATTTTCTAGTAAAAAATCGACTGTAACAGTGCCATTATCAACGGTGGCATTGGTAAATTTAGCTAAAACCGTTGGGCTACTGTCAATGGCAATACCAACGACGCCATCCTTGCCAGGTTGTCCGTCATCACCACCACAACCAACTAACGCTAGCGACATGATCCCTGCGCTAATAAACGCAGCGCTGCGAGCAGTTAAGCGAATGTGTTTCATCATAATATTTCCCTGCATCATTATAATCATCACCTTAAACCATCAGAAAGTCCGTATAAGGTGTGTGGAAATTTTTTCCAAGGATAGGCTAACAAATAGTTAATATTTCGCAGCGTTTTTAGGTGCGGTTTGTGATTGACGTCTGACTATTTCTTTAGGGGTATTAGCCGGGCAGTGAGTTATCACTGTTCAGCTGTGTGAAACTAGATTAATTTGCTAGCTCTGAGATAGGTGCTGCTGGTCAAGCGGCGTAAGTCTTTATTTATGTGTCAATATCCGCCATAATCCAAAATGTAATTGAAAACTATTCTCGTTTAAGTTGCCAAACCATGACTTAGCTAGCATTTTTCGCGCCTTAGTTCGGCTAATATGCTCGCAAGTTGTGCTCAAAAGATTCAGGAAATCACAAATGAAGTTAAGTGATCTTAATCCCGGTGATCGTGCGTACATTGCAGAAATCGGCCAGTTGTCGTTACCGCAATCAGTAAAACGCAAATTGTTATCTATGGGGATCACCCCCAATACTCATTTTAGTTTGATTCGACGCGCGCCAATGGGCTCTGGAGTAGAGCTCAATATCCGTGGTAGCCGCTTATGTATGCGTCGTGATTTAGCCGATATTATTGAAGTAGAGATTACCAATGACTAAGCCGTTTCATTGTGTCACTGTCGGTAACCCGAATGCGGGTAAATCGACCTTATTTAATGCGTTAACCGGTGCTAATCAACATGTTGGTAACTGGGCCGGGGTGACGGTAGAAAAGAAAACTGGCAGTTTTACCCTTAAGGGAACTGAAGTTAAGTTAACCGATTTACCTGGTATTTATGATTTATTGCCAGCAGGTAGCCAGTGCGATTGCTCGCTCGATGAGCAGATTGCCCAGCAATATTTAGCCGAAGCTAAGATTGATGGCATCATCAATATGCTCGATGCCACCAACATTGAGCGCCATTTGTACCTGACAGTGCAATTGCGTGAACTCGGCATTCCTATGGTGGTTGTAGTCAATAAGATGGACGTGGCTCGCGAGCACGGCATCGAGGTTGACTTTGAAGCCATTACGGCGGCATTAGGTTGTCCTGTTATCGGTGTATGCGCTAAAGATGATGCTGATATTGAACAAATTCAGCAATTAGTGGTAAAGCTGCTTGACGGTAACATTAGTGAGCAAGCCTTAGTGCTCAACTATGATAGCCGCATTGAACATGCGCTGACGCAAACCATGGCGCAGCAAACCGATTTAAGCCGAGGTCGCACTTTGGCTATGTTTGGTCATGGTTTAGGTTGTGGTTCATGTGCTAACGGTCAGTTGCAATCGCAAGTCATAGCTTGCGCTAAAGAATTAACTGAGTCAGGGCTTGATATTGAAGTCATGATTGCCGCCACGCGTTTTGACTTTGTTGAAGTGATTTTTCAAAAGACAGTAACCAGTAGTGGTAAGCCGACCTTAAGTGATCGTCTTGATAAAGTGATGCTGCATCCCATCTTAGGCATTCCGATTTTCCTCGGTGCCATGTATTTGATGTTTATGTTTGCCATTAATGTCGGCAGCAGTTTCATTGATTTCTTTGATATCAGTGCCGGCACCTTATTTGTGGATCATTTTGGCGCCTTGCTGGAAAGCATAGGCTCACCGAGTTGGTTAGTGACTATTTTGGCGGGCGGTATTGGCCAAGGCATACAAACAGTAGCCACCTTTATTCCAGTAATTGCCTTTTTATTCTTAGGCTTATCTGTCTTAGAAAGTTCTGGCTACATGTCACGCGCGGCCTTTGTGGTCGATGGTTTAATGCGCCGCATTGGTCTGCCAGGTAAGGCTTTCGTGCCTATGATAGTGGGCTTTGGTTGCTCTGTGCCGGCAATTATGGCGACCCGTACGTTAGGCAGTCAGCGTGAGCGGATTGTGACTGGTATGATGGCGCCATTTATGTCGTGCGGCGCACGTTTACCTGTATACGCCTTATTTGCCGCGGCATTTTTCCCAGAACATGGTCAGAATTTAGTGTTCTTACTGTATTTATTGGGAATTGTCGCCGCCATAGGTACTGGATTATTATTGCGCTATACCTTGCTGCCAGGCAGCAGTAGTGCGGTGGTGATGGAATTACCTGATTACGAATTACCTAAATTAATGCCATCACTTAAGCGTGCGGGTAAGCGGACTAAGGGATTCATTTTCGGCGCCGGTAAAACCATAGTTATCGTCGTGACCTTGCTTAACTTTGTTAATGCGATTGGCACTGATGGTAGTTTTGGCCATGAAGACTCGAAAGCTTCACTGCTGAGTGTCGTTAGTCAGCAAATTACGCCTGTGTTCACCCCTATGGGCGTAGAAGCGCATAACTGGCCAGCGACTGTGGGTATTGTCACAGGTATTTTTGCTAAAGAAGCTGTGGTCGGCACGTTAAACAGCTTATATACCGATGCAACCCCTACTGATGAAGGCTTAACGCCATTAAGTGAAAGCTTTATGGAAGCGCTGCATACCATTCCAGATAATTTATTTGGGATTGATTTGCGCGACCCATTATCGTTAGCGGTTGGTGAGATTGCTAACCAGCAGGTAGCAGCAGAAGAGCAGGGCGTTGATACTTCAACCTTTACTGCGCTGCAGGTAGGTTTTGGTAGCACGATTGCCGCCTTCAGTTATTTGCTGTTTGTGTTGCTCTATACCCCATGTGTGGCGGCTATGGGCGCCTTAGTGAATGAATTTGGGATACGCTGGGCAAGATTTGCCGCCTTATGGACCTTTGGTTTAGCTTATGGTTCAGCGACCTTAGTGTACCAAGTGGGTACCTTTAACCAGCATCCACTGCAGTCGTCAATGTGGATAGTGGCGATTATCTCATCACTGCTAGCGTTTGTGGCTTGGCTTAAGCATTTAGCTAAGCGCACCGAGCAAACACCGCTTGCCATCAAAGTGGTTACTGAATAAACATAACGCGTTGAAACAAAGCAGCCAGATGGCTGCTTTGTTGTTTTTATTCAGAGTTATTCAGAGTTTTTTAGTCTGGGGATTGTGCTGAGGCCTGATCTGTAGGATCATTATCGTTTAGTCAAATTGCCACTGCTGTAAAGAGGAATTCCATGAGTCATGTGGACAACGAAGCGCGTCCAAGCAACTTCATTCGCAACATCATTGATGAAGATCTGAAGAGCGGTAAACATACCCAGGTTCATACTCGCTTTCCGCCAGAGCCTAATGGTTACCTGCATATCGGTCATGCTAAATCTATTTGCCTTAACTTTGGCATTGCCAAAGATTACCAAGGCCAATGTAACTTGCGTTTTGATGATACCAACCCTGAAAAAGAGAACATAGATTATGTTAACTCTATCCAGCGGGATGTGCAGTGGCTCGGTTTCCAGTGGACCGGTGACATACATTATTCATCCGATTACTTCGATCAACTGCACGATTATGCGGTGGAACTTATCGAAAAAGGTTTAGCTTATGTGTGCTTTATGAGCCCTGAGCAGACCCGTGAATACCGTGGTAACTTAAAAGAGCCAGGTAAAGATAGCCCGTGTCGCAATACTGATGTTGTTGAAAACTTGGCTTTATTTGCCAAGATGCGCAACGGTGAGTACAAAGAAGGTGAGTGTGTTCTGCGCGCTAAAATCGACATGGCATCACCATTTATGTGTATGCGTGATCCGATTATTTACCGCGTGAAATTTGCCCATCATCACCAAACTGGTGATAAGTGGTGCATTTATCCTATGTACGACTTTACTCATTGTATTTCTGATGCGCTGGAAAATATCAGTCACTCATTATGTACGTTAGAGTTCCAAGACAACCGTCGTCTGTATGACTGGGTGCTTGATAATCTGAGTGATTTCCAGCAGCCAAATCGTACTCGTCAGTACGAGTTTTCGCGCTTAAATTTAGAATACACCTTAATGTCTAAGCGTAAGCTTAATGACTTAGTGGTGCGCGAACTGGTATCTGGTTGGGATGACCCACGTATGCCGACCATTGCTGGTCTTCGTCGTCGTGGTTATACCCCAGCGGCTATTCGTGAATTCTGCAAGCGCATTGGTGTAACTAAGCAAGACAACCTGATTGAAGTTGGCATGTTAGATGCGTGTATTCGTGAAGAATTAAACGAACATGCACCGCGCGCTATGGCAGTCATTAAGCCTGTTAAAGTGATTATTGAAAACTTTAGCGGTGATAATGAAATGATTAAGGCGCCTATGCACCCGAATCTGCCAGAAATGGGCGAGCGTACCTTGGCCTTTGGCCGTGAAATCTTTATTGATGCTGAAGACTTCCGTGAAGAAGCCAACAAGCAATACAAGCGCTTAGTGCAAGGTAAAGAGGTGCGTTTACGCAATGCCTATGTCATTAAAGCTGAGCGTTGTGATAAAGACGTAGATGGTAATGTGACCACCATTTATTGTACTTATGACCCTGAAACTTTAGGTAAAAACCCAAGCGATGGGCGTAAAGTAAAAGGCGTAATTCATTGGGTTGAAGCAAGCTCTGCCGTCCCTGCTGAATTCCGTTTATATGGTCGTCTATTTACTGATGCTAACCCTGCTGCTGCTGACACTGTGGATGAAGTGCTGAATCCAGAATCATTGGTCGTGCGTCACGGTGTGGCTGAAGCATCGCTGGCTAACGCTGCTGCTGAGCAAGCTTATCAGTTTGAGCGTGAAGGTTACTTCTGCGCGGATAACAAGGATTCAAGCCCTGAACATTTAGTGTTTAACTTGACCGTCGCTCTGCGTGATACTTTTGCTTAATCAGATACTTTTGCTTAAGCAATAGTCATCGCAAAAAACGAAAGGCCACTTAAGAGTGGCCTTTTTTATTGCGCGCTAAAACTTAAGCAATACATTAAACGTAGGCTGGGCCAAAACCAAAACTCCAAATAATCACGCTCCCTGTCATTAGCGCGACCAGTAACACTAAGCCTGCGGTGACTACTGAGCTTGCATAAATAAAGCCTTTCTCTTCTGGGATATGCATCATGATGGGCACACCGGTATATAAAAGGTATACCGAATACGTTAGCCCAACTAACCCGACTAACATCATCACCCAAATCACAGGGTAAAGTGCGCCAAAGCCCACCATAAACAGCGGCGTTGCCGTATATACCGCAAGTTCAAAAGATTGAGTATAAGTCGGCGTTGAATCGAAGGTTTTTGCCATCCAGAAGATGAGGTACGCGAGGGCAAACACCCCACCAATTAAGCCAAAGTAGGTGGCTATTGACATGTAAATCGCACTTTCATTGGTAAGAAATAATTTGTCACCCACACCTAAGTCCCAACCTATATGGGCGTTGGCAAAGTATGAGCAAATAGCTGGTATTAACGCGACTAAAAAGATGTGGCCTAAGCTGTCGGCAATCGATTCGTGGTTATCATCAATGTGATGCCACTCTTCCTTTGGATGTGTGTAGAGTCCTTTTATGTGATCTAATATCATATGCAAATGTCCTCATAGTGTCCCCAATAATCGCCGCACGACAGATAAAAGCGATTTCACTTACAGTCTATTTATCGTGCATCATCTTAATAAGATCAAGATTTGGCTGTATTTCAATCAAGCTCGTCACATCCATTTAAGCCAAGTGGTTTGTTTAATGCGTGAGCAAATTACCGAGCGTCATGGTTAACAAGTCCAGATTTAGCGCTAATCCAGTGCTTGCCTGTGGTAAAATAGCCAAAATTGCTATGAGTCTTTTTAGGTAATATGGATTTAATACTGGCACCGATAACTAATTTTTTGCACTGCGAAACCCCTCAATCTTGGCTGGATGAGGCGCAAAAGCCTGAAAACTTAAAAGTGATTTTACTTGATCACTTAATTTGCGAATTAAAGGCGGGTCAGTCGGCCATGTTTCTTATTCGTAAATATGCCGTTGATAAAGAAAGTGGCGATGCTTTGCTTGCTTGGTTTAAGCCTTATGAAGATTTTGCATATCGCAAAATCGGTGATTGGCAAAGTCTTGGGCAAGTTAAAGGCGTGTCTAAAAGCATGTTGCCAAAATCTGGTACGGCTTATGGCCAAGATTTGATTGATAAGATGGTGCTACTGATTAAAGAAGAGCTGCATCATTTTTATCAAGTTCTTGAGATCATGGCTGAATACAATATTCCTTATGAAACCATTAGCTCAAGTCGTTATGCCAAAGGCCTGCTTAGCCATGTGATCACTCATGAACCGCATACCTTAATTGATAAGCTGATTTGCGGCGCTTATATTGAAGCTCGCTCGTGTGAGCGCTTTGCCAAATTAGCGCCATTGGTGGATAAGCGTTTGGGGGATTTTTATGTGTCGTTACTGCGCTCGGAAGCCCGTCATTATCAGGATTATCTGGCATTAGCTGAGCAAATTGCAGGGCATGATATTAGCGATCGAGTGCGCTATTTTGGTGTGATGGAAGCTGATTTAATTCTATCTGCAGATAATGATTTTAAGTTTCATAGCGGCGCGCCAGAATAGCTACTAGCTAAGTGAAACACTAAGCAAATGGGTAAGCTGTTAGATAAAACAAAGAGCTCAGTTAACACGCTGAGCTTTTTAATGACAATTCACTTTGAAAAGGGCAGTTGCTGCAAACTCACCTCATCAGGTGTCATTGTGAGTACGCTGCCTTGCTGATACCAATCTCCCACAACCATGCGCTGCTTATTGTGAGCCAGAGAATGAATATTCGGTCTATGGGTATGGCCGTGGATCATCCATTCACATTGATATTGCAGTAATAAAGCATCAACGCTTGCAGGTTCTACATCCATGATTTCCATAGTTTTACTGCGATTGCCACTTTTACTCTTAGCGCGAATATTGGCAGCTATGCTAAGGCGTTTGCGCTTAGGCAATTTGCCATACAACCATCTAAATACGCCGATATTGCGAAAGCGGCGAAAACGTTGGTAAGCAGCATCTAAGGTGCATAAGCTATCGCCATGCAAAAGTAGACAAGTTTTACCATAAATATTGGTCGCATAATGCTCTGGCAATAATTGTAAGCCTGCGCGTTTGGCAAACTGTTTGCCGAGCATAAAATCGCGATTGCCATGGATATAGTAAATAGGGATGCGCGTTGAAACTTGCAATAACTGTTCAGCCAGTTGCTTGGCAAAGGGTTCGGCCAAGTCATCACCTACCCACACCTCAAATAAGTCACCGATGATATATAAGGCATCTGTGTCATTGGGGAGTTGCTGTAAGAAGGTTTCAAAGGCTTGCGTGATATCAGGGCGATCAGAACTTAAATGCAGATCGCCAATAAAAAGAGTGCGCATTAGCTCAAATTATTCGCTAATGGTAACGCTTTCAATCACAACTGGCTCTAAAGGAACATCTTGATGCATCCCCTTGTTGCCTGTGCTCACGCCTTTTATCGCGTTAACCACGTCCATGCCTTCAACAACTTCGGCAAATACGCAGTAGCCATAACCTTGAGTCGTTTCTTTAGTGAAATCTAAGAAGGTGTTGTTGTTGACGTTAATGAAGAACTGACCGGTAGCAGAATGTGGATCTGAAGTACGAGCCATAGCTAAGGTTCCGATTTTATTCGATAAACCGTTGTTGGCTTCGTTCTTAATGGTAGCGCGAGTGGTTTTTTGCTGCATAGCAGTATCAAAACCACCGCCTTGAACCATGAAACCATCAATTACGCGATGGAAAATGGTGCCATCGTAAAAGCCGTCTTTAGCATATTGAGCGAAGTTTTCTGCGGTGGCAGGGGCATTGTCAAAATCTAATTGAATTTTAATATCGCCGTGGTTGGTATGTAATGTAATCATTTTCGTAAGACTCTTGTATAAATGTGGGCGGATTCTAACTTATAAGACCCTGAGCTTAAAGGGCAGTGTTCAATCTTGTCTGACCCATGATAAACTCGATGGTAGATTTTTATTTTAATCATATCTTTAAAGAGAATGCCGATGTTGCAAATATACAACAGTATTACCCGCCAAAAACAAGAGTTTGTACCCATAGTGCCAGGTAAAATCGGCATGTATGTGTGCGGGGTAACCATTTATGATTTATGTCATATTGGCCATGGGCGCACCTTTGTTTCATTCGATATGATAGTTCGCTATCTGCGCTACAAGGGTTATGAGGTTAATTTTCAACGAAATATTACTGACATTGACGATAAAATCATTAAGCGCGCTAACGAAAATAATGAGACCTGTGAGTCATTAACTGAACGCTTAATTGCTGAAATGCATCAAGATTTCGATGCGCTTAATATGATGCGCCCTGACTTTGAGCCACGTGCCACCTTGCATATTGCTGAAATCATTGACATGGTTGAGCGATTAATCGAGCGCAAACACGCTTATGTGGCCACTAACGGTGATGTACTGTTCAGCGTGCCATCATTCCCTGAGTATGGCCGTTTATCGGGTCAAGATTTAGATCAACTGCAAGCTGGCGCGCGCGTTGAAGTCGATGAGCATAAGCATAATCCAATGGATTTTGTGCTGTGGAAAATGTCTAAGCCGGGTGAACCTACCTGGGAATCACCATGGGGACCGGGCCGCCCTGGTTGGCACATTGAATGTTCAGCCATGAACAGCAAGCATTTAGGTCTGCATTTTGATATTCATGGTGGCGGCAGTGATTTACAGTTCCCCCATCATGAAAATGAAATTGCTCAGTCTTGCTGCGCCCATGACACGCCATATGTGAACTACTGGATGCACACCGGCATGGTGATGGTTGATAGAGAAAAAATGTCTAAATCATTAGACAACTTCTTCACTATCCGCGATGTATTGTCTCACTATGACGCACAAACCGTACGTTACTTCTTACTGTCTGGTCACTATCGCAGCCAATTAAATTATTCAGAAGATAATTTAAAGCAAGCTCGTGCGGCGTTAGAACGCTTATACACAGCATTAAATGACTTAGATTTAACGGTGACGGCAGCGCCTGCCACTGATTATGTCAGCCGTTTTACGGCAGCTATGGATGATGACTTCAACACCCCTGAAGCCTATTCAGTGCTGTTTGATATGGTGCGTGATATTAACCGCTTGAAGCTTGAAGATATCAACGCGGCTTCTGCCTTAGGTGTTGCCATGAAGCAACTCGCTGATGTACTTGGCATTATGAGCCAAGATGCCGATAGCTTTTTTAAAGGCGAAGGCACAGATGATGAAGTGGCAGAAATTGAAGCCTTAATTGTTGAGCGTAATCGCGCTCGAACTGAAAAAGATTGGCCAGCGGCCGATGTTGCTCGCGATCGCATCAATGCGTTAGGGGTTGTGCTTGAAGATGGCCCAAGTGGCACTACTTGGCGCAAGAAGTAATACGCTTACTTGAAATATCAGTGAGTCATACTTGATTCATATTCGCTAATAAAAAACGCCAGCAATTGCTGGCGTTTTTGTTGTTGTATTCTTTATACCTTGATTTTCTACATCATGGCTGTTGAAGCTTAATCAGTGTTTAGCAGGTGTTTAAGCTGCAAACTATCAAGCATCCTGCTGGTCATGATATTGCTCAGCGGCAAATAAGGTATTTTCTAATAGGCTGGCAATCGTCATCGGGCCAACTCCGCCAGGCACTGGCGTAATAAATTGCGCGCGGTTAACGGCGCCATCAAAATCAACATCACCGACTAACTTACCTGAATCTAAACGGTTAATACCAACATCTATCACAATGGCGCCAGGCTTAATCCAATCGCCAGGAATAAAGTGCGGTTTACCGACAGCAACCACTAGTAAGTCGGCGCGGCGAATTTTACCTTCAAGATCTTTGGTAAAACGATGACAAGTGGTAGTAGTGCAGCCTGCGAGTAATAATTCCAGCGTCATTGGCCGGCCAACTATGTTGGAGGCACCCACAATCACAGCATCTAAACCATAGGTATCAATGCCGGTGGACTCAATCAAGGTCATAATGCCTTTAGGGGTGCAAGGCCGCAGCAAGGGATTGCGCTGGGCTAAACGGCCGATGTTGTAAGGATGAAAACCATCAACATCTTTATCTGGCGCAATCCGTTCAATTACTTTAGCGTCACTGATATGAGCGGGTAGGGGCAATTGCACTAAAATGCCATCGACTTTAGGGTCGGCGTTGCACTCATCAATCAGAGTCAATAATGCATGTTCTGAAGTATCAGCCGGTAAATCATAAGAATAAGAGGCAAAACCCACTTCCTCACAGGCTTTACGCTTACTGCCAACATACACTTGTGACGCGGGATCGGCACCGACTAAAATGACAGCCAGTCCGGGTGGACGTTTACCTTGTGCGATTCTCTCGCTGACGGCGTGGGCGAGACGGTGGCGAACGGCTTGTGAAATAACTTTCCCATCGATAATTTGGGCTGTCATGGTGGTACATGTCCTCGTAGCGTGACAGTGAAAAACACCGCCATTCTAGCAGTCTGTGTTTCTGGTGTCATAAAAGACTAATAAACGCTGTGTTTCGACTTTAAATCAATGTATTGATAGGAAATGCTGTAAAAATACGCCAATTGATTTATATTTCAGCAATCAGTGGTTGCGGGGTAAAAAAGGGGTTGACGCCATTCACCTGTACCGCTAATATGCGCTCCGTTCTCCGGCGGTAAGTGAGCCGCTAACAAGTCTGATGGTTGAAAGAGTTAAGCTCTTTATCTTGTTAGATAAGAACATTCGGTGATTAGCGCAGCCCGGTAGCGCATCTGCTTTGGGAGCAGAGGGTCAGAGGTTCGAATCCTCTATCACCGACCATATTCGATTTAATGCTTAGCATTGAGTCAAACACTATTAGGAAATAGTGTTTACTGTTAACCATGCGCCCGTAGCTCAGTTGGATAGAGCATCCGCCTTCTAAGCGGATGGTCGCAGGTTCGAATCCTGCCGGGCGTACCAAAATTATGGTGATTGTAGCTCAGTTGGTAGAGTCCCGGATTGTGATTCCGGTTGTCGTGGGTTCGAGCCCCATCAGTCACCCCATTATAAAAATAAAAAAAGCGACCTCTGGTCGCTTTTTTTATGTCCGATTGCAGGGAATTGCCCCTCGACTCAACAAAAAACGCTGGCTATAATGTCGCGTCTTGATCAGTATCAACTCCGAGCGAGAAGTGCCACAAATCTAATACGATAGGCATTCAAGCGTAATTAAATCAAGCAACGAATACCTGAATAGTTGATGACTCGACTATTACAAAG
This sequence comes from Shewanella sp. ISS20, assembly GCF_056522965.1. Lineage (NCBI taxonomy): Bacteria > Pseudomonadati > Pseudomonadota > Gammaproteobacteria > Alteromonadales > Shewanellaceae > Shewanella > Shewanella sp. ISS20. Next base: position 392,874 of record NZ_JAWRZK010000001.1, read on the forward strand.
GACGTTAGACATATTTCGAGGTAATACAATGCAAGTTTCTGTTGAAACAACTCAAGGCTTAGAGCGTCGCCTGACAATTAGTGTACCAGCTGAACAAATCGAAAAGCTGGTTAATGATAACCTGCAACGTGAAGCCAAGCGCGCACGTATCCCAGGTTTCCGCCCAGGTAAAGTTCCTGCTAGCGTGATCAACAAGCGCTATGGCGCTGCGATTCGCCAGGAAGTGACTGGTGAAATCATGCAACGTAACTTCATCGAAGCTATCATTGCTGAGAAAATGAATCCAGCCGGTGCTCCAACTTTCGTACCAGGTCAATCTGATGCTGAAAAGTTTGAATTCGTAGCGACTTTTGAAGTTTACCCAGAAGTTACTCTGACTGGTTTAGATGCTATCGAAGTAGAAAAGCCTACTGCTGAAGTTACTGACGCTAACGTAGCGACTATGATCGAAACTCTGCGTAAGCAACACGCTACTTTCGACGCAGTTGAGCGCGCTGCTGCTGAAGGCGACAAAGCTATTATCGATTTCGTCGGTAGCATTGACGGTGAAGAATTTGACGGCGGCAAAGCTGAAGGCTTCGAGCTGGAATTAGGCAGCAACCGTATGATCCCAGGTTTTGAAACTGGTGTTATCGGTCATAAAGCCGGTGAGCAGTTTGATATCGAAGTGACCTTCCCAGAAGATTACCACGCTGAAAACTTGAAGGGTAAAGTAGCTACTTTCGCTATTACCTTGAATGAAGTGCGTGCCGCATCTTTACCAGAAGTCACTGATGAGTTCGCAACTCTGTTCGGCATTTCTGAAGGCGGCGTTGCTGCTTTAGAAGCTGAAATCCGTAAGAACATGATTCGCGAATTAGAGCAAGCTTTGAAAGCTAACGTTAAGCAGCAAGTGATTGAAGGCTTATTAGCTAACAATGAACTGAGCCTGCCTAAAGCTATGATCGAAAGCGAAATCAACGTATTGCGTCAGCAAGCTATGCAACGTTTTGGTGGCCAAGCCGCTAACATGCCTGAATTACCAGCTGACTTGTTCACTGAGCAAGCTGAGCGTCGCGTTAAAGTAGGTCTGTTGTTAGGTGAAGTGATCAAGACTAACGAGCTGAAAGCTGATGAAGCTCGTGTTGTAGCACTGATTGAATCTATGGCTTCTGCCTATGAAGATCCAAGTGAAGTAATCGCTTATTACAACAATAACAAAGAGCTGATGCAGAATATGCGCAACGTTGCTTTAGAAGAGCAAGCGGTTGAAGCCTTACTGTCAGGCGCTAAAGTTGCTGAAAAAGCAGTTGAGTTCGAAGAATTTATGAACAAGGCTGGCGCTCGCGCGTAAGTGAAACTTGACTTATTTGGCACTTAGCCATTTATAATGGTTCGTATGGGGCTCCTCATACGAGCCATTTTTTATTTTAGGGAAACTAATAATGGTTAATACGTCGGGATCCGTACAAAATGCACTCGTACCTATGGTTGTTGAACAGACAGCTAAAGGTGAACGCTCGTATGACATTTATTCACGCTTACTTAAAGAGCGTGTGATTTTTCTGGTGGGTCAAGTTGAAGAACATATGGCCAATTTGATTGTGGCGCAGTTATTGTTCCTTGAATCTGAAAATCCAGATAAAGACATTCATTTGTATATCAACTCACCTGGCGGTAGTGTGACTGCGGGTATGGCGATTTATGACACCATGCAATTCATTAAGCCAAACGTCAGTACTGTATGTATTGGCCAAGCTGCCAGCATGGGCGCATTTTTATTAGCTGGTGGTGCTCCAGGTAAGCGTCATTGTTTACCTAATTCACGAGTAATGATCCATCAGCCTCTGGGTGGTTTCCAAGGTCAAGCTTCTGATATCGCTATTCATGCTCAGGAAATTTTGGGCATCAAGAATAAGCTCAATCAAATGCTGGCGGATCACACTGGTCAATCGTTAGAAGTAATTGAACGTGACACGGATCGTGACAATTTCATGAGCGCAACTCAGGCTGTGGACTATGGTCTGGTTGATTCCGTGTTAACTAAACGTGGCTGATCTTTGCTGATTGCTGGGCTATGCTCAGAGATAAGCGATGAAAAAAATCTAGGCAGTAGAGCAAGCTGCAGATGAGGTAGTAGAATGGGCGATAACAAGAGTAACGGTGATGGCGGCAAACTGCTGTATTGCTCTTTTTGTGGAAAGAGTCAGCATGAAGTACGCAAATTAATAGCTGGCCCTTCCGTCTATGTTTGCGATGAATGCGTTGAATTATGCAATGACATTATTCGTGAAGAAATTAAAGAGATTTCTCCAAAACGCGGGCAAGAAAAATTACCGACTCCGCATGAATTACGTGCGCATTTAGATGATTACGTGATTGGCCAAGAAAAAGCCAAGAAAGTATTGTCGGTAGCCGTGTATAACCATTACAAGCGCTTAAAGAACGCCAGTCCAAAAGACGGCGTTGAACTAGGCAAGAGTAATATTCTGCTGTTAGGCCCAACCGGTAGCGGTAAGACCTTATTGGCAGAAACCTTAGCGCGTTTCTTGAATGTGCCATTCACTATGGCTGATGCCACCACGTTAACCGAAGCCGGTTATGTGGGTGAAGACGTTGAAAACATCATTCAGAAATTACTGCAAAAATGTGATTACGACGTAGAGAAAGCGCAGCGCGGTATCGTCTATATCGATGAAATTGATAAAATCAGTCGAAAGTCTGACAACCCATCAATTACTCGCGACGTGTCTGGTGAAGGTGTGCAGCAAGCTTTACTTAAGCTGATTGAAGGAACTGTTGCTGCAGTACCACCACAAGGCGGCCGTAAGCACCCTCAGCAAGAGTTTTTGCAAGTAGATACCTCTAAGATCCTGTTTATCTGTGGCGGCGCTTTTGCTGGCCTAGAGAAGGTGATTGAGCAACGCTCGCACAAAGGTTCAGGCATAGGTTTTGGTGCTGAAGTTAAAGGTCAAAGCGATAAAGCCACAATTTCACAAACCTTAGCTCAGGTAGAACCTGAAGATTTAGTGAAGTTTGGCTTAATTCCAGAATTTATTGGCCGTTTACCTGTGTTAGCCACTTTGGAAGAGCTGGATGAAGCTGCCTTAGTGCAGATTCTATCTGAGCCTAAAAACGCGCTGACTAAGCAGTATGCTGCGTTATTTGAGATGGAAAACGTTGAGCTTGAGTTCCGTGAAGATGCGCTGCGCGCCATAGCGCACAAAGCTATGACACGTAAGACAGGTGCTCGTGGTCTACGTTCTATCGTTGAAAGCATTCTGCTTGATACCATGTATGACTTGCCGTCAGCAGAAGGTGTAGTGAAAGCTGTGGTTGATGAATCTGTGGTTAAAGGTGAATCTGCACCAATCTTGATGTATGAAAATACTGAAGCGCAAGTTGCGTCCGGTGAGCATTAATTAAGCGATTGTAATTAAATCGAAAAATAAAGGAGCCTTAGGGCTCCTTTTTTTCGTATAGTCCATTGAAACACTATCCCTTGCCCCAATATACTCGCTAATAATGCAACTAAAAAACGGAATCGAGCTATGACAATAGAGCGTGAGACGCAAATCGAACTTCCCGTGCTGCCCCTACGTGATGTAGTGGTTTATCCTCATATGGTTATTCCGTTGTTCGTGGGTAGAGAGAAATCAATTCGCTGCCTTGAAACTGCAATGGAGTTGGATAAACAAATTATTCTGGTAGCTCAGCGCGATGCCGATCTAGATGAACCAACCGTAGATGATATTTATGAGGTGGGTACGGTTGCCTCTATTTTGCAATTACTTAAATTGCCGGATGGAACCGTCAAAGTATTAGTCGAAGGCGGGCGCCGTGCTCGCATTACTCGCTTTACTCAAGAAAACGAATTTTTTGTCGCTAAGGCTAAATACCTAGAATCTGCTGACATGGAAGACAAGGAAGAAGAAGTCCTTGTTCGTAGTGCATTAAGTCAATTCGAAGGTTATGTTAAGCTTAACAAAAAGATCCCGCCAGAAGTCCTGACCTCATTGTCAGGCATTGATGAAGCCGCGCGTCTAGCAGATACCATGGCTGCGCATATGCCATTGAAATTGGCTGACAAGCAATCTGTGCTGGAAATGGTTAACATTTCCGAGCGTTTAGAATATCTGATGGCCATGATGGAAGCGGAAATTGACCTGTTACAGGTTGAAAAACGCATTCGTTCTCGCGTCAAAAAGCAGATGGAAAAGAGTCAGCGCGAGTATTACCTCAACGAACAGATGAAAGCCATTCAAAAAGAACTTGGCGATCTCGATGAGGGCGGTGATGAATTTGATGTGCTTGCCAAGAAGATTGAAGATGCTGGCATGCCAAAGGATGCCAAAGATAAGGCCATTGCTGAGCTCAATAAGCTGCGGATGATGTCGCCTATGTCGGCTGAAGCCACTGTGGTGCGCTCATACGTCGATTGGATGACTTCAGTGCCTTGGAAAGAGCGCTCACGCATCAAGAAAGATTTAGGCAAAGCGCAAACTATTCTGGATGCTGATCACTTTGGCTTAGAAAAAGTCAAAGATCGCATTTTGGAGTATTTAGCGGTTCAAAGCCGAGTTAAACAGCTTAAAGGCCCTATTTTATGTTTAGTCGGACCACCAGGTGTTGGTAAAACCTCATTAGGTCAGTCGATTGCTAAAGCGACAGGACGCGAATATGTACGAGTTGCCTTAGGCGGCGTACGTGATGAAGCGGAAATTCGTGGTCATCGCCGTACTTATATTGGTTCTATGCCAGGAAAGATTATCCAAAAAATGGCTAAAGTCGGGGTTAAGAACCCGCTATTTTTGCTCGATGAAATCGACAAAATGAGCTCGGATATGCGTGGCGACCCGGCATCAGCCTTGCTTGAAGTGTTAGATCCTGAGCAGAACTCAACCTTTAGCGATCACTACTTAGAAGTGGATTACGACCTATCGGACGTGATGTTTGTGGCAACATCTAACTCTATGGATATTCCAGGACCACTGCTTGACCGCATGGAAGTGATTCGTTTATCGGGTTACACCGAAGATGAAAAACTTAATATTGCTAAGCAGCACTTACTGACTAAGCAGCTTGAGCGTAATGGCTTGAAGAAGAGTGAAATCAGCATAGATGATGGCGCGCTACTCAACATTATTCGCTACTACAGCCGTGAAGCGGGTGTACGTGCGCTTGAGCGTGAGTTATCAAAGATTTGCCGTAAAGTCGTTAAACAAATTCTGCTGAATAAAGACATTAAGCATGTTGATGTTACCGCTGATAATCTAAAAGAATTTTTAGGCGTGCAGCGTTTTGATTACGGTAAAGCGGAAAGTAAAAATCAAGTCGGTCAAGTGACGGGCTTAGCATGGACACAAGTCGGTGGTGATTTACTCACTATTGAAGCTACCTCTGTGGCTGGTAAAGGCAAACTGCTGTTTACCGGTTCATTAGGCGATGTCATGCAAGAGTCGATTCAGGCGGCGATGACAGTGGTGCGTGCCCGCGCTGAGCAATTGGGAATTAACGCTGATTTTTATGAGAAACGTGATATCCATGTGCATGTGCCAGAAGGCGCTACTCCGAAAGATGGACCTTCAGCTGGCGCAGCTATGTGCACGGCTTTAGTGTCAAGCTTAACGGGTAATCCAGTTCGCGCTGATGTTGCTATGACAGGTGAAATTACCTTACGCGGTGAAGTGTTACCTATTGGTGGCCTTAAAGAAAAACTGTTAGCAGCGCATCGCGGCGGCATCAAACACGTGTTGATCCCTAAGGAAAACGAACGTGATTTGGAAGAAATTCCACAAAATGTTATCGCCGATTTGTGCATTCATCCTGTGCGTTGGGTGGATGAAGTACTTAAATTAGCCTTGGAAAGACCGGTCGAAGGTTTTGAAGTGGTTAAAAAATAGCAAAAACGCAAGAAATTGCGCTAACACACTAAAAAATTGAAAAAAATGGATTAACAAACGCTATTCATGTGGTAGCCTAAGTTTGTGAAGGGTCGGTTGCCCCTAGCCCTTGGGGTGACTGGCTTCTAGCAACTTCCAATATTATATTTTGGTTTTTTGATTAGGCTTGCTCTTTGTGAATAAGCTTGTTATAAAAGCCTCCGCAGTCCGCTCTTAACATGGATTTGGATGCGGAGCGAAAAATTACATTCAAGGGGATGACATGAACAAATCTGAACTGATCGAGAAAATTGCTACTGGTGCTGATATTTCTAAGGCGGCTGCTGGCCGTGCACTGGATTCTTTCATTGAAGCAGTTTCTGAAGGTCTGAAAGAAGGCGATAAAATTTCTCTAGTTGGTTTTGGTACTTTTGAAGTACGTCAGCGCGCTGAGCGTACTGGCCGTAATCCACAAACTGGTCAAGAAATTAAGATTGCAGCAGCTAACATTCCAGCTTTCAAAGCCGGTAAAGCGCTGAAAGACGCAGTTAACTAAGATTGCGCACGGCCTTTAAGGGCTCGTAAAATGAAGCACTGCCTAGCAGTGCTTTTTACGAATTAAAAGGTGGTGATTCAATTGAGTCGGCGCCGGCAATATGACAACAGTTATAGTTGCAAAGACATTAAAGGCGCACCAGCAATGGCTGCGCTTTTTTATTTTTTTTTCGCCAATAAGCGAGTTCAACAATGTTAGAAAAAATTCGCGAAGGTTCACAAGGGGTCATTGCCAAGAGTATTTTGGTACTTGTGATACTGTCTTTCGCATTTGCAGGAGTCAGCAGCTATTTAGGCACTTCGACTGAAGTACCCGCTGCGACAGTGAATGGCCAAGAAATTACCCAAGCACAATTAGAACATGCGTTCCAAGGTGAGAAGTCACGTATGGAACAACAGTTGGGTGACATGTTCGCGGCCTTATCTGCCGATGATAACTACATGAACCGTTTAAAGCAGTCAGTATTAGATCGCTTAATTGGTGATATCTTACTGGATCAAGCGGCCGATAAAATCGGTTTACGAGTTTCTGACGAGCAGATTAAGCAAGCCATTTTCACTGAAACTGCGTTCCAAACCAATGGTCAGTTTGATAACGAACGTTATCAAGCGGTATTGCGTCAGTTAGGCTATCAGCCAATTCAATTCAGCGACATGATGCGCCAAGACATGACTCGCCGTCAGTTGGTGAGCTCAGTGGTTGGCAGTGAGTTCGTGTTAGCGGGTGAAGCTGAGCAATTAGCTAAACTTCAAGGCCAGACGCGTAATATTCGCTACCAAATTATCGATGCGGCGCCTTTAGCGGCCAATGTGGTGATTAGCGATGAGCAAGCAAAAAGTTTTTATGATACTAATCAAGCGCAATTTACTAGCCCAGAGCTTGTAAGCTTAGATTATGTTGACTTAGATTTGTCGCAAATGGCGAAGACGGTTGCTGTGACTGATGAGCAAGCGCAAGCCTATTATGATGAGCACAAGACGGATTATCAGACTGCTGAAAAGCGTCTGGCTGCACATATCCTGATTGATGCCGGTCAAGAAGGCGCTGAGCAGAAAGCCAATGACATTCATCAGCAGTTGTTAGCAGGCGCTGATTTTGCGCAGTTAGCCAAGCAAGAGTCTAGTGACAAGTTCACGGCGGTTAATGGCGGTGAACTGGATTGGTTTGAACAAGGCGTGATGTCGCCTGAGTTCGATGAAGCCTTGTTTGCTATTACTGCCAAGGGCGGTGTATCTGCGGTGGTTAAATCTGACTATGGTTATCAAATCATTAAGTTAGTGGATGTTCAACCTGGTCAAGCCGAAGCCTTTGATACAGTGAAAGCTGAAATCATAGCTAAGCTGCAGCAAGATAAAGCCACTAACGAGTTTTACCAGTTGCAACAAAAGCTGGCTGACGTGTCTTATGAAGTGCCAGATAGTTTGATTGATGCGGCGCAAGCCATCAATGGTAAAGTGCAAACCACTGAATTATTTAGCCGTCAAAATGCTCCAGCAGGCTTTAATACTCCTGAGATAGTGAAAGCGGCCTTCTCTGAGCAAGTATTATTATCAGGCTTGAACTCAGATGTGCTACAGATTGCCCCTAATCATGTGATGGTACTGCGTTTGAACAAGCACCAACGTGCAGGTTCTGTTCCGTTTGCTGATGTAAAAGCCGATATCGTGGCGCGTTTACAGCAAGAGCAAGCGTTAGAGCAAGCTAAAGTGGCGGCGCAAAACGTAATGGCTAGCATCAAGGCGGATAAACCAGATGCTAACTTAGTGGCTCAGGATAAGATTGGGCGTTATACCCAAGATATTAATCCTGCCATAGTGACTAAGGCTTTCCAAATGCCAAGCCCACAAGGCACGCCAGTAGTTGATACTGTGGCTTTAAGCCAAGGTTATGGCGTAGTCGTGTTAGACGGCGTTAATGCCGCTGAAGGCATTACGGCTGAAGTATTAGCGACCCTAAGCCAAGGCTTAAGCACGTCACTGAGTCAAACTGACTATATGGCTATGATTGATAGCTTAAAGAAAACAGCTGAAATTACTTTCCCTACGGAATAGTGCTTTAAATCGTCATTCTTAAAATGAGATAACAAAAAGGTCAGCAGCTGCTGACCTTTTTTATTAGCAATTAATCCATAGATTAATCAACAGCAACCATTACGCTGCTTGCTTTAACGATAGCGTAAGCTTCGCCACCGACTTTTAAGCCTAAAGCTTCGCAAGCGTTCTTAGTCACGATAGAAGTGATAACAACGTTTGGTGCTACTTCGATGGCTACTTCATTGTTTACTGAACCTTCAGCGATAGAAACTACAGTGCCTTTCAGGTTGTTGCGTGCGCTAATTTTCATAATATATTCCTAAATATTTCAATTGGTTGGAGCGGACTAGATAATAATAAAAAAGGCTATCATTAAGATAGCCATTTTACGTAAGAATGTGATCTATTAGAGATTGATGACATCAAACTCAACCGCAGTACTCACATCAGCCTCATAATCTATGCTGTCGATACCAAAACCGAACAACTTGATAAATTCTGCTTTGTATTCAAGGTAGTCAGTTAATTGCGCTAAATTCTCTGTGGTCACTTGTGGCCACAATTGCTGGCAATGCTGCTGAATATCTTCTCTTAATTCCCAATCATCTAAACGCAGGCGGTTGTCTGCATCAGTTTGTGGTTGTGCACCATCGTCTTGATATAAGCGCTCGCGGAACAAACGCAAAATCTGCTCCATGCAACCTTCATGCAGGCCTTGCTCACGCATCTTTTTAAAGACCATAGCAATGTAAAGTGGCATGACAGGAATGGCTGAGCTTGCTTGAGTCACAACGCTTTTTAATACTGCCACATTAGCGCTACCGCCAGTTGGAGCTAATAAGCTGTTTAACTCATGAGCGGCGCGATCTAAATCCATCTTGGCTTTGCCAAGGGCGCCATGCCAGTAGATAGGCCAAGTGATTTCAGTGCCTATGTAAGAATAAGCCACTGTTTTGCAGCCTGGCGCTAATACGCCGGCATCATTCAGGGCATCAATCCACAATTCCCAGTCTTGGCCGCCCATCACAGTGACAGTATCAGCAATCTCTTGCTCGGTAGCAGGTTCAACTGACGCTTCAATGATGCAGTCTTTATTGGTATCAACCGCAGTGGCAGTATAAATGTCACCAATAGGCTTTAATGATGAGCGAATAAGCTCGCCGCTGTCAGGCATTTTACGAACGGGCGATGCCAGTGAGTACACCACCATATCAATTTGGCCAAGATCAGCTTTGATAAGTTCGATAACTTTGGCTTTAGCTTCATGGCTGAAGGCATCGCCATTGATAGATTTGGCATAAAGGCCCGCTTCTTTGGCAAACTTGTCATAGGCGGCAGAGTTATACCAACCGGCAGTACCAGGTTTGGCTTCTGTCGATGGCTTCTCAAAGAATACGCCTATGGTTGCAGCGCCGCAGCCAAAGCCCGCGGCAATACGAGATGACATGCCATAACCACTGGAGGCTCCCACGACTAATACGCGCTTAGGACCGTGCTTAATTGGGCCTTGGGCTTTAGTCAGGTTGATTTGCTCTAACACATTGGCTTCACAGCCTAATGGATGAGTGGTCGTACAGATAAATCCACGAATTTTCGGTTTAATAATCATGAGATCGCTTCTAGAGTCAACTTTGCACAATAGGATAATGATTTCAGTGAATAAATGGCACTGCTATTTTGCCATCATCCCTAAAATTCACAGTGGTTGGAGCAGTATAGTGTTAGTAATAGCCATGGTTTTAGCCATGAGCCATTGCGACCATACTCACTCGCCTTACCGCACTAACAACTATTTACGGCTTAAACTATTTACGATTGAACAATAAGTCCTGCTCGGCAATAAGCCTTTGGGTATATTCATGCTGAGGATGGTTAAATAATTCTTCAGTACGGGCTTTTTCAACCACTACACCTTTTTGCATCACCATGATTTTGTCACTAAATTGACGAATGATGCCAAGATGATGCGATACAAAAATGTACGATAATCCCAGCTCTTGCTGCAGTTTTAGCAATAAATTCAGAATTTGCGAGCGGACGCTAAAGTCGAGTGCGGTTAAGGCTTCATCGGCAATAATGATTTTAGGATCGAGCATTAATGCTCGTGCCACCGCGACGCGCTGTTTTTGACCTTCAGAAATCATGTGCGGGTAAAATTCAGCATGTTCAGGTAGCAGGCCAACTTTGCGTAAAGTATCAAATACTTGCTTGTTAATAGTGGCTTTATCTAACTGAGTATTAAAGCGTAACGGTTCAGCCAAGAGTTCACCAATGGTGAGCCTTGGGTTAAGCGAGGTGTTAGGATCTTGAAATATCATGCGAATGAGGCGGCAGCGTTTAGAGTTATCATGGCTATCTAATGACACGCCTTCAAACAAGATTTCCCCATTAGTGCGCGGCTCAGCGCCCACTAAGATACGGGCCAAGGTACTTTTACCTGACCCAGCTTCACCTACTATCGCTAAAGTTTCGCCGGCATTAAGCTCAAAACTCACGTCGGATAATGCTTGTGAGTATTGCTTGCGCAGGCGTCGATAACCGCTGAAATAGCGTTTATTGAGATGGTTTACTTTAAGCAGCGCTGTCGTCATTGTCTGACTCGGTTTGGTATGGGAAATGACAGGCATAATACCTATCGCGAATATGGCGTAAATTCGGTTGATTCACGCATTGTCTTTGCGCTTGTGGGCAACGCGGCCCTAAACGACAGCCAATGGGTAAATGCTGCAGCGGCGGCGCCGAGCCTGCAAGCGTTGGCATGATCATCTTATGACGCATGGGATTACCATAATCAGGTAAACATTCGAGCATAGCTTTGGTATAAGGATGAAACGGACTTGCAAGCAGCTCTTCGGTTGGACCAGATTCCATCACTTGCCCAGAGTAAAATACAGTTACGCGCCCGCACCATTGCGCTAATGTTTCAATTTCATGGCTAATCAATAAGATGGAAACATCTTGCAGTTGATTGAGCTTAGATAGCAATCTAAAAATTTGTGCCTGAGTACTGACTTCCATCAGGTTGGTGGGTTCATCGGCAATCAGCAGTTTGGGCTGCTTTGCTAGTGCCATGGCAATCATCACTTTTTGGCATTCGCCTTCTGATAACTCCCACGCATAACGGCGGATAATGCGGTCGGGATCTTTAACGCCGACTTTATGTAACCACTTTTGCATATTAAGCTTGCGGGCTTTACCCCGTTGCCAAAAAGGTAATTGCGGGTTGCTCGGCATAGCTTCAAGTAATTGCGCGCCGATGGTGATGGAGGGATCTAAGCTTGCCGATGGGTCTTGAAATATCATAGAAATTTCTGAACCCATGATTTGCCGCCTTTGTTGTTGTGGCATTTCTAACAAGTTCATGCCATCCCACATCATGCGATCGACGGTGACCGTCCAATTGGCTTCTGGAATGCCCATAATGGCGCGCGCCAGTAGGGTGCGACCAGAGCCCGATTCCCCAAGCAAGCCATGCACTTCACCGGCATTTAAGGTTAAGCTGACTTTTTCTAGGGCTTTAACTCGGCCGTAGGGCGTATCTAACTCGATGGTTAAGTTTCTAATATCAAGTAATGGCATATTATTGATTCCCTCGTGACATGGCGGTACGTAACCCATCGCCAACTAGGTTTATCGATAACACAGTAAAAAGCAGCGCAAGTCCAGGAATGGTGACATTCCAAGGTGCGACTAATAAAGAGTCAATTCCTTGCGCCACCATAGCGCCCCATTCTGGGCTCGGTGATTGCGCGCCAAGACCTAAAAAACCTAAGGCGGCTATATCTAAAATAGCGGCAGAAATGGCTAGGGTGGTCTGCACTATTAAGGCGTCCCATATATTAGGTAAAATCACATACCAGTAAACTTGCAAGGTATTAGCGCCATCAAGCCTTGCGGCGGTCACATACTCTTTTTGTGACTCTTCGTGCACGGCTTGATGAATAGCGCGCACAAATTGCGGCGTTAACGATAAACCCACAGCCCAAAATACATTTTGAATGCCAGGGCCAGCTACTGCGACCAACAATATCGCCATTAACAGTGACGGAATGGATAAGAGGGCGTCCAGTAAGTGCGACAGAATGGAAGATTTAAGCCCGCTCATCATACCTGACAATGAGCCTATGATAAAACCCACCACTAAGGCGGTGAATACGACCAGTAAAGATAAGCCTAAGGTGAGCTGCGCGCCATAAAGGATACGGCTGAAAATATCGCGCCCCAGAGTATCTGTCCCTAAAAAGTGCTCAACCGTACCGGCCGGATCCCATGAAGGCGGCAGTAAAATTGACTGAGTATTTTGAAGTTGCGGCGCATAAGGCGCCATTAATGGGCCAAAGATAGCAATGACTAACAATAAGCCCACGGCCCATAAACCCACCACAGAAAAGGGGTTAGAGCAAAACGACCGCCACACCCGTTTACGAGGGGAGGGAATGCGCTCTTCTTGATAAATACTAATGGGAGGCATAAATCTCTTTCCTACTTTTTGGGTTCGCTGCGGTATGAATAATATCGATAAAAATACTAAAGAAGATGATCAATAAGGCGACCGCCATAATACCGCCTTGAATGACAGTGTAATCGCGCTGATAAATGCCTTGCACTAACCAAGCGCCAACGCCAGGCCAAGCAAAGATCACTTCCACCACTATGGCATAACTGGCAAAGGGACCCAGCATAATGCCTAGGTTTTTGAGTACTGGGATTAAGGCGTTAGGTAGCGCATGTTTCATTACTATTTGGCGAGTATGCAGGCCGCGCGCTTCTGCGGCGCGAATATAGGTTTGCTGCATCACATTCATCATGGCGCTGCGGGTTAAGCGCACAACCACAGTGAATGGAAATACCGCTAAGGTGAAGGCCGGTAAAATCATATGCTGCAAGGCATCAATAAAGGCGCTGTAGCTATATTCATTATCCGATAACAGGCAATCAATCAGTAAAAAACCAGTGACTGGCTGGATGTCATAAAGTAGGTTAATTTGCCCTGAAATCGGAAGCCAGCCTAATTTAACCCCAAACCACAGTGATAAAGACAAACCTAACCAAAATACCGGAATGGAATAGCCTGTGAGCGTAATGGCAATAATACTGTTCTGAGTGAGCTTATCTTTACTTAAGGACGCAATCACGCCAATGGGAATACCAAAACCTAAGGCGAGCATGGCGGTGACTATGATGAGTTCAAACGAGGCTGGCAGTACATCGGCAAGTTCACTGGCAACACTTTGCTGGGAGGTGACTGAGATGCCAAGATTGCCACTTAACCTCTGCTGCAAATAGGCAATAAACTGGCTGAACTGACCATCGTCTAAATGATAATCGCGATTAATTTGCTCGGCTTGTAATTCAGTTGGTTGCTCTATTCCGCTAAGAGCATAACTGCTATTGACAGGGAATAAGTGAGTGGCCACAAACAGCACTAATAACAACACTATACTAGTGGCTAGAAATAAATTAAGGCGTCTTAGTAAGTAATAACTCATGGTTGTAGCTCCTGCACTTGTTTCACCTTATCAAAGGCAATGCCGCCAAAAGCGGGCAAGGGCATATGGCTCACAGTATCATTGACTAAAACCATGCGCTGCGCGTGCGCTAGGCTCACTAAGGGGACTTGTTGACGCACTAATTTTTCGGCATCGGCATACAAAGCCTTACGGGCTAACTGCGATGGCGTGGCGCGCGCTTGATTTAGCAAAGATTCTAACGGGACATGACAAAAACGTGAACGATTAGTGCTACTCATGATGGCGTTACAACTTAGTAACGGCGTAAAGAAGTTATCGGGGTCGCTATTATCTGCGTTCCAGCCAATTAATACCGTATCGTAATCGGCTTGATTGAGCTTATTGATAAACACACTCCAGCCATAACTCACGATGTTGGCTTTAACGCCTATGTTGGCTAAGTCGGCTTGAATGAGTTCGGCGGTTTTGTTGGGGTTAGGGTTGTAGCTGCGCCCGACAGGAGCCGACCAAATATCTAAGCTTAAATCGCTAATGCCAGCTTGCTTAAGTAAGGCAATAGCACGCTCAGGGTCATACACTGAATCGACGTGAATATCATCAAATGCCCAAGATGCTGGCGGTAGTAATCCATGGGCTATTATGCCTTTATCGCGGTAAACCGCATTGAGTATGTTTTGTTTATTGACCGCCATTTCTAAGGCTTGGCGCACTTCTAAGCGATCAAACGGACTCTTTTGGGTGTTAAAGGCCCAAAATGAAACATTTAAGCCCGGGTGGCTCTCAAGTCTAAGCTTTGGATGGAGCTCAACAATGTCAAACTCTACAGGCTTAGGTAAGGCCGAAACACTGCAATCGCCTGTGATTAATTTAACCAGACGGGTAGCGCTTATGGGGGTGATATCAAACACTAACATAGGCAATTGCCCAACCTCACCCCAATAATTAGGATGGCGACGATAACGGATCATTTCATTTTTTACATATTGCTGAAATTGATACGGGCCTGTACCTATGACTTCAGTATCCAAACGCTCGGGCATGTTAGTAAACAATAACTGCTGCGCATATTCACTGGAATGTATGACGGCAAAATCTGTGGCGAGATTCGATAAAAATGTGCCATTCGGCTCAGTTAAGTGAAACACCAGTTCTAAGTCGTTGATTTTGTCTATGCTTTTTATTTGCTTAGCAAAACTGATGCTTTCAAAAAATGGATAGCCAGTTTTTGAAACAAAGTGATAAGGATGGTTTGGGTTGATAATGCGCTCAAATGAAAAGATAACATCATCAGCCGTTAAAGTGCGACTTGGGGTAAAGATGTCACTTTGATGAAATTGCACATCATCGCGTAAGGTAAAGTGATAATTCAGGCCGTCTTGACTGACATGCCATCGTTTGGCGATGGAAGGAACTATGGTCTCTTGTTGATGGTTATATTCCACCAAACGATTAAAAAGCTGCTGAGAGGTGGCATCGATAGTGGTGCCGGATGTCACTAATTGCGGATTAAAGGTCTCTGGATTGCCCTCTGAGCAATAGACTAATCCGGCCGGTAGTGTTTGAGGACTACAGCCACCAAGCATTACCGCCGCGACTAAGGTCAACCCAAGGTAGATAGTGCCACTTAAGGACAGCTTCATATCAAGATCGATTATTATAGATAACAAGAATCGTATTTTAACAGTGCCTTTGAGTTTGGAGCAAACCCAGCTCAATCTTTATCCAATAAATTGTATTTTTTGAGAATTCCGCGTAGCTGATGATAGCTTAATGACAATAATTCTGCGGTTTTCTTCTGATTAAACTGCCCTATGGTCAATGCTTGCTCTAACAAAGATTTTTCTTGTTGTTCACAATGAGTTTTAAAATCCAGTGGAAAGCTTAGCTGAGCGGCATTTGTTGTGGCAGCGTGAGTCGCAGCGTTAGCACCATTAGCTGCTGATATTGAGCTAGTGTCGTTTGTGACTGGAGCCTTACTTGGTCTTCTATCTTGAGTGCGTATGCTTTGCTTAGGCCGAAAAGGAGAGTCAAAGGGGTCAAGGGTAATGTCTTGAATAGGTTTATCGCGCTGTTGATTACGATACACGGCGCGTTCCACCACGTTTTTAAGTTCACGAATATTTCCAGGCCATTGATGATCAAGCAAGATTTGTTTACTGCTCGCACTAAATCCCGCGAAGTATTCAAGCCTAAGTTGGCGCGCCATACCAATAGCAAAATATTCTGCCAGTGACATAATATCTTCAGGGCGACAGCGCAGCGGCGGTAAGGTGATGACATCAAAGGCTAATCTATCGAGTAAATCGGCGCGAAACTCCCCCGCATCTGCAAGGCTAGGTAAATCTTCATTAGCAGCGCATATTAAACGCACATCGGTTTTTAAGGAGCGATTGCCGCCCACACGCTCATACTCGCCATATTCAATGACTCTCAACAGCTTTTCTTGAATAAGTCCTGAGGTATTGGCCAGTTCATCTAAAAATAAGGTGCCACCATCGGCGCGCTCAAAGCGACCTTCATGGCGTGCTTTGGCGCCAGTGAATGCACCGGTTTCATGGCCAAACAATTCGCTTTCTAATAGGCTATCACTTAAGGAGGAGCAATTAAGCTTAATAAAGCTCTGATCCCAACGGGTCGATAAGAAATGAATGCGTTCAGCAATCAGTTCTTTACCTGTGCCTCGTTCACCTATGATAAGTACAGGTTTAGATAAGGGCGCTATTTGCGATACATGCTCAAGGACTTCGAGTAGGGCATTCGATTGGCCGATGAGATTGTCTTGTTGGTTTTGTTTAGCCACGATAATTTTTGGTCTATGTCACTAACAAATGGTGAAAATTATAATATGTGTCTAGTTGGTGAAAATAAAGATAAACTTAAAAATATATCTATCACATTGTAATTGAAAGAAATTTAAAAGTTGGCACGAAATGTGATTAAAGGACATTGTAACCGCTAACTTTGAGGATAATATTATGGGAATTTTTTCACGCTTTGCAGATATCATTAATTCAAACATCAGTGCTTTATTAGATAAAGCCGAAGATCCTGAAAAAATGGTACGTCTTATCATTCAAGAAATGGAAGATACTTTAGTTGAAGTGCGCTCAACCTCAGCTCGTGTTTTAGCTGAGAAAAAAGAAGTGCACCGCCGCGTGGCTCGCATTGAAGAACAAGTGGCAGATTGGCATGCTAAAGCGGAACTGGCGTTATCTAAAGATCGTGAAGATTTAGCCAAAGCCGCGTTAGTCGAAAAGCAAAAAGCCAACGATACCTTAAAAGCCTTGAGCGATGAAATGCTGATCATCGATGAGCAAATTAGTCGCTTAAAAGATGAAATCACGCAATTACAAGAAAAGTTAGCCGATGCGAAGGCGCGTCAGAAAACCATTATCATGCGTAATCAAACGGCGACGTCGCGCTTAGAAGTGAAACGCCGCTTAGATTCCAGCAAAATTGATGATGCCATGCTCAAATTTGAGCTGTACGAGCGCCGGGTAGAAGGGATTGAAGCGCAAGCGGAAGCCTATGAATTATCTAAGGGCGCCAATAAAGGCTCATTAGCGGATGAATTTGCCGCGCTGCAAGCAGAAGATGAAGTGTCGGCTGAATTAGCGGCCATGAAAGCTAAAATGCAGGCTAATGCCGCCACTGAACCTAAAAAATCATAAGGAGTAACTTATGGATTTAGATCTGCTCATCGCCCCGATTATTATCTTTTTAGTGGTGGTTGCACCTATCTGGTTGGTGCTGCATTACCGCAGTAAGAAACAAGTTAATCAGGGCTTTACGGAGGAAGAGTTTACTCAGCTTAATGAGTTGATTGTTAAGGCCGATAAAATGAGCCAGCGCATAGCAAGCTTAGAGGCAATCCTTGATACCGATAGCCCAGAGTGGAGGAGTCGTCATGAGTAGAGGCACCTTATACCGCAATCGTGCGCAGGGGAAAATCGCTGGAGTATGCGCAGGCCTTGCGGATTACTTCAACTTTGAAACTTGGTTAGTGCGAGTTGTAGTCGTGTCGATTTTCCTACTGGGCGGCTCTGGCGTAGTGTTTATTTTGTATATAGCGCTGTGGGTCATCCTTGATGAGACGCCAAAAACGCAAAATATGGACGCTTATCATAAAGAGTCTGGACTTAAAAAAAAGGCGTGGCAAGCAGGTGAGCCCGCTAAACAAGCGCTGGCAGATTTGAACGGCCGTTTTCGCGCCATTGATATTAGATTGCAGAATATCGAGCGCCATGTAACGTCGGATCAATATGATTTAAAGAGACAAATCAATAATCTTTAGATGTGCTTTCGTTATACTAGGTGGCTAATGCCACCTTTTGTTTTTGGGGTCTTTTATGATAAATGTGCGTCACTCATGGTCACGACTGCAGCAGCAAGCGCAGCAAGTGGCACTACGCGCCGGTGATAGGCAGATTCGTTTAGCAGTTACCGGTTTATCGGGCGCAGGTAAAACCGCCTTTGTGACCGCCTTAGTCAATCAATTGACCTTAGGGACAGACAAGCTCCCGTTATTTGCCGCCGCGCGCGAACATAGGCTGATTGGGGTTAAGCGCGTGATGCAACCCGATTTAAATATTGCGAGCTTTGATTATCAAGGAGCGATAGCGCAATTAACAGGGGAGCCACCTCAGTGGCCATCATCAACCCGCAGTATTAGCGAGCTAAGATTAGCCTTGCGGTATCAGCCAACGAAAGGGCTGCGAGCTAAGCTGGTGGACTCTGCCACTTTATATCTAGATATCATTGATTATCCTGGGGAATGGCTACTTGATTTACCTATGCTCAAACTCGACTTTGTGCAGTGGTCTAAAGAGATGCAAGCCCAAGCGCAAAAATTGAGTCATAGTCCACTATTTGCGGACTTTACTCAGGCACTATCAGCACTTGATTTAGCGGCACCTGCCGATGAGCAAGTGCTCGCTAAACTCAGTGAGCATTATCAGGCGTTATTAGTCGATTTAGTGAATGAACAAGGTTTTTATCAAGTGCAGCCTGGGCGGATGTTATTGCCAGGTGAGCTTGCTGGCGCGCCAATATTAAGCTTTTTCCCGTTATTGACTGTGACAGATGATGAGTGGGCCGCGCTTAACAATAGCGATAAACATTCATTTTTCCATGTGTTGCAGCATAGATACCAGCAATATATCGCTAAGGTAGTAAAGCCTTTTTATAGAGATTACTTTTGTCATTTTGACAGGCAAGTGGTGCTGGTGGACTGTTTAGGCGGCTTAAATCGCGGTAAATATCAGTTTGAAGATATGACGTCCGCGCTCGAGCAAATTCTCGAGAGTTTTCAATTTGGTCAAAATAGCTTATTGAAGCGATTATTTGCGCCCAAAATCGATAAATTGCTGTTTGCTGCCAGTAAAGTGGATCATATCAGTCGCGATCAACAAGCTAATCTATTGCATTTACTCACCTACCTATTAAAGAGTGGTCAGCAGCAGGCAAAATTTGATGGTTGTATCGTTGAAACTATGGCCATCAGCGCCATTAAAGCCAGTAAACATGGCATGGTTGATACTGCCACAGGCCCATGTGAAGTCGTGCAAGGCAATGCCCTTGATACGGGTTTACCGCTCACTATTTTCCCAGGTGAAGTGCCGACAAGTTTACCTCAGGCTGGTTTTTGGTCGTCTCAAGGCTTTGATTTTCCATCGTTTGCGCCGCCATTGGCGCTAAATAAGCGCTTTGAGCATATTCGCATGGATCACTTGTTTGAATTTATTTTGGGAGACAAGCTGTTATGAATACAGGTGCTGATAACTCCCTCAAAGGGCGCCAGGAGTTTGCGGCGGTGAATGATACTGCCACTGAAGCTTCAAAAGATAAACATAATTTGCAAAGCCGCACTCAGTTTGCTGCCGATACTTTTGTGGCTATAGATGAGCAAACATCAACTCTTGAGCAAGAGAATTTAGATGCCGCCTTTGCGCCAGCCCAAACTAAGGGCAAACGCTCGCGTTTATTGGTGCTGGTGGTTTTATTATTGTGCGCTGTGGTGGGCGTTGAAACATATTTGAGCCTGCGCGCGGCCTTGGCGCAATCTGTGTGGCTTTTTGCTTTGTATGGCTCAACCTTAGTGGCGCTGGTAGCATTTGCTGGCCGCGCGCTATGGTCTGAGTTAAAAAAATTGCGGCGTTTACGCCATACGCTAGCATGGCAAGAGACTGGCGATAGACTGCGCCTTAGCATGCAATCTGGTGAAGCGGCGCCTTTTATTCGGCAATTAGCCCAAGGGTTTGGAGATGATAAAGACGCCGAGGGTAAAAAACGTAAGTTAGTGGCCATACAGCAAACGGCATTAAGTCAGTATTATGCTAAAGCGACCGCTGATCATAACGACGCTGAGCAAGTGCAATTATTTGAAATAGAAGTCTTATATCCGCTTGATAAGCAGGCGCAAAGCATAGTGAGTCGCTACGCCTTAGAAGCCGCGACCTTGTTAGCGGCAAGTCCATTAGCTGTGATGGATATGGCGATTATTTTGTGGCGCAATCAAAAGCTATTAAATGATATTGCCGCTTGCTACGGGATTGAGCTTGGCTATTGGAGCCGGATAAGGCTACTGAAAACCATAGTGCTTAATGTGATTTATGCTGGTACTACTGAAATTATTACCGATTTAGGCAGTCAGTTATTATCGATGGAAATGACTGGTAAGTTGTCGGCGCGTTTAGCCCAAGGGGTTGGCGGCGGACTATTAACGGCAAGGCTTGGTTATCAAGCCATGGCCTTGTGTCGCCCGTTAGCTTTTGCGCCTGAACACAAGCCTAAATTATCAAGGGTTCATAAAGACTTACTCATTGAACTAAAGCGGATTTTTACCGACAAGCAAGACTCAGGCTTAAATGCTGAAACAATCACTGAAGCTGAAAAAGTAAAGCGCTGAACTACAAGTCAGTCGATATCATCTATGAGTGACATCAAAGAATGTTATCTATGAGTGCTATCTATGAGCGCTCTACTATTTAAGCCATATGCGCACTCACTACACAGCAAGGACATCCAAAATGTAACGTATTAGTTACGCTGGTTTTTGGGGATATTTAAGGTTGCTGCTATGCCCTGATCATTGGACTCGCTAGAGTGAAGCTAATGATCATAGGGATATATTATGAAACACACAGCAAAAGAATGGCATCTTGCCACTCTCGCCATTCATGGCCCCAAGCCTAGTCATCAAGCGCGTCCTTTGGTTAAACCTTTAGTTCAAAGTGCCACCTTTGTGTTTGACAGTGTCGAGCAAGGTGGCCGCTGTTTTAGTGGTGAAGAGTGTGGTGATATTTACACCCGCCTTGGCAATCCATCCATTCGAGAGCTAGAACAAACCATAGCGGCTTTAGAAGGCGCAGAGGCAGCAGCGGCGACAGCTTCTGGCATGGCGGCAGTGAGTGGCGCTTTGCTGGCTAATTTACAAGCTGGCGATCATCTCATCGCCAGCCACGCCATTTACGGTTGCAGTTTCTCGTTAATCACTGAGCAATTACCAAAATTTGGCATACAGGTGAGTTTGGTTGATTTTGCCCAACTTGATGCCATTACAGCGGCTATCAAAGTCAATACTAAGCTGGTGTTTTACGAGACGCCAGTAAACCCGCATTTAGATGTCTATGATATTGCAGCGGTATCAGACATATGTCAGCGCCATCAATTGATATCTATTGTTGATAACACCTTTATGACGCCGCTGTTGCAGCAGCCCTTAGCCCTTGGCGCTGACATAGTCATACATAGCGCCACTAAGTATCTTAATGGTCATGGCGATGTGATTGCAGGAGTCGTGTGTGGCAGTGAGCTATTTATCTCGCATCTTAAAAGCACCATCATTAAAGACTTTGGCGGCGTGTTATCGCCGCACGATGCTTGGCTTATTTCACGGGGGCTTAAAACCTTAGATATTAGGATGGCGCGTCATTGCCAAAGCGCGCAAGTGGTGGCTGAGTTTTTGCAGGCACACAGCTTAGTGAGTAAGGTCTATTACCCTGGGCTGAGCACTCATGTCGGGCATTTATTAATGAGCACGCAAATGCAAGGGGCGGGCGGGGTGATAGCCTTTGAATTGAAGGCCGATTTACAGCAAGCCAAAGCCTTTGTTAATCGCTTACAGTTATTTAGCATCGCCGTCAGTTTAGGCGACGCCGAATCCTTAATTCAGCATCCTGCCTCTATGACTCACTCGCCTTATACGCCAGAGGCTAGAAAACTTGCTGGCATATCCGATAATTTACTGCGCATCTCAGTGGGGCTTGAAAATGAGGCGGATATTATTGCCGACCTAAAACAAGCCTTGGCCGGCATAGGGTGATAGCTGGCGCAGCGCCAGCCATTACCTCTTTACTATGCACTTATGGCTATGGCTTATATGTTCCAAAAGGTATGAGCCACGATATAAAGCACTACTATGCTGATGAGGTTAATTATCATGCCAGCTTTGACCATTTCAGATTGGCGAACATGACCTGAACCATAAACAATGGCATTGGGAGGTGTTGCCACAGGTAACATAAACGCGCATGACGCGGCTATTCCTATGAGCACTGCCAGCATAATCGGCGACACACCCAGTGGTTCGGCGATGGCCGCAAAAATAGGTACTAATAAGGCGGCGCTTGCCGTATTACTGGCAAATTCAGTCAGCATGATCACAAAGGCAATAACCACTAAAGTGAACAGCGCCATATGGGTGTTACCAAACACATCAGTTACCCAATGAGCTAGAAATACACTGGTTCCTGTGGTTTTTAAGATGGCGCTTAGGGTTAGGCCGCCACCAAATAAAATCAGCACGCCCCAATCTGTGGTCTGCTCAATTTTCTTCCAGCTCACTAAGCCCAATCCTGCCAGTAACGCTACTGCGCTAAGTGCCACTATGGTATCAAACTGTGAAATACCGCCTAATGCTGAAGCTAGTGGTACGCTAAAGACCCACGCCAGCACTGTGAGTAAGAAAATTCCTAAAGTAACCTTGCCGCTAAAGCTGAGTTCTTGCTCTTCAGTATTGATTTTACAAACAAAGGCTAAATCAGGCTTTAAGAAAAAATATAAGGCAATAAGCATGCTTGGCAGCATTAACGCGACAGTGATTAATCCAAACTTGAGCCAATCAGCAAAACTTAACCCTACTTGGGCGGCAGCAATGGCATTTGGCGGACTGCCAACTAAGGTGCCTATACCGCCAATATTCGCTGAATAAGCTATGCCTAACAGTAAAAACAAATAGGTACTTTTATGCTGATTGTAATCCAGCTGTTTTAAAATACCTAAGGCAAGCGGCAGCATCATAGCCGCAGTCGCCGTGTTACTTATCCACATAGACAATAAGGCTGTCACCGCAAACATTAATAAACAGGCTGAGCTCAGTTTGCCTTTTGACGCTTTAAGTACCTTGTTGGCAATCAGCTTATCAATCCCTTGATAATTGAGTGCCGCGGCCATGACAAAACCACCGAAGAATAAATAAATGATGGGATTAGAAAAGTTAGCCATAGCGGTTTTGACGTCAAATACCCCAAGGGCGACAGCGACTATGGGAACTAAGATGGCAGTGACACTCAGATGAGTAGCTTCGGTTAGCCATAAAATGGCGGTAAATACTAAGATGGCTAACCCTGTGTTGACCTCAGGTTCATAGGGTAAAAATTCCTTAAGTAAGAACAGCAAGACTATATCAACACCCACTATGGCTAAATTGGCTGCGACTTGATGGTTGGGTGGTCGACTCTGTTTTTGCTGCATAATTATCCCTTTATCCACGAGTTATTAACTCACTGTAGGGGAGATAGACCCTTATACAAATATCTTTATTAATGCTTGCTTTGTTGGTTTTTTGTCACTTTCACTACTTATTTTTAGGTGTTTTGGTTGGTTGACGAATTAATGAGGTTATTTTTCAACAAATACTAGATATATCAATAGTTAGTATCCTTTCGTGGCTACAGACTGTAATTAAACCAGATATCATTTATGTGATCTTGGTGTGGTTTTTTTGTGAGCATTAGGAGGTTGCACTTAGCTTTTACTGGTCTAGGCTTTTACTTGACCGAGGAAGCTCTGGTCATTTACTCATTGGAGAACATGAATGCGAAAAATAATGTCAATTTTTGGTTTGTCTATGTTGTCATGCTTGTATGTGCCATCAGCGTTAGCCGCAGAACCACAGCTTAAGGCGGTGAATGAAAGCACCAAAGCAGTCACTAGCACAGCAACAGATAAAGTGAGCACTAAAGCGTTAGAGGCTAAAGCTGAAGCGCGAGGCGCCATGGAGAAGCCTAAGTCGAGTGTCGGCCAAGCCATGCGGATTAATATCAATACCGCAAACGTGGAAGAATTAAGTATGCTTGATGGGGTTGGCCCGTCTAAAGCACAAGCGATTGTTGATTATCGCAAACAACATGGCAAGTTTTCATCGATTGATGACTTGCTGAATGTGAAAGGCATAGGTCCTAAGACGCTGGATAGTAACCGTAATCTGCTGGTTTTATAATCACAAAGGTGGTATTTGTTCAATCAGTGTTCACTTGAAGCCACTAATAGTGTTAGTGGCTTTTTAATGCTTGAATATCTTAAGGGGCTAAGGGATAATGTCTTCGTTGTCAGAGAGAAATCCTGATAAATCAATGGTGACCTAGGGTCCCCCCGCAATGATAACCTGTGAACTCGGCCAGGCCCGGAAGGGAGCAACCGCAGCAGGCGACTCGTGTGCCGGGGTGTGGCTCTAGGGAACCTCCAAATCGTTTTATTCCTTAGCTTAAAATCAATTCAACCTTCTTGTTATACCAATAACTCTCCAGCGTAAATTAATTTATCCCTTTGTTTTATGGTCATTTAATGTAATCGTTTCGTATTAATCCAGTTAGTTGTTAATTCAGTAAGCTGTTGTTTGGTTTTCTTGGTCTTTCTTACTGTTTCATTTGCCATTTTTGTAGCAAGGCTTTTTAGCACTTGGCATTTGTGCTTAAACGTCATTGCTAACGTTATGAACTAGTCTGCGAATGCATACACTAAATTCAGGCAGCATGACTGTGATTAAGACTAACTGTGGATAGATGATGGTAAAACTGGATGCTAACCAGAGGGTTAGCATCCATAGTGCGGTTCAAAACTATATATCAAAACCTATTTATCAAAACTCATTTATCAAAGCTAAAGGTAAATAGATTTGTTACGCTTAAGCTTACAGCTGCTTAATGGCCCAGCCCATAAATTCTTTACGAGTATTATCATCCGCTTGTAACCACCAGTATTGCAGCATTTGCTCTGGGTTAGCACCATCGTTAACGGCGGTGGCTGGCGCAGTGACTACACCAGATGCCGCTGGCGCTGCGCCAGTTGCTATCACAATCGCATCCGCACTATTTGCTTGATTGGTCGTTGTCTGAGTATTGGCTTGAACCATAGCGCTAGTGCCAACAGCAGTGGCAGCAGCTGTGCTGGCATCAATTTTGGCCGTTTGACTACCAGTAAATAACCGACTAAAGAAGCTTGGCTCTTCATAATGGGTTAATACATATTGGAAACTTACCGGCGAATTATTGTTGCTGTTGATATTGACCTTAGGTGTTTCTGCGTATTTCTTTGGGTCTTTGAGCGCTAAGTCAGAGGCGGGAGCTAACTGATATTCAGTGTTATCCTGCACATCTAAGGTAATGATAAAGGGGGATGATTTAACGAAAGTTTGGCTGTCGCTGTACTGATCTTGCACCATATCATGAAAACGAATCGCGATTTTATGTGTGCCAGGGGTTAAATCTAACTCAGCTTTATGTTTAAACGAAGTGGTTGAAATTTCTTGGCCATCAAGGGCCAAATATTCAAAATTAAGCGGGATCTCTAAGCTTGACGCCAATATAGATGCACTGAAAAATAAACTCGCAAAAGCAGTCGTTGGCACTAAATATTTCATTGAAACTCCTTATCTATTTCTAAAGTTAGGTCGCTCGAGCGCTTGGATCCTATCTTCAATGTAGGTAATTGCCTGTCGGCATTTACCTAAACGTTTATGCATTGATAGGATTTCATTTTGATACTTGATTTTGTCATTACTATGACAGTTTGCAAGATGCATATCGAGTTCAGCGATTTTTTGTGTGAATTTATCAGCCCAATTCAAATGCTTATTCAATTCTTGATATAAATCATGGCTATTTTGCATCACCGCCGATGCAATCCACTCAAAGCCGGTTTGTTCATGCTGAGTTTGTTGGCGCTTAGCCCATAGGGTTTTACGGGTTCTTTGGGTTTGCTGCGCGGCCTTAACATTGATTTGGGTCGAGGTCAGGGCTTTTTTAACGGCAATAAATTTATCTTGAATGCGCTGACAACTTAATGCAATCAATTGTGGACTTAATTTCATCCGCAATTGTTTTTCAAGCTGTTCAATGGCCGTTCTAATTTGCTTAATGCATGGCGTAAGGGCGGCGCCATGCTGCACAAATAACTCATTATTAAAACGTTCAGTATCTTGAATTAGCCGACAAGCGGTCGCCGTTAACAACCTGTCATGCTGTAGCACTTCTTGTTCCAGTTGTTGTAGCTGTTGGCGTAATTGTAGTAACGGGTCTAAAGCCATAATAATAAGCCTATTCAATTACCTGACGATAAGGTGGTAACGAGTCCAGCAATGATTGACCGTAACGCTTAGTCACTAATCGTCTATCTAATATGGTAATACGACCATAGTCTTGCTCTTTACGCAATAAACGTCCGCAACTTTGAATTAATTTACGTGAAGCATCAGGAATTGTTAACTGCATGAAAGGGTTACCGCCGCGTAACTTAATATATTCAGCATGCGCCTGCTCAACCGGTGAGGTAGGAACTGAAAACGGCAACTTAGTAATAATCAGGTTAGTTAGATAATCCCCTGGTAAATCCAAACCTTCTGAAAAACTGCCAGTACCAAACAAGATAGATACTTGGCCGTCATCACAACGTTTTTTATGTTGCTCCAGCAGCATTTGGCGTGAATCAGTACTTTGGATTAACAAGTGCTTACCTAACTTAGGCTTAACTAAGTCGGCCACTTTCTCCATTTGCCAATAAGAGGCAAATAGCACTAAGGTGGCGGTTTCATCTTCAACCAGTTGAATTATTTGCTGGGCTAATTCTTCGGTATAGCTGTCTTCAGTCGGCTCGGTTTTCATCTTAGGTAAAAACAAGGTGGCATTGTTTTTATAATCAAAGGGCGATTCTAATGCCAAATAGCGACTGCCATCATTGAGCCCAAGACCCACTTGATGGGCAAAATGGTCAAATTTATTTAAGGCGCGCAGTGTGGCTGAACATAACACCACGCCGGCAGCTTTTTCCCACAACATACTATCAAGCATATAGCCAACTTCGATAGGGGAAGCGCACACTAAAAAATCACTTTGGCGGTTGTTGATGACTTCAATCCAGCGCGCCATCGGGGCGCCTTTAGGACTGTCTTCTTTGGCCATCATCTTCCATAACTTGCTGATGTTTTCTAGGCGCTGAATAGTAAAACCAACATCGGTTTGTAAACTATCGGCCTGGGCTTTGGCAACGTCACCATCTTTAATGGCTTCATTTAACAGGCTTTGCAGACGAGTAAAGTTCTTTAAGGTCGTGGCGCTGGCCTTGGCTAAATCATTGGCATGGCTGGTTAATTGCTGCGGTAATTTACCATGCTCAAAGCGCCAGCGATTATCAAGATTAGCAAACATCTTAGGGTTCGCATCTAAGCTGGTGGCCAGTAAATTAAGCAGGCGAGCTAATTCACCGGCATCATCTTGTAATTGCTGCACTGGGCCATTGACTTGTGATGATTTAATCAAGTCTTGCAGTTTCTTACTGGTTTTTAAGGCTTTATCTAACCAGTCAATACTGCCTCGGACTGTGGCTTGGGCACTTGAAAAGTCACGAGCAACCGATGGTAAATGATGGGCCTCATCAATCACATAATAAAGCTCGGCAGGATCTGGCAATATGATGCCGCCCCCGAGTTCAAGATCAGCAAACAGCAAGCTGTGGTTAACGATTAGTACATCCCATTGGTCCATATCTTCACGGGCCAGATGGAAAGGGCATTGCCTATGACTTGGGTGGCCGCGTTGGCAAGAATGCTTATCACAAGATATCTGCTGCCATAAATAGTCAGGGATAGCTTGCGGCAAGGTATCTAGCTCACCATTCCAGCGTTTGGCGTGATAATCTTTAAGTAAAGATTGCAGCAATTCAACCTGACTATTGTCAGGTTTAGTTTGCCACAGGGCCATTTGGTCGATATTGCTATCACCGCAAAGCAGTTCTAATTTCGCAAGGCACACATAACGCTGGCGCCCTTTGACTAGGCCATAGCGAAAATCTAGCTGGGACACTTCTTTAAAAAATGGCAAGTCTTTATGCAGCAGCTGCTCTTGCAAAGCAACAGTTGCGGTGGCAATGCACACTTTCTTCTTGGTATTTAGGGCTAACGGTATGGTCCCCAAAATATAGGATAATGACTTACCAATCCCGGTACCGGCCTCAACCACAATAATAGGGCGTTTTTGATCGTATTCGCCCACTAAAGTCTTGGCAATTTCTGCCACCATATAGTTCTGTTCCCGGCGCGGGCAAAAGTGAGGCATAGCCGAAGCAACAGCTTTGTAAATGGTGCGGATTTGGGTTTTAACGAGATCAGGAAGCATGGCCGCAATCGTTAGCAAAATGGCTGTACATAATATCAGTATTTGGCGGTCGGTGAAACTAGTGCAAGCAATGTGAAGCGAATGCCTGAACTAATGCTCAAGCAATGCCAGAGTGCAGCTCAGCCTAATTCAGTGTAGCCTATTCATCCTTAAACCTTTATTGGATATTTGCGTGTCATTGTCAGTACTCACGACTATTTCAGGACGGATTTTAAGCCGTCACTGGCAAGTTTCCTCAGGCCAAGCGTGGGCTGAATATTTTATCGCCACCCAAAATGGCACTGTGCTTGCCAAAATGGCAGAACAATGGCCTACCTGTTTTTGCCTGCAGCAAGATGAAGCGCGAATTCGCCAATTACGCACTGATATTCGTGTGAGTCGCCCCGTCACTCAAACTAACTTTGCGAGGCAGGCATTAACTTTGCTGCAGCTGCCCTCTATGGCGGCTATGGGGCAATTGTATAAGCAAGGCTTAGATCTCGGTTTACCCATTTACGAGAGTCAATTTAGGCCGGAGCAACGCTTTTTAATGGAGCGCCATATTCATCTCGATATTGAGTGCCGTGGTCAGTGGCGTGGCGATGATAATGGCGTGCCTATATTTGAGATGACTCAGGCAAGACCCGCCTTAGCCCTGGCAGCGCGCGAATTGAGCTTGGTGTCATTAGATATTGAATGCGCCCCTTCTGGAGCGCTTTACTCTATCGGGCTTTACAGCGGCAGTGATAAACGGGTGCTAATGATTAACAGTCACGGCGCTAATAATATCGCCAATTCTGGTAATGACACTCAATGCACTCGGCAGAGACTTGAAGGCGATTGCGAGTTTGAACTTGAGTATGTTAATGATGAGCGCCAGTTACTGCTCAAGTTAATGGATTGGTTTATCGAGCAAGATCCTGATGTCATCATCGGCTGGTCTGTGGTCAATTTTGACTTAGCGTTATTGCATCAACGCGCGCAGGGCTATCAGTTACCTTTATTGCTTGGGCGGGCAGGGCGGGCGTTAAGCTGGAAGGTTAAAGATGTGCATCGCAGTGATACCCTTATCATTCCAGGGCGAGTGGTGCTTGATGGTATTGAATGGTTAAAGGCAGCCTTCTATCAGTTTGAACGCTATTCCCTCGAGTTTGTCGCACAACAACTATTTTCAAGCGGTAAGCTGATTGATTCTACTAAAAATAAAGTCGAACAAATTACTCATTTATTTAATCTTGATAAACCGGCACTGGCGCAATATAACCTGCAAGATTGCAGCTTAGTGTGGCGAATTTTTGAAAGTAAGGAGTTGCTGGCTTTTGCCCTTGAGCGCGCAGGTATGACAGGGCTGGAACTCGGCCGCGTTGGTGCATCTGTCGCTGCCTTTATGCACTTATATTTACCGCACTTACATAGGCATGGTTATGTGGCGCCCATAGGTAATGAAGTGTTACAAGCCGATAGCCCAGGTGGCTATGTAATGCAATCGCTGCCGGGGTTATATCAAGACATAGTCGTGCTGGATTTTAAGAGCCTCTACCCTTCAATTATTCGCACATTTGTTATTGACCCCAAAGGATTAGTGGAAGGCTTGCACCAAAAAAGTGAGCGTGAACGGCGCACTAGCACTGAAGATAGCGCAGACTTTAGCACGCAAATTAGTACTCGCCAAGATTATCGCACAAAGACTCATGAGAATGACCATTGCCATGATAATCAACTTGTACCAGGTTTTTTAGGAGCATGGTTTAGTCGGGAGCAACCGATATTACCTAGCATAGTGGCGCGTTTAAGTGAGGCGCGGGAGCAAGCAAAACTCGAGGGTAATCAGGCGTTATCGCAAGCGATTAAGATTATTATGAATTCACTTTATGGCGTCTTAGGTAGCCAATCTTGCGTGTTTCACGATCCCAAACTTGCTAGCTCAATCACCTTGCGCGGCCATGAAATCATGCAGTTAACTCGAGATTGGATTGAAGCGCGCGGTTTTAAGGTGATTTATGGCGATACCGATTCTACATTTGTGCATTTAGCTGGGGTGGATGATGTCAACTCGACTGCGCAGCAATTAGTGACTGAGATTAATCAAGCGTGGCAACAAAAGCTTGCCAGTGAACTTGGTATTAACAGTTATTTGGAGCTGGAGTTTGATGCTCATTATCACGTGTTTGTGATGCCAACCCTGCGTGATTCTGAGGTGGGTAGTAAAAAGCGCTATGTCGGCGCGAGCTTACATGATGGCCACTGGCAATTGACTTTTAAAGGCATGGAGCAAGTGCGCAGTGACTGGACCGTATTTGCTAAAGAAGTTCAGTATCAATTATATTTACTGTTATTTCAGGGCCTTGATGTTAAATCCTACCTAAAGCAAGTCATTCTAGATGTTAATGCCGGCCGTTATGATGACAAGTTAGTCTTCACTAAACGGCTGCGGCGCGATCTCAATCATTATCGCGCTACCGCCAGTCCTCATGTAAAAGCTGCTCGTTTAGCGTGGGAGCGCAGTGGCAATAGTCGTTTTAGTCATCTAGGCACCAGCATTACTTATGTCATGACGCAAGCGGGCGCAGAGCCTGTCGATTATCAATACAGCGCTCTGGATTATGACTATTACATCGATAAACAATTAAAAGCGATTGCTGATCCAGTACTTTCGATAATGAAATTAGATTTCGAAAATATCACCAGTCAACAACTCAAGTTAATTTAGCTGGTGTTAATGTTTGATTGCTGGGTCTTGGGGGTTAATCCTTGGTGCTACCTTTGTTAAATTCAGGTGTTTTAAGCATAAAAGTGATAACTTGCGCATATTTCTGGATAGTTCATCTTTGAGTGACTACTAATGTTTTGTTAATCTCGCTGCAACAAGGAAAGTTATAAAGCAACGGAATGGGGATGACAAATTGAAAATAACAAAGGTTAGGTTTACTCAAATGAAAAAGACACTCGTAGCAAGTGCATTGGCCGCCATTATCGCCGCGCCAGCAGTATATGCAGTAGAAGTTTATAACGACGACACAAATTCTGTAACCGTTGGCGGCATCGCTGACGTTCGTGTGGTAAGCAGCCATGGCGAAACTGACATGGTTCCTGGCTGGTCACGTATCTTTTTCACCTCCAAGCATCAGCTGAATGATGGTTGGAGCGCATTCAGTAATTTCGAGTGGGCTGTTAACCCATTTGGTAACACTACCGTTAATGTTAATACTAACGGTCAGTTTTCAGATTCTAAGGGCAACTTCCTCGGTAACCGTTTAGGTTATGTTGGCCTGAGCCATGACCAATATGGTCAATTAAGCTTTGGTAAGCAGTGGAGCGTATGGTATGACGTTTCAGGCGGCACCAACAATGCTATCGGTTTCGATGGTAACGCGTCAGGCACTTATACCTATAACAAATCAGACGGTTCTTTCAACGGTACCGGACGTCCTGACAAAGCCATTCAATACCGCAATGCCTTAGGCGACTTTAGCTTTGGCCTGCAGTTCCAACTGCAGCAAGATGACGTTGAAGTTGAAGATATCTTAGACGGTGGTTCTAATCCTGATGCGGCTTTTGCTCGAGCCACTCCATTAACGGTTGAATACCAGAATACCTATGGTTTCTCTGCCACTTATGCAGTTACCGATAAGCTGAACTTAATCGCTGGTGGTA
The DNA here is from genome assembly GCF_056522965.1 of Shewanella sp. ISS20. Lineage (NCBI taxonomy): Bacteria > Pseudomonadati > Pseudomonadota > Gammaproteobacteria > Alteromonadales > Shewanellaceae > Shewanella > Shewanella sp. ISS20. The sequence goes on from NZ_JAWRZK010000001.1 coordinate 425,097, forward strand.
ATACTGGTGAGCTGACCATTACCGAAAATGGTATTCAGCGTGATGAAACTGATTACATTTATGGCGTAGGTATGACTTACGGTAGCATGAATGACGGTCTGTATTTAGCCGCTAACGTTAACAAGAACCAAAACCACGACACAGATAACGCCGGCCGTTTACTGCCTGAATCTGTAGGTCTTGAAACTTTTGCTAGTTACACTTTTGCCAACAAGTTGCGCCCAATCGTCTCTTACAACATCTTAAAAGCTGGCGATGAATATGCCGAAGCTTACAAAGCTGGCGATGAGTTCAAGCGTGAAACTCTGATTGCTGGCGTACATTACTTATGGACTCCACAGTTGACTGTGTACACTGAAGGTCGTTTTGATTTCAGTGACTTCAACATCAATGGTCCTTTAGCTGGTAAAGCTGCTGATGGTGAAGGTGATGCTTTCGTTGTTGGTATGGCATATAAGTTTTAATTAACAATATATCAAAGTAACAACTTGTTGCTTGTGTTAACACGTTGTTGCTTTAAAAATAGAAATGGATTGATTAATTTCAATCCATTTTTTTTGTTTAAATTTAAATAGCGTATTGCCACTTCTCATTTCTTAGTATTTGAAATTTTCGTCTGCGATATGATCAATTATCAAATTTATACCCTTACATTACAATTGTTGCCATATTGTTAAGGAGGCTGTTGATCTAGCGTTAAAAAACAATATGTTAACGCTGTGATAAATCTATGTTGAATATTATGGGTGGGATGTTGTTATTTGTCGTTGGTTATGTTTTTATTGCGTCAAATAGGTGGCTTACTGAAGTTACCTGTTTATCGCAATGAACTTTATTAATACGAAAACATAATTAAAAATCCAGGGAGTAATGAGTAATGGATAACAACACACTGACAATGGCTATTCGCGTTGCCTTAATTAGCGGCGCCGCCACCGCAGCATTTAGTACCCCAACATTTGCGGCTGAAGCTAAACAAGATAAAGTTGAACGAATTGAAGTGACAGGCTCGCGTATTCAACGCACCGATATGGAAACTGCGACCCCAGTAACCATTTTTAGCGCTGCAGATATCGATAAAACGGGTTTTGCAACGGTGGCTGAATTCTTACGTACTACAGCATCATCCGGTGGTTTTAACGAATCATCAACATTAAGCCAAGCCGCTGGTGCCTCGTCTGTTGGCCTGCGTGGTTTTTCCCCTGACTACACCTTGATATTATTGAATGGTCGCCGTCTGCCGAAAAACTCTGCTGGCGGAATATTTACCGACGTTAACCAATTACCTATTGCTGCGGTAGCGCGTATTGAAGTGTTACCTGATGGTGCCTCTGCCATTTACGGTTCTGATGCGGTAGCTGGCGTTATTAACATTATTACTAAAACTGATTTTGACGGTTTAGATGTCTCAGCTCGCTATGGCGCAGCGCTTGAACATATGGACGCCGATGAATCTAATTTCTCGCTGGTGACTGGCGCGTCTAACGATAAGACTAACGTGTTATTTGCCGCTGAATATTTTGAGCGTAAACCGATCGAAGCCACAGATCGCCAGTTTGGTAGTACGGCTAATATCGAAGGCCATGAAGGCGGTGATGGTCAATCAACTTGGGGCATTCCTGGTTTTACTCAAATTGGTGGTAAAAAAGGTACTGTTTCAGCAACACAAGGCACTAAGCCTTGGTCTGATTGTCCTCCTGAGAATATTTTAAGTAGTGGTCGCTGCGCTTATGACTTCGCCCCTTTATATCAAATTCAACCAGCATCAGACAGACAGTCCATATTTACCGCGATTAATCATGAGTTTAATGCTGACTTAAAACTTGATGGTCAATTCCGTTATTCGCGTGCTTACACGCGCACCTCGAATGCGCCATCACCAGGTGCCGTTGATGTCACTAGCAGCCCGTACTTATATGATTTCTTGTTGAACGATCGCTATAAAGATGATCAAGTGACAGGTCAAAAAGTTATCGAAGAACTTAAAGCAGGTAATGCTTTTGTTAAGGTCGGTCGCCGTTATGTCGATTTCCCTAATCGTGAAAAGGATAATACTAACGAAACGTTTGAATCTGTGGTGGGTTTAAATTACAACCTAGACGATAACTGGAACTTAGATTACGACTTAGGTTTTTCTCGTTTGACTAACCGTCAAATTGGCTCAGCGGGTCAACTCTTAATTGAAGGTGTGGAAGAGGCATTTGCTTCTGGCGCGCTAAATCCTTTCATTATCAACGACTGTTCATCAGCGCAGTTATCTGAAACTTGTAAAGATTTGCAAGCATCGATTCACCGCACCGGTGAGTTTAAGATGGCTTTCTCCTCATTAGTGCTTGCAGGTACTACGCCTATCACTTTGTGGGGCGGTGATGTTGGCTTGGCTACAGGTCTTGATTATCGCAAAGAAGAATACTCAGATCGCTCAGATCCCGCATCAGTTGCCGGTCAAGTGATTGGTGGCGCTGGATCAAACGGTGGCGGTAGCGCGACTAACAATGCAGGCTTCATTGAAGTTTCATTGCCTGTGATTGAAAATGTTGAAGTCAACTTAGCCGCTCGTTACGACATGGCTGATTGGGAAGTGAATGATGACAGTAAGGCGACTTATTCAGCCAAAATTGCTTATACCCCGATTGAAGACTTATTGCTGCGTGCCAGTTATGGCACCGGCTTTAAAGCACCAAGTTTAGATAGCTTATATTTGAACGAATCATCAGGTGTGACTTTCGCGATTGATACCAAGCTGTGTAAAGCTGCTGGTAATAATCCTGCGAGTGCTGATTGTAAGCGATTAGAGCTTAATTCTAAATCTGGCGGAAACGTCAATTTAGAATCCGAAACTTCAACTTCTTATAACGTTGGCAGTGTTTATCAGTTCACTGATGATTTATCATTCTCAGTGGATTACTGGTCATTATCGGTGGATAACATAGTCGGCAGTTTAAGCATGCAGGAAATTCTGGATGCCGAAGCTGTGGGTGAATTAACGGATTTAGTGATTCGTAACGCGCAGGGTCGTTTAGATGACACGGCTCGTACTGGTTATGTACGTACTAACTTACAAAACCTTACCGAGAAGAGTGCAACAGGTTTAACTTATGACCTGCAATACGCTGGTGATTTCTCATTTGGTGGCTTGAGCGCGGTATTACGTGCAGAGCAATATTTATCGTATAAGACGCAATCTTCAGCAGTTCAGCCTCTGTGTGATTGGGCCGAAGATGATGCCATGGAAAAATGGCGTTTAAATGGTAATGTCACTTATACCGCTGGTGATATGGCGACCACGTTAAATGCGCGTTGGTTACAAGGATACGATCAATATCAAAAACGCAATACTGGTAATAAATCGTGCCAGTTAGTGGGTTGGTATGATGTCGGTACTGAAGTCGATGCCAACGGTGATTTGACCGATATTGGCCGAGCTCAGCACGTAGCTAGTTACGTACAATTTGACTTAACCAGTGTTTACAATATTGATAACCACAATAAAGTCACCATGGGTATTCGTAACTTACTCGACCGTCAACCATCATTCAGTGACCCATACAGCTGGCCATTCTATGAGCAAGGTTCATACGACAACATAGGTCGTTTTGCTTACCTGCAGTATGACGTTAGTTTCTAATTGAAATAATCATTTAGTGCAGTAGGCCTCTTCGGAGGCCTTTTTTGATCATGTCATATCAAAACAAACCAACGCCAGACCCTACATTTGTTACATATATGGAAGGTCCCCATCTATTCATGTCTATAGTTTGTTGTTATTTGCTGAACTCATGCAATACAGCCATCACTTATTGTTTTTAATTGAGCCCTTGAAAATCAAGTGCTTATGCGTCCTTACTGGTTGTTGCTTGATTCAAAGTTAGTTGTTACCCCTAAGAGACTGACTTTGAATGTAAAAAATGAAATAAAAGAGTCGCGCTGATTGGTGGTGTTTGTTGCGCAATTGTTGTCAAAAGGTTTGTTTTGTGTTTCCATGGGTGCGGCTAGTACACATTTTATGGTGTAAATGTGTCACCAACTCACGCTGGGTTGGCAAATAACAAGAGATGACTGGGAGAAAGACTAATGTTTATTAATAAATTCTTAGCTCGTTCCATCAAAGTAGCTTTACTGGGTAGTGCTGGAGTCGCTGCATTTGGTGTCGGTTCGGCTATTGCCGCAGAAGAAAAAATTGAACGAATTGAAGTGACAGGTTCAAGTATTAAACGTATCGATATGGAAGGTGCGTTGCCTGTTACCGTTATTACTAATGAAGATATTTTGCGATCAGGCGCTGTCGATACCGCTGAATTAATTCAGCAATTACCTTCAATGCAAGGTTTTACTGTTGCTGCTGACTCGGTCGGTGGTGGCGGTGGTGGTTTGCAAACCGCATCTATTCATGACTTAGGTGCATCCTATACCTTAGTGTTGATTAACGGTCGCCGCTTAGCACCATCAACCTCAGGTTCGACTATTGACCTTCAGAGCATTCCTTTAGCCGCCATTGAACGCGTTGAAGTACTCACCGACGGTGCATCGGCATTGTATGGTTCTGATGCTATCGCTGGTGTGGTTAACTTTATTCTAAAAGATAATGTTCAAGGTGTTCAACTCCAAGGGCGTTACGATAAACCTCAAGAGTCGGGCGGAAATAGCTGGAATGGTAGTATCACTGGTGGTTTTGGTGACTTTGATGCCGATGGTTATAATGTGATGTTGTCATATACTCACGATGATCAAAGCCAGTTATCCTCAAAAGATCGTGACTTTGCCAGCTCTGGTATTATTAACTTCAAAAATGCGGGTAAGGATTATACCTTCTTCAACGGTTCCGGTAATGCGATTCCTGGTAACGCACGCGTGCGGGAAAAAGGCACAACCAACTGGAGAGTATTCAATCCTTACGAAAAAGCTAATGGTGAGTGTGCGCCAAACAACGCTTTGGTTGGCACTCAATGTTTCTTTGACTTTACTTCTACCATTGAAATTGTTCCTGAAAGTTCAAGGGATAGCATATTCGTTAACGCCGACGTTGCTTTATCAGAAGAGATTAAGCTATTTGCTGAGGGTGTGTTTGCCAAACATTCAACCACAACTCGTATTGCCCCTTATCCTACTGGCTACTTTCCAATCCCTGCAAACTCTGCGCTTGTCAGTCAATATATTGTTCCGTATTTAACCGCCGCTGAAAAAGCTCTTTATGATGCAGGGAAATTGGATACTCAGTCGAGATGGCGAGCTTTACCTGCGGGCAATCGCACCACTGAATACGATACAACCGCTGTGCATTTAGTCACGGGTATTGATGGTACTATCAATGATTTTGATTTCGAAGCCGCACTGACTTACTCAACGAATGATCAAGATCAAAACTATCCTACCGGCTGGTTACTTGCCGAACCGTTCCTTAAAGCTGTTAGTAGCGGTAGTATTAACGTCTTTGTACCACCATCAGAACTAGACCAAGCCAGTAAAGACGCACTTGCACAAGCCATTTACTCTGGTCCATGGAGCGGTAACAACATTGACACCTTAGGCGGGGATTTCAAAGGTTCATTACCAGTATTTGAAATGGATGCGGGCCAAGCCTATTTGGGCTTTGGTGCGGATTACCGTAAGACATCCTTTAAGCAAAATATCGCGGAGGCTAACAAAAATGAAGAGATTTTATTTTTAAGTACGGATGACACTTATGATTTAGAGCGCAACACTTATGGCTTATTTAGTGAACTAGTGGTTCCTGTGATTGAAGATCTTGAAGTGACAGGCGCGCTGCGGTATGACGCTATTGGTGGTGTTGATGATAACCACGCGGGCACGACAGTCAATGATTCGGTTAGCGATGTGACTTATAAGTTCAGTGCTCGCTACCAAGCCACTGAAGACTTGTTGTTACGTGCTTCTTACGGTACAGGCTTTAAGGCTCCATCCATGCTGGAAATTGCGCGTCCACGTGCAGAATTTGGTGTAACCGGTGATTCTTACTCTTGCCCATTCCCTGCTGGTGACCCATTAGCGGCTTTCTGTTTACCAGGACTGTCACAATACTCAATATTTACCCAAGGTTTCCCTGAGCTAAAACCTGAAAAATCAACACAGTATTCATTTGGTGGTGTATTTGCACCAAGCAAAGATTTCAGCATTGGTGTTGATTACTGGAATGTTCAAATGGAAGATCAGGTCACTTCACTAACGGAAGACCAAATTTTCTCTGAAGCAGAAAAGTATCGCAACTTATTCACTACCAAGCGCAATTTAGCCACCGGCGAAGATGAGCTGGCCATTTTACAAACAGCAGTGAATATTGGTAAGGCAAAATACAGTGGTGTTGATTGGAATGTAACCCTTAATAACGATTTAGGCTGGGGTGATTTGTCATCTTACTTTGTAGGGACTTACATGATAGATAGTGAGTACACTAAGCCTGGTACTAATGACTACATTAGTAGCCTTGGCGCGTTTGGTGATAATAATTCTGTGACCTTTAGAGTGGTATCACACGTAGGAACTACCTTAACCGTCGGTGATACTCAAACGAGTTTAATTGCTAAATACAAGTCAGGTTATCAAGATCAATTTAAGTCAAAAGATGATTGTTCTGTAACTGATGCGGCTGGGGAGTGTGTGGATATTCAATTACATGTACCTTCGTACACCACAGTTGATTTCCAGTCACGTTACTTCTTTACTGAAAACTTTAATGCCACCTTTGGTGTTGCCAACTTGTTTGATAGAGCGCCATCGTTATCATTACGCGGCGGTGGTTCAGGCCATCAAGTGGGTTATGACCCACGTTATACCGACTCGTTTGGTAGAACGTTCTATCTACAAGCTGACGTAAAGTTTTAAGTTAGATTTAAATACTTAATTAGCGTATTAACTTTAAAAATCCGAGCGTGTAAAACGTTCGGATTTTTTTATTGGATTAATCTAGTTGAAAAATAGTACGAATTGAGCTGAGTTTTTGATTTTTGATAATGATTTTTTCATTAACAATACCAATGTAATGCATAAGGCTTACTTTTATTCATGCTAACGCCAAAAAACGACTGAGTTTACCTTTGCTAAAAGTTGAACAAAGCCTGCTCAATAGTCAATATGCACTATGCTTAAGGTATTGTTTTATACCAGATTTTAGTGGTATAAATAAGTGTATTACTTGAGTAAAAAGGCTTAACAAGAAACAACTCAACTTAGTTTGAATGATTAAGTGTGATAAATGTTTTTTTTGTTATTTTTGCTCAAGCCGAATTGTTGACATAGGTCAACAATTTGTGAAATGATGCCTCTGTCTCTATACCTTGTACTGAATATAGAGAGCGAAATAAAATACTAACAATCACAAGAGAAAGACATACTTAGCAGTAACGTATGTGAGTTTCACCCTCAAGGTGTCGCGAAGCCATCCTTTATCTGCAAGTTAACTTTTTATTCACTTCAAATTGGTTGGGAACTATGTCCAAGGTAAGCAATAGAACAAAAATCGCTACTGCACTTGTTGGCGCTCTGGCGTTAGCCAGCAGCAACCTAGTGGTCGCAGATCCACTTACCGACGTGCAACAAGCGGATAGCAAAATTCACGCTGAAGGCGCTGCGTCACAGAAAAAAATTGATAAACATTTTGATCAGGCGCAAGACATGCTGTTTGAATACAGCTCTGTCGCTGATGAGCGTGAATCTCTTAAAGCCTATAACAATTATGTGGCGACTTTAGTTGCCGATCAACAAAACACCATGTCGTCAATCCAAGCCGATATCAATGGTATCGACAAATTACGTCAAGGCGTGGTGCCTTTGATGTTTAGTATGGTTGATTCGTTGGAGCAGTTCGTTCAATTAGATTTACCTTTTAACTCAGATGTTCGTGCTGAACGTGTTAAAAACTTGCGTACTCTTCTCAATACAGCAGAAGTCTCTTTAGCTGAAAAATATCGTTTGATATTAGATGCCTACAGTATTGAGCGTGAATACGGTAACTTTGTTGAAGTTAAGCCTGGCCAAATTAACATAGATGGTAAAGAAGTCTTAGTCGATTTCTTTAACTTAGGTCGTGTCGCTCTGTACGCGCAAAGCTTAGATCAACGTTCTGGTTGGATATATAACCCAGAAACTAAATCTTGGGATGTACTGGCTGACAGCTATATGCGTGAACTGACCAAAGGTATTCGCATTGCTCGTAAGCAAGGCGCACCAGATATGTTCGCATTACCAGTTCCAGCGGCGGAGGCTGCACAATAATGAAAAAGTTAATTATTTCAGCTGTAGTAGCAGCAACTTTCGCGTTAACGGGCACGGCAATTGCTGCCGAACAGCCTAAAAATATCGATCAATTATTTCAGCAAGTACAAGCAGACCGCGCTAACTCTGCGAAAACTAACAGTAAACGTGAAGCTGAATTTCAAGCTGAACGTGGCGATAAAGCCGCCATGCTTAAGCGTGAAAAAGATGGCTTAGCGGCTGAACGTCAGCGTGGTATTGATCTTAACCAAGCCTTTCTTGATAACGAGCGTAAAATTGCTCAGTTAGAAGAAGATTTAAAGACAGCTCAAGGTGACTTGGGGGAAATGTTTGGTGTGGTTAAAGGTGAAGCCGGTGATTTCGCTGGTAAGTTAGTGGGTTCGAACATTAGCGCTCAATATCCTGGTCGCAATGCATTTATCGCCGATTTAGGTGCTCGTAAACAGTTACCTAAGATTGAAGAATTGCAGCAATTCTGGGAAGCACAGTTATTTGAAATGGTAGAAAGCGGCAAAGTCGTAAACTTCCAGGGTAAAGTGACTGATATTGAAGGTAACGTACGTGACACCACTATTACTCGTGTGGGTCCATTCAACTTATTAGCCGACGGTGAATATGTTGTATACAACAATGAACTTAACATCATTCAGGAATTGTCACAACAACCTGATGGCTATGTAGTTAATACAGTGAAGCCTTTCCAGGCCGCATCTGCTGGCACTGAAGTATTGTACATCGACCCAGTTAAAGGCGTGTTACTGAGTATCTTTACTCAGAAAGCAACCTTTGAAGACCGTCTGGAGTCGGGTGGCGTGATTGGTTACATCATTCTGGCACTGCTGGCATTAGGTGCGCTGATCTCTGTTGAGCGTCTTGTTACTCTGTATGTCATTGGTGCCAAAGTTAAGGCTCAGAGCAAGAATGTGGACAATCCAGGTAACAACCCATTAGGTCGTATCTTGAAGGTTTATCAAGCTAACAAGAATGTTGACGTTGAAACCTTAGAACTCAAGTTAGATGAAGCCATCTTGAAAGAAACACCTGCCATTGAAGCTCGTATTCCAATTCTTAAGGTATTGGCGGCGATTGCTCCTATGATGGGTCTGTTAGGTACAGTAACAGGTATGATTGCAACCTTCCAAAGTATCCAATTGTTTGGTACTGGCGATCCTAAGCTGATGGCAGGTGGTATTTCTATGGCACTGGTAACCACAGTTCAGGGCTTAGTTGCAGCATTACCTCTGATGTTATTACATGCCATTCTAGTGGCTCGCAGTAAGACAATCGTACAAATTCTTGAAGAGCAAAGTGCTGGTATCATAGCCGCACACGCTGAGAAGAGGGCTGACTAATGATGCTATTCCTGATGGATATTTGGGATTCCGTCAGGGGCTTCATGGCCTCCGGAGGCGATGTCCTCTGGTTGGTTGCGGTAGTGTTGTTTTTAATGTGGGTGTTAATGCTTGAACGTTTTTGGTACCTCAATTGGGTGTCACCAAATCAACATAAAGCCATTATCGCTACATGGGAACAGAGGACAGATACTACGTCCTGGTATGCACACCGCATCCGTGAAGCTTGGATATCTCAAGCAAAGCAAGAATTAAACGCGCGTATGCTGTTAATTAAAACTCTGGTAGCTGTTTGTCCAATGATAGGTCTGCTTGGCACGGTAACCGGTATGATTGCAGTGTTCGATGTAATGGCAGTACATGGGACGAGTAATGCTCGTATGATGGCAGCTGGTATTTCAATGGCGACCGTGCCGACAATGGCGGGAATGGTTGCGGCGCTTTCTGGGGTGTTTTTTAGCACTCGGTTAGATGCCAAGATGAAAATCAGTCTGGAAAAGCTGAAAGACAGCCTGTCTCACCACTAGAAGAGATATTAAACATGGCACGTAAAAAGCATTCCGTAATGGATGATGAAGCGCAAATTGATATGACACCGATGCTAGACATCGTGTTTATCATGCTGATCTTCTTTATTGTGACGACCTCGTTTGTTAAGCCTTCAGGTCTTGACTACAACAAGCCTGAAGCGTCCCAAGCGACCACGAAGCCTTCTGCGAACATCTTTATTGGTGTAAGTAAGACAGGCGTGATTATGATGGAAAACCGTCAGGTTGATATCGAACGAGTAACGGCTAACGTTGAACGTATGTTGGCTGAAGCGCCTGAAGCTGCTGTATTAATTCAAGCAGACAAAGACGCTCAGCACGGCTTAGTGGTTAAGGTTCTTGATCAAGTTAAGTCAGCCGGTATTTCTAAAATATCCGTATCAGCGGGGAAGGATTAATATGCTAAGAGCAATAGTATCAATCATAGTTGGTGCTGCTATTACTTTTGCTCTGTTCGTGTTTATGGCGTTTTTGATTGGTGGCGGCGCCCAGCGCGCCGACGTCGGAGAAGACGCACCTGTTATTGAAATAACGATGGATAAACAGGATTCGACAGCTCAAAAGAAGCCAAGGGTAGTTCCTAAGCCGCCACCACCACCAGAAAAGCCACCGCAGTTGGAGCAAGCTCCACCTGAGACGTCTTCTAACCTCGACACCAATATGTCATTCAACATGAATGGCGTAGCGGCAGAGGGTGTGAGTACCGGCTTTAAACTTGGCGATATGATGACACGAGATGGCGATGCCACCCCGGTTGTTCGTATTGACCCCCAATGGCCAGTGCAGGCGTTACGCGATGGTAAAGAAGGCTTTGTTCAGCTGAGTTTTACCATTAACGAGCTCGGCGGCGTTGAAGATATTGAAATCATGAATGCTGAGCCAAAGCGCTTATTTGATCGTGAGGCCAAGCGTGCATTGTCAAAGTGGAAGTACAAGCCGAAGATTGTTGATGGCAAGCCAATGAAGCAACCAGGCATGACAGTTCAACTTGATTTTAAACTAGATAAAGCACAGCAGGGAGGATAAGTATGCGTAAAGTAACTCAATGTGCCACAGCATTATTATTAACCCTTTGTGGTGGCAGTCTAGTGTTATCGCCAGTGGCCATGGCCAAAGGCGATTGCCCGGTTGATACACGTAAGTCACAAGCAGTTGGTGAGCGCAGTGGTAAGAAAGTTCAACGTTCTTACGAAGCCTATACTAACGGCAATTTAGATGAGGCCATTGGGCTTTTGCTAGAAGCAAATCCTTCTGATTCATTTGATAAGGCTTATGTAGGTCGCATGCTCGGTAACTTTTATGCCGAAAAAGGCGACATGTCGGCGGCTCGCAAATATCTGAAACAAGCGGTTGATGCCAATATTTTAAGTGGTACTGACCATGCGGCTACTTTACGTCTATATGCTGATATCTTGTTGCAAGAGAAACAGTATAAAGAGGCGATCCCTTACTACAACAAGTGGATGGAGTTTACCTGTAAAACCAATGATGCCAATATTTATAAGCGCATTGGGGTAGCCCACACTGAGCTGGAACAGTGGGATAAAGTGCTGGCGGTAGCAGATAAAGGTATCGAGTTTGCTGATAAGCCAGATCAAACGCTATATCAGATGAAGTTGACGGCTTACTACAACAAGAAACAGTATAAAAATGCCGTTTCTGTGCTTGAGGTGATGATCCCAATTTGGCAAACAGATAAACGCCTGTGGGTTCAATTAGCTCAGTTTTATGTAGTTACTGAAAACTATGATAAAGCGCTAGCGACATACGATTTAGCTTACAAAAATGGCTTTTTAGATACTGACGCTAACATTACCCGTTTAGCCCAATTGTTAAATCAAAAAGAGTCACCTTACCGTGCGGCTCAGATTTATCAAAAGGCGTTGGATAGTGGTGTTATCGCTAAAGATGCTAAGTCCTATAAGTTATTAGCGACTTTCTTTCAAAATGCGAAAGAAACCTCTAAAGCTGCACAATATTATGGCTTAGCTGCTGATGCTGGTGGCGATGGTGATTTATATTTGCGACAAGGCCGGCTGTTAGCCTTAAGTCAAGAGTATGAAAAAGCTATTCCTGCGTTGAAAAAAGCGTTAGATGCTGGGATTAAAAACCCAGGAGAAGCTCAGTTTGAAATGGCTTTGGCCTATTTGAATCTTAAACAGTATAAGGCTGCTTATAATAATGCAGTATTAGCTGCCAATGATAAGAAGACAGAGCGCAGTGCTAAGAGTTATATGGCATATATCAAAGAAAAAGCGCGTATTTACAACGTTACTTTGTAATAGTTTATTGATTTAATGCCTTAAAAAGCCCGCATAGCGGGCTTTTTTACTAGCGACATTTCGTGTCCAGTTGGTGGGTTAGCGATTAGCTTTTGGCATAAATTAATGCTAACTTATTGAATAATAAAGTGGTACAGGCTGTTACGCTCTTTGCATATATTTAAGCGCTAAATGTTGGTTTTGCCGCTCTAAATCATCACTGATTTGCTCCACAAAATTAAATAACTGCTCGATATTATTGCGTCTATCAGGAACGCACACGCCAGAGGCAATTTTATAGTCAAGGGTAAAACTATGATCTTGGCCATAAGTTGCCACAAACTGACTTATCTGCTCTTCGACTCTTGCAATAACTACATCCGCGCCTTCTTCATTAATGTTAAATAAACCTAAGGCAAAGATATCTTTGTCAAACTTCGCAATTAAATCGGTCGCTCTTAATAAACTTTTTTCAATGTCATGACTGAATATTTCGAGTAATTTATGATGTTTAATCATTTCATGAATATGCGGCCTTAGATACACTAGCGCTAAGCTTTGCTCTTCACGCAAATGCCGATACCATTCTCGATTAAATACCTCAAGAAAATATTCTTGGTTATAGATACCAGTTTGTGGATCTCTAAAGCTGGCATTACGAAATGAATAAATCATATGGCGCCTCCCTGTCCTAATCATAAGTATAGAAATATCTGGGAAAAAGCCTGCATCTGGAGAATAAAAATGAAACAGAAGAAAACACTGGCAGGGATTATCCTCGCTTTCGGACTATTGGGATGTGATGATGGTGTGGTAACTGGGGCACTAAATGATAGCCAACCGTCTGCGGTTGATACGGTTAAGTCAGCTGAGGTTAATGCCGAGCAAGCTTATCAAAAGCTGACAGCCGATTATTTTGCCAAGCTACTAGCGCTTGAGCCTATCTTTGCCACCTATGTAGGCGTTAATGATTACAATCATGTATTTACTGACGGTTTAAGCGATGAATATCTGACTAAACGTCATCAACTCAATACCGATTTTTTAGCCCAAGTTAAAGCAATTGATGCCGCTGCGTTATCAGCCCAATCACAGTTAAGCCGCAGTATTTTTATTTACGAGCGCGAGCAAGCCCTCGTAAGCGAAACTTTTCCTGAACGCTTCATGCCGCTAAATCAATTTGATAGTCAGTTATTTTTACTGATGCAATTAGGCAGCGGTGAGAGTGCGCAGCCGTTCGCGACCCTTGCGGATTATCAAGCTTGGCTCGCGCGGGTTGATAGCTTTATTGTGTGGATCAAGATGGCGCAGCAGCGCATGAATGATGGTATTGCCAGTAAAGTGGTACTGCCACGAGTTCTGGTTGAACGCATGATTGAGCAGATTAAAAGCATGCGCGCGCCAGTCGTTGAAGACAGCGTGTTTTATCAACCTGTGGCAGAGTTTCCAAAGGCTGTGCCGTTAGCCGAGCAAGAGGTGATGCGTGCTAATTTCAAACAGATGATAGGAACTAAGATATATCCTGCGCTGGATGACATGCAGCAATATTTAGAAACTGTGTATTTGCCAGCTAGTCGCGGCAGTGATGGCTGGTGGGCCTTACCTAATGGCCGGGTTTGGTATCAACATTTGGCCAATCAACACACAACTACCCAGATGTCAGTTGATGACATTCATCAAGTGGGCTTGCAGGAAGTGTCTCGTATCTTAACTGAGATGGATAAAGTCAGGCAGCAGGTTAACTTTGATGGCGATCTTAAGGCGTTTTTTAAGTCATTATCGACTGAACCTCAGTATTTTCATACCAGCGCCGAGGCACTCATTAAGGGCTACGATAGTTTAAGAGTCACCATTAACCAAGTTGTGCCCCAATACTTTAATGTTAAACCGCAAGCTGATTATGTGGTGAAACCTGTGGAAGCGTTCAGAGATCAATCTGCCGCGGGTGCCTCTTATCAAGCGCCTGCCATTGATGGTTCACGTCCTGGTATCTTTTATATCAATACTTTCAATTTGATGGCGCAGCCTATTTGGGGAATGACGACGTTATCTCTGCATGAAGCTTCACCTGGACATCATTTCCAAATAACGATTAAGCAGGAGTTACAAAATCTACCCGATTTTCAGCGTTTTGGCGGCTATACCGCGTTTGAAGAAGGCTGGGCTTTATATGCAGAAGAGTTAGGTATTGAAATGGGTTTGTTTTCTGACCCTTATCAATATTTTGGCAAGTTATCGGATGAAATGCTCAGAGCCATGCGCCTAGTCGTTGATACCGGCTTACACACTAAAGGCTGGAGTCGCGAACAAGCTATTACTTATATGCAGGATAATTCGCCCATGGCTAAGAGCGATATTATTGCTGAGGTTGAGCGTTATATGGCAATCCCTGGGCAAGCGCTATCTTATAAGATAGGTCAGCTAAAGATCTTAGAATTGCGGGAGCGCGCTAAGGCGGCTTTAGGAGACAGCTTTGATCTTAAAGCATTTCATGATGAAGTCTTAACCTCAGGCTCACTGCCTATGGCAGTGTTAGAGCAAAAAATTGATGCTTGGATAGCTGTCAACAAGCAGCCTAAGTCATAGCCGTTATTAATAGCGGGATTAAAGACTAGAAGCTTAGTTATTCATTCCTAGTTACCAGTGATTTGCTAAAGCTACCCATGATGGTCGTTAAGGTATGCAGGTTTGCCTTAGTGACCATCATTTTACTAAAAAGTGCTGGTATTCAGCTTGTGAGTTTTTATACTTGCAGGCGGGCAGTTATTGACTGCGAAGTTTTCGCCGATGGCGAAGTTTTCGCCGATGGCGAAGTTTTCGCCGATGGCGAAGTAAATAAAGGATAGTGATTATGGTACAAGCAAGCGCAAGACATCTGTTAGTTAGCAGCGAAGCTAAGTGTAACGAACTGAAGCAACAGATTGAAAATGGCGCGGATTTCGCCGAGATAGCTAAAGCACATTCAAGCTGTCCATCGGGTGCTCAGGGCGGCGAATTAGGCTCTTTTGGTCCAGGCATGATGGTCAAAGAATTTGATGAAGTGGTATTTAGTGCGCCGCTAAACCAAGTTCAAGGACCAGTTAAAACCCAATTTGGTTACCACTTACTGGAAGTAACCAGCCGCGGTTAATCAATACAGCAGCTTCGGCTGCTGTTTCTTTATGGGGAGTCGTTATGATTGACTTAATGACGGCAAGACTGCATTTATCACCCTTGCGTGACAGTGATTGGCAAGATTTCGTCACTCTGCATCAACACAGTGACGTCAATCATTTTGTGCGTGAACCTGACCCTATCTGTAAAATCCGCGCTAAATTCATCACAGCCCTACAGCCTTGGGTTTATGAGTCTGGCGACTGGCTCAGCTTAAAAATAACCAATCAGCAGCAAAAGTTTGTCGGCATTATCGGCGGTTTTTGTGAGGATGTGTTTTCAGCGCGCATTCAAGTGGGATATATGCTTAACCCTGACTATCAAGGTTTAGGCTATGCCACCGAAGCGTTAACTGAATTATTGCGCTGGCTTCAATTCACTTATCAAGTTCATAAGGCGATTGCCTATTGTCATCATCATAATCTCGCATCCATTAGGGTGTTAGAAAAATGTGACTTTGTAGTGGAAGGGTGGTTATCACAAAACTACCGTCTTGGGTCTATTTGGATTGATGAAGTGCAATTAGGTAAGGTACTGGCGTAATTTTTTGATGCTTGTCGTGCCAGCCTGTATACTAGCGCCCGAATGATTTCTTTGACCGAATAGGCGAATACGCGTGAGCGATAATATTGAGCAATTACCCCTGCGAGCTGGGGATGAGTTTGTTGAACTGTACAAGGTACTCAAAATCCAAAGCTGGGTAGATGGCGGCGGCGATGCTAAGCATTTGATCAGCGAAGGCCAGGTCAAAGTGAATGGCGTAGTTGAAACTCGCAAGCGTAAAAAATTAGTCGTGGGTGACAAAATCCAATTTAATGGTGAGTCAGTCGTAATTTCTGCAGCGCAATAAGGAATCTACCATGCAATTTCCTGATGATGACAATGGCCAAATGCTAGCTGCCATGCAAGAGTCTGGTATTGATTTAAGCCAAGCTCTTGATGTTGATTTCTTCTTAGTGTTTGAAGACAAGCGTGACGCCGAATCAGCTTTAGAAGATTTAAGTGCTTCTGAGCTTAATGGTGAATTAGAACTTACTTTCAACGAAGAGTTGGAAAAGTGGGAACTGATAGTCTGTCTTAACATGGTGCCAGAGTACGATGCACTGGTGGCTAAAGAAACTTGGTTAAATACCTTTGCCGGTGAGTTTGATGGTCAAAGTGATGGCTGGGGCGTGATGCAGCACCAACATGGTGATGACGAATTTAGCGACGAAGACGATCATGAGTGTGGCGATCATTGCCACCATTAATGGCCCCATTGCCATTAATGTCAAAAAATACTGCCAACCTGTTTAGGTTGGCTTTTTTTTGCAGTGTTGTCGCTTAATGTTATTTCTTGGCTAAAGACAGATACCTTTGGTTTGATGATCGCTTTGAATTCTTCTTGAAGCCGCAAGTGGTTTGTTAGTCAGTGATTAAGTCAGCAATTACCTCTGCTATGACCTCAGTTTTTACCGCAGCTAATGCCGCTCTTGAACCCTAAATTCTGCCTCTGGGATTAGCCCTAGTAATTTGCTCTCTCGCCCTTTAGACTCGATTCAACTTTTGCCAGCCAACAGGATGTTTTTTATGGCCAAACACATCAGCTTTAATACCCCAGTTAATGACGCCGAGCGTTGGGCATTCACCTTATTAGCCGATGAGCTTCCCGATGACTATAGCCTGCTCACCAATGTTGAAATCCCGTCGCGCTCAGGTCAACCCTTAGAAGTCGATGCCTTAGTCATAGGCGAATGGGGCGTGTATGTGGTCGATGTTAAAGGCTATATAGGGCGCTTAAATGCGGGTATGCATGCTTGGTCATTAGATGGCCGTGATGTGGATAATTCCTTGGCCAAAGCCAATTATGTGGCGCGCGTGTTAGCTGGCAAACTCAAATATAAAATCCCTGTAGGCGTGTACGCGCCTTGGTGCCAAGGCATGGTGTTTGTCACTGGCCGTAAAGGCGAAGAAATAGAGCTTGAAAAAGATGATGGCACCTTAAGTATTTATACGCCAAGACAAATTGTTGAAGCTTTAACCCAAGAGTGGTGGCTAACAGCGCCGCGCAAACATATGATCACTGAAGAGCAAAAAGCAATGGTGCTCGATACCATAGGGCAGGTCGCCATTGTTGAGCAGCGCAATAATCGCATTCAGGATTTCATTAAATTAAAGTGTCTGTTTATTCAACATGGCCTTGAAATTTGGCAGGCCGAATATAGCCCTGGTGGCTGGACGGCGCCTTGGTTACTTAAAATTCTAACCCCAGTAGAGTTTACTGAGCCAGAGCAAGCCCATGCCCATGAACTGACTATGCGTGATGAATTTGCGCGCTTGCAATCATTATCAGGTTGCAGCGGCGTGCCTTATTGCGCGCCGCTTATTCAAGACGGTGAGCAGCTGGTTTTACCCATAAGAATGCCGCGCGGCGTGCCGATGAATATTGTGGAGTACGACAGGCTCACAACCTATCAACTGTTAGAGATATTGCGCCGCTCAGTTACTGGGCTGCAGCAAATTCATCGCCGCGGCTTTACTGTGGGCGGGTGGGCCGAAAACTGCGTGTTTATCTCAGCCATAGGTGATGTTGAGTACATAGATATCCGTGACAATATTGATAGCAGCCAAGACATAATGGCTTATGCCAAGTGTTTCTTAAGGGTGGCGGAACGCACTCATCAACCGCGAATCACGGCGTGGTATCGCTTAGCTGCGCGCGGTAGCACGGTTGATATTGATGGTTTACGCTGTGATTTAAGCGCCTTAATGCAGCAAGGGGTGTGCGATAGTCTGGATGTTGCCTTTACTATCGCACCCGCGGCTATCTTAGACAATCATTATGAGTTACAAGGCTTTATCGCTAAAACGGCCACGAGTGAGTTATGGCAAGGGCGCCACATTCAAGGGCAATATCCGGTGGGGATTAGCTTTTATCGTGAGACTGAGTGTCATTGGCCGAGCCTTTGCAGCCAGTTTGTTAGCTTATCTCACTTATATCATCCAAGCATTGAAAAGCTACTGGCCTTTGGTCAACTGCCTAAGAGTGATGACTTGTATATTGTGCGGGCGTGGGAAGATGGCGTATCCCTTGATGAGCTAGAAAGTTATGAGCCCGAGCAGTTAAAGATTTGGTTTGTGCAGCTGCTTGGCGCCTTGCAATACTTGCATCAATTAGATATTTACCATGGGGCCATTTGCCCTAAAAACATCATAGTCCGTGGCGGGCGCGCTATTTTAGTCAACTTTGGCATTGGGCTTGATATTGCTGCTAGTCATTATGCCAGCCAGTATGCCGATCCCGCTTTATGGCTAGAAGAAGGGCCTGCTGAGAAAGATCTCTATGGTTTAGTGGCTTCTATGATTGCCAGCATTAGCCGTCATGGTGAGGAGGCCAGCGCGGAGAGGTTGCTCGCGGCATTAGTGCAAATCCAACCTATGTTTGCCAAATCGTCACTGTATCAAGCCTGTGAGCAGGTACTTACTTTTCGCTTACATGTGACCCCAGGTCAGGACTACTTAGCAAATTTCGGATTATCTGCCTGAAGAGGGTGATTACCTTTTGAATTTTCGAACAAAAGTGAGTCTAATAGCCTCACTTTCGCTGTATGGATACTGCCATGGAATTTGAACTAACTTGGCAACTGGTGACCATCCTCTTTGGGGTGGCAATAGTTGCAGGATTTATTGATGCGATAGCTGGCGGCGGCGGTTTACTGACTATCCCGGCCTTACTCTGGGCCGGTTTATCTCCAGCACATGCCTTAGCAACCAATAAGTTGCAGGCTTGCGGTGGCAGCTTTTTTGCCAGTCTTTATTTTGTGCGCAAAGGCTTAGTAAAAATCTCTGAGCTGAAACTGCCTTTAGCGTGCGCGTTTGTGGGCGCGGCGATAGGCACGTTAACAGTGCAAGCCATTGACGCCAGTATTTTACAATTAGCCCTGCCATTTCTTATCTTGGCCATTGGCATGTATTTTTTGCTTTCACCCAAAATCACCGATGATGATCGCCATAGAGTGTTAACGCCCACAGTATTTTCATTTACCGCCGCGCTTAGCATAGGTTTTTATGATGGTTTTTTTGGTCCAGCGACCGGCAGCTTTTTTGCGTTGGCCTTTGTTTCATTAGCGGGTTTTGGCCTTGCCAAAGCCACAGCGCACGCCAAGTTATTGAACTTTGCTACCAATATCTCATCGTTAATATTTTTCGCTTTGGGTGGCAAGGTGGTGTGGTTACTTGGTGGCATTATGTTACTCGGCCAAGCCCTCGGCGCGACATTAGGTTCGCGTATGGTAGTGACTAAAGGCTCAAGCATAGTGAAACCACTCGTTGTCAGCATGTCATTGGTGATGAGTATTAAGTTACTGAACGATCACTTTTCATTTTTTTAGTGAGATAGGAATAAGTCATGCGTGTGTTACACACCTCAGATTGGCATTTAGGGCAATCGTTTTATGGCAAAAGCCGCTTTGAAGAACATCAAGCATTTTTAGGCTGGTTATTAGAGCAAGTGCGTGAGCACAGCATTGATGCCTTGATAGTGGCAGGCGATGTGTTTGATACCGGTACGCCCCCTAGTTACGCCCGCGCCTTATATAACCAGTTTGTGGTGCAAATGCAGCGTTTAGCTTGCCCCATGTTTATTCTTGGCGGCAATCATGACTCGGTCGCTATGTTGGCTGAATCCCAAAGTTTGTTAAGTTGCCTCAATACCTATGTCGTGCCCAATGGCACCAGTGCTGAGCAATCAACCTTTATTATCAATGACAAAAATGGCCAACCAGGCCTAGTACTTGCCGCCGTGCCTTATTTACGCCCACGAGATCTTATTCGCAGTGAAGCCGGGCAAACCGGGCAAGATAAGCAGCAGCAACTGGGGGACGCCATCAGGGATTATTACCACAGCCATTATGAGTTGGCGTTAGCTAAAGCCACTGAACTTGGCGCTGATGCTCCTTTACCTGTAGTAATGACGGGGCATTTAACCACCGTTGGCGCGACCAGTAGTGAGTCGGTGCGCGAGATTTATATTGGCAGTTTAGATGCCTTTAATGCTAATGCATTTCCGCCAGCAAGCTACATAGCGCTTGGCCATATTCATCGTGGTCAATTGGTGGCGGGTAGTGAAGCGATTCGTTACAGCGGTTCACCTATTCCACTCAGTTTTGATGAAGTCAGCCGCAGTAAACAAGTGTTACTGGCTCATTTTGATGAGCAAGCCCTAGTCAAGGTTGAATCACTTGCCGTACCCATGTATCAAAAGCTGATGGTGGTTAAAGGCCTGTTCGGTGAGGTAGAAGCTGAGCTTGCAAAGCTGGTGGCAATGAACGAGAGCGTGTGGGTCAGTATCGTCCTTGGCAGTGATGAATTACTCAGTGACTTACAGCAAAGGTTGCAAGCGCAAGTGGCGGACTCGCAAGTGCAAGTATTACAAATCAAACGGTTGCGCAGCCAACGGCAATTAAGCGCTATCGATACTGGTGAAACCTTGTCTGAGCTTAGTGTCGATGAAGTCTTTAGTCGCCGATTAGCGAGTGAACCTTACACTGAAGATGAGCAGTTGCGACTGACCGCCTTATTTAAGCAAGTCAGTATGGCGGCAATGGAGGCCCCTGAGGCATGAAGATTTTACGTTTACGCTTTAGCAATATTAACTCCCTCAAAGGCAGTTGGTTTATTGATTTTACGGCGGCGCCCTTTACCGATTCTGGACTCTTTGCCATTACAGGCCCCACGGGTGCAGGTAAAACCTCCATATTAGATGCTATTTGCTTGGCCTTATATCATCAGACCCCAAGACTTGGCTTAATTTCCAAAACCAGTAATGAACTGATGACCCGCGGCACCGCCGAAGCCCACGCCGAGGTCGAGTTTGAGGTAAAAGGTGTCGGTTATCGCGCCTTTTGGAGCCAAAGACGCAGCCGTAATCAAGTGGATGGCAAGCTGCAAGATGCCATGGTGGAACTGGCCTATTTAGAATCTGGCGAGATTTTAGCGAGCCAAATAAGACAAAAATCTGAACTGATGGAAAGTATTACCGGCTTGGATTTTGGCCGTTTTACTAAATCCATGATGTTATCTCAAGGGCAATTTGCCGCATTTTTAAATGCATCGGCCAATGATCGCGCCGAGTTATTGGAAGAGCTCACTGGCAGTGAGATTTATGGCCGTATTTCAGAGCAAGTGCACCTTGATTATAGTGAGTCAAAGCTAGCCTTAGCTCACTTGCAGGATAAGGCTGAATCGGTTGTGCTGCTAACCGCAGAAGAGCTTACTCAATTAACTGACCAGCAAAGCAATATCAATGCTGAGGTGGCTGGGCTTGATAATCAGTTTACGCAAGTGCAGCAACAAGTTAATTGGTGGCAGCAAAGAAGTGCGCTCAAGGCGCGGGAATTGGCTGCGACCACACAAGACGAGCAAGCGCAGCAAGCACTGATGGCTAATGCGCCATCGCTTGAGCGCTTAGCGCGCAGTTTGCCGGCGCAGCGCCTGCAAGGGCATTATCAAGTGAAAACGGCGCTGCAAACCCAGCAGACAGAGATAATCGCTAAGCAGCAGATCCGCGCTGAAGCTAAAGCTGCCTTAATAGAGCAAGAGCAAGCACTAACCCTTGAGTTAGCCAATATTAGCCAGAGTTTGCAGGAAGCTGAGACCGAATTAGCCGCCTTAACCTTAGTCATAGATGAGCAAGTGCGGCCGCTTGATACCGAATGCGAATTGTTAACTGAGCAGCAGCGCAGCTTAAATGAAGAGCAGCAACTTAATCAGCAGCAAATAGTTGAGGCGCGCGCGGCGCAAAGCGCAATGCAGGCATCATTGCAGCAAATTGAGCTGCAATTGCATGCGCTTAATCAGCAGCAAAATGAATATCAAGATTGTAGTGATATCACATCATCCTTAAGCGGTTGGCAGCAACAGTTATTGCAATTGCACGCGTTAAGCTCTGCGGCCGCCAATTTGCAGCAGGTGACTTTGCAGCAGCAAGCAGCGCAGGCGAAAAAACTTGATGCTATAAAACAAGCGCTACCCGCGCTTGAGCGGGCGCAGCAGCAATTAGCCAGTGTGCAACAACGCGAGCAACAAGCCAGTCATACATTAAACCAATTACTGGCAGGTGCCAGTGATACTGAGGTCTATCAAAGCTTACATTACTGGCAGCAATTGCAGCCTAAGCTCTTAACCTTGCAGCCGCTGGCGCGAGAGTTCCAGCAGCATAATGAACAAATCAGTCAATTACGCCAGCAGCATAATGAGCGCGAGCAGCAATTGCAGCAGCTTGATGCTAAACGCGGGCAACTGCGGGTGCAGTATCGCCAAGTGCAGCAG
The DNA here is from genome assembly GCF_056522965.1 of Shewanella sp. ISS20. NCBI lineage: Bacteria > Pseudomonadati > Pseudomonadota > Gammaproteobacteria > Alteromonadales > Shewanellaceae > Shewanella > Shewanella sp. ISS20. Next base: position 447,948 of record NZ_JAWRZK010000001.1, read on the forward strand.
CAATTTAATGATGTGGCGATCTTGCTGAGCCAAGAAAAAACCATCATGGATTTGCAGCAACTGCGCGCGCAGCTGCAGCCCCAGCAGCCGTGCCCACTATGTGGCGCTAGCGAGCATCCGTTAGTTGAGCAATATCAGCACTTAGATGTAAGCGATACGCAAAAGCGCTATAGCGAATTAGAAAAGCAGTTAGCGGAAATAAAGCAGCAGGGCAGTACTCTGACTGAAACCGAAAAATTATGGCTGCAATCGCAAACTGAGCAATTACAAAAAATTACCGAATTTGAGCTCCATCAAGGCCAAATTCAGACGCGCTGGCAGGCATTAATCACTGAGGTGATGACGAACTTAGTGCCACCCGTTGGCATAAGCCCATTGTTATTGGTATCCATTGAAAGTGAGTCAGAAGCCAGTATTGCGGCGCATTTAGTCCATGTTGGTACCGAACTTGCTAGCCTTGAAGCGAAAGCCAATAATTTGCGCGCCGCGCAGCAAGCGTTGCAAGTGAGTCAGCAGCAAGCATTGCAAGCGCAGCAAGAATGCCAAGGCTTAAGCTATCAGCAGCAGCAAAGTGAGCTGGAGCTTAAGCATTTACAGCAGCAAGAGCAGCAGCAACTGGCGGAATATCAGCAGGCTAATCAGCAAGCAAGTACTTTGCGCGAGCAATTGGCGAGTCAATTGCAGCCGTTTGCCTTAGCGGTGCCGCAAGATCATGAACTAGAGGCTTGGCTGCAAGCCTTACGCAATAAACTGAAAGCTTGGCAACACTGGCAGCAACAGCTCACTGAACTAAATAGCGAGAGCGATAAACTGCGCTCCACTTTAGCTGTCAGCAATGCTAAAGATACTGATTTAAGCGCTAAGACTGAGTTAAGTGAGGCTAAGCTTGCAGTCTTTAGCCAAAAAATTAGTGCTAATCGTGCCAAACGTTTTGAATTAGTGGGCGATTTACCCATTAAGTTCTTGCTCGATACTAAGCAAGGCATATATCAGCAACATAAAGAGAGTGCCGCGCAGTTACAGCTTAATCATCAAGGCTTGCAAACGCGTTTAGCCCATGAGGCAGGGGTAATCGAGGCACTCGATGCCGATAGCCTCAAACTCGCGCCATTTTTGAGCGCTGCCATCAGCGAGTGGCAACAGTTACTTGATGAGAGTGAATTTAATGATGAGGCCGAGTTTACGGCGGCATTGTTAAATGATGAAGAGCGTAACCAACTGCAAGCGCTTGAGCATGAATTGCAGCAACAATTGCAACATGCGCGCCTTAGTCTTGAGTCGGTAACCAGTGAACTAGCTCAGCATTTAGCGGCCGCTAGCGCTTGCCCTGAACTTGATGTTGATACGCTTGAAAGCCAAATAGTGGCCATTAAACATGGCAGAGACTTATGTAACGAGCAGCTTGGTGGTATTAAGGCAAAACTGCAGCAAGATAATCAGCTGCGAGCAACGCAGCAGCAATTGTTAGAGCAATGGCAATTGGCTAAGCAAACCCATGAAGATTGGGCACGCTTACATAGCTTAATTGGCTCGCGCGATGGCAGTAAGTTTAGACGCTTTGCCCAAGGGCTTACCTTAGAGCATTTAGTGGCGCTGGCCAATCGCCAACTTGAACGCTTGCATGGCCGTTATTTATTGCAACGTAAGGCTGATGGTTTACTTGAACTTGAAGTCATAGATACTTGGCAAGGCGATATAAGCCGCGATACTCGCACCCTTTCTGGCGGTGAGAGTTTCCTTGTGAGTTTAGCCTTAGCGTTGGCCTTGTCCGACCTTGTTAGTTATAAAACTAGCATTGACTCGTTGTTTTTAGATGAAGGTTTCGGTACGTTAGATGCGGACACCTTAGATATTGCTTTAGATGCGCTCGATAACTTGCATGCTAGCGGTAAAATGATTGGTGTGATCAGTCATATTGAGGCGATGAAAGAGCGCATTGATGTGCAAATCAAGGTGAAAAAACAGTCTGGACTTGGCTATAGTCAGCTGCAAGACTGTTTTAAAATGAGAACAGAGTGATCAAGGTTGGGAACTGTGGTAGTTAATATTTGTCAAACCGATAATTTTTACGATAACATCGCCGGTTAAAGGCGATTTATTTCCCAAATTTGCTTCACCTAAGGTGAATTACTAGGATTATAAGAGTGCATTTATCGGAACAAGAACCTAGTTCATGGCCTCAATGGCTAAGCGTATACCATAAGCGAGCGTTACTAGGCGGCGGGTTATTACTCGCTACAGCACTGCTATGGCCAACGCCCCAATTAACGACAGGTCAGCGCATTGCGTTGCCCTTAGATTTATCAAGCACTAGTACCCATTTCTCTGTGCCAGATACATTAGAAGCCTTGGCAGATAAGCCTGCTTTTAGCACTACTATCACGACTGGTGACACCTTAAGTAAGTTATTTGAGCGCGCTGGGGTTGATCAACAAACCATGTATAAGGTGCTTGAGGCCGACTTAAATATTTTGGCCTTAGATACCTTGCAGCCAGGGAACGAGATCAGTTTCTATCTTGACGAAAACCATCAATTGATGCGTCTTGAGATTGATTTTAGTTTAGCTCGTCAAGTGGTATTTACTCAAGTTGATGGCAGTTATGATGTAGAAGAAATTCAGAAAAAAGGTCAATGGCAGCCCAAAGCTGTCAGTGGCGATATTTATGGATCTTTTTATACTTCGGCGAGCAAAGCAGGCTTAACGGCTGGGCAAATTCAGCGCATTGAAACTATTTTGAAAGAAAAAATCAATTTTGCCCGCGACTTACAAGCTGGTGCAAGTTTCTCTGTGGCTTTAAGTGAGCAATACATTGAAGGTGTGGCGAGTGGTGATAGTCAGCTGCTGGCGATTCATATCAATAATCGTGGTAAACAAATTGATGCTTATCAATTCAGTGATGGTCAGTACTATGATGCCAATGGTGAGAGTTTAGTTAGAGCTTTCCTGCGTACGCCGCTAGCTAAGACTTATCGTTTAACCTCTAACTTTAATGGTAAGCGTCGCCATCCTGTGACAGGGCGGATAGCGCCTCATAACGGCACTGACTTCTCGACCCCGATTGGCACGCAAGTGATTGCACCAGGTGATGGCGTAGTCACTTTAGTTACCGATCACCGTTATGCGGGTAAATACATAGTGATAGATCATGGCAACCAATATGTGACCCGTTACCTGCATTTATCAAAAACTATGGTTCGTAAAGGGCAACGCGTGACTCGTGGCCAACCTATTGCATTAACGGGTAATACTGGTCGCACGACTGGTCCGCATTTGCATTATGAGTTCCATATCAATGGTCGCCCAGTAAATGCCATGACAGCGAAGATCCCAATGGCAAGCCGTCTAAATAAAGCCGAATTGAAACGCTTTAAGAGCATGGTCAGTCAGCGCAATATTCAAATGGGTGTGTAACTAACATCTGTGTCTATGGGCTAAAACGCAACGCTAAAGCCCATAGACACAAATGCGCTAGGTCATTAACTTGCTGGCAGTTTTTGGTCTTGCAAGGTTAAAAATAGCCGTAAGTCGAGTTCGAGCTGATGATAGTCAGGCTCCATATGGCAACAAAGTTGATAGAAGGCCTTATCGTGGTCTTTTTCTTTAATATGGGCCAGTTCGTGCACCACTACCATATGCAGTAGCGCCTCCGGTAACTGTTTTAACTGACCACTTATCCTAATTTCATGCTTAGCCTTGATACGACTTCCATGCTGACGCCGAGCGTAAGTATGTAATCCTAGCGCTTGCTGCTTTAAGGTTTGCTTGTCATCAAAACATACCTTGGCCAACGGCGGCGCATTTTTCAAATACCGATTTTTAAGCGCCATAGTATATTGATACAAGGCTTTATCGTTGCGCAGATTATTTTGGGGTTGGGGGTATTTTTTATCGAGCACCAACTTGAGTTGTTGGTTGTCGAGTAAGCTTTGTACTTGTTGTTGCAGAGATTCTGGATAATGAGCGAGATACTTGAGCATAGCCACCTAATGAAAAATGCCGAAGCTTAGCTTCGGCATTAATGATTAATCTTTGTTGTACATTAAATTCATGTGCTGAGCATAGGCAGCTTCAAAAGATAATTGCTGGAATTTCTTTAAATCTAAACCTTCAAATGCCGCAACTGGCGGATTACGCTTTAATTGCGCCTTAATATCGACAGCTTTAATCAAACTTACCGGTAAATCCATTAACTGAATGGCCGCTTCTAATTTAAAGCTAGTCGCACTGCCGGCAAATTTACCTTTCTGCTCGCGCTCAACTATCACCACTTCATCGACTTTGTAGTCAGCCATCAGCTTGGCAAAATCGAACTGAAACTTACGAATTGCCTCAGTGGTGGCAGATTGCGGTACCGCAAAGGATTGCTTACGGCATGCAGGCACCACAAACACATCCGCATTTTGTTCCAGTAAACAAATAATGGCTTCGCCACCTTTTAACTCCACACCACAAACTTTCATGTTACACCTGTCAGCAAATTTTAAGGCCGTCATTGTATAAGCTTTCGGGCTAAAGCTGAAATGATTTCCTTATACTTAAGGTCAACTGACAAGGATTCACTAACGGAAAGCCATGATGAGACTCTTTTTATTGGTTACTCTGATGCTTGGCATCAGCGCTTGCACTAGCTTAGGCGGTGATAATTGGTATGTGAATGAGCAAGGATTTGGCGCATCAGGGTATGATTTGGTGAGTTATCAAACCGAGCAGCAAGCTCTCGAGGGCAAGGATGAGTTTGTGGTGAATATTGCTAATGCCGTTTGGCGCTTTAGCTCGGCTGAACATGCCAAATTATTTAGTAAAAACCCGCAACAATATCTACCCCAATACGGCGGTTATTGCGCTTATGCCATGGCGCAGGGCTTTGTGGTGAGTTCAGATCCTAAGGCTTTTACTTGGTATAAAGATAAGCTGTACCTTAATTACAGTGTGGACGTGCGTGAAACTTGGCTACAAGATAAAGAGGGTTATATAAAGGCCGCTAATGACAACTGGCAAGAAAAACTGCAAGCGCAAAGGAAGGAATAAGGCTTGAGTAAGCATCAAAGGTGGCTGAATCAAAAGTACTGAAAAGTTAAGACAACAACAAAAAATAAAACCCTCGCATTCAGAAGCTTGGCTCTAAGTGCGGGGGCTTAATTTTTACAAAAGCTGAGATTTTAGCATTTAATCTTCAAACGTACCGATAATACTTTCTTCATCAGTATCTTGCAGTGGTTTAGCTTTTCGGCGCATTGGCGCATCACCCACATCAATACCGGTAATAAAGCGTTTGTCACGCTTTGGCGCCGCTTTTGGTGCTTTGGTGCTAGTGGTACGGAGCGTCTTAGCAGCAGTATTGACCTTAACATTGGCCGCTTTAGCTTTAGGCTTATCACTCAAACCTTTGAATTTTGCTTCAAGGCCAGCGACTTGGCTGAAATCCAATTGTTGGCGTAAGAACAATTCAACTTTCTTAAAGTTCGCCCAGTCTTTAGGACCGACTAAAGAGATAGCATCCCCTTTAGCGCCAGCACGACCGGTGCGACCGATGCGGTGAATATATTCTTCGGCAAACTTTGGCATATCAAAGTTAATCACTAATGACACATTGAGTAAGTCCAGACCGCGCGAGGCTAAGTCTGTGGTCACTAAAATGCTGTACTGACCACGGCTAAATTGATCCATGATGCGGTTACGTTCATTTTGCTTTAACTCACCACTTAAGGCGATAGCACCAAGGCCTGATTGATTCAGCAAGCTCGCTAAACGCTCGGTATCACTGCGAGTCGCGGTAAAGATAATCACTTGCTTGTGGGTCTTAGCCGTTAACAAATGGCTTAACAGCGCTTGCTTATGATCTAAGTGATCGCACAAGTACACAGCTTGCTGAATATCTTGGTGGGCGACGTTGGCGCTACCAATGGCGATATGCTCAGGGTTTTTCAGTAATTCACTGGCAAGTTCATTGATATCGCTGTGATCTAAGGTGGCCGAGAACATTAAGGTTTGACGACGCTTATGATCCGCAGCCAAGTTAATGGCACGCAGTTGCGGCGCAAAACCTAAATCAAGCATACGGTCGGCTTCATCTAAGATCAGCAGCTCTAAGCCATTTAAAAATAAATGACGTTTTTGCAAGTGATCGGCAATGCGCCCAGGGGTTGCCACAATAAAATGCGGTTCGCGGGCAAGCGCTTTGGCCTGATCGTTAAAGTTCTCACCGCCTAAAATGCTAACCGCTTTATATTGGGTATTAGCAATCAGTAAGCGTAATTGGCTATACACCTGATGAGCCAGTTCGCGAGTTGGCAGTAAAATCAGTACCCGAGGGTCTTTTTTATTCAGTGCGCGGGTAGAAATAATCCTTTGCATTGCCGGTAATAAAAACGCCAATGTTTTACCCGATCCCGTTTTTGACGAGACCATTAAATCCTTGCCAGCCATAGCGACTGGAATGGCCTGAGCCTGGACGTCGGTTGGAGTGGTTAACCCCATATGCTCAAGACTCGTCATTAAGCGTTTATCAAGGGAAAAATCGGTAAAGTGCAAAAGAAAACTCCTTAAAAAATTGACCCAATATTGTAAACCCAAAGCCTGTCTGGCACCAGCAATGATGGATAATCACAGCTAAGGCTTGTGCCTTTTGCTAGCTATGGTATACATGGCGCCAAGTTTGATTAGCTAGGATGAATAAACCAATGCAAAGTAAAAAACGCGCAACCATAGGCTTAGCCCTTGGCAGTGGTGCCGCCAAAGGTTGGGCACATATTGGTGTGCTTAATGGCTTAAAGAAGATGGGCATTGAGCCAGATAAAGTGGCGGGTTGCTCCATTGGCTCGTTAGTGGGCGCGGCCTATGCCAATGATCATTTAGAGCAATTGCAATCTTGGGTGGAAGGTTTCTCATCGTGGGACGTGCTCGGCATGATGGATTTAAGCTGGCGTAAAGGCGGCTTAATGGGCGGTGAAAAGGTATTTGATCAAATGCAGGCCAGTATTGGCGCGGTTAAGATCGAAGACTTAAAACGCCCGTTTACAGCGGTAGCAACTGACCTTTATACCGGCCAAGAAATTTGGTTTCAACAAGGTGACTTGCGCCAAGCCGTGCGCGCTTCTTGCTCAATGCCGGGGATTTTATCACCAGTGCGCTTAAATCAACGCTGGCTGGTGGATGGCGCTGTGGTTAACCCTGTGCCTGTATCTGTGGCTAGAGCCATGGATGTCGATATTGTGATTGCGGTTGATTTAAGTGCCTATAAGCGCACTCGCATGCAGGTATTGCCAGTGCAAATGATGTCGAGTACTCCAAGCGCGCAAGATGTGGTGGATAATGCGGGTCACAAAAGTGCAGGCTTTATGGATTTACTCGCCAAAGGCAAAGAGTATGTGTCGGGCTTAACCGATAAGCTAAGTCTTAGCCAAAGCTTTGGCGATCCTGGCATGTTAGCAGTGATGTCGCAATCTATGGAAATCTTAGAAATGCGCCATAAACGCGCGCGCTTAATGGGCGACCCGCCGGATATCTGTTTAGCCCCGAAAGTGGCAGATATTGGCACTATGGAATTTCATCGCGCCAGTGAAGCGATTGCCGCTGGTGAGCAAGCTGTAATTGAGGCTGCCCATTTGATTGAAGCCGCATTAAGCGGCCACTAGAGAGTTACTCATATTTTTATGATTAAAAGTGCTTAGTGGCAGAGTCATTGTCGCTAGGCACATATGTTAGTACTCAATCTACTCACTCTACCCAATCCAATTAATCGCCATCAGCGTGTTTCGCTATTTTCTGATTGGTTTCGCCGTTTGTTCGTTTCAATCCATAGTCGCTTTCACGCCCAAAATAACAGCAATAATGACGCTGTTACTCCGAGAAATGCTTAGGGTCAAGTAGCAGTTTGGCAAACAGTGCTCGGAGCATCACTAATAGGGCAGTGTTGCAGCCATCACACAATTTGCATGATCTGGATCAATGTTTTTTCTGTCAGCTTGGCGCTTAATACGCTACATATTGTGTCTGTAGTTTTGAATGCCACTACATATAGTGCGTATTTTCATCATAGCGTGGAGAGATAAATCATAATGCCAGTAGTGATTAAGCGAGACGGTTGCCGTACTTTGTTTGACGAAGCCAGGATCAAGGATGCAGTAATGGCGGCAGCTTGCTCAGCTGGCATACAAGATGATGAATATGCGGTTGCGGTTGCTGCAGGCGTAAGTGGTGCTGTTGCCCATTTGGCTGAAGTAGAAATTGCTTGTCTTCAAGATGCGGTAGAAAATGCGCTGATGGAAGGCCCATACAAGGAAGTGGCGCGCCATTATATTGAATATCGCCATGACCGTGATGTGCAGCGTGAATCCACCAGTCGCCTGAATCTCGAGATTAAAGGCTTGGTTGAGCAAAGCAATCCTGCGCTATTAAATGAAAATGCCAATAAAGATGCCAAGGTTATTCCGACTCAAAGAGACCTGTTAGCCGGTATTGTGGCTAAGCATTATGCCACTCGCTATTTATTACCAAAAGATGTAGTCGCCGCGCACGAAGCGGGTGAAATCCACTTCCACGACTTAGATTACTCGCCATTCTTCCCAATGTTTAACTGTATGCTGATTGATTTGACCGGCATGTTAACTCAAGGCTTTAAGATGGGTAATGCTGAAATTGATACGCCTAAATCGATTTCAACCGCGACTGCCGTGACCGCGCAAATCATTGCGCAGGTGGCGAGCCATATTTATGGCGGCACCACGATTAACCGTATCGATGAAGTGTTAGCGCCATTTGTGACTAAGAGTTATCAAAAGCATTTAGCCATAGGCACAGAGTGGCAGATTGCTGATCCTGTCGCTTTTGCCCGCGCGCAAACTGAAAAAGAATGTTATGACGCTTTTCAATCGTTAGAGTATGAAGTCAATACCTTGCATACTGCCAATGGCCAAACACCGTTTGTGACCTTTGGTTTTGGTTTAGGGATTAGCTGGGAATCACGCTTAATCCAGCAATCTATGATGAAAGTACGCATTGGTGGGTTAGGTAAAAACCGTAAAACAGCGGTATTCCCTAAATTAGTCTTCGCCATTCGTGATGGTGTAAACCATAAGGCCAATGATGTTAACTATGACATCAAGAAGTTAGCCTTAGAGTGCGCCACCATGCGTATGTACCCTGATATCTTAAACTACGAGCAAGTTGAACGCGTCACCGGCTCATTTAAAACGCCTATGGGCTGTCGCAGCTTCCTTGGTACTTATGAAGAAAACGGTGAGCTTATTCACGAAGGCCGTAATAACCTCGGTGTTGTGAGCTTAAACTTACCGCGCATTGCCTTACAAGCTAAGGGTGATGAAGCTGAGTTTTATAAAATTTTAGACGCGCGTTTGCTGGTGGCACGCCGCGCCTTAGATTCGCGCATTGAGCGCTTAAATGGCGTTAAAGCCCGTGTCGCTCCAATTCTTTATATGGAAGGCGCGTGCGGCGTACGTTTAGGCCCTGATGATGATATCGCGCCAATTTTCAAAAATGGCCGCGCCTCTATTTCATTAGGTTTTATTGGGTTACATGAAACCATTAATGCCTTGTATGTGGGCCAAGGTCATGTGTACGACAGTGAAGTGTTGCGTCAAAAAGCCATTGAAGTGGTGCAATACTTACGCAATGCTACCGATAGCTGGAAAGAAGAAACTGGCTATGGTTTTAGCTTATACAGTACTCCAAGTGAGAGCTTATGTAGCCGTTTTGCCAAAATTGACACCAAAGAGTTTGGCGTCGTGACCGGTGTGACAGATAAAGGCTATTACACCAACAGCTTCCATCTGGATGTGGAAAAAGCGGTGAACCCTTATGACAAATTAGAGTTCGAGCGCGCTTATCCTGAAATCGCCAGTGGTGGTTTTATTTGCTACGGCGAATACCCGAACATGCAGCACAACATTGAAGCACTGGAAGATGTGTGGGATTACAGCTATTCCCGCGTGCCATATTATGGCACTAACACGCCAATCGATGAATGTTATGACTGCGGTTTTACTGGCGAATTTAGCTGTACCAGCAAAGGCTTTACTTGCCCTAAGTGTGGTAACCATGAGCCGAGCCGAGTGTCAGTGACACGCCGCGTATGTGGTTATTTAGGTAGCCCAGATGCGCGCCCATTTAACTATGGTAAGCAAGAAGAAGTGAAGCGCCGTGTTAAACACTTATAAAGGCTAGGTTTACTTCTGCTATTCATCCACAGGGCGCCTTAGGCGCCCTTTGAGGTTATTATGAATTATCATCAATATTTTCCGCTCGATGTGATTAATGGTCCCGGCACGCGCGCCACCTTATTTGTGTCGGGCTGCGAGCATCAATGCCGTGGTTGCTACAACCAAAGCACCTGGGGACTCAATTCTGGGCATTATTTTGATGACGCCATGGTTACGCAAATCATTAACGATTTAAACGATGAGCGTATTAAACGCCGTGGTTTGTCATTAAGTGGCGGCGATCCTTTGCATCCGGCGAATTTAGCCGCCATTGAACACTTATTATTGCAAGTGCGTGAACATTGCCCTGGCAAAGATGTGTGGCTGTGGACTGGCTATGAATTATCGAGCTTAAGCGCCGCGCAAGAACGTGTGGTGGCACTCATAGATGTGCTGGTGGATGGTAAATTTGAGCAAGCCTTGGCCGATCCCAGTTTGCGTTTTCGGGGCTCAAGTAATCAGCAAATTCACTATTTGACGGTAAACTCCAGCCCTGAGGTATAAATCAGACTGTTTCTCAAGCGACAGGCAGTGTTATAATCAGCGCACAAACAGCAATTGCTTGCTGTATTTTCCATCCCTAAGGTATCAAGATGAATTTGAAAGAAGAACTGCAACAGCTCAATGACAAGCTGGATAAGTTTCGCCGTAAACTGGCCGTGGCTGAACAGCGCGGCGATGCCGGTGTAATTCTGCAGTTTAAACGTGAAATTGCCACTGTGACTAAGCGTATTGCTAGCATTAAAGGCCAACAAGACCGTTTACTTAATAAAGAAGGGCAAGATATCAAGAACTTGCCATTTAAGCGTGAATTAACTTCGCAAGAGCAAGCCAACATGGGACAGCTGAAAAAGACAGTTAAAGACTTAATTGTCGTGCATCCTATGACTAAATTAGGCCGTCAAATGGGCTTAACTAAAGTGACTGGTTACGCTCCTAACGCATTCTAATTAAAGCGCCATTGGTTGCCGTCTAGGATTTAAGACGTCCACAGAGTAAGCGTGTCAGTGAGTGTTGTGTCTATGTGTGAAAACACCATTAGTGATGTCAACACTCAATTATTAAAAGGATTTCTCTTCAATGGATTGGATAGAATTCAACGGATAGAGTTGTCGTTAAGGTTTTTACATGTCGATTAATTATGTCGCTACCTCAAAATTACCCACCCCTTGGGGCGTTTTTGCTATGCATGGTTTTGAAGATACAGAAACCGGCAAAGAGCATGTAGCGTTAACTTTTGGTGAGTGGTCGTTAGACACTCCAGTGTTGGGCCGAGTGCATTCTGAGTGTTTGACCGGTGATGCGCTGTTTAGCTTACGTTGTGATTGTGGTTTTCAGTTACAAACGGCGATGCAAAATATTGCCGAAGCGGGTCAAGGATTTATTCTTTATTTGCGTCAAGAAGGCCGCGGTATTGGCTTACTCAACAAAATTCGCGCCTATGAATTGCAAGATAAAGGCGCTAATACCGTTGAAGCTAATGAGATGCTGGGCTTTGAAGCCGATATGCGCCGCTATGACATGATAGCGCCTATGTTCGCGCATTTAGGCATAGCTCAGGTTAAGTTAATGACCAATAACCCAAGAAAAGTAAACGCGCTTAAAGATATTGGTATCAATGTGGTTGAACGCGTGCCTTTGCAAGTGGGTAAAAACCGCTATAACGAAGCCTATCTAAAGACCAAGTCGACTGAACTAGGCCATATGATGAGCGAATATCATTTTAATGATGAGGCTTAACTAGCCTTTAGATCCATTATTGCTTATGCGTCGCTAGATGTAAGGCTTAAGTGTATATGCTTAGGCTTTGCTTCTGTTTCATAGCTTATTTTTTCATGAGTTATTTTTCTTAATATCATCCCATCTATATTTGTGTCTTCTATCCTTGTATATCCCTGCAAGCTTTCAAAGTTTTATCAGTATTATCAAAATTTTACTTAACATCATGCCTATCTCATTTATTATGGTGAGCGAATTACCGTAAGAGCATAAGAGGGCGCAGTAATGGATGTGAGGCAAGTGGCACTGATGGCAGGGGTTAATCTTTGCGTTGCAACAAGCGCTCTCGCAACAACAGAAAGTACTGACTCCAGTAGTGACGCGCATTTTGCCTTTGCCAGTTATTTAGGTAGTGGTATTTATCGCACCAGTGGCCAGCAAGCATCAGTACTCAACTTACCCTTATATGTCACCCTTGAGCAAGATAGCGACCATAAGATCAATTTACGCTTACCTGTGTCCTTAGGTTTTTTTGATTATCAATGGCAAGACTTACCTATTGGCGATTTACCGTCAAGCATAGGCACAGCAACCTTTACCCCTGGGATTGAATACAGTTGGTTTATTGACCCGCAACTTACTTTAGAGTCATATTTAGATTTAGGTGTAGGTTGGAATTTTAGTGAGAATCGCCAAGTCGGTATTTATTCCACTGGTGTGAGTAGTCTCTATAAATTAACCCCCGAACAAGATGCGGCCATTTGGGTCGCAAGGCTGTATATCGCAGGCTATAACGATAATAACCGCGGCCAAACCGAAACCTATGGTGCCTTACATACTGGCATTGATTGGTCGTTGGGGGAGGGATGGCATTGGCAAGCGCATCAGTGGCAACCGCGCGCATTTGCTGCCGCTTACTGGTTTTTTTCACCAGTTAACTTTAACTCAGGTGAAAAGAATCTATTTGCTGATAACGCCATCGAGCTAGGATTAAGTCTAGCGCTTGACCCCGTGCCGCAATGGCTCGGGGTTACACTGAGTCGAGTTGGGATCAGTTATCGTTACTCGCAAGATTTGCGCGTGTGGCGTCTTATCTTTGATTTTCCGTTCTAATCCCCGCCGCTTAATTTTTTCCCCAAATATGGGCATTAACGTTAGCGCTGTCATCGCTGGCACTAGCATCGCTTTGGCGAGCGTTAGTCGGTTGGCTGCTATGGCTCTTAGGGCTATGGCTTCTAGCGATATGAGCTTTGGCGCCTTGAGTCTTAGCGCTTGGATCTTTAGGACTCTGGGTATACACGGCCACTAAGTGTGGCGGTAACGCTAATTTATGTTTGTTGAGATATAAGATTTCAACTTTCTCTCTGGCCCAAGTCGTTTTACGCAGGAATTTGAGGCTAGATTTGATGCTGGGATTATCGTTAAAACAATTGATGCGGATTTTCTGATAAAGACCTTCCCAGCCATAGTGAGACTGTATATCAGTTAAAATGGCTTCAAGGGTGAGGCCGTGTAACGGGTTATTCGCTTGATTCATGTTGAGCTCATCAGAAAGTGAGCCGCTAGTATAACAAAAAAGCACACAGGACATAGCCCTGTGTGCTTTTGGATAGCGATTGAGCTTACCCTTCGGCTTGCTCATCCGCTGCAATTTTGCCGCGGGTCTTTACTACGATTAACGCGGTAATCACTAAAGTAGTCACGATGCCAGCCACCGTTGAAATCGTCATAGGTAAGCCTGCACCTAATGTGGCAGAGTTCAGCATAAAGGTGATCACGACTGTGGTCATAAACATGGCTGGGATAGTACAAATCCAGTGCAGCTTGTTGTGACGCAGCAAATAAGCTGATGCTGTCCATAACATCATGACTGCAGTTGCTTGGTTAGCCACGCCGAAGTAGCGCCAAATCACACCAAAATCCACTTGAGTTAAGATGCCGCCTAAGGCGAACAATGGCAGAGCCAGCATTAAACGCTTGCCAACTTCAAGTTGTGACATCTGAAAGAATTCAGCCAAAATCAAGCGAGCAGAGCGGAATGCGGTATCACCAGAAGTAATAGGCAGGATAATTACACCCAGCACGGCCATAAAGCCACCGACCACACCCAGTAAGCCAGTGGATGCTTCATAAACTACGTTGGCAGGATTGCCAGCCATGCCAGCATTTAAGCCTTCAACACCGCCAAAGAATGACAGGGCAATCGCACACCAAATCAGGGCGATAATACCTTCACCTATCATGGCGCCATAAAACACGAAGCGACCATTAGATTCATTTTCAACGCAGCGCGCCATGAGCGGTGACTGAGTTGCATGGAAACCAGAAACAGCGCCACAAGCAATAGTGATGAACAGCGCAGGCCATAATGGCATGTCGTTCGGGTTCATGTTGCTAAAGAAATGCGCGATTTCATAACCTGGCAGTAAATCATGCTCGCTTGAAACGATTAACGCTAAGGTTAAGCCGACAGACATGAATAACAGCAGCGCGCCAAAGAATGGGTATAAGCGGCCAATGATCTTATCAACAGGGACTACGGTAGCAATGAGGTAGTAAATGAAAATACAGCCTAAGAAAATGCTCATATCAAGGCCGGTCAGCTTAGTCAGTAAACCTGCTGGCGCTGAAATGAACACTACGCCAACCAGCAGCAATAAGATGATGGCAAAGATATTCATAAAGTGCTTAGCGCCTTGACCTAAGTATTTACCGGCAAGATTGGGCACTGATTGACCTTGGTTGCGCACTGATAGCATGCCCGAGAAGTAATCGTGCACTGCGCCTGCGAAAATACAACCAAACACAATCCATAACATGGCGGCAGGGCCATACAAAGCGCCTAAAATTGGACCAAAGATAGGGCCTACGCCAGCAATGTTCAGCAATTGAATGAGGTAAACCTTGCCTTTAGACATAGGCACGAAATCGACCCCGTCAGTCTTGGTAAAAGCAGGTGTTTGACGCTCAGGTTTGATGCCGAAGATTTTTTCGACGAAGGCGCCGTAAATGAAGTAGCCGCCAATTAGCAAGCCTACACACAATAGAAACCAACTCATAATTTTATTCTTATTCCATTAATAAATATGGGAAATATATTAATGGAAAATGAATTATTTTTGGGGCTAAGCTGATTGAGTGGTCTGATTTTTTGTCTTAGCGGTCATATAGGCGGGTAAGCGGCGGGCTCATTTATTGTTCCCGCGCAACTTTGGGTTATAAATAACCAAAATGCTGTTTTAGGCTTTTTAAATAACGGCGCGAAATTGGTACTTTGGCGCCACTGTGAGTAATGGCTTGGCCACCAGATTCGAGTGGTTCAATTTCAGCAATGGCTGCCGGCATGATTAAATATTGGCGATGACAGCGTACCATAGCGGTTTTTTCTTCCAATATCTTTAAGGTCAATTGGGTATGAACATTGTGATCGTTTGTCACCACATGAATACCGCTAAGATCGCTAAACACATATTCTACCGCTGCCGCTTTGACGACTCGCAAGCGATTACCACAGTAACAAGGCAAATGAGTGAACTCATCGGGCACCAGAGCAGGCATTAATTTGGGGCGTAAATCACGCCTTACTTTATCTAAGGTTTGGGCTAAGCGTGATTCATCCAGCGGCTTTAACAAATAATCATAAGCATGATATTCAAAGGCTTTTAGTGCGTAATCATCATATGCTGTGGCAAACACTACTCGCGGCATAGTCTCAGGATCCAGCATAGCGAGCAATTCTATGCCACTAATTTGCGGCATTTGAATATCAAGAAATACCAGTTGCGGCTTTAAACGATTGATGGCGCTTAAGGCTTCAATGGCATTGGCGCATTGGGCTATCACCTCAATATCATCGGTCGAGGCTAAGAGCTCGGCTAATTCATCACGGGCGAGCGGTTCGTCATCAACAATAATGCAGCTAATCATACTGTGTCCCTGTCGGCTGGCAGTTTAATGGTGATTAAGGTGGAATGCTGCGCGTTACATACAGCAGTGAGCCCATATTCTTGGCCAAATTGATTTTTTAAACGCTTATCCACTAAGGTCATGCCAAGGCCTTGATGATCATCTTGGGGCTGATATAGGCCGGCATTATCTTCAACACTGAGATAATGACTGTGCTTAGTCTGCCAAGCTCGGATATGTATGATGCCTTGGGATAGTAATTGCGATGTACCATGTTTGACGGCGTTTTCGATTATGGGTTGCAAGGTAAATGCGGGTAATTGCCAATGATGAAATTCAGTCGGAATATCAATGCTTACTGTTAATTTATCACTAAAGCGGGCTTTTTCTATGGTGAGATAATTATCTATGTGATCCAGTTCATCACTTAGGCTTATCAGGCCGGTGGTGCGCTTTAAATTAATCCGTAAAAATTGCGCCAATTGCAGAAGCAAGGTGCGCGCCTTAGTGGGGTCTTTACGCATAATCGCGCTGATGGTATTGAGCGCATTAAACAAAAAGTGAGGATTAACCTGGGCTTGCAATAGCTTAAGTTCAGCTTGAACCAGCAGGTTTTGTTGAGCCTCAAGTTGGCCATACAAAATTTGATTGGATAACAGCTTAGCTATGCCTTCGCCTAAGGTGCGGTTGATATTTAAAAACAGCTTTTTTTTGGGCTCGTATAACTTGATTGTGCCTATGACTTCAGTGTCACTGTGTAGCGGGATCACTAAGCAAGAGCCTAATTTGCAATGAGAAGACAGTGAGCAGGCGTAACGGGTATCGACCCCATCGGCAAACATAACCTTGTTTTGGGTTAAGGCATCTAAGGTCAATTGCGATGAAATCGCGGCGCCTGGAATATGATGCTCAGCGCCTATGCCGATAAATGCCAGTAATTTATCTTTATCGGTAATAGCCACCGCGCCCACTTTAGTTTCTTCAATAATGATTTGCGCCATTTGCGCAGAGGTCTGTTGGTTAAAGCCTTTGGATAAGACGCCAACACTACGCTCAGCTATTTTAAGCGCCTTAGTTGAAAAGCTTGATGACAGCTTATCAAACATGGTTTTTTGGTCGCGCACCATACTCATGAATAAGGCGGCGCCTAGCGCATTGACAATCAGCATAGGTAAAGCAATTTGCTGCACTAAATCTAAGGCAAGCGCTAAAGGCTCTGCAACCAATACAATCAGTAGCATCTGCAGCGCCACCGCAAATAAGGTCACGGCAAATGCCAAACTTGGCATAAACAGCTTTTCTATCTGACCTTTACTGCGAAAATAGTAACTGACTAACCCTGCCGACAAGCCTTCTAAGGTGGTTGATATAGCGCAGGCTAAATCGGTGAAACCGCCCACACTGTATCTGTGCAAGCCGCCGGTAATACCTACCAATAACCCAGTGACTGGGCCACCCAGTAAACCACCTAATACAGCGCCCATGGCGCGAGTGTTAGCGATAGCATCTGCCGTTTGCTCACCAAAGTAAGTCCCCATGATGCAAAAACCCGAAAAGATAAGATAAATGAAAATCTTATGGGGGAATCTTGGCGACGTTTCAGTCACTATTTTAAATAGAGGTGTTTTACTGACGAGATAGACTATGACCAAATAAACACACATTTGTTGCATGAGAAGCAGTATTAAAGACATGGATCATCGCTTGGGAATATTTGGCGTTATTTTGCCAGACTTTTGCGGTAGATCAGAGATTAATTATCTCAAACACCTTAAGCTATAAAAAATTTACATGTTTAAAGGCATAACAATGACACAATCAATTCATGGCCATAAAGTAATGGATTTTATGGTAGAACTCGGCCCAAAGGTTGAGCTCGACTTAATCGCAGCAATTCAGCATCAGTTTGGCGCAAGCCAGCGCTTTCATACCTGTAGCGCCACCGACCTTGATGCCAAAGCTTTATTAGATTTTTTAAAAACTAAGGGTAAGTTAGTTGCCATTGAGGGTGAACAGTGGCAACTAGCGGCTGGCCAAAAATGCGATCATTAATGTCCCGAGCAAATTAAAGAGTTGCTTAAGTCGTTGGTTAAACCACGACTTAAGCGTTACTTTTTTGCTCAAACTCAACAGCAATTAAAAATAGTTGCTGTTGTGGTTCCACTCGGCAAACCTTAGCGGGAATTTTTTCGACACTATCGTTACTGGGTTGCAGTGCTATTAACACGTTGCAACCCAGAGGGAAGTTTGTACTTGAAATAAAACTCGTACCGAAACGTGAAATATCAGCGTGTTTGGCAATCAGGCTGTGCTCTTGTCCTTGCTCAAGCCAAAAGACACCAATATCGCTCGCCTCCATATCAATGCGTACCGACTGACGCAGTTCTTTGAATCCTTGAATAGTCACAACTAATTCCTTTTATTGGTAAAGAATCCAAGATAATAGTAGTTGCTGCCGGCAGTAAATCAAAAAAAACGGCCTATGGCCGTTTTTAGTATTAGTCATCGTTGTCTGGCGTTTTAGGGTAGGGCAGTTTTAATTGGCCCCAACGAATAACAATAACCGTTCCGGCTAACACTATGGTTGATAACGAAATGGCGGCAATGCGCCAATCATCCATGCTTTTCATATCAAGAATAAGGTAGCGAGCTAAAGCAACAATGGCGATATATACAGGCATACGTACTGGTAACTTACCTGACTCAATGTAATTAGACACCATGGCTAATACTTCAAGATAGATAAATAGCAGCAGCAAATCGGCCAAGGCCACCATGCGAACATGAATGATATGCACAATTTCTTGACCAATAGCCACCATAGTGGCAATAGCGATAAGTGCTAAGACTAGATGTTCAACCAACTTGATGCTTTTAATCCCGTTTCTGCGGATTTTTCCCATAGTGCTCTCAGTGCATAATGTAATGGACGGCATGGTAGCAGCATCACAGGGAAATGTGACATTAAGGCGTGTGATCAAGATCGGGATTTTAAATTTTTAGCAATAAAAAACCGCCAAATGGCGGTTTTTAATCAGAACAGTCGTTTAACTTAGCGCTTTAACGCTTCGTTTAAATGAGGGCGGAATGCCTTCACTAAGTGGCTAGTCACTTTAGGAGAGCCAGCAACTATGTTGCCTGACATCATATAGTTGTGGCCACCGGTGAAATCAGTCACGGTTGCGCCCGCTTCACGACAGATTAAGTCGCCAGCAGCTATGTCCCAAGGCTTTAAGCCTAACTCGAAGAAACCTTCAACGCGGCCAGCAGCAACATAGGCTAAATCAAGTGCGGCAGAACCGGCGCGGCGAATATCGGCACACTGGTTAAATACGTCAGCTAACATAGCGAAATAGCTTTCGGTATGTTGACGAGCCTTGAATGGGAAACCAGTAGCAATAATGGCGTTGTTCAAATCATTTGGTTGACCTACGCGGATACGACGGTCATTGAACTTAGCGCCTTGACCACGAACGGCTGAGAACAGCTCGTCACGCATTGGATCATAAACTACGGCAACTTCAGTCTTACCACGGATTTGTAAAGCAATAGACACTGCGAAGTGAGGAATACCTTTAACGAAGTTATTGGTACCATCCAGTGGGTCTACAATCCAAATGTAATCAGTGTTGGTACCACGGTTTTCACCGCCTTCTTCACCCACGATAGTATGATCAGGGTAAGATTTACGAATTTGGTACACGATCGCTGATTCGGCTTCTTTGTCGACGTTAGTTACGAAGTCATTAATACCTTTTACACTGACTTCAATTTTATCTGAGTCGTGATAAGCACGCATAACGGTTTGACCGGCGGCGCGAGCGGCGCGGACGGCGATGGTTAGCATCGGATGCATTGCATTCCCCTGGATGTAAAAGAACGAAAAAATAACCGCGAGATTATACTCAAATCTCAAGTTATATCAAATGCTGATTTTGCACTAAAGAATCAAACTGGCTTGTGGTAAGCTTTTAGCCTTATAACTCTTTGTCTAAGAAAATTATTCTATCTTATGCTCAGTAATATTCGTGTTGTACTGGTGGGAACATCTCACCCAGGTAATATAGGTTCAGTGGCCAGAGCCATGAAAACCATGGGATTATCAAGCTTGTATTTGGCTGAACCTCGGGTTGAACCTGATGGTCAATCTGTGGCGTTAGCCGCTGGTGCTTCTGATATTCTTAAGCATTTGGTGAAAGTTGATTCACTAAGCGATGCCATTAAAGATTGCTCATTAGTGATTGCGACTTCAGCGCGCAACCGCACTTTAGATTGGCCTATGCTCGATCCCCGTCAAGCCGGTGATAAGTTAGCCACTGAGGCGCGCACTGGCCCGGTTGCTATTGTTTTTGGCCGTGAAAACCATGGTTTGAGCAATGAAGAACTGCAAATGTGTAATTATCACGTGTGCATACCTGCCAATCCTGAATATAGCTCGCTTAATTTAGCCCAAGCAGTGCAGTTGATTTGTTATGAGACTCGGGTTGCTCATTTGGCGCATTTAGCCAGTGAAAGCGCGCCTGAAGCGCCGGCTGAATACCCATTAGCGGACGATCAAGAACGCTTTTTCGTCCATTTAGAAAACACTTTACTGTCGACGGGGTTTATTGTTAAAAACCACCCAGGTCAAGTGATGACTAAATTACGCCGCCTCTTTACACGCGCGCGCATCGAAGCTCATGAAATGAATATTTTACGCGGTATTTTGACCTCTATTGATAAAAAGGTTGGCAAAAACTAACGGTTAAAGGAAATCCATGGGTATCAAGGCGAGATTAAAAGAAGATATAGCGTCTATCTATGACAGGGACCCTGCCGCGCGCAGCACCATAGAGATTTTATTCAATTACCCAGGGATGCATGCTATTTGGTTGCATCGCATAAGTTATAGATTGTGGAAGGCCGATTGGCGCTTGAGTGCTCGGTTATTATCAACTTTTTCCCGTTTTCTAACGGGGGTTGAAATTCATCCGGGCGCTACCATAGGTCGACGCTTCTTTATCGATCATGGCATGGGCGTAGTGATTGGTGAAACGGCTGAAATTGGCGATGATTGCACCTTGTATCATGGGGTGACGTTAGGTGGCACCAGCTGGCAAGCCGGTAAACGTCATCCGACCTTAAAAAATAACGTAGTAGTGGGCGCTGGCGCTAAGATTTTAGGCCCTATTACTATGCATGATGGCGCGCGTGTCGGCTCTAACTCAGTAGTCGTTAAGGATGTTGAGCTTGATACCACAGTGGTTGGTATTCCAGGGCGCGCTGTGGCTAAACCCACCAGTCACGACCAAGAGCAAAGCGATAGACGCAGCGCCATGGCTAAAAAATACGGCTTTGATGCTTATGCGGTATCACCGGATAACCCAGATCCGGTCGCCAATGCCATTGGTCAGATGCTTGATCACATGCATTTAATGGATTCTAAGGTGCAAGAATTGTGTCAAGTGGTGGAAAAACTTGGCGGCGATGTCTGCACTGACCGCTTACCTCAGTTAGATGTTGGCGATTTTAATGATGCTGAAATTGCGGCAGCTCAAAAGCGCCAAAAATCGATTGATGAGTTTGATCCCATTATCTAAGGCTATTTGCCATAAAATGGCCTGACAAGATTGAAAGTTTGACTAGAAAAGGGTTAAATACCCCAGCGTTAAGACGGGGTATTAATCTTATAATGTCCTAGTATTTCACTCGGGTAAATACTTGACTAAAATGCTTGGGTATGTTGCAATGCTTACCAAGAACCGTTGGGAGCAGTAGTAGTTATGAAATTAACCTCGAAAGGACGCTACGCCGTCACTGCCATGCTGGATGTAGCTATTCATTCTGCCAATGGCCCGGTACCTTTAGCCGATATTTCCGAACGTCAAGATATCTCATTGTCTTATCTTGAACAGCTGTTTGCCAAATTGCGTAAACAAGGGTTAGTCGCGAGTGTCCGTGGACCTGGTGGAGGTTATCGTTTAGGGCTTGATGCCGATACGATTACTGTGGCTATGGTAGTGAGTGCAGTCGATGAGTCCGTCGATGCCATGCGATGTCAAGGTAAGGCCAATTGCCAGGGTGGCAGCCGCTGTTTAACTCACTCGTTGTGGGGCGATTTAAGTAAACAGATATCAGATTTTCTCGATAGCATAACGCTGGCGGGACTGATGAAGAAACGAGACGTACAGGTTATCTCTGTCAAACAAGACGAGAAACACCTAAAACAACGTGTCAGTGCGTGATATTCGCAACCCAATCAACATTTTTTTGTACGTAGTAGACAATCGCAACATTGCAGATTGTAAAGTACGGAGTGTGAAATGAAGCTTCCTATATATCTCGATTATGCCGCAACCACCCCTGTTGACACTCGTGTCGCTGAGAAAATGGTTCAGCATATGACTATGGATGGTGTATTCGGTAATCCTGCGTCACGTTCTCATCGCTACGGTTGGCAAGCTGAAGAAGCTGTCGACAATGCTCGTAGTCAAGTGGCTGAGCTGATTAATGCCGATCATCGTGAAATCGTATTTACTTCAGGTGCGACTGAGTCTAGCAACTTGGCTATTAAAGGTGTTGCTCACTTTTACCATAAGAAAGGCAAGCACATCATTACCAGCAAGACTGAGCATAAGGCGACGTTAGATACTTGTCGTCAGCTTGAGCGTGAAGGTTTTGAAGTGACTTATTTAGAGCCTGGCAGCAATGGTATTATTTCGCTGGCGCGTTTAGAAGAAGCCATGCGTGACGACACTATCTTGTTAACGTTAATGCATGTTAATAACGAAATCGGTGTTATCCACGATATCGAAGCCATTGGCGAATTATGTCGCGCTAAGAAAGTGATTTATCACGTTGATGCTGCCCAAAGTGCCGGTAAATTACCGATTGACTTACAGACAGCCAAAGTCGACTTGATGTCAATTTCTGGGCATAAGATGTATGGTCCTAAAGGCATAGGTGCATTATATGTGCGCCGTAAGCCACGCATTCGTCTAGAAGCACAAATGCACGGTGGTGGTCATGAGCGCGGTATGCGTAGTGGCACCTTAGCAACTCACCAAATCGTAGGTTTAGGTGAGGCCGCCGCCATTGCTAAGCAAGATATGCAAGCTGATGGTCAGCGCATTACAGCGCTGCGTGACAGATTGTGGAATGGCATCAATGATATCGAAGAAACCTATATCAATGGTGACATGCAGCAACGTTATGCCGGCATTTTCAACGTCAGCTTCAACTTTGTTGAAGGTGAGTCTTTGATGATGGCCTTAAAAGATTTAGCTGTGTCATCAGGCTCTGCCTGTACCTCTGCCAGCTTAGAGCCAAGCTACGTATTACGTGCTTTAGGCCTGAGTGATGAAATGGCGCATAGCTCAATTCGTTTCTCTATCGGCCGTTTTACCACAGAAGAAGAAATTGACTACGCAATTAAGACCATTCGTGCATCGATTGGCAAATTACGTGAAATGTCACCTTTGTGGGAAATGTTTAAAGACGGTGTTGATTTAAGCAAGGTGCAATGGGCCCATCACTAAGTGATCCCCCATTAACATAGCAATAGTAAAGAATTGGAGCAGGATCATGGCTTATAGTGAAAAAGTAATAGACCATTATGAAAACCCTCGTAATGTTGGCGCCTTCGATAAGGATGATCCATCAGTAGTAACAGGCATGGTGGGAGCACCTGCGTGTGGCGACGTGATGAAATTGCAATTGAAGATTGATGACAATGGCATTATTCAAGATGCAAAATTTAAAACCTACGGTTGCGGTAGCGCGATTGCTTCTAGTTCATTAGTGACTGAGTGGGTGAAAGGCAAAACTGTTGCTGAAGCTTTAGCGATTAAGAACACTGATATTGCTGAAGAATTGGCATTGCCGCCAGTGAAGATTCACTGTTCGATTTTGGCAGAAGATGCGATTAAAGCCGCATTGGACGAGTACAAGTCTAAGCATTCAGCGGAGTAATCATGGCGATTTCGATGACACCTGCAGCCGTCGCTCGGGTGAACGCATTTCTCGAAAACCGCGGTAAAGGTATTGGCTTACGTCTGGGGTTACGTACCTCAGGCTGTAGCGGCATGGCGTATGTCATTGAGTTTGTTGATGAACTCAATGACGATGATGAAGTTCATAACGTTGACGGCGTCAATATTATTGTTGACGCTAAGAGTGCTATTTACTTGCAAGGCATCGAGCTTGATTTTGTCAAAGAAGGCCTGAACGAAGGCTTTAAATTTAACAACCCTAACGCTAAAGGCGAATGTGGTTGTGGTGAAAGCTTTACTGTATAAGCTGACGTTATGAATTATTTTGAGTTATTTGCACTACCTATTAGTTTTGAGCTGGATAATGCCGCGCTCAGTGAACGTTATCGTCAACTGCAGCGCACTGTGCACCCCGATACATTCTCTGGCGGTAGTGAACAAGATAAACGCATTGCTTTGCAGCGTACCTCGCAAGTGAATGATGCTTATCAAACCTTGAAACGCCCAGTGACTCGCGCTGAACATATCTTGTGGCTTAACGGCAAAGATATTCAGCACGAAACCACCACAGTCAAAGATATGGCATTTTTGATGCAACAAATGAGTTGGCGAGAAGCACTGGCAGATATACCGTCTGCCCGTGAGCCCGAAAACGATATTGCACAATTAGCCACAGAGTTTACTCAATATCAATCGACTATCTTGCAGCAACTGGCGCTCAAATTAGCCAGTGACGATCCTGATGATCTTAACGTTGCAGTCGATTTGGTGCGTAAGCTCAAATTCATGAATAAGCTGCAGGATGAACTTAGCCAGGCAGAGGATGCTTTGCTCGACTAATCCTGTATAAAGAGTTGCCATCGAGGCTCAACCCAGTTGAGCCTTTATTACAAGAGTTATCACTATGGCCTTACTGCAAATTGCTGAGCCCGGACAAAGCGCGGCTCCGCATCAACATCGTCTCGCCGCCGGTATCGATTTAGGCACCACCAACTCACTGGTTGCTGCTGTTAGAAGTGGCCAGGTTAATACTCTCGCTGATAGCCAAGGGCGCCATGCGTTACCTTCGATAGTGCGTTATTGTGAGCACTATGTTGAAACGGGTTATCGCGCTGCTAATGCTTCTGCTAAAGATCCACAAAACACCATAGTCTCAGTTAAACGCTTTATGGGACGCAGTCTTGCGGATGTGTTGAGTAAAGACAATCATCACGCCTATCAGTTTACTGCCAGCGATAATGGCCTGCCTTTATTCAATACAGTGCAAGGGCCGGTCAATCCCATTCAAGTCGCCGCCGAAATCTTAAAGCCGTTAGTGGCTAGAGCCGAAGAAACCTTGGGCGGTAAGCTTGAAGGCGTAGTGATCACTGTGCCGGCTTATTTTGATGATGCTCAGCGCCAAGGCACTAAAGATGCCGCTAATTTATTAGGGCTTAAAGTCTTACGTCTGTTAAATGAACCTACGGCTGCCGCTATTGCTTATGGCTTAGATTCCGGCCAAGAAGGCGTGATCGCGGTTTATGATTTAGGCGGTGGCACCTTTGATATTTCGGTGTTGCGCTTACATAAAGGCGTATTTGAAGTCATGGCTACAGGTGGCGATTCTGCCTTAGGTGGCGATGATTTTGACGAGTTACTGGTGCAACACTTAGTGACCGAATGGCAATTAGCGCAAACTAATCATCAAGTGAATCGCCAATTGCTGATTGAAGCGCGCCGTATTAAAGAAGCCTTGAGTGATGCCCCCGCTGTTGCTGCCAAGCTTGATATTGATGGTCAATCATACGAGCTTACTATCACGTGCGAACTATTTAATCAGCTGATTGAGCCTTTAGTTAAAAAGACTATTGCTGCTTGTCGCCGCGCGCTGCGCGATGCTGAAATTAGTCAAGATGAAGTGCTGCAAACCATTATGGTGGGTGGCTCTACCCGCGTACCTTTAGTGCGTGAGCGCGTGGCTGAATTTTTTGGTAAATTGCCATTAACTAGCATAGATCCAGACAGAGTCGTGGCCTTAGGCGCCGGTATTCAAGCCGATATTTTGGTAGGTAATAAGCCTGAGTCTGAACTGCTGCTATTAGATGTGTTACCGCTGTCGCTTGGCATTGAAACCATGGGCGGCTTAGTGGAAAAGGTGATTACTCGCAATACCACTATTCCGGTGGCGCGCGCACAAGAATTTACCACCTTTAAAGATGGTCAATCGGCCATGGCCTTTCATGTTGTCCAAGGCGAGCGTGAATTAG
Organism: Shewanella sp. ISS20; assembly: GCF_056522965.1. Classification (NCBI taxonomy): domain Bacteria; kingdom Pseudomonadati; phylum Pseudomonadota; class Gammaproteobacteria; order Alteromonadales; family Shewanellaceae; genus Shewanella; species Shewanella sp. ISS20. Next base: position 474,008 of record NZ_JAWRZK010000001.1, read on the forward strand.
TGCAAGATTGCCGTTCATTAGCGCGTTTTACCTTGCAAGGTATTCCGGCGTTAGCGGCAGGTGCGGCGCACATTCGCGTGACTTTCCAAGTGGATGCCGATGGTTTGCTCAGTGTTACCGCTATGGAGAAATCCTCTGGCGTGCAGTCTAGCATTCAGGTTAAGCCATCGTTTGGTTTAAGCGAAAATGAAATTAGCACTATGCTAAAAGATTCGTTAAATCATGCCAAAGCTGACATTGAACTGCGGATGTTAACTGAGCAGAAAGTTGAAGCGGCGCGCGTGATTGAATCCTTAACCTCGGCGTTAAGAAAAGATGCAGATTTACTGGATGTCAGCGAGCATGCCATGATTGAATCTGCCATGCAGGCGCTATTGATAGCCGCTGACGGTAGTGATGTTAAAGCCATTACTGCTGCCATCGAAGCGGTAGATGCCCAGACCCAAGAGTTTGCTGCGCGTCGTATGGATAACTCGATTAAGACGGCTTTAACTGGCCAATCTGTTGATAATATATAGGTACAAGCTATGCCACAGTTAGTTTTTCTTCCTCATGAAGAATTGTGTCCGCAAGGTGCGGTAGTTGAAGCAGAAGTCGGTGAGTCGATTCTGGATGTTGCCCTGCGCAATGGCATTTTGATTGAGCATGCCTGCGAGAAATCCTGTGCATGCACCACTTGTCATGTGATAGTGCGCGAAGGCTTTGATGAATTAGAGCCAAGCGATGAACTGGAAGATGATATGTTAGATAAAGCTTGGGGCTTAGAGCCTGAAAGCCGTCTTTCGTGTCAGGCTAAAGTGGTTGATTGCGATATGATTATTGATATCCCTAAATATACCATTAACATGGTTAGCGAAGGTTAATCTGCCTTCACTCTATAATCCTCGTTGCGGCGGGGATTTTTTTTACCCGTAAGTTCTGAGTTGTTAGTACTCATCAATAAGATTATCAGTCAAGGCTAATTCACTTTTATCTCAAGTTTGAGCGGTTGTGCGTACTAGTCGATCGCTCTTGGTGAGCTTTGTCACGAATTAGTTGTTATAAAGATAGGATTCAATACGTTAATCTCGTATAATCCGCGCAAATTGATAATCCCTACTGAAAGGAATACATAATAATGGCGATCGAACGCACTTTTTCAATTATCAAGCCTGATGCCGTAGCCAACAACCATATTGGTGCTATCTATAGCCGTTTTGAGTCTGCGGGTCTTAAAATTGTTGCTTCAAAAATGGTGCACTTAACCAAGGAGCAAGCTGAAGGTTTTTACGCTGAACATAGCGCACGTCCATTCTTTGGCGCCTTAGTGGCCTTTATGACCTCAGGCCCAATCATGGTGCAAGCCTTAGAAGGCGAAAATGCCGTGTTAGCTAACCGTGAAATCATGGGCGCAACCAATCCTGCTGATGCCGCCCGCGGCACTATCCGTAGCGATTTTGCTAGCAGCATTGATGAAAACGCTGTTCATGGTTCTGATGCATTAGGTTCTGCTGAGCGCGAAATAGCTTACTTCTTCAGCGTTGATGAGTTGTGCCCTCGCACTCGTTAATACTTGATTGCAAAGTGATTATTTTAGTCGTTAATGATAAAGGAGCTTAGGCTCCTTTTTTGTGGCTGTAACGTGATCACTGTCAAGTTTATTGAAAAAAACGAGCAGTGACTGAAACTTTATTGTTATCAGATTGTTTCGGTCTCACTGGTTGCGTGTTATTTGCCCTTCAAGTTAACCGCCTGATTTTTAACCACTTCATTTCCAGCTTCATTATTTTCTAAATCTCCAGATATTCAAAATCGCTTAAAAATCAACATTTTAGCAACAAGTGGGTGTGTTGATGTTGTTTTTGTTGCGAGTTAGTTTGTTTTTGGGGTGGTTACTCTTGTTCTGTAACCATGATAACAACAATGAATGAAAGGATGAGGCATATGACAATGCAAACTGCAGTGGCTAACGCTGTTGGTATCAGCCTGTTTGCTATGGGGGTTAGCTCTATTCCCGTATTTGCGACAGAAACCAACGAAGTTGAACGGATTGAAGTCACAGGCTCGCGAATTGTTAGGGAAGGCGCGATAGCTCCAACACCTGTGACTGTGATTACTGGTAAAGAGCTGCTCAATACGGGTGCAGTTAACATTGCCGATGCACTGAATGAATTACCGCAACTGGCTGACACTTATTCACTCGGTAATTCAGGTACTTCCATTGGTACTGCGGGTCTGAATCGTTTAGATTTACGCGGTATGGGTTCTAATCGAACCTTGGTACTCGTAGATGGTAAGCGCCATGTGGCGGCTGTTCCTGGCTCTGCGGCTATGGATATTAATACTATTCCTACCGCTTGGGTTGAAAGTGTTGAGATTATTACCGGCGGTGCATCGGCGATTTATGGTGCCGATGCCGTGACTGGCGTGGTTAACTTTAAGCTCAAAAAGAGTATTGAAGGCTTTAACGCTAATGTCAGCAGTGGTTGGGCTGAAGACAGCGGTTATAACAATCAGCGCGCATCACTTAGTTACGGTAGTAACTTTGATAATGACCGTGGTAATGCCGCTATTTCGGTGGAATACGCGCAGCAAGCGCGCCTTGATATGATGGAACGCGATCAGACCGCAGTCTCTTGGGCAAGGTTTGCCGATAAATCTGGCAATACTGTCAATGAGTTTTTACCTAATGCTGGTCATTATCGGATCAGTAATGGCGGCACTACCAACATAGGTGGCAAATATTACACCTTTGACCCGGATGGCAGAGTGCGTGAAGTTGACCGTGGCGATAAATTTGATGGCGCCTATTGCGCTGGTGATTGTGACTACATCAATTTACGCCAGTGGGAAGAACTACAACCGGAATTTGATCGCACCACAGTGAACTTCAAAGTGAACTACGATCTTACCGATTCGCTCAACGGTTACTTGGAAGCTAAGTATTCGCAAATTAATGCGACCACGGCAGGTCAGCCAGCCTTCTTTTTCTTTAACCCTAAAACCACCATTGAAAGAGATAATGCTTTCATCAGCAATGAACTTGGTGCTTTGATGGATACCGCAGGCCTTGACAGCATCATGGTTAACCGGTTCATGAGTGATTTGGGGGCGCGTACCGAAGAAGATGAACGCACCACCCAGCGTTATGTGATGGGTATTCAAGGTGAAGTATTTAGCGGTTGGGACATGGACTCTTATGTGGTTTATGGCCAAACCAAGCATGACAGAACTAACCTTAACAACCTGATCTACGATAACTTTAACTATGCCATCGATGCCATTAAAGACCCCACTACTGGTCAAATTGTGTGCCGTGACTTAGAAGCTAGAGCCAATGGCTGCGTGCCCGCAAACATCTTTGGTCATGGTAATTTAAGTGATGAAGCGCGTGATTATATCAGTACTACTACTCGCGGTAGCTCTACTATCAAGCAGTTTGTGACTGGTGCATCCATCGCTAACTCGAGTTTATTTGAGTTACCAGCGGGTTATGTTGGGGTTGCGACAGGGGTTGAATATCGCCGCGAAGAAAGTACTTCCGATGAAGATCCGTTTGCCGCGGCAGGTAATACCTTCTTCAATGCTTTACAAAGTGAAGGTGGTAAATTTAACGTTAAAGAAATATTTGCTGAAGTCTCTATTCCACTGCTCGCCGATTTGCCGTTAATCGAACAGCTGAATATGGATGCGGCGGTGCGTTATGCTGATTATTCATCTGTGGGTGATGCTACCAGTTGGAAGCTTGGGCTTGATTGGGCGCTATATAGTGATTTGCGAGTGCGCTCGACCATTGCTACCGCGATGCGGGCACCTAATATTGGTGAGCTTTATTCCGCGCAGTCGCAGAACTTCTTTAGGGTCAACGATAGCTGTAAAGCCAGTGAAATGACCAGTTTGACCCCAGAGCAGCGCGCTATTCGCAGTGCTAATTGTGCAGCCCTTGGCGTACCCACAGGCTTTGATGATCCCTATGATGATAAGACCCTCGAAGGGTTATCTGGCGGTAATGAAAACTTAAAGCCTGAAGAGTCTAAGTCATTTACCGCAGGCTTTGTGTTTGAGCCAAGCTATGTCGAAAACTTAGTCTTTATGGTGGATTATTGGCAGATTGAAATTACCGATGCTATTAGCTCAATTAGCGCGCAAGATATTATAGATAAGTGCGTGGATTCAGCGACGGGAGTCGATAATCAATATTGCAGCTTGATCACCCGCGATAAGAATAATCATCAAATCACAAACATTTTACAGGTAGTGCAAAATATAGCCAAGTCAGAAACCTCTGGGGTCGATTTTCAGTTAGGATATGATTTCCCATTGGCAGACGGTGACTTTAAAACCAACTTACTGGCGACTTATTTAATCGAGAGTAAGAGTTATCCATTCCAAGATAATGTCAGCGAATATGAAGAATATGCAGGCGTAATTGGCGATGCTAAATGGCAAGGGCAACTTAGGTTTGCCTACAACATAGATGCGTTAACCTTAAATTGGAAAACGACTTATATCGATAGGGTAAGTTTATATACCGACCAATTTAGCGCTAATTACGATAAGCCATATTCCAATATTATGGAATATGGTTCCTACGCAACCACAGACATTTTTGGTTCTTATGAGTTGAGTAACGGTTTATCCCTTGGCTTAGGTGTTGATAATTTATTCGATAGAGAATTGCCAATTATGGCGACTGGCAATGGCAATGGCCAAGGCGGCTACGATAATATAGGTAGGTTCTATTATTTAACGCTAGATTACGCCATCTAATGTTTAAACGATAAAAAGGGCTCAACTGAGTAATGCCGTTCACTTAGTGTGAACGGCATTTTTCTTAGGCTTAATGGGATACTTGTTTTTACTCATTTTTAACGCACGTGGATAGGCTCTATCCCGTTTCCCATCAAGCTTGAACTGCCTCGCATTACGCACTATGTCCAAGACATCTCTCGGGACATTCCCTGGCGTTTGAGATGACAGCTGAGTCAGTTTGAAAATGATATAACTCGACGCATCTCTAAAGCTTAATTGGTTCGGATGTAACGACGGTAAGCTTTTAGCCATCAACACCATCTTGTATCTGATGAGGTTATAGGCCAACAGTACCCCCCACAATTCTTGGATAACCAGCTCTGGCAATTGACTGCGTAACGTAAAGCGACTCTCCAGCAGATGTTGCTTCATCTCCCGATAGCCCACTGCTATCTCCCATCGATGGGCATATAAATCCGCTATTTCGGCCCACGGATAACGCAATGGGTCAGTTAATCAGGTCAAAATGGAAACCAACTTACCTTTTACCGTCTTCGTCAGTAAGCGAGCTTCAATATTGTCAGGCAATAGGCCACTTCTTTCTGGCTTGAGCTGTGGTGGTTAACTGCACCAGTTGGTCGTGTTTTCCTAAAGAGCGTACCACTTCATATTGTGTGCCTTTCTTCAACAGCAGCAGCCAGTGGCTGTTAGGTTGAGCCTGTTGCCAGGCGTGCAAAAGCCCCAAGGAATAGAAGCCTCTGTCAAACAGAATCAAAGGCACTGTTCAATACCAAGTGGCTGCTTAATTCCATCATGCAAACCATACGAATTTGAGGATAGTCAGCATCACCAGCAGCGTTGGCGGTTTTGGCAAAGGCCTGGTTGTTTTGCTCACTATCAGGTGTTCGCCACACGACACCGTAGAGGTTGAGTCCACACCAATGAGGATGCTCTGCTCTCTCATGCCAGGTCTTGGCACTTCGCTTAAACACATCCTGAACAACGTCAGAGCCCAGCCGCTTGCGCGCTTGCGTGACAGCACTGCGAGCCACGTAATCCACCTCTTGAGGTAAGACGATATCAAGCTTATTGATGAGAGAGCGGACGGACTCGCCTCTGAACAGAGCCATACCAATCACCGCCCAAATCATGGCATCCATAGGTAACTTACGTCGCCGTAAACTGGCAACACCATGAGAATCAAGGTACGACTGAATTAAATCAGGCTCAAGCACATCGGCCAGACAGGTGAATTCGGTATGGCGATTGATATGGGTACGCGCCAAAGCGTCTGAAAGTTGCATAAAAAAATCCGATGACATGGGGTCATCGGATTTTGATCCTTTCAGTGAGATCGTCAAGCAATCTGTCTTAACTGATCGGCATTACCTCAACTGAGGGCTTTTTTTTGCATAAAAATTAGCGTTAGCTAGATGTTATTGAATATTTTACGTTTGCAAGTCTCTATTGGCTCTGGTTTATAGCACTTTTTTGGTTCTCGACCAGGATGCGCCAATGCTAGATGTTGATAAATGACTCGTTAACATGTGAATGGCCATAAAGCTTAATTTATTGACAGTTTACTCAGTCATTAATCCCTTATAGTTGCGAGTTTAATGATATCTCTAGCGTGATGTTTATCGCAGATTTTACAATTTCGTGCCGTTCGATTTTTTGTTTTTAAATGTTAATTGTTATGCGCTTGTGTTAATTGCTGTTTGCTAATCAAGCTTGCTACTACTGGTTATTCCTTATGCTAATAATAATTAGTCAATTCATTTATCTAATTAAATTTAACCAAGCTTAAAAAAGTGACCATTTTAGTTAACAATATTTAATGTTGACCTGTTGCTTGTTATTGATAAGTATTTTTATCGGAAGGCGTGGTTATTAAAATAATAAGTTTCGGTAAATCCTCCTGCTGCCGAATGTTGAGGGAATGAAAATATGTCAACGCAAACAGCTGTATCTAAGGCAGTACGTCTTAGTTTGTTTGCTTTAGTTTCATCATCTGTGGCCAATATCGCCCAGGCTGAAACTGAGCAAAATGAAAATAATCTTGAACGCATTGAAGTCACTGGTTCACGCATTCAACGTACTGATATGGAAACCTCATCACCTGTTACTGTGATCAGCAAGGCTGAAATTGATGCTTCAGGTGTGGCGACTGTGTCTGATTTTGTGCGTAATTTATCACAGAACAGTTTTGGTTCATTTCGTGATGCGTCAGGATTTGGTGCCGGTCAATCATCGCAATCAACAGTGAGTATGCGTGGTCTTGGCCCGCAGCGTACCTTGCTTTTGATTGATGGTCGCCGCATGGGGTCATCGGTGGCATTTGGCGGTGGCACTCAAAATCTTAACGTTGTGCCTATGGCCGCGGTGGAACGCATTGAAGTACTGCGTGATGGTGCTTCTGCGGTTTATGGCTCTGATGCTGTGGCGGCTGTGATTAACATTATCACCAAAAAAGAATACCAAGGCGTGGAAGTGGATGCTGAGCAAGGCATTACTGAGCACGGCGGTGCGGAAAACAGTAACCTACGTATGACCTTCGGTGTGTCAGGTGACAAAACCAATATGGTCGCTTCAGTTGAATACTTTAATCGCTCTCCCTTGTATGACAGAGACAGAGATTTTAGTAGTCACTTAGATAGTTCTTGGGGCTGGCCTGGCACAGGTTCTTACACTGATGGTAGTAAGCCGAAAGTTGATAAGCAAGGTAAACCAGTACTTGACGCTAATGGTAAGCCTGTGTATGAAACGGTTTCCTTTGCTGATGCGCGTTGTGATGGCTCAGAAAATTCAAGCTTAATCACAGATAGTAAAGGCAATAAAATTTGCGTATACAACGCCGCGCAAGACTCAGCCACTATGGCTGCGCAAGAACGTTTCTCGACTTTCTTTAAAGTGGATCATGAGCTCACCGCTGACATCAACTGGACTAACCGTCTGATGATGACTCGGGTGTGGACTGAAGGTCAGTATGCCGGTGCGCCAAACAGTAATAACCCAGTGCTTAAACATACGAGTGATAACTCAGACATTTATCTGGCAACGGTTGATAAATATGGCAGCCGATGGTTGAAGGATGAAGTGGCTGCTGGTCGCTATGTTGATATTGCGCTTAAAATGCGAACCACGCCGCTTGGGCCAAGGATCACTAAGGTTCAAGACTCAGATATTAACTTCTTAACCGCACTCGATGGTTATTCAGATGTGTTAGGCGGCATGACTTGGAGTTTGGGCGCACAGTGGATCCGATCCGATGTAAGTTCTGTGCAATCAGGCGCGGCTAACGCCACTGTTATTCAAGAGTTATTAGATAGCGGTAAGCTTGATTACTTTGCCGCGGGTAGCGGTTATGTTGAAGGTCATAATGAAGAGGCAATTCAGGCCGCAGGCCATACCGCGTTATTTAACGGCCGGGTGCAAACCTATGGTGTCGATGGCGGCTTTAGCATAGATCTGTTTGATATTCCCAATGGCACCATTCCATTAGCCTTAGGCTTTGAGTGGAACCGTACCGAATATGAAAAAATTTATGACTTAGCATCTAACCAAGGCAATATTGTCGGCAGTTCAGGTGGCGACATTATCACAGGCAAGAGTCGTGAAGTATGGTCATTATCGGCAGAAACCATTATTCCGGTATTGGATAATTTAGACGTGGAATTGTCGGCTCGTTTTGATGACTACAGCGATTTTGGTAGTACTTTCAATCCAAAAGCTGGTATTAGCTATCGACCATTTGACTCGTTATTACTGCGCGCCTCTTATGGCACAGGCTTTAGAGCGCCAACCTTTGATGATTTGTACACAGGTCAGTCGGAAACCTTCCTATGGGCTTCGGATTGGGCATCATGCGCAGGCTCTCCAACCTGTGATAAGAAGCAATACAAGGCATTTTATCAGGGCAACGAAGACTTAGAGCCTGAAGAGTCAACCTCTTTGTCTATGGGAATGGTGTGGAATATCACTGATGTGTTAGATGTTGAACTCTCTTATTATGATATCCAAATAGATAATGTTATCAGCACCTTGTCATCACAAGATGTATTTAACTTAGAACGCGATGGCTATGATGTTTCAGGAATGCTGTTCCGCGAGAATAATGGCGACGTTAACCATCTCTTATTGCAAAAACTGAATTTGGGTGAGTTAAAAACCCGCGGCATTGATTTCAACGTCCGTTACTTATTGCCAACCCAAGTGGGTGACTTTAACTTTGGCGCTGAGACCAATTATGTATTGAGCTGGGAAGCTAAGGATGGCCCAAATTCGCCGATGGAAGATATCGTGGGTGAAACAGAACAACCGCAATTTAGGATAAATCTTAGCTCTACCTGGTCACATAATGAGTGGGAAGCATCTTTGTTTGCCCGTTATACCGCAGAGCAAGAAGATGCTGAATATGACAAGACGGACGGTCAATGGATAGTCGATACCCAAGTAGGTTACTATTTACCATGGAATGCTAAAGTCAATCTTGGTATTCGTAATTTACTTGATGAAGAGCCGCCATTTAATTATGAAGTTGGCTTCCCTTATTACAGCACTAGCTTATATGACCCCATAGGGCGTGAATATTATCTGCGTTACAACCAGAAGTTTTAATATTCATATCATGTAAAGTAAACGTATAAAAAAAGATCAGTCAATAGCTGGTCTTTTTTTATGCGTTAATGCGGCAAATTAATGCCGATTAATAAGGAATACTACTTAAGTGCGTAGCGAGTTAACTGCGATTCATGTTGCGTAAGTGTTAATTATGTAAAATATGTTAAGTCAGTAAAAATATATAACCACTTGATTTTCAATGATTTATGTTTTTTCGCCTTGCTTTTTTGTTAATTAAAATTCGCCAGGTAAAAAAACATGATAAATATCACAAAACATGGTTGACTAGTCTCAATTTGTTTAACATTATTCACTCAGCAATTTAATTGCCAGACACATAAATATAAAAAAAGGTAGCATTTGACTTATTTTGGTCAAATATTGGAGGGATATATGATAGCAATGAATTTAACGGCTAAAGCAGTACGCCGCTCATTATTAGTGTTAGCGTCAACGAGCACAGTGTTTACTGGCGTGAGTTATGCTGCAACTGCAACAGACGCTGAAAAAGTAGAACGCATTGAAGTGACTGGCTCGCGCATTCAACGTGCCGATATGGAAACTGCAAGTCCAGTCACTGTGATTGACGCTGCGACCATTAAAGCGGAAGGTTTTACCTCTGTCGATCAAATGCTGCAAGTACAAACCTCTATGGCAGGTGCGGCTATCGGTTCAACCACTAACAACGGCGCTGACGGCGTGGCCCAAGTGGATTTGCGTGGTATGGGTTCACAGCGGACATTGGTGCTATTGAACGGTCGCCGTATGGTGAACTCAGGTTCTGGCGCTGACAGCTCTGTGGATTTGAACTCAATTCCTGTGGCTATGATTTCACGCGTTGAAATTTTAAAAGATGGCGCATCAGCCGTGTATGGCTCCGATGCTATCGCGGGTGTGGTTAACATTATTACTAAGACAGATTTTGAAGGTTTTCAGTTTGATGTTAATGGCAGCGGCACAGATAAAGGTGATGGTGAAGCGGGTGATGTGAGCGCCTTATACGGCTTTAACACTGGCACTGGTAACTACACCTTTGGCGCGGCGTATTCTGATAGACGCGGCGTGATTCAAGGCGATCGCGATTGGACTGAACCTGGTAACAGTTCATTTATTCCGACAGGAACTTTAGGCGGTAAAGTTCAAGATTCAAATGGTAATTGGGTTAAACGCACGACAGGTTACGATTTCACCCAAGATAGCTTCTATCAAACCCCAAGTGAGCGTCGTAGCTTGTTTGCTAACATGACCCAAGAGCTTGGCAGTGAAGTGATTTTAACGGCTGATGCCATTTATACGAATCGACGTTCTAATCAACAAATGGCGCCACAGCCAGCTAATTTAATGCTCAATGTGTGTGGCGCTGCGGGCGTTACTGCTGGTGCACCTTGTATTACGTTAGATAGCCAAATGATTGCGGGTGGAATTAAGGCAGATGATAAAGGCTTAGTGAATTATCGCCGCCGTACTAATGATGTTGGTCCACGTATTTATACCCAAGACACTGATACTTGGCGTGTGTCAACTGGCTTAGAAGGCACCCTAGATGTTCATACCGGTATGAACTGGGATGTAACCTATGTCTATGGTAAAAACCAAGCTAAAACAGCGGTTAAGAACTCTATCAATGCCACTGACATGACAAACGCTATTTATGCTAACCCAAATGCATGGTTTAGTGGTGCCACCATGACACCAGCGATGACAGATGCGATTAGTTATACCGAAGAAGCTGACGGTGGTAACGAGCAACAAACCTTATCAGCAGGCTTAAGCGGCGATTTATTTGAGCTGAGTGCTGGTTCTGTTGGTTTTGCTATCGGCGCTGAATATCGCCGTGAAAGCGGATTTTACAATCCAGATGCGATTGTAGTTGCTGGCCAAAGTACGGCGGCGCAGCAAGATCCTACCGCAGGTAACTATGATGTAATTTCTTTCTATCAAGAAGTGAGCGTGCCTTTCACTGAAAAGTTAAACGGTGAATTTGCGCTGCGTTTTGATGATTACTCTACCTTTGGCCGCGCGAGTACTTGGAAAATCGGTTTAACCTATGAAGCCACTGATGACTTGAAACTGAGAACGGTAGCGGCTACTGGTTTCCGTGCGCCGAGTGTGAGTGAGCTGTATGGTGGTAATTCAGGTTCATACGATTACTTAGTTGATCCATGGGGTAACGCGCTTGACCCACAGATTTTAGTAAACCGTACATCAGATCCAGACTTAAAGCCTGAAGAGTCTGAGTCATATACCGCCGGTTTAGTATACTCACCAAGCTATGTTGAGAATCTGTCGATTACTCTGGATTACTGGAGCTTTAAGGTAAGTAATGCGATTGCGCGCATGGACACCCAAGCTGGTTTAGACGCTTGTTTTGCTGGCAATCCTAACGCTTGTACTATGTTTAACATTGGCCCTAATGGTGATTTAGACAATTTAACTAACGCATTAACCAACGTTGGCACCCAAGATACTAGCGGTATTGATTTCAATTTAGCTTACAACTTTGAAGGATTAGGGCTGGATTGGAGAATTAGCAACGACACCACTTATTTGATTAATTTTGAGCAAGATGGTGAAGATTATACTGGCACGATTGACGGTAACTTTGGTGCTTATGCCCGAGTGCGCAATAACTTCAGTATTGTCGCCGGGCAAGATTCATGGAACGTCATGTATTTCAATCGCTACATTGGCGATATGGATGACTTAGCTGGTGGTAATAAGGTAGGCGATATTCTGTATCACAACGTGTCGGGTACTTACCACATGAATGATATGACGTCCTTGATTGTGGGTGTTAAAAACTTCACCGATGAAATCCCATTAGTCGTGTCTAATGGTAGTGATGGCGGTACAGTCCCAGAAGTGTATGACACTATTGGTCGCACCATTTATGCAGGCGTAACCCTTAAGTTTTAATGGGTGAGCATCGAATGTTGAATGCTAGAAATGACTAGCGTAAACATTCACTAAAAAAGCGCCTACGGGCGCTTTTTTTATGGCTAAGCTAATTCATCAAACATACGCATTAAGTGAATACAGTGAAGCATTCGATTATTGCTGCAAGCTGAGCTCGGCTTTTGCCGCCTGTAGACTGGCGACAATCGGGGCGGTTTCTTTATGAGATCGTAACTGCCTAAATAACGTATCGGCTTGTGGATATTGGCGATTCAAATACGAAAACCACTGCTTAATTCGTGATGGATAATAACAACTCTTACGACCATTAAGCTCACGTTCTGAATACGCCAGCATCAAATCTAAGGTTTGCTCCCAGGTAAATGGGGTATCACCATTTTTAATACAGGCGGCTAAATTGGGGAGGGATATGGCGCCGCGTCCAATCATCACGCTTTCACACCCAGTCACGGCTTGGCAGCGCTTGGCATCATCGGCAGACCAAATTTCGCCATTGGCTATCACAGGAATTGCTAAGGCTTGGCGCAAATCAGTAATGTATTCCCAGTAAGCGGGCGGCTTATAACCATCCACTTTACTGCGGGCATGTACCGCAAGCTCATTGGCGCCAGCTTCCGCAATGGCTAATGCATTTTCCATGTATAAACTGCGATCGTTAAACCCCAAGCGGATTTTTGCTGTCACCATATGCTCTGGAGGCACAGCATCGCGCATGGCTTTAACAATGGCATAGAGCTGCTCAGGATATTGCAGTAATACCGCGCCGCCATTACTTTTATTGACCATTTTCGCCGGGCAGCCAAAGTTGATGTCGACGCCATGGGAGCCAAGCTCTACCGCTTTTACTGCATTTTCAGCAACATACTCAGGATACTGCCCTAATAACTGCACTCGAACTGGGGTGCCTGATGGGGTGAAACCATCATTTTTAAGCTCAGGGCAGAGCCGATAAAAAACCTTATCCGGTAAAATTTGGTCTGTGACACGAATAAACTCTGTCACCATTAAATCAAAGGGATTAATGCTGGAAAGTATGTCGCGCATGAGTGCGTCTACTACACCTTCCATAGGTGCCAGAATAACTCGTGTTTTCATAAATGTCTGCGAATGATAGCGATGGGCGCGCATTTTACCTCAAGGGAAATCATTGGCATAGCCTTGCTTTATTTTGTAACTATGCGATAACAATTGTGGCGGTAACTCGGCGAAATCCACGACAATTGATTAACGGTCGAAATTTTTTTTAGCCGTTGTGGGTCTACTAGCTAAGTTCATAGCAAACAGTGCTAATGAATGCCTTTCATCAATTACGAGGGAAATTTTATGAATTCAGTTAACAAGACAGCCGTCGCTGTGGCCTTAGGTGCAGTGATTATGTCTGGCGCAGTGAGCCATACTGTAGAAGCTCAAGCCTTGTTTGGTTTCGAGCAAATGGAAGCGGGTTATCAGTTAGTGGGTGAAGAAGGTAAATGCGGTGAAGGCAAATGCGGCGAAGGTAAAAAAGCCAAAGAAGGCAAATGTGGCGAAGGCAAATGCGGAGAAGGTAAAGCAGCTGGCATGAAATCTGGCGAAGGTAAGTGCGGTGAGGGCAAATGTGGCGAAACTAAAGCGGCCGCAATAAAGGCGGGTGAAGCCACTAGTGCCGGCGATAAAAAAGCCAAAGAAGGTAAATGTGGTGAAGGTAAGTGCGGCGGTGACAAAAAAGCGAAAGAAGGCAGCTGCGGCAGCAATCGTTAATCCACAAAACTGAGCCTCTTTTATTGCGTTAAAGAGGCTCAAAAAAAGCAATGTAGCCAGTTAAACGATCCCGACAAACTGTCTTGGTCCGATTAATAAGTGAAAAGGATAATTGATGACATCAGCATGCGCAGGATTAGGCTTAAGACGGGAGATGCTAACTGAGTTTTGCCTGTCATTACCCAGCGCTATCGATTTCCTTGAGGTAGCACCAGAAAACTGGATGACGCTCGGGGGCAAATTTGGCAAGCAGTTTCGAGCGCTCACTGAATGTCATCGTTTTTTTTGCCACGGTTTATCTTTATCCGTCGGCGGACCTAGCCCTGTTGATATCGAATTTGTTAAAGGGGTGAAGGCGTTTTTAGACCAGCATCACATTGAGTGCTATTCCGAGCACTTAAGTTACTGTAGCGGTGCGGGTCACCTTTATGACTTAATGCCCATTCCATTCACCAGTGAAGCGGTAACTCATGTCGCGCAGCGGGTGAAGCTCATTCAAGATGTGTTAGAGCGGCCCTTGATCTTGGAAAATGTGTCTTTTTACGCAGCGCCAGGCGCGCAAATGACCGAGCAAGAGTTTGTGTGCCAGGTGTTAGAAGAGGCCGACTGCGGCTTACTGTTGGATGTTAATAATATCTATGTGAATGCCACTAATCATGGCTATAACGCGCAAGCATTTTTGGCGGCTATGCCCACTTCACGCATTCGCTACTTACATGTGGCAGGCCATTATCGGCAAGATGCAGATCTCATTATTGATACCCATGGCGCCGATATCAATGCGCCCGTATGGCAATTATTGGCGCAGTGTTATGCCATACATGGCGTATTTCCGACCTTGTTAGAGCGCGATTTTAATTTACCTGCCACATGCGAATTAGTGGCGGAAATTGAACATATCAAATTTTTACAGCAACAAGCCTTGAGTCACAGAAGGTCAGCATAATGGCATTTAAACACATTCAGCAAACCTTTATTGATTATATAAAAAATCCGCTGGAGCCTTTGCCTGTGGGCACTGATGCGCGCCACATGCAGGTATACCGCGATTTGTTTTATAACAATATTTATGGCTTTGTTTCCAATGCTTTTCCGGTATTAAAAAGCTTATATGGCCCGAATGATTGGGGCAGGGTAGTGGATAGGTTCTTTCAAACCCATGACTGCCAAAGCCCCATATTTGTAGATATCGCCGGTGAATTTATGCAGTTTTTGCAACAGCAAGATGCCAAATATTTACGTTGGCCGTTTGAATTAGAACTTGCCCATTATGAGTGGCAAGAATTAGTGGTCGCAGTCGCTAGCAATGAAGATAGTCAAAATGTATTGCAAGCTGATGAATTAACTCAGTATCCCATGATGCTTGCAGGCTTTACGGCGGTGGTGAGTTATCAATATCCAGTGCACAAAATTAGCTCAGACTTTTTACCGCAAGCGGTGTCAACGCCTGCCCATAATTTTTGCATTTATCGCGATATTGATGATGAAGTGCAGTTTTTGCAACTGACGCCGTTAGCGGCGCAGGCCTTATTTTTATTAAAACAACATAGCTATGATTTGCGCGAGTTGTCCGCAGCAATCACAGCACTTTATCCCAATATAGCGAGTGATATCATCTATTCAGGGTTAACGGCGTTATTAACCCCTATCGCTGCTATGGGGATTTTGCGTAAAACTCATGCAGTTAACTAAATATCTGCAACAATGTGATTGTGGTCACGCTTTATTTGTACGCATAATAATGGGGTCTACAACAGAGGATGTTAACAATGCAATCGGAATTCAAAGATCCATTTAACGCGCTTTATCTGCTGGTGTTTGTATTATTGCTATTACTGCCTACCTTGCCTGCGACCTTGTCTTGGCTTAAAGTGGCCGGCATTATTCCTTATTATTAATCCTAACTATATTAGGTTGGCCAGATACCGCTCTGGCCTGTGCTGGACGACTCATGATTTTTAAGCGTGGATTATTGCTTTTTATCGGCTTGCTAAGCTTAGTTCTTGGTTTTGCTGGCGTATTTTTACCTGTATTGCCCACAGTTCCCTTTATTCTGTTATCAGCCTATTGCTTTGCTCGCTCGAATCAAAGATTGTACACTTGGTTGCACCGTCACCCATGGTTTGCTGATGGTCTGCAAAATTGGGAGCAACATAAAGCCATGCGTCCAAACTTAAAGCGTAAGGCGATAGTGATGAGTGCTTTAAGTTTTATGGTCAGTATTTACTTTGTCCCTTTGCTATGGGTTAAAGTTGTTCTAGTGTGTTGCTTTTGTTTGTTAATGTTATTCATTTGGCGTGTCCCGACCTTGAATGAATCTATAAATGTATAAATTTATTTACACCTAATCACGTGCGCTACCGCACGTTCCGTGACGCTCGTCATGAAATTTGACGACAACTAGCTTAAAATCCGCGTCATCGAGAATACAAGGTGTAACTATGACATTTAGAATACTTGTCGTCGATGACAATAGGATCAGTCGCGAAACTCTACAAACGTTATTAATGGACTCAGGTTGGCAAGTGGATTGTGTGGACAATGCTATTCAGGCCTTATCGAAAGTCGGCCATGTCTCATACGATCTAGTCATTACTGGATTTTTTATGCCAGTCATTGATGGCCCTCATTTGACCGGTTTGTTGAAAACCCGCCATGATTTAGCGCAGATCCCCGTCATTATGCTTAGTACGCGCAGTAAAAGCGATGTCGCCGCGGCCATGGATATGAGCTTACTGTCGTTGTTTTTACGCAAACCGTTAAATTGTGACGCTAAGCGACTATTACTCGAACACATCAGTACACTCATAGTTGCAACGAGTGGCAAAGCGGCATAAGCTTGTGCCGGATAGTAAAGCAGTCCACCATAGTGTGGACTTTTTTGTTGTATAGACCGGTGTAACCGGCAGACTAAGTAAGTGAATATGGCAATGAATTCAGAAAGCCTGGCGATGATAAAGCAAAGCATTAAAACAATTCCAGATTATCCAAAAGCTGGGATCATGTTCCGTGACGTCACCAGTTTATTGGAAGACCCAAAGGCCTATAAGGCGACTATAGCTATTATGGTTGAAGCTTATAAAGACATGGGTTTTACCAAGATAGTAGGTACTGAAGCCCGCGGGTTTTTGTTTGGTGCTCCGTTAGCGCTTGAACTTAATGTTGGCTTTGTGCCAGTGCGTAAACCAGGCAAGTTACCTCGCGCAACTATCGCCGAAAGTTACGAATTAGAATACGGTCATGACACTTTAGAAATTCATCAAGATGCGATTGTTGCAGGGGATAAAGTGTTAGTGGTTGATGATTTATTAGCAACCGGCGGTACCATAGAAGCCACAGTTAAACTGATCCGTCGTTTAGGTGGTGAAGTGACTGAAGCTGCTTTTGTGATCTCATTACCTGAACTCGGTGGTGAAGTGCGTTTAGCCGCGCTGGGTTTGAATATTCTCAAACTGTGTGAATTTGACGGCGAATAACCAAGCAAACTTTTTCATCCGATCTGGCACCATATATAAGCTTGAGCTTTAGATAATATGGTGCCAATATCGTTCGCAATAAAGCGGAGCTTGCTCCCAACTCATATTATTTGGGGAGTCTCATGTCCTATCAGGTGTTAGCCAGAAAATGGCGCCCTGCCACCTTCGAGCAAATGGTTGGTCAGTCGCACGCATTACAAGCTCTGACAAATGCTTTGCAGCAACAACGTCTTCATCATGCTTACCTATTTACTGGCACCCGCGGTGTTGGCAAAACCAGTTTAGCGCGTCTGTTTGCTAAAGGGTTAAATTGCGAAACCGGGATCACAGCCACTCCTTGTGGTCAATGCAGCAGTTGTATCGAAATCGCCCAAGGGCGCTTTGTTGACTTAATTGAAGTTGATGCTGCGTCACGCACTAAAGTCGATGACACTCGCGAACTCCTCGAAAACGTGCAATATCGCCCAAGTCGCGGCCGCTTTAAGGTCTACTTAATCGATGAAGTGCATATGCTGTCGCGCAGCAGTTTCAATGCCTTATTAAAAACTCTCGAAGAACCGCCTGAGCACGTTAAATTTTTATTAGCGACGACAGATCCACAGAAATTACCTGTGACAGTATTATCGCGCTGCCTGCAATTTAACCTTAAAAGTCTGGGGTTAGATGATATTCTCGGGCAATTACAGCATGTGTTAACTGCTGAAAATATTCCGTTTGATGACGGCGCGCTGCGCCTTATCGCCAAAGCTGCCAACGGCAGTATGCGTGATGCCTTAAGTCTTACCGATCAGGCCATAGCTTATGGCGCTGGCCATGTTGAACAAGCGCAAGTG
Source organism: Shewanella sp. ISS20 (assembly GCF_056522965.1). Taxonomy (NCBI): domain Bacteria; kingdom Pseudomonadati; phylum Pseudomonadota; class Gammaproteobacteria; order Alteromonadales; family Shewanellaceae; genus Shewanella; species Shewanella sp. ISS20. The sequence goes on from NZ_JAWRZK010000001.1 coordinate 492,321, forward strand.
CAAGCTATGCTTGGCACATTAGATGCGCAGCATATTCAAGCTATGCTGGCCGCGCTGATTGCAGGTGATTCAGTCACTTTATTAACCTTAGCCGCCGAAGCATTAAGTTATGGCGGTGACGCCGGTGAAATACTGCGCAGCCTGTTAGAGCAACTGCATCAAATTGCTTTGTGCCAATTTGCACCCGCATGCGCGCAGTTAAGTTTAACGGGTGAAGATTTATTGCCATTTACTGAGTTACTTAGCCCAGAGCAAGTGCAACTCTACTATCAAATGTTGCTGCAAGGCCGTAAAGATTTACCTTTCGCGCCGGACCCGCGCTCAGGGCTAGAAATGGCATTACTGCGCGCCATGATGTTTGAGCCTGAGCCCGACCCAAGTGGTGGACAGGGAATTGCAAGCTCATCCGCGGCGCCTGCAAATAAAACACCAGGCGCTGGTAAGCGAGCGTTTAGTCAATTATCGCAGCAATTGCATCAAGCACTGGCAAAGCCCGCAGCAACCGCTAATTCAACTAGCGCGTCGGCAACTGTATCAGTCGCTACTCAAGCCACAGCAGCAATAGCAATAGCAACGCCGAGTGTAAGCTTGGTAGCTGTTGAGCCAGTTGTAGCCTCAGTTGTGCCTTCAACTCCTGCTGAGACGCTGGTACAAGTTTCTGCGCAAGTAAATACACAAGTACCTGTACAAGCAAACGCACCGGCGCCATTAGATGTGAGTCATCAGGCTAGTAGTTATGACCAAAATCATGACCAGAACCATGAACTGCATGATGAATTAAATGGTGATTCGGCATTATTGGCGGAACAAGCGTTACTCATCAGCCAAGCCCAATCCCATGGTTATCAAATTGACGCTGGTGGTCATCAAACGGGTGCGCCGCAGCCAGCGTATTGTGATGCTGCGCCTTCACAAGATGAACCATCAATGCCAGAAATGGGCAATGATGGACTCGATGGTTATGCCTTTGATAACTCATCTTTCAATGGCTATGGCAATGACGCCAGTCAGTTTGATGATTATCAAGCGAGTTTCACTGAACCTGCTGCTGATAACGCGCTCGAAAGTTATGGCCAAAGTGTTGAGCTAGTAGTATCGCAGCCAACAGCACAATTAACTGAGCCGAGCGCAGGCTTTGACCCATTAGATGACATTTTGGATCAAGTGCTTAAATCGCAAGCTGAATTGTTATCAACGATTGCCCCGCAGACCACGGACTCTGAGATGCACACTAGTGCTTTGGCTAGGGTAGGTGATATAAAAAAGTCTGAAGGTAAGTCGGCGTTAACATCGGGGCTGTTAGCTGGTCGCAACAAAGCGGCTTTGCAAATCCCTGAAGCTGGCAGTATTAGTGATGACGAGGCGGTTCGAGCTGCAAATACCAATGCGCCAGCTATTGCAAGCCCAATGGCGAACACTGTTACCAATACCATTACCAACATTGCGGCAACCACGGATCGAGTACCAACGCCCCAAGAAGTTGAGGCTAACCGTCCGCCATGGGAAGACGCGCCAGTAACTGCTAATGAAACTGCCGCGAGTGCTCCATCTCAGGTTCACTTAGCCAGTTCTAATACTGTTGCCGCATCTTCAGCAACCGTGGCAACAACTCTTGCGCCTAAGATGGCACCGAATACCACTCAGTTAAGCTCTACATTTGCGCCGACCGGCGATGCTTTAGATTTGCATTGGTATAAGCAGATGTCGAATATTCAGGTGGGCGGGCGTGTGCGCCAATTGGCGGTCAATTCAATTTGCCAGATGTGGTCTGAAGATAAAGTAATTTTGCTCCTAAAACCGGATCAAAAGCATTTAGCAGCGGCGAATGCCATCGAGCAACTTAGAGAAGCGTTAACATCTATACTGTCTGTTGGCCTTGAATTGGTGATAGATGTGGGTCTTGATATTGGGCATGAAACTCCCAGAGAATTAAGGCACCGCTTTCATCGGCAGTTATTAGGCCAAGCTCGAGATGCGCTATTAAGTGATGAACAAGTGCAATGGATGCAGACCATGCTAGCGGCAACCTTAGATGAAGATTCTCTGAGTTATCCTGGCGAATTATTGACAGCGGTCGCGCAGCAAATTCCATCTTTAAGCGCTCCAGTGGCAAAAGCATGACAAAAGTCACTAACTCAGTTTGCCAAATAGAACGTTTTCAGTAAGATTAACCCCTAGGTGGGATAATCCCATTTTTTTGATAACAAGAGATAAGAATTATGTTTGGAAAAGGCGGCATGGGTAACCTGATGAAACAGGCCCAAATGATGCAAGACAAAATGGCGAAGATGCAAGAAGAAATCGCCCGTATGGAAATTACTGGTGAAGCCGGTGCTGGTTTAGTTAAAGTCACTATGACGGGCTCGCACAATGTTCGTAAAGTGGACATAGATCCAAGCCTGCTTGAAGACGACAAAGAAATGTTAGAAGATTTAATTGCAGCAGCTTGTAATGATGCCGCTCGCCGTATCGAAGAGAATCAAAAGTCTAAAATGGCTGATGTCACTGGAGGTATGCAATTACCACCAGGCATGAAACTGCCATTCTAAGCTGCTAATGAAATTCAGTCCTCTGGTTGATGAATTAGTGCAAGCCTTGAAATGTTTGCCTGGCGTTGGGCCAAAATCGGCTCAACGTATGGCCTTTTCTTTGCTTGAGCGTAATCGCAATGTAGGTATTGCCTTGGCTGATACATTGGCTGCGGCAATGCGTGATGTTGGCCATTGTCGTCAATGCCGCAATTTTACCGAGCAACCAACGTGCCCGATTTGCGCGAGTCTAAAGCGCGGCCACGCCGAATTAGTGTGCGTGGTGGAAACTCCTGCCGATGTGCTTGCCATTGAAGCGGGTGGTCATTTCTCTGGCCGCTATTTTGTATTGCTGGGGCATTTATCCCCCCTTGATGGCATTGGTCCGCAAGAGCTAGGTTTGGCCCTGCTTGAAGAGCAATTAGCTGCGGGTGGGGTGAGCGAATTAATTTTGGCGACCAATCCGACCGTGGAAGGGGATGCGACCGCCCATTACATTGCCGATATTGCCAGACGCTATAACGTGATGATTTCCCGTATTGCCCATGGTGTCCCCGTTGGTGGTGAGCTTGAGTATGTTGATAGCACAACATTAGCCTTGTCTTTCACCGGCCGCTTACCTTTGTAAGCTTGCAATGGACGTAACTGAATGAAAAAAGACCCAATGATGGGTCTTTTTTGTTTTTTACCCTTGAATTAATGTCAGCTAACCCCATTTAGTTGGTATCGAATTTGTATTTGTGTAAAACAAGGGAAATTTTCATGTCTAAACAAGAAACACTAGGTTTTCAAACAGAAGTTAAGCAACTTTTGAAATTGATGATCCACTCTTTGTATTCCAATAAAGAAATTTTTCTGCGTGAATTGATCTCAAACGCTGCAGATGCAGCCGATAAATTACGTTATTTGGCGCTGACCAATGACACTCTTTATGAAGGCAATGGTGAACTGCGAGTGCGTGTCAGCACAAATAAAGAGCTGGGCACTGTGACCATTGAAGACAATGGCATCGGCATGAACCGCGACAGCGTGATTGAGCACTTAGGTACTATTGCTAAATCAGGGACTTCTGAGTTCTTTAGCCACTTATCAGGTGATGCCGCCAAAGATTCGCAACTGATTGGTCAATTTGGTGTGGGCTTTTATTCAGCCTTTATCGTTGCCGATAAAGTGACAGTCACTAGTCGCGCGGCCGGTGACAGCAAAGATAAAGGCGTGCAGTGGCAGTCTTGTGGTGAAGGTGATTTCACCGTTGAAGATATCGAAAAAGCGGAACGTGGCACTAAAATCGTATTGCATTTACGTGATGATGATAAAGAATTTGCTGATGACTATCGTCTGCGTTCTATCATCACTAAGTATTCTGATCATATCTCTATCCCTGTTGAAATGTGGGAAGAAGGCACTGCTGAACGTGAAGAAGACGGTGAAACCATTCCAGCCGTTGCCGGTGCTTGGAAAGTTATGAACAAGGCATCAGCACTGTGGCTGCGTAGCAAGTCAGAAGTGACGGATGAAGAATACCAAGAGTTCTACAAGTACTTATCCCATGACTTTAGCGATGCGTTAACTTGGGCGCATAACAAGGTTGAGGGTAATCAAGAATACACTAGCTTGTTATACATTCCAGCCAAAGCGCCTTGGGATATGTGGAACCGCGATCGTAAGCACGGCTTAAAATTGTTTGTGCAGCGCGTGTTCATCATGGATGACGCTGAGCAATTTATGCCATCTTACCTGCGCTTTGTGCAAGGCTTGCTGGATTCTAACGATTTACCGCTTAACGTTTCCCGTGAAATTCTGCAAGACAGTAAGGTTACCCGTAATTTACGTAATGCGTTAACTAAGCGCGTTCTGAGTCTGCTTGAAAAGTTAGCTAAAGATGATAGCGATAAGTATCAGCAGTTCTGGAGCGAATTTGGTCAGGTGCTAAAAGAAGGCCCGGCGGAAGATTTTGCTAACCGCGAAAAAGTCGCTGGCTTATTACGTTTTGCATCGACCCATAGCGATAGTGCCGCGCAAACTGTGTCTTTAGATGACTATATTGCCCGTATGAAAGATGGCCAAAAGCACATTTATTACATAGTGGCTGATAGCTACGCAGCTGCGGCTAATAGCCCGCACTTAGAATTGCTGCGTAAAAAAGGCATTGAAGTATTATTAATGTCTGAGCGTATCGACGAGTGGTTGGTTAATCATCTGCATGATTACAAAGAAAAATCACTCCACAGTGTTAGCCAAGGTGACTTAGATTTAGGCGAACTTGAAGATGCTGAAGAAAAGCAAGCCCAAGAGCAATTAGCTGAAAACAGCAAAGACTTGATTGAGCGCGTAAAAGCCGCCTTAGGTCAGCAAGTTAAAGACGTTAAAGTCACCACGCGTTTGACCGATACACCGGCGTGCGTTGTGGCTGGTGAAGGTGAAATGTCATCACAAATGATTAAGTTGATGCAAGCTGCCGGTCAAGCCGTGCCAGAATCTAAGCCAACGTTTGAGATTAATCCTAACCATCCATTGGTGGCGCGTTTAATCACTATGCAAGATGAACAAGCCTTTAGCGATTGGAGTGAGTTGTTACTGCAACAAGCTCTGTTATCTGAAAAAGGTTCGCTGGCCGATCCATCCAGCTTTATCAAGCTGATGAATCAAATGTTACTGCGTCAAGATTAATACCAGTAGGGCCACCATAGGTGGCCCTGTTTGTCTGAGGAATGTATATGAATGGCATAATTGATTTAACTAAAGAGAACATTCAGCAAGTCGTTGATGCCTCAATGCAACAGTTAGTAGTGTTAGCTTTTTGGTCACCGTCTGAGCCTGCAAGTTTGGCTGTGTTAGAACAACTGGCACAAGAACAAGCGCGCGGTTTTTTACTGGCCAAAGTAAACTGCGACACTGAAATGGAGATCGCGGGCTATTTTCGTATACAAGCCTTACCTACCTTGATGTTATTGCAACAAGGTCAGCCGATAGATGCGCTAATGGCACCTATGTCGGGCGAAATGATAAGCGCTGTACTCGACAAACACGTTAAGCCGTTATGGCAACATCAATTGGCGCAAGCCATGGCTATGTTGCAAGCCGATGACGCCAGCTTATTGCCACAAGCGCAAATGTTACTAAAAAGCGCGCAAGCAGCCCATCCTTGCGATGAAATTAGTTTGGCCTTGGCTGATGTGTACTTACAGTTGCAAGACGCGAGCGCGGCGCAAACGTTATTAGCGACTGTCGGTCTAGCCGGGCAAGATGGCTATTATGCCAATTTAATGGCCAAGCTTAATTTGGCTAAAGAGTCAGCCGACAGCCCAGAAATTCGTTCATTAGAAGCGGCATTTGAGCAGACGCCTGATGATATCATCGTGCGCCAAGCGTTAGCTAAGGCCTATCATCAAGTGCATCGTGATGAAGAAGCGTTAGCGCTGTTATTTGAACAGCTGCGCCGTGACCTCAATGTTGGTGATGGCAGCTTGAAAAAAACCTTCATGGAAATCATTACCGCTTTAGGGCAAGGCAGTTCGATTGCCAATCAATATCGCCGAAAGCTTTATAGCTTGTTGTATTAGTGCTGACTCATCCTAAGGTCTAATGAAAATTCCTTCTATCCTGTGCTCATATATGCGAAGATCACGGACTTTAACAATTAGTGCAAAAGAGGACTCTTGAATGCGCATTATCCTATTGGGCGCCCCAGGTGCCGGTAAAGGTACTCAGGCTCAATTTATTATGGAGCATTTTGGTATTCCACAAATCTCCACCGGTGATATGCTGCGTGCCGCGGTTAAAGCGGGTACTCCGCTTGGTCTGGAAGCTAAAAAAGTAATGGACGCAGGTCAACTGGTTTCTGATGATCTAATTATCGGTCTGGTGAAAGAGCGCATTACTGCTGATGATTGTGTTAAAGGCTTCCTGTTAGATGGTTTCCCACGCACTATTCCACAAGCCAATGCTATGGTTGATAATGGTATTGTGGTTGATCACGTCATTGAAATTGATGTGCCAGACGAAGAAATCGTTAAGCGTATGTCTGGTCGTCGTGTACACCCAGGTTCTGGTCGTACTTACCATGTGGTATTTAATCCACCAAAAGAAACGGGTAAAGATGACGTGACGGGTGAAGAATTAGTTATTCGTCCAGATGATGAAGAAACCACAGTACGCAAGCGTTTAGATATTTACCATGAGCAAACTAAGCCTTTGGTTGATTTCTATGGTGCTATGGCTGCTGCCGGTGAGACTCAATACCGTAAATTTGATGGTACCCAAACAGTTGCCGCAGTGAGCGAGCAAATGGTTGCTGCGCTGAAGTAAATATCGGCGCTAGAATAAAAAGCCTGCCTAAGTGCAGGCTTTTTTGTATTTGAATTAAGCTCAGCACTGGTGCATCGACTAATTTATGCTAAAATCTGCCGCCATTAGCAACCCGTTGGTTGTATGGGGACAGGTTAGTCTGTCTATAAGGCGTGCACGGAAGCCAGTAATTAGAGAACTCAGAATGAAGTTTCCCGGTCAGCGTAAATCTAAGCATTATTTTCCCGTTAAAACCCGAGACCTTTTACTCGCGCAACTGACGCAACAGCCAGAACCTTTTTCCGCTTATATCACAGGTATAGATCAGACCTTAGTGGATATTGAAGCCAAAGTAGAAGATGAATTGCTTGAACGCTATCAGCTGCCTAAGGGAAATTCGACCTTAATTAATGATGAGCAAGCGCACCAACTGTATCATGAGCTTAAATCACTGCAATTGATCAGTGATGAATTTGCGGGTGGCACTATTGGTAATACAGTTCATAACTATTCTATTTTGGCCGATGATCGCTCAGTGCTGTTTGGTGTAATGAGCCAGAACATTGAAGTGGGCAGCTATGCTTACCGTTATTTATGCCATACCTCATCCAAAGTTGACTTAAATTACTTGCAGCCAGTTGATGGCCCTATTGGTCGTTGTTTCACGTTAATCTCTGATTGCGGCGAGCGCACTTTTGCTATCAGCAAAGGCTCGATGGATAAGTTAACGCCAGAGTTTATTGATTGCGATGTTATTCAAGGCGCGAGCGCTTTAGTGTTAACTGCCTATTTAATGCGTGCTAGCGATGGCGATGGCATTACTGATGCGGCGATGAAAGCCATTGAATATGCCAAAGCTGCCGATGTTCCTGTGGTATTAACTTTAGGTACGCGCTTCTTAATTGCTGAAGATCCTAAGTGGTGGCAAGAGTTTATTGCTGAGCATGTGACTGTGCTTGCTATGAATGAAGACGAAGGTGAAGCGCTGACTGGTTTTAGCGATCCTTTGCTTGCGTGTGAAAGTGCCTTGGATTGGTGTGACATGATTTTGCTCACTGCTGGCCCAATAGGTTTATATACCGCAGGTTACACTGAAGAAAGCCAAAAGCGCGAGACTCAGCACACCTTATTGCCAGGCGCGATTCCTGAATTCAATCGCTATGAATTCTCACGTCCTATGATGAAAGAAGATTGTGTAACGCCGCTTAAGGTGTATGCCCATATTTCGCCATACATGGGTGGCCCTGAGCGTATTCGCAACACTAACGGTGCGGGTGATGGCGCGTTATCTGCCTTGCTGCATGACTTATCAGCGAATGATTTTCATAAAACCAATGTGCCAGGTTCGAGCAAGCACAAGCGTGAAGGCTTATGTTATTCATCCTTCTCGCAAATTTGTAAGTACGCTAACCGCGTTGCTTATGAAGTGTTGGCCCAGCATAGCCCACGTTTATCTCGCGGCTTACCTGAGCGTGAAGACAGCTTAGAAGAATCATACTGGGGCAGATAATTTATTTATCTTCGCCAATAAAAAAAGCGCCTTTAGGCGCTTTTTTTATAACTAGATTACTACTGAGAAATGGGTGATTACTAAAAAATAGTTGTTTAGCAATTAACTACTTAAAGATAATTATAACGGGCGATGAACTTGCTCGTCAAAACTTAATGCCGCTTTTCCTGCTTGTGAGTCATTGTAAATATCAAGATTTAGCTCGCCTTCAGACTTAGCAACAATCACAGCTGCAACTGAGTCACCAGTCACATTGACCGCGGTGCGTACCATATCCAGCAATCGGTCAACACCGATAATCAAGGCAATACCTTCAACAGGTAAACCCACTTGATTAAGGACCATAGCTAGCATAATCAAACCTACCCCAGGAACCCCAGCAGTACCAATGGAGGCTAAGGTTGCAGTAATTACCACCATAAAGTAATCGGTAATGGTCAGTTCAACACCAAACACTTGAGCAATAAATACGGTCGCAACCCCTTGCATTATCGCTGTACCATCCATGTTAATAGTGGCGCCTAAGGGCAAGACGAAGGACGAAATTTTGTTATCAACTCCGAGCCTGTGCTCGGTGGCTTCCATCGTGATAGGCAAGGTGGCGTTTGAACTTGCGGTACTAAATGCAAATAACTGCACATCACGCATTTTACGAATGAAAAGTAGCGGGTTTAGTCCTGAAAACAATTTAAGCAGTACGGGATAAACTACTAAGCCGTGGAATAACAGCATGACTAATACCACGAAAAAGTATTTGATAACGCTGCCAAAGGTATCCAAGCCTAAGGTTAATGCAAGTTTCGCCATTAAGGCCGCAACACCATAAGGCGCTAATTGCATCACTAAGGCAACGACGCGCATGATCACTTCATTTAAGTCATCAAATAATTGAGCGACACGTTTACCACGCTCGCCTATGTGGGCAATCGCAAAACCAAAGATCACTGCAAATATGATGATTTGCAGCATATTACCTTGGGTCATGGCCTCTATTGGGTTGGTCGGGATTATATTAATGATGACTTCAGATAAACTCGGCGCTTCTTTCGCGACGTACTGTAAATTTTCAGTACTAGTTAATGATGCATTGCCTGGCTGAATGACGACAGCAGCCATGATGGCAAAACTCAAGGCAAGAACGGTAGTAAATAAATAAAAACCTATGGTTTTACTACCTAAGCGCCCAAGCTTAGAGGGTTCGCTTAGCGAGCAAGTACCACACACCAGTGAGATAAATACTAAAGGAACGACTAGCATTTTTAAGCTAGAGATGAAAATGGTGCCTATGACATGTAAAAAACCATCAGTGATATATTCTTTAACAATCTCATTAGCAGGGAACATATTACGTAGCAGTAGGCCAAAAATGATGCCTATGGCCATGCCCAGTAATATTTTTGCGGTTAATCCTAGCGGTTTGCTCTTTGTTTTATTCATGGGTGATTCCGTTTAAATATTGTGATTATTGTTTTAAACGAGAGAGAGACTAACAAGAATATGCCACTAAGAGAATAACTAAAGTGGGTTATATTGTTGTGATTTCTGGATATTTTTATATTATTATGAATGATGTGTTGCGCATTGTTAACTCGAATACGTGTTGATGCTGCGTAATAACCCATGGAATTGACGGATAATACGGGGAGTCTGACAATGATGTCAGCGTTAAGGATGTTTACCGCCCTCATTTTGGCGGTGTTTTTGGCAGCATGTAGTGGCGGCGGTGGTCTCAGTGATACTGGCACCAATCCTGATCCGACGCCGAGCATGCTAATTAATGTTTCGATTAATACCACGACTATCTCCGCCGAAAATCCAGCTCAGGTTTCAGCCAAAGTCACGGATAGTTCAAATAAACCGCAAGTCAATCAATTGGTCACCTTTGTGCTTAATGACCCTAAGCTTGGTACCTTAGTCCCTGCCATTGGTACAGCGGTAACCGGAGCTGATGGTATCGCGACAGTTTCCTTGTATACCGGTAGTACAGCAGGCGCTGGTAAAATCACTGCGAGTCTTAGCAGTAGTGAAAGTGCGGACGTAGCCTTTACTATGGTTGGTGATGGCGGTGATGTCACTGGCGGCGCTCAAGTCGTATTATCTCTGACCAATCAACAAGGCGAGCCTATAAGCACTATTAATAATTTAATCCCGGGGAGGATTAAGGCTAAAGTATCTGGGGTTAACAAACCTGTGATAGTGACCTTTACAACGACTAAAGGTGAATTGCCGATTGATACCGCTGTGACTAATGCCGCAGGTGAAGCCATTGTTGATATTTATGCGGGAACTAGCCTCGGCGCAGCGGAGGTGTTTGGCACATTATCAAGTGGCGAAAAAGACGATGTTATCGTGGTGATTGGTGAAAGTGATTTAGATATGGGCAGTGGAAGTCCATTTGTTGATGGCAAAGCTGCCGTTAGTAGTCCTATCCTTTCAGCGGGGGGAACGGCTTCGGTTGAGGTTGTTATTCAAGATAAAAATGGCGTCCGATATAATCAACCCATAGATGTTATTTTTACGTCAACCTGTAGTCGAGCAGCAACTCCATCTGCAATCTTAAGTTCACCAGTGCAAGCGGTGAATGGCATTGCTACTAGTACTTATTTAGCGAAAGGCTGTGAAGGTAGTGACACTATTAATGTGACGGCCAATGCGGGTGGGCTTAACTTATCGGCCACTGGCGCGATAAATGTGCAAAAGGCAGATGTTGGCAGCATAGTATTCGTCTCTGCCACCCCTAAAAATATTGGTATTTTAGGCACAGGTGGTGATGAATCTTCTGTTGTTGTATTTAAAGTTCTTGATACTACTGGAAGTGTAGTCAGTAACCAGAGCGTGAATTTCAGCCTCAATACTGACGTTGGGGGGATAAAAGCCAGTCCTGTCACTGCAACCACTAATGGACAAGGCTTAGTGCAAACCGTTATAAACTCAGGCACTGTGGCCACTAGTGTGCGAGTAACTGCTAATGTTGTTGGTTCGAGTCCATTAATTTCAAGTCAGTCCGGTGAACTTGTAGTATCAACTGGTATTCCAGATCAAGACAGTTTTTCACTCTCAGCATCAACCTTAAATCCTGAAGGTTGGGATATAGATGGTACTGAAGTCACAGTAACAGCCCGTCTTGCTGATGCATTTAATAACCCAGTTAAAGATGGTACTGCAGTAACATTTACAACAGAGGGCGGGGCAATCGACCCATCATGCACCACGCGTAATGGCAAATGTTTTGTTACTTGGCGCAGTCAGCAGGCGCGCCCTGATGGTAATAAACTACCTGTTTTAGGCGTTAACCCTCGCACTGATAACTTTATGGGGCAAGCCTATGGCGGCCGAGCAACCATAATAGCTACAGCTATTGGTGAAGAGTCTTTCCCTGATACCAATGGTAACGGTCGGTTTGATGCCGCTGAAGTGCCTATGTTTTTAACTGGAGTTGATGTTAGTGGTAATAGCTACGATCTAAATGAGGCTTTTGTTGATCACAATGAAGATGGTGTTTTTAATCCCCAACAAATAGGCGGTGATTCTTTAGGGGGTAAGAATGAAGAGTTGATTGATTTTGATAGTGATGGGGTATTTGATCTCGCCGATAAGCTTTATAACGGCGTGCTTTGTTCTGAACCTACGCATCCTGGTTGTGCTGATGGGGTATCTAATCCTAAATCAATAAACGTTCGAGCTAGCTTAGTATTAGTCATGTCGGGTAGCACGGCATATGGCTCAACCCCAATAATTAATGATGGCGGCGCGGTTGATGATGGTGATGGCGTGCTTGATATTAATGGTAAAAGCAGCGGCACTGTCAGTATAGTGATTAGTGACTTACATAATCAGCAGATGCCTTCTGACTCAGTGGTAAGTTTTACACCCACTGCTGGGTCTGTAGTGAGTACTAGTAGTTATACTTGGCCATCATCAAATCATAATGGTGGTAGTGCCTATGGGGTGGTGATTAAAGGTGAAGATAAACCAAATTCCGGCACATTAATCATAGAAGTAACATCGCCCTCTGGATTAGTAACGCCTGTGGCTAATATTCCTATTAATATTTATTAATGACTTGTTGGTGATGAAAAATGGCGCTAATGCGCCATTTTTATTTAGATTATCTTAACCTTGAAATGAGTAAATACTGCCTAAATTCATGATTTGTGTGAGCTCATCAAGGGCGGTACATGACTCTTGATAAAGGCTGATGTCAGCAAGATCGGCGGCGCTTATCCTGTCACGATAGTGTTTATTCACCCACTGCGTGAGTTGTTGATACAAAGCATCATTTAAAATAGCATGCGGATTAACCGCGGCGAGCTCGGCTTGGCTAAGGGCTACACGCAGGCGTAAACAGGCGGGTCCTCCGCCATTTTGCATGCTTTGTTTAACATCAAAATATTTAACTTGGGTGATTGGGCTGCCGCGCTCGGGAAGGCTTTGTAAGTATTGATAAACCTGTGGGTGTTCTTGGCAATCACTGGGGGCGATTAATATCATGCTGTTATCATTTACACTGACTAATTGAGTGTTAAATAAGTAGCTTTTCACCGCAGCATCTATGCTCACATCATCCGTGCTGACTTCTACCAGATGCAAATCCCCATGCATTTTTTGCTGCAATTGCGCTAACTGCTTTTGACTATCGACAAAAGCTTGTTGGTGATAAAAAAGTACATTTTTATTACCAACGGCAATCACATCATTATGAAACACGCCTTGGTCAATAACCGCTGGATTTTGCTGTATAAAATGAACACTGTTGTGCTCAAGCTGATGCAATCTGGCAATGGTTTGACTGGCTTCAAGGGTTTGTCTTGCAGGATAACGCTTGGGCGCTGGGGCACTTGGATTACTGGCCTCACGGCCATAGACAAATAACTCAACGCCTTGTCTGCCATAGTCACTGCACAAACGGGTATGATTAGCCGCGCCTTCATCCCCAAAAAATGGATGTTCAGGTAAATGGGGGTGATGGGCGAAGTGGTTGTCGTTGACAAATATCGCCTTGAGTGTCTTAGTTGTTTGCGTAGGCTCAATGCTGCGATGCAGCTTATCAACTAAGTTTGCTGCGGTAAAATGCACTTTGCCATCGGCGCAATCTGCGCTTGGAGACACAGTGGCAGCATTGGCGGTCCACATACATGATGCGCTACTGAAGCTATTGAGTAGATGCGGCGCTAACTTAGCGGCTTGGGTTAATAGGTTAGCATCACTACCCGTGAAACCTACTCGGCGCAAACTGGCTAAGTCTGGACGAACTTGTGGCGGTAATATTCCTTGAGTTAATCCCATGTCAGCTAATGCTTTTGCCTTAGTTAATCCTTGTAATGCCGCTGCTTTGGGATTCGATGGCGTTGCTGCATTATGTTGTGATGCCACATTTCCAAACGACAAGCCGGCATAGTTGTGGGTCGGTCCTACTAGTCCATCAAAATTAGCTTCCAGATAACTCATGAATCATCCTCGTACACATCGACTTACGTTTAAGGAAATAACCTATAAGAATTGGATAACACTTGTATTTAGCTTGAGAGGTTAGTGTTACTTATCTGTAAAGTCATGAAGTATACGTGAGCGGTTAGCGCACACAAGGGGCGGCAGATTTGCTTATATTGGGATCCATGGCCTAAAGTGCATAAGTATTTTCATTAGATGGTAAAAACTGAAAGAATAGTTTTTAATATCGCAAGATTATTTTTTACAAAAAGTCATATATTGTATAAAAATTGACTCGCTGGCGCACATATTCGAGGGATTCACTTGAAACTCGTAGGACAACCCTCTATATATGGAGCCATTTCCACCTTCCAGAGACCATTGGCGCGAATCATACTATGGGTAAATCGCTAGTTATTGTCGAATCACCGGCTAAAGCCAAGACCATTAATAAGTATCTTGGTAAAGAATTTATTGTTAAATCGAGCGTAGGTCATATTAGAGATCTACCTACATCTTCCTCGGTGTCTGATGGCAATGGCGTTACTAAAACCGCTGCTGAAGTTCGTAAAATGTCTCCTGATGAAAAGGCGGAGTATAAGCGTGCAAAGGACAAATATAATCTAGTAGCACGCATGGGGGTTGATCCTGAACATGGCTGGAAAGCCAACTATCAGATCTTACCCGGCAAAGAAAAAGTCGTTAAAGAGTTACAAGCCTTGGCCGATTCCGCAGATAAAATCTATCTCGCAACGGATTTGGACCGCGAAGGGGAAGCTATTGCCTGGCATTTACAAGAAATCATCGGCGGTAATCCTGAGCGGTATCAGCGTGTAGTCTTTAACGAAATTACTCAAACAGCTATTCAAGAAGCTTTTAGCAAACCAGGTCAACTCGACACTAACATGGTCAATGCTCAGCAGGCGCGCCGTTTTCTCGATCGCGTTGTGGGCTTTATGGTATCGCCGTTATTGTGGAAGAAAGTCGCGCGCGGCTTATCGGCTGGCCGAGTGCAATCTGTGGCTGTACGTTTAGTGGTTGAACGAGAAAGCGAAATTAAAGCCTTTGTGCCTGAAGAATTTTGGGACGTGCATGCGGATTTAATGACGCCATCACAGCAAGATATCACCATGCAAGTACTGCGTTTTAAAGGCGAAGCCTTTAATCCGGTGACACAAGCTGAAGCGCAAGCTGCTGTTGATGCTTTATCAAATCAGACATTTACTCTTATAGATCGCGAAAATAAAGCGACTCAAAGTAAGCCAACGGCGCCTTTTATAACTTCAACATTGCAACAAGCGGCAAGCACGCGTTTGGGCTTTGGGGTTAAAAAGACCATGATGATGGCTCAGCGTTTGTATGAAGCTGGATATATTACTTATATGAGAACTGACTCGACAAACATCAGTCAGGAAGCCTTAGACGCTGTCAGAGGACTGATCTCTAAAGAATTTGGTGCTAAGTACCTGCCAGAAGCTCCACTGCGCTACGGTAGCAAAGAGGGCGCCCAGGAAGCTCACGAAGCTATCCGTCCATCGGATGTTGCCGTTGAAGCCGCGTTCTTAAAAGACATGGAACGCGATGCGCAACGTTTGTACGAGTTAATTTGGCGTCAGTTTGTGGCGTGTCAGATGACACCTGCTAAATATGACTCTACTCGCTTAACCGTTAAAGCCGGTGAGTTTGAGCTCAAAGCGTCAGGTCGAATTTTAAAATTTGACGGTTGGACACATGTACAACCAGCGCTGAAGAAGAAAAACGAAGAAGAAAAACTACTGCCTGAAATTGGGGTTGGTGAAGCGCTGGGCTTAACGTCGCTGCTGCCAAAACAACATTTTACCAAGCCGCCAGCCCGTTTTAGTGAAGCTTCTTTGGTTAAAGAATTAGAAAAGCGTGGCATTGGTAGACCATCGACTTATGCGACCATTATTTCTACCATTCAAGACCGAGGTTATGTCAAAGTTGATAACCGTCGTTTCTATGCTGAAAAAATGGGTGAAATCGTCAGTGACAGATTAGTTCATAGCTTTAAAGAACTGATGAGTTACGATTTTACTGCCGGAATGGAACAGACCTTAGATAACGTCGCTAAAGGTGAGCGTGATTGGACCCAAGTACTCGATGGTTTCTATCATGATTTCGTTGGGCAGTTAACCACGGCAGAAAACGAGCCTGAAGAAGGCGGCATGTTAGCCAATGACATGGTGCTGACCGATATTCCTTGTCCAACGTGCGATCGTCCTATGGGCATACGTACTGGCACAACCGGTGTATTCCTCGGCTGTAGTGGCTATGCATTACCGCCAAAGGAAAGATGCAAAACCACTATGAATCTGACATCGGGTGATGAGGCGATTACCTCTATCAGCGAAGATGCCGAGACTGACGCTCTGCGTGCCAAGCATAGATGTCATTTATGTGGCACGGCCATGGACTCTTATTTGATTGATGAAACTCGTAAGCTGCATGTGTGTGGTAACAACCCTACATGTCTTGGTTATGAAGTGGAAATGGGTCAGTTTAAGATCAAAGGTTATGAAGGACCTCTGATTGAGTGCGATCGCTGTGGTAGCGATATGGAACTTAAAAATGGTCGTTTTGGTAAGTATTTCGGCTGTACTAATAGCGAATGTAAAAATACTCGTAAACTGCTGAAAAGTGGTGAGGCTGCGCCGCCAAAAGAAGATCCTATTTATCTTCCAGAGCTTAAGTGCACTAAGTCAGACGCACACTTTGTACTGCGTGATGGCGCTGCAGGTATCTTCTTAGCCGCTAGCACTTTTCCTAAGTCACGTGAAACTCGCGCGCCGTTAGTGGAAGAGTTAGTGAAATATCGCGAATTGTTGTGGCCAAAATACTTGTATTTAGCCGATGCACCAGTAACCGATGACGAAGGTAATAAAGCACAAGTTAAGTTTAGCCGTAAGACCAAAGAGCAATATGTCGCCACAGAAGTGGAAGGAAAAGCCACAGGTTGGACCGCTAAATACTTAGATGGCAAATGGGTGATTGAAAATACTCGTAAGAAGAAAGCCAAAGAAAATTAATTAACTTTGCCAACATAAGCTTATTTCATTAAATCCAGTGCTGAGCACTGGATTTTTTTATGCAGATTTTTTCAGTCTCAGAGACTTATGCTGATGTTTAACTTCTTTCATGCATCAGTCTTTTCATACATTAGTCTTAAGGTGTGTCATCGCTTTGAGTGGATAATGGCATGCAAACACTGCTGGAATGAAGCTTGTGTTTACTATTATCCTTCAAGTTGTTGAACATGGCGTAAAACATAGGATATGGGCATAAAAAAACCGCCAATACAGCGGTGTTTTAGCGGTTGACTAGGCTTACCATTTCTTTTTCGGTTGAAACAGCATGTCTAATTCATCCCCTGGTTTTTGTGCTTGATTGGCATTGGGTTGTTCGGTTTGCTGCGCCCCGGTCATTTCTTCTAAAAGATCTTTTGCCTCATCAGATTTTTTTAAGACAAAAGGATCGGTAGGGTTATGTTGTTTAAGAGCATTTAAGGTGGCAATGGCTTTAGTGACTAACTGTTTAGCTGAACCATACTGTTTAATAGCACAAGCGCTTTTAGCGCGATTGAGCATAGCATCAACGTTAATTCGCAGCTGCAAACTGTCAATCCGCTTCTCTTCTTGGCTAAAAATTTCAGGGATGACTTTGCCTTTGGTATTTTCATTGCGCAGTATCGCTTTTAATTTTTTTAAGGATTGGACCAATAACAAAATTTGTTTGTCATTGTCTGGCAAGCGAAAACTTTCAATCGAAGGCGTGTTGTCGGCGTTCTTTCTTAATTGCTCAAGCATGTTGTTTACATCAACTAAACGCTTTTCTAGCTGGCTTGATATCGGGGGAATTGCTGAAGTTAACGCACTTTGCAGTGCATCTTTAATGCGTTCATGCAAAATGATAATAATTTGGTTGGAGCATGGCAATATCGCGGAATTGGAGAGAACTTCTTCCGTTTCATCAAGGATCGCTTTTTGGCGATTAAACTCATTTCTACGGTCACCCTCAACGCGCGCTTTTTGTTGCTGTATTATGTTAATCCCAATGACTACTAATACTAGGGCACCGATGAGGACTAAGACCACAGTAATTATCATAGATAATCCATTAAGTTAGACATGGGAACAATGCTACATGAAATCAAATAGCTAGCATAGTTATCTTAGACTAGCTTTGAGTCTGTGTCGTTATTGGTCATTAAATCAGGTTTTTTATTCCACTTTGGTTTGGTAATCTGCACCATTAAAACTAATAATTATACGTATACAGTCAGGAAGGACTTCCGCAGGCTTTATGCGGAGTATTTAGTGCTTAGGAAATTAGCATGAAATTACAACAGCTTAGATATATAGTTGAAGTTGTTAATCATAATCTTAATGTCTCTGCGACGGCAGAATCTCTGTATACCTCTCAGCCAGGTGTTAGTAAACAAGTCAGAATGCTTGAAGATGAACTCGGTGTACAAATCTTTGAGCGCAGTGGTAAACACCTTACCCACGTGACTGAAGTCGGTAGCCAAGTCATCGCTATTGCCACTGAAATTTTAAGCCGAGTCGATAGCATCAAGCGTGTGGCTAATGAGTTTACTTATCCTGACCGTGGTGAATTGCGGATTGCTACCACTGAAACCCAGGCTCGATACGCGCTCCCTCCTGTGATAAAACCTTTTATGGCAAAGTATCCTAAGGTTAATTTGCATATGCATCAGGGCACTCCGGCACAAATTAGCGATAAGGTAGCTCGCGGTGAAGTGGATTTTGCTATCGCCACCGAAGCTATGCATTTTTACAGCGATTTAATTATGCTGCCTTGTTACCACTGGAATCGCAGCATAGTTGTCTTGCCAGATCATCCGTTAGCAAAGGTTGAGCAGATTAGTCTTGAAGATTTAGCGGATTACCCATTAATTACTTATGTGTTTGGATTTGATCCCGCATCCCCAATCGATGCCGCGTTCAATAATGCCAATCTTGAACCTAGGGTCGCCTTTACTGCAACTAGCGCCGATGTACTAAAAACTTATGTACGCTTAGGTTTAGGGGTCGGGGTGATTGCCACTATGGCGCTTGATAGTAAGCTTGATAGCGATCTTATCGTGCGCGATGCTAGTCATTTATTTGCGGCCAGTACGACTAAAATTGGTTTTAGGCGTGGCAGTTTTTTACGCAGTTATATGTATGAATTTATTGAACAGTTTGCGCCGCACCTTAGTCGCGATGTAGTTGAAGAAGCCATCATGCTCAAAGATCAAGACTTGATTGAGAGCATGCTGGTGACTATTGAGTTACCTGTGCGCTAAGCCGTTATCTGCTTGCTTAGCATTCAACAATATTGACCGCCAGACCCCCTTTGGCGGTTTCTTTGTATTTACTGCCCATGTCTCGGCCTGTATCCATCATGGTTTTGATAACTTTATCTAAGCTGACCTTATGATTACCATCACCGCGAAGTGCCATTCTCGAGGCGTTAATTGCTTTTACAGCGCCCATGGCATTGCGCTCAATACAAGGAACTTGCACTAAACCACCAACAGGGTCGCAGGTGAGGCCAAGGTTATGCTCCATACCAATTTCAGCGGCATTTTCAACGTGTTCAACCGTGCCGCCCATAATGGCTGTCAATGCACCTGCGGCCATAGAGCAAGCAACCCCAACTTCACCCTGACAACCCACTTCAGCGCCTGAAATGGAGGCATTCTTTTTATATAAAATGCCGATGGCAGCTGCCGTTAACAGGAAGCGATTACAAAGATCTTGGTCGACCTCTTGCACAAACATGTCGTAATAACACAGTACGGCAGGGATAATGCCGGCAGCACCATTGGTTGGGGCCGTGACCACTCTATCGCCTGCGGCATTTTGCTCATTGACTGATAATGCAAATAAATCCACCCAATCCATTGCGGTTAATGGGTCAACATTATTGCGACCTTCGGCTTTAAGACGACGGTATAACGAAGGAGCGCGGCGGCGCAGTTTAAGACCTCCTGGTAATAAGCCTTCCTTAGAATATCCTTTATTGACGCATTCTTTCATGGTCTGCCAAATTCCCCATATTTTTTGGCTAATGGCTTCTTCCGTGCGGATACTCAACTCGTTTTTCATCATTAAGGATGAAATGCTTAAGCCATTGTCATTACACATTTTAATGAGCTCATTGGCGCTGTTAAAATCAAATGGCGCAGAGCCCAGCGGCGTTGCTGGAGAGGCATTTACGGCCAAAATTTCGTCTTGATCTAAAATAAAGCCGCCACCCACGGAATAATAGGTGCGCTCGGCAATACATTGGCCTTGCTGATAAGCGTAAAGTGTCATGGCATTGGCGTGAGCCGGTAAGCTTTTGCGTCTGTGGTAAGTGATACCATCTTCGCGGGTAAAGCGCACAATATGGCCACCGCTTAACGTTAACTGTTGTTCTTGCTCGACTAAAGCGAGTGTCGTATCGATATTGTCTGTATCGACTTTATCTGGCTCCTCTCCCAGTAAACCTAAAATAACGGCTTTACCTGTCCCATGACCTTTACCCGTTTGACCTAAAGAGCCAAAGAGTTCACAGCGCAATTCATCGACTGGAGTCAGGATACCTTGGGCTTGTAAACCATCAATAAATAGTTTGGCAGCTTTCATTGGGCCAACAGTGTGAGAACTTGATGGGCCTATGCCGATTTTAAACATATCAAAAACACTGATCATACTCATACCTTGATGTATCCAAATTTGAAGGATTATAGCTGGAATGTCGCCAAGCGGTTAATGTCTCAAGTATCCCATAGTCAAGACGCTATTATTTCATGATATTTTCTTATCCAAATGTGACGGCATAACAAATTTTATTGGTTAATGGCAGCATACTCGCTCCCCAGAACATTCGATTTTGTGGCAGACTAAGGCATTACTCTTTGATGATGGACATACGATGAGCTATTTAATGATGGATCTGGCGGGGTTAACCTTAGACCCGCAAGAAGCAAGTCAATTGCAACACCCAGCCGTTGGCGGGTTAATTCTTTTTAGTCGTAATTATCAAAATCGTAGCCAACTAGCACAACTCATCGCCAGTGTTAGGCAATGCCGACCCGATCTCTTGATTGCCGTTGATCATGAAGGTGGCCGCGTACAACGTTTTCGTGAGGGCTTTACCTCAATTCCGGCCATGGGTGATTTGTTACCTTTGGCAAAAGATATGGCAGAAGCGTGTGACTGGGCGCGTGAGCTGGGCTTCTTGATGGCCATAGAATTATTGTCGCTAGATATTGATTTAAGTTTTGCGCCGATACTGGATTTAAATGGCATTAGTGCCGTGATTGGTAAACGCAGTTTTAGCTCAGAGCCGCTGGAAGTCGCCAGTTTAGCGCAGGCCTTTATTGAGGGCATGAATAGTGCGGGTATGGCCGCAGTAGGTAAGCATTTCCCTGGGCATGGCAGCGTAGCGCCGGATTCTCATATCGCTATGCCGGTGGATGATCGTAGTTTGCAACAAATTGAAGCCCTTGATCTTATCCCATTTGTTAAGCTGATAGACGCCGGTCAATTGCAAGGCTTAATGCCTGCCCATGTAATTTATCCGCTGGTGGATGAACATCCAGCAGGTTTCTCAACGGTATGGCTGCAAGATATTTTAAAGCAGCGTCTACAGTTTAACGGCGTTATTTTTTCTGATGATTTAGGCATGAAGGGCGCCAGTGTCGCGGGAGATTATCGTGCGCGGGTGAAGGCGGCATTACTGGCGGGTTGTGATATGGCGTTATTGTGTAATGACCCTGAAGGCGTTGCCAGCGTGCTTGCTGATGATTTTGTGTGGCCACCACAGCCTATTGCTTCGAAAGTCACTCAATTACTGGCGAACAAGCCGCAAGTTGCCATTGCGCTGCAACAAGAAACACGGTGGCTAGAAGCGGCTGCGTTAGCCAAACGCATTAGTGCTCAACTTTCATAGTTAATAATTTACTGAAAGCTCAATTTTCAATGTTGTTAATTTGAATCGTATTTAACATTATGCATAGGAGGCGTGATGATTTTTTATCTCCATGGTTTTGATGCGACAAGTCCTGGTAATCACGAGAAGATGCGCCAGTTACAATTTATTGATAGCGATGTGCGCTTACTGAGTTATTCCACCATGCACCCAAAGCATGATATGCAGCAAATACTCAATCAAGTTGCTCGCCAATCTACTCCTGCTGAGGCACAAAAGCCGTTATTTATTGGTGTAGGTTTAGGTGGCTATTGGGCTGAACGGATTGCGTTTCTAACGGGGGGGTATAGCGTACTCATCAATCCCAATTTATGGCCTGAAACCACAATGCAAGGCAAAATTGATAGAGCGGAAGAGTATCAAGACATAGCCACTAAGTGCGTCACGCAATTTAGAGAGAAAAACCAAGGCAATGCCTTGGTCATTCTGTCGAGGCAAGATCAATTGTTAGACGTAAACGCTATCGATGACTGTTTGAATGCTTATTATCAAGTTCACTTTGATGAGCAACAGTCGCATAAGTTCTCGCAATTAAGCCCTTGGTTAGCGACGATTAAACAGTTTTACGCCGCTAAGCCATTAGCAAACCCTGAGGTTTAACGCTTTAGCCCGTAAGTTATAATCCAAGGCCATCATGCGAATGCTGAATAACTGTCAGCGTTCGCTGTTTACTTTTCGTCACCTAAGTTGTCATTAGTGTCATGGCGCTGACAATCACTCAGTAATTGCTGGAAGAATGCGGCACCTTTGCGCTCGCAAAAGGCAATATTACGCTCAGGAATCGATTCAGGCTCAAGATAACTGGCTAATGCCTTTTCTAAACTGGCTTCACGAATAATGTGTAGAGTTGGGTAGGGCGCTCGATTGGTATAATTAGCGGCCGAATTAGCATCGTCACCATCAAAGCAATAGTCGGGATGAAAACTGGCCAGTTGATAAACACCTTCATAGCCGTTGTCCATTAAGGCATCGTTAGCTACATCCACCAAATCTAAGTAGTGATGAAAATCTTCAAATCCACGCGGTAGGATAAATAATGAGGTTTCAAGCGCTTGATGTTCATCTAAGTATTGGCATTCATCGATTAACTGTTTTAATACGGCCTTAAACTTAGTGTCTTCAACCACGCGATAACGCATGGCATTACGTTCCACTTCTTTACGGGCGAACGGACAAATATTGTATTTCATGATAACTCGCTTAACCCAGTTATCTGTGTGAGTAATAATATCGTTCAGTTCGTGCATAGCAGTCTCTTGTTGGCTAGATATATGTTCGCAGTAAGTGACTTATCATCACTCAATAGTGAATGGTACTTTGAAAATAAAACGTCCACCTAAATGATGTTAAGTGGACGCCATGCTGCAATGAAGTCATTGCTACTTTTTATTGCTTAAGCTTCTTGATTAGCATGCGCTTTTGATAAGAAATAATCTGCAGCACGTTTAACCAATTCAATGCCGGTCGATTCACATGACGGCAGCTCAGCATCTGATAACGCAATAGGCTCAACGCGCTCGCCCCATTTTAGCAATAATGCCGCTGAGGTTAAGCCCGCACCAAAGGCGCAAGATAAAATAGTATCGCCAGCCTTAATGCGGCCTTGTTCCAGTGCATCACAAATAGCAATGGGGATGGTGGCAGCGGAGGTATTGCCATAATTTGCGATATTGACAAAAGCTTTGCTCTTATCAATCTTCATGCGGCTCACTAAAGTATCAATAATGCGCTCGTTAGCTTGGTGAGGTATGACTAAATCTATGTCATCTTTATCTATGCCGGTTTTCTCAAGCACTTTTTTGCTGAGATTGCCCATGCCACTAATGGCACGTTTAAAGATTTCTTGGCCATTAAACTGAATATAAAAATCCAGTGAACTAGGATCGAATCTATCCATAGCCGTACCAAAACCAGCGCTTAAGATTTCGCGGCAACTTGGGTCGTTATTTAGCTCGTAAGCTAACACGCCTTCTTTATTATCCGTGGCTTCAAGTACGACAGCGCCGGCACCATCACCAAATAACACCGCAGTATCACGGCGTGACCAATCAAGATAATAACTTAAGCGCTCAGCACCGATTACCATTACGCGTTGGCATTGACCACTTTGAATTTGAGCATTGGCTAGACCCATGCCGTATAAAAAGCCACTACAGGCGGCATTGATGTCGAACGCAGCGCAGCTGGCACCCAGATTAGCTTGTACCGTTGAGGCAATGTTAGGGATGAGCGTATCTGGGCTCGCGGTTGCGAGAATGATCATATCGATTTGGCTAGCTTCAAGACCTGCGGCCGCTAATGCGCGCGCCGCGGCCACCGATGCGAGCTCAGAGGTGTTGACATGGCTAATATGACGCTGAGAAATCCCTGTTCGTGAGCGAATCCATTCATCAGAGGTTTCGATAAAAGTTGCGAGGTCATCATTAGTTAATACTGCAGGAGGCAAGCATTTGCCCCAGCCGGTGATAGTTGCGTACTGCATGGTTTACTCTCTTGTCGTGGGCCCTAAGCCCTGACCAATAAAGTTAGGATTCGACCTTGGATGGTGTTGAATACTCAGCGATTAGCTAGTGTGTAAACTCATCATTCAGGCTAGACAGTGGGTAATAAAATAGCCTAAGTGACACCTGTTCAAAGCTAGGTATCAATAATGATGCTTTAACCACGCATCTGCTTTATTGGTGTTGGTTTCTACATAATGCGAGCGAGTCGCAATGTTCATGTTCAGCTTGCTAAGCACCGCCAGCTAACACGCTGAATCTGATATCTCGCGTTCACCATGGGTATTCTATCCATGAACAACATCTAAGGTGTGAGGGCGGTTGGCAGCTTGAGATTCACCAGTCAATTTGCAAGAGTAACTTACCCTATATCGCAAAACTAGCTTCACAGTTAAACGCGGCGGTAAGTATATCCAGCACTTTCTCCGCATAAATTAGCCGTCATCTTGAATGTTTGAGCTAGCTTTGGCAAGTCATTCAGCTTCAATTAATCTCGTTTATGCTAGCGCTAATGAAAGAATCAAATTGAATTTAAGTCGGTTGTAAAGGTTACTCTATTGCGTCAGCTACAATCTACTGGGTGAGATGGCTATTGTTGGTAGGCTAATTTTCGTTCTCATAGCAGGGTGGGCGAAAATGTACTAAGGTTTATGTTAACTAAGGGCTATTAATCACAAGGTTTTGCCGCCGATCGATGAATAGTAATCTTGTCACTAAATAAAGAAATACAAATTAGGTATGGACTTGAGTTCTTTTGTTAAATATTCGGTTTGTTAGTTTTTCGCGGGCTTGATGTGTAAGGTAATATCTAAGTGGCTAGATAGTTTATCAGGGCAACCGCATGAGTAGATTATTTGTAAACTGAAACCACTACCTTTGTTAACTCACTAAGAACTAAGCTGCTTAAGTCCAGATTTATGCGGTCAAGAAACAAACAGGGATAAAAGAAAAGCACCTTAAAACAACTATCCCACGGTTAACGGCTTGTGAAAGTTAACATTAATTCAACTCATGCGTTCGCCCTGGATAGTTTATCTGTAATGTGTTTAATGACAATAATAAAGTGGTGAACATGCAAAATTTACGTGAAAGCATTCCTCTCCCAAAGGCTAATTGGCATCATAGTGGCGTATGGCTCGGTTTACCTCCCCCGATAGAGTTGCAACATACATTTATTTTTATTGATTGCCTTAGCGGCTTAGTTGATATCGATTTGACCGATGCGTTTTTTGTCGTCGCTTGTGATGCTCATGAGCAAGACGACATTCTGACTGCGCTGAGAAAAAAACAAAATACGGCGCTAAGTTTGATTCTAGTCATTGCGCCAAGTCCGTTATCACCTTATCTAGCCAATGGTACATTTGATATGGATACCCTCACTAAGGTGGAGGAGTATTTCCATAAAAAGAGTCTAGTTAACTTATATTATGAAAATAATCATGAGTTTACATTGCTAGCCTATTTGTGGCTGCACTCAGCTAATGATTTATCTCCCATAAAAGATCCTAAAAATGCCAGTGTTTATTACTACCCCTTGTTTGATGCTTGGGGCATTAATGTTATCGATAGCTTTGCTTTGCTGGCACAGTTGCAGAGTAAAGGGTGGCTAGAGTCGACACGATTAGAGAGTCGCATTCGCTGCTGTCCAAGTTGCCAATCGGCTCGATTGAATTACATTGATGTTTGCCCGCGCTGCTTTGGCATTGAAATTAATCTTCGTGCGAGTTTGCATTGTTTTAATTGTGGTCACATTGGCGAGCAGAGTTCATTTCGAGAATCAGGCATGCTTGCTTGTCCTAATTGCTTAACGCAACTACGGCATATAGGTGTGGATTATGACCGGCCGATTGAAACTCATTCTTGTCATCATTGTCAGCATTTATTTGTGGATGCCAAAGTTCAGGCTCAATGCTTGGAGTGTGGCACTACCAGTGAATTGTCTGATCTCATAGTTCGCAACCTTCGTCACTACCATTTAACGCAAACAGGTCGGCTATTAGTGATCCAAGGCGCCTTAGATCAATTGTTTGCAGATAATAGTTCAAACATTATGGATACCAATCAATTTTATTGGTTGGTGAAATGGCAGAACGATCTTGCTAAGCGTCATAACCTCGAGCACGCCATTATTTCAATGAAATTGCTCAATCTTCAAGAAATAGTGAGCTCTAAAGTGAGCTTTGATCAATTGCAGGAGTTTCAGCAACGCTTGTCATCTGTGGTGCGTGGTACCGATGCGTGCAGCCAATTTACCGAAGAAGGTTTATTGCTATTTTTACCTTTTATCAGTCCAGATGAGATACAACATGTATTTCAAAAACTCACCGATTTGATAGCTATTTTGCCGGAAGAATTCAAATTTAGTTTTTGTGAAATCCATTTGCCGGCGGAGATAGGCTCAGATGTCAAAAGTTGGCTGGTGGATAATTTAGCCTCATTGGAACGTTAATCTATGAGCGAAATTACTACACTTATCTATTTAGTGCTCGATCTAGCTCATAGCTTAGGTCAAAGTGTGACAGTGATCTTTTGGTTCATGCCACTGATGATCATGTACGAATTGCCCCTATTAATTTTAGTCGTAACTGGGATTTTGCGTTTTTATTATCAGCAGCATAGCACCACTCAAGTAACCAGTTTATACACACCTAAGGTGTCCTGCATTATTACCTGCTATGGCGAAAAAGCAGCAGTTGTCACAACTATCGCATCATTTGCCGAGCAAGTTTATGACGGTGAAATGGAAATTATCGCCGTTGTTGATGGCGCTGTCAGTAATGCTGAAACTTACGAATTTGCTAAAAGCGCAGCAGTTAAATATTCGACCAATAATCGCCATATAGTCGTGTTACCTAAATGGCAACGCGGCGGGCGAGTATCGGCATTAAATGCTGGGTTGAGTATGGCAACTGGCGAGATAATCTTTAATGCCGATGCCGATACGTCATTTGATAATGATAGTGTGGCGCAAATAGTCAGTTATTTTATTGACCCTAACGTGCCTGCAGTGGGGGGAGCATTAAGAGTCCGTAACGTCAACGCGTCATTTTTAACGCGCATGCAGTCCATTGAATACCTAATTTCTATGCAAGGCGGTAAAACTGGCTTGGCTCAATGGAATTTACTCAATAATATCTCAGGTGCCTTTGGGGCATTTAGGCGCGATCTATTAATACAAATCGGCGGTTGGGATACTCATACGGCTGAAGACTTAGACTTAACGGTACGTATCAAGCAATATTTCAGTAGGCATCCGCAGTGGCGTATTCCGTTTGCGACCTTTGCTGTGGGACACACTGATGCACCTCACACATTAAAAGATTTAATTTTGCAGCGAATGCGTTGGGATGGCGATTTGTTTTTTCTCTATTTTAGAAAGCATTGGCCAGCGTTTACACCTAAGTTATTAGGTGTTGGTACCTTCATATACACCTTACTTTATGGCTACCTGCAGAATGTGTTAATGCCAATTATTATTGCCATTTACTCAGTTGCCATTTTCGTCGCTTTTCCTTTTGTGTTTTCTTCAGCTGTAGCGGTTGGCATCTACTTCGTTTATTTAGCGATATTATTATATATCTTCATCATAGTGCTGCTGGCAATTTCCGAGCGCCCTAAAGAAGATATCAAGCTTATTCCTTGGCTAGTATTTTATCCAATTTATGCACTATTCATGCGTTTTGTATGTTTATTTGCCTTGCTAAATGAATGGTTGAGGCGCTCGCATGAAGAAAGCTCCATGGCTCCTTGGTGGGTATTAAAACGAGGTCGAAAATTTTAATGAAAGTTATCTATCCAGCTACATCTAAAATGGATCAACCTACGCTTGAACAAGGCATAAAAATCAATTATGCCCAATCTAAACGTGGTGGCTATCAAGGCCGTTGGTATTTATTGATTCTAGTTGTCATTTCACCTGTGTTGGTGGTGTCTTGGTTTTTAGCTCGCCCTTACCTATTTATCCTAGCCCCAGGGGTGTTAACAACCGAACCCTTAGCTATGCGTGCGCCTGAATTTGCAATGGTTGGCCAGGTATTGGGAACCATTGGCCAAACCATAACTAAAGGTCAGGTACTCATTCAATTAGATAACCCAACCTTGGATGCTCGGATTGATGAAATTATTGGCCAGCAGCGGCAATTGAATGTGCCATTAACGGCTGAGCAGCAAGCAATTATTAATCAATCCCAGCAGAGGATCAAAGTGGCTGAACTTGGGCTTTCAAAACAACTGTCATTATTAGTGGATTTTAAACAGTACCAAACTCGGGGATTGGTGCCTTTGGCTGATATGGCTGTTATCATCCAGGCTCACACTGCCGCCAGTATGGCGTTTGAGCAAGCCAAAGCCGACTACCTCAATGTTATATATCAACAAAAAATAGAACAAGAATCCGGAACTATAGCGCAGCTCAAACTTGCGTTAGCGCGAGAACTGAGTGAGTTGAACAGTAAACGTCAACAACTGGCGATTATGGCGCCTTTTTCTGGGCGAATTAGTGATATTCAAGTGCAGGCTGGCGAGTATGTTAATAGTGACCTACCTCTGCTGTGGTTATCAAGTAATGACCAGCCGGTTATTCAGGCATACTTAGACCCTAAATATTTAGACTTTGTTGGCATAGGACAAAAGGCATCGGTTAAGTTACCTAATGGCGATATTTTTGATGCTGAAATACGTGAACCAACTAAGTTAGTTGGCCGTTTGCCTAAACAATTGATGGGGCCATTTGATGGTGAAAAACCCGTCTTGAAAGTAACGTTAACGCCTCTCATTGAGTTAGCCATAGATATAGAAGGCATACCAGTAGAAGTTACATTCGATCACGACTGGCAGTGGTAACGTCCTAATTTTGAGTGAATCAGCCGTTTTGTGAGTTTATTCTCAGGTTTAGCGAGCACTTTGCAAGTTCCTGCCGCCAGTATCGAATGAAGGCGATGCAATTTCACAGTAACAGTGGAATAATACAAGGGTTAATAATAGCGATTGGAGCTTGTACTGTGAGTCGAGCCATTTTTTTAGACCGTGATGGCGTGATAAATAAAGATCACGGTTATGTACACCAAGTTGACGATTTTGAATACATTGATGGTGTGTTTGAAGCATGTGCAGCCTTAAAGCAAATGGGATATAAGTTAGTCGTCGTGACTAATCAGTCTGGAATTGCTCGCGGCATGTATTCAGAAGATGAATTTCACAATCTCACCGAGTGGATGGACTGGAATTTTGCTGATAAAGGTGTGGAGTTAGACGGTATCTACTATTGTCCGCATCATAATGAACATGGCATAGGTGCTTATAAGGTCGATTGTGATTGCCGTAAACCTAAGCCTGGTATGATCAATGATGCTGCTAAGTTTCTAAAACTTGATGTTACTCAATCTGTCATGGTGGGTGATAAAGCAGATGATATGCTAGCCGCAAAGGCTGCTGGGGTAACGATTAGAATATTAGTGCGCACTGGTAAACAAGTGCCGGAGCATTCAGAAGCAACGATAGTGCTAGATAGTATTGCCGATGTACCTAATTATTTGCGTTCATTAACCGCAAATTAAATGAAAAAGCTTTGGTTTTGATGTAAAAAACATCGCTCGGGCTAAAAGTTGTTCGAACGAATGGTTTTTTGTGTTTTTTACCTAAAAAGGGCTTGCGCTAATTTCTATCTTCCCTATAATTCGCAACCACTGACACGATGAGTAAGTCGCAAGTCAGCGAGCTGATGCTCAGTCACCTAGTGACATGTTCTTTAACAATTTATCAGACAATCTATGTGGGCATTCACAGTAGTTGCTAAATCGACAACGATTTAAAACGTCTCGCAAGAGACTTCAACGAAGATGTCCGCATAACATGCAAATTCGGTGATTTATCATCGAATCGACAGAATTCATTGAGCAGGACCTTTGGGTCCGAACAAAACTTTAATTGAAGAGTTTGATCATGGCTCAGATTGAACGCTGGCGGCAGGCCTAACACATGCAAGTCGAGCGGCAGCGGGAAGTAACTTGTTACTTTGCCGGCGAGCGGCGGACGGGTGAGTAATGCCTGGGAATTTGCCCATTTGTTGGGGATAACAGTTGGAAACGACTGCTAATACCGCATACGCCCTACGGGGGAAAGCAGGGGAGCCTTCGGGTCCTTGCGCTGATGGATAAGCCCAGGTGGGATTAGCTAGTAGGTGAGGTAAAGGCTCACCTAGGCGACGATCCCTAGCTGTTCTGAGAGGATGATCAGCCACACTGGGACTGAGACACGGCCCAGACTCCTACGGGAGGCAGCAGTGGGGAATATTGCACAATGGGGGAAACCCTGATGCAGCCATGCCGCGTGTGTGAAGAAGGCCTTCGGGTTGTAAAGCACTTTCAGTAGGGAGGAAAGGTTGACGGTTAATACCCGTTAGCTGTGACGTTACCTACAGAAGAAGGACCGGCTAACTCCGTGCCAGCAGCCGCGGTAATACGGAGGGTCCGAGCGTTAATCGGAATTACTGGGCGTAAAGCGTGCGCAGGCGGTTTGTTAAGCGAGATGTGAAAGCCCCGGGCTCAACCTGGGAATTGCATTTTGAACTGGCAAACTAGAGTCTTGTAGAGGGGGGTAGAATTTCAGGTGTAGCGGTGAAATGCGTAGAGATCTGAAGGAATACCGGTGGCGAAGGCGGCCCCCTGGACAAAGACTGACGCTCATGCACGAAAGCGTGGGGAGCAAACAGGATTAGATACCCTGGTAGTCCACGCCGTAAACGATGTCTACTCGGAGTTTGGTGTCTTGAACACTGGGCTCTCAAGCTAACGCATTAAGTAGACCGCCTGGGGAGTACGGCCGCAAGGTTAAAACTCAAATGAATTGACGGGGGCCCGCACAAGCGGTGGAGCATGTGGTTTAATTCGATGCAACGCGAAGAACCTTACCTACTCTTGACATCCAGAGAATTCGCTAGAGATAGCTTAGTGCCTTCGGGAACTCTGAGACAGGTGCTGCATGGCTGTCGTCAGCTCGTGTTGTGAAATGTTGGGTTAAGTCCCGCAACGAGCGCAACCCTTATCCTTATTTGCCAGCACGTAATGGTGGGGACTCTAGGGAGACTGCCGGTGATAAACCGGAGGAAGGTGGGGACGACGTCAAGTCATCATGGCCCTTACGAGTAGGGCTACACACGTGCTACAATGGTCGGTACAGAGGGTTGCAAAGCCGCGAGGTGGAGCTAATCTCACAAAGCCGATCGTAGTCCGGATTGGAGTCTGCAACTCGACTCCATGAAGTCGGAATCGCTAGTAATCGTGGATCAGAATGCCACGGTGAATACGTTCCCGGGCCTTGTACACACCGCCCGTCACACCATGGGAGTGGGCTGCACCAGAAGTAGATAGCTTAACCCTTCGGGGAGGGCGTTTACCACGGTGTGGTTCATGACTGGGGTGAAGTCGTAACAAGGTAGCCCTAGGGGAACCTGGGGCTGGATCACCTCCTTACCTATGCGATTTAGCATTACTGTTGAGTGTTCACATAGATTGTCTGATAGAAGATAGAGAATATTGCGAGACCAAAACATGGGTCTGTAGCTCAGCTGGTTAGAGCGCACCCCTGATAAGGGTGAGGTCGGTGGTTCAAGTCCACTCTGACCCACCAAATTGTTTTGTTATCAAACCGATTTGGCGGATGTTTTAGGTTTCAATATGTTTTCGACTGCTGCAATGGGGCTATAGCTCAGCTGGGAGAGCGCCTGCCTTGCACGCAGGAGGTCTGCGGTTCGATCCCGCATAGCTCCACCATTTCTCTGATTAGAAATGGACACCATTGCAGATTTTGGAATAGAAATGCCAAAGATAATGTAAAATTTATCTTTGGCTTTTTTAAGCCTAATTTCAACCAAGTCGTTGAAATATGTTCTTTAAAAATTTGGAAAGCTGATAGTAGAACTTAATGCGCGAGCATTAGGTGATACAAAATTGAGTTCTCAAAATACTTTAATCAAGTGTTTTGGATATTCTTTAACTTCAGACATGAAGTAAATCAAGGCGTTCTTTTGCGAAAGCAAGAGACAGTAAAAACCAGCTAGTTGCAATACGCTCAAGTGAAACTCATTTGGGTTGTATGGTTAAGTGACTAAGCGTATACGGTGGATGCCTTGGCAGTCAGAGGCGATGAAGGACGTAGTAACTTGCGAAAAGCGTTGGCGAGCTAGTAACAAGCATTTGAGCTAACGATGTCCGAATGGGGAAACCCGGCCACATAAGTGGTCATCATACAGTGAATACATAGCTGTATGAGGCGAACCTGGGGAACTGAAACATCTAAGTACCCAGAGGAAAAGAAATCAACCGAGATTCCCTAAGTAGCGGCGAGCGAACGGGGATTAGCCCTTAAGTCTAGGGGGGGTTAGTGGAATGGTCTGGAAAGTCCAACGGTACAGGGTGATAGTCCCGTACATGAAAACTAACCTTAGATGAAAACGAGTAAGGCGGCACACGTGATATGTTGTCTGAACATGGGGGGACCATCCTCCAAGGCTAAATACTCCTGACTGACCGATAGTGAACCAGTACCGTGAGGGAAAGGCGAAAAGAACCCCTGTGAGGGGAGTGAAATAGAACCTGAAACCGTATACGTACAAGCAGTGGGAGCGGTTCTTGAGACCGTGACTGCGTACCTTTTGTATAATGGGTCAGCGACTTACATTTAGTAGCGAGGTTAAGCGAATAGCGGAGCCGTAGGGAAACCGAGTGTTAACTGCGCGTTTAGTTGCTAGGTGTAGACCCGAAACCCGGTGATCTAGCCATGGGCAGGTTGAAGGTTGAGTAACATCAACTGGAGGACCGAACCGACTAATGTTGAAAAATTAGCGGATGACTTGTGGCTGGGGGTGAAAGGCCAATCAAACCGGGAGATATCTGGTTCTCCTCGAAAGCTATTTAGGTAGCGCCTCGCACGAATACCATTGGGGGTAGAGCACTGTTAAGGCTAGGGGGTCATCCCGACTTACCAACCCTTTGCAAACTCCGAATACCAATGAGTACTATGCGGGAGACAGACAGCGGGTGCTAACGTCCGTTGTCAAAAGGGAAACAACCCAGACCGTCAGCTAAGGTCCCAAAGTACTAGCTAAGTGGGAAACGATGTGGGAAGGCTTAGACAGCTAGGATGTTGGCTTAGAAGCAGCCATCATTTAAAGAAAGCGTAATAGCTCACTAGTCGAGTCGGCCTGCGCGGAAGATGTAACGGGGCTAAGCTAGTCACCGAAGCTACGGGTGCATTTCATTAGAGATGCGCGGTAGAGGAGCGTTCTGTAAGCCGTTGAAGGTGAAGGGGTAACCCACGCTGGAGGTATCAGAAGTGCGAATGCTGACATGAGTAACGATAAAGGGGGTGAAAAACCCCCTCGCCGGAAGACCAAGGGTTCCTGTCCAACGTTAATCGGGGCAGGGTGAGTCGACCCCTAAGGCGAGGCCGAAAGGCGTAGTCGATGGGAAACGGGTTAATATTCCCGTACTTGTGCTAACTGCGATGGAGAGACGGAGAAGGCTAGGCTAGCGCGGCGTTGGTAGTCCGCGTTTAAGGTGGTAGGCGGTATTCTTAGGCAAATCCGGGAATACATACGCTGAGAGCTGATGACGAGGTCCTACGGGACTGAAGTAGTTGATGCCATGCTTCCAGGAAAATCTTCTAAGCTTCAGGTTAGCAGGAATCGTACCCCAAACCGACACAGGTGGTCGGGTAGAGAATACCAAGGCGCTTGAGAGAACTCGGCTGAAGGAACTAGGCAAAATGGTACCGTAACTTCGGGAGAAGGTACGCTCCTGCCGGTGATGAGACTTGCTCTCTAAGCTAGCGGGAGTCGCAGATACCAGGTGGCTGCAACTGTTTATCAAAAACACAGCACTGTGCAAAATCGCAAGATGAAGTATACGGTGTGACGCCTGCCCGGTGCCGGAAGGTTAATTGATTGGGTTATCTTCGGAGAAGCTCATGATCGAAGCCCCGGTAAACGGCGGCCGTAACTATAACGGTCCTAAGGTAGCGAAATTCCTTGTCGGGTAAGTTCCGACCTGCACGAATGGCGTAATGATGGCCACGCTGTCTCCAGCCGAGACTCAGTGAAGTTGAAATTGCGGTGAAGATGCCGTATACCCGCGGCTAGACGGAAAGACCCCGTGAACCTTTACTATAGCTTGGCACTGAACATTGAACCTACATGTGTAGGATAGGTGGGAGACTTTGAAGCATGAACGCTAGTTTGTGTGGAGTCGTCCTTGAAATACCACCCTTGTAGTTTTGATGTTCTAACCTAGGTCCCTTATCGGGATTAGGGACAGTGCCTGGTGGGTAGTTTGACTGGGGCGGTCTCCTCCCAAAGAGTAACGGAGGAGCACGAAGGTTGGCTAAGTACGGTCGGACATCGTACGGTTAGTGCAATGGCATAAGCCAGCTTAACTGCGAGACAGACACGTCGAGCAGGTACGAAAGTAGGTCATAGTGATCCGGTGGTTCTGAATGGAAGGGCCATCGCTCAACGGATAAAAGGTACTCCGGGGATAACAGGCTGATACCGCCCAAGAGTTCATATCGACGGCGGTGTTTGGCACCTCGATGTCGGCTCATCACATCCTGGGGCTGAAGTCGGTCCCAAGGGTATGGCTGTTCGCCATTTAAAGTGGTACGCGAGCTGGGTTCAGAACGTCGTGAGACAGTTCGGTCCCTATCTGCCGTGGGCGTTGGATGATTGAGGGGAGCTGCTCCTAGTACGAGAGGACCGGAGTGGACGAACCGCTGGTGTTCGGGTTGTCATGCCAATGGCATTGCCCGGTAGCTACGTTCGGAATCGATAACCGCTGAAAGCATCTAAGCGGGAAGCGAGCCCCAAGATGAGTCATCCCTAGGACTATAAGTCCTCTGAAGGGCCGTCCGAGACTAGGACGTTGATAGGCAAGGTGTGTAAGCGTTGTGAGGCGTTGAGCTAACTTGTACTAATGACCCGAGAGGCTTAACCATACAACCCAGATGGGTTTTACTGAACAAGCCTGAAAGAATCGAAAAATACTTGATTGAAGATTGAGTACTCAATAGCAAAAAATCCCAGGTCGCTTAGCTCAGCTGGGAGAGCACCTCCCTTACAAGGAGGGGGTCACTGGTTCGAGCCCAGTAGCGACCACCATTTTTTGACAGCTTTCCGAATTCCAAATTTGTCTGGAGACCATAGCACTGTGGCACCACCTGATCCCATTCCGAACTCAGAAGTGAAACGCAGTCGCGCCGATGGTAGTGTGGGGTTTCCCCATGCGAGAGTAGGTCATCTCCAGGCGCCTAATTTGCTTGCAAAAGTACGTCTCCTAACGCTGACACGTTAGCGACGCTAAAAGAATTTAGTGAGAAGCGCAAGCCATCACTAAAGGAGCGGTAGTTCAGTTGGTTAGAATACCGGCCTGTCACGCCGGGGGTCGCGGGTTCGAGTCCCGTCCGCTCCGCCAACATAAAGATGAAAGCCTCAGCAGAAATGCTGAGGCTTTTTTCGTTGTTTAACACTTGGACATTGAAAGTACCGACTTATGATTGAAGTCGGCATTACTACATATATTCATGGCTTTAACCATAACCCCTATGGTGAACGCCCGCAATTATTGGACTATTATTGGATAAGACCGTTGGCAGGGACGACTCTCGCTGTGCCATTTAGTTGATAAATATCTACTTGTTCACCAACTTGAAACAGTATTCTTGGATTTACTTGTTGGACGATGGCGACCGTTTGCCCATCGCTAAGTTGTATGACTATGTTGACCCCATTATGGGTGCCTGCTGCTTGTCCTGCATCGTTACCAACAATACCCCCTAATAAACCGCCACCAATTGCCGCAATTTCTGATCCAGAGCCTCCACCTATATGTGAGCCTAATATGGCGCCTATTGCTCCTCCTGCTATGGTGCCAATCGTACTGGAGTTTTCACCAGACAAGGTAATAGGAACTAATTTAACTATGGTACCAGCGGTTACTGTTTGAATTTGCTGGGCGTCTGCGACTGAATAAGCATCACCATAAGGATTTGAAGTGCAAGCCGTTAAGCCGACAGAACTTATTATAATAAGTGCTATTACTGATATTTTTGCCATCTTGACTCCATGGATATGAAATATAAAACCACTTGAGTATAAAATATTTGGCTGGATATTTTGGTGGTAATCAGCATTGATGAAACTTATTTAAGCTGGCAGTTAACGGCTGGCAATCATCCAATAACAAGCGCGCTGATTACCGCTGAGTCAATGGCTAATTATCTGATTAGGTTGTAATTTGAACTAGATCTCAGCTTGTAGGATTAAATGCTAAAAGTGACATAGTTTAGTGATAAGGCGCGTTACAATAGCTTTTTTTAAGGGGCGTTTGTTATGCTGTTAAAGTTATTTTTTACTGCCGTTGTCATTGCCTGTGTGTGGTTCATGCTAACTCGGCGCCGAAATGTCGTAGTTACTACATCCGAAGCCCCTATTCTTACCAGTCAAGCATTACTGCGTAAATACATGTTAACGGCATCATTTGGCGTGGTGCTCGTGGCAGGTATGTGTGCTGGTGCTTGGCATTGGTTAGAGCAGCAACGAGTCTTGCTTGTCAGTATTCAATCACCGACAGAAACAACAGTTAAAGAATATCGTGTTAGAAAAGGTGATATTCAGGGAAATCGTATGGTCACTATTGATGGCTTACAGGTGCGTTTTTCAACAGAAGATCGCGTTATTATTTCATCGCTTTAGCCGCTAACATATTAATTTTTTTCTGAAATCGTTACAGCTTGCTGTGATTGATCAAAAATAGCATACACTGATAAACGTTATTCTTAGTGGAAAGTAGGGGGCTGCATGATCACTGCATACATCTATGATAATCGCCAACTCATTTTAAAAGAGCTGAGTATTCACGACTCTTTACCCGTAGATACCCTGTGGTTAGATTTATATAAACCTGAAGATAACGAAAGGGAATGGTTATCAGCGTTTTCAGCTGAAGAGGTTCCTGACGAAGAAGATATGAATGAAATTGAGGCCTCTGCACGTTTTTATCAAAACAAAGATGGCTTACACATTAATTCATTATTTCCTCAGCGTGTAGGGCAGGAAGTGAGAGCGGTTAACATTTCTTTTAATCTGCGTGAGCGCTTTTTGATAACCATGCGTGAGGAGGATGTTGGCCTTATCCGTTTATTGCGTAATTACCTGCGTTTAGGGCGTCTTGATATAGTGACGCCGCAGCAGCTATTCATCGAGCTGTTTACGCTTAAAGTCGATTATCTTTCTGACTTAATAGAAGATGTGTATACGGTTTTAGATAATGTAGGTCATGAGGTGTTTGATAATGAAGAGTTAGATGATGTTTTTAAACTCATCACTCTACAGGAAGATTCCAATGGTAAAATTCGCTTAAGTTTGCTTGATACTCAAAGATCGCTTCGTTACATTCAGCGTTATTATCGCAAAAAACTCTCCGATGAAGATATGAAAGAATTGCGAGAAATGCTCTCTGACATCGAGTCCTTAATGCCTCATAGCCAATTTATTTTCGATAAACTCAATTTCTTGCTGGATGCTGCCATGGGTTTTACTGGACTTCAACAAAATAAAATCAGTAAGATTTTCTCTATTGCAGCGGTGCTTTTTTTACCACCAACCTTAATCGCCAGTAGTTATGGGATGAACTTTGAAGATATGCCTGAACTGCATTGGCATTATGGTTATCCGTTGGCACTGGGTTTAATGTTAGCTAGTGCCACGGCAACCTATTGGTTTTTTAAGTTAAAGCGTTGGTTATGAATTTTGGACCCTGTCATGTTGAGTGGGAAATTCTAGTATTTTTGCTTTATGCGCTTTGAATTCAGCGGGCTGATTCAATACATTCGACAAAGTCACTAATTTATTGCGCATCAAAGTCATAGCCACTACACATCTCTGATACGGGTTATTGCACAAAGACATCTTGTGTTGATAATGATGTTTTAAGCTTAATAATTGTTCCCTATTTCTTCCTGAAGATTCGATAATTTCATCCATGAGGGTTTCCTGTAGCTTCGCTAATTCGTCTGGCTCATTTTCTGCCATCCGCTTTAGGGTATCGAAGTCGGGTAAGTTGGTCATAAACCACCCCTCTGGTTATTGTACTTCTTGCATAGAGAATTATGCTGGATAGTAACTGCCTTAAAGCCAGTTAACACTATCTTAACTTTGTTAACTCATCAAGACTGCTTCACTATATCGAAATGTTAGTTGGATGTAATTTGTTATAAGTTGGCTAAATGGCATTGTAATTTAGGATGCAATGTTTTGGCATTAGGCTGATTTCTGTGATGGCAAGGTTTTACGAAAAATCTTAGTCGAGGGCAGCTTGCTACCTTCGACTAAGGCGAAAACAAGCATTATTTTCGCTGATTGTTTAACTGGCGACGCTTAATAATGCCATTACCGCAATAGGCGGCAAATAAACTAAAGGCAGTGACGGTAAGCATAATCACCATAAGACGTAGCCAAGGGGCATGCATTAGTATACGCGTTTGTACGTACTCATAAGTGCTGCCGCCCCAAACTAAGCAAGTGCTTATTACTAAACATAATTGTAATGCACGCATTACTAACGGATGACGAATAAAAATCAATAATGGCAGTAGGCTGTAAGTGCCAGCCAGAATGACTTGGTTATATCTGAGGAAGTGTGCGCCCAGTAAAATATAGGCTAAGGTCATTAAAATTATACGCCACCACATAAGTATGCCTGCATCTAAAAAACCGCATTATACCAAGCAGTAAAGCTATATTATACATGCACCTATTTGAGGTGTGAAATAGCGCATATCTAAAGACTCACAGGCTTGGACTTTATGATTGTGAATTTGGCAGATTAATTTATAGGTATGTTTTTATGTTGAGGTGTAATAGTGGTTAAAGGCTAGCCGATTAGGGCTTAGCCTGTCGCTGTTGATTGCTAATTTACTCATTTCCAGCATTACAATGTTAGTAATAATTGCCTGATTATCATGACACTTACCGCAACAAATAGTATGCCCGTGATTAAATCCACATAGCGGCTGTTGCGCTCTAGCATAGATTTAATATCGCCTTTAGAAATCACGATCGCTAAACCGCCAAACCACAATGCGGTCAGAGCAAAAAATAAGCCACTAGCTGTTATCTTAGTTGCTAAGTCAAGATCTGGCGGGACCAACGCTGAAAGCAAGGTAATGAAAAATAACATAGCTTTGGGGTTTAGCAGGTTAGTATAAAACCCGATTAAAAAGCCACACTGAGTCGCCATAGGTTTAGCGGCTATGGTTTGTTCTTTGTCATCAAGTGTTTGTTTTTGTGTAAATGCTGTTGCTTGCCATTGCTTAAATGCACTGGTTAATGCGCCTATACCTATCCAGGCTAAATAGGCCGCGCCCATGAGCTGAATGATGGTGTAAGCCAACACTGAATTTGCAATTAATATTCCCATACCAGTCAAACTTAACGCACAGTGAATAAGAATGGCAGTGGCTATACCGAATGCACAGGCTAGGGCAACGGTACGATTTTGTTGGCTGGCAAGTTTAACTATGATGGCAAAATCAGGCCCTGGGCTCACTAGAGCGATAAAGTGGAGTACGCTGAGCGTGAGTAACAGTGAATAATCCATGAAAGAGTCGGTCATTATTTATGTGGGGCCGCATTATCACTGATCCCGCGTGGGAACACCATTATCAAAGTTCGCTAATGTAGAATAAGTGATTAATAAGTAAATTATTTCAATCATCAATCTTATGAGAAGTACCTTGCTATTGATTGCAATGGATGAATCATTAGCACTTAGGCGTCTTGTCCAAATCCCTAGGCAGTTTTTACTATAGCGCTGCAGCAAATAATGATAAATTTAGCTAATTCTGGTGGGTGGCGACAATCACTACATCCAATTGATAAACCATTAGCACGGAGTAACCTGTGAAAGGACAAATCTTAAGAGAAATGAAAGTACTCAAGGCGATTGAACCTGAGTATGAAGTTCAACGTAGAGTTGCCTTTATCAAAGCTAAGTTGTTAGAAGCTAATAGCCGATATTTAGTGCTTGGGATCAGTGGTGGTGTTGATTCATCCGTTACTGGACGTTTATGTCAATTGGCCATTAATGAACTTAATAAGCCTGTAACGGATAAACTATATCAATTTATTGCTGTGCGCCTACCATATGAAATTCAGCAAGATGAAGCGGAAGCTCAGTTAGCTTGTCAGTTTATTCAACCATCGTCACTCTTAACCGTTAATATTGGTGATGGCGTTGAAGGTATACATAATGCAACCCTTAACGCGGCGGCAAGTGTGCTTGATAGTAATATCAATGTCGATTTTGTTAAGGGCAATGTTAA
Source organism: Shewanella sp. ISS20 (assembly GCF_056522965.1). NCBI lineage: Bacteria > Pseudomonadati > Pseudomonadota > Gammaproteobacteria > Alteromonadales > Shewanellaceae > Shewanella > Shewanella sp. ISS20. The sequence goes on from NZ_JAWRZK010000001.1 coordinate 532,949, forward strand.
AGCGCGGATGCGCATGATAGCTCAATATGAAATAGCGGGATTATGTTCAGGACTTGTGGTTGGCACAGATCATAGCGCCGAAAATTTAACTGGTTTTTATACTAAATGGGGTGATGGCGCCTGCGATTTAGCTCCCTTATTTGGTTTGAATAAACGTCAAATTCGCCAGCTCGCCAAATATTTAGGCGCGCCAGACCAATTAGTTTATAAGGCGCCGACAGCAGATCTTGAAGAAAACAAACCATTATTGCCAGATGAAGTGGCATTAGGGTTAACTTACGATCAAATTGATGATTTTTTAGAAGGTAAAGATGTCGGTGAAACAGTCGATAAAAAACTTATCGGCATTTATAAGCGCACTCAGCATAAGCGCCAGCCTATCCCGACGCTATATGACTAACTGATTAACTCGTTCGCCATCGCGCCATGGCATTGCCCGTGGCGCTAAATCTATTAGTCTAACACTATGCTATTTAAGCGATAGATGATTCGCACAAGGAGAATTGATGGCAACCTGTGCATATGACTTGGTTTCTTCCTTGTTTTTTCGCTTGGTATAAGTTTTCATCGGCAATACTCAGCCATTTATCTAGGGCTGAGCCAAATTTAGCCGCGCAATTAAAACCACCGATACTCGCCGTCACCTTAAATGGTGTTTCTGCTCCATAATGAATTGAAAGTTGTTCAATCTGCTCCCTAAAGTGCTCTAAGTGGGCAATTAATGTGGCTTGTTCATAGCCAGATAGAATAATTAAAAACTCTTCGCCGCCATAGCGCGCTAAAATATCGGTTTCACGCCTAAAATGCTGCTTTAATAATACGCTTACCTGCCGTAAACATTGATCGCCTGCTAAATGCCCATAGGTATCGTTAACGGTTTTAAAATGGTCAAGATCCAATAGAATGACGGCCAGATTTTCTTGGTTGCGTTGGCAGTATTCCTGCGCGATAATAAATAACTGTTCGCCATGGCGTCGATTAGATAGCTGAGTTAAGCCATCTTGAGTCGCTAATTGTTGGAGCTTGTCATTGACCTGTTTCAGCTCAAGGGTGCGAATAGTGACTTTCTCTTCCAGCGCTAATTGATGGGCTAATAACTGTTGCTGATTTAGTGATATTTGCTCATACAAGCTAATCACTTCAATCGGCGTATGCTGGGTAAATTCCACCTTTATGTTTTGAGTATCTTTATTGGTTACGCACCGACTAATAAGCTCTAACGGTCGAGTCTGAATGCGGCTAATAATGCCAGCTAGACTCATAGCTAATGCAATCGCTAGCCATAAAAATCCAAAGGTATAAAAATACAGTTGTTGAGCCGACATTAATAATGGCTCAAAAGGTTGTAATACCATTAAACGTAATCCATTATCAAATGAGCGAGTAAGATAGATATATTCCGGCGCATTAGTCGATAAATCATGTAAATTTATCATGTTAAATGGAGTGCTATAGCCCTCTCCTGAGTGTCGATATTTAAGCGCGCTTAGCAAAGGCAGTGTTAATGACGGTGATGAATAAATAATATAGCCCTTGGCATCTGTAATAATGACCAGCGGCTGAGACTGATTAGCGCTCTCTATATTAGTAGTAAACATCTGTGGTAAATTAAAAGTCGCCAATAGATGACCTAAAAGCTGCTTATCTTGCTGTGATATTACGTCTATGGTTAAGGTTAACTTATCAAGGCGAGTCGTTTCTTGTGTAAAGCTTGGCGGCTTTTCTGCCTCGACCCTAGGGATACGGCTGTTTGACTTGCTTTGGAAAAGGCTGGCAGGCTCAGTGTCCATTATCAGCGGTGTAATCGCTTGATATTTTAAGGTTAAATAGTCCGCGTTATGCTCGACTAATTGATTGATATCAATATTTATCGCATCGGTTGTATCTGCCGATAAACCTAACCACAGCGCCATAGTCGATAAGGATTTATGGTGATCCTCAAATGAATGTTCGAGTGTTTGATATTGATAATTCAAAGAGTCATTGAGCTTATTTAACAGCAATTGCTGTTGTTGATGCAGATGCGAATAGTTAAGGAATAAGGTCGAAATTAATAATGCGGCTGTGATAATAAGGCAAAATATATAGGTTAGGTGTGAGTTAAACGATCTCCGCGGATGATATGGAAAACGGTCAAATTGATATAAGTAGGGCCAAACCAATAAGATTAATGCGGCTATTGCCGTATAAAGTAAGCCATTAATCGCTTGTTTAAGCAAAATGAAGGGTAAATGATTGATGGGTAATTGGGTGAATACTAGCGTGTAAAAATAAAAAATCACTGGCGCAAGCAATAACCAAAACAGCATGCTGGCATATAAAATATAAATGTTTTTTCTACGCGCAAACCCCAATACTATGGCCTCAATGGCCAAAAATACGAAGATAAACCAATTCCCCCAAGATAGAAACAAACCTAGGGCACAGAGCATAGCTGTGAGTAATGCAAACCATGGCCCCGCCAACACAGCAATAATAACTAAAGCCGTATTACCAAAAATTAGCTGCACGTTAGCAAATAATGGAATAGGAAAGAGGTTGAGTATTAGGCCTATGACGCCAAAAATAACACTTAACATCAAATTTGTTTGGTATTTACTGGGTTGTTGCACGTATAAGCCTTTAATAGTCGCGAGAAAATGCTGTGTTGCAAATATGTTGCGTCTTGTGCGTATGTTACTTGTTTCTGTGTCAACTTGCATCAGTTACTTGAGGATAATGCTGCGCCAATCAGTATTAGCCGTGCGTGATTAACTGCTTTGAACTAATAATGCCAGTCACCCAGTAGGTTTGAGTCACCAATAAATAGCACGAACATAAAGCTGAATTTGCTTGATACGAGTTTCTTGGTAGTACAAGTGTAAATGTTGGCGTTATAGGTGAGTGAAGGGCAAAATTTAGCAAACTAAGTGTATATTCAGGTGTATGTCTAGGTGTATCTCAAGGTGTGAGCCTAGTTGAATGGCTATTAGTTAGTTGAGCTATCAAATCGCAGCTGTCGATATAAATAGGCGCTGCGCTCAAGATTGCTCCTGATGCCGGTGGCAACGCCTATAGTTTAAAAATCTTAAAAATCTTAAAAATCTTAAAAATCTTAAAAATCTTAAAAATCTTAAAAATCTTAAAAATCTTAAAAATGTTAAGTGGTTAAAAGTCGGCATCCACTTGGAAGGTCATTAACTTGCCACTGATAGGATGGCTCAAGGTTAGGGATTCAGCATGAAGATGCAGGCGGTTAGCAACTTGTCCATAGAGATCATCACCCACCATAGGCATATTTAAGCCGCGAGCATGGGCGCAGTGCACACGCAGTTGATGAGTGCGGCCAGTTGTTGGATATAAATACAGTTTAGTTTTTTGGCCAATATGCTCAATCACTTGCCACTCGGTGATGGCTTCTTTGCCGTGTTCATGACACACAAGTTGCCTTGGTCTGTCATCTAAATCACCGCGCAAGGGCAGGCTAATAGTGCCGCTAGCTATGCTTAGCTTGCCATCTATTAAGGCGACATAGCGCTTACTGGCCGTGCGCTGAATAAACTGCCGTTGCAACGCTTTATGCGCATCTTTAGTTAAGGCAATCACCATTAAGCCCGAGGTCGACATATCAAGGCGATGGACAATTAAAGGCCCGGTCGCAGCAGGAAACATCAGTTGCGCGCGGCTAAATACCGAATCCGTGACTTGCTTACCTGGCACAGATAAAAATTCGGCCGGTTTATTGATGATAGCCAAGGCCTCATCTTGATAAATAATCTCGATAGATTTGCCTGCCGCGGTATTTTGCAGCAATGGATTAGCATCCACAGTTAATCCGTGCAGCATGTGGCTTAAAATCGGATGGCATTTACGCTGACAAGCGGGGTAGTAGTATTTATGTTGACGCACTTGGGATTTAGGTGAAGCGCCCCACCAAAACTCAGCCATAGCAATAGGTTGGTAATTATGACTAAAGGCATAATGCAGCAATTTTGGCGCGGCGCATTCACCAGAGCCTGCTGGCGGGGTTAATTCTACGGTCGATGTAAAGATGCTATGCAGGCTTTTACTCTCGCCTTTGATATTTAAAAAACGGTATTGCTCAAACAAGCGTTGTTGCAACTCATTGGACAGTTGTTTTCGCTCGGTTTGCAATCGCTCAATATCGCAAGTTAATCGTGATAAGGCGTGCTGCGCCGAATCGATTTGTTGCTGCCAAGCAAGCTTAGTATCACGTAAATGCAGTTTTTCTCGCACGCTTTGCTGACTAAGCTCAAGGGCTAATGTTTGTCCTTGCTGTTCAAGCGCTAATAAGTCCTCGCCCTTGGCACTATCACGCTTTGCTTGCCACTGCTCGCGCGCTAATTTGCGCTGCGCTCGTGCCACTATCATGGCTTGCCTTAGCGCGGCAATAGCAAGGTCTGCCTGTTGTTCAATCTGCTTAAGGTGCCGCTGACAGTCACTTAACTCATGTGCGGCTTGTTTATGTGTGACTTGGCGGTTTAAATCATCGATATAACGCTTTTGCTCAACAAAGAAATTATCGGCTTGCAGCATGTCATACACGGGCGGTACAAAGCCTGTAATGTGATTACTGTTAGCCAATTTTCCTGAAAATGAGCTGAGGTAGCCTAATTCGCCGGCTTGATTGCGCACCACCAGTACGCCAAACATTTTGCCTATGGCAAATGAATCGCTATCGTCTAAGCCGAAATTATGTTGCCACTCGTGTGGGGCGCTAAGATAAGCCTGCAGCGACTGCGCCGCTAATACACAAAGCGGATGCGGCTGATAGTAAAAGGGGAAGGTGAAGCGTGCTGGCAATTCAATTTCTTGAGCAATATCTGGCAGTAAGGTGAAGCAAGCGTCGGTCATTGACATAAAATAAGTTACATTCGGCGAGTAAACTAAGGCGGCCGCTATTCTACCTGTTCGCGCCATAGAGATCATGGCTTAATTCGACTCGCCATAGCGTGTAGCAATAGGAGTGTAGGAATGAGTGTGTAGTCATTAGATTGTAGCGATAGAATTGTCAGGATCGGAGCGTTAGTAGGGTGGGTGTTTTAACGAGTTGGCTTGCTGCTGGGCTTTGCTAATTAATGGCTAATTAATGACTAATTTATATGCTAACTGGCGGCGACTAGTTTCCCGCAATTTACTTTTTGCGACAGACCTTTTATGACGAGCTTGCCGCGACTTGCTATCGCGGCAATGCTTGGGGAGTTTGTTTCTGTAAGGCGTTAGTTAATCGTCAAATTGCCCTAAGAAAGTCGCTGATGGCATAAAATAAATGGCGCCAGTTTTCGCATCCACAAAATCTAATAAGCGATCGTAATCGCCATTGTCATCGGCAAAAATCATTTGTTTTAATGAGGTGTTGATAATCTCTGGGGTCGATGCAAAACCCACGAAAAAGGTGCCATGTTCTTTGGCATTACCCCAAGGGCGGTTTTGTCTTAGCATCTTAATTTCAACATCATCAATTTCAACTTTACTCTTGGCATTGTGCGCCCACGCTGGTTTGACATCGTCATCGAGCTCAACGTTATCCATTTTAGTGCGACCAATCACTTGCTCTTGATATTCGGTATGCTGCGCTTCCCATTGATCGAGATTATCCACATAACGTTGAGTCGTGAGATAACTACCCCCTTGGTGCAGTTCAATATCTTGTTGCACTAATACGGCCTCAACGCGCTCGTCTCCGGTTGGATTTTCAGTGCCATCGACAAAATCAATCATGTCGCGGTTATCTAAATACTTATAGCCTTGAATATCTTCGGTAAGCTCAGCGATGGCTTGTAAGTCACGCATGACTAGCTTGGCTGCTTGGAAGTTGAGATCGATGCGATTTGATTTAATCATCACAAAAATATCGCCAGCGGTGGCAGGAAAAACCCGCGTGCCTTCACGCATTTCTGTAAAGGGTTGCAGCTGCGCTGGCATTGGCATGCTTGGGAATAACTGCGGCCAAGCATTAGCCGAAAAACCTATGCTAATCGTGAGGCTTGCGTCTAAATCTTTTTGGTTAATGGATTTAGTGATGACATCCAGTTTGGCCAAGCAATGGGTAATTTGTGCACTTAAATGATTAGTATCAAGCCCTTGTTCAAGTACAAAGGTCATATACTCAGCATGAGTGGTAGGATTTGATAGCACACCGGGTTGGGCCAAGTTACTTAACACTGTCATGGGTCACTCCTGCAAATATTGATGATAATCGCATTATTAATTCATTACTCATTGGTAATGTTAGCGTTAGCTTATCAATCAAGGCGGTTTACGATACGTTAATTTATGAACTTACTATACGTAGTTAACATAGTGAGTGGTATCCACATAAATCAGAATTAATCCCGCGAGTAACTCCTTGCTAATTTCGCTAATTCCTCGCTAACACCTTCGGCTAATCCGCGCTAATCGCAGCGCTTTGCTATGCACGACAACATCACCAAGCGCCCAAATTTAGCCATTACAGGGCGTATCGGCAGGCAAAGCTTGTAGGCTCAGTTCTTGCGCCACTGTGGTCATGGCTTGGGTTAGCTGAGTTAATTGCGCAGAGCTAATAGTGTAGGGCGGCATAATATAAATAAAATGGCCAAATGGGCGAACCCATACCCCAAGTTCTACAAACCTTGGCTGCAGCAAACTGGTATTGACCGCTGAGTGCATTTCAATGACGCCCACGGCGCCTAACACGCGCACCTCTTTTACTGCGCTAAAGTGTGCCGCTTGTGCCAGTTGTTGTTGTAACTGCTGTTCAATATTGGCCACTTGTTGTTGCCAATCACCAGTTTCAAGAATGGCTAAACTGGCGCTGGCGGCAGCGCATGCCAGCGGATTAGCCATAAAGGTAGGGCCATGCATAAATACTGAGGTCGAAGATTGGCTGATGCCGCGCGCTATTTCATCCGTGCATAAGGTTGCCGCCAAGCTGATGTGACCGCCAGTTAGCGCTTTACCTAAGCACAGAATATCCGCTTCAATATCAGCGTGTTGATAGGCAAAGAGCTTACCTGTGCGGCCAAAGCCGGTGGCGATTTCATCCAAAATCAAAAGCACATCATATTGAATGCAAAGACGGCGTAATAGCTTAAGGTACTCAGGGCTATAAAAGAACATAGCGCCTGCGCCTTGCATTATAGGTTCAATGATACAAGCTGCTAACTCTTGGTGATTCTTCGCAAATAAGGTTTCTAAGGCGCTAATCTCCTCGGGAGTTAGTGCTTGCGTAAACGGCGTGCGCGGCGCAGGTCCAAAGCACTGCGGGCTTAAGGCATGATTAAACAGATTGTGCATGCCGTTATCTGGGTCACACACGCTCATGGCAGCAAAGGTGTCCCCATGGTAACCATGTTTAAGCGTTAACATTTGCTGCTTTAGGCTGTGACCGCGCCCATGCCAATATTGCATTGCCATTTTCATAGCCACTTCAACGGCGACTGAGCCTGAATCACTGTAAAAAATCTTAGTTAACTGCGGGCTAGTCATCGCCAGTAACTGTTTGCCTAAGCGGATGGCGGGTTCATGGGTCAAACCGCCAAACATCACATGGCTAAGTTGCTGTAATTGCGACTGCATGGCTGCAACAATCTGCGGATGACTGTAACCATGAACACACGACCACCAAGAGCTAGTGCCATCAATGAGTTGCCGACCATCCGCTAACGTCAGTAGGCAAGCATCACCAGAAACCACCCCAAACACTTGGGCGGGTTGCTCGAGATTGCTATAAGGGTGCCAAAGATGCTGACGGTCGAAGGAGTAGTCGATGCTGTTGCTCATATTTTAATCGTTAGTAAATGTTAAGTTGGCAGATTGATTGACAGTTTACGACCTGAGGTTATGCTAGCCAAGTTAAAATTACTCAGGGAACCCTATGTCTACTCAGTGTCGCCACGATTGGCAAAAGCATGAAATTGAAGCCTTGTTTGCATTACCTATGAACGATTTACTGTTTCAGGCGCACAGCATTCATCGGCAGTCATTTGATGCTAACCAAGTGCAGATTAGTCGCTTATTGTCGATTAAAACGGGAGCATGCCCTGAGGATTGTAAATATTGTCCGCAAAGCGCTCGCTATGATACTGGCCTTGAAAAAGAGCGTTTGCTGGAAATTGATAAAGTGATCACTGAAGCTCGAAGCGCCAAGGCTGCTGGTGCCAGTCGTTTTTGTATGGGCGCCGCTTGGCGTAATCCGCGGGATAAGGACATTCCGTATCTTGCTGACATGGTGCGTGAAGTCAAATCCTTAGGGCTTGAAACCTGTATGACCTTGGGGATGTTAAATCAGCAGCAGGCGCAGCAATTGGCTGACGCTGGGCTTGATTATTACAACCATAATCTAGATACCTCGCCAGAGTTTTACGGCGATATTATTACCACTCGCACCTACGCTGATCGTTTAGATACCCTTGAACATGTGCGTTCTGCCGGCATGAAGGTCTGCTCTGGCGGTATTGTCGGCATGGGGGAAACCACCACCGACAGAGCCAGTTTATTGCAGCAATTAGCTAATCTGCCAAGACACCCTGAATCTGTGCCTATCAATATGCTGGTTAAAGTTGCGGGAACGCCGTTAGACAAGGTGGAAGATTTAGATCCCCTCGAGTTTGTACGCACCATTGCTGTGGCTAGAATTGTGATGCCGCAATCAAGGGTGCGCTTATCGGCGGGGCGCGAAAAGATGTCAGAAGAACTGCAAGCCATGTGTTTCTTTGCTGGCGCCAACTCGATTTTTTACGGTTGCAAACTGCTAACCACTAATAATCCTGAAGAAAATCAAGATATGCAGTTGTTTAAAAAGTTAGGGTTAACGCCAGAGCAAGGCGCAGTGGCCAGCGCGACTATCGCCCGTGAGCAAGATGTGATGGCAAGCGTTAAAGCCAAACAAGATAAAACCAATAATGCATTATTTTTTGATGCTGGAGCCTTGTAAGTGACGCCATTTGCTCACTGGCAACAAGGATTGGCGGCAACCTTAACTAGCCAAGCCAGCCTTGGCTTGTTGCGACAGCGTAAGCTTGCCCATATTGACTCAACTCATGCTGAGCCGCCGTTAGCTGAGGTCGATTTTAGTAGCAATGATTATTTAGGGTTAGCGCGGGATAACGATATCGCGGCGGCGCTTGCGAAGGGCGTTGCTGTATTTGGTCATGGCAGCACGGCATCGCCATTAATTAGTGGTTATAGCCAAGCCCATCTTGAGTTAGAGCAGCACTTATGTATGGCGGCGGGGCACGATGCCGCGTTACTTTTTTGCTCAGGCTTTAGTGCCAATGTCAGTTTATTTAAAACCTTATTTACGGGCAGAGACGTGATTGTCGCCGACAAACTGATGCACGCGTCAGCCTTAGATGGTATTGCAGATAGCGGCGCTAAATTAGTGCGCTTTACCCATAACGATGTCGCGTCTGCCAAGGCGCAGTTGCAACGCTTAGCTGAAAAAGGCACGCCTGCGACGGCATTAGTCACTGAATCGGTATTTAGTATGGATGGCGATGAAGCGCCATTGGCAGAGCTAAAACAGCTTGCTACTCAATATGGTTGCGGCTTGATTGTGGATGATGCCCATGGTTTTGGCTGGCGGCCTTTAGCCGTAGTGCCAGATATTCACTTAATCACCTTTGGTAAGGCGCTTGGCGGTCAAGGCGCCGCGATTTTAAGTCAGAATATTGTGATTGATTATTTAGTGAGCCATAGCCGCGCTTATATCTATTCAACCGCGTTATCTCCGGCAAGTTGCATGGCAGTGAGTGCCGCGGTAACTAAAGCCAAAGAGTCGTCATTAGTGGCTAAGCTGAGGGCTAACATTGCTTATTTTCAAGAAAAAGCCAAGGAGCTAGGCATAGCTATCATGGCATCAAACAGCCCAATTCAAGGGGTGTTGACCTATGATATTCAGGCGACTATGGCCTTAGCCGCAGCGCTGCGTACACAAGGACTCAAAGTGGGTGCCATTCGCCCACCGACCGTGCCTAAAGGCCAGTGCCGCTTACGTATTACCTTAAGCGCCGCCCATCAGCACACTGACATAGACAGATTATTAACGAGCTTAAGCCATCTGTTAGCGCAAGAGGCCAATCACTTAAACGCCGTTAGCTAATTGGCTAAATTAACAGTCAAATTAAGAGCCAAACAATAGTCACAATCTTTTTTGAATCATGCCCTTAAGCATTTACCGTGGAGCAGTCGCTTAATGATTACATCGATCATGGCTTGGGTTGTTGATAGCTATAGTTTTCGAGAGAAATAATTGTCGATAGCGATGGCGAAGGCTATGTATAGACGGATAGACATTGGCTTACCGATACAAATGGTTATCGATAAAAATTAGCTTATCGATACAAAATAGCAGGAGGCGAGATGGCCACTGAAAACCTTATCGCCAGTCACTTTTCAAGAGCTGCCACTGGCTATCTTGAGCACAATCGAGTGCAGCGTATTTGTCAGCAGCAATTGTTATCTGGTTTAGGCCAAGGTCAAACATTACTGGATATTGGCGCTGGGCCAGGCACAGATTTTAGTCAGCATACACAGGCTCATACCCAAGTTTATGCCTTAGATATTGCCGGCGGCATGCTGCAACAATTAAAGCGCCATTATCCCGCCTATCAGGTGCTGCAAGGGGACGCCCAGCAGCTCCCGTTGGCAGATAACAGCATGGATGTTATTTATTCCAACTTAGCCTTGCAGTGGTGCCCTGATATTAATCAGGTGGCGCGTGAACTTAGCCGCGTATGTCGCCCTGATGGCCAAATATCCTTAAGCATAGTGACCGCGGGCAGTTTGCCTGAACTCAACGCGCTGAACTTACAGGTCAATGCCTTTGATGCCGGTTGCGATATTATTGACGCCTTTAGTCTTAAGGATTGGCAAGCCTTAAATGCCAGCACCCAAGCTATCACAGTGCATTTTAAGGATGTCCGTGAATTGCTGTATTCCATCAAAGGGGTAGGGGCCAACACGACCTTAGCCAATCAAGGCGCGGGGCGTAAAGGATTAATGTCGCGCCGCTATTGGTTAGAGCTAGTTGCTCGAGCAGAAGCATTGCGCCAAATGGAGGGTATTCCATTGACTTACCATATCACTTTTATCCATATGAGGCGCTTATGATGAAGCCGACCCTATTTATTACCGGCACAGATACTGACAGTGGTAAAACGCTGATTGCCAGTGGCTTGTTGCATTTAGCTCGCTCACAAGGATTAGAGACCCAAGGCTATAAGCCGCTGGCTTCTGGTTGCGTTAATACTGAACACGGCCTGCGTAATCCCGATGCACTGGCGCTAATGGCCGAATCATCGCTGGGGCTTGATTATCAAGAGGTCAATCCGTTTGCATTTGAGCCCGCGATTGCGCCGCATATAGCCGCGGCCAAAGATGGACAAGATATCTCCATGGCTCAAGTCTCTGATGCGCTGCTCGCCATTGGGAGCGCTAGCTTTGCTGCGCAGCTGGTGGAAGGGGCGGGCGGTTGGCGTCTGCCTTTAGTGACGGGTGAGTATTTATCTGATGTAGTTCAAGCGCAGCAATGGCAAGTGGTGCTGGTGGTCGGCATGAAACTTGGCTGTTTAAATCACGCCATCTTAAGCGCTGAAACCATTTTGGCGGACGGTTTGAGTTTAGTAGGCTGGGTTGCGAATCTCGTGGATCCTGACATGAGCTGCTTTGATGAGAATCTTGCGAGCCTGCAGCAAATGATGCCAGCGCCATGCTTAGGGGTGGTTCCATATTTAGAAAGTGCTAATGCCAAGCAAGCGGCAGCCTATTTACAGCTGCCGACGTGTTGGCAAAGTTAACAGTTAACTGCTAAGCGCTAACTCAGTGGTGAGTTCAGAGCCTTAGTGGCTGAGAGAAAGCGTACTTCCAGGTGCAATTTCTTGATGCTGGATGGCGCCGCAAAAGTAATAGGCAGGGTTGCAACCCAGTAGACTTAAGCTTTGCCCTTGCAAATGTAAGGCTGAACCTTCTTGCAGGCCAATCACCGCCGCATTGCTATCAACTCGAGTAAACTCTTCAATCCGCTGCGCGCGAGTTTCACCATTGTGACCAGCTTGCACATAGTCACTGTAATGCGGGTTTAATTGATAGGGCACCAATGCCAAGGCCTCAAAACTTGGCGGATAAATGATGGGCATATCATTGGTGGTGCGAATGCTAAGACCAGCAATGTTAGCCCCTGCGCTCCAACCTATATAGGGCTTGCCTGCGGCCACGGCCGATTGGATAGTCGCCAATAAATCAAAGCGATACAGTTCATGAAGTAAGTGAAAAGTATTGCCACCACCAACAACAATCACATCGCAATCGGCGATGGCTTGCTGGTAGTCGGAATATTGATGAATGCTCGTCAATTCAATGGCTAAAGGCGCTAAACCTATGGCGACTTGCGCCAAATAATCATCATATTCAAGGCTAGCATCGGCAAAAGGAATAAATAACCATTTCTTAGTGGTTAAGCTAAAAGGCCGCATAAATTCAATGGCATGGCTTAAGTAAGGTGTCGCTTGGTATTTTGAACTGCTTAACAATAACGCTTGAGTGGTCATGATTCGGATCTCATTTTTCTTTTTGGGCTTGAAACTGGTTAACTTGGGTAAGAGGATATCAATTTATTGATAATTAATGCAGCATGTTAGCCTATCTAAGTCATGATTAAGTTTGGCTTAATTAACTGTTCTTAGACTATTTACTGCCAAACAAAGTAGGTTGTGCCCCTTGAATTTTGGTAATTCAGACATATTATGTCATTAGACAGGTCATCTTGGCACAAAGTGCCCTATTAGGAGCGTTAATGAAACGTATATTCTTATTGATTGTAACTAACTTAGCTATATTGCTGGTTGCATCAATCGTCATGTCACTCTTAGGTGTCAATACCTCTACCATGAGTGGATTATTGGTATTTGCTGCGATTTTTGGTTTTGGTGGCGCGTTCGTCAGCTTGGCCATTTCCAAGTGGATGGCAAAGAAAACCATGGGGTTACAAGTTATTACTCGTGCGCGTGATAGCTCTGAGCAGTGGTTGTTAGACACTGTGGCTCGTCAAGCGCAGCAAGTTGGGATCAAGATGCCAGAAGTGGCTATTTATGATTCACCAGAATTAAACGCCTTTGCGACTGGCCCAAGTAAAAATAACTCGTTAGTGGCTGTTAGCACTGGCTTGTTATATAACATGTCTCAAGGTGAAGTTGAGGCTGTGTTAGCTCATGAAGTTAGCCACGTAGCTAATGGTGATATGGTGACCTTGACCTTAATTCAAGGCGTAGTGAATACCTTCGTTATTTTTGCTGCCCGCGTAGTTGCCGGTATTATTAATAACTTCGTAGCAAGTAACGATGAAGAAGGCCAAGGCTTAGGCATGTTTGCCTATATGGCAGTGGTGTTTGTACTCGACATGCTGTTTGGTATTTTGGCGTCAATCATAGTGGCTTACGTTTCACGTATTCGTGAATACAGTGCCGATGAAGGCGGCGCTCGTTTAGCCGGTAAAGATAAAATGATTGCCGCGTTAGAGCGTTTACGTAATGGCCCAGAAGCCGGCGCTATGCCAGCATCAATGGCGGCCTTTGGTATTAACGGTAAGCGCAGCTTAACCGAATTATTAATGAGCCACCCACCGTTAGATAAGCGTATTCAAGCTTTACGCCAATCATAATAGTTAATTTCAATTATAAAAAAGGAGACCCTGTCTCCTTTTTTATTTTCTGCAATAGTGACTTCTCATATTAAGTACATGAGATAGCGCACAGTTCATAAATGCTATGGCTGCTAAAATAGGGGGACTACTTTTTTACTGCACTCTTGATTAGGTTGCGCTAAATTAGTATGAGTAGACATACATAATTACAGGTTGCCACAAGCTCAGAACGCAAGTGAAGCTTATTGTAGGCACCATCTTCGGAGGATATATCGTGAGCAATAAATTACTGAGCATATTATTCGGCGCTGCTATCGCCTTATCACCAGCCGCTTTTGCTGCAGATGAAAATCTGGCTGACTTCCACGCTGAAATGGGTGGCTGTGAAAGCTGTCACGCCAATGGCGAGCCTTCTGCTGATGGCGCATTTGAATTTCAACAATGCCAATCTTGCCACGGTTCTTTAGCTGAAATGAGTGCAAACCACAAAGCCCATGATGGCGTGCTGACTTGTGCTGATTGTCATGCTCCGCATGACATGAATGTTGGCCAAAAGCCAACATGTGATGCTTGTCATGACGATGGTCGTAAAGCACAATAATATTGAATTAATAAAAAGGCCGGCTTTTAGCCGGCCTTTTTATTGGGCGCTATTTATTCATGGTTATTGATTGTTATTCATCTATCTATGGGTGGCCGCGCTAGGTATTTTTTACCTGAAAACATCGCAGAGATAGTGCCAGGTTGGCTGGTGACTTCTTGGCGAATAGCGCCAATAATATGCAGTACGAGTAATATCCATAATAGATAGGCGCCGTACAAATGAATCTTACCTACTAGGCCTTTTACCGGCGATAACTTTTGTTCCTGCTCAGTATTCACCCCTGTTTTATCATAAGGTTTGATGCTTGCAGGGGATACGCCATCATCCGCTAAATAACTTTGTATCATATGGCCAAAGGGGGGGTAATAAATATCAGTTCCAGCGCGAAATAAACCGCTAGTTGCCATGGTAATGAGTAACAGATACAGCGCCATTACTGCTAATCGCCCTAACGGGTTATGCCCCAAATATTGCGGTGGCGAGTCTGATTTGATGGCTTGTAAATAAGGCTTAATTTCGTTTGACTTACGAGCGCTAAATAATGCGCGCCAGCTATTTTTCCCTGAAAGCATAAAACCTGCCAGTAATCGCACGACCAAATTAATCACAAACACATAGCCAAATAATACATGTATTTGTTTTAAGCCTATTTTAGCGGCAAGTCCTTCAATCCCAAGCTCAGCCTTAAACATCATGACCAAGCCTAATAAGCTGAGGGTGAAAATGAGTAAGACATTGATCCAATGAAATAGTCTTACCGATAAATGCCACACTTTATACTCTTGGATTTCCATAGTATTGCCTAAGTTTTTTAAGATTGAATTAAGTGTACGCCATTTCATTTAAAAAAATGCTTACAAATAGATTACTTAATTATTATGAATGACTACAAATCTTGGTATCTGTAGGTGTGACAAGGGATTGGTGGCTGGTTAGCTTATTTGGTAATAACTAAGATACTGATTGTTACAGCACATTGACGTTACTTTCTTGTTAAAAAATCGCAGCTGCAATACAATCCCATGAATAGATTAGGGATACTTGCTTGATGCTGTCTGTATCAAGCGGAATTTGCCAATACAATTATCAGGGAGTAGATAATGTTTAAGGTCAAAAAATGGATTTTAGTATCACGTTCGTCGCTACTGAGCGACTTGCTACACCACTATTGGCCGCAAGAATTCTTAATTAAATTAAATGCCCGCACCCCAGACCAAGTCACTAATGTGGAATTAAGTCAGCATTCATTAATGCTGATAGATTTATCCTCTGTAGATTTGCAAACCGCCTATCAACTCACGCGTTTAGCGGAAAAGCTAATTGCTCCCATTAAATTAGTGTATTTACATTACCCGCGAAAAGCCGATGCCGCCTTTATATTAAATCCGTTAAAAACCGCCGGAATTTTTTATTGCAATAATAGTTTGGCTGAGATTTCAGCAGGGCTTAATGGCATATTGCGCGGCCAGCATGTTATTCCAGCTGCGATTGCTGAAAAAATCGTAAATATGGAGAGCCTAGATAGTGAAATGCTCACTTTGCGTGAACGCGAAGTGTTGCAAGCCTTATTGTGCGGTTCTACCAATCAAGATATCGCTAAAAAACTGTATGTCAGTGAAAGTACTATTAAGACCCATCTTTATCGCGCGTTTCGTAAAATCGGGGTAACGAGTCGCGGTCAAGCCATTGCTTGGGCGCAGCAAAATATGCACGAGGTGAGGGTGTAAGCCATTACATCGGCGTGAGGGATGAGCTCCGCGTTCGCAAATCTGGTTATCACTGATGACTGATTTATAAAGCAACCGATAAAGATGAGTGAATACTCCCGTAGAAACTAACGGGAGTACTCACTTAGTTCAGGCCAAGAATGCCGCGTTAAATGCCAAGCTGCATAGTAGCAACATACCAAACACATAAGACACCAAGCACGTAAGACAACGCCAGAGCTCACAATATTTATTCCAATTACAGCCAGCGCTTTAGCTTTGCTTCATCGGTAATAGTAAAGTGCACTGTATCTAAGGGCGGCGCCATTAGCGGTAAGATTCCGCTGAGTAACTGGTCGCGGCGAAAATAGTGCAATTCAATCTGGCTTGCCTTTGGGTAATCTTGCAGATTTTCCATAAATTTAGCGGTGACTTTTAAGCCGTTGGCTGCAATTAAGACATCGCCAGCGCTGAGTCCTGCTAACATAGCTGGGCTGTCTTGGCGCACATTTTTAATCACGAGCCCATGACTTTCAGCGCTAAACTGCGCGCCAACATCCCAGCGTGCGGGCGTTAATGCTTGGCCGCCGTTATCTTGCGGATTGGCTTTGGCGCGCACATGCATAGTCACCCCAACTTGCTTGAATAACTCAACGAGCGGAATATCTAAGGTGTTGTCGATATAGCTAAACATGTCGGTCGCATCGCGGCCTAACACTTGCGTGACTAATGCTTGATGGCTGGAGTTATCCGTGCCTATACCTGTGAGACCATGTTGCTGCCATAACAGGCGCATCACATCATCAAGGCTGGCATTGGCGCTTTCAAGGCGAATGGTTAAATCCACAAATAGCGCAAATAAAGCGCCTTTAGTGTAGTAAGACACTATGGCGTTTTGTGCATTTTCATCTTGCTGATAAAACTTAGTCCAAGCGTTAAAGCTTGAATCACCAAGGCTTTGTTTACTTCGACCTTGGCTGCGGTACACCCGCGTTAAAGTTTGCGCCAGTTGCGCTAAATACTGGGATGGGGAAATCACCCCAGATCTATAGGTCATCAAGTCATCGTAATAAGAGGTAATACCTTCATAGGCCCATAATTGGCGGGTATAGGTTTCTTGACTCAGTTGATAAGGAATAAATGGCTGCGGTTTAATTCGCTTGACGTTCCAGCTATGAAAATACTCATGGCTGCATAAGGATAAATAGCCAAGATAGCCATCATTAATTGGCTGCTGGAAAGTAAGCGGTAAATCTGAGCGACTACACATAAGCGCTGTTGAATTTCTATGCTCTAGGCCGCCAAAACCATTGTCGAGCACAGCTGTCATAAATAGGTAGTCAGTAAAAGGGGCTGACGTACCAAATAAGGCGATTTGACCGCGACAAATCTTAGTTAAATCACTGGCTAAACGCTGCAAACATGGGCTGCTGTCTTGCGCTAACGCATCGGGTAAGCGGCCAGCTAAAACAATGTCATGGGGCACGCCATCAACATCAAAGCTATGGTGGGCAAACAGGCCCAATTCAAAGGGATGATCTATGAGTTCATCGTAACTCTTGGCCATAAAGTCGCCATAGTGCCATTTAGCGCCAGTAACGCGCTTAAGACCTGTGGCAAGTAGCCAGTGCTCAGGCCCTGCGACTGTGACTTTATGAGGGCTATCTTCTAAGCCTTCAAAGCCTACAAATACGCTACTGCCATTAAAAAAGCCGCGCTCGTTATTAAGAAAGGCGCTGCGCACCGATAAATCGGCGGCATACACTTGATAGCTTAAGGAAAATTCAGTGCAATTATTCACAAGCTGCCAGCGCTGCTTATCTAATTGCACCAGCGCCAATGGCTCGCCGTTGACATCATGGGCCTTGATATCAATAAGATGACGGGCAAAATCACGGATCATATAACTGCCAGGGATCCAGGCGGGAAGATAGAAAATCTGTTGCGGCTTGGCTGAGCTCACATCAATAGTGACATCAAATAAATGAGCCAAATAGTGGTGCGCATTAATCTGGTAATGTGGCATAGGTTAATCCCAATCTGAATCCTGATAGATGTTGCTCCTATGCTAGCAAAATTTACTTGATTACTCAGGGATTTTGCTGAGCCTAGTGGCAATTTCCTGCGCTTATTAATTCCAGAACTTCTCAATACGAGATGTTTGGCAATGGCCGAACTAAGGCTAGGTTAAAGGCGAATCACAAGCTGAGCTTTCCCCTTCGGTTAACGACTTAGGTTAACGGCTTATGCTACGGTTTAGGCTAATGACTGGCTTAACGCTTAGTGTTATTGCCGTTAGTTGCTCTTGGTTTACAGCAGGACTTGCCATTCGCTAGAGCCTATCCCAAGTATTTGATTTTAAGTTATACTGGCGCCACGTTATTTAAGGCTAACGCGCTATTTTCTGCTGCTTTTACTCATACGGCTCAATGTAAACGACGCTAATTAAAGCCAAGCTTGCTGCTATTTACATGCTTAGGGTGATTTGAGTAACTTGCATAACGAGGCGCGCTCGCTAATTATCAGGTATACCGCCGAGGGGATTTTCAATGACATCATCAAAAGGACAAACACTCATGGCCGAAGAAACCATTTTTAGTAAGATTATCCGGCGTGAAATTCCAGCCGATATTTTATATCAAGATGAACTAGTGACCGCGTTTCGCGATATTTCTCCGCAGGCGCCGACCCATGTGTTAATTGTTCCCAATCACCAGATCCCAACCCTGAATGATGCTAAAGCGTCTGATGAACTGGCGTTAGGGCGGATGATGACAGTGGCTGCGCGTCTAGCGCAAGAAGCGGGCATTAGCGAAGATGGCTACCGAGTGATCATGAATTGCAATCGTCATGGTGGCCAAGAGGTATACCATATTCACCTGCACTTAGTCGGTGGTCAGCAGTTAGGCCGGATGTTGAGCCTTAAAGCATGAAGGTGTCCCCCCAAGATTTCCCACTCACAGGCTTAGCGCAGCGCTTTGTTGCGCAGCTCGCTCATTGTCGGCAGTTAAACATTAAGGTGTTAGAGGCCAGCGAGCATCATGTCTTGCTGGAATTACCTTACAGCACTGACATAGTGGGCGACCCTGATTCTGGGGTTATTCATGGCGGGGTGATCACCACCTTAATGGACACCAGTTGTGGCACTGCCACTATTTGCGCCATTAAGAATAAATACAATGCGTTAGAAATATCCCCTACCTTAGATTTACGGGTGGATTATATGCGCCCAGCGGCGCCGCATTTGCCTGTGTATGCCATGGCTGAATGTTATAAATTAGCCACAAGCGTGGCCTTTACTCGGGCGATAGCTTTTCAAGATTCCATAGATAACCCCATAGCCCATGCGGTAGGCTCGTTTATGCGCATTAGCCCAGAAATGGTAGGGGATGCCTTTCGCGCAGCATTAATGGGCGATGATGCCGACGCCGACAAGCTTGGTAACAATGATGGAAACTAACATGGAACATAGCCACTCATTACTTAGGCAAGCGGCGCGCAGCCAAGATGTTAATCGGATATTAGCCTTAGTGCCTTATGCTAATTACATTGGCATGGGGGTTGAACGCTTTGGTGATGAATTAGTGTTTAAATTGCCGGCTAAGGCTGAAAATCTTGGTAATCCCGTGTTACCCGCGCTGCATGGCGGCGTGATCGCGGGCTTTATGGAAATGGCGGCGATAGTGCAACTTATGGTGCTGATGCAAGCCTCTGGCGTCCCTAAGGTCGTGGATTTCTCCATTGATTACTTACGTGCAGGCTATGATAAAGATACCTTTGCCGAGTGCCGTATTACTCGCCAAGGTCGACGTGTGGCCAATGTGAGTATTGATTGTTGGCAGTCGAATCGAAAGCAATTAATTGCCACAGCGCGGGCTCATTTTCTGTTAGGTTAGTGTTTTACGATTAAGGCTTAACATGAGTGAGTTGCGGTAAGTATTATTGGTAGGTAAAAGTGAGTTATTTAATCTGGCTTAGCTTGAACAGGAGATGCTGATGAAACCCCATATTCGCTTAGGTTATGCGTTTGCTATGTTGTTAGTTGTTGTTGGCATGAGTGCTTGCAGTCATAGAACTGGCGGGATAATGGCATCCACCGCTGGTATTACCCGCGTTGATAACAGCAGCGTGGGCAGTGATGTCACCATTAGTGAGCTTAAAACTCGCCTTATCGGCGGCATGATGCAAGGCACTGCGACTATCACTAGCTTAGATTCCACCGACTTAAGCCTGCAATATCAATTTACTTGGTTTGATGGCAGTGGTTTTGTGATTGAAGGAGACTCTTCATCTTGGACCCCGTTAACCTTATACGGTAAACAACAAGTCCAAGTGCAAGCCATGGCGCCAGCCAATGGTGCTGTTAGTTTTGAAATTTATGTGCGGGAAGTATTCTCTCAATAAGTTTATTTTCAATAAATAGGCGTAATTTACTGATTATGCTCTATTAACAATCTGACTACTTAAGCTATACTTGCGGCCGCCAAGGGGTGTCAGCAGCGCTGACTGAGATGTCGATAGACGAACCCTTAGAACCTGATCCGGCTTATACCGGCGTAGGAATGGTGTGTTTATTGCCTTCGCGCGTCTTGCCGGATCTCAACCTAGTATAGATTGAGGTCCCATGAAATATCCTATCTCTTTGTTGTCGTTAGCTATATCGACAAGCTTTTGCAGCAATGTCTTCTCTGCCACCACAGATTTAACCGCGCCCGATAATAAGCTGATGGAAGTCTTAGTGGTATCGGCCGATTTTCGCGCCATTAATGTCAATCAAGTGCAATCTAGTGTCAGCGTCATTGATAAATCCCAATTACAAGATGATGGCGGCGAAAACTTTCAAGATATTTTAAATGGTGTCCCTAACCTTAACTGGTCTGGCGGCAGTTCGCGGGCGCGATATTTTCAAATTCGCGGTGTGGGCGATCAAGAAGAATATCAAGGCGCGCCTAACAGCTCAGTAGGTTTTTTTGTCGATGATATCGATTTGTCTGGGCTAGGCATGGCATCAGGCTTATTTGATATCGACCAAGTTGAAGTGCTGCGCGGTCCACAAAGTACCTTGTTTGGTGGTAATGCCTTAGCGGGCGCGATTTATTTAACCAGTGCTGAGCCGAGTGCCATACCTGAGGCTGGCACTGAGCTCACCTTAGGTACCGATGATTTGTGGACCTTAGGCGCCTATGCTGGCGGCGCACTTAATCGAGACGATAGCCTGCTTGGGCGCATTTCAGTGCAAACCCATCAGCAAGATGGCTTTATGGAAAATAGCTATCTTGGCCGTGATGATACCAATAAGCGCGATGAAACCTCAGTTAAAGCTAAATTACGCTGGTATATCAATGATGATTTACAAGCGGATTTAACCTTACTTCACGGTAATTTTGATAATGGTTATGATGTTTGGTCGCTAGACAGTAACGGTACTTATACGAATACCGACCAACCCGGAGTCGATACTCAAACCACCAATGGCGCGGCACTTAAATTATCTTGGCAAGCTGATCCGCGCTTTAGCATTGAATCCATCAGCAGCTTTACTGATACTAAACAGCGCCATGCCTATGATGGCGATTGGTCAAACTCAGAGTATTGGCAGCAGTTTGAATGCTATGGCGCGCCTTGTGTGTATGACTACTGGTGGGATAAAACCGCTAAACGCCAAAATTTTAGCCAAGATGTGCGTATTTTGAGCGATGGTGCTGGGCGGATATTTGCTGGCACCACAGATTGGTTGTTTGGCATGTATTACAATCGCTTAAATGAAAGTAATCATCTGCTGACCGAAGATAGGTATGAACTAGGGCCGTTAAGCCAATCCCACCTTTACAGTGATTATTTAGCGCAAAAGTTATCAGCATTTGCCCAGTTAGATACTTATATTGATAAGTTCCATTACTCTGTGGGACTCAGAATTGAGCACTGGCAAAGTGACTACACAGATTCAAGCCCTGAGCACTTTGATCCTAGCGAAACCATGTGGGGCGGGCATCTGTCAGTGGGCTATGAGCTCAATGACAACCATAGGCTTTATGCCAAAATTGCTCGCGGTTATAAGCCAGGAGGCTTTAATATGAGCTTGCCTGCAGAGCTAAGTCAGTATCGTACCTTTGATTCTGAAACCTTATATAACTATGAAGTGGGCCACAGTGGCAGTTATTGGCAAGGGGATGTCACCAGTCGCGTGTCGTTGTTTTATATGGATAGACAAGATCAGCAAGTGGATGCTTCTATTCAAGTGCCAGGCTCTGGGGATTTTCAGCTTTACACAGCCAATGCCAGCAGTTCTACCAATTATGGCTTAGAAGCCGAAGGCCACTGGTATCTTGGCAATCATCTCGACCTGTTTGCCACCCTTGGGTTACTGCATGCGCAATACGATGACTATCAATTCGTTAAATCTTCTGAAACCATAGACTTATCTGACCGTGAGTTAGCGCATTCGCCTAGCTATAACTATCAAGTGGGCGCTACTTGGCGTAATGCTGGCTATTTTGCCAACCTGACCTTATCCGGCATGGACAGTTTTTATTATTCTGACAGTAATGAATTTCAATCCGATGATTACCATTTGCTTAATATGCGTTTAGGTTACGAGGCGAATGCTTGGTCTGTGTATCTGTGGGGGCGTAACCTCACTGATGAGCAGTATGGCGTGCGCGGTTTCTTATTTGGTAATGAACCCAATAAAGACTGGGCCGATCAGCAATATGTGCGTTATGGCGATCCACGCCAAGTAGGAATTACCGTTAAATATGATTTTATGTAATTTAACTCTCTGAATGCATTCAGTGAGTCATTCTTGGCCACAGCCGTGGCCGTTTTCAATGTGGCATTGCCGCAAACTTTGGACATTATGATGAAATTAACTGCCGAAATTAGTATGTATCCGCTGCAAGACAATTACTTAGAAGCCATTGAATGGTTTATTCAACGAGTTGACTCTTACCCTAATATTGAGCGTGTAACTAATGCTATGGCCACGCAAGTGGTTGGTGAATATAGCGAAGTGATGGCTATGCTTGCCGTTGAAATGGAAGCTGCCCATAGTAAATTTGGTAAGGCGGCGTTTGTGTGTAAATTCTTGGGAGGTGAGCTTAATTTGGCTCATAAGCAGTAATATGTGGTCGCAATTGACGACTTGGCTCCAAAGCTTACAGTCTGATTGGTTGATGATGAATGGCTGGGAAGCGTTAGCTGTGCTGCTCGCTATGGCTTATCTCATTTTGGCTATGCGCCAAAGTATCTGGTGCTGGCCGGCGGCTCTTGCGAGTACTGCAATTTATACCTTGTTGTTTTGGAAAGTGTCCTTGCTGATGGAATCTGTGCTCAATGTCTATTACATGGCCATGGCCGTGTATGGGTTTTGGTTGTGGAAGAACGGCGGTGAGGGCGGTCAGGGCCAGCAATTAGTCTCTTGGAGTGTTAAGCGCCACTTAGGGATTATTGCTGTCACAGGTATGGTTTCTGTGTTGGTGGGGTACTTGATGGCCAATTACACCCATGCTTCGATGGCGTATCTTGATGCGGCAACCACGTGCTTTGCGGTCATGACCACTGTGTTAGTCGCGAAAAAAGTGGTGGAGAACTGGTTGTATTGGGTGGTGATAGATCTCGTGTCGATTTATTTATACCTGAGTAAAGGCATGATCTTAACTTCTGGCCTATTTGTGCTGTACGTTGGCTTGGCTATGAGCGGCTATTGGCTGTGGCGCAAGCAGTTAGCCTTGGATTCTGAGCCGCAAATGGTTGGTGCCTAACTTATGCCTCAAGAGGGTTTGCTATGGCAATCATTGCTTAAACTCTTAGCGCGCCATGAGGCGCCGCTTGATGTCGTTAATGCCTTAGGCAAAGTCTTGAGTCATTATCAGTTAGCGTTGACGGCAACACCGCAGTTATTGACGAGTGGCCTTAACAATATCAATGTGCTGCTGTTTTTGGGCGAGGCTAAGTCTAGATCTAAGACCAAGCCTAAGCCTCCAGCATTGACTATGAGTCTGTCAGAGCTTGATTTCAGCCGTGAGCACATCAGTCATCAAGACATAGATTGTCAGTTAGGCCTGCGTTGGGTGCTGCGCTGCAACTTAATCAAACCATTAGATGCCAGGCAAAATGAAGTGAAGGCTTGGCGTCAAGCGGCAGCGGTTAATCTAGCGCCGCCGCTTCATTGGGTGAGTGCAGATTTTCAGTGTTACTTGAGTGAGTATTGCCCCGCAGTAAATGCGGCGGCCTTTGGCGCAGGCTTTGCTGATGTGGATGGATTAACGTCAAGCACCAAGTGGCGCTCGCAGCTTAATACTCCCACGATTAAAGCATTGGGGCAGGGCAAGGCTAACAAAAGTAAGACTAACAATGGTAAGAGCAGCAAGGTTAAGGATGACTCGCGCGTAAGCCAAGATTTATGCTCAGGCTTAGCAAGCCATCAAGTGAAATTACTGGATAGTTTGCTGCAGTTATCTCATTTGTCTCAATTGTCACAATCATCTTCACCGTCACAGTCGTTAGCGCAATCTGTTCCTACAAACTGCGCAGCGGCCAGAGGCAATAATTTATCGCACCAAATTGAGCAGTATTTAAGTGCGTTAACGGCGTTAGCGCCTTGCTCAACGTGGACAAGCGCTCAGCAGCAAAGCTTTGCGGGGTTAGCTCAGGCGTTTAAGGATTATGACTCTGATCAAAGCGTCCAATGGCGAGAGTTAGATCAAGGTTTTAATTGGCAGCAATTTAGTCATAGAGATTTGCATCCCGATAATCTCTTGCTGCAAAGTGTTAGTGTCTATGTGATTGATTTTGAATTTAGCTGCGATTTTCATCCCTTGTGGGATCTCACCTCAATTATTGCGACCTGTGAGTTTACTGACACCGAGGCATTTAGCTTCTGTCAGGCCTATTTAGCGCGTCACCCGCGCTTTAGTGGTAATGAAATGGTATTGATACCAGCCATGCTTGATTGCTATTGGTTTACCGCCAGCATTTGGGCGATCAATCGGGCTTGTGATAGCGGTGACTCAGAATTTCTGGACTGGTCTAAGTGTTTCTGGCAACTTGTTAGTAAATAGTTGACGTCAAACTTGGTGTGTAGAGTAAGACGGGCACTATGACTCTACACAGCGGCGAATGCCTAAGGCTATCAGATGCTATCCTCTCGTTTGCGTGGCCACCTATTGATTATCTTAGTGCTCGTCACCTGCGTTAGTGCTTGCTCGACGAAAATGAGTTATTACTTTATTGATTGGGCCATAAAATGGCAACTCGATGATTATGTTGAACTTAATGACAAGCAGCAACAAGCATTAGACGCCGCCATTGCCGAATTTATCCTCTGGCATCAAGCCCATGAACTTCCCAAATATAATCAGCAGCTTAATGCCTTGAAGGCGGATATTGGACAGAGACAATTAACCGCCGAGCGCTGGCATTATCACAGTGAGCAAGGCAAGCAGCATTGGCTGCGCCTTATTCATCATAATCTTGACACTATCACCAGCTTAATTGGCTCGTTAACCGATGAGCAAGTCCAACAAATTAAGATAAATATTCAAGCCGAAATTGATGAGGATAAAGAGCGCTATCTCAACAATAGTGATGACGAATGGATTCATCGCAACGATAAATCCATGCTCGATAAAGCCAAAGAGTACTTGGGAGCACTATCTGCCGAACAGCGAATTATGATTTTGCAATACAACCGCAGTCGCCCAAGAACGACTAAGCTCTGGTATAGCTATCAAGCTGTGTGGTTTAAGCGTTTTATGCATGCGCTGCAATTGCGCCAAGATAAAGAGTATCTGCGCCAAGAATTAGCTGTGTTATTAACAGCGACTGACACCCTTAAAAGCGCGCAATACCAAGAGCTCATCACAGCCAATAGCCAAGCGCTCGCAAGATTAGTGGCAGCGCTGCAAACGAGTTTAAGCGCGAAGCAGCAACAAAAAATCATGGTCACTATGACGCAACTTGCCGCCGATATTGACGAGTTAAGCGCTGATGGATTGAACAATATTGCATCTCACCCATAGCCTTGAAATAAGGCGGTACATTTCAAGGTCTAGTTCAACAGTTAATTACTAGAGGCTACATCATGGGATTTAATCGATTAATTCACCTGTTTAATCAAGCGGCCAGCAGCACTCAAGGTTTAGCGTTACTGGGGCTACGCGTGTATTTAGCCCCTGTGTTAATTCAAGCTGGGTATAACAAGTTAAGTCATTTTAGTGATACCGCCGCTTGGTTTGGTAATGCTGAGTGGGGGCTTGGGCTGCCAATGCCAGAGGTGATGGCGGGCTTAGCGGCGGGTACTGAGTTTTTTGGTGGCATTTTGTTATTGCTTGGCTTGGCAACGCGCCTCGTCGCTCTGCCTATGATGATCACTATGGCGGTGGCCGCAGTGACTGTGCATTGGCAGAATGGCTGGCTGGCGATTAGCGACCCGTCCTCTTGGCTTGCCAATGAGCAAGTCCTAGCCTCTACTGAAAAGCTGGCTAAGGCTAAAGAGCTATTGCAGCAACATGGCGATTTTGAGTGGTTAACCAGTTCAGGCAATTTTGTGGTGCTCAATAATGGTATCGAGTTTGCGGCTACCTATTTTCTGATGTTACTTGTGCTGTTTAGTTGTGGTGGCGGTAAAGGCTTTAGTGTGGATTATTATCTCGCCAAGGGGCGGCAGCAGGTATAGGACAGTTAGCTTTAACAAAATAGAAACTCATGTTGCATGATTGTTGTCTTTCCGGTGGTTACTAGTGGGTATCTTTAGCTTTCACTAAAGATACCCAGGCTATTTTAATATTAATAATTGGGAAAATATCTATGAAATACCAATACAGTAAGTTGCATCAAGCAATGTTTGTGGTAGGGGCTATGTTAGGGGGAACGCTGCCGACTGTGGCTATGTCAGCAACGAGTGGTGATAGTGCAAGTGATGCCAATATTGAAAAAATTGCCGTGGTCGGCACCCGCGCGGCGCCGCGCTCAGTCACGGATTCACCTGTGCCGCTTGATATTATTGGTGCAGAATAATTTGTGCGACAAGGCAATACCGATCTTAAATCTCTGCTGAGCAGTGTTACGCCATCGTTTAACGTGAACGACCAACCAATTAATGATGGTTCATCCCTCGTTCGTCCAGCCAACTTACGCGGCTTAGCTGCCGATCATACCTTGGTATTAGTTAACGGTAAGCGGCGTCATCGCAGCGCTATGATCACCTTTTTAGGTGGCGGACTGTCTGATGACTCCCAAGGCCCAGATATTTCAAACATTCCAGTGTCGGCATTAAAGCCAGTGGAAGTATTGCGCGATGGCGCGGCTGCGCAATACGGCTCAGATGCCATTGCCGGTGTACTTAACTTTGTACTCAACGATGCCCCGCAAGGCGGCAATGTCGAAACTCGTTATGGCCAGTTCTATGAAGGCGACGGCGCTGGTTGGTAGTTTTCTGGCAATAATGGTTTTGCCTTATCTGAAATCGGTTTTGCTAACTTTTCCATGGAATATCGCACTCAAGACTCAACCTCTCGCAGTGTACAGCGTGACGATGCGGCTGGATTAGCCGCGGCAGGTAACCCGTTTATCATAGATCTCGCACAGGTTTGGGGCACCCCAGAAGTAAAATCTGATGTAAAGGTACTAGGCAACTTTGGTCTGGATTTAAATGACACAGACAAAGCCTACATGTGGATAAATTATGCGAAGCGCGATATCGATGGCGGCTTTTATTATCGTAATCCCCATAATCGCGGCGGCGTTAATGATGGTGGCATAAAGCCAACCGGGCAAATAGGAAGTGATGGTAAACCTATCTTAGCGCCTACCTTATTGGTGGGGGATTTAACCCCAAATGACGGTATCGCATGCCCAGTGGTATTTACTGGCAGCAACGTGTTAAACAGCGACGCGTATAAGCAAGTGGCGGCCGACCCTAACTGTTTTGCTTTTAATGAAATATTCCCTGGTGGCTTTACCCCAAGATTTGGCGGCAAGATTAATGACTTAGCTTTTGCTCTTGGCACTGAAGGGCAGTGGCAGGGCGATTGGAATTACGATCTGAGTGCCAGTTATGGTTCTTCAGATGTTGAATACAGTATCTATAACACTATCAATCCATCGTTAGGCCCTGCTTCACCCACAAGCTTTAAGCCCGGCGCTTATACCCAGTTAGAGCAAACCTATAATTTTGATGTCACTAAGCAGTTGCTGGTGGACGGTTGGGAAGAGCCGATAAACTTCGCCTCTGGCCTTGAATATCGCTATGAAACCTTTGAAATTCAAAATGGCGATCCGGCTTCTTTCGAAGTCGGACCATTAGCTAACCAAGGGTTTGGCATCGGCTCAAACGGCTTCTCTGGATTTAAGCCACAAGATTCCGGTTCATGGTCTGGCTCAAACATTGCAGCCTATGTGGATATGGAGTTTTATGCGACCCCTGACTGGTTGCTGACAGGCGCGGTGCGTTATGAAGACTTCAGTGACTTTGGGTCACGGTCAATGGTAAGGTTTCCACCCATTACTCGATTTCTGAGGTTTGGACGATTCGCTCAGCGGCCAGCACTGGCTTTAGAGCACCCACAGTTGGTCAAAGTAACGTGCGTAACGTCACGACCGCATTCACTGCTAATGGCTTAGAAGATCAAGCTACTTTGCCACCGACTCACCCTATCTCGATTCAAAAAGGGGAGGGAGCCGCTCGAGCCAGAAACGTCGGTTAACTTAAGTCTTGGCGCCGTGGCAGAATTTGAAAACGGCCTATATATGACAGTGGATTATTTTAATAATCAAGCTTAAAGACCGCATTAGTCAGACATCACCACTGGAATTAACCTTAGATGACATTGATGACTTGCTCGCTTTAGGCGTGAATGATGCCACCAGTTTTTCTAGCGTTAAGTATTTCACCAATGACTTTGATACGACTACCCAAGGCGTAGATGTCGTGATGAACTACAACATGGAGATTTTAGGCGGCGATCCTAAGTTCCAACTCGCCTATCACTGGACTGATACTCAAGTCGATAGCTATAACCCTGTCAACATTAACGCCGCTAAAGTGCAAATGCTGGAAGATAACTTACCGGCGCAGCGTGCAAACTTCACCACCATTTATGAATATGGTGATGTTAATACACTGATGCGGGTTAACTCTTATGGTGATTACTATGAAGATCACTTAGATGCTGGTGGCGATTTACCTATTTACGCTGGCAGCGAAGTAACAGTTGACCTTGAGATGAGCTATTTCTGGAATGAAGCCTTCAGCACATCGGTTGGCGCTAATAATCTGTTTGATAATTCACCGGATGAAAACCCATGGTCAGGAGTGGTGGGTGCCTTGTATCCATCGACATCGCCTATGGGAATTAATGGTGGTTTCTATTATGTTCGCGCTAATTAAATGTTTTAAGTAAGTCTGCTGGCGGTGATGAGAGGTCTAACATCACCGCCTTTTTCATCGGACTGCTTGGTTGTGTTGATTGCCTATGTATATTGTCTGAGCTAATGACTAGCGCGTTACAACTTAGCTATAACAATGCGGGATGATTCAATTCACCATTTATATAAAACATTGACATTAATCACGTTTTACTTGATACAATACCCGCATCTTGTCCCACATGAGACGCTGTTATGCTCGCTACTGAACTGTTATTAACCCGCCAATCGTGTCCGCGATTAACTCATCCAGCTCCCACTGCCGCGCAATTAGACTTAATGCTCGATGCTGCGGTGAGAGTGCCTGATCATGGCGGTCTCAGTCCGTGGGAATTTATTGTGGCAAGTAGCGCGGGTTTGCAGCGCCTTAGCGATATTTTTGTGGCAGCTAAACGCAGCGAAGGCGCAGATGACGCCACATTAGAGCGCACCGCAGGCTTAACGCAGCGCGCACCTATGGTGATAGTGGTCGTGAGTAAATATCAATTGCACCCTAAAGTGCCACAATTAGAGCAGCAATTAGCCGCAGGTTGTGCGTGTATGGCGATGCAGCAAGCCGCCTTTGCTCAAGGCCTTGGCGCTATTTGGCGCAGTGGTGATTTAGCTTTTAATCCAGAGATTAATCATGCCTTAGGTTTAGCGCCGCAAGATCAAATTGTCGGTTTTTTATATGTAGGCACACCTAGGGTGGTAAGCCCCATTAAGGTCACGCGCTCTGGCGCTGAATTTACCCGTTATTTGTAATTTAAGTATTGGCATAAGTATTGGCCGCCCCCATGGCGCTACTAACTTATGGCGATACTAATTTGATAGCGCCAGTAATTAATAGCGTCATAAATTAATAACGCCGTTATGTCAGTTAACTGTGCAATGCGAGGTGATAGATGCAAACTAATCATGTAATGGGTGACTATGTCGCGCTAGAGCCATTAACGGCTGCGCATAAGCCTGCTTTGCTCCTTAATGCTCGCGAGCGTAAACATCCGCTGTGGCATACAGGTTTACCTAGCGTTAGTGAGTTTGATGCTTGGTTTGAGCAGGCTTTGCTCAGTGATAATGCCAACACCAGTCAGCATTTTGCGGTGCGCCTTAGACATGCCTCTACCAATCCAGACCAGATTATTGCTTGGGTGGCTATCAATCGTTGGAGCCAAGCCAACCTTAGAGCAAGATTACAACTAGAAGACTTGCCCCTTGAGACTTTGCCTGATGTTGATGATCCCATTCCAAGTGAACCAAAGCTAGGAGACACTGAGCTCAGTAAACAAGTCGCTTTATTATTAATGGATTATGCCTTTAGTGATAAACGCGCCATAGTCGTAGAATTTGCAACCTTTTGGCACCATCAAGCCCTCAGAGCGTTAGCCGTGAGTCTTGGGGCGCAGCAAGATGGGGTCTTACGCAATCATAGAATTCTTGCTGATGGCACAGTTCACGATCAGGTCATTTACTCAGTGTTAGATTCTGAATGGCGGCAGATGCAAGCGCGTCGAAGCCATTCATAAGGGACAGGTTCGGGCACACTCATGGCAAGCAATATGGGTAGCGATATGAACAGCCAAATAATCTGTGCTGATAGTCATGAGTTAGTTGCCGTGGCGCAGTTATTTAATGAATACCGCCAATATTATGAGCAAGGCGATGATATGGCGGCGGTGACAGCATTTATTGAGCAGCGCTTAAGCCGTCAAGACTCCATCATACTAATCGCCAAAAATAACAAAGGTGAAGGGCTAGGCTTTTTACAGATGTATTGGCAGCTATCGTCATTAGATATGAGCGAGTTTTTAATCATCAATGATTTATTCGTCACTCAGTCGGCGCGAGGCCAAGGCGTAGCGCGCAAGCTGATGGCGACTGCTATTGAAATTGGCATTAACCAAGGTTGCAAGCGTCTTACCTTGGAAACAGCGAGCACTAATTATAAGGCGCAGTCCTTATATGAGACCTTAGGGTTTAGGCGTGATAATCACTATTATCATTACCAATTGGACATATAAATCAACTAGAACTAGTTATTGATATAAAAGGAAATTTTATGAAGCGTAA
Organism: Shewanella sp. ISS20; assembly: GCF_056522965.1. Lineage (NCBI taxonomy): Bacteria > Pseudomonadati > Pseudomonadota > Gammaproteobacteria > Alteromonadales > Shewanellaceae > Shewanella > Shewanella sp. ISS20. The sequence goes on from NZ_JAWRZK010000001.1 coordinate 564,354, forward strand.
GCAAAGGTCACTTATAGTGGCATCCAGTGTTCTGGTTTATATGACTATGCTAAATAGTGCATTTGCAGAGGCGCCAATGAATGCTGCCGAAAAAGCTTATACGGCTGAATTACTTAACTGCGCCAGTTATTACGATATTAGCAGTGAAGCGATAGCGGCTATGGATGCACCGCAAATGCAAGCGGTTGCCGAGCGCTTAGTGAGCTCATCTCAGCAAGCTAAGCAATTAGCGGCGAAATATTTAGCGCCTGAGCAATTAGCAACTGAGTTAGCTGCGGCGAAACAAGCGCAAATACTTGAGCTAAAAGATAGTGCTAATCTTGGCGGCTTAATGGCGAAATACAAAGATAGTTGCAAGCAAGTGTTAGCTGCTCCCAAGCAGCGACTAGAATATTGGCAGATGGCCAATTTTTAGGACGCTTATGCAACCACTGTTATTGATTTGCGCGCTTTTAACCTTATTGAGTATGAGTGCGGGGATTTATTTAAGTCGCCAAGCTCAACTAAACCAAACTCGACTAAGCCAAGCGTTAATTGCATCAGCCTTTCCTAGTAGTGTCATTATCAGTGTCTGTTTTCAAGCCTCGGCCAGCGTTATCTTGCTGGCCTTAGGCCTTGATGCGTTATCCTTTTCTCAAAGCTTTAGCTTACTGATTTTTATCAGTCTTAATCAAGGCCTTGCGGGTATTTGGTTGTTATGGCATCAGTGGCGCTTTGGCCATGAAGGCTATTATCTCGGCCATAGTGTTGGTCATCGCGTTGGTCAAAGTGTAGGCATTGGTCACTCTCACTCCAACAGTAACTCAGCAAGAGTCAATGGCGGCATAGTTAAACTTATCAGTGTATGCTGCCTTATTTCTGCGGGCGTGATTTTATGGGTATTGCAGCAGGCGTAAATGGGCTTAATGCCTTGCTTAAATAATTGCATAGAGGCTTAAACCAAGCTTAGTTATAATGGCTTTTTTACGCATAGAGCCACCCATGAATTATATTATCGATTTACTGTTATTTTGCGCTGGCTTAGGCTTGCTCATTTTAGCCATACGCCACATGCGTAATCACAAAAAATAAACCTTAGTTAGCGGTTACAGACTTTACGCTTATCATAGCGCTATTTTTGCACGCAGGTGTCCTGACCTGTGGTGCCTAGACACTAAAGTGTTATTACTAACGCAGACTGTATTTCTGCTGGAGATGTTATGCAATTATTCGTAAACGATCTGACGGTTATCGACTTTTCGTATTTGTGCCCCAAGCGCGGCATGGTGGGTGAAAGCTGGATTGTGGATGTCATCCTTAACGGTGGCCTAGATGAACAAAACATGGTGCTCGATTTTGCTAAGGTAAAACGCACCATTAAACACACTATTGATGCGATAGCCGATCACCGTTTATTGGTGCCTATGGCCAATAGTGCTTGTGAGGTGACAGCACAAGGCGAGCGTGTGTGGTTAGATTTCACCGCTGAGCAAGGCACGATTCACTTGGCTTGTCCGGCCGAAGCCTTTGCAATGATCCCAACCGACATCATTGATTATGAAAGCGTAAATGAATTTTTAATCGCCGCTTTAACTCAAGCATTACCAGACAATGTGGAAGGCATAAGTTTAACCCTTAGGGCTGAAGTGTTAGACCGTCCTTTTTATCATTACAGTCATGGCTTGAAAAAGCATGACGGCAATTGTCAGCGTATTGCCCATGGTCACCGCAGCCCGGTGCAAATTTTTGTGGATGGCAAAGCAGACGCAGCATTAGAGGCTAAGTGGGCTAAGCGTTGGCAAGATATTTACTTAGGCTCAATTGAAGATGTATACCCAGTAGCGCAGCTTGCGTTATCAAGCTTGGCTGACACCATTAGCGATAGCAGCCATGTAGGTTTTCATTACCAAGCGCCCCAAGGTGATTTCCAATTGGCTATGCCAAAAGATGTGTGTGAGATTATCCCCCATGACACTACGGTTGAATTATTAGCTCAATTTATTGCCAGCCAATTAGCGGCAGAATTACAAAAAACAGTGCGTGTGATTGCCTATGAAGGCGTGGGCAAGGGCGCGATTTTTGTGACTAAATAACATGTAGGATTAGGCTTGATTCAGCCTGGTTAAGTCTTGCTTGCCATAGCCTGACTCATATTGATAAACAGGCGAATCGAGTTATTACCAAAGGATTGTGAACCATGATAACTAAAGTGCGTTGTTTGCTGCTTTCAATTGCCTTACTGCCGCTTGGCGCAATATCTGTGAACGCAACTGCGGCGGCGCCCACGCCCCATTGTCCCACTCATCAGGCAATTTATCCGCAATTACAAGCGCAAGGTTTGTGTTTATGGGGGCAATTAACACCTGGCGCCTTAGTTCGAGGCCAACTGCCCGCAGGTTCCAAACTCTGGTTAGATGAGCAAGCGATAAAAGTGAATGGGCAAGGCTACTTTGCCTTTGGTTTTGACCGTGATGCCAAGCTTGAACATAGCCTTAGTTGGCAATTGCCACCGCAAGTAGATACCGATAGCCGGCAGCAACAAGCGCTGCAATTAACGCCGCGGCAATACAAAATACAACAAGTGACTGGGATTGCTAAAAAAATCATGCAGCCAGATCCTAAAGATGTAGCGCGGGCGGCATTAGATAGTCAGCAAGTTAACCGCGCGCGCGCGATAGATAGCGATGGCATGGCCTTTGTGAGCGAGTTTATGTGGCCACTGCAAGGGCGCATTTCTGGCGTGTATGGCTCGCAGCGCGTCTATAACGGTGAGCCCGGGCGTCCTCATTTTGGTGTTGATATTGCGGCGCCGCGCGGCACTCAAGCCATGGCTCCAGCCGATGGCGTAGTGACGTTAGCGGTTCCAGATATGTTTTACTCTGGCGGCACTTTGATCGTAGATCACGGCAATGGCGTTAATTCCACCTTTTTACACTTAGATAAGCTTCTTGTTAACGTCGGGCAAAGCATCAAACAAGGTGAGGTTATAGCGCTGGTAGGTTCCACCGGGCGCTCCACTGGGCCACATTTAGATTGGCGCCTTAATTGGTTTAATACTCGGTTAGATCCTGCCACCATAGTGCCAGCTATGACTAAACCCACAGCCAAGTCAAAAGCTAAGTCATAAATCTAAGCTAAATCAGTCGGTTATCATGATTATTCTCATCAAAAAAGCGCCGTTAGTGGCGCTTTTTTGATTCTATGATTTTTAGAGGCTATTAGTCAGTATCGCTAAATACTGACGCCACTTCTGTTGGGGTTAAGTGGCGCCATTCTCCGGGCGCTAAATCTAAGCTGATGACGCCTACTTGCTGTCGATGCAGGCCAACCACCTTATTGCCCATGAAGGCAAACATGCGTTTAACCTGATGATAGCGCCCCTCGCTAATGCTAAGTAATACCTGCCGAGGCGCGAGCATATGGATACTGGCAGCTAAGGTATAGGTTGTTTCCCCTGGGAGTAATAGTCCCTCAGCAAAGCGCGCTTGAATACGCAGAAATTCATCAGTATCAAGTGGGTCTCGCAGATCAACGCGGTAAATCTTTTCGCACACAAACTGCGGGTTAAATACTTGAAATGACCAGCGGCCATCATCAGTGATGAGCACTAAGCCTGTGGTATCGGCATCAAGTCGCCCAGCAATATGCATGTCACTGCTGTTCGGTAAGTTTAAATAATTAAATACACTCGGATAATCGCCATCCACATTGGAGCATAAAGTGCCTGCAGGCTTATGCAGCATGATATAGCGCGATGACCGCGCAATAAGGCGCTCGCCATTAAGAGTAATGCAATTATTCTCATGCACTTGCATCGATGCCAAAGTAGGATATTCACCATTAACGGCAATCTTACCGGCGGCAATGAGGCTGGTGGCCTGCGCGCGGGTCAACTCAGTGCTTTTACATATAAATTTATCAAGACGCATTTAAAAACTCAGTACACAGACTAAAACCAACACCTTGCCACACTTACTGTGAGCATTAGGAGCCAGCGGATTATCACTTCGCTCATTGTATCTTATTATCCGCAGCCAATGGTTTTTGGCTGACAGAGTTAACTTGGCTGATTTCTCCCACAAAAAAGCCGAGCTTAGGCTCGGCTGGATTCGTCCGTCAGAATTAGCTCGGCTGTGTACCTAGTGCGCTAATAAACCGCGACTACGTAGCAGTGACTCAATACCGGCCTCTTTACCTCTAAATTGCTGGTAGAGCATCATAGGATCGGCGCTGCCACCTTGGGATAAAATATAGTGGCGGAATGCTTTTGCTGTCTTCTCATCGAAAATACCGTTTTCTTTAAAGGCTTCATAGGCATCGGCGCCTAAGATGTCAGACCAGAGGTAACTGTAATAACCTGCTGAATAGCCGCCGGCAAAGATATGGGAGAAATAGGTACTGCGATATCTAGGGACTATTTCCTTAATGAGCCCCATATTAGCGAGCGACTCGGCTTCAAATTTAGCGGCATCTTGCGGCTTAGGGTTGGTCAGCGTATGCCAGTCTAAATCAAGCTTAGTGGCGGCCATATATTCAACGGTGGCAAAGCCTTGATTAAACTTACTGGCCGCTTGAATTTTTGCGACTAACTCAGTAGGGATAACTTCACCCGTTTGATAATGCTTAGCAAATTGCGCTAATACTTCGGGCTCAGTCATCCAGTTTTCCATGACTTGCGATGGAAATTCCACATAGTCACGAGGGACTGCGGTACCCGCCTGTGAGCGATATTGCACGTTTGATAACATGCCATGAAGCGCATGGCCAAATTCGTGGAATAGGGTACTGGCTTCATCAAAGGTCAGTAGGCTTGGCTCACCAGGTGCGCCTTTAGGGTAATTGAGCACATTGACTATGATGGGCACTGAGGTGTCGCCATTCATTTGATATTGAGGGCGATAGGCATTCATCCACGCGCCAGCGCGCTTACTGTCACGGATGAAATAGTCACCCATAAAAATGGCTAATAATTTGCCATCGTTATCAAATACTTCAAAGGTGCGTACATCTTGATGATATTTAGGCAAGTCGTGACGTTCTTTAACCGTAATGCCAAATAGCTTATTGGCTGTATAAAATACGCCTTGCAGTGTGTTTTCTAATGAAAAGTAAGGGCGGGTATCTTGCTCATTGAAGGCATACTTGGCCACTCGAATTTTATCGGCGTAATAATCCCAATCCCAAGCGGCTAAGGTGAAATGTTGGCCTTGCTCATTAATTAGCGCCTGCATGGTTGCAACTTCAGCCTGAGCCTGTGCAAGGGCGGCGGGCCACACCTTGTTTAGTAAGCTGTAAACATTTTCAGGGGTCTTAGCCGTTCGTTCTTCTAATACCAAGTGCGCGTGTGTTGGGTAGCCAAGTAACGCCGCGCGCTCAGCCCTAAGGGCGGCCATAGTCGCTAATATTTGTTTGTTATCATTGGCATTGTTGTTATTGCCACGGGCAACATAGGCTTCAAAAATTTGCTTACGTAATTCGCGATTATCGGCATAAGATAAAAAGGGGGTGATAGACGGTTTTTGCGTGGTGAATATCCACTGGTCGGTTAACCCTTTTTGCTTGGCACTTTCGGCTGCCGCTGCAATCACGTTGGCAGGAAGACCGGCCAAATCTTCTTTTTTGCTGATGATAAGTTCATAAGCATTGGTTTCGGCCAGTAAGTTGTCACCAAACTCCAAGCTTAAGCTATCTAAACGTTGGTTAAAATCGCGAAGCTTAATTTTGTCTTGCTCATTTAAATTGGCGCCGCCGCGCACAAAGCTTTGATAAGTATCAGTCAGTAGCTTTTGTTGGGCAGGGGTTAAGCTTGAGTCTGGCGCTTGATAAACAGCTTTCACCCGCTGGAATAACGCATCATTGAGCATAATGTCATCATTGGCGGCAGATAATAGTGGCGACACCTGTTTAGAGATGGCGCGCAGCTCGTCATTGGTATCAGCACTGGTTAAATTGAAAAACACCCCTTGCACCTTCGCCAGTAAGTTCCCTGAAAACTCCATTGCTTCTATGGTGTTAGCAAAACTGGCCGCTTCTTTATTGTTAATAATGGCGTTAATTTCAGCCTGCTGCTCGCCAATGGCGCGCTCAAAAGCTGGGAGATAATGCTCTGGCTTAATTTTGCTAAAGTCTGGAATTTCTAAATAAGTGTTGTAAGGCGTGAAAAATGGATTTTGTTCAGTAACCGTTTGGCTTGACTGCGCTGTTGGTGCTTGAGTTTTAGCCATACCTGTAGTCGCTAACTCTTGGCTGCAAGCACTGGTGAGTAGCACTAAGCCTATGCTAGCGGCAAGATAGGTGATTTTCATGGTTAAGTCCTTGTAGGGCATCAATGGGTTTATACATCAGACCATAAGTTTGTTATTGGTTTTATGATGCTGCTGATGATTAATTACTTTGCGATAACAAAGCTATCACAGTTGGTGGGTGCTGGCTAATTAACCATAAAGGCACACAAGCCACATTAAGTGGCTTGTGGTGTATCTGTTGTGAGGGATTAGAGTATTTGCATGTGGCTTGCTTATAACAGACTGATTGCTATCTCATCTAAGGCGCTTATGACTGTGGTTATGCTGGCGCCTTGATGTTGATTCTTATTCCGAGTTAGTGGCCCGCCGTTAGTGATGCGCCGCGGCGAGGATCTGAGCTACCGAACCAACCGACAGGCGCCCGCATAATGGATTGAGTGCTGCCCATGGCACCTTGTATTTTAGTGACATGGCCTTTAGCTTGTAAGAGGCTAATGGTATCGCTATTAATCGAGCGCTCATGCAGTAATTCATCGGGCAACCATTGATGATGAATTCTGCCAGCTTGGGTGGCTTCGGCAATATTCATCTGATAATCAATCACATTGGTTATGATTTGTAAGGTTGTACTGATAATGCGTGAACCGCCAGGGCTGCCAGTCACTAACAAAATGTTGCCATCTTTTAAGATCAAGGTTGGACTCATTGAACTTAATGGCCGCTTACGTGCTTGCACGGCATTGGCGGCGCCGCCAATCAATCCAAAACCGTTAGCAACCCCTGGTTTTGCTGAAAAGTCATCCATTTCATTATTGAGCAATATGCCAGTACCAGCAGCAACTAGGCCAGATCCATAACTAAAGTTAAGGGTATAGGTATTAGAAACGGCATTGCCCCATTGGTCGACCACTGAATAGTGAGTGGTTTGTGGGCTTTCGTTCTTGAGCATGGCACCAGGTTTGATTTCGCTTGCTGGGGTTGCCTCGTCCTTGATGCTAGCGGCTAACTGTTTAGCATACGCCTTAGCGATTAATGCTTGGGTTGGCACAGGGTAAAAATCAGGGTCGCCTAAATATTCACTTCTATCGGCATAGGCCAATTTCATGGTTTCAGTCAGCAAATGTAAGCTCGCGGCGCTGTTGTGGCCAAGCTCTCCTAAAGGGAAATTTTCTAAGGTATTCAGCATTTGGATAATATGTATGCCGCCAGATGAGGGCGGCGGCATAGAGATTACTTGATGGCCGCGATACTCTCCCGCCACAGGAGTGCGCTCGACCACTTGATAATCACGCATATCTGCTAGCGATAAAATTCCGCCAGCTTCAGCTACGGCTGCCACGATTTTTTGCGCGGTTTCACCCTGATAAAACCCCGCCGCGCCTTGTTGTGCAATTAAGCGCAGGCTATTGGCCAGTTGTGGCTGCTTTAACACTGTATTAGGCGCGAAATTGTCACCATTTGGCTGATAAAAAATGGCTGCCGTACTTGGCCAGCGGCTGAGTTTAGGCTTTAACGCAGCAAGTGATTGCGCTAAATCATAACTTACGGTTATCCCTTGCTCGGCAAGGGCAATGGCGGGCGCTATGACTTGCGCGGGTGACATAGTGCCATATTTGTCCAACGCGCTCAGAAGCCCCATCACAGTGCCAGGCACACCGACAGCTAAGCCATGCTCTTTAGACAGTAATGGATTGACTTTACCTTGTGTATCTAAAAACAAATCTTGGTGGGCTAATGCTGGCGCCATTTCACGGTAATCTATCGCTATGGTTTGTTTTTTTTCGGCAAGATACACCAACATAAAACCGCCGCCGCCAATATTACCGGCTCTGGGTAAAGTAACCGCTAAGGCAAAGCCTGTGGCTACTGCGGCATCTATGGCGTTGCCGCCTTGCTTTAAAATATCGACCCCAATTTGAGTAGCGAGCGCCTCTTGGCTGGCAACCATGCCATGCTCAGCCCACTCTGGCTGCGCTGTGGCTAAATGTTCATAAATCACCGCGGGTGGATTGGGGGGCTGAGCTGCGCTAGATGTTAGGCTTAATGGTAAGCATAACATTATGATTAACGTAGACTTAGATATAGATGCTGGCATTAGAAAAGAGGGTTTCGCCCATGGCATTGATGATTTAGCGCACGTTAATGAGGCTGGCAATTTAGGCAGGCTTGGCTGCTGGAACGGCTTAGTTATAGTCATGCTTATCTGACACTAATGTTGTTTTAATGTTTAGTAATGTGCCGTTAATTAACTGAAATTGCAACGCTCTAGCGTGAGAGCAATAAGCGTGAGCGCGGTGATAGTGCCAAAATGATAATTGAGCGAGCTTAATGGCGCTCGCTCAAGGGTATGTCACTTATTGTTATTTAGGGAAAATAGCCTCTTAAATCATTTACCCTAAGGCCAGCCAACCACCGACCAAAATCATTAAGCTGCCAGCAATGCGGTTCATTAGCTTAATGTTATCCCCTTGGCTTAAAAACAGTTTTAGGGTTTTGCCACCGGATGCATAAAGCATCATGCACACAAACTCAGACACTAAAATAATGACAATTAACGCCATTAACTGTACAGGCATAGATTCTTGCGGATTAATAAAGGGAGGCAATAAAGACACCATAAATGCCCAGCCCTTAGGATTGGCAATCGCTGTGCCGAACCCTTGAGAGAACAAAGTAATGCGGCTAATACTTTTTTGGCTATCGGCGACTATGGCCATACTGCCGCGACTGCGCCACATATTGATGCCGACATAAATAAGATACACGCCGCCCACCCATTTAAGCAGCGAGAACACTTGCGGGTAATTCAACATTAAGCTGGCAACGCCCATGACGGCGGCGATAGCAACTATGGCAACCCCTAACAGTTCACCTAACATCATCCATAAGGTTTTACGCACCCCTATGCTCATGCCTAATGTCATGGCTAAGGTCATACACAACCCCGGAGTAATAGAAACAAAGAAGAAGGTTGGGATAAATACCGCAAGTAAGGTGAAATCAGGCATACAGGTCTTAAGCAAACAAAGGTAAAGAATATTACCTGTGAAATGACGTTAAAAAAACTGCCAATCAGTGACTCATTGGCAGTCTGTGAGATATCGCATGAAATCAGTTGGTGCTTGGCAATAAAACTCTGATTCCAGCAAGTATAGCGTTGAGTTATAACACGCCGCGGCGCGCTTGATCGCGTTCAATGGATTCAAACAAGGCTTTAAAGTTACCTTCACCAAAGCCTAAATTGTTTTTGCGTTGAATGATTTCGATGAAAATTGGCCCAAACAAATTTTTAGTGAAAATTTGCAATAAATAGCCGGATTCATCGCCATCCACCAGAATTTGATGATTCTTGATTTTCTCTCTGTCCTCTGTGACTTGTGGCAATCTATCAAAAATGGTGTCGTAGTATTCTGGGATAATATCTAACGTGCTGATATGAGTACCAGCCATAGCATCAAGGGATGCCACTATATCCCTGCTTCTAAAGGCCAAATGCTGTACGCCTGGGCCATTATATTCACGCAGATATTCATCAATTTGATTATTGTCGTTGCCTTTGCCCTCATTAATCGGAATGCAAAAACTGCCATCGGGCGAGCGCAACGCATAAGAGATGAGGGCGGTTTGTACGCCGCTAATGTCAAAGTAGCGCACCTCAGTAAACCCAAAAATGTCCTTATAGAAGTTTGCCCAGTACTGCATTGTGCCTTTAAAGACATTATTAGTGAGGTGATCGACTTCAATAAAACCCTTATCTTTCACTACGATGGGCTCGGCTAAATCCACAAAATCGCGCTCATAAATGCTGCCGTTAGCGCCAAAGGTATCAATAAAATAAATTAAGCTGTCACCTATGCCATAAATGGCGGGATAAGGTAGGTCTGTAACCTCCCGCGGGGCAGGCTTAGCGCCACGAGCGACGGCTTGCTCAAAGGCAAAGTTAGCATCTAGCACGCGCCAGCCCATAGAGCTAATGGCAGGTCCATGACTTTTAGTAAATGCAGCGCTAAAGCCTTGTTTAGAGCGATTAAGTAAAAAGTTGATGTCATTTTGGCGGTAATAAATGATGTCGTGCTCATGATGTTTTTTCAGCATAGAAAAGCCAAAATCGATAAAAACTTGGTGCATAAAGTTGAGGTTTGGACTGGCAAATTCGGTAAATTCTATGCCCATCAAACCTAAAGGATTGGTTGTTGTTGCCATTTTTATGTCCTTGATCGCAAATTTTGTGGGTGATTAAGGCTGACCATTATTCAAGCCAAGAATTAACGTAATCAGCGGCCATACTGTGTTTAACATGGGCTGTAAGCTGCAACGGGGCAAAAGTATCGACCATCACCGCATATTCGTGAGTTTCTTTTTTGCCGATACTGGCTTCTGTCTTACCAGGCTGCGGCCCATGAGCAACGCCTTTTTGATGCAAAGTTAAAAAGCCTGCCTGTATGCCTTTGCGACTCATAAAGTCGCCATCGACGTAATACAAGACTTCATCGCTATCGATATTGTTATGAAAGTAAGGCGCCGGAATGGCTTGGGGATGGAAGTCATAAAGGCGCGGCACAAAATTGCAAATCACAAAGTTATGGGCGCTAAACAACAAATGCTCTGAGGGCGGTAAATGAATTTTACCTACCTTAGGAGCGTAATCCTTAATATTCAATGCCCAAGGGTACACACAGCCATCCCAGCCCACTAGATCAAACGGATGCCACTGCAGCAGGGTTTGCTGATACTTGTCGCCAAACTTACTGATCAAGCTAAATTGCCCTTGTTCAACAATCGCCTCAGTCAACTGTGGCGTTCGAATATCGCGCTCACAATATGGGGCTGACTCCAGCATTTGCCCATACTCATTACGAAAATGGCGCGGCACTTCCACCATGGACATAGACTCAATAATAAATAATCTAACGTCTTGATAATCATCGAACATTAGCTGGTAGGTGGTGCCGCGAGGTATGACTAGATAGTCCCATTGGCGCACAGCTAACACGCCGTATTCACTGAGTAATTGGCCTTGACCTTGGTGGACAAAAATCACTTCATCGGCGTAGGCATTGCGGTAGAAGTTATCTGTGCCTTCACTCACTTTTGCTGTGTACATGGCAAGATCGTTGTTATAAAACAGCTTGTTACGCGCCGAAAAGAAATTACCGCTTTTATCAACGACACGAGAATCCAGTTTGTAGTTTTGAATTAATGCATCTTGCCAGTTATCGCCATGGTCAATATCAAATACGCGGTTTTCTAAAATCTTGGTCGGCATATTGTGATGATATTTATTGGAATAAATGTTGGAAAACCCATGGGTGGAGAACAGTTCTTCTCGATATAACTCGCCGTTCGGTTTTTCAAAGGTGATATGACGTTTATGAGGAATATCACCTTGTTTTATATAGATGGGCATAAAATTTCCTCAGCACCTAAATGTAGGGTAAATGTGACTTTGATAACAATCTAGTTGCTTGAATCAACAAAAAAAAGAATAATAAATTGTTCAACACGTTCTATTTTTTAGATGGAGTTGCTATGCGGATTGATATTGATGCTTTTCGGGTGTTGGATATGTTGGTCGAAACTGGCAGCTTTGCCGCGGCAGCTGAGCGTTTGCACAAAGCGCAGTCGGCTGTGAGTTATCAAATCAAAAAGTTAGAGCAAGAATTAGGCATTACTTTATTGGATAGAAGCCAGTATCGCGCGCAGCTTACCCCTCAAGGCTTAGCCATTTTAAAAGAAGGTCAACGCTTATTGCAGCAATGGGATCACATCACCCAACTGGCTAGCCGCTTTGGTGAGGGCTGGGAGCCAAAGCTTGAACTGATTATTGATGGCGCCTTGCCGATGGAGCCAGTAATGACAGCCCTTAAACGTATGGCGGCTCATCAAGTGCCCACTAAAATACAGCTAAATGTCGAATTTTTAGGGGGCGTACAGCACAGATTTTTACGCGATAGCGCTGACTTGATGTTAGTGAAGGATTTTCGCTCAGGATCTCAATACCACGCCACGCCGCTACCCAGTGTGACCAGTATTTTAGTGGTAGCTTCTAGTCACGTGTTAGCGGTGAAACGCCAAGTCGAATTGCATCAATTACAGCAATTTGTAGAGCTTACTATTGAGGATTCATCGGGGGATAAGGGCTATCGGGATGATATGCAGTTTGGTGGCGATAAAGTGTTTTATTTATCAGGTTTTATGATGAAGAAAAATGCTTTACTCAAAGGCTTAGGCTTTGGTTGGATGCCAGATTATTTAGTCAATGATGAGTTAGCGAGCGGCGTACTCGTTGAAGTCGATTTTGTTGCAGGTTCGCGCTATAGCTTCACGCCGCAATTAGTGTGGAGCCAGCAGCGGCCATTAGGCCGCGCCGGCCAACTATTCACCCAACTACTGTTGGAAGAATGTGGTCAAGCGCATCACTAAACACTAAAGCAATCAAACTAAAGTAAGCAAACTCAGGAGAACTTACGTTAGCGGCCAAGCGCTAACAATTGCTGCCAATGGCTGCTACTAACGGGTTGCACACTGAGACGCGGTGATTTTATGAGTGCCAGTTCAGAAAACGGTGGCATGGATTTGATTTGTGTAAAGCTAATGACGCGCTTAAATTTTTCAACAAATTCAATATCAACTAATACCCACCTTGGATTATCTATGCTGGATTTAGCATCGAAATATGGCGAGGCGCTATCAAACTGACTTGGGTCTGGGTAGGGCGTACTCGCAACCTTAGCCAGCCCGACTATGCCGGGTTGTTTACAGCTTGAATGGTAAAATAAAATGCCATCGCCAATTTGCATGTGATCGCGAATAAAATTACGGGCTTGATAATTGCGTATGCCAGACCAAGGTTCAACCTTAGGCGCCAACTTGGCAAGATCGTTAATACTAAATTCGTCCGGCTCTGATTTCAGCAACCAATACTGCATAAATGAATGTCTCTTAAGAAAAGCGATACTGGCTATCATACGCTAAAGGGCAGGGATACTCATAACCGTCAGGCAGAAATTAAGGACAGGTATTATGCACTTAGCTTATGAAGTGAGCTTAAGTGCTGAGCTTAAGTACTGAGCTTAAGTACTGAGGTCAAACTCAGGAAATTTGAGACACTGAGTGCGCAGAAATAACAGGACGGTTAGCTTTAGAATTAATTTATAGCGCCAGCAGCTTGATCGGGTAGAAGAATCATGCCCCACGCGGGGCATGATATATCAAGGCTAATACTTAGGATTATTCAGCAAATGGCTGAGGTCTTGGAGTATTGGCGTTCGATGGCGGCAAAATTGGCAATACAATTTGTGGCTGCTCGCCGGTTAACGACTTTAAGAAAGCAACCATCTGTACAGTTTGCTGCTCATTAAGCTTCTGACCTAATTGAATATCAGCCATGACATTAACGGCTTGCTCTAAGTCCCACACGCTACCATCGTGGAAGTAGGGGTAGGTGAGTTCAATATTGCGCAGGGTTGGCACTTTAAATACATGCAGATCGGCATCTTTACCTGTCACACCTTTACGCCCTTCGGCAGGGTTATTGGTATGGAACGGCTTAATTAAGCCCATCTTCATATACATGGTGCCGCCAACCGCAGGGCCATTGTGACAAGCAACACAGCCCTTATCTTTAAATAACTGATAACCGGCTAACGCATCATCGCTAATTGCTGCCTTATTTCCTGCCAGATATAGATCAAATGGGCTATTAGGCGTCACTAAGGTTTTTTCAAATTCAGCAATAGCATCGGTGATCATGTCAATATCGATTTTATCGCTGCCATAGACTTGCTTGAACTTAGCGCGATAGCCAGGCAAAGACGCTAAGGTATCAATGGCCAGTTCATGGGTGAATGCCATTTCTTTCGGGTTAGCGATCGGGCCGCCAGCTTGCTCTTTTAAGTCTTTTGCTCGGCCGTCCCAAAATTGCGCCAGCATCAAGTCAGCATTCAGTACGGTAGGAGAGTTAATCGGGCCTTGCTGCCATTTATCACCAATCGAGGTTGGAATGGCGTCAACGCCGCCTAATGACAAGTTGTGGCATGAGTTACAAGAGATAAAACCTGACATGGATAATCTAGGTTCAAAATACAGCATTTTGCCTAGCTCTACTTTTTCAGGCGCGGTAATTTTTGCTGGCTGGATGATATCAATCGGTTCGGCGCTTGCCAGCGGCGAACAGAGCAAAGCTAACATGACCCAATTAAATTTCACAGGTAATTCCCTTATAAATAGTATGTGTAAGAGAATGGTATACATAAAATAAGTTATTGAATATTAATAAAATTAGATTGAGTCTATCGGCAGTGTTGATTAAATATTTGTGATCAATGACATGGAATTGTTCGAAATAGCTTGATAGGTATACACTATACTTACAAGCCGTTGCCTGCGATAAGGATTCAGACTCGACTATGTCAGCCAATTTTACTAAATTTGCGATAGCCGCCAGATGTCATTTTCTATCCTTAATGCTAGTGGCAGGCTTGAGCCCACTTCAATGCTTTAGCGACACTTTAAAACTCACCTCTGGGCTATGGCCACCGTATTCTGGGCAAACGTTAAAGCAACAAGGCGCGAGCGTGGCCGTGGTTAAAGCGGCCTTGCAAGCTGTAGGGCATGATCTTGAAGTAGATTTTTATCCTTGGGATCGAACCAAAAAATTAGCCAGTATTAATGCCGGTCAATATCAAGGTTATTTTCCGACTTATGCCTTTGATAGTAATGAATTTATTTTCTCAAATCCTATTGGCGTGAGCTATATCGGTTTAGCCACTAAGCAAGTGGCTCCCTTAGTGTGGTTGCAGTTAAGCGACTTAACTCTATATACCTTAGGGGTGATTGAACCCTTAACTAGCCCCAACCAGCCAATGACGGCGCTATTTGCTGCCGATCAACCACTTATTGTTGCCGGATCAGATGCGCATAATTTGCAGTTGCTTGCGAGTAATCGCATTGATGGCGCGGTAATTGACCCTTGGGTGATGAAATACTGGTTAAACCAAGAGCCATTAACCTCAGTGGCTAAGCAATTGCAAATGCAGCCTAAAGTTTTGATTAGCCAAGATTTGTTGATTGCATTTAGTGCGAATGAACAAGGGGCGATGTGGCGTCTACGAGTGAATGAGGGCCTAAGTAAAATAGACCCTCAAGCTGTGATGAATAGTTACCTAACTAAATCTTACTAGTTAAGTGCTATTAGATAAGTCAGATTGGCGTTTGATTATGGTTTAGCGACTATGGTCTGACCAATCGGGGTTAGGCTTAACATAGCGAGCTTAAGGTGTTGCAATCCAAACGGAATACCTATGATAGTAATGAAATAGCCAAGGGCAAACACTAGATGACCTAATCCCAGCCAGAAGCCAAAAATCACAAACCAAATAATATTACCTAGCATACCGAAAGAGCTAGTACCTAAATCTTCTTGGCCAGAAACTAGCTGCCGATTAACGCTTTGCTGACCAAAAGGCCAGAATGCCATTTCACCAATAACAAAACAGGCGCGGCCGAACGGTATGCCGATAATACTAATAAAGCACAAGACTCCGGCTAACCACCATCCTAATCCCATGATAAAACCGCCGCACACTATCCAGAGGATATTTAATAATAAACGCAAGAGTGACATGAAAAGCTCCACTAACTAAAACTAAGGTTTAGCAAATTTGATGCCATCATCATAATTCATTGACTACAGTAAATAAAATTAATGTCTGTTGAGATTGGTTGGTGAGTTTAACCAATATGTGGTTAAGTTTAGCAACGAAAATCGTTAAAATAGCTTTTTTGTCTTTCTAAGTGTTTATGAAACTAGCGCACACGCCCATTCAAGCATTCCAGTTTTTACATTATCAACTCTTGATTAAGCGCGACGACTTATTGCACCCGTTATTTTCCGGCAATAAAGCGCGTAAGTTCTATGGCTTATTAGCCTTAGAATCGGGTGCTATCAATACTTTGATTGGTTATGGGTCGCCGCAAGCTAATTCACTGCTCTCTATGGCAGCCTTGGCGCAGTTAAAGGGCTGGAAACTTGAGTTCTATGTTGATCATATTGCTGGATTCTTGCTTGAAAACCCGACGGCCAATTACCAGCGGTCATTAGCTTTAGGCGCCAACATAATACCGATAAATTCAATTGTTGCTGCGACCGGAATGACATGTCAGCAATACATTGAGAGGGTGAGATTGCAGCAATCTGATGCTGCACAATGTTTATTTGTACCTGAAGGCGGGCGCTGTCAATTAGCCTATGAGGGCGTTGCTAAGTTGGCCGATGAAATTATTGCTGAATATCAAGGCAATTCAGAACCTTTAGATGTATTTCTCCCATCTGGCACAGGCACAACTGCTTTCTTTTTGCATCGCCGTTTTAAAGAATGTGCCGTGGATATTAATGTCATCACCTGCGCTGCTGTCGGCGGTAGTGATTATCTGCAAACTCAGTTTAATGAATTAGGCGCTGCTACTTACGGTATGCCTGAAATAGTCACATTAGCGAAAAAATATCATTTTGGTAAACCGTATCTTGAAGGCTATCAACTATGGCAAGCGGTACAGCAAAGCTCTGGGATAGAGTTTGAATTGTTATATGACCCAATTGGATTTTTAGCGTTAAAACAAAGACTAATACAAGCGCAGTCACGACAAATATTGTATTTACATCAAGGAGGATTAATAGGTAATGAATCTATGCTGCCTAGGTATAGGCGCAAGTTTGAAGTTTAAGGATGAGGAATATCTAGAGGAAATAATGGAATGTGATGCATTGGTTGGCAGCAACAAGGCCTAACCTCGCATCACACTGACGACTCCTGCGTAAGGGCAGGGCGTTGAATTAACAGTTACCGCTAAGCAACCATTTCATAAATTTTAACGCATCGGTGCGTTGGGTAAACGTTTGTTTATTTTTACCCTGTCTATCGTTGAAAGCGATAGAAGATTTGTTTAGTGAAATAGAATCCACAGGAAAACATACGTTTATTTCAAGACCATCAATTTTATATGACATAGTTTAAAGCTCCATGAACACCCAGTGGTGTCGATATTTGTACAATAAGCCTTCCTCGTACTGTGAAATTTACGGGTTTGCTAGTTAAAGTAAGTTTTTTAGTTATCAAAAGTCCCTCAGTGATTAACTGAGAAGCATGTCTATTTTAGGTTTGTTTTATGACCAATAGATGACGCTGAATTAATTTCTTTCTAAGGCGGACAGCTTAAGAGGAAAGAATAGAGGAACTAGAGGTTGAACTGCCGCTGATGATAGCAAGATATTGAGATATGTCAACAATATCTTTCAAGATGTTAACTATTGAGGTTGAAATGGCGCTAAAAAGCTCAATTGGCTAGTGGGTGAAGATTGTTTAGCCAAGTTAATTCCATTGTTATTGTCGGTTTAAGCGTAAAACACGCTGAGTTTAGCGCTACATACATAATGCTTTTTAACTAACTATTTGAGCTTGCCTGATAATTTTTTTGACAACTTTTATTATTTTTATGGTTAATGGCTATACTTGCAACAAGCAATAAGGACAATTCGGTTCAAACACGTTTGAACCATGAGACAGCAGGAAAGTCATCTATGGCAAAAGTATTGGAAAGCGTCGATCAACGGACACAGTTGGTGGGTGAGAATCGACTAGAATTACTGCTGTTTCGCATCAACTCGATGCAACTTTTTGCAATTAACGTATTTAAAGTTCGAGAAGTCGTTAAGTTACCCCCCTTAAATACCTTACCAGGTAGTCATGCGCATGTGGCTGGCGTTGCCAATATCCGTGGCGTTTCTATTCCAGTTATTGATTTACGGGCGGCGATAGGTTTTAAACCCATAGAAACCACGGCTAAAAGCAATCTCATCATCACTGAATATAACCGTACCATTCAAGGTTTCTTAGTCGGTAAAGTTGAGCATATTGTAAATATGACTTGGAGTGATATTTTACCGCCGCCAAAAACGGCTGGTGCTAATAATTATCTCACCGCTATTACTCGCCTCCAAGAAAATGATCGCAGTCAGCTAGTCTCCATTATTGATGTAGAGAAGGTTCTAGCTGAAATCATTGATTATGATACGAATTTGTCTGCTGGAATTTTGGATAATGGCTTAGTTAACCATCTGAAAGGCCAGCATATTCTTGTGGTCGATGATTCTGGAACGGCGCGGCGTCAAGTCAAAGAAACCTTATGTCCGCTCGGCATTGATATTACTGAGGTACAAGATGGCTTGCAGGCATTAGAGTTGCTGCAGTCTTGGACGCGAGATGGTGTGAATGTGAACCAAAAGCTGTTGATGGTGATTACAGATGCTGAAATGCCAGAAATGGATGGTTATAAGTTAACCGCTGAAATTCGCAGTGACGAAAAATTGAAAGACTTGTACGTAGTACTCAATACTTCGTTAAGTGGCAATTTTAATAATGCTATGGCGGAAAAGGTTGGCTGTAATAAATTTATTTCAAAATTCCAACCTGATATGTTGGTGAGCCTAGTGCAGGAGCGTCTGCGCGAGAAACTTAAGGCATTGTCTAAGTGTTAGGATTGAAAGTCACTCTGCAGCTCATCAATGAGCTGTTTTTTTTGTTGCAAGCTCATGCCGCGATATAATTTAGCAAGCCGAATAGCATAAGCAAATCTAGGTTTTCCGACTATGTCCACTAAGCTGATAAGGAATGATTCATCGAGAGCATGTCGTTGAGTTTGCTCACTGATGGCCTCGCTAATATGGCTGTATTCAACACCATTAAAGCTAAATGCCATAGAGAATGGTGGCGGATAATCAATGCCATCAATCACCACTGGCCAACCTTGCGCGTTGATCCTATCCCTTGCTATTTCAAACATTTGCCATGCACTTTTTTTAAAACCACCAAAAATATTGTCATCAAAACCACTGTCGGCCAGTTCCTCTTGAGTCCAATTTTCACCTATGGCTAAATGTTTGGCATATTTTTGTCTGAGCGTGCGTTTTATTTGATCGCGGCAATGCCAAATATCTTCAAAGTAGTGTTTTTTGGCGATAGATAAACATTCTTGGCAGGCTGGAACTAGGGCTTGCGGATGCGACATCTGCGGTTTTGCGGTGGCGGGGCATAGCAGGAAATCGCTCATGGGTTCATTACAAAACCAACAGCAATGACGTTTATTAAAAGGAATCGTAATCATAAGTGCTAGATAAAACGCCGAGTGTTGCCACTCGGCGATATCAATTACTGTTGCAGCAGCTCAACATCTACCAGATGTTTAGCTAAGACGATAGGATCGACTTCAACACAGTCTTGATCGTTTTGCCAATCAATACCAATTACCACACCATCATCATTTAAATCAGATACCCAAAATTCTAAGTACTCAGATAATGGGATGGCAACGGCTTTATAGTCTGCCCAATCATCGGTGCAATTGGCTGAAGCTAAGGCTTCAGTTGACCATAATGGCATGGCATCAGTATCTTCAAAATCGGCAGAATCACATACTACCCAGCCTTCGCCTGTTTCATCTTGCAGGCCCCATAACAATTGATGCTGTTTAACATTATCGATAAAGCTGCTTAATAAAGGATCTAATTCAGACATAAGGAGTACTCAAAAAGACAAAAGATAGCGTATTGTACCACGCTTGCCACAACAGGCTCTAGCGATTGAGTATTTTTCGTCTTGTTAGCATGAATTTAATCATTCCCTCATTGTCAGACCCATTAACTTGGGTCAGGATGTGCTAAGTGTAATGATTCTGTAACCTTAGATAACGAGATTAAGGTACATATTTTTGTGCGGTTGACCCTATTATCATTGTCGGTCAGCTTTTATTTTATGCAGTTGCTATTTGAGTACATTCGCTCATGGCAAAGGTCGTTATCAGCAAGGAGTGAGGGTGTTGAAAAGACGTATTTCTATCCTATTACTGGCAGGCTCAGGCATGAGTGCTTGTGCATCATCGGCGTTAGCACCATCTGTGCCAGTCCCCAATGCGATTAATGAGCCCATCATTAAACAGCAAACCGTTAAGCAGAGCGTTGAACCTACGATTGCGCAAATAGTTGAGCAATCTAAGGCCAACTTTCCTGAGTGTATAGCGAAACTGCAACAACAAGCGCAAGCACAAGGTATTAACGCCGCCATTATTAAGGCGAGCCTAGCGGATGCGCAGTTTGTCACTAAGGTGATTGAGCTTGATAGAGCGCAACCTGAATTTAGCCAGACATTCGCTGATTACTATACTAAGCGAGTGACTGATAAGCGTATTGAGCAAGGTCGAGCCTTATATAAAGAACACCAAGTACTATTAAATAAGTTAGCGGCAGAATATGGCGTGCCGCCGCAGTATTTATTGGCATTTTGGGGCCTTGAAACCAATTTTGGTGGTTACAAAGGTAAAATGCCTGTGATTGATTCGTTGGCAACCTTAGCCTGTGAACCCAGACGCAGCACCTATTTTACCCAAGAGTTAATGCAAGCGCTGCGAATTCAGCAAATTCATGGCATAGATAAGCAAGAGATGGTGGGTTCTTGGGCGGGCGCTATGGGACACACCCAATTTATGCCAAGTGCTTATCTTAATCATGCTAAAGATGGCGATGGTGATGGTAAAATCAATCTGTGGCAAAGCACAGATGATGCTTTAACCTCTGCTGCCGCTTTCTTACAAGCGTTAGGCTGGCAAAGAGGCGAACCTTGGGGACAAGAAGTTAAGCTGGCGGCCAACTTTGACTACGCGTTACTTGGGGCTAAACACAGCCGTGATGTTGCCTTATGGGCAGATTTAGGTGTCACTCAAGCTAATGGTCAGGTATTAAGCCGTGAGTCTATGCCGGCCGCGGTATATTTACCTGCAGGTTATCAAGGCCCTGCGTTTTTGGCTTACCCTAATTTTGAAGTCATTCAGAAATGGAATCGCTCAATATTTTATGCCATTGCCGTCGGTCAGCTCGCTGATAGCATCAATGGTGGCGGTCCATTAGTGGTGCAGCCGCCTGAGCAAGCAAAATTAACCCGCGCTCAATTACAGGCGATGCAGCAGAAATTGACGGATTTAGGGTATGATGTCGGCAAACCTGATGGTGTATTTGGCCCGAGATCGAAAGCAGCATTGCAAGCCTTTCAACTAAAAGCGGGCTTAATTGCTGACGGTTACCCCCATGACACCAGTTTTAAGGCCTTAGGGCTTTAAGTGGGCATTTTTACTTAGATCAGAATTCAGAGAAGTATGATGACAGTTGCAGATAATCAAGTAGTACGTTTTATTTATCAAATTAGTGATGAGCAAGGCCAGTTATTAGAAGGCAATCATGATGAAAAGCCGGTGGCCTATTTACATGGTCACGACAACATGATGCCAGGTGTTGAAGCTATGCTTGAAGGCAAGGCTGCTGGTGAACATGTGTCTGCCATGCTGACTCCAGATCAAACCTTTGGTGAGCGCGTTGATGGCCTTGAGCAACGAGTGCCAATCAAGCACTTAGAAGGCGCTAAAACTTGGAAAGCTGGCATGCCAGCACTGGTGCATACCGAGCAAGGTCCAAGACAAGTGACAGTACTGAAAGTGGGTAAGTTCATGGCCAATGTCGATATGAATCACCCGTTAGCAGGCAAAACCTTACAATTTGATATCACTATTCTTGATACTCGTGATGCCACTGATGAAGAAATCGCTCATGGCCATGCCCATGGTGATGGCGGCCATCAGCACTAATCTCTCTTAAGTGCCAGATGCCCATATAGCTAACTATATGGGCATTTTTTTATGTCGTCTCAATGAATTGTTTAAGAATGATGGTAATAGCTGTGCGACCTAAACAGTAGCAATGAGATGGCAAGAGTAAGATAAAAAGTGAGTATCTAGTTATGGTCCTGAATATCCCCTTAGGAAAAATTATCATCACAGCGCATGAAGTGCAGGTACGCCTGACATCGAGCGGCGTTGTGCTGCAAAGCTATTGTGAGGATTTAGTGTTACTTCCTGGGCCCTTATTGCTCGCGGATGCAGGCGCTGTGCGCTGGAGCTTACCATTAAGCCAAGAGGCCGCTGATGTTATGCTGGATGTCATTGGCCCGCAATTATTAAAGCGTTAATATTCATAAACTAACCCTCAGTATGCGCTGCATTTACGCTAATAATTAGGGTATGCTTACGGTTCAATATTTTTCACTTGATGGTATTTGCTCATGTCTGTTAGTCAATTAACCCCTGCGTTATCTGGAATTGTGGTCGAGCCAGCACAAGCTGCTACCGCTTGCGTGATCTGGTTACATGGTTTAGGTGATTCAGCCGACGGATTTGCGCCTATTGTTAAGAGCTTACAATTACCGAAAAACTCATCTATTCGATTTATTTTCCCCAATGCTCCCGAGCAAGCCGTCACTATTAACGCGGGTCATATCATGCGCGCTTGGTATGACATTAAGAGCCTAGACTTACATGATCGCGCCGATATGGCGGGGGTGATGGCATCTGAGCAGTTATTAGATGAGTTAATTGGTCAGCAAATCGCCGCAGGCATTGCTAGCGATAAGATTTTAATTGCCGGTTTTAGTCAAGGAGGGGTGATGGCGTTATTTACAGCGTTACGTTGTAGCAGCAAACTCGCTGGAATTTTAGCCTTATCTTGTTATTTACCTGGTGGTGATGAATTGCCACAAGCGTGCTCAAGTGTCAATCAACACACTCCCATTGTTTATCAACACGGTGAGCAAGATGACGTAGTGATCCCTATGGCGGCGGATATGGCGCGTCAAGCCTTAACTGCTGGTGGTTATCCGCTCGACTTTAGTTGGTATCCCGTCGGTCACAGTTTATGCGCGCAGCAAATTATGCCCATTCGCGAGTTTATTTTGAATCGGTTAATGGCATAAACACCAAAAGATGCCCTGTTAAATGAGGGCTTTTTTGGCGTGTATTTAATACATTGATTGATGACGCCTAGTGCCTCGGCTGCGAGTCAGGCACTATGGGCTATTTCTTAGGTCAGTTTCTATTATATTTGTGTGAGTGCATGAGATCTTTGCAAATCATAACAGTAGGTCAGGGCAAGATCGCGAACGTTTTTTGGCCATTAAATGATCGATTTGACGATCAGAACTGGTTGTGATCTTATACTCCCTTTTACGGGATAGCCTCATGCACGTTGATCACTTCAAAGACCATTTTCAAATAATTACCGACCAACGCCAAAGTGCCAAGGTCACCTATTGCCTCTTTGAAGTGCTGTTTGGCTCCCTGTGTGCGGTGATTGGCGGCGCTAAAGGTTGGTTTGATATTCGTGAATATATCCTCGGACACCATGACTGGTTTAAACGCAATAAACTTTTCGTGAATCGTGTCCCTGCGGATGACACGATTGCGCGTATCATATCAACGATCGAACCCGAACAATTTCATGAGTGCTTCGTCAGCTGGATGTCATCAATACATACGCTTACAGAAGGCCAAGTAGTTGCTATCGATGGTAAAACACTTCGAGGTTCATACAACCGTGAAGACAGAGCCAGTACCATTCATATGGTCAGTGCCTACGCATCATCGAATAAGCTAGTGCTGGGTCAGCTTAAAACCGAGCAGAAAAGCAATGAAATCACGGCGATCCCTGAGCTAATAAAGATGCTCGATATCAAGGGTGCGCTAGTAACCATTGATGCAATGGCCTGCCAAACTAAGATAGCCAAAGCCATTGTAGAACAAGGCGGAGATTACTTGCTTGCGGTTAAAAATAACCAAGGGAAACTGCGTCAAGCTATAGAAAAAGCTTTCAGCTCCGAGCGTGCAAGTGCAGCGGATAGCATCTCATTCGAAAAGGGTCATGGCCGTATCGAATCTCGCCAGTGCTATGTTTTTGACAGCAAGAAGCTTGAAGGTGATTTTTCACGATGGAAAGCATTAAAAAGCATCGTGATGGTTGAAAATATCCGTTTTATTAAAGAGAAAGGCATCGACTTAGAGTATCGTTATTACATCAGTTCTAAGACGCTTAGCACAGAGCAAGCTGCCATGGCTGTGAGAGAGCACTGGGGCATAGAATCGATGCATTGGGTGCTTGATGTTAGTATGAATGAAGATGCCTGCCAGATATACAAAGCCCACGGTGCAGAGAATTTATCTTGCTTGCGTCATATGAGCTTAAATATGCTTCGAACAGAGCAAACTAAGCTGAGTATTATTGGAAAACAAAAGCGCTGCATGATGAATACATCAATGCTAGAGGGTGTATTAAGGGCTGGCTTGAGCTCGTTGGCGAAAAACTAAACACTCGTGCGGTTGCCCTGAACAGTAGGTTATCAATTAAATGTTTAGTCTCTTATAAAATTTTTAATTATACCCTTGAAATAAATATAGCTGACTATATATCTAGGTTATGGATGCTCATGAGAGGTCCTATTAGCGACTTAACTAGTAAGTTAGTGGTTAACCTATAAGTTAATGATTAAAGCTAGTGAGTCTATTTATATTCGGTGCAACTCTGTTGACCGAGGTTATTTCACATATTGCTTTCGAGGATATGATTATGCGTAATTATGATTTATCACCTTTATTCCGTTCTGCCATTGGTTTTGATCGTTTAGCCCGAATGGCTGAACATGCGGCTGCCAATAATGGCAATGCCGGCTACCCACCTTATAACATTGAATTACTTGGCGAAAATCGTTATCGCATCACAATGGCGGTCGCTGGTTTTGGTATGAGTGATCTTGATATCACGAGCGAAGGTGATAAGCTACTGGTTAAAGGTACGCGTCAAGAGCCTAATGGTGAGCGTCAGTATTTGCATCAAGGTATTGCTGAGCGCAGCTTTGAACGTACATTTCAATTGGCTGATCACGTGACTGTTACCAGTGCTAACTTAGAGCATGGCTTATTAAACATTGATCTGGTGCGTGAAATTCCTGAAGCCATGAAGGCGCGCAAAATCGCTATTAACAATCAAGAGGTCATTGAGCAAAATACTATTTAATCCTAGGGTTGAACTTAGGCTAAATAATAAGGGAAGCATTCGCTTCCCTTTGTCGTGTTATTAATAACTTTATGTCTTTATATAGATAAATAGCCAATAGCAAAGGGTATAGCCAATAGTATATCCATGTAATAGCTAACTATCGGCTTTAACTTATGATACTCGCATGGCTTTATCGCCGCGGCATAGCCCAACCACGCCAGAGCGCGATACTTCCACGACTTTGGTGGCTTCACTTAAGGTGCGAATAAAGGCATCGAGTTTTTCACTGGTGCCAGTGATTTGAATGGTATAAAGCCGCGCATTCACATCGACAATTTGCGCCCGAAAGATATCTGCGGTGCGTTTTACTTCTTCGCGTTGCTCGCCGTGAGCTTTCACCTTGATTAAGGCTAATTCGCGCTCGATAAAATCACCATCAATACAAGCCACTTTAAGCACATCAATCAGTTTATGCAGTTGCTTTTCAATTTGCTCCAGCACTGAGTCATCGGCAACCACAGTAATAGTTAAGCGCGATAATGTGACATCATCTGTGGGGGCAACGCATAAGGTTTCAATGTTATAGCCGCGCTGGGAGAACAAGCCGACAACACGCGACAATGCACCCGGTTGGTTTTCTAATAAAATACTGATGATCCGGCGCATTAGCTTCTCTCCGTTTTAGTTAACCACATGTCGTTCATTGCACCACCACGAATGAGCATAGGGTAGACGTGTTCGGTTTCATCGACACTGATATCAACAAATACCAACTTATCAGTTAACGACAAGGCGTGAGCTAACGCTGCTTCTAACTCATCAGGATGACTGACTGCGATTCCCACATGGCCATAAGCTTCGGCAATTTTGGCAAAATTGGGCACAGAGTCCATGTAGGAATGTGAGTGTCGGCCTGAGTAAATCATGTCTTGCCATTGTTTAACCATGCCTAAAAAGCGGTTGTTAAGGTTAATAATTTTCACCGGCGTGTCATATTGCAGCGCGGTGGATAGCTCCTGAATATTCATTTGAATCGAACCATCACCAGTAACACACACTACGGTTTCATTAGGCAATGCAAGTTTTACCCCCATGGCCGCGGGTAAACCAAACCCCATGGTGCCAAGCCCGCCAGAATTTATCCAACGTCTTGGTTTATCAAATGGGTAGTAGAGCGCGGCAAACATTTGATGTTGACCAACATCGGATGTCACATAAGCATCGCCTTTAGTTAACTTGTATAAAGTCTCAATCACTTGCTGGGGCTTGATGCGATTAGTGCTGGTGTCATAGGCCAAACTATTGCGGCTACGCCAAGCATTAATCATTTGCCACCAGTCAGCTAAACGCTGTGGTGAGGCATTGGCTTCTAAGCTCACATCGGATGGCGCAGCTAATAGCGCTAACATTTGATCTAGTACTTGTTCGGCTGAGCCCACAATGGGGATATCAACTGCTATGGTTTTTGAGATGGACGATGGGTCAATATCGATATGCAAAATTTTGGCATTAGGGCAGTATTTTTCAACGTTATTCGTGGTTCTGTCATCAAAGCGCACCCCTATGCCAAAAATCAAATCGCTATTATGCATAGTCATATTGGCTTCATAACAGCCATGCATACCGAGCATGCCAACGGCGTTTTTATGAGTGCCAGGAAAGGCACCTAAGCCCATCAAGGTGCTCACAACAGGAATATTAAGCAGTTCTGATAACGCCTTAATTTGGGCGCCGCAATTAGAGATAATAGCGCCGCCGCCTACATACAATACTGGCTGCTTAGCGGCGATGAGCGCTTGTAACCCACGTTTTATCTGGCCTTTATGGCCCGATGTTGTGGGGTTATATGAGCGTAAAGAGACAGATTCTGGGTAGTGATAAGGAAATAAGTGCTCGGGACTTAAGCAATCTTTCGGTAAGTCGACCACCACAGGGCCAGGTCTGCCCGTCGCTGCAATGTAAAAGGCTTTCTTAATAGTCTCAGGGATGTCTTTAGGGTCTTTAATCAAGAAACTGTGCTTTACCACAGGGCGGGAAATACCAATCATGTCGCATTCTTGAAAGGCATCATTACCAATTAAATGACTGGGAACTTGGCCTGACAACACCACTAATGGTATGGAGTCCATATACGCTGTGGCTATGCCGGTAATCGCATTGGTAGCCCCTGGACCACTGGTGACTAATACCACACCAACTTTTCCGGTAGCACGGGCGTAACCATCAGCCATATGCACGGCCGCTTGTTCATGGCGCACCAGTATATGTTCAATCGACGAGGCTTGGTGGAGCGCATCGTAAATATCGAGCACTGAGCCGCCAGGATAGCCGAAGATATGTTTAACGCCTTCATCAATCAGTGAGCGCACTATCATTGCTGCGCCAGAGAGCATTTCCATGTAAGACTCCTAAGTTACCGTATGGGTGAGCAGTAGCTTTAATAGGTGAGGGTAATCACGCTATTTGCAGCCTCTCCTGGCCGAGGGAGGCTGACTAGTCGAAGGGATCCTACTTTGACTAGGCTAAATTAGCTCAATAAAATTGAGCAAGATTTGAGCATACCAAGACATTTTTATATTTCAACCGCAAAGTGTAAATAAAGCGTTAACGTTAGTTATTTTCATTATGCGCGAATATGAAAGCGGCAAAGAATCGTGAGGCGTTAGTGCAATGATGGGGGCTATCGGATTGAGGGGGCACTAAGATATAAAAAAACAGGTGATCTGAGGTCACCTGTTCATTGTTGCTATAGTCGTTACTAGCCGTTAATTGCTATCGATTATTTATGGCATCTATAAGCTTTGCTATCACGTGATAGCGCTTGCGATTAACCCAGTAAAGAATACACGATAGCTGAGATAGCAATTAAGCCAATCAGGGTAACAAAGACGTTGCTTATCTTACCGCTGTATTTACGCATCGCTGGCACTTTATGGATAGCGTACATAGGCATTAAGAATAAGATGGTCGCAATAACTGGGCCGCCTAAGGTTTCAATAATCCCAAGAATCGATGGGTTTAACGTGGCGACTAACCAAGTCGTCACCAGCATGAAGCCAGCGGTCAGAGTGTTTAATTTCTCTGGTGCTATACTCTTGCCGCGTTGGCGCAATGACTTAACTACCATGCCGTTAAAGCCTTCACGGGCACCTAAATAGTGACCTAAGAAAGATTTAGTAATAGCCACAAATGCAATCACAGGCGCTAAATAAGCGATCACTGGGGTATTAAAGTGGTTAGCTAAATAAGACAGAATTGAAAGATTCTGCGCTTTTGCTTCGGCTAAATCAGCAGGAGATAAACTCAATACACAGCTAAATACAAAGAACATCACAGTAATAACCATCATGATGTGAGCATACGCTAAGATTTTTGAAGTTTTCTGATCAACGATTTCATCACCATATTCCTGGCGCTTAGCCACAGCAAACGCTGAAATAATAGGTGAATGGTTGAATGAGAATACCATCACAGGAATGGCTAACCATAAGGTCATCCAAATACCTGGGCCAGAATTATTAGCCACATGAATAGTATCAAGGAATGCGCTCTGCCAATGAGGGATCAAATACAGTGCTAATAACATTAATACGCCAACAAATGGATAAACCAAGATGCTCATCACCTTGACTATCAAATGCTCACCAAATTTAACGATCGCCATTAAGCCAACAATCAGCACTAATGACAATAATGCGCGCGGTGGGGCAGTCATTTGCAACTGGTTAGTGATGAAGCTTTCAACCGTATTGGTAATCGCCACACTGTATACCAGCAAAATAGGATAGATGGCGAAGAAATATAATAAGGTAATGATTTTACCCGCGCCAACGCCAAAGTGTTCTTCAACAACTTCAGTAATGTCGCCGTTTGGGTTTTTACCAGAAAGAACGAAGCGAGTTAATCCTCTATGAGCAAAAAAGGTCATAGGAAAGGCTAACAGCATCATGATGATTAACGGAATAAGTCCGCCTACACCAGCATTAATAGGTAAAAATAATACGCCTGCGCCTACTGCCGTGCCGTATAAACCTAACATCCACATAGTGTCAGACTTTTGCCATTGACTGGCTTGAGCAGGACTCATGACTTTAGCAGTCGTGTTTTGCGTTGAATCCATTAGTGTTCTCCGAAAGTCGATAACCGACTTCTTAAATATCGTTTATTAGTTCAAGACTATTGATTATTAGAATTACATATTCTGCGATTGCTATCCTTTGTAAAGCAAATGGCTGGTTATTATCATTCACTTAACAATTTCTATTTTCCTTAATGAAATCAGCAGCAGTAATTTTCTATTTAGTATTACACCATCGTTATTGGTAAAAACTATAAAAATTAGGGCATATGTCTAATTATTTGATTGTTATTGGTGGTTAATGCTGTTGATGGTAGTTTGAATGGATGTTGCGATTAAAATCAGTTGTAAATCATTGCCTTACTGTGTTTTGGGCCGGCGTGAATAAAAAATCCCCAAATTAATGATCAACTTGATTATTGTTGATAGATAACTGTTTACATTTAAAATGCGTAACTACCTGTTTTAAATGATGGTAATAATCACCTGGTTACTTATTTGTTATTTTCTATGACGGCAACGATGTGATTTTGTCGTTGCTTATATGGCTGCTTATGGTTGCCAAAATTCAGCGATTGGTTGCCAGTAGTTAATATCAGGGGACTGTTGAAAAGCATGTTTATATTGGTGGTTAAATGTAACTCTTTTGTTGTGGCGCTTGCTTAGTATCATTTTATTAACAGGGTGAAGCTTATTTGCACAGCGTGTATCTGTGACATGCATATTTAAGCCTTATTTGGGCTTTGGACTCTGACTAAGCCTAGGTATAATGCAAACAGAATAGTGACAAAGAGTATCCACCCATGGATTTTACAGCCAAGAATCGAAGCCACGCGGCAAGTTTTGCTGAGCAACAACGCTTAATTAAGGCGGTGTTTTCAGGTAAGACAGTATTGTGTCAGCATTGCCAGCAACCGTTGAAATTATTAGCGCCGGCTAAAACCACTCACAAAGCCAATAGTAAAATGAAGGCTAAGGGCACAAATATCAGCAATCACATGGACAAGAATCCAACTAGCGATGCGCCTATTTATGGGATTCGTTGTCAGAAGACCTGTACCGATATTGAACTAGACTTTATCTAAGTCTGGTTATTTAAGTCTGGTTGTTTAGGCGCCGTTATTTAAGCTAGCTTATGTAAGCACTGACATTAAATTACTGATATTAAAGCTGCGCTATTTGAGTATCGCTATTTGCGCATAGTTATTTGCTTAGTTTGATTAAGCCTTAAGTTAATAACTATGGTGACTAATATAACGCTCAGCATCACAGGAAATAACCACAGTGAATGCGGAGCGATAGCGAGTAGTGGGCCGGCTAATGCGCCCACGCCAAATTTCAAGGTTCCCATCACGGCCGTTGCCGTACCACTATCTTCCTGAAATCGTATCAACAGCAAAGCATCGCTATTTACCGACATTAAGCCAATACATATCATGATTGCTGGCACTAAGCACAAGATAGCCAGGATAGATGTTTGCACGCTGGCGACGACTAATAGCAAAGCAATGATCAATGCGCTGCCTGCTGCCCACTTAACTATGGTTAATGACCCCAGTTTACCGACAATGCGAGTATTGATAAGGTTAGCAAGCATTAAGGAGCCGACATTAAGCGCAAATAATAAGGCAAACTTCTCGGCACTGATCCCAAGGATGGCCATGTAAATCAAAGGCGCTGCCGTTAAATAAGTGAAAAACGCAAAGGATGACAGCATAGAGTTGGCAATGAGCGGCAACACCTTAGGGGTTGAAAATACCCGTCGATAGCGGCCTAAATAACTAATAGGTTCTTTACTGCTAGCTGGCATGGCCGGCAAGTCCATTTTCCAGGTTAAGCCTAACAATATGGCGGTATAGACAGATAGCAGGATAAAAATGGCAGGCCAGGTTGAAATATTGAGTAAACCTGCACCTATGGATGGCGCAATTAATGGCGCTATCATCATGATTAAGCTGACATACGACATGCCTTTAGCCATATTAGCCCCGAACAGCTGACGTATATAACCTGGAACCACCACTGTCGCGGCCGCGCCGAAAAATGCTTGCACAAATCGGAGCACTAAAAAATGACTGATATCGTTACTGATACTCAGTAATAAGCTAGTGATTAAAAAGCCGCTCAGCCCAAGGCGCAAAATGTGGATTCGCCCCCATTTATCGGCTAATGGCCCAAGTAATAGCATGCCTGCCGCATATCCGGCTAAATATAAGCTCATACTGAGCTGCACTAGTCCAATGGAGGTGGATAGATTGTCTGCGATGGCAGGCATTGCCGGTAAGTACATGTCAATGGTTAACGGACTAATCGCGATAATCGCCGCGAGGAATAAAATTAACTGAGTATTTACCTTGGGAGAATTCACACACTTTCCATTTGACGTTGTTAGGCGATAACTGAGAGCTAAGAGTAACCTGCTATTGCGTGATTATCATTAAAAATTGACCTGAAAAAAATTAGATAATTCTCAAGTAGTTAAATGTCAGTTTTATATTGCCACGAGCAGTTTATGACAGACTTTTTCGCTTACGCTTGTGATGGTTAATAGGCTTGTGCTAGTCTCTTGCCTTTTTTATCTCACCCCAAGAAGCGGAGCAAGTCATGAAGGTCGGATTTGATTATGGCAGTGCCAATTGTGCTGTCGGGGTAATGGTAAACGATGAGGTTAACCTTATCGATTTGGCGGCAGGCAGTGCCTATTTAACCTCAACCTTGTATGCCTGGGATAAAGACCTAATTGCTTTAGCAGTGTATCAAGGGTTACCGGTTAGTGCGCAAGCTGAGTATGCCGCATCGCGCAGTGCTGAATTATCGCGAGCGCGCCGAGCCTTGATTGATTTAGATTTACGCGCCGATGAGACCTTAGTCTTTTTTGGCCAAGAGGCTATCAGTCATTATTTATATTGCCCAGAAGATGGTTTTTATGTGCGTTCGCCTAAATCCTTTTTAGGCGCGAGCGGTTTACGTGTCGATCAAATCGCGTTGTTTGAAGACATAGTGACCTTGATGATGCGCAATATTTTGCAGTGCATCTATCAACAAACCGGTCAAAGCCCTAGTACTGACATAGATGCTGTGATTGGACGCCCAGTTAACTTTCAAGGGCGGGGCGGTGAAGACAGTAATTTGCAAGCCCAAGGCATTCTTGAGCGCGCCGCCATTCGCGCCGGTTTTAATAGTGTTGCCTTTTTGTTTGAACCTATTGCTGCCGGAATGGATTTTGAAGCGGACTTAAACAGCGATAAAACTGTGCTGGTGGTCGATATCGGCGGTGGTACCACAGATTGCTCGTTGGTAAACATGGGACCACAGCGCCGCCATGAGCGCGAACGCGAGGCCGACTTTTTAGCCCACACTGGTCAGCGTATTGGTGGCAATGATGTCGATATCGCTTTAGCTATGCATTCATTTACGCCACTGCTGGGCCGTGATGGTCAATTATCCACCGGCAAGCCGCTGCCAAGACACTTGTTTTGGAATGCGGTCGCAGTTAACGATGTGAGCGCGCAGCGAGACTTTATGTCGCTCAGTTGCCGCAAGATGATTGAAGATTTAAAGAAGGATGCACTGGATGTAGCATCCCTTGATTTATTACTCAAAGTGCAAAAATATCAGTTGGGATATCAACTGGTGCGTAGCGCTGAGCAAACCAAAATTGGCTTATCGGAATCATCAGAGCAAAGTGTTGCCCTTGATTACTTAGCTAAAAATATGGCTACTCGCGTAACATCTCAAGACTTTAGTAACGCTACCGCTGACACCTTAGATAAAATTCAGCACTTAATGCTGGAAGCCATCACCAAAGCAGATACTCAGCCAGAAGTGATTTATGTGACCGGTGGTACTGCGCGCAGCCCAGTGATTTTTGAGCGTATTAGTGAGTGTTTCCCGGATTGCGAAATCGTGGTGGGGGATCATTTTGGTTCTGTGACTGCCGGCTTAACTCGTTATGCCCAGCAATGTTTTTAATCGCTTATTGATTAGCGGCTTAATACTCTAGCTAACTAGCGACTTAAGAGCGTGGCTCTGATCCGAATGAATCTAATGAGCCGCGGCGAGTAAAGCAGTGTTTATCACTGAGCTAAAGGCAACATGAGCGTTAACAGCAAAAAAAACCACAAGCCAAGGCTTGTGGTTTTTTTTTGCAATTATTTGCTATCAGCAAGTTAGGCGATCTTTAGAGAACTAAATGCCCCAATATAAAACCAAATCCTACGGCTAGGCCGGTAGTTAGTAGGCCTGGGATCATAAAGGGATGATTAAATACTGCTTTACCTATACGGGTAGAACCTGTGTCATCCATTTCCACTGCAGCCAGCAAAGTTGGGTAAGTAGGCAGCACAAATAAGGCTGATACCGCCGCAAATGAAGCAATCGCCGCCACTGGGCTTACGCCTAAGGCTAATGCCGCAGGCATTAATGCCTTAGTGGTGGCGGCTTGTGAGTACAGCAACATAGCGGCAAAGAATAAGGCAATGGCCAGCATCCAAGGATATTGATTTAATAGTAGGCTTGCTGAGCTTTGAATATGTTCAATATTGGCTTCAACAAAGGTTGCACCTAACCAGGCCACACCCATGACACAAATACAGGCGCACATGCCTGATTTAAAGGTGGCGGCACTACTGATTTTATCCGCATCGATGTTGCAGCCCCAAGTAATGAGGAGCGCCGCCGATAGCATAATGGCTATGATGGCATGATCGCGGCTAAGTACCGGTTCGGTAATTAAACCCACCACAGGTGATAACGCTGTGGCATAAAACATGATGAGGCCAATAGCGCCACAAAATATCAGTAATGAGCGTAGTGCGAAGGGTTGCTCGGGGGCATTTTGCTGTTGACGCTGCGCCACTTCACCACGGGCTAAGCGCTCTTGATAGACAGGATCGTCCTTTAACTCACAGCCTAAAAATTGTGCCACTAGTGAGGTGAGAAACACTGCGGTTAATGTCGAGCAAAAACAGATGAAGACTAAGGTAATATAATCAACGCCCTTAGGCTCAAGCAGACTAGAGAAGTACACCATAGCCGCAGACACTGGGGAGGCGGTAATGGCAATCTGCGAGGCAATTACGGCAATGGATAATGGACGTGATGGCCTTACGCCTTGCTCTTTAGCCACTTGCGCTATCACAGGTAAAGTAGAAAACGCGGTATGGCCAGTGCCAGCCAATAACGTCATAAAGTAGGTGACTAACGGCGCTAAGATAGTGATATGTTTAGGATGGCGTCTAAGTAAGCGCTCAGCGCGATTGACTAAATAATCCATACCTCCAGCCACTTGCATAGCTGCAATGGCAGATATCACCGCCATAATAATTAAGATGACATCCCAAGGGATATGCCCAGGTTGTACGCCAAGACAAGCAAGTGCCAGTACGCCAATTCCGCCAGCAAAACCTATGGCTACGCCACCAATTCTTGCTCCAATAAAAATTGACAATAAAACGATGGCAAGTTCAAGCCAAATCATAGCGGCTCCAATGTTCAAAAATGAAGTGCTATTTTAGCGTAATTGAATATGAGGCGGGGTATTAGTTAGGCGTAAACCTAGTTAATGTGGCTATTTGCCAACTAGCTCACGCAAGGCCAGTGACTTTTGTGATCTAGGTTGGCTTAAGGGGCTGGGTATGCGAGGCGAGCAGTGCTAAGACTCAATAACATGCCAAAGTAATTGGTAATGGCCCAATCACTTGGCTGAACTTATGGCTTGATAAAACCGATCAAAACCGAGTGCTAAGTCGGCAATTAAATCATCGGCATCTTCAAGTCCGATATGCAGCCTTAGTAAAGGGAAGCTTGAGTCCCAGTAAGTGGCGGTTCGTATTTTATCAATGCCTTGGATCCACAGCAGCAAGCTTTCAAAGCCTCCCCATGAGAACCCAAGTTTGAAAAACTGCATATCATCCACCAGAGCTTTAATGGCAACACTCGGCGCAGGTTTAAGTACCACAGAAAACAAGCCATTACCGCCGCTAAAATCACGCACATAGAAATCATGCCCTGGGCACTCACTAAAGCTTGGATGCCTTAGATGATCCACTTCTGGGCGCAAAGCCAACCAGTTAGCGACTTTTAACGCATTATTGGCTTGCTGCTGCAGGCGCACGCTTAACGTGCGCAGGCCGCGCAAGGCAAGATAACTGTCATCGGCTGACACACATTGGCCTAATAGATAACTATGGTGTTGCAGTTGCCGCCAATATTTAGGGTTAGCGGTGGCACTCCCCATCATCATATCGGAATGACCGGCGACATATTTAGTAATGGACTGAATCGAGATATCGATTCCCATAGTAAATGGGCGGCAATTGATAGGGGATGCCCAAGTATTATCCAGTAAGGTAATGCAATTAAACTGATGGGCTATTTGGCAAAGTTTTGGAATATCTTGTACTTCCATTGTGATTGAGCCCGGGGATTCAAAAAACACCGCCTTAGTATTGGTTTGTATTAGGCTCGCTAACTCATCACCTATCATAGGATCATAATAACTGGTGCTGATCCCATAGCTAGAAAGAAGTTGATCACATAAGTCGCGCGTTGGTTCATACACGCTATCGACCATAAGTAAATGATCGCCCGCTTTTAGAAATGATAACAGCGCGCCAGCAATGGCCGCTGTACCAGAAGGGAAAAGGGCGCAGCCGGCCCCCCCTTCGAGTTCAGCTATCGCTTGTTGTAATGCAAATTGGGTCGGGGTGCCACGCCTGCCATAAAACAGTGCACCATCAGCTTTTTTTAAGCTGGCTTGGTGCATATGTTCAAGACTATCGAACACTACCGTTGATGCGCGGTAAATCGGGGGATTGACTATGCCTTGGGTGAAATGCTTATCGCGACCAGCACTCACAATTTTTGAATCTTTTTTCATTGGCATCAACGGTTAATGGTTTGTTAGCACTCTAGCATTAACTCAGGCGAGACTCATGGTTTTTTAATATCACTTAAGGCTAGGGCGAAGGCCGACCTTAAGTGATAGGCATGACGCGATTACGGCCTAAATTTTTAGCTTGGTATAACTGACGGTCAGCCTCTTCAATTACAGTTTCTATGGCTTGGGATGCTTGCCATTGGCTAACACCAAAAGATGCCGTGATTGAATCCACCTTAGCGCCTTTGCGTCTATCTTTAAGCACTAATTTTTCAACTGCGCGGCGCATACTTTCAGCTAAATGGCGGGTTAGCGCTAAGCTTGATTGCGGCACTAAGATCACAAATTCTTCACCACCGAAACGATAGATATTAGCGCCATCACGACATTGCTCTTGCAAGCGTTTTCCTACGGCTTTAAGTACCGCATCGCCCAGTTGGTGGCCAAAGTTATCATTAAATTTTTTAAAATGATCAATATCTACCATTATGACGCACAGGCCTTCCGGAGCTTGGGAAATAATGGCTTTAGTATCAGCATCAAAAGCGCGGCGATTTAAGCAACCGGTTAGCGCATCATGCAGCATGTCTTTTTCACTTTGGGCAAGCTTAGCCCGTAGCTCACTAATCTCAGTTTGCGCTTTGCTAAGTTGTTGGGTGAAAAAGCCGGTATTGCGGCGAATATTATCAGATTCGGTAACTAGGGATTTGACTAAGGCGAGCACTTGTTCAAGTGACATACCTTCTTGTTCAATCAGATTTAATTTATTGAATTGGTTGTCTATCTGCTTCTGAAATTTGACCGCATCATTATTGGTATCTTGTAAGGATGCTGATAACTCTAATGTCATAGCCTCTAAGCTTTGGCGCATGCTGCGCACGTCGAGCTCAATAGGATCTGCAACATATTGGCGATAGAGGAGCTCACCAGTCACTGTCGGGCAGGTACGAAAATCGGCAATGACTCTATCAAGTTCAGAATTTAGGGCTGGTTGCTGCTCAGCCACATAGGCATACCACAGGGCGTAATTGGTTGGCGTCGTTGGAATTTGATGTTTCATCATCAAAGGTAAGGCTTTTCGAAGATGATTGGCGGCGGTTTGCAATAACGGATCTGACATACGCTATCCCTGCGTTCAAAAGAGTTAAGCCTAAGTCTAGTTGGCAATGGATGAAATTCTAGGGCTAATCAGCGACTAAGCATCTTGTTGTAAGCATTTATATGCAAAGTGGCATTATTGGCACAAAACCAAAGTGTCAAGGCAAGTGGCTATTGAAATAGTGACTCGCTTAGCCCATGGGCTCAAATGCTTAACATTGGCATAAAAAGTCGCGGTGAAAATATGTGCGTTGTAGGTAAGTGACTTTGGATAACTGATCTTGGAGAACTGGTTTTAGGGGACTTGCTTGAGGAAATTGACTTTAGAAAACTTGCTTTTGATAACTGGGTTTGGATATTTACTGTGGATGCGAAGGGACGTGTGGATCTCGCGAATCAAGGGCTTAGACAGGGAGTAATAACATGGCTCGAATGAGTCGAGCCATGTTATATCAGAAATTACTCTGATGATTTTGAGCGTTTATTTTTCAATTTCAACGGCGGCTCAATGTTCGTTGGGCTGCTAGGTTCGTTCTTGTTAAACATACCTAAGCGAATACGAATAAAATGCATAATATGTGAAGCAATATCAATATCCAAGCAAGACTCTAAGCCTTCAAATCCTGGTGATGAGTTCGCTTCACAAATTTTGTAATGACCGTTGTCAAACAACAAATCAATACCTGCTACGTCCAAATCTAAAATATTGGCAGTTTGGGTCGCTAACCATTCGATTTCTGGAGTGACTGCAAAAGGACTCGCAGAACCACCGGCACTGACGTTAGCTTTAAAGCTATCTTCTTGGCCACGGCGTTCATAACAACCAACAACACGACCACCGATAGTAAATACTCGCAGATCACGACCATGACTGTTAGCGATGAATTCTTGCAAAATAATATTGGCGTTCTTGTTAGTCGCTTCAATTAACTGCATTAAATCATCGAATTCACGGGCTTTGTGCGATAAAAACACACCGCTGCCTTGTGAACCAGACAAAGTTTTAATCACAACAGGAAAACCTAAGTGACGGTCTACCAAGTCAATATCGACTGGGAATTTAACTAACATAGTTTTTGGTGTCGGCAAATTTTTCTCAGCCAATAACTGCTGAGAGAATAATTTATCTTTCACCGTTTCAATCGCAGTAGAAGAGTTAAGGCAATACACGCCTAAACGCTCTAAGTGACGAATGATTGCTAATGCAAAATATGTTGTACCTGATCCCATCCGGGGAATAATGAAATCGGGCAACTCAACTGGTTGTCCGTTCAACAAAATACTCTTGTTGTCTTCCCTGGTGACCGTCAGATCGAATTCTTCTGGAGCAAAAACTTCTAACTGAATGTTATCTGCTTTTGCCGCCTCGAGTAGACGGTTGATCTCATATAATTCAGGTTTCAGCAGCGTTGCAGTTTCTTTGTATAAAATCCACCCACGCATTATTCGCAAACCTTCATTTTCATTGTTAATCCTTACGCCCGCTATAAATTAGGGAGCTACTAGGTCATACTGGAACTCAGAAGCTTTACGCCTCTGAGTGTTTTGCCATGTGCCCTCTAAAACTGAGGTTACATTTTGGCGTAAAAGGGTGTTCCCTGTGCAATTTTACCTTACTTCATCCAAATGCGCTCATATAAACTTGTCACTTACGTAATTAGTTATCGCATTGCTTGTGGTGGCGATAATTTGAACGCACTTGTGAATAAAATCACAGTTGTTATGGGAATGATTGGTTAATGATTACCTACAAAAGTGTTTAAGAGTGAATGCTGCAAAAGTTTAGTGACGTGAACTTTGCACTCGCTTAGATAGTGGCAATGATATTTTGGGGCTAACGCGTTGTCTTGATGCTGTTTTTCTACATATGCCGCGTAATTTTTTACTGATAAACGATTTTCAAGCTGAGTCTTGGCGAGTATTATTGTGACTGAAATCAAAATATTTTCGCACTTTTGGTAAAGAATTTTTATGGATACAGATTTGCTCAAGACCTTTTTGGAAGTTTCCAGAACGCGTCATTTTGGGAAAGCGGCGGATAATCTTTACCTCACTCGAAGTGCCGTGAGTTTTAGGGTCAAGCAGCTTGAAGGGATTTTAGGGGTGGCCTTGTTTGAACGCCAACGCAATAATATCCATCCCACTCATGCTGGCGAACGCATGCTAGTCCATGCTGAAGCTGTGTTGACCGCTTGGGAGCAAGCGAAACAAGATGTGTCTTTGAGTCTGCAACAAAGTATTCAGCTGGCCATAGGTACGGGACCCAACATTTGGGACATTTACCTTAAGAAAAGAATCCATCGCCTTTATCAAGGGCTTGATGGGGTGGCATTAAGAACGGACGAAAAGCCAGATGCCACAGTTGCTAGGCGTTTGCTTGATAAGTCTTTGGATGTCAGCATTAGTTTAGATCCGCCCAAACTCGATGACTTAGTGCAAGTGGCGGTAGGACAGTTAGAGTTAGTGTTAGTGAGTTCAAGACAGGTAAGCTTGGAGCAAGTGAATGAGCTTGCATATGTTAAGGTAGATTGGGGCACGGCCTTTAACAGTTGGCATGCGCAGCATTATCACCATCTGCCCGTCCCTATGTTGCATACTAGCTCGGCCGATATGGCATTAAATTATTTGTTAACACAAGTGGGGCTGGCATTTTTACCGCTTGATTTTATTCAATCGTTACTGGCTGATGAGCAGCTATTTTTAGTGACGAATGCGAGTTACTTAACCAGAAATATCTACGCTACCTATTGGCCGCAATCGGCAAATATTGCAGAAATTACTGCCACCATTGAATTGCTGCAAGAGTGCAGCAAATTGCGATAATCAATAAAAAATCGAAAATCAGCTGCTTAAGCCACTATGGCTAACAGCTGAATTGCCAGTGCTGTTCGCTTTTAATATTACTAATTAATAACAATATCAATGAGGACTAACGCCCAAGTGATGCCGCATAAGGCTAGACTCATAAATACGGCGGCAGAGGCAATATCTTTTGCTCTACCACTGAGCGGATGAATTTCATCACTGATCCTATCGACTACAGCTTCTATCGCTGAATTGAGTAATTCGGTGATAAGTACAATAAATACCGTACTAATTAACACCAATTTTATGATCAAAGCCACGGGCAATAAGATAGCTATTGGCAGTAAAATCGCCGCCAATATGGCTTCTTGTCTAAATGCCGCTTCATGCTTCCACGCTGCTGTTAATCCTTGCATCGAAAATCCGGTAGCTCGGATCACGCGTTTTATTCCATTATTGTTAGCCGGTTTCATTGATCACTCTAAGGCATTGGATTCTATTGAGGTTTGCATTATATCAGTTTGTTTTTTTAGGGTTAAGTGAGTTTATACAATACTTAATTAAACATACTGAGGGGCTAATGATGCGCACCATTATTTTTTTGATGAATTTTTTATGGGCGAGTAACCTAAATTCAGCGCCTATGGAGAAGTTGCAACTTGCAGGTAATGATTATCATGGGGTCGATGTTGCTTTATATCTAGTGAGTGAGAAACTTGATGGTGTTAGGGGCTATTGGGATGGCAATACTATGTGGTCAAAGCAAGGCCATGTTATTCATTTACCACCAGAATTTACAGCCAACTTTCCGAGTACGAGTTTAGATGGCGAGCTTTGGGCCGGGCGCGGTAAATTTGAGCAAGTGCAGACAATGCTTGCCAGTTTTCAGGCTCATCAAGGTCAAAAGTCGATACTGAAACCACAGCCACTTAAATATATGGTGTTTGATGTACCGCATCTAGATTTGCCTTTTAATGAGCGATATCAATGGGCTTTGACGCATCTGACTGGGATAAATCCCACGCTTGAAGTGATTGATCAATACTCATTAACATCACAACTTGAGTTAGCGCACCAACTTGACAAGGTGATAGCCGCTGGCGGGGAAGGGCTAATGCTGCACCTTGCGAGCGCTAAGTATTTACCCGGCGATAAGCAAGCACTCATAAAAGTTAAACCTTATATGGACGCTGAAGCGACTGTGATTGGTTATGTGGCCGGAAAAAAAGCCTTGATTGGCAAGATGGGGGCGTTAAAAGTGAGAACCGCTAATGGCGTAGAGTTTGCCATAGGTACAGGGTTTAGCTTACAAGAAAGAAATCATCCACCTGTGATTGGCGCTGTGGTTACTTATCGATATCAAGGATTAACGGCTAAGGGAAAACCAAGATTTGCCAGTTTTGTGCGAATACGCAGCAACCCTTAACTATGGTTTTAACGCCGCTATTATGGTTATAAAATTAATAACCGTAATAGCGGCGACATAGTCAACGCTTAGTGCTTGAACCTTAACTATGTAGTTAAGTCATGCTAGTCGTTGTGTCTAACACCTGAGCGGCGACGCTTTTCAGCTTCGAGTTGCTCTTGGCGCAGCGCTTCTTTCTCGGCCAACATGCGCTCAACTTCAAGTTGTTCTGCAATTGCCATCGTTGGGGTTTCTAAGGTTAACAACCCAATTTTACCGCTGCGATATTCGTGCAGTAATAATTCAGAAACCTTATGCAAATCAATATAGCCACCGGGTCTGCGAGCGCCGCGGCTAATGCCAATGGCTTCAAGCAAAGGTAGCTCTTCTAAATCAATGGTGGTTAACTTGTATCTTTGCTGCAATTCTTGTGGATAAGCATCACGCATAAAGCCTACCGCAAACATAGCGACATCTTCATATTCCATCGCGGTATCTTTGATGGCACCCGTCACCGCCAAGCGATAGCTAGAGGCCACATTATCCACTTTTGGCCACAAAATACCTGGGGTATCGTTAAGAACAATACCGTTACGCAGATTAATTCTTTGCTGTGACTTAGTCACCGCCGGTTCGTTACCGGTTTTGGCTATCACACGACCAGCCAAGGTATTGATGATGGTGGATTTTCCTACGTTAGGGATCCCCATGATCATAGTGCGAATGTCTTTTTCAGTATCGGCTCTATGTGGTACTAACTTGCGGCATAATTCTGGAATAATGCGTTTGATGAGCGCCGGTTGTAACGTTGTGACCGCCATGGCCTTAACGCCTTGCTCTTGCTCTAAGTGGGCTATCCATTGCTCAGTAACCACAGGGTCGGCCAAATCGCTCTTATTAAGCAATTTAATACAAGGTCTATCGCCCCTTAGTTGTTTCACTAACGGGTTTTCACTGCTGTAGGGAATTCTAGCATCAAGAACTTCAATGACTAAATCTACGGTGGGCATGGCTTC
This sequence comes from Shewanella sp. ISS20, assembly GCF_056522965.1. Taxonomy (NCBI): domain Bacteria; kingdom Pseudomonadati; phylum Pseudomonadota; class Gammaproteobacteria; order Alteromonadales; family Shewanellaceae; genus Shewanella; species Shewanella sp. ISS20. Next base: position 606,782 of record NZ_JAWRZK010000001.1, read on the forward strand.
GGCAATTTCTTTGCGCGCCTTATGCATATGTCCTGGGAACCATTGGATCGCCATAAGAGCTAAATATCCTGAGTCAAAAAATAATCGCAGCATTTTACCTTGTTATTGATCAAATTGCTCAATCAATCTGTTTGGTGAGTACGCCTAGGTCGATTAATCGCGCATTTAGCATCTCAGATGCGGTGGCTCGCAGTGATAACACTTGGTTTGGCGCTGCATGATAAAAAAATGGGATCTCTAAATTAGCTTTTGGGGTCCGAGAGTTACCTGTTTGCTCAACACGGTGACATAATGAGGGATACAGGCCTTGGCTGATTTCTGTCAGCATTTCGCCCACTATCACTAGCATAGTATTGGGTGCATAAGGAATTGCGTGCCAAGCGTGATTGATACGATATTCTAAGGCATTACTGGCGGTTAATGGTGTAATTGTCAGTAAGTTAATATCATGATGCGGGGCGCATGGATAAGCGCCAAACTCGGCGGAATCATCAAGCGGCGGATAATGGACTATACGCAGTAAATGTTGCTTATGCGGCGTAGTTAAACTTAGCGCTGATAACGGATGGTGTAAGTGTTGGGTGGCATCATCTACTAGCATGGTCATTAATTGTGAGCTGAGGGTGCGCGCTTGCTCAAAGTAGGCTTGAGTCATTGATTGTAAAGACGCTGGTATTTTTGCTTCAGGCCTATAATGAAAAAATTCTTTGATGTCTTTGACACAGTGATCTTTGGCGGTTTCAGAAATTTCTAACGGGTAAAAGCCAAGTTGATCTTGGGGATGAAATAAATAGTGGTATTTAGCAGGATCACTAAAGTAATGTTGCCAGTGCAGATTAAGGCGAGTCACTAATTCAAAATCAATGGGTGTTTGCTGTAATAGCACTATTCCATGTTGTTGTAAGCTTTGGCAAAAGTACTTGGCACAATCCTTTGCGCGAAAATCGATATTTATTAACATACTGCTCTCCATGTCGGCCTCAGTGTAAACGCAGGCCCTGGATGATGCAAGGTGTAAAAATTGCACACTTATAGTTTAACACTATGAAATTGGAGAAATTATCATGGCTGAATTAACTGAGTTTGAACGTTTTGTGATCGAACAAAAAGGCACGGAAGCGCCATATTCAGGGCAATATGACAAGCATAATGCCCCAGGTGTTTATGTGTGTCGTCGCTGCGAACAACCGCTTTATTTGTCTCAACATAAATTTCAAGCTCATTGCGGTTGGCCTGCTTTTGATGATGAAATTCAAGGTGCCGTGACGCGCCACGGTGATAAAGATGGTCGCCGAGTCGAAATCGTGTGCAGTCAGTGTGATGGGCATCTTGGCCATGTATTTAACGGTGAATATTTAACTGAGCGTAATGTTCGTCACTGCGTAAATTCTGCATCATTACTGTTTAAAGGGCAGGTTGAACATGAGTGAACCTATTGAGTTAACGACCTTGGGGGGCGGCTGCTTTTGGTGTACTGAAGCCATTTTCTTAGCGATTAAGGGCGTGGAAACAGTCGCCTCTGGCTACAGTGGTGGCGAGGATAGTGACGCAGATTATCGCCAAGTGTGCACAGGTAAGACTCAGCATGCAGAAGTGGTGCAGATAGAATTTAACCCCAATGTCATCAGTTTTAGTGAGTTACTTGAAGTGTTTTTTGTGGCGCACGATCCCACCACCTTAAATCGGCAAGGTAATGATATTGGCCCGCAATATCGCTCAGTGATATTTTTCCATAATGATGACCAAAAAAATGATGCTGAAGTTAAGATTGCTGAAATTAAGCAGCGCGACAAGCTAGAGATAGTGACTGAAGTGTCGCCCTTTACTCACTTTTTTGGTGCTGAGACCTATCATCAAAATTACTTTGAACAAAATGGTCAGCAAGGTTATTGCAAGTTTGTCATTCGGCCAAAATTAACCAAAGTATTACAGCAATTTAGTGAGCGATTAAAATAGGATTTCTCTCTTAGTATCCAATATCGCCAAAGCGCACTAGTTAACTATTGCGCTATTTTAGCGAGTTTCAGCAGTTAACCTCTAAGCATTTAAAATCGCCTTTAAGGAATGGGGCTAGTAGATTTGGTTGATTGAAAGTGGGGCTGAGACTAGATAAAAATACATGCCCAAGCGAGTAAGCCTAATCCTATTGAGTACTCAGTGGCAGTGGCTAGCTAGCTAGTTAAGTGAGGCTGATTGCGGCTTAGTGACTCAAGGTGATAAAAATAAAAAAGCCATGCAATGCATTAATGCCGATCAGTTAAGACAGATCGCTTGACGATCTCCCCCTGTGTCAGGATAGTTGTCGCCTCAGTTTTTAATACTATTGGACAGGAGGCGGAAGTTAGGTTTGAGTGAGACATTATCCTGAAGCGCACAAAAAAGCAGTCGTTAGTAAGTTGATGGAAAGCGGTTTATCATTGCGTCAGTTTTCACAGAGAGAAGGTATCAGTCTTTCTACTCTGTATGGTTGGCGGGAAAAGTATGCAGAGACCGATTTCAGTTTGACAAAAAGTAATGAACCAGATGATTGGTCCGCGGAGCGGAAGTTTTCTGCGGTGATAGAAACGGCCGCAATGTCGGCAGTTGAGTTAAGTGAGTATTGTCGCAAGAAAGGACTGTTTCCTGAGCAAATCCAGCAATGGAAACTGAGCTGTATTTCAGGTAATCAGACCGAGGCACAGAAGCGCAAGCAGCAGGCACAAGAGCGTAAAGCCGACAAAAAACGCATTAAAGAGTTGGAGAGAGAGTTAAAACGGAAAGATGCAGCCTTGGCCGAAACCGCAGCTCTTCTGGTGCTTAGAAAAAAGTTAAATGCCTACTGGGGGGAAGACGAGGACAATTAACCACGCTCTCAGATAGGCAATACTATGTATCTTTGGTTGATGATGCTGTCAGCGCAGGTGCGAGAAAGCATAAAGCCTGTGCGGAAATCGGATTATCCCTACGCACATTACAACGATGGTTGGAAACGGGTTGTGTCAGTGCAGATAAACGGCCAGAGGCGGCCAGACCCGTGCCTGCTAACAAGTTAACAGAAGTGGAACAACAAGCCATATTAGACATCAGTAACCAGGAGCGATTTGCCAGCCTGTCACCCAGCCAAATCGTACCGATATTGGCTGATGAAGCCGTGTATCTGGGTTCGGAATCGAGCTTTTATCGTATCCTCAAAGCCCATAATCAGCTGAAACACAGGGGCAAGGCTAAACCTAAAGGGAGCATAGCAAAACCAAATGGGTTTACCGCTACAGGGCCTTGTGAAGTGTGGACTTGGGATATTTCGTATTGCCCCTCAACAGTCATTGGTCAGTTTTTCTATCTGTATATGATAATGGATATATTTAGCCGCAAAGTGGTGGGATGGGAAGTGCATGACAGCGAGTCGGGTGAGCATGCAGCCAACCTTCTGGAACGCACCTTATGGTCTGAGAAATGCGTCAATGAAAAGCTTGTTTTGCACTCTGACAATGGCAGCCCAATGAAGAGTCTGACCATGCAAGCAAAGATGATGGAAATGGGAGTTGTTGGCTCACGTAGCCGACCAGGTGTCAGCAATGATAATCCTTACTCAGAATCCCTGTTTCGCACAGTCAAATACAGTCGTCGATGGCCGAGTGAAGGCTTTAAAACACTGGACGATGCCAGGGCCTGGGTCAGAGACTTTGTTCAATGGTACAACACTGAGCATCGTCACAGCAGGATAAAATTTGTCACCCCAGCGCAGCGACATAAAGGTGAGGATCAGGCAATACTGGCTAATCGTTCAGAGTTGTATGCAAAGGCAAGAACACTGAATCCAAATCGCTGGTCCAAAGAGGTTAGGAACTGGAATCATGTTGGCGATGTGGATCTAAATCCGGAGAGGAAAAAAGAGGCAGCTTAATAGCTCAAGCGACAACTACCTTGAAAAACACCGAAAGCCCTGTTTGCGGCCTTGCAGGGTAAAGCCCCTTGTCAGGTTGTAGCCAAACAGTTGATCGCCAATAGAACGCGCTAGCGCACTGCGCCCTAGGTGCTCAAATTCGCTATTGGGTTTTAGGTTTGCCAAGGCTTTTTGGACAGGTTTTAAGTTCAGGTCGGCAATCAATACCCGTTTAACGGGCTTTGTGTTTTTGGCGTACAGCAAAATCTCGTCAACTAAAAGCTGACCTTCTTCGTCAGCGTCCCCTGCGTGGACGATTTCATCTGCCTGTTTAATGAGTGCAAAAATGACGTCTAAGCGTTGTTTAGCGTCTTCTTTGGGTTTGAGCTTTGGCGGATAGACTGCCTTAATCGGCAAGTCATCCATTGACCATTTTTGAAGTGTTTCATCGTAATCTTCGGGATCGAACAGTTCGAGCATGTGACCAAAACAGGATGTTACTTTGCGACAGAACCCGATGATTAAGCAAGGGCAAATGAACACCACCGAAAGGATGACACCATGGGAACAATTTTATTCTTTGGCGGCCTAATTGTATCTGAGAGATCTTGCGCCCTCAAATCATAGCTGCAAGATCTCAGTTTGCGACAGAACCAGTGACATCGTCATGTTCATGTCAAAAAAATGATGTTTAAAATGAATGGACTGACATAACATTTGAATGCCCTCGCGAGTGCGTAAACTGCCACTATACTCAGTATCGATGACTTTGATAGCCTGCCTTTTTCATGACTTACAAGGTTAATGTTTTCAGTCTTAATGGCTGAGTTCAGTCAAATCCAGCACGTTGTGGCTCATCAGCCTAAAAGTAGCCGTTGTTAGCGATAAAAACGAATGATAAGGAAATGGAAAGTGATGAATCGACACCTGAGGTTTTGTTATATAGCACCATTATTGCTGTTGTCCTGGTTAACCCCCTTAAGTGTGAATGCTGATGGTTATGCCGATCTCGGTGGGCGGCGCATTGTGGCGGTAAAAGTGTTATTTGATGGCGAGCAGCAAGAAAATGAGACCTATCGCAGCGCCGTGCTCAAGGCCTTTGGGGCTTATCCAGGGGCGAGTTTTGAGCCAACTCGCAGCAATATCATGTTAAATAAGGTAAAACGCCTACGATTTGTCAAGGATGCCGAGTATCTGCCTCAATTAAGCAGTGATGGTCAAGTTACCTTAGTGCTGAATGTGGCGTTGACCGACCAAGCAAAACCCTTGCAACAGGAGGCGATGGGGGTATTCGCTGGCGGGGGTATTAGCGATTTCCCCACTCTGTTTGCCAATGATGAGCAGGTATTGCTGGCAAAACTGGAAAATAAAAATCTGATTTATGCCAACGATAGGGCTTTTTTCGGCCGTCCCGAGGTGTTAACTGCGGGCAATCCCTTGGCCACCGCGCCCTCCGGCGGTGAGTCAGGCCCTGATCCTTGGCTTGAATCCAGTATCGAGGCCGGTGTGTACGCCTTAAGTGCATTTTCTCAACATATCAGTGGGTTTGCTGGAGTCAGCGCTATTGGATCTGGCTCTTGGGGCCCAGAATTATTTACCGACCAAACCCGTACTCATCTGGCGGTTGAAGATGCCTACCTTGGACTGATGACCAACAATACCACCAGTGACAGTGGGGTTCGCCAGATGAACCTGTTAGCTGGACGCAAGGCCTTTCAGGTCGATAATGGCATGATTTTACGTTTAGGCTCTGCCAACGGCGGTGAGCGCGCTGCACTGCAAACCAATCCTCGCTATGCCGCAGAACAGCTGTTTTTGGGACAATTTGTCTACGATAACCATAAACTGGAATTGTTTCGTCTCGATCCCGATGAATTAGAGGAAATTGATTCCGCGACCGTTATTCACGGCGCCAACTATGAGGGTAACTTTAGTGGCGGTTGGCGCTTTGGCGCCATGTATTTAACCGTGCCAGAATCGCGATTTTCATATTACACCAGCGATGACGTGTTTTCCCGCGAGGGGCTGCGAGTCGCCGATTTACGCCTCGCTTACGATGGCCAATTAGGCCAGTCGAGCATTTATGCGCAGGCGGAATTAGCCAAACAGACCCATGATGACTTTGATATGGATGCCCGGGCAGCTTATATCGAAATGGGCTATCGCTTTGTTAATTGGCGCTTTTCACCGACCCTCAGCTATCGCTATTCTCAATTTAGCGGTGACGATCCTGCGACCTCGACCTTTGAGCGTTGGGATCCCTTATTTGCCGGTGGTGGTGGGGATGAATGGGTACAAGGTTTGAATCAATACAAGGTGGTGCAGACCTCCAACGTCATTGCCCATCGCTTTATGGGACGAATATTAGTTTCCCCACAAGTGGAATTGACCCCCCAATTTTGGCTTTTTAAAGCCGATGACTTAAACAATTTGGGCGGCGCGCAGGCGCTTTCGCAATTTGCTTCAAAGGATTTAGGCAAAGAGCTCAATTTGACCGCGCGCTATGTCGTTAGCGCTAATCTTATCTTCGTTTTTTCAGCCGCTTATACCATTCCTGGTGAGGCGATACGCCAAGCGCTAAACGATGATTATCAACATTGGTTAAGTGCCAGTACCCTCATGATCGCTCGTTTTTAATCAACTAACCGGAGTCACCATAATGAATAAATCAACAACATGGAAAGGTGCGTTATTACTCAGCAGTGTGTTGGCGGCCTTATTGCCAACGACCAGTATGGCAACCGAATATAAACAAGTGGATATTAAAGCTTTAGATCCGGCCTTTTTTACTGCGGGGCGCCATCAAGATCGTACCTACTTTATCACGGGTGGTGCCCGCGGTATTGGCGCAGCATCGGCGATAAGGTTAGCGCGAGAAGGGGCGAGCGTGATGATTTTTGACGTGCTAGACAAAGAAGGTAAAGAGACCGTCGCCCAGATCCGTAAGGAAGGCGGTAAAGCGGAATTTTTTAAAGGGGATGTGCGCAGTAATGAGGATCTGCAAAAAGCGGTAGATCTGACCCTTGAAAAATTTGGCCAGATCAATGGCGCCTTGAATTCTGCAGGGATAATGGCGGCGATGTCACCGGATACTGAGCTTGATTATCCAAAGCAAAAGCCCTTATTGCCAACACCCGTGGCCGATGCGGGGGATGAATATTTTGATACCTTAATGGCCGTGAATGCCACAGGGGTCTTTAAGTCGATGCGTGCCCAACTCAACCCTATGCTGAAACAAGGTAAAGGTGGCGCGATTGTCAATATTTGTTCGATTGCGGGTTTAACAGGCCTTGCTGGCAACTCAGCTTATGTTGCTAGTAAGCATGCCTGTAACGGCCTGACACGCAGCGCCGCAATTGACTATGCGGCCTATGGTATTCGGGTCAATTCGGTCAACATGGCGGCGACCGAGACGGCGATGACGGATATGGCGTTTAAATATGTTAAAGCCGCCGCGGCGGAAAATACAGTTTCCACTGTGCCGAATATGGGACGCACTAAAACCTTAAGCTTACTTGCCTACGCTGATAGTAATAAGCGTCAATCTACGGTATGGGAGCAGGCAGCGGTGATTTGCTTCTTGCTGTCCGATGAGGCCTCCAATTTAACAGGGGGCTTATTCCCAACTGATGGCGGTTGGACGGCTTATTAATTGAGGTTCTGTCGCAAACTGAGATCTTGCAGCTATGATTTGAGGGCGCAAGATCTCTCAGATACAATTAGGCCGCCAAAGAATAAAATTGTCCCATGGTGTCATCCTTTCGGTGGTGTTCATTTGCCCTTGCTTAATCATCGAGCAAATCTCAACGCCTGCAAGTGTTGACTCTGCACCTTCCCAGGACTTCCATCCCAAACATTGATGCATTTTACCTTTCACTTTTCGACGACTTTGTTCGACAATATTATTCAGATATTTAACGGCCAACACCTCAATCATAAACAGCATATGCCCAGACAGCCAAAGGCGGATATTGACAGTATCCAATGCCGCAGCATTGGCACCACTTTTATCTATGACGACCTTTTCAGGCAAGCCATGTTGGTTGATGGCCTTATTGAAAAAAGCCCGAGCCGCTGGCTCATCACGGGTTTCACTTAGATAGCAATCAATAATGGCGCCGTGTTTATCGACGGCTCGATAATAGTAGACCCAGCGACCTTTAACTTTGATGTAGGTTTCGTCCATTCGCCAAGAGCCAGAGACTCGACGTTTTTTATTCCTGAATATGGCATCGAGTTGCGGTGAGTATTTAATCACCCAATGGTTTAGCGTTGAGTGGTCAAAATGGATATTACGCTCAGTGAATATCTCCTCAATTTCACGGTAACTGAGTTTATAAGCCAAGTAATAACGAAGCGCCTGCCTGATGATATCAGATGGGTAATGTCGGCCAGTGAAGTTGATTGTCATGCAGTGGATACTCCAAATTGATATTCGAAGATCATCTACACTTTAGTTCATTTCGTCAACTTTGCGACAGAACCCCTCGTAAACACCTATGCATCTTTTTTATCTGCTGAATTGTCATATTTAACCTATATTTTTTGTTAAATAATGTATTTACAACAAACACTTACAAGTGATATTCTGACGAAGGAACTTACAAGAAAACAGGAGGGTTATCCTGCTGCTAATCAATAAGCTGTTAGCCATACCTGCCTCTAAAAACTAAGGTGCGATTTTCAATGGGTGTGTTTTTTTAAAAAATAACTAGTCAAAAGCCATCTGTATATGGGATTAGTTATCTTGGGCTTATCCCACTATATGCTGTTATTTTTTGGCTTATACCTGATGCAAGTTTGAAACTAAATGACCATGAGTCAGGTTTTATTAGCAGTCTTTACTTTAGTGTTATTACCATCACCACATTAGGGTATGGTGACATAACCCCGGTAGGTGCTGTAAGTCAGATTTTAACAGCATCGGAATCTATTTTAGGAATAACACTTATCGGTCTTTTTTTGAATTCTCTATCACATCAACACGGCCAGGAAGTTCAAGAGTTTGAGAATAAAAAGCAGCTGGAAATAGAAGAAAAGCATGCGAAGTCCCGATTTTCAGCTTTTAATCAACTTGTGGATGCCAAAATAAACCGCTATATCTCGTACACAATCCCAATAACGACGCCAATTAGTAATAGGAAAAGTGAAGTTGTGAATGAAAACTTCTCTTTTAATGACATGCAGGATCTTTTTAAGACGACTTTTCGCATGTCAGACCACCACTTTACGCCAGCCATTGAGTATTATTTTAAGAGCCTAAAGGAACTGATATCTTCGCTAGAGGACCTCGTGAAGCATGGTTATGCACAGCAATGGCCCGAGCTTGAAAGTTTGTGTCTTGGATTTATATCTACATCAAAGAGCTTAGACTTTAGTGATCACATATTAAACCAGCCTAATACACGGCTTGGAGATCAAAAAGGATCTGACTATGACGTAGAGATGATTAAGAATCACGAGGGCGAAGTAAAGTTTCTTCCTAGCAACGGCATAAACGCTTATGTGGCACTTTATTTTCAAATCCAAAATGGTTTTAAATTTGTTAAAAAATATAGGCAGTTAGCAGCGGAAGTTGAAAAGTAAACGTCCGGTGATCTACACCTTGCCTAGATCAACCTGCCAAGGTAAGAGGCTATTGAGGTCGCAGTGAGGGTGAGATAATTGCTCTAAACAGTGTTCAATGTAATCGAATGGCGTTAGCCCATTTGCCTTGGCCGTTTCTATGATGCTGTATAAAATAGCACTCGCCTCTGCACCACGATGGTTGTGGTTAAATAGCCAATTTTTACGCCCTATCACAAACGGTTTTACTGCGCGTTCGGCACGGTTGTTGTCGATATTCAGTCGGCTGTCTTCTGTATAAAGACTCAGCTTTGACCATTGATTGAGGCTGTAATGGATGGCTTTGCCCAGAGGGCTTTGCTTTGACACTTGCTGCGCTGATTTATCCAGCCATTGCTTAAATAACGCCAGTTGGGCAGCTGAGTGCGTGCGCCTAAAATACAGCCGTTCCTGTAAACTCAGTGATTGTATTTGCGTTTCAATCCGGTACAGCTTGGCTATCATGCTCAGTGCCATATCTGCTTTACTGACTTTGCCTGTTTTGTTTTTTCCTTGTGCCACTATCGCTTCTTTGAACTTACGCCGCGCGTGTGCCCACGACTGCATGGATGCAGGAGGTAGAGCGACTCAGGAGACTAAGCCGAACAGCCCACAAGTTTATGACTTACCTGCTGGTAAGCTGCGTAACCATCGACCGGTAAATAACCATTAAACACCGTTTGCTCGGTGGCCAGAAAATGACTCACGCACGAGCTCGCACGGCTACCGTCTTGATAGTCGTACAGTACAATGCTGCGTAAACCTTGATATCTAGGCTCAGTGCTTGGTCCATCCGCACCGGAGCAATACACCCACATATAGGATTTCACCCGCTCATCGTTAATCACGTTGAGCGTGGTTTCGTCCGCATGGATGACTTCTTGTGTTAACAAATGCTGGTGCAGTAAATCATATAAGGGTTTAAACAGCGCGGCCGATTTCATCATCCAATCTGCCATGGTTTGCCGACTTAAGGCGATACCATGTTGCTTGAACAAGGTTTCTTGCCGGTACAGCGGTAATGCGTACTGATACTTACTGGTGATAAGTTGGCTTAATAGGCTTGGAGTGGCAAAGCTTTTAGGAATAGGACTGGCGGGCACCGGCGCTTGTTTAATATTGGCCTGAGTGCCTTGCGTTTCGCAATGCTTGCAGCTGTATTTTAATATAACGTGTTCAATCACACTGATTTGTGCCGGAATAAACTGAAGCTTCTCGCTGCTATCTTGGCCCATTAACGCCAGCTGATGTCCACAGCAATCACACTGCTTATCTTCATCGCTGATGTCATGGATAATAATTTCTCGCGGCAGGTCTTTAGGCAATAATTTACGCTTGGCCCGTTGTTTAGGCGGTACTGACACATCAGCATCTGCCGTTAATTCAACGGGCTCATCAACCGTGACTTCAGCTTCGTTAAACAACTCACCTTGATAATCATGGCTTTCACTGCTGGCACCAAAACGCTTTTGCTGGGCTAACCTAAACTGCTCCAGCAAACGTTGCACCGATTGTTTGAGCGCCGCGATTTCCGCCTCTTTAGCCGCCAACGTCTCAAGCAATAATTGCTTAAGTAAATCAACGTCGTTGGGTAGGTTTTCAGGGCTTAATTTCATGGTGTGATTATACCAAAACGCTCCTTAGATAAGGGTGAAACAGTGATCTAATTATGGGAAACAGCATACGTAATGGCGATCAACTGTAACTCAAGCCCTTAATATGTTGATGGCCTAATACGTCAAATCCTGAAAGTAGCCAATGAAACTGCTGCTCAGATAAGCTCATACACTCATCTTCGCTTTGAGTTGGCCACTTGAATTTAGCCTGTTCGAGGCGCTTGTACCAAAGTGCAAAACCGGTGTTATCCCAATACAAAATCTTGAGTTTGTCACGGGCTTTATTACAAAACACAAACACGCTGCCATCGGTGGCTGATAGCGACAATTGTTGCTCAACGATAACGGCTAAGCCATTTATTGATTGACAAAAATCCACTGGTGCTCGATGCAGGTACACGCGAGGAAGCTCACGAAACATCAACATGCTTGCAGGCCTTTGATGATATCAAGCAAATAAGTTGCGGGTAATGAACAGGGAAAAGTCCATAAACCTGTTTGATGTTGTAAGCAGATACTTTGTTGAGGAGGGCCAGGTTGAGCTTGGGTCGTCATCGCTGTCGGCGAGGTCACGGTGGCCTGAACAAACGGCGTAACCTTTGGACTGCTTGTTTTAGTCATATCGGCTTTACGGGCGTAAAATCCGCTAAGACTAAGCTTATACTGACGGCAAAAAGCGGTAATCGTTAAGCCGCTAGCGGGTTGTTGTTGTATCAAAACAGCCCAGTCTTCATGGGAACGTTTAGCTATATTAACTCCTGATGAAATGGTCAGTCGTTAAGATAGAGGTTCAACAATATAAGGTGAAGATGTACTTGCCCGGACGCTTACTAAAAATGAGTAAAAACAAGTATCCCATTAAGCCTAAAAAAAATGCCGTTCACACTAAGTGAACGGCATTATGCAATGCAAGGCTTTTTTTATGCGGTATCAGACGTTAATTATGGGCGAGCCATTTCTGATGTTGCGCTATTGGCTTGACGAGGAGACTTAGCCTCATCTTCTACTTGATGGCTTGGATACTCACGGCCTTTTGGGGCGTCAACTTGTGCTCGTACTTCAACCAGTGGTTTAGTCGTGGTCGACATTACCATAGTACCAAAGCGACTTGCAGCCTTAGGTTTATGAGTCGCTGCCACTGGCGCGCTTACCACTACTTCTGGCGTAGAGTCTACAATCGCTTTATCCAGTTTAGTTGGCGTAATTGCCGCAGGTTTTGCCATTGGCGCTTCTGCAATAACTGTAGATGCTACTGTAGCCTGAGTTTTCGCTGGTTGTGTTTGAGTAGGTGCACTCGCTTCAACGGCAACAACAGCTGCAGTCTTAGCGACTACTGGTTCAACCGCGTTAACTTCAGCAACGACTGTTTCAACAACAGTCTCAATTGCTTTTTCAACAGCTTCAACCACAGTTGGCGTAGCCGCTTCAGCAACCGCTTTGGCAGGTGAGGTCGCTTGAGCTTGGCTGCTTGATGATGACACTCTTGAGCTAGTAGCTACTGGCGCAGACTTAACAACGGCTAGTTCAGTGACTTCAACGGCTGTTTGAGTAGCAACAACTTCAGTAATAACGTTTACCACAGTCTCTATTGCAGGCGTTGTTACTGGTGCAACTTCAATCACTTCAGCAACCAATTCAACAACTACTGGCTGTGGCGCTGGCGTTTCTGCTTTAGCCGCAATTGCTTGTTGAGCATTGGCAGCCGCTTGATTTTGCTCTTCAACCGTTAAGAACACGGCTTTTTCGTGAGTGTCATCAAAACCAGCATCTTGCTCATCACGACGACGACGTTGACCAGCGGCGCGCAGATGACGTGGGCTACGACGATTACGACGTTGGCCTTCTTTTGCTTTGTCATCAGTCACATCAGTAACATTGTCACTATCAGCAGCAGTGTCAACCACAATGGCTTCATGACTATCAGCAACGAGGATAGCAGTATTGACGTTAGCGATAACATCGTCAGCCACAGGCATGGTTTCAGCAGCGTTTACTGGTGCTAAGTGTTCAGTCGCTTCATTTTGCTTAGGTTCTTGCTTGTCTTCAGCCGCTACTTTTTCCTGTGGCTTTTGACGGCGAGGCTTAGTTGGCTTGGTCGCCTTAGGCGCTTCAACTTCGGTCGCCAGAGTTTGCACTTCAACCGCATCTTGGACTTCATCACCAACACGCACTTTGCGGCGCATATTGCGACGTTGACGACGTTCACGCGCAGCTTCTTGCTTTGGTGCTTCAACCGCAGTCACTGGCTCTTTTGCTTTAACTTCGATTTTAACTTCAGTGGTTTTGGCCACTTCGGGCTTAACACGCTTGTTATCACGGTTACGCGTTGGCGCATCAGTGGAAGTAGCAGTATCAGTGCGTTTGTTGCGACGGTTGTCTTTAGCATCTTCGGCTGCTGTGTCGCTGCTACCCGCTGTATTATTACGGCGAGTGTCATTACGACGACGGCGGTTATCACGATTTTGCGGACGTGCATCGGTTTTAGCGACAGGTTCTGCAGCTGGCGCGGCATCACTGCTAAATAGTGAGCCTAAGGCTTTTAACAGTCTTGATATTAACCCAGGCTGTTCTACTTTTTTAGCTTCAACCGCAACTACTTTATCTTTTACAGGCGCGATAGGCTGAGTCGGTGCCGAGAAACCTTTTAATGCCGGCTGAGATGCTGCGGCACGCTCAAGTTTTCTTGGCTCATATAAGACAGACTCTGGCTTTTCGGTGCGCTTGTAGCTCACTTCTTGGCTTTCATCATCTTGACGGTGACGAACAACGCGATAGTCAGGTGTGGTCATATGTGCATCTGGGATGACATACACTTCAACGCCATGACGCTCTTCAGTGATCCGAATCGCTTTGCGCTTTTCATTTAATAAGAAAGCTGCCACTTCAACAGGAACAATTGCTTCGATTTGCGAAGTGTTATCCTTGATAGCTTCTTCTTCCATTAAACGTAAAATAGATAACGCTAATGATTCAGTGCCGCGAATAGTGCCTTGACCATGGCAGCGTGGGCATAGATGCGCCGCTGATTCTTCAAGTGATGGACGTAAGCGTTGACGGCTCATTTCCATTAAACCAAAGCGAGAAATACGACCTAATTGCACGCGAGCACGGTCATGAGCAACGGCGTCGCGCAGGCGATTTTCAACATCACGTTGATGGCGAACTGGAGTCATATCGATAAAGTCGATAACAACCAACCCACCTAAATCGCGTAAACGTAATTGACGAGCAATTTCGTCAGCCGCTTCAAGGTTGGTATTCAGAGCCGTTTCTTCAATATCACCGCCTTTAGTTGAACGGGCAGAGTTGATATCGATAGACGTTAATGCTTCAGTCGGGTCAATAACGATAGAGCCGCCAGATGGCAGACGTACTTCGCGTTGGAATGCTGACTCGATTTGTGATTCGATTTGATAATGGGTAAATAGTGGCACTTCAGACTTGTAAAGTTTCACCTTTTCAACAAAATCGGGACGCACTAAACCAATGTGCATCTTAGCATCTTCAAATACCGCAGAATGATCGATGAGGATTTCACCGACATCGCGACGTAAATAGTCACGAATAGCACGGACTATGACGTTACTTTCTTGATGAATTAAGAATGGGGCAGGGCGGCTCAGTGCTGCTTCACTAATGGCTGCCCAGTGGTGTTGCAGTACATTAAGATCCCACTTTAATTCAGCAGCATCTTTACCAACACCAGCGGTACGCACGATTAAGCCCATGCCGTTTGGCACGTCTAAATCAGCAATCGCGGCTTTAAGTTCAGTACGCTCATCACCTTCAATCCGACGTGAAATACCACCGGCGCGAGGGTTGTTAGGCATAAGTACTAAATAAGAGCCGGCTAGACTTATGAAAGTCGTTAACGCCGCACCTTTGTTACCACGTTCTTCTTTATCAATTTGAACGATAACTTCTTGACCTTCCTGAACAACTTCTCGAATGTTCGGACGACCTTGGAAAGTGTAACCTTTAGGAAAGTATTCTCTGCCAATTTCTTTTAACGGCAGGAAACCATGGCGTTCTGCTCCGTAATCTACGAAGGCCGCTTCCAGTGAGGGTTCTACGCGGGTAATTTTACCCTTATAGATGTTGGATTTTTTTTGTTCATGGCCTGGGCTTTCAATATCCAGATCATACAGTTGTTGCCCATCTACTAGGGCTACGCGCAACTCCTCTGATTGAGTTGCATTGATTAACATACGTTTCATGATGACGTGATTCTTCTTGTTTCGCGTCACCAAACAGCGCGTTCGGTGCATTACGGGCCTATTACTCTGACTCAGCCTCACGGCTTGCTAATTGGCGTTGGGGTGTGCATCACTGTTCGACGCATCGCTGCGTGTCACACCTATTTATGGCTTATTTTTTAGTAATTCAAAAACAAGGAACCGGTATACACCAACTCCATAAATGTTTGTTTCATCCGTTAATGCCGAGTTCGAGAGCGTAGTCTGGTGACTGGTTATCGTATAGTCGAATTCGGTTGCAGCAAGCGCTAATTGGCATCAATGATGTCATTGAACTCTTAACTTGTTTAGCCGTAAAAAAGCGTATTATCGAATTTCTACTCAAACTACGGCTTGCAAATCATTCATTTGCGACTAAGTAAAGTGCCATTTTAGCTTGCTTATCTGCCCTGATATTGGTGATTTGACGTGTAAGAAATGCCACGAAAGCCAATAACTTTAAGAATATAGCAACAATCAAAAAAATCAGCAACGAAAAGCCGCAATATCTTACGGCTTGTTGTACAATGCGGGTCGTTTTGATTAAGTGACAAGATATGACGAATAGTACAGTACAGCACCAGGTTGAGCTGGTTGACATTAATGAAGATAACCTTGACCAAAGAATTGATAACTTTTTGGTGACCCGTTTAAAAGGCGTACCTAAAAGCATGATTTATCGGATCATCCGTAAAGGTGAGGTCAGGGTTAATAAAAAGCGTATTAAGCCCGAATACAAGCTACAGATTGGGGATTGCGTGCGCATTCCACCTGTGCGGGTTTCTGAATCTAGCACATTAAATGCACCCTCGCCAAAACTGACGCGCGTGGCTCAACTGGCAGAACGTATTCTATTTGAAGATACTCATATCTTAGTGCTTAACAAGCCTGCAGGTATTGCTGTTCATGGTGGCAGTGGCGTTGATTATGGTGTGATTGAAGCATTACGCGCCTTATACCCAGAACAAAAGTTTTTAGAACTCGTTCACCGTCTTGATAAAGACACTTCAGGCGTACTCTTGGTGGCTAAAAAACGCAGTGCGCTTAAGCATATGCATGATCAACTGCGCACTAAGAAAATGCAAAAAGATTACTTGGCACTAGTGCGCGGTGATTGGCAAGCCACTGATAAAGCGGTGAAAGCGCCGTTACTCAAGCTGACCTTAAAATCAGGAGAGCGCATTGTTCGAGTGAATCCTGAAGGTAAAGTATCAGAAACTCGCTTCAAAATTATGCAGCGTTATGATGGTGCGACCTTAGTGCAAGCCAGCCCTATTACTGGCCGAACACATCAAATTCGTGTCCATTGCCAGTTTACTGGGCACCCGATTGCTTGTGATGATAAATACAGTGAGCAAAAGTTTGATGATTCTATGCGTGTGCATGGCCTGAATCGCTTATTCTTGCATGCTGCACAATTACAATTTATTCATCCAGCGACTGAAGAAATTCAAGTAGTGAATGCGCCGCTTGATCCCTTACTCGAAACTGTGTTGTCTAAGCTTAAAAGGAAGTAGGCAGTCTATGCGTCAGCAATTTGATCTTATCGTGTTCGATTGGGATGGCACTCTGATGGACTCAATCGGTAAGATCATTGCTTGCGTAGATAAACTTGCTTGCCACCTGCAATTACCTGCGCCATCAGAAGCTGAAACCCGCGCGATCATTGGCTTGTCGTTAGCTGAATCTTTAGCCACTTTATTTCCGCAAGTGCCGTTATCATCGCAATTGTTAATCGACATTTTTAGGCAGCAGTTCATTGAAGTCGATGCTGTGCCGACGCCTTTATTTGTTGGGGTGGAATCGCTGTTGCAGCAATTAACGGAGCAAGGTTTTACCTTGGCGGTAGCAACGGGTAAATCTAAAGTTGGACTTGATACGGCATTGCAACAAACTGGACTCGGTCATTATTTTAAGGCGAGTCGCACCAGTGATGAATGCAGTAGTAAGCCACACCCGCAAATGCTGCATGAGATAATGCAGCAATTAAACATAGATGCCAAAAGAACTATCATGATTGGCGATTCACGGCTAGATATGCAAATGGGGAAAAGTGCTGAGGTTGCGACCATAGGTGTGAGTTATGGCGCGCAAGATAAATGCTTGTTAGCCCTTGAGCAGCCTATGGCTATTGTCGATAGTATAGAGGCCCTCACCGCACACTTTCGTCAGTAAGCATCCTTTCTAGCTATCAAAAAAGTCAGTCGCCAACAAGGTTTATTGTTAACTAAGGTTATCCTAGCTTGGAAGTGGCACTGTTAGTTTGATGGTAACCGCAGCAGCCATGCTGCGGCATTTAATTATCCAAGTTATAGCATCATAGCGTTATAACCTATTCAAGGACCTGGTACGAGGCGGTTAGAAACTGTCGGCTATGACTAATTACTTTAGTTAGCAATCATTATCTACATCTGTTACTTCAATAGATGATCACCTAATACATCTATGCCTACATTGGCAAGCATCTCACATAAGGCAACTAGCGGTAATCCAATCAAGCTATTCGGATCTCGGCCCGTCATAGATTCAAACAAGCTAATACCTAAGCCTTCACACTTAAAACTGCCAGCACAATATAAAGGCTGCTCTTTATGGATGTAATTAGCAATTTGCGTCGGCGTTAAGTGGCGAAATTTAACGGTAAAAGGTTCGCAAATCACTTGATAAGAATTATTAGCGCTATCGAGCAAAGCTAAGCCGGTATAAAAAGTGATCGCTTGCCCGCTGGCTAAGGCTAATTGGGCTTTGGCATTTTCGACTGTCATAGGTTTACCTATGATGGTGCCATTGATCACTGCAACCTGATCTGAGCCTATGATAAATTCTGCTTTATCTACATTAATGCAGGCCTTGGCTTTTTCGATAGCTAAGCGTTGCACTAATTGCTGTGCTGACTCACCCGCATTTGGTGTTTCATCGGTACTAGGCACGCGACAATCAAAGTCGATGGCGAGTTTTTCGAGGCATTGGCGTCGATATGTTGAAGTGGATGCCAGAATTAAAGGTTGGGTCATACAAGAAGTCAGTGACTGATAAAGTGACAACATTGTCCATTTAAGGTGTTGACAGTGCAATAGCTGATATACTTTTGAGCATAGAGTGTAACCATTACGATATTCATGGGCTTTTTATGAGTTCAGTGCTTGTGCCAAGCCCAACCCTTGGGTAGAATTTCGCGTCCGTCAATTTCTTGGTGGGTGTTGGTATGTCTTGATGGGAGCATGTCTCTCATATTGATAAATTTCTTTTGACTCCAGCACCGCCAAACTATAATATGCGCGCCTTATGCAAACAGTAAAGATACCGGTTTCAATTGATCCAACACGAGCAGCCACCAGTGGTCTGAGTTATCATGGCTACATTCCTGGCTCGCAACTGAAGCGATTGAGTGAATTATGTGCCGGCGACTGTTCCGAAGTGAAAGTGTCTTTGGAATGTGGTTTAGATTTACAGGGGATAGTCTACCTGAAAGGGAAGGCTGTGACGGAGCTCACTCTGCAATGTCAACGCTGCATGACACTAATGACCACTGAGGTTACGGTCGACTTTTGTTTTAGTCCTTGTCGGACTGAAGCAGAAATCGATGAGCTCCCGGATGCGTATGACCCTATTGAGTGCAATGAAATTGGCGAAGTACGTCTGCATCAATTGATCGAAGATGAATTGATAATCGCTATCCCAATTATCCCACTACATGAACAAGCTGATTGTAGTTTGGGTAGCAAGGATATCGTTGTAGGCGAGATTGAATCCGCTCAACAGGAGCGTCCAAATCCGTTTGCAGTGTTAGAAAAACTGAAGAGCAAGTAATCTAGGAGACAGGGCCAATGGCTGTACAACAGAATAAAAAATCTCGTTCAAAGCGCGGTATGCGCCGTTCACATGACGCTCTGAGCACAGCTCAGTTGTCTGTAGACGCTACCAGCGGTGAACTGCACTTACGTCACAACGTAACTGCTGATGGTTTTTACCGTGGTAAAAAGGTAATCAACAAGTAATTGTTGCTTAGCTGATGAAAAATCTGACGCTTGCGTTAGATGTGATGGGGGGCGATTATGGCCCCCCAGTCACAGTGCCTGCAGCCTTGCAGGCGCTGGCATCTCACCCTCACTTATCTTTAGTGTTAGTCGGTGACGAGCTACAAATATCCCCTTTGCTTTACTCTTGCACTGCGCATACTCGCGCACGTATCAAGATCATTCATACCTCAGATGTTGTGACTATGAATGAAAGACCCGCACATGCACTTCGCAAAAATAAACAATCTTCCATGCGACTGGCGTTAGAGCAAGTTAAAAACGGCCATGCAGATGCGTGTTTAAGCGCGGGCAATACTGGCGCATTAATGGCGATGGCCAAAGTCTTATTAAAAATGCTACCAGGCATAGATAGGCCGGCATTAGTGACGAGTTTACCGTCGGCCAGCGGCAAGCCGGTCTATTTATTAGATTTAGGCGCCAATATTAGTTGCGACTCAGAAACCCTATTTCAATTTGCTGTGATGGGCTCAGTGCTGTATGAGTTAGTTGAAAAACAAACTCGGCCAAATGTGGCTTTGCTCAATGTCGGAATTGAAGAAATCAAAGGCAATGATCAAGTGCAGCAAGCAGCACAATTGCTGCAATTTACGCCTCAAATCAATTACAGCGGATTTATTGAAGGCGATGATATTTATACGGGATGTGTTGATGTCATTGTCTGTGATGGTTTTGTGGGGAATATTGCCCTCAAAACATCAGAAGGAATTGCCAAACTTTTAGTGCACCAACTTAGGAAAGGACTGACAGAAGGGATTGTCGTTCGATTTTTGGCCAAACTGATAGCGCCTCGCATCCAAAAGGTGCTAAATCAGATGAACCCCGACCACTATAACGGCGCCAGTCTGTTAGGATTGCGCGGTATTGTAGTCAAAAGTCATGGTAATGCCGATCAAGCGGCCTTTTTGCATGCAATTAATCTTGCAATGACCGAGGCTCAACGTCGACTCCCTGAAATGATCCACGATCGTTTAGAGTCGATCCTTTTAGACATAAACAGCTGATTTCTCCTTATGTATACAAAAATTCTTGGTACCGGTAGCTATCTCCCGGCGCAGGTCCGTAGTAATCAGGATCTGGAAAAGATGGTTGATACCAACGATCAATGGATTGTTGACCGCACAGGTATTTCCGAGCGTCGTATTGCCGCCGCTGATGAATCAGTTGCCACTATGGGCTATGAAGCCGGCTTAAAAGCCTTAGAAATGGCCGGCATTGCTGCTAGCGAACTGGATATGATCATTGTTGGTACCACCAGTGCTGATAATGCTTTCCCTGCTGCGGCTTGTGAAGTGCAAGCCTTACTTGGCGTGCGTACTATTCCTGCATTTGACATTGCCGCCGCTTGCTCTGGTTTCGTGTACGCCTTATCTATTGCTGATCAGTTTGTTAAAACTGGCGCGGCTAAAAAAGTATTAGTGATAGGCGCCGACGTGTTATCACGTTTTTGTCAGCCAGAAGATCGCAGCACTGTGATTTTATTTGGTGATGGCGCTGGCGCTGCAGTGGTGGGCGCGAGCACTGAGCCTGGCATCATCAATACCCATATCTATGCTGATGGCCGTTATGGCGACTTACTTAAGTGCCCAATGCCATCTCGCGGCTTAGATACTGATGACGTTAATAACTTCATTACTATGAAAGGTAATGATGTATTTAAGGTTGCTGTTACCCAATTATCGCATGTAGTGACCGAGACTTTACGTATTAACAATATTGATAAAAGCGAGATTGATTGGTTAGTACCACATCAAGCTAACTTTCGCATTATTTCGGCCACAGCTAAAAAGCTAAGTATGAGCATGGATAAGGTTGTAGTGACCTTAGGTAAGCATGGTAATACTTCGGCGGCATCTGTGCCGATTGCACTGGATGAAGCGGTGCGCGATGGTCGCATTCAACGTGGTCAATTACTGCTACTTGAAGCCTTTGGTGCCGGATTTGCTTGGGGCAGTGCGCTCGTTCGTTTCTAACTTGCATCTCTTATGCAACTTATCATCAATTAGGAAAAATAATAATGGAAAATTTTGCTTTCGTTTTCCCAGGTCAAGGCTCACAAAGCGTTGGCATGTTAGCTGAACTAGCAAGTCAGCACCCTATTGTTGAACAAACATTTGCTGAAGCTAGCTCTGTCTTAGGTTACGATTTATGGCAATTAGTCCAAGACGGACCGGCAGAAGCATTAAACCAAACAGATAAAACCCAGCCGGCATTATTAACTGCCAGTGTTGCTATTTGGCGCGTGTATGTGGCCAGTGGCAAACCTATGCCTAGCCTGTTAGCAGGTCATTCATTAGGTGAATATTCTGCTTTAGTGTGTGCTGGCGTAATGGCATTTACTGATGCGGTTAAGTTAGTGGAACTGCGCGGCCAATTTATGCAGCAAGCCGTACCAGCGGGTACTGGCGCCATGTATGCCATTATCGGTTTAGATAATGACAGCATAGCTAATGCCTGTAATGAGGCTGCTGACGGCGAAGTGGTTAGCCCAGTTAACTACAATAGCCCTGGCCAAGTTGTTATCGCGGGTGAAAAGGCTGCCGTTGATCGCGCTGCTGTTGCTTGTAAAGCTGCTGGCGCCAAAATGACCGTGGCTTTGCCTGTCAGCGTGCCATCTCACTGCGCTTTAATGAAAGGCGCGGCTG
The DNA here is from genome assembly GCF_056522965.1 of Shewanella sp. ISS20. NCBI lineage: Bacteria > Pseudomonadati > Pseudomonadota > Gammaproteobacteria > Alteromonadales > Shewanellaceae > Shewanella > Shewanella sp. ISS20. Next base: position 628,781 of record NZ_JAWRZK010000001.1, read on the forward strand.
AGCAACTCGCTATGACTTTGGAAGATATTCAATTTTCTGCGCCTACCCTTGCGGTAATTAACAACGTTGATGTTGCCATTGAGCAAGATAGCGCTGCTATTAAAGATGCCTTAGTGCGTCAATTGTATTGCCCAGTGCGCTGGACTGAAACCGTTGAATTAATGGCATCTCAAGGCGTTGAACAGTTATTTGAGTGTGGACCTGGCAAGGTATTAACCGGTCTAGCTAAGCGAATCGATCGCAGCTTAAAAGCTGCAGACATTAACGACATAGCTTCAGTCAATGAGTTGATTTTATAAGGAATGTTGCATGAGTATTGCATTGGATTTAAGCGGTAAAGTAGCATTAGTCACAGGCGCTAGCCGTGGCATTGGTAAAGCGATTGCACAAACTTTATTGGCTGCCGGAGCCCAAGTGGTCGGTACTGCGACCAGTGAAAAGGGCGCGGCTGCCATTAGCGACTATTTAGGTGAGCAAGGCTTAGGTTTAGTGCTTAATGTCACCGACAGCGCTTCTGTTGAGCAAGTGTATGCTGATATTAAAGCGCATTTTGGCGATGTTGATATTTTAGTGAACAATGCCGGTATCACTCGTGATAACCTTTTCATGCGAATGAAAGAAGATGAATGGGAAGACATCATAGACACCAACTTGACTTCATTATTCCGTTTATCTAAGCCGCTTATGCGCCCTATGATGAAAAAACGTCATGGCCGCATCATTAACATTGGCTCTGTGGTTGGTACCATGGGCAATGCAGGGCAAGTCAACTATGCTGCCGCTAAGGCGGGATTAATTGGATTTACTAAGTCGTTAGCACGAGAAGTCGCTTCTCGTAATATCACAGTCAATGCAATTGCCCCTGGTTTTATCCAAACAGATATGACCGATGAGTTGACGCTTGAACAACAACAGGCAATTATGTCGCAAGTGCCGATGGCACGATTGGGTCAGGCACAAGAAATCGCCAATGCAGTCGTGTTTTTAGCTTCTGATTCTGCGGCTTACATCACAGGTGAAACCTTGCATGTCAATGGCGGCATGTATATGGTGTAACGTTGAAAAACTGAGATTTTGTCGCAATTTGAGTAGCTATTTATCTACAATTTGAGCCTTATTACGTGGTTAGACCACAAAAACTAGACTTGCATTGTTTCTCAGATCTAATAAACTACTCGCAATCTTACGCAAGTGCGTAATTTGAATAGGAAAGAAAACTAATGAGCAACATCGAAGAACGTGTAAAGAAAATCATCATTGAGCAACTGGGCGTTAAAGAAGAAGACGTTAAACCAGCGGCATCTTTCGTAGACGACTTAGGTGCCGATTCTCTGGACACTGTTGAGTTGGTTATGGCTCTGGAAGAAGAGTTCGATACTGAGATCCCTGATGAAGAAGCTGAAAAGATCACTACTGTTCAGTCAGCGATCGATTACGTTTCAAAGAATCAGTAATACTGAATTCCTGAAAACAGGCGGCAATTGCCGCCTGTTTTTGTTTCAGCGGTATCAAGTTTGATAGCGGCTGATAGAATAGATTTATTGAGTTTGTTTAAGCTGGCGGTGACCTTGTCACACCAACAAGATAAAGGTAATTAGCGTGTCAAAACGTCGTGTAGTGGTAACTGGCCTGGGTCTGGTGACCCCTGTCGGCAATACTGTTGACAGCACTTGGAAAGCATTGCTGGATGGTAAGAGTGGTATTGCCCCGATAACCAAATTTGATGCTAGCGAGTTTACGACTCGTTTTAGTGGTTCAGTGAAAGATTTTGATTGTGAACAGTACCTTTCAAAGAAAGATGCTCGCAAAATGGATTTATTCATTCAGTACGGGATTGCCGCGGGTGTTCAAGCCATTAAAGATTCTGGCTTAAACATGAATAGCGAAAATCCGCAGCGCGTAGGTACGGCCATTGGTGCCGGCATGGGTGGTATGTGGTTGATTGAACAGAACCACAGCGCACTTGTTAACGGTGGCCCGCGTAAGATTTCTCCATTTTTTATTCCGAGCACCATTATTAATATGGTTGCCGGTCACCTGTCTATTATGTACGGCATGCAAGGCCCGAATTTCGCGGTTACTACAGCTTGTACCACAGGTGTGCATAATATTGGTTTTGCGGCGCGTACTATTGCTTATGGTGATGCTGATGTGATGCTGGCCGGTGGTGCTGAAGATGTCACTAGCCCATTAGGCGTAGGTGGTTTCGGCGCAGCGAAAGCGTTATCAACTCGCAATGAGTCACCAGAGCAAGCAAGTCGCCCTTGGGATAAAGACCGTGATGGTTTTGTTATCGGTGATGGCGCTGGCGTTATGGTATTGGAAGAGTATGAGCGTGCTAAAGCACGTGGTGCCACGATTTATGCTGAGTTAGTTGGTTTTGGCATGAGTGGCGATGCTTTCCATATGACATCACCACCAAGTGATGGTCGCGGCGCAGCATTAGCTATGGTTAATGCGATTAAAGACAGTGGTATCAGTATTGAGCAAGTGGGCTATATCAATGCTCATGGTACCTCAACGCCTGCGGGCGATAAGGCTGAGGCTGCTGCGGTTAAATCTGTGTTTGGCGATCATGCTTATAAAGTGATGGTGAGCTCAACTAAGTCAATGACTGGCCACCTGCTAGGTGCTGCTGGCGCAGTTGAAACCATCTTTTCAGTATTAGCCTTAAAAGATCAAGCCGTACCACCGACCATTAACTTAGATAACCCTGATGAAGGTTGTGATTTAGACTTCGTAGCTCATCATGCCCGTCAAGCTTCATTTGATTACGCTTTATGTAATTCATTTGGCTTTGGTGGCACTAATGGTTCATTGCTGCTGAAAAAGGTATAACCTGTTTTAGCGAAGAAAGCGCCTACGGGCGCTTTTTTTATGCCTTTGCTAAACCAGAGCTAAACCACAGATTAACTCTTGCTCATTGGCTGTCAACTCGGCCGCTTTAAGACAATAATACTGTTTTTACGCGGAATTCCAGTCAATGATAAATCTAATCGTGATCCCTTGCGCGCTATCTCTTGGGGCGTTAACCGCCAATCTAACCGACTTTGCCCGTGGTGAAACTGCGCAGCGATTCCCACAACTGTCGTTAGGCTCAGTAACCCTGACTTTAGCCGTGATTAGCTATACAGTGATGTGGTTTGCCTTGCTGGTTAGTGGTATTTACTCATCCGATGGCGAAGGCTTTTTTGCCGGAATGGAGTTACTCGCTGTCTTTGCTATTGGCCTTGCCGTGTATTCGTTCAGTCCGCTTAAAAAACTCATATCACAACAAGCTCAAATTTGGTTGTTTAGATTAGCTTTACCCATGATAGTACTTAGTACTTTCTTCATTGTAATGAGCCCTAAGTCATCTTAGTTAACTCAGGTGATTATCTAATTTGATTTCAATACTTTATGGGTAATCTCAGCAATTTGGCTTACAATTAAGTAAAAGTAATGATTTGAGTAAGCTATGGAACGACAACGTGCGATTACCTTAAGATTTTTGGCTGAGCCCACAGATGTGAACTTTGGTGGCAAAGTTCACGGTGGCGCTGTCATGAAATGGATTGACTTAGCTGCCTATGCTTGTGCAGCAGGCTGGAGTGGTCAATATTGCATTACTGTATATGCTGGCGGCATTCGCTTTGTTAAACCAGTTAAAGTGGGTAGCTTGGTCGAAGTCACGGCCAAAGTGATTTATACCGGCCGGACTTCTATGCATATCGGCATAGATGTGCAGGCGTGCGATCCTAAAACCCGTGAATTTGTATTAACCACTCATTGTATTGTCATTATGGTGGCCGTGGATGATGACGGTCAGCCAACCGCTGTGCCTGAATGGGTCCCTGCAACCCCTGCCGATATTGAGCTACATAGCTCAGCTATCCGTCTCATGGAAATGCGCAAAAAAATAGGCGCTGAAATGGAAGCTCACCTCCATCTGTAATTAAAGGCCGGCAACGGCCTTTTTTATGCTGTTCAATTGTTCGCTGTTTGTTAAACTTGCAAAAAACAAACAGGAGACTGAGGTTATGGCGAACGTTGCCTTTATTGGATTGGGCGTTATGGGCTATCCCATGGCGGGACATTTAGCCAAAGCGGGCCATCAAGTACAGGTTTATAACCGCACTCAAGCTAAGGCTCGAGCTTGGGCTGCAGAATATGACGGCAAGTGGCGCGCCACCGCTGCAGAAGCGGCAGCAGGATGTGACATTGTTTTTATCTGCGTGGGTAATGATGATGACTTACGCCAAGTGGTGTTAGGTGAGCAAGGTATTACCGAAGGTGTGAGTCCTGGAACTATTTTAGTTGATCATACCACCACATCGGCGGATGTTGCCCGCGAGCTCTCTCGAATTCTTAAGTGTCGACAAGTGGATTTTATTGACGCTCCAGTCTCAGGCGGCCAAGCTGGCGCCGTCAATGGTACGCTGACTGTCATGATGGGCGGCAATGCGGAAACTATCGATAAAGTTACCGCTGTTATCAGTGCTTATGCGCGTTGCAGTCGCCGTATGGGGGAGGTTGGCGCGGGACAACTCACTAAAATGGTTAACCAAATCTGTATCGCTGGCGTGGTTCAAGGCTTGGCTGAAGGTTTACACTTTGCTCGCAAAGCGGGTCTCGATGGTGAAGCCGTTGTTGATGTTATTCGACATGGCGCGGCACAAAGTTGGCAAATGGAAAACCGTTATCAAACGATGTGGCAAGGCGAGTTTGATTTTGGATTTGCCATTGACTGGATGCGTAAAGATTTAGGGATTGCTTTAGATGAATCTAGACGCAATGGCTCAACCCTTGCGTTAACGGCTTTAGTGGATCAGTTTTATGCCGACGTGCAAGCGATGGGCGGTAATCGCTGGGATACCTCAAGCCTGTTGGCCAGATTAGAAAAGAACTAGATCATTTTTAGATACGTTTTTATCGTTTAACTCGTAATCATTCGTGCTAAAACAAACATGCCAGTCAATTGTATGACTGGCACGTTAGTTAAAAGGTGCTGCTAATAGGCTTAAGACGTTAGCGTCTATGCACTGGCTATAAGGCACTCAAGTTTAACGTTAGATACTGAGGCTAAGCTGCTTTGACTCATGTCGGCTAATGATATTTGCCCTGCACTTGATTCAACCAATACCGCTCGCTGAATATCTTGATAATCTAAGCGGCGCAGATTGATGTGTGATAACGCCATTTGCATCGGCAGTAAACTTGGATTGAATGCCGCGTTTTCGGCGTAACGTCCAATCACATATTCGCCACTTTTCATCTCTAATACCACGGCGGCATGACAAGCTGAATAGGGCGCGTAACTTATACTTGCTTGCTCTAATGCTGTTTGTACTAACTTATCATCGCTCGCATAAGTTAAGGCCACACTATGTTTGTGTAATAGCGGCGTTGTCACCCCTAAATCACTTGGACCAAAGGCATAAGGCAAGTAATAACTAAGCGGCGCCGTGTCTTGCTCAGGCAAGTGAATGTTAATGTTTTTTCCTAAGTGCAGCTCATTGATAAATTGACGGCAATGACCGCAAGGACTGGCATTAACAATAATATCCTTAATTTCAGTCTCGCCCTTAATCCAGGCGTGACTAATGGCACTTTGCTCGGCATGCACTGAATGATTAAGCGCTTGATTAGGCAGCTCTAAGTTCGCGCCCATATATAAATTGCCACTACCGCCAATGACTAGCGCACCCACATGAAAGTGACTGATGGGCGGGTTGGCTAACTTAGCTGCAATAGGCAACAGCGCTAAATAGACTTGCTGCAATGACAACTGACTTTTATCAGCGATATGTGACAATTGAGCACCTGACAAGGCACCATCAAATCGTTCGGTTAAAAAGGGCGCTAATGCGTCAGCTAACTGCGTTGGCATGGCATTTAATACTGATACGAACGGTGTTGGCATGAGTAATATTCCTTATAAGGACTGCAAATATTTTACCAGCGCTTCTAATAATTTCTGCTTGTCTGGATTAGATTGTGTCTCTTCCAGCAGATTTTCTATTCTAAGCACATAGTCAGGATCAGACATTCGTTGTTGACAAAACTCGCGCCATTTTAAGCTCTCATCATATGTGAGCGTGGTGGGATAATTACGCGCGCGATATCTAAATAGCATCTCAGGTAATCTAGGATCGTCAAACTGGAGTGATAAACCCGCTAATTGATCCGGCGCGGTATGGCGAATGATTTCCATCTTAGCTTTATCGGCATGGCTAAAGAACCCGCCGCTATAGAGCATTAGATCTGGATCAGAGATTTGTTTTTCATAGGTGGTGTCAAATACCGCGGCTAGTTTTTCTCTAAGCTCGCTATGTTGGCGTAATTGCTTATATTGAGCACGCGCAAATTCTTTATCAAAACCCAACCGCGCAGCATTATCATCGGTCAGGGTTTTGGCTGGGGCGATAAATGGACTTTTATTTAAATGAATTTGTTTTAAGCCCACAGGTAATTCGTCATCAGCAAGGTCGGCTCTGGGGGTATATAAACGCTCACGCAGTTGCTCGACATCTAACTCAAGTAAAGGCGCAATATCCATAGCGAGATTGACACAAATCACCGAATTTTTATTATCAGGGTGGTAAGCCACAGGCGCAATTAATGTCAGGCAGCCTTGACTGGCTGGAATTTTGCTACTGATATGCACTAAAGGCTGCATATTAAGGACATCAACCATAGTGGCCACTTGCTGCTTACGACGCATTGAAAAATAATAATCAAATAACTTAGGTTGTAATTGTTTGATTAATTTTGCTAAACCGATAGTGGCATAGACATCTGAAAGGGCATCATGAGCTTTTTCATGGTTTAAGCCATTGGCGGCGCTTAAGTCTTCTAATTTAAAGCTTGGGCTGCCATCGGCTTTTAATGGAAAGTTAATCCCTTCTGGACGTAATGCATAACAGGCTCTTACTAAATCTATAATGTCCCAGCGTGAATTACCTTGTTGCCATTCTCTGGCATAAGGATCAATAAAATTGCGATAGAAACCATAGCGGGTCACTTCATCATCAAAGCGCAGCGAATTATAACCAACCACACAGGTATTGGCTTGACTAAATTCAGCTTGAATTCGCCCCATAAATTCAGTTTCAGGCATGCCCTTTAAATTGGCTAATTGCGGCGTAATACCTGTGATAAGAATCGCTTCTGGTTGTGGTAAATAGTCGGTGGCAAGTGTGCAATAAAAGGTGACTGGCTCGCCTATGATATTAAACTCATGGTCAGTGCGTATTCCAGCAAATTGCGCTGGTCTATCTTTAGCCGGCACAGCGCCAAACGTTTCATAATCGTGCCAAAAAAATGTGGGCTGGGGCATAGATGCCATGAGAGTGATACCTGTAGAAAGTTATGAGGCTTATCTTACCACCATCAAGGCCTCTGAGGCATAGCATCACTAAATTCGCCCTCATTGTCGGTTTAAAAACACTCAAAACAGTCAAAAATCGCTCGCTTAGCTTGGCAAAGATGCAAAACAATCATCATGACAGTACACTTAAACCCAATTTAGCTGTTATTAGCGTTAAGTCTGCACTAATGCGGATAACAGCGACTGTAATTAGTCTCACTCGCGTTAAGATTATTTCCCGTTGGATAAGGTGTGTAATGAGTTATCGTTGTCCCATATGTAAGCAAGAATTAACTCTGCCAAGTCAGCAGGGCGTCGCTAATTCATGGCTATGCGCCAGCGGCCATAGTTTTGATGTCGCCAAAGAAGGCTACGTCAATTTATTACCTGTTAATAAGAAAAAATCTAAAGACCCTGGTGATAACAAGGAAATGATGTTTGCCCGACGTGAGTTTCTCAATGCTGGTTTTTATCAATGTTTAAGCGATAGGGTAAACCAGGTGCTGATTGAGCATTTACCTGCCGATGCCAAGAACTTGCTGGATATTGGCTGCGGTGAGGGTTACTACACTGGTCGTCTCGCTAAGTGCCTACAAAAGTCAGGCTTTAACATTAACATTGATGGCTTAGATATTTCGCGCAGCGCATTACGCTACGCTGCTAAACGCTACTCTGAGCTTAGTTTTGCGGTCGCTAGTAGTTATTACATGCCTTATGGCACGGACTCTATGGATGCTATGCTACGGATTTATGCGCCATCAGAACTATCAGAGTTGCAACGGGTGTTAAAGTCGGGGGGCTTGTTATTAACTGTATCGCCCGGTGAAACTCATCATTTTGCCATCAAAAAGATGATTTATGAGACTCCGAGATTACATCAAGATACAGTGCCTGAATTGGAAGGATTTAGCCTTGTGATGCAGGAGCGAGTTTGCTCTGAATTGAGGTTACAAGATCCGCTAATGATTAAACACTTTTTACAAATGACCCCGTACGCTTGGAAGCTCTCTGATGAGCAAAAAGCGACGTTACAGCAATCAGGATTCTGCTGCGAATTGGATTTCCAATTAGTGTTATATCAGCGCGATTAACCTGAATTGACAGGCTAAATTGTAATTTTATTGTTGTGACAAACAAAGAGTAACCACTTGAAGTGTAAGCTATAATTTAGCCAGTTAGTGGTGGTTTTTGGATAATGTTGATCAATTGCAATAATTTCACCTGCCTAAAACCACTTATTTTATTGACTTCTGTTTGTAATGGGTTATAGTCATTCAAGCTAGAACGTTAGGCTTATATTTATGTATACAATGCGACCAAACTTGTCCTGTTCACATAAGTAAAACTGGCATTTTCAGCTCTACCGCCGTTAGGCTTTTTATTATTTATGTACAGGATGACTATTATGTCTCAAGTAACTGGTGTAGTTAAGTGGTTCAACTCTGACAAAGGTTTCGGATTCATCGAGCAAGAGTCTGGCCCAGATGTGTTCGTTCACTTCCGTGCTATCAACTCAGATGGTTTCAAAACTTTAGACGAAGGTCAGAAAGTGCAGTTCACTGTAACTCAAGGCCAGAAAGGTCCTCAAGCTGAGAACGTAACCATCATTGGTTAATTCCGCTTAAGGCTCTTATCGAGAGTCAATTAAAAGCCGTGGTAATTACCATGGCTTTTTTATGTCAGAAATTTAGGTTTAAACAAGGTTCTTAGTTAAGCTTTAAACCGCAAACCGCAAACCGCAAACCGCAAACCGCAAACCGCAAACCGCAAACCGCAAACCGCAAACCGCAAACCGCAAACCGCAAACCGCAAACCGCAAATTTAACATTTAATATTTAATATTTCTCATGTTTTATCTTAATGCACCTAGGCTGACTTGTTGCTGCATTTTTAGCATTAGTCGATGGTATTTCGGTGTGATTACTCTATTTTTTTATCAAACTCTTTATGGTTCGCTGCAATTGGCTATATAGAGGTGCTTGTGTTCAGCTCAGTGACATGATGGAATCGGGCAGGGTGAGTGTAAATGTGATGTCTGTGCTCATACAAACATCACATAGATGTATGCTTTTATGTAGTTTAATTGCTCTAACCGAAGAGTGATTCTTCTAGAGTTTTACCTTGCATCAATAGTTTGTATGGCCAGTCTTGCTGCGCTAGCAGCCTGAAAATCGCTTGCTCTAATGCCATGCCCGAATTGTCGTGATAATTTATGATAAATACCCGATCTTGAGTGCTAGACACCTGAGTGACGGTTTCCAATTGCTCTAACGCTTGTTTAGCCAGAGGGGTTTCACGCAGTAATTCAAGGCTTAAACAAGATTGCTGTTGGTCGTGTAAATCTAAATGACGACTGATCTGCCCATTTTCGAGGTAATACACCTCGCGGCATAAGCTTTCAAGCTCATCTAAATTGTGAGAACTAATGATAAAAGTAGTATGACTACTTAATGATTTAATCAGTTGTCTTAATTCACGGGCATTGAGTGGATCTAACCCTGCTGTTGGCTCATCCAGTAACACTAGCTCGGGCGCACCTATTAATGCTTGAGCAATCGCCACGCGCTTGGCCATGCCGTGGCTGAGTTGTACTGGTTTTGCCGCGCCATGGGCTTGTAAATCAACTAACCCTAACACTCTTTGACTTTCGGCTAATGCTTGGGCTTTGCTCAGCCCTTGCAGTTGTGCAAAAAAACTTAATTGAGCTTCAATGGTTTCATCTGGGTTTAATCTAGCATCTTGGGGCAACACGCCAATGCGGTTCACTAAGTTGGGGGAGCCTGGTTGCTCCCCTAATACAGAGATCACACCTGAATCAAAAGGAATGAAACCGGCAATGCAGCTAAATAAGGTGGTTTTGCCCGCGCCATTGGCGCCCACTAAGGCAATTGGCTCGCCTTTATTAATCTTAATATTAATGCCGCGCAGTACTGGTTGTTGGTAACTCTTAGCGAGCTCAGTAATCTGAATTATGGTCATAGAGACATCCGTTTTAGATAAAAGTGACCAATCACCAGTAGTACTATCGTTTGGGCAATAGGTAAGGGGATATAGGCAAAAGCCGAAGCGCCGGTTGCGAGTAACATGTCAGTGGTTTGCGAGCCAATCATAATCAGATTGAGAAAGTTAAGCTCAGGAATGCTGGCATTGATGATTAAACTCAATACGCTAGTCACTAATAATACCGCGGCAGCTAGCATGCTGGCATGGCGCGCACTCTTGGCATATAAGGACAATAATGCCAGTAAGGCGGTGTAGGGGAGTAAGCTTACTGTAATAAATACTGTGCTTGACGCTAAGGCACTAACACTCGCTTGTTTATCAGCAATGATAGCCATGATATAGGCGAGCACTGCGGCGGCAAGTACTAACGCGAGTTGAATCAACATTTGGCCGATAAAGCGGCCGTAAAATAGTCGAAATCTTCCTGTGCGTAGACAGATAAACTTAAGAGTGCCGCTATGCTTATCGCTCGCAAACATATCAGCACACAGAAGTAGGGTGTACAGCGGAAATAAATAGAGTCCCAGGCCCCAGTAGAGCATTTGTTCCGGGCTTGACCAGCTTAATAAGGCATTTATTTGCTGATGCAAACCATAGCTTCTGAGTAAGTCGATAACTATCGGCATACTGACGATTTGACTGGCTTGATTAATCGGATAGATGAACAGCAATAGCCAAATGCCGACAAAAATGCTTAAACCTAATAATCCGCGGCGAGTCATTAGGGCTCGAGTGACTTCTTTGCTCACTATTAGTGATACTTGGTCCTTGGGGGTCATAGTGTTTCCAGTTTATTCAAATAGCTTTTCAAGTTGAGATAAGCGCTCTGATAATTGCTGCACTTGCAGTTCTAGTGCGGTAATCCTATCAGCGCTAGGCTCATATTCTTGAGTGTCGTCACTGCTGATGTTGGCTTCAGCGGATTCGGTTAAGAGGCAGCTAAAGCGAGATTCGCGTTTACCAGCTTGGCGGGGCAGCATAAGCACAATTGGCTGAGTAAAATCGGCCAAGGCTTGTAATTCTTGTTCAACGGCTTGGGTATCATTAAATTCAAACAGACGTTGGCAGCGAGTTCTTAGCTCGCCAGGCGTTTGTGGGCCGCGCAGCAAGAGTACACAGACAATGGCGACTTGGGCCTTGGAAAACTGCAAATCACTAAATTCAGTATTACAAAATCTATGTTGGTATTTATTAACGCGACTACCAAAGCCTGAGGCGCTGCTAACAAGGCGTTTTTTGGCTAAATCATCGAGCACATCTTGTACTTGTGCCTCAGTTAACGCCATGATGGGTTCACGACTGGTTTTCTGATTACAGGCTTGAGTTAAGCTATTAAGAGATAGTGGGTAAAGTTCGGGGGTAGTGATTTCTTTTTCGAGTAAACAACCTATTACTCGTGCTTCTAAGGTAGTTAGTTCCATTGCAACACTCCACAGACGATGTCTCTTTGTTATAACAAAGGGAATGACTATTGCCTATGAAAAATAGACCAAGCTAGACACTGTATGCTGGTTTTACACACAGCGCCTAGCTTGGGCGCGAAAACTGAGCGTAGAGCTTAGTCTTCGATTAAGCGAATACCCGTGGTTTGGATATCAATTTGTTGTTGCTTGTACAGGCCGCCAATACATTTTTTGAAGGCTTTTTTACTCATGGCTAACGTCTGATAAATCACTTCAGCATCTGTCTTGTCAGTCAAAGGTAAGAAACCACCGGCTTGCTGCAGTTTGATCATGATTGACAGGCTTTGGCTATCTAATTCAACTTTAGTGCCTCGAGTCAGTTGCAAATCAATTTTGTCATCAGAGCGCATGCGCTTGATGTAGCCTTTGGTCTTATAACCAGGCTTTAGGATTTGGAATACTTCATCTTTGTACAATACGCCCCAATGAGCGCCATTGATGATGGCTTTGTAACCTAGGTCAGTGCGGCCTGCAATTAACAAATCCACTTGCTCGCCTTCCTTATAAAAGGCAGGGGTTTTGTCGACAAACTTATTGAGTTTGGCAGAAGCCACAATACGATCGTCAGCATGGTTAATATGAATATAAACTAAGACGTAGTTACCGACTTCTAATGGCTTTTCTTGCTCGGCAAAGGGAAGCAATAAATCTTTATCTAATCCCCAATCCAAAAAAGCACCAAAACGACTAGTCGATACGACTTTGAGACTAGCAAACTGGCCAACTTGTGCCTTAGGCATGCGGGTGGTGGCTAAGATCTGGTCTTCAGAATCTAAGTGAAGAAATACCTCAACTTGATCACCAATTTGACAACTCTTGGGTGCCAATTTGTTTGGTAATAATACCTGACCTAATTCTAATGCATTGAGGTAATAGCCAAATGAGACTTGTTTAACGACTTCCAGCGTGCTGGTCTTACCGAGTTGAATCATGAAACCTCAAATTCAGTTAACGAAATATCGGCAGATTATAGTGTAATTCGTAGTGGCAAGCGAAGATCAATTAGCCTTAGCAGCCAATAACTGGCCTGTAGATAAAGCAATTGTAAACTCAGCGGATTTCTTCAGGTATTAATCATGCCAGCTGAGTTACAAAAAATGCACATTTATTGTTATTTTTACTTGCATTATCAATAGTACGCATGTTTAATTGCGCCGTTTAGTGAACCTAGGTAATCCGCTTTATCCCTTCATATCATTGGCTAACTGAGCCAATCGTTAAGCGTTAGCGCGGTATTATTTACGTGAGTTTGTCGCTCAGAGATCACACAACAAACCAGTTAATGGCTCGGGTTCACCGAGTTGATAAACAAAGATGCTAATTTAAGCTGTAAATTGCCTGCGGGCATCTGTGTATTGTTGTTGCGCGCTACAGCCAAGGCTGCTGTAGGCTTTGTTAAACATGAGGTGATATTACCTCCATCCACTCTCATTATGAGAGAAGACAGGCACATTGAATGAAAGAATGGTCGATTGAAGATGCTCGTGCTGGGTATAACGTTGCATATTGGAGCCAAGGTTTTTATGGGATTGATGATGACGGTGAAGTGACCGTTTCTCCAGATCCGGCCCAACCCCTTAACAGTATTGGTTTGAACAAGCTTGCTCGCGATATGGTTAAAGCTGGGGTGTCGTTACCCGTACTAGTGCGTTTTCCACAAATATTGCACCACAGAGTGCATAGCTTGTGTCAGGCTTTTAACCAAGCCATCGCCAAGTACAGTTATCAAAATGATTATTTGCTGGTTTATCCGATTAAAGTTAACCAGCAGCAAACGGTTGTTGAAGAAATTCTGGCCAGCCAGAAAACCAATGCGGTACCGCAATTAGGCTTAGAGGCGGGTAGTAAGCCTGAGCTAATGGCAGTATTAGCTATGGCGCAAAAAGCGAGCTCAGTCATTGTTTGTAACGGTTATAAAGATAGTGAATACATCCGTTTAGCTTTGATTGGCGAGAAATTAGGCCATAAGGTTTATATCGTTCTGGAGAAAATGTCAGAACTGACCATGGTGATGGCTGAAGCTGCCAAATTGGGCGTGACACCGCGCTTAGGTTTACGTGCGCGTTTGGCATTCCAAGGCAAGGGCAAGTGGCAGGCCAGTGGCGGTGAAAAATCAAAATTTGGTTTATCAGCGGCGCAAATTTTGTCAGTGATTGACGAGCTCAAGCAAGCCAATATGCTCGATTGTTTGCAATTGCTGCATTTCCACTTGGGATCGCAGATGTCTAACATTCGTGATATTCGCCAAGGGGTGAGTGAAGCGGCACGTTTTTACTGCGAGCTGCGTAAGTTAGGTGCTGAGATTGATTGTTTCGATGTCGGCGGTGGTTTAGCTGTGGACTATGATGGTACTCGTAGCCAGTCTAATAACTCAATGAACTATGGCTTAGCCGAATACGCTAACAACATAGTCAATGTGTTATTTGATATGTGTACCGAATATGATCAGCCAATGCCGCGGATCATTTCTGAATCTGGTCGCCATTTAACGGCTCATCATGCGGTATTAATCTCAGATGTGATTGGCACTGAAGCCTACACGCCTGAGCGAGTAATAGCGCCAAGCGATGAAGCGCCGCAGCTATTGCACAACATGTGGCAATCATGGAATGAAATCAGCGCTCGCGCCGATTCGCGTGCCTTGATTGAAATTCATCATGACAGCCAACATGACTTAGCTGAAGCTCAGTCGTTATTTGCCATGGGGCAACTATCACTGGCCGAGCGAGCTTGGGCTGAGCAAATGAACTTACGCGTAAGTTATGAGTTGCAGCAATTACTGAGCACTAAAAACCGTTTCCATCGGCCAATTATTGATGAATTAAATGAAAGATTAGCGGATAAGTTTTTTGTTAATTTCTCATTATTCCAATCATTACCGGATGCTTGGGGCATAGATCAAGTTTTCCCTGTGCTGCCATTGTCAGGACTCGATAAATATCCTGAGCGCCGCGCTGTGATGCTCGATATTACTTGTGACTCAGATGGTATTGTTGATCAGTATGTCGATGGTCAAGGTATCGAATCTACCTTACCTGTGCCTAAGTGGAAGGCAGATAGCCCATACTTATTAGGCTTCTTTATGGTGGGCGCTTATCAAGAGATTTTAGGCGATATGCATAATCTCTTTGGTGACACTAACTCAGCAGTCGTGTGGGTTGAAGATGGCGGTAAAGCCAATATTGAATCGGTTCTGGCGGGTGACACAGTCGCTGACGTACTTAGGTATGTGAACTTAGATGCGGTTGAGTTTATGCGCACCTATGAAGAACTGGTGCATCAACATATTGCTGAAGATGAACGCGCGCTGATTTTAGAAGAGTTGCAGGCGGGTCTAGAAGGTTATACCTACCTTGAGGACTTATAATAGCTAGTCTTTGGGTCCTGACTTTAGGCATAAAGTCAGGATTGCATGCGATAGCCTTATAGCCTTATAGCGTTACCTAGTGTTGGCGTTAAGGAGTGTTTATGTTTTTTGAGCCAGTCGAAAAAAAATTTGAACTCTCCTTACTCCCACCAAGCTCTGGACTATTAGCAAGCCAAGATTTTAGCGCTATTGCAGATACGCTTGCTGAGCGTTTATGTGAGTGCGTGGGCGTCAATATAGTTTCACGGCAAGTGCATAGTGATGGCGAAGGCCTATGTCATAGCTATGTGCTCAGTGAGTCGAGCCTATTTATTTGGCCTCATAAAATTGTGATGCTGACCTGTGGTAGCACCCCATTATGTAACGCGCTGCTATGGCTGATTGATTCTGTGGATGTTAAATCAATCGCTGCTGTGACCTTTGTGCGTAAGCATGAATATCAAACGCAGCTACAACTTAGTCAATTTAGTGATGATAGTGACAGGCTGATTGCCACCTTAGGTGGGCAGCAGTGGCAACTTGGCCAAGCACCGCTCACTATGGCAGTTTACCGCTATGTAAACCCCAGCATAACAAAGATTAATGAGGCCTTTTTTGGCCTAAGTATGTATCATATTGACGCTGATCTAGCGCTAGCTTTTCGCCAGCAAAGTGTGGCAGGGCAAGGCGTAGCGGTCAGTGACAGTCGACACGTGTTAGCCATGACCTTATGTCTACCCGATTTTGTATATGATGATCATGTGTTTTCTCCATATGGCTATTCGCTAAATGGAGTGAGGCAGCAGCATTATGTCAGCTTGCATATCTCGCCTCAGACACAGATGTCATATGTTAGTTTCGAGAGTAATCTCGATAATTCCGAATACCATGCTGCCATATTAAGCGCCCTTATTCGCTTATTTAAGCCGCAATATTGGCAATGGTTCGGTCTTAATAGTGAAATGCATAGTCACAACTTTCCCGCCTATAACAAGGTAGGAAGCTGCTCACTGCCTTTGGAACAGAGCTATACTCTTGACTTTAGCCAATTTGCAATGCTAAAAACTCAAGCCGCTAGCCCTGAATATCTTTGATTTGATGGCAAAGCCATCCCCTTGGAGTGTGTTATGACCACTATTGCAGAAAAACCAGATTATTCATTGTTTTCCAATGCATTTGGTTACTTACGTCAACCGTTAGATTTTAGACCTTTAGAAAGCGATGCTGACGTTGTCGTGATTGGTTTGCCATTTGATATGGCAACGACTGGTCGCAGTGGCGGACGTATGGGTCCTCGCGCCATCAGAAATGCATCAACCAACTTAGCTTGGGAAGAAAAGCGTTGGCCTTGGGACTTCCGTTTAGCGGATTTCGTAAAAATTGTTGATGCTGGTGATTTAGTTTACAACTGCGGCGATGCTGAAGACTTTACTGCTCGTGTTGAAGCATTCGCAACAAAAGTGCTGGAATCAGGCAAGAGCTTATTAAGCTTTGGTGGCGATCACTTTGTGACTTTACCTCTGCTGCGCGCTCATCATAAAGTCTATGGCACTATGGCATTACTGCATTTTGATGCGCATACCGATACTTACAGCCAAGGCAGTAAGTATGATCACGGCACTATGTTCTTCCATGCACCTAAAGAAGGCTTAGTTGACCCTGCGCATTCTGTGCAAGTAGGTATTCGTACTGAATATAACCCAGAAGGTCATGGTTATCAGGTTATCGACGCTGCAACTGCCAATGAACTCAGCAGTGATGAGATAGTTCGTCAAATTCGCGAGCGTGTTGGTGATATGCCACTGTACGTTACTTTTGATATCGATTGTCTCGACCCTTGTTATGCACCAGGCACTGGTACTCCAGTGATTGGCGGCATGACGTCAGACAAAGCGCTCAAAATCATTCGTGGTTTACGCGGCATGAATATCGTGGGTATGGACGTAGTGGAAGTTGCTCCTGCTTACGACAGTGCTGAAATCACAGCCTTAGCTGGCGCGACCTTAGGTCTGGAAATGTTGCACGTTTGGGCTGACGGTAAAGGCTTAATCAAATAAGCGCATTTAAGCTGATTTAAGTTCAATAAAAAAACCTGTGTCTAATACACAGGTTTTTTTTTATGATGACTGCGTGTTTTTATATTTCATGGACGGCGTAATGACTGATTTAACCCATGTAAGGCGTGAATACCTCAAGGCTGGATTAAGGCGCAAAGATCTCCCTAATGATCCTATGGCGTTATTTGAGTTGTGGATGACACAAGCCGCTGAGGCTAATTTGTCCGACCCAACCGCTATGGTGGTGGCAACTGTGGATGCCAATGGTCAGCCATGGCAGCGTATAGTGTTATTAAAGCGCTTTGATGAGCAAGGCTTTATCTTTTTTACTAATTTAGGTAGCCGCAAAGCCGCGCAATTGGCTGACAATAGCCACATTAGTTTACTGTTCCCCTGGCACATGCTAGAGCGTCAAGTCGCAGTCACAGGCATTGCCGAGCCATTATCAACTAGCGATGTGCTGAGTTATTTTGTCAATCGTCCAAAAGACAGCCAAATTGCGGCTTGGGTTTCTAAGCAATCTTCGCCCATTAGTGCGCGCGGGATCCTTGAAGCTAAATTTCTAGAAATGAAGCAAAAGTTTGCTAATGGTGAAGTGCCATTACCGAGTTTTTGGGGCGGGTATAGAGTTAAAGCCGCTTCCATTGAATTTTGGCAGGGCGGGGCGAATCGACTGCACGATCGCTTTCTTTACCAACGAAGCGCGGTAACAGAGCCGTGGCAGATTGATCGTTTAGCGCCTTAAGCTTGGCATTAATATTTTGCTGTTAGCTATGGCTAAATTAAAGCGGTTTAGCGAGGTTAATACCGTTACTTGCTCGTATTTTATGCGAATTAAACCCACCTTGTCATTTTATCTATTTATCAATATTGCGCCGCCATCATAGTTAATGGCGGCAAGCTTTTGCTTCTCATCTAGAATTTTTTCATCGTTAATCTATAGTTATCTATAGCCAGTCATTTGACTGCTTTGCTATTACACCACCCACGGGGTATCGGAAAGGGTATTGAAGTAAAAGGAGTTTACTATGGTGACAGAAACTGAAGCTTATTCATCGCTCATTAATTATCTCTCTGACAACTTAGCTTTGTTTAGCCAGTCTAGCGCTAATGCAACGGTAGATACTCCGACCGTGATGGCTATTTTCGAAGATCAATTAGCCGTACAAATCATTCAAGTGTGTGGCCAAAACCCGCAGCTGCGTGCCGCCGATCGTAATCAAATTATTAAAGAAGTTGATGCTGTGATGTTTGACTTAGAAGAAGTGTTAGGCGCTGTGAGTCAGCGACCTGTGACCTCAGAACAATTGACGTTTATTAATGAATTAACTGGCTTAATGAAAAACATCTTTGATATAACAATTAATGACATAGTCAGTAAATATTCACAGGCAGGTTAAGAGGTGCAGAGCATATGCTAACGACAATTTCAGGGTTTGATCATGATGTTATTGCTTATCAAGTCAATCAGCAGCTCACTCATGTGGATATGAGTGAGACTATGATCCCAGCCATTGAGCGCTTATTGCAAGATCATGCAAGCGTACGTTTATGGCTTGAGTTTGGTCATGATTTTACGGGTTTTAGCCTTAAAGCCTTATGGAGTGAGACTTGCTTTAGCTTGCTGCATCTTGATGATTTTTCCAAAATTGTAATCCTAGCGGATACCAAAGAAATGAATGCTGGGATTATTAGTTTATGGACTATTAGCAGTTGTCCTTTTAAAGTGTTCGCCTTGAGTCAATCTGAACAGGCTAGAGGGTGGTTTACCCAAGTAGCCTAATTAGCGAGAGGATCATCATGAGACGTTTGTTTGTACTCATTATTGTTTTATTTTCTACCCAAGTTTTTGCTTATTCCAAACCTGTCCTTGGACCATCAGAAGTGTTTCACATCGGCGATTCGTCGTTGCCTTTTACTGCGCGCATTGATACTGGCGCGTCGAATTCATCACTCCATGCCGTTAATCTTAACGTTGTTGGCGGCGCTGCTGACAATAAACAGCAAGACATAGGTAAGCTTATTCGTTTTACTACGGCGGATAATCACGGCCAGTCCGTTGAGTTAACCGCTAAAATTGTCGATATAGCCACGGTCAAAAATGCCCAAGGAACAGAAAGCCGCTACATGGTGGCATTGCCTGTCGGCTTTGGTCGTGACATCCGCACTGTCAATGTCAATCTTAGGGATCGCAGCCATATGGATTATAAGCTCTTGATTGGTCGCAATTGGGTTAAGGGTCACTATTTAGTCGATGTGGATGAGAAGCCCGTCATTGGCGCTAAAGCAAACATCTCAGTACTGGAGTCAGATCTCGTGTATCAGGCGCGCATTGATACTGGCGCGGTAGAAACGTCTTTGCATGCGACCAATATTCACATAGCGGCAGAAGATACTAAGGATATGCGAAATAACATAGACAAGGAAATTCGCTTCACCACCTGTAATGAAGCGGGGCAAGAGGCTGTAGTGACCACCAAAATCGTGGATACCTCGTTAATTCGTAACTCCCAAGGCACAGAAGTGCGCTACATGGTGGACTTGAGCCTAGGGGAGCCAGGGCTTGAGTACAAAGTACGAGTGAACCTAAGAGACCGAACTAAGATGAGCCAAAAGCTCCTTATCGGTCGCAATTGGCTCTCTGGGCATTATGTGGTCGATGTTGAGCGCCATAAGTGAGGCTCAGTGCCTAAGTTATTTACTCAATAGCGGCAGCGTTAACTGAGCTTAACTGCCAAGGTGATGATGGCTGTCATTTCACCTTGGTCATCCAATACTGGGATTTTACACATTTGAAAATGAATGATTTCTCCTAAGATGGTGAGTTGCAAGTGGTAGCGCACCATAGCTAGGCTGTCTCTGGCCCGTAAATCTTGTCTATCTTCAATCTGCGCGATTTTTTCTGGGAATATTGCTTGGTTGGTTAATCCCACGAATGCTTGCGATTCTTGCTCTAGTAACTGGCATATCCCCGCATTCAAAGCAATATGTTTACCGCTTAAGTCTTTCACTGAATACAGTAATTCATTTGATGCCATCAGGGCATTATGATAGGTGCAGCCGCGCATATAATGGGCTTGCAGTTGCTGGTGGACGGCCAATTCCTCTTCTAATGCCGCTTGGCTCGCCTCAAGACTGGCAATGGCTTTATCCAGCTGCTGAGTTTGACCGACTAAAGCGCGCGCCAAGGTGCCTAATTCATCGGGGCGATTACCGCTTATTTCTAATTGCTCATGGCGGTTATTGGTTAACGCATTAACCAGTAATCGTAGTGGCACCACTAAGACTTTATTGAGCGCCACAAACAGAGAGATCAGCGCAATAATCTGAATGAGGATTAAATAAATACCTACTTGATCAACAATATGCCGCGCACTGCCGGCAAGTAGCAAATTTGGGGTAAAGGTGATGACTTGCCAATAGGTATTAGGCATCAACAGAATGCTGACACTGCTCTTATCATTAAATAAAGGGTCATCTTGCTCAAATTGCACTAAAGGCAGAGAGCTTGGCGCCGTTGCGTTTAAATGCCACGCCAAGCGATGACTTAGTATTTGCCTTTGTTCAGCAGGAAAATGCTTAAAGGTTTTGTCGAATAATGCTTGATCATTGCGCGGGATAGTGGCGGCCATTAAACGAGTATGCACGTGGTTAATGCGATTTAATAATGACTGATATTGTGGCAAGGCCTGACTGAGCTCAGTCAGATTGGTGGCTTGCTTAGCTAATTCAGTTAATCCCAACGGTTTTGCGAGTATATGTTGAAAATTATCAGTGATTAACACATAGCCAGATTGATGCTTAAGCTGCTGATTAAGGTATTTAGACAGTCCTTGTAAACTTAAATCAACGCTGGCGACTCCAAGTAACTGATGATGTGACCAAATAGGTGCGCTCGCGGTCACCATAGGCTCTAAGGTATGAGGGTCAAGGTAAGACTGTGACCAATAGACCTTGCCTCTTGGCAGCAAACTGGCGGCTAAATACCAAGGCTCTTGGCGATAATCTTTAGCATTTTTCTGATTATAATCATTATTTATTAGGAGTTTATTGGCGCTGTTACGCGCAAAAAACAAACTGTTATTATTTTCACTGCGTTGTGCAGGCCAAATACCGCCGCCCACGATTAAGGTTTGCTGACTTTCCATCGATAGCAACGCGGGAACAGAAATCGCTAAGGTTTGCGGCTGCTGTTGATAAATTTCAGCCGTGGTCGCCATCATTTGCACTAAGGCTGAAATTTGAAAGGTGACAGAATTGAGTTCACTGACGACTAGGTGCCCAAGTTGCAGGTTTTGGCGTTCCAGTTGGTTGTTCTGATTATTTTGGGCAATGCCAAGCAGCACCCATAGTGTGGTTGCAATAATAAAAAGGGCTACCAAGGCTTGAATGGCCGTGAGTTTTACCGCGATATTTTGTTGCCAAAAACGTTTAAAAGATTGATGGGGCATGGTCATGGGATTCCTTCCTTTGCCATATCGAATCATAATTTGTAGTCAATTAGCAAGTCATCCTCTTGTGTTAGTGATTTTTGTGAGTTTTTAGTCTGCACCATAGGCGGTTATTGGCCGCCAATCCCTGTGGCACTAATGTAGCGCTTGTAAGGATTTTGTTCTAACGATTCAAGTCTCTTGAGTGAGTTAAGGTCAATTTTTAAGGCGAGCACGGCTTAGTCATTATCGATTGTGGTTAACTTAAGTTAAATAGCTTCTTTTAAGGGAGTTTTTCACGCTTAAGACCTGATATACCCTAGTCAAATAGGCGCTCGTGTCGTAAACTTTGTCTCTTTTTATCTGTTATTGTGTTGCGTTTACCATGATGGCGACACGCTATGAGCATGTCTAGCTGCTCGCAGATAATGGATAGCACTTTAACCGTGTGTACTCGTCTTTGGACAGTGCAACTGATAACAACGCAGTGGAAGAGAAGATGCAGCAGTTAACCGAGATCGTAGAACAGGCTATCGCCACGATCGACGCCACCAATGACCTTAAGGCATTGGATGAAATTCGCGTCGATTATCTAGGTAAGAAAGGCAAAATTACCGACATGATGAAGCTCATGGGCACCTTGAGCGCAGAAGAGAAGCCTCTGTTCGGTCAAAAAGTCAACTTGGCGAAGCAGCAAGTCCAGCAGGCATTAAGCCAAAAGTTAGAGAGTTTAAAATCGGCTGAGTTAGAAACTAAATTAGCCGCTGAACTCATCGATGTTACCTTGCCAGGTCGTACCTTAGTCAATGGTGGATTACACCCAGTGACTCGTACGATTGAACGCATTGAAAGCTTTTTCGGTGAGTTAGGCTTTAGCGTTAAGCAAGGCCCAGAAATCGAAGATGATTTTCATAACTTCGACGCCTTGAATATTTCAGAGCATCACCCAGCGCGCGCTGATCACGACACTTTCTACTTTAATCCTAAGTTGATGTTGCGTACGCAAACATCGGGCGTGCAAATTCGCACCATGGAAAATGAGCAGCCACCACTGCGTATCATTTCTCCTGGCCGCGTTTATCGTAACGATTACGATATGACTCACACCCCAATGTTCCACCAAGTTGAAGGCTTGTTGGTTGATGAACATGTGAACTTTGCTGAACTGAAAGGCATTCTTCACGATTTTCTGCGTAACTTCTTCGAGCAAGATTTAGAAGTACGTTTCCGTCCATCTTACTTCCCATTCACTGAGCCTTCGGCAGAAGTGGATGTTAAAGGTCAGAATGGTTGGTTAGAAGTATTAGGTTGCGGCATGGTGCACCCTAATGTTTTACGAAGTGTAGGCATTGACCCTGAAAAATATTCTGGGTTTGCATTTGGTATGGGCGTTGAGCGTTTAGCCATGTTGCGTTATGGCGTAAACGATTTACGTGCCTTCTTTGAAAATGACCTGCGTTTCCTGAAACAGTTTAAATAAGCGGAGCAATACTCAATGAAATTTAGCGAATCTTGGCTTCGTGAATGGGTGAATCCTGCGATTAGTCGTGACGAATTATCCCATCAAATTACTATGGCTGGTCTTGAGGTTGATGGTATCGACCCAGTAGCTGCAGATTTTAGCGGTGTAGTCATAGGTGAAGTGGTTGAATGCGCTCAGCATCCTGATGCTGATAAATTACGCGTTACCAAAGTTAATGTCGGCGGCGATGAATTATTAGACATAGTCTGTGGCGCCGCTAACTGTCGTCTTGGCCTTCGCGTAGTTGTGGCTATGGTTGGCGCAGTATTACCTGGCGATTTCAAAATTAAGAAAGCCAAACTGCGTGGCCAACCGTCACACGGCATGCTGTGCTCTTTTGGTGAGTTAGGTATTAACATCGAAAGCGATGGTATTATCGAATTGCCACAAGATGCGCCACTTGGCACTGATGTGCGTGATTATCTGCACTTAAACGATGCGATTATCGAAGTGGATTTAACTGCTAACCGCGCCGATTGCTTAGGCATGGCAGGTTTAGCCCGTGAAGTTGCCGTATTAAATCGTATTGAAGCGATTGAACCTAAGTGGGATAGCGTAGTTGCCAGCACAGATGTTGCTGTTAACGTCAATGTGGCTGAGCCACAAGCGTGTCCGCGTTACTTAGCTCGCGTTATCAACAACATCAATGTAAAAGCGGTCACGCCATTATGGATGCAGGAAAAACTGCGTCGCAGCGGTATTCGCAGCATAGATCCTATCGTTGATATCACTAACTTTGTTCTGGTTGAGTTCGGCCAGCCAATGCACGCTTTTGATTTCGCTAAGCTTGACGGTGACATTAATGTTCGTCTTGGCAATGGTGAAGAGCGCCTGACCTTATTAGATGGCAGTGAAATCACGGTTCCTAACGATACCTTAGTGATTTGTGATAGCCAAAAGCCAGTGGCACTTGCCGGTGTGTTTGGCGGTCAAGACACTGGTGTGAGCGACACGACGACGGATATCGTGCTGGAATGCGCTTTCTTCGCGCCTCTAGCCATCATGGGTAAATCGCGTCGTTTAGGCTTACATACGGATTCTTCACATCGCTTTGAACGTGGTGTTGACCCTGAACTGCAACACAAGGCCATGGACAGAGCAAGCCGCTTAATCCTTGATATTTGTGGCGGTGAAGCCGGTCCCGTGGTTGAAGTCGTTAATGAACAATTCTTACCTAAGCCAGTTACCTTATTGTTGCGTCGCAGCAAGTTAGACAAGGTGTTAGGTCATGTGATTGCTGATGCCGATGTTACCACTATCTTAACCATGCTGGGCTTTACTGTGAATCAGCAGGGCAGCGATTGGTCGGTGACGACTGCGACTTATCGTTTTGATATGGCAATTGAAGAAGATTTAATCGAAGAAGTTGCACGTATCTACGGTTACAACAATATCCCGAACATTGCCCCTGTTGCTGCGCTGCGCATGACAGATCACAATGAAGCCGATATTAGCTTACGTAAAGTTCGTGGTGTATTAACGGCGCGCGGTTATCAAGAAGCCATTACTTATAGCTTCGTTGATCCAAAGCAGCAGAATATTCTGCACCCGAATGAAGCTGCCATGACACTGCCAAATCCAATATCAGTGGAAATGTCAGCCATGCGCCTGTCAATGTTCACTGGATTATTAGGCGCAGTCGGTTATAACCAAGCTCGCCAGCAATCACGTGTGCGCTTGTTTGAAACGGGTTTACGCTTTGTTCCTGATGAAACTGCCGAATCCGGTGTTCGCCAGCAAGCCATGTTAGGCGCTGTCATCACTGGTACTTTGGCCGATGAACATTGGGACATGGCTACCAAAGCAGTTGATTTCTTCGACATTAAAGGTGACTTAGAAGCCATTATCGGCTTGACAGCCGCTGATTCAGAATTTACGTTTAAAAAAGCGTCACACAGCGCACTGCACCCAGGGCAATGTGCTGAAATTCTGAGGAATGATCAAGTGATCGGCGTAATAGGTGCCGTGCATCCTAGCCATGAAAAGGCTTTTGGCCTGAATGGTAAGACCTTAGTGTTTGAGGTGCAGTTAGACGCCTTATTACATGCTAATTTGCCGCTAGCTCAGGCTGTATCTAAGTTTCCTGCTAACCGTCGTGATATAGCTCTCGTAGTTGATGAAGCTGTCTGCGCCGGCGATGTAGTAAAAATGATAAGAAAAGTTGGCGAAAATCAGTTGGTTGGAATAAACTTGTTTGACGTATACCGAGGTAAGGGTGTTGAGCCAGGCAAAAAGAGCTTAGCTATCGCACTTATCTTACAAGACAACGCTCGTACACTTGAAGAGAAAGAGATCGCCGAAATGGTAGATTCTGTTGTTTCTGCGCTCAAGACCGAGTTCAACGCATCGTTGAGGGATTAAAGTATGGCACTTACCAAAGCCGAAATGGCAGAACATCTTTTCGAAACTCTTGGCATGAATAAGAGAGTGGCGAAAGAGATGGTTGAGTCGTTTTTCGAGGAAATCCGTGGTGCTCTCGAAAATGGTGAACAGGTCAAGTTATCCGGCTTTGGCAACTTTGACCTCAGGGAAAAGAATGAAAGACCGGGACGGAACCCGAAAACTGGTGAAGATATCCCAATTTCTGCTCGCAGAGTGGTGACTTTCCGTCCAGGCCAAAAATTAAAAAGCCGTGTAGAACTTTCTGATATTCAGAAATCTAAATAATCTAGAAAAGCCACTGTTTCAGTGGCTTTTTTTTTGTCCTTTGTTTAGTATTGAACGCTCCTTTTCGTATGACATTTTGTCTGACACTCTTCATCCCATGACTTCAGAAAATTCCACGAGTAAGTATTTTGACCGCCGGTTTGACTGGGCCTTATTGCATCCTAAATTGTGGCCGACTTGGCTTGCTATCTTTGTAATGGGCGTATTGGCTTACATTCCAGCCTGTGTGCGCGATACATTAGCCAGCTTCATTGCTCGCGGTGTCTATCGGTTTGCCGGTAAACCCATAGCGATAGCCAAAGCCAACATTCATTGCTGTTTTCCGGATAAAACCTCTGAGCAAGTAGATGAATTAGTACGCGAAAACGTGCGCCATTTTGTAATGATTTTAATGGGGCAGGCTGAATTGCTGGTTCGCTCTAAAAATCATATTCGCCGCCGCGTTGCTCTTGAAGGCTTTGCGCATGTACAGGCCGCGCGCGCAGAAGGCAAAAGTATTATCTTTATCATGCCACATGTGTGGGGTATAGATTATGCGGGTCTGCGCTTAAACATGGATTTACCAGCCTTGGTGACTATGGCTAAAGCCCACCGCAATCCATTATTCAACTGGTTTAATAATCGCACTCGCAGTCGTTTAGGCGGCAACGTCTATATGCGAGAGGCGGGTATTCGCGCCTTATTAAGTGAGTTAAAGCAGGGCAATAGCTTCTTTTATTTACCCGATGAAGATTTAGGCCCTAAAAACAGTGTTTTTGCTCCATTTTTTGCAACCACTAAGGCTACCTTACCCGTCGTTGGGCGTTTAGCCAGTGCTGGCAATGCCAAAGTGTTACCAATTAAGATTGGTTATGATGATAAGGCTCATCAATTTAAATTAACTGTGATGCCTGCCATTAGTGAAGAGTCGATGGCGGGTAAAGAGCAAGAAGCGCTCGCCTTAAATCATGCCGTGGAAGCTGTAATTTCAGCGTTTCCAGAACAATACATGTGGTTTTTGAAGATTTTAAAAACTCGCCCAGAAGGGCAAGACAGTATTTATCCATAAGCTAATTATGTGACAGACACAAAAAAGGGCATTTGTTAGCAAGTGCCCTTTGTCATTTCTAGCGGTTTATTATTAAGAACTGTGTCTTATTACGCTGGCCAGAACTGAGCCACTATGATGAGGCTTCCCGCTAAAATAGCCAAGGCTAAGCATAGCTTGCCACCTTGCACTTGGTATTGACCATGTGGACTTGCTTGTTTGCGTTTAACTAGCACCATAGCCACAGGCAAGTAG
The DNA here is from genome assembly GCF_056522965.1 of Shewanella sp. ISS20. Taxonomy (NCBI): domain Bacteria; kingdom Pseudomonadati; phylum Pseudomonadota; class Gammaproteobacteria; order Alteromonadales; family Shewanellaceae; genus Shewanella; species Shewanella sp. ISS20. The sequence continues at coordinate 655,899 of NZ_JAWRZK010000001.1, forward strand.
ATAGCTAAAATTACCAGTGCAACGGCGGCGTAGCCTAAGGCTAAGATAAAGCCTTGCGGGTAAAAAATCGCAAAGACTAATGGTGGCACAAAGGTCACTACACTTGCGGTAATGCGACGGCTTTTAAGCATGTCTTGCACAAAATCAAACAGACCTAAACTGACCCCTAGGAAGGAGGTGGCCAATGCGAGCTCTGCAAATAAATTCACAGCGTTACTCATAAACGGGTGTGACACTAAGGTTGATAATTGCAGCAGCATAGCGCTTAAGCCTGGGTTTGCCAGTAAGCTTGCTTGACTTAAGGTACCTTGGCTTGCCAGTAACCATAAACAATAAATGATTAGCGGAATGGCAGAACCAATTAAAATAACGCGCTTTAGCGCTGAGGTATCTTTACCTAAGTAACGCACCACAGATGGAATAGAACCATGAAAACCAAACGAGGTGAAAATAATAGGTAAGGCGCTAATTAATAATCCTTGTGATACTGGCGCTGCAGCTAAATGACTGACATCAACCTTTGGTAGTAAGATAAAAAACATTAACACTAATGCCAGCATTTTTACCGCAAACAAGCAGCGATTAACCCAATCAACAGTGCGAGTGCCGACAGTCACTAAGCCTGCCACTAAGGCGGTAAACACTAATGCTACCCAAGGTGATGCTATGTCAGTCTCAAATAAGCTAGATACCCGCTGACTTAACTGCTCTGAGCCGCCAGCTATGTAAGCTGAGCATAAGGCGTAGAATAAAAACAGCATGGCAAAGGTCGCTACCCATTGACCTTTTTTACCTAAATAGTGATGTGCTAAGCCATGTAAGCTGACTTGTTTTGGGGCATCTTGATGAACTTCAATCATCAGTAAGGCGGTATAGCTCATGAGCAGCCAAAAAAAGATCATTAAGCTGATGGCTAAGCTAAAGCCAAGGCCTGCGGCCGCAAGAGGTAAGGCAAGCATGCCCGCACCAATAGTGGTGCCCGCGATAATTAAAATACTGCCGAATTGGGTGGAGGTTTTCATTGTGTATCCGAATTCATAAAGTAAAAAAATGATCCGGAAGGTTGAGTTTATCTTACACTGCCGCTGCCGAACCAGGGAGGTTGGCCACAATGGCAAGCGTGTTATTCGCTATCTACGCCACTGTGGCAACAGATAGTAATAATAAGAAAAGCTCAGAAGCATGAAGGATTTACCTTTTTTGAAATGAGCCATCACCCTATGGATTGGTTGCAGCATTGTCAATCATTGTGAGTTTACAGGCGTAAAACTGTGAACTCACGCAGATTATTTGGCCCAAAGATAACATTAGCTAGGTTACATCAGTGGCTAGGATTTTATGCTTGTACTCTTCATTAAGGCTGGTAGCTGGAGTTCAACCTTGAGCCCAGGATGATTATCTTGCAGCTTAATATGACCAGAATGCAATTGAGTAATGGCTTTGACTAACGATAAGCCTAGCCCTAAGCCAGAATCAGTGCGGCTCTTATCGAGGCGATACAATCGCTCAAACACCCGGCTGCGTTGGGATTCTTCAATGCCAGGGCCATTGTCTGCGACACTCACCACTATGCAGTCATTGCTGTGTTGATTATGCCTGTCATGATGACCATTGGCACTGCGCGCGCTGGTTTTCGCGGCGCAGTGAATGACAATCTCACTGCCGGATGGACAGTAGCGAATGGCGTTTTCAACTAAGTTGGCAAAGAGTTGCAATAGTAATTCTTTATCGCCTAATACTTGGCAAGCATCGCTGGACGCATGGTAATGAAACTTAATGTTATCGTCATCAGCAACATCTTGATAAATATCAGTTAACGTCTCTAAAATTGCGGACACTGATACTGGACTAAAACGGCTGCGGCGCGCACCAGACTCAATTTGCGATATGCGTAGTAACGCATCAAAAGTGGCGCTGATGCGCTGCGATTCATCGATGGCTTTATGCAGCGCTGGCAGTGAATGTTCGCCATGGCCCTCAGGCATTAACTGCTCAATGGTTTGTAATTGATACTGTAAGCGACTAATCGGCGTTTTAAGTTCATGAGCTATGTTGGCAGAAATATCTGTCATGGCATCCACTGTGGCTTGTAATCTTGACAACATCATATCGACTGTGGCGCTAATGCGTGCCAAATCATCACTTTGATATTTAACCCCAGTGCGGGCACTTAAATCCCCTTCGGCGGCGGTTAGTAACACATGTTCAATAGTTTTGATGCGTAGTTGACTGCGCCGACTGATCACTATGATTATCGCAACCATACACAAGGTAATAATAAATCCTATGATCCCAAAGCCAGTGGCAAGGACAGTTAGCATATCATCACTGTCGATAATTTCATCGCCATCTAAGTAGGTTTGCTGACCGCTAGCCAGCATTTGTATGCTTTGGCGGGTAATGTCATCTTCCATGTCGTCTAATTTGTAATCGACGAAATAGTAGCTCAGCACTGTCATTAGCAACATGCTGGCGATGAATATGCAGATAAATATCAGCCCTTGTTGTATAGCGCTACTGCGCAGCCACAACGGCGCGTAGTGGCCAAAGCGACTTTTAAACCAGCGCGATAATCCGGGCTTCATTGCGCTAAACCTTGATTAGAACCCTGATTAGTACTGGGTTTAGCCTCTTGCATTTTGGGATTAAAATACAACTTATAACCAGCGCCTCTTACTGTTAATAAAATGCTGTCATTAAAGGGTTTTTCAAGTTTGTTGCGCAGACGACTAATGTGGGTTTCCACCACACTGGTTTGAGGATCAAAATGAATATCCCACACATGCTCTAACAGCATAGTGCGAGTGATCACCTTGCCAGGATGGCGCATAAATAACTCTAAAATGCGATATTCTTTGGGTTGCAAGTCCAGCGCTTGGCCTTGGCGGGTGACGCTATGCTCGGTGAGATCCATATTAAGATCGCCGTATTGCAACAGGTTTGAGCGCATTTGTGGCGTGCCAGAGCGTCGTGTTAATGCTGATATGCGCGCTAATAGCTCCGAAAAAGCGAAAGGCTTTGTTAAGTAATCATCGGCGCCAGCTTCTAATCCTTCCACTCTATCATCGACGCCGCCCAGTGCCGTTAGAAATAACACTGGCAAGTTAACTTGGGCTGCGCGCAGGGATTTTACTAGTGATAAGCCGTCAAGGCCTGGCAGCATTCTATCGACAATAGCGACATCAAAAGACTGACTTAAGATCATCGCTAAGGCGTGTCTGCCATTATCTAGTACTTCTACTTGATGGCCAGCTTGTTGTAACCCTTGCTCAACAAATTGACAAATGCTTGGGTCATCTTCAACCAATATTATATGCATAACAATATCTTGCTTAAATTAAGGTGCTTATCATAGCACGGGGGAATGGGGAGTCGTTTGCTGGTCTGTATCATTGGTTTGACCGCCAGCGAGCCATTCAATCAGGCTCATCATTAGACCTGCAAGCATACTGGCGCCTAAAGTCATTATGCCGGTCACGAACATGGCCAAAATAATGCTTAGGCTCATTAACGATTTTAAGGTAAATAACAGGGTGGCTTTCATAAGAACCTCTTAGCTGCGCGATTGCTAGGCTTAGTTTTAGTATTGAGCGGCGAGTAATATGAGGCTAACGCTAAAACCAAAGCATGAGTTATAACTCAAGCCTGAGCTTGTGATCGTCAGCATTTAGCATATCGATTTCAAGGATGAGTGCCGTCGGCGTTTGCTCAAATTCGATGTTATAAACAGTCGCGCCATAGTGTTGTTCAACCTTAGCTATCACATCAATTAATGGGGTGAATCTGCCTTGTAAAATGGCGACACTCATTAGTATGTCTTCACTATCTATACCATGGTCAATAAATATCGGGTCACTGATTTTGCCTGTGTTTGGGTCAACGAAGCGATCAATCTGCTCGCCTTTGGTCGTTAATAACGTGACTTCATAGCGACTGCCGGTGAAATACTTATCAAATTCAGCATCGATGGCGATGGCCTCGGTGGCCTTTTCGGCGATGATAATGGCTTGGGTTAAGCTTACTTTGGCCGAGTTTAAGTCATGGTAATTAAAATGGCGAGTTGTAGCCGCTGCGCTCAGACTGACAAGGCTTAGCAGCAATAGGCTGATAGCCATAGGGGTTTTAGTCATCATTATTTTATCTTGTAATAAGGCATGGCATTTTTATACCCCATAATAACGGCTGCAGTTGTCGTTGAGCTTGCCGTAACATTACATTTTTGTAAGGTAAATATTCATTTTAAATTTAGATTTTAGCCTTACACTGCCTTCAATTTATCTTTCTGAGTATGGTTATGAAAAAATCGAGTTGGTTAGTTGGCGTCTGTGTTTCATCGGTATTAATGGGCTGCGGCTTCGTGGGTGAATCTGATAAGGCGCAGCTTGAGCAAGCGTGGCTGATGCAACATAAAGATATTCAGCAAGCGTTAGAGTCGATTCGCACCCAAGGCTTAGATGTCGTTGCTAAAACATCGGCCGCGGGTAGTGTTAGCGCTTGTGTGGCTGACGCGCTAACTAAATCACCTGTGGGCGCCCTTGCCAGTGTCGAAGGGGCTTTGGCCGATCCTGCCGCTATTACCACTTTACTTAATAATTTAGAAAAGACACTCGATGGCGATGTGAGTCTTGAGTCTTTATCTGGTCTGTGGGAGCAAGGCGCGGACGTGGCCAAGTATGTGAAAGATTTAGTGTCCAAGTTTGGCCTTGATCAAGCCATGGCGCAGTTGCAGCAAATGCAAGAGGCGAGCGCGAAACTGGCAGACACTGACTTAGCGAGCCATTTCCAAGGCTTGCTGCTCGAGTGCGAAAAAACGGCTAATTAAGCCGAGTGTTGGCAAACTCAGTTTTAGGGCTTAACCCTAAAGGCTAGATAAAAAAGCATCGCTTGAGCGATGCTTTTTTTGTCAGTGCTAATGTGCCAGAGCACTAATTTATCTGAGTGTTAATTAGCGAATGGCGTCTGGGCTTTTCACTTGGCGGTTAGCGCCCACCACCATCATTTCACATTTAGGGCAATCAAATACCAGTTTCAATACGTCTTTGCCAATTTCTAAAATCAAAGGTTCAGCTTTGATGCCAGGCACTTCTTTCGGGCACAAATTGAAGTTAAAGCGTAAGCAATGCTTAGTGATCATTAATGGCACTTCTTCGGTTACACCATTTTTCTCATAAGTATCTTGAATTTCAATCACGCCATGGCGCTGATAAAAATCTTTAGCGGCTTGGTTAGCCACGTTGCCTAAGTAACTCAAATGCTTAGTCGGGTAGACGGCATCTTGATTATGGGTCCAAGGCAAAGGTCTTTGATAACCTGTCACTCGCGCTTGCTCTAAGGCGCTGATGGCATCTCGGCGCAGGCCATTTAACTGGGACGCTGGTAAAAACCAAGGCTGCGATACGGCTAAAGTGATTTGCTGGGCTTCAAAATCGGTAGCGCCTAATTTTGCCAGTTGACTGCGAATCTTATCTAACGCTGTGTTATCCCGCGCCGGCGTTTTGTCCGTTACTAATTCGCTATAACCTCTAAAACCATAACTATCGGTAATGGTTAAGCTTATGCCTGCATCTGTATCTGCCAATACCATGTCGACTCCGATAATGCGTTTGGCTGATTCTTTAGACAGCAGCATTTCAAAGGCTTGGTTATGGTTGCGATATAAAGTCATGCCGACTTTTAAATCGTGTGGCACTTGCATGACATACAAAGTATGGCCATCGGCACGGTTAACTCGTAAGCCTTGCAACTTATCGTCAGATTGCTTGGCCTTGGCATAGTTAGCCGGGAAATAGCATAAGCCATCGCCGTTATTAAACTCATGGCTTGATTGCACTTTGATAAAGTCTTTACCTAAGCCAATCACTTTACCGACATCTTGACCTATGTACTTAGGAGAGCGGAAGTCACTGACGCCTTGGCTGCGTTCATGCACAAAATAATCCGTGCCGCCGCGGTTAAAGGTCTTTTCCGGATCTGGCGTAAAGCTATGCTCGACTCGGCCATGAGAGGCCGCTTGCAGTTCAGGCCTTTTGGCGATAATGGCATCAAGTGCTTGACGATAATGGGCGGTGACGTTTTTCACATAGCTTAAATCTTTAAGGCGGCCTTCAATTTTAAACGAGCGAATACCTGCATCGATTAAGGCTTCAAGGTTAGCGGTTTGGTTATTATCTTTTAATGACAATAAGTGCTCGTTCTCAGCAAACACATCGCCTTGACGGTTTTTCAAATTAGCTGGCAAACGGCACATTTGCGAGCATTCACCGCGGTTAGCACTGCGGTTACTAAAGGCGTGACTTAAATTACATAAGCCGCTGTAAGCCACACATAATGCACCATGAATAAAAAACTCTAAGCGCATATTGCTGATGGCTGCCACATCGCGAATTTGACTTAACCCTAGTTCGCGGGCTAATACCACTTGCGAAAAGCCTACCTGCTCTAAAAAGGCCACTTTTTCTGGGCTACGGTTATCCATCTGGGTACTGGCATGTAAGGCGAGCGGCGGTAAGTTCAGCTGTAAAATACCCATGTCTTGAACAATCAAGGCATCAGCGCCGGCTTCATAGAGTTCCCAAATTAGCTTTTCAACACCCGCTAACTCGTTATCCATGATAATGGTATTTAAGGCCACAAAGACTTGGGCATTATAGCGGTGGGCAAATTCACATAGACGGGCAATATCGGCCACGCTATTACCGGCAGTGGCGCGGGCACCAAAGGCTGGGCCACCAATATACACAGCATCAGCCCCATGGCGAATGGCTTCAATGCCAAAATCGGCATTTTTGGCCGGCGCTAACAGCTCCAAATGGTTGGAAAGGGTAGGCTTAGGTTCAGGGGTATAAATTTCAGCTTGGCTCATGGCTCGCGCACTCAAATTGTCGGTACAAATAAAAAGTGCGCTAGTATACCAAATTTGTGAGCCATGCCATCCTTGGTCAGCAAATTTACTGCTAATAACTATCTTTGATGCCTGTCATATAAGCGCTGCTGCACATCATAAATGGATAAGTTTTGATCTTCGAGCAGCACCATTAAGTGAAACATCAGGTCGGCGGCTTCATTGATAAGCTCTTCTTTATCATGAGTTGCTGCCGCCAGTGCGGTTTCCAAGCCTTCTTCACCGACTTTTTGCGCCATGCGCTTAGTGCCACTGGCAAATAATGATGCTGTGTAGCTAGCGGCCGCTATCTTGTCTGGCTCATTAAGACCTTGCTGCTTATCATCATTAAATTGCTGGTGACGGCCTTGAATAAGCTCAGATAATTGATTGATAAAGGGCTTGTTCCAGTGTGAATGCCAGCAAGTTGTGGCCCCTGTGTGGCAGGTTGGCCCCATAGGTTTGGCCATAATCAGTAAGCTGTCATTATCGCAATCGGCGCTGATACTAATAGCTTGTAAGAAATTGCTCGACGTTTCGCCTTTGCACCACAATTGCTGACGTGAGCGGCTATAAAAAGTCACCTTAGCGTTGTCTATGGTTAAGGCTAAGGCTTCGCGATTGACATAAGCCTGCATTAATACTTCGCCTGTGATCACATCTTGCACTATGGCAGGTAGTAGGCCATCGCCTTTGGCAAAATCCAGCTGTTCTAACAGCTTATCGGCATAGAGCACTGTGCTTAGTTGTGTTTCTAATGAGCTTGAATTCATAACATTGTCCTAATTTGGCCGATCCTTTGATGACATTCATAATCTTGAGCCACACTCTTGAGCTAGCTCAGCCTCACGGCAATATCTTGCTCACTTAAGTAGCGCTTTAATGCCTGAATATTAATGATTTGCTGATGAAATACGCTAGCGGCCAGCGCGGCATCGACCTTAGCTTGTATAAATACTTCTGCAAAATGGGCCATGGAGCCTGCGCCACCCGAGGCGATTAAGGGCACGTCACACACAGAACGTATATGAGCTAACTGCTTAATATCATAGCCTTGGCGTACGCCGTCTTGATTCATCACATTTAAGACAATTTCGCCGCAGCCAAGAGCTTGCACTTGTTCCACCCAGTCTTGGGTAAACCAATCGGTTTGCTTCACTGTGCTGCTATCACCAGTAAATTGTTTTACATGGTAACTGCCGCTGTTATCGTCATAAAAAGAGTCAATGCCAATCACTATGCATTGGCGCCCAAATTCATCACATAAGCGGGATATTAGGCTTGGGTCTGCTAATGCGGGGGAGTTAATGGAAATTTTATCGGCGCCATGGGCGAGCATAGTGCGTGCTTGGCATAAGGTGCTAATGCCGCCCGCCACACTAAAGGGAATATTGATGCGCTCAGCAATGCGCTCAACCCAAGAGGTGTCAACTAAGGCGCCGCGAGTACTGGCGGTTATATCGTAAAACACCAGTTCATCCGCGCCTTCATCGGCGTAGCGCGCCGCTAAGGGCACTATGTCGCCGACAACTAAATGATCGCGAAATTGCACGCCTTTCACGACTTTACCGTCTCGAACGTCGAGACACGGAACTATGCGTTTGGCCAACATGCGATTGCCTCCTTTACACTAAAGCGCTCTTCTAACAAGGCTTTACCGACAATAATGCCGGCAGCGCCGCTGTTACGCATCGCCTCAATATCATCAAGGCCGGCAACTCCGCCTGAGCCTTGCCAGTGAACGCTGGGATAATGCTCAGCTAATTCTTGATACAAGCTAACATTTGGGCCCGTCATAGTGCCATCGCGACTAATATCTGTGACCAGTGCATGGCTTAATCCGTGGCTTAAAAACTCAGCCATTAAGGATTCAAGGGCGATACCCGCATCTTGCTGCCAACCTGCTACGGCTAAGGATTTTTTGCCATCAATAATATTGATATCTAAGGCAAGGCAAATGGCATGGCTGCCATAAGTATCGAGCCACTGACACACAAGTTTGGGTTGCTGCACGGCTAATGAGCCAATCACCACCCGAGCGCTACCGCATTCTAGTAAGGTATGTAAGTCTTGCTCACAGCGCACGCCGCCGCCCACTTGTACTTGGCAATTGAGTTGACTGACAAGTGAGGCAAGGAGCGTGCTTTGACGATTGTCAGGATGTTTGGCACCATCTAAATCCACCAGATGTAACCACTTAGCGCCTTGGGCTTGATAAGACAAGAGTTGACTTAAGGGGTCGATAGTAAACGCCGTGGCTTGCTGATAATCCCCTTGAAAGAGACGCACTACTTGCCCATTAATTAAATCGATGGCAGGAATTATCATCAGTTCATCTCCATAAAGTTGCGTAGGATTTGCTCGCCAACCAAGGCGCTTTTTTCGGGGTGAAATTGCACGCCCATAAAATTATCGCGACCAATGGCTGCGCTAAACTCTTGGCCATAATGACAAGTGGCTAAGGTGAAGTTTGATTGCGGCGCGGCAAAGCTATGAACAAAATACACAAAACTGCCGCTGGCTACTCCTCGAAACAGCGGATGCGAGCTTACGCTTAATTGATTCCAGCCCATGTGAGGTACAGGTAAGTTATCGGCCTGTAGCGGATTAATCTTGGTGGGGATTATGCCTAAACAGGCAACGTCGCCTTCACTGGAAAACTCAGTTAATAACTGCATGCCAAGACAAATGCCTAAGAGGGGTTGCTTAAGCTCAGTGATGAGTTGACACAAATCCTTGGCCTGTAATTGGCGCATGGCGGCTGTGGCTGACCCAACCCCTGGCAATATGACTCTGGTGGCGGCGCGAATTGTGTTGATATCGCAACTTACAATTAACTGGCGTGATTGCTTGGTAGCCCCTGTCGCAAATGCTGGGGTAAACTCTTTAGTAAATTCTGCAGCAAGTACGCGCTCGCAGGCAAATTTCACTGAGTTTAAATTAGCGCAGCCAGTATCGATAATGACAGTAGTATCTATTATTTCAGAGCTATCTATCATGTCAGTGCTAGCAATTATGCCTGTGTTAGCAATTATGTGAGTGGCGCAGCGATTGCTGTCAGTATCTGTACTCATGGTCATAAGCATCCTTTGCTTGATGGCAATTGCTTACCATCAACCTTAATGGCTTGACGTAAGGCGCGCCCTAAGGCTTTAAACATGGCTTCGACTCTGTGATGATCATTGTCCGCCTCGGCGCTTACATGCACGTTGGCGCGCAGGCCATCGGCAAATGAGCGGAAAAAGTGCGGGATCATCTCAGTTGCCAGTCCGCCGACGTGCTCCCCCTTAAAGCTGGCATCACAGCGACTGTAAGGCCTGCCCGATAAGTCTAATAAGCATTCACCGCGCGCTTCATCCATAGGTAAGCTAAAGCCAAAGCGGCCAATGCCGAGTTTATTGCCTAAGGCTTGGCGGATGGCATCGCCTAATGCGAGCGCGGTATCTTCTATGCTGTGGTGATCATCTATGTGTAAGTCACCTTTGACTGTGACGGTTAGGCTGATGTTGGCGTGGGTTGCGATTTGATCGAGCATGTGATCAAAAAAACCTATGCCTGTGCTAATGACTTTGGTGCCAGGGTTATCTAAATCTAGCTCCACTAGAATATCGGTTTCAGACGTAGTGCGGCGCACGCAAGCTTGTCTTGATTGATTCAATAATTCGTTAACTATTTGTCGCCAGCTGCATGTTTCCCGCTGGTATTGAATGCCGCGCACTCCCATGGCTTGGGCTAATTGCATATCAGTCACGCGATCGCCAATCACGGCCGAGCGGGTAAAATCAACTTTGCCTTGGGTTAAATAGTCTCTGACCAACCCAAGTTTAGGTTTGCGGCAACTGCAATTGTCGCTATCCAAGTGCGGACAAATCAGTACTTGTTGAAACTTAACCCCTTGAGACTCGAACACTTGCATCATTAAATTATGGGGTAAGTCAAAATCCGCTTGGGGGAAGGAGTGGCTGCCTAAACCATCTTGGTTAGATACCATCACAAGACCAAAGCCTGCGGCTTGCAATTGCAACAAGGCAGTGATGGCATCTTTTTCAAAGGCTAATTTAGAGGCGCTATCGACTTGCTTGTCGGTAACTGGCTCTTCGATAAGGGTGCCATCACGGTCGATAAAGAGTAGGGCGCGTGCTTGGTTCATGAGTTCACCTTGTTCTTGTTTTGGTTGTCATTAGCATTGGCGAGGTTGGCATTGATGGCATCTAATGCCTTGATGACGCGTTCAATATCAGCACTATGGCTCACACTAAAACGTATGGTTTGGGTTAGGCGCGGATGCTTATACTGGCGCGCTACTATGCCGTATTGCTGCAATATTGCTGTGACTAATGAAAGTGACGACAGGGTTGCGAGCACAAAATTACCTTGGCCAGGATGCACAGCGCTGACAGCAAGGCACTCGGTTAACGCGGTGGCTAATCTTTGTCTTTGTTGATTGAGGCTTTGCACTTGAGTGCGCATTTGCATTAGGCCGTCAGGCGTTAACGCCGCTTGCGCTAATAAGGCCACCGGCAGTGGCACAGGATAGGGCGCTATGATGCGCATCATCATGGTTAATATCGCAGGATCGGCTAAACAAAAACCGCAGCGCGCCCCAGCTAAGGCAAAGGCTTTGGACAAGGTGCGCAAAATTACCAGATTGGGATACTGCTCCAGTAAATCTATGACAGACTCGCTGGCACTAAATTCGATATAAGCCTCATCAATGACCACTAGGCTGGTGGGCAGCGCTTTTACTAGTGACTCAATGGTGGCGCGGCTGTGCAGATTACCCGTAGGATTGTTGGGGTGACAAATAAACACTAATTTGCAGTCTTGCATAGTGCTGGCCGCTGTCACTGGCAATGACCAATCCTCATTAAGCGAGGTATCTACTACCGCGACATTATGGCTAGCGGCGCTAATAGCATACATGCCATAGGTCGGACTAAAGATGCCAATACTGTCTTGCCCACTAATGCAAAACGTGCGAATTAATAACTCTATGGCTTCATCGGCGCCGCGGCAGGTTAATACTTGTTCGGGCGCAAGCTTGGCATAGCTGGCATAGGCCGCAATCAAGGCCGGTGGCTGGCACTCGGGGTAGCGATTGATGCCGACTATGTCACTATTATTAAACGGCGATTCGTTGGCATTGAGCCAAATTTCCCCGGCGCCGCCTAAGCGGCGCGCGCTTTCGTACACTTGAAAGTCTAATAATTCTGGGCGGCATAATTGCTGCGCTAACACTTGGGCATTACTCATCATTAGTCAGCTCCTTAAGACGGACTTTGATTGCGTTAGCATGGCCATCGAGTAATTCAGCATTTGCAAGGGCAATTACGTGGGGGCCTAAGCTTTTAAGCCCCGCGCTGCTAACCCTTTGTACGGTAAAGCGGCGACTAAAATCTGCAAGCGATAAGCTTGAAACGCTGCGGCTATAGCCATAGGTGGGTAATACATGGTTAGTGCCACTGGCATAATCGCCCACAGATTCCGGAGTATAAGCCCCCACAAAAATGGAGCCGGCGCCGCGTACCTTAGTAAGCACAGCCTCATTATCTTGAGTTTGAATGATTAAATGTTCAGGCCCATAGCGATTCGATATAGTCACGGCTTCATTCATGTCTGCGCATAAAATCATGCGACTATTGCTTAAGGCAGCGCTTGCTATATCGCAGCGTGATAACCGCGGTAATTGCCCCTTGATGGCGCACTGCACTTGCTCAAGTAACTCGCGGCTATCACTCACTAACAAGACTTGTGAGTCACTGCCATGCTCGGCTTGGCTCAGTAAATCTGCTGCAATAAAGGTAGGGTTGGCCGCGCCATCAGCAATCACTAACACTTCCGATGGTCCCGCTGGCATATCAATACTAATGGCCACACGTTTTGATTGGGCGACTCGCTGTTTAGCTTCTGTCACATAGCTATTGCCCGGGCCAAATATCTTATCAACTGGGACTATGGTTTCTGTGCCAAAGGCGAGAGCCGCTATGGCCTGGGCGCCCCCTACTTGATAAATCTCAGTAATATCGCATTGACAGGCGGCATAAATAATAGCTTCGCTAATGGGCGCTGGGCTTACCAGTACGCGGCGGCGACATCCGGCAATGGCCGCGGGAATGGCTAGCATCATAACAGTGCTGATTAATGGCGCTGTGCCGCCTGGCACATATAAGCCCACGCTTTCAATGGCCTCGGTTCTCAGTTCACAATTAACCCCAGGGCGAGTTGCTAGCGCAATGGGTTCCAATTGCTGCGCTGAATGAAACTTAACTATGTTGGCTATGGCATAATCTATGGCGGCTTTGAGCTCAAGGCTTAGGTTGTTACCAGCCTCTTGCCAAGCATTTGCTGGTAACTTCAGCGGCGCGTCTGTGTTATCAAACTTAAGGGTTAATTGGCGAAGGGCGGCGTCGCCATCGTTTGCCACTAATTGCAAAATCTCGCTAACGCTGCGCGTAACTTCATCGCTGCCAATCTGCTCGGCGCGTTGCAAACTGGCGTGTTGCTGCGCCTTATCAAGGCGGCACCATTCCACTATTGTCATTGCTTGGTTCATGCTTGGTGGTTTTATTGACTGCATCATCATTTACCCCAGCATCTTTTCAATGGGTAGCACTAAGATGGAACTCGCGCCTAAGGCGGAGAGTTGCTCCATAGTGTCCCAAAATAAATCTTCACTGCTGACCACATGAATCGCGACTTTGCTGCCATCATCATTGAGCGGCAATATGGTGGGATTTTCTGCGCCTGGCAGTAGGGCAACTATGTCACTGATACTGGCCTTAGGGGCGTGCAGCATTATGTATTTACTTTCGCGGGCGCGGATAACGCCATGAATGCGTGATAGTAAGGTGTTGATTAAGTTTTGTTTGCTGGCTTGCTCAAGACTATCTTGAGTGTTAATGCTGGACTGAATAAGGCAAGCCATGGAGCGATAAATCACCTCCTGCTCGACTAAGCCATTGGCTTCTAACGTCGCCCCAGTTGATACCAGATCGCAAATGGCATCGGCAAGGCCTGCGCGCGGGGCAACTTCAACTGAGCCTTTGAGTAAACAATCTTTGTAACTCACGCCTTGCTCTTTCATAAAGCGGCGCAATAAATTGGGATAAGAGGTGGCTAATCGTAAACCTTGTAGTGATTCAATTCCTTGATAGGGGAACTCTTTAGGCAATGCTAGAGCTAAACGGCAACGGCCAAAATCTAGTTGTTTAAGTTTTTGGTATTCTGCGGGTTTGCCTATTAACTGCCGGTCTAATTGCTCTTCTTCTAAAACGTTTTCACCTATGATGCCTAAATCCACCACGCCATCCATGATAAGTCCCGGGATGTCATCATCTCTTACTCGCAGAATATCTATGGGCATGTTATCGGCGTGGGCAATCAGGCGCTGTTCATTGATGGTAAATTTAACCCCACATGACTTGAGCAAGGCTTGGGAATCTTTGGCTAAACGGCCAGATTTTTGAATGGCTATTCGTAATCGCGTTTCTTTGTTCATGATCGTACCTGTACTTTAGTTAGGGTTGATCAGGGACTTAAAACAAAAAACCCCTGAAATTCCTTCCAGGGGTATGAGCTGAGAGCTGGCCGCCAGAAGGATAGAGTCCTTCGGCAGTGAGCGTCCGAAGGCTACCGCTTATGGTGATGATGGAGAGTGTTTACTAATGTCAGCAGCATAGGTTTATCTCGCTCGGTAGTTAGGATGAAACAATTGCTTGATTTTTAAACTAGCGACAATCCAACACTTTAGCAAGCATCTTTTTTAATGCGTGAGTTTTATTCATCAAGATGCTGACTTGAATGCTGGTCGATAACAGGCATAATGCTTGCCAATCTCTAGACTTGGCGTTTGTGCCACTATCGTTAAGGTGTCCATTTGCGCCAATCTCTTGTTGAACATACTGCCAAGGTGTTTGTGAATGGCGGCCCGCTTAGCCAGCATATTCGCAATTATGAGTGCCGGCCGCAGCAGCAAATCATGGCGCAAGCTGTGGCGAAATGTTTATCTAAAGGTAAGCATTTACTGATAGAAGCAGGCACAGGTGTGGGTAAAACCTACAGTTATTTAGCGCCGATTTTACTCAGTGGCCAGCGGGTGATTATTAGTACTGGCACTAAGAATCTACAAGAGCAACTGGTCGCTAAAGATTTACCTGCCTTAACCCAAATGCTTGGGTTGCCGCTGGATGTAGCGCTATTAAAAGGTCGCGGCAATTATTTGTGCCAGTGGCAATTAATGGAGCAATTACAAGCATCTAGCTCACTTGACGCGCAAGTGCTTGATGATTTACTGCGAATTCATCAATGGCAAGCAAGCAGTCTTGACGGTGATTTAGATAGTTTGCAGTGGGTTTCTGAGCACAGTAAAGCGCGGGACCTAGTGCGCAGCCGCGCTGATGGCTGCCAAGGCCAGCGCTGCGATTACTATCAAGCCTGTTTTACCCGCAAAGCCCGCGCTAAGGCGTGTGAGGCCAAGCTTGTGGTCGTCAATCATCATTTGCTACTCGCTGAACATAAACAAGTGCACTCTGACGTTGAACCTTGGCTGCCACATGTTGATGCCATAGTGCTGGATGAAGCCCATCAGTTACCCGATTTATTGGCGCGCCACTTTGCGCGCACGTTTTCCATGGTTAAGTGCCAGCAGCTATTAAACCAATTGGCGTATCTAGGTCAAACGCAGTTAAGTGATACCCGCGCTTTAACCACTTGCGTGCACGCCGCGGCCTTAAGTTTAGCGGCGTGGCAACAATTACTGATTGAGCATTATGCTAACGGCAATAGTGTTAACTGGCGCCATTATTTAGCGAGTCGCGCCATTTGTACGCAGATGGGGCAATTGCAGCAGCAATTAGTCCAACTCACTGAATTATTAACCGCGCTGTTAGTGAATTTCCCCGAGCTTGACGCTTATGTCATTGGCCTTGATGAATTGTGTCTTGATCTTAACACCTTTATTGAAACTGATGATTCCACCTCGGCGTATGTGGTCGATGGTTTGTCTGGGGCGGCTTATGCCGCTGGATTGGCAACATCTAATAACGCCGCCAAAATCAGCTTGCACCAAATCCCGTGGCAATTAGGCCATCAATTTCAGCAACTCTTGACTGAGCAATATGGGGCGGATTGCCGCCTTATCATGACATCGGCCACTTTGCAGATGCATGGCTCGCTCCAAACGTTTGCATCCACCTTAGGTTTTACTGGCAAATATGCCAATCAAGTTGAGCAAGTGGTACTCGATAGTCCATTTGATTATGAGCGCCAAGCCTTATTGTGCGTGCCAAGGCAGCTTTATGATGTCCGCCATCAACAATCAGCGGCGCAGTTAATCAGTATTTGTCAGCAAGCTATTAGTGCTGCCGATGGCCGCACTTTTGTGCTCTTTACCTCGCATGCCATGTTAAATCAGGTGGCGGCGCGCTTGCCAAGTCTTGTGAGTCAACCGGTATTAATTCAATGGCAGGGCCGTAAATCGGCTTTGCTGGATAAATTTAGGCAGTTGGGCAATGCGGTATTGCTAGGGAGTTTTAGTTTTTGGGAAGGGGTGGATGTTAAAGGGCGGCAACTAAGCTGCGTGATTATTGATAAATTACCTTTTACGCCGCCAGATGATCCTTTGCTCGCCATGAAGTCCTTGCAATTACAGTTGCAAGGGCAAGATCCCTTTACTCACTTGGCCGTGCCTTTGGCGGCGATGAAACTAAAGCAAGGGGTGGGGCGCCTGATTCGCGACAGTCGCGATCAGGGGGCGTTGATCTTATGTGACCATCGCATAGTCAATCGCCCTTATGGCGGAGCCTTACTTGCCGCGCTGCCGCCCATGCGGCGCACTCGTGATTTACAGCAAGCCTTAGATTTTTTGCAGAAGATCTAACTTTCTTGCAGCAATCTAACCTGATAGTTAATAGCAGCGAGTCTTTGGCGGCGTTTGAGATGCAAAAAGTTGTGTGATATTTATTTTTAGATTTTTTTAGAAATATTTATCGCTTTAATACGACTTGCTAGTAGTTGTTTGTGTTGAAATAGTTAATTGTCGTGGCAGTTAGTTCTAATGGTGGCGAAACGTTTTTTTTAGATCTCAGTGGCCATCTTGGTGTGATCTCGCGCACTTGTTACATGCTGGTATGGAGATGATAATGGCGTCCTCTGAAGGTGTTCATCCACCTCCCTGCAAGCCGCATCATGGATTGATATGGTATTATTGGTGTTAAGTTAAACCATTTTTTAGGCGACCTTGTGTCGCCATTTTTTTGTTTAGCGCTTGGCGAATAGCACTGAACTAATCACACCTCACTAATCAAAGTGAGCTAATCACCATTAGCCATGCTGAGTGCAGCCAAGTTGCCATTAAGAGCCTTACTTAAATACTGACATTGCTATGTTAGCTCGCCACAGGATGCTGATACATTAAGGCGAGTTCTGTCGCCAACTTATAAAAGCGCCGCGCGAGTTCCTGATTAAGCCACCAATATCCCGCCAAATTAATATCAATGTCTTGCCCTAAATGCATAGCATTATTGCAATGCAGCAATTCAATATCAGCCTGCTGGATAAGCTCGAGAGTCATAGCTTGTTGTGGGCTGCTACTTGAAAGCGGCATTGCTGCTTGAGCTTCTGCTGGCATTGAGTGCGGCAGTTGGCTCGCTAAGGTAAACATCAACTGATTAAGTTGTAACTGCGCCGCGCATGCCGGCGCTAATTGCTGCCATTGAGTTTCAGTTAAGGTTTGCAGGCTATGGAGCATACGTTTATGAGCTTCGGTGATCTTGGCGAAATGCTCGTTTTTTACGCCACTTTCTTTAATGGCGTGGGGCAATATGCTGATTTGCTTGGTTAGTAGGGTTTTAAGCTCAGCTAACAACACGCTTGCTGCCGCGCTAGTTTGTTGATTTGTGATTTGTTCTAGCTGAGTTTGACGTAACTGGGTATGCGCTAAGTGCGCTTGATAAGCCTTGGCAGCGCTTTGCAGGATTTCGGCATTGAGTACATGAAAATGATGCAATGCCCGTATAGGAAACAGCACGCGACTGGCAAGCATGGCAAGCAACGCGCCCCAAATCACATTGATAGTACGTTGCCAGGCAACATCTAGATTTCCAGGTCCTGCGGTGGCCACTAAGGTAATAGTTAACGCACATAGCAACATGGCATAACTGTATTTACCGCGGGTAAAGTAAATGCTAATGGCTAACATCAATAAAAACAGACTGATATGTAGCACCATGGCGTCGGCCGGCAATAAATACAAAGATAAACCTAAGGCAGCGCCGGACAAGGTACCAATAATCCGCTGTTTGGCTTTACTTAACACTTCACCTAAGTAAGCGACTGAGCCCATCACCATGATAATGGTAATTAATGCCCATACGCCGTGAGGCACTTGGGTAAACGTTATGATGAGCATGGCAAGTGCTGTGGTAAAGGTTACCCTATAGGCATGAAACCAGGCGGGATAGCGTAAAATTAGAGGTTCTAAGTTAGGTAACGTCATGAAGAGGCTCATCATTTATCGTGGATACTGCGTCTATCCAATAGTAGCAATAACTGTTAAACCAAGTGCTATTAAATAAAATGAATCTAAATTTATCCGCGCTTTTTCAATAACAAGAAAATCAACAGAGGAAGCCATGGCGCTATGCTGATATAATCTTTAAGCATTTTGTCATTAGGTCGACATAGGTCGGCATGACTGACTTAATTTTCTTCTTTCTTTTCAGAGATAACCATGTCATTTACACAACTTGGATTAAGCCCAGAAATTACTCGCGCCCTGAGCGAACTTGAATATAGTCAACCGACTGAAATTCAAGCTCGAGCCATTCCAGAGGTGTTAGCCGGTGAACATTTAATCGCGGCAGCCCAAACTGGCACAGGTAAAACGGCGGCGTTTATTCTGCCATTACTCCAAATGTTTAAAGATTTACCGGCGATTAGACCTAAGCGTATCCGCGCCTTGGTATTAACCCCGACCCGTGAATTAGCATTGCAGATAGCCAATAACATCAACCAATACAGCCGCTATTTGTCACTCACCAATTTAGCCATGTATGGCGGCGTAGATTCACTGCCGCAAAAGAAAGCGCTGATTAACGGCGTTGATATTCTGGTGGCTACCCCTGGGCGCTTACTGGACATGTATACCCAACGCGCTGTGCATTTTGATGAGCTAGAAGTCTTAGTATTAGATGAAGCCGATAGAATGCTGGATATGGGCTTTATTGATGACATCAATCAGATTTTAGATAGATTGCCGCAAAACCGACAAAACCTGCTGTTTTCTGCGACCTTATCTAAGCAAGTGCGTCAATTAGTTAAAACCGTAGTGGCGCATCCCAAAGAGATTGCTATTACTCGTAAACAAGCCAGTAAAGACACCATTGAGCAGTGGTTGATCACGGTTGATAAAGATAAAAAGTCAGCCTTACTAAGCCACATGATCAAACAAAACGATTGGCAACAAGCGTTAATCTTTATTGAAACTAAGCAAGGCGCGGCCAAGTTAGTGAGCCAGTTAGAAAAGCGTGGCATTTATGCTGAAGCCTTTCATAGCGGCCGCAGTCAAGCCTCTCGCGAGCAAGTATTAGCCGACTTTAGCGCTGGTAAAGTGCCATTTTTGGTGGCGACGGGTATTGCCGCCCGTGGTATTGATATCGCCGAATTATCGCGAGTTGTTAACTATGACTTACCGCATCAAGCCGATGATTATATTCACCGTATTGGCCGCACCGGCCGCGCTGGCTTAAGCGGTGAGGCGATTTCATTTGTCTCTATGGATGATTTTAAGAACCTGTGCAGTATTGAGCGCCGGTTAGAGCAGTTAATTGAGCGCCGTGAAATAGAAGGTTTTGCGCCGCGTAAAGTAGTGCCTGTCTCGGTGCTGAATTTTGAGCCGAAAAATCAGGCGCCGCGCAAACCTAGTGCCAATCAAGAACGCCCAGTGCTGTCTGAATCTAACGGTACTCGCTCTAAAAGAATTACTAAGACCACTGGTCGCCAAGGTAAACCGGTAGCTGCGGCTTCAAGCACGCCTTATGCAAACAGCAATGAGCGGCGCAGTAACCCATGGGCAAGCACTCAGGCTGAAAGCGCTCGTCCTGAGCGAACCCGTTCTGATAAGCCGCGCCCAGCAAAGCCGGCTACGCCATCATCTAGCACAAGCAATAGCAATGGTGGAATGAACCCATGGCAAGCCGCCACCGATAAGTTTACTAAAGAGTAACTTTAAGTTTGCGCGACTCGTAATCACAAACACCGCCCTGTAGGCGGTGTTTGTTTTTATAAGTCTTGATGACAATAGGCCAGCTAAGCGCCAACTACATACCAACAACAGACTTAAACTATTAGCCAACCTCTTAGTACCATTGTTGCCTCAATGGCCACAACTCATTCATAATGACTTATTAGTTAGTTACTTAATGACGAATATACCTATGTCCGACAGTTTTTTATTGTTTAATGCCGATGACAAACAAGATGTTACTCATAAAGTATTACCTTGCTTTGACATAGATATTTTACCCAAAGCATGGGTTATCGAAGAGCCTGCAGAGTTTCCTCCTGAGAGCCGCGTGTATGCCTATGTTGATGATCAATTGGCACCGAGTATTATTGAGGCGGCCGTGGCTGGTGGCTGGCATTTAGCCATTTTACCGCACCCTAACGCCAGTCATGCTCGGCGCGGTTTTTGTTTGCAAAACAATCTTGAAAAAGCCGTCAATGGGGCAAAAGCCGCTAAAGCTAAAAAAGTCGATGTGCTGCGCTGTAACGGTCAAGTGGTGTTAAGTTCTGTGCTTCTCGGGCGCGGCTTTAACTTACGCCCAGGGGGGCAAAGTAGCCACTGGCAAGAGCGTTTAACTAAGGCGTGGGATAACATTATTCATGTCAATAACTTATTGCCGCAGCGCTTTACCTTTACCACGGCCAATGACAGCAGTTTTACCACAGCAGCCATTGGGGTGGTTGTGGTTGAACACGCCATCGGATCTATGTTGTCGCGTAATATTTTGCCCGACACCCATATTAATGATGGCATGTGTCACGCCATGATTTTAGCCCCAAGAAGCGTGATGGAAATGATTAGCTTTTTTATCACAGCGCCATTTAATCGGGTGATGAAACAACCTGAGTTTCTGGGGTTAGTGAAAACCAAAGCCATCACAATCACCAATGGCAAAGTAATGAGCTTTGATATTGATGGCCGTAATCAAGAAGCTGAGCAATTGGTATTAGAAACCGATTCGCGCAGCCTTAACTTGTTAGTTGGCGATTCACTGCCCGTATCTGACAGCGCAATTAGCAGTAAAGAGCAACGTAAAATCGACCGCTTGCCCGCTGGTGAAGCAATCATGGCGATGGCTGCGAAACATCTGCCATTAATCGCGCACGCTGCCACCGAAGAATTTAAGGACTTGTATCAACTGCTTCGGGAAAATGCGACGGCGTCCCCAGCGTTTTTAACCTTAATGGTGCTTTCAACCTTACTTGCCACCATAGGTTTGTATGCGAGCTCTGCCCCTGTGATTATTGGCGCTATGATTTTAGCGCCCTTGATGGCGCCGATTATTTCATTGGCCATGGCGCTCACTCGCCAAGATACCAACCTTTTAACCGGGAGCTTAAAAACCTTAGGCACAGGCTTAGTGATGGCGCTGGGCTTTTCGAGCTTTGCCTGTTTTATTATGCCGATGGAAGTGATTACCCCTGAAATTGCCGCCCGTTTAAGTCCGAATTTATTAGATTTGGGGGTGGCAGTAATATCAGGTATAGCTGGGGCTTATGCGCACGCGCGCATAGATGCCGCCAAAAGCTTAGCTGGGGTTGCCATTGCTGTGGCCTTAGTACCGCCACTGGCGGTTACTGGTATTGGTCTTGGTTGGCTTGACCTGCATGTTGCTTGGGGCGCGTTGCTGTTATTTTTAACCAACTTAGCGGGTATTGTGTTTGCGGCGGCCATTACCTTCCTCGCCTTAGGGTTTGCGCCTTTTACTCGCGCCAAGAAAGGCTTGGGCGTCGCCTTGATTGCCGTGGCTGTGGTCAGTATTCCATTGGTGTTCAGTTTTATGCGTTTATCTGAAGAAGCGCGCATAGTTACTAGCTTAGAAGGGGAAAGTATTGGTGATGTGACGCTGCGCCATATTAAAGCGCGCGCGGGCAATCCGGTGGAATTGTCACTGCAACTGGTCTCGCCTGAGACATTAACCAGTAGCGATATTGACGCCATTAAAGACGTGATCGAGCGCCAGCTTAAGCGTGACGTTACCCTAGAAGCGCAGATCATAGTGCGTCGCCAATAACATCAATTTACTTGGCTTAATCACTAATAATAAAAGCGGCAAAATTTGCCGCTTTTATTATTGTTAACTCGTTAAATACAGGTTTTCGCAAATGCTTAACCTAGCAAAAGGCTGCAAGCGCTGCCGCGCCTCATCGTTTGATGATATGATTGCAGCATACCGGGTGATGATGCCCAAGACGGATGTTGAGATACATGACTAGACTTTTTTCTGCTTTACCACCAAAAACTATTCTTGCGCTAGATACTTGTACCGAAGGATGCTCGGCGGCATTACTGATTAACGGTCAGCGTATAGCACGTTTTGCTGATGCTCCAAGAGAACATAGCCAGCGGTTATTACCTATGGTGGATGAATTATTGGTTGAAGCTGGCATTCGATTGGCGGACGTTGACGTGATTGCCTATGGTCGCGGCCCTGGCAGTTTTACCGGTATTCGTATTTGTACCAGCATGACCCAAGGCTTAGCTTTAGGGGCAGACTTACCTGTAGTAGGTATTTCTACCTTGCAGACCATGGCGCAGCAAGCCATTGAACAAAATGGTGGCACTCATGCGCTGGTGGCTATTGATGCCAGAATGAATGAAGTGTATTGGGCTGAATTCGTGGCTGAAAATGGTGTTGCCGTATTAGTGGGCACTGAGCAAGTGAGCGCGCCAGAGATGGTGACTTTAACTGCGGCTATTGAAGATACCCAAGTGTGCGGTACAGGTTTTAGCGCCTATCCACAATTAAGCGAGCGTTTTGGCGTACCGGCAGAAACTGGGGTGTTATTTCCTGAAGCTCAATATATGTTTCCACTAGCCCTTAAGGCTTGCGAGCAAGGGTTGGCAACCAGCGTCGATGATTTAGCGCCTGTGTATTTACGCGATACTGTGGCGTGGAAAAAGTTGCCTGGGCGCGAATAATTAATTTCAGTCATAGCCAGCCATACTTGCCAGTGACGTATAGTTAGTGAGGCATAGTTAGTGAGGCATAGTTAGTGAGGCATAGTTAGTGAGGCATAGTTAGTGGCGATAAGAGTGGCGCTAAGTTAGTGCTGTTAAGTTAGTGGCGCGTTAAGGAGGATTATCATGTTATCGCTTCAATCCTTATTTTACATAGGTCAGGCGCGGCGCGTTAGCTCATTTACCGCCACAGCTTTAGCTCATTATATCCATTTTCCTATACCTCCTATATCCCTAATATTTCCTATATCCACTTTGTTCACCTTAGGCTTAATATCCTATGGCGACTTAGTATTTGATGCCCGTACAACTGTTTTGTCACTGTTTAGTTCACACTTAGAATCAGCAAACTCTTTACTCGGACTTGACCTCAATGGCTATTAGTGTGGTGCCTAAATACGCTGTAGTGTCACGCGGCCGCTTTTTAGTGGAATTAGGCGTTGCATTATTGCTGGCCAGATTACCTATTATCGGCGTGCCATTTAACTGGTTAGAAAGTTATTTTCATGAATTGTCACACGCCTTAATGACAGTGCTAACCGGCGGGCAGGTGAGTCATATTCAATTATTTGTTAATGGCGCGGGCTTTTGTTTTAGCCACGGCGGCGCCCCGATATTCATTGGACTCAGCGGTTATCTTGGCGCCTCGTTATGGGGCTTGCTACTGTATCAATTGACTTTATGGCCTAAAGGCATTCGTTGGTGTTATAGCTTAATGTCGCTATTAGTGATTGGCAGCGCAGTATTATGGGCGCGTGATAGTCTCACTTGGCTTATTTTAGTGCTCTTAGCTGGACTGTTTATTTTACCGAGTCGTTTTGCCAATGCGGCGTGGTTATTAATGTTACTGCGCATTATCGCGTTAGTGGTGATGCTAAACGCCATTTTAAGCCCGCTAGTATTGTTGCAATACGATGGCCAAGGGGATGGTCAACTGTTAGCAAGTCTTACTTGGGTGCCAGCCATAGTGTGGGTGTGTCTGTGGCTTAGCGTGAGTATCGCCGCTGTCTATTGGTGTTGGCGGCGAGTTGGGGCATTTAGGGGGAAAGGCTCAGCCTAAACCTAACCCTAACCCCTCTCGCAACGCTTGCAAGGCATTGCCTTGTTCATGAGCGCCCATCAGCAAGTCCATTTGTAGTTAGCTACATACATGCTTTGCACTAAATATGGCGAACAAATACCGCGCTTTGACTTTGCAAAATGTTTGCAAATTCGTGCGGGCTTGTTAGTTTAGTGGCGGTTAATTCATCTTTTCTACACAGGACGTGCTCATGAAATTGCTTAAGACCTTAATTGCCGCCACCTTGGCGTTAACCTTGCTCCCCGCGAGTGCCAATGATGCCATTAATGTGGCTGTGAGTAGTGACTTTAGACAAGAGGCTAACGCTGCCCGTGATGGCGCGCGTCATCCTGCGCAGACCTTAAGTTTCTTTGAGATTTCACCTGAGATGACAGTGATAGAGCTCTGGCCAGGGGCGAGTGTATGGTACGCCGAAATATTAGGGCCACTATTAGCGCAAAAGGGTCAATATATTGCGGCGAACTTTAATACTCAAGGTACAGCCAATAACAAAAGTGAGGAGTTTTATCAGCAAGCGGGTAAAAAGGTTGAGCAATGGCTTAGCGATAATAGTGCTGATAGAGTGCTGACTTTTAGAAATTTACATAATTGGCAAATGGATCAGCAGTTAGATGCCGTATTCGCCGCTGTGGCCAAAGTGCTTAAACCGCAGGGGATTTTTGGGGTGGTTGAGCACAGAGCTAACCCTGGCATGTCAATTGACACTGGCTATATGCTGCAAGATGAGGTTATCGCCTTAGCAGCAAAACATGGTTTAGTGTTAGTGGCCGCCAGTGAAATTAACGCCAACCCTAAAGATACTAAAGATTATCCTAAAGGGGTGTGGACCTTACCGCCGCGCTTAGCCTTGGGTGAGCAAGATAAAGATAAGTACCTTGCCATAGGTGAAAGCGACCGCATGACCTTAAAATTCGTTAAAAAATAACTATGTCGATACCTATCTGGCGAGCATCTGCTCGCCTGCATCCAGATGAAGTAAGTTTAACTCTGCCACATATCACACTTGCCGGCTGTTATTGGCGCGGTAAATCTGGCCCAGAATTGAGTGTTACCGCACTTGGGCAAGAGTGCGCTCAAACCAATATGAAGGGCGAGGTGCTGCTCATTGCCTTACATGGCTGGTTAGATAATGCTCATAGCTTTTATCCGTTAGCTCAGTATTTAGATGACTATCCAATCCTTGCCATCGATTGGCCTGGGCATGGATTATCGCAGCATAGAAGCCTGGGCTATCCCTTGCACTTTTTTGATTATCTTTATGATCTTGCTAAGGTTATTGAGCATTGCCGCCATCAATTTACCCATATTGTGGTCATGGGGCATTCTCTTGGCGCTATGATAGCTAGCACCTATGGCGCGGCGCAAACCAGCGCTTTAGATGCCGCCATTTTACTTGAAGGTTTGCTGCCGATGGCAGAATCTAGTCAGCATGCCAAGGCGCGCTTACAACAGAGCTTATCTGCCCATCAAAGCGTCACTAAATCCATAGGTTATCAAAGTATTGAGTCAATGGCGGCCGCGCGCAGCAAACTTACTGGTCTGTCCAGTAAATGGAGTCATCTGTTGGTGGCAAGAAATGCGGTAGAATGCGCAGGAAAATTTTATTGGCGCACCGATCCACGCTTAAAGCGGGATTCCCCATGGCGCATGACGATAGAGCAACGCGAGCAGATTTTAGCCAACACTGAGTTACCTATGCTTTTGGTGCAAGCCGAGCAAGGGTATCACCAACTGAATGCGCAATTAGCCGCGGCTAAGCGCTGGTTTCCGCTGTTGGAGTCATCTTGTTTGCCAGGCTGTCATCATTTTCATATGTCTGCTGCTGAACTTGTGGCGCAAAAAATTAGTGATTTCATCCGCCAACATTTTGATCGCCCTCACTAATGTTTGAGGGCTAGGCAGCTTGTTAAATTTGTGTGATGATGATCAACATTAAAACGACTGTATGATTTTACCGTCGACATAATAACAAATAGCATTCGGTGGATCTCAAGGCGCCTAGTAACGCCTCTCACCGACGATTGATTAGGAGATACATTTAGTGAACCAACCTTGGATTCATCATTTACCGGCCGATGTGCCTGCGAATATTAACCCTGAAGTGTATAGCTCTCTGGTCGATATGTTTGAAAAATCAGTTCACACTTATGCCGATCAAAGTGCCTATGTGAATATGGGCGCCAATTTAACCTACCGTAAGTTAGAAGAGCGCAGTCGCGCCTTTGCCGCCTATTTACAAAATGAGCTAAAGCTTGAAAAGGGCGATCGCGTAGCGATTATGATGCCCAACTTGCTGCAATATCCGATAGCCTTGTTTGGTGTGCTGCGCGCCGGTCTAGTGGTTGTCAACGTTAATCCACTGTACACGCCACGTGAGCTTAAGCATCAGTTAATCGATTCTGGCGCTAAGGCCATAGTGGTGGTTTCTAACTTTGCCCGCACTCTTGAAGAAGTGGTTGATGAAACTCCAGTAAAGAGCGTCATCATTACTGGTCTTGGGGATTTATTAAGCCCACCTAAACGCACCTTAGTGAATTTTGTCGTCAAATACATTAAGAAATTAGTACCTAAGTATTCGCTGCCGCACGCGATTTCAATGCGCCAAGCGCTCACCAAAGGTCGCCGGATGCAGTATGTTAAGCCTGTACTTGGCCTTACCGATCTCGCCTTGCTGCAATATACTGGTGGCACTACCGGTGTCTCTAAAGGCGCTATGCTGACCCATGGCAACGTGGTGGCTAACGTGTTGCAAGCCGATGGGGCCTATTCGCCAGCATTAAAAGATGGCGAAGAGACAGTGGTTACTGCCTTGCCGCTTTATCATATTTTCGCATTTACCGTAAATGCCATGCTGTTTTTAAAGAAAGGCGCGAACAATGTGCTGATCACCAATCCGCGTGATATCCCAGCCTTTATTGACGATCTTGAGTCGCACCCATTTACTGCCTTAACTGGGGTCAATACCTTGTTTAATGCCTTAGTGAATAATCCTAAGTTTGCTGAATTAGATTTTAGTAAACTGAAATTATCCATAGGTGGCGGTATGGCTGTGCAGCGCGTTGTCGCTGATAAATGGCAAAACATTACTAAAACCCGTTTACTTGAAGGTTATGGCTTAACTGAAGCCTCACCATTAGTGACTTGCTGTCCTTATAATCTTGATGGTTATAACGGCTCCATTGGTTTTCCTGCGCCTTCTACTGATATTCAAATTCGCAGTGAAGAAGGGCAAGCATTGCCACAAGGCGAGCGCGGCGAATTGTATGTGAAAGGCCCGCAAGTGATGCAAGGTTACTGGCAGCGCCCAGAAGAAACGGCTGAAGTCATAGGCAGCGATGGTTATTTAGCCACAGGCGACATAGGTTACATGGATGAAAAAGGTTTCTTCTTTATCGTCGATCGCAAAAAGGACATGATTTTAGTGTCTGGTTTCAACGTTTTCCCCAATGAAGTGGAAGACGTGATCGCCATGCATCCTAAAGTGCTGGAAGTCGCCGCAGTTGGCGTTCCTCATGATGTCAGCGGTGAATTAGTGAAAATATTTGTGGTCGCTAAAGATAAATCGCTGACCGATGATGAAATCATCAAGCATTGTCGCCATCTTTTAACGGGATATAAGATCCCTAAGCTGGTAGAATTTAGGGATGAATTGCCTAAGACCAATGTGGGTAAGATCTTACGGCGACAGCTTCGTGATGAAGTGCAGCCTAAGGCTCACTAGATTGGCAAAACCGGCAATAGCCGGTTTTTTCTTTTCCGCTAACAGGAGTGTGTTTTGTTAGATTATTTGTATATCAGTGACCAAGTCAGTATCGATGCTTTAGTGGCACAATATCGTCATGCCCCATTACTGGTACTAGACACTGAATTTGTTCGCACCCGAACCTATTATGCCAAGCTAGGTCTCATTCAGGCCTATGATGGTAAGACGTTAGCGTTAATTGACCCAATTGCCGTGCCGGATTTATCGGGCTTCTGGGCGTTATTGCAAGACACTAACATAGTGAAATTAGTGCATTCATGCAGTGAAGATCTAGAAGTGTTTGCCCATTATGGCCAGTGCCAACCGGCGCCATTATTTGATAGCCAATTAGCCGCCGCGTTAAACGGTATGGGCCATGGGCTTGGTTACGCTAAGTTAGTGCAATCTTGCTTAGGGGTTGAGCTTGATAAAGGTGAGTCGCGTACCGATTGGTTAAAGCGTCCCCTCAGCCAAGCACAATTACAATATGCCGCCAATGATGTGTATTACTTATATCAGCTGTATCCGCAATTATTGGCTGAATTGAATAGTAAACAGCGACTTGACTGGTTATTTGAAGAAGGCCAGCGCTTAACCCAAGGGCGATTAACGCCAACGGATCCGCAATTAGCCTATCTTAAAGTAAAGAATGCCTTTCAGCTGAGTAGTGAAGAGTTGGCGGTATTGCGTGACTTAGCCGCTTGGCGTTTACATCGCGCCATTGAGCGTGATTTAGCCTTAGGCTTTGTGGTGAAAGATCATGTGCTCTTAGCCTTGGCTAAACGTCAGCCGAAAACGCTGGAAAGCTTATTAAGAATGTCTGAGCTTACTGACCATGAAAAGCGTGTCTTAGGTCAAGGGTTAGTCAATATCATCAATAAGGTCGATTTTAGCGATTGCCCTGAGCCGATTGATATTCTTGCACTGCAATCTGGCTATAAACCTGCATTTAAAGCCATTAAGACTGAGTTGCTGCAAGTGTGCGAGGCGCATCAAGTGCCAGAGGAGTTACTGGCCTCAAAGCGTCATATTCATGAATATTTAGCCTGGATTTGGCATCATAAGCAATTGGCTGAGCCTTTATTGCTGCAAGGCTGGCGCGCGCAATTATGCGCTGAGAGCTTGCAACAAGTGAAAGTACAGTTTATTCGCTAAGCGCTTGATACTTGGCTGCTAAGTTTGCAGTAAACAGGCATAAATAAAGGCGCATTAGGCGCCTTTTTATTAATTTTTATCGGGCAAGGTGACGTTTAACTCTAATACTGAGAGGTTATCGTCATTTTGATCTAACTGAAAACTGACTTGCTCGTCAGAGATAGTGATGTATTTACGGATCACATCGATAATCTCTTGCTTCATTTGTGGGAAATAATCCGGCATACCGCGCTCAGAGCGTTGGTGGGCCACGATAATTTGCAGTCTCTCCTTGGCGGTTACCGCGGTATTGGCCTTTTTACTGCTTTTGAAGTAATCGAGTAATGACATAGTTAGCTACCAAATATACGTTTCAAGAAGCTTTTCTTGGCTTCAGTGATAAACCTAAGCGGAATTTCTTGCCCAAGGAGGCGGTTAATAGTGTCTGCATAAGCCATACCAGCATCACTTTGATCATCCATGATGACAGGCACGCCTGAGTTTGAGGCTTTTAAAACCGCTTGCGACTCCGGAATTACTCCCAGTAACTCGATGGCCAGAATTTCTTCAACATCTGACACACTGAGCATTTCACCTAACGCCACGCGGCTTGGCGAATAGCGGGTTAATAACAGGTATTCTTTAATCGGCTCTAAGTTTTGCTCAGCGCGGCGTGATTTACTTTGCAGCATGCCTAAGATGCGATCAGAATCGCGTACTGAACTCACTTCTGGGTTAGTAGTGACAATGGCGATATCGGCATAATACAGTGCCATCATGGCGCCATTTTCAATGCCTGCAGGAGAATCACAGATGATGTAATCAAAATCTTGCGATAATGCATCTAATACCTTACCGACGCCTTCTTTCGTTAAGGCTTCTTTATCACGAGTTTGCGATGCCGGTAAAATAAACAACTTGTCACAACGCTTATCTTTAATCAGTGCTTGATTAAGATTAGATTCGCCATTGATAACGTTAACAAAGTCGTAAACAACTCGACGTTCACATCCCATGATCAGATCAAGATTTCGTAAACCGATATCAAAATCAATAACAACGGTTTTATGCCCAGCGAGAGCTAGTCCTGTGCCAATCGCTGCGCTGGAAGTGGTTTTGCCCACTCCACCTTTGCCGGATGTGACAACAATAATTTGTGCCATGTATTTATCCTTTATTTGCCTGCGTCCTACACAGGTATTGATTCAACTATCAGTGATTCGCCATCAAGACGAATACAACCGCTTTTAATATCGCTGTACTGCTGCAGGTTTTCTGATAACCAATATTGCCCAGCAATAGAAACTAATTCAGCTTGTAGATCATGGGCGAGAATAATGGCATGACGATCGCCATTGGCGCCTGCCATTGCCTTGCCTCGCAAGCTGCCATAAATATGGATATTACCATCGGCAATGACTTCAGCCCCATTACCGACAGCGCCAAAGACAATTAAATCGCCGTCTTTGGCATAAATTTGTTGGCCAGAACGAACATTCTGTCTGACTATTTTGGTGGTTCTTGGCGGTGGCGGTGGGCAAAATGCATCTTTACCAGCTTTAACTACCGCCACACCTAAATGTTTAGCTTCTAGATTATGGTTATTAGAAGCTGCACTTATACCAACGATAATAAAATCATGCGCCCGAATAATATTAAATAAACTGCTTAAGTCGAGGGCATGAGCCAATGGGTGACTTAAATTAACTATGATGGGCGCTTGCGCAAAAAACTGCGGAGCTTGAGCCACTTTAGCCGTTAATTCATCGGCTAATTGATTCAAGTCACTGCTGTTTATATAGAGCACCGAAAAAGTGAAAGTCGAGCCTTTTAATTCCAGGCTAGGTGTCGGCATCAAGATCGATTGCTCCCAAAAAACATTAGCTAGGCTAAATTTCTAGCCTTGCATTATAGCTTTATCATTATGATGTCATGTTATAGTGTGGGCCTTAGCCTGACAAGGTTTGTTAAACTGGAATTTAATGAAAATATGCTCTGTACCGTATATAAAAGCAGCCGTAAGGCCGATAGCTATCTCTTTGTAAAAAAAAGGGATGATTTCAGCGATGTTCCCGCTGAATTAATGACAATGTTTGGAACTGCTAAATTAGTCATGGTCATGTCACTTGATAAACGCGATCATTTGGGGATGGCTGATATTCATAAGGTTAGAGAGCAGTTAACTACCAAAGGATATTATTTACAGTTACCGCCGCCACCAGTTGATTTACTTAAAGAATACAAGCAAGGTCTAGCGCCAGCGAGTGAATAATAATAGTGACTATCTCGACTAAAATAGTGTGATGATACTCATGTTGATGACAAGGATGTTTAATGAAACTATATGTGCGTGCAGCAGTGTTATTAATTGGCATCACATCTGGAGTTTCTGCTAATTCACAGGCAAATCAGCCTGCTGAACAAAAATTTCCATCGCATCTTGCGCAGTTAACATCGGCGGTATTAGCTGATCCTCGCCATTCATTAGATAGCCGCGCGTTAGATAAGATCATGGTGGGGATTAAGCCTTACTTCCGCTACTCGGTAGCGCCTGCGCAGCAAACCACTGTTAATCTTGATACTTATCTTGCAACTCAAGTGCCTAATCACAAGGTTGAACGGGGCTTAGCCTTATTGCAAGAGCACCAAGGGCTGCTAGATAAAATCGGCGAGCGTTTTGGGGTACAGCCAAGGTTTATCTTAGCGCTCTGGGGCATTAAGTCTAATTATGGTGAGCAAGCGGGGCAGTTTCCGGTGTTAACTATATTAGCCAGTCAAAGCCAGAGCGATGAGGCGCAGCAAGCAAGCTTTATCGATGCTGTGGTGGCATTAGCGCAATCAGGGCTAAGCCCGCAAGATTTTGTGGGCAATAGAGACGCGCGCCTTGGACAAGTCGCTTTAACGGCATCGCAATACTTATCCTATGGTGTTGATGGCGATGACGATGGCAAAGTTGATATTTGCAAAATCATGCCGATATATTCGCGACCATAGCCAATATACTCAAGCAGCAGGGTTGGCAGCAAGAAGCCACTTGGGGACGCCAAGTGCAATTGCCCGTGGATTTTGATTTAAGCCAAGCGCAAGCACCACAAGCCTTTAGTTACTGGCAACAACAAGGCGTGCGCCGTTTTGATGGTACTGACTTACCAAACGTCGATAGCATACGCGCTAATGTAATAGCGCCTGATGGTATAAAAGGGCGCATTTATCTGGTGTATGACAACTATCGAGCCATCAATGCATGGCTTGATAATCACTATGACAGTATTTCAGTGACCTATTTATCAGAGCGGATCAAGTTTCCTCAACTAAAATAGTGTAAACTAGCCGACTTTTATCAAGTATCAAGTGGTCATGTATGTCGTTTTGGAAGCAAAAAAAGCTAGCTGAGTTTACCCATGAAGAGTGGGAGTCTCTGTGCGATGGCTGTGGTAAATGTTGTTTGAACAAACTTATCGATGATGAGACTGAGCAACTCTATTATACCAATGCGGCTTGTAAGCTTCTTAATACCGCATCTGGCGGCTGTCAAAAGTATGCCGATCGCTTTCAAGAAGTGCCTGAATGTACTCGCATTACCCCTGACAATATTGCTGAGTTGACTTGGTTACCGGATTCTTGTGCGTATCGCCGTATTTATCAAGAACGTGATTTGCCAAGCTGGCATCCATTATTAACTGGTTCTAAAACCGCCATGATTAATGCGGGTATGTCAGTGTCTGGTAAAGTGGTTTGTGAAAGCAAAGTCATAGATATTGAAGATCATATAGTGCTTTGGCCATTGCAAGACGTTGAATAACTACTCATTTTGGACTAGCGCCGCCGTTGTATTTATCGCGACACAGATAAACACGTAACGAGTTAGCCCAATGCCAAGTGCCATAAAAATGCCTAGCCTATGCGCTGGGCTTTTTTATGGAGACAGGTTTGTAGCTCTTGCTGAGTGACTGCCTGCGCGCCGATAAACTGCTCAATTAATTCACCAATTTTATGGGTTAGCCATGGCGGTCCATCATCTGTCATGTCATTGTGTTTTGCATCGATTAAGGTAACAACACATATAGCTTGGGACTGACTATTTGTTTTTGTGGGCAATACACCCTCATCCGCCGCAAAATCACTGGCTCTAATCGATAATATGTTAATGGCTGTAGTCGTTGGCAATGGCATTCTGCGATGATCTAAGGTGATCAACCGACTGATATAGTCATTTGGTTGGTTGGCAAGCCATGCAGATATATCGCCGCCATTGGAATGTCCTACTAACGTCAAATGGTCAAAATCAAACTCAGGCAGGCGCTTTTTCAACGTATCTCGCACAAAAGTTAAGGTTTGCGCGCCGCGTTGCCAATTTTCCTGACGGGTGACAAAAAAGTTACCTTGGGTAGCGAGCATAGGGTCGCTGGCTAATTCATGGGCTATTTCAACCACTAAATAGCCTTGCTGATTAAATAGCTGGCGAATAAAGGTATATTTAAGATGAGATACGCCGTAACCAGCACTGATAAACACCACAGGGCAGGGCTTGAGTGCACTGCATTGTGATGCGCTCTGCTGCGAGTGATGCAAAGGTTTAGTAATATTAATCGGGATAATGCGCTCTCGACTGCTATCAACTAATTGCTGTTGGTTAAGGCCAACATCAGCCTCAACCACAACCTCTATATCCGCACTATAAGCTCTTGCACTATAAACATAAGAGCCAGTGATAAATAGCAGGGCTATCAATACTTTTATCATATGCCTTTGCCTTTTTATATCAGTAGGATTTTTACATCAGTCTGAGTGATGGCTAGTAATATTTGCCCTGTATAACGGCTTGGCCATAATGACCCAGGCGATTAAATAGAGACTGAAACACACTTGCATCCACTGCGCCATGCTTAACCCTAACATGCTCCACACTGAATCTGTGCACATGCCCGTTGGCATAAGAACGGCTGGGAACCAGTCATGCAGCGGCATGAAACTTGGGAAGTTAGGTAAAAAATCACAAGTGGCAAAAGGGGATGGGTCTGATTGAATCGCGACTAACTCGGTCGCAATTTGTAATCCCCAGCCAGCACTCACCAGCCAAAGTAGGCCGCCTGCTATTCTCACTGTGCGCACTGGATAAATAATATTAATTAACGCCGCTACACCTATGCCAAATACGGCGAGGCGAATATAGACACACATGACGCAAGGCGCGAGTCCAAGACCATATTGAAAAAATAAGGCGGTGATTTCAAGGGCGAGGGCCGTTAGGCCAAGGATGGCCCATGAACGACGAGAATGGCTAAATTGGGTTAGCTGGTATTCGGTGATCACAACAACTCCTATCAATAAAAAACGCCCTGAGATCAGGGCGTTTGACTTTACTCGATAGTTATTAGGGCGGTCAACTTAATGTGAGGCAGCGCCGCTATTAATCACTTCTTGCACACTATGTTGGATTAAGAAGTTATTGTCATAAAAGTACTGAGTCATCTCCACTAAGAAACCTGTCTCAATGGTCACTAAGCCGACGACAGACAAGATGATGGTATAAGGCAACGCCATCCACACCATGCGTCCGTAAGATAAGCGGATGAGTGGCGCCAAGGCTGAGGTTAATAAGAACAAGAAGGCTGCTTGTCCGTTCGGTGTAGCTACCGAAGGTAAGTTAGTCCCAGTGTTAATAGCAACCGCTAATAAGTCGAATTGTTCACGGGTAATTTGACCATTTAGTAAAGCAGCTTTCACTTCGTTAATATAAACAGTACCCACAAACACGTTGTCAGACACCATAGATAACACGGCATTAGCAATGAAGAACACCACTAATTGTATGTTACCTTCAAAGCTCAGAGCCCACTGAATAACAGGCGCAAACAATTGCTGGTCAATGATCACGGCCACAACTGCAAAGAATACGGCCAATAATGAGGTGAAAGGCAGCGCTTCTTCGAAGGCTTTACCTAAGGCATGCTCATCGGTGACGCCATTGAACGCAGTACACAAGATAATGACAGTTAAGCCAATTAAGCCTACAGAGGCTAAATGCATGGCTAAACCTACCACTAGCCATACACCCACTATGGCTTGCACTATCAGTTTCATGTTGTCGCTATTAGTGCGGTGAGCATCTTCATGGTCGGCGTATTCACACAAAATTTTATGTACCGCTTCGGGCAACTGGGCGCCATAACCGAAGATTTTGAATTTTTCAACGGCCAAGCAAGTCAATAAACCCGCGAAAAATACAGGCACTGTCACAGGTGACATGCGAATAGCAAACTCAGCAAAGTTCCAATTAGCTTGCGCTGCAATAATCAGGTTTTGCGGTTCCCCCACCATAGTGCAAACACCACCTAAGGCGGTACCAACACCAGCATGCATTAATAAATTACGTAAATAACCCCGAAAGGCTTCTAATTCATTTTCATGTTCATCTAAGGTTTGGTTGTTATCTTGTGGCTGGTCATTGCTTTCACCAAAAGACATGCCAGAGGCAACCTTGTGATAAATGTTATAAAAACCAACGGCAACGGCAATGATTACCGCGATAACGGTTAATGCATCTAAAAAGGCTGATAAGAAGGCGGCGGCGGCACAGAACATTAGCGATACCGCTGTTTTGCTGCGCACCTTAGTGATTATCTTAGTGAA
Source organism: Shewanella sp. ISS20 (assembly GCF_056522965.1). Lineage (NCBI taxonomy): Bacteria > Pseudomonadati > Pseudomonadota > Gammaproteobacteria > Alteromonadales > Shewanellaceae > Shewanella > Shewanella sp. ISS20. The sequence continues at coordinate 691,612 of NZ_JAWRZK010000001.1, forward strand.
GCCAAATAGCAGCAACTGCTTCATGAAGTAAATGCCGGCGACCATAAACACCAGTAATAAAATGACCTCGAGGTTGGCTTCGATTTCATGCATGACTTGGTTAGGCGTTGTCATTCCTATAATGACGGCTTCTATGGCAAGTAAACCACCAGGTTGTAATGGGTAGCATTTTAATGCCATGGCCAAGGTGAAAATAAACTGTATAACTAATGCCCAACCAGCAACAAATGGGTCGATATAAAACAGGATCGGGTTAATTAGTAAAAATGCGAGGATTGTTATCTTATACCACTTAGGCGAACTGCCTAAAAAGTTTGAGATAAACGCCTGACTTAAGGTCACAGGCATGGCTTCCGTACTCCTAAATAATTTGAATATAACTAGCGGCTAAACTTGTGTTTGTTATCGCTAAATTCTAACGTAAAGTGCAAACTAATGTCATGTCAATGACGGGATAATTAGTCTAAACCTGATCTATACAACATAATGGCAGTATTTTAAAGATAAAGCCCATTTATCATAATTGTTAACTTTTAATTTATGATTTTTATGGATTTACGCTTTGGGTTTTCATTTTTGTCCCTTCTGGTATGATAAGCGCCAATATTAATGCAAGACCAAAGGATAGTGGGCTGATGATTATCGAAGCCAAAGGACCTGCAAGTTTTGCAGAGAAGTATATTGTGCGATCCATTTGGGAAGAAAAATTCCCGCCGGGCTCAATATTGCCTGCTGAGCGTGAGCTGTCAGAACTGATTGGTGTGACTCGCACCACGCTTCGAGAAGTATTACAACGTTTAGCGCGTGATGGTTGGTTAACTATCCAACATGGTAAACCGACTCGTGTTAACAATGTCTGGGAAACCTCAGGTCTTAATATTTTAAGTACCATAGCAGATCTAGACCCCGAAGGTTTTCCTACCTTAGTCGACCAATTACTGTCTGCTAGAACCAATATCAGCGCCATTTATTTCCGTGGCTGTATTCGCATGAACCCTAAGATTGCGACCGAAGTCTTGAGCGGTATTCATCAGCTTGAAGATACGGCTGAGGCTTATGCTGAATTTGACTATCAATTGCACCATACCATGGCGTTCTCTTCTGGTAATCCATTGTATGTGTTGATCCTTAATGGCTTTAAAAAGCTGTATAGTGGCGTTGGCCGTTATTATTTCAGCAGCAGCGAAGCGCGTTTATTAGCGCTAAATTTTTATCGCAAGCTGGAAATGTTAGCCCAAGAAAGCAACTATATGGATGTGCCTATGTTGATGCGCCATTATGGTATGGACAGTGGCAAAATGTGGTTAAAGCTTAGAGATGATATGCCTGCTGATGTTGCTCAGGAACTGAAATAACTACCGATGAACTCCCCTAACAACCACTAGACTCAGTGTTATGTTAGTCAGTTATCTTGAGTGGACTTATCAAGAAAATGCCCCAAAATGGAGCATTTTTTGTATTTGCAGTTTTCGATTAGCCTTAAGCCATTATGGCTGTGAGCGATGGGGCTTATCAGAAATCGGGCAACTGGCAATGATTTGGCGGCTACCATCGTCATTATGTTGCTCAATTCTCACGTCAAACTGCCACAACCTATGCAGATGACGCACCACTTCTTGGCAGGAATCCGCTAACGGAATACCTTGATGAGGCACGTATCTTAAGGTGATTGATCTATCTCCCGCGACATCCACTTGGCAGACCTGAATGTTGGGTTCCAAATTCGACAAGTTATATTGCTGCGATAAAGTATGACGGATATCACGATAACCTTGCTCGTCATGGATGGCCGACACAGATAAAAACTGTTTATTGGTGTCATCATGCACACCAAAAAACTTAAATTGGCGAATTAAGCGTGGCGATAAGTACTGGCTGATAAAGCTTTCATCTTTAAAGTTTTCCATGGCAAAGTGTAACGTCGTTAACCAATCAGTATCGACTATGTCAGGAAACCAGTGCCGATCTTCATCGGTCGGTTCTTCACAAATCCGTTTGATGTCCATAAACATATTAAAGCCTAACGCATAAGGATTAATGCCACTGTAATAACGGCTGTTGTAGGCCGGTTGCGCGACTACACCTGTATGGCTTTGTAAAAACTCCAACATAAAGCGGTCTGTCACTACGCCATCATCATAAAGATGATTCAATATGGTGTAATGCCAAAAAGTCGCCCAGCCTTCATTCATGACTTGAGTTTGCTTTTGCGGATAAAAATATTGCGACATCTTGCGTACAATGCGCACTAGCTCGCGCTGCCATGGCTCGAGCAGCGGGGCATTTTTTTCCACGAAGTATAAAATATTCTCTTGTGGCTCAATGGGAAAGCGTTGCTTCTGGCGGCGCTCGGTCTTGGAGCTATCGGTTTTTGGTATAGTGGTGCGCCATAAATCATTAACCTGACTTTGCAAATAGGCTTCGCGCTCACGTTGACGCGATTGCTCTTCTCGGAATGATATTTCCGCCGGGCGTTTATAGCGGTCCACACCATAATTCATTAAGGCATGACACGAGTCGAGAATGTCTTCAACTGCTCGCACTCCATGGCGCTCTTCACATTCGGCAATGTAATTTTTAGCGAACACTAAATAATCTATGATGGAACTAGCATCTGTCCAAGTTTTAAATAAGTAATTATTTTTAAAGAAACTATTGTGACCATAGCAAGCATGGGCAATCACCAGTGCTTGCATAGTAATTGTATTTTCTTCCATTAAGTAGGAAATACACGGGTTGGAGTTGATTACAATTTCATAGGCCAGCCCCATTTGGCCGCGTTTATAACCTTGCTCGGTTTGAATAAAGCGTTTGCCAAAAGACCAATGGGTATAACCTATGGGCATGCCAATACCGGCATAGGCATCCATCATTTGTTCCGCTGTGATCACTTCAATTTGGTTGGGGTAGCTGCTTAAGCCGTAATGAGCGGCAACTCGTTTAATCTCTTTTTGATATTGCTCGATTAAGTTAAAGGTCCATTCAGGGCCATCACTTAACGGTGTTTGCATTGTTTTAGGCATAAGCCCCCCTTAAACCGCTTGTTTCTTAAATAATTCTCGAAACACTGGGTAAATATCTTCTACTTGTCGAATATGCTGGACCGCCATATTGTCGTAGCTTTGTTGCAGCGCTTCATATTCACGCCATAAGGTTTGATGCGCCCGATTAGTGATTTCGATATAGCTGAAATAACGCACTAATGGCAGGATTTTATCTTCTAATAAGGTTTTGCAACCTGGCGAGTCATCAGCCCAATTGTCACCATCCGAGGCCTGGGCTGCGTAGATGTTCCACTCATGAGCTGGGTAGCGTTCTTGCTGCACTTCATACATGAGTTTAAGAGCGCTTGATACTATGGTGCCACCGGTTTCTTGTGAGTAGAAAAACTCATGTTCATCCACTTCTTTGGCTTGGGTGTGGTGGCGGATATAGACCACTTCTAAGTTCTTATAAGTCCGAGTTAAAAATAGGTATAGCAAGATATAAAAGCGCTTAGCCATGTCCTTAGTGGCTTGATCCATTGAGCCTGATACGTCCATTAAACAGAACATCACGGCTTGACTGGTAGGAATTTCGCGTTTGGCAAAGTTATTGAACTTCAAATCGAAAGTATCAATAAATGGCACTTTATCAATGCGTTGTTGCAGTAGAGTGATTTCTTCTTTCAGCGCTAAAATCTTCTCAGCTTGTGAGCCTGGCGTGTTTTCTAAGGCGGCAAGTTGCTCAATGAGTTCATTGAGTTGGCGTTTACGCCCTGAAGTCATAGCAATGCGCCGCGCCTGCGAGCCGCGCAGTGAACGCACTATGTTGATGTTGGCTGGCACGCCGTTATTGGTAAAGCCAGCGCGATAAATCTGATATTCCACTAATTTATTAAGGCGGTTTTTTTGTAAGTTGGGCAGTTCTAAATCTTCAAACAATAACTCCAAGTATTCTTCTTGGGATATTTGAAACACAAACTCATCTTGGCCTTCGCCAGAATCTGAGGCATCACCTTTGCCGCTCCCTTGGCCACCACCGCCTAGGGGACGTTCAATTTTATCGCCACGAATAAATTGGTCATTGCCCGGATGCACGCGATCACGCACGCCACCTTTACCTTGATGAAAACTTGGCTCAGTAATATCGCGGGTCGGAATACTGATTTTTTCGCCTTTATCCACATCGGTGACGCTGCGGCGGGTGACGGCCTCACTGACTGATTTTTTGATTTGGTTTTTATAACGGTCAATAAAACGCTGGCGGTTGACTGTGCTTTTTCCTTTAGCATTTAACCGTCTATCGATGAAATTAGCCATAGCGCACCTCCCATAGGCTGGAGGGGACTAAGCCCCTCCAGTAGGACTAAGATGATTTACGCACTCTGAGATACCACTCAGACAGTAAACGTACTTGTTTCTTGGTGTAGCCTTTCTCCATCATGCGATTGACAAAGTCATCATGCTTACGCTGATCATCGGTCGATGTCTTAGCGTTAAAGGAAATGACAGGCAGTAAATCTTCTGTGTTGGAGAACATTTTCTTCTCAATCACAGTGCGCAACTTCTCATAGCTAGTCCACTGCGGATTATTGCCTTCATGATTCGCCCGTGCACGCAGCACGAAGTTAACGATTTCATTCCGGAAATCCTTAGGATTTGAAATGCCCGCTGGCTTTTCAATTTTCTCCAGTTCAGAGTTAAGCGATGAGCGGTCAAATAATTGGCCTGTTTCTGGGTCGCGATATTCTTGATCTTGGATCCAGAAGTCAGCATAAGTGACATAACGGTCAAAAATGTTCTGGCCATATTCTGAATAAGACTCGAGATACGCGGTTTGAATTTCCTTACCAATAAACTCCACATATTTAGGAATGAGGTAGCCTTTTAAGAACTCCAAGTAACGCTCTGCGGTGTCGCTTGGGAACTGGGCTTGTTCAATCTGGCGTTCAAGTATGTAGAACAAGTGCACAGGGTTGGCGGCAATTTCAATGCTATCAAAGTTAAATACTTTCGATAGAATTTTGAAAGCAAAACGGGTTGATAAGCCCTGCATGCCTTCATCAACGCCGGCATAATCGCGATACTCTTGATAAGATTTAGCTTTCGGGTCGGTATCTTTTAAGCTTTCACCATCATAAACCCGCATTTTTGAAAACAAGGAAGAGTTTTCTGGGGTTTTTAAGCGTGATAGCACAGTAAATTGTGCCAAGGTTTCTAAGGTGCCAGGGGCGCAAGGCGCTTTGACTAACTCAGAATTGACCAGTAATTTTTCATAGATACGAATTTCTTCAGAAACTCGTAAGCAATAAGGTACTTTGACTATGTAGACTCGGTCTAAGAAAGCCTCATTGTTCTTGTTGTTACGAAATGCTGACCACTCAGATTCATTCGAGTGCGCCAAGATGATGCCGCTATAAGGCAGTGCGGATAAACCTTCGGTGCCGTTATAGTTGCCTTCTTGAGTCGCCGTTAATAGGGGATGCAGCACTTTAATCGGCGCCTTAAACATCTCCACAAATTCCATTAAACCTTGGTTAGCGCGGCACAAGGCGCCTGAATAGGCGTAAGCGTCGGCGTCATCTTGGGAGTAATGTTCAAGCTTGCGAATATCGACTTTTCCCACCAAGGCGGAAATGTCTTGGTTGTTTTCATCCCCAGGCTCAGTTTTGGCGATGGCAAGTTGATCCAAAATTGACGGATACACCTTCACCACTTTAAAGCGACTAATATCACCACCAAATTCGTGTAAGCGCTTGACCGCCCATGGCGACATGATGGTTTTTAAGTAGCGTTTTGGTACTTGATATTCGTTGGCTAAAATCGCGCCATCTTCATCAACATCAAATAAACAAAACGGATGGTCATTGACAGGGCTACGCACACCATCAGCACTTAAAATGTACACAGGAACTTTTTGCATCAAAGCTTTGAGCTTTTCGGCTAATGACGATTTACCGCCGCCGACAGGGCCCAGTAGATAGAGAATTTGTTTTGATTCTTCAAGCCCTTGGGCTGAGTGTTTTAGATAAGCAACGATTTGCTCTATGGCTTCTTCCATGCCATAAAAATCTTTAAAGGCAGGGTATCTTGAAATCAGACGGTTAGAAAAAATGCGACTAAGAATGGGATCTTTTGAAGTGTCAATTACTTCAGGATCACCAATGGCCATTAGCAGGCGTTCTGCTGCTGATACATAGGCACTGCGATCGTTTTTACAAATATCTAAAAACTCCTGCAAGCTATACTCTTCGTCGAGCTTCCTTTCGTAGCGTTGTTGGTAGTGCTCAAAAATGCTCATATTGACCCCCTGAAGCGCTGACTTAACAATACGATGATTATCATCCCATCCCTTAGTTAAGAATAGACACTATATTTACACAAAGATCAAAAATATTTAATAAAAACAACGACAAATAGTTGCAAACGCAACAGTTGCAAACGCATTATCGACGCTATCAATAAACGCTAACCATAAAAAAGGAGCTCTAAGAGCTCCTTATTATCAAGGCTGATGATTAGCCTTGCAGATTCTGGTTTACAAAGTTCCAGTTCACTAATTTCCAGAAGTTAGCTAAGTAATCTGGACGCAAGTTACGGTAATCGATGTAATAAGCGTGTTCCCACAAATCAACGGTCATCAGAGGCGTTACACCAGCTTGAGTTAGTGGGGTAGCAGCGTTGCTAGTGTTAACAATGGCTAAACTACCATCAGCATTCTTAACTAACCAAGTCCAAGAACTACCGAAGTTGTTAACAGCGCTGTCGTTAAACTTAGCTTGGAAATCAGCAAAAGAACCGAACTGCGCTTTGATAGCGTCAGCCACAGCACCTGTTGGTTCGCCGCCAGCGTTAGGGGCTAAACAATGCCAGTAAAAAGTGTGGTTCCATACTTGAGCGGCGTTGTTAAATACACCAGCAGTAGAAGTCTTAACGATTTCTTCTAAAGATTTGTCAGCAAAATCAGTCCCTTCAATCAAACCATTCAGTTTGACTACATAGGTATTGTGATGCTTGCCATAGTGATATTCTAAGGTTTCTTTAGAAATGTGTGGCTCAAGTGCATCCATAGCGTAAGGTAAAGCGGGTAAGGTAAAAGCCATGCGATTCTCTCCGTGGATTGTATTGGTCATTATCTTGACCGTGCTGATGTCTCTATTGTACTGATTAATTGTGTGAAGTGAATCATCAATTTACCGATTGGCTAGATAGTCATCATCGAAATAAGCCATTAAGTAAAAGACTTACAATCTGTGGGATTTTGTTCTTGGATGGCTTAGCGTACAATATTGGATAAGTTCAGCATGTATTAACTTAGGAACAAGCATGGAAACCGTAGAAAAGATTAAGCAACAAATTGCCGAAAACCCAATCATTGTTTACATGAAAGGGTCACCTAAATTGCCAAGCTGTGGTTTTTCATCTCAGGTTGCACAGTTAATGATCAATATGGGTGAGCAGTTTGCTTATGTTGATATTTTACAGCATCCAGATATCCGCGCCGAATTACCAAAATATGCAAATTGGCCAACCTTCCCACAACTGTGGGTTGAAGGTGAATTAATCGGTGGCTGTGATATTTTGACTGAAATGTACCAAAAAGGTGAGCTGCAGACGTTAGTTAAAGACGTTGCCGCCAAGTACAAAAACGATGAGCCAGAAGCTTAATTGATAATAAAAAAGCCCGCGATTGCATAATGCCGATCAGTTAAGACAGATCGCTTGACGATCTCACTGAAAGGATCAACATCCGATGACCCCATGTCATCGGATTTTTTTATGCAACTTTCAGACGCTTTGGCGCGTACTCATATCAATCGCCATACCGAATTCACCTGTCTGGCCGATGTGCTTGAGCCAGATTTAATTCAGTCGTGCCTTGATTCACATGGTGTTGCCAGTTTACGGCGACGTAAGTTACTTATGGATGCCATGATTTGGGCGGTGATTGGTATGGCTCTGTTCAGAGGCGAGTCCGTCCGCTCTCTCATCAATAAGCTTGCTATCGTCTTACCTCAAGAGGTGGATTACGTGGCTCGCAGTGCTGTCACGCAAGCGCGCAAGCGGCTGGGCTCTAACGTTGTTCAGGATGTGTTTAAGCGAAGTGCCAAAACCTGGCATGAGAGAGCAGAGCATCCTCATTGGTGTGGACTCAACCTCTACGGTGTCGATGGTGTCGTGTGGCGAACACCTGATAGTGAGCAAAACAACCAGGCCTTTGCCAAAACCGCCAATGCTGCAGGTGATGCTGCCTATCCTCAAATTCGTATGGTTTGCATGATGGAATTAAGCAGCCACTTGGTATTGAACAGCGCCTTTGATTCTGTTGCTGTCAGTGAAATGAATTTAGCCGCCGAACTGATATCCAGCATACCCAATAACAGCCTGACTCTGTTTGACAGAGGCTTCTATTCCTTGGGGCTTTTGTACGCCTGGCAACAGGCTCAACCTAACAGCCACTGGCTGCTGCCGTTGAAGAAAGGCACACAATATGAAGTGGTACGCTCTTTAGGAAAACACGACCAACTGGTGCAGTTAACCACCACAGCTCAAGCCAGAAAGAAGTGGCCTATTGCCTGACAATATTGAAGCTCGCTTACTGACGAAGACGGTAAAAGGTAAGTTGGTTTCCATTTTGACCTGATTAACTGACCCATTGCGTTATCCGTGGGCCGAAATAGCGGATTTATATGCCCATCGATGGGAGATAGCAGTGGGCTATCGGGAGATGAAGCAGCATCTGCTGGAGAGTCGCTTTACGTTACTCAGCCAATTTCCAAAGCTGGTTATCCAAGAATTGTGGGGGGTACTGTTGGCCTATAACCTCATCAGATACAAGATGGTGTTGATGGCTAAAAGCTTACCGTCGTTACATCCGAACCAATTAAGCTTTAGAGATGCGTCGAGTTATATCATTTTAAAATTAACTCAGCTGCCATCTCAAACGCCAGGGAATGTTCCGAGAGATGTCTTGGACATAGTGCGTAATGCGAGGCAGTTCAAGCTCGATGGGAAACGGGATAGAGCCTATCCACGTGCGTTAAAAATGAGTAAAAACAAGTATCCCATTAAGCCTAAGAAAAATGCCGCTCACACTAAGTGAACGGCATTACGCGATTGCGGGCTTTTTTGATGCACTAATCGCCAATGTAGTAGGGTTAGTTGCAGATTTTATAATACGTTAGTTTTACTGCGCTTTGCTCTCCACAGTAAAGTGCGCTGGCAGTAATAGATTCATTAAGATAGCTACAATACCGCACAAACTAATGCCGCTCAGGCTAAACTCGCCAATACCAAATGCCATACCGCCAATACCAAAGACTAAGGTCACGCCAACAATACATAAGTTGCGCGGAATATTAAGATCAACTTGATTTTTAATTAACGAGTTAAGCCCTACGGTCGCAATCGAGCCAAATAATAAGCACATAATACCGCCCATCACAGGCACTGGAATAGTTTGCATCATGGCGCCTAACTTACCCACAAACGCTAACACTATGGCGGTAATTGCAGTCCAAGTCATCACTACAGGGTTAAAGTTACGGGTCAGACTAATAGCACCGGTGACTTCTGAATATGTGGTGTTGGGTGGTCCGCCAAAACTTGCCGCCGCAATTGTCGCGATACCATCGCCCATTAAGGTGCGATGTAACCCTGGCTTTTTCATGTAATCTTTTTGTGCCACGTTGGAGATAGCTAAGATATCACCTATGTGCTCAACCGCTGGGGCAATGGCCACAGGGATCATAAACATGATGGCTTGCCAGTGAAATTCTGGGGCTACGAAGTGGGGGATAGCAAACCATGGCGCAGCAACGACGGCACTGAAATCGACAATGCCGAAATATAAGCTCAGTAAGTAGCCTACGGTAATGCCAGATAAAATAGGCATTAATTTCAGTATGCCTTTGGCAAATACCGCCACCAAAATAGTGGTGAGTAGTGAGGCGATAGAGATAAATAAGGCTAAGTCTTGTTGCACTAACACACTTGAGCCATCACCAGTTTTACCTAAAGCCATATTGACGGCCGTAGGCGCTAAGCCTAAACCAATCACAATGATGACTGGGCCTACAACTACAGGTGGTAATAGTCTATGGATAAAAGTGACGCCATTGATTTTAACGGCAGCGCCTAGAAGCACATACATGCAGCCTGCGGCCATTAAGCCGCCCATGGTGGCAGGTATACCCCAAGTTTGTACGCCATAAAGAATGGGCGCAATAAAAGCAAACGAGGAAGCGAGGAAGATAGGTACTTGGCGTTTGGTCACTAACTGGAACAACAAGGTGCCAAATCCAGCGGTGAACAGCGCCACGCTAGTATCAAGCCCGGTGATCAGTGGCATTAGCACGAGCGCACCAAATGCCACAAACAGCATTTGTGCCCCTTGTAATGGGAGAGTGTACTTACTCATAAACGGTCTCATTATTGTGATTCATTATTGAAGGGAACATTAATATTTGAGCAATATTGAATCGAATAGGGATCTTTTATACTGAGGAGGGCGCTCCACAACACAATCAATGCGATTCGATGCTTGTATGCATGAAGGCTTAGCTAAGCTACGTGCAAAACCCACAGATTTTATCATGAAAATTAATGATTAAATTTTGATTAATTTGGGGTTTATCACACTAATGCTAATGAAAGCGTTATTCGAGAACTTCAAATTATCCAAGGGGATAGGATCGCGAACTTAAGTTTCTGTGGTACACTTTGGCCATTATATTGTCATTGGGATTATTGCGGATAAATGCGTAAATTATTTATTCTGTTCATGGTTTTGAACACTTATATGTGGTCAAACTTTGCTAATGCGGTGGTAGTTCAACAACTTAATCAGGCTGTTGTCCCTGTCACGGATAGAAGTGCGGATGCCCGCAAAGTGGCCTTGGCGGATGCACTTAAACAAGTCATTATCAAAAATACTGGTAATCCTAATGCATTAACTAACCCGCTTGTTCAGGCGCAAATTAACGATCCCGATGCGATATTGCGCCAATTTGGTTACCTGCAAATTGAAGGTCAATTAGCTGTGACGGCAAGCTTTGATGAACGCAGATTAATATCGTTATTGCGCGAAGCTAATGTGCCGATATGGGGTAAGCAACGCCCGCTCATTTTAATGTGGCTGGCCAATGATGATCAACAAGCGACACAGGACCCGCGCCAACTGGTGGGCGATGAAAGTAGCTTAACCATACGCAAAGATTTTAAGCAGCAAGGCCAAGATGCTGGCGTGCCATTATTATTCCCAGTGCTTGATTTAGACGACATGATGTTAGTGAGTGTGACCGATGTGGCGGGTGGTTTGACTGGCAATATCGCGCAAGCATCACTGCGCTATGGCGCCGATTACTTTGCTATTACTTCAGTGTTGGCTGATGCTACGGGTTGGAAATATCGTCTTGCTTTATATAAGCAGCCAAGCGCCGATGAAACTCAAGGTGCCATAGTGCCTTTACTGTCTGATAGTGGTAGTGCCGTCACCGAGCTTCAAGCCAGTCAAGCCATCATAAGTAAAATCAGTCAGTTCTTAGTTCAACGTTATGCGGTTGCAGATAATGGCGAGGGCACTCGTTTGCAATTGCAGGTGGGCGGCTTATCTAACTTGGAAGATATGCATAAACTGCAAACCTATCTGCAGCAACTGAGTGTGGTTAAACAAATTACCTTAAGTGAGCTCAAGCCTTCAGCGGCGATTTATCAGATAAGCTTATTCTCTAATGAGCAAGATTTTCAGCGCTTATTGGCGTTAGAGGCTCACTTGTCACCTGTGAGCCCATTTAAAACCACAAACTCGCCAGCCAGTGTTAGTGCTCAAGTTGATATGAATGTGGCAGGGGATGTGACTGCTGCAGAGACTAATACTCAGACCGATGTAAATACGGGAGTAAGTATGACGCCATTAACCGGTGCCACTGTTACCCCTGTGCCAAATCCGGTAGCAGTGCCTAACGAAGCGCTAACGACCTTGTACTATTTGTGGCAATAATCACCGCTTGACGTCAAAATCGACGTCAAACTAGGTGAAATTGATATTTTATCCGGCGTACGTGGTAAACTGTACGCCTTATAACGGCTCGGTGATTGAGAATTTTTGATTGACACAAAACTCACCTATACAGTTATCTTTACCGGTACATTTGCCGGATGATGAAACATTCAACAGTTATTATCCTGCCACCGGCAACGATGAACTGATCCAAACCCTGCAAATATCTGCGGCCGGGGAAGGCGCTCACATCATTTATTTATGGGGGCCCATCAAATCTGGTCGTACCCATTTGTTGCATGCAGCTTGCGCTTACGCCAATGATAAAGACAGGCGTAGCTTTTATTTACCTATGGGAATTCATGCCAGTATCTCTCCTGCCTTGCTTGAAGGTTTAGAGCAGCTGGATTTGATTTGTATCGATGATGTTGATGCTATTGCTGGCCACCCATTATGGGAAGAGGCTTTGTTCGATTTATATAATCGTGTCACTGAACATGGTCGTTGCTCCTTAATAGTGAGCGCCGCTAAGCCCATTAGTGACATAGGTATTTTACTGCCAGATTTGTTATCGCGGATGCAGTGGGGCATTAACTATCAATTGCAACCAATGGCCGATGATGAAAAGTTAGCGGCACTGCAGCGCCGTAGCGCTATGCGTGGTTTACATTTACCTGATGATGTTGGTCGTTTTTTGTTAAATAGAATGGCGCGCGACTTACGCACCTTGTTTGATGTGCTTGATAAGTTAGATAAAGCCTCAATGATCCATCAGCGTAAATTAACTATCCCATTCGTGAAAGAAACGCTTCGCCTCTAATCTATGCCATCTGATCAATAAAAAGCACAGCCTAGGCTGTAATGCCGATCAGTTAAGACAGATTGCTTGACGATCTCACTGAAAGGATCAAAATCCGATGACCCCATGTCATCGGATTTTTTTATGCAACTTTCAGACGCTTTGGCGCGTACCCATATCAATCGCCATACCGAATTCACCTGTCTGGCCTATGTGCTTGAGCCAGATTTAATTCAGTCGTGCCTTGATTCTCATGGTGTTGCCAGTTTACGGCGACGTAAGTTACCTATGGATGCCATGATTTGGGCGGTGATTGGTATGGCTCTGTTCAGAGGCGAGTCCGTCCGCTCTCTCATCAATAAGCTTGCTATCGTCTTACCTCAAGAGGTGGATTACGTGGCTCGCAGTGCTGTCACGCAAGCGCGCAAGCGGCTAGGCTCTGACGTTGTTCAGGATGTGTTTAAGCGAAGTGCCAAAACCTGGCATGAGAGAGCCGAGCATCCTCATTGGTGTGGACTCAACCTCTACGGTGTCGTGTGGCGAACACCTGATAGTGAGCAAAACAACCAGGCCTTTGCCAAAACCGCCAACGCTGCTGGTGATGCTGGCTATCCTCAAATTCGTATGGTTTGCATGATGGAATTAAGCAGCCACTTGGTATTGAACAGCGCCTTTGACTCTGTTTGACAGAGGCTTCTATTCCTTGGGGCTTTTGCACGCCTGGCAACAGGCTCAACCTAACAGCCACTGGCTGCTGCTGTTGAAGAAAGGCACACAATATGAAGTGGTACGCTCTTTAGGAAAACACGACCAACTGGTGCAGTTAACCACCACACCTCAAGCCAGAAAGAAATGGCCTATTGCCTGACAATATTGAAGCTCGCTTACTGACGAAGACGGTAAAAGGTAAGTTGGTTTCCATTTTGACCTGATTAACTGACCCCTTACGTTATCCGGGGGCCGAGATAGTGGATTCATATACCCATCGATGTGGGCTCTCGGGAGATGAAGCAACATCTGCTGGAGAGTCGCTTTACGTTACGCAGCCAATTTCCAAACTGGTTATCCAAGAATTGTGGGGGGTACTGTTGGCCTATAACCTCATCAGATACAAGATGGTGTTGATGGCTAAAAGCTTACCGTCGTTACATCCGAACCAATTAAGCTTTAGAGATGCGTCGAGTTATATCATTTTAAAATTAACTCAGCTGCCATCTCAAACGCCAGGGAATGTCCCGAGAGATGTCTTGGACATAGTGCGTAATGCAAGGCAGTTCAAGCTCGATGGCAAACGGGATAGGGCCTATCCACGTGCGTTAAAAATGAGTAAAAACAAGTATCCCATTAAGCCTAAGAAAAATGCCGCTCACACTAAGTGAACGGCATTACAGCCTAGGCTGTGCTTTTTGATTTAATCAATTCATCCAGCAATACCAGTTTTACTCTCTAGCGTTAGTAGTTAGCGGCTTTGATATGCAGTCCTTGGTGGCGACCATGGACATTTACTTCCGGTAAGCGCAGTGGCGATGCTGATGATGCCATGTTGCGATTACTTGGCGCTATGGTATTTGGTGAGATGGTATCTGGCGAAATGGCAACATTCGCGGCCCAGCTGCGACCTGGCGTCATTAATATTGGCTCAGGTAAACTACTGATTAATTTGTCACCAGTTTGTTCTGGCAGCATTGCATCAATCACAAAAGCGGCGCGGCTTGCTAAGCTATTATCGCCAATCCGACCTCTTTGGCCCCAATCCACCACAATACTGTCTGCGGTTAAACTGGCCGGTTTGTCTGTTACGGCCACATCCCTTAGTACGCCAAGGCGATAACTCATCATCGCCTCTTCAAATAACATGGCTGCATCTTCGCGTATGGTTGAATAATTGTAAAAATCATTGGCAACATCTTGATTGAAAAACCCGCTGATATCTGCCGGTAAATATTGCTTTTGCGCCGCGCTAACGCTGGCGCCTCTAAATCTTACTTGAGCTAAGCCTTGCATCGCATCACTTTGCAGTGGGTAGGCTTGGGTCAACACACTACTGACTAAAGTGCCTGCGTCGTTGCGGGCATTATAAGCATCAATAAAGGTATCTCCAACCAACTGCTGATGCACGCTGCGCGGGAAAAAATCATTGGCATGAGCCAGTTCATGGTAAAGCAGCGAGGCAAAATCCGCTTCAATATCCGCTAAACTTCGCGATTCTCGAACATTGATAGGGATATTACTGCTAGCGTATTGGTTGTTTTTAACGTAACGCCATGGCATATAAAACTGCAGTTCATCGCCAAAACCTGAACGATAATCTGGCGCTTCGTTGATAGTATCGCGCTGACTTGGCGTTAACCATAAATCACTGGGGTCGAGATAAATCGCGCCTGTGACTACCCAGTAAAAAGATGGCCTAACATCATAACTTATGACGATGGCACTGACCGATTGTAGTAGATTTACAAAATCGCTATTAGGGTCCATTTGTCTAAGAAATAAGGCAAAATTATCCCCCATCCAAGGGTGTGACACTAATACCCGCTCTAAAATGGCGTCAATATTGTTGGCATTTGATGTTTGGCCAATTAACGGCAAGCGCGCCATCGTGCAAGTGTTCACTAAACTATTGGAGTAAATGCAGCTTTCTAGCGCTTTTTGATAATTAGAGGCGCGATAAGCATGCACTCTGGCGACGGGTTCATCAAAATAACTGGAGCTGATGGCAGGCTCTTGGGTAATTAAGGCATAAGCTAGGTCGGTATGCACTTGACCATTGACGCTCGCTTGTACTTTTAGCACGCTTAAGGTATCAGCATTAACCTGTGGTGCAGTAAACAAGGGGCGAAGAGGCTGCGACACATCAAGCCCTAGATCTGGGCCACTTTGAATACACCAACTGACTTGGGTTGGCGTTGCTGCGCCATCTAAACGAAAACTGACATTATTCCCTTCAACTACTTGATGATCTAACCGCGCTAATAATGCGGGCGCTTCATCAATAATCTCTATGGTGACTTGCTCAATGCTGGTATTGGCGTCTGGTAATTCAATGCTCACTTCAAACTGATAACTGCCTGCTTGTGTGGCTTCAAAGGCTAATACTGGGCTAGTGGGGCTTAATAGGGTTAAGGCTGGGCCTGTAATTTGGCGCCATTGGTAACGCCATTGTTGACTATGGTTTTTGGATTGAATGATAAGGCTATGATTTTGATTGCGATAATAATTAGCTTCTGTGAGTAAGCGATATTGGCTGCGATCGATTGCTGTCATGAGCGATAAGGGCGCCTCACAGCGAGTCAGATTATCGATAGGAGGCTGTGGCGGAACAGGTTCGGCAGAATCCGAGCCACAGGCTGAAACTAACAAACTGGTCAAGAGAGCAAGATAAATATTAGGGTTCTTATCCATAAAGCCTCGTTAACGATAATCGTTTTTTTTGTTATGAAACGACTATAACACGGCTTGTTTATCTTAAAAACTACTCAGTTGAAAAGGTTGGCAACGCTACCGAGTGCAATTGCCAACCCCATTTAGGCTTAATGTTTTTTTAATCCTAAGCCAAGTTCTCGACCCTTTAGGCGCGCAAACAACGAAAAAGTGATTAAACAAAACATGAGTAAGGCACTTTCTATGCTGGCAAATATTCTAAGTTCTGGGCTTACCCACCATAAGGTTAAGCTGTGCAGTAGGTATAAGCACAAGATAAATCCTGCCCAAGCGAAAGTATAAGGTCGCCCTTCAATGATCCCTTTCATGGGGAGCAAAATTGGCAGCAAACCCAAAAGACTAAACCAAGGTGAATATCCATTGCCCGCAAAAGCGGCGCTAATAAAATAGTAGCTAAGTAGTATTATCAGGCCGACATAGCCAATGCGGCTTGCCAGTAATAACCCTTGGGTCGACATAAAACCTCCATTTAAAACATGCGACTAGCGAGTGCCAATGATGAACTGCAGCCAACTTATGCTAACAAGTTAAGTAATTGCTCTGGCGGACGGGCGATAATAGCGCGATCGTTGACAATAACAATCGGGCGCTCAATCAGCTTGGGATAATCCACCAAGGCTTGACGCAATACGCTCTCATCATTGCTATCAGCCAGGGCTAACTCTTTATATTCAGCTTCTTTGGTGCGCATTAACTGACGCGCACTATCAAATCCTAATAATGACAAGAGCTTAGCTATATCTGCGAGAACGGACGGTTGCTGCAAATACAACACCACCTCAATATCACAATTATGCTGTTCTAGCAGCGCCAGCGCTTCGCGACTTTTTGAACATCTAGGGTTATGATAAATAACAACTTTGCCCATACATACCTCTCCTAATTGGGAAGGCGCAGTCTAGCATTTTGTGATCTATCCCGCTATTTGAATTCATCCTATTTAAATTCATCTAAGGTGCGCTCAAGTTGCTTAAATTGCCGAATTCTGGCGTCAATCCGTGCTTGCTCTAAAGGATCATTGACCGCTGCGCGATAAGCGTAATTTAGCTGATCGATAGCACCTGCATAATCGGCGACTAAACCTAAAGATTCTGCGCGGGTATAAAACTCCATTGCTTTGTTATTTAAGTCTTTATAGGCTTGCGTTAACAACTGCAGCGGCAAGGCATTCTTTCTATCTAGAAAGATCATTTCTTGCAGCAACGGAATGGCTTTAGCGGGTTGCTTGGCTTCAATATAGGCATTGGCTAAGTTAAGAGTCACCACTTGCGAGGTCGGTTTTAAGGCGCGCTCAGCGAGCAACATAGCAATGGTTTGATCAAAAGCTTTGCGCTGCAACAATAAATCCGTTTTGGTATCTAGATAAAAGAGGTTATTGGCATCCTTAGCCAAGAGTCCATCTATGATGGCTTCGGCCTCTTGGTACTTTTTATTACGAAACAGCGCCAAGCTTTTGCCATAAAGCGCGGCTTCTTTTACTTGATAGCTGTTCTTTTTCAATTGGTCGTTAAACATAGTCAGCACAGCATCATCGCTGTAACTTGAAAATCTAACCTGTACCCGCGCGCGCGCCAATTCGTAATTTAGGCTTACAGGTAAGCGCACTGGTGCATATTGAGCAGCGCGGCTACGCGCTTCCGAAATCCGTGACTCAGGTAAGGGGTGGGTTAGCAACATTTGCGGTGGTTTAGTGGTAAAGCGATAGCGAGTGGCTATTTTATTAAAAAAATCGGCTGCAGCTTCAGGGTCAAATCCCGCATCAACCATGACTTGGGTACCAATACGGTCAGCTTCTTTTTCATGTAAGCGAGTAAAGTTAATTGAGCTTTGCTGCGACATGGCTTGCGTGGTCATTAATGCCGCCATACCGGCTTGAGGCGCGGCAATGGCTAATAGAATGCCGCCTAAAATACCAGCCACAGTGGCAGGCGTGGCTTTTTGCTGGGCTTCGATTCCGCGGGCTATATGACGCTGCGTTACGTGAGTGATTTCGTGGGCGAGCACTGAAGCTAACTCACTTTCATTATCAGCATTTAAAAATAGGCCGGTATGAACACCAACATGGCCGCCAAAGAAGGCAAAGGCGTTAATTTCATCATTATTCAATAAGAAGAAATAGAAGGGCGTTTTAACGCCTGTGGCATTGGCCACTAAACGATTGCCAAGTTCAGTCAGATACTGACTCAATACCGGATCGTTAATCACAGGAGCCGAACCGCGGATAATCCGCATGTAAGTGTCACCGTAAAGTTGTTCTTTTTCTAAACTGAAGGTATTAATCGCCGCAGTGCCGAGTTCTGGCAAATTTTGGCTGTCGGAAGTTAATGTCTGATTCGCCGATGCGACGGCAAAATTGGACAAAGCCAAGGTCAGACTTAAGACTGAGGCGATACAGGTTACCCTTAGGTGATATGGCAGTGACTTAGGCAAGATGATCCTTATTTTTCTGTGATTTATCTTCTGCGCTAGCGGTGCAAGTCTTGTGCATCCGAGGGCAAGTTAGCATAATAGTCTGCACTTATAGAAGGCAAGCGGATTATGGAATTTATTGACTTAACTGACCACCGTTGTCCATACCCGTTAGTGACAGTAAAAATGGCACTAAAACAGATGTCTGTGGGAATGCAGTTGCACGTGTTGTTATCAGACAAGCAATCTTGCAAGGATGTTCCCGCTTATATAAAAAAACAGGGCCATACAGTGAGTACAGCCCCTACAAAGTTGGGATTTTTGGCGGTTTGGATCACCAAAGCCTGATTTATTCTCACTCTTTACTCAAAAGTTTTGATGGAAGTAACAATGCTGAGTTTTGTCAATAATTGGTATAAAGATCGTTTCAGTGACCCGCAAGCTGTCACTCTGGTATTTATATTAGTGGTGCTGGCTTCATTTATTTATTTCGGTGGCGGCTTACTGGCACCTATTTTGGTGGCATTAGTACTGGCGTTTTTGCTGGAATGGCCGGTTGCACAAATGAGTCGGCTTGGAATTAACCGCGTGGCTGGGGCTTCATTAGTCTTAGTGTTATTTATTGGACTGATGGTGTTACTCACCTTAGGTTTGCTCCCAAGCTTATGGCGCCAAGGCGGCGCATTACTGACTGAATTACCGCGCATGGTCGATAAAGGCTTGTTACTTGCTGAATCGCTTGCGACTCAATACCCACAATACATGTCATCCGAGCAACTAAGTAGCATGATTGACTCAGTCAGGGCCTTACTTGATACTCAGCATTTGCTTGATTTTGGTAAGCATTTATTAGGTTATTCGGCCTCGTTATTGGTGTGGATGGTGTACGCGATTTTAGTGCCGTTATTAGTGTTTTTCTTTTTAAAAGATAAACAAGAATTAATTAATGGCGCCAAGCGTTTCTTCCCGAATAATCGTGAATTAGCGGGTCAAGTCTGGTCGGAAATGCATCAGCAAATCTTCAATTACATTCGCGGTAAAGTGATTGAAATTGTGATTGTTGGTATCGCCAGTTACATCTTTTTTGCGGTCATGGATTTACGTTACGCGGCGCTGCTTGGAGTATTAACCGGTTTATCTGTGTTAATTCCTTATGTAGGCGCCACCTTAGTGACCTTACCGATTGCGCTAGTGGCCTTTTTTCAGTGGGGATTTAGCGCTGAATTTGGTTATTTAATGTTAGGGTACGGCATTATTCAAGCCATAGATGGTAACGTGTTGGTGCCCGTATTATTCTCTGATGCCGTGGACTTACACCCGGTCATGATTATTGCCGCGGTATTAGTGTTTGGCGGTCTGTGGGGCTTTTGGGGGGTGTTTTTTGCAATTCCGTTAGCATCACTCATTAAAGCGGTAATCAATGCTTGGCCTAAATCAAGCGTGAACACTAAGGCCATTGCGCCCTCAGCTGAACCGAAATAACCGCACTAAGAGTAATATAATAAAACAAAGGCGCCGATGGGCGCCTTTACTTTATGCTCACCATAAAGGTAACTTAGGCGTCGAATTCGCAGGTATTGAATTGGCGAACACTCATGCTCAATTCTCGAATGCATGACCCAGACTCCATTCATTGCTCTATATGAGTACAATGTAATAGCGATATAGTGCTTTATATTTTAATGTGACTGACATAGCGTTTTATATAAATGATCGGGTTAATCTGGCAATAACAATGCCTCATTGCACTCTGTTATTGTGCGCTGCTATATAAGGGGGGAGGCTGAATGTCTCGAGAAAATGGCAAGCTTATTCCATCAGGGCGGGATCATACTTTGTTAACAGTAGGGAACTTCTTCGTATCTGCATGATCTGATTGGGCATATTATTCTATTGAGCCTAATCCATGACCTTATTTGAACACTTAAAACTCATCGAAGACCCTCGCTCCCACATCAACCTACACCATGATTTAGTTGATATTATTTTTCTCGTTTTAGCCGCTATCGCTTCAGGTTGGGCTGGCAAGCTATCGAAGAATTCGGCCAAGAGAACCTATCTTGGCTGCGTAAACATCGAGATTTTGATAACGGAATTCCTACTCGGCATTCCATTGCTCGGATCATTACAGTGATCGATACCGAAATACTGGTTATGACACTCTTTAGTTGGGCACATCGCTTAAGAGAAGCCTCATCCAAGCCATTGATTGCTATTGCCGGCAAAACCTTGCGTGGGGCGGTTAATCAACATGGCGCTAACAATGCGCTTCACTTGGTTTCAGCCTTTGATACCGAACAAGGAATTGTGCTGTATCAGCAAGATACACAGACTAAAGGCAATGAAATCGCAACGGTTCAGGCGTTGTTGCACATGTTAGACATTAAAGATGCAGTTGTAACCTTTGATGCACTTCACTGCCAGCGGGAAACGCTTCAACAAATCATCAAAGCTAAAGGCGACTATGTTGTTCCGGTAAAAGGCAACCAACCTCTACTTAGGCAGGCCATAGAGGTGGAGTTCCAACCTCACTGGGATAACGACGGCGTCGACATATTGAGTATCGAAGAGGATGACAAGGGACATGGCCGTAAGGAGCGTCGCACGACGTTTCAAATTCCAGCAAAGCTGCCGCAGGCGCTCGCGAAAAAGTGGCCGTCAGCAAAGTCGCTCATTGCGGTTGAACGTCAACGAACACATAAAGGTGTTACCACCATAAATACCGATTATTACTTAAGTTCTTTACTTTTGGACATCGAGCTTGCAGCCACAGCGGTGCGTCAGAATTGGCACATCGAGAATCAGCAACATTGGGTTCTTGACGTCAGCTTTAGGGAAGACAGTTCAAGGATTGGTGACCGTGAAAACGCGAAGAAGATGGCGCTATTTCGGCGTATTGTGCTGAACCTTTTAGAACAGCATCCGCTAAAAGCCAGTAAACCAACCAAAATAAGAAAGGCTGCATGGAATGGCGATTTTAGGAGCGAGATTTTCTTTGGTTAAGTGATTTAACAAAGTTTAATCCCGCCCTGGCGAGAGCATGAGTGTTTAGTTTTTGCTTACACCGTTAATCTCAGCCCAAATTACTTGTTATAAATAGTCACTTTTCATTGCTGCCAATCAATGACAATTTCCGTAGGCATGTGAACTCCAATGGATTGATATGCTCAACATGATTAAGCTATTTTGATGTAAAAGCAATGGCTTATGACTGTTTTGGTAGGGTGGCTATCAGTTCGGAGCTAAGGATTTTTATCGGTATATAGCTAGGCTTTGTTAGGGGGAACAAACTCGCGCGAATAAATTAAAGGCACCCATGGGCGCCTTAGTTATTTGTCTGTATTACTTGTCTGCATTAACTATCAGCATTCACTGCCGGCGTTAACAACACTATTAACGCTGCAGTTAATTAAGCTTGTGCTGATAATTGCTGCAATACCACTTGGTGGTGATCTTTGGTTTTGAATTTATCAAAGACATGGCTGACTTTGCCATCTTGGCCAATCAGGAAACTTAATCTATGAATGCCGTCATACACTTTGCCCATGAATTTTTTCTCGCCCCATACGCCAAAGGCCTCAGCGATTTGATGATCTTCATCACTGACTAAATCAAAGCTGAGTTGATATTTTTCGCTGAATTTTAAAAGCTTAGCCACGGGATCTGGGCTAATGCCTATCACGTGTACATGTTGCTGGGTTAATTGCGGTAATACCTCATTGAGTCCACAGGCTTGCACTGTGCAACCTGGTGTCATGGCTTTGGGATAAAAGTACACTAACACTGGGCCGTGACTGAGCTTATCGCTCAAATTAATCGCGGCTCCGTGTTGGTTAGTTAAGGTAAATAGGGGGGCCATATCGCCTGTGGTTAAGGTATTCATCACTTGTCCTTTAATTAGGTTTAGTTGCCTTGCATGCGCTTAATTGTCAGTGTTAGCGACATCTCTTGGGCTAAGAGTTGTAACTGCGACTCTAATTTATCGAGTTCAACTTTTTCAGGAATATTTATAGCTAGCGACACTTTTTGAGTCACATTTCCTGTGTCTGAATCCGAGCATGAACGCAGTGAGGCAATATCAAGGCCACGTTCGGCGAGAAACTCGGTAATACGTTTTATCGAGCCGCGCTCATCTTTACCTTGAAAATTAACTTCAATACGTGAGACATAATTTTGCGGAATATGCTTGCTCGTGCGCTTCATTATGGTCAGTAAATCTAACTGCACACTGAGCTCAGGTAAGCTGGATTCGATTTTAGTAATCGCGCCCCAAGAGCCTGCCATCATCATGATCAGGGTGAACTCATTGCCAAATAATGCCATGCGGCTGTCAATAATGTCACAGTCACAATCGGCAGCAAGCCGTGAGAGTTTGCTGACCAGACCAGGCCTATCAGCACCCATGGCTGTGACGACCAGATAGTTGGTCATGGAATCTCCTCGAATAATTCATCATTTTTGTAAGCAAAACCGAGAATTGAGCGGATTTGCTAAGGGAACTAATGCTACCATAACTTATCCTATTTTATAGCCTTAGCAGTGCTTGTCATTCGCTAAGTGCATTAGTACCATAGCCTTTGCAATTTTCTTGGGGACAAGTCAGATGATTAATGGAAGTATTGTCGCATTAATTACTCCTATGTTGAGTGATGGCACAGTGGATTATGCCAGTCTTGAGCGACTCGTAGCATTTCACATCGAACAAGGAACCGATGCCATAGTGGCTGTTGGTACCACAGGGGAATCAGCGACGTTACCGGCCGATGAACATGTTGCTGTGGTAGCGCAAACCGTTCGTTTTGTGGCGGGTCGTATCCCAGTGATTGCCGGTAATGGCGCCAATGCCACGGCCGAAGCAATTTCGTTGACTAAAGCGTTAGCCTCCACTGGCGTTGATGCCATGCTGGGAGTCACGCCTTATTATAATAAGCCCACTCAAGCAGGGTTAGTGGCGCATTTTAAAGCCATAGCTGCTGTGACTGATATTCCGCAAATTCTGTATAACGTGCCAGGGCGCACTGGCGTAGATTTATTGCCAGCGGCCACGAGCGAGTTAGCTAAAGTGAGCAATATTATTGGCCTTAAAGATGCCACTGGCCAAGTGTCACGTTTGCCACAACTGCGCGAGCTATGTGGCCCTGACTTCTTATTATTCAGTGGCGATGATGCTACCGCTTGTGAGTTCATGTTATTAGGCGGTAATGGCGTAATTTCTGTGACTAATAACGTGGCACCAGCGCAATTTAAAGCTATGTGTGACGCTGCCTTAGCGGGGAATACTGAACTTGCCAACCATTTAGATGCGCCAATGCGCGGTTTATATTCGTCACTCTTTTGTGAAGCTAACCCTATCCCAGTGAAATGGGCTGTTGATCGTATGGGCTTAATTAGTCATGGTCATTTACGTTTACCGCTAACCCAACTTTCTGACAATTTCCACGAGGAAGTTGTTAATGCAATGATAAAAGCCCGAATAGAGGTTCTTTAATGTATAAACCCTTAACCAGTGTGCTGTTGTTAAGTTTGATTAGTGCTTGCTCTAGTCCCTTAGATAGACGTCATGCCAATGGCACTGATGACTATGTCAGTGCGCAAATTGTCCCTATGCTGACTGTGCCTGCGCCGTTAGTTACGCCGCGCTTTAGCCGTGAGTATGACATCCCGGCGCTCAGTGCCAAGGTTGACCCTAACATGGTGGGGCTGGCGTTAGATATTCGCCCGCCATTGCAAATTTTGCCTATGGCAGAAGGTACGCACGTTGAAGAGGGCGCTGACACCATTAAAGTTGTGGTGGAAAGCATAGATAATAATGTTGATTTAAAACAAGAAATCTTTAGCACCCTTAAAGAGTACTTAACACTTAAAAACATAGGTATTGCCGCTGAAGATTTTCAAGCCGGTAAGTTAGATACCGATTGGATTGAAAATAGTGAAGTGCTGGATACCAGTTTTTTTGGTAGCGATAAGATTTATACCTTAAAGCAAAGATACCGTTTTGATGTTGAAGTGCGCTCGCACGGCCGTACCGGTTCATTGGTGATTAGTCTTATTGATCATGAAGAATCTTATGATGGTGATATTAAGCGCATTGAGTTAACGGCAGCTGATAAACAGCGCTACACCATTGATATGCTGAACTCTGCGGTGGCTTATCTAAGCCTTAAGCGTACTGAAGCAGCGCAAGCTAAGCGTGTGGAGCAAAGCCAAGGTATTGAAATTGGTTTAGTGGAAGCTGAGCATGATTACTTCCTAGCTAAGGCCTCTTACGATTTAGTGTGGGAACGCCTGCGGATCATTCTGCCAGAGATGGGCTTAGAAATTGCGGATATGGATCGCTCTAAATCCTTGTTCTTTGTTAACTTTGACAATGAATCAGGTTTCTGGAGTACACTGTGGGGTAATAACAGCCTGCCGCTGAAAAAAGGCAGTTATCGCGTGCAGTTATCAAACGCTGACAATCCGCAAGAAACCGCCATTAAGCTTAGCGATATCTCTGGTGAGCCATTAAGCAACGACATGATGGAACAGATTTATCAAGGCTTCTCTAAGATGATGTCTGAGAAACGCAAAGTCCGTTAATGCGCCTTATATCGCCGTTGATTATTGCGAGATAGGAATGCTTAAGCCTTATTTAAAACGCCCTGATGGGCGTTTTTTTTGGGATTAAAATCCACCACTTAGTTTTAGTGAAGCTTAATTGTAAGGATAAGTAAAACAACTTGATATCAAGGTGTTAACGATTACACTGGCAGCAATTCCAAGTGCAAAACGTTGACGACTGAATTTTTACTCCGTTCTGTAGCGCTGCACTTAACGCAAAAAAACACAGTACAGTGGATGCCCAATGAAAAAAATAATGTCACTTGTGGTAGTTGCAGCAGCGATTGCTGGCGCCTTGTGGTTTAGCCAAGGTCCGGCGCCATCAGAGTCGCCGCCCAAAGGCGCGAAATTAACACCCAATGTGGTGGTGGCTAATGTCACATTTGTAAATGTCCGTGATGAAGTGGAAGCCTTAGGCAATATCGGCGCGAATGAATCAACCACTATCACTTCAAAAATATCAGAAGTGATAGAGCGTATTTATTTTGTCGATGGCGAATATGTCAAGCAAGGCCAACTGTTAGTGCAATTGCGCAGTGCAGAGCAGCAAGCCCAAGTGACTGCCGCCAAAGTTAAACTGAGCGAGCAAACACGGGAATTAGCCCGAATTAGCACCTTAGTGACCAATAAAACTGTGGCGGAATTAGAGCGCGATCGGCTGCAAAGTTTAATGGAAACCGCCAAGGCTGAACTGGATCAAGCCTTATCCGCGCTTAATGAACGTGAAATTCGCGCGCCATTTTCAGGGCGCTTAGGTCTGCGCAATGTTAGCCAAGGTGCCTTGGTATCACCTGCTACCGTCATCACCACCTTAGATGATATCGCTCAGGTGAAACTTGATTTTACCGTGCCAGAGCGCTTCATCCAGCTATTATCCAAAGGCCAAGTGATTGAAGCTACTGCGGTGGCATTTGATAACGAGCTATTTACTGGCAAAGTTACCCTGATTGATAATCGCGTTAATGCCAATACACGCGCGGTGACGGTCAGAGCCATAGTGCCCAATCCCGATGGTAAGTTATTACCCGGCATGCTCATGACGGTTAAATTAATTAAGGATCAGCGCCAAGCCATTATGGTGCCAGAAGGCGCGATTATTCCGCAGCAAGACCGGCATTACGTTTATCTCGTGAACAGCCTAGGCGTGATTGAACAAAGACAAGTGAAGCTGGGCCTGCGTCAACTCGGCACAGTTGAAGTGATGGATGGCTTAGCGCAGGGTGAAGTGTTAGTCACGCGCGGCATACTCAAAGTGCGCCCAGCGATGGCGGTCGAGGTGCAAGCGCAAGAAAGCTTTAGCGCTGTAAAAGGTGACACTAACACGCCTGAAAAACCGAGTGTAAAGGGCGCGGTTAAGATTCATGGGGAGGCTGCGCTATGATGTTGACCGACATTTCAGTCAAGCGCCCGGTATTAGCCTCGGTAATTAGCATCCTTTTGGTGCTCTTTGGTTTGATGGCCTTTGATAGATTACCGCTGCGCGAATACCCAAGTATCGACCCACCGATAGTTTCCATCGAAACCACCTATCGCGGCGCCAGTGCCTCAGTGGTTGAAAGCCGTATTACACAAGTGATTGAAGATAGGGTGAGCGGTATTGAAGGCGTGCGCCATATTAGCTCATCGAGCAGTGATGGCCGCTCGAGCGTGACCTTAGAATTTGATGTTAGCCGAGATATTGAAGCGGCGACCAATGATATTCGCGATAAGATTGCAGGCTCCCTTGAAAGCTTGCCGCAAGAAGCCGATGCCCCTGAAGTGCAAAAAGCCGGCAGTAATGATGACACTATCATGTGGCTTAATTTAGTAGCCGCCAACATGGATACCTTGCAGCTCACGGATTATGCCAATCGCTATTTAGTCGATAGATTGTCTGTGGTTGATGGCATCGCCCGAATTCAGTTAGGTGGCGGCAAAGTGTATGCCATGCGTATTTGGGTCGATAGACAAGCGTTAGCGGCGCGGCAACTGACAATTAGCGATATAGAAAATGCACTTCGCAGTGAAAACGTGGAACTGCCCGCAGGTTCGGTGGAGTCGCAAGACCGTCATTTTAGTGTGCGCTTAGAGCGCGGCTTTCATACTCAACAAGACTTTGCCAATCTGGTGTTAAAGGAAGGCAAAGATGGCTACTTGGTGCGTTTAAGCGATGTGGCACAGGTGGAAATTGGCTCGGAAGAAGAGCGCATAATGTTTCGTGGTAACCGTGAGTCCATGATTGGCCTTGGGGTGTCTAAGCAATCTACCGCCAATACCTTAGATGTTGCCAGACAAATTAATGCCTTAGTGGATGTCATCAATCCAACCTTACCGCCAGGGATGGAGATTAAGCGCTCTTATGACAGTTCGGTGTTTATTGAAGCCTCGATTAACGAGGTCTACAGCACCTTATTTATGGCCATGATCTTAGTGATAGTGGTGATTTATCTGTTCCTTGGTAGCGTGCGCGCCATGCTCATTCCTGCTTTAACTGTGCCAGTCTCCTTGCTGGGCACTTTTATTGTGTTATACGCCTTGGGATACACCATCAACCTTATTACCTTATTGGCCTTGATTTTAGCCATAGGCATGGTGGTGGATGATGCCATTGTGATGCTGGAAAATATTCACCGGCGCATTGAATTAGGTGAAAGCCCGTTAAAGGCCGCTTTTCTTGGTGCCCGAGAGGTGTCATTTGCGATTATTGCCACCACCTTAGTGCTGGTGGCTGTGTTTATGCCTATTACCTTTTTACAAGGAGATATTGGTAAATTATTCAAAGAGTTCGCCGTTACCATGAGCGCGGCGGTGATTTTCTCGAGCCTAGTTGCCTTAACGTTAAGCCCTATGATGGGCTCCAAGATATTAAAGCCCGCATCTCATGACTCCAAGCTGATTAAATCGATTGATAGCCTGATGTCTACCCTTGAAAATAGCTATCGCCAGCTATTGTCGCGCCTATTTAAAGTACCAGTGTTTACGGCAATCATAGTCATAGTGGCGATTGCGGCTAGCGGTTACTTGTTTAAACACCTACCTGGTGAATTTGCGCCTAAAGAAGACAGGGGATCGTTATTTTTAATGGTCAACGGCCCGCAGGGCGCGAGCTTTGAATACATGAAAGAATACATGGATGAGATTGAAGAGCGTTTAATGCCGCTGGTTGATAGCGGCGATATTAAACGCCTGCTCATTCGCGCGCCGCGCGGTTGGGGCGGTAGTGCCGATTTTTCTGGTGGTATGGCGATTATCGTCTTAGAAGATTGGGGGCAACGTAGGCCTGCTAACGCCATTATTGGCGATATTCAAACTCGCCTTGCGGATCTTACTGGGGTGCAAGCTTTTCCTATGATGCGCCAAGCCTTTGGTCGGGGTATGGGTAAACCGGTGCAATTTGTGTTGGGGGGCGGCGATTATCAAGAAATCGCTCGTTGGCGCGATATTTTACTTGAGCACGCTGCTAAAAACCCTGGGTTGGTTGGGCTTGATCATGACTATAAAGAAACCAAACCGCAATTTAGGGTGGTCATTGATAACGAGCGCGCCGCCGCCCTTGGGGTGAGCGTATCCCATATCGGCAGAACCTTAGAATCTATGCTGGGCTCTCGCTTAGTCACGACTTTTATGCGTGATGGCGAAGAGTATGACGTGATAGTCGAAGGGCGCCGTGATTTACAAAATACCGCCACAGATCTCACCAATATTCATGTGCGTTCAAGTCGCACCGATGACTTGATCCCGCTATCTAACTTAGTGAAAGTGACTGAATTTGCGGATGCTTCCGATCTTAAGCGCTATAACCGTATGCGCGCCATTACCTTAGAAGCTAACTTAGCGCCAGATTACAGTCTCGGTGAAGCCTTAACCTTTATGAATGAATTAGCCGCCACTCATTTACCCGCGCAGGCCATTATCAGTTACAAGGGGCAATCTCTTGATTATCAAGAGTCGAGTTCAGCCATGAATTTTGTGTTCATCTTGGCGTTAGCGGTCGTGTTTTTAGTGTTAGCGGCGCAGTTTGAGAGCTTTATTCACCCGTTAGTGATTATGTTAACTGTGCCGTTAGCTACCTTAGGCGCTTTATTAGGGCTGTATTTTTCTGGGCAGACCCTAAACATTTACAGCCAAATCGGCATAGTCATGCTGGTGGGCTTAGCGGCTAAAAACGGTATTTTGATTGTGGAATTTGCCAATCAATTGCGTGATAGGGCAGTGCCTTTTGAAGAAGCCATTTTGCAAGCCTCGATGCAGCGATTAAGACCGATTTTAATGACAGGCATTACTACGGCCGCCGGCGCTGTGCCCTTAGTGTTATCCGCCGGCGCAGGCGCCGAAACTCGCTTTGTGATTGGCGTTGTTGTGCTTGCAGGTATTAGTGTGGCCACAGTGTTTACCTTGTGGGTGGTGCCTGTGGCTTATGCCTTTGTGGGCCAGCATGGCAACTCACCGCAACATGTTGCCCTTAAGTTAGAGGCCGAACTTGCTGACGAAAACGGCGTGGTTGAAAAGTAAATACGCCGTCATCACACTTAATCAGCAATGAATTTTGGCATTTATGATTGTCCCTTGGCCGCTCTATGGGTATGCTCAGGGACAGTTTTTTTAAGGAATTCATTTATATGACTCAAGTGTCTTTTTATCCTATTGGTACTGTCAATACCCCTTGGGGCGCCGCTGAGCGCCAAGCTTGGCTAGCGTCATGTCAAATTAAACGCGCGTATAAAGACGTGCTTGATGAAATAAGTCAATTAGGTGCAGACTTTGACTTGATTAATTATGGCGCTCTGTCCATTGATGTTGAGCGCTATCCCTTATGGGCGATTAAGAGTCGCCACTGGCAAACCGATAAGCCGTGTGTACTGATCACAGGCGGCGTTCATGGTTATGAGACTAGTGGTGTCCATGGCGCCTTAGCATTTGCCGCCGAACATGGCCTGAGCTATGGCACTCAGGTTAACTGGTTAATGTTCCCATGCATCAGCCCATGGGGTTATGAAACCATTAATCGTTGGGCGCCCAATGCCGTTGACCCAAATCGCTCATTTAGCCAAGACAGCCATAGTGAAGAAGCTAAGGCGGTTATGGCGCTTTTGGCACAATTAGGTCATGAATTTACTATGCATATTGACCTGCATGAAACCACAGATACCGATGAATCTGAGTTTCGCCCAGCATTAGCGGCGCGCGATGGCAAAAACACTGAGCCTGGCACCATCCCTGATGGTTTTTATTTAGTGGGGGACAGTGAAAATCCTCAGTCTGATTTTCAAGCAGCCATCATTCAAGCGGTACGCGCCGTTACCCATATAGCTCCAAGTGATGAACACGGGCAGATTATTGGCGCTGATGTTGTGCAGCCTGGCGTGATTAATTATCCGGTGAAATCCTTAGGGCTGTGCGCTGGCGTAACTAATAGTCTTTTTTGCACCACCACCGAAGTGTATCCAGATAGCCCAAGTGCTACGGCCTTAGAGTGTAATCAAGCGCAAGCGGCTGCCGTTAAAGCCGCCATAGATTTTGTGCTGACACGCCGTTAAGTCGTTAACCTGTGGAGACTGTCATAAGCACGCATTAATGCGTGCTTTATTTTTATCTGTCATAGTAGACTTAAGCTTGTTAACCTATTGAAAATAATCTGATAACCCTTAACCTCTCTATCTGTGGTGTTGGCCATTAGATAAGAGTATGGAATGGCTCAAGGTGAAGATGGACTCGATGAAAAAAATATTAATAGTTATCTTATCCTTAGGTCTTGGCGCATGTGCTAGCGCACCAGAACCTAAGCCTAAGCTCAAACCCGTAGCGCCAGTATCAGTATGGAATGATAACAATATTTCGCAGTTGCATTCAGAGTGGCATGGGGTACCTTACCGATTAGGCGGCGACACTAAAAGTGGCATAGATTGCTCAGCCTTTGTCTCAGTTGCCTATGAAAAAATGGTCGGCATGACCTTACCGCGCACAGTGCGCGAGCAGCAAAGATTGGGGCATACAGTGCCGCGTAATCAACTGCGTAAAGGGGATTTAGTCTTTTTTAAGACAGGTAAAAGCACTCATCATGTGGGAATTTATGTGGGTAGCGATAACTTTTTGCATGTATCCACCAGTCAAGGCGTGAAAATTTCAAGCCTGCATAATGTCTATTGGGCATCTAAGTATTGGAATGCCAAGCGAATTTCACGCATCTAGCTGCATAGATATCATGGCCTGTTAGCGAGTCGCTAAAGCAAGCATTCCCCCGCGAATGCTTGTTTGCCACTAGTCTTTACATTTATCCCTTCGCTTATCCTAACTCGCTACTTTCAATCACAGTTAAGGAGACTCATAGCATGGCCACTCGGCGCCGCTTTATTCAATCACTCGGTATTATCAGTGCGGTCACTATGTTCTGTGGCCCAAAGGAGTTGTGGGCTATGAGTAACAACAAGGCTTGGTTTATGCCAGATGAGAGTGCGCCGCACTTACGTACTTGGATGGCTTTTGGCGCGAGCCGCAAAGTTTGGGGCAAAAAGTTATTGCCAGAAGTGCAGCGCAATTTAGCGACGATAGCGCTTACCATAGCTAAGTTTGAGCCCGTATCTATGCTAGTGCGCCAGTCAGACTTTGCTGTAGCCAAGCAATTAATGGGTGATAAGGTTGAGTTAATAGTATGCCCCCTTGATGACTTGTGGATGCGCGATATTGGCCCTGTATTTGTGCTTAATGATAGTGGCGACGAAGCTGCCATTGATTTTAACTTTAATGGCTGGGGTGAGAAGCAAGATTTTGATTTAGATGCGGGTGTTGCCGCTTTTGTGGCGGATAACGCCGATGTGGATTTAATAACCACTCAGTTAATCCTTGAAGGCGGCGGTATTGAAGTTGATGGTGAAGGCACAGCTATTATTACGCAAAGCTGCGTGCTTAATGATAATCGCAATCCAGGACTTAGTAAGGCGCAGGTTGGGGCTGAGCTTAAACGTCTATTAGGACTGGATAAAATCATCTGGTTACCAGGCATTAAGGGGCGGGATATTACCGATGGTCACACAGATTTTTATGCAAGATTCGCGCGCCCTGGCGTAGTTGTGGCGGGATTTGATCCAGATATTGAGTCTTTCGATCATGCCGTTACTACTAAAAACATTGAGATTTTACGCGCAGCGACGGATGCTGCGGGGCGCAAATTGGAAATAGTAGTATTGCCAGCGCCGCAAGATATTCGCGAAACTTATGCTAATGATGATTTTGCCGCAGGTTATATTAATTTTTATGTGTGTAATGGCGCTGTCATCGCCCCTGAATTTGGCGATGCTAAGGCTGATGCGCTGGCATTTAATGAATTACAGCGATTGTTCCCTGAGCGCCAAGTCGTACAAATCAACATAGATGGCATTGCGGCGGGGGGCGGTGGTATTCACTGCACTACTCAGCAACAGCCCTCAACAACAGCCATCAGTAGCAAGCTTCACGAGTAAGCTAAAGGGATAATAAGCTAATTCAACACCTTAACATTAAGCTTAAGCCAAAAAACATAAAGCCCCGAACGGGGCTTTATTGGATGCCGATGTCGGTCAAGCGGCTATCGAACGGTTAGCGAACGATTAGCTAACGACAACCAATGGTGTTCGCGGATAAGTAGTCTTTAGTGGTTTTGCTTACCATCAACTGACTTAGTGCCATCTTTGCTAACGCCGTCATCTTGGGTCGCGCAGTCCTTGTTGTCAGCGTCAGAGTTGTTAGTCGCTTTTTTTTCAGTCACTGCCATTT
Source organism: Shewanella sp. ISS20 (assembly GCF_056522965.1). Lineage (NCBI taxonomy): Bacteria > Pseudomonadati > Pseudomonadota > Gammaproteobacteria > Alteromonadales > Shewanellaceae > Shewanella > Shewanella sp. ISS20. The sequence goes on from NZ_JAWRZK010000001.1 coordinate 724,571, forward strand.
CAGCCTCGGTTTCAGGCTCATTGGGGCGCAGCAAGTTAACTTGCGTGCCCTTAGGCTTATGTCCAAATTGGGTCATCTTGAATTTGGCACTGTATTTAAGTACGGCGAGATTGCTAGCAATAACACCTATCACCAGTGCAATAATTAAAATGACTTCCAAATCAGACATAGTTCATCCTATTTACCAACATCTAACATCCAGATTAATACTTGCGATATTAATCAATGCCTAACAGTTGCTCACACTTGCGAATATCCGATGGAGTATCCACTTCTGGCGAATCAAAAGCGCCAATGGCGATTTTAATTTTGTGGCCATTTTCAAGAGCGCGCAGTTGCTCTAATTTTTCCAAATCTTCTAAACGGCCGACAGGCAAGGTCGCGAAGGTGTGTAAGAAACGGCGGGTATAGGCATAAATACCTAAGTGCTTATACACAGGATAGTCGTTGGTGTCGCGGCCATAAGGAATACGATTGCGCGAGAAATAAATGGCATGGTGCTGATTATCAAATACCATTTTTACCAGCATAGGGTCGTTACGCTGCTCTTCACTGAAAATTTCAACGCCCAAGGTGGCCATTTCAAATTCACCTGGATTGGCGTTAAACAGGCTAATTAGCTGCTCAATACAGATAGGGTCTATCATTGGCTGATCGCCCTGCAGATTGATGATCAGCTCATCTTCTGCAAGATTCAGAATTTGCGCTGCTTGCTCTAATCTATCTGTACCTGATGCAGCATTACTGTCAGTCATCACGACCTTGCCGCCAAAGCTTTCTACCGCTTGTTTAATGCGCTCATCATCAGTGGCCACATAAATATTATCTAATCCTTTGGCTAACGAGGCGCGCTCGTAAACGTGTTGGATCATAGGCTTGCCGCAAATAGGGGCCAGAGGTTTACCTGGAAAACGACTCGAGCCGAAGCGTGCAGGAATTATCAGTGTGACTGCCATACAAATACCTTTGTACTGAATGAAAGGACAATAATGCCCTGTAAAAATTTGCCCAGAGCGTAAACTGCTTTGCGCTCTGGCGCAAGTAGTGCGGGATTACATTCGCAGATAGAAAGACTTAACTAATTCATCTGTGATCTTGCTCTCTCAACCATACCACAGACACAGAATTAGCCATATTGCATGAGATAGGCGGCGCTTTGCATGTGTAACCATTTTTCTATGTCGGTACTACCAAACCCTAGGAGCACGGCTGTTGGTAAGCTTAAGTTGGCCTTACCGCGCCAATAAAAAACCTGCACTAGGCAGGTTATTAGAACACTCGAATAAACATGAAATCACAGCCAGTTAATGGCTTAGCAAGCACCCATTAGAGAGTTTGTGCGCTATCGACAGTCACATCTAAATCTGTCAATAAACCATTGTCTATGCCATAAATCCAGCCATGTACACTGACTTCTTGGCCGCGGCGCCAAGCATCACGCAATATCGATGAACTGGCAACGTTGGTCACTTGTTCAATCACATTGAGCTCACACAGTCGGTTAACTTGCTGCTCAGGACTCAAGGCTTGGATTTCATCTTTATAAATGCGATGAATATCGCGAATATGACCTAACCAGTTATCAATTAAGCCTAAGCTAATAGGGCTTAATGCGGCTTTAATGCCACCACAGCCATAATGACCCACCACCATGATGTGTTTTACTTGTAATACTTCCACGGCATATTGAATCACCGATAAACAGTTAAGATCAGTATGGATCACCATATTAGCGATATTGCGATGTACAAACACTTCACCAGGTAATAAGTCGATGATCTGGTTTGAAGGCACTCGACTATCAGAACAACCTATCCATAAATACTGCGGGTTTTGTTGCTGCGCCAGTTGTTCAAAGAAGTTTGGATGTTCTTTACTCAGGCGTTCAGACCAACGTTTATTATTATCAAATAAGGCTTTTAATGACTTCATTGTTCAACTTCTATCAGTGAGTTGGCTCGAGTATAACACTCGTATTAGTGTTAGCTGGTTTAACCATTGGGATCGTTGCTGAGCCTTAGTGACAGTGGAATTGGCGCAATGTTGCGAACATAGTGCGCAACTATGTGCTCAAGTTTGGGCAAAATCGCTGCTTTAAGACAAATATCATGCTGGCTTAATACTTGGTACAAATCGTGGCTTGAGAACTGACGTAATAGCAGCGTCGATTCTGGCGCATAACTTAAGTGCCAAGGCTCAGGGCTGACCCCCGACAAACCTTGCTGAAAGGGTAAGAAAAAGCCAAATTCATGGGCGTGCTGCGCTAACCATTCACTTAATTTGGCGCAAGGACCGCCGGCGTTATATTCGCTCTGCACTAATTGCAGCTGCTTAACATCAAGGGTGGCGGCATCATAAACATCGACATCGCAGCCCCAATGATGACGTGATGCCCCTGGTAACGCTGACCAAAGTAATATGGTATCAACTAGCTCATCATCGGTTAAATCACAGTAGTTAAGCGGTTGTTCATTGGCATCAAGTAACGGGCTTAAGCCGCGCGCCTTATTATTCCAAATGGTTAGCTGGCGCTCAAAACTGCGATAGCCAGAGCAGGGCATTAGGTCTATGCCATCGCTTGCGGCTGCGGTTTTCATGGTGCTAAATGCTTGCGCGCAGGCTTTTGATAATTGCACCCCAAAGCACGGCGTGAGCCATGAAGGCTCAGTTAATGCTGGCGATAAATCGTTCTTCATTGCTAAGCCAGAATTTACTGCCAAACCATAGAGGCGAAGCTCACTGCGCTGTGCCTCATGGTTTGATGAATTATCGCCGCTCTTAGGCGCTGAGGTTATCGACACAGGAGTTTTTCCAGTAATCTTTGATACACAAGGGCTAATTGCTCAAGATCATCGACATTAACGCATTCATTGACCTTATGAATGGTGGCATTGACTGGCCCTAATTCAATAACCTGCGCGCCCGTTGGTGCAATAAAGCGACCATCTGAGGTTCCGCCTGTGGTTAAGGGTTGGGCTTGGCGCTGACACACCTCAGATATAGCATCAAGGGTTGCAGTTAACAGCGGCCCATCGGCAGTTAAGAAAGGTAAGCCATTGAATACCCAATCAATACTAAAATCGACACCATGCTTAGTCAGTACCGCTTCAAGCCGTTCAATTAATTGCTCAGCCGTCACTTCGGTGGAATAGCGAAAATTAATCATGACCTCTAATGTGCCAGGAATGACATTGGAGGCACCGGTGCCGCCATTGATGTTAGCGATTTGCATGCTGGTGGGCGGAAAGAATTGATTGCCGTTATCCCAAGTGATCCCAACTAATTCATTGATAGCTGGCGCCATTACATGAATAGGATTGAGTGCTAAATGCGGGTAAGCCACATGGCCTTGAATGCCCTTAACCGTGATATTGGCAGTTAAACTGCCACGGCGCCCATTTTTAACTACATCACCAAGATGCGTAGTTGATGAGGGTTCACCAACTAATGCCCAAGTGATTTTTTCATTACGCGCTTCTAGAGTTTCTATGACTTTCGGGGTGCCATTAATAAACGGGCCTTCTTCGTCACTGGTGATTAAAAAGGCAATCGAGCCTTGATGATCGGGATACTCTTTTATGAAACGCTCGGTCGCGATAATCATGGCGGCTAATGAGCCTTTCATATCGGCGGCGCCGCGCCCATAAAGCATGCCGTCTCGCACGGTTGGGGTAAAAGGTGCGCTATGCCACTGAGCTACTGGGCCGGTCGGTACCACGTCGGTGTGGCCCGCAAAACAAAAGACTGGCGACGTATTGCCACGGCGTGCCCACATATTGGTGGTATCGGCAAAAATCATAGGTTCAATGGCAAAGCCGCACTTACTGAGTCTGTCAGCCATTAATTGCTGACAGCCTTCATCAAGAGGTGTGATAGATGGCCGAGCAATTAATTCTTTCGCTAACGCGAGAACATCTTGTTTCATTGGGCAAACCACTCTTGGTAAGAGGCATCACTAAAACCGACCAACACACCTTGCTTGGTATCTAGCACAGGGCGTTTTATCAAGGTAGGGATATCAAGCATCAAACGTAACGCTTTGGCTTGGTCGATATCTTGTTTATCTTCAGGGCTTAGGGCGCGAAAGCTAGTGCTACGTTGATTAAACAGGACTTGCCAGCCTAAGGCATCGACCCAGCGACTTAAGGTGTCTTGGGTCAGTGGTTGCTCGCGATAATCGATAAACTCCATGGATTGACCATGAGCTTCCAACCATTTGCGCGCTTTTTTTACTGTGTCACAATTTTTGATGCCGTATAACATAGGGTATTCCTCGATAAGCAAATTAACTTATTGTGACCATTAATAACTGCTGACTCAAGGGTTAAGCTAAGCTGTTAACAAAAAAGGCTATAAATTTAGCGGCTTGTAGTAGGACTAAGTGGGGACTTGGAGGATGTTGCTGGGCTTATTGCTTACGCTTAACTGATTGGACTAATTATTCGAGCTTAACTGAATGAGAGCGGTTAAGCACCTCTAGCGCTAGGCATTGGCGCGGACACAGGGATTATTGGATAACAAGCCATACAAGATGTCATCAAATTATGTGTATCGGCCAATGTAGCCTAATTGCAATTGCAACGGATTAACTAAATACGTGGAATATTATGGTTTTACCTGCTTTGACTTGACCTTCGCTGCACTGGATATAATCAACATCTTCCATATTGGCAACGACTACAGGCGTGAGCAAGCTTTCGACCTTGCCGTCAATTTTTGAAAAATCCACCGATAAAATCGGCGTGCCGACTTCCACTTTAGCGCCTTCTTGCTGCAAGCGCTCAAACCCTTTGCCACCTAATTCAACCGTACCTATGCCAACATGCACAAATAACTCTAAGCCCTGAGTTGATTCAATACTAAAAGCATGGTTACTTTCAAATATTTTTCCTATGGTGCCTGATATAGGGGCACACACTAACGAGCCTGTTGGTTGAATAGCTATGCCATCACCAACAATTTTATCGGCAAAGACTCTGTCTGGAACCGATGATAAAGCCACTAAGGTGCCATCCATAGGCGCAACGACAGCTATGGCACCGGCAACAGGGGTATGGCCTGCTAACATTCTACGGAACCGACTGAAAAATCCCATTATTGATCCTTTTTATTATTGTGACAGGTTGCTAAGGCCTGCTTGGTAATTGAAATTATTCAGACAAGCAGTCAAGGCATTCAAACTGGGTAATGATAACGCTGAACTGGCTAAATCTCGACAATCATCCAGTCGTAAACTTAAGATATTCGACTTTATAGCGCCAAAGCAATCAAGACTGACAGAAAACTCGCTAAATCCCATTCCCAGTAACAGCGCCGTGGCTTGAGGGATGCTGGCAAGCTCACCACAAATTCCGCAATCCACCCCAGCGTGCTGAGCTTGTTGTAAAATGGTGTTCATCAGTGCTAATAGGGCGGGGTTGAGTATTGGGAACTGCGCACTTAACTGTGGGTGACCGCGATCGGCGCCGTGTAAGTATTGATTAAGATCGTTAGTGCCTATGCTAATAAAAGCTAATTTGGGTAAGAGTGCCGGTAACATCATTGCTGCCGCTGGCGTTTCAATAACAAGCCCAAGCCTAAGCTCGCCAAAGGGGTGCTTGAGAGCAGTTAATTGCGTTTTGGCAAGTTCAAGGCAATCAAGTAAATCATCGAGCTCTTCAAGTTGCGACAGCATAGGAAACATGACACTTATGGGCCCAAAATGTGCGGCGCGCAGTAACGCCCGCAGTTGCGGCATTAATACTTCTTGATGCCTTAAGGTGTAACGTATGCCGCGCATGCCTAATGCCGGGTTATCTTCATGCCCGAGGGAGATGGCTTTTAAGGGCTTATCGGCGCCAACATCTAAGGTGCGAATAGTGAGCATAGCGCCTTGTAAACTCATGACTGCCTGATAGTAAGCATCAAACTGCACGGTTTCATCAGTAAGCGATAAGGCATTGATAAACATTAATTCAGTGCGTAGCAGGCCTATGCCTTCGCTTTGCAGCTCACGGCTATTATCAATATCTTGCTGATTGCCGACATTGGCGCGTAATTTTATGGCGTGACCATCTAAGGTTTGACATGGAATAAGGCGCTCATGCTCATAACGTACTTGATTGGCTAGTTGCGCGGCTTGCCACGCAATATTGGCCTGTTGTCGCCATTCTTCAGGCTCAATAATCAGCTGTTGATGCTGACTATCTATCATGATGTTTTGACCTGTGCTCAGGCCCTCGGCTATAAAGTCGCAATTAATTAAACAAGGAATGCCAGCGCTTCTGGCCAAAATAACTGTGTGGCTGGTTAAGCCGCATTGGCGCAAAACTAACCCCATGATGTTAGTTACGTCCAACAACATGAAGTCCCCTGGGGATAGGTCTTGGCAACATAAGATGACCGGACTTTCAATGTCAGTGATATCTGTAGTTTGCCCCGATAAATACAGACACAGTCGTTGGCCTAAGGCGCGAATATCATGGCTACGAGAAGCGAGATACGGGTCAGCAATCGCCGCAATTTCAGCCGCGTGGGTCGAATAAACATGGTCAATGGCCGCCACTGCGGTTAGCTGGTATTGCTCAATGGTATCGAGTACGCATTGCTGCATATCTTCATCATCAAGCCATAACAAGGTAGCTTCCAATAATTGGGCTTGAGTCTGTAATTTCACGCTATCAAGCGGTAACTGCGCTAGGCGTTTTTCATAGATAGCGATTAAATGAGCGATAGCATCCAGAAAGCGTTGTTGCTGCTGCGGAATATGAGTACGCGAAGCTAATGAACCTAAAGTTTGTTTAGGTAATTGCTGTAAATACACTAATGCCGGCCCAACGGCGATACCATTACAGACACTCATCCCAGTGACACTTCGGCTCATAGGTTCTCCATCATAAAAGCATTAAGGTGGCGTTTTAGCATTTATCATTGCGCCTGAATGTCGTCTTATGCTTAGACATTAATTACTTGGACATTAGGCTCTTGGGTAATGGCGGGACGGTCACGACCATTTATTCTAGAGTATCAAGTAAGGCGATTAAGTGCTCAACGGCGAGCTTTGCGTCAGGGCCATGAGCTTCTATCGTAATGTCACTGCCATGAGACAGTCCAAGGGTTTGCAGTTTAAATAAACTTTTGGCGCTGGCTTGCTTACCTTGACTGTGCACTAGTATGTCGCCACTAAATTGCTTGGCGGCTTTGACAAATTGCGCCGCAGGTCTGGTATGTAAGCCGTGCGGGATCAAAATACAGGTAGTTTGTTTATACATGGATACATTTTATCTTATGGCTATGTAAGGAACCTTGGCATTATTGTTCATATTCAATGATCTGATAACCTTTCTTTTTCAGTGCTGCGACCGCGACAGCTAATTTGTTTTCTTTTATTAAAATATAATCAGTATCAAAGGTCGATATTGAAAAAATACTGACCTGGGCATCTGCTAACGTAGCAGCAATGCGCGCCAGTATTCCCGTCATAGAAAACCCTAATGGCCCCATGACTTCTAAGCAACACCAACCTTGCTCTTGTTCTAGGCTATCAAGTTCAACATCAGCGGGGACGACAATTGATAATTCTTCTTGGGTTTTACCAATAAAAAAATGTCTTGGGTTAACACGGCTGCAGGAATAGTGGTGAGTGGGCTGAAGCTATGCACAGTATATTGCTGACAATGAATGGCTAAGGTCATTCTCATGGGCTTCGCTCCTGCAAGCTAATGGCGGTATTTGTCTAATTAACTATGCCGACCTGCGGCAATAAGACATAGACCCGTGTTTTTGTTCATGCTTACTATTACAGCAGTCCACACTAGCATGTTTATCTGAATCCTTGGTGACAGCCATAGGTCATCAAGCAAGTGATATTATTTACATTATGGCTGATTTAAGCATAAAAAATGGTTGAAAGGTGATTGTTTTAGTGAAAACAAATGAAAGTAGCCATTAAGAGGTAATCGTTTGATTGTTAGCGTTTATTATCAATTATTCTCTGGCTGTGGCGTGGGTGTGTTTGGCTGTTATTCGGTACTGATTTGCAATTTTGGCTATTGAGATACAAGCTTAAATTAATTATTAGAACACAAGGAAGTTATTATGCACCCAGTCGAAGCAGCTCCTTCGAGTCGTAAAATTGTCACCTTTGACGATATTCTATTAAAGCTATGCCACAGTATGCAAAGCGTCTTATCAAAAGCCTCCAATAGTGAGATCAGTCATTCTGGAATGGTGCAAGTGATACATCAAACTCGATTACGTCCAGATTTAGGCTGTTTTTCTATTTTTGATGGCGGATTTTCAGGATTAGTGGTGCTTAATTATACCGCGGATGCTGCGGTGGAGTTATACCGCAAATATATGCTTAATATGGGTATTCCAGAAAGTGAACTCGTGTTTTCTCACACCTCTGATGAAGTCGGTAATGTGTTAGGTGAACTCACTAACCAAATATTGGGTGATTTCATTTTGACTGTCTCGAAAGAATTAAAAACTTCGATTGGTCAAAGCCAGCCCAAAATGTTAACCATCAATAAAGAATTAACAGTCTCAATTGATGCCAATCTAGATAACCCTATTTTTAGGCGCGTATCCTTCAGAACGGCAGATTATCATTCTTTTTATCTTGAATTTGCTATGGATAATACTGAGTTCTTGCAGCTTAAAGATGAAATAGATGAAGAATTTGATCCTGATAAGTTAATGGAAATACACGCCAGCCAAGCCAGTTAATCGCAAATGCCATCAAACACCCTGACTCAAGTGTTTTGGTGGCATTAAATCGGCTTTTCTATTGCGCATGTTAGCCTAAGCACCTATGATCCGACGGCTTTTCATTGCCGGTAACCCTGAATGACCCATACACCATTAAATGCCGTCCAAGCCAATATGGCGACGACCATCCTCAGCAGTGTGCTGCAGGATAATAAACCTTTAGATCGCGCTTATTCATTAGCCTTTACTAATCAGCAAATGGCCCCTGCACAGTTGGCCCAAATTACGCGCTGTGTTGGCGAAATTATGCGCCGCTTAAATCTGTTCGCCTTCTTAGTCACAGGTTCAGATGAATTTGAGTTAGCTGAACTTGGCAATGCCAGTACCCAACTTGTGAGTGCGTGGCATTTATTGCATGAGCTGCCGCTACCTAAATTCCCTTATTGTCGTCCTCTTGATGAAGATGATTTTGCCCAGCGTTTAGCGCTCGCTAAAGAGGATTTGGTGTTGTGGGATGGCTGTCCTGCTTGGCTTGAAGCCTTCGGCGTACAAAGCCTTGGTGATGCATGGCCAGCAGAGCGCCAAGCATTGGCACAAGGTGCTAAACGTTTTATCCGAGTGAATTTATTAAAATGCACTCGCGCCGAGTTACAGCAGAAATTAGCTGGCGAAGGCATTGAAACTCAATTTGTTGAAACTGTTGATAGCAGCTTAGAAGTGCTTAATGATTCGGCTTTGTTTAAATCACAAGCATTTAAAGACGGTTGGTTTGAGCAGCAAGATGCCGGCTCGCAATTAGTTGCCGATGCACTTGATGTAAAGCCCGGTATGCGAGTGATTGATGCTTGCGCTGGTGCTGGTGGTAAAACCTTGCATTTAGCTGCGCACATGCAGGGTAAAGGCCGTTTGTTGGCCATGGATGTCGAGACTTGGAAACTTGATAATCTCAAAATCCGCGCTCGTCGCGCCGGTGCTCATAATGTTGAAACCCGATTAATCATCGGCAGTAAAACCATTAAGCGATTGAAAGAGTCCGCCGACCGTTTGTTATTAGATGTGCCGTGTTCAGGCCTAGGGGTACTTAAACGTAATCCAGATACCAAATGGCGTGATGCTCAAGACCGCTTACCTGTATTGATGGAACTGCAAGCCCACATTATTGATAGTTATAGCCGTATGCTTAAGCCTGGTGGCGTGATGGTATACGCAACATGTTCAATTATGCCTTGTGAGAACCAAGAGCAAGTTCAGTTGTTTTTAGTTAATCATCCAGAATTTAGCTTAGTGATGGAAGAAACCATTCTGCCATCAGTGTCAGGCTTTGATGGATTTTATCTGGCTAAACTGACTAAAAACGCATAACGCATTTTCGCCTAATCAAGACTTATTTATTCGTTGATTAGGCGATTTATCCTCACTCTAGTTGTATTCGCTGTGCCTGTTTATTTCCTCTTTGTACACTGTCTATGATTTAACTTGCCTCTTGCTGCGTGCGATGAATAACGCGGTTGCGACCATCTTTTTTAGCCTGATATAAGGCGTTGTCACACGCTTTAATCCACGTTTCACAATTCTCATCATTACACAGTGCACCGACACCCATACTGCAGGTAATTTGCTGGTGGAGTTTAAGCAGACACACCTCATGAGCACTGGTTTTTAGTTGCTGGGCGCGGGCGTAGGCTCTAGGTTGGTCGCATTGACACATAATAATCAAAAATTCTTCACCACCATAACGATATAAAATTTCATTGTCGTCGAGATTCGCCATCAAATGCTCAGCAAAGGTTCGCAGTACCTTATCCCCAAATAAATGCCCTTGTTGGTCATTTATCTGTTTGAAATGGTCAAGATCCATCATCACTAGACTCGAAGGAACTTGTTTGTTGAGCCAAGCTTGGCGAGCATTTTCTAAATTGGCATACATGGTTTTACGATTGCGGGCACCAGTGAGATCGTCGGTGGTGGCAAATAGATAGAGATTATTTCTTTGGTATTCTAAGACATAAGCCAAAATGGCTAAAAAGGTGAGGGAGGTCGTTCCTGAAATTAAAAATCTGATTGAGCTCCATTGATTATCACTGGACCAGCTTCCGAGTAAATTAATCATTAAGAATACGAAGGCGATTAAGGTAGCGATTTTCAGATTGAAGATGAAGAAGTATATAGGCAGCAGAGCAAACAAATAGATAGATGTTTCAGGTATTTGATAACTGCTGTAGGCCTGCATAATGCTGGCACAGATGAGTGATACTTGCTTTTGAGTAATAGTGCCTTGATGGCGATAATCTTTGAAAAATGAATAGCATAGAATTATTAAGCTTGCGCCTAACATCACTACTAAAGCGACATCCATTAAAAACAGCCTAAGCACCAGAAATAGTGAAATTAGAAATATGGCTATTCCTTGAAACCACAAAGAGGCAGTTCTCGGCAAATAGGTCAAGATATCTGGCGCAGGCAAAGACATGTCCTTATGGTCAATACATGTCTTTATTTTAGTGGAAAAGCCAGAATTGTTCTGGCTTTTGCAATAAGGCTTAGCCAAGACCGTGAGTAGCTGAGCTCATTTGAATAAACTCGATTTTATAGCCATCCGGATCTTCAACAAACGCAATATGGGTATTGCCACCGGCTACTGGTCCTGGTTCGCGGGTTACTTTGCCGCCGGCGGCTTTAATTTGCTCGCATCGTAAATAAATGTCGTCATCGCCAATAGCCAGATGGCCAAAACCTGTGCCTAGGTCGTATTCACTGGTGCCCCAGTTGTAAGTTAACTCGACAACTGCGGCGCCGCTCGCTTCAGTATCAAAACCAACGAATGCTAGGCTGTATTGATATTGGGTATTTTCCGAAGTACGCAGTAATTTCATCCCTAATACTTGGGTATAAAATTCGATACTACGCTCAAGATTTCCCACTCGGATCATGGTATGCAGTAGTTGAGACATCAATTATTCCTTAGAGTATGTTTTTGGTTGTTATATCAACAGTGTGAAATGTCGCTAAGATTGTCGTTGTTAATGGAATTTAATTAAATTGTGGTTATTTGTTTTGAAGAACTATCATTTATGAGTTATTGTTTTTATTAACGAAAGGGAGGTAGTGTATGTCAACCGAGTTAAAAATGTCTTTAGGGATCACAGTTGTGGTTGCGTTAATCCTCAGTATATTTTTTACTATGTTATTTTTATAAAAATAAACCGCGCCAATCAGCGCGGTTTTTGTTATTCCTCGGGATACACCTTGTCGTTAAATTCACAGAGGTCTTCCACTAAACAACTGCCGCAGCGCGGTTTTCTGGCTATGCAGGTATAGCGCCCATGCAAGATTAGCCAGTGATGCACATCCACCATAAACTCTTTTGGCACCACTTTCAGCAGTTTGTGTTCAACTTCATTGACGTTTTTGCCTGGGGCAAAGCGCATGCGGTTACATACCCTAAAGATATGAGTATCCACTGCAATCGTCGGCCATCCAAAGGCAGTATTTAATACCACATTGGCAGTTTTTCTACCTACACCAGGTAAGGCTTCTAAGGCATCTCTATCTTCCGGGACTTGGCCATCATGTTTATCAATTAACATTTGGCAGGCATTCACTACATTCACTGCCTTGGTATTGAATAAACCAATGGTTTTAATGTAGGTTTTAAGGCCTTCAACTCCTAATGCCACTATCGCCTCTGGAGTATTAGCAATCGGGAACAGTTTATCTGTGGCCTTATTGACGCTGACATCCGTAGCTTGTGCTGACAAGGTTACAGCCACTAACAATTCAAATGGACTGGAAAAGTTGAGCTCAGTTTCAGGCTTTGGGTTGTTATCTCGAAAGCGCGTGAGGATTTCTCGTCGCTTAAGTGCATTCATACTTTGGTCACTCGGACGCGCGTAATACTAGTGTCTGTAACCACTTGCGCTTGTTTTTGTTCAAGTTTGCTGTCGATGATATTTTTGCCAGCAATTAATAGTCCCATGGCTAAAAACGCCCCAGGTGGCAACATTGCCAGCAAAAATGGGGTTTCCACTTGCCATAAATGTATGGTTAAGTGCTGCGCCCAAGGACCGAGTAATTGCTCAGCTCCTGTAAATAAGGTGCCTTGGCTTAAGATTTCACGGCAGGCGCCTAACAAGGTTAGAACTAAGGTAAAACCTACACCCATCATTAGTCCATCAAAGGCGGCATGACCTACGTTATTACGTGAAGCAAAGGCTTCAGCGCGGCCAATAATGACGCAGTTAGTCACAATCAAAGGTAAAAATATGCCTAAGGATAAATACAAGCCGTAGGCATAAGCGTTGATCAGTAACTGCACTGTGGTCACTAAGGCCGCAATAATCATCACAAACACAGGTATGCGGATTTCTTTTGGCACCCATTGGCGGATTAACGACACCAGAATATTAGAGCAAACCAACACCACTAAGGTGGCTAACCCTAGGCCAAGAGCGTTAGTGACTGTGGCAGTAACCGCAAGTAATGGGCACAATCCCAATAATTGCACTAAGCCTGGGTTATTTTTCCACAGTCCTTGCCAGGCAATTTCAGATAATTTAGTCATGGCTTACCTCACATTGGCGAACTTGGTTAAAAATGGCGTCTTGATTGGTATCAAAATAATGTATGGTACGGCGTAATGCACCAACGTAAGCCCTAGGCGTAATAGTCGCGCCAGTGAATTGATCAAATTCACCACCATCTTTTTTGACTCGCCATTTTGGATCATCTTCGCCGCTCACCATTTTGCCGATAAATGCATTGAGCCAATTAGATTTTTTAACCTCGATTTTATCGCCAAGCCCTGGGGTTTCTTGATGATTTAAGGTGCGAACGCCAAGTACCTGACCTTTAACATCTACCGCCACTATGATTTTAATTGCGCCGCTATAACCATCGGGGGCAATAGTTTCCATGGCAATTGCCGTAGGCTTGCCATTTAACGTGGCGATATAAGCCGGCATGGGCTCATTAGTACCAAGAGCGGGTGATGATAATAATGTACAGGCTTGCGACAAGTCATTGTCATGCAAATCGGTAGGTATGATTTGCTCTAATATGCTCAGTAACTGACGTTGCTGTTGCAATAAAATGTCATCTTTAGTGACATAATCAACCAGACTCACGACTGCCGTACAAACTAAAGCAAACAGGCCTAAGATAGCGGCATTTTTAGCCATGGATTTTTTCACAACGCTGCTCCTAAAGGCTTAATGGCCACTGCGATGTCCATAAGCACGAGGGCGGACATAATAATCAATAAACGGGGCGCACAAGTTGGCCAGTAATACCGCAAAGGCCACGGCATCGGGATAACCACCAAAACTGCGAATAAGGTATACAAGCAAGCCTATCAAGACACCAAAGATAATACGTCCACGTGGGCTACTCGCGGCAGTGACCGGGTCGGTAATGATAAAAAACGCAGCGAGCATAGTCGCGCCAGAGAATAAATGGTACCAAGGCGTGCCGTGAGTATCAGGACCCATAACAAAGCCCATGGCACTGAACAAGGTTAAGCTGGCCAAAAAGGCGACCGGTAAGTGCCATCGAATGACCTTAAGCTTTAACAGCATTAAGCCGCCAGCTAAGTACATAGCATTAACCCAAAACCAACCCACACCAGCGCCATTGGCAAAAATGGATTTTGACATGGACTCAGTGACGGTAAGACCCATAGATAAATCCGTTTTTAAGGCATCAAGAGGGGTTGCCATGCTGATGCCATCAAAACCTAGGCGATAAGCACTGATATCCGCTTGCAAAAAGATAGCTTGTAAACTCGATAAAATATCGGGGATATGAGCGGCAATAGGTGCTGGCGCTAACCAACTGGTCATTTGCACTGGAAATGAAATCAGCAATAACACATACGCGGCCATGGCTGGGTTAAATACATTGTTACCCAGTCCACCATAGACGTGTTTAACCATTAAGATGGCAAACAAGGTACCAATCACTATTAGCCACCACGGAGCTAAAGGCGGTATGGCGACGGCTAATAAGAAGGCGGTAACCACAGCGCTGTAATCGCTCAGCGCAGTTTTGATACTGCGTCCACGCAGTTTCATCACTAAGGCTTCAGCGGCGATGGCAACAACGACTGCTATGGCTAATTGGATGAGTGTGCCCCAGCCAAAGAAGACGCATTGGGCAATTATGCCCGGGAAGGCGCACATTAACACCCGCTGCATCACAGTTGAGGTGTGCAACTTATTAATGATATGGGGTGAAGTGGCAATTTTAAACGCCATAATTAATCCTTGTTCTCATCGACAGAGTGTTGTTTTTTGGCAAGAGCCTTGGCTTTAGCTTTGGCCACGGCGGCGGCCACTCTGGCTGCTTTATCATCACGCGCATCTACAGGCTGAGCTTCGGTAGCTTCAGTTTTGGCAACCTCAGTGAGCGATGCTAGGTTTTCAACGGTTTGAGGCTCAACGAGTTGAATTTCAGCGGCTTGAGTCTCAATAGCTTGATTTTCAATAAACTGAGTATTATTTGCCCCAGTACCAGTCGCATTAGCATTAACACCGGCTAACTCAGCAGCCTTAGCCGCTTTCTTGGCTTTAGCGCGCGCCACGGCAGCAGCAACTTTCGTTGCTTTGTCGTTGGCAAGGCTATCTTCAAGGTGCGCGTTAGCTATGGCATTTGATGCCGATGATGCTAATTCTGGCGCGGGCGCCATATTCAGTTGTTCGTTAGAAGAGTCTTGCTCGGCGGCTAATGCGGCTTTCTTAGCTTTAGCGCGGGCAACGGCAGCCACGATTTTAGCGGCTTTAGTGTCAGCTGAGTTATCAGCACTACTTACCGTGTTAGTAACAGCCTCGGAATTGGCATCAACACCAGCATCAACTGTCTTTTCTGCGGCAAGCTCAGTTGGACTTGTTGCTTGATTCTTTGCTTGGTGCAGAGTGTCGCTCTCATTCGCAGTTGAGTTAGCCATGGCAGCTTTTTTAGCTTTAGCTCGGGCGATTGCGGCCGCGACTTTATCAGCTTTGCTTTCCGCTTGAGTCACAATGTCTGCGTGAGGCACGACGTGATTGTCGGCATCATTTTGCAGATTACTTGCAGCAGCTTGAGCCTTATTCTGGTGATTTGATTCCACCAAAACCGCACCATTTACTGAACTGGCAGCCGCTAATACCGCTTTTTTAGCTTTGGCGCGCGCGATTGCGGCACTGACTTTATCAGCATTGCTAGTACTCGCTGGCTCACTAGTACTTGTATTTGAGCTTGTGCTGACATTGACTCTTGCATTGGGGCTTGGCACAAGCTTTGTGTCATCGTTTGTAAGCGCGACTATCTTAGCTAAAGGTTCAGCGGCTTGCGTTTTTTGCGCCTGCTTAGCTTTCACTCTTGCCATAGCCTCAGCAATGGCATCTTTCTCATTACTTGACATAGTCTGCTGACGCTTAGCACTGGCTGCTTTAGCCTTAAGCTCTCGGGCTTCTTTTTCTGCCGCTAAGCGCTTGTCTCTGGCTTCAAAGCGCTGTTTAGCGCGCTCCGCTTGCTCTTTTTCATGGGCCACTTTTTTAAGTGCCGATTTAGCAATGCGGAAATATTCCACAAGGGGAATATCACTTGGGCACACGTAACTGCAGCAACCACACTCAATACAATCGCGTAAATTAAAACTGCTGGCTTTGTCATACTCTTCAGCTTTACTGTGCCAATAGAGTTGTTGGGGCAGTAGCATAGCAGGGCAGGCTACTGCACATTCGCCGCAGCGAATACAGGCTTGCTCAACCGGGGCCATCATTTCTTGTTGCGCCGGTAATAAAATACAGTTGGTGCCTTTGAGCACAGGCACTTGGGTGACAGGCAAGGTATAACCCATCATAGGGCCACCTATGATCACCATTTGCTCTGCTTGAGGGCGGAAATTGAGCTGCTGCAATATATCGTGCACGCTCATGCCAATAGGTACCCAATAATTGGCAGGTTCTGATGCTTGTTTCCCCGTGACAGTCACTACGCGCTCAATGAGAGGCTTACCTTCGCTTACGGCTTGATGAATAGCAAAACAGGTACCGATATTGTGAATTAGCATGCCAAGCTGCGCAGGGATAGCGCCTGATGGAATTTCTTTGCCAGTCAGAAGTTGCACTAGCTGCTTTTCACCACCAGATGGGTATAAGGTTGGCACTACGGTCACGCGGGCTAATGGGCTTGGCAGTGTGCTACTCGCTAAGGCTTGCTGCATAGCAGCAATAGCCTCGGGCTTATTATCTTCAATAGCAATAACAATGCGCTGCGGCTTAAGTAACTGCTCAATAATGGCGACACCTTTTATGATGTCGTCGCTGTGATGGCGCATTAACGCATCATCGGCTGTGATATAAGGCTCGCACTCCACGCCATTAATAATCACTAGCTCAATTTTACTGACAGACGCTAATTTTATATGGCTAGGAAAGGCGGCGCCGCCTAGGCCAGCAATGCCTGCTTGCTGGATTTTTGCAAGGATTTCATCTGTGCTAAGCGTAGCAGGATTGGCCGCTTGATAGTTAACGCTAGTATCAAAGCCATCTGAGTCAATCACGCAGGTGAGTATGGGTAAACCTGATGCATGATTACTTGGGCGCGGCTCAATAGCACTGACTACACCCGATGTAGGGGCGTGTACGGGCAGATAGAACCGGCCTTGGCCTTGAGTGAGACTTTGGCCTTTACTGACTTTGTCGCCCACGTCTACCGTAAGTACAGCGCTGTCATTCACTTGTGGAATAGGAACCAAAAAACGTGATGACAAAGGTAAGTGTTTGAGTAATGTCGCTGGCGCAATATCTTTCATTTGCGGCGGATGAATACCACCATGAATTGGCCAGACAAACCCTTGATCAATTTGATCTAACATAGTCAACACGGCTTATCCTCTTCGATAAATTTGACCGGTATTTGTGATGAAATTTGATTTAGCTTCCAATCCCAATTATTTATGCCCTGAACCACTGGGATCATATCGATACAATCAACTGGGCAAGGCTCTACGCATAAATCGCAACCAGTACAATCTTTGCTAAGCACGGTATGCATTAATTTGCCGCTACCGATAATGGCATCCACAGGGCAGGCTTGAATGCATTTGGTGCAACCAATACATTCAAGTTCGCGGATAAAAGCGACTTTTTTGATGGGTTCTGCGGTGGTAGCACTCATAGGTTCAGGTTCTACGCCCATGAGTTCGGCTAATTTTTCCATGGTAGCACTGCCACCAGGTGGGCAGCGGTTGACTTTCTCACCGTTAGCTATGGCTTCAGCATAAGGGCGACAGCCAGGATAACCACATTGGCCACATTGAGTTTGCGGCAGTATGGCTTCAAGTTCATCAACAATAGGGTTGCCTTCGACTTTAAATTTTTGGGCGGCAAAACCTAAAATCAGACCAAAAAGCATAGCCAGCAGGGTCAATAAGATGACCGCAACAAGAATAGTGGACATATTACTTAACCAATCCAGTGAAGCCCATAAAGGCCAGTGACATTAAACCTGCGGTGATCATGGCAATCGCGCCGCCGCGAAAAGGAGAGGGGACATCGGCCGCGGCGAGTCGTTCACGCATCGCAGAAAACAGGATTAACACTAACGAGAATCCTAATGCAGCGGAAAAACCATATACAGCAGATTGTAAGAAGTTATGCTTTTCATTGATATTGAGTAATGCCACCCCAAGTACCGCGCAATTGGTGGTGATCAAAGGCAAGTAAATTCCCAATGCTCGATATAACGAAGCACTGGTTTTTTGCACTAGCATTTCAGTAAATTGCACGACGACAGCGATCACCAGAATAAAACACATGGTGCGCAAGTAGCCTAATTGAAATGGGTCCAGTAAATAGGTGTTGACCAAATAGCTAAGAATTGACGCCAGTGTCAATACAAAAGTCGTCGCCATTGACATGCCTATGGCTGATTCGAGTTTGCTCGATACCCCCATAAATGGACATAAACCGAGGAATTTAACTAACACGAAGTTATTGACTAGCACAGTACCAATCAACAACAGTAAATATTCGCTCATCGCAATATAAATTTTTAGGCTGGGAATAGCACTATTATCGGTGGTTTGATCCTGATTAACAACCGATAGAATGCAGGGTTAAAGCAATTGAAGATGATAATATCTTCATTTTGTGGCATTTATTCCACCATCCAGCCCACCGTGACTAAGGCGTCTTATCAAGGGCTAAGGGTTTGGCAATATAGTAACCCTGCAGTCCATCCACCAATAATTGCTCGAGTGCTAATTTTTCTTCTTGGACTTCTACACCAGTAGCAATGATTTTGACATTGAGTCGTTTGGCAATATCGACAATCATTTTGATAAAGAAGCGATTGCTGCTGTCCAAGTGTACTTGATTGCTAAAACTACCATCGAGTTTGACAAAGTCTGGGCGTAATTCTTGAAAGAATTTAAATGAGGTAAATCCCATGCCAAAACGCTCAATAGAGACTCGCGCCCCGGCGCTATGTACGGCTTTGACAAAATGAGCGCTTGAAACCAGATTTTTGTGAATGCTGATTTCATTAACTTCGATAACTAAGCGCGCTGCTATTTCTGGATAACGGTTGAGAGTGTCTTTAAG
This sequence comes from Shewanella sp. ISS20, assembly GCF_056522965.1. Taxonomy (NCBI): domain Bacteria; kingdom Pseudomonadati; phylum Pseudomonadota; class Gammaproteobacteria; order Alteromonadales; family Shewanellaceae; genus Shewanella; species Shewanella sp. ISS20. Next base: position 743,845 of record NZ_JAWRZK010000001.1, read on the forward strand.
CCAAGCCACAAAGTCAGGTTGTAACACTGAGTTGCCGCTGATATTAACCCCGTACCAGCCAGTAAGTAATGGGTCTTTTATTAAGCGCTCTATTACCATTTGAACTATGAGTTTGTCCATTTCAAGGTTTTTACCATGACGTTCGGCCATGGCAAACACAGTGGTTGTCGGTAATAACTTGCCATTGCTGTTATAAAAGCGCGCCAATAACTCGCGATACATATCAACATTGTGACGACAAGGCTGAATAGACTGTTGATAAAACTCAATATTGCGGTGATCTAACAAAGACTCTATGGCTTTTTGCCAGCGATTATCACCTTGTTCTTCTAGGTCATCTTGATGCTCAAGGGTATGGAATTGGTTTGGTCCCAATGTTTGCGCAATGCTGACCGCAGAATCAGCCAAGGCCAACAGTGATGCCGGGTTGGATTGCTCGGTAAAAGGCACTATTCCCATATAAGCAACGCTATCTGAGCCTAATTGTTGCTGATAATCATCAAATTGATTCTTCAATGAAGTAAATATTCTCGGGGCGTCTTTTATCGAAAGATCCGGGATAAACATAGCAAAATCAGCGCTGCTTATTCGAAAACACTGACTAAAGCTAAATTCTCTTAACGAATGCTTGATGGTTTTACTGATGGTAACTAAGTATTCATCACCGGCCTGACGGCCATATAACTGATTGATAGCGCCAAGTTCGGAGGCTTTAACCAGTGCGAGAGTTCCTAGTTGCGACGTGCCAACGCTCGTCAGTTGCGCCAATGTTTGAGTAAATTGTTGGCGATTACCAAAACCTGTAATCGAGTCTTGCAATGATTCTTGGTTTAATTGTTCGTGTTTGCTAACTAGGTTTTTTTGATGAGCTTTGATATCAAGTCTTAATTGCTCTAATGCCTTGGCCAGAGGCTTGCATTCACCACCGAGTTTTGATGCTTGTAGTGGCGGATAATTATCGGCAATGAGTTGCGACATATAAGTTACGCTGTAAGCAATGCTGTTTTTTATTCTCGATTGTAACCATAGCAAGCTAATGACGAGGAACAGGTACATTGCCAGTAGCATCAAGGTTTGCGTCATTATATTGGTTTCAATGACACCATACCAAGAGCGAGTATCCGCACTTAATTGCAAACGGGCATTGGATAATTGAATATCTTGGGTAATTTTTACTGGCAGTAAATGCTGCAACCAATGCTGACTTTGATGTGATTCGCCGAAGGTATAGTTTTGCTGTGGGTTTAAGTCAGTGATGTATTGAAAAAACTGTAAGGGTTGAATGGCATTAATCGTTGCGAATAATTGCTGGCCATCACCTTGATAGTCTTTATATTGATGAACGAGTTGCACAAACTCAGTTTGATGTTGGCTAGCACTGACAGTTAATTGATTTTTTTGAAGCCAAAACTGAGCCAATATTCCTATAGCAAATGTAATAAATAGCAATACTTGATATAGCTTGGCCATGACCCGTCCCTGAGTTCTTCATATATTACCAATATAAGATAACGCATTTATATACATTGGAGAAGAAGTATACGGAATTGGGTTATAGAAGCATGACTTAACTCTGTTCTTGGGCGTATTTATGATCTGAAAATAAAAATAGCAAGATTGAGATGAGGAATAATGAAATTGTGGGTATATGGCCTATCAAAATATGACAAAAGGCGTGTATCTAAGAGAGATTAGAATAATAGCGGAGGGAATAACGCTTTAACTGTGAAGTGGCTCCCCAGACTGGACTTGAACCAGTGACATACGGATTAACAGTCCGCCGTTCTACCGACTGAACTACTGGGGAATCGTGTTACTTCAATTTTCTCATTTAACCACCGAGAAGTGGCTCCCCAGACTGGACTTGAACCAGTGACATACGGATTAACAGTCCGCCGTTCTACCGACTGAACTACTGGGGAATCGTGTTACTTCAATTTTCTCATTTAACCACCGAGAAGTGGCTCCCCAGACTGGACTTGAACCAGTGACATACGGATTAACAGTCCGCCGTTCTACCGACTGAACTACTGGGGAATCGTGTTACTTCAATTTTCTCATTTAACCACCGAGAAGTGGCTCCCCAGACTGGACTTGAACCAGTGACATACGGATTAACAGTCCGCCGTTCTACCGACTGAACTACTGGGGAATCGTGTTACTTCAATTTTTTCATTTAACCACCAAGAAGTGGCTCCCCAGACTGGACTTGAACCAGTGACATACGGATTAACAGTCCGCCGTTCTACCGACTGAACTACTGGGGAATCGTGTTACTTCAATTTCTCATTTAACCACCGAGAAGTGGCTCCCCAGACTGGACTTGAACCAGTGACATACGGATTAACAGTCCGCCGTTCTACCGACTGAACTACTGGGGAATCGTATTACTTCATTTTCTCATTTAACCACCGAGAAGTGGCTCCCCAGACTGGACTTGAACCAGTGACATACGGATTAACAGTCCGCCGTTCTACCGACTGAACTACTGGGGAATCGTATTACTTCATTTTCTCATTTAACCACCGAGAAGTGGCTCCCCAGACTGGACTTGAACCAGTGACATACGGATTAACAGTCCGCCGTTCTACCGACTGAACTACTGGGGAATCGTTTGCGACTTCTCGTTGAGAACGGAGCGCATAGTAAATCGCTCAGCCACATGAGTCAACTCGCGTTCCTAAAAAAATGCCAAATAGTGAATCAAGTGTTTATCTTACAAACAATCGGGGGTGATATTTAGTCATTGCGGGTTAAAAAAGAACGATTTAGCTATCACTTCACTTTTGAAAATGACTCGTTTTTTTAGACGTGTGACCATGATTAGCTAAATTTTTCAGGATAATGACTCGACTTTGGCATCATACGCTTAAGATTGGCGGCTAAACATTGATGGTTTTTTTAGCAATGCTTGCTAGTAGCTTGATTTTATTTGTGCACACTGGAGTTTTAAACCTGCTTAATAGTTAGTTTTTAGCCGCACTGGCACTTCGCGTTGGCAAGTTCCTAAGATGATTGCGTAGCTCTTATTCACTCAATACATTCGCTAAATACTCACTATGGAGATTGAGTGATTGAGTGATTGAGTATGGGCTAATGGCCGTTATGGAGAGATTCGCTTGTGTTGATTAGCGTCTATGAAATTAAGCTATTAGTGTCAAGTTGCAAAAAACACAGCACAAAATGCTGATATACAGATTCCGTACTAACTATCGGTCTGAATACTGAGTTTATCCCTTACCGCTTTTTGTACTGCCATGTGCTGAAAAGTCGCAATCCCAGGGCAGGCTTGCTTTATGTTTCAGCCTGCAATTGCTAGTATGCGTAAGAGGGAATACTCAGTCTGTCTGCGGCGTGCTTAGGCAACTAAGCTAACATCAGTAGTGCTGCGTTTGGCGGATGTCGTCGTTTTATTTAATGTCTACTGATCTCGCCTCTAAGTGATTTGATTCGAAGGCTTTGATTCAAGGTGACCGAATTTATCACTGGGCAATATCACGCTACATTCACGGCTCGCAGCCATAGCGAGTAGGCAAGCAGCTATCAATTCAGCCAATAGTTTTATCTTGCAGGCTCAGCAATGTGAGTCAGTCGGTACGAATAGTTACGGCTTAGATTCAAATGTCATAAAATTACAACTTTTGCGATGCCTCACTCTTATTCGCTGGTGCGAGAGCAAACCCTTATGAGTCAAGGTTCCCAATCACTTATCCACTGTTTCTGTGGATAAACTTGTGGGTTACTGAGTATAGTACCCCGCAAAGTCCGATGTAGACTGGGTTGGACTTAAAATGTCCAAATCTAGTTGCACTTTTTAAATGTGTTTATAAACAGTGACTTAATCTTGGCGCTTGTGGCTGATAGGTAGGTTGCCAAATGTCGCAACTTTGTAACAATTGCTCGCCATTTGTTTATGAATTAAATTGTTATTTTGTTGGGTTTTTTAGCATAAATCACTGCGATAAGTTGAAACTAGTACTAATGTGCCAGTGTAGTTTCAGTAAAAAACCACTAACGGGTAAAAAGAGAGGATACAGTGTCAAAGTTGTTTGAACTGGTTGCGCCTTATCAAGCGGCAGGCGATCAACCTAAAGCGATCGCTCAATTAACAGAAGGGCTCGAAAGTGGCTTGGCTCACCAAACTCTATTAGGAGTGACTGGCTCAGGTAAAACTTTTACTATGGCCAATGTCATTGCCAATTTAGGTCGCCCGACTATTATCATGGCGCCCAATAAAACCCTTGCGGCGCAGCTCTACGGGGAAATGAAAGAGTTCTTTCCTAATAACGCCGTCGAATATTTTGTCTCTTATTACGATTATTATCAGCCCGAAGCTTATGTGCCGGCGTCAAACACCTTTATCGAGAAAGATGCCTCGGTCAATGCTCATATTGAGCAAATGCGTCTCTCTGCCACCAAAGCCTTATTAGAGCGGCGTGATGTGGTGCTGATTGCCTCTGTGTCAGCGATTTATGGTCTGGGTGATCCTGAGCTGTATTTAAAAATGCTGTTGCACCTGCGCCAAGGTGACACTATGGGGCAGCGCGATATTTTAAAGCGCCTGACTGATCTGCAATATAAGCGCAATGACATGGCGTTTGATCGTGGCACTTTTCGGGTGCGCGGAGAAGTGATTGATATTTTTCCGGCAGATGCTGAAAATCACGGCGTTCGTGTCGAATTATTTGATGACGAAATTGAGCGCATCAGCGAATTCGATCCTTTGACGGGCCAAGTCAATCGGCGTTTAGCTCGGACCACTATTTATCCCAAAAGTCATTATGTGACGCCAAGAGAAACCATACTGGCGGCGACTGAGCTGATTAAAGTTGAACTTGTCGAACGTAAAAAGCAACTACTCGAAAACCACAAGCTCATTGAAGAACAAAGAATTTCTGAGCGAGTGCAATATGACATCGAGATGATGGTGGAGCTAGGTTATTGCTCTGGCATTGAAAATTATTCACGCTACTTATCTGGGCGTAACCCTGGTGAAAGTCCGCCGACCTTGCTGGACTATCTACCCGCCGATGGCTTGATGATCATTGATGAATCTCATGTCACAGTGCCGCAAATTGGCGCCATGTATAAAGGCGATAGATCGCGCAAAACCACCTTAGTAGAATATGGTTTTAGACTGCCATCGGCACTGGATAACCGACCGTTAAAGTTTGAAGAGTTTGAGGATTTAATGCCGCAAACGATTTATGTGTCGGCGACACCAGCCAAATATGAGCTTGAAAAAAGTGGTACTGATATTGCCGAGCAATTGGTGCGGCCAACGGGATTACTCGATCCCGAGCTTGAAGTTAGGCCAGTCAGTACTCAAGTGGATGATTTGTTATCCGAAGCCCGCAAGCGCATCGCCATTGATGAACGGGTGTTAGTCACTACCTTAACTAAGCGTATGGCCGAAGATTTAACGGATTATTTGGATGAACATGGCATTCGGGTGCGCTATTTACACTCAGATATAGATACAGTGGAGCGCACTGAGATTATTCGCGATTTAAGATTAGGTGTTTTTGATGTATTAATTGGCATCAACCTATTACGCGAAGGCTTAGATATGCCAGAAGTGTCGCTGGTGTGTATTTTGGATGCCGATAAAGAGGGCTTCTTGCGTTCTGAGCGCTCGTTAATTCAAACCATAGGCCGAGCCGCCCGTAACATTAACGGTAAAGTGATTTTATATGCTGATAGAATCACTGACTCTATGGCTAAAGCGATGGGAGAGACTGAGCGGCGCCGCGAGAAACAGCATGCCCACAACATTGCCAATGGCATAGTGCCAACGAGTTTAACCAAGCGCATTACTGATGTGATGGATATGGGCGATGGCAGTGAGGGCGATGAGCGCCGCAATCAGACGAGTCAGCGTTATTCAAGAGCTAATCGCCCTGGGGTCAGAGCTTCCGATTTACCGAGTCGCAGCGTTAAAGACATTAGTCAAGAGATTGAGCGGCTAGAGAAACAAATGCATCAACATGCGCGCGAACTTGAGTTTGAGCAAGCGGCGAGTGTACGCGATCAAGTGCAGTTATTAAGGCAAGAACTGCTAAAAGCTTAGTGATTGAATTATTCAGTGTAAGGCTTGAATGTAATTGCTGAGTAACCGCTCCCCAAACCATTTTGGGGGAGCAGTTGCCTAGACTAACAATATCGCAAAAGGGTTAACAGCGGCGCTTTTTAAATGATTATTAAATGACGTTTTATCATAAGACAGTTCTTAAAATGCCTTTCTTAAATTCCTTTCTTAAAAGGTAATAGCAGCCCTAAAAACAAGCCTGCAATCGCGCCAATCAAATGGGATTCATCGGCAACTCGGGCGCCAATCAACTGACTCGACAAGGCTTGTGGGCCTAATGTTTGCTCCGCGATGATTTTTGCCGCCAGTGCCATCAGTAAAATCACTCCCCATTTATCTTTACGCCGCAAGTCTTGCACCACGGCATAAGCAAATAAGCCATGTAAAATGCCACTTAAGCCGACAAACCCTAAGGTAGTGGGGTAAAACAAGAATAAGCCAATGCCTTGAATTAATGACAACAGCAAAAACAAAGTCCATAGGTTTTTTAGGCTTAAACGCCAAGGAAATAGCGTCATAATAATCAGTAGCCCTGCGAGATTCATCGCCAAATGCCAAGCGTTGGTATGCAGTATGTTAGCGCTAAATAGTTGCCACCAAGCGCCAGCTGCAACGCTAGAGCGCTGATAGCTTAAGTGGTTAGGATCGATAACATAAGCCAGCAGCATTAAGCAGGCTAAGGATAAACAAAATCCCCAGTGATTATTTAAGCGCTTAAGCTCCATCTTACTTAGGTAAACTGGCTAAGATTTCAGGACTATTGGCTTGGTATTGAGCTAAGCCCTTGCTTCTGAGTAAGCAGGCTGGGCATTCTTTACAACCCGCGCCGATAATGCCGTTATAACAAGTCAGGGTATGATCGCGCACTAATTCTAGCGCGCCCAAACTGTCGGCTAGTGCCCAGGTTTGTGCTTTATCTAACCACATCAGCGGGGTGACTAAGGCTAACTCTCTATCCATGCCTAATACTAAGGCGTTAGCCATAGTTTGAACAAAGTCATTACGGCAATCTGGATAGCCAGAGAAATCGGTTTCGCATACCCCAGTGATCACTGCCTCGGCGCCGAGCTGATAGGCATAAATGCCAGCTAAGGTTAAAAATAAAATATTGCGACCAGGAACAAAAGTATTAGGTAAGCCGTTATCCATGAGCTCATTAGAGACGGCAATGGAATCACGGGTGAGGGCACTGATGGCAAGCTCATTGAGCATAGTCACATCCAGCACTTTATGGCTGGCGACACCTAATTGGGCTGCTAAGGTTTTAGCCACTTCAATTTCTTGACGATGGCGCTGGCCATAATCAAAGGTAATGGCGTGCACTTGTTGGTACTTTTGCTGGGCCTGAATAAGACAAGTTGTTGAATCTTGACCACCACTAAAAACCACCACGGCTGCAGACATAACGAAAACCTTACTATTAAATAAAGACGATATTGTAACTGACTGCGGCAGGATTTAAACCGAAACTTGACGCTAAGCTTGTAGTTACCGCCTAACTTAGTTATAACAGCAGCGCTGTTTAAGCCGGAGAAAAGAAGTGCAGTATCCAGTTAATGAAGTATTTGAAACAATTCAGGGTGAAGGCTTTTATACCGGTGTTCCCGCCATTTTTGTGCGGTTACAAGGTTGCCCTGTGGCTTGTAGTTGGTGTGACACCCGTCATACTTGGGAGCGCCAACCCACGTTAGAAGTTAAACGTGATGTGGTTATTGACGTCGACGGTGTTAAAGGCCATTGGGCTTGGCATGACGCTGCCAGTTTGTTGGCCGCATTTAGTGCTAAGGGCTTTACTGCTAAACATGTAGTGATCACCGGCGGTGAGCCGTGTATTCACGACTTAACAGAGTTAACCCAAGCCTTGCATGATGCGGGTTACCACTGTCAAATTGAGACCAGTGGTACTTATACCGTAGCGTGCGCGGTCGACACTTGGGTCACAGTTTCGCCAAAAATCAACATGAAAGGTGGGATGGCGGTACTGGCGCAAGCGTTAAACCGTGCCAATGAAATTAAGCACCCGATAGCGCAGCAAAAGCATATCGATCAACTCGATGAAGCGCTTAATGGCATAGATATCAGCGCGAAAGTGATGTGTTTACAACCTATTAGCCAACAGGCTCGGGCTACTGAGCTCGCCATGGCGACTTGCATTGCCCGCAATTGGCGCTTATCGGTGCAGACTCATAAGTATCTGAATATTGATTGAAGCCTGCCAATGGCTTGAGTATTAAATGCCATAGCCGCTTGGCTTGACTGCATACTTTACTGCCATAGATTAAAAATCGGAGTCGCTTAATTGGCCTCGGATTTTTTGTGGCATTTAATTGGATTGACGCGGTTTATTGGCTGTTAAGCCGTGCATTATAGACAAGTGGTCAGCGACAATTGGCCATCTTGGTTAAATTGCACCAGTGTATCTGCATAAGCTTGATAGCAACCTATGTTGGCGGCAATCCAATCCTTATCATAATAAGTATCTAAATAGCGCTCACCCGAATCGCAAAGTAGTGTCACTATACTGCCGTGCTCGCCGCGTTGCTGCATATCACTTGCTAACACCAAGGCACCAAATAAATTGGTTCCGGTCGATGGCCCAGTTTTGCGGCCAATCACTTGCTCTAACCAATGAATCGTTGCTATCGCCGCCGCATCGGGGATTTTGAGCATAGCATCCACCACTCCGGCGATAAATGAAGGTTCCACGCGCGGGCGACCTATGCCTTCAATCTTACTGCCGTTCTCGCTGGTGATCTTGGCATTGCCTGTGTTGAAATAGTCAAAGAACACCGAGTGCTCTGGGTCAACCACACATAGCTTACTATCAAGTTGTTGGTAGCGAATATACCGCCCTATGGTTGCTGAAGTGCCGCCAGTTCCTGGGCTCATCACTACCCAAGTCGGAATAGGGTGCGGCTCCATGGTCATTTGGCTAAAAATAGAATTAGCGATGTTATTGTTACCGCGCCAGTCGGTGGCACGCTCAGCATAAGTGAACTGATCCATATAATGGCCATTAAGTTTTGCAGCTAGGCGCTCAGATTCGGCATAAATCTGATTACTGTGATCCACAAAATGGCATTGGCCGCCATAGAATTCGATTTGTTGGATTTTTTTCTTAGCGGTACTTTTGGGCATAACAGCAATAAAGGGCAGGCCAAGCAATTTAGCAAAATAGGCTTCTGAGACCGCTGTGCTGCCAGAGGAGGACTCTATGACAGTCGTGCCCTGTTTTATCCAGCCATTACATAAGGCGTATAAAAATAGTGAACGGGCGAGGCGATGCTTTAAGCTGCCGGTCGGGTGGGTACTTTCATCTTTTAAATAAATATCTATATGGGTTAAACAGGGAATGTCTAACTTAATCAGATGAGTATCTGCGCTGCGTTGGAAATCAGCTTCTATCTTAGCTATGGCTTGTTTGACCCAAGTTTGCGTCATAATCGGACTCTTGACTGAGGGATAGTCGAAGTAAAGATGATAAATAACTTTAGTGGGTAAGTATATGTAAGATAACAATGAGAACTGTGTAAGTAGTGCTGTAGAACTTATTGGGGATATAAAGAAGGTAACGAAAAAAAGATGTTGAATGTCTTGAATGATAAATAGGAGGTTTAGATGGTGGAGGGAGAAGGATTCGAACCTTCGAAGGCTGAGCCGTCAGATTTACAGTCTGATCCCTTTGGCCACTCGGGAACCCCTCCATATCTAAATTGTTGTAACTTGTTGTAGCAACACTTCTTGGCCAGAAGTGTTATTCGTTCAATGAGCAAACGAAAAATGGTGGAGGGAGAAGGATTCGAACCTTCGAAGGCTGAGCCGTCAGATTTACAGTCTGATCCCTTTGGCCACTCGGGAACCCCTCCACGAGTAAACGCTAGATAATAAGAAATAATGGTGGAGGGAGAAGGATTCGAACCTTCGAAGGCTGAGCCGTCAGATTTACAGTCTGATCCCTTTGGCCACTCGGGAACCCCTCCCATTCTTATTGTCTGTTGTTTGCCGCAATTGATGGTGGAGGGAGAAGGATTCGAACCTTCGAAGGCTGAGCCGTCAGATTTACAGTCTGATCCCTTTGGCCACTCGGGAACCCCTCCTCTCAATTGCGGGCTGAATAGTATTCATAAAATTTAGGCTTGTAAAGTGCTTACATGCAATTAATCCTTAAGTTATGACTCGACTGGTCGATTAAGTATCAACGGCTTGTTTTTGTGGTGTTTTTTTATGCTGATTGATGTCAATGTCATCAACGAGTTAGACCTAGGTAGTCGCTTAAATCTCGCCCTCGCCGCGCAGCGGCGGGGGGAATTTGCGTTATTACTGAGTTTATTGTCGGCTGATGTTCGCGATATGGCACAATTTGGCCTCAAGAAAGAGCAAGGGGAGGCGCAATTACGGCGACAATTTGATGTTAGTGAACCACAAGCCTTGGTTGTTGATATGACGAAAATGACAGGTTTGGATCATAGTCAAAGTTTTTTTAACGATTCAATGGCAGGATTTAGATTACGCCACAGTTTATTGCCTGAGCCGTTGTTATTTGCTGGTCATTGGCCTGGTGATTTACTCGATGTATTAAATAATTGCAGTCATACGGTTAAACAGCGCAGCCTTAATCAAGAAATTGAGTTAACAAACGTACGAGAAGTGCCACATTTATGTGATCAACTGCACGCGCAGCGATTAATGATTAATTCTTCGCTATAAGTTAAGGCTTATGCTTGGAGACTCGCGCTAGCCCTCTTATAATAGCTAAGTCTAAATTTAGCATAGAGAAATGGTATGAAATCTATTCGTGAAGCTCAATTACAATCGGTCAATGATACTTGTACTGATTGCGGTAGTTATATTGATATCGGTGCAGTGATTGATGCTGATAATAATCACTTGGATATGATAGTGACTGCAGAGCGCGCAAAAGTATTAGCCGACAGCGCCAAAGCCCGTTTTGCTGATGTAGAAATTAGCATGGCACCACAAGATGATGCCGTGAAATTAAGTTTAACCTTTGGCATCAGCGCTGAAAAAATGATTTTCCAGTTACAACACGGACTATAACCATAATTGTTTGATCAGCTGTAATCATAGTCGCATGATTAACAATAATGAGTCATAGGTTGCTGCCTTGTTAGCTTCTTCGTGACTCTTTTTTATTGGTATTTTTACGTACTGCGTATAAATAAGAAATTGCACTCGCAGAGCTATTACTCAATTAATAAATCGCCAATAGTCGATTTAATAATCATAAGTCAGACATACTGATATTTTATGTAGGGATAAGAGTGGACACTCGTCATTTTCAGTTATTAGTGAGGTCAGTGGTTAACTCAACAGCTAAGGCTAAAGGTGATTTTTTAGCTGTAGCGGAATTAATTGCTGACACCTTAAACCAAACTTTGGCGGTAGACTGCCTAACTATTTGGCGATTAGATCAACGGCAATCAGTGCAACAGCCTATTTGTCAGCGTTTTTTAAATGAAACCCTGACATTTCCATGCGCATCCATTCGACCTAACGACTTAGCGACTATCCCTGCTTATTTAGACTATTTACTGCAACATTGTTTTATTAATGCCAGTACCGCTAATTTTGATGAGCGTGTATCTGAGCTTTATGGTCAATTTTTAGCGCCACGCGCGATAACATCGACGCTTGATGTCGCGGTAAGAATTAATGGTCATTTAGAAGGGATCATTTGTCTTGAATCTTTAGTGCCTGACGCTTGCTGGCAACAGGAAGAAATTAATTTTGTTAGTCAATTAGCCGACCAGTTAGCATTAACGTTAGCAACGCAGCAAAGTTATCAACAACAAGACTTATTAACTCAATTTCGCAGTGCGTTAGCGCAATCCGATCAAATTACCTTGTTGGTGGATTTAGAAAACTTAACCATTAGTTATGCTAATTGTGCCTATCTCAACTTTCCAGGTTTATCGAATGCAGTGATTGATGGAAAAAGTGTGACTGACACTGAGTCATTTAAACAACATCCTGCCATCATAAAGCAAGTGATTGAGAATTTACGCCAAGGTAAGCACGCAGAAGGTGAGTTGGCATTAACCTTAGATGCGAAAAAGTGTTATTACTTTGCCTATCATGCGAGTCCGTTTATTACCGAACAAGGTCAGTATGTCGCTTTAATAACCGCTAAAGATAATACCCACGACATATTTATTCACTCAGAACTTGAGCGCCTTGCATGGCGTTGCAGTTTAACGAATTTATATAATCGCTCACATTTCAACCTTGCACTTGAGCATTGTCAGCAAGGTTATTTGATTTTAATCGATTTAATCGGTTTTAAACGTTTTAATGATACTTATGGCCATGAACAAGGCGATGATTTATTAATTGAAACCGCGCGGCGATTAACGAGTTTTGGCGATAATTACGGTGCAAAACTGATTGCTCGAGTGGGGTCAGATGAATTTGCCATAGTTATTGATGATAATAACGCCATTGATATCGAATCTGTGGCGGCAAGTTTATTAAGCCATTTAAGTCAGGTCATTTATATTGGCTCAGAACAAGTTAGCCCAAAGCCGGCGTTGGCTATGGTTAATTTAGGTGATATGACCTACAGCATGTCTCCCATAGCTTGCGTTGATATTGCCGTGCAACATGCAAAAAATAAAGTGGGTTTAGCTATTCAATTCTTTAGTCAAAGTCTGTTGGAAGACTTTCAGCAAGCTGCAGATACGGAACGTGATTTACGCCTTGCTATTTGCAATCATCAATTTGAGATGTATTACCAGCCTTTAATGCATTTACAGCAACAGCGTTATATTGGCGCTGAAGCTTTGCTGCGTTGGCATCATCCGACTAAAGGCACTGTGTCTCCCAATTGCTTTATGGCAATAGCCGAGCAAACTGGACTCATTATTGAGATTGGTGCTTGGATATTGGCCTCGGCATGTAAGCAATTATACCTATGGCAGCAACAAGGCCTAGATTTATGCATGCACGTTAACGTGTCAGCTCGGCAGTTTTTCAGTGGTAATTTATTTCAGCAAGTGTGGCACTTAATGACTCGTTATCAATTACAGCCACAACGTTTGATTTTAGAAATCACTGAAACCGAGTTAATGGAAGACATTAAGTACGCCACTAAATTATGCGAAGAGTTGACTGATATCGGCGTAGGTCTTGCTATTGATGATTTCGGTACTGGTTATTGCTCGATGCGCTACCTTAAGCAGTTCCCCATTAGTAAGTTGAAAATCGATCAGTCTTTTATTGCTGATATTACTAGCAGTCACGAAAGCCGTGAGATAGTCAGTGCCATTATCGCCATGGCAAAGGCATTGAATATTTCATTGACGGCAGAAGGGGTGGAAACCTTAGCGCAAGAAAAATTCCTTATGGATAACGCATGCCATCATGCGCAGGGATATTTATACAGCCCTGCGCTGCGACAAAAAGACTTTATGCAGTTTATTGTTCAGCACCAACAGGCTTATGCAGAAAATGCGTAGTTGTTGGCGTTGTAAAACTCAGCAAGGTTGATAGTTAACGCCAGCAGCATTGTTTACTTTTTTTACCACTTAAGCAGACACAAGGATCGTTGCGTTTCGGAAAACGTGTCGCTAAGTGATCGCCATTGGTATAAAACCAGCGTTGATTGACGAGTTCAAAGCGCGAGCGTTCATGAATGGCATCTATTTCCCCATCACTGCGATACCAGGCGCTAAAAGTCACAGTGGCGCGTGTCGCCTGCTGCTCTTCTTGTTCAATCTCAAGGCTTAACCAATTTACAGGAGCTTGGGCTAAACGCTCTAAAGTGAGATTACCAAGGAAATCTTTATGGGTGGTCGCTAATAAATAGGGATATTGCTGGCGGGCAAAAGCACAAAAACGTGAGCGCATTAGTTCAACTGCGGACTCGGCATAGCGAGTTTGCATATGCAGTGGTTGACAGCAAGCGCTATAAGGTTTGCTGCTACCACAATTACAACGGGAAATATCTGACATTATCTTGGCTAAACTAGGGCTGAAATTGGCGGCTATGATACCAGTTTTGCTGTTGTGTTGTCTGGTAATACAAACTAGAATCGGCGCGTAAACTTGCTTCGGTTTGTATTAACCATTGTTGTTGCTGCAAAATAAATTGCAAAACAAACTTACCCGCAAAATGGGTCGGAGCATCACCGGTTTCTGGTGCCGGAATATAGCTCACCAAATAATAGCCATTATCAGTAATGCTGCCCGTTTGGTATTGGCGCATGAGTACGCGAAAATCAATTTCTAGCTTGGCATTTTTTTGGGCGACTTTATTAAAAAAATCTTGGTAATATACGCTGATAGCCTGTTGGCCTATGATGATAGACGTACTGCTATTTTCTGGAATGAATACAGCATCTTGCGTATACATAGTAGCGACAGCCTTAGCATCTAAACGCTCAAAGGCTTGGGTTAGGATCTGATAATGCTGATTAAGCTTATCATCTAAGTCAATAGTGCTGGCATTTACTGGTGACGCTCCCTGCTCGGTCTGTGCATAAGTTGGCAAAAAAAACAGCGCACCAATTGAGAAACAAGTTAAATACAACAACGACTTAGAAAGATATTTCATGGATTAACTGGTAAATGACAATCATGCGCTCACTATAAACAAGCTGAGCAATACTTGATAGCGTTAGAGTATTACAAAATGTGTAATACCTCTGGTTTTGCGCTATTTAAGCGTGAATAAATAGTATTTCCGTATCACGTAGGTGCTATTTGGGCTGATGATGGCATCTCCTGCGCTTAACTGCGGGCGAATATACAAATAGTAAAGACTTGTTTTCAACATTCGCTGCGATATTTGCAAGATAATTATGCCGCAATAATTGCAGAATGAGCGCAGTATAATATACGGCACATGCATTCACTTTGAATGTTTGAAACGGATAACATTATCAGCTTAATTTGTAGGCACACTTAAGCAACGATAAAAGCGCTGTGGAAGCACCTTAACTGCTATCTAATGTTTGACAACTTGTTAACCAATGTTTAATTTAAACGCGTGTTTAAATTTGGGGAGCAAAATGATGGTCAGTCGAACCGATACCAAAACCAGAATATTAGATGCGGCTGAAAAATTGTTCGCAGAACGTGGCTTCTCTGAAACATCGCTTCGGCTTATCACCAGTAAGGCTGAAGTTAATTTAGCGTCAGTTAATTATCATTTTGGTTCCAAAAAAGAATTAATTCGCGCTGTGCTGGCGCGCTACTTAGATGTTTTTATGCCCAAAGCGTCTGCGCAAATTGCCTTATGCCAGCAGCAACATGACAACGCTAGCTTACGGCAAATATTTACCTCGTTAGTTCGGCCATTATTAGATCTTAATAAATTACGGGAAGAAGGCACCACTATCTTCTTGCAGTTATTAGGCCGCGGTTATATTGAAAGTCAGGGACATCTTCGTTGGTTTATTACCACTCACTATGCGGAACACTTGCAAAGTATTGTGGCTGCCATCTCTAAAAGTGCGCCGCATATTCCGCCAGAAGAGATGTTTTGGCGCTTACATTTCACTTTAGGTACGATTGTGTTCACTATGGCGTCAGCCGATGCCTTGCGTGAAATTGCTGCCGCTGATTTTGATGAGAAGATAGATATCGAAGGTGTATTGCTACGGGTCATTCCGTATATGGCTGCCGGTGTTGCTGTCACCACTTAAGATTAGATGGTTGTTTGGATGTCTTTGCCGGTGACTTGGGTTTATTTACTCGTGCAGTTAAATGAGGCGAGCAAATTGAGCAACCAAACGCTACCTCATCACCACCTAACATACTGCAGATAATAAAAAACCCGCCGATTAGCGGGTTTTATTAAGCCTTTAGGGCTCGAATTACTTTAGGCTACAATCAGCACTTTACAAGTGTTGGTGCCGCCGACAGTTTCCATGGCATCACCTTTAGTCAGTAATACCATATCGCCAGACACTAAATAACCTGCAGCCGTTAATTGCTCAAGGGCAACGCGATGCACTTGGCCATCAGTGGTAGTTGTTGAGTCAAAGTACACAGGTTGCACGCCGCGGTACAGTGCCATTTTTGCTAAGGTGGTGTCATGTCGAGACAGACCGAAAATTGGCAGTGATGAGCTAATGCGTGACATCAGTAATGGCGTAGCACCTGATTCGGTTAAGGCTATGATAGCTTTAACACCTTCCAGATGGTTGGCAGCATACATGGTTGATAACGCGATGGTTTCTTCCATAGAAGTGAAACGAGAATCTAAGCGGTGCTTAGATGATTTCACGCTTGGGTGCGACTCAGCGCCAACACATACGCTGGCCATGGCCTTAACGGTTTCTTCTGGGAAGTCACCAGCAGCAGTTTCAGCCGACAGCATTACTGCATCGGTACCATCTAGCACGGCGTTTGCTACGTCCATCACTTCAGCGCGAGTTGGCATTGGGCTGGTAATCATCGACTCCATCATCTGAGTCGCAGTGATCACAACCTTGTTCAATTGACGTGAACGACTGATGAGTTTCTTCTGCACAGCAACAAGTGCAGCATCACCAATTTCAACACCCAAATCACCGCGAGCAACCATGACAACATCAGAGGCTAAGATGACATCATCCATAGCTTCATCAGTGGCAACGGCTTCGGCGCGTTCAACTTTAGCTACGATTAAGGCATTGCTACCAGCTTCTTGCGCTAAGCGGCGAGCATAATCTAAATCAGCGCCGCTGCGTGGGAACGACACAGCTAAATAGTCAACCTTGATGGCTGCAGCTGTTTTAATGTCAGCGATATCTTTTTCAGTTAAAGCGGCTGCAGACAGTCCGCCGCCTTTCTTGTTGATGCCTTTATTGTTTGATAATGGGCCAGCAACAACTACGCGGGTTAATACTTTTCGACCAACAACTTGCTCAACTTCTAACTGCACGCGGCCGTCATCCAGCATGAGGATGTCACCAATATTGACATCATCAGGCAGGGCTTTGTAATCGATACCGACTTGGTTTTCGTCGCCTTCACCTTTGGCAAGCTCGGCATCTAAGACAAATTGGTGGCCAAGTGGCAAATGAACTTTTTTGTTGTCTTTGAAGGTAGAAACGCGAATTTTTGGCCCTTGTAAATCGCCAAGAATGGCTACATGAACGCCTAAATCACGAGCGATAGCACGAACTTGTTCAGCACGTAATAAGTGATCTTCTGCTGAGCCATGGGAAAAGTTCATACGTACGACATTGGCGCCAGCAGCAATAATGCGGCGTAAGTTGTCATCACGATCGGTGGCTGGGCCTAGGGTGGTTACTATCTTGGTTCTGCGGAACATATGTCACTCCGGTGGTTTCTTAAACTAATAAAAACTTCTGAATCAATAGTATCAGACTCAAATCCAAATTGTAGTAAAATTACATCAGTTATATGACGGCCGCCAAGCTTAAAATTGTGACGTAGCGCTAATTTTAGTTAGGTAATAGTGTTTTGATGTCAAATTTTAGCTTGAACCATAAAAAAACCGCGAAGTAATGGCGCGGTTTTGTTGTTAATCATTACAGCATTGAATGTTGCTTAAAGATGTTGATCAATATGAATACGAGATTCTTTTAACGCTTCTTTGACACGCTTTAAGCTGTCGCGAAAACGTGGGCCGCGGCGTAAGGTAAACCCAGTGGCTAACACATCAATCACCACTAATTGCGCTAATCTGGATGCCATTGGTAAATACATGTCAGTATCTTCTGGTACTTCAAGGGTGACTGGTAGAGTGCATTCATTGGCAAGCGGTGAATTACGGGTGGTAATGGCAATGACAGCAGCGCCATTTTCACGGGCAAGTTTTGCCATATCGACGAGCGAGCGGGTGCGGCCTGTGTGGGAGATTAATACCACCACATCGCCTTCAGCACTGTTAATACAGCTCATGCGCTGCATTAATACATCATCAAAGCACATGACTGGCACGTTAAAACGGAAAAATTTATTCTGAGCATCGTGAGCCACTGAGGCTGATGCGCCTAAACCAAAAAATGAGATTTTTTTCGCTTGGGTTAAGATATCAACGGCTTTATTAATGGCGGCGATATCTAGGCTTTGGCGAGCGGTATCTAAAGAGGCCATCGAAGATTCGAAAATTTTGGTGGTATAAGACTCAGGTGAGTCATCTTCTTCGACATGGCGGCTGACATAAGGTGTGCCATTGGCCAAGCTTTGCGCGAGATGTAATTTAAAGTCAGGGAAACCTTTGGTATCTAAACGGCGACAAAAACGGTTAACCGTAGGTTCGCTGACATCAGCCATCTTAGCGAGCGTGGCTATGCTTGAATGAATAGCGGTTTGTGGTGATGCCAGGATAACTTCTGCAACTTTACGTTCTGATTTGCTAAAATGACTGAGGTTTTTTTGAACCTTTTCTAGTGTATTCATGGGCCAGTATCCGCTTGAATTTCATTTATGTAATTTTATTTTTTCATGACGGTCAAAATTGGCAGGATTATTTTGTTTTACTTTCAGAACAGCAAGTTTGCCAAATAGTTGTAGTCGTCAATAGGGCTTGCTGACTCAGTGAGTTAGCAAGGAAAAGCATATCAGATAAGTATGGTAACTGACCAGTTGCGCTATGCCTGATTATTGAAAAAATCTTGGTGCAAATACTAAATTCTGTTGTTATATTACAACAAAACAGTGGGTTTCCTCACAGTTTGATTTGGGAACTCGGTGACTTAAGGAGAGTTTGTTGCAATGAGCATATCAAAATCCACCAAAGCTTGTGACTTCGTGTTATTTGGTACCAAAGGTGATTTAGCTCGACGTAAGCTGTTACCGTCTTTATATCAGCTAGATAAAGCTAAGCTGCTAAATGCCAATACCAGAGTTATTGGTGTTGCTAAAGATGATCTCAGGGACGAAGATTTTATTGAGTTAGTCAAAATGGCGTTAACAACGTTTGTTAAAGAGCCTTTATGTGAAGCTACCTTGGCGCGATTTATTAAGCGTTGTCATTATATCGGCACTAACTTTACTGAGTCAGAAGGGTATAAAGCCTTTCATGACCTGCTGCATCCTGACCATGTCATGGTCAACTATTTCGCGACACCCCCTTCAATTTTTGGCGATATCTGCCGAGCCCTTAACGAACAAAACTTGATTAAGCCTGATACCCGTGTGGTGTTAGAAAAACCGATTGGCTCGGATTTAGCATCATCAAAAGTAATTAACGATCAAGTATCTGCCTACTTTAATGAAAATCAGGTGTACCGGATTGACCATTACTTAGGTAAAGAAACTGTACAAAACTTGATAGCACTGCGTTTTGCCAACTCGTTATTCGCCTCTAAGTGGGATAACCGTACGATTGATCATGTCCAGATCACTGTGGCAGAAGAAGTGGGGATTGAAGGTCGCTGGGGCTATTTTGATAAAGCCGGCCAGATGCGCGACATGATCCAAAACCATTTACTGCAAGTCTTGACCTTAGTGGCCATGGATCCGCCAGTGAATCTTGATGCCGATTCGATTCGTGACGAAAAAGTGAAGGTATTAAAGTCATTGCGACCTATTAATACCGACAATGTCTATGAGAACACAGTACGCGGCCAATATACCGCTGGTTTCTTAAAGGGCAGTCCAGTGCCGGGCTATCTTGAAGAAGATGATGCCAATGTTCACTCCAACACTGAAACCTTCGTCGCGCTGCGAGTCGATATCGACAACTGGCGTTGGGCTGGCGTTCCTTTTTATCTGCGCAGCGGCAAACGTATGCCGTTCAAGAGCTCAGAAATTGTGGTGTATTTTAAAAACCCACCACATAACCTATATCGCGCCAGCTGCCGTAATCTGCCACCGAATAAATTAACCATTCGTCTGCAACCTCATGAAGGGGTTGAAATTCAAATGATGAACAAGGTGCCAGGTCTTGAGCAAACAACTCGCCTGCAAACCACTAAGCTCGATTTAAGCTTCACCGATACTTTCAAAAATGAACGTATTGCTGATGCCTATGAGCGGTTATTGCTCGAAGCCATGTTAGGTAATCAAGCATTATTCGTGCGCCGCGATGAAGTGGAACAAGCATGGAAGTGGGTTGATGGCATTATTCAGTCGTGGGAGTTGAGTAATGAAAAACCAAAATCTTACCCTGCTGGTACTTGGGGACCTGTTGCTTCGGTCGCGTTAATTACCAAAGATGGTCGTTCTTGGGACGAGTGAGGTCAATCATGATAGCTGAAACCGTATTTAAGTCGTTTGATTCAACCATTGAATTAGAGACTCAGTTAGCTAAGCGCATCGCTAATCAATTGCAAGATGCGGTTGATATTCGCGGCCGTGCCAGCCTCGTGGTATCGGGCGGTTCAACACCATTAAAGTTGTTTGAACGTTTAAGCGAGCAAGCCATTGATTGGAGTGATGTCTATATCACGTTAGCGGATGAGCGATGGGTTGAGCTGTATGATAAAGATTCAAATGAAGCCTTAGTACGTGCCAATTTACTGCAAGGTTTGGCATCAAATGCCAAATTTTGCGGTCTAAAAAACATGTACATCAGCCCGGAAGAGGGCGCTGCCCTGACGAGTGAGTCATTAGCGCATTTTCCGCGGCCATTTGATGTGGTGATTTTAGGCATGGGCAATGATGGCCATACCTGCTCTTGGTTCCCGTGCGCAAAAGAGGCTGAACTTAGCCAAGCGCTTGAATCAAACGCTATGTGCTGCGCTGTTAATCCAGTGAGCGCGCCGCATCCACGAATTACTTTGACTCGCGCCGCGGTACTAAATAGCCGTCAGATTTATTTGCATTTAGTGGGCGACAGTAAACTTTCAGTGTATCGCCAAGCGCTTAGCAGTGACGATATACACGCCATGCCAATTCGCGCTGTTTTGGCACAACACAAGACTCCAGTAGATGTGTACTGGAGTGCTTAAGGAGGCAAGAATGCACTCAGTAGTATCCGCGGTAACCGATAGAATTATCGCCCGTAGCCAGCAAACACGCGCTACCTATTTACAAGCGTTAGAAGAAGCCAAGGCTCGTGGTGTACACCGCTCTAGCTTAAGTTGCGGCAACTTAGCCCATGGTTTCGCGGCCTGTAGCCCAGCTGACAAGCATAGTTTGCAGCAATTTACTAAGGCTAACATTGGCATTATCACGTCATATAATGACATGTTGTCTGCCCATCAACCGTATGCTGATTATCCGCAGTTATTGAAAGATGCCTGTCAGGAAGTCGGTAGTGTGGCGCAAGTTGCCGGCGGCGTTCCAGCCATGTGTGATGGCGTGACTCAAGGTCAGCCTGGCATGGAGTTGAGCTTACTCAGCCGTGAAGTGATTGCGATGGCAACTGCCGTTGGTTTATCGCACAACATGTTTGATGGTGCTTTGCTGCTGGGTATTTGTGACAAGATAGTTCCAGGTTTATTGATTGGTGCCTTAAGTTTCGGCCATTTACCGACCTTATTTGTGCCAGCCGGCCCAATGCGCTCAGGTGTTCCGAATAAAGAAAAAGCGCGTATTCGCCAGTTATTTGCCGAAGGCAAGGTGGGACGTGATGCTTTACTTGATGTTGAATCAAAGAGTTATCACAGTGCTGGTACTTGTACCTTCTATGGCACCGCGAACTCTAACCAGTTAATGCTCGAAGTCATGGGCTTACAGTTACCTGGCTCATCATTTGTAAATCCTGATGATCCACTGCGTATGGCGTTAAATAAAGCGGCAGCGCGTCAAGTATGTCGTTTAAGCGAAATGGGCAATCAATACACGCCAATTGGTCATATTGTCAGTGAAAAATCCATTGTTAACGGCATTGTGGCATTACTGGCAACTGGCGGTTCCACCAACTTAACCATGCACATGGTAGCTGCTGCTCGCGCCGCAGGCATTATCATCAATTGGGATGATTTCTCGGAATTATCAGATGCCGTGCCTTTACTGGCGCGAGTGTATCCAAATGGTCAGGCGGATATAAACCATTTCCATGCTGCAGGCGGTATGGCGCTATTAATCCGTCAATTACTGGATGCTGGCTTATTGCATGCCGATGTTAAAACTGTGGCAGGTGATGGCCTTGAGCTTTACACCATGGAGCCTAAGTTAATTGATGGTGAGCTCACTTGGGTCGATGGTCCGACGGCATCATTAGATACCGATGTGATCACAAGCGTTGATAAAGCCTTCCAAAGTAATGGCGGTTTAACCTTAATCAAGGGCAACCTTGGCCGCGCTGTCATTAAAGTATCAGCGGTGGCGCCTGAGCACAGAGTTGTTGAAGCTCCAGCCGTAGTGATTGATGATCAAAATCAATTAGAAGCCTTGTTTAAGGCTGGCGAATTGAATCGTGATTGCGTGGTTGTTGTTAAAGGTCAAGGGCCAAAAGCCAATGGCATGCCAGAGCTGCATAAGCTGACGCCGATTTTAGGCAGTCTGCAAGATCAAGGCTTTAAAGTGGCACTATTAACAGATGGCCGTATGTCTGGCGCATCAGGCAAAGTTCCTGCCGCCATTCACTTAACGCCAGAAGCCCTTGATGGCGGCATGATCAGCAAAATTCAAGCTGGTGATTTAGTGCGTATTAATGCCAATACCGGTGAATTATCACTGCTGGTTAATGCAGATGAGTTAGCGGCCAGAGAATGTCAGTTACCGACTCTGCGTCATTACAGTTTTGGTATGGGACGCGAATTATTTGGCGCGCTGCGCAGTAATCTGTCTAGCCCAGAAACCGGTGCTCGTTGCACTCAAGCCATAGATGAAAAGTATTAATTCCAGAGGACACAAAGCAATGCCAAGCAACAATTGGACTTTACAACCACAAGATGTCTTTTCTCGCAGCCCGATAGTGCCTGTGATGGTAATTAATAAAATTGAACACGCTGTGCCATTAGCCAAAGCTTTAGTTGCGGGCGGGATCAGCGTGTTAGAAGTGACGTTACGTACACCGTGCGCGCTAGAAGCCATTCGTAAAATTGCCGAAGAAGTGCCAGAAGCCTTAGTCGGCGCGGGTACCATCTTAACTGAGCTGCAATTGCAGCAAGCCGTTGACGCGGGTTCGCAGTTTGTTATCACTCCAGGCGCTACACCTGCGTTACTGAAAGCGGCTATGGCTGGAACTGTGCCATTAATTCCAGGTGTTGCCAGTATTTCTGAAGTGATGGCGGGTATGGACTTAGGTTATACCCACTTTAAGTTTTTCCCAGCGGAAGCCTCTGGTGGCGTTAATGCCCTTAAAGCTTTTGCCGGTCCATTAGCTGATATTCGTTTTTGCCCAACGGGCGGCATTACGCCTAACAGCTATCGCGATTATCTGGCATTAGCCAATGTTGATTGCATCGGTGGCAGCTGGATTGCACCAACAGATGCAATGGATGCCGGTGATTGGCAGCGTATTACTGATTTATGTAAGAGCGCATTAGCGGGTCTGTAAATCAAGTCACTTGCAGGGCTAGCTCCTAGCTTGGTCATTGCAAGCTAATGGCTCAGTCATAGATGCACTAATAATCCGAGTTCTCTAGTAGAACTCGGATTTTTTTATCGATTTTTTAAGTGTGGAATAAGGCTTTAACAAGGTAAGCGTCCGGGCAAGTACATCTTCAGCTTATATCGTTGAACCTCTATCTTAACGACTGACTATTATATCAGGAGTTAATATGGCTAAACGTTCCCATGAAGACTGGGCTGTTTTGATACAACAGCAACCCGCTAGCGGCTTAACGATTACCGCTTTTTGCCGTCAGTATAAGCTTAGTCTTAGCGGATTGTACTGGTCAACCCAAATTGGACACTTTTAGTTGAGAATTTTCAAATTCTACAGGTGACAGATCACCATTAGCAGAATGAAGTCGCTCCAAGTTGTAATATTTCATGTAAGCAGTCACATCTTGCTTCATAAACTCCCTTGTTGGTTGAGCAACTTTAAAAATCCAATCGTGTTTCAAACTACCAAAGAAACGTTCAACGACGGCATTATCCCAACACGCACCCACATCCCCCATACTGGCTCGGATACCATAGCTCGATAGCAGCTTACCGAATTGCTTGCTGGTATACTGTGAGCCTCGGTCACTGTGAAACACCAGCCCTCTGGCCGGTTGACGCAGGCTGTAGGCTTTCATTAATGCCTTAGATATCAAATCCGTGGTCATACGCTTGTCTATGTGCCATCCAACAATCCGGCGTGAATATAAATCCATTACCACCGCCAAGTACATCCAGCCTTCACCTGTCTTTAAATAGGTCACGTCACCTGCCCAAACCTGATTTGCGGATACTGGGTTAAAGTTCATGTTTAACAGATTATCAGCCACTGCATCAGAGTGATTTCGCTGTGTCGTCACCTTGTAAGCTCGTCGCTGGGTAGCTTTGAGTCGAAGGCGATGCATAATTTTACGAACGAGATAGCGACCAACCTGGTAGCCTTCCTTGCGCAATTTCTTCACCATTTCATGATTCCCTAAGCTGCCTCGACTTTGCTTAAATAGCTGTCGAACAAGGCGATAAAGCTTCAGTGTTTCAAGGCTTATCACGTTTGCGGGGCGTTTATGCCAATCGTAATAGCCTGACTTACTGACACTCATTACTCGACATAACGTTGCTATAGGGAACAGGTTTGATTGCTGTTTGATGAAGCGAAATTTTACTTCATTTCTCTCGCAAAGAAGGCACTTGCCTTTTTTAGAATTTCTTTCTCCACGCGTAATTCTTTGTTTTCTCTACGTAATCTTTTCAACTCATCACGTTCCGATTCTTCTAAGGCGATACCTTGTTGTAGGGCTTGGTGTTTTTCCTTCCAGTTGTAAAGCAGGCTCGTGCTAACTCTTATGTGATTTTTTTAGACTCATATAGACCTCTTAATTTATTGACCATACTGTCTCAAAATTAAGTGTCCGATGGAATTAGACCAGAACATGATGTTCTGGTTTAATTGCGGTAGAGTTAAGGATAGAGCCTGTATGCACCAATAATGCCAGCGTTTACAGCGTTGGATTTACATCTATAAAAACCGCGTGCGATAGCTATAAAAAATGCCAATCAGCTTAACTGATTGGCATCATAGCCTTAAAAGGCTTTATGGATTTAATGAACTTGGGCTAATTATTTAGCGTTCATCAATGCTACAGTATTGTCTAACATACGGTTGCTGAAACCCCATTCGTTATCATACCAAGACATTACTTTAACTAAGCGACCACTGACGCGAGTCTGAGTGGCATCAAAGTTAGAAGAGTAAGCATTGTGGTTGAAGTCGATAGATACCAGTGGCTCTTTGTTGATAGCTAAGGCTTCAGACAATGGGAACTGCTTAGAAGCACGTTCAACGATGGCATTTACTTCTTCAATTGTCGTGTCGCGAGCAGCGATGAACGACAAGTCAACCAAAGATACGTTAACAGTCGGTACGCGTACCGCTAAACCGTCAAACTTACCTTGCAGTTCTGGAACCACTAAACCTACGGCAGCAGCTGCACCAGTTTTAGTTGGGATCATAGACATAGCTGCGGCGCGAGCACGACGTAAATCAGTGTGGTACACATCTGATAAACGCTGATCGTTAGTGTAAGCATGAATAGTGGTCATTAAACCAGATTCAATACCTAACTCATCATTTAACGGCTTAACAAAAGGTGCTAAACAGTTAGTGGTGCAAGATGCGTTTGAGATCACTGTCATATCAGCGGTCAGCACATCTTGGTTAACACCGTAAACTACAGTAGCGTCAACGTTTTTGCCTGGAGCTGAAATAATAACTTTCTTGGCGCCAGCGTTCAGGTGTGGTTGTACAGCTTCTTTAGAAGTAAAGATACCAGTACATTCGTACACTACATCAACGTTTAATTCTGCCCACGGCAGTTTGGCAGGATCGCGCTCTTGGAAAGTCAGGATTTTATCCTGATTAACATAAATAGCTTCTGCATCGTGTTCAACTTTAGCGTTGAAACGACCATGCACAGAATCGTACTTAGTTAAGTGAGCATTAATAGCAGCATCGCCAAGATCATTGATAGCAACGATTTGAATTGGGTAGTTTTTTTCGCTTTCGTATAAAGCGCGTAAAATATTACGACCGATACGGCCATAGCCGTTAATTGCAACGCGGATAGTCATCTCATATCCCTCTGGTGATTAGAAAATACTTCTGGTTGTAAACTTACCAAATTAGTGGCGATGGTCAAGCTAAATCCATCTATTTGTGGTCTGATTGGCATTAATGAGGTAATTTTTTTACAATATGATGACTAGCCCTCATATTTTGCAATCGATTTAGTGCTTTTATCGACACTGGTTTGTGCGCTAGGTCACGCTGCGTTTTTTCTATTCTTGGGCTCACCCGAGCTTTTGCCGTGGTTATTACGGTTTTGGCATAGCGTCTTTCGGCGCGGTCGCATATAACTTAGGCTCGATTACCTATTATTTATTACTGACTACTTATTAGTTACAACTAGGTCTAGTTAGTACTTTGCGTTAATCATATTCCCAGATATAGGCCGTTATGGCATTGGCATAAACGCCCAAGTTAAGGCGAGGGGAGGTGCGAGAGGTTTGTTTAGAATAACTTTGCCTGGACACTTAAGTGAAATGCTATCAGCAGCCTTATAAACATGGTTCAATTAGTGTTGTGATAGTCAGTCTCACAGTTTTTATCGTGTCTTGCTGATGACGGCACTGTGGTGCTTATGCTGTATTAATACTGCTAATGCAGCATTAGTGGCGTTTAAAACACCATTAGCAGCGATAGAACGTGATGATTGCCGTAAAAATAGCAACTTTTTTGAGGATTATTCTTACAGAACCTGCTTGAACTCTGGGGTGTTTTCGACGCACTCACGCATCACTCGGGTTAGATTGTTGTAAACATTACAACATATAGGTGCAAACCCGCATGTAATGTGTATTTTCACTAATAAAATTACATATTTAGCCATAACATCTTGCTGGATTGCCACTCCTGAATTCATTACACTATCGGCGACCAAGGATAGGCTGTAACAGTCACGCAACCTGTTTCTGTACCCTTAGCTACCGCATTACGCGCATTAAATAACGCTTGGTTTCTTCTCTGCTACTTTAGCTATTCATCTAAGCATTATAAAAAGTGAGATTAAAGGATCTGTCAATGAGCGCTGATAAACATCTACAAAGCTGGCAAGAACGATTTGAATTAGCCGAGGCAATGCAGCCTCTGTTAGGTAAGCTTTACCGTAATCAAGGCGTTGAAGTGGTTATCTATGGACGACCATTACTCAGTGCGTCAACCATAGAGATTATTAAGGCTCACCGTTTAGTTCGTCGCCATGTGGGCGATAAATTACGCTTACGCGAAAGTTTTCCTTTTTTAGAAGCCTTAAGCAAGTTAGACGTTAAACACTGCAAGGTTGATATCGGTAAATTAGCGGTTAAATATTGGCGTAATCATCAAGATATCGCTGAAATTGAAGCGTATATGGCCCATGAGCTAAAAGAAGTGATCCACCACACGGGTGATACCGCACCAAGAGATGTGGTGCTGTATGGTTTTGGTCGTATCGGCCGCTTATTAGCGCGTCTGTTAATTGAACGCAGTGGTAAGAGTAACCGTTTACGCCTGCGTGCCATTGTATTGCGCGGCGGCCGTAAAGGCGATTTAGAGAAACGTGCGAGCTTATTGCGCCGTGATTCAGTCCATGGACCATTTAACGGCTCTGTTGAAGTCGATAATGATAACAATGCCTTAATTGCCAATGGTACTTATATCCAAGTGATTTATGCCGATGGCCCAAGTGAAGTGGATTACACCAAATACGGCATTGAGCGCGCACTCGTGGTTGATAACACGGGCATTTGGAAAGATGAAGCCGGGTTGGGGCAGCACTTAGCCTGTCCTGGTGTAGAAAAAGCCTTATTAACTGCGCCAGCCAAAGGTGACATTAAGAACATAGTTTTTGGTGTCAATGAAGATGACATTCTACCTGGCGATCTAATAGTGTCAGCTGCGAGTTGCACAACGAATGCTATTACGCCGGTACTCAAAGCAATTCATGATGAGTTTGGGATTGAGAATGGCCATGTGGAAACTATCCACTCTTATACCAATGATCAAAACCTGATTGATAACTACCACAGTGCCGATCGCCGTGGTCGCAGCGCGCCATTAAACATGGTGATTACAGAAACGGGCGCAGCCAAGGCTGTGGCTAAAGCATTGCCTGCCTTAAAAGGGCGTTTAACCGGTAATGCTATCCGCGTACCTACGCCTAACGTGTCTTTGGCGATATTAAGTTTAAACCTTAATCGTGAAGTCTCTAAAGACAGCGTCAATCACTATATACGTCATGTGTCTTTGCACTCAGGCTTACAAAATCAAATCGATTACACTGAATCGACAGAAATAGTATCTAGCGACTTAGTAGGCTCACGTTACGCTGGTGTGTTTGATTCGCAGGCCACGATAGCTGAAGATAAGCGCGTGACTTTATATGTATGGTATGACAATGAATTTGGTTATAGCTGCCAAGTAGTAGGCGTAATGCAGAAGATGTTAGGTCTGCAATACCCATCATTACCCTTAGGTGATAACTAATTCGACCGTTAATAGCGCAAAGATAATGCTAACAGCTAAGTAGAGACGGTTATGGAGTCATAAGTTAGCGACAGTATTGGCAGGAAAAAGGCGCATTGAGCGCCTTTTTTGTTTGCTTTGACAGCAGTTTGCTGGATAATTCGGCATTCAGTTCGGGATTGCAATTTTATTGGGTATTTACGATTGACTGGTGAGTCGATTCAGGTAGAATGCGTCTCGTAGTCAAGGGGAAGCTCCTGATTAACAAGTGAATGCGGCATTAGCTCAGTTGGTAGAGCGATACCTTGCCAAGGTATAGGTCATCGGTTCGAACCCGATATGCCGCTCCAATCTTTGATTGGATCACAATTTGGCGCGATGGCAGAATGGCTATGCTGCGGATTGCAAATCCGTCGATCTCGGTTCGACTCCGGGTCGCGCCTCCACTCATTTAAAACCTAATGCTTAGGCGTTAAGTTAAAAATGCCCGAGTGGTGGAATCGGTAGACACAAGGGATTTAAAATCCCTCGCTGAATAAGCGTGCCAGTTCAAGTCTGGCCTCGGGTACCATCTTTAGATGACAAAAAAGCCTCAACTATGTTGGGGCTTTTTTGTATCTGTAAATTACTGTATTAACGATAATAAAAAAGCGGCCATAGCCGCTTAGATTGATTAAGTCGCTTAATGATTACGGGTTATAGCCTTCATCAATGTCTTGAGGCTTAGCCTCAGCAGCTTGGCGAGCTAAAATGTCGCAGCGTTCGTTTTCAACGTGACCCGCATGGCCTTTAACCCACTGCCAGTCGATGTCATGAATTTGTCTTGCGGCATCAAGACGTAACCATAAGTCGACATTTTTAACCGGCGCCTTGCTCGCGGTTTTCCAGCCTTTAGCTTTCCAACCGTGGATCCACTGAGTGATCCCTTGGCGCATATATTGGCTATCGCTGGTGAGCACAATTTTGCAAGGTTCTTTTAAGGCTTCTAACGCCACAATCGGCGCTAATAGCTCCATACGATTATTGGTCGTTAATTGATAGCCATGTGCCAGCTCTTTAGTGTGCTGGTTGAACTTAATGACAATCCCATAACCACCGGGACCTGGATTACCTAGGCACGAACCATCAGTAAAAATATGAACAAGTTTTCGTTGAGGCATCTGCTTGCTATGATAAGAAGTCTTGAGTCGATTATAACCCCATCCCTTGATAGAGGCTGCAAGTTATTATGAATATTATCTCCAGTGCAAGTCGTCAGATTATTCTGGATACCGAAACCACAGGTATGAACCAAGGCAGTGGTCCTATCTATAAAGGTCACAGAGTAATTGAGATTGGTGGCGTCGAAATGATCAACCGTAAGCTAACGGGGCGTCATTACCATCAATATATTAATCCACAGCAACTAATTGATATTGAAGCAATTGGTGTTCACGGCATTACCGATGCGTTTGTGGCCGACAAACCTAAATTTGCCGAAATTGCGGCAGATTTTCTGGCGTTTGTAGATGGTGCGGAAATCGTCGCTCATAACGCGTCGTTCGATATCAGCT
Source organism: Shewanella sp. ISS20 (assembly GCF_056522965.1). Taxonomy (NCBI): domain Bacteria; kingdom Pseudomonadati; phylum Pseudomonadota; class Gammaproteobacteria; order Alteromonadales; family Shewanellaceae; genus Shewanella; species Shewanella sp. ISS20. Next base: position 773,963 of record NZ_JAWRZK010000001.1, read on the forward strand.
TCCTCGATCATGAATTATCCATGCTGCACCCGCAAGGGCCAAAAATCGCCAGCATGTGCGGCGTGCTTGACTCCCTTGATATTGCTAAGTTTTTACACCCTGGGCAGAAAAATAACTTAGATGCCTTATGTAAGCGTTATCATATAGATAACAGTCGTCGTGATTTACACGGCGCCTTACTCGATGCTGAAATTCTGGCAGATGTTTATCTTGCCATGACAGGCGGCCAAACTAAGCTGGAATTATCTACCGAAGAGCCTGGCCAAGAGCGCGGTGATGTGATGCGTCTTAGTGAAACGCGCAATGCACTTAAAGTTATCTGCGCCGCTGCCGATGAACTAGCTATACATGAGTCCCGTCTTGACCTAGTGGCCAAATCAGGGAAATGCCTCTGGAGAGGGTAATTTGCAAAAATCACAGGGATGCTTGTTACTTGGGCCGCTGTTCTTCGTAGCCCTAACAGCCAATGTAACCGAGGCGCAGGTGACGAGCAGCGCAGATAAAGATAACTCTGCGCCACTCAGTATTATTGAGCCAACAGCCACCGCAGGCCTGAATAATCGATTTCGCATCGATTATATGGTTGAAAACATTACTTTACTCATCAAACGTCGCTATCAATCTGTGCCAGTGATCCTGATCTTACCCGATGGTACTAAGTGGTATTCCGACCGTCATCCCGATACCGTGCACTGGGTTGATGGTATTGCAAGCGACATTATCGTCATTAAAAACCCTATGCCCGGCCCTTGGCAGGTATTAGGCCATGTCAATCAAGGTTCAAGCATTGAAAAACTGTCTGAATTGTCAGTAGAAGTTGACCCGTTACCTGAGCCCATCTTTCAAGGTGAACGCGTTAAGGTTACCGCGCGCTTACTCTCAGGCGAGAAACTAATGACTATGCCCGGCATGGATTACTTGATTAATTGGCAAGCTAAGTTATTGAGTAATCAGCAAGCAGGCGATGAGAATTTTGCCGTTGGTACTTACAAGGCGGGTGGCTATCTTGATAATGGCGAAATGCTCGATGAGCGCCCAAATGATGGCCTATTTACTGGCGATCTCAATTTAAATCAACCTTGGGGTCATTATACCTTTCAGGTCATGGCCAGAAATCGCATCCTTGAGCGCGAATTTAATATACCGCTTAACCTGTTGCCGCAGCCTGTAAAGGTAACAATCGTCGAGCCGAGCGATACCGTTAATGGACAATGGCGGGTTAATATCTTTATTAATGAAGAACATGTACGTGCGCCAGAAACTCATGTGGAACTGACCGTTGTGGGACCATCTGAGCAATGGCCATTACCCCTAACCGTGCTAGTACCGGGCAATAATCTGATGGATATTCCTAAAATGCCAGGCCCTGGGGGATATCGTATTGAAGGCAGTATTGCATCCACTACCGTTGGTGGGCGCGAAATTGTGCTCACTATGAATGAGCAATTTTTTACCATAGCCGAGCCTGTGCCAGAAGGACCAAGTTTGGCAGACATTGCTAAAGAAGAGGCCAAAATAGCCGATGCTCAAACTTTGGCGGCGCGCAGTAATGCACAGTTTTGGATTATCACTATTAATGTCATTTTATTAGTGCTTGGCATTATTGGTCTAATCGTCTGGCGTAAGCGGCAAACCATGGCAAAAGCACTTGCATCAGCGGAACTCAATATGTTGAATCAGCCAGCGACCAATGCTAAAAGCAGTACCGGCGCAAAAGACATCAAGCTTGCTGGAAAAACCGCCTAGTCATGAGTTGTAGCGTGATTGGTTAAAATTTAGCTAAACAGTTAATTGTTATCAAAAAAATATTGACCTACGCTAAAGTTATTAATAATATCAACGGTATTGGAGCGGTAGTTCAGTTGGTTAGAATACCGGCCTGTCACGCCGGGGGTCGCGGGTTCGAGTCCCGTCCGCTCCGCCAACATTTAAGAAGCCCAAGCTATTAATTAGCTTGGGCTTTTTGCTTTTCTGCTTTTGCATGTCTGAGACCGCTGTTCGTGACCGTGACCATTTCGTGACCAAAACCCGTGTTTGACCGAGTATCATAACGCCGGATCGCATTTATTGATTATAGACGGCGTAAAACTTCTAGACCTTCTTTTTACCCCCCTAAAAACGGCGTGATTATTAACCGGCCCGTTCCCGACGGCGAAGTTCATTGTGCCTTAATGTGTCGTTTAAAGCGCAATACAGTAGAAAAACGCAGCGTTGTGACAGCTGTTAATGCTGATTATTTGGACAATTCGATTGGTGTGAAACCATAAATATACCGCGCACTAATTGAATAGGGTGGCAAGATACTTGAGCCGTTTGGTATGCAGCGAAAACACCTTCAGGGTCAATTGGGTTGCACTATGGTGCTGCACACGTGGCGGCAGAGCTTGAGTCAACATATCCACTTGCATTGCTTAATTCCTGGCGGGGTGGTGACGTCAGCGGGAGATTGGCATGGCGTGAAAACGGATTATCTGTTTCCGGTTAGAGCCTTGTCTACCGTGTATCGGGCCAAGCTATTACGGGCACTGCGACAACATGACCAGGCTATCCCGGCGGCTCAAACCTTAATGGCAAAGCCGTGGTGTGTTTACAGCAAAGCGTGTCTGAGCCGCGCCGAAACCGTGGTGGAATACCTCTGGCGTTATACCCGTAAAGGCATGCTGCATCAGTCAAGAATTGCCGACCTGACCGCAGAGCATATCCGTTTTCACTACAAGGATTATCGTGACGGTCAGCAGCATAAGCAAATGCGGCTAAGCTGTGGCGAGTTTATCCGCCGTTATTTACTGCATGTGTTGCCCAAAGGGCTGATGCGAGTGAGACATTTGGGTTTTCTCGCCAATGCTTGTCGCCGCAAAAAGCTGGCGCTTATCCAGCGGCAACTACGTAAGCCACAGGTGGTAATGACGAGTCCTGCAGTTAAGGAGGACTGTTTGTGGCCATATCCGCAATGCAAGTTAGGTCATTTGCAGTTTTTTGGGCTGATAAGACCGAAGGGATTTGTGATGATTAACAACCAAAGTCAGCCAATATGCCTGTCAGGATAGCCACTTCCTCAAGACGTAGCGGAATGACCGACTGCAAAAAGCAGCCTGCCTTATGGGGTTCAACCTATGAGGGGATAGGGTGTGGGTGTTAGCCTGAATTTGGGGCTAAAATACTGCCAACCAAGGTCAACAATCAGTCCAACGTGAGCGTAAAAGAATGAGAAAGCTAGAACGATATCAAGTTATTACCCTCCAAACTGGATAAAAAACAGCTACCGCAAAAAAGCAAATCATTCTAATCATTTAATTGGGTGTGATATTCCAAACGATGCGCGACGTCGAGCGGAAAGCGTTGCTAAGATATTAATGGGTTTATTTAAGACTGGAAGCAAACAATGAAGATTTGATGGCGCAAATTGACGGGGTTTTACCATCCTTAGTTTACCCCAGCCAAAGATGGCTAATCTGTTTAATGTATTTGGATAACTTGCAGACGATCTTACATATTTACGTATTGATCTATATGCCTAGCCATTATCAGCCATATCAAATTCAAGCTGCATTAAATACATATCTTCGCCATTAGTCACTTGGGTGTTAAAGCTGCCGCAGTGCGGGCAAATGATGGCGCGCTCAGAAGGGAGCGAGTCGGTGTTGCAATCGCGGCAATGCAAGGCTAAGGGCTGAATGTGCATTTCAAGCTCAGCCTGTTGGCATAAGCTATCTAGCTTAAAAGTATCAAAGGCGGTTTGCAGTAAGCTAGGTTCAATGCCGCTAAGGACGCCAACTTTAATGCTCACCCGAGTAACCGCAGGCGCCTGATGCTGCCTAGCTAAATTGTCGCACTGCTCTAGCAGTGCGGTCACTATTGAGTATTCGTGCATTAACAAATCCTTGGTAATAATTCGCCTTGGGGAACATCAAGATAGCGGCTTGATCCCCATGGAGTATTTAATAGCACTTTACCGCTATGCTCAGTTTGTCCGTAGCCAATGATAGCGGCCTGCTGGCATTGCGGCTGTTGGCGCAAAATTGTCAGCGCAGTTTCGGCCTGCGCTTGCGGTAAGGCCAGCACAAAGGTGCCTTCATTGGCTAAATCCAGCGCTTCAAAGCCAAACAATTCACACATGCCTTGCACTTCATCGGCAATCGGAATATCCGCTTCGGTGACTTGAATGCCAATATTTGATGCCTGCGCCCACTCATTAAGTACTGCGCTTATGCCGCCGCGGGTAGCGTCGCGCATGGCATGAATATCAAGGCCCGCGGCTAGGAGAGCGCTAACTGCTGGCCATAAAGTAGCGCAATCAGAGGTGAGACTCGATTCCAGCGTTAAGCCTTCACGCGCCATTAAAATAGCGGCGCCATGGCGACCAATATCGCGCGACACAATAATGGCATCGGTGGCTCTTATGTTATAGGCGGAAATACCTTCTTGTTGGACATGGCCAACACCTGTCGTGGTAATAAAAATGCCATCGGCAGAGCCTTTAGGCACTACTTTAGTGTCACCACACACTATCTTAGCGCCGCTGACGCTAAGCTCTGTGGCCATAGATTCAACAATTAAGCTGAGATCATCATAGCTAAAGCCTTCTTCGATAATAAAACTCGCGCTCAGGTACTCAGGTTTAGCCGCCATCATAGCTAAATCGTTAACTGTGCCTGCTATGGCTAATTTACCTATGTTGCCGCCGGCAAAAAACAGTGGCGCCACGGTAAAAGCATCGGTAGTAAAGGCTACGCGGCCATTAAGCGTCAGTAGGGCGGCATCTTCTTGTTGGCATAATAAGGGGTTGTTAAATGCCTTAAAAAATAGCTGAGTGATCAACTGATTCATTTCTTGGCCACCGCCGCCATGGCTAAGTTGTATGGTCTTGCTGCGTTTGTTATTTGTGATCATCAGCTTGTCCTCGCGCCGTTATGCCGCCATAGCGATAGTAGGCATTACAGGCGCCTTCTGAGCTTACCATGCAGCTACCTAGTGGGGTTTGTGGGGTGCAGCCGCGGCCAAAGACTTTGCATTGCTGTGGCTTAGATAATCCCCGTAAAATATCGCCGCACTGACAGGCTTTATGATCTTCAATTAGCTCTGTGGGCAGGTGAGACGCAAAGTGTTGTTCGGCGTCTCTGTGGCTAAATTCTGGGCGTAACTGTAAAGCTGAGTTAGCTATGGGGCCAAGCCCGCGCCAGCGAAACTCTGGCCGCACTTCAAAATATTTATCGACCAAAGCTTGCGCCGTGAGATTGCCATCAAAGCTTACTGCTCTGTGGTACTGAATGGCTAATTCGGCGCGCCCTGCAACTTGTTGACGGGTAATCATTAAAATTGATTCCAGCACGTCTACAGGCTCAAACCCAGCGACCACAACCGGGGTGTGATACTTATCGACTGCGGCTTGATAAATCTTGGCGCCTTGAATTACGCTCACATGTGATGGGCCAATAAAAGCATTAACTTTAACTCGCGCATCACTCATCACAGCATCTATGGCTGGTGGCACAAGCACATGATTGATATGAAACAGTAAATTATCTAGCCCTTGGGCTTCGGCTTGGGCTAGTAACACAGCAGTCATGGGCGTTGAGGTTTCAAAGCCAATGGCAAAAAACACGACTGTTTTATCTGGGTTTTCACGCGCTATAGTCAAGGTATCTAAGGGATCGTAAATCGGGCGGATTTCGCAGCCTTGAGAGCGATATTGCGCCAAACTGCCGCGGGAACCTGGCACGCGTATCATATCCCCTAAGGTCACGAGAATGACATTATCAAGACTCGCTAAAGCGGCGGCGTGATCTATGCGCTCTTTAGGCATAATGCACACAGGGCAACCTGGGCCATGAATAAATTGAATATTGTCCGGCAATAGCTGCAATAAGCCATATTTCATTATGGTATGAGTGTGGCCGCCACAGACTTCCATAATATGCAGCGGGGCGCGCAATTGACGCGCCTCTTGCTGGATCTCTGCGGCTAAGCGCTTAATGGTTTGCGGATCGCGAAAACCGTCATACAGGGATTTAAGCTCTAACATGCTTATTCCCCTTGTTGCTCAAGTTTATCTATGATTTCGCGATATAAAGATAGGCTTTCCATGGCCGCGGCTTTATCAATTTTATTCATCACAAAGCCAATATGGATCAAGACAAAATCGCCAAACTCGAGTGGCTCACTGAGTAAGTGGCTGCTGACTCTGCGCTTTACTCCCATGGTATCGACGCTAACGCTGTGATCTTCTGCGTGGATCTCAACGACTTGTGAGGGGATAGATAAGCACATAGTTAGATCCCGCCCGCTGGCGCTGTTTCAAGATTGGCTGCTAACCACTGGGCAAGAGGTGCCATGGTCGCGGGATCTTTTACTGAGATACATAAGATCTGTGCGTTTGGATTGAGTTTTTTTACCGCAAGGCTTGCTTGCTCGATACTGAAATCAAAGTGCGGTAAAAGATCGCATTTAGTGAATAGCACGAGATCGGCGCGGCGGAACATCACAGGGTATTTCTCAACATTATCATCCCCTTCAGGGATAGACACTAACACTATGTTTTTATGGGTGCCGACATCATTGATCTGATCCGCTAACTCTGGACACTTAACTAAGCACTATTTTCAATTCAAAATTCTCAGGGCTTAAATAGCCAAGTGAACTATGCCTTCTGGTTTTATTGTAATCAACTTCTATGTACTCAAACACTGTGTGCTTCATGGTTTCCCAGTCCATGATCGGCTCGTACTGAATGGCCTCAACCTTGAAAAACACCGAGGCTTTGCGGCTCATGCTTTGGATAAGCTGATTTTTTTCAATCAGATCTCGATACGCATGTGAACAATATTGGCTGCCTTGGTCACTATGAACAATCACTTTTTTTGGAAAACCACGACGAAACAGCGCCATTGTCAGCGCGTCACAAGCCAGCTTAGCCGTCATGCGATTACTCATCGACCAGCCAATCACGGCGCGCGAGTACAAATCGATAATCACCGCCAGATACAGCCAGCCTTCGCTTGTCATCAGATACGTGATATCACCGACCTATTTTTGGTTCGGGCCGCTGGCATCGAAGTTCTGCTCCAGCAGATTTGGCGCTACCGAAAGCAGGTGATCGCTGTCAGTTGTTGTTTTGAATTTACGGGCTGCTTTAGCCACTAAATTCTGTCTTGTCATGCTGTTCATCATGGTTTTCAAATTAGCGCATTCTCAAATAACAACTAGGCGGCATGAAATGGGACTGCAAATGTCATCCATTTGTGCTCATACGCGCGATCAGCACTACCCTTTTATTGATGTCTTTATTAAGCCCTTAGAGGGCTTGGTTCTGGCTTTTTCTATAGCCTAGATAAAATGGTGCGCAACATATCCCTGTTTATGTAACCTTTAATCGAATTGCTCAGAATGGAATAAACATCGACCTAAGAAATGTTTGAAGTTTAAGCCGCCAGCGGTAATATTTAACTAGCTAGCAACAAAATTAGCGAGTGTCGCACTTCGGCGTTGAATTCGGGAGAAACCTCAAGATACGGCCTGCGAATCTTGAGGTTGTTTTACCGTTACTTAACAGCCTAAAGAATAGGCTGTTATTGGCTAGCGCTTGTCGATTTTGACTAGTTGATTTTGCGCGGCATTACTTTGCTAAATTGTGTGTAAGTTCTCATTTAACACGCTGGCTAAACCTGCAGTATTCCTATCTAAAATCAACTGTACTAAGTTGGGGTTTAATACCAATACGGCTTCAATGCCATGAGCTTGCAGGGCGCTGCTGTCCAATAGGCTGGCATCTTGCACTTCTAGTCGTAGACGATTATCGGCAATGGCGCGGCATGAACTCACTTTGCCTAATAGCGGCAGAATGGCGAGCGCTTGCTCTCTGTCTTGTGACGAGATATCTAGCTTAGCGGTTTCTACTGTGGTAACCGGCGCACTCGCTTGGTATCCACCAGATGCGAGCATTTCATCGATTTCAGTACGTGACACTTCGGCGATAGTTCCAACAATTGCTTGCACCGCATTGCCAGAAATCAACACGCCACTGGCACCTAACTGTTTCAGTCTGGCTTGATCGACTTTGCTGGTATCGCGCACATCCATGCGTAAGCGAGTAATGCAAGAGTCCACATTGGTTAGGTTTTCAGGTCCACCAAAGGCTTCAATAAAGTTACGTGCTCTTTCTGTTCCTTCGGCTGAGACTGTCTCAACTTCGTTGTCCATACGCCCTGGCGTTTTTAAGTCAAACTTCAAAATTAAGAATCTGAAGACCATGTAATACAGCGCTGCATAAACTAGGCCTAATACTACAAGTAACCAGATTTTTTGTGATTGACCAGATAACACCAGAAAATCAATTAAGCCGTGGGAGAAAGACGTGCCATGCACTATGCCGAACATGTTCACTAACACATAGGCAAGGCCTGCCATCAGTGCGTGCACTACATAAAGTAAAGGTGCAGCAAATAAGAACGCGAATTCAATGGGTTCAGTGATACCCGTTAAGAAGGCGGTTAATGCCGCAGATACCATGATACTACCGACCATGACGCGATTTTCTGGGCGAGCAGTATGCCAAATAGCCATGGCTGCTGCTGGTAAGCCAAACATTTTGAACAAGTAACCGCCGGCCAACTGACCAAAACCATTACCCGCAGCGCGACTCGCTTCATCAGCTTGTAAATAACAAGTAAGAACGCCAGTAGCCGGTTTTCCTAAGCTATCAACACAATTACCGGCTTCGAAGAAGAAGGGGACATTCCACACATGGTGTAAACCCGCTGGAATTAATGAACGCTCTACCAGACCATAAATACCAAAAGCTAATGTGGGGTTTTGATAGGCGGCCCAATGGGAAAACACTCCGATAGCATTTCCTATCGGCGGCCAAATAAAGGATAAGATGACGCCGGCAAATATTGCCCCAAAGCCAGTAATAATCGGCACACTGCGCTTGCCCGAGAAGAACCCAAGGTAAGACGGCAATTGAATTTTAAAGAAACGGTTAAAGGTTGCGGCCGCAATGGCGCCAGCAATCATACCGCCAAACACGCCAACATCTGTGCCAGGCTCAAGCACGCCAATGGTTTTAATCATGATGGCATAACCGACTAAGGCTGCCATGGCGGCAACACCATCATTTTTAGCAAATCCTAACGCAATACCTATGGCAAACAGTAATCCCATATTACTAAAAATGGCATCGCCAGCTTGCACCATTAGCACATTGACGATATCGGGGATGACACTAAATCCCGCGCTGCCTACGCCTAACAGAATACCGGCTACTGGTAACACAGAAACCGGCAACATCACCGATTTGCCTACTTTCTGTAGCATTGAAAATGCGCCGCTCATTATCGCCGTCTTCGGCTTAGCGGCTTGTATTGTTGTAGTTGTCATAATTTAACCTTATAAATTTCAACAGATCACCCGGTGAACAACGCTGTTATATTTCGCCTTTAACGGCCAGTAGCGTATTAGGTTCACGCATTAATGCTCGAACATCGTTGGCATCAGCGCAGCTCATGGCTTTAGCGGCGATGGCCTGACAGGCTTGTTGATTTAATTGCCGAACCTGATGCTTTACTTCGGGAATAGAAGGCACACTCACCGACAGTTCATCAATACCTAAGCCGACTAAAATAGGGACAGCATCTTTTTCGCCCGCCAGTCCGCCACAAATACCGGCCCACTTACCTTTGGCATGGGCGGCTTTAACCGTCATGCCAATGAGGCGTAATACCGCAGGGTGCAGTCCATCGGCGATGGCAGCTAACTTAGGGTGGCCCCGATCAATTGCTAAGGTATATTGGGTTAAATCGTTGGTGCCGATAGAGAAAAAGTCGACGTGCTCGGCTAATACATCGGCCATTAAGGCCGCCGATGGCACTTCAATCATGATCCCAATTTGAATGCCGCTAATGTCGATAGCCAATTTCTGCGCTTCTTCTTTAACGACTTGTTTGGCCAACTTAAGCTCAAACAAAGAGGCGACCATAGGGAACATAATGCGCAAGTTACCCGCATCCGCCGCCCTTAATAGGGCGCGCACTTGTTGGCGTAATACTGCAGGTTTATCTAAGCCGACACGAATACCGCGTTCACCAAGGAATGGATTATCTTCTTTAGGTAAAGGTAAGTAGGCTAAAGGTTTATCGCCGCCGACATCTAAGGTACGCACCACAAGAGGGCGCTCCCCTAAGGTTTGTAGTACCGCGCGATATGCTTGTTCCTGTTCGGTTTCTGATGGCGCAACCGCTTGATCTTGATAGAGAAACTCAGAGCGCAATAGACCAACCGCTTCGCCGCCCATATCCACTAATTTTTGGGTGTCGCTGACTTTAGCAATGTTACCGGCAATCTCAAATCGCACCCCATCTAAGGTCACTGCAGTGTCATCTTTTTGCGCCAAGGCTAAGGTTTTTTGCTGCTCAGCGGCATCTTTAGTGACCTGAAGCTGGGCCATTTCTGCGTCAGTCGGGGTCAATAACAGGTAGCCTTTTGCGGTATCAAGCAACACCTCAGTGCCGTGTAAACTCATGACCTTAGCTTCAACACCCGCCATAGCAGCAATTCCCATGGCTCTTGCTAAAATCGCGCTGTGACTGGATGAACCGCCTAAAGTAGTGCAAATGCCTTTAACGAAGGCGGGATTAAGTTTTGCGGTATCTGAAGGAGTTAAATCTTTGGCTACCAGAATAGTATTTTCAGGAAGTTCAGCGGGAATTGTGTCTTGTGACAATCCTGCCATGATCCGTGATACGCGATTACCGACATCCACCAGATCTGTTGCTCGCCCGGCGAGTAAAGGGTTGTCCATGGCTGCAAGTTTGTCGGCTTGGCGGCAAATGCTCTTACTCCAGGCATAAGGCGCTGACTTACCTTGCTGTAATTCAATGATACAGTTGTCGTACAAATCAGGATCTGAAATTAACTCTTGATGGGCCACAAAAATATCGGCTTTTTGCCCCATATTCTTGCTATGCAGCTCGGCAACCAATTCAGCTAAGGTTAAATTGGCGACTTTCATTGCATTATCAAGGGTTTGTTGCTCAATCTGCGCATCTTTGGCAAAGGTGTCAAACTTTGGGATTTCAGCTTCAATCACATATAAACGCCCCCTCACTTGACCAGGGGAGGCCTCAACGCCAATCAACTGACGTGGATCTTGACTCGTTTGCAGCAGCAGTGACGGCTCGGAAAATGGATCAAAGTCGCTTTTTACATCTTTAGTCACCACAGAAGCATCTGCGCCTTCTTCACCTAAGCCTGCCATAATCGCTGCGCTCAAGGCAGTAATGGCCGCTTGCTGATCTTTACCTTTGGCAAGGATAACAATCTGCTCGCCACAGGCGATATCTAACCCCATGAGGCCAACCACACTGCGAGCATTGGCTTGTTTGCCGGCTTTTTCTATCATCACATCACATTGAAAGGGCTTAATCGCTGTGACAATGGCTGCGGCAGGTCTAGCATGAATACCGGTTGGATTGATAACAACTAGTGGCTCTGAGCTAATCATGTCATCTGACTTAGTGACGGCACTCGCGGCAGCAGATACTTCGGCAGTAAATAACAGATCTCCCACGTTGACTAATTTTTCAGTCGTAGGCGTTAACGTAATAATTCTTGTCATATCAGTGAGTAATATCACGGTACGCAAGCTTTTTACACTACAGCCCACTTTATCTAAATCAAGCTCAATAAGTGGCGTCTTAGCTTTTACCGCATCTCCCACAGTGACTAATGGCTTAAAGCCTTTGCCTTTCAATTTAACGGTATCGACACCTATGTGAAGTAGGATTTCAATGCCTGCGGCGGTTAATAAGGTGACGGCATGTTTAGATGGGTGTATTTGAGTGATAGTGGCATCACATGGGGCGTGCAATATGTTATCCGTTGGGTCTATCGCTAGACCATCGCCCACCATTTTTTGTGAAAATGCGGCATCAGGCACCTGACTCAGTGGACAGCTAATACCCGAGAACGGGGCCAGCAACTGAATCGCGGTTGAGGTATTTTTATTCATTGTAACTCCGTGTTAAACACCTAACTACTTAATATAAAAGTATTTTATTTATTGTGGTGAAATACCAATTACTGACATTTGCACTTGCCATTCCCTTATTGAGCTGATGTTTAGTCATACTAAGAGAATGCCTTAACTAGGCCGCGGCTTATCACTCCTTGATGAATAGGGGGAGTCGTCAACTCAGGTTTGTCACTGATGCAAAATTATCGAATTAATCAATATCTGACGGACTTTAAGTTAACCACTTGTATTGAATGAAAATTACCATTTCAGTGATCTGCGTGATAGTCAGAAAAACCATAATTGAGACATAACAACACATAACCCATAGATAGAGGTTGTTGTTTAACCACTCATAAGTAAAAGTAGGGCAAAAGTATGGGTGTGGTGGCTGATTCTACCAACCGGATTAAAGTATCACCATTCCATGGGACCAGAGCTGCACTATTCATCCCTAGGTGTGAATGGTTATTTAGCATTATTCATTGGGCTTGGATGTATTATTAGACACTTAGAATTTGATCAGTATCCAGAGCACCATACTTACCTTGTGGTAGAAAAAGCCGAATAAGGGCTTTAACCGGGCTGTTAATGAATGAGTGGCGTACACCCTCTACATCAGCAATTGTCATGACTGTGATTTCGGTAAGCTCAACGTTTTGGCAACGAGCCAGGCGGGCAATAGGCGCGAGTAAGAATTCAATATGGCTTTAAATCTAACAGAAGTTGATGGGGTAATTATCAAAGCCAAACACACAGCGACTTGTCATTGTGGTTCGGTTGAGTTTGAATTGGATTTGCCACAGGGGCTGGTGGATTTACGTCGTTGTGATTGCTCGCTTTGCCATAGGCGAGGGGCGATTGCGGCATCAATTCCGCTGTCAGGTATAAAAATTATCAAAGGGGCTCAGCTGTTAACCCTCAACCAGTTTAATCCCCATACCGCTAAGCATTATTTTTGTCATAAGTGCGGTATTTATACCCATCATCAACGCAGATCAAACCCGACCCAATATGGTTTTAATGTTGGGTGTTTGGAAGGCATTAACCCGTTAAAAATACCCTACATACCCACCTATGATGGTGTTAACCATCCTGCTGATAATAAATAATGGCGCAATGGATTTTTTAGGAAAGTAGACATTATGGTCATTGAAGTTCGACGCGCTGAGCCTTCAGATGCTAACGCAATCAAAGATATTTACGCCTGCACCAATGCTCATACCGAGACGTTGCAGCTACCGCTGCCTTCTTTAGCGCTGTGGCAAAAGCGTATTCAAACGGGTGCTGACCATGTTTATGCTTATGTCGCTGAGCATGATACTGAGGTGGTGGGACATGTGGTTTTTGAGCTCTGTCCTAACCCAAGACGTCGCCATGTTGGGACCTTTGGTATGGGCGTCACCGACAGCGCTCAAGGCTTAGGTGTCGGCAGCGCCTTGCTAGCTACCATTATCGATTTAGCGGATAACTGGCTTAATCTAAAGCGAATCGAGTTGACGGTTTATGTGGATAACGCGCGAGCCATCCATTTGTATAAGAAATTCGGCTTTGAAGTCGAAGGAGAGTCGAAAGCCTATGCCTTCAGAAATGGGCATTATGTTGATGTTTACCACATGGCTCGAATCGTAGCGCACGTATAAAGAGCGCCAACATCTGCGTAATTAAGGCATGGCATTGCTGGCGTCAAAGACGAGCGTAGATAGTACTGAACATGCCAATAGTTCTAATCGGGCAATCAATATATAAGTTACGGAGGGGTAAATGTCACAACATTCAGCCAAGGTCAGTTGGCAGCGCAGCGATGGCGAGGCTTTTACTGATAATCAGTACAGTCGCGCTCACATTTGGGATTTTGATGGTGGCGCCAGCATATTAGCCTCAGCATCACCCCAGGTTGCTCCTTTACCGTTATCTGTTGCCGCGAATGTTGATCCAGAAGAAGCATTTATTGCGGCATTATCAAGCTGCCATATGCTGGTGTTTTTATCGATTGCTGCCAAGCAAAGATACCTTGTTGATAGTTACACCGACCATGCCGTTGGCACTTTAGGTAAAAACAGCAAAGGTAAAACTTCAGTGACTCAGGTAGTGCTAAGGCCTCTCGTCAAATTTGGTGGTGCTAAGCAACCAAGCTTAACGCAGCTTGAAAAAATGCATCATGTGGCGCATGACAATTGTTTTATTGCTAACTCAGTTGAAACCCAAGTAGTAACAGAAATTATCAGCTGACAAAGGCTTTAAGATGGGCAAGGTTAAGGTTTTCATTTCTAGGGCTAAAGTGGATATGGCGCTGCGCTTGAATCTAAGTGCTTGAGTCTGGTGGCTAAGGCTCTGCCAATACTTCCGCTCAGAGTGATTTCCAAAACTTATGTATCATCAACGGTTTGTTTTAACAAAGATTTTTGGTCGTTCAACCCTATGATAAGCCCCATGTCAAACCAGGCTTGTAAGGCGATTAATACTTGCTGCGCCGCGTGCTCGGCATCGAAGAACTGCATCATCAATTCACACTGCTGCGCGAAATTAAACCCTTCAATAAATCCCCTCAGTAATTGGTATTGGAACGGGTGCAGGGACATAAATTCGGTTAAGCGCGAGTCGCCGCGCCACAGTAACCAATAGCGACAAGCGCTATAGTCGGGTGCCCTTGGTGCTCGTTCGGCTTTGAGACTTTGCCAGGCTTCCACGGCATTGCTTTGGCATTGGAAAATTTGCACGCTGGGATGAAATCGCAATTGGCATGTGGGCCAGAGGTCAGCGAGTAATTGCTGCAAATCACTAAAGCTCAGTCTTAACGCATCTCGCGCATCAAATGTATTAAGTAAACGGCGCTCAAAGGCGGCGATATCCGCCAAAATAGGATGCTCAGCAAAAGGGGTAGTTGAGTTAAAAAGCGTGGTAAATCATCGCAAAAGTCGCGCAATGACGGCACGCTTGATGGATGCTGCTGGATGTAAAGGCGCGCCATGTCATCAAATAAGTCATCGCCTAAATAGAGGCCAAGTATTTCATGATCTGTTTCTATGGTTTCGATTAAGCGCAGCTGGTAGGCATTACGATAAATGGCCATTCTGGTCTCTGCCGTAATCTTGCCTTGCTCCACTATGTGGCTTTGCAATGGCGCTGCGTCACCAGTATTTAAATAATCCATAAAGCTATGTTGCAACTTGCGTAATGATGCACTCATGCACTGAGTCCTTGTGTTGGGACAGCAGATATAGGGTCAAGAGTGAGTGTGGCTAGATGGGGGAATTGCAAGGCGGCGAGGCGTGATGCTTGTTGCAACTCATGTTCTAACGCGGGGAAGGCGGGAATATTGCCATCTCGTTCTACCATAGTGCTCACTAAACCAAAGCGTTGCAACGCTTGCTGGTATAACTGCCACACTGGCTCTACAACATCTTGATCATGAGTATCAATTACATAGTCGCCATAATCACTGTGACCGGCGAGATGAAACTGCTGCACCCGCTTAGGGTTTATTTTATTGAGGTACTCAGATTTTAGTATTTAGGTATAAGGCAGTGAACAAGCTGAACGGGTAGATTTAAACACTGAGGGTTAGCCGCCACGGATTAATCTGATGTATTTCAAACTATTCCAAGTGAATGACATAGTGTAAAGTGGCTGTTGTTAACTTAATGTTGTCATTTAGTCGGTGACGAAAGAGATGTTAGATGTGTTCTAGTAGGCTCTTTGGGCGGCCTAAATGTGTATGTAGATATAGATATTTGGAGTATTTAATATTGTCAGCGTTATCAGTTCGCTTAGCTCAATCTCGTGTCGGTCCGTTGGGAACGATTTTCATCTTCTGTTTATTGGTGTTGTTGATTTCAACCTTAAGCCGGATTGGTTTGGGGTTATGGCAAGCGGAACGCGTGGCGGCGGTGGATGGTTGGCCTCATTTATTAATTCAAGGATTACGTGTTGATATTGCCACTCTTTGTTGGCTATGGGGAATAGCAGCCCTCGGCAGCGTAATATTTGCAAGTAACAATGTTATTGGCCGGTTGTGGCTGGTGATATTACGGCTTTGGCTGACGTTAGGTTTATGGGCCATATTATTTTTAGAAGTATCGACCCCTGCATTTATCGAAGAATACGGTATTCGTCCTAACCGCTTATATGTGGAATACCTGATTTACCCAAAAGAAGTGCTGTCTATGTTATGGGCGGGTCGCAAGTTAGAGCTGATATTTGCTGTGGTATTAAGCCTGGCAACCTTGTGGGGTGGCTGGCAATTAAGTGGCAGATTAACCCGCAATTTACGCTTTCCGCTTTGGTACTGGCGCCCGGTATTAGCCGTTATGGTGGTGGCGGTCACTTTGCTTGGAGCGCGTTCAACCTTAGGCCATAGGCCGCTTAATCCTGCCATGGTTGCATTTGCCGATGACCCGTTAGTGAATTCGTTAGTGACTAACTCTGCCTATTCGCTCGTTTTTGCTATCAAACAAATGGGGAGTGAAGAAGATGCTGCCAAGATATACGGGCAATTAGAGTATGCCGACATTGTTGCCACTATTAGGCAAGAAAGTGGCCGTCCCGCCTCGGCGTTTACCTCCAGCGAAATACCGTCATTAAGTTTTAATCAAGCAAGCTATACAGGTAAACCCAAAAACTTGGTGATCTTGCTGCAAGAAAGCCTAGGTGCCCGTTTTGTCGGCAGTTTAGGGGGCTTACCTTTGACCCCCAATATCGACGAACTGTCACAACAAGGGTGGTATTTTGATAGTTTATACGCCACAGGTACCCGCTCGGTGCGCGGGATAGAAGCGGTAGTGACAGGTTTTACGCCAACGCCAGCCAGCGCTGTGGTTAAATTAGGTAAGAGCCAAACTGGGTTCTTTACCTTGGCAGAATTGCTTAAAAAGCATGGTTATACCACTCAGTTTATCTATGGCGGCGAAAGTCATTTTGACAATATGCGCAGTTTCTTTTTGGGCAATGGTTTTAGCACTATCGTTGAGCAAAAAGATTATACGGCACCAGCATTTGTTGGCTCATGGGGAGTGTCTGATGAAGACTTAATGCGCAAGGCTAACAGCGAGTTTGAGTCACTCCATGCCCAAGGTAAGCCGTTTTTTAGTTTAGTGTTCAGCTCAACTAATCATGATCCCTTTGAATTTCCAGATGGCCGCATCCAGCTCTATGAAGAGCCAAAACAAACGCGTCATAACGCAGCCAAATATGCCGATTATGCTGTGGGTGAATTTTTTAAACTCGCCAAACAATCTGACTATTGGAAAGACACGATTTTTATTGTGGTGGCCGATCATGATAGCCGCGTTGGTGGCGCGGATTTAGTACCAATATCGCGCTTTCGTATTCCTGGGCTAATTATTGGGGAAAACATTACGCCAAAGCGCGATCAACGAATAGTGAGTCAAATTGATTTACCGCCAACGTTATTGTCGTTAATCGGCATTTCTGATTATTACCCTATGCTTGGGCGCGATTTAACCCAAGTCAGCCCCGATTGGCCAGGGCGCGCTATGATGCAATACGATAAAAACTTTGCCCTGATGGAGGGCAACAGCGTGGTGATTTTACAACCTGAAAAAAGCGCCAAAGGATTTCAATACGATAGCAAGACACAGGAGTTAAACGACCATGCGCCCGCTGTCGCAGCGTTAGAGAAAAAAGCTGTCAGCTGGGCTTTGTGGGGCAGCCTAGCTTACCATCAAGGTCTGTACCGTCTTGCCGATTGATACTTAAAGTAGTTGAACGTTATGCTTGGATTGTTAGATAGGGTGTTTAGACAGTCGAGCTTTAACTAAAAAAATGGCTGCCATATATGGCAGCCATTTTTATTGAGACGATTACTGGTGTGCTATTTGAGATAGCGAGCGCGCTTAACTCAGGGCTTTTTTGTCTAAACCATTATCTAGGTCATTATCAACATCATCACTACTGAGCTTTAGCACCCGACTGGTCACAGTACCAGCGGTCATTGAGCCGCTGACATTGATGGCGGTGCGGCCCATATCAATTAATGGCTCAATCGAAATCAGTAAGCCAGCTAAGGCGACCGGCATGCCCATGGTCGATAACACTATGATGGCAGCAAAGGTTGCGCCGCCGCCAACACCAGCAATACCAAATGAACTTACAGTCACAACTAATACTAAGGTCGCTATAAACATAGGGTCTAGCGGGTTGATACCAACCGATGGCGCTATCATCACTGCTAGCATGGCAGGATAAAGACCCGCACAACCGTTTTGACCCATGGTGGCACCAAAGGAGGCCGAGAAGTTGGCAACCCCTGGGTGGTTCTTTAAGCGGTTGATTTGCGTTTCAATGTTCAGTGGCATAGTGCCAGCTGATGAGCGCGATGTGAAAGCAAACATTAATGCTGGCGCGGTTTTTACTAAATAATCCCAAGGTTTCACGCCAACTAAAGCCACTAACACTAAGTGCATCACCAAAATGATGAATAGGCCCACGTAAGAAGCGATAACAAAGGTCATTAAACTTTGAATAGCCGCTAAGTCTGAGCTTGCCAGTACTTTAGTCATCAAAGCCAGCACGCCGTAAGGGGTTAGCGCTAACACTTTACGAACCATCACAGTGACTAAGTTTTGCGCCACTTCCATAAAATGGGTGAAGCTTTTACCTAATTCAGGTTTAGTTTGCGTGAGAGTGACTGCTGATAATCCGACAAAGATGGCAAATATCACTACCGCTATGGTGGATGTCGGTCTTGCGCCAGCGAGATCGGCAAACGGGTTACCTGGAAAGAAGCTTACTATCATATCGGCAATAGATAAGGTCGATACTGAGGCTAAGCTTGCCTCTAGCGCATTACCGCGAGCAAGTTCTTGGGTGCCTTTAACTATGTCATCGGCATTAAGATGAAACAGACTGGCAATAGCAACCCCAATTAAGGCCGAAACGGCAGTGGTCGCTAATAATACGCCAATACTTAAGCCCGAAATTTTGCCAAGTGACGAGGCATTTTGCACTTTTAAAATAGCGCCAATAATCGACACTAAAATAAGCGGCATAATGATCATTTTCAGCAAGCTAATATAACCAGCCGCTATGATGTTGATGTATTCCAGGGCGCTTTCAATATCGGTTGCGCTTAATAAGCCCTGCATGGCGGCGCCATAAATCACGCCCATCAGTAAACCGACAAATACCGATTTAGACAATGACTGACTGCGCTTATGGTATTTAGCCAAGGCGATAAGTAATACTGCAAAAAAAACTAAGCTTAATATCAGAGTCATAAGACTTCCTTCAAGGGCAATCTATCCCGAGCATTATGGTTGTAACTATCGTGGGACTGGTTAATCAAAAAGTTACTTTATCACAGCTAGTACTGACAGTCCTTAACGTCAAGAGCTTGATTTACTTACATCTGTATAGAGAATCTAAGGATTAAGGTGACTAATATGGCAGTCATTATAAATTACCAAATCAACTAACGCTTATAACTTACAGTTCTATAATAGTGTCGTAAATCCATATGTTATTAAGTTGTAGTGTTGGGTGGGCATTCGCTCATTAATAGCGTGCAAAAAATAGCAACAAGGCGCGTTTGTTGATGACCGGCTGATGAGTAAGTGTTTGAAAAGAAGCAGGTTTATTTTGTTGGGATTAAGGCGGCTAATCATGCTTTCATAATATGAATAGTGCAGTGTTAATAAGATGTTAGCGATCGTGGTGTGATGGCAATGCGTGACTGCAGAAATATTGCACAACTAGTTTGATGGGAGAGTAAATTTGTCAGTTAGACGGCTCGATGTAAACAGCATGGCTAACGTCAAGCGGGTTTATTTAAAAGATGAACTTGATGAATCTAAACATTGAAGAGGAGGTATAGGCGTAACTTAAGTAACTCAAGTAACTAAAGTGACTAAAGTGACTAAAGCATCTAAAGTAATGAACTAACTATAACCAAAGCAATTAACGATAAGCCTAGACATCAAAGTAGCTCGCCCTTAATCAGAGCGAGCTTAGATCATCTGAATCTTCTGTTAGCAGCTTAGCTAATACGCCATGGCTAATGCACTATGGCTAAAAGGCTTAGCTGCAAGATTAGCGTTTACAGCAAATTAGCATCAGTAATCTGATTATCTTGTTCGCAATTTTTGGCCCATGTTAATGCCAAAATCACTAACACCACCATCACAGCGCAGAGTAAACCAATACTAAATTGTCCATGCATAGGCACGAGTGACATAGCTAAGGCCGCTAATCCGGCGCCAAAGTTCTGTAATCCCCCTAACAAAGCGCCGGCAATACCAGCTTGACGAGGGAAGGGCTCAAGAGCCGCCGAGGTTAAGGTTGGGAATAAAACCCCCGCGCCGCAGAAAAATAGAACAGAGCCCACTAATAATGTCCAGCCAATAACCCAGCCAGATAACCCAGGTATAAGTAAAAATAAGGCGCCAGCACCAAGTAAGGCGATACCACGGTTTGTCAGTTTGCGCATCGAGCTAGTTCTTGATGCCATAAAGGCACCAACTAAGTAACCAGGAATGGGCGCCACGAAATACAGACTCACCCACAGCGGTGACATTTGTAATGACTGACCATATAACACGCCAGCAATGGCTTCAAATGCGGCAATACCAGCAAAGGTAGCGACCAAGGACAACACATAACCGCGAAACGGTTTATGGTTTAACACCAGTGCGTATGATGCTAATACAGGGCGCTTTTCACGGCGATTTTCAGGTAACGATTCTTTAAAACCAAACAATAAACACAGCCACACTAAGGTACCAAAGGCGGCCAAGCAGTAATAAACGGCATGCCAATCAAAATAAGTGGTAGTTACAGAGCCTAAAAAGGGTGCCACTAATGGCAAAAACACCACAGCCATAGATACATAGCTATTAAAGGTTTTGAGTTCATCACCAAAATAATAATCACGTGGAATGCTGCGACTTAAGGCACCAGCCGCCGCAGTGCCCATGCCTTGCAAGGTCGATGCTGCTATCAGTAACCAAAAGGTTTGGCTATTGGCTGCAATAATAGCGCCCACCACAAATAAGGCTAAACCGAATAACAGGGGCAGTTTTCGGCCAATACGGTCTGAAATTGGGCCATAAAGAAATTGAAACAAACCATAGGCCAATAAGTAACTGGCCATAATGGCTTGTAAACCCGACGCGCCTATTTGCAAACTGTCGCCAATTAAGGGCAGGGCGGGCACAAAAATGGTTTGCGCCATCTGTCCGCAGGCCACCATTAACACTAACATAATTAAAATTTGGCTCATGGCGGGCTGAGCATTGGACGACAAGGGGGAAGACATGAATTCACCGAATAATATGGGTTGAGATAATTCGCGCATTCTAACCGTTGAAAATACAAGTTCAAGGGCTGCAGGGCTTATTAATCAAGTATATTTTTTACTAGGAGGCATTAGTTTTTTGTAGATAAACAGCCCGTAAACTTAAGCGTACACTTAGTTAATATAAGGTTGCTTAGGTTTAACTTGAGTCGCTATGGGTTAATGCAATGTAATGTATTGCTGGTGCTAGCGAGCCCTTAATGCACATGGGTTTGCTTGTCGAAACTAGCGGGAGCGAGTAAACTCAGCGCACTTTTCTTGTCATTGAATTCAACATGCCCAGCTCAATCATTCCCCATGCAGTCCATCATCTCTATCAATATCGTTTATCGATTGCGACTAAGGCATTCGCGGCGCGAGGCCATAAATTAGTTCGTTGTCCTTTGTGCTTGTTATCAGTGACTTATTGTACTTGTGCGTTACGTAAGCCCTTATCTAGTCAAGCATCATTTATGCTGCTTATGTATGACGGTGAAGTGTTAAAGCCAACTAATTCTGGGCGTTTGATTGCTGACTTAATTCCAGAGACTCACGCATTTTTATGGTCAAGAACTGAGATAGATCCCAAAATACTGCCATTGATAAATAATCCCGCTTATCAAGCTTATGTGGTTTTTCCGGGCGAATATGCCGATAAGGGCCAAACCATAGTCAATCGCATTGATATGCCAAGCTTAAATGGCAAACGTCCACTTTTTATTATGCTTGATGGCAGTTGGCGCGAAGCGGTTAAAATGTATCGTAAGAGCCCGTATCTGCATGGATTACCGCTGCTTTCGTTCGATGCTAATCAACTGGCTCGTTATGCCTTACGTAAAGGGCAGCATGATTTTCAGTTTGGCACTGCAGAAGTGGCTGTTATGGTGTTAGATGCCATGGACGAAGCGGCTAATGCCTTAGCCATGAATGCGTGGTTTGAATTGTTTGTGGAAGCCTCGCTGCTTGGGCGCAATCGTCGCCCTAAAGATAGCCTGACGCCTTTTAGTGAGTATGTGGCTAACTTTGAACTGAGCTATCAGCAAGCTCAAAACACAACCCACAGTAAGCTTTAGCAACAAGCTTGATGAAAATTAATAAAGTAACATTAACCTAACGCTCTGCTTTAGAGCGATTTAGCTCACAGTCATGATCGCTAGTTTGATGTAACCTACCTTTTTGATAATGACAGTCGCTATGGCGATTGTCTTTTCTAAAGGAGTTATTTTTGTCAGATAAGAGTCTTGAAGAAATCATGTCACCGGATGGTGACGTTAATCCCATAGATACGGACTACCGTATTGGTCAAGATAATATCGCACTCACAGTGGGTCCTTTCGGTTTAGATTTTCACAATCGTGTTTTTATCATCTCCGCCTTGTTAAGTTTAGTAGTGGTTATCATCACCTTAGTATTCCAGTCCACCGTTGAGCCAGGGTTTACCTTTATACGGCAGTGGATCACCTCGAATTTAGATTGGTTCTTTCTCTCAACCGCCAACATCATCTTACTGGTCTGTTTAGGCCTTATCTTGTCGCCATTAGGGCGAGTGCGCATTGGCGGCACTGAAGCTATGCCAGATTATGGCTACTTAACCTGGTTTTGTATGTTATTCGCCGCGGGCATGGGCATAGGCTTAATGTTTTTTGGCGTGGCTGAACCTATCAGTCACTTTAATAGTGCTGTAGCGGCGGGGCAAACAATTAGCGCAGGCGTAAGAACTGATATTGCGCCGTTAGCGGGCGCGTTGGGCGATAGCCAACAAGCGCAACAGTTAGCCATGGCCGCCACCATTTTGCACTGGGGCTTACATCCTTGGGCCATTTATTCCATGCTCGGCTTAAGTTTGGCTATTTTCAGCTTTAACAAAGGCTTACCTCTTACCATTCGCTCAATTTTTTACCCTTTGCTCGGCGAGCGAGTGTGGGGCTGGCCTGGGCACATCATAGATATTCTTGCGGTAGTCGCGACTTTATTTGGACTGGCAACATCCCTTGGCTTTGGCGCCTCACAAGTCGCCGCGGGCTTACATTATTTGTTTGATGTGCCGCTTGGGGTAAAAACACAAATTGTATTAGTGTTTTTAATCACTGGCTTAGCTCTGGCATCCGTGTGGGCTGGATTAAACGCCGGCGTTAAGCGTTTATCTGAGATTAACATGGGTCTGGCCGCCTTATTATTAGTGTTCGTCATTGCTGTGGGGCCAACCCTTGCCATAGCCACAGGTTTCTTTGAAAACTTAGGCGCGTATTTAACCTATTTACCTGACTTATCCATGCCATTTGCGCGTGATGATTTAGGTTTTATCCATAGCTGGACTGCCTTTTATTGGGCGTGGTGGATCTCTTGGTCGCCTTTTGTCGCCATGTTTATTGCGCGGGTATCGCGTGGTCGCAGCGTTAGGGAGTTTGTCACCTGCGTCTTGCTTATCCCATCAAGTGCTTGTGTATTGTGGATGACGGTCTTTGGTAATACTGCCATTGATTTAGTGGTTAATCATGATGTTAAGCGCTTAGTGAGCGCTGAATTGCCGCTTCAGCTCTTTACCATGTTAGATGCCTTGCCGTTAGCCAATATCACCTCTGTTATTGCCATTATTTTAGTGGTGATTTTCTTTGTGACGTCCGCAGATTCAGGTTCGCTAGTGATAGATACCATAGCGGCAGGTGGCAAAACGGATGCGCCGCGAGCGCAGCGGGTATTTTGGTGCAGTTTTCAGGGCTTAGTCGCCATCGCCTTAATTTTAGGTGGCGGTCTGGCGGGATTACAGGCCATGACAGTATCAGCGGGCTTACCTTTTGCTTTGGTATTACTGGTCGCTTGCGTATCTCTTATCAAGGGATTAATGAGTGAGCCTCGGCCACCGCAAGAGATAACAAAAATAACACCTCCTACATCTAAACTGCCCAAGGTTAGGACATAACCGTGACTGTTGAAATCGCTGAAGTTGCAGATTTTATCTGCCAGTTTGCCCCGTTTGATCATTTATCTACCGAAATTATTGCTGAAATATCTCAGCATGTAGAAGTGCAATATCATCGCCAAAGTTCAGTGATCCTTGAGCTTGACCAAGAAATTCACCATTTATACATGGTGCGCTCAGGCGTGGTTGAGCTGTATCGCAATAGCGGCAAGTTGCAGCATAGGCTCGCCAGTGGTGATATTTTTGGGCAAAAGGGCTTATTACTCAACCATAGGGTAAAAATGCCGGCAACAGCGAAAGAAGACTGCTTACTCTATTGCATTGATGCTGGCATGTTTGACTGGTTACTTAAGCATGACGCTGAATTTGCTAGTTTTGTTGAGATAGAAAGTCGAATACGCTTGCAGCAGGCGGTGTCTAAATTTGAAGAAAATAGTTTTACCGGTGTTAAGGTAAAAAGCTTAATCACGCGTGAATTAATGACCTTAACCCGCACGGATTCCATCACCTGCGCCGCGCAATTAATGGCGGCGCAAGATGTGTCGTGTTTATTGATAACCGATCCTGATAAACCGATCAGTGATGCCGATAATGATGACCAAGTGATTGGCATGATCACAGATAAAGACTTTAGAACTCAGGTGGTGGCTGCTGGCATAGACTCAAGCCTTGCGGTTGACACCATAATGACCACAGGACTTGTGCAAGTAGATAGTAACGCTTATGTGTTTGAAGCCATGATGATCATGCTGAAATATAAGCTCAAGTATTTACCCATAGTGAAAGCGCGGCGCACCATAGGCATTTTGGCTATGTCGGATTTAGTGCGTTACGAGTCGCAGTCAAGCTTGTTACTGGTGCAATCTATTTGGCAGCGGCAAAGCCGCGATGAGTTAGCTGAAATGCGGCCACTCATGCTGGAGTGTTTTAGCCGCTTAGTGGAACAAGCTGCCAATTCACACATGATAGGTAGCGCCATGGCGGTGATTGGGCGCAACGTCATACAAAAATTGATTGATTTATTTGAGCAAGAGCATGGCAGCGCCCCGGCGCCGTTTGCATTTATGATCTTAGGTTCTATGGCGCGTGATGAACAGTTACCTGCGACAGATCAAGATCATGCGATAATTCTGGCCGATGATATTAGTGATTCTGAACGTCTCTATTTTAATCAATTGGCACAATTTGTGAGTGATGGCATGAGTCAATGCGGCTTTAGTTATTGCCGCGGCGGTATTATGGCCACCAATCCCCAATGGCAAATGACTTTAGCACAATGGGAAAGTCGCTTTTGTCTGTGGATAGATAACCCAAGCCATGCCTCGTTGTTAGATGCCAATATCTTTTTTGACCTAGATTGCGTGTACGGCAGGCAAGATTGGGTCGATGAGCTTAATAGCGTGATTAGCCGCCGGGCGAAACGCAATAATCGCTTTTTGGCGGCTATGGCGTATAACGCCTTAAATCGCACCCCGCCGTTAGGATTTTTTAGGGGATTTGTAATGGAGCAAGATGGTCGCCATCGCAATATTATTAATCTTAAACGCCGTGGCACTGCGCCTTTAGCCGATCTTATTCGCGTGCATGCATTAGCCGTTGGCTCGCGCGCACAAAACTCGTTTGATCGCTTAGATGACATTATTAGCGCCGGTATTTTACCCAAAGGGCGAGGAGAGGATTTACGCGCGGCAATGGAATGCATTTCACTGGTGAGAATTCGCCAACAAGCGTTAGCCATTCGCAGCGGTGAAGAGTTAAATAATGATGTGTTGCCAGATAACTTGTCAGAATTTGAGCGCCGCACCTTGAAGGATGCCTTTCAAGTATTATCTCACGCGCAAAAGTTCTTAAAGTTTCGCTATCAGCCCAATCGAAGTCTTTAACTATGACTATTAAGGTAGCCAGTAGTTGGGATGAGTATTACCAAGCGCGCGCGATGCAAACAGAACATCTGCCCATTGGTGATTTTTTTGCCGCGGGATGCGTGCCAAGTAGCAGTCATTTAGCCGATGTGGATTTTGTGGCCATGGATTTTGAAACCACAGGGCTCTCCCCCAGTAAGGATGATATTGTTAGCATTGGCTTAGTACCCTTTACTTTACGCGGTATCGCATTAGCAAAGGCGCAGCACTGGTTACTTAAACCACAAGTGCCTTTAGATCATGAGTCAGTGATAGTGCATGGCATTACCCATAATGAAATCGGCAATGCTCCTGATTTACAAGATATTTATGCTGAAGTACTGCAAGCCATTCAATCCAAAATTGTGGTGGTGCATTATCGCAGCATAGAAAGGGAGTTCTTAGACCAAGCGCTGCAGCTGCGTTTAGGTGAGGGCGTGCGTTTCCCTGTGATTGATACTATGGAACTTGAAGCCTTAATTAATCCACCGCCGGCGCCTTGCTGGTGGCGTTTTTGGCAGACGAACAATAGAGTGTCATTGCGCTTAATGGATAGCCGCGAGCGTTATCACTTACCTAGGTATCAGCAGCATCATGCCTTAACCGATGCTTTAGCCACGGCAGAACTGTTTCAAGCGCAAGTGGCTTGGCATTATCAGCCTAACAATGTCATTAGCACTCTCTGGTGTTAATGGTTTTTTATGTTGATTGTGCACCCTGCAGATTTGGTATGTTGCGGGCGTAGACCATTAACAGCCATGATCGTAAATAGTCGTAGCAAAGGTGAGCGGTTCATTAGTTTTGGGCTGTAAAGCCGCCGCTGAAGTCGCATCCACCTTAGCTTCAATATTGGTGGATATATTTGTGGTGGTTGTATTGGTGGTGATAGGGGCTTCAATATTGGTTTGGGCGTAAATCAACATACATTCTTGCCACCAGGCATTATCTTTCATTTCTGTCGGAAAAATCACTGCATGCGCATGGGGACCAGTGCCAGCTAAGGCCAAGGTCATGCTATCGGCCAGTGGAATAAAACACACTTCATTCGCTTGGGTTAAATCGCCGCAGCTCAGCGAGCCATCGCTATTTTTGCTTAAGCCATTCATAGGAATATTCATGGCCGTCAATAACGACAATGGCGTTGGGTTTCCTAAATAGAAACTATATTCCTGTCCCTGTTGCGTTATGGTGCCAGTGCCATTAGGTAAAGCCGCAATCTTTTGCTCTTCAGAGAGAATTTGATATGTGCTATTAAAGAGTTGCTGATATTCAAGCAAGATCACTTGGCGGTTTTTATGCCAGCCCACTAAATAGAACAAGGCTGAAAACAGCACCATGACCACCAGCAAAGGCAAAATAAAGCGGATGGCGTTGTTGGAGCGTGCAAGCTGCATAGTTTTTCCTGTTATTTGCGCGGGCGGCAAAAGTGGTTGTGGGACTGGTATCAATTTGATCTTATCTATCTAAGCATAAACCTTTACGTATAAATAGCAGCGCAGAGCAAGCTTGTCTTAAAATTAATGAAGCGAGCTTATAAAAACGTAAGGATTTCAAATACAAACTTGCTTAGACCAGCTAAGTAGAACATAATCCAGCGTTAAATGGTATAACCATACAAAGGTGAATATGGATTGGCAGTATCACGGCGAAGCGCCAAAGGCAGGTCGAAAGTTATTATTAGTGCTTTGGGATGAAATCCCATTTGCCTTGCCGTTAATGTATCGCTACATGACCAAAGACTATTATCGTCGTAAGCCAGAATGGTTTGAATTTACGTTAACCAATGAGCAATCATTAAGTGGCTTACCTCTGTTTGCCAACTTGAATGAGTTGATGAAATCGTTACTCGAACTCAGACGCCAAGGCGATGAGCAGCAACATGCCGCGTTAGAGCAAGTTAACTTATTACTGAATCAATACTTTAGCGATCTTGGTTGGCGAATGGTGCGCCGCGAATTATCACAGATTAAAAAGCGCCAGAAGAAAGGGCATATTGAAGTCAGTAAAGATATTATCGAAAAGCTTAAAAGCTATATGGTGAGCTATCAGTTTGATAGTTTTGATGATGCTATCGATAATTTGTTATCGGTAGAAGTTAATACTCTTGAACTTGATTAATGGCAGATGCCAATTAGCTGTTTATACTTTATGAGTAGTTGAGGATTTTAGCTGCGCCCCAGGCAACTTAAACAAGGAGTTAACTATGTCAGCCAATGTGCTACCGCAAGATCAAAATCAAGGACCGTTGTCAGTATTGTGTCGCGTTGAACCCGGTTGTTTAGGCCCTAATGGTATTGATCATATTGAAGAGTTTTGTTTGCTAGCCAATCGTGCCATTCCACAAATGAGCTCAAACATTGCACTGTGGCAATTTACGCCAAGGTATGATAAATCATTGCCTGAATTACAATATTTACTCAACAATAAAGTATTAACTTCCGCCCAAGCCGAGCGTTACCTTGAGTTACATCAGTATGAAATCGATTATTTTGAAGAAAAACTGCATGAACGCTTATCAAAGTTAATTAATCAATATTTAGCTAGGCAGTAATTACTTGATTTATAGCTGTATTAGTTCAAAATCAACTCTTTTTCCTGCTAAGGGATAATATGGTAGCTCCAATACGGCATTTGCTGATCACAGGTGCAAATCGAGGCATAGGGTTAGGTTTAGTACGCCTTTATTTGCGAGCTGGCTGGCAAGTCACAGCGGCTTGTCGTTCACCAGAGCGCGCGGCGTCACTGTTGCAGTTGGCACAAGACTATCCTCTAGAAATTGTTGAGCTTGATGTGAAATGTCATGGCGCGATTGCACAATTAGCCAAGGATATTCAAAGCCCTGTTAATGTGCTCATTAATAATGCGGGCATTTATGGGCCGGATAACGTTAGTTTTGGCCATACCGATGCGGATCTTTGGCAAGAGCTATTTGCGGTTAATGTTATCGCGGCGCAAAAAATGGCTGAAGCATTTTTGTCGCATTTAACCGCCGCAAAGGGCGCCATTATTGCCAACATGTCATCAAAAATGGGCAGCATAGCGGACAATAGTTCAGGTGGTGGTTATCTGTACCGATCATCAAAAGCGGCATTAAATGCGGTGGTTAAAAGCCAAGCCATTGATTTGCAACATGCCAATATTGCATCCATTGCCTTGCATCCAGGTTGGGTGCAAACCGATATGGGCGGGCCGAATGCGCTGATTGCGGTAGAAGAATCTGCTCAAGGCTTAAAGCAAGTGCTTGATGGGTATCATGCTGACATGAATGGCCGCTTCTTTGATTATCAAGGCCAGCCGTTACCTTGGTAGACCTGTATTCGCTGCGCAGCTTCTGCACTCATTGCTAGTGATTAGATACTAAAATAGGCCCAATGCTAGGGCCTTTTTTTATGCCATTTTTAGTCTAATTTCAATGAGATAAACCCTTAGCGGTTAATTTATCTTCTTTAGCAAGTCATTGAGTAACTGGTGCGCCATATTGACATCGCGCTGACCTAAACTGCTGAGATGATCAAGTAACCACGGATGCAATTTATCTTGCTCAGTCACGGTTAGCTTATCCAGTAACAATTCACCTTTCTGCTTTAAAGCTTGCAGTGAGCCTTGTGAGGCTTCAACACTTTGCAATCCTATCATGCGGTTAACTTGTGATAGGGCGTAGCTATAGACCATTACCGCTTGGGCTAAATTAAGTGATGGATAATCATTGGCAAGCGGTACGTAGGAGAAGCGATCACACAATTGCAACTCTTGATTGGTTAAGCCCGATGATTCGCGGCCAAAAACTAAAGCGGCCGAGGCGGTAGGAAATAGCTCAAGCTCGCTGGCCAATTGCTCTGGGGTTAAATAGGTTCGGCTTTGGCCGCGCTCTCTTGCAGTTGTTGCTATTAATAAATCAAATTCAGCACGAATGGATTCTAAACTTGGGGCTACTTCAATACTTTCGAGTATGTCTTGAGCGCCATGGGCTAACCACTGAGCTTCGGGAGCTAAATGCTGCTCAGAATTGATAATGATTAATCGTGAGAATCCCATGGTTTTTATCGCACGAGCCGCGGCACCAATATTGCCAGCCCTCGCTGGTTCGACTAACACAATTGCAAGATCCATAGATTAAATTTCCGAAAATAGGTGTAACAAGGCAGTTGGCTTGTTATGGCTAACAAGGGTAAGGACTGCATTTTACGGATTTTTGCCGCTGGATAAAGAGAAGTTTCAAATAGAGACAGTGTGATGCCTAAGATAGCTTTACAACTCAATTGTACGCATGTTGACCTTGAAGATTATCAATAGCATAGCTTGATATTAAACTTGTTTTACAAGATTAATATCTAACCAGATTTCATTGATTAGCCTAGTCAATTGCGCTAGATTTCAACTGTTTCAAATTATTAACATTTAAAGTTTGGTCTTGGAGTGACTCTTGTCGAAAATAACAACAATAACCCCAGTACGTTTTTTGGTGATTCTTGCCTTATATTATGTCGCCGTATTTAATCTGCCATTGTGGATATTTGTCCAACACGGCTTAGAAAAACAAGGCCAATTTAGCCTGCTCTTTGTAGTGTCTTTACCTATTTTTTTATGGGCGGTGCTCGCCTTTATTTTTAGCCTAGTGAGTCCTAGACCTTTACTTAAAATCATCTTTATTCCGTTAACCTTATTATCCTCCATCGTCTTTTTTGCTGGCTGGAAATTAGGGGTAGTGTTTGATTACGGCATGATGGAAAACATTTTTCAGACCAATCCTGCTGAAGCATCTATGTACTTTAATCTGGCATCTTTGTTAGCTTTTGCGTTATCGGGAGTGTTACCTGCCTATCTAATTTGGAAGCTTAAATTTACTGTTCAACCCATTAAAACTGCGGTCAAGCACAGAGCAATATTTATGCTGAGTTTGCTGGTGATTATTGGCTTAATTGCGGCGTGCTTTATGAAAAGTTACCTGGCCTTTGGTCGCAATAACGATGAAATTAAGCGTTTAGTGGTACCAACTTACTTTATTGGCTCACTCGCTAAGTATATCAATCGTACTTATATCGAAACGCCTTTGCCTTACACCCAACTCGGTGTCGATGCCAAAGTAACTTCGACTAAAGCGACGCCGAATTTAATGGTGCTGGTGGTCGGCGAAACTGCCAGAGCGCAAAACTCTGCCTATTACGGTTACAGCAAAAACACTAACCCATATACCGCCAAATACCCATTACAAGTGTTTGCCGATGTCAGCTCTTGCGGCACAGCAACGGCGGTATCTTTACCTTGCATGTTCTCGCGCTTTAACCGCGAGCAATACAACGCCCGTAAAGCCAAAGCCCAGGACAATGTGATTGATGTATTAGAGCATGCTGGCGTCAATGTGCTGTGGATGGATAACGACAGTGGTTGCAAGGGCGTATGTAGCCGAGTTAAGCGTGTGACTATTACGCTGGATAGCGATCCTGCCTTATGTAATGGCACCAGTTGTCTTGATCAAGTGTTAGTCATTGCCCTCGATAACGCCTTAACTGAACTCACAGATAATAATACTTTGATAGTTTTACATATCATGGGTAGCCACGGGCCAACCTATTATCAGCGCTACCCTGAGGCGCAGCGCCATTTCACCCCAGACTGCCAGCGCAGTGATATTCAGAATTGTGAGCATGAAGCCTTGGTCAATACCTATGATAATACCTTGGTGTATACCGATTACATTTTAAGTGAAGTGATCAAACGGCTTGAAACCGTTAAAGGTTACGACACCGCCATGCTGTACTTATCTGATCACGGTGAATCCCTTGGAAAAATGGGCTTATATTTACATGGCACCCCTTATGCGGTGGCGCCTAAAGAGCAAACCCATATTCCCTTGCTAACTTGGTTTTCCAAGGCATTTTTGCAGCAGAATCATTTATCGTTAGCCTGTATAGAAGAGCAAGCTAAAACAGGTCATTTTTCTCATGACAATCTGTTTGATACTCTGTTAGGGTTATTTAATATCAGCAGTGAGGTCTATCAACCCGCACAAGATATGCTTGCGGTATGTCGGCAGTAACAACTAAGATTTAACTAAGGCAAGCATGGGGTCATGCTTGCCTAGCAGGGATGAATTGATCAACAGGACTTGAACATGCCACTGAATGCTATTGCCAATAATAATGATAATGCGACCACACTGTTGCGACAGGTGATACCGCAAATGACCAGCCTCAGCATTCCAATTACCCCAAGAAATTATGCGGTTTGGTATGAATATTTTTCTGGTAAAAACCGCGAGCTAATTACTGCGGTGAATCATTATGTCAATAATGACCTCACTTTTACCGAAGAGATTAATAACAGACTGTTTCAGCAGTTTATTGAAGAACATCCTACCGACGCTTTAGTCAAAACCCATGAAGTCACCGAGCAAATCCTCACGGCCTTGATGCAGTCCATCACTAAGGCCTATTCGGGCAATCGTCATTTCGGTCAGGTGCTGACTAAATACAGCGAAAAAATGCAAGCGGCCGCCTCAGTTGAGTCAGTCAATGACATGGTCACTGAGCTGTTAGGCCATGTCAATGAAGTCGTGACTGCCAATGCTACTTTGCAGGCCAATTTGACTGAGATGCGTGAGGAAGTGTCGTCACTCAAATCAGAAATGAGCCACTTAGAACAAGCGAGCCTCACCGATGCATTAACCTCCTTACATAATCGCCGTGCCCTTGAAAGCCATATGGCTATGTGCCTAAATAATCATAAAAAGCATGGCGTTAATTTCTCTATGCTAGTCATAGATGTGGATTTTTTTAAGAAAATCAACGACAGTTATGGTCATCAAGTGGGCGATAAGGTGTTGTCTTATATTGCAAAAATGCTTAAGTCAGCCGTTAGGGGCGAAGATTTTGTTAGCCGCTTTGGCGGTGAAGAGTTTGCGGTTATCTTGGCCAATACCGATTATAAATCGGCGTTAATTGTGGCTGAAAGTTTGTGTCAACGTATCAGCGCCAAAGCCTTAAGTGTCGGTAAAGATAGGGAATCTATCGGACATGTGACTGTGTCTATCGGCGTATCTCAAGCTGATATTAGCGATGATAACGACGCCTGTTTTGCCCGCGCCGATCAAGCCCTCTATCAAGCCAAGCATTCCGGTCGCAATTGCGTAAGAGGCGAAATGAAAGCCAAGAAAGTGAGTCGCTGATACTCATTCACGCTGTCAGCAGCAATCAACCACACTCTTGTAATTTAGCGATGACCCACTGTTGGAGTGGGTCATCGTTGCTTCTTGGGTGCCACGCCATAATGACATCAAAAGGTTTGGGCATTTTATCTAACGTAATTTCGACCAAATCAAGGTCAGCTACCGCTCGTGATTGTTTTCCAGTGAATGAGGATTATCGATATGAAAAACGTAAGCTTCTGGGCAACTACACCTATCTTTTAAAATTCCAAGGTAACAGGCTATCGATATCCGGTGCTGGTTGGCACAGTTCATTAAGACAAGTCATGATGTAATCAAATGGCATTAAGCCATGGACTTTTGCGGTTTCGACAATGCTGTAAAGCGTGGCGCTGGCATTAGCCCCATTAGCTGTCTGACGGAATAACCAATTTTTTCGGCCAATCACAAACGGTTTTACTGCTCGCTCAGCACGATTATTATCAATACTCAATCTGCCATCATCAGCATAACGAATGAGTTTGTGCCATTGATTAGCTGCCTCTATCAGTTTGGTATTACCCACTAAATTTGGCTGGTTTTGCTCAAGCCATGCTTTTAGCTTGCTAAAAATAGGCAGGCTAGCCTCTTGTCTGGCAATGTACTTTTCATCAGTACTTTTATCTTTGATGCGTGACTCTACATCGTACAATTTCTGGATAAAACTCAATATCACATCCGCTTTGCCGGTTTTGTTTTTGCCTTGCAGCTTTTTTGCTTCAATAAATTTTCGCCTAGCATGAGCCCAGCATCCCACTAAGGTTGCCTGTGTTTTTTCATAAGCTTGATAACCATCTACGTGCAAGTAGCCTTGATATCCATCAAGGTAATTGACCACGCAGGCGGCTGCACGACTATTATGGAAGTCGTAAAGCAGAATATTAGGGATAGAATTATTCGGGGCTGGTGAATCTCGACCTGAGCAATAGACCCATATGTAGCTGTTTACTTTATCGGATTTCACCACTTTTAATGGCGTTTCATCAGCAAACAACGTGGGCTGTTTTAACAACGCTGTTTTAAGCCGTTCAACTAATGATGCGAAGAGTGTGGCTGATTTGTCTATCCAGCTGCTCATTGTCTGGCGACTGAGCTCAATGCCATATTGCTTAAACATCGCTTCCTGGCGATAAAGCGGTAACCCGAATTGGTATTTACTGGTGATAAGCTGACTGAGTAAACTGCTTGTCGCCATGCCTTTATTGATTGGCATCGCTGGCATTGAAGCTTGTTTAATCGGCGTTTGAGTGGAGGATTTATCACAGTGACGGCAAGCGTATTTAGGCATAATGTGCTCAATCACTTTGATTTGCGCTGGAATAAACTCAAGCTTTTCTGATTTATCCTCGCCCATTTTATGTAACTCACTGCCACAGCAATCACACAATTTATCTTCGATATCGTGGATAACTTGCTCACGGGGTAAGTCTTTTGGCAGTGGCTTTTGGCGGGTATAGCTAATGGTTTGTTGCTAAGCCTCAATGGCTTCAACAATCTCTTCTACTTCATTAAATAACTCGCCTTGCCCAACAAAGCCTTCAGCACTTTTGCCGAATTGTTTTTGTTGAGCTAAGCGGCAGCGCTCTTCCAAGGCTGCGATTTGTGCATCCTTCAGTGCCCACAGCTTTTCAAGCTCAGCAATACGCTGTTTAAGGGCGAGTTCATTTTTCATGACGCCTATGTTAAGGCATAACGAAAGGCTTTGTAGTGCTAATTGACCTTGATTTGATGATCATCAATCGATCGTGCAAATTAAAGTAATTGCTTACCCGTCACATCAATTGTGCTGCGGCCAATGACATCATAACCCCCTAATAACCCATGTAATTGCTGCTCGGTTAATGTCATGGTAGGTGACATGAGTTTGAGCCATTTGAACTTATGCTTGTCTAATCGCTTATACCACAGCGCAAAGTCGGTGTTATCCCAATAAAGTCATTTGAGTTTGTCGCGGCCGTTATTGCAAAACACAAATAGTGCACCATTAAGGACTGGCGGCTCTAGCTCTGCTTCGACTAAAGCCGCCAAACCGTTAATTGATTTACGAAAATCGACAGCATCTGCACATAAATAGACGGAAGGCACATCAACAAACATCTTCATGCCATTAGCCCCTTAATGATGGTAACGATATCCATTGTTGCTAAATCAGCTGGAAGAGTGAGTTGGCCGGTTCGCGTATCAAACAGCACAGGATGTTGATGAGTTTGCGCGCAGACTTCAGTCGTGGTTTGTTTTAGTTGTATAAAGCGTGATTGAGTGGCGATAGACGTTTGCTCTGGCACGCTTGGCTGGTACTGTTGCTTACCCAGTAAAGCGCGCTGTTTATAATAGGTGGTAATCGAGACATTATGTTGCTAGCAAAATTCGATATTAGTGCCACTAAAAGTATTGCGTTATAAAAGTAACTGTCGCCACTGCTGACTTGTTTTGTGAGTTGTCATCACCTGCTCCAAATTTATCAATGAACAGATATTTTCAAATAATCAGATTAACGATGCGAGGTGTGGTCCGCTGGACGGTTACTGAAAGCCAGTATCAGAGCCAAGGTTTAACATCCATTTCGGATCATCAAGTGTCAGTTCAGCTTTGTTAAAGCTAGGTACAAGGGACTCGCTAAAAACGACAGTCAATTGGCGATGTTATTCACTCTGGCTAACCTTGTGCGTGTCGACCAAATGATACGAGCACAGGCGAGATCTACCTAAAATTTGGGAATTGGCCTGAAAAGAGTTCTAAATCAGCAGCATAAAGCTGATTTTTTGGCTGAAATTTGGAGAATTGATCACCAGCACGTCGAAAAATTGCTCTTGGGCATGAACTCGGAAGGTGGAGGCTACTTAATCGCAGTTTCCTTAGTTAACAAAGTGCGATCCCGCCCTGAGCAAGTTGAGGTGTTGCAGTAAAGCTAACGGTGTTGCGGTAAAGTTAACAGCATTGTAGTATTTGTGTCGGACACATTATAGCGTAGGTCGATATAATAAAATTTAAATATTAATTGGATGACATTATGAAAAAAGTATTTTTTTTAGTTTTATTAAGTGCTATTTGCTTTAACTCCAACGCCTCTCTTTTCCCACCTACTCCTGAAGATGGAATTTTGGACTCCGAGCGTGAATTTTGTGAAAGCAAGTTTGATGCATACGAACATAATCGCAAATGTAGCCAATATTATAAATATGGATCAAAGACAGTTTATGCTGGTGATAATGTTGAGTATTCTTATAATGTTCAATTCATTTTAAAAAATGATTTTCTTTCATCTGTAAAACGTTTCTCTATAAGCTCTATAAATTACACTGGCAAGAATATACCAAATGCAGGGACCTCAACACATGTCCTAGTTGTCAGAGATAGCATTGAGAAATTTTCCAACTCACTTATAAAAGGAATGTTTAAAGACCAGTATGGTAATTCCTCAAGACCTATATTTATAACAGAATTGAATAAGCCACAATGGGATTCCAAAGCAGACAAAGCAATAGACGCGCTCGGAACAGTCGCGAATTTAACATCAACATTCTTTGGAATATCAGCCTTATTAGAGGGTGTTTTCGATGAAGGACCCACTATTGTCATCGCCTACTTAGATACAGAGACAAACACTATAAAGTTATATGACTATAATACAGAAAATCACGACGCAAAACTTTTAACTAGCATAGACAAAAATCCAAAAACAATAAGCATTCAAGGTGCTTCGAAGTATACATCTACCATTGGTGCACTGCACAGAATTAAGGCACAAACTGGTGATTTTTGTATTGTAACTCAATCAAGTAAACCTGTTGATTGCCCTATTGGGAGCGGAACTGATGAATGTTACGTTGTTACTGCATACGTAACCTGCGGATAGATATACCTAGACATAAAAAATATATGTTTCAATGTAGTATTGCTCTAAATAAGTGATCCTAATTGAGAGAAAGATAGGACAGGCTTAAGAAGTGCGCTGGAATTGCAGGTTGCACAAAGTCCCCGTCCAACGCTGCCGAGGGTGTTGCTGAAAATGGCGTAGCGAGGCATGGATGCCGAAGCAGCGACAGTCGAATCATGGCCGAGTGTCTGTCGCGTTAGCCAATTTTCAGCAAAAGCCCGAGGAGTTGTCAGCGTTGGTTGAGGCGCCCTTGACGTTAGGAGATCTGTTTAGCGGTAATGCAGTTTTGGTATATGTTCAAGATTCAGCGTATATCGTAGATGAAGATGGTGACTTAGTTAAATTGCCTGATGATATGAATGAAGCTAATAATGTTAAAAAGGTAGTATTTGGTGGACTTAATACGGCCAATAAGTTTGCATCATTTGTGGGCGGCTTGAGGTCATCTGGAGCAACAAGTTGCTCAGTGGTTAAAATAACGCTCACAGTTAAAGATGGAAGTGAGCGTGTTGTGTATGTTTATAGTTGCGGTTAACGTGTAAGAGGGGTTACTTATAATGGACACTACTGCGACATTAATTGGCCAAGTATTGATATTTGCAATCATAATTTTGTTTCCAATGAAATTTATTTTTACATCAAGTTTGTCACACATAAAAAAACTGTTTTGGGTGCTATTATTTTTATTGTTACCTATCATTATGCCTGTGGCATTCAAAATATTAATAAATCATCAAGATAAAAATAAAAATAAAAATAAATATAAATATAAATAATTAATCGTTATTAGCGCTGGCTGTTGTTAATTGATAGCCAATGCTAATGGAGCTAGAACGCGAATTTTCTAAACAATTACAATGGTCGATTTGACGATCACATTTTATAAGTATCCGTCAGAGCAACCGCATGAGTGTTCATTAATTAGCCATACCACTGAATCCAGCACTTAATACCCAGTCTCTTGATCAGATCTCATAGCGTTTCTCCGGCTTCAAATAGGGCTTTGGCTAAGCGATAACCCTTCACCTGAGCCTGAAGATCATCCCATCCTTCCCAAATTGTGGACCAGGTGGCCATTCAGGGCGAGATTACGTATGTGCACATTTCAGTCAGTCCTGTGATTCCAGCCAGTATAACTTGCTCTAAATAAGCAACATTCATCGATGCCATCTTCTGCTTACGTCTAATACTTGCCTTTTTGCTGCTCTCTAACCGAAGCATATTGAGCGCCATATGACGCACGCCAGCGAGAATCTCCTCTGCATGACCACGATAAATTTGGCACGCATCCTCATTCATGGTCACATCGAGAACCCAGTGGAGTCGGTTTTCTATCTCCCAGTGACCGCGGACTGCCTCTGCTAACCGTTCTGGTGTCTACAAGTCTCAGGCCTTACCAGGTCAAATAAATTCAGCCGCATCTGGCGCATTGCAAGAAGTAAATGTTAGGAAAAATGTGTGCGAAATTATGGAGGGGGGAGAAATAGCTCTTCAACAAAGGTATAAGAGAATGTTTAATATTTAAGCAAAGATCCAACAAATCAATGTGTTCGATTGTATCAAATAGGCCCCGACGCTTAAGTAATTTTGAACATATATTCGGGTAGCTGGAGTTATAGAGTCTCTAGCTACTCGACACAGTTCAAGGCAATTCACACAACAATATAAGCCACTAATCACTCAGTGGCTTATGCATATGAATGAGCCTGTCTTCTAAATCAAAGGTCACGCTAAAGCCTAAACTTTTGGCGAGGTTAGCCATGTTGCGATTTTCTATCATGGTATAGCCGCTGATACTCTTGGTTTGCTTATTGGTGAAAAACACAATTAACTTTTCTAGCAATAAGCGGCCTATGCCTAAGCCTTGATAATCACTGCGCACTGCCATGGCAAATTCGGCATCGGTATTATCAGGGTCGATGGAGGCTCGCACTGCGCCTAAGGTAATTT
Source organism: Shewanella sp. ISS20 (assembly GCF_056522965.1). NCBI lineage: Bacteria > Pseudomonadati > Pseudomonadota > Gammaproteobacteria > Alteromonadales > Shewanellaceae > Shewanella > Shewanella sp. ISS20. The sequence continues at coordinate 813,093 of NZ_JAWRZK010000001.1, forward strand.
CCTCCCCATGCTCATCGGTATCTATGGCGATAAAGGCCATTTCGCGGGCGTAATCAATTTGGGTTAATACGGCCATTTCTTCATGGGTCATGGCGGCACGCACGCCAAAATAGCGCTTATACCTATCTTCTGCCGACAAGGAATTATCAAAGATTAAATGCTTAGGCTCATCTTCTGGCAATATCGGCCGTAACATCACGCGGCGGCCATTTTTTAAGGCGTGCCATTGCTCTAATTCTTTTGGATATGGCTGAATGGCTAAGGGCTCTATTGGGGTGTTTGCTTGTGGATAGAGCTTAATTAACACATCTAAGGCGGTGATCTGTTTGCCAGCCGCTAACACGGGATTGAGATCAAGGGATTCTATTTGCGGGCAATCAATGATTAAATGCGAGATTTTAGTGAGCAATACACATAATGCTTGCCTATCTAATCCGAGCGGTAAGTGCCTATCGCGCAGCTTATTAGTCTTTAATGCCTGAATGACCATGTATCTCGCTAACGCCATATTCAGTGGCGGCAAAGCGACAGTGGCATCGCGGGTGGGTGACCATTCTGACCCACCTTCACCAAGGCAAATGGCAGGGCCAAAAATGGGGTCGGTAATCACAGCTAAACGCAGTTCTTGCGCGCCTGCGGTGAGCGCCATTTTTTGCACTAATAGCCCATCAATATTGGCATTACTGTCTGTGGCTTTTACCCGCGCACGCATAGCGTCTGCCGCTTGGCGCACTTCATCGCTGGAATTAAGGTTTAGCATGACGCCTTGCACATCAGATTTATACATGATTTGCGGCGATTGAATTTTTAAGGCTACCGGAAAACCAATGGTTTGCGCATGTTGGCAGGCCATGTCGATATCACTGGCCGCTAAGGTAGTAATGGTATCTATACCGTAGGCCGCTAATATGCCCGTGGCATCATGGGTTTCTAGGTTGAGTTTTCCTGCTTGCTGCGCGGCTGTGATGATATCTCTGGCATCTTGAATGCGGGTTGGAATGTTTTCAGGAATGGATTGCGGCACTTCTTGCAGCAACTTTTGGTTACGCCTAAATTCCACCAAATGCATTAATGAACCAACCGCGCCTTCTGGGGTGCGATAGGTGGGAATGCCTGCTTTAGTGAAAATTTTACGGGCTTGAAAGGCGGCATCTTCCCCTGACCAATTAGTTAAAATACTGACTTTATGGCTATTGGGGTGGCTTGCCAGCAAGCTCACCACCGCATTGGCTATCTCAGTGCTTTGGTTTAAGGCCGAAGGCGAGTGCAGGAGCAAAATGGCATCGGCCAGTTGTAAATCAAGCATTACCCTTAGGGTATTGATATAGCGCTTGGCATCGGCATCGCCGCCAATATCGATGGGATTATGGCGCGACCAATTTGCCGGTAAAATCGCATTCAGTTGATTGATGCATTCATCACTTAATTCCGCGGGCTTACCGCCGCGTAAAATTAAGCTATCGAGCGCCAAAATCGCAGGGCCGCCGCCGTTACTGATAATGGCTAAACGCTCGCCGCGCAATCTATTTGGGTGAATTAAGCTTTCAACGGCGGCAAATAATTCAGGTAAGTCCATCACCCTTAGCATACCGGCGCGGCGAAACACGGCGTCATAGACAATGTCATAACCAATTTGTCCGCCGGTGTGGCGTCTTGCGGCGGCTGCGCCTTCAACGCTGCGCCCTGATTTAATCACTAAGATAGGCTTGTGTTTGGCGCAGGCTCTGGCGGCGGAGATAAAGCGCTGTTTATTTTTGACTGAATCTATATACAGCATCACAGCATGGGTAGCGGAATCGCGGGCTAAGTAATCCAGTAATTCGCCTACATCAATATCACACGTATCCCCTAATGAGATAAACGCACTAAAGCCGATGTTCTTATGATTAGCCCAGTCTAAAACTGTGGTACCTATGGCGGATGATTGCGACACAAAAGCTATGTTGCCTTTATTGGCCTGCGCGTGGGCAACGCTGGCATTAAGACCTATGTAGGGCAAAATAATCCCTAAGCTATTGGGGCCTAAAATTCGCATGTTGTAGCGTTTAGCAACATTCACAATATCGGCGATAGAGGCATTGGTTTGATTGGTGTTATCGCCGTTATCTTCGTTATCACTAGGCTTGCCGCTGTGGTCATAACTCTCATGGCCTATGTCGCTTGCCATGATAATGGCCGCCTTACAGCCTATTTGCGCTAAGGTTTGAATCAGTTGAAATACGCGGCTACCACGGGTGCAAACTATGGCGAGATCAGGAATGATAGGTAAATCCGTGATATTGGGATAAGCCAGAATGCCGTGTACTGCGGTGGCATTTGGGGTGACTGGCATCACAGGGCCATGAAAGTTATTGGCCAATAAATTCTTAATCACTAAATAGCCTGCGCTTTGGGTGCGATTTGATGCCCCAATAATGGCAATAGCGTTGGGCTTAAAAATACTGCGTAGGGTCGGTTGACTCATGTACTCTTCATCCGTTGAAGCTGATTGAAAGAGTGTACCTGAGGCCACTTAGCTTGCACAGGTTTTGCGCGTATTGGCCTTGAGTTACTTTAGGTTTAGCAGCGACTTAGCTGTGATGTAACATCGCTTTAGCGCGGTAGTAGCGAAGGCAAAACGGAGGGAGTGCCTCATGAGTTTAGCTGTGCCATCACATTATAAATTAAGCGTTTTTAATCAAGCGAGGCCGGGCGCCAATGCTATAGTTGTACCATTGCCAACCCGTGCAACAAGGCCACTCAATTGGAACCAAATATCAAATTAAGACAGCAACCGACCCGAGTTGTTCGGCGATTTATCGCCAGTCATAAAAGCCCCATCATCATCTTGTTGCTATCAGCTCTCGTCGGTATTGGCGCTGGCTTGTTATCGACCTTATTTGATATCTGTATTGATTGGATTGCTGATTTTCGCCGTGAAATTCTTTCACAGCAAACCGGTGTGATTTCCGATGTCACTATCGGTGTGGCGGTATTAGTCTCCAGTGCACTGTTAAGTATGTTTGGATTTTGGTTAGTGCATCGCTTTGCACCAGAAGCCTCTGGCTCAGGCATTCCGGAAATTGAAGGCGCGCTCGATAACATGCGGCCAGTGCGCTGGTGGCGGGTTATCCCTGTGAAATTTTTTGGTGGCATAGGGACTATTAGTGCGGGCTTAGTGCTTGGCCGTGAAGGCCCTTCGGTACAAATGGGCGGTGCGGTTGGCCGCATGTTCTACGATATTTTTCGGCTCAAAGATGATGAAGGGCGTCACACCTTGGTGGCCTCAGGCGCGGCGGGTGGCTTGGCGGCGGCCTTTAATGCGCCGTTAGCGGGCATTATGTTTGTGATTGAAGAAATGCGGCCACAGTTTAGATATAACTTGGTATCAGTTAAAGCTGTCATGATCTCAGCGGTAATGGCGACCATAGTGTATCGCAGTCTGCAAGGGCAAGAGGCCATGATTAGCTTGCCGACGTACGATGCGCCGCCCTTATTATCCTTAGTGTTATTTTTGCTATTGGGATTAGTCTTTGGTGCTTTTGGCGTGCTGTTTAACTATCTAGTGGTATCGATTATGGATAGTTTTGAGCGCTGGCATAAACATGAGCAGCGGCGCTTTCTTATTTTAGGGGCAAGCCTGGGTGCCTTCTTTGGTTTAATGCTGTTATTAGTCCCAGATATTACCGGTGAAGGCGTAGATCTCATTCCTGCTGCTGCCCATGGCAATTATGCCTTAGGGGCGTTAATGGCATTATTTGCCATACGATTAGTGACTACCTTAATGTGTTTTAGCTCAGGCGCGCCAGGCGGCGTATTTGCGCCTATGTTAGCCCTTGGTACCTTACTTGGTACCTTGTTTGGCTTATTGTGCCAACATTGGTTTCCATCCTTAGCGCTGGAAGCTGGCATGTTTGCGATTGCGGGCATGGGCGCCTTATTTGCAGCTACAGTGCGCGCGCCCATTACAGGTATTTTGTTGGTGATTGAACTGACCGAAAATTATGATTTGATTCTACCTCTCATCATTACTTGCCTTGGCGCGACTATGATGGCGCAGTTCCTAGGTGGCCAACCTATCTATTCACAATTGTTAAAGCGCACCGTAGCCAAGCAAGCCGCTCAAGCCGAAGCGACTAATCTTGATGCTGCGCGTGCTGATGCAAATATCCCTGCGGACAATACTCCTGATATAGACAATAGCGCGACAACTACAGATAAAAGTGATGCCATTGCGACAGTCGCCGGTGGCGATAAGCCTGAGAGTAACAAGGGCAGTGTGACTAATAATTAATGCACAAGATTAACGCTTGGGTTGCATTTAACCGTTAATGGTTACTATGTGTCACTAAATGCTTAATTAACCCTGTAAACGCGCTGAGTGTATGGCTTTTATGCAACATACTCGCGGAAATAACCTAAACAATAAAGCCCCTAGATTAGGGGCTTTATTGTTTAGTGCTTAATGTCCTAATTAACCGCGCATCTTTTGATTATTAAGTAAGAAGAATTCCAGCAATTTAGTCATGTCTTTGGCTTGAGTGAGCAAGGTTTCACTGGCGATGGCAGCTTGCGCCACCAGCCCAGCGTTTTGCTGCGTCATCTCATCCATTTTGGCAATCGCGTTATTAACTTGCTCTATGTCTACGCTTTGCTGCTGCGCGCCGACGCTAATTTCATTCATGCTTTCTTGCACCAGGGACACAGTTTCAACAATCTCTTGTAAGGTGCTGCCCGTTTCACCGACTAATTGCGCGCCAGTGATCACCTTGTCATTACTATTACGAATTAACAGCTTAATTTCTTTAGCAGCGCTGGCAGAGCGCTGAGCTAGGTTTCTTACTTCACCGGCGACAACCGCAAAGCCGCGCCCTTATTCGCCGGCTCTGGCGGCTTCTACGGCCGCATTTAAGGCTCATAAATTGGTTTGGAAGGTGATTTCATCAATCACGCTAATGATGTCGGCAATGTTATCACTGGCCTCTGTGATTGAGTTCATGGCAGTAATGCTGCGAGTCACCACTTCACCACCAGATTGCGCTTTAGTGCTGGCTTCTAAACTAAAGCTATTGGCGACCATGGCATTATCGGCGCTAAATTTGACCGTGGTGGTGATTTTTCCCATGCTGGCCGCGGTTGTTTTTAATGAACGCGCTTGGGCTTCGGTGCGGCGACTTAAATCGCGATTGCCGGTGGCGATTTCATTGGTTGAATAAGAGATAGTTTGTGCTGACGTTCTAATTTGTTTAATGACTTGCGTGAGCTTATCTATGGTGCGATTAGCATCATCTTTCAGATTTTTAAGCCGTCCTTGATAATCTTGGGTGACTCTGACCGAGAGGTCGCCACCCGCCATGGCTGCCAGAATGCGCTGAATATCGGCTAATGCATCTTCAACTGTCATGGTCAGTTGGTTCAAGCCATTGGATAAATTGAGGAAAACCCCTTGTTTACTCTCTAAGGTTAACCGGCGGGAGAAATCCCCTTTAGCCGCGGCTTCCATGACATCACCTATCTCTTTTTCTATGGCAATTTCGGCGGTTCTATCGGTCAGCTCGCCGACTATTCCGAGGCGATCACCTTCATCGTCAATAATAGGGTTCACGTTGAGGCCAAAATATTTATTACTCATGGTAAACTCAAAATAGTGATTACCAGACAGACCATTGAGCACTCTGCGCTGATGCTGTGGATCTTGATGAAAGATATCCATAGAGCAACCGATAATCGCGTTGGGATTAAAGTGAGGGTTTTGGAGCCCTGCTGCAGCCTCTTTAATCACTTTCGCCGCCGCGCGATTGACATAAATAATCTTGTATTCGTTATCGGTAATGATGGTGTTAGTCGATACGTTATCTAAAGCTTGCCTTACCCGCGCATTCTCTTCACTGACGATTTTAGCCTCCGCCGCCATTAACCTGCATTCTTGCTCATTGTGCTGAATATTATCCAGTGACTTATTGGTGGCTTGTTTGATTAAGAGTAAATCGCCTTTAAAGTCAGCCTCAATTCTATGGTTAAATTCGCCTTGGGCGAGTTTTGCCATCACTTGCGATATCTCAGAGACCGCCGTTTCACTGGTGGCAATTAACAGGTTAAAGTCTTTAGCGCATTGGCCGATTTCATCTTGACTGGTGACATCAAGACGCACGGCATAGTTGCCTTCCGAGGCGACCTTTTTAAGGGCGTTAGATAAACGCATGACAGGTTGAGTCACTGCGCGGGTGACGGTCGAGGCTATCAATATGATAACGAGAGTAGAGCAGCCAAAAATCAGCCACACTAACTGACTTAAGCGATTGACAGCCGCAAACGCTTCTTCGGCATTGATTTCAGCAATCAATGCCCATACGACATCGCCCACTTGCACCCAAGTATACGCGGTAAGAACTTCAGTTCCGGTGTAATCGTGAATGAGCTTAGTGTCCGTTTGCTGTTGCAATGTGGCAATAGAGGCCTCAGTTTTTACTGAGGCGGTTTGGGGATTGGCAAAGGAGGCGATGACGCTACGCTTTTGGGGCTCCAGCAAAGAGTCAGATCGCATTAAGTAATCTGGCCCGACTAAATAAGTTTCACCGCTAGTACCCATGCCATTGCATTGGCGCATAATCTGATTAATGGCTGGCAAGGAAATTTGGATGACAACGACAGCTTGAATGCTGCCATCTGCATTTGTGACGGGTGCCCCGAGAAAGGCCGCAGGTTGATTATTGTTGATACTATAGGGCCTAAAGTCTTGAAAAGTGACGCTACCTGTTTTCATCACTTGTTGCCAAATCAGACGAAGCGGATTGCTGCCGTGCTGTTGCTACAGGTCCTGATATTCAGCGCTATCGATGGCAAATGGTTCATTCGCCTTAATGGCTTGCTCGGCGCCATAAAGCTTAAGCTGCTTATTGATGTTATGAACATCTTCACTCCCCGCCAGCAGCTGAATATCACTCATGGCACGCTCAACATAGTCACCCACTTGCTGCTTTTTGATTTCACGCATACTGACCAATTGCGCAAACACTTGTGCGGTTAAGGCGTTGGTTGAGTTCTGTAATGACAGAAAAGCCGTGATACCAAGAGGAACTAAGCCGATGACGAGTAGCAGGATCAACAACTTAGTGCGTAAGGATATATTCAATCTGCCACTCCTTTGGCTTGGGATGTCACTTAGTTATCAATCGCACAGTGACATGGGACTCAATTATTTTTAGTTAGTTGGTGTGAGTAGAAAGTGGCTTAATTACTGGTTGCTATTAAGTCGATGTTAACCTCGGGTCTCACTGCATCACTGCATCACTGCATCACTGCATCTCGCGTATTCAATGAATATCTAATTTATGACATCTTGACACAGCTACATTCGTGCTTATGACTTAAGAATAGTGTAGTCAAGTTATTGTAAATCTCATCTTTTTAGTCATCGGTTTGTTTTATCATAAATATTCATCGTATTGCATAATGGTCTCAAAAATATCGGGGGTTATACTTTTAAATATGCATAATCACGTTTTTATATTCATTTTTGTTCGATTGCCGCTCACGACAATAGTCGCTGACAATCCTCGGGTTAACCAGAATGAGCGCTCACATTCCCCCTAGTTATCGACGGCTTCTGTTCGGTTCCGTGTGTTCATTGAGTAGGAACAACTCGACCATTTGTGTCAAATCTTCCGCCTGAGACAGTAAGGTCTCACTGGCAGTGGTTCCTTGTTGCACTAGCGCGGCGTTTTGTTGGGTCATATCATCCATGCGGCAAATGGAGGCATTCACTTGTTCAATGCCTATGCTTTGCTGCTGCGCCGCTATGCTGATGTCACTCATTTTCTCGCGCACTTGTTCGACCATTAAAACTATCTCTTTTAAGGTGCTGCCTGTTTCTGTGACCAAGGCGGTGCCGCTGGCAACTTTGCTATGACTGTTTCTAATCAACCCTTATCAGCTTCAATGCGATGACTAAAGTCACCTTTAGCCAGTTTCTCCATCACTTTAGTAATTTCAGTGACAGCAGTTTCACTGGATGAGATTAAGCGGTTAAATGCTGACGCACATTGACCAATTTCATCTTTACTGTCCACTGGTATACGTATTGAGTAATTACCATCGTCCGCCACTTGTTGGAGTGAGTTTGACAATCGGATCACGGGTCGAGTCAATGACAGGGAAAAGCTCAACGCGAGCAGTTAAATGATAGTGGTCGATAATCCTAAGGTTAACCATACAATGTTACTTAGTCTCGAGACTGGGGCAAATTCAGCAGCGTCAATTTCTGCCACTAATGCCCATACTAAATCGCCGACCTGAACCCAGGTATAAGCAGACAATACTTTGTTATTGTTGTAGTCAAAGATTACCTTAGAGTCGGTTTGCTTTTGTAACCCAACGTTACTTGCTACCGTGTTAACACTACCCGTTGTTGGATTAGCGAATGAATTGATGACACTGCGCCGCTCTGGATCTGGAAATGAGTCTGAACGCATTAAGAAGTCGGGGCCAACCAAGTAAGTTTCACCTGTGGCGCCCATGCCATTGCGTTGCAGCATAATATTGTTAATGGCATCAATGGATATTTGAATCACGACTATGGCCTGAATCGTGCCCTCTAAGTTTTTAACGGGCGCCCCCATAAAAGCCACTGGGCGATTATCTAACGGGCTATATGGCATAAAATCTTGAAATTGCATGCTATCTTTTTCAATCACTTTACGCCAAAGAGTGCTTAACGGATTGGTTTTGTTGCTTTCAAGTGAGAGGTTAATACCGAGATCACTTGCTGATTTAGCACAGTAGTTCACATGGCCAACATCCTTACTGATAATATAGACATCGGCATAACCAAAAATAATGACGTAATTTAGTAAGTTAGCTCCATTTTCTTGCCAAATCTCTTGGTACTCATAAGTATCTATATTGAAGTTATCTTATGGGCCTATTTCTTCATCAATGGCTTACAAGGTTAGCAAGCGATTAATTTTGCGTACATCTTCACTGCCAGCCAGTAATGTTATGTCATTGACGACGCGGTCAAAGTAAGAATCTATCTGATTCTTCTTCACTTCTCGCATGCTAAGCAGTTGAGCAAAAGCTTGGGTGGTCAGTGATGCGGTAGAGTTTTGCAATGCCAAGGTAGCAATGATCCCTAAGGGCGCTAAGCCGATAAGCAAGAAGATAAGCAATAACTTGGTTCGTAATGATAAGTTTTTCACGGCATATCTCCCTTAGTTAACCTTTACTTGATTACTTAATTGACCAATGCTGCGATGACAATTCAATTTCCCATAAAGGGATGCTTGCCATCTTGTAAGGCGCATATTCAACATGCCTATTTACAGCAAAGACGTTATTCGGCGTGGGGACGAATAGCATGTAAGCGTTATCGTAGACGTGATGCATAATATTTTTGGAAACATCGGTAAATTCAGGGGTATTAATGTTCGCTTTAAACATATCGTCGATATAGCCATCAAGCTTAGGGGCGGGGAAAATGGTGCTCCAATTGTTATGGGTGCGATATACCAAGAATGCAGACCAAGGATGGTTGTAATACCAATCATCATCGCCCCATACCAGTAAGTCCCAGGTTTGGGTATTGTTACCTGTGCGGGTCGACAGTAATTGTTCAAAAATTACTTTTTCACTGCTGGTAATTTCAAAGTCGAGCTCAACCCCTACCTTACGTAAATCCCGAGAAACACCTTTCCATAAGAACATGAATCTATCTTGAGTTAAGACCTTAAGTTTAATGGCGTTGAGAGTTTCAGTGAGTTGCTCTCGAATCTTCTCAGGCGGCATCACCTCTGAATATGGCTTAAGTTCTGTTACTACATCTTTAACCCCAGGGAAATAGGGGGATGCCAAGGTAGGCTTAGTAACCCCTTCACCTTCGTAGTATTTATCGAGTAATTTCTCTTGGTCCATGGCTTTATTAAGGGCGACTCGTACCTCTTTTTGCAATAACTTAGGATTACCATTAATTAGATTAAAATGTATGGCAATGCTATTGGTCGACGGGGCAGAAACTAGCTTCACAAAGGGAGAGTTCAGCACATCGCCCTTGGCTGAAAATGGGATCGGCATAATATCGAGTTTATCGTTATTATCTAAAACCATCTGCAAGGCTTTTTTGTTGTCCAGTTCAGTGTAAACTGTCACGGTTTCAATCTTGGGGTACTCAGGATTCCAATAGTTAGGATTCGCTTTTAATACGACCAGAGGCGTTTGCCTATCACCTTCAACAAACCCTTCTGTTAATACGTAAGGGCCGAGTCCATAGGGGCCTGCCTCCGCTAAATTCGGACAGGTTTGTTTGCCATTCCAGCCAAACTTTTGTAAATAAGCATCGGTATAAAATTGTAGCCAAATAACATCATTTAAAAATTGACCGTATTTTTCATTCAAATAAAAGCGCACGGTGAAATCATCCACCTTATCAGCGCTTTTTAAGACTTTATCAATCTTGGTGAACAAAAATGGTTTCTTCAAAAAGTAGTTCACATTGCTGATCACAGCGTCGGCATTAAATGGCGTGCTATCTTGACATTTAACGCCACGGCGCAAAATAAACTCATAGGTAAGATCATCAATTTGTTGATGGCTGGTGGCCATATCATATTCCCAACCTTGGTCGTTATTGGCTGGGCGTATTAATGCGCTATTAATGGCATGGGAAATATAGATATAAGGCAAGCTTGGTATAAATACTTTTAGGTGAGAACCCGCCACGGGCACAGCCTGAATCGTCGGGCTAAGGGTAAACATTGAAAGGACTAACAGCTAAGCAGATTTTTCTTCAAAAAACTAACGTTAGTCATTGTGGATATCCTTATCGCAATAGGTTTACAAGTGCCAGTGGCCTCCCGCTATAAAATGAGTTTAGTCAGATTCTTATGAAACGCATATGTCGATAGTGGTAGCTTAGTATTAGCACTTAAAATCAATGGCATTTTTGGTTGTTGCGTCAAAAACTAGTGTGAACGAGGCGTGATATTGAGGCAATTCAACAATTTTACGCGGCTTAAAAAGTGGTTATGGAAGAGCAACTGCAGCGCCAAACGGCTAAGGATAACGTAGAAATATTTATGGATGAATGCCTTTAGACGCAAATGGTATTAGCTACGGCTTGTCGCGTTAAAAAAAATTGTCATACTGAAGTTAAGTTGTACCTAGTGTTTATCCAACAGCCAAGGAGCGGTTATGCAAATTCCATCTGCTACACAGTCGGGTGTCTCTGGCTTACAAAGTGCTCAGTCTGGATTAACTCAAGCGACTGTCGATGTAGCAAAACCTGAACCTAGCTCGCCAGCATCTAATCCAACCAGCTCATCCACATCGGCCAATAATTCGAGTTCGGCAACTAATAATGCCGCTAACCTCTCAAGTGCTGAATCTCGGCAAACCGCCGATACAGTGTCTGCTCTGACTAAAGCGTCACAAGCTGAAAATCAAGCGGCGGCATCCGCTGAAGTCATAGACACTGATGATGAAGCCATAGGTAGTGTGATTAATATCCGAGTGTAATCTTGGAGTGTGATTAGTCATTTCTATGTCAGAATTTGATTGAGTTATTGGATTCAACTATCTGATTAATTTCTTCTAGTTGCTAATAGCTTATTTCTAACAGCTTATTTACTGGCTAACCCTATATAAGCTTAATTGAAGTTAAATCATCATGTTGATTGGAAAGTTACCTAGCTCTGAAGCGGTTTCATCTACTAAGGCCGTGAAAGCTGTAAATGCAATAACTGCTACGCCTGTTAGCGCGACTGATTTAGCTCGTGAGGCAAATCAATCATCAGCTTTAATTGATACCGCCACCGGGCATAACGCCGCGACTCATTATCAATCGGCTAATTTTGAAACTGCTAATCTTGAGTCATCTAAGCGTGAATCTTCAACGTTAGCGTCATCTAAACATGCCACAACGCCTCCCATGGGCGGGGACTCAAGTCATCAGGCACATTTCTCGACTGATTTAACCAATGCGTCATCATCCATAAGTTTACGCTCTGGTGCTAAAACCCTTGATGCCTTTATCAATAGTCGGGCAAATGCTGGATTTAATTCCCGTGCACATGTATTTGCTGCAGCTTCGAGCGCATTATCAACGGCCAAAATAAGTGTTGATGAATCGCCGCTGGGGGCCGGACAATCTGATAAAGGGACTATCGATAAAGGAAGTAAAGATACGCAAGCATTGGCTCCTCATGTAAGCGTTGTTAGTCATGCTGATAATCCCGAGAGAGCTCAAGCTCATAGCGCTATTGCTACCAATCATGCGATAGATTCCACAGACCCTTTCAATGGTTCCGCTAATATAAGTAATACAGCAGCAACGGATGAATCTAGTGGCCTTGATAGAAGTCACGAGGAGATCCCAACAAATGATAACGCTGCAGAACCTGAAGACAAACATACCAATCATGATGAACATCAGGGCGATGAACATAACCCATCGCGGGCTTTAGCTGAGCTTGCACAAGAGGAATTAATTCAATTGCAACAAAGAGACAGCGTAGTGCGCCAACACGAGCAAGCGCATGCGGCTTTAGGCGGTATGCATGCGGGCACGCCCAGTTATCAATTTGAACAAGGCAGTGATGGTAAGCGTTACGCCGTTGAAGGTGAGGTGGCTATTGATGTATCAGTTATTACTGGTGATCCGCAGGCGACCATTAAAAAGATGCAACAAATTCATGCGGCGGCGTTAGCACCCATGGAGCCGTCCATGGCGGATATCCAAGTGGCTAATCTTGCTATGCGTAATATGCAGCAAGCTCGGCAGCAATTGGCTGATGAGCGTGAGCAAGCATCTCGGGCTAAGTTTGAAGAGGCATTTGCTGATAACACTGCATTTGGAAAAGCTGAACGCAGTCACTCTATAGCCGAGAAAGCAAAAAATCAGAATCAGGATCACGACTCACAGTTAGCGCCGCGAGAAAGATATAGCTTAACGCCACCGAGTACGACCTTAGCTATCAAGGGATCCGCTACAGCCATTAGTGATGACTCGACATCAGTGTTGATTGAACAGCAGCGGCGTACTAATAGTGAGTTGGTGGCTTTGAGGTTAACTAAGCGCGCAGGTTGATTACACCAGTTTTTGCTGGTGACTTTAATGGGGATAATGGCTGGTGGTCATTGGTGGTGAAAGTAATTCACCAGTAAGACGCCAAATTTCATGCGATTTGAGTGAGTCTGATGAAAAATGCAGATTTGCTAACAGATAAATTGAATCAAGTTCAGATCAACTTAGCTTAGTGCCATTCAGTTTAGTCAGTGTAAATCCATGCAATCTAACGTCTATTATTTAGCTATTAGCGCCTAGGTATCAGCACTTAGTCATCATAAGTTTGAGATCTAATGCCAATCTTGCCGCAGTTAAATTGTGCGATGGCGCGCATTTTTCCTGTTGCGGACGCCCAAGCCATGAGGCAAAAGTTCTGCTGTGATATTATGGCGCATCAAAAAGTAGTGTTTATACAGAGAAAAGACATGAACGAATTAGTGGTTAACGACATAGTTGTTGGTGATGGTAAAGAAGTCGTCAAGGGCGCTTTGATCACCTTGCATTATACCGGCACTTTAGATGATGGAACCGTGTTTGATTCATCGCACAAGCGCGGTCAAGCGTTCCAATGTGTCATTGGTACTGGTCGTGTGATTAAAGGTTGGGATCAAGGTATGATGGGTATGAAAGTTGGCGGTAAGCGTCAATTGAACGTACCAGCCCACTTAGCTTATGGTGAGCGTCAAATGGGCGCACTTATTCCTGCTAATTCCAACCTTAATTTTGAGGTTGAGTTGTTTGAAGTATTGACTCGTGATTAAGTAAGCCCTAGCAATAACACGCGTGTAATATAAAATCGAGCCAATTGGCTCGATTTTATATTGGGAAAGTTTTGAGTGGATTAGATTCAGTGGCTTGGCTTAGTTAGCTACTGTCACCTGTTTAGGTAATAGCTTTTTAGTGACCTTGAGTTCCGCAAGTTTTGGCCCTGGATGCAAACGCTCTGGCCAGTTAAATAGCATAATCGCCAGTACGTTTCTATGCTCACCCGAGGTCAGATCTGGATTGCCTCGAGGCGATGGGATCACCTGTAAATCTGCTTGATAACGCGCCGCGATGGCCGCTTTTGTTTTTGCTACCACAGGGTGATTATCTTGGCCTGCGAGTAAAAAGCTGATCCCAACCTCAGTGATAATATCCGCCGTTGCGTCAGTTAAAATCCGCTCAATATTGGCGTCAAAATAAGATAAAATCCACGCAAACTCTTTAGCATCAACATCTTTTTGATAGTAACCACTGGCCGCAAAAATGAAATGAGTCATGCCATATAACTTATTTCTAAATTGCGCTTTAGTTAACTTGGCATCGTTTGACGCTGGGTAAACTTGATTAAATGCCTGTTTATAAACATCAATATAATCACCAACCCCAAGTTGCTTGGCCCAATAGACATAGTTTATTAGCTGCGCCGCCCAAGATTTAATCATGGCTGGATCAGTTAAGCCGGTTTTTAAGTCCGTGGCTTTTAGGGCATTAATCAGTTCTTGATGACAAGGGCCTTGTAAACCAAATTCATCAATGCGACTGGCAGTGCGCAGTAAAATATCGGTATAGAACAAGAATTCAGGGAAGGGCGCCAATGCCTTTTTGCGCGCCTTCGCCCGCGGGCCCTTACCGAGTGCATCAATGGCAAGCTGCGACTGCTCAGCGACAAACGCCTTATCTTTGAGCTTACAAGCATAGAAGCTTTGATTTTCGCTAATGACAAACAAATCGGTTAACGCTGCATTGGCATATTTGTCATTGCCAGTCATGCGATACATTCTGATCCCGTAATGACCTAATACCCGCGGTGGTAATTGATACAAGTTATCTTCAAGATGGTGTTGAATGCTTGTGGCTATGTGCTGCCATTGCTGTGCTTGTGCGCCTGCTTCCTCAGTCGGCGCGTTTACTTGATGCACCGATTGTGGCCGTGTTTCAAGCTGCGACTTATCTTGCGCTAAGGCGTTATAACTTAGAACACAAAGACAAAGTGCGCTTAGGGTGCGTGGATGAATGAGCATAGTTAACATGATAAGAACTCCCTATGGCGAAATTCCCAAGGGAAGCTGCCGGTAATAATGGTGCCAATCTGGTGGTTAAGGGCAAGTGCTGCGGATTAATCACTAATAATTGCGTAATCGCCATGTCTGCCTGTTGTCGGCAATCTTGACTGGCTTGATAAAGCTGCTGACTCATAGCCTGTGCCCACAATTGACTGAGCTGATGCGCCCCTGTGGTAATACTCGAAAACCCGTAATAGGCAATATCAGCGTTCGGCCACGCCTCGCCAAATAAGTCAGTAAATAGCGATGCTAGATTAATATCATCGCCATAAAACTTAAGGGCCGCCGCCGCTTGAAATAATTGCCAATGGGCTTGATAGCGAGCCAAGGTAGTGTCTCTAGCGCCAGTTCTGAACCAAGTATCCGCTACTGGCTGCAGCAGTTGAATAAGCCACTCTTTTGCGAGTAAATCGCTATCGCCAATAAGTTCATTATGATTATTGAGACTAAATTGACTGCTGGCACTAATAGTTACTATCGCCTTAGCCAATTGCCCTAACAATTGCGATACCTGACTTAGGCTATTGACTGAACGTGGATAACTGAGCACTACCTGAGCGTGTGCGCTTGGCCGTGCGGCTAGGCTAATAATATGCATTTGCGCCGGCGCGTGCGATTTAGCGTGAGGTTTTGCGTGCAATTTAGGGGGAGTTGGCTCTGGTTGAGCATCATTATGGTTAAGCTCAAGTATGCCTAGCAGCTGGCGCTGATAACGGATAGCCCAGCCGTGCTCGCTAGTTTCTATGTCAAAGCCCAAGGTTTGCAATTTTTGCCGCCAAGCATTGAGCAGTATATCGCTGGACATAGCGCTCAATGCGGTTTTAGGCTGTTTAGCTAGGGCTTGATATAAGCTCCAAGGCGCCACCGTTAAAGTGCGACTTACTTGCGCGCTATTGACTAGTCCTGAGATAAATTGCTGGCGATCGGTTGGGTTTGCCATATGAGTGCCATAGAGCTGCAAATCATTAAAGTTGTCGTGTTTTTGAAGATTTGCTTGTTGCTTGCGGATAGCTTGCAAAGTCCCTAACGCTTGTTGGTTATGCGCCTGCGCCCGTAAATGATACGCCTCCCATAAGCCTTGGCGGCACAGCGCGTTTGGTTCATTAAGTAAGTAACGCGCCAGTTGGGCGGTGGGAGGCACACTATCATTTTGCCAAGTAAGGCAATTAGCCCCGGCTATTGATAATGAAAAATCTGAGCTTGCTAGATGATATTGAATACTGGCGTCAATGCTTGCAACTAACCCTTTTTGCTTTGGCGCTAATTTTTGGCGATTAAGTGCCGCTATGCGCTTCGCAAACTGCTGGATATCTAAATTTTGCGCGACAAAAGCGCGTGGCAGCCAAGCTTGTACTGGCGCGCTATTGATAATTGTTTGCAGGCGGTCGGCCAATAGAATTTGGCAGCGGGTTAATAGTGCGCGGCGATTGGCGCTAAGTGACGGTTGGTTACTAAGAGCAAGCCTAAAATAAAGAGTGCTCAAGGGTTTAAGCACATCATCAAGTTGCTGCGCCGCAAGATTAATATCCTTATCTAACATTAATGGTGCTGCCGGCGTTAATAAGGACTCGCAAGATGGCTTAGTTAAGATGCTCTTATCTAAATCATATATTGCTGATGAGGCGGTTGCTGATAAAGATGATTCTGGTGCGGATGTCGCGAGTAAAGAAGGATTTACTGAGCTTGCGGCTGCTAAGGTCGATAACGACCCGCAGCACACAAGTAGGCTCGCTAGCCTAAGACCAATAAGGACTGCTGGCCTCATGGGGTGGCAGTACCAAAATGGATTTTAGCGTAAGCGACACGCTCTTCAACCGATAAGGGTTTGCCACGCAGCGATTCAACATGCTGCAATCTTGGCAAAATACCTATGCCATTAGCGATTTGAATGGCAAGGCCTGGGCGGGCATTGAGCTCTAACATCAAAGGGCCGCGATTTTTATCCAGCACCATATCAGTGCCAAGATAGCCAAGCTCACTCATTTCATAAGCGCTTGATGCGGTATGCAGCAAGGTATCCCAGTGCGGCACTTGGATTTTAACCAGATCAAGGCCGGTGTCTGGATGGTGCACAATCGGCTGATTAAACTGCACCGCGCGAATGCCGCGACCGGTGGTAATATCAAGACCAACCCCTACAGCTCCTTGGTGTAAGTTAGCTTTACCATCAGAGGCGCTGGTTGATAAGCGCAGCATCCCCATGACAGGGTAACCTTTAAACACGATTAAGCGAATATCAGGTACGCCTTCATAGCTAAAGCCATCAAACACAGGGTCGAATTGGATAAGCCCCTCAACAATCGCTACATCGGATTTACCACCCAGAGAAAACAAACCACTCAAGATATTGGAGGCGTGTCTGTCTATCTCGCTTGGGGTCACTTCCTGACCACTTGGCTTATAAAAGCGGCCATTAGCCACTTGAGTGATCACTAAAATACCTTTGCCGCCCGAGCCTTTTGATGGCTTGATCACAAAGCCATCGTGACCGGCTAGCATGGCCGGAATACTCGCAATTTGGTGCTGCTGGGCAATTACGCCGATGAGATCAGGCACTGCAATATTATTCGCCAGCGCCAATTGCTTAGTAATCAGCTTGTCATCAACCCGTTTGTAAAATTTACGCGGGTTGTAGCGCGAAATATAATCAATATTGCGCTTGTTCATGCTAAGCACGCCCGCGGCTTTAAGCTTCCATGGCGAGGTGAACATCATAGTTATTCTCCAGCTAGAGGCTTAAAGCGTTTTAATTCAAGCACTTTATAACCAGTATATTGGCCCATTATCAGCACCAATGCCAAGATCACTAAATGAATGCCTAAGAAGTTAAATACCCAATGTTGTACCCATACGGCGCTCATCGCTAAGTAAGCTAAGGTGGCGACTAATAAGCTGCCACCGCCTTGAATAACGACTTCTTTCGGGCCTTCTTCTTCCCATAAAATCGACATGCGCTCAATGGTCCATGCCAGAATAATCATAGGGAAGAAGGTAATGGTCAGGCCTTCACTTAAACCGAACTTAAACGACAAAATAGTAAAGAGCCCTATGATGCCTATCACTACAATAATGACCGCGGATATTCGCGAGATCAGCAATAAATTGAGCTTAGATAGGTATGAGCGGATCATTAAGCCAAAGGCAACCACTAGCAAAAAGCCCACAAGGCCAGTTAATAGCGTGGTTTGAATAAAGGCGAGGGCGATTAATACTGGCATAAAAGTACCAGAGGTTCTAAAGCCGATAATCACTCGTAAAAACACTACTATTAATACGCCGACCGGGATTAACAAGATGCCTTTAAACAGGTTTTGCTCTTCAAGCGGCAATGAATAGAGTGAAAAATCCAGATCGTTAGCATTGCGCATCATAGCAATCGAAGTGGCTAGTGCGCTGCGAGTATCTTGCAGCATAGAAAAGCTAACTTGAGAATTGATACCACCAACCACATCTAACACTGACTTTCCATTGCGCTCCCACAGTAACATGTCATCGCTGCGACCTTGAGTGCCAGCGACTACATCAAACAGATACCATTGACCGTCTTGGTACACTTCGGCCATAGGGCTTAGTGATTGCCGGCGGCGCTGATCTTCTAATTTAAGCGCACTGACTTCATGGGCCGCTATGCCTTTGTTTTGCAATAAGCGCACAAATAACTGAGTCGCTGAGTTATTGGATAATAATAACTCCATGTTCTGCGTGCGTTCTTTTGCGCTAATGGCTTTTAGTAACTGTTGGGCGAATGAAAGATTACTGGCACTGCGCTCCCAAGCGGAATCTGTCACTTGCTTAGCCGCGGTTAATTCAGTGGCTGGCCATAAGAAAGGCTCTGGGGTTGGCGGCGCAATATCGGTAAGGATCTCAGCTTTACCTGTTGGCACTAAGGTTAAACGATAATATAAGTCTTGCGTGCCTATGGCTTGGCGGCTAGACCAGATCACCCGTCTTTGGCCTTGATTTTCACCAATGGTCATACCGTAACCTGGCGAGCTAGCATTTTGGGCTAAGACTTCAAAGGCTGGATCTTGGGGTAAACTAAAAGAGACTTCAGCAGGCTCGCCAGTTCCTTGAAAACTGACTTTGGCATCCACCGCCCAGCTTTGAATTTGTTTGCCTGGTAAAAATGGCACCTTGTGTTCAATGCCGCGATACACACTAGAGCCAATGCCTGTAATTAATAGCAGAGCTACGAGAATATAAAAGGGGGTTCGAGATTGCATCCGTCGTCCTTATTTAGCGTTTTTAGTCGGAGATGGAATAGACTTGCCATGTAAAAAGGCTTGGCTAACATCGACAACCGCAATATCTTTCATGAACTTACGTCCCAGCAGTAATTGATATTCAAGACCACTGCGATTATTGAGGTTTAATGAGGTTTGCGCTTTATAAGCGCCAATCTGCAAATGGGCCGTAATGACTGGGCGTCTGTCATCATTACTGGTGGCTTCATCGCCTTTAATGCGTACAAAACGCTCCACCTTAGATTCAAAAGTTTTTAATGGAGCATCACTACCATCAACATTGACATCAAAGCGCACCCATTGCTGACCATCACGTTCAAACAATATGATGTTTCTGGCATCCAGTGACGAAGATTCAGCGCCAGTATCAATGCGAGTATCAAAACCTGCTTGCAGCTCATCGACAAACACAAATTCAACTTGACCAAGAATAATCTTTTCGCCAATGCTGTCTTCTGGGCAAGTGGCAGGTTCAGTGACTATCACAGGCGGGACCTCAGTATTGATGCTGCCAACTTGATTTTTTAAGTCGCTTAAATCTTGATGAAGCACATCCATCCGCAGCTGCTGGCCTTGGCAGGCGCTGTTAATCGCCGCCACTAACGCCGCTTGTTGTTGCTGCAAATTGGTTGCTAATTGCGTTTCAGTCAGCGCTGGAATTTCTGGTTGCTTGGCCGTCATGGCACAACCCGATAACACTAATAAGCTGGCGGCGAGGGTGATATTGGTTTTTATCATAGCGAGGGTTCCATTAACTATGTTGTGCATGCTTAACAGCACATTAAAAGGCTCATGCCGTTTGTAAATTACTCGCTAACTTGCGGGCAATTATGGTCGCGCGTTTTGGCGCTGGATAGCCTTCAACGGTTCGAGTCATATCATCGCTAGCGAGATAATCGACCAAAGATTCATTCGGCATCCAGTCAGTGCTGCGCTGCTCGGCTAATGAGGTCACATCTAAATTGACGCAGCGAACATCAGTAAAGTCACATTTTTCGAGCCATAAAGTTAAGGCCGCAACTGAAGGTAAAAACCAGACGTTATTCATCTTGCCATAACGATCGCTTGGTAACAGCACAGTATTTTCATCGCCATCGACAACTAAGGTTTCAAGCACTAGCTCGCCATCGTTACGCAATTGGTCGCGCAGTTGCAGTAAATGATCGATGGGCGAGCGTCTATGGTACAAAACGCCCATAGAGAATACGGTATCAAAGGCATCCAGTGGTGGTAATTCTTCTATGCCTAGTGGTAATAAATGCACGGGCTTATCTGAGCCTTCTAAACGCTTAACCGCTTCAAACTGGCATAAGAATAAAGGGGATGGGTCAATGCCAACCACGCGTTTGGCGCCTGCGCCCAGCATACGCCACATGTGATAACCACTGCCGCAGCCAACATCAAGCACTGTGCGGTTTTTTAAGGGTGAAATATGGGGTAATACTCGATCCCATTTCCAATCTGAGCGCCACTCAGTATCAATATGAATACCGTGAATATGAAACGGACCTTTGCGCCATGGCGAAAACATGCGTAACAAGTTTTCCAGTTTTTGCTGCTCGCCGGCCGCTAACTGCTGGCCTGAGCCTATAGTGACACTATCTATGAGATCAACAGTATCTGGCGCTGAGAAGTTAAGCTTATGCAGCACTTTTTCCCATTTAGGCAGATTGCCATGCTTATGGTTGCGTTGCCATTCGCCTAAAATGGCAGGCAAGGTTTCGAGCCAATGTTGTAAATTAGAATCGGCAATTTGTTTATAGAAGCTACTGAAACTTATCACTTAATGGCCACCATGGAAGTAAAGTTAAAACACTGGAACCACGGACTAAAATGACTAAAACCTGTGGTAAGTAAACGCTGTTTGTGAGTTTCTATGGTGTCTGGTTTCATCACATTTTCCAGAGCACTGCGCTTTTGACTGATCTCAAGCTCACTGTAACCATTGGCGCGTTTAAAATCTAAATGCAGTTCATCGAGCAGTTGCTGAGTGACTTCATCTTCAAATCTGAGTTTTTCAGAGATGACCAAGATAGCCCCTGGTTGCATACCTTGATAAATAGAGGCAATTAAGGCGTCTCTGTCTTCTGGCGGTAAAAACTGCAAGGTGAAGTTTAAGATAACCATGGAAGCGTCGCTAAAATTAACATGACGAATGTCGGCGCACAGTAATTCCACTTCAATATCGCTGCGATAGGCATTGAGGTTTTCTTGGCATCTGTCCAGCATTGATTGGCTGTTATCGACCGCGATTATTTTAACTTGGCGGCCTTCAATTTTACGGCGAACGCTTAACGTGGCAGAACCTAATGAACAACCTAAATCATAGACTTGACTTTTTGGCGTCACAAAACGATCAGCGAAATCGGCGAGGGTATTGATAATTTGGCTATAACCTGGAACTGAGCGACGGATCATGTCATTGAACACACCAGCGACCCGGCTGTCGAAGGCAAAATCGGCGATAACATCGGTTGCCTGCGCATAAATAGTGTCTTGAGAAGAATGCATCTCATACTCAATAGTTATGGATAAGTGCTTATTTTAGCGAATGCTCGGCTTTAGCGGCAAGCGCAGTGCGGCTTATTTACCAGATTTTTAGCGCGAATCGGCTCAGCCAGTTCTTGCGCAACAAATCATTAACCTGATCGCTGCGTTTTTATTAAGATTTTCTTGTTAAGGATTTGCTCTGATAGCAATTTGTTAACCTGGGGTTTGCGCAGCCTTCGATAATGTTAACGAGATTGCCTGCGATTACGGCAAAGCGGGCGTGATTCCAGTAGGGCTTGCCAAGCAAATGACGAGGATGTGGCACAAAACTGAGTAATTATGAGCAAATTCATTCATAAACTGCTTGTTAGTTCACCGACTAACCTAGAAGGACTTTGGTAATCGAGATAATTTCTCTATAATGCCAGTCTTATTTTGTAATCAGTTTTTCCACTTGCCGGTCACCGGATAAAGGATAGAGTTAGATGCGCACTCATTATTGTGGAGACGTCAATAAGTCTCATCTTGGACAAGAAGTTACCTTAGTCGGTTGGGTTAACCGCAGCCGTGATTTGGGTGGCGTGATCTTTTTAGACCTGCGTGACCGCGAAGGCTTGGTCCAAGTTGTTTATGATCCAGATTTAGCAGAAATTTTTGAATTGGCTAGCAGTTTACGTAGCGAGTTCTGCGTACAAGTTAAAGGTCTAGTTCGTGCTCGCCCTGATTCACAAATCAAGGCCGACATGAAAACGGGTGAAATTGAGATTCTGGGTAAAGACTTAACCATTATCAATGCTTCTGCACCGCTGCCACTGAGCATGGATAACTTCCAAAACAACTCAGAAGAGCAACGCCTTAAGTATCGTTACTTAGATTTACGTCGCCCAGAAATGGCTGACCGCTTGGTTTTCCGCGCTAAAGTGACCAGCGCTGTGCGCCGCTTCTTAGATAGCAATGGCTTCTTAGATATTGAAACGCCGATTTTAACTAAGGCAACGCCAGAAGGCGCGCGCGACTATTTAGTCCCAAGCCGTACTTATAAAGGTCAGTTTTTCGCTCTGCCACAATCACCACAGTTATTTAAGCAATTACTGATGATGTCTGGCTTTGATAGATACTATCAAATCGTAAAATGCTTCCGTGATGAAGATTTACGTGCTGACCGTCAGCCAGAATTTACCCAAATCGATATCGAAACTTCATTCATGTCATCTGAGCAAGTGATGGCTAAGACTGAAGAAATGATCCGCGGTTTATTCTTAGAGCTGATGAATGTTGATTTGGGTGAATTCCCACGCATGACTTGGCACGAAGCTATGCGTCGCTTTGGCTCTGATAAGCCTGACTTACGTAACCCGTTAGAATTAGTGGATGTGGCTGATTTACTGCAGGGTGTTGAGTTTGCTGTATTTAAAGGCCCAGCTGAAGATCCAAAAGGTCGCGTTGCTGTTATTCGTGTTCCTAATGGCGCGAGCTTAAGCCGTAAGCAAATTGACGATTATACTAAGTTTGTTGGTATCTACGGTGCCAAAGGCTTAGCTTGGATGAAAATCAATGATGTAAGCCTTGGCATGGAAGGCATTCAATCACCAGTACTTAAGTTCTTAACCAAAGAAATGGTTGATGGCATCATAGCTCGCACTGGTGCGACTGATGGCGATATCCTGATGTTTGGCGCTGATAAAGCTAACGTAGTGGCTGAAGCTCTGGGCGCATTGCGCTTGAAGTTAGGCGAAGACTTAAACTTACTGCAAGGTGAGTGGCGCCCAATGTGGGTGGTTGACTTCCCTATGTTTGAAGAAGCCGATGGCCGCTTATATGCCGTTCATCACCCATTCACTGCGCCAAGCGGTGTTACTGCAGAAGAATTAGCGGCCGATCCTGCTAATGCAGTATCAGATGCTTACGACATGGTACTGAACGGTTGTGAATTAGGTGGCGGTTCAGTGCGTATTCATCATCAAGACATGCAAAGCACGGTATTCCGTATTTTGGGCATTGAAGATGAAGAAGCGACTGAAAAGTTTGGTTTCT
The DNA here is from genome assembly GCF_056522965.1 of Shewanella sp. ISS20. Classification (NCBI taxonomy): domain Bacteria; kingdom Pseudomonadati; phylum Pseudomonadota; class Gammaproteobacteria; order Alteromonadales; family Shewanellaceae; genus Shewanella; species Shewanella sp. ISS20. Next base: position 836,945 of record NZ_JAWRZK010000001.1, read on the forward strand.
TGTTAGAAGCCTTACGTTACGGTACGCCGCCGCATGCTGGTTTAGCGTTCGGTTTAGACCGTTTAATCATGTTGATGACTGGTGCTCAGTCAATCCGTGATGTGATGGCTTTCCCTAAGACTACCACTGCTGCGTGTCCGCTGACTAATGCTCCTGGTTATGCCAATCCACAACAGTTGGTTGATTTAGGTATTGGTGTGCTGCCAAAGGCCGATGCGAAAGACGCATAACTAACCCAACACCGAGGCTGATGCCTCGGTTTGTTTTTATAGGGTCTGAGGAGAACACTATGGCCGGACATAGCAAGTGGGATAACATTAAGCATCGCAAAGCGGCGCAAGATGCTAAACGCGGTAAACTCTTTACTAAATTTATTCGAGAACTGACCGTCTCTGCCCGCGAAGGTGGTTCAGATCCCGATGCCAATCCAAGATTACGCGCCGCCATAGATAAAGCCTTATCTAATAACATGACGCGCGATACCGTTGAGCGCGCCGTTAAACGTGGCGCTGGTGAAACCGATGGCGCCGCCTTAGAAACCATAGTGTATGAAGGTTATGGCCCAGGTGGCACTGCCGTGATGGTTGAATGCATGACAGATAATCGCAATCGCACTGTCTCTGCCGTTAGAAATGCATTTTCTAAATCCGGTGGTAACTTAGGTACAGATGGCAGTGTTGCCTACCTCTTTACTAAGCTTGGCTTGATTTCATTTGCTGCCAGTGTCGATGAAGACGCTCTGATGGACGCGGCGCTTGACGCTGGCGCTGATGATATTGTGATTCATGACGATGGCTCGGTCGATGTCTTTACCCAGCCAGAAAATTTTGGTGCAGTAAAAGATAGTCTAGATGCCGCAAACTTTGACGCCATCAATGCCGAAGTTACTATGGTGCCAGCAACTAAAGCTCAGCTTGATGCCGATAGCGCGCCGACATTTTTGCGATTGATAGATATCCTTGAAGATAATGATGATGTGCAAGAGGTGTATCACAACGCTGATATCAGCGACGACGTCATGGACACGCTAGTTTAAGGGAGCTTATGGCCATCATATTGGGTGTTGATCCAGGTTCAAGGATCACAGGTTATGGCGTTATCAAGTGCGTCGGTCGGCAACAAATCTATTTGGGCAGCGGTTGTATCCGCACTTCATCCGATCAATTACCTTTGCGCCTAAAGCAAATTTTTGATGGTCTTACCCAAATCATTACTCAGTTTCAGCCCGATGAATTTGCCATCGAAAAAGTCTTTATGGCAAAAAATGCCGATTCCGCGTTAAAACTAGGGCAGGCGCGTGGCGCCGCCATAGTCGCGGCCATGAATGGTGATTTACCGGTTGCTGAATATACCGCCACTCAGATAAAAAACTCGGTAGTCGGGACGGGACGCGCTGAAAAAGCACAAGTGCAGCATATGGTTACAGCCTTATTAAAATTACCAGCGGCGCCGCAAGCCGACGCCGCAGATGCATTGGCAGTAGCCATGTGTCATTATCACACCAATCAAAGCTTGGTGGCCTTGGGCGGCCGAGCAAGTTCACGCAGCTATGGAAGATATAAATGATAGGTCGACTGCAAGGAGTCTTGTTAGAAAAACAAGCACCAGATGTATTAATTGACGTGATCGGCGTAGGTTACGAAGTTCAAATGCCGCTTAGCTGTTTTTATGAGTTACCTGAGCTGCAACAATCTGTGACCATTTATACCCACTTTGTCGTGCGCGAAGATGCGCAGTTGCTTTATGGCTTTATTAATAAGCAAGAGCGCGCCTTATTTCGTTTGTTGATTAAAACCAACGGTGTTGGCCCGAAATTAGCGTTAACCATTTTATCTGGTATGACGGCCAGTGAATTTGTGCAAAGTGTAGAGCGCGATGATGTTGCCACCTTAGTGAAGTTACCTGGGGTTGGTAAGAAAACTGCCGAGCGTTTACTGGTTGAAATGCGCGATAAGCTTAAATCGTTAATGGCCGCATCCACGGGCAACGAAAAAGAGTTTGTGTTGCAGTCTAACTTTAAGCCTGTACCGCAAGCTAACAGCGCTGAAGAAGATGCCATTGCCGCGTTATTGTCACTTGGCTATAAGCCAGCGCAGGCAAGCCGAGTGGTAAGTCAAGTCATGACGGTTGACATGGACAGTGAAACCCTGATTAAAGCCGCCCTTAAGACCATGTTATAAGGTTTGATATGATAGAAGCCGATCGCCTCATTTATCCTGCAGCGCAAGGACAACAAGAGGAAGTAATTGACCGCGCTATGCGGCCTAAATTATTGAGTGAATACACAGGCCAAAATGAGGCGCGTGGCCAATTAGCCGTGTTTATTCAAGCGGCTAAAAATCGTGGTGAAGCTTTAGATCACATGTTGATCTACGGCCCACCAGGTTTAGGCAAAACCACCATGGCGATGATAGTTGCCAATGAAATGGGCGTGAATATTAAATCCACTTCTGGGCCTGTGCTGGAAAAAGCAGGCGATCTCGCGGCATTACTCACTAACCTTGAAGAAGGCGATGTGCTGTTTATCGATGAAATTCATCGATTAAGCCCAGTGGTTGAAGAAATCTTATATCCAGCTATGGAAGATTATCAGCTCGATATTATGATAGGAGAGGGCCCAGCGGCCCGTTCTATCAAGCTCGATTTACCGCCTTTTACCTTAATTGGCGCGACCACGCGCGCGGGGTCATTAACTTCGCCGCTGCGTGCCCGCTTTGGTATTCCATTGCGGCTTGAGTTTTACAATGTTGATGACTTAGCCACTATTGTGAGTCGCAGCGCGCGGGTAATGGGCGTTGAAATGGATACCGATGGCGCTAAAGAGCTCGCCAAACGTGCCCGCGGTACGCCGCGAATTGCCAACCGCTTATTAAGACGCGTGCGCGATTACGCCGAAGTTCAGCATGATGGTGTGATTAATGCCTATGTGGCTGAGCAAGCGCTTAACTTACTCGATGTTGATGCTGAAGGCTTTGATTTTATGGATAGAAAATTACTGCTAGCCATAATCGATAAGTTTGGCGGTGGCCCTGTAGGGCTTGATAACCTCGCCGCTGCCATTGGTGAAGAGCGCGAGACCATTGAAGATGTACTCGAGCCTTTCTTAATCCAACAAGGCTTTGTGCAGCGCACCCCAAGGGGGCGTATAGCGAGCGATCGCGCTTACATGCATTTTGGCTTAACGCGTCCGCAAGCATAAATTCAGCCTAGTCAATATCATTGGTAGCTAATTTAACTAAACCGGTGCTAAAGGTTTCATTTCATAATGAATAATCGATCACTGGTTTTTTTAAATATTGACTAACAATGAATCGCATTTATCATAAATTCACTGTTAATAGCTGAGTTTATAAATGTTTTCAGTTAGCATTGCTCGTCGCTTCATTACCATTACATCAGGAACGTAATATGATTTTTACTGAGGTTAGTTTAGCTCCCACCGATCCTATTTTAGGACTTACCGATATTTTTAAAGCCGATGCACGCACTGCCAAGGTAAATTTAGGTGTTGGTATTTATAAAGATGAAGCGGGTAACACGCCGGTGCTTGCCAGTGTGAAACGCGCCGAAGAGCGTTTGTTATCACAAGAAACCAGCAAAAATTACCTCGGTATTGAAGGTGTACACGCTTATAACTCAGGCGTATTAGGCTTATTATTTGGTAAAAATAATCCGTTAATTAGCTCTGGCCGCGCATTAGCGGCGCAGGCGCCAGGTGGCACTGGGGCATTAAGAATAGCTGCTGAGTTTTTACTGCGTAATACCCCAAGTCGCACTATTTGGGTATCTAATCCAACCTGGGCAAATCATAAGAATATTTTCGAGACCGCAGGACTGGTAGTCAAAGAATACGCTTACTACTGCGCCGAAACTCATTCAATGGATTTTGATGCCTTAATCGCATCACTTAGCCAAGCTTCGGCTGGCGATCTCGTATTACTACACGGCTGCTGTCATAACCCAACGGGTATTGACCCAACGCCAGCACAGTGGCAACAAATTGGCGAATTGTGCGCGGCACGCGAGTTAGTCCCCTTATTTGATTTTGCCTACCAAGGCTTTGGCGCAGGTATTGAAGAAGATGCAGCGGGACTGCGCGCCGTGGCGGCACTCGTGCCTGAGCTTGTGGTAGCGAGCTCATTTTCTAAAAACTTTGGCTTGTATAACGAGCGCGTTGGCGCTGTGACCGTTGTTGCAGAAGATGCTGATACTACCACTCGTTCATTTAGTCAAATTAAGCGCACTATTCGCGCGTTATATTCTAACCCTCCAGCCCATGGCGGCTTGATTGTCAGCACCATCTTAGGGGATGACGAACTGACCGCGCAGTGGCAGCAAGAACTGACCGAAATGCGTGAACGCATTGCTAGCATGCGCACCTTGTTTGTTGATAGCTTACAAGCCTTAGGTGTTAACCAAGATTTCAGCTTTATTCGTGGCCAAAATGGTATGTTTAGTTTTTCAGGCTTAACGCCAGCGCAGGTTACGCGCTTACGCGATGAGTTTGGCGTGTATATAGTGGGCTCTGGACGCATCAGTGTGGCGGGTATGACTAAAATCAACATGCCTGTGATATGTGCTGCTATTGCTAAGGTACTTTAAGCCGATACGGCAGCTGCTAATTGATACCAGCCTCGCTTGCGCTTAAAGAGCACCAATAAAAACGAGCCTTACGGCTCGTTTTTTATTAGTTAATCAAGGGCTTAGTCGGGAGCTTAAGCGGCTTTACTTACTTGCTCTACCATCAATGTAAGTATTCGATTGAGGCACAACTGCAAGGCTTGTCTATCATGGCGCCCTGGCTGATTAGGGCTTTCTAACGACATTTGCACCAGTTTATTGTCTACATACTCACTGCCATGACGCAGGTAATAATCGATGCGGCCTTGACCAATAAAGCGCTCGCAATAGTTGATTTTATCTTGAAAGCTTAATTGATTCGCACTTGATTGCTCATGGCAAATATTATCCACAAATACGATTTTTGCTTTGGTGTTAGTGAGGACCGCAGCAATGCTCGGGACTAGCAGCGGCGGCATTATGCTGGTGAAAAAACTGCCAGGGCCTAATACTACTAAATCTGCATGATTAATGGCCATCACGGCTTCGCAAGTCGCACTCACTTGTGGCTCTAATAATAAATGAGCCGGTGGGGTTGGCATATTATCAATGTTAAGCTCGCCAAAGACACTCTGCTGCTCGTCGTTGAGCGCAAGCAAATGGGTAGGTTGCTCTGACATTGGAATAAGCTTAGGGCCAATATTAAGCATATGACGAATGAGGTTAACGGCTTCAAGCGGCCTAATGCAGAGTTGATCTAATGCATGCAGCATTAAATTACCAAGATTATGGCCGGTTAATTCATCATCACCCTTAAAGCGGTACTCAAACAACAATGAGCCCACTGACGGTTGATTGGCCAGTTGCGATAAGCAATTACGCAAATCCCCCCAAGCGATGCAATGATGATTTTTCCTCAGTCTGCCCGTTGAGCCGCCATTGTCTGTCGTGGCGACTATGCCAGTTAATTGTTCATTTAGGTCAGACATGCTTGCCAATACTCGGCCTAATCCATGGCCACCACAGATAGCGACCACAGCAGGTGTGGAGCTAGTTACCGCAATTGACATCAGGAGTTCCTCCGTGAGATCCCATAAAAATTGAAAAAAAATGTTTAGCCATTTTAACTCAAAAATTGGCATAAAGCGGCTTAAATTGGTGAATTAAGATAAATACATTATAATGCGCGGGATTTTAAACTGTCGATGCGACAATAAAGATGATAAAAGGTAAGTGATTGAATAAAAGTATTTTTACAACAACTATGTTGGCGATTAGTGTGGCTATCGTCATGATTCATGGCATGCGTACCTGGTTGATCTCCGCAACAAAACCTGAGATTGTTCAAGAAATTCAAGCGCCTGTTGCCGTAAGAGGCAATGAGGTCGAAGCGGCCACCATTCCCGATTTCGCCAGTATTTTAGATGTAAAAGCTAAGAAAAAAGCCTTCTTTGATTATTTACGTCCGGCCATAGTGCAGCAGAATGCTGTTATCAGCCAAGACAGACAAGCTGTGCTTGAACTGAAGCAGCAACTTGATGAGGACAATGCGCTCAATGAAACCTCCATTGGCTTATTAAATGAGATAGCGGCTAAATATCGCTTCACATTCCAAGAGTACACTGAGGTCAGTGTGCAGAAATTATTGCGCCGCGTTGATGTGATCCCTGAAAATATGGTGCTCATTCAAGCCGCCAATGAATCGGGTTGGGGGAACAGCCGTTTTGCCCGTGAAGGTTTTAACTTCTTTGGCCAATGGTGTTTTAGTGCTGGCTGCGGTTTAGTGCCAAAATCACGCACCCCAGGGCTTAATCATGAAGTTGCCAAATTTAGTTCAATGGATGCGTCAGTCACTTCTTATATGAGAAACCTTAATACCAATGCGGCGTATCATACCTTTAGAACACTGCGGGAAAATATCCGTCTTAAAGGTGAGCAGCCAAAGGCGAGCGACTTAGTTTATGGTTTGATGAATTATTCTGAGCGCAAAGGTGACTATATCGATGAGCTTTTACTCATGCTGGAACATAACCAGTCGTTGTTAGTGAATGTAGGATAATCATGAAATACCCAAAAGGATGTGCCAGCTTGTGCGGGCTGTTAACTTTATTAAGCCTCAGCACTAATGCGGCTGAGGTGTCATTAAGTTACGAAGATTTCTTCTCCCGTATAAAACAAGCTAATAAAGCGGATTTACAATTAGTTGAATTAACCTTTAGCGTGCCAAAGACAGAGACTTGCATCTTAACCTCGGCGGCACTCGTAACGCCAACGGAGCAATTCCCAGTGACTTTTACTGGCGATCAACGCCTGTATTTGCCGTTTGATCCTAGGTTAAAGCAAGACAGAGCCGTACTCACTTTGCAGTTAGCAGGAGATGCGGCCGCTTGTGGTATTGCAGTGCAAACCCGCGAGAAATCAGTCAGCAAAGAGTATAGCCAAGCGCGTTTGACGCAGGTTTATGCCGAAATGGATAGCCTGCAAGCTCAGCTAAAAGGCTTTCCTATGAGCTGGTTTCATGACCCCATTAACGGTATACAGTTTAGCTTTGATGGCGGTGCGCAGGCCATATTAAATGGCCGCAATTTAGGGGAGGCGCAGCAGTGGCGCTTTTCTAAGGCGCAGCTTGATGACGCGCAGTCACTCAGTTTTTCTATTGCACCTAGTGTCGTAAGCCCCTGGGTTAACTAGCGTCAACTAGTTCAACTGACTTAAGTAAGCGTATTTACTTCATAACATTAGTAGTGCAATAGTCAGTTGTCAGAATCAAAAAAGGTCAGCAAATGCTGACCTTTTTATTGCTTAGAATTAAGCTAACATCATAAAATTAATGTGTAAATACACGTTAATGTTATGGCGTAAATACGCTAACCACATCAATCAGTTGCTCATTTTGACGCTGGCGCAGACTGGCCGCATCTAAATCAATATGGCCTGAATTGCTAATGTCCATAAAATCAAACGCAGGTAAATCGGCTTCTGCGACTTCGCCTGAAAGCTTAGCATTTGGATCACGAGTTAAACTCAGAAAATCAAACTGATTGCGATCAACACCTTGCGATGGCGCCGTGTTTTGCATTGCGGTAAATATGGTTTCAATACGTCCAGGGAACTGCTTATCCCAAGATTTAAGCATATCTTTTACCGCTTGGCGTTTGAGGTTCTCTTGCGAGCCACACAAGTTACACGGAATGATAGGGAACTGCTTTAACTGAGCATATTCAGCTATGTCTTTTTCACGGCAATAGGCTAATGGTCGAATCACCATGTTAGCGCCATCGTCAGACAATAACTTAGGCGGCATGGCTTTCATTTTGCCACCAAAAAACATGTTCAAAAATAACGTTTCTATAATGTCATCTCTGTGATGACCTAAGGCTATCTTAGTTGCGCCTATGCGCTGCGCAAAACCATATAAGGTACCGCGACGCAAACGTGAACATAGGGCGCAGGTAGTTTTACCTTCAGGCACCTTGTCTTTAACGATTGAGTAGGTATCTTTTTCAAGGATATGATAAGTCACGCCTAAGGTATCAAGATAAGCTGGTAAAATATCTTCAGGAAAGCCCGGTTGCTTCTGATCAAGGTTAACAGCAACCACTTCAAAATTGATAGGTGCTCTGGCTTGGAGATTTAATAAAATATCCAGCATGGCATAACTGTCCTTGCCGCCAGAGAGGCAACACATCACACGATCGCCTTCTTCAATCATATTGTAATCGGCGATAGCAGAACCGACTTCACGACGAAGACGCTTCTGTAATTTGTTTAAACGAGTGATTTGCTTCTTGATTAATTCTTCTGACATAAAAAAAGCGCCCGACAGCTAAGTTACAGGGCGCGTATTATGCTTTTTTTTACCAGCAGGGTAAAGCGCTACTAACAGTGCGTTTAATTTGGTTGCAGTGGCGAGCGATAACCTTGTGGTTTTACCGCTAATAAGTCGCAGTTTAATGAGTCGATGACATGCTCAGCGGTATTACCAATTAAGGCAGCAAATAAACTGGTGCGACCTATAGTGCCTAAGATCACCAATTCAGCATCTAAGGTTTGCGCCACATGGGGAATGACATCCTCAGGCAAGCCTTCTTCTACATGGCAATTAGCCAAGGAAATTCCATAATGATGGGCTAAATGTTCCACCCGCGATTGATGCTGAGTTTTCACTGAATCATTAAAGGTTTTGGCATCAAAATCAGGTAATTCAATGGCAAGATTAATGGGCGTACCAGGATAGGCGTTGACTAAATGCACCTGGGCATCAAATTGGCGCGCTAATAATAAGCCTTGCTCGATAATTTTATGGTTAAAACTGTCAGTATCGTTTTCTTCGGTATGACTGATATTGACCGCACACAGAATTTTACCTTGGGTAATCCACGCATGCTCTTTCACCATCAGCACTGGCATAGGCGCTTTGCGCATTAAGTGCCAGTCGGTGGGGGTGAATATGACAGATTTTAATTTATCGTGGGCATGGGTGGCCTTGATAATTAAGTCAAACTCATTGGCAATAGCAAAGTTAATGATGCTTTCAAACGGACGGTTATGCCACACCACTTCAGAGGCGATTTCAATCCCTAGTGCGCGAAATGGGCTGAGCAGGTCATCAAGCCATGCAATGCGCTGATTAATAACGCCTTTACGCATAGCTTCACGCTCAACATTGGATAATATCGAGGTCATCTCATAGGACAAGTCAAAGATGGACAAAAACACGGTAATTGACGCGTGGTTACGCTGTGCTAAAGCCACGCCTCTATCAAGCGCTGCTTGCGCATCTTTAGTGGGGTCGATGACAACTAAAAGCTTATGATAATCCCTCATAACATTTCCTTATAGGTTAGCATTAACCTCATCTAGGTGAGCCGCTCCACGCATATCACCTAACCATTAACGAAACTAATCACTTATTTTTTATGAAAAAGTTCATGAAAGCATTCATGAAACAAATCCAAATAATCAACCAATCAATCTAGCGGTTCCAGCCAATTGTGCCAGTTGAGTGAAGTCTAGGATAGTAATATATTTGCCTTTAACTTCAATGAGCCCAGCCTTTTGAAAACGCCCCAATAAGCGACTAATCGTCTCAACGGTTAAGCCAAGATAATTACCAATATCGCCGCGCGTCATAGTTAAGCGGAATTCTTTTGGTGAAAAACCGCGACTGGCAAAGCGTCTTGCAAGATTACTGATAAACGCCGCTAAGCGCTCTTCAGCATTCTTTTTGCTGAGTAATAAAATCATGTCTTGATCGCTAATGATTTCATTACTCATTAAGCGCATGATTTGCTGGCGTAATTTAGGCATAGTGCCTGATAACTCATCTAAAGTAGTGTAGGGGATCTCACACACCATAGAAGTCTCAAGCGCTTGGGCAAAACTTTGATGCATTTGGCTGTTAATGCCATCAAAACCAATGACATCGCCGGCTAAATGAAATCCAGTAATCTGCTCATCACCTTGCTCAGTAATGGTATAGCTTTTTACTGTACCAGAGCGAATGGCAAATAATGATTTCAGCACATCGCCAGATTTAAAGATTTGCTCACCTTTTTGTACCGGCTTTTTACGCTCAATAATGTTGTCTAGTTGATCCAGCTCATTGTTATTAAGAGTAAAAGGGATACACAATGCTCCCATGCTGCAATCATGGCAATGAATTGCGCAGCCAGGGTTGACCAAACGTCGTTGTTTATTCTGCTCTACAGTCATACTCACTCTCAATCTTAGCGGACGCCATTATGGTAAACCATTCGGTCAGCATGGGCTAGTCGTGCCGGGTTAATGGCTCAATTGTTGGATAGCGATATATAAGGTCTGTACCCCAAAGGCTATCAGTAGTAGACCTGAAAAAGTCTTTATTGATTTTGACTGTAACCAGTGTGCGAGCTGATTGGCGGCCATGCCAGTTAATAGCATGGCAGGCAGGGTGCCAACCCCAAAGGCGAGCATGAGCGCGGCGCCTGTGCTCGTTTGCCCTGATGCTACAGCCCAAGTTAGCATGCTATAGACTAATCCGCACGGTAACCAGCCCCACACCATACCGGCCGCGAGGGCTTTTGGCAGGGTATTGATGGGTAACAAATGTTGTCCTAACGGCTGTATGTAGCGCCATAAATATTTACCTAAAGCTTCAATATTCAGTAAACCGTTAAACCAACGCGCAAGATACAATCCCGTCAGTATCATCATCAGCCCCGCAATTAGGCGTAAATACACCAAATAGGAATCAAGAGCGACAAGTTGCCCTAATCCTTGCGCAAGGCCTGCTGCGAGTGCGCCTGCCAAGGCGTAAGACAATAAGCGTCCACCATGATAAGCGCCTTGAAATTGTAATTGCGTTAGCATCTGTGATTGCTGCGATCGCCTAGGCACTTGGCTTGATAGAGCGCCTACTAAGCCGCCGCACATGCCAAAACAGTGACCTGCACCCATTAACCCCACTAACATGGCGGCCGCTACGCTTAACTCCATTCATTCATCTCCACTATTTTATTGCCGCAAGCCGTTACTGCGGCTTAGATGAATGCTGGCTTAAGCTGTTATCTTGCTGTGTGCCAACGGGTAATTCATCATTAAGTGGCGCTTGTGCAGTAGCCGCTATCGCTTCACTGGCGGCACTAACTTTAGTGACCTTATTGCTGCGCTGCGGCTCGTCATCAAACAAAATCGACATGCTTTGCCGCTCAAGATCATCAAATTGGTCACTTTTTACAGCCCAAAAAAAGATACCCACGGCAATGAACACAAACAGCATAGCAATCGGGATTAACACGTAAATAATGTTCATGGACGGATCCTTAATAATCGCAGGCTATTAGTCACCACGATTAATGAGCTAAAAGACATGCCTAAGGCGGCAATGTAGGGATATACGTGTCCGGTCACAGCTAAAGGGATGATCAATACATTGTACCCTAATGCCCAATACAGATTCTGATAGATAATGCGATAAGTGGACTGAGCTAAGCTTAAGGCCGTTACAAAGCGAGATAAGTGATCCCCAAGCAAAATAGTATCAGCGCTATTTTTCGCGATGGCACTGCCGCTGCCCATAGCCACAGATAAATCTGCTGCCGCTAATACTGGCGCATCATTAATGCCATCGCCAAACATAGCCACTACCGCGCCTTGTGATTGTAACTCATGAATAAGCGCTAATTTGTCCTGCGGGAACATGCCGCTATGGGCCTGCTTAATGCCAAGTTGTTGCGCTAAAGCTTGCACTTGCTTGGACTGATCGCCACTGGCAATGCTGACATCTATGCCAAGTTCTTGTAATTGCTTAACGGTTTGCGCGGCATCGCTGCGCAATTTATCGTTAAACACTAAACAGGCCAGAGGCTTACCATCACAGCTTAACCACACCACTTGTTCGAGTAACTGGGACTGTGCCTTTTGGTACCAAGCGGGCAGTGACGGTACTGATTGGGCGTCAGATGCGCATGCAAACCCATAATGCCCCACACGATATTCATGTCCTTGATAGTGACACAAGATGCCCATGCCGACCTGCTGAGTGATGTGTTCAAGCGCTAGTTTTTGGCTAAACATGCTCTGACACGCAATCGCTATGGGATGCAAAGAACCTTGCTCAATATTAGCAATCAGATTAAGCAGCTCGCTCTTATCGATATTAGGCGCATGTTGGCAAGACACTAAGCTTAATTGGCCGCAGGTGAGGGTACCGGTTTTATCAAACACTACATGGCTTAAGCGCGGAAAAGTTTCAAACACGCTGGCACGGCGAATAATGATACCAAGTTTAGTGAGCTGTCCGGTTGTGCAAGTCACGGCCGTTGGCGTTGCCAAGGCTAATGCGCAGGGACAAGTCGCTACTAACACAGATAAGGTCACCCAAAACGCATCGGTGGGCGATAAGAATGACCAAGCAATATAAGTGAGCGCGGCAATCGATAAAATTATTGGCGAAAATATGCCCGCCAGACGATTGGCGGTTTCTGCGATTTTGGGTTTAGTATGGGACGCTGACTCTTGCAAGCTAATAATTTTAGCCACCAATTGCTCTTGGCCAATAGCCGACACTGTTACTTCTAAGGTTTGATCTAAATTAATGGTGCCTGCAAACACGGTATCACCGACAATCTTAAGCACAGGGGTTTGCTCGCCGGTGAGCATGGACTCGTTACAGCTTGAATGCCCATGGCGAATAACGCCATCGGCTGCAATGCTATCGCCGGGTAATATTTGAATAATATCGCCAATCACTAACTGCTTAGCCGCTATATCGCGATAGCCATCAGCCAATACCAGTCTTGCGGTTAAGGGCACCACTTTTTGTAAATTACTGGCGCTAACCGACGCAGTTTGTAGGGCTTTTTGCTCTAAGTAGCGGCCAAGCAGTAAGAAAAAGGTAAACATGGTGACAGATTCAAAATAAACCTCACCCGTACCATTAATGGTGGCAACCACGCTTGAGAAATAAGCGCCTAAAATGGCAATGGAGACAGAAACATCCATATTAAGGCGGCCAGCGAGTAGCGAACGCACGGCACTGAAATAAAACGGCACGGCCGAGTAACACACGACAGGCGCTGCAAAAATCAAACTGACCCAGCGGAAATAATCGCGGTACTCAAGTTCTAAGTCGGTAAAAAAATCTGAATAAAGGGCTAAGGCAAACATCATGACTTGCATGGTGGCAAAGCCTGCTAAGCCTAAGCGCAGTAAAAATTGTTTACTTTGGCGCTGACTTTTAAGCTCTTCAGCTTCTAAGGTGAAAGGCGCGGCTTGATAACCAATGTTGCTGAGTTCCTGCAAGATTTGGCTCATGCTGATGTCATCGGCCTTAAACAGGATTAAGGCTCTTTGGGTGGCGGTATTGACAGAAATTCTTACAACCCCGGGCAGGGCACTTATCTTATGTTCAATTAGCCACGCGCAGGCGGCGCAGGTAATACCATCGAGAGTCAAGGTGACTCGACTGGCATTATCCTCAGTCGAGACAAACTCTTGCTGCACTTCGGCTAAATCATAAGCGCTAAAGCTTAAGAGTTCATCGGGCACTAAGCCGCGCTGACTGCTACCAGGTTCGGTGCGATATTGATAATAACTGCTAAGACCAGCGTGGATAATAGTCTGGGCCACAGCTTCACAGCCAGGACAGCACATAGGTCTGTCATGGCCATCAATTCTCACACTAAAAGAGGTACCAGGAGCAACAACTTCATGGCAGTGATAACACTTAGACTGGGACATAAATTAGTTCAACCAATATTCGCCATTATTGGCTAATTGCAGACGCTGTTGTATGCGCCATTTAGCATCATAACTTTCAAGGCGAACTTCCCACGCGCCATTGACCATATCATCCGTAGTCACGCGATAAGCGCCACTGGCATCACTGGTCGCCATTAATTGCAGGTCATGTTCGGCAATGGTTGGATGATAGAAACGGACGTTGAGGGCAGCGCGATATTCAGGGCCACCGTGCTGGGTGATGATTAATTGCTCATTGACCACTTTGAGATTAAATTGCATGCCTAATTGCTTGGCCTGCTGAATTTTACCTAGATCCATATTAATCGCCTTACCGGCTTTGTAATAATCTTCGGCCACTAAAGAATCTGAGTTATCAATTGCAATTTTCATGGTGATTAAGCTGGCGACCACAACTGTGGCAGGCAACAAAATGAGAAACCAAGGCCAGAACTGCTTATACCAGGCTAGTTGTGTGCTCATTACTCTACCTATTATTTGTTTTTGTTATTTTACCCACATAAGTGTGAGTTTACACTGAAAAAAAAGCTCCGAATTAGATCGGAGCCTATTGATTTCAAATATATTTACTTATTAGACAAGCTGTAAACATAAGCGGCAATTACATGCACCTTATCTTCACCTAAAATGTCTTTCCAAGCAGGCATCACACCATGACGACCAAGTACGATACTTTGGTCAATCGCACCGCGACTGCCGCCATATAACCAGATATCGTCAGTCAAGTTCGGCGCACCAATTAACTGGTTACCTTTACCGTCCATACCATGACAGGCAAAACAGCCTTTCATCCAACTGGCTTGGCCTTGAGCCGCTAATTCAGCTTTATGTGGGCGACCAGATAAGGACACCACATATTCCACTAACCCTGACAGCTCGCCGTCAGTAATAGGTAAGCCGCCTTTAGGTGGCATCATGCCATTGCGACCATTGAGGAGCGTGGTCTTAATGGTATTGAGATCGCCGCCATAGAGCCAATCAGCATCGGTCAGGTTAGGGAAGCCTGTGCTACCACGAGCATCCGAACCATGACATTGTGAGCAGTTTTGTAAGAACAAACGGCCACCGACTTTCAAAGCATCCGGGTTCTTAACTAACTCTTCCAGTGGCGTGTTGGCGTAAGCTGCGAAGATAGGGCCAAATTTAGCATCGGCACTAGCGACTTCGCGATCATATTGCACTAACATGCCAGAGGCTTTCGCCGCTTCAATGGCTTGCTCAGATTCAGCTTTAATGCCTTGCTCAGTACCAATACCTTGGTTCGAACTGGTCCAGCCCAATAGGCCTTTATAGTTACCTAAACCAGGGTAGAGGGCTAAATAGGCTAAGCCGAATACCACTGTGATATAAAACATGTAACTCCACCACTTTGGCAGCGGATTGTTGATTTCTTCAATCCCGTCAAAGCTGTGGCCCATTGACTTACCTTCGTCAATGCCGGTGTTATTTTTAGAGCATGCACGCAATAATAATACACAACCCGCAATCACGATTAAGGTGAGAACAGTGATCCATATGCTCCAGAAGCTACTCATTGCTTTTGCTCTCCTGAGTCCTTCATTTTCTGGATTTCTTCATCAGAAAAAACCAGATTAGCTGCGTCTTCAAAACTTTTTTTCTGACGCGAGCTATAAGCCCAAGCAAATATACCGACGAAGGTCAGCATTACAACAATAGTGATGATCCCCTGTAATGTGCCGTAATCCATATAGTTGCCTCCTTATTTGAGTGCATGACCCAGTGATTGCAGGTAAGCAATCATGGCTTGCATTTCTGTTTTTCCAGCAACAGCCGCTTGTGCTCCAGCAACATCAGCGTCGGTATAAGGCACGCCAAAACCACGGAAAATTTCCATTTTGGCAGCAGTCTTATCACCGGTCAGTACGTTATCCATCAACCAAGGGAAGCCAGGCATGTTGGACTGAGGTACCACGGCACGTGGATCAATTAAATGAACTTCGTGCCAGTTATCGCTATAACGACCACCAACGCGCGCCAGATCAGGACCAGTACGCTTAGAACCCCACTGGAACGGATGATCCCATACAGATTCACCCGCCACCGAATAGTGACCATAACGTTCAGTTTCAGCACGCAGTGGACGGATCATTTGGCTGTGACAGTTATAACAACCTTCACGGATATAAATGTCACGACCTTCAAGCTCTAACGCTGAATAGGGACGCAGACCTGCCACAGGCTCTGTGGTGTCTTTTTGGAACAGTAGCGGGGTGATTTGCACTAAACCACCGATACTGATAGCTAACACAGTCAGAATACCCAGCAAGCCGATATTCTTTTCAATCATTTCATGATTAAACTTCATCGTTCCGCCTCCTTAAGCAGCTTGAGCATCAGACAACTCTGGCAGAGTGTCTTTGTCAGCTTTAACAGTACGGAATACGTTGTATGCCATGAGGAGCATACCAGTGACGAAGAAACAGCCACCTAAGAAACGTACGAAGTAGAATGGGTAAGACGCTTCTAAGCTTTCAACGAAGCTATAGGTCAAGGTGCCGTCAGAGTTCACTGCGCGCCACATCAAGCCCTGCATTACCCCAGAAATCCACATAGAAACGATGTAAAGCACAGTGCCCACAGTCGCTAACCAAAAATGGACATTCACTAATGAGGTCGAATACATACGGCCATGGCCATAGATCACTGGAATTAAGTGATATAACGAACCAATAGAGACCATAGCTACCCAGCCAAGTGCACCAGAGTGTACGTGACCAATAGTCCAGTCAGTGTAATGCGACAAGGCGTTAACTGTCTTAATCGCCATCATCGGACCTTCGAAGGTCGACATGCCGTAGAATGACAAGGATACGACTAAGAAGCGTAGTACAGGGTCAGTTCTAAGCTTATGCCAAGCGCCTGATAAGGTCATGATACCGTTAATCATACCGCCCCAAGATGGTGCGAATAAGATTAATGACATCACCATGCCTAATGACTGAGTCCAGTCAGGCAGAGCGGTATAATGAAGGTGATGCGGACCTGCCCAAATGTACAGTGCTATCAATGCCCAGAAATGAACAATCGATAAACGGTATGAGTAAACTGGGCGACCGGCTTGCTTAGGCACGAAGTAGTACATCATACCGAGGAAGCCTGCAGTCAATAAGAAACCTACCGCATTGTGGCCATACCACCACTGCACCATGGCATCAACGGCGCCACCGTAAAGTGAGTAAGATTTCCACAAGCTGACAGGGACTGCCATAGAGTTAACTATGTGCAACACGGCGACAGTGATGATAAACGCACCGAAGAACCAGTTCGCCACATAAATGTGGGATGTTCTGCGTTTTACTATTGTACCGAAGAAAACCACAGCATAAGAAACCCACACTAAAGTAATGGCGATATCGATAGGCCATTCCAATTCAGCGTATTCTTTACCGCTGGTGATGCCTAAAGGCAAGGTGACTACTGCTGAGAGGATGATGGCTTGCCAACCCCAAAACGTAAATGCGGCTAACTTAGGTGCAAATAGTATGGTTTGACAAGTACGTTGTACTACATAGTAGGACGTGGCGAATAGGGCTGAAGTTCCGAACGCAAAAATCACCGCATTGGTATGAAGAGGTCGCAAGCGACTATACGTCAACCAAGGGGTGTCAAAGTTCAGTTGTGGCCAGATCAACTGAGCCGCAATCAACACACCGATAGACATACCAATAATACCCCACATCACTGTGGTTAATGCAAATTGGCGGACAACGGTGTAATTGTAATCAGCGCCTGTTAACGGCTGGGAATGATTCATTATTATGCTTCCACTGCTTATTACTTTTTACATGGTTCTAAAGTGAGGTTAAATCTCACCTATTTAAATAGCGGCAATAATGAGTTTTCGAAGCGAAAACATCATTGTTATCACTAAGCTTTACCGGATAACTAGCGCATTAGATCACGGCTTGCAGATAATACTTGAGCCATATCAAAAAAGATACTCGATAAACCGCTAAAACTTTGATCTTGGTCAAATTGCGCCATAGAATGTTACCAAATTGGATCCCTAGGTTAATGCGTAACCTTATGTTGCAAAGTCGTGATGTTATCAGTGGTTTAGTCGCAATAGTCCTGCTCGCAGGCTGTGGTGAAAATGAGTCAGTTAATACACTTGTTGCGAATGATGATGAGTTGTTGTGTGACTTTAACTCGGGCGAGTGCGAGCGTACTTTTGGACCTGAAAAAATACGTTTACAGCTAACGCCAAGCTCAGCGCCCAGTGAACAACCTATTACCGTCACCCTAGTTACCGAGCAGCCCTTGGGAGAGTTGAGCGCGGTAATTGAAGGTCGCGATATGTTTATGGGCACTATCCCAGTGTTTTTCACTGAGATAGCTAAAAACACCTATCGAGCGACGTTTGTCTATGGCAGTTGTAGTAGTGGTTATATGGTGTGGCAGCTAAAAGTTGGCGCCAAAAACTCCCTTGAACAGGCCACGTTTGAATTTAAAGCCGACAATGTCACTGATTAAGATCGCGAATTAGCGCGCTTGGTGGCAAATTACGGCTAGTTAACCTCAGCTAGCCGTAATCACGAGCCAGTTAAGTGTTATGGGTAATGATATGAATATTTTCTATCAAGGCACTCACCAGTAACGGGTCAAAGTGTTTGCCACTATTCGCACGAATGTACTTGATTGCTTCATCGCGCGGCCAAGCCACCTTATAGCTACTGTCGTGGGTTAAGCTGTCAAACACATCGGCGAGCGCCATAATGCGCGCATGTATACTAATGTCTTCCCCGACTAAGCCTTGTGGATAACCACTACCATCGTATTTTTCATGATGTTGACTTGCCAGAATCGCGGCGAGTTTCACCATTGGCTTATCAGAAAAACCTAAAATGTCGCTGCCGAGCTGCGCATGTTGTTGCATGGAGTGCCATTGACTGTCATCTAGACCGCCTTTTTTAGTTAATAGCTGCTCATCAATCAATAATTTGCCTATGTCATGCAAGGGCGCGGCATGTTTGAGTAAATTGGCTTCAAATTCTGGCATACCGATTATTTTAGCCAGCTGATAACTCATTTCAGCCACGCGGCGAATATGACCCGTGGCGTTAGGATCCCGCCGCTCAATGAGATCGCTAAGATGAATAATGATTTCCGATTGTGATTGCTCAAGTTCCTTATTGATTAATAGATTATCAAATGCGATGCCGACATTAAGCGCAAATAAATCAATCAAACGCTTGTCATCATCACTTAGAGTTGCCATCGAATCTATGTAGGATAAATTGACTGGGCCCGAGCGGGAAGGGAAATAGCCGACGAAGTAATCCTCACCATACAAGCATGATTTTTGTTCCATCGCTTCGATTAACAATTTCTCTATGTCTTTGGGGATTTTTTGGCTAGTTAAATCTCTAAATTTGCCCGTGCCAGCTATCACAGTTAATTTGGCATTATCGCAAATGGCATCCAGACAATTGCTAGTGAGTAATAAGGCTTCACTGTCGATTTCAAGTAGGCTAGCTAATTGATTAAGTAGGCCATCGCTGAATTTTTGCATCGAGCGCAGTTCATACAAACCTGAGATTGAGCTGATGACACGCTCTAATCCTTGGCGTTGCTTTTGTTGCTGCAAGTGCGCTTTATCAATTTCAAGCAAATCACGATAAGAGCGCAGGGCAGAGAACACACAAGTGGTTAGTTTGCGTGAGTCTAGCTCAGCTTTGGCTTTGTAATCATTGATATCATAATTAACCAACACTTCTTCTTCGGGCGCTTGCCCTGGTTGGCCGGTACGTAAAATTAAACGTACCCGTTTATTGCCCAAGGTGTGGCGAATCCATTTAATCAGTTCAAGCCCCGCATGATCGCTTTCCATCACCACATCAATAAAAGCAATGGCAATATCAGGATGAACGCTTAGGATTTCTTTGGCTTGCTCGCTGGTATAAGCATTAATAAATTCAATGCCTTGGTTGTCAAGTTTGAAGCGCGATAGGGCAAGTTTAGTAACGGTATGAACATCAGGCTCATCATCGACCACTAAGATTTTCCAGCGGTTGGATTCATCGGTTGTTTGTTCAGAGCGGCGCCGTAAGAAAAGTGGAGTTTTCATGGCTAATTGAAATGGCATAACAACAAGTCCTTTTATTATTGATTCAACCTATCGTCAGTGTAGTTCAATCCTGGGCTGGCTTCTTGGTAAACACAGGATTTCAGTTGAACCAATAAATGATATTGATTATCATTTGCAAAAGATCGCAAGGAGTAACCCCTATGATTTCAATTGAATTAGTCACAGATAACCCGAATCCGCTCGCAAGGCTGAATGTTGGCATATCAACGGCCACGTTAGCGCGACTGTTATCACAAGGGCATGTGTGTGTGGCAGAGCTAAGTGCGCTGGATGCACAAACTAAGCAGAAATTATGGCAAATGTGTTTGCAAACCTGTAAACATGCCATAGATTGCGACGCCCTTAAGCCAACCGCGCAGTAAACACTTAAGCCTGATAGAAGGGGTAGTCAGCCAATTGTGATTAAAAGGCAGCAGCGCCAATTAAGTATGAGGTATAATCTTGAATTTTCGGGGCTTTCAATGATTTATCCTCCTGTGATGCCGCTATTTGAAACAGCGCAATTTTTTATGGCGGGTAATAGCCATGTCAATGCTCATGTCACTCGTTTATCGCTTAACGCCATAGATGAGGCTCTGCTTGTTTATGAACATGCCCATGATTGGTTAAGTGAGCAGCTTAACCATGAGAATAACTTCAAAGCCTATCGCAGTGAATTGACCTGCTTTTTGCATTGGTGCTTTGATGTTCATCAAGCATCGCCTTGCTATTTTAGTCGGCGCGATATCGCCCAATATGTTAATTACTGCCAGTCACCGCCTAGTGATGTGATAGGCCATGTCACCTTGGCGCAATTTAAACAAGATAAAGCCAGTGGCGAGCGCTTCCCTAATCCTGCATGGCGTCCCTTTGTGGCTAAAAAAGTCGGCGGCGTTGAGCAAGCTTATCAATTAAGTGAAAATGCGCTCAAAACCAAAATTGCCATTTTATCCTCCTTTTATACCTACTTGCTGGGTGAAGAAGCGTGCGACCGAAATCCTGCACAAATCTGGATGAACCACAGCCGCTACAGCCGCAATCGTAACTTTGCCTTGCAAGAGGATGATGATTTACCAGCATTTACTGAGCTGCAATGGTCTTATGTTATGGCCGCAGCCGAAATGCTGGCGAAAACTGACCCTAAAACCGGTGAGCGCAGTTTGTTTCTTATTAGTTTGCTTTATGCCTGTTACCTCAGAATTTCAGAAGTATCTGCCCGCGCAGGTTTTACCCCTGTGATGGGGCAGTTTCGCCGTAATACCCAAACCGGGGTGTGGTCTTTTCATGTGCCTATATCAAAAGGAGGCAAACGTCGCAGTGTGGCCATTTCCAATGCCATGATGCAGGCGTTAAGCCGTTATCGGTTATCACTGGGATTATCTCAATTGCCAACGGCTGGCGAAGACACGCCTTTGTTTATTCGCCACCGCGCCGCTGCCCGCGGCAGAGAAGCCGGTGTACTGAATGCCAACCTAGGGATCCGCCAATTGCGCGAAGAAGTGCAGCAAGTTATCCACTTAGCAGCCGAGCAGGCTAGGGCAGATGACTTAGATGAAGATGCGAGGCAGATAGCCAATATGAGCGCCCATAACATTCGTCATACTGGTATTACGCACGACATTAATATTAACCGTCGGCCACTGTCCCATGTGCAGGCCGATGCCGGCCACGACAGTATTGATACCACCTCTAAATACTTGCATACCAGTCAAGTGGAGCGTCACCAATCGGCCTATGGCAAAGTCATGGATAACCTGGCGGGAATTGATTGAGAAGGGCGATAGGATTAAGTGATTGATCTTATTGCCGTTGCTTTCCTTATTACTGCTATTGGTGTCCGTGCAGCCTAATAGCTAAGTAACAAGTTGGGTAGGGCATCTAAGCTTGCAAACTTAAGTTTACGTTATTCATTAAGGCTGTTAAGTCGGGTAACTTAAATCTGTTGTACTTAGCAAAGCTTATCGTATTAATCAGAGTGACTTCATAAAAAATAGCTTTACGTTTTAAAACACAGTTACCCCTTAATGCCGATAATGCTATTTATCGGCATTAAGCATGAAAGGTATTCCTTGGACGGAAATAACACACAATCCTGCATATTTAAGCCATGACTGCTTTTACTAGCTTGGCTTAGGAGTTTTGCTGATTTAATAGGAACACATTGCTTTGTGGTCATTATTTATTGGTATTAAATCTTGAAACATTTGCCGCTTGATATAGTCTTGCTATGGGTTGGCATTAAGATGCAATTTAGATTGAAACCACAGTCTATAAGGGTTTTAGCCAAGTAAGGCCACCATTATTGCAGGCTCGGCACCAGAATTTATACCTCAGAGTCGATATATAATGACCATAAGACTTAAAGCTTAACGATAATGCCTAGCGATGTGGATTATCGAAATCAGTCATATCTGGTAATTTTCATAGTCGTTTTCTGAACGTAAAGCTGAACCATGCCGCTAGATATTGTATTGATATTAGTTGTTGTTCGTGAGGTGTTTATCGGTTTTTTTTGGATTATTAGGCCACGCATTAGTCACGCTTAAATACTAATTTTACTTAGCGTTGCTTAGCATATTTATGAGTATGAAACACAAACATTGCGTGGCTAACATTCATCGATTCATCGTATAGCTAGCAAGACCGCTATAAAGCGTACCTTAGTAGCCAGATTAATAATCCTCAGTTTATCAGTAATAATATGCCGTTCTTGCAGGCAACACACTTAATACCAGTCAACGGTTTATCATGCGGCTTATCATGTTTGTGTTCAGTATTCGGCCAAGTGGATTATTGTTTTACCAAGGAATTAAACCCGCTGTTAATTCATAATCAGTGAGCAGCACAACCAAGCGTTGACACGCTAATGAGTCTTAGCCAAACGCATTCAATATAGATAACGCTGCATAAAGACTGATTGAACAAGGCATGTCTAACTTACTTAATATGCGGCATATATGGCACAAGTCACAATATATGATTCCTTGTTAAGGCACGCCATAATGCTAACTGAGTTAACAAGAATAAAAGAACAAGATGACAATAAAAATCTGGTGCAAGCAAACTTGAGATTGAAATGGAGATTAGTCGCAAGCAACACAATCAATGATGACATACTGAGAAATCAATTGAACTATCAGTAATTGGTTTAGCATGATGAATCACTTACGCAACACCGATCAGTGAGTCACAAAAAATGGTTAAACATTTATTGTGTGGTGTTAAACAGAATCCCCAAATCAAAGCCATTCTCTCACCAATACCATAACTATAATCGATTGCGCACAATGTATATTATGTTAAATGTAGTCTATGTTTAATTCAGTACATCAGGTCCTTGACAAACGGACTATAAATTGAGATTTGGGACTCAAAGATTGAAATGCGTTTTTACTCTTTCAACACGGTGTTTTTCAAGGTAGTTGGCACTCTTTACTTAAATTTTAAGCTGCATTTCTTGTTTCAGTTTCAGACTCTTTTTCTGGGTTCAACACTACCTCACCGATAACGTCACAGTTCCTTATACCGTTTGGCCAGCGTTTAGGGTTTCTTGATCTTGCCTCTTCTAGTACCTCCTTACGCTTAGATAAAATCGCTTTATCTTGCATCGCATGTCGCTCACTCGGTGATACAAAATTGAGCTTACTGTGCTTATGTTTGGTATTGTACCAAGTCACAAACTCTTCTACCCATTCCCGTGCCTCGGTGATGTTTTTAAAGCCAGAGCTAGGCCATTCCGGCCGATACTTTAAGGTTCTGAATAATGCTTCGGAGTAAGGATTGTCATTGCTTACGCTTGGTCTACTTAACGAAGCGGTAACACCTAACTCTTCAAGCTTGGCTTTCATCGTCAATGACTTCATCGGAGCACCGTTATCAGAGTGCAGTACTAACGGTTTTTTGAAGCATTGCTCACGTAGCATATTGCGCTGCATTAACTCGGCCGCTAGCTCACCACATTCTCGGTCATGGACTTCATAACCCACTATCTTACGGCTATAAATATCCTCAAACATATACAGATAATAAAAGCGCCCTTTGATGACCGAGGCTAAATAAGTAATATCCCAAGACCATACTTTGTTTGGCCCATCTGCAACGTAAGCATCTGGTTTGCTTCTTTTTGTTACGCCTTGGCTTCGCCCACGCCGATTTAATTGTTCATTGGCTTTTAACACTCGATAAAAACTCGACTCTGAAGCGATATAGACCCCCTCATCAAGCAGTGTCGGCACGATTTGTGAGGGAGGTAGGCTTGCAAACCTTACCTCATTAGAGGTTGCCAATATCTGCTCTTGCTCATCATCATTAAGCTTGTTAGCAGGCGCCCGTCTTACTGCCGTAGGCCTTAAATCAGCCTGCACTTTTCCTGCTCGATACCAGCGGCGATACGTCCGTTTACTTAACTCTGCTTCAGCGCAAGCTTTGTAAAGACGCGCACCGTGGGCATAAGCTTCTTGTATTAAATCCACCAGTGTTATGCGCTTAGGCAAAGGCGTTAACTCTCCTCGCTGTCGTCCTCCCAAAGCGCATTGAGCTTTTTTCTAAGCACCAGTAAAGCCGCAGCTTCAGCGAGTGCCTTCTCCTTATAACGTAATTCTCGTTGCAGGGATTTTATTTCTGCCTTGTCTGATTTGGCTTGCTGCTTAATCGTTTTAGCTTGAACTTCACTCGTCTTAAAACCACCTAAACAATCTTGTTTCCACTGCTGAACTTGTTCTCGAAACAAGCCTTTTTCTCGGCAATATTGGCTGATTTCAGTTTCTGACATTGGTGCTGTTTCAATGAGAACTGCAAACTTAGCTTCAGCTGACCAATCATTACTGGTTAATGTTTTACCTGGCACAGGGCGACCCTCTTTTTTGGCTTTATCTCGCCAATGATACAGGGTTTGGTAGGAGATCCCCTCACTGCGAGCCACTTCCGTGACCGTCATATTGTGGGGAGGTAATAATTTCTTTAAGACAGCGTCTTTACGTTCAGGTGAATATCGTGCCATTGAGCTCTCATTGACCGCCCCCTTTATTTAATTATTGGATGATTTTAAGGGGTGACAACAATCCTGACACAGGGGGGCCTTCCTCAATGCGTGATTTATAATGGGCAACAAAATCTCTGGCTAACGCGCTAATACGATCTGGGTCGCCCAAAATAGCAGTCATATTAGCGGAAGCTTTTTTACTTTCTTCTATCTGGTGTTCATTACTGCCATCATCAGCACATTGCTGATAGTAAGCCTCTATTTCTTCTAATTTTGCGTTATCTAAAATGACCTTAGCTGCTCTACCTTCATATACTATTCGAACAGTAATCTCATCTTTCACAGATTCAGTCATGGTGTAGGCATCAACTACTTGACCAAAAACGTCTAGCGTTGCGTCAACTGGCGTACCAGTGAAACCTACAAATGTTGCATTGGGTAATGAGTCATGAAGGTATTTGGCGAAACCGTAGGTCTTCTTAACGCCCTTTTCTGTCACTCGAACCTTCTGGTCTAGATTGGTTTGACTGCGGTGCGCTTCATCAGAGATACAAATAACATTAATTCTATCAGTGAGTAACTTGGTATCCTCGGTAAACTTGTGGATAGTCGTTAAGAAAACACCACCGCTGTTGCGGCCTTGAAGAAGTTCACGTAAATGGTCGCGGCTTTCAACAGCTACAACAGTTTGATCACCAATATACGTTTTTGCATTAGAAAATTGCTGAGATAGCTGATCATCCAAATCGGTGCGGTCAGTAATTAACACAATGGTTGGACTTTCAAAATCCACACTTTTCATTAGTAAGCGAGATAGAAACTGCATGGTAAAACTCTTACCACAGCCAGTTGCGCCAAAGTATGTGCCGCCTTTACCATCGCCCTCAGGTTTACGCGCGAGTTTAATACTGTGGTAGAGCTTTCTAGCTGCATAATACTGCGGGTAGCGGCAAACAATTTTAACTTCAGCCTTTGATGAATCTGGGAAATCAATAAAATTGCGAATTACATCCCGTAGGCGAGCTTTATTAAATAATCCCTGCAACATAGTATGCAGCGAATTGATTCCATCTTTTTCTATCGATTCGTTGCCCGTTACTTTGCGCCAAGCATAGAAAAATTCATATGGCGCATATAATCCACCCATTTTGTTGTTTACACCATCACTGATCACACAAAATGCGTTGTAAACAAATAAGGCGGGAATATCCCTGCGATAGCGGGTATTTAACTGAATATAGGCATCATGTATTGAAGCTTCTTCTTCACGAATTGAACTTTTAAACTCGAACACCACCAATGGTAAACCGTTAATATACAAAATGCCATCGGGGATACGCTTCTCGCCATCAGGCCCCTCAACTTCTAACTGGTTAACTATTTTGTAGATATTGGTGTCTTTATAGCTAGTCGATTGCTTTTCGTATTCAGCTGAAGGCTCTGCTACTTTAAGTAATTCAGGTGAGCTTTCCTTTACTAAATCAGGTAACAGACTTTGAACAACATTGGTGTAATCGACTAATTGTATATAGAGATCTTTTTGCGAGTGGTGCTCCCCATTCGCTGAAGGCTCTCGTTTTAACAAAAAGCCATCACTTAACCATTTACAGAAGGTTTTGTTACTATCGTACAAATCACTAGCTGGCAAAGACTCTATTTGTTTGATGATTGAATCAATTTCATCAGCAGTAATATTGTCTGCATGATACTTATCAGATAAGAACTGACGTATGTCATTCTTAATCAAAACTTCTGTATTACTTCGAGTAAGCTCATAACCGGGAACATAAGGAAAACCTTGCTCTCCAAGCAGTTCAATAATTGCAGCTTCTAATTGTGCTTCTGTAAATTTCATATTAATCCCTGCTAATTATCACGCTTGAAATTTACCAATTAAATTTGGCTTGTCATATGATACCGAATCCGACTTAAATTCATTAACTACGCTGGTAATCTTAGCAATTAGCTTTTGATCGGTAGTGAAGAATCCTAAAGGTATATGGACAGGGCTAATATTAGGTAAAGCTAGGTGGTAACTAACGGCTGCAAATTCGCCTTCTAAAATTAGAACTTCAACGTTACCATCGAACAACCCGTTTCTGATGCCCTCACAAAATTCCAAATTACCTAACTTGTGTTTCCATATTTTACCAGCATGGCTTTCAATATTCGGATGTTCGTCACAAGGTAAGTAAAGCTTCAAATCATAAATTCTACTTTTGCCCTTGTTACTATAATTAACAAAAGTCACTTTAGCGCAATTAAACCCTTCACTCATCCCCCAGTATCGTGTGTTTGCACCATACCAAGTTAACTCTTTTGCTTTTTGGTTTTTTTTAAGAGGTTTGAGTTGCTTTAAGGAGTTCTCAATCACATTTAACGGTTGTTTACTGTAAAGAGGCCCTAATAAAAGCTGGTATGGTTTATCATACGAGCCAGCTGCCATCTCAGAGAGCATACTACGAAAATCTATACTAGAATCAGTAACAAAACGTGATACGGACATATCAGCTAAAGCATCCCATGCCGAGTTAATACTATCAAGATTGTTACCCAATCGAAAGTTATCTGTTTCGTTTGAAATTTCATGGGCCAAAGCTTCGTCATTAATGTATTGCTGGCGAAGATCTAGCGGCTTAAGGTTATTGTCTAAATCTATCTCAAATTTGCGTTTGATTCTGTGAGCGATAGTTTTCTTTCTTGAAACCTTATCAACAGAGTAAAGACTCGGCAACGTATTGTCATGAATCTTGAATCCTGCTAATTCATCATTTTGAACAAGTTGCTGAAAGTGTTTAGTGAACATAGCTCTTGCATGTTGCTCACTTAGGCTCTGTATCTCGTGATTTACTTTTAAGCGAATGCCTGTATGCCAATTGTCATGTTGGTTTTTAACTTTATTGAAACCCGCTAGCTCAAAAGAAACAGACGCAGTTTTAGTCTGTGGTTTTTCAACCATAGGCTTATCATCTAGCGATGAAAAATAACTTTTTGCTAGAGGTGTTAAGAACAACTTTCCATCATCAGAATATGCAATCTCACCTTTACTAATTGGCTCTTCAATTGCTGCCGCCAGTTCTCGTTGGTTAAAACCAAAAAATGAAGACAATTCAAACTTTGAAAATGGCGAAATATAAAGCGCTTTAAGTAAAAACTCTTTAACGAATGGAAATCCCTGCTTGCTTAAATATGAGAACTCAATTTTAAATGTCTCTGTAGGTACAATGTAGTCTACTTCATTAAATTCAATCATTATTTTTTCCATATCCCTTATACCGCCTTCTTAAACTTCTCGGTTTTTGCATCAACAAAGCGGTATAAGCTTTCATTGGCATTTGCTTCCATATAGGTAATCACTTTTCCAAATGGAAGCTGACTATTTTTCCCTTGCCACATTCTCTTATCACCCACAATCACTAACCTGTCCATTGCTCTAGAAAGAGCAACATTTATTCGGTTAGGCAAGTACATAAAACCTGATGATTGCTGTTGGTCTGATCGAGTAACAGACAGAATAATAATTCTATTTTCTTTACCCTGATAACTATCTACAGTGTCAATATTAAGTAGCTTAATGAGTTCATCAGAAAAGCCAGACTGTTTTACTCTTCGTCTTAAATACCTTTTCTGCTCTGCATACATACATATGATACCAATAGCTGCCTCACCTTCTTTTACTTGCTCGAACAATGAGTTTAAAAAGCTCTTGTTCTCATCCACTTGTTTGAGAACATCAATAATGGCTTCAGCCTCTTTTTCATTGTAAATGTTATACCTTGAGCCTTTTTCTTGGTGTTTAGCTTGTTTACCTAAATGTGAGGTATCAATCCACGTTGTAAATGCTGCCATCTCATCTGGTATGTCATCATAAATATCGGGGATTTTGCGATCTCCATTCTCAAGCTCACCATCGTAAAAACATTTTGATACGAGAGAACCAATAGCTGGTGCCATTCGATATTGCACAAGTAGTTTGGCTCCCACTTGCAGACCATAATCACTTTCAAATGCCCGTGCAAAATCACTTGCAATTAACCCATCAATTTCATTTGATGATGGAATACCCAAATGTCTCGCTAGTGCTTTTTTGTGAGGATCAGTATAAAGAGGTGGTAATTGTTTATGATCTCCGACTAAAAGAATTCGTTTACCTACTTGCATTGCAATAGCAAGTTCACTAGCAATAGAACGAGCGGCTTCATCAATTATCACCCAATCATACTGATTGCTTGCAAGATCAATATTCCAATTACCTATACCAACACAAGTACCAGCAACCAATTGCTTAGAACGCGCAAAAAACTCGTCCATATTGGCATTGCCAGATTGCATAACCCTTATCATGTCTTTAGACAATTTGACTAATCGTTGAACCGAATTAGAAATATTCGTTTCAATAGCAAACTCGTGGTTTAAATTTTTAATTAAACAAGCTTTTACTTCGCTCAAGTTATCATGCCAATCTTTGTTAATTCGTACACTTTGAGGAAGTCTGCTATTGATTAGCGATTTCCGCTCACCAAGTTGTTTCTTTATCGCTTTTTTATGTTTAGCTTCTAGGTTTTCATCATCAAGTTCTTTCAAGGCATTTTCTTGTTCTGCTATTAAAGAAAGAAGTTGTTTATCTAAAGTTAAAAAGGCTTCTAAATATTCATTAGGTGCTTTTAATGACTTAGCAAGGCTCAGCACCCTATATTTTAATTGAGTTTCAAATTGCTCAACTTTCTGACTTACAATATTGTCTGAGTATACGTCATGTAATGAGTTAGATATTGTTGATTCACTGCGACTAAAGCGAACAACATCAAGGTTTGTTTTTAAACGACTACAATGCTTTCTAATTCGTTCAGCAGCGGTATTCACAGCTTCATGAGACTGACTTACAAGTAGGATTCGTTCTGCACCTTGCTTTTCAATCAAGTAATGAACAAACGCAGCAATAAATTCAGTCTTACCTGTACCGGGTGGGCCTTGAAGCATTGAAAGAGGACCAAACCTTAAAAGCTTTTGAAATGCAATTCGTTGCTTTTCATTTAGCGATTTAACAACCTTACCTTTGCTATCTTTTATGTCATAACAAGCAAAGTCACTATCAGTGACGGTTAAGCTGTAATCAGTTGGAGCTAAATTACACTTAGGTTCAAAATAGTCCGCCAGATTTTCAACAACAGAATCTTGTTCCAGAATGCGTGTTAAAGCGTTCTTACGCTTATTAAAAGATGCCTTATCTGCTTTACTGCGGAAGAAAATAATATCACTCTCTTGCAAACGATTAGCTCTATTGGAGAATCGTGATAATTGCACCCTATTTAAACCAGATGCAGATAAATTAACTTCCCCTATAAAGTAATCTTCTTCGCCATCAACAATAATCGCTTCAACCTGATCTTTAGCTGTGAATCCATCAAGCGGGTCTCTGTCTGCTTCATAGGGTAATATAAGCGTATCTTTATTATCTTTGTGAGTTCGTGGTTCACCTGTAAGTTCAACATAAGGATGCGATTCAGTCTCTGTTTTAAGAATTGCTTGCCACAGCTCACTAGTAGATATTGGTTTAACACTTATTTCAGTTTCAACTGCCAGCTCTTGAGGCTCGGATGATATTGTTTTAACTTTATGTTGTTTTAACTGGAACTGTTTGACAGCATTCTCGAAACTATAAAACTGACGTATACGCCTGTTAATGTTGTCTAGGTTGCTCGCTCTACCTTGATTGATGCGAATACCAAATGGAAGCTCAAGAACCGCATTTTCTATATCTCTACGAGAAACCTCACTTTTATCACTTTTGATAGGGCGTAAACCATGTTCGAATTCAAAACGAGTATCATCGAAGAAAAGCTTTTGAATGCCCCCTAACCCTGAAAAAACAACTACTAAGCCATAACCTTTGGTACGATTTTCTTCAATTGAAACATACAACTTACCGTTATCAGGATAGATAGTAACCGACTCAAAATTTTCTCTATTACTACCAATCTCAATATCGATTATTTCAACAGTTGGCGTAGTTGATTTTTCAGGGTTTAACACAGCATCTTTAAAGCGAGTTAATTCTTTAAAACCAAAATCAACATCTTCAAGCTCATGCATTATGGCTAGGCTTATAGCTTCAAATTTATCGCTTTTGGTGCCCCATTCAATTTCTAATAACTCTGCACTGATCTTCATTACCGCATAGTTATCTCGTTCAAATGCTGACCTATTATCAACATCTATAGGACTATATTCTGTATTTAGTAATTCTTTCGAGTCGTGGTGAAAGTCGATGGCATCAATAATGTAAACATCACCTTGCTTATCAACGATGACGTTTTCTGGTTTTAAATCACCATGTGCAAAGCCTAACGAATGCATATGTTCAACATGAGCAATTAAGCTCTTTACAATATCGTTTCTTCTATTGCGCATCCTGTATGGATCTAAAGTTTCGCCTTCAATCCATTCAGAAACCAAATAAAGCGAGCTATCTCGTGCGGTAATCCCATAATCAACAATCGTGGGTAAAAAGCTTAAACTTAGGCTCTGAAGTTTTTCTACTCGTTCTAAAAACGATAGTGTGCGTAAACCAAGACCAGCGTTAATATCGGTAGGATTGATGCTGTTCCATACTTTTACTATGCCTGCGTCAGACTTATAAACCTCTTTAACATCTGATTCTGATATGAATTCAACTTCTGGGTGCAGTCTAGAAATTTTAGTAGCTTTAACAAAGCGTTCTAGCTCTTTACTAGAGAAGCTAAACTCTGCTTCTTTGCTAGGTGCTTGCTCAACTAATGCATCAAGCAATTCACCTGCATTAGCAAATGTTTTACCTTCATACGCTTTTAACAGTGTTTCACCATACCATTCATCACACAGTGCTAATTTTTCTGAAATTGTTTCCTCAAGGTTTGGAGTTAAGCGTACAGCTCCCAAAATAGCCCAAGCGATAATTGCTAAACGAGCAACGTCATAATGATATGGTGATGCATAAGTTGTATCTTGGCTGTAGACCGACAATTCATCTCTAATATCACCAACCGTATCTTTTTTACGTGCAAATGCTGAAATAAAATTCGAAAGAGCAACACGTTGCCCAGTGCTTAGCCAAACACTGTGATTACCAATATCTCGGTGAGCAAGTTGCAATTGATGCAAGTCCGCAAAACGGGCTATTAATACTCGAACTAAGTTGACTCGATCATCAAGAGATAAATTTTCTCCATAAGTTGCAATAAAGTCATTAAGGCGCTCATGGCCATGAGGAAGCTCAACAACCTCATTATATTGAGAGGTTATTTTTTCCTCGGTCGGTATGGTTAACGAAGAAACACAATGCTCATAGAGTTCTCTATTTTCTCGTTTTATCTTCGTTAATACTTCACGTTCACGAGAAACTATCTTCTTTCGACCATCAGGGGTTTTAGCATCGTAATTAGAAAGGTTATCAAAATCCCAGCTTCGTATAATCGCATGATCGTTTTTGTCGGCTTCACTCTGTGCAAAAAATTCCTTGTACACATTATTCGGATGCTGAAAAATTTGCTCTTGCCCTAACCAACCCTCAACAGATAGCGGCTTAGCCTCGACTTTCGCATTATTTAGCAATAAGCCTTTTTCCAAGAGAGGTATATCGTTAAGCAGGACTTTAGCATCTGGATGTGGTGTAAAACGTTTATTGAATTGCCCTTCGTTTGAACACAGTTTACAAAAATCAACAAGCGACAAAGTATTAGCTAAATCTTTTTTAGGTAACTGAGAAAAGTCGCTGTCACCACTCATCACCACTAAAAAGTGAATATGCGGAATACGGCCTTCGTTTTTAAATTTACCCGTAAATGGCTTGAGTAAGTTCTTTAACAAAAACTCTTTATTTCGAGTAATTTCAACAGGAGATTTACCTCGGTCTTCATCACCCCAGTACCATTTACCATTGCTTGAAGTAACGGGTTTACCATTCCAATGTTTAAGCTCAACAATAAGTAGGTTGCAGTGAGTAACAATTAATAAATCTATTTCGCCTTGCTTGTTTTTATTAATAAAGCGAAAACCCGCGTAACCTTTCCAACCTTCATTAAAAGGCTTTTTTAACGCTTGCAGTGCTTCAAATCCTTGTCCATTCTTTACACCTTTCTGCCGTTGTGCATCAGAGTTGCCCAGCACATTTTCAATTTTTTTTATAGCATCTATTTCGTGGCGCTCTAGGCCACCTTCCCAATATTTGATATCCATATTTTTTATTTCTAATTAATATTAATAACGTTACAAAGCATAAACTATTGAAACTTTATGCTGACCAAATAAGTTTGTTTCAATCTTATTAACACGAGACACAACCTATTTTGTATGTCTATAATCAAATCTTCCTAGTACTTAGAATTTTTCAACTAACCTTAAAACTCAGGATTTGCAGTTTTATTTGTGTTAGGTAAAACAGGAGGAAACACTTGCCGGAGAGCTTCGGTTTGTATCTCTTTTTGTATTTCATCACACCTTTTCTCTGCTTCTGAAATTCTCTCTCCGGGTAAAAAATCAACGTCAAAACTAACAAGACAGTCAAAAACACCATCTCCGTATGGTTCGTTTATTAATCCCTTTTTAAACAACTGATAGAGTAATAACCAATATGAATCTTTATCATAGTTATCTGGCGATTGAGTAATTCGATTAGAAAAATCCACTACTTTCTGTTGATGTAAATTCATTTCCAACAGCATAGTGATAGAAACACAATCTTCACTATTAATAATTAATTCAGCAGTCGAATCATCAACTACACAGCCAGCTCGAATTAAACTATGTAGAGGCCATGACATACCATCAGACCGTCCTTTCAAAGCATTATCTTTAATTATTTCTATTAATTGTGCTCGGTAAATAGTGGGATCGACCGCAGCATTCGACATTAACAAATCTAACAAAGGCAATAAGGCAGGAAAGTGCCATGCTAGATTTAATAAAGGATCGATAAGATGAAATGGAGCATATTCATCCAAATGCGGAAGAATTAACGAAACAGCATATTTTAAGACGCTACCGTCAGGTGTTTCTTTATTTACTTCGATTGCCCTATTAATGAAAGTAAGAGCCTCAGTAGCAGACAACTTAGGTTCGCTTTCATTTGAATAGCCTAATCTGCTCGGCAATGCCCCTCTTAACTCTAAAACCCACGAGTCTTCTATTGGGCTTGGCAGAGCTTCAACAACAGTCTTTTTGAGGTTCAAAGTTAATTTGTATTCAGCTAAAAAAACACCTAAATCTCGCAAAAACTCTTGAGCTTCATCATCCGATTTACAGTAACAAGAATAATCGTCAATATATCTATAAAATTCGTATTCTTTTTCTCTAAGTTTTTTATCTACGCACCCTAGAATTAATTCAGCAAAAATACTAGAAGTCGCTGAACCTATTGGAATACCCAAAGTCTCGTTTCTTTTGCACTTTCGCTGAAACATATCCAGTTTGTTGAACCAAAGTTCACGTTCATTTTGTTGTGCTTTAGCTTGATTGAGACCAACTAAACTCCAAGGAATTGCGTGCGAATAAATACTATTAAAGCAATTGGCAACATCAGCGTGAACTCTAAACCGCTTAGTAAAGCCTTTCTGATGCGACCTAGAAACTTTTGCCATAGGCTCTTCGTAATTCATGACCATCAAGCGCTTTTCTTCATGATGAAACTGTGGCTTTATTATACTGTTTTGATTTTCCGTAATTGAGTGAAGATGTTCCCAGTTATCATGTATACACTTTGCTAGAAGAGCGTAAGCTTTGGGGTGCACTAAACTTAAAACTCTGGGCACATTGTTATAACGAGTAGCTTTATACTCAACAAGATCGTAACCTGACTTTTTTCTTTCTCTACTGTCTTCAATTCCAGTTAAAGCTTCAACAACTTCTGGTGTAAACTGCCTTGTATCAATACATGGTGGTAATTCCCCAACGGAAGCCCTCTGATTAGGAAAATAATTATGCCGAGTTAATGCTTCATATAACGCTCTATCTCGTCCCTTATTATCAAAAAACCAACTCATTCCATACTCCCGTCCATAAGATCATCAATGCCCAGCTTTTCAGCAAAACTTTTATTTCTACGATGCGCTCTTGCTGCAATTTCGGATAGCTTAATTATTTCCTGTTGTGCCCAAGCGATTCGTTCTCTTGTTTCAGGATGTATAATGCGAATTTTTTCCCTTAACCAAGTCCCATTCACCGTTTCTTCATATTCGGCAGGTACATCAATTTTGCTATACGATTCCCCAATCAGATAGCAATAAAATTTCTCGATCTTGTGAACGCTATAATTCGCTATTAACGTACAATAGTTGGGGGTTTGATGCATGTAATCGGTAAGGGTGACATTAGGAGCTTTAAATTCAATAAGGACACACTTTCCTTCAGATGCATAAATGAAAATATCTGGTCGCTTAGTAATTTTTAGCTGTAATTTTGTGATTTCTTCTTCAGGAATATCTTTTAACAAATATTCACCAGATTTAGATTGTATTTCATTGAGAGGCACATCTGAACATCCTTCAAAATGCACAAACTCCTCATCTAATATCCACAAATCATTTAAGTTGCCATCTGATTTTCGCTTAAAGATAAGGTCATGAATAATCCCTTCTTTATCTCGCCTTTTCTTGCCTTCAGCAAGCGGTTCTGTTTGCACTGCCAACTCTTGGTTCAAAACCCTATCTAATAACTTAGCCACCAATTCACGCCTAACAACGTACTTAGAAAGCTCTTCTTTGTTTTGAGCATCAACCAAAGCAGACAGCTCACTGCTCTTTTCTTCTAAGTCTGACTGATAAGTAGGGGAAGTTGGATCCATATGATTAAGTTGTTCAATGACTTTTCTAGCTTCATTGCTTTTACCAGCAACATACTTTGCTTCTTCTATATGCAAGCTTTTAACAATGCTGTCATCGTCATCTGTTAACTTTACTGACTTTTTCACGCTTACAGCAATATGGTGTGAAATACCGAGTTCTTTAGCTAGCGACATAACCTTTCTTTCAGCATTCTCTTGCGCTTGTTCTATTTCCTTGTAAATAGACTTAAGCTGAATGTTTGCTTGTTCTTTAATGTCATCTAGATAAACCTTACTTCCTTCGCCAAATAATCCATTAGAAAGTTCTTTAACATCTGATTTATTTGGAATTTCGAATGCATCAACAGAATGGTTTACATTATCGGGCTTATCCAAATAATCACCATAAAAAGCAGTAACCATTCTAGTACCTTGATGACCATTACTTTTTCTCAAAATTGGGTTTTTGATTTCTTCAACTGGAATATCTTTACTACAAAGAAAAGCACCATGAATATCTACTTCATTCGCTGGGAATGTAAAAACGCACCAGTTAAACTTTTCAGGCTCAATACCTTGGGCATTGCGCCAGCCAATTTTTCCCTTGTCTTCAAATGGCTCCTGATATCTAACCTCAAAGCTACCTTTGTCGCTTGGTTCAGGAAAATTCTTAGGTTCAATTGTCAAATTTTCTGTTTCTGCGACTTGATACGAGAATTGCAACTTGATCGTTGGGAAGGACTTCCCCTTACATTTTTCGAGATAAGCACGCAGAGCAAACTGCGATTTTATCCAAGAGACAAAAGCACCAAATTTCAACGTTGTGTATGCAGCCTGATCTTGTTTATGGCTTCGCAAATGCTTTAAGGTGATCGTGGTCTCTAACTTATCGGCAGCAACCTTTTGTGGAGCAGAATCATCATAGATAAAATTATCTTTGCTACTGCTGAATTTTCGCAGATACAAGTCGTTATCTTGGCGATATACGCTTTTAAAGGTGACTTCACCAAAGCGGTGTAAATACTGAAGTCTTCCAGAGCCTCGGTTATTAAACCCTTTAGTTCGGTCTAATAACCTTTCAAATCTGTTGAACGACTCATCGGTAAACCCTACTCCAGAATCCGTGATTTCAATAAACTCCAATTTCTTTGAGTTTTCATCTTGATCATTGAAACGCAGATGAATCGTTATTGCCCTCTCAAAACTGTCGTCCAATTTAAAAATTGATTCTAACGAGTTATTGATAGCTTCTATGATCGGTGAAAACGGATTTTTAGATGCTTTGATTAAAGTAAGCATCCCTTTCAAATCACTTAAAGGGTTCTTACGCATCTAGGAAACTTCCTTATTTATTGTTATCTCACCTGAGATTAACTTGGGTAATAAAGTATCTCTTAACTTCTCAAGTTTATTAGTACTTTCATGATTAGCTTGGATCTTTGAGAAATACAGTTCCATAATCTCGTCGAACTTAGCCAATACGCTTTCACTAGGGCAAACTACAGGCAGTGCATTTAGTACTTTTGTGGTCATACTTGGCACAGCAGAACCTACGTTCATATTGTCAAAGTTCAACCTTTTAAGAAGGTAAAATGCAAACTTAGCAACATTTGGCAATTTAGGTATGGTAAAAAACATAGTGTCTACAGACCAAAATGTTTCGTTTACGTACATGATATTGGAAAGCGTTCCTTTTCTTGGGATAAGAAACGACTCCCCCTCATATAAAAACTCATCTACTCTACGCATTAAACCACCAGAGCCTGTACTGGTCAACTCAAACTGGACACTTTTAGTTGAGAATTTTCAAACTCTACTGGTGATAAATCATTATTAGCTGAATGAAGGCGCTCTAAGTTGTAATACCTCATATAAGCGGCCACATCCGACTTCATAAACTCATTTGTTGGTTGACTAACCTTAAAAATCCAATCGTGTTTTAAGCTACCAAAGAAACGCTCAACAACGGCATTATCCCAACACGCACCCACATCACCCATGCTGGCTCGGATACCATAACTCGAGAGCAGCCTACCGAATTGCTTACTGGTATATTGCGAGCCTCGGTCACTGTGAAATACCAACCCTCTTGCCGGTCGGCGCAGGTTGTAAGCTTTCATTAATGCCTTAGATATCAAATCCGTGGTCATGCGTTTGTCTATGTGCCACCCCACAATCCGGCGTGAATATAAATCCATCACCACCGCCAAATACATCCAGCCTTCACCTGTCTTTAAATAGGTCACGTCACCTGCCCAAACCTGATTAACAGATACTGGGTTAAAGTTCATGTTTAGCAGGTTATTAGCCACGGCATCAGAGTGTTTGCGCTGTGTCGTCACCTTATAAGCCCGTCGCTGGGTTGCTTTGAGTCGAAGGCGGTGCATAATTTTACGAACGAGATAGCGACCAACCTGGTAGCCTTCCTTGCGCAATTTCTTCACCATTTCACGATTACCTAAGCTGCCTCGACTTTGCTTAAATAGCTTTCGAACAAGGCGATAAAGCTTCAGTGTTTCAAGACTTATCACGTTTGCAGGGCGTTTATGCCAATCGTAATAGCCTGACTTACTGACACTCATTACTCGGCATAACAGCGCAGTAGGAAACTGGTTAGATAACTGTTTAATGAAGCGAAATTTTACTTCATTTCTCTCGCAAAGAAGGCGCTTGCCTTTTTTAGAATTTCTTTCTCCATGCGTAGTTCTTTGTTTTCTCTACGTAATCTCTTTAACTCATCACGTTCAGATTCTTGTAGGGCGATACCCTGTTGCAATGCTTGGTGTTTTTCCTTCCAGTTATAAAGCAGGCTTGTGCTAATCCCAAGAGACTTTGCTGCCTCAGCAATACTATAGCCCTGTTCTAGCACCATTAAGACGGCTTCGTCTTTGAATGTCTGCGGATAACTTTTATGTGATTTTTTTAAACTCATATCGACTTCTTAATTTATTGACCATACTGTCTCAAAATTAAGTGTCCGATGGAATTAGACCAGAACACTATCCGTACTGACCGATCTTAATAATCGTGGTGTAAAAGATATTCTTATCGCCTGTGTTGACGGCTTGACCGGTTTCCCTGAAGCGATAGCCAGTATCTTCCCTCATACGGAAACACAGCTATGTGTTATCCACCAGATCCGCAACTCAATGAAGTATGTCGCCTCAAAACATCAGAAAGCGTTTATGGCTGATTTAAAGCCTGTATATCGAGCCGTGAGTAAAGAAGCGGCAGAGATGGCATTGGACGAACTGGAGGCCAAATGGGGTGATGCTTATCCGCTGGTAATCAACTCTTGGCGTCGCAAATGGCATAATTTGTCCCATTATTTTAGGTACCCAGAACATATCAGGAAAGTGATTTACACGACCAATGCAGTTGAGGCGGTACATCGCCAATTTAGAAAGCTCACCAAAACCAAAGGTGCTTTTCCTAATGAAAATAGCTTGTTGAAGCTACTTTATGCAGGCATATTAAACGCCTCAGATAAATGGACCATGCCAATCCACAATTGGAGCCTTTGTTTATCTCAGTTAGCGATTTATTTTGAAGGGCGTTTAGATAGCGTGCTAGAAATTTAAAAATTAGCCTGACACAGAATTTTGAACGCCCTCGCGCCGTAACCTGTAAGTTACATTAGGTTACTCCTAATTAAATACCTGTACAATATTGATAAGTTTGATATTGATTTATGGTTACATTATTTGTGACGGAGTCTACTGTTTGGTCATTGTTTGTCTGGCTTTTGTGATGGGCTCGGTGTGTTTTGGTAGGTTTTGTTGATTTGGCTGGCAGTGTTAGTGTGGCGATATATAGCTCTTTGTTGCTGCCGCTTGTAGACCATTAAATTATTCTGCCTATTTTTATA
This sequence comes from Shewanella sp. ISS20, assembly GCF_056522965.1. Classification (NCBI taxonomy): domain Bacteria; kingdom Pseudomonadati; phylum Pseudomonadota; class Gammaproteobacteria; order Alteromonadales; family Shewanellaceae; genus Shewanella; species Shewanella sp. ISS20. The sequence continues at coordinate 876,480 of NZ_JAWRZK010000001.1, forward strand.
GGCAATATAAATCAAGTAGAATGTGATGAAAATTGTTGTGTTTAACAAAATTCAACCTTTGTGTTTGTTGTCAATCTAAAAGCCTCTCTAAATTAATACAAGTCTGATTATTCTTCATGGGCGGAGTGTTTTTCATGCGAATGTTAACCTGATTCACCGGCCATAACCTTGGATCTCACATGGATGCAAACTAGTCGTTAACAGCGAGGCTAAGCGATGGCATCAGCTCGCTAAACGGCTTGGCTTAAAGCTTGATACTTGATGCCTGATGTATATGGCTTAGGGGCTTCTTGGTTTGAGCAATTGCCTAATCTTGAGTCGCTTTATGTACTAGTACAATGAGTGCTTAGTTAGCTTTAATTATCACTAACTGTCAGCCACTTACCATCGAATAAAGTTAAATAATACAGTGCAGTCAGCCTAGGTGCTCTATAGTCATAAGTGGGTGTTAGGCTTAGTGTATTTAGGTGCAATAACAAGCATTGATACCAAGTTGTTACTAAACCAAGAGACTGACTTTTACGGATAAGGATGTCAATTGCACATATCAGCTAAGCGTTTAGCACTCTTGTTAGTTCTGGCTATCCTAGTGCTGCCATTAGGACTGCTTATCCTACATCTCGCTTTTATGGTTAAAGCCTCGCAATCAACTGAAATCATCAGCTGCCAGCAAGTGTGGGCACATCGCGGCGCTCACACAGAACACCCTGAAAACAGTTTAGCGGCCTTTACTGCTGCTTTTGAGCAAGGCTCTCGAGGGGTTGAACTTGATGTCCATTTTGATAGTCAATCTAATCAGTTTGTGGTGAGTCACGATGCAATAGCCCAGCAAGCGCTAGCTAATGCATTAACCTTGGAAGCTGTATTTGCCAAGCTAGGTGGCGCTGATTACTACTGGCTTGATTTCAAAAACCTGGTTGATTTATCACAAATACAAAGGCTGCAAGCCTTGGCTGAGCTTGAACGGCTTATCAAAGCGTTTGATGTGCCCAAATCGCACCTCATTGTTGAGTCTATTGCTATCGATGGTTTAGTTATCTTTACTCAGGCTGATTTTATTACCAGCTATTGGCTAACTCTCAATGATGAGCTGACACCACTCAGTTATGCCAATTATGCTTTTAGGATAAAAGCCAAATATCTGCTCGGACAGTTTCGCGTTATTTCAACGGATATTAATAATTATACCGATAATTTTGGCATCCATTTTCCGCAGATCCCAACCTTATTATTTACTGTGAACGAGCCATCATTAATCAATGCATTATTTACTGAGGCGCGGGTGCGTGTGATTTTAACTGATCACGGAGCGCCTGCGACCTTTGATCTTTGTCAAGGAGCGATAGCCAAATGAAACTCAGGCCGTTGAAGCTAATGCCACTCACAAATTTCACTTCGCCATTGCTGCTTTTTAGCGTTTGTTTTGGTATGAGCTTAGTGATTAATCATGACAAACTTGCGCTTTCAGAAGTGAAAGGCATTATTCATTCACTCGGGTTAGCGATACTGTGTTTTGGGTTATTAAGGATTGCGGCTCGTGTATTGCTAGTGCGGATATTATTAGCGCTATTAATAGGATTAGAATTCTTTTTACAACTGACGTACCAGACATCCATGTCTGTCAGTATAGTGATGAGCTTATTGAATGCCCCTATGAGTGAGGCTGTAAGTTTCATTAACCAATATGGATGGGCGTTGCTGCTTGCGCTTATTTCTATGGGCTTATTGATTACTCTGCCGATACGCCCAAGCCCGCTTCTTACCGTCACGAGTTCAGCCCTTGGTTTAGGGTATTTGTTGATACCCCTGTTATTGCAGCTTCCTGGTATTTACCGTGATGAGTTTTATGTCGATTACCTGAATAAAGGTACCTCTCGCGGTCATTCAACCACGTTTAGTCAAATCGAATATAGTTTACATAAGTTGTCGCCGCGCTTTCCTATGTTTACCAGTGTTATTGCTCTCTTAGACAGTGCCACATTTCTTGGCATGCAAATCGATAGCCATTCTTCATGGCAACAAGTTAGCCGTGGTGGTAATGCCCCGCATTTATTGGTATTAGGTATTGGTGAATCACTACGAGCCGCCAATTTAAGTCTTTATGGTTATGAGCGAAATACCACGCCGCAATTAGCGTCGTTGCAACGCAGTCAAAATTTACAGGTATTTAATCAAGTGTATGCCGCCGGAACCAATACTTGGAACTCAGTGCCTGCGATTATGACTCATAGCCAAGACTTGCCAGATATGTCTAAATCTATTATTCACTTAGCTAAAGATGCCGGCTATGAAACTTTCTGGTTATCTAACCAAGCGGCCTTAGGTCAATGGGATTTCTCTATTACGAGTTTAGCCAATCAAGCCGACCATCAATTCTTTGTGTCAACCGATGCTGGCGGCAGTCAATATGATGAGGTGCTAATTCCAGAGCTGGCGTCTGCAATCGCAAGTAGTGACAAACCCAAACTGATTGTTTTACATTTTTATGGCTCGCATATGACTTTTAGTGACCGTTATCCAGCAAAATTTGCGCATTTCAATTCAGCTAACTCAGAGCTCGACCAATACGACAACTCAGTGCTTTATACCGACTATATACAACAGCAGATTATTAATTTAGTGACCAAGCACAAGGGGCAGTATTTATATTTTGCCGATCATGGTCTAGGTGAGCCTAACGGTCTGATTGCACTAAAGCACGATGTGAGAACGCCTCCTGATATTGACTCCTTACGGGTGCCTATGTTCACCACGCCTAGTATCACTAATCACTTAAATTCGGCGCAAGCGGTGTCGCTATTTCATTTTGAATGTATTTTCACGCGCTGGGCAGATATTAGCGCCAAGGAGATTAGTGATAATAATTTCTGTGAAAAGGCGATTAATGCTGAACATTTAACTTTTCTTGATGCCAATATGAAAGTGCAAACGCAGCTATTGCCAACGAAACTAAGTGCTAAATTAACCCTAAAGTGACAGGCTATTCGCTATAGGTATAATGGCGCATTTGAGATGTAACTATAATAGGTTGTTTGATGCGCCCTACTTGGCAATTTTGGCTGTTTATAAGCTTGTGCGGACTGTGCTTGCTCCCTTGGATTAATTCTCCCATGGCGCTAATGCTTGGATTCGTTGTCGCTAATTTAGGTTGGCTGCCACGCGAGCTTGATATTGGTGCTATTACTAAAAAATTATTGTCATTATCTATTATTGGTTTGGGGTTTGGCATTCACTTAGAGCAAGGCATTCAAATTAGTCAGCAAGGATTGCCTTTGATCTTAGGCTCGATTGTTGCGACCTTGATATTAACCTTAGTATTTACCCGCTGGCTTGGCCTTGATAAAAAAACTGGCTATTTAATTGGCTCTGGTACTGCAATTTGTGGTGGTTCAGCCATCGCTGCTGTTGCCCCTGCTATTAATGCCAAAAACGAGCAAATTGCCATCGCCCTTGCCTGCGTATTTATTCTTAATGCATTAGCCTTGTTTATATTCCCTGTGATTGGCCACGCCTTAGCATTAAGCCAGCAAGACTTTGGTTTATGGGCTGCTATTGCCATTCATGATACGTCATCCGTGGTGGGCGCTGCCTCTGCCTATGGCGAGGAAGCCTTGGTTACTGCAACCACAGTGAAATTAGCGCGGGCATTATGGATAATCCCGTTAGCCTTAGTGAGTTCAATGATTTTTAAAGGCAGTAATCGCAGCTTTTCTATTCCCTATTTCATTTTATGGTATCTCGCAGCCATTGTATGGTGTTACTTCATACCTCAAGGCGCGCCTGTATATGAGTTTATTTTTGAGGCTGCAAAGCGCACCCTCATTTTATGTTTATTTCTGATTGGTGCTGGCATTACGGTTGCCAAAATAAAGCAGGCAGGCGCTAAACCTATGTTGCTTGCCTGTATCCTATGGGGCTTTATTGCTTGTGGTTCTTTGTGGGTGATTTTAGCTGAGTGATTTAGTTGAATGATTTAACTAAAAATGACTCTATAGTGCTGATTATGATGCCGTTGAATTTGGCCACATAAAAATTATCAATAGACTCATAAAACCAACCAAAGCGATTAAAGCACTGATTAAGCCACTAGTGAGCATAGTGCCCGCAAGGCTAAGTAAGGTCACAGTAATAATGAGATAATTCATAGGGCTTGCTCCGAGTGCTAAAGCATGAGTATGCAAGCCCTTAACAGCGTCGCCAAATAACCAAATGCGCTATTTTATAACTAGCAAGAGTGATATTAGTAAAAGTTGAAGCACCAAGGTGCCAGCTAACACTTATAGCGATAAAGCATGTGTTTTAGAGTTTTTAGTTCTTGACGTTAATCATAGGTGCAGAGCTTATAAGCGCTAAATGAACAAATATAAATAGCGCAAATTTATATTTGGGACGTGAATAAAGAATGTAATAACTATTAATGGTTTGAAAAATACATACAAAAAAGGCCGCTGATATAATCAGCAGCCTTTCTCATGGAATTTGGCGGAGGAGCAGGGATTTGAACCCTGGATAGGCTATAAACCTATGCCGGTTTTCAAGACCGGTGCATTCAACCACTCTGCCACCCCTCCGTTGGTGCGCATATTACTGAGAACACTTAGTGCTGTAAAGTCTTAAATGATAAAAGCAAATCAACTGCCCAAACTCTGTGCGACTTGATTGTTTGTCAATCAAACTTTAGTTAGCGGTGTTATTCTCAGCGCTAACCATAGCCTCAACGTCTGAGGTTTTTGAGTCTTTTTGCAATAAAAAGCCCAGTAACACGCCAATGGCACAGATCATTATGCCCCAGCCAATGGCGACTTCGCCAGCAGATGCCCATGTAGCTACTATGGTTGATGCGCCAAACGCCAAGGCTAATTGCAGGAAGTTCTGCACGCCAGCGGCCTTAGTGGCATCTTGAGTGAACTGCTGCAGAGCATTGTTAACCACAATTGGGTAAATACCGCCGCTAGACGCTGCCAGGATAGAGAAAGTAATTAACAGTGGGAAAATGCTGGCAAATTTAAACACGACTGTGCTTAAAAAAATTACCAGCACACATGAACCAAACTGCGCCAGTAAGATCTTCAGGGTGGTATCGCTACCAAATTTGCTAATCAGCGTCTTACTCGCATAACCACCGACAATGAACATAATGGTTTGCGGAATGAAGCTTAAGCCAATTTCTGCTGCGGCATAACCGTGTTGTTCCATCACGATTGGCCATACAGTCAGGTATGAGAAGAACGCCCCACTACAGGCACCAAAAATGATAACACTACCCAAAAACTTAGTGTTTTTAAGAATGTCGATAAAACCTGTAACGCTGTGAGTTTGCTGCGGCGCAGTTTTATCTCGGCCAGGCACTAAGATAAAGGTCATGATAATCAGCATGGCAGCAATAACAGTGAGCACCACAAAAATGGCGCGCCAACCTAAATTGTGCTGCACAAAGGCACCTAAAATCGGTGCCAAAGCTGGTGACAAAGCCACAAGCGGCATGATGTTACTGAAAATACCTTGGGCTTCATCAGCATCATATTGCTCAATGACCAAGGCTTGCCAAATAACGGCGGCACTACAAGCACCTAATGCCTGGCAGAAACGGGCGATATTTACAGCCATCATGCTATCGCTGTTGGCGATGGCAATAGACGCTGCACCAAATAAGGCTAAACCGCCAAACAAGGCATTGCGTTTACCAATCTTGGCCACTAATGGTCCATAAGCCAATTGACCACACGCTAAACCCGCTAAGAAAGTGGTTAATGACATTGCCACTTGAGTTGGTGTGGTATTAAAGGTAGTTTCAATAGCATTAAATGCCGGTAAGTACATGTCTGTAGCAATAAAGCCCAGCATACTGAGCATCGAAAGATAGAATAAAAACATGTAAAATTTGATACTGTTAGTTTTTTTCATACGAGATAAACATCATAAAATTAGAGACCATGCATTTTATAGCCTTGCTAAACAGGGTTGAAGCATTTATTTTTGATGCACGCTATCAAAAATTTTCACAGCACAAGGATGAACTCAATGCTATCTGAACAGGCATTTGAATTAATTGATATTGTTGCCAGACATGGAAGCTTTACCGCGGCAGCCCACCGCCTCCATAAGGTGCCATCGGCGGTGAGTTATGCCGTTAAGCAAATCGAAGATGAAATGGGTGTAAGTTTATTTGTTCGCCATCATCGCAGTGTCAGTTTAACCCCCGCCGGTGAGCATTTTGTTAAGCAAGCAAGACGCATGTTGAGTGATATTAATAACCTTAAACGTGATACCCAAAGTGTTGCCAATGGCTGGCAACCAACCTTAGCGATTGCATTAGACAACATAGTAAGAGCCGACAGAATTAGCACGTTAATAGCTGATTTTTATAGAAAATTTTCTGATGTCGAACTCATTATTCGTATAGAAGTATTCAATGGTGTATGGGAAGCATTAGCCACAGATAGAGCCGATATTGCCATTGGTGCCACCACGGCAATACCTGTGGGAGGCACCTTTAAATACAAAGATATGGGCGAAATTGACTGGGCATTTTTGGTGAGCAAGCAGCATCCATTGGCCGGTATTCATCGCCCTTTAACTGACGATGAACTGCGCCATTACCCATCCGTTTGCCTTGAAGATACCTCGCGCGAAATCCCGAAGCGCGATACTTGGCTCTTGAATAATCAACGGCGTTTAGTCGTTCCAGATTGGATCCGCGCGCTTAATTGTTTTAGTGGCGGATTGGGTATTGGCTATATGCCAAGGCACCTAGCCAGTGTATTTATTGAAAAAGGCATAGTACTGGAAAAACAGTTAGTTAATCCGCGAGGGATCAGTCAATGTTGTTTGGCATGGAACGCTAATGCGGTATCGCCGGCAAAACAATGGGTACTCGACTATCTGGGCGATGGCGATAAACTCCATAAAGAATGGTTAACCTGATTTTTAGTCATGATGGTTTGAAAGGCAATGACCCTGAAATGGAATTTATAGCGCAGATTATTAAACTAAATTTATCTAATATCCACAGTCTTACATTGACCTAGACAGCTACTAGGTTATTATTTTGACATAGGCAATTGGTAATACATTCAATTTATAACTTGTTTTAATCGGAGCACATCATGAATCAACAAACTGTCTACAGTAGCAGTTTATCGACACTCGAAGTCAACAAGCTACTGAAGAATACTTATATGCTGTTGGCCATGACTTTAGCTTTCTCTGCTGTTTGTGCTGGGATAGCAATGGCGTTGGCCATCAGTCCATTAATGTCAATCGGCCTGTCACTTGGTGGTTTAGTATTACTATTTGTTACCTTGAAAAAAGCAGATACTGCTAGTGGCTTGTTATGGGTGTTTGCCTTTACCGGCATTGAAGGCGCATCTCTGGGTTATATTCTTAACCATTATGTCGGCATGGCTAACGGTCCACAGTTGATCATGCAAGCATTAGGATTAACGTCGGCGATTTTCTTTGCTCTGTCAGCTTATGCTGTAACCACTAAAAAAGACTTTTCGTTTATGCGCGGCTTCTTATTTGCCGGCTTAATAGTTGTTGTGGTTGCGATGCTGATTAACATCTTTTTAGGTAACAGCATAGTGTTTATGGCGATGAACGCTGCCATCGCTTTATTGATGACAGGTTTCATTCTTTACGATACTAGCCGAATTGTTAATGGTGGCGAAACCAACTATATCCGTGCCACTGTTTCTTTATACCTAGATTTCTTAAACTTGTTTATGGCGATTCTGCACCTACTTGGGATCAGCAACGACGATTAATGCTTAACGGCTAATACTAGGATAAAATGGCTCCTTCGCGAGCCATTTTTTATTGGGTTATGAGTAAATTAATAATACAAGTGAACGGCAATGTTTATGGCAGTGTGCCAGGTTTTCATGCCTACCGTTTTACAGAAGCTGCTATTAACGCTGGCCATCAGATTGTCTGCGTATTTTTTTATCAAGATGGCGTGAGCCATGCAAATGGCTTAACTTCTCCGGCGAGTGACGAATTTAATTTGCACCAAGCTTGGGGGGCATTGGCGACTAAGTATCAAGTGCCGCTTGTTAATTGTGTGTCTGCAGCGCTGCGCCGCGGCGTAATCAGCGCAACTGAGGCCCAAGAATTAGCACAAGCACATTTTAATTGTTCACCATCTTTCAGCATGGGTGGTTTAGGTGAGTTAGTCACGGGTATAGAAACCGCTGACCGTTGGGTAAATTTCTAACATGAAAAAAATATGTGTGATCTTCAGACGTGGCCCGCATAAGGGTGGTCGTGAAGGCGTAGACTTAGCATTATTAAGTGCCAGTTTTGATCAACAAGTCAGTGTTGTGTTTTGCGATGAAGGTGTCTTACATCTGTTACCTGATCAACAACCGCAGTTGATTGGCCAACGAGATTATATGGCCACCTTAAAGGCACTGCCTTTATATGATGTTGAAACCGTATTGGCGTGTAAGTTGTCACTCAGTGATTATGGAATGATCCGCACTGACTTAGCCATTGCTTGCCAACAAGCAAGTGCCGAAGATATTAGTCAGTTATTAGCTGACTCTGATGAAGTGGTGGTGTTTTAATGATCTTACATCATATTCAAACATCACCCGCAACAGACAATGCACTTAAGTCTTGCTTGCGTTACCTTAAAAAAGGCGATGCGGTATTATTATCGGCCTGCGCCGTCAATGCCCTACTGCTTCGTCAATATGTGATGGCGTTATCGCCGTTTAAAATTTATGTATTGGAAGAAGATGTAATAGCGCGCGGTTTAAGCCATAGACTCGATAAATACGAACACATAAATTATCAAACTATGGTCGATTTAGTACTCCAGCATCAAAAGGTAATTACGTGGTAAATAGCATGGTATTTAATGGTGCAACCATTGAATTGGATAGGCAAGGTTACTTGGTCAATGCTAGCGATTGGAGCGAGTCATTAGCACCAATAATTGCGACAGCAGAAGACATTGAATTGACGGACTCTCACTGGGAAGTTATTCATTTCGTGAGAAGTTTTTATTTAGAATACAACACTAGCCCTGCGATTCGGGTGTTAGTTAAAGCTATTGGTCAAAGCCTTGGCGAAGACAAAGGTAATTCTAAATATCTATATACCCTGTTTCCATTGGGGCCAGCCAAACAAGCGACTAAAATAGCTGGCTTACCAAAACCGGCAAAATGTATCTAACAAAAAGCCCTACTTAGTAGGGCTTTTTTATATGGATAAATTAACTGTATGAATTACATTATAATTTAAGCAAAAGCTGATTGCAGTTGTGGTACAACTTGCTTCTTACGGCTCAGTACACCATCTAACCACACGCGGCCATTTTCGCTGGCTTTGCCATAAGCTTTATGAGACAAGTGCTCATCATCAGAAATGATTAACATTTCTGAGCCTTCTTTCATAATGTCAGTCAGTAATAAAATGACACTATGTCGTTGGCCTTCTTGCTTTAATAAGGCAATATCCGCTTCCAAATCAGCTTTGATAGCATCAAAGACAGATAAGTCGATAACTTCTAATTGGCCAATACCAACTAAATTACCGTTCATATTAAAGTCTTTAAAATCACGCATGACGAGTTCGCGAGCTGGCGTGCCTTCGACCGCGGATTTTACCAAGAACATTTCCATGCCCAGGGCTTTAAAATCTTCAACGCCAGCAATTTCAGCTAATGCTTCAACGCAGCGAATATCAGCTGTGGTGCAGGTTGGTGATTTGAAAATAACAGTATCACTTAAGATGGCACATAACATAATGCCGGCGATATCCTTAGGAATAGGCACACCATAAAAGTCATACATCATTTTGATGACAGTGTTGCTACAACCTACTGGACGGATCCAACACTCTAATGGTGTAGAAGTCGTTAAATCACCTAATTTATGGTGGTCAACAATACCAACAATAGTCGCTTCAGCAATATCATCTGGTGCTTGAGTTAGTTCAGAATGATCAACAATATACACCTGCTCACCAGCATAATGCTGTTTATATTCAGGCGCTTCAACACCAAAACGTTCTAAGATGAATGCTGTTTCAGGAGAAATATCACCTAAACGAGTGGCTACTGCAGCTTCACCAATTTGGTTTTTTAAATAAGCTAAAGCGATAGCGCCACAAATTGAATCAGAATCAGGGATCTTATGTCCCACTACAAAAATGGTCATGGTTTCTTTCTCACAGTAAAATTTTGAGCATTTTACCAAACATTACCCCAAAATACATCCAGCTAGAGATTGAAGTGCTTGATTCATTACTAATACTTTAGGATAAGGGATTGATATTAAAACTCACCACAACCCAATACTATGGGTAACCATTCAATGTGATTGTAATTCGATGGCACACTCTGTGATAGATAAATCAATTTGAGCGCTATGGTTTATCAACTAATATCAATGACTGATGCTGATAAATGTCATCTATTATTAGCAGTGAATTATGAATAATCAATCTATTGGCATTTAGTGAGTTGGTTTTATTCACGATTTTTAGCGGTAAACATCGGATTGTTATTCGTAGTAAAGAATGAAACTAGCCGTTAATACACAAGTTAGTCGCAAGCCTCCACTATCTTTATTTAACGGCTGATTAGTGAAAACCTAACCACAAGCCTACCCATTGAATTTATTACATAAATAACTGCTAATGACTGCTAATGACAATTAACAGTCATTAGCAGTTAGATTATAATAACCAAATAAATTAAGCCTTTGCGCATCCCTTTAGTTATTAAGAATCCTCTGAATGTCTAGCAATTCACAAGATAAATGGTTAACCACAATTCAAAATAACGGCAGTAGTCAAGATATTGCTGTTGATAATCAACATTACTTTAGCCAAAAAAACTTACCTGCTGAGCTGATTGCGAGGATCCAACAAGCTGAACAAGAAACCTTATCGGCAAAGAATGAAAACACTATGCGTAACTATCGCCTGTATTGGCGACAGTTTACCGAATGGTGTCAGCAGTTTGGGGTTAGCTTCATTCCTGCTGATCCACAAATTGTACTTGCCTATCTGCAAGCACAAAGTGAAAAGATTACTGACCGCGGCTTTCACTTAAGTCCATCGACATTGCACAATATGTTGGCGGCAATTAATTATGCTCATGATATTAATCAACTTCCCTCACCGACCAAGTTGAAACAAATTCAAGAATATCTTGATACTATCAATCGCAATCGCCGCCGAACTACTATGGATAATCAAAAGCGCGCCATTGTCGATTATTACTTAGAACAATTGATAGCTACTACTGCTGAAGAAATTGCACCGAGGCGTCGCGCGCGCGATCTTGCCATCATTTTAATGGGCCGCCAAGGTGCCTTTCGCCGCTCAGAGTTAGCTGACTTGACCCTCAATGATCTTGAGTTTTTACCCGACCGCATTATTGTGACATTGCGATTTAGCAAGGCAAGTCAGGATGGACGACATAAACACAGTAAAGAATTATTAAAAGATGAAAAATATAGCTGCTACCAAGCCCTACTCGATTGGATAGAAATCGCCGGATTGCCGAGGCGAGGCAATATACAATTATTCCAGTCGATTACCCGCTGGGATAAATTAGCGCGGCCAAGAGCCACGCAAAACAAACCGGTTAATTTTAGCGGCCAAGAGGTTTATCGTATTATCAAAAAACGCTGCCAATTAGCACAATTAGATGCCGAATTATTTGGTGCGCATAGTTTACGCAGTGGCTTGCTGACTCAGTGGGCGCGTGATGGAAAATCTATCTTTGCAATGAAACAGCGTAGCGGTCATAGATCAGTAACATCGGTTGATCGTTACGTACAAACCGCATAAAAAAAGCCCGCGATTGCGTAATGCCGATCAGTTAACACAGATCGCTTGACGATCTCACTGAAAGGATAAAAATCCGATGACTCCATGTCATCGGATTTTTTATGCAACTTTCTGACGCTTTGACGCGTACCCATATCAATCGCCATACTGAATTGACCTGTCTGGCCTATGTTGCCTGACAATATTGAAGCTCGCTTACTGACGAAGACGGTAAAAGGTAAGTTGGTTTCCATTTTGACCTCATTAACTGACCCCTTGCGTTATCCGGGGGCCGAAATAGCGGATTTATATGCCCATCGATGGGAGATAGCAGTGGGCTATCGGGAGATGAAGCAGCATCTGCTGGAGAGTCGCTTTACGCTACGCAGTCAATTACCAGAGCTGGTTATCCAAGAATTGTGGGGGGTACTGTTGGCCTATAACCTCATCAGATACAAGATGGTGTTGATGGCTAAAAGCTTACCGTCGTTACATCCGAACCAATTAAGCTTTAGAGATGCGTCGAGTTATATCATTTTCAAACTGACTCAGCTGTCATCTCAAACGCCTGGGAATGTTCCGAGAGATGTCTTGGACATAGTGCGTAATGCGAGGCAGTTCAAGCTCGATGGGAAACGGGATAGAGCCTATCCACGTGCGTTAAAAATGAGTAAAAACAAGTATCCCATTAAGCCTAAGAAAAATGCCGTGCACACTAAGTGAACGGCATTACGCGATTGCGGGCTTTTTACATCAAACATTGTTAATAATCAGAACTATCGCTTCCCCTAAAGTGGCAATCACAATACTTAAAAAAACTGAGATTGCAGCCATATAGGAAATCCATCTTAACGTGGATAATCCCTGTGCCATAATTCCTTAAAAACTGTTTAGCCTAATTTTTCTAAACCGCCCATGTATGGACGCAACGCTTCTGGAACAGTAACTGTGCCATCTTCATTTTGATAGTTTTCAAGCACAGCAACTAAGGTGCGGCCAACGGCCAAACCTGATCCATTCAAGCTATGTAATAAAGCTGGCTTATTATCTTCTTTTGATCTGAAACGCGCTTGCATACGACGAGTCTGGAAATCTTTCATGTTGCTGCAAGAAGAAATTTCACGGTAAGTATCTTGCGCTGGTAACCATACTTCGATGTCATAAGTTTTGCTAGAACCAAAACCCATGTCGCCAGTACACAGCACCATAACACGATATGGTAAGCCAAGCTTTTGTAACACTTTTTCAGCGTGACCCGTTAACTCTTCCAGTGCCTGGGCAGAATCTTCTGGCTTCACTAATTGCACCATTTCAACTTTGTCGAATTGATGCTGACGGATTAAGCCGCGAGTATCTTTACCGTAAGAACCTGCTTCACTACGGAAACATGGAGTGTGAGCGGTCATCTTAATTGGCAGTTCAGCTTCATCAACAATAGTGTCGCGCACTAAGTTGGTTAACGGTACTTCAGCCGTCGGGATTAAACTTAAGCCTTGGCCTTCTTCGGTCGCAGGCTTAGTGTGGAATAAGTCTTCGCCAAACTTTGGCAACTGACCAGTTCCCATTAAACTGTCGGCATTCACTAAGTAAGGAACATAAGCTTCAGTGTAACCATGTTCAGTGGTGTGTAAGTCCAGCATAAACTGGGCTAATGCACGGTGCATTCTTGCCACTTGACCTTTCATCACGATAAAACGTGAACCGGTAATTTTCACGGCATTTGTGAAATCTAAGCCGGCAAGTCCTTCACCTAAATCCACATGATCTTTTGGTGTAAATCCTAATTGAGTTGGCTCGCCCCAACGACGAACTTCAACGTTGTCATTTTCATCTTTACCTTGTGGTACAGATTCATCTGGCAAATTTGGCATGCTCAAGGCAATGCCATTCAGCTCTGCAAGTAAGCTAGCTAATTGAATTTTACTCGCATCTAACTGAGCACCTAAATCACCGACTTGAGCCATGATAGGCGCAACATCTTCGCCACGCGCTTTAGCTTGGCCAATAGATTTAGAAATAGCATTGCGTTTCGCTTGAAGTTCTTCAGTGTCAACCTGTAAAGATTTACGCTTTTCTTCAAGAGCATTTAAGTGAGCGACGTCAAGGATAAAACCGCGATTAGCTAAGCGTTCAGCGGTAGTTTCTAATTCATTTCGAAGAAATTTAGGATCTAACATAATTTATATTCTTAATATTATACGCGGGAGAAGATCAACTGTTGCCCTATGTAAACTGCACCTAAGCACAGCCCGAGGTTCAACAATATGTTTAAGCCAGCTTTAAACCATTGAGCCTGATTTATCAGCAGCATAGTCTCATTCGAAAAAGTGGAGAATGTGGTTAATGCTCCAAGGAAGCCCACACCGACCAAAGCTTTAAGTTCAGGACTCAAATGAGATACCTGACCGTAAGCGTAGACACAACCCATGATAAATGAACCCAATATATTGACTAACAGTGTACCAAAAGGAAAACCGCTACCAAATAGCTGGATCATCATAATTGAAATAAAATAGCGAAAAACTGCACCAAAAGCGCCGCCACAGGCAATTAATAAGACATTAGTCATAACGTTGTTGTTTACTATCCTTATCCCATTGTTTTAATGTGCGTAATTTTTCAGCAATGCGCTTTTCAAAACCGCGCTGAGTGGGAGAATAACACTGCGCATTTTTTAATACTTCAGGGAAGTAATTCTCACCACTGGCGTAGGCATTGTCTTCATCATGGGCATAACGATATTGCGCGCCAAAGCCTAAGTCTTTCATCAAATGCGTGGGCGCATTGCGTAAATGCAGCGGCACAGGTTCTTGACCCGTTTGTTTGGCTAATTCGCGCGCAGCACTAAACGCTACATAAACGGCATTACTTTTGGGCGCCGATGCTAAATATAAAATGGCTTGGGCTATGGCGCGTTCACCTTCAGCAGGTCCTACCCGATTGAAACAATCCCATGCATTGAGTGCTATTGTCATCGCCTGCGGATCGGCATTACCAATATCTTCGGAGGCAATGGCAAGTAAGCGCCTTGCCACATATAAAGGATCGCCGCCACCTTCTAAAATTCGGCAAAACCAATATAACGCCGCATCGGGAGCACTACCGCGAATAGATTTATGCACCGCAGAAATTAAATCATAAAAGGCATCACCGCCTTTATCATATTGCGCGATTGGCTCGCCGGCCACTTGAGCCAGTGATTCTATGGTTAGTTCACTGCCATCACTAGCAATATCGGCCATAAGTTCTACTAAATTAAGCGCTTTACGACCATCACCGCCAGCAACTATGGCCAGTTGCTGGGCAACATGATCTGATAAAATTAACTGACGCTTGCCTAAACCTCGTTGTTCATCGGTTAAGGCTTGACGCACTAATCGCTCAATATCTGCATTCGACAATTTATTAATAAGATAAATTCGAGCACGCGACAATAGCGCATTATTGATTTCAAACGAGGGGTTTTCTGTGGTTGCTCCCACAAAAATGACTGTGCCATCTTCAATATAAGGCAAGAAAGCATCTTGTTGGCTCTTATTGAATCTATGCACTTCATCGACGAATAATAAGGTACGTTGGCCGCGCGATTGCGCCACCATTTTGGCTTGCTCAATGGCCGCGCGAATTTCTTTGACCCCTGAAGATATAGCAGAAATGCGCTCCACGTGGGCATTGGTATAATGTGCGACCAGTTCAGCTAAGCTGGTTTTTCCTGTGCCTGGTGGTCCCCAAAATAACATGGAGTGAGCGCGACCCGCTTCAAGCGCCAGTCGTAACGGTTTATCTGGCCCTAAAATATGGGCTTGCCCCACATATTCTGCCAAAGTGCTTGGGCGCATTCTGGCAGCTAACGGCCTAAAATCCGGCGCAAAATCAAAACCGAAACTAGACACTATTGACCGCCAACAACCGCTTTGCGTTGATCATCTATATCAACGCCATCAGGAATAGCAAAGCTAAACTGCTGACGGTTATTGGCAGCTAAGACTTGTTGATTGGACAACTCAAACTGGCTATTGTTGCCTTGATTATCGAGAATAGACAAGTTAACTAATTTATTGCCCTTAATGCAGAAGTTAACGTTTTGCACTTGTGCATCGAGTTGAGTTGGGGTGATTTTATAACAATCACCACTCGCCGCCACTTGATATTGACTCCACACTTTCTCGTCACGAGAAACCAAAAGCGCTAATGGCGATGCCGTAAGGATTTCCTTGGCATCCAAAATAGTCACTTCTTCAGCAAAGGGGTTATAAATCCACACGCCATCATTATTCGCCACAATCAAAGATTCATCGGGTGCAGTCAAATGCCAATTGAGTAAGTTCGGCGTTTGCATCGCAAGGGTGCCGCTTCCTTGTTGAATGACTTTATCATTTACATCGGTAACTTTTTGGCTAAAGTCAGCTTG
This sequence comes from Shewanella sp. ISS20, assembly GCF_056522965.1. Lineage (NCBI taxonomy): Bacteria > Pseudomonadati > Pseudomonadota > Gammaproteobacteria > Alteromonadales > Shewanellaceae > Shewanella > Shewanella sp. ISS20. The sequence continues at coordinate 892,678 of NZ_JAWRZK010000001.1, forward strand.
CAGTGACTGCATGTTCGCTAATTTTTTTTGTAAATCCGTACTATCAGAGGCAACGCTTGCCGTTGATACTGCGGCTAATGTCATGCTGAGGCACAACGTTTTAATTGCATTCATACAAACAACCTCATTAATGTCTTGGTGGCGGTGGCGCCAATACTTCACGGTTGCCATTATGGCCTTGGCTACTCACAACTCCTTGAGCTTCCATTTGCTCAATAATACGAGCGGCGCGGTTATAACCAATCTTAAATTTGCGTTGAACACTCGAAATCGATCCGCGGCGAGTTTCGGTCACAAAAGCAACGGCTTCATCATATAAAGGATCTATATCTTCTTCGGCTTGCGAGGTTTCACCTGGCAATAGTACTTGCTCGCCATCGCTTGAGCCTTGCAGAATTTCATCTATATATTGCGGCGTTCCGCGAGCTTTCCAATCGGCAACTACTTTATGAACTTCGTGATCGTCAATAAAGGCGCCATGGACACGAGTGGGTACGCTGGTACCCGGCGGTAGGTATAACATATCACCCATACCCAGCAGGTTTTCAGCGCCTTGTTGGTCCAAAATTGTGCGCGAGTCAATTCTTGATGACACCTGAAAAGCAATACGCGTAGGAATGTTAGCTTTAATCAAACCAGTGATCACATCAACCGAAGGTCTTTGAGTTGCTAATATCAAATGTATGCCGGCGGCGCGTGCTTTTTGAGCAATTCGCGTAATAAGTTCTTCAACCTTTTTACCGACTATCATCATCATGTCGGCAAATTCATCGACGACCACGACTAGTGCAGGCAATTTTTCTAATGCCGGCGCTTCATCGAGCATAGATTCTGATGACTTCCATAGTGGATCTGGAATTTCTTGGCCGTGCTCTTTAGCATGAGCAATTTTAGCGTTGTAACCCTTGAGGTTTCTTACGCCCATGGCCGACATTAATTTATAACGACGCTCCATTTCACCTACGCACCAACGCAGTGCATTGGCCGCATCTTTCATATCTGTCACGACTTCACACAATAAATGCGGAATACCCTCATACACTGAAAGTTCCAACATTTTAGGGTCAATCATGATAAAGCGAACATCTTCTGGCGTTGATTTATACAAAAGACTGGTGATCATGACGTTAACACCAACCGATTTACCTGAACCCGTGGTACCTGCGACTAATAAGTGCGGCATCTTGCCTAAGTCGGCAATGACAGGTTCACCAGAAATATCCTGTCCTAAAACCATAGATAGTGGCGACTGACTTTGTCTAAACGTGTCACTATCTAACACATCACGCATAAACACGGTTTCGCGGAATTTGTTAGGCAATTCCAAACCTACATAAGCTTTACCTGGAATAACTTCAACAACACGAACCCGCTCTGCTAATAATGAACGCGCTAAATCGTTAGCTAAGTTGGTGATTTTAGATGCTTTAATACCAGGCGCTAATTCAAGTTCAAATCGCGTGACCACAGGTCCCGGAAATACTCCAACTACTTGCGCTGAAATATTAAAATCAGCGAGTTTCAATTCAACTAATCGGGCAATTTGTTCGAGCTCTTCTTCAGAAATCGGATTTTTGGAGCGATTAGGAACATCTAATAATGAAATACAAGGCAATGGCGTCGAAGGACGAGGTGGCACCACTGACTGGCCATCGATAACCACTATGCCATCAACAATTTTGGCTTGTTTAGCGGGTTTTATTGGGCTTTGGTAGACATCATCAAGTGCATCAACAATATCTTCTGCATTGGCACTCAAGTTATCGTCTGCATAATCATTCGCACTGTTTGGCTTAGGTGCATCAGGCTCGTCATCCCAAGGCGTATCACTGTCTAATGCGCTAAATCCAACGTCAAAAGTGTCATCTTTATTGTTAGCATGGCTATAAGAGTGTGTGTCGGCATCAAAGTCAGGTTCTGCATCATGTTGAGTAGGATCATCAAAGCGTAAATGGTCATCATCAACGAGTGGCTCACGGTCTACATTTTGATGTTTGCGGTCGTAAGTCACCTGATTTTTGACCATTTGATCATAATCAAAGTCTGGCTTATCGTTGCTATCATCACGTTGAGGAGACACTTGCGACTTGAACTTTGCCACTAGCGACATAAATCCTTTGGTATCTTCAGAATCGCGATTAGACGCTAACTTTTCTGAGGCTAAGTAGCTTGGTAGCTGGCGCAGCTGTTCAAAGCACCAGATACTCCCCTGCCCGACCCACTCAACGATTGTCATTAAGCTAATGCCAGTCAGTAACGTAAAACCTGCGCCGACGAAAGACAATAAAAGTAAGGTGGTACCCAGTGGATTGAAGTATGGCAACATGGCACCAACGATGACATCACCACAAACGCCGCCTGCAGAAAATGCATAGATATCACTAGCGTTCATGCCTGCTAACGCCGCAATACCCATGATCACTAATAGAAAACCTACTAAACGTAAACCGACAGAAAAGTAGTCAATTTCTAATAAACGATAAGCTCGCTTAAATAGCAGCCAGCCAGTTAAAGCCACCATAATAGGGACCAAGTAGGCGGTATAGCCAAAAAAATAAAACAGCACATCGGCAATCCAAGCACCAACTGCGCCGGTGAGATTATTAATCTCACCTTGAAAATGAGTCTGACTCCAACCAGGATCCGCAGGATCAAAACTGGTTAAAGATAACAGGATAAATGCAGCGAAGATGCAACAACAAAGTAAGGCGCCTTCAAGTAATCGCTGCAAGCCGGATAAAGTGTATGATTGTGTTCCCTGAGACAAAGGATTTTTCCATAAACTCGCTAAATATAGATAGTGTAAAGATACCAGAATGAAACTCAAGATACAGCGAAAACACGCGTTTGGAGGCATTAAAGCGCATTTAACCAGCGGAAAATAAAAAAAGGCCCCTAAGGGCCTAATTTGTCTATGCTTGCAAGTGGTTACACTTCCAATAATGAGTTTATAGCAACGCGATTTGTTTGTTTAACTTCTTCCATAACGACATAGGTACGAGTATCAGATACCGCAGGAAGTTTAAGTAATGTCTCGCCTAACAAGCGGCGATAAGCAGACATATCAGAGACTCGAGTTTTCAATAAATAGTCAAAGTCACCAGAAACCAAGTGGCATTCTTGAATATCATCCAGCAATTGCACTGCACGATTAAATTTATCAAACACTTCAGGCGTATCTCTAGTTAAAGTAATTTCTACAAACACTAGTAAAGATGCGCCTAAGTAATGAGGATTAACCAATGCGGTGTAGCCATTGATATACCCTTGCTTTTCGAGCCTTTTTACTCGTTCCAAACACGGTGTTGGACTTAAACCAACGCGTTTGGACAGTTCAACATTAGAAATCCGACCGTCAATTTGTAACTCATTAAGGATGTTGCGATCAATGCGATCAAGTTCCTTTACAGGGTTTCTCTTATTATTTGGCATATTCTTAACCTTGCTTTATCACTAAAACAACATTTTATTTCGTGAGTAAATAAAGTTCAGCAGCATAATCTGCACAATGAGTAATATACTAGAACTGCCTGAAATAATCACGTCAGGGCAACACAAAATAACAAATTTATATAAAAAACAGGTGTTTTACATAGAGGCTTACAATGATAATTGGCGTACCTAAAGAAATTAAGAATCATGAATACCGTGTCGGTATGGTTCCAGCAAGCGTGCGTGAGTTGATTAACCGTGGGCATAAAGTCATCGTTGAATCTATGGCAGGTTCAGGAATTGGCTTTACTGATAAAGACTATCTTGATGTTGGTGCACAAATAAGCACTAAAGCTACGGATATCTTTGCTCAAGCTGACATGATAGTGAAAGTGAAAGAACCACAAGCAGCTGAGCGCGCTATGCTGCGCCATGATCAAATCCTTTTTACTTACCTGCATTTGGCACCCGATTTACAGCAAACTAAAGAGTTACAACACTCTGGCGCCGTATGTATTGCCTATGAAACAGTGACTGATAATAAAGGTGGCTTGCCTTTATTAGCGCCAATGTCTGAAGTAGCTGGTCGTATGTCAATCCAAGCGGGCGCCATGGCATTAGAAAAGTCTCGCGGCGGCAGCGGCATGTTACTTGGCGGTGTGCCTGGGGTTGAACCTGGTAAAGTCGTCATTATCGGTGGCGGCATGGTCGGGGCTAATGCGGCGCAGATGGCCATTGGTCTTGGCGCAGATGTTGTTATTTTAGATAGAAGCCTTGATGCATTACGACGCTTGAACTCACAATTTGGTAGTCGAATCAAAGCTGTATATTCAACGGCTGATGCTATTGAACGCCATGTGTTAGACGCTGATCTTGTGATTGGTGGCGTACTTATTCCTGGCGCCGCGGCGCCAAAGCTCATTAGTCGCGACCTAGTTTCACGCATGAAACCTGGTAGCGCTATTGTTGATGTGGCGATTGACCAAGGCGGCTGCGCTGAAACGTCGCACGCAACGACTCACCAAGATCCCACTTATATCGTTGATAATGTAGTGCATTACTGCGTGGCTAACATGCCTGGCGCTGTTGCGCGCACATCGACCTTCGCACTAAACAATGTGACTTTACCTTTTATTACTAAACTTGCTGAACTCGGGTATCGTAAAGCATTATTAGCCGATGAACATTTATTGAAGGGCTTGAATGTGATGCATGGTCAAATTACTTGTGATGAAGTAGCGCACGCCCATAATTTACCTTTTGTTGAGCCAAAGGCCCTACTCAACTAATTGAAACGCTTAAATCTAAGCCGGCTTGCCGGCTTTTTTTATGCACTTGCTGTAACTATTAGCTCAATCGGTATTTATCAAGTTCAGTTGCTTTACCCTGCCACTAAAATTCCCTACAATCTCAGCCATTCAATAGGCACGGAGAATACAATGAGCCAAGCCAGACACGTCAATTTATTAATATTAGGATCAGGTCCTGCAGGTTATACCGCTGCAGTTTACGCTGCTCGCGCCAATCTTAAACCTGTCATGATCACAGGTATGCAGCAAGGTGGTCAATTAACCACTACGACTGAAGTTGAGAATTGGCCTGGTGATGCGGATGACTTAACCGGTCCAGCATTAATGGAGCGCATGCAAAAGCATGCTGAGAAATTTGATACTGAAATTATTTTTGACCATATCAATGAAGTTCAACTGACTGAACGCCCTTTCCGATTAAAAGGCGACAGCGGCGAATATACCTGTGACGCACTAATCATTGCAACCGGTGCTTCGGCTCGTTATTTAGGTCTAGATTCTGAAGAAGCATTTAAAGGGCGCGGTGTATCAGCGTGCGCTACTTGTGATGGTTTCTTCTATCGTAATCAGAAAGTGGCGGTTGTTGGTGGTGGTAATACTGCCGTTGAAGAAGCACTGTATTTAAGCAATATCGCCAGCGAAGTACATCTAGTGCATCGCCGTGATAGCTTCCGCTCGGAAAAAATTCTAATTAACCGTCTGATGGAAAAAGTAGCTAATGGCAACATTATTCTGCATTTAGATCAGACATTAGAAGAAGTGGTTGGCGACAACATGGGCGTTACTGGTGCCAAACTTAAAAGCACCAAAGATGGCAGCATTAATGAGCTAACCGTTGCTGGCGTATTTATCGCCATCGGCCACAGCCCCAATACCAGTATTTTCAATGGCCAACTTGAAATGAACAATGGTTATCTTAAAGTTCAAAGCGGCTTAGAAGGTAATGCCACGCAAACCAGCATTCCTGGTGTATTTGCCGCTGGTGATGTAATGGATCATATCTATCGTCAAGCCATCACTTCTGCCGGCACTGGTTGTATGGCAGCTTTAGATGCTGAACGCTATCTTGATGCCAAATAACAACGGCAACTAAGTCATCTATTAACGAGTGCTTGCACTCGTTTTTTTTCATCTCAAATTCCTAGATACATTCCCCGCAACTCCTCCCATCAAATACGGCCAAGCTATATCAGTACTTGTTTAAGGTTTTTAGTTTTCGCGCAGTTTATTACCGACTGATTTTGAATGACATGTAGTGCTAGTTACTCAACTTTCGTTTCGAAGAATTATAGATGCTGACGTTTGAATTAATGCTGACTTAGCGTTGAGGCTAGCGATGATATTTGAGAGACTGTGATTAGAGTGGTGGGTATAAATCTAAAACGAAAAAAGGGACCTAAGGTCCCTTTTTAAGGAGAATCAAGACTAATTACTTAGTCAGAGCTTCTTTTGCTTTTTCAACTAAAGTTGCAAATACAACTTTATCGAATACAGCGATGTCTGCCAAAATCTTACGATCGATTTCGATAGACGCCTTCTTCAGACCGTTGATGAAACGGCTGTAAGACAGACCATTTTGACGAGAAGCCGCATTGATACGTGCAATCCACAGTTGACGGAATTGACGTTTTTTCTGGCGACGGTCACGGTAAGCATATTGGCCAGCTTTAGTTACAGCTTGAACTGCAACACGGAAAGTACGGCTACGAGCGCCATAATAACCTTTAGCTTGCTTTAAAACTTTCTTGTGACGAGCACGAGCGGTTACACCACGCTTAACTCTTGGCATTTATTCTATCTCCTGAATTAAGCGTAAGGCAGCTGACGAGCGATCATCGGCATGTCGGCTTTTGAAACTAAACACTTAGCACGTAAGTGACGCTTACGCTTGGTGCTCTTCTTGGTCAAAATGTGACGTAAGTGTGCTTGCTTGCGCTTGAAACCATTGGCGGTTTTCTTAAAGCGTTTTGCAACACCCTTGTCTGACTTCATTTTAGGCATTTCTAAAACTCCGCATTGGGATGTTAATGAATAGTAAGGCGAAAAGAGAGTTGATTTCTCGACTCCCTTTTACTTTTGGGAAGCCCTACTTATTTCTTTTTCGGTGCTAAAACCATAACGGCTTGTCGACCTTCCATTTTCGGGAAAGATTCAACCACAGCAACTTCGTCCAAATCTGCTTTGATACGGTTCAAAAGATCCATACCTAAGCTTTGGTGTGCCATCTCGCGACCGCGGAAACGCAGCGTAACTTTCGCTTTGTCACCATCTTCAAGAAAACGAATCAGGTTGCGTAGTTTTACCTGATAGTCGTTTTCATCAGTTCCAGGACGGAATTTAATTTCCTTAACCTGAACCTGTTTTTGCTTTTTCTTCTGTTCTTTAGCAGATTTTGCTTTATCAAACAGAAACTTACCGTAGTCCATAATGCGACATACTGGCGGTTCAGCATTCGGGCTGATTTCAACCAGATCAACACCTGACTCATCGGCCAGACCCAGAGCTTCTCTAATTGTAAGAATACCAAGCTGCTCGCCGTCAATTCCGGTTAAACGAACTTCGGCTACACCAGTGATTTCTTCATTGATGCGGTTTGGGGCCGGCTGACGCCCTGTTTTTTTGATCTTTATGACCTAATCCTCCAACAGATTGAGACTACGGAGCGAAATTTGTTGCTTAACTTGTTCTGCAAAATCGTTCAATTTTATTTTGCCTAAGTCAACCCCATCTCGGGTTCGCACCGCTACTTCCTTATTTTCTATTTCTTGATCACCAACGACCAATAGATAAGGCACACGTCTTAAAGTGTGTTCGCGTATTTTAAAGCCTATTTTCTCATTCCTCAAGTCCGTAGTAGCACGAATGCCCTGATCTTTGAGGAATTTACAGATTTCTTCTACATAATCGGCTTGTTTGTCAGTGATATTCATAATCACTGCCTGAACAGGCGCCAACCATAATGGGAATTTACCTGCGTACTCTTCAATAAGAATACCAATAAATCTTTCCAGCGAGCCTAAAATGGCGCGATGGATCATTACAGGAGTTTGACGACTGTTATCTTCGGCCACATAAGTAGCACCCAGACGACCAGGTAACGCATAATCGAGCTGTACAGTACCACATTGCCACGCGCGATCCAAACAATCATGCAAAGTAAATTCGATTTTTGGGCCATAAAAGGCACCTTCGCCAGGCAAAATCTCGAATTTAATGTTGTTGTTGGCTAATGCTTGCTTTAATGCTTCTTCAGCACGGTCCCACATTTGGTCATCACCAATGCGTTTTTCTGGACGCGTTGACAACTTAACTACGATGTTTTCAAAACCAAAGGTAGCATAAGTGTCGTATACCATCTGAATACAGGCACTCACTTCTTGCTGTACTTGTTCTTCAGTACAGAAGATATGTGCATCATCCTGGGTAAAGCCACGTACACGCATTAAACCATGCAGAGAACCTGATGGCTCATTACGATGACAGCAACCGAACTCAGCCATACGCAGTGGTAAATCGCGATAAGACTTTAAGCCTTGATTGAAGATTTGCACGTGACCTGGACAGTTCATCGGCTTAATCGCGTATTCGCGATTTTCACTACTAGTAGTGAACATAGCTTCAGAATATTTATCCCAGTGACCAGAACGCTCCCACAGGACGCGATCCATCATTAATGGACCTTTGACTTCTTGGTAGTCGTATTGGCCTAATTTTTGACGAACAAAGCTTTCTAAGCCTAGGAATAAGCGCCAGCCGTCATTATGCCAAAACACCATTCCTGGCGCTTCTTCTTGCATATGATACAAATCAAGCTGCTTACCAATTTTACGGTGATCGCGCTTAGCGGCTTCTTCCAGACGGGTTAAATAGCCTTTTAATGCTTTTTTATCTGACCATGCCGTGCCGTAAATACGTTGCAGCATTTTATTATCAGAATTACCGCGCCAGTAAGCACCAGCAACACTCATCAGTTTGAAGTTTTGGCAAAAACGCATGTTAGGCACATGAGGACCGCGACACATGTCGACATATTCTTCATGATGATATAACGCTGGTGTTTGGTCACGACCAATGTTCTCGTCCAAAATGGCCATTTTGTATGGTTCTTGGCGATCATCAAAAGCGTCTCTAGCTTCTTGCCAGCTAACTACACGCTTAACCACATCGTAATTGGTCTTGGCCAAATCAAGCATACGCTTTTCAAGGGCGTCAATGTCTTCCTGAGTCAGTTTATGATCTAAATCGATATCATAATAGAAGCCATTATCGATGGTCGGACCGATTGCCATGGTCGTTTCAGGCCACATCTGCTTAATAGCATGACCTAATAAATGCGCACATGAGTGACGTAAGATCTCAAGACCTTCGTCATCTTTAGCGGTAATGATGGCAAGTTCGGCATCGGTTTCAATTAAATCGCAAGCATCTTTCAATTGACCATTAACACGGCCAGCGATACAGGCTTTAGCAAGACCAGGACCGATGTCGGCAGCGACATCCATGGTTGATACTGCGTGGGCAAACTCACGTTTGCTGCCATCAGGAAGGGTAATTACAGGCATGAAAAAATCCTTGTCCAGTGGTGACCCGTACGCAGGGCCACTTGGTGAGTATAAAAAGGTGAAGCAAAGCACTTCAAATAAAATACTTCGTAATTAAAGACAGTACTTGAGCCTTTAGCATAACGAAATAAGCCGAAAATTTTACGCCAACTGCCCCCATGGGCGCAAGCCAAAACCTTAGTCTTATGGCTACACGCACACTTCCTCTATGGCTAATGAGAGTAAACCAAGCAATTTACGCTCGGTATATAGCAAAATCCTCGGCTCTTTTATTAACCTTGGTCGTCATAAATCAAGCAGCTTAACCAGTTACTGAGCGAGATAGTCGCCATCAAGATGCCAAAAGAGGCTTGAGCTTAATCTGCAGTTACTGTCTACTGCAGCTAGATTTTGGTGTAAACGAAACAAGGAAAAGATTATGGATAGCAGATATTGGGCTTTTATTAGTGGTTCTAGCCAACGAATTGGTGCCAGTATGGCTCGCCATCTTCATCATTTAGGCTATAACATTGCTTTGCATTACTTTTCTTCCGCTACTGCCGCCACCGCCCTTGCCCAAGAATTAAATCAGCAGCGCGCCGATAGCGTTAAGCTCTATTGCACCGATTTATCTGACATTAACTCAATCAACCTAACGATTGCTGAATTACAGCAAGATAAGCTCGCCTTTAGCGTGCTGATTAATAATGCTAGTCAATTTTATCCAACGGCATGGGACACCTTTGATGCCGAAAAAGCGCAGCAATTGTTGCAAGTCAACATGCTCACGCCTTGTATGCTCGCGTCGGCTCTGCATAGTGCATTGGCGCAGCATCAGGGCTGTATCGTTAATCTTATCGATATTCATGGTGAGCGGCCATTAAAAGGTCATGGGCTATACTCTATGACGAAAGCGGGTTTACACATGGCAACGCTTTCTATGGCGCAAGAGTTTGCCCCAGAGATTAGAGTCAATGGCATAGCGCCTGGGGCAATTTTGTGGCCAGAGCACAGCCTCACTGAGACTCAGCAACAAGTGTTAGCAGAGATCCCTATGGGTCGCATTGGCGCACTGGATGACATTAATCAAGCCTTAACATTTTTGCTAAATAGCCCATATATTACAGGTCAAATAATCGCGGTGGATGGTGGACGTAGTGCTACTGGTTATCGCGGCGCCTAATGCAGTAGTTGTTATTGAGGTGCAAGATGAAACTAAAAAAACAAATCATTTCCTGCCCATTTTGTGGCCACCACTTGCACATTGAACTTGATGCGAGTGCCGGCGATCAAGATTACTACGATGATTGCCGCGTATGCTGCAACCCCATTCACTTACGCCTGCATATCGATGAAGCTCGTCGCACCGTAGAACTGCATGTGGATTCAGATGACGAGCAACTGTATTAGCCGTCAAAGCGTCATCATTAACTGTCACTGTTCATCAGATTATTGAAGCTGACAATACATTTATCACTGTGGCTGGCATAACCACTGACACAAGGCTGTGATGTGATTAACACTCGAGATGGTTAATCGCATCAAGGTTGGCGCTGTTACTTTTGCTTTGCGCTTAAGTAGCGCTCAACTGTGTCGACTATCACTTGAGTTTGGCTGTCAATTTCAAGGTTAACTGCATCCCCTATCCTTAATAAACCAAGATTGGTTATTTTTAAGGTTTCAGGAATAAGATGCAGCATAAAGGTATCTTCAGTCACAGCACCGACAGTTAAGCTGCAGCCATTTACGCCAATGAAGCCCTTATAGAAAATATACTTCATCCATTGCTTAGGCACTTGTATTTGAAGGTTATAATGCTCGTCAGTCACGTTAACATGAATGACTTCAGCTTGAGTGTGAACATGGCCTGATAAAATATGGCCGCCAATTTCACTACCAAAGCACAGCGAACGTTCAATATTGATTGCGTCACCAAATTGTAAATATGCGAGATTGGTCACATGCAAGGTCTCTTCCATGACATTACAAAAAACCCTAAGATCACTTATCCTAGTGACCGTTAAACACACGCCATTATGCGCCACACTAGCACCCGTAGTTAATCCCTCGATGAGTTCTGGTGTCATAGACACTTCTAACGTATGAAGTCCGGGCTTTTTCTCTATCGTCACCACCTCACATGTGGCTTGTACAATACCTGTAAACATTTTTAACCTACCGATTAAAGGCAATTTAATGAATCATTCCGGCTATCAGGCTAAACGCTTAATACAATTGGCATTGCCAGTGCTTATTGCTCAAGTGACTCAAACCATGATGGGCTTTATTGACACCCTGATGGCCGGCCGTGTCAGCGCCGTGGATATGGCTGCCGTAGCTGTGGGTACCAGCTTATGGTTACCCGCTATTTTGTTTGTTCAAGGCTTGTTAATGGTGTTTACGCCTATTTTTGCGCACCATCATGGCGCAAATAACACCCAAGCCATTCGCCCGTTAGCACATCAAGCGGCTTATATTGCCATTATTGGCAGCATAGGTGTGATGTTATTTTTAGGCTCAGCCCGTTTTATTTTAAGTTTTATGAACTTAGAACCAGAATTGTATGAACTGACCATAGGTTACATCAATGGTATTTTATGGGGCGCGCCGGCCTTTGTGCTTTATCAAGTACTACGCGGTACCGCCGAAGGCATTTCATACACACTGCCGACCATGGTCATAGGATTTATTGGCTTGGCCGTTAACATTCCGGCTAACTACATCTTAATTTATGGCCATTTCGGTATGCCGGCTATGGGCGGCGCGGGTTGCGGTATCGCCACGGCATTAGTGTTTTGGGCTATGTTCATCAGCATGGCTATTTATATGCAGGTGCATAAACGCTTTAAAGACATTGCCATGTTCAAAACCTTCTACAAGCCGAACTTAGCCAGCATGATGAGTATGACCAAGTTAGGTATGCCGGTAGCTATGTCGATGTTTTTTGAAGTGAGTCTGTTTGCCATTATTGCTTTATTACTGGCGCCTCTTGGCTCCATTGTGGTGGCAGGCCACCAAATTGCCTTAAACTTCTCATCTATCGTGTTCATGCTGCCGCTATCGATTGGTATTGCAGTATCTATTCGAGTGGGATATTACCTTGGGCGCGATCAGCTAGAAATCGCCGCTAAAGTTACTAAGCTCGGCTTAGGCATTTCATTTGGCTTAGCCTTATGTACCGCTATCGCCACTGTTATCTTCCGCTACGATATTGCAGAGCTTTACAATACCAACCCAGAAGTAGTGACCTTAGCCGGTAGCTTAATGCTATTAGCCGCGTTATATCAGTTATCTGATTCTGTGCAAGTGGTCGCCGCTGGCGCACTGCGTGGCTATAAAGATACGCGCAGTGCATTTTATATCACCTTGATATCTTACTGGGCGATAGGCATGGGGCTAGGTTACACCTTGGCTTATACCGATTACCTGGTACCACCAATGGGCGCCCATGGTTTCTGGATTGGCTTAATTGCTGGCTTAACCTCAGCCGCGATTATGTTTGCCATCCGTTTGAAAATCATTCAAAAGCGTGGTCACATCCAAGCAGCTATTCAAGCGGCATAAACCGTTGTAACTGGCTGCAAAACCACCAGTTTGTGCAGCCAGTGAACATTTAGCCCAAACTTGTAATTTTTTACTTGCATGCGCTAACCTAGCAACCTAATATAGCGCTCGTCCCAAGGCATCTGTGAAAAAGAACTTGTGATTAAATCAATATGATAGTGAGTTTTCTCACTTCATATTGATGACTAAATTTGAAGACGATACACCCGTAGCTCAGTTGGTTAGAGCACTACCTTGACATGGTAGGGGTCGGTGGTTCGAGTCCACTCGGGTGTACCACTCTAAAATAAAGTCTAAATAGTAAATTCAAACGATACACCCGTAGCTCAGTTGGTTAGAGCACTACCTTGACATGGTAGGGGTCGGTGGTTCGAGTCCACTCGGGTGTACCACTCTCTTCAAAGAGTCTAAATTTTGAAATTCAAACAGTACACCCGTAGCTCAGTTGGTTAGAGCACTACCTTGACATGGTAGGGGTCGGTGGTTCGAGTCCACTCGGGTGTACCAATTCTTGCTTTAACTTCCTATAATACCTCAATTTAATAATATCTTCCGTTAAGACACTCTATTTATATTTGTGCCTAACATAAAATTTTGGTGCTTAAACTAGGTTTTTCTAGAAACATTCAAACACGCCCCTCCCTTCGGCTCTGCCTGATGTTGCCTCTATTGCTTAATCCACATTTACCGCTGTTCCCTCCAAATTCGCCGTTTTTCAAAATTTGCGCCTATTTCGTGCCAAACCAGTTGGCACAAGATGCTTTTGACGATTTTTTTGTTGACCCCCACCATAGTTGGCACAACGAAATCGATATCAACTTCAGACTTGCCTGACACAATCAAAAGTTATACTGACAGGATGAATTCCGCCATATTATTCGGAATAACGCTAGTTTGATTAGATTTGAGCTAATTTCTTTTTAGCCCAAATCGTTTCACCATCAATTAACGTATCCAATAATACTTGGTCGCAGGAGTCCCCCCCCCCCCTTTGTCAGGATTGTTGTCACCCCTAAATAATCATTATTTTTAAAGACAGGGTGCGGCAAAAGAGAACAAAATGGCTCGGTATTCACCAGAACGTAAAGAGGCGATCCTTAAAAAATTATTACCGCCTCACAATTTAACGGTCGCAGAGGTTGCTCGGGAAGAAGGCATTGCGGTGCAAACCTTGTATCATTGGCGGGATATTGCCAGAAAAGAAGGTAGCCCCGTGCCAGGTAAAACATTAACAGCCGATGATTGGTCAGCTGAAGCAAAACTTGCCGTGATTATTGAAACAGCGCCGCTGTCGGAAGCGGAGATAAGCCAGTATTGCCGTGAAAATGGCTTGTTCCGCGAACAAGTACAACAGTGGAAGTTGGAGTGTTTGTCCGGTTTTCAAACCTCAGAAGTACAAACCAAAACCATTAAACAGCAGGCCAAGGCTGACAATCGCTGCAACGAGTATACTGTGAGCCTCGGTCACTGTGAAATACCAGCCCTCTGGCCGGTTGACGCAGGCTGTAGGCTTTCATTAATGCCTTAGATATCAAATCCGTGGTCATGCGTTTGTCTATGTGCCACCCCACAATCCGGCGTGAATATAAATCCATCACCACCGCCAAATACATCCAGCCTTCACCTGTCTTTAAATAGGTCACGTCACCTGCCCAAACCTGATTAACAGATACTGGGTTAAAGTTCATGTTTAGCAGGTTATTAGCCACGGCATCAGAGTGTTTGCGCTGTGTCGTCACCTTATAAGCCCGTCGCTGGGTTGCTTTGAGTCGAAGGCGGTGCATAATTTTACGAACGAGATAGCGACCAACCTGGTAGCCTTCCTTGCGCAATTTCTTCACCATTTCACGATTACCTAAGCTGCCTCGACTTTGCTTAAATAGCTTTCGAACAAGGCGATAAAGCTTCAGTGTTTCAAGACTTATCACGTTTGCAGGGCGTTTATGCCAATCGTAATAGCCTGACTTACTGACACTCATTACTCGGCATAACAGTGTTATGGGAAACAGGTTAGATTGCTGTTTGATGAAACGAAATCTTACTTCATTTCTCTCGCAAAGAAGGCGCTTGCCTCGGCGTGCCCCTTGGGTATTTTTAGAATTTCTTTCTCCATGCGTAATTCTTTGTTTTCTTTACGTAATCGCTTTAGCTCATCACGCTCAGACTCTTCTAAGGTGATGCCTTGTTACAGGGCTTCGTGTTTTTCCTTCCAGTTGTAAAGCAGGCTCGTGCTAACTCCAAGAGACTTTGCCGCATCGGCAACGCTATAACCTTGTTCTAGCACCATCAAGACGGCTTCATCTTTATATGCCTGCGGGTAACTCTTATGTGATTTTTTTAGACTCATATAGACCTCTTAATTTATTGACCATACTGTCTCAAAATTAAGTGTCCGATGGGATCGGACCAGAACACAATCAAACGGTTTAATACTGTTGGCCCGATATTACGTTTACTTCCATGGTGGGGAATTTGAATAAACTTCAATTCGGCGCCAGAGTAACAAGACTCAATTTGGTTAGCGGCATGCTCTAATGCCTAAATCCCCGCATCTGTAGTAAAGACTAGACGCCTTCCATCAACGATCAATTGGGTAATTACGCTCGAATTGTTTTTTGCTGAAGTTTGGCCATCATCTGAAATATGGTCATCCCCCCAGTTTGCAAAAAATGTTTTTACATTACGCACAGCTTTATCAAACCAGCTCTCGTTGGCGACAACACTTCCTTCAGCACGTTTTGGCATTCCATCAAAATCAGGAATAAGTGATTCGTAATAAAACTGACTGGGTCCCAACACTTTGACTGAACCTGATTTGTCCGTAAGCCCGGTGAATGGCTCTTTTAATAAAATACCTTTGCGGTTCGCCAATTTTGCCAGTGACCAGGCACGCTCTAAGTTCTGCTTTAAACGCTCACCCAGGCTTGAGTCAGTTAGACGGCCATCAGCAAATTCATCAGCCAGGTTTTGGTTGTGTAACCATGTTTTCTGGCGAATCCGCCCTTGGCGATGTCGCTCAATGCCATTATTCATGTTAGCGCAAGTGTCTTTGATACAATGAACTGCCTTGTTCTGTCTCGCTGGCAGCAAGTTGACAATGAGCCGGCAACCATTCACTCAGAGCGCGTTGTAATTTAGCGGGATCTATGGGTTTGGCGATATAATCACTCATTCCCGCCCCATGACATAGTTCACGATCGCCTTGCATGGCATTGGCTGTCATAGCAATGATGGGAATTGCGTGGTTTTGAACCTGTGAGTGGGCATCACGAATATGCCGACTGGCTTCATAACCATCCATCACTGGCATCTGACAGTCCATAAACACTAAGTCATAAGCGGTTTTCGTAAGGGCGATTAACGCTTCTTGGCCGTTATTGGCCACATCAATACGCACTGCAAATTTGCTCAGCAGCCCCTTAGCCACCAGCTGGTTGGTCATATTGTCTTCCACTACCAATACTCGGGCATTAAATTGTGGCAGTTCACGTCCTGTGTGTTGGCTAGCCGATTCGACGCTCTCTGGCGTGATCCGCGCGACTTTTAGTAACTCGTTGTAAAGCAAAGACTGCCCTATAGGCTTACTGTGGAAGCCGTCAAACCCTGCAGCCTCTAACTTTTGCGCATCGCTGCGTTGACCCGAAGTATTGAGTAATAGTAAGCGGGTAGTGTTAATGCTAAGGTCAGCTTTAATTACCCTCCCCAGCTGCAAGCCATCCATGGTGGGCATTTGCCTATCAATGATGGCAATTGTGTAAGGGTCGCCCTCATTAGCGGCATGATGTAAAGCAATCAGCGCGGCCTCGGCATTATCAACCCACAGGTGGTCTATTTGCCAATGGCTCAGTAACTGCTCCAACAATCGACCATTCGTGGCATTGTCATCGACTATCAATAGCTTTTGTGCGGTCAAATCTGTTCTAACCGGCTCAGGAGGCTGAGCCTTAGCGCGCGCGAGATTAAGGGTAAACCAGAAGGTAGAACCCTTGCCCAATACGCTTGTCACGCCAATTTCACCGCCCATCATTTCCACTAATTGTTTGCAAATCGATAATCCTAGCCCTGTACCACCATACTTGCGGGTCGTGGAGCCATCGGCTTGGCTAAAACGATCAAACAGCCCTCTTTGCTGCTCTTCGCTCAAGCCTATACCTGTATCTGTGATGTCAAATCGTACCCAAGAATGGGTTTCACTTTGTTGCTGCACGCTGTAATAGACAGCTACTTCACCGCGCTCGGTAAACTTAATGGCGTTGCCCAGCAAGTTAGTCAGTATTTGGCGCAAACGACCGGGATCGGCGCAAAACCATTGATGAAGTAATGGGCTCGCAGGTGAAATCACCTCTAAGTTTTTATCATGGGCTTGCAGTGCAATCGCCTTGCTCAATTCACTTATCATCTGTTCAAAATCAAAATCTATGGCTTCAAGCTCGAGTTTGCCGGCTTCTATTTTGGAAAAATCGAGAATATCATTGAGTAAGGTCAGTAAAGATTCGGCGCTGCTTTTGACTGTTTTGGCATAGTTGTGCTGCTCGGCATTAAGGTTGGTATCCAGCAACAGATTGTTCATCCCTATCACGCCATTCATCGGAGTTCTAATTTCATGACTCATGTTGGCCAAAAATTCGCTTTTGGCACGGTTAGCCGATTCCGCCTCTTCCTTAGCCATTTGGATAGACACTTCGGCTAATTTGCTCGCGGTGATGTCGGTGCGGATAGCAATATAACTTTCGGGCTTATTGGCACTGTTCATGAAGGGAACTATGGTGGTATCGACCCAATACAAATGACCATCTTTGGCCTGATTGCAAATCTCAGCATTCCAGGTGTTACCACGGCTAATGGAGCGGTACATATCTTTAAAAAATTGCGTATCGTGATGACCTGAATTTAACAGACGATGATTTTGACCCAATAGCTCAGCTTCGCTATAGCCACTAATTTCACAAAATTTATTATTAACAAAGGTGATATTGCCCCTGACATCTGTGATGGCGACAATGGCATGTTGGTCGAGGGCAAACTTCTGTTTGGCTAAGTCTGCGAGCGCTTTTTGAGTTTCAAGATGACTCGCTTTTAGTGACGCTTCATATTCAAAGCGTTTTTGATTCATCACGTTAAATGCTTGTGCTAATTCTTCAATTTCATCGTTAGCCGTTATCGTGATTTTTTCATTAACATTGCCACCTGCGGCTATTTTTGCAACGGCTTTAAGCAACATTTGAATGGGATAGCTGATTTTTCGTGATATATAAAATGCAGTCAAACTGGCGATCACCAATATCAACAAACCAATTAACAGCAGCTTGATTTTTAATTGCTCAGCGGCGGCAAAAGCCTCAGCAACATCCACTTTAACCACAAAGCCAAAATTCAATTCAGGGATAGCGCGTCAAGCGGCTAAAACCTTGTCGCCTTTATAGTCGACAGAAAGTCCAGAGCCTCTCTCTCCTTGGACAGCTAGTTGCAGTGGCACAGCTAAGGCACTGCCAATTGGGTAACTTAGATTAAACGCCGCAGACGCTGAACGTCTTAACGGCGTAATAACCGTGGCATAATTGTGTTCAAGCTTACCAATAACCACTTCACCGGTTTGTTTAAGGCCTGAATAATCGGCAGATAAATCATTGTAGCGATCGGTATTCACTTGAAATGCCAACACTCCTATCAGTGATTCCCCTTGAAAAACTGGCGCGGCAATAAAGGCGCTATGTAACTCAATGCCCGCTTTGTTGGTGCTAATGGGTTGGGGTTTGGCTTGATCTTGCTTCAAATTCCATTGCGAGGGTGAATAAGGTTTGAATTCACTGGTTTTGGTTTCAAGTAAAGTCGCGGCATCATCAAAAGACTCGGCCAGTAATGTGTCTTTATACGCGCCAGTTTTCAAGTTGGTTGCAAAATCAGTTTCATGGGCGATGCTAAACACGACATCCCCCTCCGGGTTGATGAGAAAAATATCATAGCCCCCCATGCGAGCTAAAATCTGCGAAAAACCATCACGATAAAAAGCATCAGTTTTCTTATAGTCATCACTGTCAACCCCGAGCTTAAAGCTCGCTGACAACTTAGATAAGGCTTCTGCAGTCCAGGGGTTCGACGCAAAACTCGACAAGCCTTCCTCATGATTTTCAATATGATCATAAAATTGCATGACTTTATAATCAGCAATACTATTTAAGGTGTTTTCCACCTCACTTTTAAGCGAGCCAACCGCATTATCGGTCGCGATATAAGTAAGTAGTCCAACAGAAACCGTGGTGAGCAACACAAAGGTGAATGAGATTTTATTTTGAATGTTCAAAATATTGCCCCTCCATTGTTGTCACCGGTGCTGAACTAACCCTTGGTGGCGCGGCCCAACTTTCCCCCCAGCCTTGATATAAGGTGTTTAGATATTCATTCCACTGCTCAATGGTTTGGTAAGAGGGAAATGGCAAAGGTCTGATAGGCTTTTGTTGCGACCACACAATATCAAACTGACCATCTTCACGTATTTGGCCGATATAAAGCGGTTTCCACAGATGATTATTAATAGCGCTGATAATGACGTTACCCTCGGGGGCGTCATAGCTCACGCCTTTCAAGAATTGTCTAAGTGTGGAAGGGTCAGTGGTGTTGGCGGCTTGAACAGCCCTCGACCACATATAGACACCAACATAGCCGGCCTCCATCGCAGCATTGGTCGTTCTGCTCTCACCGTACTTGTATTTAAAACGCGCCACAAAGGCTTTGTTAACAGCGGAAGGCAAACTTTGAAAGTAGTTCCAGGCACTGTAATGGCCCACCATGGCTTTGATATCTAAGTGAAGCAGTTCGTCTTCGGCAATACTAAAAGACATGACTGGGATATTAATGTTCTTTTGATTTAATTGTTTGAAGAAAGGTATATTACTGCCGCCATTAATGGTATTTAGAATAATATCCGCGTTGCTGTGCAAAATAGCATCTGTCATGTCATCGCTATTCATATCTCCTAACGGGATATAATATTCGCCTACGACTTCAGCCCCTAAAGCAATCAGCTGTTTTTTCATGATCTTATTTGCCGAGCGCGGAAACACATAGTCAGAGCCCGCCAGAAAAACCCGTTTACCATGGTTTTCCACACTCCACTTAACGGCGGGCATGATCTGTTGGTTGGGCGTAGCGCCGGTATATATGATGTTGGTCGATTGCTCCAAGCCTTCGTACTGGACGGGGTAAAACAGCAGATGATCATGTTTTTCCACAACATGTTTCATTTCTTTGCGACTTGCTGATGTCCATCCACCAAAAATAACCGCCACCTTTTTTTGGGTAATGAGCGCCTCGGCCTCCCGCGCAAAAGCGGGCCAATCTGACGCGCCATCAACAACAACGGCTTCTATCTGGCGCCCTAATAGCCCGCCACTGGCATTAATTTCATCAATCGCCATTAAGGTAGCGTCGACTACCGACTTTTCACTAATCGCCATGGTGCCCGTTAATGAGTGCAACACCCCGACTTTGATTGTTTCTGACTTTTCAGTACAACTTGCCACCATAATGCAGCATAAAGCACAAAAAAATAGGGTCGTAATAGTGCGTATGACGGCACTACCTGCCGGCAAAGAGTGGATCATGTCTGCGCCTCGTCCATAGCGATTTTCAATGCTGCAAACGCTTGTTCGAGTAACGGCATGGCTTGCCAGCACGTGTTGATATCCTGAGCTTGTTCCATAGTTTTAGCTATGTCACTCAATACCATAGCGCCCACATTCGCGCACTCGCCCTTGATCTGATGAGCTTGCGCGGCAGCCTGTTTTAGGTCGGCAGCGATAAGTGCAGCTCGCAACTGAGCAATCTGCACTGGCATATCAGCGAGAAAAGCGTCCACCATTATTTTAATCAGATTTTTATCATTCATCAGACGAGCACTAAAGGCTGGGAAGTCAAACACCGGTTCCTGTTTTATTGCCATGGCTTGAGAGCCACAGTCTGGTTCTAGTTCTTTAGTAACACGCGGCTGGCAACAAGCAGGAAGCCATTCACTGAGTAACTGTTCTAGTAGTCGCCCATTAGTAGCATTGTCGTCCACTATCAATATTTTTTGTGTCTTCAAATCGGAGCTAACTGGTTCTGAAGGCTGACTCTTAGCCCGCGCAAGATGTTTCCAGATGGCGATAGTTAACACTAGCGAAGCCACAATAATCAGCCAATGGCTCCAATGTAATTTGCTCGCCTTAATGAGGTTAGAGCGCTGGTTAAGATGTAGCGATGTTGGTGTCATTTCAATGCCTCAATCCCTTGATGGTTGCATGTCATAATTTCAACTCCAAGTCAGTGTCAATGCTCGGTTGAGTGCCTGCCTCTTTAGTGCATTGGCACTGGTACTGCCATGGGGAATAAGATTGCAATTAGCTGAAACAAGAAGAGTGAAGAATAAAAAGGTCGCGGCGGTAATATATAAGACATTTATTTTAAAGTCCTTATCTCAAATAAAAGTCACTAAAAAGTGTTAACAACTTAAGGTTAGACTAGTTTTGCCGTTCTGCTTATTTTATACATAGTTACCATCACTAATATTCAGTAATGAAAGACTGGAGTTAACCCTTTGCCTGTGTACGCGCCGCTTGATTCAACACTGAATTTGAACTGAGTCGAGCAAACTCGTTAACCGCGGGACACCATCAATCACCTGATAACGGGTGTGCATCAAAAAGGCTAAATACGTCCCTAATTCGTAGCATAAAAGTGGTGGTTCACTTGCCATGCTTGTTTTCACCGATTAAAGATTCGCACTCATCTGCGTTAACTTGATGCTCTCTGCATATGCGATTAATCATTGCCATTGGCAGCGCTTGCTTAGTCAATCCGCAAAAAGGCCTAGCGGCTTGAGTCTCATGAAACCGGCAAGATTGGCATACTCCGAAACTATTTCTGTGCTCATTTTTTTGCAGTGTGCTGAGCAATGTATGCAGACCATTAGTCAAGTGTGACGAAAATTCAGGTCCCAATTGCGGCAACGCAAGCTTGAGAGCATCAGCTGCACTCAGTCGTTGACTGATGGCTTTACCTTCATCAGTTAACGGCAAGTGGACGATTCTCTTGTCATGGGGATCTTGCTCTCTATACAGCCATTTTCGCTCTTCTAGTGCTTTTAATGACTGAGATACTGTCCCTTTGGTCAACCCCAGATAATCAGTCACTCCCATCAGAGTATCTGAGTAATGATTACAAATACTCAAATAGCGTAACGCGCTTAATTGAATGGCTGGCACCTGAGATAACAGCTGGTCATCACGCTGCCAACTGCGAATGAGACTGTTCAATCGTTCTAAATAATCAAAGAATTCTGCCACTACAACTGTCCTATGGGGCGTTCGTTAATATAGCCTTAGTATAGCTAAGGCTTTGTATCGAATCGAAACTAATCTCGATGTTGGTTTCGACTCGATACTTTTGTAAGGTCAAATGATGAAGATTCAGGTTTTCGATACCCATGTCACCACAACCACGGGCCGTTACTTGCTTTTTGATGTGTTAGTAACTCCAGAGGAAAGTGCTAATGCTGAGCGCTATGCGACACAGTTTTTAGCGCAGCAAGGAGTGATATTGCAAGATATCCACCAGCAATCCTGCAGTTTTTGCCACAACGAGATTGCCTCAGCAGAAATAGTCGCTGCCATCAGTCAGCATAAACATTTTATTCTCAAGCTTGAGGGGTGTTCACCAGTAGCGCCAACCTTGGAGAGCTATTAAATGCTGGATTGCCATTTACATGACCACATCGAAATTATGTGCATGCATCATGAACCCGTATTGGTTTATCTGATGGATGGTAGCAAAGTCGCAGGAGTGGCTAAGGACACCCGCTGCCAATCACAGCAAGAGTTTTTACAACTCGTGACTGACCAAGGTTTGCTAGAGGTGCTATTGCTCGACATAGCTATGGTAGAAATTAAACCGGCTTCAGCCCAGCCACACAAAATTTGGTTTAAGAAAGCAATAAATTAACTAAAATATCTTATAAAAACAGTGGCCAATAAAGGAGAGTGAGAAAAACTCGTTCGTTGCAGTCAAGGCCAGCGCAGAACTTTGGCAACAACACGCATCAATTATACAGTTAGTTGCGCCTTAACGATGAAAGCTAAGTACCACTCAAGGAAATTGGATTTCCCACTAACTTCAATTATGACGGCGTAACCGCAGCCCTAAAAATTAATGCCAACATGCATCAGCCGTTACTTTGTGTGACTGAAGTGTTTGATGTTGCCTCGGGTGATTTATCATTACCCGCGACTTGGCCAGAGCAAGCTAAAAAGCCCAATTAGAGGGGGATGGTATCTCGCGGTATGACTTAGAGGTAACAGTTAGCGCGCCTTATTCTGGGGTGTCGATTTAATTCACCCCAGGAACAACTTAAAGACAACGCCGCCATCCATCCTGGGCCGGCTTCCACTTTGGCAATATATCAACCAAACAACAATCATTAGCAAAATATGATGAAAGTCAGGGCTGGCGCACCAACCTAAGCCATCACACCTAAATAGGTATTGTTACGCCAGTGCTCGTCTAAAACAGGAATGTTTTAGTTTAATAAATAAGCACCTGCCTACGTGGTGTAACAAATCAGCAGATGGCTGAAAATAAGTTTTTCTCTGACAATTAGTACCACTAACGTTTACGCACTCCAATACTCTCACACTGTCCATGATGTCGACAAAGTTATGCAAGGTATTACGCCACAAGTTATGTCTACGTATTTAGCATAAAACAATCACTAACAACCAGTCCTACCGCAACACTTACCACTTACAATATTCTAAGCCATTGCGTATCAATCCAAATTCAGTGTACACGTGTACGCTATATAAGTTGTGCATTGAAAAGCGCACTGATAGACTGAAGTCCAATGAGTCCACAAGATGTCTCTGGCTAACACATGACAATAAAAACCATGCCCAATAAACCAATAGCAACCAATGCAGGCTCGACACACCTTGACGGAAAATCACTGGCTGCGCCCTACTCTGTCGCAGAGGAAATGGCCAATAGCATTAGCCATGGCGTGGGTGTGGTTGCTGGTGTCTTAGGCACGCTATTCATGCTGGTGAAGGGCTATTCAGTGTTAAACCTTGTGCAACTGCTGGGGGTATTAGCTTATGGCCTCAGCATTGTTTTACTATTTCTATGCTCCACTTTATATCACAGCGTAAAAGATGCGGACTTAAAGAAGAAACTAAAACTGGCCGACCACTGCGCCATTTATTTACTGATAGCAGGCACTTATACGCCGCTGATGTTAATTAGCCTAGAGTCCGCTAGCGCCGATTATATTTTACTGGCGATATGGGGCTTGGCCTTAGCGGGGATAGTCTTTAAGACCTTATTTATTCATAAATTTGAAAAGCTAAGTTTGGTCTTATATTTAATTATGGGCTGGCTGTGCGTGACGGTTATGCCGGAATTAATTGCCAGTATGTCAGCGCTTGGATTTGGATTGTTACTTGCTGGTGGCTTATTTTACAGTGTCGGCGTGGTGTTTTATGCCAGTAAACGCATTCCTTATAACCATGCAATTTGGCATATATTTGTATTATTGGGCGCCTTAAGTCACTTTCTGTGCGTGTATCTCACTGTCATCTAATGATTAAGACGTAAACCCTTCATCAAAAAAGCACAAAGATAAGTCATCGCGACTTATCTTTGATTCATCTGCTCAAAAAGCTGCTGGATGCTATCGGCATTATCAGGTTCATTTAGCTGCTTAAATAATGCAATCACGCATTCAGCGGTTGAGAGCCCTGATGGCACTTGATTACGCCTAAGGGCATATTGCGAAGGCTCAGTCGGCAATAGCGGATACAAATATGCTTGTTGCAGATATGGGCTTTGACGCCACATCTTGCGAGCTTCTTGCCAGGTGGCATCTATCAGCACTAGCGCAGTGCACTCAGGCCCGCTCACAGAATTAGCATGTTTGCATGAATTAGCATTAGTATCTGCATCCATCAGGCTGGTGTGGGTGATTTCTGAACTAGGAAATACCAAACGCGCTTTACCACTGGCTAAGTCATTCACTAAGGCTTGATCTGGCGCTGTGCGTGACCACAAACGGCGTTCACACCGCAGGGGCAATGCATTAATAACCCATTGCCCGGTATTGCTGACCCGCTCGAACTCGCGTTCGTGGGTTAATAAGATAATGTTCAAGCAGACTATTTAAGCTTGCGAACTTTTTTCAGTGCCATTTGCTGCTTTAACTGCGACAAATGTTCGATGAAAATTTTGCCACGCAGATGATCAATCTCGTGTTGCAATACAATCGCTAAAAACTCATCTGTATCTATGACCAGTTCCTGACCTTCACGATCAAGTGCGGTCACTTTGACGCGTTGGAAGCGTTTAACTTTGGCATAAAAAGTAGGCACAGATAAACAGCCTTCTTCGCCTTCGTATTCGCCGCTTTGTTCAACGATTTCTGGGTTGATAAGCACCAATGGCTGATCGCGATTTTCTGATAAATCAATCACAATCACTGCATGTGGGCTACCGACTTGAGTGGCGGCTAAACCAATACCATCTTCGGTTTGATATAAAGTGTCTAACAAGTTATCGATAAGACCAGAAACTGCATTAACATCAGTGACTGTAGTGGCCGGACGCTTAAGGCGCTCATCTGGGACTCGTAAAATTTCTAAAACTGCCATTTTCTATTCTCTTGCATGTGCCATTTAACGCGGCCGTTATAATCTGGCGGCATTATCTATGAAAATGCACTAAATGGCCAAACACAATCACAGATTGCAGTAATCGATGGTTTTTTTGCGGGGATTTTCATCAAGTCATTCGATTCCAATTAACCATGGCCGCTACTCATCCGGTGCTAACCCTTGGTTGCTTATCATAACGTTGATGTTTAAGCTATTGCTCAGCAGATATCACGAGGTCAACCTGTGTTGAATAACAGCAAACCATTAAGCGATATTGAACGTATCCAAACCGTGGTAAAAATGATCCCCGCTGGGCAAGTATCCACCTATGGCCGCATTGCTGATTATGCTGGTCTGCCGCGCAAGGCTCGGTATGTGTCTTATGCGTTGGCGCAAGCAAGCCATGACTCACTGCCTTGGCACAGAGTGATTAATAGCCAAGGAAAAATCGCGATTGCAAAAGGAAATCCCTCTTATTTCAATCAAATAGAACTTTTACGTTTAGAAGCTATCCAAGTTAATAATGGCCGAGTTAATCTCAAGCAGTACCTTTGGCATCCGGACGCCGCCACACTCATTTTTTCATTATCTTTTTAGAGGGCATCCTACGATGAAATCCCGCATTTTTCTTGGTCTATCGCTGCTCTGCCCTATGGTTAGCGCCAGTGCTAGCGCCAATATCGACCCTGTCTTAGTCCCGCAGCAGGCAGAATATCAAGTCAATTATGGTGATATTGAACTGGGCAAAGCGCGCTATAACTTAGCGCCAGAGCAAGACAATCTTTATCGTTATCAATTTGATAGTGCACTGTCGTTAGTGGGTTTAAGCGATGTGCGCACTATTGTGAGTGAATTTTCAGTCTCCCCCACTAATCCGCGCCAATTAGTACCGGTTCGCTATTTTCAAGACAGAAGCGGCACAGGGCCAGACTATCAAGAACAAACCGCCTTTATTGGCGATTTAGGCAAAATCACCACGCGCTATAAAAAAGAGAAATTCGATTTCCCATTTGCCAGTGATATTTATGATCCCATGATGGTGCAGTTGCAGTTTCGTATGGATTTAGAGGCCGATAAAAAACCGCTTGATTATAAGATGGTGAAAGAAGGTGAAGTCGATGATTATCAATTCACCATTATCGGCAAAGAAAGAATGAAGATAGCCAGCGGCACCTATGACACTATCAAGATTGAAGTGGTGCGCGATAGCACTAAGCGCCAAACCTTTTTTTGGATGGCGCCCGACTTAGCCTATTTACCAGTGCGTCTTACACATTATGAAAAAGGCAGTAAGCAGTTAGATATTATGCTGCTAAGTTACCACTTCGCTGATGTGGCAACACTCGCCGCGCCGGAATAAACACCACTGCCCAGGCGCTAATGTCTGCCAATGCTCATTATCCGTCAGCGGCCGCGTGGCTATCACAGAAACCACATCGTTAGGTGTGGTTTCTTTATTAAAATCAATCACCACATCGGTATCGACTAATCTTGCCTCCCCAAATGGCGCCTTGCGAGTAATAAAACATAGATTATTACTGCAAAAACTCAGCAAATAATCCCCATCCGACAGCAACATATTAAACACGCCTAAGGCGCGCAGTTCATTCGCTAACGTGGCTATGTAATCAAATACTGCTCGTATCTCAGGTGGCGCTTGATAACCAAACTTATCCACCAGACTATCTAAAAGCCAACAAAAGGCGAGTTCGCTGTCAGTGTTGCCCACAGGGGTAAATCGCAAAGGGGTTAACTTGTCTTCGTAGTCAGTCAATTGACCATTATGGGCAAAAGTCCAATTGCGTCCCCATAACTCACGGCTAAACGGATGGGTATTGACCAAACATACGGCGCCGCGATTGGCTTGACGTATGTGACTAACCACCACTTCAGCTTTGATCGGGTAGCGTTTAATCAGTGAGGCAATTTCAGATTGGCTGCTCGGGCAAGCATCTTTAAAGGTGCGACTACCCTTACCTTCATAAAAGGTGATACCCCAACCATCAACATGCGGGCCTGTGATGCCACCACGTTCGGCTAATCCAGTGAAACTAAACACTATATCCGTTGGCACATTGGCGCTCATGGCCAATAACTCGCACATAAAATCTCCTTAACGACTCAAGCCAAATCGCAGTGTAACCCGCATAAAACCGAGTTTACACAACAAAGTTTCACATGCATTTAAACAATTGTTTAAATGATCTTGTATTCTTAATGATGAAAGTTTAACTTTTAGCCACCATTGAGGTCAGACCACAAGCAGAGCTTGTGAGTTGGACCAAAGTTTTAACCTGCAAGTTATGTTGGTAAATTTAGTCGAAAGGAGATTTACATGACTACCTCGATTTGGATCCTCGCGCTAATTGCCGTAATGGCGAGTGCGGCTTACCTCAGAGTCACTCTGATGTCGGCCACGCTAGCTATTGCTGTAGTTATTATTGTTGGTACTAGCATAGATGTTATAGGTTGGTACTCATGGCTAGTCTTTGCTGCCATTAGCTTACCTTTGAATGTCTCATCTTTCAGAGAAAGCGTTATCAGCCGGCCACTGCTAAAAATATATCGCGGTATCATGCCTGAAATGTCACGCACCGAAAAAGAAGCGATTGATGCAGGAACCACTTGGTGGGAAGCCGATTTATTTGCGGGTAATCCGGATTGGAAAAAACTCCATAACTATCCAGTGCCGCATTTATCTGTAGAAGAACAAGCGTTTATCAATGGCCCAGTTGAGCAAGTGTGCGCCATGTTAAATCAACATCAAGTGTCTCACCAGCTAGCCGACTTACCGCCTGAGATTTGGCAATACTTAAAAGAGCACGGCTTTTTTGCCATGATCATTAAGAAAAAGTACGGTGGTTTAGAGTTTTCAGCCTTCGCACAATCGCGGGTACTGCAAAAGCTCTCAGGTGTCAGTACTGAGCTGGCCTCAACCGTAGGGGTACCTAATTCATTAGGCCCTGGCGAGTTACTGCAACACTATGGCACTGAAGCGCAAAAGAATTATTATCTGCCGCGCCTAGCTAAAGGTGAAGATATCCCTTGTTTTGCTCTCACAAGCCCAGAAGCTGGCAGTGATGCGGGCTCTATTCCTGATGTTGGCATAGTGTGTAAAGGCCAATGGCAAGGTAAAGAAATTGTGGGTATGCGCTTAACATGGAACAAACGTTATATCACCCTAGCGCCAGTTGCGACTGTATTGGGGCTCGCGGTTAAATTGCACGACCCAGATAAGTTATTAGGTAATGTACGAGAGCTTGGTATCACCTGCGCCTTAATTCCCACCAACACCCCGGGGGTTGAAACCGGCCGTCGCCATTTCCCACTCAATTGTATGTTCATGAATGGTCCTACTCGCGGCCAAGACGTATTTGTACCGCTGGATTACATCATTGGTGGCCCAAGCATGGCTGGCCAAGGTTGGCGCATGCTGGTTGAATGTTTATCCGTAGGTCGCGGCATCACCTTACCTTCCAATGCCACTGGTGGCGTTAAGACTATGGCGTTAGCAACCGGCGCTTACGCCCGCATTCGCCGTCAGTTTAAACTGCCAATTGGTAAGCTTGAAGGCATTGAAGAGCCTATGGCGCGTATTGGTGGTAATGCTTATTTAATGGATGGCGTAACCAGTTTAACCACTACTGCCATTGATTTAGGTGAAAAGCCTTCAGTTATTTCCGCCATAGTTAAATATCACTTAACCGATAGAATGCAGCGCTCAATTATCGATGCCATGGATATTCATGGCGGTAAAGGCGTGTGTCTTGGCCCCAATAACTACCTTGGCCGTGGTTATCAAGCCGCGCCCATTGCCATTACCGTTGAAGGCGCCAATATTTTAACCCGCTCTATGATCATTTATGGACAAGGGGCTATTCGTTGCCATCCCTATGTATTAGCGGAAATGGACGCGGCCTTTAATCCAGACCCACATCAAGGACTGTGTGATTTTGATGCTGCCATTTTTGGCCATATTGGCTTTACCATCAGCAATTTAGTCAGAAGTGTATGGTTTGGGATCACAGGCTCACGCTTCAGCAATAGTCCTTATAGCGATCAAACTAAGCGGTATTATCAGCACCTTAATCGCCTCAGCGCCAATATGGCTTTGTTAAGCGATTTAGCCATGGCAACCCTAGGCGGCAATTTAAAACGCAAAGAGCGGATTTCAGCACGCCTTGGTGACATTCTAAGTCAAATGTATTTGGCAAGCGCTGCCCTTAAGCGCTATCAAGATGAAGGCCGTCAGAAGGCTGATTTACCCTTGCTGCAATGGGGCGTGGAAGATGCGTTATTTAAAGCGCAAACGGCATTAGATGAGTTGTTAGATAACTTCCCTACTAAGTTGGGCTTAGTGCTGCGTCCTTTAATCCTGCCTTTTGGTCGCCCATTTAAGCGCCCAAGCGATGTGCTTGATCATAAAGTCGCCGTCATTATGCAAACCCCAAGCGCCAGTCGCGAGCGTTTAGGCGCTGGTCAATTCTGGCAAAACTGCCCGAACAATGCCGTTGGCATTCAAGAGCAAACCTTGAGAGA
Organism: Shewanella sp. ISS20; assembly: GCF_056522965.1. Classification (NCBI taxonomy): domain Bacteria; kingdom Pseudomonadati; phylum Pseudomonadota; class Gammaproteobacteria; order Alteromonadales; family Shewanellaceae; genus Shewanella; species Shewanella sp. ISS20. Next base: position 922,738 of record NZ_JAWRZK010000001.1, read on the forward strand.
TATTCTGAAAGCTGAGCCCTTGTATGAGAAAGTCTGCCAAGCTAAAGGCGAAAAACTGCCCTTCATGTGGCTAGATAAAATTGCCGCAGAGGGTAAAGCGTTAGGCATATTGAAAGACGAGGAAGTGGAACTGTTAGTTCAAGCAGAAATTGGCCGAATGGCATCGATTAATGTCGATGATTTTGACCCGTTGGAATTAATGGCCAACAACCTCAGCAATGAGCGCGCCCACCAGGCAGCCTAGTCAATAGCGGGTCATTGGCGAATTCAGCGCCAGTTACACGCATTTAAAATGCCGGTTAACACCGGCATTTTTTATGAGCCAAATTCATGCAAACTGTTGGTAAGTGGTTAGTTATCACTGTTTGCTTGTAAGCTTGGCCTCACACTTAACCATTAAAAAACAGCCCTCATCTGAGGGCTATTTCTATGATGGTAAGGCAATGATTTACCTAAAGCCGCTTGCGACAAAACAAGCCAACTAAAGCAGTTCAAGTAACTTAAGTAACTTAAGTAACTGATTAAGTTAAGCGTAAGCTGATTACAGAATGCGTTTCAGCAAGAAACCAGCTTTAATACGGTTAATGCGAGTCATCAAGGTTTTTACTGGCGCAGGATACTCATCAATAGTATCAATCTGGCTGTAGTGATATAAGCGCTCAGTGTGAGTCAAAATGAACTCTTGCTCAGCTTTAAACATATCAGCCCATACTCCTTGCTCGTCACTCAGCAATAAGCCGTTTTCGAGATCCAGTGCCCACGCTCTTGGGTTCAGGTTAGAGCCTGTCAGCAAGTGGCGCTTATTATCGACACTTAAGCCTTTTAAATGAAAGCTGTTGTTCTCATGCTTCCAGATATGAATATTAAGCAAACCATTATCTATGGCCCATTGCTGCTTAGTGACAAACTTTCGCAGTGATTGCTCGTACAGATAAGGGACGCCGCCAATAGTGTTAAACGGCTTATCTGGTGAGATATAAAAATCATTAGCCGTTTTATCACCCACGACTATGTCGAGGCGCTTGCCATTGCGTAAATGCTTATTCAGCGCCCGCACTAAGGCCAAAGGTGGATTAAAGTAAGGCGTACAAATAAAAGCTGACTGCTCACTTTGATCTATCATCGCTAAGATGGCGCGGTTAAGCTGATTGTTTTTGCGACCTAGACCAATGAGTGGCGTAACCCGAGTCCCAAATTTTTGTGGTGTGAATTGATAACGAGCCGCCCCTAAACGCTTTTTAAAATTGCGGATGTCAACTTTAGCTGGCAAGACTTCATCACTTGGCTGCTGCGTCAAACTTGTTACGGCAGGATCATTGACTAGGCTTGATAACATCAATTCGCGCATGCTAGTAGCAAGTTCAGGCGATTCAATCACATAGTAGCGGTCAAAACGATAGCGATCGAATTGTTGCAGGTAGATATTATTGAGACTCGCACCGCTATACAGTACGGTATCGTCAATCACAAAACCTTTAAGGTGTAATACGCCCATGAGTTCACGGGTTTTAACCGGAACACCTAAGATATCAATTGGATGCTCTGCCAACTGGTTGACTTGACGGTAACGTAAATAGTTACCACTATCGCCATTATGACCAATCAAACCACGACGAGCACGATGAAAATCAACAAACACCTTAACGTCTAACGCCGGGTTTTGTTGTTTAGCCGCCATCAGCGCATCAAGAACCTCACGCCCAGCTTCGTCGTCTTCAAGATACAAGGCGGCCAAATAAATGGCATGCTTTGCACTTGCGATACGCTGGAGCAACTCATTCTTAAATAGCTTTGGTTCTAATAACCAATGCAAAGATTCTGGTTCTAGTCTTATCCCACCAAGCTTACTCAGCAAGGCTTCCTCCTTAAACAAAATAAATGGCAAACTTATCGTGTCGGTATCGATTGTGGAGAATTTCATCAAATTGCCAATATAAACAATAAGGTGAGAAATTACCGACTTAGTTAACAATGGGCAAGCGTTTTCGCCCTAAACTCAGATAAATGCCTAAAGCTGTGCATCATAGCAGTTAAAACGTTCATAGAAAATCATGCTTATGTTGGTTAACCACATTTAATAAACCTTGCCCCTAGGCTGTGACCAGCACACTTGTTACAATCAAACATCACGTTTTTGAGACTGTTTTATGACTAAATCTGCATTGTTATCGGCATTATTAACCTTAGTGCTGACCTTAGTGGCCGCTTATGGACTGTTCCATTTTAAGAGCCAGCTCGGCTTGTTTATTGTTCCTATATTTATGTTATTAGTCTTTATGGTGACTTTTACCTTGCATCGTTTGCTTGAATCAAAAATGCCGCAAGATGTATGAAAATCATTACCTTAGCAGTACTCAGCGCGTTAGCCTTTAGTAGTCACTCTTATGCGAGTGACTTACCGTCTTTAGGGGATGCTGTCACTCAACATAAGTCCCTCACGACTCATAACGCGCTGTGGCTGTTATGGCCTGACAAACAAATACAAACCGTAAATGCTAATCAACTATTAATTCCGGCGAGCACCCAAAAACTACTAGTGACCACCGCGGCAGTGCTCGCTCTAGCGCCAAATGTAAGCTTTGATACTGAGCTCACCGTCACAGGCTCACTAGAAAACCATGTGCTAAACGGCAATATTCATATCAACTATAGCGGCGATCCTAGCTTTTCCCTTGATAAGCTCCATCAATTATTATCTGAGCTCTCGCGCTTAGGCATTATGCACATTGCTGGCGATATTATTTTATCCCACCAACAACTGCACTTACCTAGCTATCCTGATGAGCGAGCGTCAGGCTGGTTGTGGGATGAATTATCTATTTGTTACGCAGCCCCCGTCAGTGCCTTCAACATCAATGGCAATTGCCAACAGGCAAGCTTAAGCGCGGCAGGATTATCAAGCAGCATTACAGCCATAGCCCCTAACATCCTTGAACTCACCAGCACGGCGCAATTTAGCGATAACGCTGAGTGTGTGCTGAGAGCAAGCCAAATCGGCGTTAATAAAACTCAACTTAGCGGCTGCATAAACACAAGCTCCACCGTTAACTTGCGCCTTGCCATTGATTCGCCACAAGTGGCCAATCAAGCACTTATTCGCCAATGGTTAATTGCGCAGAATATTACCTTAAACGGTGATATTAGGGCGCGGCAACAACACGAAGAGAGTCAGGCTACATCACTCGAGCTCACGACTGGCAACACTAGCCCAACTGCTAAAAAAATCATGCCATCGCACAGCCTACAAGAGCTGATACAACAATGCTTACTGGATTCAAACAATTTAATTGCGGATTCACTACTCAAACAATTAGGCCAGAAAACATATCAAGAATGGAGTTTCGCCGCTGGCGTTAGGGCCATGGTGAGTATTTTACAAGACGCAGGAATCACCCTTGATGGCGCTAGCTTTGAAGATGGCTCAGGCTTATCGCGCTATAACCAAATGACAGCCGCGCAGCTTGGACAAGTGCTGCAATTAATTAATAGCGACCCCAAACTTGCGGTGATTAAACGCAGCTTACCCATAGCGGGTAAGTCAGGAACCCTGAGATATAAATCTGGATTCACCAAGGAGCCTTTAGCGGGCGTGGTAGCGGCCAAAACCGGTGGTATGGCGGGTGTGAATAATTTAGCAGGATACTTAACAACCCCACAAGGTGAGGTAAGTTTTGTCATTCTAGAAAATGGTGTACCTGGTACCAACGCCATTAAATCACAATCATTCCCAAATACGCGTAAGGAACAAGTTAAGCCACAAGTTAAGGAACAAGTTAATCCCCCCGCAGCATACTTGCCCTTGGCACCGATAATTTTAAAGCAAGTACTGCAACAGAGCCATTAACGACAATGCGGACTCGATAGTCCGCATTGCATTATGAGCTTAACAAGCATCAAATTTTTTGATGATTGAATTAACTACTTAAAACCATTCAGCCAAAGGCGCCATAATGGTGTGCTCACCACTATTGACTTGCGCTAGATGGTAATCAGATTTAGCCAGTAACTTATTGATGTAAAAATCGGCGATCGCCAGCTTTCTTTGTTTAAACGATAAGGTTTCACTGGTCGCTAACGCGCTCATTTTCAACCAGTAGTAGCCGTAAATTGCATAACCAAAAGCATCGAGATAATCAACCGCCACGGCATTAACTAAATGCGGTGACTCAAGTTTTTGCTGATTAATCACTGTGCCACTTTTAATCAGTGCCTGCAGTCGCTCTTTTACCGCTAATGCATGAGTTGCATTAACATCGAGCTCATCAATTTCTTGTATAACTTCATCAATAAATTGCTGCAAAGTTTCAAGATTATCACCCAGAACTTTCCGTCCTAGGAAATCCAGGGCCTGGATACCATTGGTACCTTCATAGATTTGGGCAATTCGGGTGTCTCGCACCAGTTGCTCAATACCAGACTCACGAATATAACCATGCCCACCAAAGACTTGCTGCGCCATAATAGTCACATCTAAGCCTCTATCCGTGAGGAAGGCTTTAGCTACCGGCGTTAATAGACCTACATAGCGTGATGCTTTTGCTTTAATGGCATCATCTTGGCTAAATTTTGCTAAATCAAGCTGTTGACCAGTATGCAGGGCTAATGCGCGCCCGGCTTCGGTTAAACTTGCTATGGTAAGCAGCATGCGGCGCACATCACCATGAACAATAAGCGGCGCTTGTTGATCGCCCCCCCCTACTGCTTGGCCTTGTAAACGCTCTTTGGCATAAGTGCCCGCCATTTGATAAGCCGCCTGCGAGCAGCCTAATCCTTGAATGCCTATGGCCAGACGCTCATAGTTCATCATAGTAAACATACACACTAGGCCGCGATTGGCTTTACCAATCAAAAATCCGCGAGCATTGTCATAATTCATCACACAAGTGGCCGAACCTTTAAGCCCCATTTTGTGTTCGATTGAACCTACGGTAACACCATTGAGACCCGCTATCGATTGGTCGGAATTAACAGTAAACTTAGGCACTAAAAACAAAGATAAGCCATTAGAATCTGGTAACTTAGCTAACACTAAGTGAATGACGTTTTCAGTTAAATCGTGATCGCCACCAGTGATAAAAATCTTACTGCCGGTGATCAAATAACTATCATCATCCTGCGGCTCAGCTTTAGTTCGAATGTTTCTTAAATCAGAACCCGCTTGCGGCTCTGTCATATCCATAGCGCCTGACCACTCGCCTGAATATAACTTAGGTAAAAACGTCTGTTTCAATTCATCAGTGCCATGGGCATGAATGCATAATGCCGCGCCAGCCGTTAATGAGTTATATAAGGTAAAGGCGTTACAGGCACCGTAACCCATCTCATCCACAAGTAAGCCCAACATTTTTGGCATTCCCATACCGCCAAAATCCAGTTCACCACATAATCCTATCCAGCCGCCCTCAACAAATTCTTGATAAGCCTGTTGATACCCCTCAGGAGTGATTACTTGGCCGTCAGCAAAGCTGACACCTTGTTCATCGCCACTACGATTTAATGGATAAAGTAAATTTTTACTTAAGTTGGCAGACTCATCTAGGATAGCTAACGCTGTATCCATATCGATATGTTCTGCTAACGGCGCAATCCTCGCCCACATTTGGCGAGCATCAAAAACCTTGTCTAACAGAAAACGCATTTCATCAAGCGGAGCTTCATATGGATACATGACTGATTCTCAAAAGATAATTTTAAACACTTGTTTAATTTACCTGCTATTAACAGACAAATAAAGCCTTGGCGCTACTTAAATAAGAGTTTGTGATTGTTGTTAGCTAAATTTATTCGGCAGGCTTTTTACTTTATGAGCCAAGACTGGCTAAGGGCCAATTTATCTAAGAAAGACTGGATAATGCTATGACGGTAATAGTGAACTGGGTGATTAATTAGAAGGATATCGATAGTGACCGAGTCAATTAACAAGGCCACTATCGCAACTATGATTACCAGATTAAATCGTCAGGGATAACATAATCGGCATATGGATCATCTTGTTCGATAATCTCTTGAGTATTGTTCTCTTTAGTCCACAAATAACCGCACCATTCAGGCACTAATAACTGCACTCTTTCAGCCAATTTATGCGGTACTAAGTAACTTTTGTCTTCATAGCGCACAATACCTAACTGCCCTCTTAACAACGACTGTTGTAAGGCTTCGGTCAGATAAATCGAGTAAATTTTTGTGCCTAAGGTAAAGTTAAATTTAACGTCACCGCTCGTAGGAATAGTTAACGCTGAGCGCGTAAATTCAGTAATTAAACTTCTTACCTGACCTTGAGCCTGCGCCTTAGCAAAACGCTCTTCATTTAAAGCTTTATCTTTCGCCGCTTGCGCTAACTTTTGTTCAGCCACTTGTTGTTTAAACTCGGAACTGCCATCGTCAACTCTGGCTTTCTTTTGCCGTCTTTGCTGCGTTTTAACATCACGCGCTTTTTGTTTACTGGCAAGACCTGCCTTTAACAGCTGTTCTTGTAATGCATTTGCCATATTAAGACCTTATTTGAATTTAAACTTTGTTCAAAAATGCTAGAACTCATACATCAACAGACACCTCATAAGTTCGAGATATCGGTCAAGTTTAGCCTTTATACAAAGAGTGATGAATACTATGCAGCATTTGCAAAGGATCGGCTGCCTGAGTAATAGGTCTGCCAATCACTAAATAATCCGAACCGGCAGCGATGGCTTGTGCCGGGGTCATGATGCGATGTTGATCGCCCTTATCACTGCCCTCAGGGCGTATGCCTGGAGTGATTAATTTGAAATGATCACCTAATTGCTGGCGTAACACAGTGGCCTCTTGCGCAGAACATACGACACCTTTAAGTCCTGCTTCTTGCGTCAATTTAGCTAAGCGCAATACATGCTCTTGAATTGGCGTATTAATGCCTAATAAGGCTAAATCTTGCTGACTAGTAGAGGTTAATACCGTAACTGCAATCAAGATTGGCGCATTATCACCAAAAGGTAATAAGGCTTGTCTAGCTGCTTGCATCATAGCTAAACCGCCACTGGCATGCACATTGGTCATCCACACACCTAAGTCTGCGGTAGCAGCAACTGCCTTAGCGACTGTATTAGGAATATCATGAAATTTAAGATCCAAAAACAAATCGAAGCCACGACTATGGATATCTTTAACCAACTGCGGTCCAAATAAGGTAAACATCTCTTTACCTACTTTTAAACGGCACATTTCAGGGTCAAGTTTATCAATTAAACTCAATGCAGCATGTTTATTGTCATAATCTAATGCTACTACAATAGGCTTCGCGGTCATTCTAACTCCAAACTAAAGCGATTTTATTATTCACCATCCAATCCTTTAATGCGGCTAATGCTGCCCCAGTGCTTACATGAAGGACAGTGCCAATAGAGCGCGTGGGAAGGAAAGCCACATTCTTTACAACGAAAGGATGGTCGGGTTTTTATTTGCTGCTCAACTAATTGAGCAAGTAGGCTCAAACTTTGTTTAGCTTGGCCATGTTCTGCTTGCTGCAAATGAATTTGCATCAAGTGTTGGAATCCTTTCATGGTGGGATGGTGATAAAGAGTATCTAACACTAACTTTTCAGCATGTTGTATATCCCCTTGTTCCTCCAACCACTGCGCTAAAGCAATGACAGCACTCGCGCCCGCGCCTTTCTCAATAGCTTGCAGTAATAAGTCATGAAAGCCTTCGCTATCTTGCTCAGCAATATACACTTCGCGAGCCAGTGCTAAGGCATCGGTAAATAACATCACATCAGCATTAAGCAATTGCAATAATACCTGCTTACACTGGCGCAATTGGCCTTCTTGCTGATACAGACGAGCTAAGGTGATGAAAGCGCGACCACACGCAGAGTCTTGTTTAACGGCTTGCAGTAAATACTTTATCTTTTTGTCGTTATCAACTTGTTCTTGCGCTAATTCACAATAAAAATGCGCAATCACAGGTTTAAGAGTTTGCTGACGTTTACGTGATAATTTCCGTGTAACATCAATGGCTTTTTGCCATTCTTTAGTGATTTGGTAAATTTCAATCAGTAAGGTTTCAGCTTCTTCACTATGATCGTCCTGACTCACTAACTTAAGGAAAATCTCTTCAGCCCGATCGTAAAATCCGGCCGCATGATAATCTTTGCCCAATTCCATCATGGCTAAATCTTGCTGATCTTGGGGTAAATGAGGTCGAGCAATAAGATTTTGATGGATGCGAATAGCGCGGTCGACTTCGCCACGTTTACGAAACAAAGACCCCAGAGATAGATGAGTATCGATAGTGTCGTCATCAACATCTAACATACTGATAAACAGATCGACGGCTTTATCCGATTCGTTAGAAAGCAGAAAATTTAACCCAGTAAAATAATCATGGCTTAATTTTTTGTTCTGCTGCTGCTCTTTTTGCCGCAGGTTACGTTGTCCCATGTACCAGCCATAGGCGGCAGCAATTGGCAAAAGTAAAAATAATAGCTCTAACATATCAAACCTGTTTGTCCGAGATAACAGCGTTCTCGGTGCCAACAGCAGACGTTCCTAATTTCAATTGAACTTCTAACTGAGTGACTTGCTTACTCAAGCGACGGTTAGCTAACTTGTGCTTAGTCAAATGATAAAATGCGACTAACCAACTGATCAAAAAACCCATTAAAAATACACAAGCCAATACCACAGGAAGATGAAACTCTCCCCGAGCGACAAAATAGCTAATAGTTACCATCTGGTCATTACTCGCCCCAAACAGTAACCCTAAGGTAAAAAGAACCACAATAAAAACAGCAACCACAAATGATCTCACGCTAGACTCCTTAACGTGTTTCAATAACTTGATTATCCAAGAAATTGACGGCCCTGACCAGTAATGCTGTGCAATAGATATAAAAAAGCCTCCATAAGGAGGCTTTTTAAATAATCAGTGATTATGAGTTAGGTGCATCAACACGTTCACGCAACTCTTTGCCAGGCTTAAAGTGCGGTACATATTTGCCTTCCAATTCAACAGATGTTCCTGTCTTAGGATTACGACCAACACGTGGCGCACGATAATGAAGCGAAAAACTACCAAAACCACGGATTTCTATACGATCACCGCTTTCAAGTGTGGAAGCCATTTGCTCCAACATTTCTTTAATAGCACTTTCAACTTCTTTAGCCGACAGTTGCGACTGCCTGCTGGCAAGTTTTTCGATCAGTTCGGATTTAGTCATCCTAGCTACCCCTATTATCAAGCCAAATTACAGTCGCCCAACGGGAGCGTAGTGCTCCCGAACCACAGGCGATTATTTACGAGCTGCTTTGAAAGCTTCAGCCATTGCATTACTAATAACAGCGTCATCTTGTTTGTTCAAGTTAGCCATTACTTCTTTCTCTTCAGCTTCGTCTTTCGCTTTGATAGACAGGCTGATGGTGCGGTTCTTACGATCCACGCCCATGAACTTGGCTTCAACAGCTTGACCTACTGTGAATTCCTCAGAAGCATCTTCGATACGTTCACGAGAAATATCAGCTACACGGATGTAACCTTCAACAGAATCAGCCAATTCAACAGTCACACCTTTAGCGTCAACAACAGTAACGGTACCGTGAACGATAACGCCTTTCTTCTTGTCAGCTAAGTATGCATTGAATGGATCGTCTTCAGTCTGCTTAACACCCAGGCTGATACGCTCGCGCTCAGGATCAACAGACAGAACCACGGCAGTGATTTCGTCGCCTTTCTTGTATTCGCTTACTGCGTCTTCGCCAGTACCGTTCCAGGTAATGTCAGACAGGTGAACCAGACCATCGATACCACCGTCAAGACCGATGAAGATACCGAAGTCAGTGATTGACTTGATCTTACCAGTTACTTTATCGCCTTTAGCGAAACGGTTTGCGAAATCATCCCATGGGTTAGTCTTACACTGCTTCAGACCCAGAGAAATACGACGACGCTCTTCATCGATGTCCAGAACCAGAACTTCAACTTCATCACCTAAGTTAACAACTTTAGATGGGTGAATGTTCTTGTTAGTCCAATCCATTTCAGAAACGTGTACCAGACCTTCAACGCCTTCTTCGATTTCTACGAAGCAGCCATAGTCAGTCAGGTTAGTCACACGGCCTTTCAGCTTAGTGCTTTCTGGGTAACGCTTGCTGATTTCCAACCATGGATCTTCACCCAGTTGCTTCAGACCCAGAGAAACACGAGTGCGCTCACGATCGTACTTCAGTACTTTAACATTGATTTCATCACCAACGTTTACGATCTCAGATGGGTGCTTAACACGCTTCCAAGCCATATCGGTGATGTGCAACAGACCGTCTACACCGCCTAAGTCTACGAATGCACCGTAGTCAGTCAGGTTCTTAACGATACCTTTAACAGCTTGACCTTCTTGCAGGTTTTCAAGCAGAGCATCACGCTCAGCGCTGCTTTCAGATTCGATAACTGCACGACGAGAAACAACAACGTTGTTACGCTTCTGATCCAGCTTGATTACCTTGAATTCCAGCTCTTTGTTTTCCAGGTGAGCAGTGTCACGTACAGGACGGACGTCAACCAGAGAACCAGGCAGGAACGCACGGATACCGTTTAATTCAACGGTGAAACCGCCTTTAACTTTACCATTGATGATACCAATAACAGTTTCAGCATCTTCATAGGCTTTTTCCAGAACGATCCAAGCTTCATGGCGCTTAGCTTTTTCGCGAGACAGTTGAGTCTCACCAAAGCCATCTTCAACGCTGTCCAGAGCTACATCAACTTCGTCGCCTACAGCGATTTCCAGTTCACCCTGTGCGTTTTTGAATTGCTCAGCTGGGATTGGGCTTTCAGATTTCAGGCCCGCGTCAACCAGTACCATGCCGTTCTTGATCGATACTACAGTACCACGAACGATAGAGCCTGGACGGAATTCCAGTTGTTGAAGGGATTGTTCAAACAGATCAGCAAAAGATTCAGTCATGTTTAATTAACTTTAAGTAATAAACCACGAGTCAACCATGAACGTGGAGTCAGTAATATAATCCATCACATCCTTATGATGAATACCTCCGATACCCGCGTTAAAGGCGCGTATCAGATAATTTTTCAACAATATGTTTGATAGCAATATCTAACACTTGTTCGATACCTAAACCGGTAGTATCAATAACCAACGCATCTTCTGCGGGTACTAACGGTGCGACAGCTCGATTCATGTCACGCTCATCGCGCTCTATGATTTCTGCCAAAAGGCGATCGATATTACCATCGAAGCCTTTGTCCTGCAACTGATTATAGCGTCTTCGAGCACGCTCTTGTGCAGATGCAGTTAAATAAATTTTTGCGGGAGATTCGGGGAAAACAACTGTGCCCATATCTCGACCGTCTGCCACTAGACCTGGTGAGGTTCTAAAAGCGCGTTGGCGACGCAATAATGCTTCACGTACGCGAGGAAATGCGGCCACTTTTGAGGCTGCATTGGAGCACTCTTGGGTTCTAATGTCATTGGTGACATCTTCACCTTCGAGAACGACTTTAATGCCGTTGCTTCCATGCCCGGTTTGAAATTGCACATCAAGATGAGCGGCCAATAATGTGATGGCTTCTTCATTATCAAGTTCAACATTATGATGCATAGCAGCCAGTGCTAATACTCGATAAATTGCCCCACTATCCAGTAAGTGCCAACCTAATCGTTGTGCTAATAAGTGACAAATAGTACCTTTACCAGCACCACTTGGCCCGTCGACTGTAACTACAGGCGCTTGTTCTGACATATAATCCTCCAAAATTATCCACCCCTTCCCTGGTTTACTCACACCACTAGAGATATTCCCTGAAATGAGCGCGCAGCATTATATACCAGTTGACCGCAAAAGCTTGGGTAAATTTCAAAATGCACCGTCAAATGATCATAAAACTTGCAGATTATGCCTAAAACCCTTGTATTTTAGGCACAAATAGCTGTGATTAACTGCTGGTTAAACGTGCAAACTCGTTAAAAAACTCAGGAAATGTCTTGGAGGTACATTCTGGATCGTTAATGGTGATACCTTCGTTGGCAAAACTCAGCAACGAGAAGCACATTGCCATGCGATGATCATTATAAGTATCTATATTCGCAGTAGTTATTTTTGCAGGCGGCGTGATGCAAATATAGTCTTCGCCCTCTTCAATCAGCGCGCCAACTTTTCTTAATTCACACGCCATTGCCGCTAATCTGTCAGTTTCTTTTATGCGCCAATTATAAATATTGCGAAGACAGGTGGTTCCTTTCGCAAATAAGGCTGTGGTTGCTATGGTCATGGCAGCATCAGGAATATGATTCATATCCATATCAATAGCATGTAGGTTCGAGCGTTTTGCAATAATAAAATCATCCCCCCACTCTATATCTGCGCCCATGGCAGCTAAGGCATCAGCAAACTTTATATCGCCTTGAATCGATAAACGCCCGACTCCAGTGACTTTAACCTCACGTCCTGCAATCGCGCCCGCGGCCAAAAAATAAGACGCGGAAGAGGCATCACCCTCAACTAGCACTTGCCCTGGTGACACATAGGTTTGCCCAGATAACACAGTAAAACGCTGATAGTTATCATTAGTGACAGTTACCCCAAATTTTTTCATTAAATCCAAGGTGATATCTATATAAGGTTTAGAGACTAAATCGCCAAATATATTGATGATAACTGTCTCTTTGGCAAGGGGCGCAACCATTAGTAAGGCAGTTAAATATTGGCTTGACAAACTGCCGTCAATGGCCACGTTTCCACCATTTAGGCCTGTTGCTGTAATTTTTAGTGGTGGATAACCTGGACGTTTGAGATATTCAATATCAGCGCCTAACGCCCGCAAAGCGTCCACTAAATCGCCTATAGGACGCTCTTCCATGCGCGGCTCGCCCACTAAAGTAAATTGCCCTGCGCCCAAGGTTAATGCCGCACATAATGGCCGCATGGCGGTACCAGCATTGCCTAAGAACAATTCTTGCGCTTGCTGACTATTAATACTCCCGCTTAAGCCCTTAATCTCGCATACGGTATTATTATTGCTAAGCGTAAAAGGTACGCCTAACTGGCGTAACGCATTTTGCATATGACGAATATCATCTGAATCAAGCAAGTTTGTAAGTCGTGTGGTACCACTAGCTAACGTTGCTAGCAGCAATGCCCGATTGGAAATACTTTTTGAGCCTGGAATATTGATTTCACCGGTAATGTTTTGAACTGGGGCTAAAAAAAGTTGATTCATAGAACTCTCATCTACTGGTACGGGTTAAAAAATTGTCCTTAGCGAACAGAGTTAATGACAAAGTCCTAATCAAGAGTACTCAGCCTATGCTTAAGTTACTTAACTAGTTTGATCATTCAAGTGATTTTTTATCTTGTTCGCCATTTTGGCGCGGATTTCACCAAGGCCTCCCATTTTTATGGCTAAAGCCATGGTTGCGCGTCGATAAAAGCAGCTCTACTAATGATTTTGATGGCACTTTGCTTGTTACAAGCAACACAAATAAACAGCCAACGTCTGGTTGTTTGTTACTCTTGAGTCACTTAGGATAAGCACAAACACTGTGAGCCCAGCAAAATATCATCATTCAAATAAGGTAGATGGAACTATGTTTAACGCCCTTACACCAATGCCCGCCGATCCCATACTTGGCCTCTTAACTCAATATCGCCAAGATCCCAATCCGCTTAAGGTAGATTTAGGCGTTGGAGTTTATAAGGATGAGGCTGGTAACACCCCTATTTTGGCTACGGTCAAAATTGCAGAGCAATGGCGCACTGATAATGAACAAAGTAAGGTCTATATCGGCCCAACAGGCTCAGCGCCATTTAATCAATTAATGACTGAGTTAGCCTTGGGAAATGATCATAGTGCTCTCATGGCTAATCGCATTCGTACCGTGTCAACCCCTGGGGGGACTGGGGCGTTAAAAGTCGCTGCCGATTTAATTGAGCGTTTACGCCCAGGCGCAACAATCTATGTTAGTGATCCCACTTGGGCTAATCATACAGGTTTATTTGCTACTGCTGGCTTAACGGTTCGCACCTACCCCTATTATGATTTTGCCAATAAAGGCATACGTTTTGAAGACATGTTGGCTGCGTTAGAGCTTGTAGGCGAGCAAGATGTGGTATTACTGCATGGTTGCTGCCATAACCCCAGCGGCGCCGATTTAACCAACGAGCAATGGGACAAAGTGGTTGACGTTGCCCGTCGCCGTGGCTTTCTGCCATTAATCGATTTAGCTTATCAAGGCTTTGGTAGCGGTCTTGATGAAGATGCTTATGGCGTGCGTAAAATGGCCGCGGCGGTTGATGAAATGCTGTTGTGCACTTCATGCTCAAAAAATTTTGGCCTCTATCGCGAGCGGATTGGTAGCTGCAGTATTATGGCTAAAACGTCACAAGCTGCCGATACGGCCTTATCTATCATGCTGTATGTGATCCGCTGTATTTACTCTATGCCACCGGCTCATGGCGCGGCGCTAGTTGAGACTATTTTAGGATCGCAAGCATTATCAGTGCAGTGGCAGCAAGAAGTCGCTGTGATGCGCGAGCGAATTAATGGCAACCGTGAGTTACTGGTAGCAAAATTGCACCAGCTTCAAACCGCAAAAGATTTCAGTTTCATCGCAAATGAAAAAGGTATGTTTAGCTTTTTGGGGTTAACGTCTGTGCAAGTGAAGCAATTAACTGCAGACTATAGCATCTATATGGTCGACTCTAGCCGCATTAGCATTGCAGGTATCAACCAAAGCAACATTGATTATCTGGCTAAATCTATTACCGCTGTGTTGTAGTGAATAATTAACTAGGTTTGAAGTTTGAAGTTTGAAGTTTGAAGTTTGAAGTTTGAAGTTTGAAGTTTGAAGTTTGAAGTTTGAAGTTTGAAGTTCAATACGAAACAGCTAATCCATAAAAATTACAACAAAAAAGCGAATGATAACATTCGCTTTTTTATGGCTTTAAATTAATGTCATAAATGTCGTAGCCGCTTATATTAACGGCTGCAACTGATATTGACGCTAGCTGTTGATGTAGTTTTAAGCCTTATTATCGCTTGCAAAGTGCGTCATAAATTCAACCAAAGCCTCTACCCCAGCAAGCGGCATAGCATTGTAAATACTCGCACGCATCCCACCTACGATTCTATGACCTTTAAGTGCTAACAAGCCCTGAGCTTGCGCTTGTTGTAAAAACGCGGCATTGAGTGATTCATCATTCAATGCAAAGGTCACGTTCATGCGCGAGCGATTAGCAGGAGCGACACGGTTAATGTACAAGTCAGAATTGTCGATACCCGCGTAAAGGCACTGAGCTTTGGCTTCATTGACAGCCTCAATGGCGGCAACACCACCTTGCGCTAACAGCCACTTAAATACTTCGCCAGCTAAATACCAGGCATAAGTCGGCGGCGTGTTATACATGGAGTCATAATCACGGGCTAAGCGATAATCCATAATGGCAGGTTGTGCCAGCGCAGGTAAGGCTAATAAATCACTGCGAACAATCACAATGGCAAGGCCAGATGGACCAATATTCTTTTGCGCGCCAGCGTAGATCAAGCCATAGTGACTGACATCAATACTGCGTGACAATAAACACGATGACATATCAGCCACCACAGGCCATGGGCTGTTTATTTCATCAAAAATTTCGATACCATCAACGGTTTCATTAGGGCAATAATGTAAATAGCGATACTCATTGCTCGTATCAAAGCTTGGAATAATGACTTGTTTACGGCCATTTACTTCTTCAACTACAGGGATAATATCTATGGCATCAGCCCCTGCTAGGGTTACAGCTTCTGTAGCGGCAGCATCTGACCACTGACCTGAGACCAGATAACAAGCGCGGCCATTATTGCCAAGAAAATTATTCACAACAGCTGAAAATTGACCACGACCACCACCATGCATAAACAACACAAGATAGTTATCTGGAATAGTGAGTAACTGGCGTAAATCCGCTTCCGTCTGTTTTGCCATGGCAATAAACTCAGGGCTGCGATGGCTGATTTCCATGACAGACACACCCAGTGCCTGCCAATTACACATCTCAGCTTGCGCCTTTTGCATCACAGCTGCGGGCAACATGGCTGGCCCTGCACAAAAGTTATAGATGGGATCCAACTCAGCTCTCCTTGTTATTGATAGCAATGATTATTTTATTAATGAACAACAAATTTTATGATAAAAAAGGCGTCCCATGGGACGCCTAACTATTACTCTTCGTGGCTGATATCGACTTCAGCGTCGGTATCTGGCGTTTGTACTTCTTCGCCATCCACATCCTCAATCACATCTTCTTCATCGAATTCTGATTGCGGGATTTCATCAATACGTTGTAAGCCAACGACTTGCTCTTCATCGGCGACACGGATAATGCGTACACCTTGAGTGTTACGACCAATCACAGATACACCAGAAGCAGGAGTACGTACTAAAGTCCCCTTGTTGCTGATCAACATGATTTCATCGTTATCACCGACTTGAACAGCACCAACAACAGCGCCATTACGCTCGCTCACCTTAATCGAGACCACGCCTTTAGTCGCACGGCTCTTAGCAGGGTATTCGCTCAATGCGGTACGCTTACCAAAACCATTCTCGGTCACAGTTAAAATATCGCCATCGGCCTTAGGCACAATCAGAGATACTACTTTTTGACCTTCTTCAAGACGGATACCACGAACACCAGTAGCGGTACGACCCATAGGACGAATCGACAGCATTTCTTCGCCGGTTTCTGGGTCAATCTTCACTTCGCCAGTTTCAGAGTCGCGGGCTTTCTCGTTAAAGCGTACTACCTTACCTTCATCAGAGAACAACATAATGTCGTTACTGCCATCTGTAATGTCGACACCAATTAACTGATCACCATCTTTAAGATTAACGGCAATAATACCGTTAGCACGTGGACGGCTGTATTCAGTTAACGCTGTCTTCTTCACAGTACCGTGGGCGGTTGCCATGATGATGTACTTGTCTTGTGCGTATTCACGTACTGGCAGAATAGCAGTAATACGTTCGCCATCTTGCAGCGGCAGAATATTGATAATTGGCTTGCCACGAGCAGTACGGCTAGCCAGTGGTAATTGATATACCTTCAACCAATACATCTTACCAAAGTCAGAGAAGCATAAAATGGTATCGTGGGTGTTGGCCACTAATAGCTTTTCAACGAAATCTTCATCTTTCACTTTAGTCGCGGCTTTACCTTTACCACCACGGCGCTGAGCTTGATAGTCAGTCAGTGGTTGATACTTGGCATAACCTAAGTGCGATAAGGTAACGACTACGTCTTCTTCGTTGATCAAATCTTCAAGGCTAATATCGATAGCAGAAGCGTTGATTTCTGAGCGGCGCGCATCACCAAACTGCTCTTTAACTTCTAGCAGTTCTTCTTTAATCACTTCCATCAAACGCTCTGGGCTGCGCAAAATAAGTAATAACGCAGCTATGATGTCTAACAGCTCTTCGTATTCACTTAAAATCTTTTCGTGTTCAAGACCCGTTAAGCGGTGCAGGCGTAACTCAAGAATCGCTTGGGCTTGCTGTTCAGTCAGATAATATAAGCCATCACGAATACCGTATTCAGGCTCTAACCATTCTGGACGGGCAGCGTCATCACCAGCCTTTTCTAACATGCCTTGCACATTACCCAGTTCCCAACCTTGGCTAATTAACTTAGCTTTAGCGTCTGCTGAGGTTGGCGAGGCTTTGATCAGGGCAATGATTGGATCTATGTTAGCTAAGGCAATGGCCAGCGCTTCCAAGATATGAGCGCGATCACGGGCTTTGCGTAATTCAAACACAGTGCGGCGTGTCACCACTTCACGGCGATGCAGGATAAAGGCTTCTAGCATTTCTTTCAGGTTGAATAACTTCGGCTGACCGTTGATCAAGGCCACCATGTTAATACCGAAAGACGTTTGCATTTGAGTCTGTGAGTACAGGTTGTTTAATACAACCTCGCCCACTTCACCGCGCTTAATTTCAACCACAATACGCATACCGTCTTTATCAGACTCGTCACGTAAGCCGCTGATGCCTTCAATCTTTTTATCTTTTACTAGCTCGGCGATTTTTTCAATCAAACGGGCTTTGTTCACTTGATACGGAATTTCGTGAACTATGATACGCTCGCGACCGTTTTCATCGGTTTCCACTTCAGCGCGTGAACGCATGATAACTTTGCCGCGGCCAGTACGATAGGCTTCTTCAATGCCTCGACGACCGTTAATGATGGCAGCAGTTGGGAAATCTGGGCCTGGAATATATTCCATGATTTGCTCAATTGGCAATTCAGGCTCTTCGATTAACGCAAGACAAGCACTCACAACTTCATTGAGGTTATGTGGCGGAATGTTAGTGGCCATACCTACCGCAATGCCTGATGAACCATTGATTAATAGGTTAGGAATGCGGGTTGGCATCACTTCAGGAATAAATTCAGTGCCATCATAGTTAGGCACAAAATCGACAGTTTCTTTCTCAAGATCGGCCAGTAATTGATGCGCTAACTTATCCATACGGATTTCGGTATAACGCATTGCTGCTGCGGCGTCGCCATCAACAGAACCAAAGTTACCTTGACCATCAACTAAGGTGTAACGCATGGAGAAGTTTTGGGCCATACGTACAATAGTGTCGTAAACAGCGCTATCACCATGAGGGTGATATTTACCGATCACGTCACCAACTACACGAGCAGATTTTTTATAAGGTTTGTTCCAGTCGTTTTTCAGTTCACTCATGGCAAACAATACGCGACGGTGAACAGGTTTTAACCCGTCACGCACGTCTGGCAATGCCCGGCCTACGATGACGCTCATGGCGTAATCCAGGTACGATGTTTTTAATTCGTCTTCAATATTAATTGGCGAAATAGATGAAGCCAGATCAGTCATAAACTGCTCGTTCCCCTGAAAATAATGCTGGCCCGAGTTGACACCCAAAATGGCGCAGCTTTAAACATGATTTGGCATTCTAACACAGTTATTTATTGCCGCCAGACCTAGCTTGCAATCAAATGGGATATCACAGCGAAAGTGCTCAAAAAGGCTGCAATCGAATAAAAGCAATACCTTAGGCGTTATTTTTAGTCAGTCATCAACGGGGGGCTTTTATGGATAATGATGAAATCTGTCACAATGCCTTTATGCTTTAGTATTTTCGCGTCACAAAAGCTGAGTATAATGGCGCGTCACTTTTATTCGGATGGGAAGTCCATGGAAACCAATCAAAATGTAGATCTTAATGAAATTGCCAAGTTTGAACGTATGGCGGCTAATTGGTGGGACCCAACGGGTGATTTCAAGCCATTACACCAACTCAACCCATTGCGTTTAAATTACATCGATCTCAATAGTCACGGCTTATTTGGCAAGCAAGTATTAGATGTGGGCTGTGGTGGCGGCATTTTGTCTGAAAGTATGGCGCGCCTTGGCGCTAAAGTGACTGGCATTGATATGGGCGAAGAGCCACTTGAGATTGCTAAGTTACATGCGCTGGAAATGGGCGTTAGCGTTGATTATCAACGCATGACAGCCGAGCAACATAGCCTTAATCATCAGCAACATTATGATGTCATCACTTGCATGGAAATGCTTGAACATGTGCCAGATCCGCAATCTGTGATTAAAGCGTGCTGCGACATGGTTAAACCTAATGGTTATGTGTTCTTTTCAACCATTAATCGCAATGTGCGATCCTATATAGAAACCATAGTTGGTGCTGAATATGTGTTAAAAATGCTGCCTAAAGGCACCCATGAACACAGTAAGTTCATTCGTCCGTCTGAATTAATTGCCATGATAGACAATACCGATTTGATTTGTGAAGGCAGTAGCGGTGTGACTTACAATCCAGTGACGGGAATTTTCCGCTATACCGACAGCTTAGAAGTTAACTATATGCTGGTATGCCATAAGGCTTAATGGTGAATTGTCCTCAGATAAAAGCAGTGCTGTTTGATTTAGATGGCACCATTGTTGATACCGCGCCCGATCTGGTCGCGGCTTTAAACTTAGCATTAAACGATGCAGGTTTAGCGCCGGCACCCTATCAGCAAGTAAAAAGCGCTGCGTCACATGGGTCAATGGCATTAGTGAATGCGGCGGCGCCCCATCTTCAGCAAGGTGAAAAACTTGCTATTCAGCACGATTTATTACAGCACTACCAGCGCATTAATGGCCAATACAGTGAGTTGTTCGAGGGTATTGAGCACTTAATCCACGCTTTAACCACGCTTGGGATACCACAAGGCATAGTCACTAATAAACATGCGCGCTTTAGTCGTCCCTTATGTCAGCACTTAAATCTGACCGTAACTATGCAAGCTATTGTCAGTGGTGATTCCTGCCTGCAGCCTAAACCGCATCCAGCGCCTATGCTACTGGCAGCATCACAACTTGGATGCCGACCCGAACACATTCTTTATCTTGGCGATGCCGCGCGGGATATGGAAGCTGCAGTTAATGCTGGCATGATCCCGGCGCTCGCCTTGTGGGGCTATTTAGGTGATGATGAGGATCATCACTCGTGGCCGAGCCGATTACAGTTTAATCACCCTCAAGAACTCGAGCATTTTTTACAACTAAACCTTAGCCTATATCGATCATGTTTAGATCAGATCAAGCGCTAGGATTGGTCATTTTAGTGGCGGTTAATTCGCTTTAAATTTTCGGCTTTTTTTCGGGGTTTTAAAGTTATTCACCGCACAGTTCAGCAATAATTCAGGTTTAGGGTTAGTCACCACTAACCCCAAATTATACCCCCACCTTATCCACAAGAAACCCCCAGCTTATAGTGCTTGCAAATAGCCATTAACCTCACTATCTTGTACCTCAAGTTCCAAAATACACCCATATGTTGTGTGTTCAGTTAAAAAGACACCACAAGATAAATACTGGATTTTTTTGTCCTGTAGTAGTTTTCTCCTCGGTTCTGAACGGCAAATGGACTTGTTTACCTCGCAACAATATATGTATTTTATTAATCAAAATTTTCAAGGCTAATCGTTAATGAACAGCAATATGACAGTCACAAAACGCAGTGGTGAACGTGAGAACATAGATCTCGACAAGATCCACAGAGTGATCACCTGGGCAGCAAAAGGACTTCACAATGTCTCGGTATCGGAGGTGGAATTACGTTCTCACCTTCAGTTTTTTGACGGCATTCCAACGGAAGCCATTCATGAAACCATTATCAAGGCCGCCGCAGATTTAATCTCTCCAGAATCGCCTGATTACCAGTTTTTGGCAGCGCGTTTGGCCATTTTCCATTTGCGCAAAAAAGCTTATGGTCAATTTGAGCCACCTAAGCTTTATAACCATATCGTTAAGCTGGTTGAGCTCGGTAAATATGACGCTCACATCTTAAATGACTATAGCCGTGAAGAAATTGCTATCCTCGATGGCTATGTGGATCACTGGCGTGACATGAACTTCTCCTATGCTGCGGTTAAGCAGCTGGAAGGCAAGTATTTAGTTCAGAACCGTGTAACGGGCGAAGTTTATGAAAGCACTCAGTTTTTATACATACTGGTTGCCGCCTGTTTATTCGCTGAATATCCAAAAGAGTCTCGCTTAACTTACATCAAGAATTTTTATGATGCGGTATCGACTTTTAAGATTTCACTGCCAACGCCAATCATGTCAGGCGTGCGCACTCCTACCCGTCAGTTCAGCTCATGTGTACTGATTGAGTGTGGTGATAGCTTAGATTCAATTAACGCCACTGCGTCATCCATTGTTAAGTATGTTAGTCAGCGCGCAGGTATTGGCATTAACGCCGGCCGTATTCGCGCCTTAGGCAGTTCAATTCGTGGCGGTGAAGCTTTCCATACCGGTTGCTTACCTTTTTATAAGTATTTTCAAACTGCGGTTAAGTCATGTTCACAAGGTGGCGTTCGCGGCGGCGCAGCGACCCTCTTCTACCCTATGTGGCACTTAGAAGTGGAATCCCTGCTGGTACTTAAAAACAACCGCGGCGTTGAAGAAAACCGTGTTCGTCACTTAGACTACGGCGTACAAATTAACAAGCTGATGTATACCCGTTTAGTTAAAGGTGAGCACATTAGCCTATTTAGCCCATCGGATGTGCCTGGCTTATACGACGCTTTCTTCGAAGATCAAGACGAGTTTGAGCGTTTATATCTTAAGTATGAGCAAGACGCTGCTATCCGTAAGCGCCAAATTCGTGCTGCTGACTTGTTTTCATTGATGATGCAAGAACGTGCGTCTACTGGTCGTATTTACATTCAAAACGTCGATCATTGTAATACCCACAGCCCATTCGACTCAAAAGTAGCGCCAATTCGCCAATCAAACTTATGTTTGGAAATTGCGCTGCCAACTAAGCCAATGACCAATATCGATGATACCAATGGCG
Source organism: Shewanella sp. ISS20 (assembly GCF_056522965.1). Classification (NCBI taxonomy): domain Bacteria; kingdom Pseudomonadati; phylum Pseudomonadota; class Gammaproteobacteria; order Alteromonadales; family Shewanellaceae; genus Shewanella; species Shewanella sp. ISS20. Next base: position 945,104 of record NZ_JAWRZK010000001.1, read on the forward strand.
AAATCGCCCTGTGTACCTTATCGGCATTAAATTTAGGCGCGATTGAAAGTCTGGATGAGTTAGAAGGCTTAGCTGATTTAGCCGTTCGTGCATTAGATAACTTGCTTGATTATCAAGATTATCCAATTAAGGCCGCTGAATTGGCGTCAATGAATCGCCGCACCTTAGGTATAGGCGTCATTAACTTTGCCAATTATTTAGCCAAGAATAACTTAAAGTACTCTGATGGTAGCGCTAATGCCCTCACCCACAGAACTTTTGAAGCTATTCAGTTTTATTTGCTTAAAGCATCTATGTTATTGGCTAAAGAAAAAGGCGCTTGTCCATTATTCCATGAGACTACTTACTCTCAAGGTATTTTGCCAATCGATACCTACAAGCGTGATTTAGACGCTATTTGCAGCGAACCATTACACCTTGATTGGGAAAGCTTACGCCAAAACATAGTTAAGCATGGCTTACGTAACTCGACTTTATCAGCGTTAATGCCATCAGAAACTTCATCGCAAATTTCTAACGCGACGAATGGTATTGAACCTCCACGAGGCCTTATCAGCGTTAAAGCCAGTAAAGATGGACAGCTGAAGCAAGTAGTGCCTGATTTTGACCAATTACGTGATAAGTATGAGTTGTTATGGCAAATGCCATCGAACGAAGGTTATCTGCAATTAGTCGGCATTATGCAAAAGTTTGTTGACCAAGCGATTTCAGCCAACACAAACTATGACCCAGCTAAATTTGACAGTCACAAGGTACCGATGAAATTGCTGTTAAAGGATTTGCTCACTACCTATAAACTCGGTATTAAAACCCTGTATTATCATAACACTCGTGATGGTGCTTCTGATAAATACGACGACATCTCTAGCGTTGAAGCTGAAGATGATGGTTGTGCCGGTGGCGCGTGTAAAATTTAACTTTATTTGCTAGATGGGGCCTTAACGGCCCCTTTGATTGGGATCCCTATAATGGCTTACAGCACTTTTTGTCAAACTCCGAATGATGCGACTAAAGAACCTATGTTCTTTGGCCAACCTGTCAACGTTGCCCGTTACGACATTCAAAAATATGAAGTTTTTGAACGCCTGATTGAAAAGCAGTTATCGTTTTTCTGGCGTCCTGAAGAAGTCGACGTTAGCCGTGACAACATAGATTTTGGTAAATTGCCGGATCACGAACAACATATCTTCTTGTCTAACCTTAAGTACCAAACCTTATTAGACTCGATTCAAGGCCGTTCGCCAAACGTGGCATTTTTACCCTTGGTATCACTGCCAGAGTTAGAAACTTGGATTGAAACTTGGTCATTCTCTGAAACCATTCATTCACGTTCATACACTCATATCATTCGTAACATCACCAATGATCCAGCCAAGATCTTTGATGATATTTTGGTAAATAAAGAGATTTTAAAGCGCGCTGGCGATATCTCTGATTTTTACGATACCTTAATTCATCAAACTCAAGCCTATGAATTGCATGGTGAAGGTACTCATCTGATCGATGGAAAAGAAGTCACCATCAGCAGACGTGCACTCAAAAAATCACTGTATTTATGCATGATGGCGGTGAACGCCCTTGAAGCTATTCGTTTTTATGTCAGCTTTGCTTGCTCATTTGCCTTTGCTGAACGCCGCTTAATGGAAGGCAACGCTAAAATCATTCGCTTAATTGCTCGTGATGAAGCGCTGCACTTAAATGGTACCCAGCATATTATTAAACTGATGCAAGCGGGTAAAGATGACCCTGAAATGGGTGAAATTGCCATTGAATCTATGTCTGAATGCTATGACATCTTCCTGCGCGCCGCTGAACAAGAAAAAGAATGGGCTAAGTATCTGTTTAAAGATGGCTCTATGATTGGTCTTAATGAGCAAATTCTTTGTCAATATGTGGAATTCATCACTAACGAACGGATGCGTTCAGTGAACTTACCGCAGCCTTATGCTGAACAGTCAAATCCACTGCCGTGGATGAAAAACTGGTTAGAAAGCGATGCGGTGCAAGTTGCCCCACAAGAAGTTGAAGTATCATCCTACTTAGTAGGACAAATCGATGCAGCCCTCGATGACAAAGACTTCCTCGACTTCGATCTTTAACAAAGATCCTATTATCAGCCTTCAAGGTCAGCCGACGTTATTATTTACCTCGGCGCATCAGACCTTGTTGGCTGCGCTAGAAGCTAAGCAAGTGGCAATTTTTTCTGAGTGTCGCAGCGGCTATTGTGGTGCGTGTAAGACGCGGGTGTTAAGTGGTCAGGTAGACTATATTGCCCCGCCATTGGCGCAATTACGCCCCGATGAATGCTTGCCTTGTTGCTGTCGACCGCTCACGAATGTCAATCTGGATTTATCCAGTGTCGGCGTCAAAGTTATTCGTAAACGCCATTACCCAGGGCTTGATTTATGCAAACTGTCCAGTACTGACAAGCGCAAAAAAATGGTGTCAGAAGGTATCGACAAGACTTAATAAATGTCGATTATTGCAGCAAGTTAACTGATAAACCGCGATTTACATTCCCCAAATGACCTTTTTATAGTATAAGCATCCTCATTATTGTTCGAGTGGAACCACCATGTCTGATAAATTCTTTTTTAAAGGCCGTAAAACGCCTAAGCCTCAATATGGCGAAAGCGGTTATAACACCAAGCGCACCTTAAAACCTGGCACTGACGTCAATCCATTAGTGTTAGTGGTTGCTGATGAAGCAAGACAACAACAAGTTCAACAACTGTTGGATGAGCATAAATTAATAGGTTTAATTACTATTGATGCAACTCAAGCTGAAGATATCCGTCAGTTAGATGTGATTATCAACAAGCCTACCACGCAAACAGTTGATGCCAAGCCTAACCGTAATGAGCCTTGCCCATGTGGCAGTGAGCAAAAATACAAAAAGTGCTGCGGCGCTAACTAATAAAAAAGCATTGCCTCGGCAATGCTTTTTTATTGGCATCCTTTAAAAGTGAATTTATCTATAAGCCCTCCAAAGTAGACAACAATAAAAAGCCCAGCAACGGCTGGGCTCATTTCCAAATAGCTATTGCATTAAAGTTCGATATCAATCCACACTAAACGATGATCCGATGATATATCCTTGCCGTTGCCATATTTCCCAATGCGTTCATCATTGACTAACTTGTAATTGTCATCAGAACTGATTGGCCAAAAGATGCCAGAATCAGTGACATTAAGATCCGCCGATGGCGTCACATGATCGACTCGTAAGCCGAAGGTACTGGTGATCGTCTCAGGATACGGGGACGATGCAATATCTTTGCGACATTCACCGCTTGATAAACATTCTGGGCCGCCAAAGCTCTTAGGAGCATAAATGCCAGTGCTAGCGTAGTGATTAACTTTAGCGTGATTTAATAAGGCGCGAATAGCCGTTAAATCGCCATCACCATTTTCTGGGTCAGCGTTTAAATCACCCAGGACGACAAACGATTCGCCATTAGCTAAACCACCAACTAAGCCTTTATCATCATAGATATAAGCGCCCTGTTCGCCACCTGCCACATAATCCACCCAAAAACGGACCTCATCAGCATTTTTAACGACGTTATAAGGCGCTTCAACTCCTTTATCAAACACAGGTGGCGTTGGATGAGACATCAATAAATGAATGGTTTTATCACCACTAGCAGTTTTAATCGTTACAGGAGCATCAACATGGTTTTTAGACGATAATGGGATCTGTTCCCATTCATCCTTGCTATACCAAAAATCATCAGCACACCAAGTGGCAGTATTATCAGGCTTACAATTAACAGCAATGTTCTTAGCGCCAGTCATATCCTTCCATTTAAATTCTTGGAAAGTTCGAACCCTATCATGCTCAATCGGATATTGCGATAACAAACCGAAAGCATATTGACCGTGGTAAAAACCAAAGCCCCAACCGTCACCTGGGCTCGTAGTTTTGCCATCATTATCTAAATCTAAACCAGAAGCTAAACCCGTATTGGTGGCATAGTTTCCAGTATATGGATAATTAATTGGCAATAAATCAGCTTTTCCACCAGCGCCAATGCTACTTTGTGGTACCGCTAAATAATTTATACGAAAGCCATTTAACGCTTTCAAATCTTTGCCAGAACCATCGTTATTAAACTCAGCCGCCATTAATACAGCCGGTCGTTGAGTTTGAATAATCGCTGCCACGTTTCGTATTTGAATAACTTTCGCAGCAACAGCCATCTCCGCTTCAGTTAGGTTCTTTTTTAAGTAACCTTCGACCAACTGCTGTTGTTTGGCTGGAGCTATGGCCATTTCTGCAGCTAACTCTTGATAACTCGCACGATCGAAAGATAGATTAAATGCACCAATTCTGAGGGTTTGTGATTCAGTGTCTGGTGTTGTCGGGTAGTAATTGTTTGTTTCGTCGTTACAACCCGCAAGAAGTGCAATAGTGATGGCTGCCGCAGCAGTAGATTTTAAGAATGTCATGTTATCAACCTGATTTATATTTTTTATATGGTAATATTTACGATAAATATCAACGCTATAATAAACATTCTAAAAACCACGCACCATGATAATCAACACAAATCCAACCAAGCGAATATTAAATAAGCTAAATTAATCAAATAAAATAACTCGGTTACACGATTAAATATATCTCAACATTCATCTCAATCTGTAATGGCCTGGCATGGCGACAACTGTTTTACTACAAGAACAGCAAGCGAGCCATGTTGATAATGAAGTAAAATAACATCAACTTGTAGCTCATTGAATATTAAGGGTGTTCACCAAGAGATAAATTAATTACAAAATAAATATCCAAAAAATAATTTATTACAAGGCTTAACCATCAATCATTGTTCACTAAAAAACACAAAATTATATTGCTTAACAAAAAAAGTAACTAACTGAAAAATAATTAACTAAAAGCCCAGAATAATGACTGGGCTTCATTTACTAACATATGCTCAATCGTTAAGACAATGTTAACTCTTATCTAGAGTGCGATAGCAAGTTCTGCTCCTTGCCTAATAGCCCGCTTGGCATCGAGTTCAGCAGCAACATCTACCCCACCAATAAGATGCACAGGTAAGCCAGTTTGCTGCATGCTTTCGACTAAATCACGATTGGATTCTTGCCCTGCGCAGAGCACAACTTGGTCGACATCTAGCACTTGCGCTTTACCATCAATCTCAATATGCAGGCCCTCTGCATCAAACTTAAGGTAATTAACCCCTGTAAGCATCTTAACCCCATGCTGCTTTAACACGGCGCGGTGCACCCAACCAGAGGTTTTACCTAAGCCCTCGCCCATTTTAGTGGTCTTACGCTGCATTAAGGTGATTTTCCTTGCGGGCGCTTCTACTATGGGCGTCATAATGCCGCCAGGATGTTGATAATCAACATCTATGCCCCATTCTTGATACCAACGTTTTGGGGTTAACGTCGATGAGTGGGGTTCACCCAAGAAATGGGCAATATCAAAACCAATGCCACCAGCACCTATCAGTGCGACTTTATTACCAGGTTCAACATTGCCATTTAATAACTCTTGATAAGTCACCACAGCTTTAGCATCAAACCCTGGTAGTGTGAGTTTTCTTGGGCGAACCCCAGCGGCAATAACGATTTCATCAAAGCTTTCGGATTCAAATGTCGCCACGGTTAATGGCGTATTAAGTCGTAACTCAACTTGCCATAATTCAATTTGCTTTAAGAAGTAGCGGATAGTCTCGTTAAATTCTTCTTTGCCTGGAATTTTACGCGCAAGATTAAATTGCCCACCGACTGTTGAACTGGCTTCAAACAACACCACTTTATGGCCGCGCATAGCGGCATAAACAGCAAAGGCCATGCCAGCAGGCCCTGCGCCCATGACGGCAATTTTTTTAGGCTGAGTTGCCGGAGTAAAATTAAGCTCGGTCTCATAGCAAGCGCGAGGATTAACTAAGCAAGTAGCGCGTTTTAAGGCAAAGGTATGGTCAAGACAAGCTTGATTACACCCGATACAGGTATTAATAAGCTCACTTTTACCAGCAGCAGCCTTATTGACAAATTCAGGGTCCGCCAACATAGGTCTTGCCATCGATACCATGTCCGCCTGACCAGACGCTAAAATGCCTTCTGCAATTTCGGGGGTATTTATTCGATTGGTCGCAATTAATGGCACACTGACATGTTGCTTGAGTTTTTCAGTCACCCAAGCAAACGCTCCGCGAGGCACGCTGGTGACAATTGTCGGAATACGCGCTTCATGCCAACCGATCCCGGTATTTATAATGGTAACGCCAGCTTGCTCAAGCCATTGGGCTAATTGCACTACTTCATCCCAACGCGAGCCGTTATCGACTAAATCAAGCATGGACAATCTAAAGATGATAATAAAATCTTGGCCGACTTTGGCGCGGATCGCGCGAACGATTTCAAGTGCTAAGCGGCAACGATTTTCAAAACTGCCGCCCCATTCATCTGTGCGCTTATTAGTGCGAGCACAAATGAATTGATTGATTAAATAGCCTTCAGAGCCCATGACCTCAACGCCATCGTAACCGGCGGCGCGCGCAAGTTTGGCGCTATTGGCATAATCCTTAATAGTGCATCTCACTTGCCGAGGTGACATGCCCCAAGGTTTAAACGGATTTATCGGCGCTTGAATACGGCTCGGCGCTTGACTAAAAGGATGATAAGCGTAGCGCCCAGCATGCAGAATTTGCATACAGATTTTACTGCCTGCGCTATGCACTGCATCCGTGACTAGCTGATGTTTACTGACTTGCCAGCCAAAACTTAACTGCGAGGCGTGTGGGGCTAAACGCCCTCTTAAACTTGGCGCTATTCCCCCAGTGACTATGAGACCGACACCACCTAACGCCCGTTCACGGTAAAATGCCGCCAGTTTTTCAAAACCACCTTTTTCTTCTTCTAATCCAGTATGCATTGAACCCATTAATACTCGATTTTTGAGCTGGGTAAAACCGAGATCTAACGGGGCTAGTAAATGTGGGAAATGCGCCATTCAAACACCCTTTTAAAACACATGATTTAACTGAGCATACCTTGTGTCAGCGGTAAGCTCAACAGTTTGACACATTCTGGTATAAACCTATTTACAATTGAAATTAACCAAAAATCGCAATTTAAGTTAGCATTAGACTATCGGTTATTAGAGGAGCGGCAAATGTCTGCACAACCTTCATTTATCAGGCGTTTTTTCAGAGCAATTTGGATAAGTATTAATGCAATTCGTAAAATTATTTTAAATCTCGTGTTCTTTGGAGCATTAGTATTAGTGTGGGCTTTGCTGAGCTCTGACAGTACTATTCAATTAGAAGATAACACCGCCTTAGTACTCAAAATCGAAGGTTCTATCGTTGATCAAAAGCGCTATATCGACCCGTTTAGCGCCTTATTACAAGAAGGAAATAAAGATAAGAGTCATCAAGAAATCATCTTAGCCGATGTTATTTACGCCATAGATACCGCGGCCACAGATAAGAAAATCTCAACCTTAGTGATGGATTTATCAGATCTTAACAATACAGGGATCAGTAAATTACATGCCGTGGGTGATGCCATTAACCGCTTTAAGGCTGAAGGTAAGTTTGTCACTGTGATAGGTAACTATTTCAGTCAGCAGCAATATTTTCTGGCAAGCTTTGCTGATGAAATAGTACTCAACCCCCAAGGCGCTGTAGCCATTGAAGGTTTTAGCTTGTATAGCTTGTTTTATAAAAGTGCACTAGACAAACTTAAAGTCCAGACCCATGTGTTCCGAGTTGGTACTTATAAGTCTGCGATTGAGCCTTTTATTCGCGATAACATGTCAGAAGAAGCTAAAGAAGCCAATCAGTCGCTACTCAATAATCTTTGGCAAACCTATGCCAAAGTTGTAGCGGAAAATCGCAAGATTGAGTCAAATCAATTAGCCCTGAGCGCTGAGGACTATTTAGCACAACTGAATAAAACTGATGGCGACAGCGCTAAAGTGGCACTGGCGTTAGGCTGGGTTGATAAACTGCAAACTTTAGATCAATTCCGCAAAGGGCTGATTGCTAAGGTTGGCCAAGATAAAAGCAGCGATAGCCATACCTTCAAACAAATCAGTTTGGAGGACTACTATCAGCTAGTCAAACCTCTGCCTATTCCCTCTAGCCAAGATCAAGTTGCTATTATCGTTGCCAAAGGTCAAATTATTAATGGCAATCAAGAAGCGGGTGACATTGGTGGTGAGAGTACAGCCAAGCTTATCCGTAAAGCTAAGTATGATGACCAAATCAAAGCCTTAGTGTTACGAGTTGATAGCCCAGGCGGCAGCGCATTCGCCTCCGAGCAAATTAGACAAGAGCTATTATCCTTTAAAGCTGCCGGCAAACCTGTGGTAGTCAGTATGGGTTCCTACGCCGCATCGGGTGGCTATTGGATATCGGCAGACGCTGATTATATCTTTGCCAGCCCAAGTACAATCACAGGCTCGATTGGTATCTTTGGGCTATTCACTACCTTCCAGGATTCTCTTGCAAGCCTTGGCGTATATACAGACGGCGTCGCGACTAATGATTGGGCTGGGTTAAGTCTCACCAGACCTTTATCTCCCGCGGTTGCTGCTGTTATTCAGCGCAGCATAGATAAAGGTTATCAAGAGTTTTTATCCATCGTTGCTACCGGCCGCAAAATGAGCATAGAAGCCGTTGACGCCATAGCTCAAGGCCGAGTATGGACAGGTGAAGAAGCCGTAGGTTTAGGGCTAGTCGATAAATTAGGGGACATGGATAATGCTATCCATAAAGCCGCTGAAATTGCCAAACTTAAGCAATATGACACCCAGTTAATTGAGCAAAGCTTATCCACCGAGCAACAAATGCTGCAACAATTATTTGGTACAGTTTCAGTCTGGCTGCCACCAATGCAAAGCCAGTCAACCCAGATGATGCAGTTATTAGCACCACTGGAGCAAACCATGACTCAATTGCGCAATTTTAATGACCCTCAAGGTCAATATTTACTGTGTGAAATGTGCCAGATTAACTAACTATCTCGGCGCACTGGCACTAAGTGTCTGAGTGTCTGAGTGCTTATCAGACGAGTGTCACCAAAAGCCTGCAAATGCAGGCTTTTTTATTGTGATGAATCATTCGTTGTCATACAAAGCAGCCATATTATCTGGAGCACGGTGAACTAACCCCAAGCCTTTGAGCCGAAAATATTGTCACTAACTCACTATCGTCCAGATAGATTGCTGCAAAATCGCCACGAAGATCTACCTAGCAATCAATGTTTTCCTTAACGGCCGGGAATTTTGTATAATCCCCGCACACCTCTTTTAATAATTATCCTATGCCTAAAAAATCCATTTATGTTGCATATACGGGCGGCACTATAGGGATGCAGAAAACCGAACATGGTTTCGTTCCGCAATCCGGTTTTTTCACCCAGCATATCCAAACTATGCCCGAGTTCTTTCATGATGAAATGCCGGAATTCACTATCAGTGAATATGCGCCCTTGATAGATTCTGCCAACATGTCGCCAAGTCACTGGCAACGCATTGCCAACGACATTAAAGCTCATTACGATCAATTTGATGGCTTTGTTATCTTGCATGGCACAGACACTATGGCTTATACCGCCTCGGCCTTATCCTTCATGCTCCAAGGCTTAGGTAAGCCTGTGATTGTGACTGGCTCACAAATTCCTTTGGTGCAACTGCGCTCTGACGGCCAAATCAATTTCCTTAATGCCTTATACATAGCCGCGAACTTTCCTATTCCAGAAGTATCGTTATTTTTTAATAACAAATTATTTCGTGGTAATCGCAGCACTAAGGCCCATGCGGATGGCTTTGATGCCTTTGCGTCCCCTAACTTCCCCTTGCTAATGGAAGCTGGCATTAAGATTGAACTCAAAGCCGGTAAATTGGGAGCTGAGCCCAGCAATGTATTAGATGTGGCGCAAATCGATACCCAAGCCATTGGCGTAGTCACCTTATACCCTGGCATGCCAAAAGAAATCATCAACAATATGATCCAGCAGCCCGTTAAGGCACTCATCATGTTGACCTTCGGTGTGGGAAATGCGCCTGAAGATAAAGCATTTCTTGATGTGTTAACCGAGGCAGATAAGCAAGGCATAGTACTAGTCAATCTGACTCAGTGTTTTCAAGGCCGCGTCAATATGTCGGGCTATGCCACAGGCAATGCCTTAGCGCGCGCAGGCGTCATCAGTGGTGCCGATATGACCATTGAAGCTGCATTAGCCAAATTGCATTATCTATTATCGTTAAACTTAAGTGCTAATGAGATTAAACGGCGGATGATGCAAAATTTAGTCGGTGAATTAACTGAGTAAAAGCAGCTAGATAATTCTTACACTCAAAATAATAAGGCCAGTCAGTAATCTACTGACTGGCCTTATTTTAGGTAACTTGCCTAACTCTTATTGCCTATCACTTATTTTTATTGCTAAGCATGCTGACTGATACAGCTCAAGCTTAGCCATTAAATATCGTTATGACTAAATTCGGCAATGCTGTCACCGCGAAACTGCTTTTTAAGCTCAGATTTGGACAATTCATTGAGCTGCCCATGTTCATTAATCGTCAGATGATCTGTCTGTTGTAAATGACGCGCTTGGTACAATAATACCAACTGCAAACTGTACTCACGCTGCGCTTCGGTTAATAGCGAGCCATCTTCCCATTTACCTATCTCTGTTGCCGTCAGCAATCGCTGATACACTTCGTTAGGCATCTGTTCAATCAAGGTTTCTACATCTTTCATATACTATTCCGCTTATGAATTACCAAACGAATCCGCACGAATAAATAGCCAACAAAGCCAAAGACAAAGCAAGCCAGCGCCACATTAGCGCGCCAACCTGTGGCTACTTCACCATTCCAAAACCATAACACCATGCCTAAGATAAACAAAGTCATAGCTATAAAGCCTTGCGTCATTAAGCGCTGAGACTGTTTGATATGTTTGACTCGTTGCAACGAACCGAGATCCGCTTGCAAATTAACCTGACAATGGGAACATTGCTTGGCTTTATCTGAAATTCGCTGCTTGCAATTTGGACATAGGATGAGTGCCATACGCTGCCTCGATTAACGTAACTTATCTACCACAGCCAACATAGCTAATAACGACGCTTCACCTAAATGAACGCAGCGCTCAGGTGACCACCCCACAAAAGGATCGGCAAGGTTATCATTATCTTTAAACGGCATTTCTAAGGTGTTAGATAAGCAATTAAAGGTTTGCGCGACCCAATTTGAACCTATGGTTAAATTCGCCAGACCCGGCTCATCCTTGGCATAACCAAATTCCGTTTGAAAATCTGGACTGGCCATTAATAACGCCGAAGTAAAGGCTTGTTGCAACTCATCTAAACGACTATCCCACGCCGGAACACCCTCACAGCCCGCTAAGAACACATACGGCAGGCCTTCATCACCGTGGACATCATAAAACAAGTCAACGCCCGTCTCTTTCATCTTATTAACGACGTAATAAACTTCTGGGCTGGAATCAAGGCTAGGGTTAGCCCACTCACGGTTAAGATTAATGCCCTTGGCATTGGTACGTAAATGACCGCGCACGCTACCATCTGGGTTCATATTGGGCACAATATAAAAGTTAGCTTTATCTTTTAGTGTCTTAGCTACTGGGCAATCTTGATCTAACAAGCGATTGAGCAAGCCTTCCACCAGCCACTCAGCCATAGTTTCCCCCGGGTGCTGACGCGCCGTGATCCAAATATTGGCTTTGCTTTCATCCTCATCACCAATCTTTACTAAGGTCATATCGCGACCATCTAAGGTTAAGCCTAAATGCTCCAAATTCACTTCTGGATGCAACTGCACTTGGCTCAGTAAATCTAAATGACGCTCGTAGCTATAAGGAGCAAAGTAAGCAATTTGAATGGCATCGCAATCAAGCTCAACTTCTAAATGCAGCACGCCATCTTTATATTGGCATGGCAGTCTAAACCAAGTTTGGCGGTCATAACTCGCCACGGCTTGATAGTTCTCCCAGCCCTTAGGATAAGATGATTGACCAGCGTTAATGATTTTCAAATCATATCTATGGCCAACCTGACCTTCAAAACGGAAATTAAACCACTGATAAAACTCGCCGCCAACATCGTGGCGAATGGCTAACTGAATATCATCGGCATCATCGAGTTTAATGACCTCAATATTACCTGAATCAAAATTTGCACTAATACGCATAGGGTTTCCTTCAACAAATAATTCAGACCTAACAGCCAAAGCTCTAGGTCTACTCTGATGACTCACTAATGACAGTTAGGAAATTACTGCTTATTTATCATTAGCTCACGAATATATTTCACTGGCGCGCTGCCATAACTTAACAAGTTTTCGTGCCACTCTTTAAGCTTGAAAGCCTCGCCTTGTTGCAGCTTCATTTCCTCACGGAAATCATAAATCTCACGATAACCTGCATAGTAACTGGTTAATTGAACTTGACTTAAGGTCGCTCTGCGCCATTTTGATTCGGCTTCGGCGCGTTGCTGATAAGCTTCATTCATCAGCAAATCCAGTGCCGCTTGGCGCTCCATTCCCAGCACTTGAATACTGTAGTCCAGAATAGTGTTACAAATAACCCGTAAATTCCACTTGTAATACATTAACCACATTTCAGGCTCAAAGTTACCATAGCCTTCTTCAAGCATCATGCGCTCGGTGTATACCGCCCAACCTTCCACCATAGCGCCGTTACCAAACAGACTTTTAACTAATGACGGTGACTGATTTGAATACACTAACTGCGCATAATGCCCAGGAATGGCCTCGTGGATATTAAGAATTTGCAAAATCCAGTGATTGTATTCCCGTAAATAACTCTCGGCGGATTCTGCGTCCATGGCAGTCAGTGGCGTCACATTATAATAAGTGTTGCCGCGTTGCTCATAAGGGCCTGGGGCACTAATGGATGCACCCGCAAACCCGTCCATGTATTCTGGGGTTTTACGCACTAACAAAGGTTTAGAAGGATCTAAGCTGATTAACTCTTTGCTGTTAACAAAGGCCACTAACTCAGGTATTTGTCGCTCGACTTCAGTAACAAAATCTTCCGCCTTAACATGCTTAACCGACAAGTGATCAATCAATTGACGCACAGCTAATTGCTTATCACTCGGGATTGCCCCTTTAAAATATTTAGGCCATAAGTCCGTGGTGATTTTTACCATCTGCTGCTGAATTTGTGCTTTTTCGGACACCGCCTTTTGATATAGCTGCGCCGCAGTCATGCCCGATTGAATATCAAAGGCAAACTTTTGCTCGTAAAAATCGGCGCCAATTCTAAAGTCGCGAGCCCCCTGTTGCGTTAACTCGGTCTCAAGCGTCTTTAACCAATCAATATGTTGCTGCACCGCCAAGTTGGCAGCTTGCAATCTCACTTTAAACAATGCCTTTTGCGCATTAGTTAACGCGCAAGCTTCAACTTTGGCCAGTAAATCATCGGAGAAGACTGAAAATACGCCCTGATTTTGCAAAATGGCTAATTGTGTATGCTCTAAGGTCGGATCTTTAATGTTGTCTCGCGCCGCTGCGTAGTAAGCGGGCACACTTTGCAAACGCTCAAGTACGCTCACTAGACGCTGCTCTAGCGGCGCAAAATTCTCATTAATTATCTGCGCAAAACCACCAGCGACGTTATATTGCGAAGGATCCCACTGCCAAGATTTAAACTCATTGATTTCCCATTGCCATTGTTTAAGCAAATTTTCTATCAACAAGTAATCCGTGCGCTCGTTGGCTGACAATAAGGTGGGATTAAATCGCTGCAATTCTAGTAGTTTAGCGTTAACAAATGCCGAATGTTGTGCGCGGCTGTTAGCACTTGGCACTTCAAGCTTGCCATCGTATTGATGAAAGCCAGCGTACAAGGCCCACGTTGGCGCTTGTTGCCACAGTTGCTCAATAAACGATTGGCTAAAGGCAGTAAACCCCTGCTGCTCAGCGCCTAAGTTTGATAACTTCGCAGCTTGTGACTCTGCAGAATGATTGGATGCCAGTCCATTATTTTCAGCGGATTGACAAGCCACTAGCCCTAGTGACATAGCGAGTATGAGTGCAGATTTTTTCATTATTATTCCTTGCTAAACGCTTTGTGGGGAAACAGCGACTGCCGTTTGCCGGCCTATCTTTGATTGCTGCAGCCTTAATGGTATCCCTCGCCAAAAAGCTCACGCACATTGAAAGAAGTCAGATGCTGTCATTTGTGCTCACAAGTAAACCACAATCCCCAAAAAGTGTCAGTTGAACATCATTATTTGTTACATTTACTCAAAACTAGCTACCTATTAGTTAATGTTGGCATCAAGCTCCTGGCTGTTTGTAAGCTTATCAAGCGTAAAGCTTGCTGAAATCGGGTTGTGATCTGAGCTAAGAATGTTTTCAACCGAAACTGACGTTAAGGTTAAACCACGATAATAGAGATGATCTAAGGTAAGGCCAAAGACGCGCGTTCTATGATCATCCAGCGGCACGGCTTCACTCAGATTAAACTTTTCAATAAATTTCAGCACCATAGTTTGCCTAGCTTGGCGCCAAGTATTGAAATCACCAGCAATAATTAATGGTCCAGTATGGGTTTCAATGGCATCGGTTAAGGCCATTAATTGTGAATGAAAGCGTTTATTGCCCCATTCAAAATTGATGGAATGAATATTGACCACCAGCAAGGTCTGGCCATTAGACAAGGCATAATGAGTGACCAGTGCTGATTTAGGTAAGCGGATCCACGGCTCTTTAGCGAGCCAAGCACAAGATTCTAGTGCTGAGGCTTTAGCTATATTCATCACGCCATTAATGACATTAAAGCCGCTGAATGCTCGCGCCATCACAACTTCACTATGAGTTTTAGCTAAAAATGATTTGAGCGTTGGCGTTAAACTGGCTTCTTGCAATAACAGTAATTGATTGGCAGTCACCATTTTGGTGAGTTGTCCCTCCCATTGCGGTTTCTGCTGTTTATAAATATTCCACACCCCAATGCTTAACTTGCCCTGCTCATCCAGCGGCGTCACCATATTATTCACCACACACTGATTAACAAAATTGGCTTGCTGACCGTCAATACGAGCCGCGGCCGTTGTCGCAAATTGCTCAAACACATAACTAAAGGCAGTAACCCCAGCAATACTGACTACCGCTGTTAATACAATAAGCCTGCGCCATACTTTCTTCATGATTGAAAACCAAGATTTTTCTTGAGTATAACTGCCAACAGCCAAAGCTCGACTTAATAAATATTCATGAACAATAGCGCCATAAAGCCATTAACCTTCACTAACTTGCTTGGCGACATCTTCAATCACATTAAGTGCCTGTTCAAGCTGGTTTTTAATCACATAAGGCGCGGGGCCTAAGCGTAAATACTGCCCGCGACTATCTGAGCTTATACCGCGCTGTTTAAGGGCCTCAACCCAAGCATCAGCCTTAGGGGTAACGAGTGATATAAAACCGCCATTACCACTGATTGAGTGCGTTGGTAAACGCAATACTTCCGGCGCCAACGCCATAGAGTCAATACCTTGCCATAACAACTTGATCTGCTGCTGATTGATATGGCGCAGCCTAATGTCACTTAGTTGTTGCTGCTTAAAAAAATCAAACACAACAGCTGCGCGGTAGTGACTGCAAGGATCATAGGTCGAACCGGCAAATGCCGCTTGCCCGCGGCCGTAATTAACCTCACCGATCGCTTGATTTAACACATCAAATTCAGCAAACCAGCCGGTAATGAGTGGCCGACCATGATAATCTGGCGGAATGCGCAGCATGCAGTTACCTTCCCCTGCCTGACAATACTTGTAGCCGCCCGCCACAATAAAGGCTGACTCTAACTGCCATAATTCCAGATTAAAGGGCACTACGTTAAGCGCATGATAAGCATCCACAAGACAAGCAATTCCAAGGCTTTTAGCAGCTAAGGCCACTAGCCCAACATCACTAAAGATGACGCTGGTTTCAAAAAACACAGCGGAAACCATCACTGCAGCGGTAGCAGCATTAAGCTCATCTATAATGCGGCTCGCTAAGGTTTCAAGTGGCGCCACAGGCACACTGATAATATTGATATTCAATGACTTTAAGCTGTGCAATTGCCGCCGAAGTGAATGAAATTCGCCATCAGTGGTGACTATATTGATTGGCTTTGATGCTGACTGTTTGGCAGCTTTGTTCCAGTTCAAATCCGATAGAAAACGTAACATGAGTTCATGGGTCGAAGCCCCTAAGGCAATTTGCCCATGCGCCTCACCTAATAAGCCTCGATAAAACTCACGCATCCGCTCGGCCTGTGTAAAAGCCAAGCCCCATTTATCATCAATATGACAAGCTGCATCCTCAAAACACTGCAACATGCCATATTTGGCAATATCTGGCCAAGCTTGATGGGAGTGACCTGTGAGCAATATCCGCTCTGACACTTTAAATGCAGCATAATGAGGCGTCAGCTGACAAGCTAACTCATTAAATGATTCTGCTACGTTTACACTTGTAGGCACACCATCTGCCTTAGCTACTGCCTTAGCTACTGACTTAGCTATTGACTTAGTTATTGGCATAGGCATTTGTTTAGGCACTGGTTTATCCATGGGTACTTCCTTGGCAATGAGGATTTTCATGTAACTCATATGATTCTTTAAAGAGCCGAGCTTACAAATGGGTTCTTAATGCAAATAGTTCAGGGAAAAAACTGATATCTAAAGCTTTCTTTAAAAACCCAACCCCAGATGAGCCGCCAGTACCGCTTTTATTGCCAATAATACGCTGCACTGTGTACATATGTTTAAAGCGCCATTGCTGAAAACTATCTTCAATGTCGATAAGCTTTTCTGCCAATTCATAACATTCAAAATAGCGTTCAGGTTCGCGGTAAACCCTAAGCCATGCTTGCAACACACTATCATGGGCTTGATAAGCCAAACTCACATCGCGCGTTAGTACGCTGGCATCGTCTAACAATCCATGACGATTAAGTGATTGTAAAGTCACGTCATACAAGCTTGGGCTATGCAAAATGGTAGTTAATTCTTGATAAATCTCTGGCCGGTCTTGATGCACTGCCAGCAGGGCTGCATTTTTATTACCCAGTAAGAATTCAAGCTTTCGATAGCCACATGACTGAAATCCCGATGAATGCCCTAAGGCATCACGAAACTTAAGATAATCCACAGGGGTTAAGGTGGATAAAATCGACCAAGATTGAGTTAACTGATTAAAGATATGCTTAACTCGCGCTATCACCTTAAATGCATGGCCTGCGTTACCCGCTTGAATATTAGCAATCGCGCAGCTGACTTCATGCCCAGCCAGTTTAAGCCACAACTCACTGGTTTGATGAATAATAATAAACAGCATCTCATCATGCTCTGCGCTTAAGGGGTGCTGCGCACCTAGCACTTGTTCAAGATGAAGATAATCACCATATGACATCTCATTCTTAAAATCCGTATGGATATTAGTTTCAAGCTCACGATTATTCGTTAGTGGTGAGTCAACCTTAGCACTCACGGGTTCTGTGGATGTCTCAGATAATGACTCAGATAATGAATCAGATACTGACTGGTGGTTAGCATCGCTATTGGAATGGCTATATGGGCAAGGCACTGGCTGTTCCCTCATAATTGATGCTTTGGCTAACGCTAGCACTGATAAATCAACACTATAAGCCAAAGCATGCTGTTAACTCCTGTCTTCATACTAATCAGCCCACAGGCTAACAGCAATCCTTAGCGCAGAGCTAATAACCTCATGGCTGTAAAGCTATGCTAACAACAATAACCATCACTAACATTGGCACGAATGATGGCGAGGTAAAAAGGGATAGCTACAAAGGATATAAAGCTAAGTAGCCCTAGTTAACTTAGTTAAATAGCTTGGATAGCTTGGATAGCTTGGATAGCTTGGATAGCAAGTTTAAGTAACCGCTTAGGATATAGGGAGATGTTGACGGCTAACGTGCCAAGGCTGCCGGTCTACTTTGGGGAGTAACATCATACTGGCATTAAGAGCATACAGAGATTAAAACCATACAAGCATTAAGATCAGTTAGCGTTAATGCTTACTGATCTTAGGCAAAAGGATGCTAAACGCCGCCATTTACTTAGCAGAGTTCGTGGTGGATTTTACTTTTACGCGGTTATTGGTATCACGGCTCCGTTTAATGAGCTCATCACTGCCTTGCTTATTGGCCTTAGCCATACGGTCATAAAGCAAAACATTAACCGAAGCCGCCAAATTCATGCAGCCTTCTGTCGGTACATACACTACAGCATCAGCCTTATCGATAACCGCTTGGCTAATGGTGCCATCTTCGGGACCAAAGATATAAATGGCTTTGGCTGGATGCTCAAAATCCGGCAATGCTTGCGCGCCCACGACTAAATCGACACAAATAATCTTAACGTCATCAGCAAGACCGTCCAATAAATCGGTCACAGCCATTAACGGAATATTTTCGCGGGCACCTTGGGTGTCAGTATCATATTGAGTGTAATGAGCCGCAGCATACTGATAGCGCATACCGGTATAACGTACCTCTTGCGCACTATAACAGCCAGCTGCACGCATGACTCCGCCCACATTGGTAGGGCTTTTAGGGTTGGTTAGACCTATGATGATATGTGTATTAGCCATATTGACGTTTCTTCTGCTACGCAGCCCACAAAAAAGCGGTCATTCTTACTAACTAAGGCCAATAAAACAAGCATTACCGCCATAATTTATCCTGTACACTAACAAGCTGTAATGCTAAATGGGTAGTAGTAACCTTAGTTGCTTAGCCTTGTAGCCACAGGGTTAATGATCATCATTCCGCTTGAAGCAATGATGAGCTTGAAGCAATAATGATTTTATTTGATTACGACTCCTGAAGCATTTGAGAACAATTATCATAAGTCGTTATTTATAATCATTTTTTAACATGAAGTATTTTCATTGCAAGGTACACTAGCCATATATTCAAGCGGCCTGATGATGAACAAGGCGTTATTTACCTAGAGTGAGTGTAACTAAGTTGATGAGTGTCACCATGGAAATGAGATTAGAAGAACTATATCGCTTGCTAACCATAGCCGGCATTATGCTGTATTGGCTGGTGACCGCAGGTGTCACAGTGCGAATTGTCACCAAACGCCGCGCCATTGGCGTTGCACTCGCATGGATGCTGATTATTTTCGTGGTGCCCGTTGGCGGCATTATCGCCTACTTACTGTTTGGTGAATTGAACTTAGGCCGCAAACGCGCACAACGCGCTCGCGCCATGTTCCCCCCTTATGGTCAATGGTTTGCAAGCTTACATAAATGGCGTTTATATCAACCGCAAACCTTAAGCGCCTTTAGTCGCGAAATTAGCCATTTGTGTGAACGCCGCTTAGGCATACCGGCGCTGGCTGACAATCAGTTACAACTGATAAGCACGACCGATGCTATTTTAAAGCAATTAATCATAGATATTCATCAAGCAAACAGCAGCATTTCCATGGAGTTCTACATCTGGCACCCAGGCGGCCTTGCCGATGAAGTGGCCAACGCCTTAATTCAGGCGCATCAGCGCGGCGTAACCGTAAAAGTGCTGTTGGATGCTGCCGGCAGTGGTGCGTTTTTCAAGAGTCACTGGCCACAAATGATGAGAAATGCCGGTATACGGGTTAACGCTGCCCTGCCGGTATCGCCATTTCGCATGTTCTTTCAACGTATTGATTTACGTATGCATCGCAAAATTGTGGTCATAGATAATCGCATTGCCTATACAGGTTCGATGAATTTAGTCGATCCTGCTTTTTTCAAGCAAAATGCTGGCGTTGGCCAATGGATAGATGTGATGGTGCGGGTAACGGGCAGTAATGTGCCAGTGCTGCACTCTATTCATGCTTGGGACTGGGAAAGTGAAACTGGCGAGCGGGATTTGCCTGCCATACCTGAACTCAATGCCCATCATGACGATGCCATTAAAGACATGGTGCAAGTGATCCCCTCCGGGCCTGGCATGCCTGAAGCTATTATTCAGCAAGTATTGCTACAAAGTATTTATCAAGCAACTAGCAGCATTTCTATCACCACCCCCTACTTTGTGCCGAGCGAAGTCTTATTATTTGCCCTGTGCTCTGCGGCGCAGCGTGGATTAAAAGTCACCTTGATTATTCCCGATAAAAACGATTCTATGATGGTTGAATGGGCTAGCCGCTCATTCTTTAGTGAGTTACTTGATGCCGGCGTGCACATTCATAGGTTTCAAGGCGGTTTGCTGCACACAAAATCTGTCGTATTTGATGAACAATTTAGCCTGATAGGCACGGTTAACTTAGATATGCGCAGCCTTTGGCTTAACTTTGAAGTGACTTTAGCCGTAGATAATCTTGAATTTACTCAATCCTTGGTAGCACTGCATGATGGTTATCTCGACCACTGCATTAAGGTTAATCGTAAAGAGTGGAAAAATCGACGTATTCACAAGCGCTTTATGGAGCAATTTTTCTACTGGTTTAGCCCCTTGTTATAACCCTTGATTTAAGACCTAGATCTCTACCAACAACAAAGCCTGCAATTGCAGGCTTTTTATTAGCGTTTAAATCTTAACACAGGCTAAGCTTCCGGATTAGGATTATAACGGCTTGAACTGATAGTTACGTCACCCGTTAAGTTATTGTAAATCATTTCGATAGTTTCTTTATCCTGCTGAATGAGCTTAACGCCACGATAAATGCAAGTATTATCATCGTAGGTATAACCAACATCAACGTCAGCCGTCGCTAAATTATTATCTTCCACATAGGCTATTGATACATCGGTTTGTGTCAGCCCAAACCACACTTCTTCACAAGCAGTAAATTGGTGGGTTGTTGTGTTAGAAGTGGAATAGGGATACCCAGTTTCGGTAGAAGATACATTGCCATCTCCAAAATTAGGTAAGGCTGCAATTGGACCACTATTACCGCCCGTTAACCAACCAGAATGATACATCTTTACACCACTTTCAAAGGCCGTAAATTGCCCCATCAGCGCTGACTTAATCGCATCATCTTTCAAATCGATAAATTTAGGAATGGCAACCACAGCCAAGATCCCAAGAATAATAATTACTACCACTAATTCAATTAGAGTAAAACCAGATAACCGCCGACGCATACTATGAGTCCTATCTACAACGCTCGTTTTTGAGCCGCGATTATACTCCGTTACATTTCCAAAAATAACGTCACGACCATAGAAGACTAAATTATTCATTAATTATATCCAATAATTAATCTAAATTATTTTCAGCAAAAACCAGAATTTACACAATGCAAACTATTGATACTATTCAGCAAATAAAAGTTAACCGCAAAACCACAAACCTAGCCAAAGCCAATTAACTGTATATACAACCTGCATCACAGTTATTTAGCAAAAATATGTCGGGAAGCGCGGGAATATAGCTATAGAGAAACCAAATAAATTGGGAGAGTTCAACGCCTGCTTAGTGTAAATACTTCAGCATGTTAGCTAGCTCAATGTCATCATTCACTTAAGGCAAACGCGTAACCTTGCCCACACCGTTTAAATGATAAACCCGCACATAATCAATCAGTAACTTAGCGGGTAGCGGCGCGCTCACCTGCTGAGCCGTTTGCGCTTCGGTAAAAGTGCCGCCCACGGCGAGATTAAAAATAAGGTAGAAAGGTTCTAGTAACTCACTGGCATCAGCTGGGATTGCTATGGGACTGGCATACATATCATGCTCTTGGCCATCGTCGACAATAGTAAAGCGAATATGGCTAGCACCCCAATATAAGCGGTACACCACAAATCGCTCTGCCAGCGAATGTTTAGCCACATAAGCATTATCGTTTTGCCAAGCTGTCATGGCCGCGCAGGTGGGATTATCACTGGCACACGCAGCATCAGCATGAAAAATGACATTACTGCCCACATAATGATTACTATCAGCATTAGGGTGCTGCGCCATGGCTTTAGCTTGTTGATGCTGCCCCATTTCCATGATGTCGATTTCACCATTCTTAGGCCATGACTTATTATTCGCGCCAAGCATCCAAGCTGCAGGCCATAAACCGTCTTTCACAGCGGGGCTTTGCATTCGAATTTCCACCATGCCAAACTGCAAGTGAAGGCCTTGTTTGCTATCAACTTTTCCAGAATAAAAGGCTGGTAACTTACCACTAGGTCCGCGCTCAGCCTTTAATACTAAGGCGCGATTACCTGGCTCATTGGCAATATCTTCAATGCCGACATTATCTTGACGATAGTATTGCAATTCTTGATTGCCCCAGCCACATAAGTCTTGCCCTTGATGACAACCATTACCTTCACTCACTTGCCAAAGAGTGGTATCAAGGTGATTAAAGTTTTCTTCAAACAGTAATTCACCAATTTCAGGTGCTGTTTGCGCTTGCACGCTTAAGCTTAATACCGAACTTAAACCGATATGAATCAACCACAAATATCGAACTCTACCTAAGCACATCGCATACCCTAGCCGCTAAGAAATATTTCAATCATCTTAGCGCGAGCAAAGCGAAGCAAACAGCATAATGTTCAAGCGATTAACGTTAAGCCTCTGCGGGCGTTAGCAATAACCTTATGAATGACAAGGAAGGAGATTAAACTAAGATTTTGAAATGACGAGATTAGTAAGTCACTAAGATCAAAGCTGACTTTACTGTAGTGTCCTAGCTTTCACTATCAAGCAACTGTGCCACTTAATCTATTTGCAGATTAAATAACATATTTGCACTAAGGTGTTGTATTTGCCGCTGGTAAGTTAAACGTCAGATTGAACCAAGCTTTTAATTTTAGAGGCTTTTTCAAAGTGATCTAACCTATGAGTTTCAATCCACCATCTAGCAACTTCCATTAAAACTTCTGGTTCATCATTTTTATTTTTAAAAAATGCATAAAAAGAGACGCCAACATCCAGACCTTTCATCGCTATCTTTTGATCACAAACTTGGATGATTTTTTGTCTTAGTTCTTTTCTCAAATCGACCTCGCCAACCAAAAATTAGTCACTAAGCGCTGTAACTATCAGATTTCTACTGTATCACCAATGAATTATATCGCTGTATTTTTATAGCTAATGCTTGCAAGTGATTGATGAAAAGTAACAAAAAGGGATTTGATAAGATGGCCAATGAATTAAGGCCACGGCATACAATATGTAGTTGCAAAATGATAGTTGCTTAGTCATAAGAACCTAAAAGCAGACAACAAAAAAGCCGCTGATAGTCAGCGGCTTTTTTGTTTCAATATGGCGGTGAGGGAGGGAGTCGAACCCTCGATACGTTACCGTATACACACTTTCCAGGCGTGCTCCTTCGGCCACTCGGACACCTCACCAAATTGTTTGTTCTTACTGTCTTTCTTTTATCAGTTGTATTTAAACTTTTAGTTTTTTAACTGATTACCTTTCGGTACTAGCCGCAAACACAGTGCAACTAGTTAAAATATGGCGGTGAGGGAGGGAGTCGAACCCTCGATACGTTACCGTATACACACTTTCCAGGCGTGCTCCTTCGGCCACTCGGACACCTCACCAGTATTGGTCTCAGAATAAGTTGCAATGCATATCTACAACTTCACTAAGGCAACGGAGCGGTACTTTACGCAAAAGTGCTGTGGTTATCAAGGGAAAAAACCGCTAACGCGCACGTTTGCCCGCAGAATGAACAATCTAAGACAAAAGAGGCAGCATGCTGAATTATCTGCGCTTTTTTAATACGAAAAACCCGCCAATGGCGGGTTTTGGATTAGTGTTATAATGGAGTGTTAGAAGCAGATCCGCAGTCACGCGACACAGCTTCTCAACTCCCTAAACCCAGTTACGCGTTACCTTTAACTTTGACATTAAGCTCCGCGGCAAAATTAAGCATACGATCGAGTGGCAATTTGGCGCGCTCACGTAAACTTTCATCTACAACAATTTCATGAGATGACTTATCAGTATCAGCCAGCGCTGATTTAATGGCTTGCAAACCATTCATGGCCATCCATGGGCAATGGGCGCAGCTGCGGCACGTAGCGCCCTCACCGCCCGTAGGCGCTTCAATTAAGGTTTTACCCGGCGCGGCTTGCTGCATCTTATAGAAAATGCCCTTATCGGTAGCCACAATAAAAGTATCATTGCTCATGGTTTTAGCCGCATTGATCAATTGGCTGGTAGAGCCCACAGCATCGGCCATTTCCACCACACTGGCTGGCGACTCAGGGTGCACCAACACGGCAGCATTAGGATACTGCATTTTTAACCGAGCCAAGGCTTGGGCTTTAAATTCATCATGAACAATACATTCGCCCTGCCATAACAGCATATCGGCGCCAGTTTGCTTGGCAATATAGCTGCCTAAGTGTCTATCTGGACCCCACAGAATTTTTTTGCCTTCGCTATCTAAATGCTCAACAATTTCAAGGGCAATACTTGAAGTCACTACCCAATCAGCGCGGGCTTTTACTGCCGCAGAGGTATTGGCATACACAACAACGGTATGATCTGGGTGGGCGTCGCAAAACGCACTGAAGCTTTCTATCGGACAGCCCAAATCTAGCGAGCAAGTAGCTTCTAAGGTTGGCATTAATACAGTTTTTTCTGGGCTTAAAATCTTAGCTGTTTCGCCCATAAACTTAACCCCTGCCACAATCAGGGTTTGCGCTGGATGATCGCGGCCAAAGCGTGCCATTTCTAACGAATCAGAAACACAGCCACCGGTTTCTTCGGCTAAGGCTTGGATTTCTGGGTCAGTATAATAATGGGCAACCAGTACCGCATTATGCTGGGCAAGTAAGGATTTGATCTCAGCTTTATAGGCTGCTCGTTGGCTATCATCCAAGGGCGCAGGCTTGGGCGGAAAACGAAAATCTATGCTAGAAAGAGTAAAAGCTGAGTGTTCCATAAAAATTCCAACGTCAAACAAGTGTCCTGATTATAAAGAAATGCGATATATGAAACAAACCTTTCTGCTGCGACTTAGGCATCAAAAAAAGGCGCCGTAGCGCCTTCAATTGAACTCAGATAAACAGTAATGCTGTTAACTTCCGACCGAGCGATTAGCGCATTGCCATCAACATGGTTTGCGGTTGCTCAAGATACGACTTCCACAAGTTACAAAAACGCGCCACTGTGCCGCCATCAATCACTCTATGATCGCCAGACCAGCTAATCTGCATTATTTGCCTTGCCTCTACCTCGCCCTTAGCATTAAAGCGCGGCAAGGCTTGTACCCGCCCTAAGGCGACAATCGCCACTTCTGGCTTATTGATAATAGGCGTAGCCACAGTGCCACCAATGGCACCAATATTAGAAATGGTGATAGTGCCTTGTTTTAAATCATTAGGGCTTACTCGGCCGCTTCTGGCGTCATCGGTTAAGCGGGTAATGTCACGGGCGATATCAATAATCGATTTAGTTTGTACTTGCTTAACATTGGGTACCAACAAGCCAATTTTGGAATCCACCGCCATGCCAATATTATGGTCACTTAAATAGGTAAGCTCAGTGCAATCATTATTTACTCGGCTATTCATGAGCGGAAATTGTGTAAGAGCAAGCGACATTGCCTTCATAAAAAACGGCATCATAGTGAGCTTATAATCTGCGGTTTGGTATTGCTGCTTCATTGCTTGACGCAGTGCTATGAGTTCAGTTAAATCAAGCTCTTCACAATAAGTAAAGTGCGGGATAGTCGCGACAGATTCAGCCATTAAGCGTGCCATCACAGCCTTAACCCCTTTAATGGCTTCAGTGCGATTACTATTCGTTGTCAGCTCATTAACACTTAACGCGGTTTCAGGCGTGGTTGAAGCTAGCGCAGCGTTAGCACCACTAGTAACTTCGTTAACCATAGCAAGCGGTGCCGTTTGGCTCGGTGAATATGGCGCTTGATGATACTTTTCAACATCCTCTTTATACACGCGCCCGTGTTTCCCTGAGCCTGTGACTGCCGCTAAATTAATATCTAAACTGCGGGCTAAGCGCCTTACAGCTGGGCTTGCTAATACTTTACCTAGCGCTATATGTTGCGTTGTCTGTAGTTCTATTTGTTGCTGTGCTGTGCCCTGCATAGCTATTACAGACGGTGCACTTGGCGCTTGTTGAGTGACATTAGCCGCTTGCGATAACGCATATGGTTCAGGTTCAGATTGAGGTTGAATTTGTGCAGGCGCTACTTTTTTGGCAACGGCAATGGCATATAAAGGCGAATGCACTTTAGCTAATTGCCCTTTACGATAATAAAAATGGCGGATTTGACCGTCACTTAGCGCAGGAATTTGTACTAAGGCTTTATCTGTCATGACATCACAAATAGGCTCATCTTCTTTAACCCAATCGCCTTCACTGACTAACCATTCCACCAATTCGCACTCGACTATGCCTTCGCCTATATCTGGCAATAAAAAATCTTCCAGCGTGATAGATGGCTCACTACTAACGTGTGCGCTTTGGCTCGCGGCAATTTGATTTGTATTGACCGTGCGACTACAAGCAGCATTATTGCCAGCAATCTCAGCTTGTTGTTCAAACCCTGCTTCGGTGTTAACCGCGGCTTGGGGGTTAATCACAGTCTGGCCTTCAACATTAATGGCATACAAGGGCTGATGCACCTTAGCGAGTTCACCTTTAGCGTAATAAAGCTTAGAAATAACGCCTGCGAGTGGCGCTGGAATTTGCACTAAGGCCTTATCTGTCATGACATCACAAATAGGCTGATCTTCAGCCACCTTATCACCCACAGCCACTAGCCATTCGACGAGTTCACATTCAACCACGCCTTCGCCTATGTCAGGCAAAATAAAATCTGTCATCTTGATTTCCCTAATAAGCCAAGCTGGCCTTGATAGCTTCAAAGGTCTTTAAGCTATCTGGCATATATTCTTTTTCATGGCATAACGGATATGGCGTATCTAAGCCGCACACACGCGCTATGGGTGACTCTAACGACAAGAAACATTCTTGTTGAATAGTGGCAGCTATCTCGCCGGCAAAACCGCCGGTTAATGGCGCTTCGTGATTGATTAATAAGCGCCCTGTTTTACGCACAGAATCCGCGACGGTATTAACGTCCCAAGGCGCCAGAGTTTTTAAATCAATGACTTCACAAGAAATGCCTATGTCAGCGGCCATGGCCGCTGCTTGCTCAACAATTTCCATTTGTGCACCCCAAGCCAGTACCGTGATATCAGTGCCTGGTGTCACAACTTCAGCTTGTCCTAGCGCTATGGTATATGCATGCTCGGGCACGTCACTCACCGACGCGCGATATAAACGCTTAGGTTCAAAGAAGATAACAGGATTAGGATCGGCAATGGCTGCTAACAGCAAGCCTTTGGCCTCATAAGCATTGCGCGGCACGACCACTTTTAAACCTGGGGTATGGATAAAATAAGCTTCGGGTGATTGCGAGTGATAATGACCGCCAGCAATGCCGCCGCCGTATGGCGTTCTAAAGGTTAAACCACCAACATTAAACTCATTGCCACTGCGATACCTAAACTTGGCCGATTCATTCACTATTTGATCGAAAGCTGGGAAAATGTAATCAGCGAACTGAATTTCAGCCACAGCTGTCATACCGACTGAGGCTAAGCCATTGGCAAAACCGGCAATACCTTGCTCGGTGAGCGGCGTGTTAAAGCAGCGCGCCTTACCAAAGCTATCTTGCAAGCCAGAAGTAGCTCTAAAAACCCCACCAAAATGCCCCACATCTTCACCAAACACCACCATCCTGGCGTCAGCCGTCATCGCTGTCATTAAGGCCTGATTAATGGCCTGTAACATATTAATTTGCGCCACAGTTACAGCCTCCCTGCCGTTTTTGGATACGATTTTGGATACTTAGCGATATGTTGCTTGAGACTATCGAGCTGTTGCTGCAAGTTAGCACTTGGCGTGTCGTAGACATCATTAATTAATTCATCGATTACTGGGGCGGGGATTTTCTCTGCCACTTTCACCGCGGCAAGTACTTGCTCGCGATAGGATTGAGTCATGGCTTGATCTTGCTCTTCACTCAACCACCCTTTACTCAATAACCATAATTTAAACCGCTGCACTGGGTCATGCTCGCGCCACTTAGCCTCTTCTTCCCGTGAACGATAACCGCTAGGATCATCGGATGACGAATGCGCGCCTAAACGGTAAGTCATAGCTTCAATCAATACCGGCGCATTATGTTTTAAGGCATAAGCCCGCGCTTCTTGAGTGGCGGCGAGTACCGCTAACATATCATTACCATCCACACGTATAGTGCGAATACCATAGCCTAAGCCGCGACTAGCAATACCGTCACCAGCATACTGCTCAGAGGTAGGGGTCGAAATGGCGTAACCATTATTACGACAAAAGAAAATCACTGGCGCTTGATGCACAGCCGCTAAGTTCAAGCCGGCGTGAAAATCGCCTTCAGAGGCTGCGCCCTCACCAAAGTAGCAAATAGCCACGTTGTGCTTGCCTTGCATTTTAAGGCCATAAGCCACACCGCTTGCTTGCGGAATTTGCGTGCCAAGGGGGGAAGAAATGGTCTGGTAATGCAACGCCGCACTGCCGTAATGAATTGGCATTTGCCGACCTTTGCCCAGATCTTTTTCATTGCTAAACATCTGATTCATAAATTGTTCAATGGTAAAGCCACGGAAGCGAATCGCTGCGTGCTCACGATATTGCGCCAAGATGACATCATCATCCGCTAACGCCGCAACACTGCCAACAACCGCCGCTTCTTCGCCAGTGCAGGTCATGTAAAAACTGATACGACCTTGACGCTGGGCAGCCAGCATCCGCTCATCTAATACCCGAGTAAATACGCAGGTATCATAAATTTTCATCGCAAGCGATTTTTCTATCACAGGCGGCGTAGCGCCATCATATAAAATACCGTCAGCTTGCAGTAATTTTAAGATGGGATAAGTGACAGTGCTTTCATCAAAAAAATTCACTTTATGAGTTACCGCTCTGGCGGCTTCTTTCTTCCGTGTTACCATATTATTTGCTGCTCTTTGGTCGGCGAAATCAATCGCTTGAATGATAAAGTTAACGCACAACCAAAACATTACGTTAACGTAAACTACGGATCAATCCATTCACACCTGAGTCACTTAATTGTTAACAGCTTGATGTGTCTAAAATAGTTTACAGCCACTGCACATCCTGCGCGGGTTGCAAGCAAATCAAGGCACGCTGGCCTTTAGGAACATCCGCATTGGGGAACACTATCACTTCAAATTCAGCTTCAACGACTACCGCTTGCTCATTATCAAACGCTAAGGTTGCGCCTTGCTCAAACCGGCTGAAATTACATAAGTCTTTGGCAAAATTTAAGCGAAATTCATCATGCTGCTTCACTATGCTGCGACTGACCTGATAAATATTTATTTTGGCTAAATCAAACTCATGATGAGTGCTAGCGACTGACTCACTAATAATGGCGCGGGTCGCACAGTCAAATTCAGCAAACTGACGTAAATCGTTCTGCCCCATAGGCAGCACCTTGCCAAGCTCTATGGTAAAAGCGTGCGCGTCAAATTCATGGGCAGAGAAATAACTAAAGGTGGTGGTTGGGCCATTATGCAGCAGCACAGTATCTATACCTGCTTGCTGCAAAAACTGCAGCTGCGCTTGATAATAAGGTTTGCTATCTGGATAAGGATAAATGGCAAATTGTGGATGAACTGAACCGCGAATAGCTGTGTGAAGATCATAATGCAGACGGTTACGCTCACCACTGGGGGCTTTAGCGTAAAAACGACGAACATAACCTTCGAGCGCTTTGGCGCGGTGACGCTCTTTATTGACAAGACCCGGTTGACGCGAATGCTCGCCACTAAATAAACGGTTTAGATTCTCTTCAACAATTCGAGTGCTGTGGTGAATCGCCTGCGGATTACCAAAAATAAATAACACCCGCTGCGCAACGGCTAATGTGCCATTCACAATATCGGCAATCATTTTATTACATAACTCAATTGGCGCAGTTTCGTTACCATGCACGCCGCTTGAAAGCACTAGATCCGTGTGAGTTTTGCAAGTGATCGCTGGCTCAACCAGCAATACTCCAGTATCCCAAATACTGATGCGAGTTCCATTTTCTAACGTCACCGGGCCTTCAGCGCCCAGATAATACGGGTTAGCTAAGGTAATGGCTAAAAAATCATGAAAGGTCCGTAAGGTCTTTAACATGTTACATCCCTTATATAATTATTAACTTGTTGATTTAATTTTACTGCGAGAATACTAACACAAACTTAATGACTTTCGGGAGCCATCACGCAAAAACGCGTGATAAACCTAGGACCTAGTTGAAATTTTTCTCAGGTAGATGTATTGCAATTCATCTAACGCTTGCGCACTATCTAGCCATCTGGATGGTAAACTCACCACACATCACCATAATTAATTAACAAGGAGCCGAGTATGGCGCGTGCAACCTTTGGAGCAGGATGTTTTTGGGGCGTGGAATATTTTTTCAAGCAAATCGATGGCGTTAATCAAACTCGTTGCGGTTACATGGGTGGCAAGATAGAAAATCCAGAGTATCAACAAGTTAAGACAGGAACTAGCGGCCACGCCGAAGTGGTAGAAGTCGAATTTGATCCACAGCTAGTAAGTTTTGAGCAGTTACTCGCGATTTTTTGGGCCAACCATAACCCCACCACACTCAATCAACAAGGTGGAGATATGGGCAGTCAGTATCGCAGTGTGGTGTTTTTTCACGATAAACAACAGAAACAACAAGCTGAAAGCGCTAAGTTGCAGCTAATGAAAAGTGGCCGTTGGGGAAGCCGCCAGATAGTCACCGAAGTGGTGCCTGTGTGCCATTTTTACCCAGCTGAAGATTATCATCAAAACTATCTTGAAAAAAATGAACTACCTAGTTGCCACATTTATTATGGTTAATTTGGGCTAATGCCTCTAACTCATGCCTGATTACCAATGGTGAGTGGCTTGCACAGCGCCCAAGTTAATTAACTTAAGTTAGTTTAAATACAGCGCAAAAAAAATTGGCGCCATCTCAACGATGGCGCCAATCATAATTATCCATCCAAACAATGGCTCAATTAACCTTTAAGCGCATTATCCATGATGATTTTAGCTTCTTGTTGCAGTTGACTTAAATGCTCAGCGCTCACAAAACTTTCAGCATAAAGTTTAAATAGTGGCTCGGTACCCGATGGTCTGGCGGCAAACCAACCATTGGCCGTGGTCACTTTAAGTCCGCCGATGGCTGCATTATTGCCTGGCGCATGGGTTAGCACAGCTGTGATGTCATCGCCTGCGAGTTGGCTCACAGTCACGCAATCACGGCTTACCTGACTAAAACGCGCCTTCTTCTTAGCATTAATTGGGCTATCGATACGCTGATAAACGCTAGTCCCTAACGCTTGACACAATTCATGGTAACGCTCAGCCGGCGTTTTACCGGTAACAGCTATGATTTCAGCGGCTAACAGCCCTAAAATGAAACCATCTTTATCGGTGCACCACGTTTGGCCATCGCGCTGCAACATACTGGCGCCCGCGCTTTCTTCACCACCAAACAAGATACTGCTATTGGCTAAACCATCAACAAACCATTTAAAGCCCACTGGCACTTCCAGTAATTGCCGGCCATGCGAGGCGCAAATTCTGTCGATCATAGCGCTAGACACTAAGGTCTTGCCCACAGCCGCAGTACTTGGCCAATCAGGTCTATGACTCAGTAAATAGTCGATGGCAACCGCTAAAAAGTGATTAGGATCCATCAAACCGCCAGTAACACTAGCGCTATCTGGACACACTATGCCGTGGCGATCAAAATCAGGATCGTTGGCAATACATACATCAAATTGGTTACGTGCAGGCACTACGCCTGCCATAGCCATGTTTGAAGAGCAGTCCATGCGCACTTTGCCGTCTTTATCTAACGGCATAAAGCTAAAGGTCGGATCTAGCTTGTCATTAATAACTGTAATATCTAAGCCGTAATGCTTGGCAATCTTTGACCAATAATGTATGCCTGAACCACCGAGTGGATCAACGCCAATACGTACCTTGCCTTTAGCAATAGCTTGCATATCAATCACATCTTGTAACTGACTGATATACGGCGTGTACAAGTCACGATATTCAACGCCGCCAGCACTGATGGCTAAGTGATAGTTTACCCGTTTAACTCCTTGCATTTGCTGCTGCAAATACAAGTTAGCTTTAGCTTCAATCCAAGCGGTAGCATGGCTATCAGCAGGTCCACCATGGGGCGGGTTATATTTAATGCCGCCATCAGAAGGTGGATTGTGCGATGGCGTGATTATCAAGCCATCCATCAAATCGCTATTGCCAAGTGCTTTTACATTGTGGTTATGGGCAACTAAATAGCGCGACACCACGGGCGTTGGCGTAAAACCATCATCTTGTTGAGCAATCACCACCACTTGGTTAGCCACTAATACTTCAACCACAGAACGAAAGGCGGCGCGCGATAAGGCGTGTGTATCTATACCCACTAACATAGGTCCTAGCAGCCCCTGTTCACGGCGATAATCCACCACGGCCTGGGTGATAGCCCAAATATGCAATTGATTAAAGCTTGAATGCGCTGCGCAGCCTCTGTGCCCCGAAGTGCCAAAGGCGACACGTTGACTCGCGTCATCCACACTTGGCACGCGCGTGTAGTAATCAGCCATTAAGCTTGGTAAATCAATTAAGTCTTGCGCTTGTGCGAGCTGACCGGCTCTTGGATGTAATGCCACGGGGACTCCTTAAATCAATGCAGAAATCTGCTGCGCTTGCTCTTCATCGCAGCCTAAATGCAGTAACACTTCTAGCAAAATATTTTGCTTCTTCGCGGTATTATTGTTGGTAGTAACCCAATAACCACTCTGGCCAATTTCTTTAGGGTTGGCAGTTTTACTGGCATCTAACAAGGCTTCTTTACTGACCGCAAAATACAAGCGGCCACGGCCTTGCACTTGTAACACTTGTGAGAAATGCGCAGGATACAGGCTGGCTAATTGCTCAAGCACATATAAGAAACGACCCACGGCCCCTTTTTGGGTGGCTAATGCATTGGCATCCACTACGTTTTCAGCACTAATTTTACCAAGCTTAGGGCTTGGAGTCGGCAGTTTGATTTCTACCTTTTCCTTAACAGGAACTTCTAAACTTGGCTCACTGATAGTTTGTGGCTCAATTAATGGTGATGATTCAGCAACCGTAGAGGTGATTTGCAATAAACGTCGCAATATATCGGAGGCACTTTCGCCAATGCGTTCCGTTTTGCTGGCAATAAAGCGGTATAAATCTTCATCTACCTCGATATATTTCATCTTTAATCGGTTCCTTGGTACAACAACAATCGCGTAAGCGCAGCTTGCGATCGCAAAAAATAGTAAGTGGCTCAGTCTAAGTGACTTATTAGCAAATGATAAGACCTAAGTGAGCAAAATATGCGGTCAATTGCATTAGCTGGCGAATTACTGCGCCACCTAAGCTCGGTTCTGCTGACAAAACTTGTCAAATGTCCCTTAGCTAGTCAAAATGCGACGGCAGTCACAATGGAATTTTTATTATGCATTTTCAGGTTGCTGGTGAAGGTCAAGACCTTATCTTGATCCACGGCTTGTTCGGCAGTTTAGATAATCTCGCCAATTTAGGTAAGAATTTAACTCAGGATTATCGCGTCTTTCGCGTTGATGTCGCCAATCATGGTGACAGTCCAAGTTTAGCGCCGATGAATTACCCGGCGCTCGCAGCGCAACTACTTAGTTTTATGGATAGCCATAATATCCAAAGTGCGGGCTTAATTGGTCACTCTATGGGTGGAAAAATCGCCATGGCGACAGCGCTAACCGCGCCCGAGCGCGTAAGCTCATTAGTCGTCGCCGATATTGCTCCTGTGGCTTATCCCCCGAGGCATAATGAAATTATTGCGGCGTTATCGAGTTTAGATGTCAGTCACATCACCAGTCGCCAGCAGGCCATAGCGCATCTGCAAGCCGCTGGTATTGATGAAGGTGTCATTCAATTTTTACTGAAGAATTTGCGCCGTGCTGACGTTGGCTTTTGCTGGAAAATGGATTTAGCCAATATCAAAAATCATTATGCAGAAATCATCACTTGGCCATATCACGAGCAGCAATATACAGGTCCCAGTTTATTGATACGCGGCGGCGATTCTGATTATGTAGTACCAGAATATCGCGATGCGATTATTAGCCAATTTCCCACCATGCAAGCTAAAACCATTATGGCCACAGGCCACTGGCTGCATGCGCAAAAACCTGAGGCTTT
Organism: Shewanella sp. ISS20; assembly: GCF_056522965.1. NCBI lineage: Bacteria > Pseudomonadati > Pseudomonadota > Gammaproteobacteria > Alteromonadales > Shewanellaceae > Shewanella > Shewanella sp. ISS20. Next base: position 979,360 of record NZ_JAWRZK010000001.1, read on the forward strand.
TAATCGTTTAGTGCAGCGTTTTTTAAGTGACAAGGGCACTATAGCTGACCTCTAACTACAGCCACAAAGATTGCCCAGACTTGGCGCTATTGCTGAAGATGACCTGAGTATGTAGGCGCAGGTCACATGCCATTAACGAGTGGTCTTGCTCGATAATTGAGCGCATTTATTGCTCGTCAGGTTTAATCACCGGTTGGAGTTAGAATAATAACCACAAAGCAGCTCTTAAGCGCATGCCAGTTCCTTGAGCTCGCTGAGATAAATATGGTATATTCCCGCCCTCTTTTGACCAAGGGTGTGGTTAACAAGGATTGATATGCTTGCTCAATATATGGAACAATTCGAAACGTTAGGATTAAACCTCTGTTTCGCAGCATTATTCTTCTTTATCGGTATGGCGATTAGGGACGTGCTGAAGCAAGGCCAAGTCCCTAAATTTGGTCAATATATCGTTTGGTTGGTATTGTTCCTTGGCTGTGCTGGCTTTATTGTCAAAGGTATTATCCAGATTAGCTGGGAAGGCTCGGGAATAGGTTAATTTAAAAGCAAAATGGCAAAAGAAGCATTAGATAGAACGACCATTGACCTGTTTGCCAATGAAAAACGTCGCGGAAGGCCGAGAACGAATCCCCTGCCCCGCGAGCAGCAGCTTAAGGTCAATAAACGAAATCAAATCCAGCGGGATAAAGCCAACGGAGTAAAACGAATTGAGTTAAAGGTGTCACAAGATTTGTATGACGCCTTGAACGAACAGGCTTTGGCCAGTAATATCAGCCGCAGCCAGTTAATCGAGTTAATCTTGCTTGAGCAAATCGACTGCTGACATTTTTAGCACCACGATATAGTGACATCGCGAACTGAACAATTAAAGGAAAGACAATGGCAACTGTAGGTCTTTTTTTCGGTAGTGACACAGGAAATACCGAAGCCGTAGCCAAGATGATCCAGAAAAAACTGGGTAAGAGCATGGTTGATGTCAAAGACATCGCTAAGAGCACCAAAGAAGAAATCGCTGAATTCGATTTACTGTTATTTGGCATCCCAACTTGGTATTACGGTGAAGCTCAATGTGATTGGGATGATTTTTTCCCCGAACTTGAGCAAGTAGACTTCAATGACAAGCTAGTAGCCATTTTTGGTTGCGGTGACCAAGAAGACTATGCTGAATACTTCTTAGACGCCATGGGCATGGTAGGTGATATCGTCCAAGCACGCGGCGGTATTATCATTGGTCATTGGCCAACTGAAGGCTATGATTTTGAAGCCTCTAAAGCTCAAGTGGATGACAAGCACTTTATTGGTCTGGGTATTGATGAAGACCGTCAACCTGAACTGACTGAAAGCCGAGTAGATGCTTGGGTTAAGCAAATTTATGAAGAAATGTGCTTAGCCGAATTGGAAGACTAATCATACTTCCCTCTTGAAAGCGGCTTAGATGGCCGCTTTTTTGTTTTACTGCGATTTGCAGCCATTGCCTTAGTCGATGAATCCAACATGTTCTTAACACCTAGCCCCAAGCATTGGGATATTTTTTGCGCTGTGGTCGATAACTACGGTGATATTGGTGTGACTTGGCGCTTAGCTAAGCAACTTGCCCATGAATACCAACTAGACATTACCCTTTGGGTGGATGACTTGCATAGTTTCTCCCACATTTTACCGACATTAACCCCGCAAGCGGCTACACAAGTATTTAATAATGTCACTATTAATCAATGGAATCAGCCATTAGATTTGCCCTATGTTGCGGGAGACGTGCTGATTGAAGCCTTTGCCTGCGAACTGCCAGAAAGTGTTAAAGCGCAGCTATTAGCCCTTAAACAAACGCATCTGGCTAACCCACTCTCGCAACCACCGCCATTGTGGCTTAATCTTGAATACTTAAGTGCTGAATCTTGGGTCGAAGGTTGTCATGCATTACCATCGATGCAAGCCAGCGGTTTAAAGAAGTACTTTTACTTCCCAGGCTTTACCGATAAAACTGGTGGGCTAATTTGTGAGCACTATTTACTTAATGAGCGCGAGCGTTGGCAAGCTGATAGCCATAATAAAATGGCGTTATTTAGTGAACTTGGTTTGAGCGGTATCCATGCGGATGATTTCATTATCAGCGTGTTTAGTTATGAAACTCAGGCGCTGCCTGCCCTTTGCCAACTGTGGCAAGACAGCGCAAACAAGGTTCACCTACTCATCCCCAAAGGACGCAGCTTAAACAGCTTAAGTGCATGGTTAGACACTGCCATTGATGACTTAGGCCCTGGCGAGCATATTGAACGCGGCCAATTAAGCGTCCATATCTTGCCAATGACAGATCAGCAAGGCTATGACCGCCTATTATGGAGCTGCGACTTTAATATAGTTCGTGGTGAAGATTCATTTTTACGGGCGCAATGGGCAGCAAAACCCTTTATTTGGCATATTTATCCGCAAGAAGATGACTATCATCTGGTAAAATTAGAAGCTTTTATGCAACTTTACTGCGATAATCTGCCCCCAGAAATTGCGGGTTCTTGGCAAGATCTAACGCTTGCCTTTAATCAAGAACAGCAATCAGCGGTAACTTACCACTGGCAACAACTTAATCAGGTCAATTTGCCCTTGTTACAGCATGCTAAACAATGGCCAATTGATGCAATAAACACAGCAGACCTTGCATCTAGACTAGTGAATTTTGTCGAAAGTCGTTAAGATACAGCGCTGTAATACCAAAGCCAAAATATAGGAAATTTAGTAATGAAAACTGCTCATGAAATCCGTCCAGGTAACGTGATCATGTTAGATGGCAGCCCATGGGTTGTACAGAAAACTGAAACAACTCGCTCAGGCCGTAACGCTGCTATCGTAAAGATGAAGTTAAAGCACGTGCTGATCGATTCAGGCACCGAGACCACCTTCAAAGGTGAAGACAAGATGGACGTTATCGTATTAGAACGTCTGGATTGTACTTACTCTTACTATGCTGACCCTATGTATGTATTCATGGATTCTGAATACAACCAGTATGACGTTGAAGCTGATAACATGGGCGACGCTGCCAAGTTCATCGTTGACGGCATGGAAGAAACTTGCTCTGTAACCTTCTACGAAGGCAAAGCAATTTCGGTTGAAATGCCAACAACTATCATCCGTGAAGTAGGTTATACCGAACCTTCTGCCCGTGGCGATACTTCTGGCAAGGTAATGAAGCCTGCTAAGATCATCGGTTCTGACTTAGAAATCATGGTTGCTGATTTCGTTAAGACTGGCGACATGATTGAAATTGACACTCGTACTAGCGAATTCAAAAAACGCGTATAATTCGAGTCAATCGTTAAAAGCCAGCTTATGCTGGCTTTTTTATTATAAATTTTTTGTCGACGGCTGTATTTTTCGTGCCATCACGCCCTATTCCCACCTCGTGCTACGCATACCGTTACCTCAGCAATCTCATTAGGCTAATGGCACTCGTATGGCTAAGTTTGGGGGGCTAGATTTGAATTGCTAGATTCAAATGGCTTAATCTGAATGAATTAATCTGAATGGCTTAATGTGAATGAGATATAAACTGCCATCATTCACTATTGCCCTAACTCGCTGTATTCAAAAACAATGAACTTATTTTCCAATACTCGCTACCCAGCATGTAGACTTCTGATATTAATCTGCGCGCCTTAAATTAGCACTTCAGAGATAGGCCTCGCATAGCATTTCCTCACTTGAACACTATTTTAGCGATAAAAAAATAAGCGATAGATAATTCAAACATGGTTAAATTATTAATATAAATTTATATTCAAGATATACAAATAGTAGGTTAATTTAATACCTTGCCGTTTAGTCACATCAGTGTCACTGACATAAATTTCAAGCCAATTGGTTTTGTACAATTTAGTATCGTAAAAAAATTGTTGTACAAATTGCAACCAATACAAAAATCAGCACCACAAAATTTAAGCAAAAAAACGGCTCGCTAGGAGCCGTTATATTAAGCAGGGCTTATCTGTATTAGGCTAATAGTAAGAAGCCAATACAAGCAAATGCGGCACATATTAGCGTATAAGGTAATTGAGTTACCCCATGGCTAACCAGGTTACAACCTGAACCTTGAGCGGCTAATACCGTTGAATCTGAATAGAAACACGCTTGCGAGCCAAATGATGATGCTGATAATAATGCACCTATCACTAAGGGAATATTGGCATCTACCGCTTGAGCTAAAGGCATCACGATTGGAATTGATACCGCAAAAATACCCCAGCTTGAGCCAGTCGCAAAGGCTAATAACGCCATAGCAATAAATACTACGGCCGGTAATAATTGTGGAGTCATAAACGGGCTTAAGCTTTCAATCACGTATTGCGGCAGCATTAATTGATCGCAGACATCTTTAAAGATGAATGCAGCAATTACTGTGCTTATGGCTGGCAGCATGCTCTTGAAACCATCAATCATCTGCTCCATCATTTCAGCTAACGTCATCAGGCGCTGCACTGCATAATAAGGCAAAGTCACAGCTAAAGTGGCTAATAGCCCCATCCAGACGTCAATGCCGAAATAAACGGTAAAGCCCACCAGCAACAAAATAGGAACGAAGAAGTTATGCAGTTGCCCTTTGGCATCGGCATTTTCAAACTCTTCTTCCATGGCCTTGATGGCATATTCATCAGAGGTTTGTACTGAATCAAGATCCATTTGCGCAAGCGCTGGGTGCCCTTGAGCAGCTGCCAGTTGGGCTTTTTTCATTGGTCCAAAGGCTGGTACTATCCCTAAGATAACGAGCAACACCATAGCCACAGCAAACCAGGCATACAGCATATAAGGGATGGCTTGCATATAGACACTAATGGCCTGACCTTCAGGTGCAATACCATTGTCGACGAGTAAACCACCAAAGAATACCGCCCACGTTGATAACGGCACTAATACGCAAATTGGCGCAGCGGTTGAATCCACGACATAAGCTAACATCTCGCGTGAGATTTTAAACTTATCAGTCACGCGTTTCATGGTAGAACCAACAGTCAAGGCATTGAGATAATCATCAATAAAGATAATTAATCCTAATACGAAGGTCATCAGTAATGAGGATTTCGGGCCTTTAGCAAATTTAAGCGTTGCTCGGCCAAATGCCATGGCCCCCCCAGTTCTCACCAATAACGAAATAAGCGCGCCAAAACCGCCACACACTAAAATTAACCAACCTATGGTTTCATCGCCCATCACGTTCAGTGAAATTTTAGCAAAACTTGGCAATATCTGTGCAGGGTCAATTAATGACAAACCAACTAAGGTACCAATAACTAAAGCTAAAATTGGACGACGTAGCCAAATGGCTAACACTAAAACCACCGCGGGTGGAATAAGACTTAACGCTGTCACTTCAGACATGCACTTAGGTCCTCAAATAAACGCCTGAAATAGGCTAAGGTGAGTAAAATACAGCGTAATATCGCTGTTATTTCTGCTTTCAGTGGGGCGTAGCTTAATTCAGATCAGAATTATCCGATGCTGCAATTGTCAGCCTTATAAAACATCGCGCAGAAAATAAAACGCATTGACGATTGAGTCAATATTTAATTAATAATTGCTGATAATATTTTAAATATAATGCCTGCTGAATATAAAGCGCCACTAGCTGATTGTGAGATAGATCGCACTTTAACGCTGTGCTATTTATAAACAACTCCACAGAGGTTAATTTATATTCGGCCAAATATGATTCAGTCAACTCAACCAACGGCAAAGCTGCTTATTAATTGGTCAGCGACTTAATAATATATCTTTGTATTTCGTCCATCATTACCAACAACTACTTTACATTTTGTCGATAATAATGTTTGCCTTAAGCACGAATGGCTGGCAGCAGAATATTTTACTAACAGCACCACATAAAACCGCATAAATAATCAAAAAACACTTTCAACAGCCTAAGAATTTAGTTAATGTGCTGAAATTATAATTAAATCTGGCATGCGGCGAGGTAACCATGCGTCCAATCATCAAATCCAACAAATTAGATACGGTTTGCTACGATATTCGTGGCCCAGTTCATAAAGAAGCAAGACGGCTTGAAGAAGAAGGCCATCGCATTCTAAAACTCAATATTGGTAACCCTGCCCCGTTCGGATTTGAGGCGCCAGAAGAAATCGTCCGTGACGTGATCTTAAACTTACCGAGCGCCCAAGGCTATTGTGAGTCAAAAGGATTATTTAGCGCCCGTAAAGCGATTGTGCAGCATTATCAAGCTCAAGGTATTCGTGGGGTCGATATCGAAGATATCTATATTGGTAATGGCGTGTCGGAACTTATCGTCATGGCCATGCAAGGCCTGCTGAATACCGATGATGAAGTATTAATTCCAGCGCCTGATTATCCGTTATGGACAGCGGCGGCCAATTTAGCTGGCGGTAAAGCCGTGCATTATCGCTGTGACGAAGAAGCCGATTGGTTTCCTTGTTTAGACGATATAAAGGCCAAAATTAGCCCGCGCACCCGCGCCTTAGTCATGATTAATCCCAATAACCCAACTGGCGCCGTGTATAGCGAAGCCATGATTTTGGAATTGATTGAGATTTGTCGCCAGCATCAGCTAATTTTATTTGCCGATGAAATTTACGACAAAATTTTGTATGACGGTGCTAAGCACATTCCGGCCGCCAGTTTGTCCGATGATATTTTAACCGTCACCTTTAATGGCTTATCTAAGTCTTATCGCGCCGCCGGTTTCCGGATTGGTTGGATGATGTTAACTGGTAACTTAAAGGCTGCTCAAAGCTATATTGATGGCTTAGATATGCTTGCCTCCATGCGTTTATGTGCCAACGTGCCTAATCAGCACGCCATTCAGACCGCATTAGGTGGCTATCAAAGTATCAATGAACTGATTTTGCCAAGTGGCCGCTTAACCGTGCAGCGCGATGTGTGTATTGATTTACTCAACAGCATTCCTGGCGTTAGCTGTAAAAAGCCTAAAGGCGCCCTATACGCCTTCCCTAAACTTGATATTAAAAAGTTTAATATCAGGGATGATGAGAAACTGGTGTTGGATTTACTGCGCGATCGCAAAATCCTCTTAGTGCATGGCTCAGCATTTAACTGGCCAGAACCTGATCACTTACGCGTAGTCTTCTTACCTTGGAAAGAAGACTTGCAAAAAGCTCTAACGGAATTCGGTAGTTTCTTAGGTAATTATCGACAATAACAAACAGCGACTTCGGTCGCTGTTTTGCTATTGGCTGCTCGCTGCGATACTCTGCAGTTAACAGACTAGATAAGGATACCTATGAGCCATTTTTTTGCCCACATGGCCAGAATGAAGTTAATTCAGCGTTGGCCATTAATGCACAATGTCCGCACCGAAAACGTGCAAGAGCATTCACTTCAAGTTGCTATGGTGGCCCACGCGTTAGCCGTGATCAGCAATCAATACCATCAAGCGCAATTTGACCCCTACCGCGCCGCCACTATCGCCATTTACCATGATGCCAGTGAAGTACTCACGGGCGACTTGCCGACACCGGTTAAGTATTTCAACAAAGATATTGAAGCTGAATATAAAAAGATTGAGGCCATCGCCGAAACCCATTTAGTCAATATGCTGCCGGAGTTACTCCGCCCAGATTTCGAATCTTTATTAGTCACTAGCCACATACCGCCTGAATACAAGGCTTTAGTAAAATCAGCAGATACCTTATGCGCCTACCTTAAGTGTTTAGAAGAAAGCCGCGCCGGTAATGATGAGTTTTTTACTGCCAAACGCCGCCTTGAAGAAAGATTGACTCAAGATGCTTTACCTGCGGTGCAAGACTTCATTCAGTTATTTATTCCAAGCTTTAGGCTCAATCTCGATCAAATTAATCAGATGTTATAGGAAGCGTATGGAAATCTGGCAACAAAGGCGTTTGGTTGAAGATAAACAAAGACGTTTTGATCAACGCAGCCCCTATCAGCGTGACCGCGCGCGCATTTTGCACAGCGCCGCCTTTAGGCGCCTACAGGCCAAAACCCAAGTTTTGGGGGTTGGCATGAATGACTTTTACCGCACTCGCCTGACCCACTCGTTAGAAGTATCACAAATAGGCACAGGCATTGCGGCGCTACTGCGAACTAAGCGCCCTGATTTAGTGCATTTATTAGGGGATGATGCGCTAATTGATGCGCTGTGTTTGGCCCATGATATTGGCCATCCACCGTTTGGCCATGGCGGCGAAATTGCGCTGAACTTTATGATGCGTGATTTTGGCGGTTTTGAAGGTAACGGTCAAACCTTAAGGATTTTAACTAAGCTTGAGCCTTATACCTTAGATGATGGTATGAATCTGTGCCGCCGCACCTTACTGGGGGTACTTAAATACCCAGTACTTAACAGCGCTATTCCAAGCCTAACCCAGCCATCGTCAATCAAACCCTTTGCTCAAGTTAAAGCCAGCGATTGGTTACCCAACAAGGCGCTCTATGATGATGATGCTGATATCCTTGAGTGGATCCTATCCCCCCTAGCCAGTAAAGATATTGAGCTACTGCAAACCCTACGTCCTAAAGCTAATGGGCAACTGCGCAGCGTTCATAAATCCTTAGATTGCAGCATTATGGAACTGGCCGATGATATCGCTTATGCGGTCCATGATTTAGAAGATGCCATTGTGATGGGGATAGTGAATCAAGCGCAGTGGCAAGAGCAAGTGCAACCTGTGATTGCCTCAAGCCTGGATGAGTATATTCGTGAACAGTTAAGTGGTGTCACCAAAGCCTTATTTTCTAATACTCATCACTTACGCAAAAACGCCATTGGCATACTAATTAACGCCTTAGTGACTGCCATTGATATTAATGACAACCCAGAGCTTTCGTGCGAATTATTACGCTATAACGCTTGTCTATCGGCACCGTTTGAGTTGTTACTTAATTGCTTAAAAACCTTTGTATCTGTCAATGTGGTGCATAAGCCTGAAGTGCAAATGCTGGAATACAAAGGCCAACAAATGATCATGAAACTGTTTGAAGCCTTTCAATCAGACCCCATGCGGCTGTTACCTACCAATACCCGCGCGCGTTATCAGCAAATGGATGCCAACCATGGTAACTCGACGCGCGTCATTGCCGATTATATTGGCGGCATGACAGATGATTTTGCCACACGTCTTTATCAACAACTGTTTAGCCCGTATGCCGGCAATATTCTAGATTTTGGCCCAGAGTAACGCTGACGGAAACAGTGAATGCATTAATAATTCGAATTTTTATTAATGCATTAGCATAAATGGTACCCATAAAAAAACGCGCCTCTTGCGCGTTTTTTGTGTTTTTTTGCATAGTGGCTTGCTTAGCTTGTTAACCTAACAAACTTGGGAACATGCCCTTAAAGCCTGCCGCGATCACTTCAATGCCAATAGATAGCATTAATAGACCCATTAAACGGGTGATGACGTTAATACCGGTTTTACCCAAAATCCGATAAATAATCGAGGCCAAGCTAAAGAGTAAATAGCTCAGTAAGCCAAAGATAATCACAGTCACAAACATGCCGAGTACATTCATTAAAGTATTGTGCTCAGCGGCAAACACTATCACAGAACTAATGGCGCCAGGGCCTGCCATTAATGGCAAGGCTAAAGGCACAACCGCAACGGATTCCATCGCCGAAGATTCTCTATCTTCTTCTTGGTTGCGTTTAACTTCACCAAGCTTACCTTGAAGCATAGACATAGCTATGATGGCAATCAGGCTGCCACCTGCAATTCTAAATGCCGATAAACTGATACTAAACATGTTCAAAATATGTTGGCCAGCCACTATGGTCACTAGCAGAATCACGACCACCGCAAAGTTAGCAACTTTAGCCGTATGCTTGCGATCCACATTGTTCTGATGACTTGTTAAACTCACAAAGACAGGTAATAACCCCACAGGGTTAATAATGGCCACTAAGCCAAGAAAAAATTTAACATAAAGAGTGATATCCACGAGTGTTTCCTTTGACGATAGGCAGCCGTCAATTGGCGATGGCTAATAAGGCGGCTACTCTACCTTAATGAGGTTAGACACTGAATAGCGATTTATTGTGATAGCTCACACTTTGTAAAAATATCAATTGTTGATGCTTAAGCACGTGCCTTCATCTAGTGATTAACAGTGATACCTCACCATTAACTAGAGAGATTAATCATAGCGCTTAATTAGGCTGATAAACGAGTTCTGAGCAACTTGCCATCGAGCCAACTAGCTTCTAAAACGATTCTTGCCGTGCTCTTTAGCTTCATACATAAGCTGATCGGCCTTATGTAAGCAAGATTCAAAATGGACGTCGGTATCTTCCCATTGAGTAATACCAACGCTTACCGTAATACCTATATCCACAGAATCGCTTATCTGAATTCTAAATTTTCGCAGCTCCGCCAGTAAGCGTTTAATTAATTGACTGGCTAACAACACCTTAGTATTAGGCAGCAACAAACCAAACTCCTCCCCGCCCAGCCTTGCGATGGTATCTTCTTGCCTAAGCGCCGACTTTAATAACTCAGATAACACCACTAACACCTTGTCACCGGCCGCATGACCATAGATATCATTAATCCTCTTAAAGTTATCAACGTCCAATACGCACAAGACAAAGGGCATAGCTTGGCGTTTACTGCGCGCGCATTCCCGCTCTAAGGCATTCATAAAGTAACGCCGATTGACTAAGCCTGTGAGTGAGTCTGTCATCACCATGTGCTGCAGTTCTAATTGATGGGTTTGCATATCAGTAACATCGGTAGCAAAGCCCATAATGCCAATCACCACATTGTGATTATTAATAATGGCTTTCTTTTTTACGGAAAAATGATGGGTCACATGATCATTAAGACTTTGAATGCTTTCCATTTGCTCAAGATCTTCACCGAGTGCTAGCACGCGGTCATCATGAGCCGAGATAGTTTTAAGGCAGCTTGAGTGGATAATATCTTCATCGCCAAAGCCTAACTGCGCATCCGCTGCAATCTTAAGATACTCGCGGCCAAGACGATTGATATAGACATAGCGCCGCGCCATATCTTTAACAAAAATAATCATGTCGGAATTATCAGCCACCAGCGTAAGTAATGCTTGGTTGATATCTATTAACTGCTCATCCGTGGACAATTTCATTGGTACTCTAACCTGATTATTTTATTAATATGATTAGTATAGCCAACCCATTGCATTTGCTGATGACAATGCCGATGAAACATCACTTATATAACAAGGGCTTTAATGAATGCTTGCGCTCTTATCATTTAAATCATTACTCACGAGGCACATCCTCTTTTAGCATTTTTTGCAGCAAGCTTAAGTTAAGCCATCGATCAAACTTAAAAGCCACTTGGTTAAGCTCACCCGCCGAGCTAAACCCTTGCCCTTGATGTAAACCGATACTAGCAAGATTGTCGCTATCAATAGCCGCTATCATGGTATGCATGCCCGCGGTTTTAGCTTCAGTAATTAAGGCTTGCAGCAATAAACGGCCAACGCCCTGTCCTTGATGTTCCGCATCAACATACAAGCTATGCTCCACGGTAAAGCGATTGGCGGCATAGGCACGAAAATGGCCATAAGAGCCAAAACCTAGGAGCTGCGATGCTGCCAAGGCGACGACTATGGGTTGCTGCTGGCTACGTTTAGTAATAAACCAAGCACTTAACCAAGCATCATCTCTTGGCGCTAAGTCATAGAGCGCTGTGGTATTAATAATGGCGTGATTCATCAGCGCTAAAATTGCCGCACCATCACGCGCTTCATTAGCATAAGCCAAGGTAATTGTTGTTGATGGCATTAAGATTTCCGTAGTCACTGCGCCCTTAAAAGGAAAATACATAGAGAACTCTCCCATAGATAAAAAGGCCTGCTAATGCAGGCCTTTAGGATTATTTAGCTGTGTAGGTATTTAACCAGCCAAGCACATTGCCATACCATTGTTCCAGATTTTCCGGCGATAAAATCCAATGATTTTCGCTTGGATACATGAGTAATTTGGATGGAATATTATTGCGCTGCATATAAGTAAACGCCGCTAAGCCTTGATCATAAGGTACCCTGAAGTCTTTCTCACCATGGATAACCAGCATAGGGGTTTTCCAATTTTTGAGATGATTGACTGGGTTAAACTTCTCATACAGCGCCTTGTTTTGCTCGTAAGGGCCACCAAATTCATACTCAGGAAACCATAATTCTTCAGTAACATGATACATAGAGCGCATGTCAAATAAGCCAGCGTGATTCACTAAACACTTAAAGCCATTAGGCCAGTTACCTTGGATCCAGTTCATCATATAGCCGCCATAACTGCCACCTAAAGCGCAGGCATTATTTTTGTCTAACCAAGATTGCTGCTGGGCGACGCTCTCTAGACCTTTTTGCAAATCTTCCAGTGGCTTACCGCCCCAATCTTGACTAATGGAATCGGTAAACGCTTGGCCATAACCGGTTGAACCATGAAAATCGACCATCACTACGCCATAACCGGCACCCGCCCATACTTGTGGGTTCCAGCGATGGCTAAAGCTATTACCAAAGGAGCCTTGTGGGCCGCCATGGACTAAATAAGCGATGGGATACTGTTTTCCTGCCTCAAAACTGGCAGGTTTTAACCAGTAACCATAAACAATTTCGTTATTCCAACCTTTAAAATTGAACTGCTCAAATTCACCAAATTTGAGGCTGGCAAGCTTATCTTTATTCACAGCGGTAATGCGTGACACTTGATTAGTGCCTAAATCTAATGAATAAATGTCGCCCGGTTCAACTAAGCTACTGCGACTAAACACTATAGTTTCTGGGGTTAGTGCCACTAGGCTACTGCTCCCTTCACTATGCAAAGGTTTAACATCCCCAAATTGGGTATTCACTTCAAAAATGCCGACCTGACCTAAATCTTGCGCCGTTACATATAAGCTTTTACCGTCTTTAGAAAACATTAACGAATCAGGGCTTCTATCCCACAGCGGCGCCACTTCTTTTTTCTCACCTGTCACTGAATCAAGCAACATAATGCGATAACGGTCCGCTTCAAAACCCGGTTTACTCATGGCTAAATAAGCAAGATAACGGCCGTCAGGGGAATAAGTTGCATGGGCATCCCAAGCCATATTATCAGCGGTGAGGTTTTTAGCTGTGCCACCAGTCACAGGCACTTGCCATAAATCATAATTTGTCGTCCACGCTTGATCTTTACTTGGCGCTTTAGCGGTATACACTAAGGATTTATCGTCGGGCGTAAAGGTCACTTCTTCCATGCCTGAAAATGGCTTTGGCGGCGCTTCAGTATCAAGCCCTGCCGTCACATCCACTAATTCACCAAGACCTGCAGCCGTTAATGGCGCCACAAACAAATGGTTACGGGCATGATCATGCCAAGTATCCCAATGGCGCACCATTAGCTGAGTGTATTCTCGCCCCGCGTTTGGCTTATCAGCCTGAGCCGTAAACTTGTCTTTCGAGCAGGTTAAGGTCTTACACTCAGGAAAAACCCGAATTTGCAGGGCCACTTGATTGCCAGAGTTATCTAATTGAAAACCATCAATATCTAACGGCAGTTGTGACACAGGCTGAGCTTCACCGCCTTGCAGTGACAGCCTAAATAACTGACTGGTGCCATTGCGATTGGCCAAGAAGTAAATTGATTGATTATCTGGGGCGAATGCCACTGAATGTTCTGTGCCTTTAGTGGCGGTTAATTGAATGGCTGGCGCATCAGGTTTAGTGACGTCCACCAAATACAAATCAGACTCTCGGTCACCGTTAGCATCCATCACATTTAAGCCATACACCAAGCGACTACCATCACTTGCCACCGCCACTGAATGCTGTTTATTCAACTTAACTAAGTCTTGCACACTAAATGGCTTCAAACTGCTACTGTGAGCCAGCTGCGCACTACTGGCCAAGGTTAAGGCCAATAATAATTTCGAATATTTCATTTGTTCTTCTTATTTAAGTGATTACCGCGCTTAAGCTTTACTGCGTACAAGCAAGCACAGTTGTTACTTGCTTGTACGTCGCAAAGTTAGCTAAGCGCGTGACTAAGATTGCTCAAGTTCAAATAGCTAACCAATTGAATAAATTAATTGGCATTAAGACTTATTAGCGCCAAGGTTCACTTTCCACTGGGCAGGCCCTGTGTCATGAACATTCACCCCTAACGAATCTACAGCGACTGTGACTGGCATATCGGTGACATCAAACTCATAGATAGCTTCCATGCCGAGATCGGCAAAGGCCACCACGCGCGCATGTTTAATCGCTTTAGAAACTAAATATGCGGCGCCTCCCACAGCCATTAAATACACGGCTTTATGAGCTTTAATGGAAGCCACAGTCGCAGGTCCGCGCTCAGCCTTACCTATCATGCCCATCAAACCGGTTTTATCTAACATCATGTCGGTAAATTTATCCATGCGCGTCGCAGTTGTTGGGCCAGCAGGTCCCACCACCTCATCACGCACAGGATCAACTGGGCCAACGTAATAAATAAACTTACCATGAAAATCAACGCCATCAGGCAAAGCTTGGCCAGATTCAATTAACCCTTGAATACGTTTATGGGCAGCGTCTCGTCCGGTTAGCATTTTACCGCTTAGCAATAAGGTATCGCCGCTGCGCCACTGCTCCATCTCGGCTTGAGTCAAACTATTAAGATTGACGCGGCGAACATTTTCCCCGACTTCCCAAGTAATTTGCGGCCAATCAGCTAATGATGGCGGCGTTAGCGTGGCAGGTCCTGAGCCATCAAGATGAAAATGCACATGCCTTGTGGCGGCGCAATTGGGGATCATTACCACAGGTTTTGATGCGGCATGGGTTGGCGCCGATTTAATTTTGACATCAAGCACAGTAGTTAAGCCGCCAAGGCCCTGCGCGCCTATGCCTAAGTTATTGGCACGGGTAAAAATATCTAGGCGCAGTTTTTCTTCGGTCGTCACGGCGCCGCGCGCTTGTAACTCATGAATATCCACGCTTTCCATTAATGCTTCTTTGGCTAGTACCGCAGCTTTCTCTGCCGTGCCACCTATACCTATGCCAAGCATACCTGGCGGACACCAACCAGCGCCCATAGTTGGCAGCGTTTTTTCAACCCAAGCAGCGATATCATCGGAGGGATTAAGCATGGCCATCTTAGCTTTGTTTTCACTGCCGCCGCCTTTAGCAGCAATCATGACTTCAATATGATGACCAAGGACAGATTCAAGATGCACCACTGATGGGGTATTGTCTTTGGTATTGACCCGCGCGCCGGCAGGATCTGACACTATCGATGCCCGCAGTGGATTATCAAGATTGTTATAAGCGCGGCGCACGCCTTCGTCGACCATTTGCTGCACCGTCATATCCGTCTTGTCCCATTTGACGTCCATACCGATTTTAACAAAAGTCGTGACTATGCCAGTGTCTTGGCATAAGGGGCGTTTACCTTCGGCAGACATGCGGGAGTTAATGAGAATTTGCGCCATGGCATCCTTAGCGGCAGCGCTTTGCTCGCGCTCATAAGCCAAGTTCATAGCATCGATAAAATCTTTCGGATGGTAATAAGAAATGTATTGCAGGGCATCAGCAATGCTATCGATAAAGTCTGCTTGCTTTATTAGGGTCATCTCGCGCTCCATCTAGGTTAACCCGTCACAGGTTAACTATGTCATTATAATTATTCCTCGGCTTATAATACCCGCAGTTAGGTTTCACGACTAGATCACAATATACATAAGGTGTTTACATGTTTGCTAACCGTCAAGTATCGCCAGCAACACTCGCATTAGACTGGCAATTGACCAGTGCTGAAATATTTTCACAGTTGCAGCACTTACCTTGGGCCATATTGCTTGATAGCGCTAACGCCAAACACATAGATGCACGCTTCGACATTATCTGCTTCGAGCCTATTGCCACTTTGCAGCAGCAAGCGGATGGCTGTTATTTACGTGAACATAATTCACCGCTGGCAGTTAATAGTTCGCAACCAAATTCCAAGTGTAATACTCCCATTAGCGAGCCTGAGTTTATTAGCCAAGATCCGTTTGCAGCGTTAAAGATCGTGCAAGCGCGCTTTTTCCAAGAAGCGCAGCCATCGCACTTACCTTTTAGTGGCGGCTTAATGGGCACCTTAAGTTATGATTTAGGCCGCGAAGTTGAGACTATCCCTTGCATTGCTGCTGCTGATATTCACTTACCGACTATGGCCATAGGCGTGTATCCCGCGGCACTTGTTTTTGATAATCAAAATTCACGCTGGAGCTTAGTGCATGCCTTTGGTCATGATGCCTTACAAGCCACACTGACTTGGCTGCAAGCGCGTTTAACAAGCGATTGTTCGACTGATGCGCTCGCAGCGCCTTTCAAGCTCACGGCGCCTTGGGCAGCGCAAATGACACTAAGCGAATACACGGCTAAATTCGAGCAAATTCAAGCCTATTTACATAGCGGCGATTGTTATCAGATTAACTTAACTCAGCGCTTTAGTGCCCCGTATCAAGGCGATGAGTGGAGTGCTTATTTACGCCTGCGCGCTGCTAACCAAGCGCCGTTTTCGGCCTTTATCCGCTTACCTGAGCAAGCCATTTTATCCATATCCCCTGAGCGTTTTATTCGTTTGCAACACGGATTAGTGGAAACTAAGCCGATTAAAGGCACCTTGCCGCGCCATAGCGACCCGCAGCAAGATAGCGCCAACGCTACCCGTTTAGCCAATTCAGAAAAAGATCGCGCTGAAAACTTAATGATTGTCGACTTACTGCGTAATGACATAGGAAAAGTTGCCAGCGCAGGTAGCGTGCGAGTGCCAAAACTGTTTGATATTGAAAGCTTTCCAGCCGTGCATCATTTAGTGAGCACAGTGACCGGTGAATTAGCCCCTAATTATCTGGCCGCAGATTTATTAAAAGCATGTTTTCCTGGTGGCTCGATTACTGGCGCCCCCAAAATTCGCGCTATGGCCATTATTGAGCAACTCGAGCCTTCGCGGCGCAGCATTTATTGCGGATCGATTGTCTATATCAGCCAAGATAACAAGATGGATAGCAGCATTTGTATTCGCACCTTGCTCGCCGAAAATAGTCAGTTATATTGCTGGGCGGGCGGCGGCATAGTGGCAGACTCAAAAGCGGCTAACGAGTATCAAGAAAGCTTTGATAAGGTAAGTAAAATATTGCCATTACTTGGCGATATGCCTAAGGCCTGGCCTTGCTGAGCTCGTGAAAGGCAACGGACTCACGCGGCCAAGCGCTTACAGCAAGCAATGGCTCTGAATTATGGCCTCAATCTATGGCATTGAAGTAACTGACAATAAAGGATGATACATGCAGCTAGCTGAACTAAAAATGCGCTTTTTACTGCAATCAGTGACTGCTGCACGCGTGTTGCCTATGCTTGCCCCGCCCAAAAAATTAGTGCAAGCGGCGGTATTAATGCCCTTTTTTCAAACGAGATCCGGCACGCAGTTACTGTTAACCCGCCGCGCAGCCCATCTTAATGCTCACCCAGGCCAAATTAGCTTTCCAGGGGGCAAACATGAAGGGCGCGACGCCGATTTAATTACGACGGCGCTGCGCGAAACCCAAGAAGAAATTGGCATCCACACCGAGCAAATTGAAGTATTAGGCTGCTTGCACAGCAACCATACCTTAAGTGGTTTTAGTATCACCCCTGTGGTTGCCATTATTCATGGCGCTTTTACGCCAACACTTGATAACAATGAAGTGGCTGAATGCTTCTCTGTGCCATGGCAGCATTTAATGCAAGCCCAGCACAGGCATACTGCCAAGTTTCGCCGCCAAGGCCAAGACATGACTGTGGGGTTTATCCCCTATCAAGATAAATTTATTTGGGGCGCGACCGCCGCCATGATAGATCAATTGGCCCTACAGTTAGCTGATGCGGCGCAGTAACTCTATTTCTAACTAGCTCTATTGGTTAAGTAACCTTGATTAGCTAAAAGTGCCTTATCAAGGCGTCGTTACCGCGAGTCAAAATTAGGGGTCGTCAGTATACGTTACGTTAAGCCATCCCTAAAATTTGCCAGCGCAGTGACTAAGCGTCTAAATTTCTACCAATATCACGCTATTTGTCGGCTGCAGGGCTTTTTACCCTTGAGAAAACCCTGTATCAAGGTAATATAAGCGTCCAAAATTGTTAATAACGTCTTTTCGTTGGAGAACTAAGCAACAATGAGCATTGCATCTGTCGCTTCTGTATTTAAAGGGGAATTTGCTGTCGGTTCGCAAGTCACAGTTCGTGGCTGGGTGCGTACTCGCCGTGATTCCAAAGCCGGAATTTCTTTTCTGGCCGTCTATGACGGTTCCTGTTTTGATGCCATTCAAGGTGTAGTGCCAAATAGCTTAGAGAATTATCAAGACCAAGTGCTGAAATTGACTGCAGGTTGTTCTGTAGTAATGACAGGCGAAGTGGTTGAATCTCCAGGCGCTGGCCAAGCTTATGAATTGCAAGTGACTGACGTTAATGTCACTGGTTGGGTAGATGATCCAGATACTTACCCAATGGCAGCAAAGCGTCACTCAATCGAGTACTTACGTGAATTAGCCCATTTACGCCCACGCACTAACTTAATTGGTGCTGTTGCGCGCGTTCGTAACTGCTTATCTCAAGCCATTCACCGTTTCTATCACGAGCAAGGCTTCATTTGGGTATCTACCCCGCTGATTACTGCCTCTGATTGTGAAGGTGCTGGTGAGATGTTCCGCGTATCGACCTTAGATATGGAAAACTTACCTCGCACTGATGCGGGTAAAGTAGATTATGACCAAGATTTCTTCGGTAAAGAAGCTTTCTTAACTGTTTCTGGCCAGTTGAACGCTGAAACTTATGCGTGTGCCTTATCTAAGGTTTACACCTTTGGCCCGACTTTCCGCGCAGAAAACTCTAACACTAGCCGTCACTTGGCTGAGTTCTGGATGGTTGAACCTGAAGTTGCTTTCGCGACCTTAGATGATGTTGCCGGTCTTGCTGAAGCTATGCTTAAGTACGCATTCAATGCCGTATTAGCTGAGCGACGTGACGATTTAGAGTTCTTCGCCCAACGTGTCGACAAGACAGTGATTGAGCGTTTAGAGTCTTTCGTGAGCAGCGACTTTGCACAAGTTGACTATACCGATGCGGTAACCATTCTTGAGAACTGTGGTAAGAAGTTCGATTATCCAGTGACTTGGGGTATCGATTTACAGTCTGAGCATGAGCGTTACTTAGCTGAAGAACACTTTAAAGCCCCTGTGGTAGTGAAAAACTATCCAAAAGACATTAAAGCCTTCTACATGCGCTTAAACGATGACGGTAAAACCGTTGCCGCTATGGACGTATTAGCCCCTGGTATCGGTGAAATCATCGGTGGTTCACAGCGTGAAGAGCGTCTTGACGTGCTGGACATGCGTTTAGCCGAAATGGATTTATCACAAGAAGATTACTGGTGGTATCGTGACCTGCGTCGTTATGGCACAGTGCCACACGCAGGTTTCGGTTTAGGCTTTGAGCGTTTAGTGTCTTACGTGACTGGCGTATCTAACATCCGTGATGTTATCCCATTCCCACGTGCGCCGCGCAGCGCCACTTTCTAAGCGCTATTACTAGCCATTAAGAAAGTACAATAAAAAGGAGCCCTAAGGCTCCTTTTTTGTTATCTAACGTTTGAGTCTTTAAATGATTATTTACCTGAGCACCCATTAGTGGTGAGGTAAACATCTGCTAGCTGCGCGTTGACAATACCGTATCCAAAATAGTTATCTTTGCCGATGGCTCCGGCATCCATTGCCGTTGCTTTTAACGCGTTTCGTATTTGTGTACCTGTACATTCTGAATGGTTAGACCATACCAGTGCGGCATGTACTGGTCAGTTTTAATTGACCAGTACAAAGCGTAAGAAGTAAGGCTCAATGAAACTGAAAAATCACGAGTTAAGCCCTTTCGAACCTTTGGCTAATCAAGCGAGATATTGGTAAAGGTTGTTTTGCGCCCCATAGAGTTCCATTGTGTGTTTAAAACCGAAACCTATTTTTTTGAGCAGATGGTTAGAGCGGATATTATCTGGAAGGGTGACAGCTAAAACTGTCGCTAATGCGCAAGTTTTCATAGTGACGGTTAAGGTTTTTTCAGCAGCTTCACTCGCATAACCGTTACCACAAAATTGTGTCAAAAACGCATAACCTAAATCTGGATATGCTAGTTCGTCTCTTTTTAATACCCCGCACATACCTATGGGAGTGTTATCACTGCTTAGAGTAACTAAATTAAGCCCAAACCCATGTTTATCATAACTCGCCATCGGGCCATGTTTTAGATAGTTAATGGCATCATCCGCAGTACGTACTTTTTTGTCCGCAATAAAACGAATAAAGGACTCTTCATTGAGTAATTGAATAATAAACTCTGTATCACTCAATTCAAACTGTCTAATAATCAACCGCTCGGTTTCACATACCACTTTCATATGAATATTTCCTATCTTAAAAATACTGACGCTTAGTCAACCCAAAAACCTTGATGATTATTTGCAGCGCTCAGAGCTGAACTAATACAACCCGCTAAAACCCGCGGCGCCGTCAGCGTGAATAATGACTATTTAGTGTATTTGCCACTGCTGCTGGCAAAAAGCGTCGAATTGGCTGGCAAGGCCGGTCATTTTACGGCTTTTATGATGAATCCGATAAAAAGAGCGTTTAAGGTTCATATCGCTAATACGCACCCGCGCTAATAGACCAGCATTAATATCATCATTAACGATTAAGCCTGATAACACCCCAAGGCCACCGCCTTGTTTTACGGCTTGTTTAATGGCATCTGCGGTATTAAAGCTAAATGATAATTGCGGCTGCACGCCCTTTTCCAGCATGTTATTGACAAACACTTCGCGCGTACCTGAGCCTGATTCGCGCAGCACCCACACTTCTGCGGCTAATGACGCAGCGCTGACGTCAGTATTAGCAAAAGGATGATTAGGCGCGCAAAATACCACTAACTCATCTTGCTGCCATTGACTCACATGTAAGCGTCTATCTGGGCAATGCCCTTCGATAAACCCCATTTCGCTGTGACCTTCCAAAACGGCATCGATCACTTGTTGGGTGTTACCTATGTGTAATTGGCAATGCACTTGCGGATGCTGCAATTGAAACTTTACGCTGGCTCCCGCCAATAAGTAATTACCTAAGGTGGAACTGGCACTCAGTCTAAGGTTACCCGAGAGCAAATTTGCATCAGGATCAAAGCTTTGCTCGATTTCATCAACTCTATCTAAAATATCTATGGCTTGGGGTAATAATTGCTCGCCTCTGGCATTGAGCTGTAAACGGTTGCCTTTACGGATAAACAGTTGGCAAGTTAATTGACGTTCAAGCTCGGCCAATGACATAGACGTCGCAGGCGCCGATAAGCATAGTTGCTGCGCGGCGCGAGCCACTTGACCACTGCGCGCGACAGCCACAAAAACGGCCAACTGTTTCAAACTAATTTTCACTCAAGCTCCTTGGGATTACTGCTTTATATCCTCATTGATATCGCGCAGTTTTGGCTATGTTGTTATTACTTTTTTATTCTTTTTGCCGCGGCAAACGGCTAGCTGTGGTCGCGGCGCTCCATTGGCGGCGTTTTACTTTTTGTTTGTTACGAATGGGCGTTAACGGTGAGTCGATTTTACGCGCCACTAATACATAAATACTGCCAGCGCCAGGTAACCATGATTTAAGAGAGTCTTGCCAGAAGGAATACTCTTTTAGTGGACCGATTAATGGGTGATATAAACGCCTTTCATCGGCGACTAATTGATAGCCTAATAAATGCAGCCAGTCTTTTACCCGCGACGGTAAATAAAAATGGCCGCACCAAGGGAAATCTCTTTGATATTTAGGCAGCATTTTACCTAAAAACAAGGGGCTTAAAGGGTTAAACCCTATGATGAATAAATAGCCGCCACTGATGAGTACCCTATCGACTTCACGCAAAATGCGGTATGGATTAGTTTCAAACTCAAGTAAACACGGCAAAATTGCAGCATCAATAGTAGCAGCTTTAAAGGGTAAGTCACTGCAACTGGCAATCACGCCGCAACCAGGTTCGCCAGCTAAGGTAATTTGATGATTGATGCGACAGCTTGAGCTATCTAAGTCTCGCGCTAAATGACCAAGTTTGAGCAAGTGATAACCAAATACTTTTGGCCACCAAGGGCTAAGCGCACTATTAATGTGCTGCGCCAACACGTCACCATGGCTGAAATCGCGCCAACTAAAGGGATGATGATTATCAGCTGTCACAGGTAGACCTCTTAAAAATCATAATACTAACCTTATCCTTGTTGTCTTATTGGTAAGTACCTTAATCCGTGCTTGCCGTGGTTGCTGTACTTTGCTGTTAAGCCGTTAGTTGTGGCATATTGGCGACACCTTTTTTGAGGAATACCCATTATGCTAACGCTTACCCCCATTGCTGCACTCTCAGATAATTACATTTGGTGGCTACATAACTCAAGTGAACAACTCAATTATGTGGTTGACCCAAGCACAGCCACTGAAGTCATTGAGCAACTCTCACAAGCTGGCCAAGTGCTGCACGGCATTTTAATCACTCATCATCATTGGGATCATACCGGCGGTATTGACGCCTTACTGGAATATTATGGCGATATTCCTGTTTATGGCCCAAGCCCTAGTGTTGCCAGTGTGACGCATCCCATCACAGCAGGTATTTATGCATTAGCTGGGCTTGGTGATGTGACAGTTTTTGCCATTCCGGGTCACACCTTAGACCACCTAGCCTACTATTTTGCGCCATTTCTATTTTGTGGTGACACACTTTTTAGCGGTGGCTGTGGACGTTTATTTGAAGGCACCGCCGAGCAAATGGTGCAATCTCTTAGCCAACTTCAGGCCTTACCTGATGATACCTTAGTGTGCTGCGCCCATGAATATACCTTAGCTAATCTTAAATTTGCTATGGCGGTTGAGCCTGATAACCAAGAATTAATTGATTATCAGCAATGGGTTATTGCTCAAAGAGACGCAGGACGCATTACTTTACCCAGCACGATAGCCAGAGAGAAGGCTATCAATCCATTTTTGCGCTGTCACAAAACCAACATTCAACAAACAATTCTCACATACCAAACACAAGTATCTGGTGAAAATGTGAGCTACTTTGCCCTTTTACGCCAATGGAAAGACAAGTTCTAAAAATTACTATACTATGCCCCCCTCTTCAGTAACAAGGAAACACAGAAGAAACACTTAACTTATTGAAAAGTAGTAGATTAGAGGAAAGCTCCTGTACATGCGCCTATCAAAAATTATGTTAGTAGTGGGAATTGCCCTGCTCACTGGCTGTCAATCATTCGACAACACAGAAGCTGAGCTGCCACAGGCGAAAGTCACTAGAGCACCAGTTACGCCAGAAGAAATTATCGAAGAAACCACGCCAGAACCGGTTGTTATAACGGATGTATGGCAACGAGTGCGTGAGCAACTTGACTTTCCGATCCCAGATGAAAAACTGGTGAATCAATATCGCGATTGGTATATCAAACATCCTGAGCATTTAGCTACAATCTCAGAGCGTGCCAGTCCATTTATGTTCATGATTGTTGAACAATTAGAACAAAGAAATTTACCCATGGAATTGGCGTTACTGCCAATTGTCGAAAGTGCATTTGATCCTTTCGCCTACTCCCATGGCGCAGCCTCAGGTTTGTGGCAGTTTACCTCACCTATGGCTAAGCATTTTGGCTTGTCAATGAATTGGTGGTATGACGGTCGTCGTGACGTGCCAGCGGCCACTACCGCAGCCTTAGATATGCTTGAGTATCTTCATGGTAAGACTCATAACAACTGGTTATATGCCATTGCTGCATACAACACAGGTGAAGGTCGCGTACTCAATGCCGTTAAGCGTAATCGCGCTAAAGGCCAATCGACTGACTTTTTCTCGCTGAGTTTACCGCGAGAAACTGAGCGTTATGTGCCGCAGTTACTCGCATTAGCCGATGTGATTAAAAATGCTGACAAATATGGCATTAAATTAACACCGATTGCTAATGAACCTGTGCTTGAAGTGATTGATGTAGGTAGTCAAATTGATTTAGCGTTTGCCGCCGACTTGGCCGATATGTCAATTAGCGAGCTGCACAAGTTAAACCCTGGCTATAACCGCTGGGCAACGGCGCCCGATGGTCCACATACTTTAGTGATCCCAGTGGAAAAGTCTGATGCCTTTAAACTGGCATTAAATGACACTGAGTCGACTGAACGCCTAAATTGGTTACGTTATAAAATTAAGGCCGGTGATAGTTTAGGCATGATTGCCAAAAAGTATCACACTAGCGTTGATGTTATTCGCTCAGTAAACAATATCAAAGGCAACAGCATAGTCGATGGTCGCCATTTGTTGTTACCTGTGGCGGCTAAATCGCCTGAACTGTATTCATTCTCAGCCGATCAGCGGTTAAAGTCGAAGCAATCGACAAAACGCGCGAACTATAAGCAAGAATATACAGTCAAAGCCGGTGATTCTTTTTGGAAAATCGCCAACAAGCACAACACTAGCGTCGCTAAACTGGCAAGTTGGAATGGCATGGCACCGAAAGATGCCTTACGTCCAGGTAAAAAGTTAGTGATTTGGACCAACAAGGTAAGCCAGCAGCAAAGCGATAGCGCTGTGATGCGCACAGTAAATTACAAAGTAAAAAGCGGTGATTCACTGGCTAAAATTGCCAGTAAATTCAACGTTACTGTGAGCGAGCTGACTCGTTGGAATAATTTGCAGAATAAGAAGTATCTGCAACCTGGTCAAATGCTAAAGCTACATGTTGATGTGACTAAGATGAGTGTCTAATCCTATTGGGATGTCACAGATACAGTACTAAAAAAACGGGGCCTCTGGCCCCGTTTTTGTTGGTGTTGTTAATCTTTTTAAACCGTGTAATTGATTACTGACTGCAACTATTCAATCTTTACCCGAGTCACCGTCATAGCAGCATCACCTGTCGTGACTAAGCGGCCATTAAAACTTGCTTGCCACTGCATTCCAGGTTTTGCCTTAGCTAACACCTCAGCGGGCACAGTAAACTTAACTTCGCGCACACCACCTGCGGCAACCGTTGATTCACGCATCGCTTGGGTAAACATATAGCTTTCTGACCAGCGCCACAGCACTTGGCTATTGGCCGCCACTAAGGCCAAATCACCATTTTGCCCCGAATTAAAACTCAAATACACTGGGCTTGCGGTAGGATTCGTGACTGTCAGCACCCAAGTATCTGCCTCTTGAGTTAACGCCCCCTGCAAAACACCTAAGTTCATACTTGCCTCATCTTGTAAGCGACTGCCTTGATGCCCCCCCAAGTGATGCTCAGAAGAGGCAGGATGGATGCCAGCACACGCATTGATGCTCATAGCTATCGCGGCGACTCCAGCTACGTTAATCATTACCGCTAACCCAGTTTTCATTAAAAGACTCCAAGTTTATCGAGTAACTTATTTTTAAGCTTATCTTCAACCTTTTTTACTTCATCTTTCACTTTATTGTTTAATAACGCCTTAGTATCTAAAGCAAATTTAGGCTCAGTAAAGGTGCCGGTAATAAGTAATGGAATACTGATACCCGAGAGCTCATCATTGCTGCCCTGTCCTTTGAGGCTGCTAACCACTTTAGTGGTTAACTGATAATGCAAACTTTCATTAATGATATTGGCATCGCCTTGGCCGCTTACGCGAATAAGTGGCGACTGCAACAGTAAATCTGGATTATTGGCTATGCCATTAGCTAAGGTAAAGCTGCCCGCTAAGCTCGAAAAGTCGGTTTTCTTTTCAGCCTCTTGGGTTTGCAAATCGCCTTTAAGTGCCGCCTGCGCTTCACGGATCATGTGCGGAATGTTAACGCCATAAAGTGAGCCATCAGTAAATTCAAACTTACCTTTAGCTTGCAGATTTTTCTTTAAATTATCTGGAATTAAACTGCGGCCATGGCCAGATACTTCAAAGGCTGTCGCGCCCGCTAATAAATCAATATCAGCCAACTCGGTTAATAACGGCCGAATTTGTACGCCAGTTAATTGCTGAGAAAAGCGATAACTTGGCACAGACTCTCGGCCATCAATACTAGCATTCATACTAAATTGACCTTGATATAATTGCGCGGTAAGCGACGTTAAATCCGCCACGCCCTTATTAATATGTGCCTCTAACTGCCATGCACCAGTCGTGAACTTATCTAAGGTTAAGCCCGCGATACTGACACTGGTTTTAACATCGATATTGTTAAGACCACTTAAATCTGGCTCGGTCACAACCTTAGACCTAGCGCTAGCATTGTCACTATTCGCAGCACCCGTTGCGTCATTAGTCGCGCCGTCGGTTACAGGTACCCAAGGGGTGAGATTAATCGCATCAAACTTGAAACTAGATACAATTTTAGGCACGGCCTTGGCGAAGTTAACGGCGACTTTACCCTGACCATTAATATTGTTGGCCACCAGCTTGGTTAACACCATATCTAACTGCTTAGCGTTTAAATCGACTGCTATATCTGTTACTAAATTAGTCTTAATTTCGCCATTAGGTATGCCTGCGCCCACCAGCACAGTTTGAATATCAAGCTCACTAATTCGCGCTAGGCTGTAATCTTTGTTGACCCACACTTTACCATTAGCGTTTGAGGTGACTTTCATGTCTGGCATATCAGCACTAAAGGCTAAGCTGATAGGCGTAGCTACTTCAGGAATAAAATGCCCCAAGGTAAAGTTATCTAAGCCAAACACTTGCTGGCTATTATCTTTTTGATTAATCATATTAATCTTGGTATTGGCGATACTAATGCCACCAATTTCAAGACTCGCCATGGAAATACCCGATGTTGGTCCAGCATTTTCTACATCGGCTTTTTCGGTGGCTGCTTTTTCGGTAGCAGTGTTGACAGTGCTGGTGTCAGTCGCGCCATCGCCTAAACCACTAAAACTAGTTTGGCCATTTTTAGCCGTCACTAGGTTAGCGGTTAAACCATCAACACGAATTTCAGCAATTTGAATACTTTTACTAAATAGCGGCATAAGCGCTACTGCAACGGTTGCTTCCTGAATTTGCACCATAGGCTCACTGGATAAACCTTTAGGGTTAGCAAAACTTACCCCACCTAAGCGAATGCCGACATCAGGATAAAAACTCCAACGTAAATCATCCGCAATTGTTAATTGTCGACCGGTAGCCTTTTCAACTTCGGCGGTTAACTGCCCCTTGTAATCATTAATATTGAAGAAAACACTCAGATAAATCACAGGCACCAATATGATGATGGCGACTATGACCAACAACCATTTAAGCAGTTTCATAACTCACTCCATGACAAAAAAAGAATAACGCTTGAGTTTAGCTGAATTAACTCAAGCTAAGCGGTTGGTTGCAGATTAATATTCCATTAGGATCTGCGTATAAATACATACCTGGGCGAATAAGAATATTCTCAATCGTGACATCAACATTGATTTCACCCTTGCCTAATTTCTCGGTTTTTATAGGGCATACTGCTAGCGCGCACACCCCTAAGGTTAACCCTGAAATCGCCACCACATCACGCACAGCACCATAAATCACAATCCCGGCCCAGCCTTGCTCCGTCGCATTAGCCGCTATCATGTCACCCAATAACGCTCGACGCAGCGAACCTTGACCATCAACCACTAATACGCGGCCAAGACCTGGGGTTGCCAATAATTGTTTAACCATAGAATTATCTTCAAAGCATTTCACTGTGACTATTTCACCGCTGAAATTTTTGCTACCACCGAAATGCTGAAATATAGGCGGCAAAACAGTCACTGAATTTGGATACTTATCGCAAAGATCTGGCAGAAGATCGTACATGGTCGCCCTCACACAAATTAACAAACAAGATGCAACCAATGTAACAAAAGCAAAACATGAGGGGCAAGGAATAAGTCGTTAATACCAATAAAATTCTTGAGCATCGAAGAATTACGTTTATAATGAAATTGAAATAAGCTCTTAATACCTATTTTTTGCCTAAGTTAATATTCTTACTTCTAATAAATAGGTAACTAGATACTCTGTTCAACAGTACCCGCATTATTGGAATTGTATGTCTAACGAATTTGATTTACAGCGTGCCTTAGATGCACTTGATGAATATGGCTATGAAAAAAAACACTCAACGGATCTTGAGCAAGCGCGCACTAAGCCTCAAATGGAAAAATACATTAACAATCTAGACTACAGTCTTAAACGCCTGCAGTTACTCCAGCAAGTCGTTAATGAAGCCGTCGACAATAAAATTAATGCCCAGAAGCAAATCGAGCAAGTACAAACCTTTAAAACTAAAATAATTAATCTATCGCGTGAATGGAATATGTCATATCAAGATGTGCTTGCACTCTTAGCGACCCGCAGTAAGTAATTATAGCGTCAATGATTTAACGGTAATAAATTAATCCGCAATCATTCAAGTGTAACAAAAAAAATCACGCAGCTAATATCTGCGTGATTTTTTATCTCTATTTTAAGGCTATTGTTAGTGCAGGGCGAACGCATGAGTTGAATTAATGTTAACTTTCACAAGCCGTTAACCGTGAGATAGTTGTTTTAAGGTGCTTTTCTTTTATCCCTGTTTGTTTCTTGACCGCATAAATCTGGACTTAAGCAGCTTAATTCTTAGTGGGTTAACAAAGGTAGTGGTTTCAGTTTACAAATAATCTACTCATGCGGTTGCCCTGATTGTTAGTGCCTTATCATTCGCCTTGCGTAACTTATTACTTGAGTAGACTTTGCTTAAACCTTGCTGAATATCGCAATCCTAAGTTTGGTTCTAATGGCGAGCAGCAAGAGTATGGCAAGTAAGTACCACAAGGGCTCTTGCCAGCCCGATTTAAGCGACCAATAGAAATGCCACACAGCCAGTAAGGCCACTAAATAAATACTGTTATGTAACGACTGCCAACGCCGCCCCATTTTTGTCTTAAGAGCGCTCACTGAAGTTATGGCTAATGCCAATAACAATAACCAGTTAACCATACCTAATAAGATGTAAGGTCTTGAAAGTACTTCATCAAAAAATAGGCGCCAATCAAATAATAAATCAAGACTAATGAAGGCTAATACATGCAAACTCGCATAAAAAAACACATATAAACCAAGCAAACGCCTAACATTCATTAATGCCGCAAACTTTAATCGCTTCGCCAACGGACTAATCAATAAGGTAACAATTAAACAGTTAAGCGCGCCAATACCAGTAAAGTGGATAATATATTCCACTGGATCGCCGCCGGCATTATTAGTCGCGACTTGCAGCATTAATAACGCGATAGGAATAATAGCAATAAGGTGCAATGTAATTTTTAAGCAGAGCAACTGCTGATAAGACAATCTCACCGCCATCAATAAAACCTCGTTAAATCCATGTTGGCATAAATATCAGCCACTTGTTCTTGATAGCCATTAAACATCTGGGTCGTAATGCGCTTAGCACCAAATATTCCACCTTCAGTAATACGTCTTTCACTGCCTTGAGACCAGCGCGGATGATCGACATTAGGATTCACATTAGCATAAAAACCATATTCATCAGGTGCTAACTGGCTCCACGTGGTTGGTGGTTGACTTGAAGCCACCCGAATTTTCACAATAGATTTAATACTCTTAAAGCCATACTTCCACGGCACGATTAAGCGAATAGGCGCGCCATTTTGTGGAGCTAAAGTATTACCATATAAGCCTAACGATAATAAGGTTAATGGATTCATGGCTTCAGCGAGGGTTAGCCCTTCAACATAGGGATAATCTATGCCGCCGCCCAGAGCCCTATCTTGTTGACCCGGCATTTGCTTGGGATCATACAAGGTTTCAAACGCCACATATTTGGCCTTGGCATTTGGCGCAGCCGCGGCAAGCACATCCGCAAGTGGAACACCAATCCAAGGAATGACCATGGACCAAGCTTCTACGCAGCGCAATCGATAAATTCGCTCTTCTAGACCAAAACGTTTAATGAGCTCATCAATATCAAATGTCAGGGGCTTATCCACCTCCCCTTCAATCACTATTTGCCAAGGGGTAGTAATAAGCCCTTGGCTATTTTGCTGCGGGTCAGTTTTATTGGTGCCAAATTCATAAAAGTTATTGTGGGAAATCACTTTATCAAAGGGCGTCAGAATTTCATTGGACTCAGCACTTTTGACGTATTGCAGCGGCATAAGTTTCGCAGGCGGCATTATGTCTTTATCTGTAAACGCATCAAATAGTCCAGCATGCACAGAGGGAGAAACGCTGCTGGCAAGCGCGCCAAAGCCTAAGGCTTTAATTATGCTACGTCTTTGATTAAATACAGCTTCGGGTGTCACTTCATTTTCTGATATTTGCCAACTATTGCGTTTAACTATGCCCGGTATAAATCGAGTTGTTGTCATAAAACATCCTGTTTAGTGGCGCCATTAGCAACCACAGTTATCACGATTAACTGCACCTAGCGAGTAGACAGGCAAACGCATGACAAAATTTCCTGCTTAAATAAATGGCAACCACACCTGCGCTACTTGCCGCTAAGCTCATGAAATGACACTCTAGACACATTTTTAACCTCTTTGGTCTTTTTCATGGATTTTTTGTCTTTTTTTAGCTTACCGCAATGGATTGTTATCTGCGCCTTAAGCTTGCTCAGCCTGATGTTAGGCGCTTTGTTTAATCAAAAGAAAACTCGCAGCCATTGGCAAGCCATGACAGATCAATTAACCCTTGAGCAACAACAGGCCAATCAGCAGCTACAACAAGAATTAGATCAAGCAGATATTCAAGTTGATTCACTGCAGCAGCAAGCAATGCAACAAAGGCTGCAATTAGATCAATTATTGGGGGAATTGGGCAATCAGCGTGCCAAAGCCGACCAAGTGCCGCAATTACAACAAAGCTTGAGTGACAAAGATTATAAGCTCGATGAGATTCGCTTAGCCTTATCTAAGCAATACGCTGAAAATCAGCGTTTAATGGCGCAGTCTACTGCCGAAAAACAAGCGCTTAATGACAAAATCGCCTTACTTGAAAGCGCCGAACTGCGATTAAAAGAGCAATTTGAGCAACTCGCTCATCGCATCTTTGAAGAACGCAGTGATAAATTAACCGAACAAAATGCCAGTCATATGGGGCATATATTGGCGCCATTAAAGCAACAGTTAGAAGGCTTTAGGCAACAAATTAATGAATCCTACCAGCATGAACAAAGTGAGCGCTCAGCCCTAAAACATGAGCTTAACCAATTGGCGCAGCTGAATCTTAAGATGAGCCAAGATGCGATTAACTTAACCCGCGCGCTTAAAGGCGATAATAAGCAGCAAGGCAATTGGGGCGAAGTGATTTTAGAGCGGGTCTTGTCTGAAAGCGGTTTGCGTGAAGGCCATGAATACGACACCCAAACCGATTTAAAAAACGATCAAGGCCAAAGATTCAAG
The DNA here is from genome assembly GCF_056522965.1 of Shewanella sp. ISS20. Lineage (NCBI taxonomy): Bacteria > Pseudomonadati > Pseudomonadota > Gammaproteobacteria > Alteromonadales > Shewanellaceae > Shewanella > Shewanella sp. ISS20. The sequence goes on from NZ_JAWRZK010000001.1 coordinate 1,010,783, forward strand.
CCTGACGTGATAGTGCATTTGCCCCAGCAAAAAGATATTGTTATTGACGCAAAAATGTCACTGGTGGCCTATGAGCGTTACTTTAATAGTGATGATGAGTTAGTGCAGCAACAGGCGCTAAAAGAGCATTTATTGTCAATGCGCCAACATATTCGCGGCTTAAGTCAAAAAGACTATCAGTTGCTGCATGGCATCAAAACCTTAGATTATGTGTTGATGTTTATTCCGGTGGAACCTGCGTTTTTATTAGCACTGGATAAAGATCCGAGTATTATCAATTTCGCATTAGATCATAATATTATGTTAGTCAGTCCCACCAACTTATTAGTGGCGCTGCGCACGATTCAAAATATTTGGCGCTATGAATACCAAAATCAACATGCGCAGCAAATTGCCAAACAAGCTGGGCGAATCCACGATAAATTATGTGGGTATGTAGAAGAAATGGATAAATTGGGGCGTACCTTAGACACGGCCCAAAAAAGTTATCAAAATGCCATGAGCAAATTATCGACAGGTAAAGGCAACTTAATTCGCCAAGCTCACCAAATGCAGCAATTAGGGGTAGATACCAGTAAACAGCTCGACCGTCACTTGCTTGAAAAAGCATTACAACAGGCCAATGAATCATAATCAGCCACACAGGGAGGTGACACTATGATAAAAAAATCCTTAGTTTATTTAGTCTCGATAGGCTTATATGCCTGTATCGTGCAACCAGTAAGTGCTGCCCTCACTGAATCGCAAAAAAATTATGTGGCCGCAAGAGCGGCCCTTAAAAGTGGCGATGACTACAGCTATCAACGGCTTAAACGCCGTTTAGCTGATTACCCGTTGGTGCTTTACCTTAATTATCATGAAAAAATTGATCACTTAGATGGCCTAAGCGCGTCACAATTTGCGAAGTGGTCAGCTCAATTTAAGGATTCGCCCTTATATCAAGGGGCAAGGCATCGTTTTTTAATGTCCGCCGGAAAACAAGAGCACTGGCAAGACTTTTTAAGCATTAGCCCAAGTGCGCCCAATAGCATTGAACTGCAATGTTATTACTATCAAGCTCAGTTTGCTAAGGGCGATAAGCAAGCAGCCTTTGACGGCGCCAAAACTCTATGGCTTTATGGTGCGTCGCAGCCTAAAACTTGTGATGAATTATTTAGCAAATGGAGTAACGCTGGCGAGCTTAGCGAAGCGTTAATCTGGCAACGCATGCTGCTCGCCTTTGATGCCAAGCAATTAGGCTTAATGAGCCACTTAGCTAAATCCATGAAGTCCCATAAAGCGCAGGCGCAGTTACTCATTGATGTCTATGGCGACCCTAAGCAGCTCCGTCATACTCAAAAATTTAAAAAGTCAGACCCTTTAGTGGCTGATGTCGTCACTATTGGCTTACGAAAACTAGCGCAAACTAATTTATCTAAAGCCTTTAGCTTATATCAGAGCTATCAACAAACGGGGCTATTTTCCAAAGAACAATCACAACTGGCAGCTCACGCATTAGTGCGCCGCGCGCTCATTAATCAAGATATTGAATACCTAAGCCGCATAGATTCACTGCTGCCCATGATAAACAGCGATGATGTCACTGAAATGCGCCTGCGCTGGGCCATTAGAAATAACGACCTTAAGTCTCTGACTCAATTTCTTCCCTTACTGAGCCCAGAAGCGCTGCAAGAGAGCCGCTGGCAATATTGGACGGCGCGCAGCCGTAACGATATTGAGCTATTAAAAAAACTCAGCGCCCAGCGTAATTTCTACGGTTTTCATGCCGCAGAGCAGTTGCAGCAAGATTATCAATTGGCTCATAACCAGTTGCCAGCACTTAGCCAGCAGCAGCAAAGAGAACTGCAGCAAACCCCAGGCTTTTTAAGAATGCTGGAGTTTAAAGCCTTAGATAAAAAGGGGTCGGCACGCATCGAATGGGACTATTTAATCCAAAACTCTGATAACGGTCCAGCCTTTGGCCAATTGGCCATCATCAAAGGTTGGCCAGAGCTTGCGATTCAAGCAACCATTGCCGGTAAGCATTGGGATCATCTGGCGCTGCGTTTCCCCATCGCCTTTAAAGACAGCATGCAAGCTGCCGCTCGCCGTCATCAAGTGAATTTGTATGAGATTTTAGCCATTGCGCGGCGCGAAAGTGCCATGTTCCCATTAGCGCGCAGTAGCGCCGGCGCCATGGGGTTAATGCAAGTCATGCCAGCAACAGCCAAGCAAACGGCTAAGCGCTATAGCTTACCCTACAGCAAAGACGTGCAGTTACTTGAGCCCAAGTACAACGCTAACATAGGTGCTGGATATTATAAGTATCTGTTAGAGAAGTATAATGGCAATCGCGTTCTAGCCATTGGTGCCTATAACGCCGGTCCTAGTCGCATTGCTAGCTGGTTAGCCCGCGCTGACGGTCAATTAGATACCATGGCATTTATCGAAAGTATTCCGTTTAAAGAAACCCGCGAATACGTGCAAGCCGTGATTTCTTATCGAATTATTTATGAAGCGTTACACTCTAATGGCAAGGTGGCGCCATTATTTAGCGACAGTGAGATGCAATTTGCCTATTAATCTTACCTAACGTAAAGGCTCACTAATAACCTCAACTAAGACAAGGAGTCACTGTGAGTAATTTGCTTAATGGCTTAATTAACCAATTACAGCAAGTGTTATTAGGGAAACCGCAGCCGATAAAATTGGCCTTAGCGTGTATTTTAGCGCGAGGCCATTTATTAATCGAAGACTTGCCCGGCATGGGAAAAACGAGTCTGGCGCAAGGGATTGCGTTAAGCCTTGGACTCAGTTATCAACGCATTCAATTTACCAGTGACATGCTGCCTGCTGATATCTTAGGTGTGACTATTTTTGATAGACAAGATAGTCAGTTTATCTTCCATCCTGGCCCGATTTTCCAGCAAATGATCTTGGCCGATGAAATCAACCGCGCCAGCCCTAAAACCCAAAGTGCCTTGTTAGAGGCCATGGCTGAACATCAAGTGACCTTAGATGGCAAAACTCACCGCCTGCCCTCGCCTTTTTTTGTGATAGCCACTCAAAACCCCAGTGAACAAGCCGGCACCTTTATGTTGCCAGAATCCCAGTTAGACCGTTTTATGATGCGCATTTCTTTAGGATATCCAGATAATCACGCCGAAATGCAAATGCTGCAAGCCATGGCGAGTAATGCCCATCAAACCGAACTTGCTCAATGCTTAAGCCCGACCCAGTTAGTGGAACTACAGCAACGGGTTGATAATATTACCGCCTCAGATGCTGTGCTGCGCTACTTACTAGCCTTAGTGCATGCCAGTCGCCACAGTTCTGATGCAACCGGATTATCGCCGCGCGCAACTAAGGCGTTATTACAAGCCTCCAAAGCTTGGGCGATGTTAGAGAACCGCGATTATGTGCTGCCAGATGATGTGCAAGCCGTGTTTGTGGCCGTGGCCCAGCATAGAATGCGCAGCCGCAGTGATTTACAAGGCGACAGTCACTGCCTGCAAATACTTAATCAAGTCAATCCCATCCGCTAATGGATTGTTGACACAATCAATACAAGCCGTGGTGCAGAATAGATGGGCTATGAATAGTCGCCAATAGTCTTTGGCCATTTAAGGATAGGTAAATGATGAGCGGTGGTAGATTTTTCAGCACACAGGCGCGCCAGCAATTACTCCAGCGTTGGCTTAATAAGCGCTTGCCGGTGGCAAACCATATCACCTTAAATCATCACAGCATTTTTATTATGCCCACGTTTCAAGGCTTGTTGTGGGTGATTATGGTGTTATTACTGTATTTGTTTGGCACTAACTATCAGAATAATTTGATCATTGGTCTTGGTATTTTAATGCTCGGGCTATTTGTCACCTCCGTTTTATTGTGTTATCGCAATCTGGCAGGAATAGATTTAAGTGCCAGACCCATAGGCGAAGTTTATCAAGGCAATACCTTAGGTATTGCCATAGGCTTAAGCGCGCGCCAAACCGCCTACCATTTGCAGCTTAGTTACCATAATAAACAATCAGTTACCTTAGCTCAGTTAACTACAGATAGCCAAGATGTGTATGTCCCCTTTAATGCTGTGCGCCGCGGGTTTATTGAGCCGCCGCATTTAACCTTGGCAAGCGCCTTTCCCTTAGGCCTATGCCGCGCTTGGACTTATGTGAATTTAGCCAATCCCTTGTGGGTATTTGCTGCGCCTATTGCAAGCACTCTGTTATCGGCTCAATTCACACCGGACAATCAAACGGGCAAAGGGGCGCCGCAAACTGGTGCCGATGAATTTATTGGCCTTAAAAACTATGTGGTGGGCGATGCACTTAACCGCGTGGCATGGAAACAATGGGCGCAAAAAAATACCATGCAAGTTAAGCAGTTTCATCTGCCCCAAGGCTTGCCTCAATGGTTAATCTTACCTGAGGTTTATGGCGCGGCGCGGGAACTTGCCATTTCCCAGCTCACCTTTAAAGTCAATGAACTCATAGCGCAAGGCATTAGCGTTGGTCTAGCACTGCCAAGCCAACGCTTTCCCCCCGATGATAGTGAGGCTCATAGACTCCGCTGCTTACAAGCCCTTGCCGCTTTGCCGCTGCCAACAGAGACTAATGCAGGAGCAGCGACTCGCCTGAAGGACAATGGCCGCCATGAGTGAGCAATTGATCCCGCGGCGCAGTCAGCTTTGGCTGCTGATTGTTAATATTGCCGTGTTATTGCCCTTAAGCCCTCATGCAACTTCTTGGAGTTTGGGGATTTGCGCCATTTGCTGGTTGTGGCGCCTTGGCATTTATTTTGGCAAGGTGGCTAAACCGCCGCGCATTTTAGTGTCAGGCCTAGCCCTTGGCGCCGCCGCAACCTTAGCCTTAGTTGCTAAAGATATTGGCGCGCTCAATGCCTTAATTAACTTATTGATCTTGGGCTATGCCCTTAAATACATTGAAATTCGCCAGCAGCGCGATATTCACACCATAGTGTTAGCAGGCTTCTTTTTAGTGGCCTTAAGTTTTATTGATAATCAGTCCATGGGCGCAGCGTTCATTATGCTGATTATTGTGATGCTAAATTTAGCGGCGCTCATGAGTCTCTATATCACTCACATTAGCTTTATCCATGCTTTTGGCTTTATCGGCCGCTGGTTATTACTAAGTGCGCCGCTCGCCTTATGTTTATTTTTAATACTGCCGCGCTTACCGCCGTTATGGTTAAGTCCGCAGCTAAATACGACGGTGACGGGTCTATCCAATGAAATGGCCCTTGGCGATATTACTGAACTCACCCGCTCCAATGAGCTCGCTTTTAGGGTGAGTTTTGATGCACAGATCCCAGCAGTCGCAACGCTTTACTGGCGCGCGCTGGTGTTAGAAGATTTTGATGGTGAGCGCTGGCGCCAACAAGAGCACATTCAACAAGCCGAAGCGCAAGTGGCGACAGACTTACCCGCAAGAAGGCCTGATTTAACTCTGCCAGAGCGCCAAATCATAAGCTATGACATCATCATGGAGCCAAGCCAACAAACTTGGTTAGTGGGTTTAGATACCGCCTTTAGTCAGTCAGACCATGTGGTTAATACCTATCAATATCGCCTCTTGGCTAAACAAGCCGTGAATCAAACCATGCGCTATCGAGTCTCAAGCGTGAGTAACAGCCCAATGGGGCTTGAATTCATAGCCTCTGACTATCAAGCCAACTTATTGCTCCCCACTGAGCACAAGGCATTAGAGCAAAACATACTAAATCCACAAACCGTGAGCTTAGGGCAAGAGTTTGGCCGACGTTTCCCCGATCCTAATCAACGCCTTAAAGCCATGCTGCAATACTTTCAGCAGCAGCCATTTTTTTATACCTTAACCCCTCCGCGCCTTGGCGCCGCACAAATCGATGACTTTTTGTTTACCAGTAAACAAGGATTTTGCGGCCATTACGCCTCAGCGCTCGTGTATCTTGCCCGCGCCTCAGGCATGCCGGCTCGGGTAGTCAGTGGTTATCAAGGCGGGATAGTGAGCCCTGATAAAGACTTTGTCAGTGTCTATCAATACATGGCTCATGCCTGGGTTGAAGTGTGGATTCAAGGTCAAGGTTGGGTGCGCGCCGACCCTACGGCTATGATAGCGCCTGGGCGCGTGCTTGATGGTTTTGATGCACTGTTTACTCCACAGCAATCCTATTTAGCGCAAAGCCATCAATTTAGCCAAAAACTGCAATTACATCCATGGTTTATCGCGCTGCAATCACAATTTCACATGGCCGATTATTACTGGAGCCAATGGGTGCTGGGCTTTGACAATGACAAGCAGCTAAAGATACTAAACCAACTGTTTGGCACAGTATCTGCGCTGAAAATTAGCGCCTTACTGCTGGCAAGTTTAGCTATAAGCTTAACTTTATTGCTGTTGGTGCCAAGTTTGAGTGTTAATAACCGCCGCCACGATGCCTTAGCGCGTCACTATCGCCGCTTAAGTGCCTATCTACATAGCCATTACGGCTTATCGGCCGTGGCCACGCCCAGAGAAGTTCATCAAAGTATTAGCGCGCATCATCCCCATCTTAATGATTTAAGCCTCAGTCTTTACCAAGATTTTATTTATGTGCGTTATCAAGAGGCCGCGCCTAAGGCAGAAACTAACACTCGTAAAGCGCTAGAGCGCAATTGCCATCGCTTGATCCGTAAGCTTTATTGGCGATTAGTTTTTTATCGCTTACGCCAGCATCTATTAAGCGTCATCCGTTAACCATCAAGCGAAGAGCTAAAATATTCAGGCCTTAGCTCAATAAGCCAGCATAGTTAAGTCATTCAGTTGAATGGGGATTATCAAAGGCATAGAATGACTTTTTTATTCTAGCGTGAGCACCTTATGCTGCATCTTATCCAGTCGAATCAAATGGAATTGCTCGCTGAACAATTAGCGAATTTATTGACACTCGACAGTGGCGCCTCGGCATTAAGCCAAGAGCAAATCTTAGTGCAAAGCCCAGGCATGTCGACTTGGTTGAGATTACAAATTGCCAGTCATAATGGCATAGCCGCAGCGCAAGAGTTCCCCTTACCTTCAAGCTTTATTTGGCAATTGTGCTATTTACTGCTTGAAGATGTGCCAGAAGAAAACCCTTTTACTAAAGCGGCCATGACCTGGAAGCTAATGGCGCTATTGCCAAGTTATTTAGATCAGGATGAATTTGCGCCGCTGCGCCATTACCTTGGTGATGGCAAGCCCTTAAAGCTGTATCAACTTAGCGCTAAAATCGCCGATATTTTCGATCAATATTTAGTTTATCGCCCCGAGTGGATTTTAGCCTGGGAAGAAAACGATCCCTTAGCAGCCCCTAACATTAGCGCTGAGCATGCATGGCAACCTTTGCTGTGGCGCGCATTAGTGGCTTATAACCGCGATACCTTAGGTCAAAGTGATTACCACAGAGCAAACTTGCATCAAGCGCTGATCTCCCGCTTAAACGCAGGCACTCATAAGGCTAAATTGCCGCCGCGCTTTTTTGTATTTGGCATATCGTCCATGGCGCCGCAAACCTTAGATGTGATTTACGCCCTCGCCAGTCACAGCGATGTATTTATGCTTAATCTAAGCCCGTGTGAGCATTATTGGGGCGATATTGTCGACCCGAAAGCGCGGGCGCGCATGGCACTCACCTATGCTAATAAAAAGCAGCTTCCCGCCTTATGGCAAAACAGCTTAGAAGTCGGCAATCCGTTACTCGCCAACAATGGCAAGATGGGTCGCGAGATGCTCGACATGCTCCTTGAACTTGAGCCCACGCATATTGCTTGGCATGAAGCCTTTAAACCATCTCCTCACAACAATATGTTGTCCGGGCTTCAAAACGATATTTTGGAAATGTCGACCTTAGGCACCTCCTTGTGCCCTGAGGTTGAGCAATACATCAATATACAGAGGCGCCGAGAATTAGCACCTAACGATCATTCGTTAGTGCTGCGCAGTTGTCACAGCCCACTGCGTGAAATCGAGACCTTGCATGATCATCTATTAAGTGAACTCGATGCTGACCCAAGTCTGTACCCGCGGGATATAGTAGTCATGCTGCCCGATGTGGCCGCTTACGCCCCTTATATCGATGCTGTTTTTGGGGCTAAACAAGGCCATCACTTTATTCCTTATGCCATTAGTGATCGCGGCGCCGCGCAAGAATCACCGCTGATTAATAGTTTTTTAAATTTATTACAGCTTGATACCAGCCGTTTTGGTCTCACTGACATTATCAGCATTTTAGAAGTGCCAGCCGTGATGGCGCGCTTTGATATTCATAGTGATGAGTTAGAGCGCTTAACCTTGTGGCTGCAACAAGCCGGTATTCGGTGGGGACGCGATGCCGACAATCGCGCTGAGCTTGGCTTGCCGGCCTTTGACAAACATTCATGGGCCTTTGGTATTCGCCGCCTTATCTTGGGCTACGCTTTGGGCGATGATGCCAATATTTATCTTGGCGATTTACCTGTGGCTGGCATTGAAGGTCAAAATGCGCAGTCGCTGGGTAAACTCTTAGATTTTATTGAAGTACTCGATGGCTTTCGCCAGCAAATGAATCAAAACGGCGATGCCATTAGTCGCATCCAATGTTTGCAGCAACTGCCCCTAGATTTATACCTTGCCAGTGATGATGACGATGCTGATTCAAAGCAGATTCAAACGGCGCTAGATCAATTTAGCCAACAAGTATTACCTTCAGGCTTTGACGGCGACTTGCCCTTAGCCGTGATTCATCAATGGTTTAATAGCGTGTTAAGTGAATCACGCGTAGGGCAACGTTATCTTGCTGGCAGCGTTAACTTTTGCACCTTAATGCCTATGCGCTCCATCCCATTTAAACGGGTATGTATGTTGGGCATGAATGATGGCGTGTATCCGCGGGTCCAGCATCCTGTAGGCTTTGATTTAATGGCGCATTTAGGGGCCAAGCGCGGCGATCGCTCGCGCCGCCTTGACGATCGCTATTTATTCTTAGAAGCCTTGTTATCGGCGCGTGAGCAACTGTATATCAGTTATGTCGGTCACAGTGAGCGCGATAACAGTGAGCGCATTCCATCCATGTTAGTGTCTGAGCTGATTGAATATTGCCAGTTATGCTATCGCCCAAGTGACTGCATTCCGAGTGGCAAGCAAGATACTGCCACTTTAGTGCATGAAGGCAACCATGCCGCTAAAAAACTCCTTAACCGCATATTGCGCGAGCAACCGCTGCAACCTTTTGATCCTAAGTTGTATCAAGTGCCAGCAACTCGCAGCGCCAGCGATTTAACCGATTCAAATAATGGCAGCAGCCATGGCCTCTCGCAAAGTTATGCGGCGCAGTGGTGCCCAGCGCCAAGAGAGCTTAATGAGCCGCAGCATTTTATCAATGCCGCCATCGAGCAAGCACAAGCACAAGCCAGTCAGCTTGAACTTGCCACCTTAATTCGTTTCTTTAGAAACCCGTGCCAGTACTTTTTCCAGCACACCCTGAAGGTGGATTTGCGATTAGACATAGATAGCCAAAGCAATGATGAACCTTTTGAATTGAATCCTTTACAGCGCTATCAGGTGCAGCAAAGCTTGCTTGATAGCGCCTTAGCCAATCCTCAAGGTGAAATTGATGCCTGTCTCATTGATGAGTTAAAAGCGGCTGGCCAATTACCTATGGCGCCGTTCGATCAATTAACCTTAACTCAATACCAAAAGGATATTGGCGCCCTCATTGAACGCAGTCTGTTTATGCGCGCGCTCTTGCCGACGCCAACCCCGATAGATATTGAGCTTCATTGTGACAAGGTTATTCTTGAGGGGCGAATTGATGATGTTTACCCCAAAGGGCTTATTAATGTGCGCCCTGGCACCACTAAACCTAAAGACTTATTACGCTTATATTTGCGTCACTTATGCCTTAATGCCAGTGGCTATAATACCGATGCTTACCTGTTAGATGTTGGTCATTTCCATCACTTAGCGCCGTTAACCGCTCTGCAAGCATTAAATTGCTTAAATGAGTTAATTGAGGCTTTTCATCAGGGTCTGCGTTTGCCATTAGCTTTTATGGCACAAACCTCCCTTGCCTATCAAGAGTGTGATAATGCACTGAGCCATCAAGAGAAACTCGATGAAATTGAAGCTGTGTGGCTCAATGATTCCGGCTTTGGTGATGGCGCCGACCCACATAATGCTCGGGTATTTACATTCCCCGATGATTTTACTGATGGCTCTATCAATACTAAAGACGCCCCTTGGAGCTTTGCCCAAGTGGCCCACAGGATATATGCCCCTATGTTGAGCCTCTATCACACCGACACCTTAGCCAAACTCGACGCTTTTGTGGGAGATAACGCATGACAGTCACAGCATTAGATGCACTCACCCTGCCGTTATCCGATAGACGCTTAATTGAAGCCAGTGCGGGTACAGGTAAAACCTACACAATTTCAGGTTTATACCTAAGATTATTGCTGGGCGATAATGGCCGCGAGCCCTTAAGCTGCGAACAAATTTTGGTGGTAACTTTTACCAATGCCGCCACGGCAGAGCTTAGAGACAGGATTAGAAATCGAATCAAGCTTTGTTATCAGCGCTTTATTGGGCTAGATGTCGATGATGATTTTATTAATCGCTTGTACCACAGTTACCCAAGCGCTGATATTACTTTGGCGCTGCGCAGACTCGATCTTGCGCTTAAGAGCTTAGATGAAGCCGCCATTTTTACTATTCATGGTTTTTGTCAGCGCATTTTATCCGACATGGCATTTGAATCGGCGCTGCTATTTGAATCTGAGTTCACCTTAGATGACAGCCAATATTTGCAGCACAGTGTGCGTGATTTTTGGCGCCATGCTTGTTATCAATTACCGGAATTACTGGCAAGCGCCATAGAGGGTAAATTTAGCCAACCTAATGATTTATTAAAGCAACTGCGGCCACTTATTGGTGCCAGCCAAGCCAAGCTTAATCGCCAAGTAAAGCCCTTTGATGAGGTTTGCCAGGCATTAACTCAACAAGTAAGTCGCTTGCGCCTAGAATGGCCACGAGTGCGCCCCCAAACCGAAGAACTACTGCATAGCTTACCACTCAATGGCGTAAGTTACGGTAAAGCCGATGATGGTTTCCCAAAACTGGCCGCCATGCTAGCCAGCATGGATAACTGGTGCTTGTATGGCGCAGGCTTACCAGCACCTAAGTTATTAGATAGCCTGTCATTATCAAATCTTAAACTTAAAAAAGGCGGCAGTATTCCACTCGATAGTGAGCTGCCCATCTTAGGTCAAATTGAGCGTTTGAATGAAACTATCCATGGCTTAATTCCCGCATTCTTAGTCAAAGCGCGCGCTCAAATTAGTGCGCGCACCCAGGAATTAAAGCAAGAGCGTAACTTATTAAGCCCTGATGACTTACTGCTGACCTTAGCCAATGCCATCATAGGGTTAGACTTGGCTATGTGTCAGAGCGCTAATGCCGATGAATCCAGTGATGAAAATGCCCACATAGCCGCTAGTCTGTTGGCACAGCAAGCAATTAGTCAGCAGCTCACCACCAGCATAGCTAAGCGTTTTCCGGTAGCGTTAATCGATGAGTTTCAAGACACAGATCCGCTGCAATTTGCTATTTTTTCGGGCATTTACCCAGCAGTTGCCAGTGAGGCGCAGCAGCATACCTTATTGATGATTGGCGATCCTAAGCAAGCCATTTACGCCTTTCGCGGCGCCGATATTTATACCTATATCAGCGCACGCCAACAAACCGCCCATCATTATCATCTCGATACTAATTATCGCTCGAGCCTTGCTATGGTAAACGCGGTTAATCAGTTATTTACCCAAGTGGATGACCCATTTATCAGTGACACCATCAGCTTTGATGAGGTCAAGGCCGCCGATAAGGGCAGTAAAGCCCTGATTGAGCCAGAATCCTGCGCTGCCTTGCAACTGCGCTTACTGGCTGAAGATGCCGACAAAGGTCTTAATAAAACCACGGCCAGAAAACAATTAGCGGCCGATGCCAGTAATGAGATAGCTAGGCTACTTAATTTAGCCTCAAGTGGCGCGGCGACTTTGGTGGCGAAGACAGATAAATCAAGCCCACTCAAAGCTAAAGATATTGCGGTATTAGTGCGAGACAGAAATGAAGCGAACGTCATGCGTGATGCCCTCACGCAGCGCGGCATTGGCGCGGTCTTTTTAAGCCGAGATAGCGTCTTTGATACCGATGAAGCTCGGCAAATGGTGCTAATTTTGCGCGCCTTAGTTGACCCGCGTGATGAGCGCGCTATTCGCGCCGCCCTGGCCTGCCCGCTGTTAGGTTTTAGCGCTGACAATATTCATGAATTTAATCAGTCTGAAAACATGCGCGCGCAGATTTTAGAGCAGTTTTTAACTTTGCATCAATTGTGGCTGCGCCGCGGCGTGATGCCAGCGTTACTGAATTTAGCCGACTCATTGAATTTACTTACCCGGCTGCAGCAAGCAAAAGATGCCGATAGACAGCTCACGGACTTTAGGCATTTAGCCGAATTATTACAGCAAAAAGCTGCTGAGCTTGATGGCATGAGCGCCCTACTTAACTGGTTTGAGCAAGAAATTTCCTTGCATCAAGGTGGTGAAGAGCAGCAGTTAAGGTTAGAAAGCGAGCAAAACTTAGTACAAATTGTCACTATCCATAAGAGTAAAGGGCTGGAATACCCAGTGTGTTTCTTGCCATTTGTGAGTCTGGCGCGAGATCAATCGCGCCGCCCGGCGCCTATGCTCTACCATCAAGCGCAACACCTTATCTGGGATATCGATGGTAGCGATGACGGCTGGGAGCTAGCCAAACAAGAAACCTTAGCGGAAGATTTACGCCTCTTGTATGTGGCGCTCACCCGCCCTGTGTATCGCTGTTACTTGTATGTGGCTAACCATTGTCGCATCAGTAAAAAAGGTGATGTCACCAGTTTCTTAAAAGATACCGCCATAGGTTACTTACTTGGCATTAGGGCTAAGGATTGTCGTTATATTGATATTGCTAATAGCGTCAACGCATTAGTGCACAGTGACGCAACTGATTCAGATACTAATCAGCCAATTGACCTCATAGCTAAGCACGAGATTAATCCGCTGCAGGCAGAGATTAAGCTGCAAACAACAGCCAGCACAGACATGCAAACCTTGGCCGCCAGAACGCCAAAAGCCAGATTTAGCATTTCATGGCGAGTAGGCAGCTATTCAGGCTTAGTCAAACACTTGCCCCATGAAAAAGTGCAACCGGGCGCCGATGATGAAGCCGATAACAGCATAGCGATTTTAGAGCCTGATGTTATCACCCAAGATAATCGCTTTAGTTTTGAGCGCGGCGCCAATGCAGGTTCATTCATGCACTCGGTATTGGAATTAATCGATTTTATTCACGCAGAACGCGATCTTAGCAAGCACTTACCAGAAGCTATGAAGCAATATCAAATTGATAAGCGCTGGCAAGACGTGCTTTATCACTGGTATCTAGATATTTTGCGCAGCCCATTAGCACTAAGTGATGGCACCAGTCTGCAATTAAGCGAATTAACGCCTAAACACAAGCTAGTAGAAATGGAGTTTTACCTGCCAACGGTTGCTATTAACGATAGAACACTGGCAAGTTTACTTAAACGCCATGGTTATGGCGGCGAACTCAGGTTTGATAGCTTCCAAGGCATGCTCAAAGGTTTTATCGATTTAACCTTTGAATATCAGGGTAAATATTTCATTGCCGATTATAAATCTAATCATTTGGGGGACAGTAGCGAACATTACTTACACCCCGCCATGGCCAGCGCCATTCAAAGCCATAGATATGATTTGCAGTACTTAATTTACACCTTAGCCCTGCACAGATACCTAAAGCTAAGGCTTAAGGATTATGACTATGAAACCCATATGGGCGGCTGCTTTTACTTATTCTTACGCGGCATGACTGCCGAGCGTCCTGGCGCTGGGGTATTTTTCGATAAACCGCCATTTATCTTGATTGATGAATTAGATGCGCTCCTGCGCGCGCAGCCTCAACAAGCCAGTGCGACCAATAGCGCCAGCACGAATTCACAGGAGATAAATGTATGATTGAATCTTGCCTGCCCATTAGCGCCTTACTTAAAGAGTGGCAACGACTGCGGCTGTTAACCGCGCTCGATCGCCACTTTGCGCTGCAAATGACGCAAATCCATCACAGCCATAGCGATGAATTATTGCTGTTTTGCGCCTTATTAAGCCGTCAGTTATCTGCGCAGCACCCGTGTTTAAAGCTTGATGAATTGGACTTTACTAATCCACTCGCTGAGCGCCAACCTAGCTGCCAGATAACAGTCAGTATTGACGAATGTCAGCAGCGCTTATTAAGCTTTGCCCCCGTAGGTCTGCCTGGTGATGACAAACCATTAATTCTCGATGGCAATAAGCTCTATTTAAAACGCTATTATGATTTTGAGTGCCAAGTGGCCGAAAAATTACTGGCGCTATCAAGCCAGCATTACCCAAGCAATGATGCGAGCATTCAAGCCTTAAATGCACTTTATCCAAGTGGCAATGAGCTTGACTGGCAAAAAATCGCTACAGCAACCGCCTTTAGCCAGCAACTAGCCATCATTACTGGTGGCCCTGGCACAGGTAAAACCACCACAGTTACTAAGTTATTACTGCTGCTGTGCGCGCAAGATGAGTTAACCATTAAGCTAGTGGCACCTACGGGTAAAGCGGCGGCGCGACTCACTGAATCCATCAAGGCGTCAAAACGGCGCTTAGCCTCTGAATTAAGCGCACTTGATGGCATTGATATCAATGCGTTAGAGCGTATTCCAGAAGAGGCTTCAACCCTGCACCGCTTACTTGGGGTATTACCAAATTCACATCAGTTTCGACATCATCAAGCTAACCCCTTGCACCTTGATGTGTTAGTGGTGGATGAAGCCTCTATGGTGGATTTACCTATGATGCAAAGATTACTGAGCGCTCTACCAAGCCATGCGCGCTTAATATTACTTGGGGATCAAGATCAGTTAGCCTCAGTAGAAGCCGGCGCTGTGCTGGCTGATATCTGCGCTGGCCTTGCCGTCAATCACGGCTGGCAAATGCGCTACAGCCCAGCATTTGCAGCAAATTTAAGTGCCATGACAGGCCATGATATGAGTGGCTTAGTGAGCCACAATTCTGGCCTAGGTGATAACTTATGTATGCTGCGCCATAGCCATAGATTCGTGGGTGATGCTGGCATTGGCGTCTTAGCCAAAGCTGTCAATGAATGTGATAAACAAGCGATACGGCGCGCTTGGGCACATAACTACAGCGAGCTCACTTGGCTTGATGATCAGCAGCAAGGACTTGAGCCGCTAAAAGAGTTAGCGGTTGAGCAATATCGCGACTATTTAACTGTGATTAACCGCGCCGACGTTAGCCCAGAAGATATGATTGAGCGCTATAACCAATTTCGGATTTTATGTGCCACCCGCGCCGGCGACTATGGGGTCGAGGGCATTAACTTGCATGTGACTCTAGCATTAAAGCAAGCGGGCTTAATTCGCCCCGAGAATGAGTTTTATGCGGGCCGCCCCGTCATTATTCAAAGCAATGATTACAACTTAGGCCTATTTAACGGCGATATTGGCTTGATTTTACCCGATAACAGTCAAGGTTCAATGCGCTTAATGGCGCACTTTGTTCAAGCCGATGGCAGCATACTTAAGGTCTTACCGGCGCGCTTGCCTAATCATGAAACTTGTTTTGCCATGACAGTGCATAAAAGCCAAGGCAGTGAATTTGCCCATGTGGCATTCGTGCTGCCGCCCAATCCAAGCCCGGCTCAAAAACAATTATTGACCAAGGAGTTAATTTACACCGCCATCACTCGCGCTAAATCAGCTTTTACTTGCTTAGGCACCCAAAGAGTGTTTGAAATGGCAAGTATGCAAAAAACCGCCAGAGCTTCGGGCTTAGCGGCACGCTTGTGGCCTAGTTTTTAACCAGTCACACCAGAAACGCTTGCCTAGTGCGCACTTGCCATTAAACTGTGGCGTTAATGTGCATTTAGGCAGTGGAGAAACGATGAGCTCAATGAATCTATTATTATTATGTGGTGGCGGTGGCAGTGAACATGCCATTTCTCTGATGTCTGCGGCTTACGTTAAAGCCACGCTTGAATCCATTGCAGGCGCCAATGTGCTGCAACTTGAACTTGCGAGTGATGGTAAATTTCACACCTTAGATGGTCTGCCAGCGCAATTAACCGCAGATCACCAAGTCGTGTTTACCGAGCAAGATAGACCAAACTGGCACATAGATTATGCCATTCCTTGTATTCACGGCTATCCCGGCGAAACCGGCGATATTCAATCATGGTTTGATTTAATTAAACTGCCCTACTTTGGTTGCCAAGGCGAAGCCAGCATTAATTGCTTTAATAAAGTGACCGCTAAAATGTGGTTTACGGCCTTAAATATTCCAAATACCCCGTGGCTATTTTTAGATGAGCTCAATCAAGACGCCATTGAAAAAACTCAAGCGGCACTTGCCAATTGGGGCTCAGTGTTTGTTAAAGCCGCAAGCCAAGGCTCATCAGTCGGTTGCTATAAAGTTGAAGATGCTAGCCAAGTCGCTGATGTTTTAGCTAAGGCTTTTAGCTTTAGCCCTTATGTTATTGTGGAAAAAACCATAGTAGCGAGAGAGCTTGAAGTCGCTGTGTATGAATATAACGGCGAAGTAGTGGCAAGTGTACCGGGCGAAATTGTATGCGCGTCTAACACTTTCTATAGCTTTGAAGAAAAGTACGACAGCAAAAGCCAAGCTGTGACCCATGTGGTTGCGCCTAATTTGTCGGCTGAAACTAGTGAGTTAATTCGTCAATATGCCATTAAAGCGTTTAAAGGCATGAAATTACGTCATTTATCACGCATCGACTTCTTCTTAACCGCGGATAATGAAATCTTACTCAATGAAATTAATACCTTCCCAGGTATGACCCCGATTTCTATGTTCCCTAAGATGCTTATCAATAATGGCCATGATTTTGCGGCCATGCTCGAAGGTAATATTCGTAGCCAATTACCGGGTTAATGATTGCCATTAACCCATAACATCAAGAGTGGTGCTCATTAGCGCCGCTCTTGTTTATTGGCTTAAGCTCGATGCTTTATCTAGCAGTATCTAGCTGAGTGTTAGCTTCTATCTAGAGCCAAGTAACATGCCGCGCCACTGCACTAGGCCACTAAAGCGCCATAACTCAGTCATATTTCACACCAGAGATTGCTATAGCTATCAGCCTTAGTGGCTAAACGCACATTTATCACCGACATGCTTGAGCATCGCGCCCGCTTTGCCTACAATAGCGAAAATTTTTTATCAAAGAAGCCATTATGAACGACACTACAGCTCGCCCAACGTTACCAGACAGATTGTCAGTTAATCCACGTAGCCCACACTTTGTTGAAGCTATTTTTGAATTCGACATTGGTATTCGTGTTAACGGTAAAGAGCGTTTTGATGTTGAAGAATATTGCATCAGCGAAGCTTGGGTTAAAGTTCCAAGCACTAAAGCCTTAGATCGCCGTGGACAACCACTGTTGATGACCATTAAAGGTCCTGTTGAAGCTTTCTATCGCTAAAACAGCTTAACTGTGGTCAAAGGCTTAAGCTTTTGACCACAGTGTTATGTCGCTACGCTCGCCATTACTGCTAAACATTATTTTCTCTCTCAATTAAACTCAATTAATTTATAATCTCGCCGCCTGAGTATTATCCTCAAAGCGATAAAACATCAGGGTTAAAATACAATCGCATCGGTTACTGCCACTAATGTGTCAATTAGGCTGAAGACTTAGACTGAAGACTTAGACTGAATACTTGGCCTGCATATAAGCCACCGACTCACGAATTAACTGCTCTAACACCTCAATATTTAACTGCGCCAATGTATTGAAATATAAACATGACACACTGGTTTTATGCTTACCGAGCTTGTCTAGCAAAGACAGATATTCACTAAAGCCTGACATGATATAAATGGTCATATTCTGCTTTCGTGGAGAAAATGCGATAAGCGGCAATCGCCATGTTGGCTACTACGCTTGCGTTGATAATGATACTCACCAAAACCTATTATATTGCTCCCCCATACCACAGGCGCAAAAACCGTGACTCGTTCAAACAATGCGACTAGCTCAAGGCTAACTTGCTGGCGCTGTGGATTTGTTAATTGATTTATCAATTCCAGCACACTGACATCTGACTTCTGGGTTATTAATTCCGCCACATTACCCTCACCTTTATCTCAATATTTATTTTTTAATTTTAAATCATCAACATAAAGCCTTGTTATTTAATTTGAGCGTTTAATAAGGCTAACGCCAAGCCTGAAAATAATAATGTTAGGCTTAATTAATTGATACCAAATCCCATTAACAAGCTAGACCTATAATTACCCACCTAAAATTAAACATAAAAAAGCCCCGCGATTTGGCGGGGCTTAAGCAATCATTCCATTAGCAGTTAAAACTGTTGGAACCAACGCTGAATTTGCTGTGGATCTTTAGTTTGAGTTAATGACAGCATTAATAAAATGCGCGCTTTTTGCGGGTTAAGATTACCCGCGGCAATAAATCCATATTTAGCGTCATCAATTTCAGCATCTAAGGTAGTAGCGCCCGTTGGAACTCGGCTTGAGCGCACCACTAAGGTACCTTTCTCACTGGCTGTGGCTAAGGTATCAAAAATAGAATGGTAGATATTACCGTTACCGACACCGGCACTCACTATCCCATCAAAACCAGCCTCAATCATAGCTTTCACAGGTAAATCAGTCGCATTGGCGTAGTTATACACTATGCCGACCTGAGGCAACTTATCAAGCTTGCTCACATCAAACGGTGTTTGCGTGGTATGTAGGCGCTCTGTCTTGCCCATATACTCAATCTTGCTGTTATGAACAACACCCAATGCGCCTAAGTTTGACGCCGCAAAGGTATGCACGCCTGTGGTATTGGTCTTAGTGACATCGCGGGCGTTAAGCACAGTATCATTCATTACCACCAGCACGCCGCGGCCTTTAGAATCAAGATTAGCAGCCGTAGCCACTGCGTTATAGAGATTCATTGGCCCATCAGCACTCATGGCCGTAGAAGGACGCATAGCGCCAACCAGCACTACGGGTTTATCGCTCTTAACCGTTAGATTTAAAAAGTAGGCGGTTTCTTCTAAGGTATCTGTGCCATGGGTGATCACTATGCCATCCACGTTTTTATCCGCCAGTAACACATTAATGCGCTTAGCTAAATCAAGCCAAACTTTATCATTCATGTCTTGTGAGCCAATTTTGACTAACTGCTCACCTTGAATATCCGCCAACTGTTTCATCTCAGGCACAGCCGCAATTAAGCTACTTATGCCGACTTCACCCGCTTGGTAGTTAGACTCTGTGGCTGATTGCCCGATCCCTGCAATCGTGCCTCCTGTCGCAATAATCCTTACCTGTGGAAGCGCCTGCGCCGTCGATGAAATACATAACCCTAAGGCTACCGAGAGCAAGAGCTTACGCATTGGAAAATTCATACTTACATCCTTTTTTTATATGAGTTGCTGTTAGTGTGAACTATTAACGAATAAAAACCGTGACTATTCTCACCAATATAAGATACTAACTATCACTTTCCATATTATTATTTAAACAGCATTATCTACAATAGGCCAAGCTTTAATAGCAACCACTGCAATAGCGGCATTATTTAAATCACACCATTACCGATATCGACGTCAATTTCTAACAAATATCAAAAGTGAGGCGCCAGTTCAAAACATGCCCACATATAAATAATTAGCGTCTGGATTATTTATTTAAATTGTTTTAAAAAAACACCAGGAATGGCATCTAAATAAATATAACAACAAGAATTGCAATTATAATTTATCTATCTTGTTAATAACCGACCTGAAACACTCTTTGTCATTACTTAGCTTTATATAATATTAAGTAATGACTAGCTTACCGCTATCATTGAGATAAAAGGTTTAGTCTGATGAACTTTTTACTCTATCGACTTATCGTAAATTAAACGGTCTAAATTTACGCCAACTTTCGCGCTTTAATGGAATAGAGTAAAGGCACCTGCTGCCCTTTATATAACAACTGGTATCCTAACTCAGGCACAGATTCTAGCCCTTCAAAGCAAGGATAGGGGCTATAAGCATGCTCAGCGAGCGATTCAATCGTTAGGCCTGCGGCAATTAAGGCATTAAGCACTTCACTAATAGAATGCGACCAAGTGATCACAGTCGATTTAATGCCATCGCAGTTTTCGGTATAAGTACCTTCTTGCTCAACGTCAGGCTCACTGCTTGGGAAATAGGAATATCCCGATAGTAAATTATGAAAGGTATGAAATTCCACTAAATGAAACTCACCGCCAATGGCAAGTGCGTTGGCTATGGTGTGAGCCCAATCATTTAAGTTTGGCAGCCAGCATAAAACACCGTATGACGTAAAAACTATGTCGAATTGATTGACATTGTCTCGGCCAAATTGCACTAAATCACTATCAATAAAATTGGCCGTGAGTCTCAGAGCCTGTGTTAACTCTTTGGCATGAGAGATAGCCACCGCAGATAAGTCAACACCTGTGACTTTGGCACCTAAACGAGCCCAGGACAAGCTATCTTGACCAAAATGACATTGTAAATGCAGTAATGATTTGCCTTGAACATTGCCCAGTTGTTTTAGCTCTACTGGGTTAAGCGAGCAGCGACCATTTTTGAACGATTCGACATCATAAAACTCAGATTTCAGGTGCAATTTGGTTCGTTTATCCCACGCTTGTTTATTTATACTCAAATAATCCATGGTTACTCCGCTATGCTTGGCCAAGTTGCTAGAAAATCTAGCAGCTATTTAGCAAAATTGCAGTGAATCGCCGCTTGAGTTGCCAAACATATTGGCTGACGTCTGGAACAAGTAATTAATATGAGTCTTTTAGGTAGGGATAAATACCAGCAAGCAAGTGCTTAAAGAGTTAACGCAATCACAGAGTTAACCTTTACGACTTTAGCTAGCCCTTCAATGCTTGATGTAAACCAAGCTCTTGCTGCTTGGCTTTAGTTAATCCCAGTGACACTAAGCGATGGGACTCAGTTAGGTAATAACGTAAGTCTTGATCTTTATCCGCTGCAATATCTAACTGCTGTATCCATTTCATGCCGCGACTGGCGAAATATGGCGCCGGAATGTAACCTTGGCACTCACTTAAAAAATAAAAATTTTGCTCTGAGGTTTTAAACGTATATGCAGGATGTTTATCTTTACTCCAGCCGCCAATAGCAAAGACTTTAGCACCGACTTTCCACACATGTGAATTGCCCCACTGCATCACATAAGTTGTTGCCGGCAAGGAGCCACAAAACTGATTAAATTCTTGGTAATTCATAACAATTCCTACTGTATATACCTTTAAGTGATTACTAGAAAACTAGTAGTCTGGATTTTAATTCAGTAAATATTGTTTCTGTGAATCTTGATGGTTAACTTTAGCTGTTAATAGCCCAGAACTGATAGTCTCTAATATTCTTCTTTACCTAGCAGCGATGGGGAGTTTTCGTTTATCACTTTATCTCAGGATAAGTTACCAGCATAAAAAAACCACTCAATGAGTGGCTTTTGGGGACTAATAATGAGCAAACATGTTCAGCCAGCGAATATGTTTAGTTGCTCAAATGCAATATCGACTGCTGGCTATACCATAAGGCGATATTTTTAATATCAGCATCGGTTATCGCCATGACTTGAGCTTGCATGATAGCGTTAGCGCGCTGGCCTGATTTGAATTCCAGCAATTGTTTCACTAAATAGGCAGGCTGCTGGCCGTACAAACTTGGGTAGCTAGTCGCCATAGTCAACATGCTTTGGTTGTGACAAGCAATGCATTGACGCATAGCGATATGAGCGCCCTGCTCAGCATCCGCTTGATGTTCAATGATGGCAGCAGGCACACTAATAGATAACTTAGCTAAGGCTTGGTTATAACTGTCATGGCTATAGCTTTGAAAGCCAGGCGCGGCTTGAGCCTGTACTGCTTGGCTATCACTCTTAGGCATTGCCTCTTGCGCTAACACAGTTAACGGTAAGCAGATTAAGGCTAAGCCCAGACATTGGCGCATTACATCACTCATCACGCGGCTGCTACTTTTGCGATTAACACTAAAGCGCATCATTATTGGCTCTCCTTAGTGGGCATGGCTGGTTGCTGCTCGGCAATCAAAGGCAAGCGGCGAAACTTAGTCATGTCCATTTCAGTCTCACCATAATGAGTCGCTAAATAATCCAATACTGGCTCCCAAGTATCAGATAAATCCCACAAGCCTTGGGTATCAACCATCCACTGAATGGTTTTACGCCAGGTATCTTTACTGCCTGAGTTTTGCGGGATGATAAGGCTGGTATGGCATGCATTACATTGATAATTCACCATTTCCCAACCCGGCGCCATGATTAATCCCGAGACGGGGTCTATGCCATATTCAGTGGGTGTTTGTGCTTGCGCCAATACAGGCGCCAGCAGTAAACACGCAGCGCCAATGGCCACTGTGCATGCATTAATTGTCATTAAACCACCCTTACTGCTATGCGATGACAACCATTGAACATATAACCTTTAGGGTTCCACTGTGGCTGCACTACTGGCTGTGATACACCATTAGAATCTGTGGCGCGTGCCCAAATTTCATAGTAGCCCGCTTGTGGCAAGTCTAAATCGATATCCCACTGCTGCCATGCGGTATGGTTAGCAGGCTTAGTTAAATTGGCTTTCTTCCAAGTGGCGCCGTAATCGTAACTCACTTGCATATCAACCACTTCTTGCATACCTGCCCACGCATGGCCGCGTACTTGTAAGCGTTTGCCTAACTTAGCTTCAGTGCCGGTTTGCGGATGGGTGATGATGGATTTAACAATCATTTCTTGAATGACGTTAAAATCTTTATCAGCCACTTCTTCGCCTGGTGCAATCGGGTATTTAGGCACGCTGTAAGCTGGGGTTTTCATTTTTGAGCCGTCATGCACCTTGTTACGAATGCTAATGCCGGTGGCGGCTTTATTAGAAACTGATGCTGGACGCCCGCCAAACACTATGCGCAGTGGATAGCCATGCATGTAAGGAATATCAGCGCCATTCATTGACCAAGCAATCAGGGCATCATCATTCAGCGCAGCCGCAATCGGCACGCCGCGTGAAATGGCCTCGCCTTTGCCACTTAAATGTAAGTCAGCGCTATGATGGCCGGTATACACGGCATCAGGCTTAACGCCGCAATCATTTAGCACATCGCGCACTAACACCCCAGTCCACTCAGAGCAGAATACCGCTGAGTTATTCCACTGATTACCTTTGGTATTGGGGAAAAATTCTGAACGGCTATTGCCACCGCATTCCAAGGTCAATTTTAAGGTATGGGCTTTGAACTTAGACTTCAGCTCATCAATGGTATAGGTCTTTGGGGTTTCACAGGACTCGCCATCAACGCTAAACGTCCAAGTCTTAGGATTGATTTTCGCAAAATCAGGTAATTGGCCATTCCAGCGAATAAAGGCAACATCGGCAGGCGTGTTGACTGGGTCGAGCATAAATTCTGGTGGATAAGCATTGACTGGATTGGTGTTTAATAACTTGAAATAACTTGGCAGCTGATCAGCCCGGCTCCAAGTTAATGAGGCGATATCTAACGGCACTAAGCCCAAAGGACGATTGGCGGCATAAACCCAATTAATCGGCAACATAGCGCCAACGGAAGTGGCTAATGCGCCTTTAAGGAATGTACGTCTATCGATTGCCATGTTTATTGTCCCTTGCCTTGATTAAAATAGTTGGCCATTTTTTGCATGTCTTGTTCTGATAATAATTTGGCCACTTTTGACATAGTGCTGTCACTGCGTTGATCTGATTTAAATGCTTGTAACTGCGCCACTATATATTGGCGATTCTGCCATTTAAGATTAGGGATAGAAGTGAATTCACTTGCCCCATTGATGCCATGGCAGGCAACGCACATATTGAGCAGATGTTGATACTTGCCATCCTCTGCTTGAACATTGGCGCTTACGCTCAGCCATAAACAGCTGATTGCGGCCAATATCATGGGAATGTTGCGGGTGATCGTCATATTGACACCTTAAAGCCTGATAAAATATTGATAATCAGTCCGACTAAGATCGGCCTATCAGCTACAACTCCATCGCTTCACTGAACTTGCCATCAACCAGCGTTAGCGCAAATCAATCGGCAAAATAATGAAGTCATTGTTAAGCATCGAATGCTAGCTAGATTCGATCTTTCAGCAGGTCGTATACTAAACACCTAGCCACCTGATGAAAAGCACAAAACAAGCCAAAATAGGCTATAAATCACACACTTAAGTGTGAAAAAATCAAAAAATTTATAAAAACAAACACGTCAATCAAAAGCTCACAACAAACACAACCACAGATGCGGATTTGCATCAAAATGTATCTGTTGAGTGCGGTCACGAAAAATAAGAAAGTGCGAACAAGGCAGCAAGCCCGCTGCAGGCGAAAGTGCGCCAACCCCCGATTTTCATGACGAGTGCGGCGAGTCGCTTTATCATATTAACTAAGGTTACCTGAGCACTTGTGAGCCAAATCAAGCTCTTGATATGGGAAAGCGTGCAAGCTTATAAACACGTGGATGGACAACTCTCAAAGTAAAATCAATTGAGATTGGCTTAAGAGAAATGGGCTTAAACGTATAGGAGACACATGATTAGCTAGGCTTGCCAGCTAATCATGCGGCTATAGATAGACAACATAAGGCTGTAGTTATCAATAAGCTCTGGTTATCAATAACCTCTGCTTATCAATAGCGCGCGCCTAACCTTATATTACTTATGAACGAAAAACAGCGGCTCGATGTAGCTCATTGACACTGAGCTACATCGAGCCTAACCATGAATTACAAACTGGCTAATTGGTTCAAAATCCGTTTTTCAGAAATTGGCATGCTAGTGCCGAGCACCTGCGCAAAGCAAGACACTCGCAACTCCTCAATCATCCAGCGCACATCTAGCATAGCTTCTGGCACAGGTAGCGATTTAGGTAGCTTGGCCAAAGCAGCTTGATAAGCGTCAGTCACTCGATTAACTACGTGCATATGCAAGCGGTCACGATTAGGATCCACAGGCAATTTCTGCAAGCGATAATCTATGGCTTGTAAGTAACGCACTATATCCCCAAGGCGCTGCCAACCAGTATCGGCCACAAAACCGCGATACACTAAACTGTCTAATTGCTGTTGAATGTCACTCATAGCAAAGGCGATATCTAAACTTATTTTGCCTTTTAAACGCTTCTTAATGCCATTGTATGCGGTGAGCACTTGCTCAACTTTGAGCGCTATGGCTTCCGCCGTCGGATTTAAATCGGCGCGCACTAATTCACGAGCTTGTTCAAATTCGGCCGCGGTGCGAATGGTTAAACCTTGCTCATCTAACAACTGCTGCACCGCCGCATCAATAATGTCATCAATCAACAATTGCACTTGGCCAAAAGGATTAAAGTACATAGCAAGCTTGGCCTTGTTGGGTAAGGCTTGCTGCAAGTGTTTCACTGGCGATGGCATATTAAGTAGCAGTAAGCGTCGTTGTCCCTGACTATGCTGGCGCAGCGCTTCGTGTTCATCATCAAATAATTTGATGGCAACACTCGTTTTATTATCCACTAATGCAGGAAAGGCCTTAACTTCATACTGACCACGGCGGCGCTGATATTGCTGTGGTAAATCATTGAAGGTCCAACTGGTGAGCTCAGTTTGCTCAATACCCACATCGGCGACTGCGCGAATAGCTTTAGCCACCACCCCTTGCAAATTGGCTTTAAGGGTATCAAATTCACGCCCGTTAGCGACTACCTTGCCATTATCATCTTCAATCACAAAGTTCATGTGCAAGTGCTTGGTTAAACTTGAAACATCAAAGTCATCACCACTGATTTTAACCCCGGTCATGCGAAGCAATTGCTTGCATAACGCATCAAGCAAACTGAGAGTAGTATCCGTCATGGCCTGCACTGCCGCTTTGGCATAATCTGGCGCGGGTACAAAGTTGCGACGCAAGGTTTTAGGCAAGGATTTAATCAAGGCCATGCACTTTTCATGGCGCAGGCCAGGCACTAACCAATCAAAGCCCACATCATCAATCTGATTCAGTAATGCCACCGGAATATGCACAGACACACCATCATCTGCCGCACTGGGCTCAAATTGATAGCTCAAAGGTAAACGTAAATTGCCCTGATACCAAAAATCCGGGAAATCCAAGGCCGAGACTTGATGCTCTCCTTTTTGCATCAGCATATCGGGATTAAAGTTTAAGTAATCCGCTTGAATGGCTTTTTGCTTTTTCCACCAGCTATATAACTTAGGCGCATTATAAATGCCCTCTGGAATGCGCTCGTCATAAAAGCCCACCAGCACGTCTTCATCCACTAAGATGTCTCGGCGGCGCGATTTATGTTCAAGATCTTCAATATCATCAACCAAAGCACGGTTATGGCGGAAGAAGGCTTCTTTGGTTTGCAATTGTCCTTCGGCCAAGGCGCTGCGAATAAAGATTTGTCGCGCTTCGACTGGGTCAATGGGGCCATATTGCACGCGGCGACGATTGACTATGGTTAAGCCATACAGCACTTGATTTTCAAGGGCGATAACACTGCCCTGTTTAGCTTCAAAATGCGGCTCAAGATAATTATTTTTAATCAAATGGCCAGCCAAAGACTCTAACCATAACGGGTCGATTTTGGCGCAATAACGGGCAAATAAGCGTGAAGTTTCAGTAAGCTCTGCCGCCATTATCCATTTCGGGCCCTTTTTTGCTAAAGGCGAGCCAGGGAATACAAAGAAGCGGCGATTACGAGCGCCTAAGTATTCATTGTTGTCATCTTTAAAACCTATATGACTCAACAGACCGCTTAAAATAGCTTGATGCAGATTGTCATAATTAGCCGGCTCGGTATTTAAACGCCATTTAAGCTCATGCACGCTTTGCTTTAACTGCGCGTATAAGTCTTGCCATTCGCGCACCCGCAAATAGGCTAAGTATTCTTGCTTACATTGTTTTCTAAATTGACTGGCCGATAACTCGCTTCTATGGGTACTTAAGTGTTGCCACATATTTACCCATGCCACGAAGTCAGAATCTTTATCGACAAAGCGTTTATGGGCTTCATCACTGGCCTGTTTTTTGTCAATCGGCCGCTCTCGGGGATCTTGAATCGACAAGCCTGAGGTAATCACCAGCACTTCATGCAAACACCCCAGTTTATTGGCTTCTATCACCATACGCGCTAAACGGGGGTCGAGAGGAATATGCGCCAGTTGCCGCCCAAGTGGGGTTAAAGATAACTGCCCTTGATGGTCATTTACCGCCTGTAATTCTTGCAGTAATAACAAACCATCTTTAATAAAGCGTTGATCTGGCGGCTGAATAAACGGGAATGCACTAATATCGCCCAAACCGATAGCAAGCATCTGTAAAATGACTGACGCTAAATTGGTGCGCAGAATTTCAGGATCAGTAAATTCTGGTCGGCCTAAGAAATCTTGCTCGGCATATAGACGAATACAAATACCTGGGCCCACACGACCACAGCGACCTTGTCTTTGATTGGCGCTCGCTTGAGAGATAGGTTCAATCGGCAAGCGCTGCACTTTAGTGCGATAACTATAACGGCTGATGCGCGCCGTACCTGGGTCAATCACATAGCGAATACCTGGTACTGTTAACGAGGTTTCGGCCACGTTGGTGGCCAGCACTATGCGCCGCCCACGATGTGATTGAAATACCTTAGATTGCTCGCCATAAGAAAGACGCGCGTACAAAGGCAGCACTTCAGTATCACGGTATTTGCGCTTTAATAATTCGGCGGCCGTGTCACGAATTTCACGTTCACCGTTCATAAAGATTAAGATGTCGCCAAGACCTTCGGCCACCAATTCATCCACAGCTGCAAAGATGCCATCGAGTAAATCAAGATCAGCATCTGTGTCTTGCACTAACGGGCGATAGCGAGTTTCTACTGGATAAGTCCGGCCCGAGACTTCGATGATAGGCGCATGGTTAAAATGGGCCGAGAATTTATCAACATCGATAGTTGCCGAGGTAATGATCACTTTAAGATCTGGGCGCTTAGGTAATATTTTCTTTAATAAACCTAAAATAAAGTCGATGTTAAGACTGCGCTCATGGGCTTCATCTATGATGAGGGTATCGTATTGATTGAGGAACTTATCACTGGTGAGTTCCGCGAGCAGGATACCGTCGGTCATCAGCTTAATATAAGAATCTGACTGAATAGCATCAGCAAAACGTACCTTAAAGCCCACCACATTACCAAGTGGACTATTCAGCTCTTCTGCCACCCGGGTCGCCACACTTCGCGCCGCTAATCGCCGCGGCTGAGTATGACCAATCAAGCCACGGGTGCCGCGTCCTAGTTCTAGACAGATTTTTGGTAACTGAGTGGTTTTACCTGAACCAGTTTCACCCGCGATAATCACTACTTGATGGGCACTAATAGCCGCTGCGATTTCATCACGTTTGAGTGACACAGGTAAATTTTCAGGAAAATCAATCTTAGGTCGATTAGCTAAACGTTGCTGCACTTTCTCAAACGAAGCTTCGGCCTCTAATGCTAACGCCGTCATCACGTCATCAGATGCTGCGGTTCGCTGCTTATTAAGCCGACTTAGACGCCGGCGAATACGCGCAACATCGGTCTGAAAACACTGGTTTAGGAAAGCGTTGGATAGTGGGTGGTTATCGGAAGTCAAAACCTAATTCCATTGCTAGGAAAAATCAGTCGATCCTAGCAGGGAATCAGGCTAATTGGTATGGTTTGTCATGAGATCAATGCATTAGCTAGCGCTTCTCCCCATCCGCCCCGTTAATCTTGCTGACTTTTACAGCAAAGGGCGAGTTGATACGGTTCCCAAAGCCATAAGCCTGCATTTACGCCCGTAGCGCTTATTCTTGCTGCCAAATCAGCACTTGCGCATCTTCATTGTTTTTACGCGTTGCACGGTACATACCATCAGTATTAAATGGTGTGCCAATATTGCCGCGGTGATCAATAGCTATCACGCCACCCGTGCCACCGGCTTTAATCAGGCGTTTATTTATCACTTGATCAGCGGCTTGCACAATCGAGATATCTTGATACTTTACCCGCGCGCAAATATCACCTGCGACTTGATAACGAATAAAATACTCACCGTGACCAGTAGCAGACACAGCGCAGACGCCATTTTCAGCATAAGTACCAGCGCCAATCACAGGTGAATCACCAATGCGGCCAAAACGTTTGGCTGTCATACCACCGGTTGAGGTGCCGGCGGCCAAATTACCTTGTTTATCCAGTGCTACTGCGCCAACCGTGCCAAATTTATCTTCTAAGGTGAATTGATGGATACTGGCCTGATAATCCTTATTGTGCTGCTGATCTTGCTTAATTTTTTTTATAGCATTTTGCCATTGCAGCTTGCGAGCATCGGTATCAAAATAATTGGATGTGACTGTGCTAAAGCCTTGTTCAAGTGCAAATGCCTCGGCGCCTTGACCTGCTAGCATCACATGGGGTGAGTGCAGCATTACCGCGCTCGCTAATTTGATCGGGTTTGCAATATTAGTAACGCCTGCCACTGCGCCAGCATTCATGGTTTTGCCATCCATAATGGCCGCGTCCAGTTCGTGACCACCTGCAAAGTTATACACAGCGCCTTTACCGGCATTAAATAGTGGATTATTTTCAAGAATAATAATCGCCGCAGTGACCGCAGCTAAACTATCGCCACCTGTGGCTAACACATCGTGGCCAGCATCGACCGCTTCTTTTAACGCGGTTCGATAAGCTTGTTTTTGTTCTGCGGTTAATTTGTCAGCAACGATAGTGCCAGCGCCGCCATGAATGGCAATGGCAAAGGGTTTGTCTTCGGCCATCACCGAGCCTGATAACAAGCTTGCAGCCATGGCCAGCGTGGTAAATCTCATACATCCATACTTCATTGAGCTTTATCCTTATCTTTAGATCCCCAAGGTTTTATGACATAATTTAACCATTTAGCCAACCTCTATGCTTGCTTGCTCAAAGGATTATGGCGACAATACAACTCAGGATTCGCCTTAGGATGACGTACCTCAGTATGAGAGTCTTAGCACTGTGTCTTTTCGTTTTTATTTGTGGCTACTCAGCCGCCAGTCATGCCGACGATACCAAGAAAAACAAGTGGCTAACCATTGAGGTTAATGGCGTAAATAAAGCGCTACGCAGCAACATTGAAGCCCATATTGGTGAACTGCCGACCTCAGCGGTGCAGCGCCGCGCATTGATCTTCAACCTTGAAGACAATATTAAAGCTGCGCTTGAGTCTATGGGGTTTTATCATGGACAGATAAAGCAAGAGATGGCGCAACCGCCTAAAGGCGCTTGGCACTTAGTGTTAAACATCACCCCAGGTGTTGCTACCAAAATATTATGGGTGGATGTGCAGATGGAAGGCGAGATGCTCAAGGATCCAGCCTTTTCCCAGTGGTTAGATAAAATCAGCATTCTGCCTGGCGATCGCCTTAATCAAGGCAACTATGAAAATGTTAAGTCACAATTACTTGGCTTAGCCCTATCACGCGGCTATTTTGACGCCCGCTATTTGCAATCAAAAATTACTGTAAATCGCGATTTAAATACTGCCACTATTACCTTGGCTATGGACTCAGGTGATCGCTACCTCATTGGCGATATTCGTTTTGTCGGTAGTGATTTGCGGCCAAAGTTACTCGATAAAATGATCCCATTTCCGAAAGACTCCCCCTATTCCACCGCGCGCATGGGTCAGCTCAATCGTGATTTATTAGACAGTAATTATTTCTCGGGTATTCAAGTCGTTCCTGAACTTGAAAATACCAAAGATGGCGTTATTCCTATTCGGGTCGAACTCACCCCAAAACCTAACAACACCTTAAATCTAGGTTTAGGGGGGGATATAGGTAATGCCGCGGATAACAAGTTTGACCCACGCGTGAGTGCCACCTGGACCACGCCGCAAATTAACCGCTTAGGCCATTCACAAACCACCACTTTAGAGTGGTCTCCTGATCGCCCCAAATTTTTAACCACCTATAGCATTCCCTTGAGTCATCCCGTGAACGACAAACTGCAAATCAAATTTGGCATTACCCGTGATAAGTACGGCGTGACTCAAGAATTTGACCAAGATAAGTCTGACTTTGTGAATACTGGGCAGTTGGAATCCACCAAATACCAATTTGGTTTATTGCGTCAGCAAAAGTTAGATAACAACTGGCTGCTAGGTTATTCCGTTGAAGGGATAAGAGAATTTTACGATCAAGCGGGCATTGAGTACGACCCAACCTTCGTGATGTTCGGTATAGGTGCCCAGCAAACCGTGCGCAGTGATAACAGCCTAGATCCTAAAAATGGTTATCGTCAGACCTATTCGATTCAATATGCCGATCCGTCATTAGGCTCAGCGATTCGCTTACTGCGCCTGCAGGCTAGCGGTATTTTGGTGCATACCTTTTTTGAAAAGCATAGATTTGTCAGTCGCATTGATTTAGGGGTCG
Organism: Shewanella sp. ISS20; assembly: GCF_056522965.1. NCBI lineage: Bacteria > Pseudomonadati > Pseudomonadota > Gammaproteobacteria > Alteromonadales > Shewanellaceae > Shewanella > Shewanella sp. ISS20. The sequence goes on from NZ_JAWRZK010000001.1 coordinate 1,042,380, forward strand.
ATTTAGCCAGTGATGACGATCTAGCCATGATCCCGCCATCATTACGCTTTTTTGCGGGCGGCGATCAGAGTATTCGTGGTTATAGCTATCAAGAACTGGGGCCCTATTTGGAATATACAGGCAGTAATGGCGTCCTTAATCGTGAAGTCTTCGGTGGCCGATATTTGATGGTCGGTAGCCTTGAGTACCAATACTATTTGACGCCAACGTGGCGATTAGCAGCCTTTATCGATGCGGGTAATTCCTTTGATAAGGACCAATTTACCCCAGTAATTTCTGTAGGCCCGGGGATTCACTGGATATCACCAGTGGGTCCTATCAAATTAGATATAGGTTTTGGTCTTAAAGAAAGTGAAACTCAAGACCAACCTTGGCGAATTCACTTAACTATGGGGACAGTGCTATGAGTCAAGTCCCTGATGAACCTAATACCGTCCAAACTGATAAAACTGAGACGCAAACGGCTCTACCAACCAATGGCGCCAAAGACGCCCAAGCTCAGGCAACTAAGCCAAAACGATCGCGCTCCAGTCGGTTTTGGTTATGGGTACGCAACAGCTTAAGACTGGTCATTTATATACCGTTATTGCTATTAGTACTCGCGGCGCTACTTATCGGCACCACTTTTGGTAGCCGGGTGAGTGTAATGCTTGCAGACAAATTTGTGCCAGGGCTTGATATCAGGTATCACAGCGGCACGCTTAACCAGGAAATTAGCTTTGAGCATGTCTATTGGCAAATGCCAGGGATTGATGTCAAGACGCAGAGGATCAGCCTTAACTGGGACCCTTTATGTTTATTTAACCGCCAAGTATGCGTCAACTCCCTTGATGTCGCTAAAGTCACTGTCGCCATTGATACCGATGCCATTCCCACGGGTGATGCCACTGAGACTAACGCTAGTGATGAGCCAGATACCTTACTCACTTTGCCTATTAGCATTAATCTAAATCGCAGTGAGCTTAATGATATTAAGATTCGAGTCAATGACATGCAGTTTAATAGTCATCGCCTTGAGCTTTCGGCCTTATGGCCTGATGCTGTGATTGAAGTGAACCATCTTTATAGCGATGGCCTAGAAGTTATTATCCCGTTGGCGGCAGACTTAGCCGACTCAACAGCAACAGAGACAGCAACTAGCACAGAGGCTAAGCAAGAGAGCAAGACCGCGGCACAAGCGAAACCTGAAGCTAAGCAGCCTGAAACTAGCACTGACAAACAACATCTACAGAAAGATGATAGCCCTTGGGCTCTTGCCCACATGCCGCACTTATTTATTCCAGTCGCTGTGGATGTGCAAGATTTACGTTTAGATAATTCAGCCTTACGCATTGGCGACCGCCAAGATGTATTTAGCGTTATTGAACTGATAGCAAGCCTTCGCGGCACTGAGCTTAGCGTCGATAAACTTGATGCCGAGCACAGTTATGGCAAATTAAGCGTAAACGGCCACATGAGCTTTACTCACACTTGGCCACTAAATTACCAAGCACTCTTAACGCTCAATCAAGGCAGTTTTTTAGTCGACATGCCGCCATTAAGTGCTGATGTTGCCGTTAAGGGAGACTTTAGCGAGCTTAATACTGATGTTAACGTCACAGGTGAACTTGCGGCGAATTTGCGGGGACAAATTAACTTACAACAGCCAGAACTGCCTTTTAGTCTGCATGGTCAAAAGATAGATTTACATTGGCCTTTAGTAACACCCGATTATCAAATTAAGTCGGGTGCTATCTTAGTCAGTGGCAACTTAAACTCACAATTAGCCGCAGTATCAGGCTTTGTTGATAGTCCTTTTAGCCCAACCTTAGTGCTTGCGGCCGATATGCTGCATGAAAATGAGCAACTGACGATTAAGCAGTTGAGCATGTTGCAGGAACTCACCAGCGTTCACCTTAAGGGCGAGCTTAATTATCAACAAGAGTTAACTTGGAAAGCCAACCTCGCGATTGCAGGTTTTAACCCAGCGTCTATGACCTTGCCTTTATCTCAGCCACTGCCAGAAGGTCTATTGGCCCTGAACTTAGATACTCAAGGGTTAGTGGATGGCGATAAATGGCAAGCCAGTGTTACTAATACCGAAGTGAGTGGCACCCTCAAGCAAGAACAAGTCAGTGCTATGGGTAATATCAGCATAGATAACAACTTATTTATCATCGCCGATAATTTTACAATCGATGCCTTAGGCTCGCACTTATCGCTTAATGGTCAGTTAGCTAAAGAGTGGCGCCTAAATGCCGAACTAGACGTCCCAGACATGTCAAAGTGGTCTAATGATGCCGATGGTAAACTGCATGCCAAAGTTGATTTAACCGGCACCGAGGCGGCGCCAAAGCTAGTGGCCAGCGCTGACTTATTAAATGCCAACTACTTAAGTAATAGTTTGGCTAAGTTAACGCTCGATTTTAACGCTGAACTTAAACAGCAGCGGCAATATACCTTAGCTATCAAGGGGCAAGCGGCCAAAGCCGACGCCATGGAAATAAGCGAGCTAAATCTTAATAGCCAAGGCAATAGTAAAGACCAACAGACTGAACTTGATGTTAAAGGCACTGTCGATGTTGACACTAAAATCCTCACCAACTTCAACGAGGCCAAGCAATATTTAACGGGGCAAATGACGGTGTTCAATGCCACTACCCCGCTTGGTCGGTGGATTTTAGATGATCCCGTCAATCTCAATTGGTCGCAAACAAAAATGCTCGGTCAATTTAGCCCTTTGTGTCTTAAGCAAGCCAATAACCAAGTGTGTTTAAGTACTGAGTCAGGGGTGGGTGCGCGCGGTGATACTCAGTTAAGCTTTAGCGGCGCCCCAGGTGAAGTACTTAAACCTTTGTTGCCTCCAGGCCTTGAATGGCAAGGACTCGCGCGATTAGTCGCCAACGCCGCGTGGTCACCCAATACTAAACCTAAGGCACAATTAGTACTACAGTTACCTGAAGGCCATTTAATTGTCTCACGTCAAAATGAGCAAAATGTGGATGTGCCCTATCAAAAGGTAGAAATAGCGGCCGAGCTTAATCAGCAACAATTAACCACCAGATTGCAAGCCAGCGCAGGTCAGCAGATGAGCATAGACAGCGCTATTGATATTGCAGTTACCCCAGATAGGATCTTGACCGGCCATTTAACTATCGAGCACGGTGATTTATCCACTTGGCTGCCCTTTATTCCACAATTGGCCATATTAAAGGGCGAAGTGACGACCAAAATTGCCATTGGTGGCAGCTTAGCGCAACCGCAACTCACAGGTAACGTGACTATTAATGGCGGCGCGATTGCAAGTAATGCTAACCCGACGTTAATTGAAGACGTGAATTTTAGAGTCAATTTTGAGCGCCAACAAGCATCGACGTTTGCCACTTGGAAGATGGGGCATGGCGCTGGCAGGCTAGATGGTGATGTCGATTGGACCACAGGTGAACCGCTTGGCACTATCAATATTCATGGTGAAAAACTTGATGTGATTGCGCCGCCTTTGGCGATTTTACAAGTGTCACCTCAGTTAGTGCTAGAAATGAAACCAACTAATCTGCATCTCAAAGGCAAGGTCGCGATTCCATCGGGCGCCATTACCATAGTGCAATTAGCCCCTGGCGGCGTAGCGCTATCAAGTGACGTGGTATTTAATGACTCAACGTCTGCCGAACAGCAGCAAAGTGCACCTTTCCCCTTTAGTACCGATCTTAATATCCAAGTAGAGCCCAATGTTGCCATTCAAGGCTTAGGCTTAAAAGGCAATCTCAGTGGTAACCTTAATTTGCAGCAACAAGTTAATCGGCCACCGTTTTTATTTGGTGACGTTAAAGTTGTCAACGGTAGTTATCGCTTCCTTGGGCAAACACTGCAAATTAACGTGGGGGAATTGCAATTTACAGGCCCCGCAGATGTGCCCAACCTAAACATTGAAGCGATCCGTGCCATTAAAGAAGAAAACGTGACAGCGGGCGTGCGCATTACCGGTACGGCCAAAAAACCTGTGGTCACGCTATTTTCTAACCCACCAAAAGAACAGGCTGAAATATTATCCTACATCATCAAAGGCAGCGGCTTTAGTAATGGTGACGATAGCAATGATGCCTTGATGATGGGCGCAGCATTAGCCCTGGGTAATCAACTCGGCGGGGGCGCCATTTCAGAAATTGGTAACACAGCCACTAACCTGATTGAAAAGTTTGGTTTTAATAATGTGCAGCTAGATACCAATGATGATGGTCAAGTTGCCATCAGTGGCTATATTGGTGAAAAGCTCATGGTCAAATACGGTGTCGGTGTGTTTAACCCAGGCTATGAACTCACAGTCAGGTATTACCTATTAAGCCGACTTTACCTCGAAACGGTATCAGGTACGCTTGGGCAGTCGTTAGATATCTATTACAGTTTTGATTTTTAACTGTATTTTGACAGAGCTCTCGCCTGCTGCCTAGGTTTGGATAGGCGCGATTAACGCCTTAAAGCTAACCTGGCTATATTGCAGACATAAAAAAAGCGCCTTAGGCGCTTTTTTTATGTCTATCCAAAGTTGCTATTAAGCAAATTTGAAGTCAACGTGCTCGATCAGAGGCTTATATACGTGACGTTGGATATCTTGTACACGTACTTTAACTTCTTTACCTTCCAGAACGATAGTCAGCTCTGAAGTGTAGAAACCTTCGCTAGCTTGCGCATTGATGATGTCTTTATGAGCAAAAACGATAGAAATTGCTTCATAACCAACGCCATAAATTACGGCAGGAACCAAACCAGCGTGACGCAGGCGGCGGCTCGAACCTTTCCCTGTTTCAGTACGGGTTTGTGCTTGAATAGTGTAAGACATAAGTTTCTCACTTAAATAAAAATAAATTACGTGTCAGTATTTTCGACCAATACTGACCCAAATAAAGCGCGCGGATATTACCATGCCAACGCGCCAGAACACAAGCGTAATCAGGCATCACCACGAACGCACCGGCCCGCAGTCGACATGCACAAAACCAGATCGCGGATAAAAACCTACCCCGCCAAGCTTCAACGCTTTGGCGGCATCGCGAATATCACCTAATGAAGTACCTGGGATGGCCAGATCAATCGCCATTCCGCGCGTATGGTAACTGTGTTTAGCCACCCCTTTGCTTTTGGAAGCCAGCATGGCATTGGTTTTCAGCGAACGATAACCAGAAATAACTTGAATTTCTTTATTGGTGTTTAAGCTCATATGTAGCTTAAACAAAATGTCATAAAGACGCTGATCCATGGCAAACACATCATTGGTACGATGATCCCTTAATAAATGGTTAAAACCGTCCATGACTTGCGACTGATAATCTCCATTGACCCAATAAGTACCAACATCGCGTTCGCCAGTATGAAGATTATAAAGACTCAGTTTACGAACATCTGTGGTTGAGCGACTTGCCAACACAGGTGTCGGCAAAGCACACGCCAACGCAGCGCCCCCAAGACCTAACAAAAATTTTCTTCTTATATTGCAAAAATTAGACAATGCGTTACTCCACTAAGTCAACATGGAGAAAGAAGCTATCGACTATTGCGACTAATATCAAGTTCTAGACTGGATAAAATCTGTGCAAATTTAGCAAAATCAAATCAATCAAAGGCTTACTTAAGCCCTTAGTTTTTACCTGCGCGCATTACTGACAAGCATTGTGGTAAATAAGCGTTAAAGAAAAGAGCTATAAGTTGACCTTAGCGGCAACATCGGACAAGCGCGTGTCGTTGGTAAACGACTGCATGTCGTAGATATCGGTTCTAAATTGGGGCAAACTAGGGCCGGTCATCCATGCAGTCCAATACACTAGATGCACAGGTACATTATTCTTCAAACTAAACCACTGAGTCTTAGTGGCGTCTCTTTGGGTTAATGACTGCCATTGACGCGAATTGAACATTTGCTCGTTAGCAATCCACTGCGCCAACTCATCAATTTTATCGACCCGAATACAACCTGACGATAACGCCCGCATGGATTGCTTAAATAAATGTTTGTCCGGAGTATCGTGTAAATAAACATTAAAGCCATTATTAAAGTGCAGCTTATATTTACCTAGTGCATTACTACTACCAGGTTGCTGGATCAGCGAATAAGGAAAGTTACCATTCGCTTCAGCTTGCAACATTTGTGCGCCAAAATTCATGGGGTTACCATTAAAATCAAACACATCAAAATGTCGTTGTGCCAGGTAACTGCCATCCTTGCGAATTTTTGGCAACAAGTCATTGCGTACTATGCTGCGAGGCACTCGCCATGCAGGGTTCACGACTATGTTAGATACTAGACTAGAGAGTACAGGGGTTTGTCTGTCACTGCGGCCAACGATAACCTTAGAGGTCAAGATTGCTTCACCTTTATCCACTAACACCAATTCAAAGGCTGGAATATTAACAAGCAAATATGTCGGTTCTAGGTTGCGTAAATACTGAGTTTTCATCACAAAGTTATACGCCAGTAACCGAGCACGCTGATAAGGCGTTTGATTAATCCAATACAGAGTTTGCGGCCCAATCACACCATCACTACTTAATCCATGGCGCGCTTGAAACGCTTTAAGCACATCGACCAATTCTGGTGTTAATTGTGGATTGACTTCATCAACAATAATACCCTCGCCTTGATCATCTCCTAGTTGCTTGAGCCGTTTAGCTATCGGAATTAAGCTCGCATGCTGATCGCCAGGACGGATCACATGCTCATAGTCAATCGTGGGCCAAGGGTCTTGGCTATGTAGCCACAGTAGAAAACGAATACGATTAGTAACCCATAAGTAATCTTTGGCACGTGGTTCAATAGCAATCGTTTGCGCTAATAAAGAAGCTTGGCTTGGCATGCTTTCTGTCAGTTGCCAAAAATCATATAAGCGCTTTAATATCTGACTGGCCTGTTGCTCGATGGCCTTGAGATCTTGGCCATTGAGGAGTATCAGTTCTGCTTGCCAATCCTTAGTGTTATCCGTCAGGGCCACTAAAGTCACATGCTGCAGCAAGGTATTGCGTACCAGTTCAATATGGTTGTTACTACCATCGAGAGCAACCGCATTAAGGTCTTTAGCATCAAGTGCTTGCTCAGCGTAAACTATGGCTGGCCACAGGCTTATCATTGTGATTAACGCCGCCAATAATCCAAGCGTCCGCCGTACTCTCATCAGGTTAAACAGCGAGTAAACATACTTGTCACCAAGCATTCAACACTCCAATAATTACTGCGAATTTTAGTCGCTACTAGTATGACAACACAGCCACTGAAGTAAAACACGACAACACAAATATAACGGCAAGCCACAAGAAAATTTACAACCGCTGAAATATACCGCATTTACCTGTATTAACGTGAGCTTATGCTGGAGAGTGTTGCTAGTGACTGGTATATAAGTAACAAATTTCTTTATCTGATTTATGATGAACAGAAGTCAATTGATCAAGCACATGGCCAGCAAACAAGACTGCAGTCAAGCCGCCGCAAAACAGCAACTAACTCATATTTTAGCCACTATACAACAAGCACTAATGGAAGGCGAAAAAGTTTATATCCCGCACTTCGGCACTTTTGAGCTGAGATACTTCTTAGCGAAACAAGGCCGTAACCCACAAACCGGCGCTAAGATTGACATTGCTGGCGCTAATTACCCCAGTTTTAAGCCCTCTCCCGCATTAAAAACGTTAGTTAACAGCTAAGTCACGTTTTTTCCTCAGCATGTCTAAGCAAGGAGGCTCATATAATGAAGCACTTTTTTGCGCTTAATCATAAAAAATTGAAGGAGAGTTAAGATGACTGCTGACTTGAGGGGAAATGATGAGCTATGACGTCATGGGATCATTAATGCAGAGTTGATAGTGCAAGACCGTAGGTGGGTGCAGGTACCCGCCTATGCAGCCATCTATTTAAAAGACAGATAGCTAAAATGCAGATAAACAAAAGCCCCAACATTACTGTTGAGGCTTTTGTTTCATCTAAAGATGGTACCCGAGGCCAGACTTGAACTGGCACGCTTATTCAGCGAGGGATTTTAAATCCCTTGTGTCTACCGATTCCACCACTCGGGCTTAGGTTTAACTGCAATTTACACTGCAAATAAACTTAACTGTTATTAAGTGTTTCAACTTAATTCGCGAACTCATCGCTTTAATATGGTACCCGAGGCCAGACTTGAACTGGCACGCTTATTCAGCGAGGGATTTTAAATCCCTTGTGTCTACCGATTCCACCACTCGGGCTTAGGTTTAACTGCAATTTACACTGCAAATAAACTTAACTGTTATTAAGTGTTTCAACTTAATTCGCGAACTCATCGCTTTAATATGGTACCCGAGGCCAGACTTGAACTGGCACGCTTATTCAGCGAGGGATTTTAAATCCCTTGTGTCTACCGATTCCACCACTCGGGCATTTGTAAATGCACGCCTATTGGCATCCACTTTCAAATATTGTGGAGGCGCGACCCGGAGTCGAACCGAGATCGACGGATTTGCAATCCGCAGCATAGCCATTCTGCCATCGCGCCATTTTTTATGCACCAATCTAAGATTGGAGCGGCATATCGGGTTCGAACCGATGACCTATACCTTGGCAAGGTATCGCTCTACCAACTGAGCTAATGCCGCATTTTGAGCCTTAACTGCCTTAGCGATTCATAAGTCGTTGACTTAATTATATTTTCCGCTAGGCCGCCCCTGACTACGAAATGAATTTTACCTTTTTCCGCGCAAGAGTCAACGAAGAATATTAGATATTTGCACCGACTGCGCATTAAGCGATCAACTTGCTAAGAAATCAACCATGATGCTGAATAATAAAGCAAATAATTAACTCAAAACTAGCGGTAAGATTGAAAACCACTATGATTGGCAGCCAACCAACCTGCCAAAAAAGCTTTTTCCTACCTCAAATAACAAAAAAGCGACCGTTAAGGTCGCTTTAGTTGATTACTCAGCTACTAAATCTTTCCAAGCTGCGAGTAAATAGGTCATCATTGACCAGAAGGTTAGAATTGCCGCAATATAGAGTAAGCCATAACTGAAGTAGATAACCCAGTCATTGGGTTTCCATAATAAGCCAATAATCGACAACATCTGCGCCGCCGTTTTATATTTGCCTATCCAAGAAACAGCCACTGTTCCGCGTTTACCAATTTCTGCCATCCACTCGCGCAGGGCTGAAATCACGATTTCTCGACCAATCATCAGTAGCGCAGGAATCGTCAACCAAATACTATCGTAGTCTTGCACTAATAGTACTAAAGCAGTGGCAACCATGACTTTATCAGCAACAGGATCTAAAAATGCACCAAATCGAGTTGATTGTTTGAGCTTTCTTGCTGCATAGCCATCTAACGCATCGGTTAATGCCGCAAACCAGAAAACAAAAGCAGTTGCGAAAGCAGCCCATGTAAAAGGTAGATAGAAAAGAACAACAAAAACTGGAAGTAAAAAAACCCTAAACCACGTCAGGGCAATAGGTATATTAAACGGCATCATTTAACCAATTTGTCCAAGGCAACGTCATCTTGCCTGAAAAAACTTACCCTCGCAACGAATCATAGACAGTTTGTGCCATTTCTATACTAATCCCAGGAACTTTAGCTAATTGTGCGACGCTAGCACTCTTAACCTCTTGTAATCCTCCTAAAAATTGCAGTAATGCTTTACGTCGTTTAGGGCCAATCCCGGCAATATTTTCTAAGGTAGATGTATTACGCGTCTTTTGCCGCTTATTCCTGTGACCAGTAATCGCAAAGCGGTGCGATTCATCACGAATATGCTGAATAAGGTGTAAAGCAATAGCATCACCATCCAGTGAAAAGCTTTGCTCGTTATGTCCCCAAATAAGGGTTTCAAGCCCAGGCTTGCGACTCTCGCCTTTTGCAATCCCCATCACGAGTGGTTTAGTCGGCAAGTTGGCAAACTTAGCATCTATGATGGCTTGCGCTTGACGCAGTTGCCCAATACCGCCATCGATAAATACGATATCAGGGACTATGGCTTCTGCCGTTTGTTTATCAAAGCGTCGAGATAAGGCTTGCGACATAGCGGCATAATCATCACCAGGGGTAATTCCTTTAATATTAAAGCGCCGATATTGCGAGCTCTCAGGTCCTTCACGATTAAACACTACGCAAGAGGCGACTGTGCTCTCCCCCATGGTATGACTGATATCGTAACATTCAAGGCGCGCTAACGGCTGAGTTAAGCCCAAAGCAGCTTCTAGGGCAACAAATCGTTTTTCAATGGTATTGCGATGTGCCAATCTAGTTTGCAGCGCATTACTGGCATTGGTCACAGCCAAGCGTAAATAGCTGGCGCGCTCTGCCCGCACGCGAGTCTTAATACTAATTTTTTTATTTAACGCTTGGGCAATGGCTTGTTCTAGGGCGTTAATTTCTTCAAATTCATGACTTATGATCACTTCATCGGGAAAACTGCGCTGCGCATCGGTATTTAAATAAAACTGCAGCATAAAGGCGCTCAGGACTTCATCCAATTCGGTTTGCGCCGGTACCTTAGGAAAGAAACTGCGGCTACCTAAAATCTTGCCATCGCGAATAAATAGTAAATGAAAGCAAGCGACGCCATGTTCATATTGCACGCCAATAATATCAAGATCACCCTGAGTCGAAGACACTTCTTGTTGCTCAGACACTTTTCTTAAGGCTTGAATTTGGTCACGTAACCTAGCCGCCTTTTCAAAGGCTAACTCTTGCGCAGCGCTTTCCATTTGCGCCACTAAATTGGCCACTACTTGCTCATTTTTACCCCGTAAAAATAAGGTAGCCAACCTAACCTGCGCCTGATAATCCTCATCTGAGATTTTACCTACACACGGCGCACTACACCGACCAATTTGATATTGTAAACATGGGCGTGACCGCGACTGATAAAAGACATCGGAGCATTGGCGAATTGGAAATAACTTTTGCAGTAAATTTAGGCTTTCACGAACCGCCCCACCATTGGGATAGGGGCCAAAATATTCACCCGCTTCACGCTTGGCGCCGCGGTGATAGGTCAAACGTGGATGGCGATGGCCTGAGAGTAAAATATAGGGATACGATTTATCATCTCGCAGCAATACATTGTATTTAGGCATGTATTGCTTAATGTAATCGTGTTCAAGAATGAGGGCATCGGTTTCGCTATGGGTTAACGTCACATCAACATTAGCAATATGACTGACTAGCGCTTGCGTCTTAACATGACCGACTTGCTGGCGAAAATATGAACTCAAGCGCTTTTTAAGATCTTTTGCTTTACCAACATAGATGACAATACCTTTGGCATCATACATGCGGTACACACCCGGTTGACTGGGTACGTCACTTAAAAAACGCTTAGCATCAAAAATTGAATTGGGCATTACGCCTCGACAATGAGTTAAAACTGACCTGTGTCGAGCATTTTATAACGAATCGCCAAACGAGTCAGCTCAACATCACCACTAATACCAAGCTTGGCAAACAAGCGATAACGATAGCTGTTAACCGTTTTAGGGCTAAGATTCAGCTGCTCTGAGATATCACTCACCTTATCGCCATTGGTTATCATCATCATGATTTGTAATTCACGCTCAGATAAACTCTTAAACGGGTTTTCATCGGTCTGATTAAACTGACTTAAGGCCATTTGTTGGGCAATTTCAGGGGAAAGATAGCGTTGACCCAGTGCAACTTGGCGAATAGCTTGCAGCACTTCAGGCGGCTTAGCCCCTTTAGTTAAATAACCACTGGCGCCAGCTTGCATGACTTTAGTTGGGAATGGATCTTCGGTGTGTACTGTCAATACTATGATTTTGGCATGACTTTGATGGCGTAAAATCTTACGCGTTGCCTCAAGCCCACCAATACCCGGCATATTCATGTCCATTAGGATCACATCGGCTTCGTTATTTCGACACCAAAGTACCGCGGCTTCACCCGTACCGACTTCGCCAACAACTTTAATACCTTTTTCGTCTTCGAGGATCCTACGAATACCCGTTCTAACCAGGTCGTGATCATCAACTAGCAATACAGAGATCAATTGAGTGCACCATCAGACATTTTGTTGTTCCGCATGCTGGCTAATTTAGCCCATACTCCGAGCGATGAAAAGCAAATTCAATCGATTTAACTTAATGAATTAGATAAAAATATCTAATTCGATTAAGGATCACTCAAAAGCATGGTAGAAAATTCACTGGTGACTACAAATGCAATTAATCCGCTTAAGTTATCACGCCGCTCATTATTAACTATTACTGATAAAGAGTTTCAACTATCAATCCAGCGTAACACTCGCTCGCTAAATAGTTAGCAAATTTCCCATAGCAAAAAGCCCGCAACTTTCGTAGCGGGCTTTTCTTAATTTGGCGGAGGAGCAGGGATTTGAACCCTGGATAGGCTATAAACCTATGCCGGTTTTCAAGACCGGTGCATTCAACCACTCTGCCACCCCTCCGTTGATGCGCATATTACCTAGGAGGGATTAGGCTGTAAACCATTAATTAATAACTCTCAGCTCAAGTGCTCAAAAGCCCAGCAGATGCGTCAAAATTAAGACAAAGCGCTCAAATAACTCTCACAACTCCCGATAAGCAGTTCTCTAAAACGAGATCTATCTGGAATATACATTGGCAATTGACACCAAATAGTCGCGCGCTCAGTTATTGCAAGGGCCCATAACAATTGTTCTGGTCTAATCCCATCGGACACTTAATTTTGAGACAGTATGGTCAATAAATTAAGAGGTCTATATGAGTCTGAAAAAATCACATAAGAGTTACCCGCAGGCATTTAAAGATGAAGCCGTCTTGATGGTGCTAGAGCAAGGTTATAGCGTTGCCGATGCGGCAAAGTCTCTTGGAGTTAGCACGAGCCTGCTTTACAACTGGAAGGAAAAACACGAAGCCCTGTAACAAGGCATCACCTTAGAAGAGTCTGAGCGTGATGAGCTAAAGCGATTACGTAAAGAAAACAAAGAATTACGCATGGAGAAAGAAATTCTAAAAATACCCAAGGGGCACGCCGAGGCAAGCGCCTTCTTTGCGAGAGAAATGAAGTAAGATTTCGTTTCATCAAACAGCAATCTAACCTGTTTCCCATAACACTGTTATGCCGAGTAATGAGTGTCAGTAAGTCAGGCTATTACGATTGGCATAAACGCCCTGCAAACGTGATAAGACTTGAAACACTGAAGCTTTATCGCCTTGTTCGACAGCTATTTAAGCAAAGTCGAGGCAGCTTAGGGGATCGTGAAATGGTGAAGAAATTGCGCAAGGAAGCCTACCAGGTTGATCGCTATCTCGTTCGTAAAATTATGCACCGCCTTCGACTCAAAGCAACCCAGCGACGCGCTTACAAGGTGACTACGCAGCGGAAACACTCAGATGCAGTGGCAGATAACCTGTTAAACATGAACTTTAATCCAATATCGGCTAATCAGGTCTGGGCGGGTGACGTGACCTATTTAAAGACAGGTGAAGGCTGGATGTATTTGGCTGTGGTGATGGATTTATATTCACGCCGGATTGTGGGATGGCACATAGACAAACGTATGACCACAGATTTGATATCCAAGGCATTAATAAAAGCCTACAACCTGCGACAACCAGCGCGAGGGCTAGTATTCCACAGTGACCGAGGCTCGCAATATACCAGTAAGCAATTCGGTAGGCTGCTCTCGAGTTATGGTATCCGAGCCAGCATGGGTGATGTGGGTGCGTGTTGGGATAATGCCGTTGTTGAGCGTTTCTTTGGTAGCTTGAAACACGATTGGATTTTCAAAGTTGCTCAACCAACAAGGGAGTTTATGAAGCAAGATGTGGCGGCTTACATGAAATATTACAACTTGGAGCGGCTTCATTCTGCTAATGACGATCTGTCACCTGTAGAGTTTGAGAATTCTCAAGTAAAAGTGTCCAGTTTGGGTTGACCAGTACAGTCGATATGCAAAGCATGTTAGCGGCCATGGCCAAAGGTAATTTAACCCTACGAATCGATAAAAATTATGGCGGCCGCCTAGGTCAGCTCAAAAGCGATGCCAACCAAACCGTTGAGAAACTGACTGAGGCGATCCTTAAAATTCGTGAAACCGCCGCTACCATTTCTAATACCTCGAGAGAAATTGTCACCGGCAACCAAAATTTAAGTCGACGTACTGAACTGCAAGCATCATCTCTAAAAACGACGTCATCGAGCATGGATGATATGACCAAAAGTGTGAAGCACAGTGCTGAAAATGCCTTAGCCACCAAAACATTAAGTACAGATGCTCGTATTCGTGCCCGAGAAGGCGGTACCGCCATCACCCGCACCATCAGCGCGATGAAAGAAATTAGTCATGCAAGTAATGAAATCGCTGAAATTGTGAGCGTTATTGATGAAATTGCCTTCCAAACAAATTTATTAGCGCTTAATGCGGCAGTTGAAGCGGTGCGCGCGGGCGATCAAGGACGCGGTTTTGCGGTTGTGGCGGGTGAACTTCGTAATCTTGCTCAACGCTCAGCAACCGCCGCCAAAGAAATCAAACAACTCATTCAAGCCAGTAATAAGAAGGTCGCCATTGGTGAATCACTAGTGAATGAATCAGGTGTCACCTTAAATGAAATCGTGACCATGATTGAAGCGGTTGGTGACAAAATGGAAGGCATAAGTGATGCTGCCCAAGAGCAAAGCCGTGGGATTGACCAAGTGAACACCGCCGTAGCGCGTATGGATGATATGACTCAGCAAAATGCGGAATTGGTTGAAGAAGCGTCAAGCGCCAGTGAGAGCATGTGGGCGTTATCGCAAGAAATGACCGAGATGGTCGCTTTCTTTGAATTATTAGAAGACAGAGTCAGCCATACACCCCCATCGGCCCCGTATAGGTAGTGTTCATAATTCTGTGTCATTTCAGTAAAATATTCAAAAACAGGAATGACACATGACCCAACCTTTTAACTTCGAACAAGCCCTTAAAGATCTGCAATCAGGTAAAAGCCTCACAGGTAAAGACAGCATTCTTGGCCCACTGATCAAGCAACTCACTGAAGCGGCTCTCCAGGCTGAGCTTGAGCAGCATTTAGCGCATGATCCTCTGCCTAATCGTAAAAATGGCAAAACCCCTAAGACCATTAAGCATCCGTCCGGTAACTTTGTGTTAGACGCGCCTAGAGACCGCAATGGCACCTTTGAGCCTCAGTTGATTAAGAAAAATCAAACTACGCTAACCGATGAAATCGAACGTAAAGTGTTGTCGATGTTCAGTATAGGTATGAGCTATCGCGATATTAATCAACATGTTGAAGATATGTATGGGATCAATGTGTCTAACGCAACGGTAAGCGCCATCACCGACAAACTCATCCCCGAACTTAACGCGTGGCAACAGCGCCCATTAGATAGCCATTATCCTATCGTTTGGCTTGATGCGATACATTATAAAGTCAAAGAGGATGGGCGTTACGTCAGTAAAGCCGTTTACACATTGTTAGCGCTTAATATGAAAGGAAAAAAGGAAATTTTAGGGCTTCACTTGTCCGAAAATGAAGGCGCTAATTACTGGTTATCGGTGCTGACCGATCTTAATAATCGTGGTGTAAAAGATATTCTTATCGCCTGTGTTGACGGCTTGACCGGTTTCCCTGAGGCCATAGCCAGTATCTTCCCTCATACGGAAACACAGCTATGCGTTATCCACCAGATCCGCAACTCAATGAAGTATGTCGCCTCAAAAAATCAGAAAGCGTTTATGGCTGATTTAAAGCCTGTGTATCGAGCCGTGAGTAAAGAAGCCGCAGAGATGGCATTGGACGAACTGGAGGCCAAATGGGGTGATGCTTATCCGCTGGTAATCAACTCTTGGCGCCGCAAATGGCATAATTTGTCTCATTATATTAAGTACCCAGAACATATCAGGAAAGTGATTTACACCACCAATGCAGTTGAGGCTGTACATCGCCAATTTAGAAAGCTCACCAAAACCAAAGGTGCTTTTCCTAATGAAAATAGCTTGTTGAAGCTCCTTTACGCAGGCATATTAAACGCCTCAGATAAATGGACCATGCCAATCCACAATTGGAGCCTTTGTTTATCTCAGTTAGCGATTTATTTTGAAGGACGTTTAGATAGCGTGCTGGAAATTTAAAAATTAGCCTGACACAGAATTTTGAACGCCCTCCCCGTATAAGCCAAACACCGATGGGATTGATTACCACTTCTTTGACAATAATAATAGCGACGACTGGGAAAAGGAATTTGCTTAACAGCCAAGTTAATTAACCACAATCACGGCGAGGCTCATCACTTTATTGATAACTGTCGCTGCGATTATTTTATAATTAGTACATCTCATCGATCGCCCAGCACCTAGGTCACTATCGGTATCTACGCCCTTTCCTGCCGTGCTCTTTGGCTGTGTCATTCTACTAAGATAATAGCCTTTTACGCTCAGCACTAAACTCCCACCATTTTTGCGCCGGCCCGCCGTCCATATAGCTAACCGCAGCCATAAAGATGTCGAGCGTACAGGGATCATGACGGCTATTAGTTAACTGACACAAACGAACATAGAGTTGATAAGGATCTTGGCCGATTAAATCCTTAGGTGAATGAATGCCAATAGTTAGCAAGTCCTTAATGGTGGCAGGGCCAACATTGGGAATATCGGCAAACTGCGCAATATATCTATGGGTCATAATAAGTCACCTAATTGTTAGAAGTTAAGCCGTATTTAAAAGCCAGCACTGCGCAGCATCAATATACCTATCCAACTAAACCACACAATTTGTCCGAGACCAAAGATGGCGCCTAAATCACTTAAAGGCGGCGCAAGAGTAAGAATGCCAGCGACTCCAACCACCATGCCTAAGTAGCCTAATAACCTAGGTAGCGCGCAAGGACGCAGCACCGCGACACTAATGAGTAGTACCCACAAGCCACCAACAATTTCAACGCCGCCGCCAAGACCATTCTGCACAACACCGATGGCGGCCCATAAAGCGACGGCTTGTTCAACATCCATAACATACAGTTTAGCGACTGTATCTAAGCCGATACTGGTAATCATACCGCTAGCAATAACTAGGCCCGCCCAAATGACACCAAACACAGTTGCTATGGGCATCAAGGCACTATCATTACTCCGATCATTACTTTTAGCATCGCCTTGTAAACGTTCATGCAGAGCTACCGCTAACACCACTAGCACTAGTCCGAAAATGACATAAATAAATAGGATCCAGCTTTGAAAGATGATGTGTTTATCGAGAATAAAGGAAAGTTTCTGAGCTTGGCTCCAACCATCAGTATTGCCGGGGTTTAGTATCGTCCCCATCACCACAAAACCTATGATGTAAGCAAGCGCTTCAATAAGCGCGGCAATGCCGCCCACTTTCTGTAATGTCATCCTATGCTACTCATCTGTGATGTTTTATAGATAGTGATACAAGAAATCAAGCTATGCCAGTTGTGACGAGGTCTCAACGATAAATTGAGCTAGTCATTGGTAACTGTTTGTAAGTGGCTATTTGTTAGTAGCTATTCGTAAGTGCCGTAGGCGTAAGTGACTACTTGTAAGTTACTACTCGTAAGTGCCGTACGCATAGTTGAGTAGGTGCCATAAATATAGCGGTGGCTATGCCTTTAGGACTGCAGTCATTAGCGCCAGCAAAGTGAAAGATTTATCAAACACTGAAAACGAAAAAGGCCGCTGATAATCAGCGGCCTTTTTCATGGAATTTGGCGGAGGAGCAGGGATTTGAACCCTGGATAGGCTATAAACCTATGCCGGTTTTCAAGACCGGTGCATTCAACCACTCTGCCACCCCTCCGTTGGTGCGCATATTACCTAGGTAGGCTTATGCTGTAAATATTTTTTTTAAAATAATGAAGCAATTGAACAGTTTACAAGCAAGTGCTGGTAAATGTCGTTAAAAAATAAGCGTTGTGAGCAATAATTGTGCACCTCTTTAAGTGGGTATACCGAATATCACCCAAAAAGTCAGCGTTTCGCTCTGGCGGCTTAGCATACCTAGAAAGGGAAAAATGACAAAAATGTAAAGACAACAGCAAACTTAAGAGGCAAGTTTCAAGGCGCACACGCTTATAGACAACAGAAACAAAAAAGGCCGCTGATAATCAGCGGCCTTTCTCATGGAATTTGGCGGAGGAGCAGGGATTTGAACCCTGGATAGGCTATAAACCTATGCCGGTTTTCAAGACCGGTGCATTCAACCACTCTGCCACCCCTCCGTTGGTGCGCATATTACCTAGGTCAGCGGAGGCTGTAAACGCTTATTTTAAAATAACGAGTCAATTGAACAATTTGCATTCAACTCTTGCTCGTTGCGGATAAATAAACCTCGTAACGGTTAACAATCAAACGTGGCAAACTCAAATAGCAACAATGAAAACTTAGTGATAATGAATCTGTGGGCTTAGCCTGTTGGGATGCATCGGCTTGCATGAGTAAGACGACACCAATAGCTTAGGTGATTGACCTTAGCGACTTACTGCTGCGCATAACCTAACAACCAAGTCTCTAGCTTTACAGCCTGGGGGATAAGGTTTAACAGCAAAAACAACGAAAAAAAGCTCAGCTCATGTGATTAACAGTATCACTTAATAAGCAAGATATAATCAGAGGTAAATACTCTAAGGATTGCTAGCAAGGGAGCGACATAGGAACACAATTGAAGGATAGTAAACACTGTGCAGCAGACAAGGCCATAACGCTCAAAATACACAAACAAAAAAGGCCGCTGATAATCAGCGACCTTTCTCGTGAAATTTGGCGGAGGAGCAGGGATTTGAACCCTGGATAGGCTATAAACCTATGCCGGTTTTCAAGACCGGTGCATTCAACCACTCTGCCACCCCTCCGTTGCTGCAAATATTACGGGCTCAGGCGTTGGCTGTAAAGCGATTATTGCCACGAACAGCACTGATAGCACCAATATTAACCAGATTGCGCATTTTGCCACCTCAAAAACTCATACCTTCATCCTCTGACTAAGATTTTTAGTGCCAAACTCAATCTGTGACGTCATTAAATCTGACTCTATGGTAGTATTTGTTAATGACATCTAAGTTGACTAGTTATGAATCCAACACTTGTACTCGCTACCAACCTTGAACCTCACTTTCATTCAGCATTGTCTGAAAAGAGTAAACTCTCAGATATTTTACTCGGCCAAACTCGATTAGTGTCGACCTTTACCTTAGCCAGCCAATTAGAGCAGCAGTACTTGTACATTGCCGATTATGTGGGTATGGACAGACAGGCGGTATTTCAGGCCATTGCTCATCAGGGCAAACTAGAATTTGAGTATCTCCACGGTAATATTCGCCGCAGCAGTTTATTTGGCAAAAACAAACAACAACCAGGGCTATTGAACTCAGATAAGCTAGTGTTTATTTGCGCTGAAAGTTTATTGCGTTTTGAAAATTTATGGCATGGCTTAATTCAAGCACTGATCAACCATAAGATTGACTATAACAACGGCGAGCATGATCAAGTTAACTGTCAGCTAGTGCTGATTGGTAATAATCAGTTATTTGCTGAATTAACCTATCTTGACCCTAAGTTCAATCAACTATTCCCGTTATTGGCTGAATCTAATTCAGAGCTTGATCTCAATCAACATAATGCCGCGGATTATTGTCGATTCTTGCAAGCCCTCGCCGCGCGTAAAAAGCTGACGTTGCAAGTATCAGCGCTGCAACCATTACTTAAGTATTCGTCGCGTCAATGTGAACACCAAGATAGATTAAGTCTTAATATGGTGCAGTTCTCGCAATTAATGCTGCAAGCAAGCGTATTGGTACAAGCCACTGAGTTAGATGCTGCTGCCATTAATCAAGCTTTGGCCGAGCTGCATTTTCGTCATAATTCTTCTGAGCAATATTCAGCCCAAAATTTTGATGATGCTTTTATAGTGCTTGAAACCGATGGCGAAGTTGTTGGCCAGATTAATGGCTTGACCGTCATAGATAGCCCAGATTTTAGCTATGGCGAACCCGCCAGAATTACTGCATCAGTTCATTATGGTGATGGTGAAGTCGCCGATATTGAGCGTAAATCAGAGCTTGGCGGCAACATTCACGCTAAGGGTATGATGATCCTATCGGCTTGTCTTTATCGCGTATTTGGCCGTGACGCCCCGCTCCACCTCAACGCTAACATAGTGTTTGAACAATCATATCAAGAGATTGATGGTGATAGCGCTTCCTTGGCTGAATATTGCGCGCTGATGTCCGCCATTGCCGAGCGTCCTATCATCCAAAGCATTGCTGTTACTGGCGCGCTCGATCAAATGGGTAATGTTCAGGCTATTGGTGGCGTTAACGAGAAAATCGAAGGTTTCTTTAACCTCTGTAACAGTCGTCAACTGACTGGCCGTCAAGGGGTTATGATCCCTAAAGCCAATGTGTGTCAGTTAAATTTAAAGCCTGAAGTGATTGATGCCATTAAACAAGGTCAGTTTCAGCTCTATCAAGTTGAACATATTGACCAAGCTGTAGAAATATTAATGGACATGCCTGCAGGCGTTGCCGATGAGGATGACAACTACCCAGATGAAACCCTCTATGGCCTAGTGCAGCAACGTTTGGACAAATTAGCAGGCCATGACGATGACCCGCTGACTTGGCGTGAAAAGTTCAAATTGTTGTTTGCTAGTCGCAACGATTGATCTGATCGGAGTTGTTTAGCGTACACGTGTTAGCTAATCTGGGCGCAACAATTATAGGAGTACCCATTTCAATGACTAACGCTAGCAGTTTCAGCAAACAACAACTTATCGCCTGCGGCTATGGTGACATTTTTGGTACAGATGCCCCGCGTCTGCCCATAGACAACATGTTGATGATCGACAGAGTTATCAAGATCAATGCCGATGGCGGTGAATTTGGCAAAGGCGAACTGATTGCTGAACTTGATATCAACCCTGATCTGTGGTTTTTTGGCTGTCATTTTAATGGCGACCCTGTCATGCCTGGCTGCCTAGGTTTAGATGCCATGTGGCAACTGGTTGGTTTCTTCCTCGCATGGGAAGGCGCTAAAGGCAAAGGTAGAGCCCTTGGCGTAGGCGAAGTCAAATTTACTGGTCAAGTATTACCTACTGCTAAAAAAGTCACCTACAAGCTTACCATTAAGCGTAAGGTGTATCGTAAGCTGATTATGGGCATTGCTGATGCGACTATGGAAGTGGATGGTCGTGAAATTTACAGTGCCACTGACTTAAAAGTGGGTGTGTTTAGCGATACTTCGCAGTTTTAATCGCGTTAAAAGAATCACCCATCTACAGCGTAAAAAAAAGCCCTCGTCGAGAGGGCTGGTAAGCTTACTTCACAAGTAGACCATTATGTCGGTCTTCAATCCCTTCCCGCCAGCCACCAAGCCATTGGGACTTTGAATCAAGATTCGCGTAAGGACAGTTTTCTTTTGAACGTCCACCAACTCCAGCCTGAAAACCTTTTGAAAAAGCTCTGTCCAATCGATCTCTTTTTTGTCTTTTCATGTAAGCGTCCTCGGTTCCATATACAGACGAAGCATGCGCTTCACTAGTATGAATAGAACTTTTTTTAGACGAGATCAATCGCAAAATTTGGGTATTTTACCCGCGAAATATTAAGGTATTGAGATCATTGCCTAAAAAAAATCGACGCTAGGCGTCGATTTTTTATACAAACTGTCGATTGTGATTTATTTAAGCCTCATTTAAGCGTTATTTAAAGCAGAGTTAAATCTGCCTTAAGCTCAATGTAAGGCTTTAGCTTAGCTAAATTTACGACGTAACCACAGAAGTGGCAGTAATGCCAATGCCCAAATCATCGCACCACCTTTGCGTTCATACGGTACATCCGTGCCATTATCATCAACTTCGGTACAAGCTACACCGCTAGCCGCTGGAGTTAATACTACCGAGCGCGGTAAATAAGAAGTCACAGGCTCGCCATAACCGTTAAGTACGAATAATGGCAAACCGTTACTACCTAATACGAGTTCGCCCTTAGCATCAAACTGATACTTAGGCTTACGCACAAACACTGTGCCGACGATAACGCCTTCATCATTGATACTAACAGCATCCACTAATTTGAAATCAGCGCTATAACTCAGCTCTTTACCCGTACCGTCTTTCACCACTATCGGATGACGAGCCCACTTACCATCAGTCTGGCTATAACCTTTAGACTCACAGGTTAATTGCTTATTGAGGTTAACAAACTCGCCTTTGCCGTCATTCGCTTTCATATCATAATAAAAAGCTTCTTTCGGGCGCGGTAACTCTTTTTCATAAGTGGTTTCAATATAACCAACGACTTCGCCTTTATTGTTAATACTCTTAGGCTTACTCGATAAATCAGAAGTAAACGGACGGAAATCATTCGGAATAACAATCGGTGTTGTTGGGTTGTTAGTGTCAAAATAGAAGAACTTATCGCGAACATAACCTTCTATATAACTCTTAAAACTGCCCACTAAAATACCATCATCATTGATATCTGTGGCAATCGAGTTAAATACGTCATCATCACGCACAGGTACCCAATTGTACTTGTAAGTCCCGTCAGTATTTTTAGTCCAGTAGGCGGCATCATCTCTGAGGTTTTTGCCGTTGCCATAGCGATAAACATGGGAGCGACCAACCACGGTTCCGTCAGTATTAATGCCTAAACCTTGGGCAATAAACACATAATCTGAACCGGTAGGATCTAACCCTAATGGTAAAGTAACCATTGGAGATTCAAGCCCAGTGCGATCAGCATTTAACTGCCATACAGAAGCACGCATTTGGTATTGAATATTACGCACGCCGCTAAGATCAGGGAATTGGTTTTGCTGAATGCAGATATCCACTGGCAGAGTAGTATTATTAGTGCTTAAGCAAAAATCCACTTGCTCAGCGCCAAATTTACTTATCCCTGTACTGGCATAACCTGCTACTAAACCTGTAGCATTAATATCGGCAGCGATAGACCGACCACCTAATTCAGCACTTTTACCGTCTTTCTCATACTTGGTATAAGGCGGTAATAAAGGCACTTCTGCGCCGGCGGCATTAACAGCTACACCGCGCTCTTCATATGCACGGTAATACCATAACTTTTGGGTCGTAGAATCACCGACATACGGCTTAGTCTCTTGCTTTGCTGACATACTGCCGACTTTGACACCGTCATCAGCAATCGCAAATAACGACACATCCACAGAATTATCTGGTGCAGGTGCATTTTCATCGTCAGTTTTTGCTGTCTGGCCATTAATCTTTAAAAAAATAGGTGTCCAAGGCGCCGGGCTCGAGTTACTTTCGGCCTTGAAGCTGAAGTTGTTAGCTAAGATTGGCTCCAAAATGGAGTAACGAATTTGCTCTGATGGAGCAATGCCGTTGTCTTCATCAAGAATGCCGCCATCTTCGATGTCGCCATCACTGAGTTTTTTACGCCCCTGTGATAAACCCACCATTTCCAAATTGGCATTAACACCAGTGCCATAACCGTTACGAGTACCAGTTAAGCTACCATCAATGTCAGGATATCCTGCTGGGTTATACTTATCCGTTTTATCAATGATGTTCTGGATTTCGTATACCGGCGCCGCATTCACACTGGCAATTGTGCTTAATACGGCAATCGCTACTCCAGATAATGCAACTTCCAACTTCAACTTCATGTTTTTATTATCCTGTCGTTATTGTGATTTTACTTCATCGACTCCAGCGCTTCCCAACGCTCAAAGCAAATCTCAAGTTGTTGTTCTTGTTCAGTCAAACGCGCAAGTGTGTCATTAATGACATCCTGAGCTTGATTGTAGAAATTGGCTTCGCTAATTTGCTGTTGCAATTGCTCAATCTTAATTTCCAACGCTTCCATTAACTTAGGCAGTTCATCCAATTCGCGTTGAAGTTTGTAAGATAACTTCTTAGCGGGCGCCGCCGCTTTCACGGGTTCTGCTGCGGTAGGTTTGGTTTCGATTACATATTCTGTTTTTAGTTCCGAAACTTTTGCACTTGAGTCTTCGCTATCGCGATAAAAGTTCGCGCCTTGTTCAACGGCATCTTGGTAACCACCCACAAACTCCGCCCAACGACCGTTACCGGCATACCACCAACTACTGGTCACTGTATTGTCGATAAAGGATCTGTCATGACTGACGATTATCAAGGTTCCCTGATAATCAGTTAACATCGACTCTAACAGCTCAAGTGTCTCAATATCTAGATCATTGGTTGGTTCGTCAAGTACGATTAAGTTAGCAGGGCGTAATAATAACCTCGCTAATAATAAGCGATTTTTCTCACCACCTGACAAAGCTTTCACTGGCGTACGGGCACGCATTGGTGAAAACAAGAAGTCTTGCAGGTAACTAAGAATATGGCGGTCTTGACCATTGACGGTAACCATTTGCTTACCTTCACCGACGTTTTCTTCAACGGTTTTCTCTGGATCTAAGGCTTCGCGATACTGGTCGAAATACGCAACTTGTAGCTTAGTACCACACTTAAGCTCGCCAGATTGTGGCTCTAACTGTTCCAACAATAACTTAATTAAGGTCGACTTACCGCAACCATTCGGGCCAATCAAAGCAATACGGTCGCCACGCATAACAGTCGTGCTAAAGTTATTAACCAAGTTTTTGTCCGGCAGGTTGTAGCATAATGATTTAACATCAAACACCAGCTTACCGCTGCGATCATTATCAGACACCGCCATATTGACGCCGCCTTGACGATTAATCCGCTCTAAACGTTCCATCCGCAGCGCTTTTAAGGCGCGCACGCGGCCTTCGTTGCGGGTACGACGCGCTTTAACCCCTTGACGGATCCACACTTCTTCATCAGCTAACTTCTTATCAAAGTTGGCATTATGCTCAGCTTCAACCCGTAGCCATTCAGCCTTACCGTCTAAATATGCTTGGTAATTGCCAGGCCATGAGGTCACAACACCGCGGTCTAAGTCAACGATGCGCGTCGCCATCCGCGAAATAAAGCCGCGATCGTGCGAGATAAATACAATGGCGCCTTTAAAGCCAAGTAAGAATTGCTCTAACCATTCAATGGTATCAATATCTAAATGGTTAGTTGGCTCATCGAGTAACAGTAAATCTGGCTCACTGATCAAGGCGCGGGCTAACGCCACTTTACGCTGCCAGCCGCCGGACAATTCCGACAGCGCTGTGTCTGGGTCTATGCCTAAACGTTTGCAGTGACTATCAATTCGGCTGTCTAACTGCCAACCGTTTAAATGGTCAAGCTGCTCTTGTAAACGCTCCATTTGCTTAAGCATTTTTTCCATTTCATCGGCATCAACTGAACCAATGCGATGTGAAATATCATGATACTGCTCAAGTACCTTACCGACTTCTTCTAAGCCATCAGCGATATAGCTATATACAGAGCCTTGCTCTTGCTTCGGCGGATCTTGCTGCAAGCGGCTCACTTTTACATCATTAGCTATGTTGAACTCGCCTTCATCCAGCAATAAATCACCGCACAGCACTTTTAATAATGTCGATTTACCGGCGCCATTACGACCCACAATACACACGCGTTCACCCGGCTCAATAGTAAATTCAGCCGCTTTCAATAATGGGGTGTAACCGTAGGCTAACGAGCCTCTATTAATACGAACCAGACTCACACTACTCTCCTACAAAGGCGACGATAGCCGCCAAATCAAATGGCCACGATAATTCTTGTGAACTATCACGGCGAGCCAACACTGGAATACTGATGCCATAACGCGCCACTAATGCTTCATCATCGCAAATATCTTGCAAATCAGCATTTATGTTGGCGCAGGCTAATAAGGCTGCTGCTTGCTCACACAAGTGACAGCCATCAGTGTGATATAAAATCCACTCAGGCATGAGTGATTAACCAGACATTGTGAATTTGGGCGTTACGCTTATAGTCCATAGGCAATAAGGCTTCATCCATGTTAGTCGCGACTAAACCAATTTTGGTTAAGGTCTCAATATCTAACTTAAACTTACGCTTATTGTTTGAGAATATAATCTCGCCGCCTGGACGCAGTAACTTCTTAAG
Source organism: Shewanella sp. ISS20 (assembly GCF_056522965.1). Taxonomy (NCBI): domain Bacteria; kingdom Pseudomonadati; phylum Pseudomonadota; class Gammaproteobacteria; order Alteromonadales; family Shewanellaceae; genus Shewanella; species Shewanella sp. ISS20. The sequence continues at coordinate 1,068,376 of NZ_JAWRZK010000001.1, forward strand.
ATCAGCCAATACATTGACATGATCGCGCTGCACATCCCAAGAATCTTCCATACGCTTAGAGTTTGAGAAGGTTGGCGGATCAATAAAGATCAAGTCATAGCTCTGTTGGCAGTCTTTAACCCACTGCAAACAATCAGCTTGCTCGAAATTATACTGACGACCCATCAAGCCATTGAGCACAAAGTTATCTTTAGCCCAATTTAAGTAAGTGTTAGACATATCAACAGTAGTGACCGACTTGGCGCCGCCCTTACCCGCATGCACTGACGCCGAACCTGTATAGGCGAACAAGTTAAGCACATCGCGATCTTTAGCTTTTTGCCCCACTAAACGACGGGTCAATCTATGATCCAGGAACAAACCAGTATCAAGATAATCAGTCAAGTTCAGCTTGAACTTACAGCCATATTCAGTGGTGATTAATTCGAGCTTATCTTTATTAAGATTCAGCTTTTGATACTGACTCACACCCTTTTGACGCTCACGGGTCTTAATGATGATTTTGTCGGTATTCACGCCAGAGGCCATCGGCAGTGCTAACAGCATGTCAGTCATGCGGCGCTTAGTGATGTTTTCTGGAATATTGGCAGGTGCGCTATATTCTTGCACGACTACATAATCAAGGTATCTATCAATGGCAGCATTGTATTCAGGAATGTCAGCATCATAAATTCGATAGCTATCAATACCCTCTTTCTTAGCCCACTTTTCTAACGCTTTAATATTCTTCTTTAAGCGGTTTGCAAAAGGTAGAGCGACAGTGCTGATATCAATCCCATCTTGGCTCACCACTTCACGGCGAGTACTATTAGCATGCAAGGTATATAAGTTAAATACACACTCGAGCGCGCCGTTAAACATCTTCATCTGTTTATCAGCTTTAAGCTTCATCGATGATACAAGTTCAACATCGCTACATAACATGGCAACTTTCCAGCCACCAAAATCACGTTTAAACTTATCACCCAACTGATAATACAGTTGCAGTAAGCCCGACATATTGCCTAAACGCTCACCATAAGGCGGGTTAGTGACAACATAACCAGTCTCTGCCGTTGGCATTACGGTTAAGGCATCGGCACGGTTAAATTCGATTAAATGTGACACACCCGCGTGCTCAGCATTGCGCTTAGCCAAAGCCACCACGTGACCATCAATGTCAGAACCCGTGAATTGAATTTTACACGCAGTTAAGCCCGCGCTAGCGCGTTGCTCTGCTTCGTCCTTCACTAACTGCCATGCAGCAGGACGATGGGCACGCCAATGTTCAAAACCAAAACGGGTACGATTAATCGCCGGGGCCACATCAGCAGCCATTAACGCCGCTTCAATCAGTACAGTACCGCTACCACAGAATGGGTCCATTAAGGTCTGCTGATCATGCGCCCAACCACTGCGATGTAACATATGTACCGCTAAGTTTTCTTTCAACGGCGCTTCACCAGTACGGTCACGATAACCACGTTGATGCATAGCAGGGCCAGAAAAGTTCAAACCTATGGTAATTTGATTGTTGCGGTAATGCGCATCGAGGCGGATATCAGCGTCAGTGCGGCTAACATCAGGGCGACGATCGCAATCTTCACGGAAACGGTCAACCACGGCATCTTTAATCTTTAAGGCGCCGAACTGAGTGTTATTAATGAAACCACCCGTGCCATGGAAATCGATACTAAAGGTACGGCGATAATCAAAATGGCTCGGCCAGTCAATACAATAGGCAGCATCATAGAGTTGTTGCGCTGTCTCACATGGACCTTTATAGATGATCAAGACTAAGCGACTGGCCAAACGGCTCCACATCACAATTTGATAGGCTTGTTCAATGGAAGCAGAGAAATAACAACCCGCGACACTCTCTCTAACTTCAACAGCACCTAATGATGTTAATTCGCCCGCTAAGGCATACTCAAAGCCCTTTGGGGCTGCGGCAAAAAATGAATACATGTAATACACTACGACGCTACCAAAATAATCGCGCATTATACATGGTCATGGCTATAAATGATAAACCTTGCTGCATCCTAACTTGCTTTTTCTTCTATATAGACAGTACAACTACCGTTACATGGCAAAGACACTAGGTTTAATCGTGATGTTGAGCCTAATAGATGACGTGCGGCAACTCGTTGACTCATAATGCTAACCTCGCAAAATCATCCAAAATGCGGTTAAATTACGCGCATCGCCTGATATAACAACAAATCGTTTAGTGAGTAGGCAGGTAAACCCAACTTAATGGAATAGTCCTTGCATTAGATAGGATGCATCGCTATAGTTCGCCTCGTTCTGAAGCAGCAGCGAAATTAACCAGTTACTTACTGCTAAATACGTTAAGTTTAAGAGCACCAATCGGACGCGGGATGGAGCAGCATGGTAGCTCGTCGGGCTCATAACCCGAAGGTCGTAGGTTCAAATCCTGCTCCCGCAACCACTTCCTTATGATGAAGCAAAACTGATAATACAATCGGACGCGGGATGGAGCAGCATGGTAGCTCGTCGGGCTCATAACCCGAAGGTCGTAGGTTCAAATCCTGCTCCCGCAACCACTTCCTTATGATGAAGCAAAACTGATAATACAATCGGACGCGGGATGGAGCAGCATGGTAGCTCGTCGGGCTCATAACCCGAAGGTCGTAGGTTCAAATCCTGCTCCCGCAACCACTTCCTTATGATGAAGCAAAACTGATAATACAATCGGACGCGGGATGGAGCAGCATGGTAGCTCGTCGGGCTCATAACCCGAAGGTCGTAGGTTCAAATCCTGCTCCCGCAACCACTTCCTTATTAAGAAGCAAAACTAATAATACAAATCGGACGCGGGATGGAGCAGCATGGTAGCTCGTCGGGCTCATAACCCGAAGGTCGTAGGTTCAAATCCTGCTCCCGCAACCACTTCCTTATTAAGAAGCAAAACTAATAATACAAATCGGACGCGGGATGGAGCAGCATGGTAGCTCGTCGGGCTCATAACCCGAAGGTCGTAGGTTCAAATCCTGCTCCCGCAACCACTTCCTTATTAAGAAGCAAAACTAATAATACAAATCGGACGCGGGATGGAGCAGCATGGTAGCTCGTCGGGCTCATAACCCGAAGGTCGTAGGTTCAAATCCTGCTCCCGCAACCACTTCCTTATTAAGAAGCAAAACTAATAATACAAATCGGACGCGGGATGGAGCAGCATGGTAGCTCGTCGGGCTCATAACCCGAAGGTCGTAGGTTCAAATCCTGCTCCCGCAACCACTTCCTTATTAAGAAGCAAAACTAATAATATAAATCGGACGCGGGATGGAGCAGCATGGTAGCTCGTCGGGCTCATAACCCGAAGGTCGTAGGTTCAAATCCTGCTCCCGCAACCACTTCTTTACTGAAGTAAAAATTGCCTTAATACCCAATTAATCTGCTATTTTTTACCCCTTAATGTTACCTTCTAAATATCTCTCGTTAGTCACAATCATTTTTTGAATTATCCCTACTCTTTTGCCATGATTTTCCATCACAGTTTAATCACTTTTTACTCATCTCATTCATTGGCATATTAATCAGCATCATCTTAGCGCTTAATTCTTGATAACGGCTCAACCGAATTAAGGGCAGGACATCGAAATGTTTTACCCCTGGAGTTAATCAAGCTCGCGATCAACCTAGCCCTTGCATTTGGATGATGCTTCCTACTCGTCACAGTAACACTCTCATAAACCGGCAAACGAGAACGGCGGACTAACCTCATTGCAGTAACATCGAATTAATCGTGATATCCCATCATCACCGCCATAAAAAAACCGCCCACTGGCGGTATTGAAACGTAACGCATGAAGCGCTCTTTAATGATTTAATACTTAGCTGCGACCCCAAGGATTATTATCATTGCTACCACTGCTAACGTTATCGCTACTACGGCGATCGTCGCTATGGCTAGAACGTTTAGTATCACCATGACTCGAGCGACTTCTGTCTGCACCTCGAGCATTCGAACGTGGCGCACCCGCACCTGAACGATGCGATTGATTCGCACCGCGACCAGGGTAGGCCTTGTTGCGGCCATTAGCTTGATAATCTTCCTCAGCCTTAGCCTGCATCTCAGCAATCATCTCGAAGGTTAATGGCAATGCTGGCTTTGGGATCACGCCATCAACAAAACCACGCTCACGCGGCTTTAACACATATTGCGCAGCCGAAGGTCTTGGCATACGTCTAAAGCGATATAGATAGAAATTTTCTAGCTTTTCACGCGCCCATTCTGTTTTCTTTAAAAACTTAACGCTACTCTCAATGCTAGGGTTGGCTTTAAAACATTGCAGTTTCACCGCGGCGTAGAGAATTGGCCAGCCATAAAAATCTACCACTTCAGTCAATAATACCTCTAACTTGAGGCCGTGCAGCGGATTGTTTTGTTGTTGTTCGATCATCAAAGTGTCCAAAAAAGTAATATCAACTCAGTCACTCATTAGGAGTTACCGCAGTTATTATGGCGTATCATAGCAAATACTAAAGCTCCTTGCCCATTTATGCTTGCCACAAAATGCCTGTCTGCTTACATTATCCGCCAAGATTCTGTATACTTCTGCGCTTTGCATTTATCTACCTTGCATGTCTTCGCTGGAAGTTCGCTTTCGCATACCTGCCTTATACCTGAGAATATTGTCTTGATATCAACCGCTAACATTACTATGCAGTTCGGCGCTGAGCCGCTTTTTGAAAACATTTCCGCCAAATTCGGTCATGGCAACCGTTATGGTTTAATCGGCGCCAATGGTTGCGGTAAATCCACTTTCATGAAAATTCTTAGCGGTGCACTTGCTCCAAGTTCAGGCAATGTGTCGGTCACACCAGGGCTTAAAGTCGGTACCTTGAGCCAAGATCAATTCGCCTTTGAACAATACTCTGTGATTGATGCCGTGATCATGGGCGATGCTGAGTTATGGAAGGTCAAACAAGAGCGTGAGCGCATTTACGCTAAAGCCGACATGACCGAAGAAGATGGCATGGAAGTGGCTGAACTTGAAGTACGCTTTGCTGAAATGGACGGTTATAGCGCTGAATCACGCGCAGGTGAAATCCTACTTGAGGCAGGTATTGCTGAAGAATTGCATTTTGGTTTAATGCAGCAAGTCGCTCCTGGTTGGAAACTGAGAGTCCTTCTGGCTCAAGCCCTGTTTGCTAATCCTGATATTTTGTTACTCGATGAACCGACTAACAACTTGGATATTCACACCATTTCATGGTTAGCGGCAGAACTGAACAAGCGTAAGTGCACCATGATCATCATTTCCCATGATCGCCACTTCCTCAATTCTGTTTGTACTCATATGGCTGATATCGACTACGGCGAGCTGCGTATTTATCCGGGTAACTACGAGTATTTCTTAGCGCAATCAAGCTTATTGCGTGAGCAATTACTGGCGGGCAATGCCAAAAAGAGCGCTGAAATTGATGAATTACAAGACTTCGTCAACCGTTTCGGTGCTAATGCTTCTAAAGCTAAGCAAGCGAGTTCGCGCGCTAAGCGCATGGACAAAATTAAGCTGGATGAAGTTAAATCGTCTAGCCGCGTGACTCCATCACTGCGTTTTGATGAATCAAAGAAAATGCATCGCCAAGCCTTAGTGCTGGAAGATCTTAGTCATGGTTTTGATAATGAAATGCTGTTTACTGGCGGCGATCTTATTCTAGAAGCCGGTGCCAAACTTGCCATCATAGGTGAAAACGGCGTGGGTAAAACTACCCTATTACGCTGTTTAATGAACGAATTAACTCACAATGCTGGCGTTATCAAGTGGTCAGAAAATGCCGCTATCGGTTATTGTCCACAAGATAGCAGCCTAGATTTTGATAATGACTTGAGTTTATTCGACTGGATGAGCCAATGGCGCACTCCTAAGCATAATGATTTAATGGTGCGCGGCATGTTAGGTCGTCTGTTATTTACTGAAGATGATGCTAACAAGAAAGCCAAAAACTGTTCAGGTGGTGAGAAAAACCGTCTGTTATTTGGCAAGTTAATGATGATGGACATTAACGTTCTCATCATGGATGAACCAACAAACCACATGGACATGGAAGCTATCGAAGCCTTAAACCAAGCGTTGAAAGTCTTTGAAGGCACCTTAATTTTCGTGAGCCATGACCGTGAATTCGTATCATCACTGGCGACACGCATTATCGATATCAAAGATAAGCAATTAATTAACTTCCAGGGCACCTTTGACGAATATATGGCAAGCCAAGCAGCCCTTGCCTGTGCTTAAACCTGAGTGTTAATGGCTTAAGTAAACCTATGATTGGCGAGTCATACCTCGCTAATCATAATAATGACGCTGATTGACATTGAGTAATGAGTGCCACTACTTGATTATAATCAGCACTATTGAGTGCCACTGTTGGCTTTAATGGCGATGAGGTAAACGGTGTAACCTTTTCAACGCCTTGCATTATAGCCATTTGCTCAAACATGGGCATCAGCGACCTAAGAATGTCATAGACAGGCACAGTTTCTAATACCTGCCAATCCCAATGAACTACTTTACTATCCTCGCTTAAGCCATGATTAAAGGTATCTTCAAGATCAGCGCTAATCTCATTTCGAATATCAATAAAGCGTAATTGGGTAAGCTCTGGGTACCAAGTCAATAATTCATCACAGAATTGATTCATTAACGCTTCTGCGCACAAAACGTCACTCAAGCTCCCCGAACAAAACTGCAAATTTATCCTCTTGGCGTCATTGCCGCGCGCCACAAAATAACAATGAAATTCGCCATCAGGATGCAGCAGCTGATAATTAATCGCGACGAATTGTGGATATGTCTGCATGCAAGAGACTGAAGATGCCAGCGCTGCCCGAACCTTTTGCCAACTTAAGAATGAAACCATGTATTTATATTCCAACAATGCACGAACAGAAAGTTCATAGTAACCATAAATTCAACACTTAACTCAACAACCAATCCAACAGGAATCGCGAGTTAATTGGCATGATGTCAGTCAATACGCATAAAACACCACAACCAGCCGAAGCTGGTTGTGGTGTTTACGGCTTAATGGCGTCAAGCTTACTGACTAAATACAGCTAAGCATGCTTAATACAAGAGCATGAGCCAAAATTATCAGCCGTTAAGCTCAGCAAAACACTCAGCAATAATCCCAAGGCCACGCTGTAAATCACAATCACTGACCGTTAACGGCACTAAAATACGCAATACGTTGCCATAAGTACCACATGACAGCAAAATCAATCCTTTAGCGCGGGCGCTAGCGATGATTTTGGCGCAATATTCTGGCTTGGGCTGACCTTGTTCAATCAGTTCTAGCGCCACCATAGCCCCTAAACCGCGGACATCGGCAATCATAGGATATTGGGGCTTTAGGGCGTTTAAGCTGTGCTTGATTTGCTGACCAACCGCATTGGCGCGGCTCAGCAAATCTTCATCTTCAAAGGTTTCCATCACAGCCAAGGCCGCAGCGCAGGCTAATGGATTGCCACCATAAGTGCCACCAAGACCACCTGGGCTAATGGCATCCATGACTTCTTGTCTACCGGTAATACCCGCTAACGGAAAACCGCCAGCAATCGATTTAGCAAAAGTGGTAATATCGGCCGCCACGCCCATTTGTTCCATCGCAAAAAAGGTACCAGTACGTCCAGCGCCAGTCTGCACTTCATCAGCCACTAACATAATGCCTTCGCGATCACACAAGTCTCGCAGCGCGCGCATAAAGCTTGGGGACGCCGCATAAAAACCGCCCTCGCCTTGGACTGGCTCAAGAATAATGGCGGCAATGTCACTTGGCTCAGCATCATTTTTAAAAATTCGCTCAATCGATGCCAATGCATCAGCATCACTCACCCCGTGCAGCGTACAAGGGTATTGCGCCCGAAACACGTTGGCTTGCATCAGCCCCATGCCCTTACTGTAAGGCGCCACCTTGCCAGTCAACGCTAATGTCGCCATAGTGCGCCCATGATAGCCAGAGGTAAAAGCAATCACACCCGCGCGCTTAGTGTAAGCGCGCGCGACTTTGATGGCATTTTCCACGGCTTCTGAGCCGCTGGTAAATAGCGCCGATTTCTTAGGGAAATCACCCGGTACCTTACTATTGAGTTTTTCACATACCGCAATATAAGACTCATAACCCAGCACCATAAAACAGGTATGCGAAAAGTTATCCAGCTGAGCCTTTACAGCGGCGACAACCTTAGCGTGTAAATGGCCGGTATTAAGTACCGCTATGCCACCAGCAAAGTCCAGATACTCACGCCCTTCGACATCCCAAACTTTTGCATTAAGCGCTTTATCTACATAGATAGGGTGAATTTGGCCGACACCTTGGGCCACGGCCGCTTGACGTCTTGTCATTAATTCATTGTTAGTTGTCATGACTTTTTCCTTGTAAGCGGCTTAGATAGCTAAGCATAGATATTTCATTTCAAGATATTCTTCAATACCGTATTTCGAACCTTCGCGGCCAAGACCGGATGATTTAATCCCGCCAAATGGCGCCACTTCGGTAGAAATTAAGCCGGTATTAATGCCAACCATACCGTACTCTAAGGCCTCTGCCACTCGTTGAACCCGGCTAATATCCCGACTATAAAAATACGCAGCTAAGCCAAACTCAGTGTCATTGGCCTGGTTAATCACATCGGCTTCATTATCAAATTTAAATAATGGCGCTAACGGGCCAAAGGTTTCTTCTTTGGCTACCAGCATATTGCGAGTAACCCCTGTGATTATGGTGGGCTCAAAGAAGGTGCCTTCTAATCTATGGCCACCGGTAACTAATCCTGCGCCTTTATCCAAAGCATCTTGCAAATGCTGCTGCACTTTTTTAACGGCGTTATCATCAATTAATGGACCTGTGGTGACGCCAGCATCCTTGCCATTTCCAAGCTTTAGCTCAGCAACCGCATTGGCAAGTTTGGTGGCAAAGGCATCATAAACCTTAGCTTGCACATAAATCCGATTGGCGCACACACAGGTTTGACCGGCATTGCGAAATTTAGAAATCATGGCGCCAGCAACCGCGGCATCGAGGTCGGCATCGTCAAACACGATAAAGGGTGCGTTACCCCCAAGTTCAAGGGATAATTTTTTGATGGTTGGCGCGCATTGCGCCATCAGCTTAATGCCCACCCCGGTTGAACCAGTAAAAGATAATTTACGTACCAAGGGATTCGCACAGAGTTCATCGCCTATGGCTCTAGCATCACCCGTTAATACGCTCACCACCCCCGCTGGTACGCCGGCTTCGTGAGCCAGTTGCACTAAGGCAAAGGCACTAAATGGCGTCTGGTGCGCAGGCTTTATCACCATGGTGCAACCGGCGGCGAGCGCGGGCCCTACTTTGCGAGTGATCATGGCGGCAGGAAAGTTCCACGGCGTAATTGCTGCGGTAACCCCAACAGGCTGCTTAATCACAGAAATACGCTTGTCAGCTTGATGGCCTGCGATAGTATCACCATAGATACGCTTGGCTTCTTCACTAAACCATTCAATAAAAGAGGCGGCGTAAGCAATTTCACCGCGCGCTTCACTCAAAGGTTTGCCTTGCTCAGCTGTCATTAGCTGCGCTAAATCTTCTTGATGAGCCATGATAAGCTCAAACCAACGCCGTAAAATGGCGCTACGCTCTTTCGCGGTTTTAGCTCGCCATGCAGGCAGCGCCGCATTGGCCGATTCAATCGCGGCACGAGTTTCCCACAGGCCCATATTAGGCACAGTGCCTAGCACCTCATTGGTGGCAGGGTTAGTCACGGTAATAGTGGCGCCAGTATCACTGTCACGCCATTGGCCATTGATATAACACTGCTGATGAAATAACGCTTGATGGTTGAGCTTCATGTTCACTCCTAAATATTGGGTGTAAATTACACCCCTAATTTATCTCGTAAGCTGTAATACCATGCCCCTATGGCCGAAAACGGTACACGCAGTACATGGCCACCAGGGAATGGATAATGAGGGAGTTGCGCGAAGGCATCAAAACGGCTGGCATGTTGATTGATAACTTCACTTAATATTTTTCCGGCTAAATGGGTATAAGTGATGCCATGACCACTGCAGCCTTGGGAATAGTAAATATTGGTGCCAATACGGCCCATTTGCGGCAAACGCGATAAGGTCAACAGAAAATTACCCGTCCAGGCATAATCAATTTTCACCTTGGCTAACTCAGGGAAGGTTTTCAGCATTTTGGGGCGAATAATCGCTTCTATGTTGGCGGGATCGCGCGCGCCATACACCACCCCACCACCATAAATTAGGCGGTTATCGGCTGATAAACGAAAATAATCCAACAGGTAGTTACAATCTTCAACGCAGTAATCTTGGGGTAACAGGCGCTTAGCTACATCACTATCTAAAGGTTCAGTGGTAATGACCTGTGTGCCACACGGCATAGATTTAGCCTGTAACTCTGGCAGTAAATTACTTAAGTAAGCGTTACCCGCCACCACCACAAATTTAGCCGTCACCTGACCACTTGCGGTGTTAACGACGGCAGGCTCACCTTGTTTAATATCAAGTACCGCCGAATCTTCATAAATCTGGCCGCCAAGCTTAAGTACGGCTTGCGCTTCCCCTAAAGCCAAGTTTAATGGATGAAAATGCCCTCCCGACTTATCAAGTAAACCGCCTTGATAAACATCAGTCGCCACCACTTTAGTAATGGCATCTTTATCCAGTAACTCTAACCAGCCCACATGGCCATGACGTTCCCACAAGGCTTTTTGCTGCTCTAAGTGATGCATTTGTTTAGTGTTTAACGCGGCAAACACGCCGCCGTCTTTAAGTGAGCAATTAATTTGATAGTCTTTGACTAAGCGGCGGATAATCCGCCCGCCTTCAAAAGCCATTTGTCCAAAAATACGCGCCTTATCTTTACCTAAGCTGCGCTCGAAACTATCAATATCGCGACTAAAACTATTAACAATTTGGCCGCCATTTCGACCTGATGCGCCAAAGCCGATGCGTGCAGCTTCTAGCACCACCACGCTTAAGCCAGATTCGAGTAAATGAATGGCCGTCGATAATCCGGTATAACCCGCCCCAATAATGCAAACATCAGCATTGATACTCTCGGTTAAGCTTGGTTGTAATGTCACAGGATTAGCCGACGCGGCGTAATAAGATGAAGTATGTGCAAGTGCTGTCATGATACCTCTGTGCCCCAGTTTTATATGTATATTATTTTTAACACTGAGTTCACATTACACCTGAAAAAGGCTAAAAACTAGCCTGCACACTAAAAAAACGCCTTAATGTAAAATATCTTAAACATTAAGGCGTTTATCAAATCAGCGAGTCAAGAGCCTTTAAGCGTACTCTAGGACTGATTCATTGATATGCAGACTTAGGGGTTCATTTTAAGTTTTTTATCGGCTCTGACCGCCATATACCAAGAAATGAAGGCAATTAACGCAACCACCAAAATAATCAAGGTAGCTAACGCATTGATTTTAGGTGAAACACCAAGACGCACCGACGAAAACACCACCATAGGCAAAGTCGTCGCCCCAGGGCCTGAAGTGAAACTTGCAATCACTAAGTCATCCAATGACAAGCTAAAGGACAACATCCACCCCGCTGTGAGTGCTGGCGCTATCATAGGCACAGTAATTTGCATAAAGGTCTTAAAGGGGCCGGCGCCTAAATCCATCGCCGCTTCTTCAATGGACATATCCAGCTCACGTAAACGCGACGATACCACTACCGCCACATAAGCGGCGCAAAAGGTCGAATGGGCAAGCCAAATAGTCATGCGTCCACGCTCAAGCGGCCAACCGATAAGATCGGCCATATGCACAAATAGCAGCATTAGCGACAAACCCGTAATGACTTCAGGCATAACCAAGGGTGCAGTTATCATATTGGACAAGGTTAATTTGGTCCAAGAACGACGATAACGAGTCATAACAAACGCCGCCATAGTGCCAATAATCACTGCCATCGAAGCGCTATAGAAGGCAATTTGGAGACTGACCCATACGGCATCCAAGATTTGCTTATCTTTAAATAACTCGAAATACCATTTAGTTGAAAATCCGCCCCACACAGTCACTAGCTTAGAATCGTTAAATGAGTAGATGATAAGAATTAGCATGGGCGCGTATAAAAATATCAAACCCAGTATCAACATAATGGTAGAAAAGCTCAATTTTTTCATCAATTTTGCTCCAGGGATTTAGACTGATAACGATGGAACAAGGTGATAGGAATAATCAAGAGTAACAGCATCACTATGGCGAGCGATGACGCCACTGGCCAGTCACGGTTATTGAAGAATTCTTGCCACAAGACCTTACCTATCATTAAGGAATCCGGACCCCCTAATAATTCTGGAATAACAAACTCACCGACCGAGGGAATAAATACCAACATTGAACCCGCTATCACCCCACCTTTGGATAAAGGCAAAGTAATTTTCCAGAAGGTATTAATTGAGCGCGAGCCAAGATCTGACGCAGCCTCCAGCAAACTCATATCCAGCTTCACTAAAGTCGCGTACAGCGGCAAGATCATAAAGGGTAAATAGGCATAAATAATGCCGATATAGACGGCGATATTGGTATTAAGAATTTGCAGCGGCTCGTTAATCACGCCAAGCCACAATAAGAAACTATTAATAACACCTGTATTACTCAATAAGCCCATCCAAGCATAGACACGGATAAGAAACGAGGTCCATGAAGGTAGCATCACCAGCAACAATAATACGGTTTGCATTTTTGCTGGCGCCCGCGCTATGGCATAGGCCATAGGGTAACCTAATAGTAAGCAGCCAATGGTGGCAATAGACGCCATTTTTAAGGAGTTAATATAAGAGATGTAATACATGGAATCATCGAGCAACAGTAAGTAATTGCTAAAGTTCAGTACGATTTGCAAGACATCATCATTAATATAAAAACTGGGTTCATACGGCGGGATCGAAATGGCTGCCGTCGATAAACTGATTTTAAAAACGATGGCAAATGGCAGTGCAAAAAAGAGCAGCAACCACACATAGGGCAAGCCTAAGGTAAAATAACGCCCTTTAAAAAAGCGAGATAACTTCTTCATGAGCGTAACACCACGCCACTGGTGTCCTCCCAGCTGATATACACTTCATCATCCCAAGTGGGATTATCTGAGCGCCGCTCACGGTTAGTCATACTGCATTGCACGATTTGACGATTAGCAAGCTTGATATAAAACACTGATATACCGCCAAGATAGGCAATATCATGTACCACCCCTTTGGCCCAGTTATATTGGCCTTGCGGCTGCTCACGGGTAATTAAGGTTTTCTCAGGGCGAATAGCCAACCACACGTGTTTGTCATTAACGCTAGTTGATACCCCATAACCCACATAAAACTGGCAATTGAGCAGACTCGAATCAATCACTACGTGGTCGACCTCATCCACACTAATATCGCCTTCAAATAAATTCACTGAACCAATAAATTCAGCAATCATGCGACTGTTCGGACTTTCATAGATATCCATAGGGGAGCCAATTTGGGCAATCCAACCATCAGACATCACAGCGATGCGCTCTGCCATGGTCATAGCTTCTTCTTGATCATGAGTCACCATCACGCAGGTCACACCCACTCGCTCAAGAATTTCGACCACTTCTAATTGCATCTGGGTGCGCAGTTTTTTATCCAGCGCCCCCATAGGTTCATCAAGTAATAATAATTTGGGCCGTTTTGCCAAAGAGCGCGCTAATGCCACCCGCTGGCGCTGCCCGCCCGATAACTGATTAGGTTTACGCTTGGCATATTTTTCCATATGCACAAGTTTGAGCATTTCTAACACCCGCTCATCAATTTCTTTTTGTGGCAATTTATCTTGCTTGAGGCCAAAGGCAATGTTTTGCGCCACCGTCATATGCGGAAATAACGCATATGACTGAAACATCATATTGATAGGACGCTCATAGGGAGGTAAATCGGTAATATCTTGACCATCTAGATAGATACGGCCAGCACTGGGTTTTTCAAAACCTGCCAGCATGCGTAATAAGGTCGACTTGCCTGAACCTGAACCGCCTAATAATGCGAAAATTTCACGTTTATTGATAGTCAACGACACATCGTCAACGGCCCTAACATCATCGAATAACTTACTGACCCGATCTATTTTTAATAACACCTCGGCATTCGCCTTAGGTTTCGTCGGTTGGTCTGTAGTAGTTGCCATTTATATTCTCCGCACACTGAGTATCGCAATAATGCTGCTAAGGTCAGTAAAATGAATCAGTGAAAAACCTGTTGGTTTCAAACAAAGTGCTTAAGTACTTAACTGTTTGCCTAACGATGTGGGCAGCAAGGCTGCCCACATACAGTTACTTACCTGATTTAACATTGCTCCAAATTCGCGTCATTGCACGCTGCGCTTTAAGGCTTCGCACGTCTTGAATATAGAGTTTATCTTGGAGTTCTTTGTTGGGATATATTTGCGGATCGTTAAGAATTTCTGGTTTCAATAAGTTATTACTACTAGGGGTTGGATTGGCATAGGCCACATAATTAGACACATCGGCAATCACTTCTGGACGTAATAAATAATTAATAAGCTTAAGCGCATTGTCTTTATTGGTGGCATCACTCGGAATTGCCAACATATCAAACCACAGGTTGGCACCTTCTTTAGGAATGGTATAAGCAATTTTCTGACCTGTGCCCGCTTCATCAGCGCGCGCCGCGGCTTGGAACACATCGCCAGAGAAACCATAAGCCACACACACATCACCATTGGCCAAATCAGAGATATAGCGCGATGAATGGAAATACGTCACATAGGGACGGATTTTTTGTAATACTTCACCGGCTTTTTTAAAGTCTTCAGGATCATTACTGTTGGGATCTAGGCCGAGATAACCTAAAGCTTGCGGGATAATATCATCTGCTGAATCAAGCATGACCACACCGCAGCTCGCAAGTTTTGAAGCGTATTTAGGATCAAAAATTAACGCTAATGAATCCACCGGAGCATCTTCACCTAACGCCGCTTTGACCTTATCGACATTGTAACCAATGCCATTGGTGCCCCATAAATATGGCACACCGAATTTATTGCCTGGATCAGATTTTTCTAACATCTTCATCAACTTAGGATCTAAGTTCTTATAGTTAGTCAATGCTGATTTATCGATAGGAATAAAAGCGCCCGCGGTAATTTGCTTAGCCAAAAAATGATTAGACGGCACGACTATGTCATAACCCGAACGGCCTGAAAGTAACTTAGCTTCTAACACTTCATTACTGTCAAACACATCGTATATCACGCGGATACCGGTTTCTTTTTGAAAATTAGCTAAGGTATCTTCGGCCATATAATCTGACCAGTTATACATTCTGACCACTTCCTCGGCTTTCGCTGTTGCACCTGCCAACATACCGGTGATAAGTAGTGCTACCGATGTTATTTTCATCAATGGCTTCATGATTTCTCCTTTACGTATTCAGGGGGATCCCCACAAAGTAGTGCTAATGCCAATGAGATTATCCCAAACGAATAAACTAGGTTGGCCTAACACCACAAGCTCGTAATCAATAAGTTAAGCGGACACAAGGTCGCAATGTTGTACTCCATCATTCTTGCCAGCGAAGAATGCTTACCCCACTGGCACATGAAGAATGTTACACACAACCAAAATTAACAAATTACCTACGACTTCGCTACCAAAGATGTTAATTTGATGAGAAATCAATCTATTATCTGCAAGGTTTATGCTTCACAAGCGACAACTGAATCGGTAAGCATCACACAGTTAATAACAAGAAATTTCGCTCCCATGCACTCACCACGCGTCTAAAGTTTTCGAGTTCTGCGCGTTTAACCGCAATAAAGCCCTTGGTAAAATCTTCGCCTAAATATTTACGGCAGTAAGAACTTTCCTCCATCACAGCTAACGCTTCTTCGAGGGTTAATGGCAGCGCCATACTGGCGCTATTACGGTTTTCATTGGCTCGGCCCTGCACTGGTGGTGACGGTTTAAACTCTTCCACCATGCCGATATAACCACACAATAAACTGGCAGCAAACGCCAGATAACAGTTGGCATCAGCCCCAGGAATACGGTTTTCAATGCGGCGATTTTGTGGTGAAGACTCTGGAATTCGCAGACCACAAGTACGGTTTTCTTCGCCCCACTCCAAGTTAATTGGCGCTGACGTTCCAGGTAAAAAGCGGCGGAAAGAGTTAACATTAGGCGCTAATAACGGCACAATTTCAGGCATACAACGCTGTAAGCCGCCTATGTAGCTATAAAATTCAGGGCTCATAGTGCCATCTTCACGGGTGAAGATATTCTTGCCCGTGGTTTTATCAATAATGCTCTGATGCAAATGCATGGCACTACCAGGCTCATCGGTCAGAGGTTTAGCCATAAAGGTCACGCACACATCATGCTTTAAAGCTGCTTCACGTAAGGTGCGTTTAAATACAAATACTTGGTCAGCAAGATTAAGGGGGTTGCCATGACGGAAGTTAATTTCCATCTGCGCAGTGCCTTCCTCATGGGTTAAGGTGTCTATATCTAACCCTTGAATTTCACACCAATCATACATGTCTTCAAATAGTGGGTCGTATTCGTTAGCCGCATCGATGGAATAAGACTGACGCCCAGATTCTGCGCGGCCGCTGCGGCCAATAGGTGGTTGCAAAGGTAAATCAGGATCGATTGAGCGCATGGTTAAATAAAATTCCATTTCAGGCGCGATGACAGGCTCCCAGCCTTTTTCTTCATAGAGCTTCAATACTTTTTTAAGCACATTGCGCGGGGATAACTCAATGGGATTACCCATTTTATCGAAAGTATCATGGATAACTTGTGCTGTGGCTTCAAGCGTCCACGGCAACATAAACACCGCATCTTCATCAGGAACACAAATAAAATCGATATCAGCATGATTTAACAGACTGTAATAATCTTCATCATCAACATAATCGCCCGTTACGGTTTGCAGTAACACGCTTTCAGGTAAACGCATGCCCTTTTCATCTAAAAACTTATCTACCGGCGCAATTTTTCCACGGCAAATACCGCTCATGTCGCTTATCACACATTCGACTTCGGTAATTTTTTTCTCTCTCAAAAAAGTTTCTAACTTACTCATTTTATTTGATTCCTTTGTTGAACTCTGGCAATACAGGCGGCGCTAAATTGCTTGAAAATCGCCTGGTAAAACGGATTATTGGCAATCTGCCATTCAGGGTGAAATTGCACCCCTAAAGCAAAGTTACGGGCATTGTTGACAGTAAAGGCTTCGATTAAGCCATCACCTGCGTATGCTTCTGGCCGCAATCCTAGGCCTAATCTGTCCACCCCTTGAGTATGGACCGAATTAACCTCTGCCTCAGAGCGGCCAAAACTCTCAAAAAGTAATCCTCCAGGTTCCAAAGTTACTGTATGGGCGACACCGTATTGCACCGCTAGAGGCGCGGATTTATCTTCACGGTGATCATGTAAGCCGCTCACTTCATGAACTTTCTGATGCAAACTGCCACCAAAGGCCACATTCATTTCCTGAAATCCACGGCAAATAGCCAGTACCGGCACCCCCATGTCTATGGCTAATCTCAAGAGAGGCAAGGTTGTTGCATCACGCAATGGGTCGTGCAAAGTGCCAGGTGAGCTCGGAATTCCTTGATAATGATGTGGCTCAACGTTAGACGGTGAGCCAGTAAACAGTAAGCCATCAACCAGATTGAGTAATTCAACCATGGGCATATCTGCCCCTAAACTTGGAATTATGATTGGCCAAGCTTCTGTTCCATCAATAATGCCGCGCAAATATTTATGTCCTGTGGTCGCAAACTCTTGCAAACCTAATGGCTGATTGCATGCTGTTACTCCCACAAAAGCGATCGTTCTTTCAAACATAAATACCGATAATCCTTAAATTCGTTGATCTCTAACAACAATAAGTGTGCATTTTTTTAAACACTACACCTAAAATTTTAGGTAAGCAAGAGGTTAATGACTGGTTAAATTCGCAATTTCGAATTTAAGCTAACTCACTGTTTTTACATAAAAACAGCTTGTATGGTATCTATTAACAAAATGAAATTTGGCTTAAATAGTTGAATTACCGTAATAAATTTGTCATTCAAAATAGGGAGGCAAAGCTTGGGCTAAGGCGCTTTGATGATGTTTATTATTTACAACTAAACTACAACTGCGAGGTACGTTGGCAGCAGAACCTACAGGCTTGGGGAAAATGATACACATAAGGATGTAAGCAAGCGTGGCAAAACAGCGAAGTAACATTGAGGCTATTGATAGCCTCAATGTTAGAAATTGGCAGGAGTGGTGGCGCTAACTAACTGACAAGGCTCATCAAAGGGATTACGAAAGCGATGCAATAACTCGCTATTAAAATAGTAACTATCGCCGGTGCTAATAATAAACACTTCATCGCCAACAGTTAACTCTAACTTACCAGCAATCACTAAGGCGGCTTCTTCCCCTTGGTGCTGAAGCATTTCTTCGCCCGTATCAGCGCCTGGTGGATAAGTCTCCCACATCATAGACATAGCGCGATTTGGATAATCACGGCCAATCAATTTAAATTCCAGCGGGCCAGGGCCTATATCTAACAATTCTTGTTGGCGATATACCACTTTAGGGTCAGCCGTTTGCGCTTCTTCAATTGAGAAGAATTCGACTAATGACATAGGAATGCCGGCTAATACTTTCTTTAACGAACTGACAGATGGGCTAACACTATTCTTTTCAATCATTGAAATGGTGCTATTTGTCACCCCGGCGCGCTTAGCCAACTCGCGCTGCGATAAACCCGTTAGCTTTCTAACTAGCTTAAGATTATGTCCAATATCCAAATGTCTACTCCTCCCTTTCAATGGCGCTTAGCGCAAACCTAAGCTTACTGTCAGCCAATGCCAAGCTTCTTTTCATTAACTAAACACAGATTTGGATTGTATTCTAGTCTAAATCCGTGTTAAAAAAAACGAACACTTAATTTTTTAACAGCACTGTTACACCAATAGACTTAGGTTGGATTGCTTGCTACAAGTTATGCTACGGAGCTCTCATGTTAACCAAAACCGCTGTTCATTCTGATAATTATCCCGCTTCCCTTTATGTTGCCACAGTTAATAAACACGAAAATTATCCAATATTACAAGAAGCTACCGAGGTAGATGTCGCAATTGTTGGCGGCGGCTTTAGCGGCATAAATACTGCGATTGAATTGGCTCAACAAGGATTTAGCGTTGCCTTATTAGAAGCGCACCAAATCGGTTGGGGAGCCTCAGGGCGTAATGGCGGGCAACTTATCCGCGGCATTGGCCATAATATTGAACAGTTTCGCTCTCAAATTGGTTCCGAAGGAATTGATGCCATTACCCGTATGGGCTTTGAAGCTGTCGATATTGTTAAAGAGCGCATAACGACTCACAATATTGATTGCGATTTACGTTTGGGCTATTGCGATCTCGCGCTTAAACCTAAGCATATGGATAGCATTCAAGAAGATTATGACGATCTTAAACGTATGGGCTACCGTCATGAACTTAAGATTTATGATAAAAGTGCCATCCATGAAGTGATAGGGTCCCGCCATTATCTAGGCGCTATGAGCGATATGGGCAGTGGTCATTTGCACCCATTAAATCTTGCCCTAGGCGAGGCGGCTGTTGCTAAAAAGTTGGGCGTGCAGTTATATGAACACAGCGCCGCGCTGAGTATCACTAAGGGGGCTAAACCTGTGGTTACCACAGCGCAGGGACAAGTCACTTGTCAGTTTTTAGTGCTAGCAGGAAACGCTTATATAGGCCATAAACTTGAGCCGTATATTGGCGGTAAAATATTACCAGCCGGCAGTTATTTAATGGCAACTGAGCCGTTAACGTCAAGCCAATGCGCAGACATAATTCCGCAAAACATGGCCTTTGCCGATTTGAGTATTTCCTTAGATTACTTCCGCTTATCGTCAGATAACCGCCTGATCTTTGGGGGGCTTTGCACCTATTCAGGGAAAGATCCTAGTGATATTAGCGCCAGCTTACTGCCTAATTTACGCAAAGTATTTCCGCAGTTACCTCCCCTTAGAATCGATTATGAATGGGGCGGTATGATAGGCATAGGGGCTAACCGCTTACCACAAATTGGCCGCTTACCCGACACTAATAATATTTACTTTGCTCAGGCCTATGCAGGCCACGGCGTTAATGCCACTCATATGGCCGCCAAGCTCATTGCTGAAGCACTTACTATGCAGGCACAACGCTTTGATATCTTTGATAGCATTAAACACATGACGTTCCCAGGTGGTCCTGCCCTGCGCTCACCGTTACTTGCCGCAGGTATGCTATATCATCGTTTACTGGATAAGCTGTCATAACAACAGCCAGACTTGCTGGCTGTTGATTGGCTTAGTCGATAATAAGGCGCACTCGCTGTTTGCGGGTATCAAGCTTGTAAGTTACAAGGCAATCCAAGTGGCTTTGATTTCAGTGTATTTATCAAAAGCATGCAATGATTTATCACGGCCATTTCCCGATTGTTTATAGCCGCCAAACGGCGCTGTCATATCGCCGCCATCATAATGGTTAATCCATACCATGCCGGTGCGTAAGCGTTTAGCGGTTTTATGGGCTTTAGATAAATCGGCAGTCCACACCCCCGCAGCAAGACCATAAATTGAGTCATTGGCGATAGCAATCGCTTCTTCCATACCATCAAAACTAATGACAGATAAGACTGGTCCAAAAATTTCCTCTTGCGCAATGCGCATCTTATTGCTCACATCACTAAATAAGGTCGGCGCGACATACATACCGCCAGTTGCTGCCAATTGCTGCTCGCCGCCACAAAGTAAACTCGCGCCCTCTTCTTTACCGACCTCAATAAACTTAAGTACCGATTGCAAGTGCTGCTTATCAACTAATGCACCGCAGCTGGTGTTAGGATCAAGCGGGTGACCGGGTTGCCACGCCGCAAACTCAGCCTTAATGAGATCAATCACTTGATGACGTACACCAGATTCCACCAGCAAACGGGAACCTGCGGTACACACTTCGCCCTGATTAAAAGCGATAGCTGAGGCTGCGGCCGCCGCGGCGGCTTTTAAATCCGGCGCATCATTAAAAATAATGTGCGGGCTCTTGCCGCCAGCCTCTAACCACACCCGCTTCATATTAGATTCGCCGGCATAAATCATCAGCTGCTTAGCAATCTTGGTCGAGCCAGTAAATACCAAGGTATCCACGTCCATATGCAGCGCCAAGGCTTTACCTACTGTGTGACCAAAACCTGGCAACACGTTAAGAACGCCTGCGGGAATGCCTGCTTCTATGGCAAGTTGCGCCATATAGATTGCCGTTAATGGCGATTTTTCAGAAGGTTTGAGCACCACGCTATTGCCTGCTGCTAAGGCTGGCCCTAGTTTCCAACAGGCCATCAGCAAAGGAAAATTCCACGGCACAATAGCCACGACAACACCTATGGGCTCTCGGGTAATCATGCCAATTTCGTTATCTGCGGTTGGCGCAATTTCATCATAGATTTTATCTATGGCCTCCCCTGACCAGCGCAGTGCCTGCGCCGCACTTGCCACATCAACGGCTAATGAATCACGAATAGGTTTGCCCATGTCTAAGGTTTCGAGCAAGGCTAAGGTCTGTGCGTGCTGCTCTAATAACTGGGCAAAGCGGATCATCACTTGTTTACGGCGTACTGGTGATTGCTTAGCCCATACGCCGGACTCAAAGGCTTGTCGACAATTACTCACCGCATGCCTGGCATCAGTGTCGGTACAACTAGCCACTTTCGCTAACACCTGACCATCAATGGGGCTAATACAATCAAAGGTTTGCCCTTCTGCTGCCCATTGATATTTGCCATCAATGAAAGCGCGACCATTGATTTCTAGCTGCTGCGCCTTTGTTTGCCAATCTTGCATAGTAAGCGGAGTACTCATGTCATTCCTCGTCGTAATAGTTGTCGTGTGGTTGCGCCGCTAGACCAAGTCATGCAGCCAATGTAGCCGTTGTCGACACATAAATTCAATATTTTTTACAATTACACGGCAAAATAGCTCAATAAATCACACAATGATCTTCCATGTTCGATATTTTTGACATAGCATGCTTTTTAAACAGCAATTAACATTTCAACAACAGTTACAGGTGGGTGTATGTCAGTGGAATCGCAACACACTAAGCCGCTAAACAATCTCAGTCATTATTGGATGCCGTTTACCGCCAATCGCCAATTTAAGCAACAGCCTCGGCTGTTAGCACAAGCTGAAGGTATGTTTTATAGCGATATTCATGGACGCTCGGTTTTAGATGGGACAGCAGGCTTATGGTGTTGTAATGCGGGCCACAGTCGCCGTCAAATTACTGAGGCGGTTAGTCGCCAACTCAGTACCTTAGATTACGCGCCGTCGTTTCAAATGGGTCACCCGCTCGCTTTTGAACTGGCTGAACGCCTAGCCAGTATGGCGCCAGCAGGCATAGATAAGGTCTTTTTTACCAACTCAGGTTCAGAATCCGTTGATACTGCGTTAAAAATGGCCTTGTGTTATCACAGAGCCAATGGTCAAGCCACGCGCACTAAGTTTATTGGCCGCGAACTTGGCTACCATGGGGTTGGCTTTGGCGGCATTTCAGTGGGCGGCATAGGCAATAATCGCAAAGGTTTTAGCCCACAAATTCTGACCGGGGTCGATCATCTTCCTCATACCTTAGATATCACTCATCAAGCGTTTAGCCGCGGCTTACCACAGCACGGCGCCGACAAGGCTGATGCGCTCGAAGCGCTAGTGACCCTGCATGGGGCTGAAAATATTGCCGCGGTTATCGTCGAGCCTATGTCTGGCTCTGCTGGGGTAATTTTACCGCCTGTGGGCTATTTACAACGTCTAAGGGAGATTACTAAGAAGCATGGCATCTTATTGATTTTTGATGAAGTGATCACAGGCTTTGGCCGTGTCGGTGGTAATTTCGCCAGTACTTACTGGCAAGTCACACCAGATATGATAATCACAGCTAAGGCGATTAATAATGGCACTATTCCTATGGGGGCCGTGTTAGCCAGTTGCCATATTCATGATGTCTGCATGCAAGGGCCTGAACATGTGATTGAGTTTTTCCACGGCTACACCTATTCAGGTCACCCTGTCGCCGCAGCGGCCGCGCTCGCCACCTTAGATATTTATCGTGATGAACAATTGTTTGAGCGCACCGAAACCTTAGCGAGCTACTTTGAAGATGCTGTCCATAGCCTTAAATCCTTACCTAATGTGATTGATATTCGCAACACCGGCTTAGTGGCAGGAATTCAACTAGCGCCATCAAGTAGCGGCATAGGTAAACGCGGTTATGGCATTTTTGAGCATTGCTTTTATCACGGCGCATTAGTGCGCGCAACTGGCGATATTATCGCGCTATCGCCACCACTGATTATTGAAAAACCGCAAATTGATCAACTGGTAGACACCTTAGCGAACGCTATTCGTGCGCAGCAATAATTGACTTCAACGCTTTCGGGAATTAGTTCAATGACACCAATGACTCATTATATCAATAGCCAAATGACTGGCCCAAGCGCGCGCCAACAAGCGGTAATCAACCCAGCGACGAACCAAGTGATTGGTCAAGTGTCACTGGCAAGTGCAGCGGAAGTCAATGCCGCTGTCGCCAATGCCAAGGCGGCTTTTCCTGCTTGGTCACAAACTACGCCACTTAATCGCGCGCGGGTATTATTTCGCTTTAAAGCCTTAGTCGAGCAGCATATTGATGAATTAGCACAATTAATTACTACTGAGCACGGCAAGGTGCTGGAAGATGCCAAGGGCGAAATCACCCGCGGCTTAGAAGTGGTGGAATTTGCTTGCGGCATTCCGCACCTTTTAAAAGGTGAGCATACCCAACAAGTGGGTTCTGGCGTCGATGCTTGGTCGGTAAATCAAGCCCTTGGCGTAGTGGCCGGAATTTCGCCATTTAATTTCCCGGTAATGGTGCCCATGTGGATGTTCCCTATCGCCATTGCCTGCGGTAATACTTTTATTATGAAGCCGTCAGAAAAAGACCCAAGTCCGGTGCTGCGTATCGCGCAATTGCTGACTGAGGCGGGCCTTCCTGCGGGCGTATTTAACGTAGTTAATGGCGATAAAACCGCGGTCGACACGCTATTAACGCATCCAGACATTGAAGCCGTGAGCTTTGTGGGCTCAACCCCTATTGCCCAATACATTTACAGCACAGCATCAGCCCATGGTAAACGCGTACAAGCCTTAGGCGGCGCCAAAAACCATATGTTAGTTATGCCAGATGCTGACCTTGATTTGGCTGCTAATGCCTTAATGGGCGCGGCTTATGGTTCTGCTGGTGAGCGCTGCATGGCCATTTCAGTCGTGCTGGCCGTCGGCGATGTGGCCGATAAACTCGTGGCGCAATTAGTGCCGAAAATCGATGCGTTAAAGGTCGGAGATGGCAGCCATCACGGCATGGAAATGGGGCCGCTCATTAGCCGCGAGCATCTCGATAAAGTGTGTGGCTATATCGATAATGGCGTGCAGCAAGGCGCAACCTTAGTACGCGATGGTCGGCACTTGAGTCTGGGGGACGGTCATTTTGTTGGTGCGAGCTTGTTTGACCATGTCACTCCGGAAATGACTATATATCAGCAAGAAATTTTTGGTCCAGTGCTCGCCATTGTGCGCGTGGCCGATTATGACAGTGCACTCGCGCTAATTAATGCCCATCAATATGGCAATGGCACAGCCATATTCACCCAAAACGGCGAATATGCACGTCATTTTTGCGATGCTGTGCAAGTCGGTATGGTTGGGGTTAACGTCCCGATTCCTGTGCCTATGGCATTTCACAGTTTTGGTGGCTGGAAACGCTCTTTGTTTGGCGCTTTACATATGCATGGCCCCGATGGCGTGCGCTTTTATACTCGCAAGAAAGCCATTACCGCTCGCTGGCCTAAGCCGCACCTGAGTCAAGCTGACTTTATTATGCCGACCATGAAATAACTCTCTCTAAGCTTGGATGATAGGATGCCAAGGCTTAAGATGACTGCGGAGATGCAAGGATGAAAATACAAGATATTCAATTGCTTTCAGGGGCGCCTAAGGAAAGCTTTTCGGCTGCCGTCGCGGCCGAAAAGCGCTTAGATGGCGCGCCAATCCAAACCATAGATAGTTTTTATAACAGCCCATGTCAGCAATTTCAGTGCGGCTTTTGGCAATGTGACCAAGGCCATTGGCAAGTTAATTATACTGAATATGAATACTGTGAAATAGTCGCAGGAATGAGTGAAATTATTGATACAGATGGCAATAGTCTAACTGTGACTGCTGGCGATCGCTTCGTCATCCCCGCAGGCTTTAGTGGCAGTTGGAAAGTCACTGACTTTTGCAAAAAAGTGTATGTCATTTTCGAACCTAAGCTTGCCGCTAGTCTTTAGCCCAAGCTAGGTTAAGAAGGCGTTATTAACCACAGGACGTTAACGTCCTGTGGTTATTTCAATCTAATAACCGTGCTGACTATTACTGACACGAAACCAGCCGGCAATGCTAAAGCGGTCAACATTGGTCGCTGACACTTCGTGGGGGAAGATTTCACTTAAAAACACCACCCATTTACCAAAGGTCGGGCTGATAGTTTCAATCAATTGATCTTGCTCATCATAGATAAGTAATTCGCCTTGATCTGCTGCCTGCCAATTCGGATTAAGAAACAATACCGAGGTCAAAATACGATTTTGACTTCCTTTTAAACTATCGATATGTTTTTGATAGTATTGACCTGGCTGATAAATCGCATAATGACTTTCAAATTCATTCAGCCCTAAATACAGGCGGCGATTAATGGCCAATCTTAACTGCGACATTAAGTCCAAATATAAATTATCTGTGTCACATTCTGGCGTTAACCACAAAATCTTATCACCGCGAATTAACGCCTGATGTTGCTGCCCCGCACCCCGACCTATGGCGGCATGCTTAAAGCCATCGGACTCAACGCCCATTTTTGTCAATAACGCCTGGCAAACATCATGGGGGATTTCACTGTCAAACACATGATATCCCCGTACACTCAACTGCTCAGCCAATTCATCTAATACAGTTTCTGAAAACGTAAAGCTCATAACGTGACACTCATCAATAAGCACAACTCACATCGAATCAAGGCTATAGGAAACTAGCAGAGCGACCTGGTTAGCATGGCTATATACCAAAAAGGTATGATGGCAGGAGTGTAAAACGAATTTTTTGAATTAGCTAACAAAAGGAAAAAATGATGTGAAAATTTAGCACGTCCTTGTGCTATGGGGACAAAGCGTTAAAAATCGTACCTAAAACCTAGGCTGACTAGGCTGTCGCTAAAATCTTGATGCTGTTTTACGTGAAATTGGCCAAGCTCTGAATGAATGCGCGCGGCGCGACTTATTTTATATTCGGCGCCAAGAGCCCACTGGGTAATCACCGGGGCTTCATTCACGCTATTGCCTTTACTCTGATATAAACGGTTAGCAATGGCGCCAGTGCCTGAATCATCATACCCACCCTCAGCTTTTAGCAACCAAAGGCCTAGGGCATATTTAGCGCTCACAATGAAGCCTGTACCATGACGTTGCTGCCACTGAGTTGCCGCTTGATTAACTAGTTCAGAATGTTGCACCATAGTACCAAGGGTTAAGGCATCCCATTGATATTGGGCAACGCCTCGATATGCGCGAATATCTTCCATGCCATCACTATAGGCAGCAGCTAAATACAGATCGCTATTGTTAAAAGACTTATCGCCATAGGTCACGGCCACTTGGTAGTTACCAAGCTCACGCCGCTGTTCGCCAACCTTATAATAATTATCTTCCAGTAAATAACTGACGCCAAGTTGTACGTTTTGCCATACAGGTGACTTATAAGCCAGTGAATCGCCCCAGCGTTTATCGCCAGCAAATAATCTGTCATGTTTCATGACATAGATATCCATGACGTCAACACCACCTTTGGCCATTTTAAATACCGGATCGATACGGCCAATCGCTAATGAACCATAGTCTTGATGGCGAATGCCTAAATACGTCGGCCGCGATGAAAATGGGTTATTGGTTTTATCTTGACTGCCGCCATTTACCCCAACTTCAATTTGATAAAAGATGTCGGTTGTTGCTGATAATTCAGTACGGCCTTTAACCCCTAAGCGGCTAAAGTTATTTTCAAGTACTAGTCCCTGTTTGTTGTTATGGGTAGCACTGCCACTGTCAGAAGAGGTTAACGAGTAATCAAAACGCCCATAAAATTGATAATCATTGGCCAGTACCGAGGGAGTGCACAAGGCCAACGACAGTGCACTAAAACATAAAGCTTTCATAACAAACACATCCAAAAATGGGCGCCAAAGCGCCCTACAATATTATCGCTGCGCGGTGATCACGCCATCTTGGCGCATTTGCTGATATAAGCTATTAGCGAGCAATAGATAATTATCCCAAGCATCAGAGCGCTTAGTAAAGCCAGTTTGGGCATAACTGCCGCTATCACCGGCTGCTGGTAAGTCATTAATATCAAATAATGAACCGCCTTGAGTCAGATGATCTTCTAACGCGTCAATCATGACGTTAAAACCAATACGCGCAGGCTCGACATAATTAATCGAATCGTATTTAGACTGGCGGTAAAAGGCTTTTTGCGAGGCATCTCTAATATCTTTTTGGTGATCAGCAAAGATTTCATCGTAATGAGCTGCGGTAATGTTACCCGTTTGCTTACTGACTACGATACGCAGCATGGCGGTTACCCCAGTCCAGCGGCCTTTCGCATCATTAATTTTCTGCGCTTGCTGATAAAATAATTGGTCACTGCCACCTTGCTGAATGCGGCTGTAAATTTTAGCGGTCAAGGGGATCATTGATTGCTGAATACTGTTAGAAGCGCCAGCCACTATATCCAGTTCAAGATATTGTAAACGGTTAGGCTCGGATAATTTATTGGCAAGCTTTGGATCAAACTCAGGATTTTTATCAAAAGTGAGCTTATTTTTCTCCATCATCAGCTTTTCCATGGTTAAGGCTGACTGTACCCAAGCCGTACCTTTTTGCTTACCCATAGAAAAATTGTATTCAGACATGCGTTTAGGCACGTTTTGATAAAGACGGGTGTAATAGTTTGGGCGCCCACTTTCTTGAAATTCAGCCAACAACACATCCGCAGAATTAGCACTATCAACCACCACTAACATGCTGCCCATATGCCCTTGGCGGAAACGCGCTTCTTCGTAGTAATAGTCACCTTTTACAATGCCAAGCTGAGGCTGAATCGACCACTCTAAATCAAACTTTTCAGCACTCTTATTAGCGCGGGCACCCACACTTTGAAATTCAGGTTTGCTGCCATCAGCGCGCGGAATATCATTGATCGCCTTTAAAATACCATTGGCTGAATAGGTGGCGCCCGAGATAGCATCTATCCCTTCATGACCATTGTTGGCCACCACTTCCTTCAAGATCCGCTCAGCATTGAGGTATAACGACTCAGTTTCTTTATGCGATAACGTTTTGAGCGCGCTAATGTTACCGTTAATGACTGTGGCTTCAAGCGTGATTTCGCTCTTTTTGCCTTTGCCACTAACTTGATAAACGCCATCAACATACTTGCCCTGCACTAACTGACTGGCACAGCCTGCCAACGCTAAACCAGTTAATGACATGGCGAGCACTAACCCACACTGTTTGAAATTAATCGTGTTGTTCATCGATGTTGCCCACTAAATAATAGATTTATGGGCAAGCATAAACAGCTCAGCCGTTTGAACAATTGCGGAAAACCGCAGTTCTAGGGGGCAATGATCATTTCTTTGAAACTGCTAACACTTTAGGGATAGCTAACAAGCCAGAACCTAATATTCATGGTACAGCTATAAATAACGCGACCACAGAGAGATGTAATGCCCTACTTTATATTTATCATCATTAGCCTAATGAGTATCTTCAGTCATTCTCATGCCGATGAATTTATTCCTTATCAATGTGAAGGCAATGCCAGTTTTGTTTATGACCAAGGTAAAGGGTCTATGACTACCTTAAATTATTTTGGTACGTCCATTACCATTGATATTTATCATGATGATAAACAGCAAGCATTATCCGCCTTATGCCATGGTTTACATGTAGTGCAGCAATATCATTATTTAGGGTCTAATTTTTCAACTTACCCATATTTTACCAATATTAAAACCATTAATAATGCGCCTGATAAACTGCATCAAATTGACCCAAGGTTAACCGAGTTATTGCATGCCAGCATTGAATGGCATCAACTCACCAATGGCCGATTTAATATCGCCATCGCTCCCGTATTGGCGGTGTGGCGCCAAGCGCGTAATGTTTGCTTGAAAGAAAATGATTGCCAACTCCCCATGCGGCAAACGCTTGAGGATGCTGCTAAAAATATTGATATTTCAAAGATAATCTTAGATACCACTCATAACACAGTCCAAATGCAAGCTGGCATGCAGTTAGATTTAGGCGGCATAGCGAAAGGATGGATGGTAGAAAAAGTTTATGACAGGCTCCGCTCTGACGGCATCACATCATTTATCATTAATGCTGGCGGTAATATTCGTCATTTTGGTATACATCCTAGTGGCCGACAATTTATTACGGCTATTGAAGATCCGCTCGCCAGAAAATATAACAATAGGAATGGTATCAACAATAGTGTTTACCATGAATATATTACGGCGCAAGATATTACCTTGGTATCAAGTGGTAATTATTTAAACTATTTCACTGTCGATGGCAAAGATTATCACCATATTATTGACCCCACGACCCTTTATCCTAAGCGTGACGGTATTAGTGTCTCAGTGATTATGCAGCGCAATACGTTATTAGCCGATGTGATTTCCACCAGTCTGTTTTTAATGCCAGTGGTCGAAGCTCAAGTGTGGCTACACGATATTGGCTTAGATAAGGATGTCGAAGCGATATGGTATCTTGATGATAATGGCAATAAGTATGAAACCGCGGGCGTGGCCAAGTTGCGCACACCATATCAGTAGACTAATACCACATAGGCATTAATCAGTAGGCTGACCCTCAGTATATAAGTAAAGCGTGATCTTACTCACTGAACGCACATATCACTGAGCTTTGAGCAACATTAATCGGTGATAATAGCCTCTGTTTCCTTTTCTAAAGCGATATTGCCTTGTTGAATGCCTTGATCCTAGGTTTTAGCCTGCTTGCATTGCTCTGGCCTGGCTCAATCAATGCAGCCTCCTATTCTCCGGATGATATCCACAGTCCGAGCCAGTTACTTAAACTACGCGATACAAGGGCCAAAACTCACGCAACTATCCGTATCGGCGTGATGGCCTTTGCTGATCCCAGTAAAATCGAGCGGCGCTGGCAAGACACCGCCTTATGGCTTCAACAACAATTAGGCCAACCCATTGATATTATAGCGCTCACGCCGATGGAGCTAGATAACGCCATCACCAAAGCTAATATTGACTTTATCATAGGCAATGCCATGACGACTGTGGCCTATAAAAAAGACTATGGCACCAGTCATTTATTAACCTTAGTGAATAATTTAAGTAATAATCCTGAAAGGGCGATGGGGTCAGCTATCATCACCCGCGCTGATCACCCGCTTACTCATTGGAAAGAGCTAACCCAGCAACGAGTAATTTCGAGCGACCCGCGCGCCTTTGGCGGTTTTCAAATTTTTGCCGCCACCTTAGCTAGTCGCCATATGGATGTGTATCGCGACATTAAACAGTTGAAATTTGTTGGCTTTCCACAAACAAAGCTGCTCGATAAATTACTGCAACATCAAGCCGACGTCGCCATTTTACCAGCTTGTATTCTGGAGTCTGCGATTAGGCGTGGCGTAATACCTCAAGGCGCGCTTAAGGTGCAATTGGTCAATGAGCAAACCGATATGGCTTGCCAAGTATCAACACCTTTATATCCAGATTATGCCCTGTCAAAGCTTGGCGGCACCAGTCATCAACTAGCCACTCAAGTGGTACGGGCATTATTAGCCATAACGCCACAAGATAGCGCAGCGATTGTCGGCCAATATCAATATTGGGCCGCACCGGTTAACGACAGTGAAGTTTTTCAGTTGCGTCAGCAACTAGCCCAATGGCCGTTTGTTACCAATTGGCAGCGTCTAATGTATAGCGCCATCCCTTGGGTATTGGTTGCCATACTGGTGTTATTGCTTGGATACTTACATCACTTACGGGTCAAACGCTTGGTAGTGCGTCGCACTTTAGCTCTGAGTAATGAAGTGGCCGAGCATCAATGTACTCAAGCTCGGTTATTAGATCAGCAGCAACAGTTCTACCGTGCCCAGCGCGTATTGCTTACAGGAGAAATGGCCTCAGGCATTGCCCATGAACTGAAGCAGCCATTAGCTGGCATTCGTTATTTAGCCCAAGGCTGTGTTTATCGCTTAATAGACTCTCAGCCAGAGTTACAGCAACCGTTAACTAAAATCATTGCTCAGGTCGATAGAGCCCAAACGACGATTAATCGACTGCGAGCGTTTTGTCAGCAAAGCAGCCATTATCAGGTCTGTGATCTGGTGCACATCATAGATGATACCTTGCAACTCATGGCGCCGGACCTTAAGGGATGCGAGGTACACTGGCAGCGCCCTTGCGAGGATTATCCGATAGTGGCTGATGCCAGTTTATTGCAACAGGTACTGGTTAACCTCATTCGTAATGCACTGGATGCTATGCAGAGCCTTAAGGCGAGGCAGTTAACTATTGAGTGCCAACGCTTGGCAGATGAATATCAACTCTGCATCCGCGATGTTGGTACAGGCTTGACATCCGCAGCCTTAGCTCGACTATTCATGCCATTTGAAACCTCTAAAGCTCATGGCTTAGGCCTAGGGATGGTGATTTGTAAACGCATCATAGAAGAGCATGGCGGCCAAATTATTGCCCATCAAGTTAACCCAGGCTTAGTCATCCACATTCACTTACCCCATAAGGCTGCCGCGCTATGACCCCTTTATACCTAGTTGATGATGATCAAGATGTATTAGATTCATTAAGCTGGATGCTTGAAGGCATGGGATTCGCTAGCCACAGTTTTACCTGCGCCGCAACCTTGCTTTCTGCTGTAGATATTCATGCGCCTGCGGTCATGCTGCTTGATATTCATATGCCGGGAATGGACGGCATGGCCTTATTGCAACACTTAGTAAAGCTGCAAAGTCCGATTCAAATCATTATGCTCACCGGCCATGGTAATATTGCTATGGCAGTGCAAAGCATGCGTGTTGGCGCGCTTGATTTTCTAGAAAAACCGGTGGACGGCGATAAGCTTAAACTTCTATTACTTCAAGCTATGCAAGTCAGTGAACAAGCGTATGCCGCGCACAATCAACACCAAGTACTGCGCGCGCAACTCAATAGCCTAAGTCCCCGCGAGCACCAAGTGATGACCTTAGTGCTTGCGGGCAAAATGAATAAAGTCATTGCTAGCGAACTTGAACTAGCCCAGCGTACCGTTGAGCTTCATAAGCAAAAATTACTGCAAAAAATGCAAGTAAGTAATGCTGCTGAACTAGCATGGCAGCTAGCTAAGCACCAACTAAGGGCAGAAGATCAATTGCTTGTAGCTGGGGAAGAACTCCAATGATGATAAAAAATTAACCAAACTTGCACTATTTTTGAGTGGTTTGAGGCCTATAGCCTACATTAAGATGTAACACTGTTTACGCCCGTGACTCTTACCCTTAAGGATACGGCATGTCTGTCTATCATATTTTGTGCTACTTGGGCGCTGCTGCAGTGCTGATGGCTTATCTCAATAGTAAATTAGGAAAATTCCAACCGACAATCGCCATCACAACTGGCGCTATTATGTTGTCATTACTGTTGGTGTTCACTGGTCGATTCCATATCTTTGAATTCAAAGCCGTCGCCGCCCATGTCATTCATGAACTAGATTTTCAGCACTTGTTACTCGAAGGTATTCTTGGCTTTTTGTTATTTGCCGGTGCTATTAACATTAAGCTTACCAACCTTAAAGACCAAAAGTGGGAAATTACTGTGCTGGCGTTGTTCGCCACCTTAGTCTCTACTTTTGTTATTGGTTTTGTGTTCTATGGTTTTTGTCAGTTAATTAGCTTGCCGCTGGCGCTCGTCTATTGTTTGTTGTTTGGCGCTCTGATAAGCCCTACCGACCCTATCGCTGTGCTTGCCATAGTCAAAAAGTTACAAGCGCCCGAGCGTATCTCAACCCAAATTGAAGGCGAATCGCTATTCAATGATGGCTTTGGCTTAGTCATATTTGTGACCCTATTTACTATTGCCTTTGGTGATAGCACGCCAACAGTAAGCAGCGTCAGCTTGTTATTCCTGCAAGAAGCGCTTGGCGGAATTCTTTATGGCCTAGTGTTAGGCACTTTAGTGCATAAACTCATTTGTCATAATGATGATCCTTCACTAGAGCAGCTATTAACCTTACTCATTCCCTCCGCAGGTTATGCCCTCGCCTCCTCGCTGGGTGTCTCAGGCCCACTGGCCATGGTAGTCACTGGCATCATTATCGGTAATTGGACTCGCAGCCAAGGCTTTAGCCCTAAGACCAGTGATAGCTTAAATCACTTTTGGGAATTGATAGAAGAATTCTTAAATTGCCTGTTATTCCTGTTGATAGGGTTATTAATGCTGACCTTTGCGTTTCACCGCGAAGACTGGTTGTTAATGGCTTTTGCTATCCCGTTAGTATTAGTTGGGCGCTATCTTAGCGTTCGTCTTTCTTACCTAGGTTTTAATCGCTTTCGCCGCTACAACCCTATGGCGGTCTCAATTTTAACTTGGGGCGGTTTACGCGGCGGTTTAGCCATAGCTATGGCTATGTCAGTGCCTGCTGGCATTATGGTGTTACCTGAAAAGAATATTGATGTTCGTGAGATCATGCTGGTGATGACTTACGCGGTCGTGGTGTTTTCTATCTTAGTGCAGGGCTCGACCATCACGCCGATGATCACTAAGGCTAAGCGCTTAGACGCCGAAAGTCACCAAGCAACATCAAGTGATAACGCGGGTGGGCATGTTAAATGAGGAGTAAAACCAGACTCGTCATTAAGAGATTAGGTAGCTGCTTTACTTAAATCATGATTTTCTCAATAAAAAACGCAGCCTAGGCTGCGTTTTTTATTGCAAGTGAGTGATTCACTACGAATGTTTACTCAATACCCACAATCAACCATGGCTGACCGTCTTGAGTTAAGTCACGCTGTAAGTGCCAGATATCCTTGATATCTTGAGTTACACCTTGTGGTGACTCTTTAAACTGACCGTAGAAATACAAGCTAATTTGCGCGTGTTCATTGTTATAATCGGCACGAACAATCTCAGCATTTACTGACAACACTTGCGTGTAAAGTTCAGTTGGCTCATCCGCTCGAGCTGTCACTAATTCAGAGAAAATGTCAGCTGCGACATACTCTTCAATTTTAGTCAGATCATTGCTATTCCATGCCTGCTGCAAGGTTTCATAGTGACTGATAGCGCCTTTAACGAAAGCGGTACTGTCAAAACCTGCTGGCAGATTCATAGGCACATCGGCAGCATTAGCATCAACTTCAGCGCGGAACCATGGACGCGGCGCATCAGTTGCCCCGTGAATAGGCGCAGCTTCAGGCGCGCTGTAAGCGTGCTGCTGAGGTTGTGGCTGTTGTGGCTGTTGTGGCTGTTGATAAGCATTGTTTTGCGCTGGCGCTGAATTTGGCGTTGACGCCGCATAAGCTTCACGCTGATAACTGCCTTGGCTTGGCGCGGCTTTACTTTTGCGCAGCATCTTAAACAACATCACGGCGCCAAAGATCAATAAGGCAATGATGGCCATGTCCATCATTTGTAAGCCTTCAAATGCACCACCAGCAAATAAGGCGGCTAATAAACCACCGGCTAATAGGCCACCCATTAACCCGCCTAACATGCCCTTCTTAGAAGAACCTGCAGTTTGCGCAGCATTTTGCTTAGCGGCAGCAGGCTGGCCAGCGGGAGTCGCTTGGCCTGGTTGTGGGCTAACAGTATCGGTTTTTTGCGGTTGCTGTTTGGCAGGCGCAGTTTTATAACTGCTACCAAATTTCTTACCACCACCAAATTTTTTGGCGTCGGCATAAGGAGACACCAGCACTACGGCGAGCATCAAGGGGATTAGGGCTAAAAGTTTTTTCATGTTTATCCTATAAATCAGAATGATAACTTTGCGCAAGTCAAGCCAGCATACTATTGGCCTAAGCGTGATCAAGTCAATGATCACTATTAATGAGTGTGCGCAATCAGGCTTAAATTAACCTGAGTTTTCAGGGTTTAAGTGATTAAGTTTACGCTTATGATTAAATACCTTGTTTAGATAAGGCGCGACCTAGCGGCTCAAAATAGGCAAGGAGTGCGCGAGTAATTGCCACTAAATGCTCATCATCCGGATAAACCCCGGCATCAACAAACTGTCCCTTGCGCGTACCGTTCACTAAATAAGGATTGGCGATCCGGTTATCAAACTCGAGTGCCGCTTCAAAGGCGCGCGCCATCAATTCCGTTGGCTGCGAAAAATAATAGCGTCCTAAACACTTATCTAATTGTTTGGAGCGCAGCACCAAGCATGATGGCTCTGCGCCCTCTTGCATGACGATGGCAAATAAGGCTAATAGCCTGTCGTTCAGCGGATGCTCAAGACTTAGTAAATCTTGCTGCCAGCAATCACTGGCAAATGGCTGAACGGCTTGATTACGCAGCGGTAAATCATAGGATTTTGGGGCAATATAATGATCAAAACCATGCCAAAATTCATGGGCTAAGGCTCCGGCGCCTGCGTGTTTTGCCAAGGCTAACTCTCGGCTTAAACTATTATAATGCGCTTGTACGCCTTGGCGGCCGCCACTGCCAAAGGCCAAACTTAAACTTTGGCGCAGCCCTATGGCCTTGGGCGGTAAATTAAGTAAGTAGGCAAGATCAGCAAAGGCATCAAATATGATTGGCGCGGCTAGCGCAGCCTCATCTTTCGTCACCCAGCGCCCAAGCTTTAGCCTATCGAAACCAAACGTCTGCTGAATATCGGCAAACCCGACTATCTCCCCTTGACGAAAATCAGGACCACGCCGCCTGCAAGCTAAGCGGCTAAAAAAGGTTTGGGTACTGAATGCTTGAGGCGTTTTAGGAGACATAAAAAAATGAGCCAACAAAAGTTGGCTCATTATATTCATCATATCACGCTACACAAGCCATGCCGCTATTTAGGCTGCTGCAGAGGCTTTATGCTCATGCGGGCTTAATAAATTTAAATCAAAATCAAATTCATCAACGCGAATTGCAAGTTCACGTTTGTGATTATAACTGATGAGCTGTTGATGCTCGGCGGCATTAATCACCCCAGAAGCTAATGCGGCATCTAAGGTTTCAGAGAATCTCACCCCAGCTCTGAACGTCTTTTTACGCAGCGCAATCTTAACCCGCGCCAGTAAATCCAAGCATTCCATCTTCGCCAGATAAGCTTGCTCATTGATGTCATTACCATCCCCTGCAACAGGGCGAATGAGCTCGGTAAGCTGCGCTTTAATTTTGGTATTCATTTGCGCGGCTTCAGCTAACTCACGCACTAAATCATCAGAAATCTTAGGCATCTTAGCTGAGTAAGTTAAGGTGATAAATTTCATCAATTGGCGGGTTGGCGCCGATGGGAAGTTATCTAAGAAATCTAACATGGCCTTTTCTGCCTGCGCTAAAGACCAACGCGTCGCATAATGAAAATACGGCGCGGCTTCGGTGCGATTAGTATCCAGCACTTTGGTTTCGTAATAGCGAATGGAGGCCATCGCTGCATACAAGTAGCTCATGACGTCGCCAAGACGCGCTGACAGCATTTCAGCTTGTTTCAACTTGCCGCCTAATACCAGCAAAGAGAAATCGGCATACACAGCAAGCTTTGCGGCTAACTGATTAACGGCTTTTTCATAAGGAACCACTTCAGCTAAGCGGCTATCTTGCTTAGCCAAGAAAGGCAATAAACCGAGTTTAAAGGCGCGTAAACTATTACGAACACTATAACTGACAGTCTTAGTTAATATGCCATTAAAGGTGCTGTCGGCATCTGACGCCTCACTGTGAATAGCTTCTACCATACTTTGCAGATATGGATGACAGCGCATCACGCCTTGACCAAAAATCATCAAGTTACGGGTCAGAATATTGGCGCCTTCCACGGTAATGGCAATGGGCTGCGCTACATAGCCTGAAGCCAAAGTGTTTTGTGGCCCGCATTGTATGGCTTTACCCGCTTGGATATCCATGGCGGAATTAAGCACATCACGTCCAATTTCTGTCATGTGATATTTAGCAATAGCCGTAACGACTGAAGGCTTCAGCCCTAAACCCAAGCCTTCCGTGGTAAGCACGCGCATAGATTCTTGCAGATAGGTTTTACCGGCAATATCGGCCAACTTTTGCTGAATACCTTCAAACTTACCAATGGATAAGCCAAATTGTTCACGCACAGCAGCATATTCAGCGGAGGACTTAAATGACGCCTGCGCTACACTGACCCCAAGCGCAGGTAACGAAATTCCGCGACCAGCCCCTAAGCAACTCACTAACATTTGCCAGCCACGACCAATGTTCTGCTGGCCACCAATAATAAAGTCCATTGGAATAAAGACGTTATCACCACGAGTAGTACCGTTGTAAAAACGTATTCCCATAGGGTCATGGCGATTACCTAATTGCACGCCTGGATGACTTTTAGGAATAAGCGCGCAAGTAATGCCTAAATCATGACTACTGCCTAGTAAACCGCTTGGGTCTTGTACCTTAAAAGCTAACCCCAGTACCGTCGCAATCGGGGCTAAAGTGATATAGCGCTTATCCCAAGTTACCGATAAGCCTAAGGTTTTCTCGCCGTTATATTCACCATAAGTCACTATGCCGATATCAGGGATACCACCAGCATCAGAGCCAGCTTCTGGGCTAGTTAACGCAAAACATGGGATATCATCACCAATGACAAGCTTAGGTAACCAGTAGTTACGCTGCGCCTCTGTGCCGTAGTGCATTAATAACTCACCAGGGCCTAAGGAGTTAGGCACCATAACGGTTACTGCCACTGCTGAACTTTTAGCGGCAATAGTTGCCACTATGGTGGAGTTAGCATATGGACTAAATGCTAAACCGCCATATTGCTTAGGAATGATTAATGAGAAGAACTTATTAACTTTGAGAAAATTAAGTACATTCTCAGGTAAATGTTCACCACTTTGAATCGCAAAGTCATCCACTAATGCCAGCAGGTCCATCACAGGGCCATCGAGGAAGGCTTGCTCTGCCATGCTTAACTTGGCATCAGGAATTGCGCGCAGGGCTGAAAAATCAGGTTTACCTTGATAAATAGAACCTTCAAGCCAGACATCACCAGCATCTAGCGCTTCCTGCTCTGTGATAGAAATGCTGGGTAAAATTTTCCTTAATTGGGTGCGTAAACTCATATCCATTACTCGTCTGACCAGGGAACACATCCTCATATTACGTCACAAGTACTGATTATGATCAACAAATTTAAACAAACGTTTGATTTATTTTTTACTTTACAAGTTCACCCGCAGCGCTATGCGTACCAAGACCGCCATCAAATAAAGCTAATGCATTGATATAAAGACTATTTACATAAAATTAAGGCATTCCTAATGCAAGGTGTAACACAGGGCAGAGTAATACTGGTTTAGATTAAGCACGTGGAATCGGTAATATCGTATGGCTAGATTTAGGTGTGGCTGCGGCATGAATTTACATGATAATGATTATTTGAGATTTAAGGATTGTGCTTGAATTAGCACCAGATGGATCACTTTGTAGAATACCAAGGGGAAAGGCTGACTTGACATATTGCCAAGTCATAGTAACAAAAACTTAAATGTTCGCTGCAGCTTGCACGTATTTAATCAACGTCTGCAACCTTCTCTTCATCAAGAGTGGTAACGTCTGCGTCAGTGGACTCTTGCTCCATCAGCACCATTTGGCCACTACAGTCATAGGCATTAGCCATCATGGTCACTGACCCTAAGAAACCTAACGGTTGGTAAAGATATAAGGTATCGCCACCTAATGCTGCTGTTTTAATGCGCATTTGGTTAAGTGTTCCCCACACCATGGTTTGATCGCTATGTAACCAGAAGTCATAAAAGTGACCTTCACTGCCAAGCACAGTATCAAGATACTGACATTCAGCAATACCATAGGGATTATCCCATATCACTTTGACATTATTAGAGTTTTCAGTTGGAAAAGTTATGCAGCCCGTTAGCATTAACGGCAATAGTGCAACAATTAGATATTTCATAGATGCCTCAGATTAAAAAACCAGCGCATCGTAGAACAAAAAACCTAGCACTCCAAGCCTCACACTTTCAAACAGCGATCAAGATCATCAAACGCCATGGCGCTTGCAGCTAAATTACAATTAGGTTTAGAGAACAAATAGCCTTGAAACTTACTGACTCCCATGTATTTCAACCACTGATAATTTTCACGGGTTTCTATTCCCTCAACGGTGAGGGTAAAGTCTAAGCTCGTCCCCAAGGTTAATAAAGCATTGATGAGACCAATCAAGGCATCCTGCTGATAATGCTTCCTCATAAAACTTGCATCTTATTTCACTTCTTCAGGATGCAATCGCAAAATAAAATCTAAATTGGTAAAGCCAACCCCAAAATCATCAATCGATAAACGTACGCCAGTGGCTAAAATCGCTTGGCATTGCTGCGCGGTAAAACAATTAGCTTGTTGCTCGGTAATTTCAAATAACAAGCCGCGGCGCTGACTTGGCGAGAGCTGACTCAAGCGTTGTAAATACTCTACTTGGCAAAAAGATGAGGGAAAAGCGTTAACCGAAAATTCTATGTCAGGTCTAAGTTTATGTTGCTCTAATACTTGCTCAAGTACCCAGATATCAAGCAATTAAGCTTGAGCTCGATTTTCCATTTCAGTTAATAAGGCCACATGATCAAACGGTAAGCCGTCTAAGCGCAGTAACGATTCAACACAAATAGCTTCGGAATTCACATCCCATTGCTGCTGAAAAACAAGATATAAGTGCTGTGTCCACTGCTGTTGACACTTAATAAAATCAAACAAAGCAAAGGCCCGAATTCAACTCCGAAGTGCGACACTCAACAATTAAGCAGCTAATTGGTGAAACACCAGCGCAGGCTGCTTAAACTTCAAACACTTTTTGGGTCGATAGTTAATTCTATTCTGAGCAAATTCGATCAATTCATCACTCACTAGCCTCAAATCAACGCCTTTTTTGACATACTGCCGGAGTAATCCATTGGCGTTTTCATTCGCACCACGTTCACACGAACGATAAGGGTGCGCAAAATACACTTGGGTATCTAGCGCCTCTGCTATCTCTTGGTGGTTAGCAAATTCGCGTCCATTATCTGCCGTTATCGTTAGCACATGCGCCTTATAGGGCATCAGCAACTCAATCGTCGCTTTCGTTACATCTGCCGCTGACTTCGAATTGACTTTCTTTATCAAATAAAACCGAGTCTTACGCTCTAATAGGGTCACAATTGCTCCCGTACCATGTAGACCCAATACAGTATCGATTTCCCAGTCTCCGAATCGTTCTCGGCTATCGACAATCGCAGGTCTGTCGTCAATGGATACGGCGTTTTTTATGGTAGGAGCTTGCTCTACTTTACCGCGCCGATAACGCTTATGTCCTTGGCGTAAATGACGATAAAGTTTACCACCCCGGCGTTTGTCGCGTGCAATATAGCGATAAATCCACTCGTGACTGACGGGTTCCTTCACTAGGCGCAACACCTGCGAGATTTGCTCAGGGCTCCAATCCAATTCCAGCAAAAGGATGATGCTCTCTATTCGCTGCGAGGGTATCGCATATTTACTCGACTGACGCCTTATTGTGACAGCCTGCTCGTGTGCAATATCAGGCTGATAGCGTGATTGCCCTTGGCATCGTTTCACTTCCCGATAAACACTAGAGCGATGGCAATGAATGCATTTAGCTATATGTGCTATCGAAAAGCCCTGTTCTAAAAGCACGGAAATCTGGTATCGTCTTGCTTCAGTCAACTGTTGATAATTCATAGTGATACTCTTTTACTTTGGCGAGATAAAGCGTACCACTTTCAGCAATTGGCTTCTTCTACACCTCAATTAGAGTGTCGCAGTTATTATCTGAATTCTGGAGTAACCTCTGAGTTATCACTGATAGACTCATCTAATCGCTGCAATCCTTTAACTGCGATGCCATCAATTAACGGGATGCCGCTCAAGTTATTAAGTTGCTAAACCACCCGGATCGCACCACACCTTAGAACCAATTGCTCAGCATTTAAACCACTATTTTTTAGCAAGTTACCAGTTAAAATACAAGCGCATCGGCTTGCATCACCGAAAACTGTGACAACTTGTATCAGCAATTCACCGCCAATCGCGTAACACGCTGATACCAAAGTAAAAAACATCATTTATTGATTTAAATCAATAAATTTGCATGACATCAAAATGAAATATTATATTAGTAGTCTCAAATTTTGATTTAAGATATTTAAAGGTAAATTCTTGAAAAAACTATTATTAATCTCAAGCATAACAATGCTGAGTGCGTCTTTTCATTCGCAAGTGTCAGCCCATGGCTGGGTTGAGTTTCCTGCGGCGCGCCAAGTCATATGTTCGGAAAACGGCGGCCACTGGTCAAATAATGGCCAAGACATTCCTAACCAAGCCTGTAAAGCGGCTTATGACATCTCAGGAACGTACCCTTTTGTGCAAATCAATGAATTTGCTGCGTTAACCAAAGATTATCGTGATATTGAAGCGGTTAAACGTCAAGTACCTAATGGCGAGCTGTGCTCTGCTGGTGCTAGCGCTAAATTGGGTATGAGCAATCCTTCAAGCGAATGGCAAAAAACTAAGATTAAGCTTGATAGCAATAATCAAATTTTATTGACCTTCCATGCTTCTGCGCCCCACAACCCGTCATTTTGGGAATTTTATTTAACTAAACCTGATTACGACCCAAGCCAAGCATTGACGTGGGATGATTTAGAACTGGTCGACACCGAAGGCAATGTGGCGGTTAGCGATGATCGTAAATATCGCATCAAGGTGACTTTACCTGCAGATCGTAAAGGCGACGCTATTTTATACACTCGTTGGCAGCGTGATGACCCAGCCGGAGAAGGCTTCTATAATTGTAGTGATATTAACTTTAGTGCCAATGGTACTGATGGTAACGGTGGCGATATTGTCGACCCAGAAGATCCAACATTCAATGAGCTAGGTTATTACTTGCCACAAGGTTTCCCAACGCCAAATGTTGATGATTATGTGAGTTTCCGTGGCTTTAATAATAATGGCCAAGAGCAACTAGAAGAGCGCTTATTAATTACTGCCAACAATCAAGATAACTGGCCGGAATTATTAGCCCTACAAGTCAACGATAAGCACAAAAACAAGTGGTTTATCGGCATTTGGCATGCAGAAATGCAGCACTATATGTACGACCGCCAGCAGCCTTATGCTAACAAGGTATGGAATAACGACAGCAAAGCAAGTTATGCCTTAAGTATCGTCCATGCTGAGCCGCCAATTGATCCACCAACGCCGCCACAACCAGGTGATAACTGGAATAAAGATACCACCTATAACGATGGTGATACTGCCATTCATTTAGGTAAACATTGGCAAGCCCATTGGTGGACTAAAGGCGATGAACCAGGCACTACCGGTGAATGGGGTGTATGGCGTGAAATCAACGGAACTACTCCGCCTTTGCCACCACTTCCTCCAGTCACAAGTGACGAGTGGAATGTGGAAGCGACTTACTCTGAAGGCCAACAAGTGATCCACAATCAAGTACTGTGGCAAGCCCATTGGTGGACTAAAGGCGAAGAGCCTGGCACTACCGGCGAATGGGGGGTGTGGCGCGCGGTTAAATAACCCCCCACTCACTTAACTCGCACTTAGCAGGAATACAGGCGTTAACTTGTATTCTGCTAAGTTTATTCAAAACCAGCGAGTTCTATATCAAGCAACTCGTTTTACTCCCCATTCCCCCTCGCCTAGCAACACAGTTCGAATGAGAACACCTACAGATTCATCACTGAGCTTTACCCACCATGTCATACGCACCAAGCGCATAATCGCCAACATCAAATGGCTCTTTTACATCAGCATTTTTAAGTGTTCCGTTTTAATCTATAGGTTGTTAACACCAAGGATTAGTGCCAAACATATCCGGCTTAAGTTTGCGGCAATCAGCGCTTATCTGGTATTATCACTCGGTTGCGTTACATGCTAGTGGCCTTGCTTACTGCGCTGAACACTAGTCGCACATAAGAGTGTTAACTCTCGATTAGACAATCAGGCAGCAACGCCAATACTCGCAATAGCATGACGTTCAATAGCACCTTGAGTGATCGGCATGATTAATCATCGCCGATCTAAGTGTTAACCCCGTCGTTCTAACTACGAGCAACGCAACTTTTACTACTTGCCTACAGGTATCACTATGATCAACCACTTTAGCGTATTGGGGATCAAACCCTCTGCCAAAGACGATGACATTAAAAAAGCCTATAAACGGCTCTCCAATAAATACCATCCAGATAAACTCATCAGTGCCAGTGAAGATGAAAAGCAACTGGCAGTAGCGGCTTTGCACCGCGTACAGAAAGCCTATGATGTGCTGTCAGATCCTAAGCAACGCAGCGCCTTTATTCGCGATTTCAATAACGTCATTGTCACTGACCCAAGCGCGGCCATGCGTGAGATCTGGGACGGTTTTTATTAACCTTGATTGACCACTTGGCTTAACACAAGTTGGCTTATTTAAGTCATCTTGCATTTAGATAACTTCACCTGAGTTTGTTATGGCAACTACATTAAATATGGCTCGTGTTAACGAGCTTAAAGATAACGCATACGACAACATTGAATCGTATAGCGATCCAGAAACCCCTGAAGCACTGGCTCAATTTTCGAAGCAAATTAAGCAGATATTATTAGCTGATCCAGCTATGTTAGATTCTGTACCAGAATATTTACCGGTCGCCTTGTTCAATCAAGTGAAATTTCCAGCCGAAGCTAAATTGCAATGGGCTTACTGGATTGAACACAGCATTTTGCCGACTTGGGATGAGTTTAAAACCAGTATTGCCTTTAATAACGTTGACTTACCTTTAGTGTTAGCGGTTAAAGACTATAGCGTCAGTTTATTAGTTGAAAGCTGCGCTGTGCTGTATTTATTGGCTCATGAACCAAAAGTAGCAGCACCTGCGCCTGTCGCTGATGATCATGACGATGATGATGATGACGATTACAACGAGCGTGATGAAGAAGGTTATTACGATTTCTATGATGATGAGGAGCGTTAATGAATAGTCTGATTGCAATTACCGTCGCCGAGATCAAAGAACTTGCTGATGTCGAGCCAAGACAAGCTAGCAAGCGATTTGAGATTATTGCCAATACCATGAATGACGAGCAATTAGTCGAAGTCATTGAAAATATGGATATTGTTACACTGACGCAAATCAATAGTCATCATGATATTTCATGCCCATCTATCATGTCGGAATTGATGAGCCCAGAACAGATTCGTGACATAGTGTGTCAGCAACCTTTGTATT
The DNA here is from genome assembly GCF_056522965.1 of Shewanella sp. ISS20. Taxonomy (NCBI): domain Bacteria; kingdom Pseudomonadati; phylum Pseudomonadota; class Gammaproteobacteria; order Alteromonadales; family Shewanellaceae; genus Shewanella; species Shewanella sp. ISS20. The sequence goes on from NZ_JAWRZK010000001.1 coordinate 1,113,049, forward strand.
GGGAAGAGCAAATTAAGTCCAATGCTGAAGAACTGATCCAACATACGTTTGATTTTTTAACATACTTGATCCGCATTCAAGAAAGTGAAGAAAAACAAACAGCTATTTTAGAGTGCATCGCTGAAGATCCTGCGGGGCTATTCTATCTATCGATTCCGTTCATTGAGCTGGTTTTAGCGCCAAGCAGTGATGATGACGCACCAATTATTGATGTATTTGATGATGAAGATGATGGTGAAACCGTAGGTTACTCAGACCGTTCGGAATCCGAAGAAGCTTTTAGCCTAAGCATCGATGATCCGCGCAGCTTACTCGCACTTATCCGCGAGCTTGCGCCAGATGTTGAAAAAGCCATTAAGAACTTACTGCGCAATGAAAGTTCTAGCTGGCAAAATATCATCAACAAATTTGTCAGTGAATTGGTTTTACAAGCGAAAGAGAAAAACCAGGTGACCGACGAATTCGCTGAAGTTGACGATATGTTCAGCTTTTTAGATTAAGGATTAGTATGCAACTGGTATTACGCGATCCTAATCAAGGGCCATTTTTATCTAAAGTTATCGCCTACGGCCGAGACGCACAATTACTGTCAGATGAAGAGTTAGCGAAAATCAAAGCCAAGGCTATGTTGATGAGCCTAAAATTGGCCGACAAGTTCTATAACAAATACAAAATGCATTTGTTAGAACAAGCAGCATTTGACGTAATTGGCGTCGTGAGCCTTGGCCTAATAGCGCTGACCGAGCGCAATGAGTCTCGAGCTTTGAACTTGCTGCAACAAAATGATGGCGTGGTGAAATCCTTCCAGAAAGGTTGGAGCATGCTAACGGTTGTAAGCCAGTTTAAACAAAATAGTAAATCCATCTATGGCGACGTCGACAAAAATCTGATGGAACAAGTTTCTTGCCCACCCGATAGTGACGAATGGCAAGGTTGGCAAAGTTATCAAGATGCGCTGAGCGATCATCAAAGGCAGCAAGCCATTGCGGTTTTACGTCAGCATTTTTACCATATTGGCAGCTATGACCCGTTAGAGTGTTTAAATCTTGAAGGCGTATTAGCAGAAGCTGTGTTATACCGTATTTGCTTTGGTGATATCAAAGTCAGAGAAGACCTTAAACGCAAAATTGGCCAAATTGAACTTAATCCAGCATGGTTTGCTGAAGATTATATTCAAGTGGCTACCGACAAAGCCTTAGCCTTGTTACCTGCTGAATCGGTTGCCATTATCAAGGCTGATTTAGGTAAGCATTTCAATGCCGGAATTTTGCGCACCCTGCAATTTGCACAGCATTATCGAACGCTATTATTAGCGGATGCTAGTCCAGAAAAACTCGAGCGGTTTGAGTATAAAGAAGGATTGCATGGGCTGTTAGGTTGGCCGGTCTATTTGCAATTCTAACGCTTATCATCAGCCTAGTTAGCACTAGGCTGATGCTTCTAGACACTAATCATTTATCTTTCTGTTTTGCATTCACCCGCGTCAGTTATTTACGGTGAAACCGTCAACCACAACTAAATCGCCGGATTGTTCATCTAAACCATCACCTTAGTCTAAACTTAATAGGTATTTGCTCGCCTAGCATAAAACAAGATTTCAAACTTCATGGATGTGTATATTAACACTAAGGATTAGTCTGCATGCCTAACCGTTTATTCTACCGCCTTGCGCTACTGCTCATCATCGAGATATCTGCAGCCTTGTTATGGATTGGGTTAGCATGGCCTATAGACGGTTTAGTCGTTATTTTATTGTTACTTGTGAGCATTCAGTACTTATGCATGCGCAGCTCGACTAAAAAAGAGGCAGCTAACATTAATCAGTTGATGCCGGATAAGAGTCATTCATTGCCTATACAGCAACCACCTTTGCCTCAACCATCATTAATCAGCATCATAGATAAAGCAGTACATGAAATTAATACTCCTTTAGGGACAAGTCTAATTACTGTGACTCATTGCCAAGACGCTCTTGAACATTTAGAAAAAATCATCACAACTAATGAACACAACCTCAATGAAATTACTGACTACATAAGTGAAAATAAACAATCTTTGGCCTTAATGCATAACAATTTGTTGCGGTTAAATGATTTGATAAAGAACTTTCATACTGTCAGTCATAATCATGACACTCTGCATGCCGAACGCATTCATATTGCCAGTCATATTGAGCAAATTGTCAGCGATATGCGTCCACAAATTGGTATGCATAGCATTAATGTCGATTGTGATCAGCAAGTTTGGTTCAGCTTAAGCCCAACGATATTGTATAACATCATCAATAACTTACTTCTTAATGCGTCGAGACACGCGTTTGATGATGGCACGCTCGGTAATATCTTGCTGGCCGTTAGTATCGATGAAGAACAACAGTTAACTATTATTTGCCAAGATAATGGCTTAGGTATGACAGATGAGATTAAATCGCAAATATTTACCCCTTTCTTTACCACCAAACAAGGTTTAGGAGGGTCTGGATTGGGCTTAGCCATAGTTCATGGTGCACTCATGTCGATTCACTGCACCATACGCTGCGAAAGTCAGCCGTATCAAGGCTCGAAATTTATTATTAAAATTCCAAGCCTAGAAACTCATGCGCGCGATTTTACATTAGTTAGACAGCAAGTGTCTTAAATCACCCGACTAAGCTATCAAAGTTTTGGATGGTGATAACCTAGGCAACCTCTCAATTAATAACTCATGATTAAGATGATGCCAGCAAGCAAAATAATGCCACCGACTCGCACCCGAATATGCTTGGACGACTTTTGCTTAAAGAATTGTGCAGATAGTTCACCGCTAAGATTAAGAATAAGACCCGTTAATACTATGCCTGCAAGGTAAAACTCAAGTTCACCGCTATTAGCCAAGACCCGGCCATAACTATAACCATGACTCAATGCAAAGAAGCCTACTATGCCGGCTGCCACTAAGGTAGAAAACCTCGTACCATCGCAAATTAAAATGCCCATGACCACCACTGATAACAAGATCCCAGCATTGGCCATCGCCAGTGATAAATGGGTATAAGAGAGGAAGGTGCCTATGACCATAAGGCCAGTAAAGGTTAGAGGTACAAACCAAAGCGCCCGCCCGCCAAGCTGCGCCGACCAAATTCCCACAGCTAGCATCATCAATATTGTGGCAATAACAGTAGAGGATATGGACGTACTATGAGCAACAAATTGCCAACCATCGGTCACTACGGTTAAATAAGTGAGCGGGATCAGCGCCAATAATAATAAAGTACTAAGAACTTTCTTGGTCGAGGTTATGAGCATAGTTCACCCCATATCACTGTTATTTAAGAACAAAGTTTATACCTCCACCATACTCCCTTCACTCTTAAACAAGTTGATCTCCATCAAGGTTTTCTACAAATCACACACATATAAAATCAATGCATTAACAGCATTAACCATAAATACACCTTGCTATTAGATTCTGGTTAATTTGCGTGCTGATGAAGATATTTATCTAACTGGCCGGCAAAAGCTTGCTTGTCTTTTTGATTGATGGCATCGGGTCCACCGCTTTGAATGCCACTAGCGCGCAGAGTATCGAAGAAATCGCGCAGATTAAGGCGCTCACCAATATTGTCCGGTGTAAATAATTCACCGCGCGGGCTTAAAGCAAGCGCTTGTTTGGCAATAACGTCGGCGGCAAGTGGGATATCACTGGTAATCACCAAGTCCTGAGGTTCACATAATTTAACGATTTCATTATCCGCCACATCAAACCCACTGGCGACACGGATAGTATGTAAGAAACGACTGGGAGGAATTTTTAGCATTTGGTTGGCAACAAAATACGTATTGATTTGCGACCGTTCAGCAGCGCGGTACAGCATCTCTTTAATCACTACCGGGCAAGCATCGGCATCAACCCAAATTGTCATAACGACCACCTTTTCATAGTTAAGGCCGTTATTATTAAAGATACATGCGCTTATGTAAACCTGATAACCAGCTAAGTTCACGCACCAAAATAAACACCACTAGCAAGCTGATAATTACGCCAACTTAAGCGGCATAAATATCACAATAACGCATTTCAACCATCATGGGATGAAGGCGATTATGCATCACTTTAATAACATCAAATCGGTGTAACACCTTCTGCTCAGATAATTCACAAGATTCATCAAGCAGCATGACAGAGGCGGCCTGTAAACTGGTATCCACGATTAATACTTTAGCTCGTATATTAGTTGTAGTGACTAACTCAACGACTTTACCAACATCAGAAAATACGCATTGCTGACTTGCATTAAAAAACCATGATTTAGGCATTTGCGGAGTTAACAGATATTTAGCGGCAGTCCCATTCAAACAAATTTGCACAATAAGTGCATCAGTGAGTGATAACTGACGTTTCATGCTATCGATTAATTCAATGTAATATCTGGCTTGCGCCATAGTAAATGGCTGCAGGTATTTAGCATCAGGGATCAATTGCTTGATAGTGTAAGGTGTCAAAAATTCCATTTCGGCACCTAAATGAGCACTTAGAACTTGGTATTGATCGTTATATCCCCAAAGCCAATCCTGTTGCGGCAAGAATAACATAACGTAACCTATATCTTATGTTGTTTATATTTCGACAAATAATAGTATGCTTTTTAAGCAATATCAAAATAAAATTGTCAAACTGTTATTGATGATCAACCTTATAAAAAGATCGTTGTTAGCTTATCAAGCAATAACAACGATCTGGTTAGGATCATTATCACTGTGAGCAATAATTAGACTTATATTACTTATTCTTTAAATACTGTTCTGTAATATCGTTAATTAACTGCGGTCCTTGATAGATAAAGCCTGAGTAAATTTGTACTAAACTGGCACCTGCATTAATTTTATCCATGCCATCTTTGCCTGAGTTAATACCACCAACGCCTATGATAGGCATATGTCCACTCAAATGGTTATGTAATTTGGCAATCACTTTTGTCGCTAATTCCGTTAATGGTTTGCCCGATAAACCACCGGTTTCATCGGCATTAAGTAAGCCACTCACACCATCACGAGTTAAAGTGGTATTGGTCGCAATCGCGCCATCAAATTTGTTTTTGATCAAAGATTCAGCGATCTTCGCGATCTCTTCATCCGATAGATCGGGAGCGATCTTTAAAGCAATTGGTACATATTTATTAAATTTTTTGCTTAATTCTATTTGTTTATCTTTTAAAGCTGAGAGTAGTTCATCTAATAACTCACCATACTGTAAAGTGCGAAGCCCCGGAGTATTAGGAGATGAAATATTGACCGCAATATAGTCAGAGTATTGATACACTCTTTCCATACAAATCAGATAATCATCCTTACCCTGCTCGACTGGAGTATCTTTATTTTTACCAATATTAACCCCAACGACGATATTAGATTTCTTGGCTTTTAAGTTTTCGACTAGATGATCAACCCCTTTATTATTAAATCCCATGCGGTTAATAATGCCTTTAGCAGGCTTTAAGCGGAACAATCGCGGTAAATCATTACCTGGTTGCGGTCGTGGAGTCACAGTGCCAACTTCAATATGACCAAAGCCCATTGCAGCAAAAGCATCGATGGCCTCACCATCTTTGTCCATACCTGCCGCTAATCCTACTGGATTGCTAAAAGTAATACCCATACAGGTAACTGGCGCTGGTGCAATGTGCTGACGGTACAAAGCATCGAGTGGCGAGTTAACGGTAGTACGCAAACTCGTCATCGCCAAATGATGAGCACGTTCCGGATCCATTTGGAACATGATTTTTTGCGCTAATTTATAAAACATGACTTCTCCTAGACCTAAAAAAAGCCCCGGCGGATGCCAGGGCTTTAGATTGATTATTATGAGTTTACTTTTGCCCTTCACAATGAAGGATGAGTAAGTTCAGTTCTCTTAATGCCACTGAAAACTTCGCGAATTCATGGGTTCGTGTCGTTTTAAAATCAGCAAGCATGTGGAACCAACGCTCCAGTAAACCTTGATTTTGTTCAATCCACTGCCGAATAATCGTATCAGCCTCGCAAACATCAGTACAACTTCCCAGTACTACTGAAGCTAACGATCTTTGCTGCCAATCAAGTTCTTCACGGAAAGAGGCCCTAGCCAATGCTTGCCAATGGTTAGCCACAGGTTGAGCACTGATTTGTTCTAAGAACCAATGCAGTTCTAACTGTGCACCCAGTTTGAAGTAAGTTTCAGAGACTAATGCCACTGGCTTATTTTCATTTTGAGCAATTTGAGCAATGTCTAGTGACGAAAATAATGTACTCATTTTAGCCATAAGGTTTGCCACTGGCTCAGTGACGCCCTCACGCAATAAGGCATTCTTTTCTTGTTCCAAGGCTTCAATTTCTGCAGTCACCATGTATTTATTGACATTGCTCGTCAACTCAACAAATACCGGACGGTAGAAGGCAATATTCTGCTCTATGCTCATAGAGCGGTTACGATGGCGTAGGAACCAACGACACGCTCGGCGCATATTGCGACGCAATTGGAACAGCATCTCACCTTTAACAATCGCAGGAATGACACTATTTAGTGCTGCGATGTTTTGAGTTAGTTCTTCAAGACCAAAGACTTCACGGGCAATAGTGTAACAAATAGCGGCATCGGCAACTGAGGCGCCTGTCTCATCTTGCATACGTTGCACAAAATTAAAGCCCATATCATTGACTAATTCATTAGCAAGACTTGTGGCAATAATTTCCCCGCGTAATGGGTGCTGCGCCATACGTTCGCTGTATGTCTGTTGCAGCTTTTTCGGGAAATAAGCAATTAATAACTTACTCAAGAAACTGTCATCAGTAATTTCAGGCGTCACCAATTGTTGCTTAAGAACCATCTTGCCGTACGCTACGAGCACTGATAATTCAGGACGAGTCAAAGGCAAATTCTTAGCTAAACGCTCGGCCAATTCATCTTCACTCGGTAAGAATTCCAACGCTCTATCGAGCTTGCCTTCTTTCTCAAGATATTGAATGAATCGAATTTGCTCCTTAAGCTGATCAGCACCATGCACTTGCGTCACAGAAATAGTGCGAGTTTGTGAGCGACAATCGTTTAATACAATTTCACCCACTTCTTCAGTCATCTCTTCAAGCAAGCGGTTACGTTGCTTCAGAGTTAACTCACCATCGGCGACCAAGGCATTGAGTAAGATCTTGATATTAACTTCATTATCTGAGCAATCAACACCACCCACGTTATCCACGAAGTCAGTGTTTAGGCGTCCGCCCTTGCTCGCGTATTCAATACGGCCCAGTTGCGTACAACCTAAGTTACCACCCTCACCAATGATCTTGGCATTGACCTGAGCACCATTAATACGCAAGGTATCGTTAGCACGATCGCCAACATCAGCATTGGTTTCACTCGATGATTTAATATAAGTGCCAATACCACCATTCCAAATCAAATCAACTTTAGAGGTTAACAGTTCTTTGATTAACTCAGTCGGCGTCATAGTGGTTTTTTGAGTAGCCAGCAACTGCTGAATTTCAGGCGTTAAGCTAATCGCTTTGGCGCTTCGTAAGAAAATCCCACCACCTTTAGAAATCAGTTCGCTATTGTAATCACTCCAGCTTGAGCGCGGTAAGTTGAATAAACGCTCTCTTTCTTTAAAGCTTTTTGCCGTATTAGGCATAGGGTCAATAAAGATGTGCATATGATTGAAGGCGGCCACTAGGCAGATATGCTCTGATAACAGCATGCCGTTACCAAACACATCTCCAGCCATATCGCCGATACCAATACAGGTAAAATCAGTGGTTTGACAATCAATACCAATTTCGCGGAAATGGCGTTTAACCGATTCCCAGCCACCTTTAGCAGTAATGCCCATTTTCTTATGGTCATAACCGTTAGAGCCACCGGAGGCAAACGCATCGCCTAACCAGAAGTTATATTCCAGCGAAATAGCATTAGCGATATCAGAGAAGGTCGCGGTGCCTTTATCTGCTGCGACAACTAAATAAGCATCGTCACTATCATGACGCACCACATCTTTTGGCGGCACTATGTCACCGTTTAAAATATTATCTGTGATATCTAATAAACCACGGATAAATAATCGGTAACAGGCTTGACCTTCAGCCAGCGTAACGTCCCTATCAGCATCCAACGGCATTTGTTTACATACAAAGCCACCTTTGGCGCCAACAGGCACAATCACAGTATTTTTAACTTGCTGAGCTTTCACTAAGCCTAAGACTTCGGTTCTAAAGTCTTCACGGCGATCAGACCAACGCAAACCACCACGGGCAACTTTACCACCGCGTAAATGCACCCCTTCAAATCGTGGTGAATAGACGAAGATTTCAAATTTTGGCAGTGGTTTTGGCATTTCAGGAATTTGCTCAGGCGCAAATTTGAATGAAATATATGGCTTAACCTCACCGTCCTTCACTTGATAGAAGTTGGTACGCAACGTGGCATGAATCAAATCTAAATAACGACGAATAATGCGGTCATCATCCAGACTAGAAACTTCATCAAGACGTTTTTCGATCTGCTCAGATAGCTTGTCTAAACTGCGGGTTTTAAGTTTAGGATTAAATTTACGAGCAAACATGCTTAGCAGTAATTCGGCAATATCTGGGTAACGGCTAAAAGTTGATTCGATATAAGACTGCGAGAAAGTCGCATCGATTTGGCGCATATACTTTGCATAGGCGCGTACCACAGAAACTTCGCGACCAGATAAGCCAGAGGCTAATAGCAGACGGTTAAAGCCATCATCTTCAAGCCCTTTATTCCATACAGAGCTTAACGCTTGCTGGAATCTATCCTGACTATCAACCAAATTATCCGTACGACCACTTTGAATAGTCATTAAGAAGTCTAAAATCCAGAAGGTTTGACCATCAGTAGTTTTGACTTCATAAGGGCGTTCATTAATGACTCTCAAGCCAAAGTTTTCCAACATTGGTAGAACGTCAGATAAATGAATGGGCTCATCTTTATGGAATAACTTTAAGCGAACTTTATTATCATTTAATGCCGACTCTTGCGGCTGATAAAATAACATGCCGAGTTTATGGCCATCATCTAATAACTCAAGTTGCTGCATATCGACCACAGCAGCACTCGGTAATACATCTTCTTTATAAGAACGTGAAAAAGCATTTAAATAGTTTTTATTAAGGCGATTACCGGCATCATCACCTAAGGCGGTATTCAGCGCGATATAAAGTTTATCTTCCCACGATTTAGCGGCTTCTATGAGATTATTTTCAATCGCTGACACATCAACATCCACATTGTTATTATCAACTTTAACGATATAGTGCGTTCTAGCTAAGGTTGACTCAGAAAAGTAGGTAGTAAATTCTACCGGGTCAGAACTTGTAAAGTGTTTGGCTAAAATTCGCTGAGTATCTTCTCTAAGCTTGGTGTTATATCTATCTTTCGAGACATACACCATGCACGAGAAGAAACGACCAAAGCCATCTTTACGCACAAATAATTTAAGCTTATCGCGGTCCTGCATTTGCAGAACGCCGTGTGCGAGGTGCGATAATTCATCAACACTGGCTTGAATTAACTCATCGCGCGGTAAATTTTCTAAGATATTTAACAAGGCTTTATAATCATGAGACCGTTGTGCTAAGCCCGATTTACTCATCACTCGCAGCACTTTATCCGCGAGCATAGGGATTTCCCTAGGGCTTCGGTTATATAAGGTCGAGGCGTATAAACCTAAGAATCTATCTTCACCTATCACATTGCCTTGCTTATCAAAACGCTTAACCCCTACGTAATCAACGTAGGCTGGGCGGTGAACTCGACTCTTAGCGCTGCTCTTAGTTAAAATCAGTAAGCTGCTATCTAACGCTTCACGACGGGCGGTATCTGATAAAGTAGATAATAATAAGCCTTGCTCAGGCTGATCTTTACCAGGCTTTTTCATCAAGCCAAGACCTGTATCCACATTCGGTATTAATTCAACATCACCTTTGACCCGTTTTAAGGTGTATTGGCGATAGCCAAGTAAAGTGAAGTGATGATTTTTGAGGTACTCAAGGAAGTTAATTGCTTCAGTGAGTTCCTGCTGTGGGCCAGGGAAAGGTAACTGTGGCAATTCCTTGATGGTAATAGCCAATACGTCTGACATCGCTTGCCAATCATTGACAGAAGCTGCGACATCAGCAAGCACTGAATGAATTTCTTGTTCCAGTGCTTTGATTTCTTTACCATTATTTTGACGATCAATTTCTATGGTAAATACTGCCACTTTTTCTGCGTCATGGCGGCTTTCAGTGATAAACCCAATATGAGAAACCGCATCATTAGCGCGTTCTATCGCCAGCGGTGTATGCAGCATAATATGAGCAGTAATTCCTAAACGATTGAGCATCATCCCCACAGAATCGATTAAGAAAGGCATATCGGGAGTAATCACTTCAATGATCGAGTGAGCTGATTGCCAACCATGCTTAGCTTGGCTTGGGTTAAACACTCTTATATGTGTTTGACCTAGAGTCGTTTTATTAAGGGCATTCCACAAACTGAGCACAGCACCATACAGGTCACTGTCATTTCGCATATTCAAATCATCTTTTGACATGTTTGAATATAAGCAAATAGCCAGTTGTTCTACTTGCTTGGCTTGAGTTTGAGGTACTTTTGAGTGGATAAGACTGACTACATTTTCCAGTAGTACTGAAGGCATTGCATCTTTCAGAGCCATGTTGCTGAATCCTTAAGCGTCTATGGCAGCGCTTTATCATTATATGGATGCTTCGTTTTTGGCGCCGGCAACGAAAAAATGTGACCGGAGTCAGCGCTCGAGTGTATTACTAAATCCTTTGTATTTCGAGGTAAATTTTAGTGGTAGATCCTGTCAATTACTAGTTTAGGACTTGGTTAAAATGTATGAATGCAATTGTTAGCACATTTAATAAATAACTATTCAACAACAAAAAAGGAGCCGAAGCTCCTTTTTTACATCAAGATGATTGTTTTCGCCAGAACAATGAGGCTAGCGCCGGTAACACAATAATGGCACCGAGCATGTTAAACACGAACATGAAGGTCAACATGATCCCCATATCCATCTGGAACTTGAGCGCTGAAAATACCCAAGTACTCACGCCTATGGCTAAGGTTAAACCGGTGAAAATGACTGCACTGCCCCGCTCTAATAAGGCTTCATAATAAGCTTGTCTGACAGGCATACCGGCTCTTAACTTAGATGCCATAGTAGATAAAATATAAATGCCATAATCGACACCTATACCAACACCTAGCGCAATAACAGGTAAGGTACTGACCGTTAAGCCAATATCTAATAACGTCATCAATGCCTGAGCTAAGGTTGATACGACAAATAACGGTAACATCACCACTATTGTGGCCTTTAATGATTTAAAGCTCAGCAAACATAAAATGAATACGGCGAGATACACATAAACCATCATAGGAATTTGCGCTTCAGACACGGCTTCGTTAGTCGCTGCCATCACGCCCACAGGGCCTGATGCTAAACGAAATGTCAATTTGTCATTATTCATTTGCGCCGCAAGGGCTTTTACTTTAGCGACAACTACCTCAATAGTTTCAGCTTTATGATCATCCAAAAAAAGATAGATAGGCATCACTGAACAATCACTATTAAGTAATCCTGTGGTTGATGGAATTTGTCCGACAGCCTGCACTAAGCTTGCCGTGGTGCGCGGTAATACCTGCCATTTAGCATTGCCTTCGTTGAAACCACCATTGACTTGTTTGGCAACACTTGCCAATGAGGCGGTGGAATCAACCCCAGGAGTATTGGCAGCAAGCCACTGAAATTCATCGATTTGATTTAATACTTCATGGTAAGTACAAGCCTCTGGAAAGGCTTCAACTATCACAGTCATTACATCAGTCGTCACACTAAAATGATCAGTAATAAACAAGGTATCTAGGTTATAACGGGAATCTTGATGCAGCGCCGGCGCACCAGCGTGCAAATCACCAATTTTCATGCGGTTTGAGTAATCGAGCCCAAACCAGAATAAGGCAATGGTGGCAAGCACAACCGCCACACCCACTTTAGGAGTGGCGAAAATTGACATCTTATACCAGAGAGCCTGGGACCTGGCGGTTTTTTCAATATTATGGCTGGCAGACGATGGTAACAAATCAAACAAGGATATCAGCAATGGCAATAACATTAAGTTAGTGAAAATAATCACGCCAACACCTAAAGATGCTGAAATCGCTAATTCACGGATAATACCGATATCTATGACTAATAAGGTTACAAAGCCAACGGTATCAGACAGCAACGCCACGCCGCCAGGGATTAATAACGTACGAAAAGCTAAGGTGGCAGCAATTTTAGTACTAAAGCCTTCATCAACTTTGCTGCGTACCACGTTAATAATTTGCACCCCGTGACTCACGCCAATAGCAAACACTAAAAAAGGCACCAGAATCGACATGGGATCAAGCCCAAATCCAATCACAGTCAATAAACCTAACTGCCAAATCACGGCAATTAAACTACAGAACAAGGGCAGAAGAGTTAAGGTCATCGAGCGGCAAAAAAACCATACCATCAAGGCTGTAATAGCAATGGCTATCAAGAAAAACAACAATACCCCTTTTGCGCCATCGGCTACATCCCCGGCCATCTTAGAAAAACCTATGATATGAATACTAATATCTTGGTTTTCAAACTTGGCTCGGAGCTCAGTTTCGAGCTTAGCGGCAAAGGCTAAGGTATCTAAGGGTTTACCTGTATCAGGGTCAAACTCCATCAATTGCACCGTCACCATGGCCGCACTGTAATCTTTGGCTATCATGCGACCAACAATGCCCGCCTTTTCAATATTGTTACGAACTATCTCAAGTCCTTGAGTATCATTGACATAGTCTGCTGGAATAACCGGCCCTCCAGCAAACCCATCTTCCACCACTTCAGTAAAACGTGTAGAGGGTGAAAATAGAGATTTCACCTGCGCACGGTCAACGCCGGGTATAAATAACAGCTGATCATGTACCTGTTTTAAGGTATCAAAAAACACTGGATTAAAGATTGATCCCTTACGGTCCGCCACGGCGACCATGATGCCATTGGCACCACCAAAATCCTTTTGGTGTTCCAAATAGGTCTGCATATAAGGGTGTTTTAGCGGGATATTTTTGACAAATGCCGCGTCCATTTTGAGTTGTGTCGCTTGATAGCCTAAAAATAGGGTGATCACAGCAAACATCAAGATGACAGCAGTCCGATTTCTAAACACAAATGACTCTATGCCATTGACCAATTTATCTAACATAGTTAAGGCCCTATTATTATTATTTTATCCATGCGCGCACACTAATTAGCAGCAGTCTTAACCACTCCACCGCTACCGACAGTCCACCATTGTCCTTGGCGATCACTTGCCATATCAATTAAGCTTTCGCCTTGGCGACCAGTCAATAACTGAGGCTTAAAATTTGCGTCCAAATACACCCTATTACCCGCATTAGCCATGATATATAAACCGCCTTTATCATCACTAATTAGACCATTAATACTAGAAGTAATTGGTAATTCAACAGTTTGCCAATTGGCTAAACTCATATCTGCTCGGAACATATTGCCGCGCAGTCCGGCTACCCATATTTGATTGCCATGCTCAACCACGGCAAACATAGAACCTTCATAGCCAAGTTCCAGCGGTGTAAAGGTTTTACCTAAATCAGAACTCACTGCCACTAAACCTCGCTCTCCCACAAGCAGCAAACGATTATCAGATAACTGAATAATGCGATTGAAATGAGGCAACATAAACATGATTTCTTGATCGTACGCATTAGCATCTGACGCTTTTAACTCAGCTAAATAGTCTCTGTCTTCTACTAGCAATAACTCTTGATGAAATTCATTCACCCAAGTTTTACCCCCATCTTCTGTGCGGTAAAACAGTCCGTAAGCGCCAATAGCAACACCTTGCGTTTCATTAAAAAATAACACATCCAGTAACGGTATTTCTTGTTTTGGCGATTGGCGCTGGACTTGCCAAGTTTTGCCACCATCTTGGGTATGGATAATGGTGGCATCATGTCCAACCGCCCAGCCATGGGTGTCAGAAATGAAACACACTTTAGTCAGTAAGCTTTGGGTTGGCGTGGGGGCTTGTTGCCAAGAGTCATTAAATACCAGTACATGGCCGCGTTCACCGACGGCAACCAGTGAGTTTCCAACTTTTTCGATATCAAGTAATAAGGATGTGGGTGCTAAGGGCTGAAGCTGAGATCGCAGTGTAGAGCCGAATTCACTCTCAAGAGCAACACTGGTCAAACTTGTAGTGGATAACCAGATAAACAAACTACCGAGGGAGAGACTCGTGCGAAGCGTGTGATACGACATACATACTTCCTGTGAAAATGGGGGCAAATGCCCCCAACTAATTAAGAATTAACGGATGCCTGAGCGGCGTAACGCATCTGGAGTAAAGTTAGCTTCAGTAAGAGTGACACCAAAGTCATACATATCACCTTCGTTATCTAAACCAATGGCGAGATAACGACGAGTTTGCAGATCATGGAAGACTTCTAAGGTACTCCAATGAGTAGGCACTTCGTAATAGTTCAGACCATGGGCAAAGGCAACGCGATATAATTCATCACGGTTATCGTACATATCGGTAGCAGATACTTGCCATGAGTCTTCATCGATATAGAACACCCGAGTCTTATAGACATGACGCATGCCGTCTTTAAGCGTGGCTTTCACTTCCCAAACGCGGTGTTTTTCCCATCTCACATACTCAGGATTAATATGACCTGGAGTCAGAATATCCTTGTACTTGAGCTTATCTGAGTGCAGTTTGTAATCGTTATAAGGGATTAAAATCTCTTTCTTACCCACTAATTCCCAGTTATAGCGCGACGGTGAGCCGTTAAACATGTCGTAATCATCTGTGGTACGTAAACCATCAGACACTGTGCCTGGGGTATCAAACGATACGTTGGGTGCTTTACGAACGCGGCGCTGACCTGTGTTATAAGTCCAGGCCTGACGCGGCAGAGCTTCTTGATCCATGGTTTCTTTTACAAGCAATGCAGTACCTGCTAAGCGCGCAGGTTGAGTCACAACTTGTTTGAAGTAAAACAAAGTGTTGCTTTCAGCTAGTTTTTGCGCCGTCATTTCTGGGCGTGAGTATTGGAAACTCAGCTCTTCACTTAATTCAACCAAAGAGAAATCGCCGTCCTTAGTTGGCGCAGCTTGATTTCGCTCAGTAGTAGCATCAACGCCGCGATAGCGCAAAATATGGTTCCAAATGACTTCTAAACCATTGGCTGGAATTGGAAATGGCACGCCAATGGCTGCGCCACTGAGGCCATTGCCACCACTGATAAGTTCAGCCCCTACCGCGTTGGCTAAAGTCGCGTCATACACATATTGTGGATAGGCTGCGCTACGGTGTGTTGGGTATACATTCATCTTAAAAGTGTCAGGATAGAGCTCAAGCATCTTGAGTTCACCTGGGGTCAGTAAATTTTTATACTGATCTTTATTAGCATTCGTCACGGTATAAAGAATGCTATCGTTGGCATAAGGGTCTGGATGATGATCGCCTTTGTTATAACCCGCAATCGGTTTACTAATACCGCCATCCCAGGCAGGAATAGAGCCATCAGCATTACCAGCACGCTCGGCCCCCATAGGTGTTAATTCTTTACTTAACTTGGCAGCATCCGCTTCTGACACTTTAGCTTGAGCTGCAGACATCCCAAGTGCCGCTAAAATCCCAACAGATAACAGGGTTACTCTTTTCATTATTATTGTCCCTTTAGATAGAGTATTTAACGTTAAACGAGACATAGTCTCTGTCTTCTAACAAGTTGGTGGTACCAACGCCACCAAAGAATGCGTTATACGAAACATCCGCACTCCACTTGTTTTGATAATCAAAGTTAAGACCCATACCAACCGCCTTTTTACCTTCAGTAAACAAGAACATAGGGTCGGGAGTGATACCATTGACATCATGAGAGAAAATGGTGCGCGCCGCGAGATTCACACCAGAAAAGACGTTAAAGAAGTCAGCCTTACCCACTAAGCGATATCCCCACGCATGCGCGGTCGGAAATGGGTTAGTTTCAGGGCCATTATGCAAGGCTTGAATAATGCCAGGCATGTTCGGATTACCACCTGAGCGACCGGTGCCAGGGCCATTGAGGCGTAACACATCATGATGAGGCATATCATGGATCCACACCCCACCCACTTCTGCTAATGCCGTTAAGTTATCGGTCCATAACGCTGGACCAAATAAATGGGTAAAGGTCATCTGCACTTGCGTGGTATCACGCAGAATATAACCTTCAGCATAGGCACCAGGGTCAACCACACGGTACTGAGAAATACCATCTAAATCAGGGCGTAAACCTGCATTAGCTAGTTGCTGCGGCATAGCGGCGAATAACAATTCAACGTCATCAATTTGCAGTGGCTCATCTTGGCGGTGAGCAATTTCACCCGCCACCGCAGTATCACCTACTAATGTGTTGAAACTAAGGCCATAAAGTTTAATATCTTCTGGATACACAACTTGCGCTTTGGAGAACGACTGTAATCCTAACAGCGTATTGCGATCGATATTACCGGCTTCACGTCCAATAACCGCTAAATCTTGCAGTAAAGCACCTGTCGTAAAGTTAGACGCTGTACCACTAATGAGTGGTCTGCGACTGTGATAATTCATGTAATACAGACCAAATTCAGTTTCAGCTAACTGCGGTGCGTAATAGCCAAGTTTGACACCAAATTGTCCATCATCAGACGCTTCTTGCTCGTCATACACTAAAGTTGCTTTGGTTGGATAAGCCAATGCCATGGCCACCAATTGCTGAGTTGGAATAGTTTGGCCAGACGCTACCATGGCGCCCAGTTTATTATATTCGCTAATCAGAAAATCAAGGTCGGTATCAGGATTGGCATTAAAGCCAAGCTGAGCATTTTGTGAATAACCACCAAAGCCCGCAAAATCTGTGGTAGAGAAAAACGAACCAGGAGGCGGAACCCAAATTGGTTTCCACTCATACTGGTAGAAAGCCTCGACAGATAAATTATCGGTCAAGCCTAATGAGGCCCACAGCATACCTTGAGGGCGGAACGCTTCTTTCAGTTCAGCGCCTGGCGCGTTGAGGATATTTAAATCTACAGGGTTAATTTCACTGATACCATGGGCAATTAACGTGCTTTCGCCCCATGACACGACTTGATTACCGACTCGCACTGATAAAGGATTTTGGCCATCATTGAAATCAAAATCACCATAAACGAAGGCGTCAAGTAAACGAATATCTCGACAAATTACTTCTGACGCTTGTTTATCTTCACAAGGGTCAAATTCTTTACCTGTCAATGGATTCGAATAACCATAATCCCCTTGCTCTGTCTTGTTATCATAAAAATACATGCCACGGACAAATAATCCGTAGTTTTTATATTTAAGAGAAAGTTCGTGCAAGCCTTTAGCAATTTCGGAGGTGGTATCGCCTTGAGCATAAAGAAGGTTACTGAGATCGTTGTTACTGGAGTAAGAGCCTGATTGAGCCCAAATTTGCTGAGATGAATAAATGGTATTACCGAAGGCAGAATAGCCATCCCACTTAAACTGTGGCTGATTGACCTTACCAATCAGATCCCAGTTTCTGTCTTCAACTCGCCAACTAGCACCTACTGTCCAAGTTGAGTCAAAGGTGCCTTCCACCTCGCCCCAATTAAAAGCAAAAGCATTGGCCTGACTACTGACCCCTGCTGCCAAAGCTGACGCTATCCCCAATGCCAGCACAGTTTTACTAAATCCACCCTTCATTATTCTCATCTCGCGTATCTCCATAACCTGCTCGACTCTTTGTTATAGGAATTTGAAAACCAACATTATGCTAGCTTGCAGATAACATCATTGTTACAGGTTTTTTGTGATATGAGCAAGGTCATTAAAGTAAAAATTACAAAGCGAATTGAGGACTTATCATCTATTTAGAGGATGAAATTATAAAAAGGATTTGAATAATTAGTCGCATGGCTGTTACGCCAGACACAACCACAAGCTAACCTATTAATTAATAATGGATTAATGAAAAACTTACTAGATTCAAGCGCGAATCAACACTAAATCAGTCGTTTGAAGCAATTACTCTAATTAATTAATAATTTTAAGTGTTTAGCCTAAGCTGTTAAAACTCGCAACTAAGTGCTAGGTGTAAGATCTTAAGCAGCTTTTGGGCTACATTCTTGCCGATAAGTACATAATTATTAACAAATCATGAATGTATTTGAGTTTGCAAGGAGTGACAATTTAAAATTGGCATAAGCCACTGGTGAAGATTAGCAAGATAATCTTAAAGGAAGTCTTAGCGAAGGCGGCAGATCTTGGTCAATAATCTCTGCCGTTTACCATAATTTGCTACTGTTACAATTAGTTAAGACAATTTAGTTAGGCTCAGTAAGCGCCCGTCTTGATCCAATTGCAATTCAAAGTTGCCTTTAAGGCCAGAAGCCGTTACAAAGCGCCTAAAATGCCGAGGATGAATCCATAGTACCTGTCCTTGATAACTACGAACTTCAATTCTATCTATATCGCCGCGATAGAAAGGTAAATACTCAGCATAGTTAAATTGCATACTGAAACGAAACAAGCGCTCATCCATTAGCTATTACTCAGTTAAGAGGCTAACGTCCGAGAAATTTTCTCGAACAAATCACGGGATAGATCAGGCAATTGTGATAATTGCACTAAACAGGCCTTAATGCTTTGCTGCCTTTCATCATCGAAACGTGAGAACTGAATTAACGGTGTGATCATGCGCGCCGCCGTCTGTGGATTAATTTTATCAAGTACCGCTAGTTGCTCAGTCAAAAACTGATAACCGCTGCCATCGGCAGCATGAAAGTGTTCAGTGTTAGCAGCGGCAAAAGCCCCTATTAATGAACGCACGCGATTAGGGTTATTAATGCTAAATGCTGGATGCTTAAGCAAAGCGCGTAACTCAGTTACCACTGTCGTAGCTGGGTTAGTGGCTTGCAGCATAAACCACTTATCCATCACTAACGGTGTCGATAACCATTTATGTTCAAAGTCAGCCATTAACTCATGGCGACACTCAAGCGCACCAAGATTTGCCGCCGTTAACGCGCCTAATGCATCTGTCATTGAACTGGCTTGTTGGTATTGGGTCAATACGCATGCATCCGCTTGTTCGCTAAATTGCGCCAAATTTACTAGACAGGCATTTTTTAACGCTCGCATCGCTGCAGTACTGCCAAAACTTGCGGCACGCCAGCATGCCAATAACTCATCTTCTAAAGCTAAAATAAGCTGTTCTAACACATAAAAACGAGCAGCAATTAAATGCTCTAAATTCACCTTATTCACTTGTTCTATTAAGACGTTAAGTGATGGAAAACTTAAGATTTCAGCCAATAGTGCGGGATCTAGTGTGTCATCTAAAATAAGACCTCTAAAGGCATCACACACTTGTGATGCCAAATTCATGCTCTCACCTCTTTCAAGGCAAGCCACGTTTTCCCAAATGGTGCGGCTTAACATAGTCACTGACGCATCCCAGCGCGCCACTTGACTACTTGCATGGCGCATTAAATGCGCCAGTTGGCTATTGGTATACTGATAATCAAGACGTACAGGCGCCGATAAATCTTGCAGTAATGAAGCCACAGGTAAGGATTTTATGCCTGAAAACACGAAGGTTTGCTGAGATTGTTTCACATCTAATACTTGATTGACTAACGATTGACCCGCGCCATCAAGTAATTCCAGAGAAAATGGGATATGCAGTATTTCAGCATTAGGCTGATTAGGAATCGATTGTTTGATAGTCAAACGATATTCCTGTTGCTTAGCATCAAACTCATCGGTGACTTGCAGTAATGGCGTACCCGCTTGACGATACCAGGCACTAAATTGGCCTAAATCAATGTTCGAGGCATCACTCATAGCCGCGACAAAATCATCGCAAGTTACTGCTTGGCCATCATGGCGCTTAAAATATAAGGCCATTCCGGCTTGGAAATTCGCTTCACCTAACAAGGTGTGCATCATGCGAATAACTTCAGCACCTTTATTATAAACAGTGACTGTGTAGAAGTTATTCATTTCAATCACAGACTCTGGGCGAATAGGGTGCGACATTGGGCCTGCATCTTCTGCAAATTGCTGGTTTTTGATAACGCGGATGGCCTGAATACGATTAACCGGACGACTGCCAACATCTGAGCTAAATTCTTGATCCCTAAATACAGTTAAGCCTTCTTTTAGGCTTAATTGGAACCAATCACGACAAGTGACACGGTTACCCGTCCAATTATGGAAGTATTCGTGTCCAACTACCGACTCAATTCCGTGATAATCAGCATCGGTCGCAGAACTTTCATCGGCCAACACATACTTGGTATTGAAAATATTGAGGCCCTTGTTTTCCATCGCGCCCATGTTGAAAAAATCAACGGCAACTATCATGTAAATATCAAGGTCATACTCTAGATTAAAGCGACTCTCATCCCAAGCCATCGACTTTTTAAGGGATGCCATCGCATGATGGGCCTTATTTAAATTACCTTTATCAACAAACACCTGCAATGCAACATTGCGACCAGATTGAGTAATAAAGTTATCAGTCAATTGATCGAAATCGCCCGCAACTAAAGCAAACAAATAACTCGGTTTAGGAAATGGGTCTTGCCATTTAGCAAAGTGACGGTCTGTCCCCACTAAGCCTTTTTCGAGTAAGTTACCGTTACTGAGCAAGAAAGGTAAGCTTAATGCCGCCTCAATGCGGACATTGTAAGTAGCTAGGACATCTGGGCGGTCAAGGAAATAAGTAATACGTCTAAAACCTTCGGCTTCACACTGAGTGCAATAAGCGCCATCGGATAAATACAAACCTTCAAGGCTAGAGTTGCTACCGGGATCGAGCTTGGTCACCACACATAAGCTAAATTGGGCTAAGTTGGTACTAATTCGCAATTGGTTTTTGTCTTGCTGATAGGCAATGGCGTCACCGTTACAAGTCACTTCAATGAGGCTTAACCCCTCGCCCTCTAACACTAATTCACTAGCCTGAGGATTCAATCGAGTGATCTCACTCGTTGCTGTAACTAAGGTATTGGCGCCATCAAGCTTAATATCTAACTCAAGATGAGAAATGGTGAAATCAGGTGATTGATAATCTTTGAGGTATTTTGCTTGTACTTGAGACATAAGTATCCCTATTAACTTTTAAACCATAAAAAAACGCGCCTTTAGCGCGTTTTTGACTGTAAAAATATTTATTTGCTCGCCTGCTTAGTTAAGCTCTCGGCATCAACCATGTCTAAGGTAATAAAGACGGTTTCATCAAGGAATGGATCGGGTAATTCTGCCGCATCCTCTTTGTCATCGTCCATGCTAGCTAAAGGTGCTAGCCCTTGTAACTTGCGGCGAGCATTGGTTCTATCTAAGCTTTTTTGCTCGTCTTTTTCACGGGAAGCAATTCGCTCACTCTCCACTAAAGATACAGTTTTTTCATTGTGATGCAATTTAAAGTCAGCAATGTCCGCATAGATATAGGCAAACTCAGGATCTTTGGCAATTCGTTGTTGATGCTTAACATCTAACGCTGTCACCAATGTTGGTGGCACTAAATCCACACTTGAATATTGTGCGACCGGCACACTATCCCAAGGCAAGGCATTATCTTCTTCCGCTTCACCAAACTCACCGGGTTCTAACGCAGAAGGGAACGCAATGTTTGGGGTTACGCCCTTAAGCTGAGTACTACCGCCATTAATGCGATAAAATTTAGCTATGGTGTACTGCACATGACCCACTGGCTTTTCATACAAATCGTAAATTCGGCCTAGGCTCTTATGCTGCTGCACTGTGCCTTTACCAAAAGTGGATTCGCCCACAATTAAAGCGCGGCCATAATCTTGTAACGCGGCAGCAAAAATCTCAGAAGCAGAGGCACTATAGCGATCAACCATGACTGTCAGTGGACCATCATAATAGGTCTTACCATCGGTATCTTGGTTAGGTGTGACTTGACCACTGGCATCACGGATTTGAACCACAGGGCCCATATCAATAAATAACCCAGTCAGTAAGGTTGCTTCGGTTAATGCTCCGCCGCCATTACCACGCAAATCTATGATGATACCTTCGACTTTGTCTGCCGTTAATTTTTGCAGTTCTTTGGCAACATCTTGCGATAAATTCATGTAAAAGCCAGGAATAGCAATGACACCAATTTTACGATTAGCATAAGCGCCATCTTTCGGCACGATGACTTCAGACGATGCGGCTCTATCTTCTAATCGCACCTTGTCACGAACTAAGGTAATTTCATAGGTCTTTGCATTTGAGCCGCCTTTTTGCGGCAGGATTTGTAACTTAACTTTTGAGCCCTTAGGACCTTTAATTAGTTCAACTACATCATCTAAACGCCAGCCAATAACATCAACTATTTCTTCACCTTCTTGGCCAACACCCACGATTTTATCTTCTGGCGCTAACTTAGCGCTGCTAGCCGCAGGGCCACCCGCGACTAATGACTTAATCACAGTATAATCATCAGTCATTTGTAACACGGCGCCAATACCTTCAAGGCTTAAGTTCATTTCCATTTGGAAACGCTCTGCGTTGCGAGGTGATAAATAGCTAGTATGAGGTTCTACAGCACGTGAAAAAGCATTCATTAACCCTTGGAAGACATCTTCACTTTGAGTTTGTGATAAACGTTTGATGGCATTGTTGTAACGCTTCGACAGAATGTCGACGATTTCAGGCCAATTCTTGCCAGTGAGCTTAAGATTGAGCGCGTCATATTTAACGCGTTGACGCCATTGCTCATCTAACTCTGCTTGAGTTTTTGCCCAAGGCGCATCTTCACGATCGTAAAGATAAGTATCACCCGCAACATCAAATTTCATTTCAGTGTCGAGTAATGATAAGGCATACACAAAACGCTCATAACGACGTTGCTGTGTGATTGAGTACATGTTGAATGCAGGGGCCAAATCACCCGACATTAACATATCATCGAATTGTTGCGCGTAAGGACTAAACTTGTCCACATCGCTTTGTAGCAACACATTTTGACCGAAGTCGAGTTGCTTTAAGTAACGGTTAAAGATTTGCTCAGAAAAAGCATTATCCAGTTGAAAACGGTGATAATGAGAGCGACTGTAAAGATCCGTAACTCGTTTACTCGCCACTTTATGTTGTGGCTCTTGCTGGAGCTCGGGTAACTCGCTGACTTGAATTACTGGGGGAATAGCCCAAGCCGAAAAACCAATTAACGCAGTGGCTATCGACACGGCTAGTGACATTTTTCGCATCAACAAGTTACTCCTTAGCTATAGGTTACAGCGAGACGTGCTCAGAACGAACCTTAATGGTCATTCCTGAATCCAGCTGAACTTGTACATCCTGTTTATTAATGTCGATGATAACACCTGCAACAGGGACCATTCCTAATTTGACATTAACGCGTTGTTTTGGCTTTAATTCGCTTAACTGGGCTGGTACGAATGGCTTTTCAACCTTCACTGGACGCTCAGTTTTTGGCTTGCTAACAACAGGCTTAACTGTTTTAGGGCGAGGCTTACGCGCAGGCTTAGCTTCTTCCTTTTTAGCTTTAGCTTGAGCTAAACGCTTTTCTTTAGCACGATCTTGGCTTTCTTTTAAAGTGGCTTGAGCATGATCAATATGCTCTTGCTCTAACTCACCACAAGCATTGCCATCTAAATCGACACGCACCGCACCTAACTTGATTGCTTTCAGGTAACGCCAGCTACTAGTATAGCGTCTTAGAGCCGCCCTTAACTGTGTTTTACTGACTTTAGAATCATCAGCCAACCTTTCTGCCAAATCTTGAAACAATCCGATTTTTAGAGGCTTAGCTTCACCCTCGGCGATAAAGCACAAAGGAAATGTTTCATATAAATACGCCAAAATGGCATTGGTGTCGGTCAACTTATCTGTTGATTCCATCATTACTTCCACGATTTTATTAAGGACCCCAAATTCGCATAACGCGACTGGGTTGTTCATCTTATGTTAGGCTAAAAGCCAAACGCCATACATTCAATATCAATTACTTGAACTCAAGTTAACCCATAAAAGCGGCAAGACTCAAGCCCAAATGATTCATTGAGCGGCAACAAACTAAAACTTTCAATTTTTACCGCTACTGCTGCTGCCTATTATAAAGCGGATGCCAGCGAAAGCGACCCTGTTTTACATCAAAGCGGTCATAGATTCATCAAATAGGCGAAATATTCAGATGTTGCTCCAAAGTTTCGACTAATAATGTCAACCCTAGCTGATCAAGCTCACTAAATCGCTCAAACTCAGGGCTATCAATATCAAGTACCGCAAAAACTTGTTGTTGATAATGAATTGGCAGCACAATTTCGGCATTACTGGCGCTATCGCAGCTAATATGCCCACTAAACTCATGTACATTGGCTACCCGTTGCACACTATCAAATGCTGCAGCTGTGCCGCATACACCTTTGCCCCAAGGAACACGGGTACAAGCGACTTTACCTTGAAATGGACCTAATACTAATTCATCCCCTTGGCGCAGATAGAAACCCACCCAGTTAATTCCAGGCAGTGACTCATTTAACAAGGCCGACATATTGGCCAAGCAGGCAATAACATCGGGCTCGCCATCCAATATCGCTGTGAGCTGACGATTTAACTGGTTATAACAAATCGATTCCATAGTACGCCTTGTAAATATGTAACGAGTTATGTACTTAACTCTTATGAATTAGACTCAGCAACCACCTTCGCCGTTTTAGCTTTAGTTTTAGGTGTTACCTTAGTTTCTACCGGATTAATGCCCTTGAGTATGCCATTGACCTCATCCTTATTGGTAGCCAAGTAGAAGGATAATTTTTCAGTCACTTCTTCGCTTAAACCAAGCTCTGCCTTGTCGATAAAGCGATTGAGCAGCTCAGTGATATCCAGCATCTTATCAAAAGCATCGGCTTCTTTTTTCGATGTGAATGTCATCTTCTCTACCCCTTCTCTTACCACGACAAATTGCGTAATCACCGCCATGAAACAACCTCACTGTTTATTTATACAGTCATTAGCTTCTCATAGTGATGATTATGATTCAATCATCTGCCGAATTTTTTTAACCCAAATGGCCAAAATCCTGACATAATTCACCACTTAACTGTGTTGTTATCTCAGGAAATGAAGTATTTAAGCCTATGGATAAGCCTGAATCTGCGAACCACCACCGAAGCCGTCATTACATACGGCGTCACTCTGATGCCATGGTGTTATGTGGTTCATGTGATTTAGCCGTGCAAAAGCGAGCGCTGCCTTCGGGAGTGAGAGCTTTATGCCCGCGGTGTCACACAGCGCTGTACCATACCCCTTACTGCTCGATTAATGGCATGCTTGCCCTATGCTTGACGGCGATTATTCTGTTTGCTCCTGCTAATATACTGCCAGTATTAGATTTACAGTTTTTAGGATCTTATCGTACTACGACTGTTATCGAAGGCGCTCTTGCTGTCGCTTCCCAAGGATTTCCTATTGTAGGCTTGGCCGTATTAGTGGCCGCAGTGGTCGGCCCTGGCTTATTAATTTTATCGATTTTATTGCAAATCCTTATTGTCAAATTCGCCCTTAATACCCGTATTGGTAAATGGTTACTTAAATGCTTATTGCAGCAGCAAAGCTTACTATCGCAATTAAGCATGTTAGAAATTTATGTTATCAGCTTTTTAGTGACTGCATTTCAATTGTCTGATTTTGCTGACATTCATTTCGATTTAGGCACCTTTTGTTTTACCATGTTGTTTCTTTCAGTATTATTTTTGATGCGTGAATATGATCTTGAGCATATGTGGAGTTATCTCGATGAGTAAACAGCTCCAAGGCCAAGATATTGAACTGTGCTTATGCCCTGTGTGTAAGAAAAGTAATCGTATTAGCAATGGTAATTGCCAGCGCTGTGGTGCTGAACTTAGTTTTAGGCGCTATTCAAGCCTGCAACAAAGCTGGGCCTTGTTGATTACTGCGGCCATTTTATTAGTGCCGGCCAATATCTACCCTATTACCATAGTGACTAATCAGGGACGTATAGCCTACGACACCATTTTTACTGGCATTCGTCATTTAGTACATCAAGATTTATGGCCAATTGCCATCATAGTTTTCACAGCCAGTATTGCGGTTCCTTGGCTCAAGATTATTGGTCTTGCTATTTACCTGAGCGCCATCACTTTTAGATTACCGTTACCTAAAACATTATTGATGAAAGGATTTCATATTATTGAATGGATAGGTCGATGGTCGATGCTAGACCTTTTTGTTATTTCACTTACCGTTGCCTTGGTCAATATGGGACAACTACTGGATGCGCAACCTGGCCCTGCGGCGACTGCGTTTGCATTAGTTATTTTGCTAACCCAACTTTCTGCCAAGGTTTTAGACACGCGTTTACTCTGGGATCGACTGGATATACACAATGAAGCAAGTGCAACCACCGAAAATAGTTAAAAAGAAGCTGTTCTCTCCCATTTGGTTATTGCCATTAGTGGCCTTAGCGCTAGCCACTTGGCTTGGCGTACAAAGCATACGTCAATCTGGGATTGAAATTCAGGTGCATTTCCCGAACGCGACTGGCATAGATGTCGGTAAAACTTTAGTTCGTTATGAAGGTCTAACTGTCGGCAAAGTAACTGATATCGCCATAGATAAAAACCTGCAAGGCGTTGAAGTAAAGATATTAATGGATTCACGATCAGAAGCATTTTTAACTGAACATACCGATTTTTGGTTAGTGACCCCTAAAGCTTCTATTACCGGCATCGAAGGTTTAGACACCTTATTTTCGGGCAACTACATTGCCATCCTTCCAGGAAAAGGCAAAGCCAGCACTGAATTTACCGCGGTGGCCGAAGCGCCGCCGATATTACCAGGTAAAGAAGGCAAAATTATCCACTTAGTGGCCGATAAATTAGGATCCCTTGATGTGGGTTCTTCAGTGTTTTATCGCCAAATTCCTGTGGGCAGCGTGGTTAACTACCGCTTAGTCGACGCTGAGAAAATAGCATTTACCATTTTTGTCAAAGAAAAATATGCAGACCTTGTAAGAACCGACTCACGTTTTTGGAATGTCTCAGGTATTAGTGTTGATGCATCACTCACAGGACTTAAGGTGCAAAGTGAAAGCATTGCCGCAATCTTAGCGGGAGGCATTAGTTTCAGCACTGGTGAATTAGATGAAGTTTCAGACAAACAGACCTTTACGCTTTATCCTAATGAAGATAAGGCCCGTGGCGGTCAAGAGTTTACCTTAGATATAGCCCAAGCAGATCAAGTACATAACGGCACAATTATTCAATATTTAGGACTGGCTGTTGGTGATATCACAGGGCGTGAGTTAGTTAAAGATGGCATTAAATTGCACGCCCGCATTTTTACTGATTATCAGCACCTATTAGGGCCAGACAGTCAATTTTATTTAGCGGGCGCCGAAGTATCACTCTCAGGGATTAAACATGCATCACGTTTGCTTACTGGCGATAATATTATATTAATTCCAAGCAGTGGCAGCGTAGCTCAATCTGAACATCAAAAAAATCCGGCCAAGCACAACACGCAGCTACATTTTCCCTTATTGGCCAATGCGCCAGAGCTTGCTCAAGATAAGCAGTTTGAATTAGCTGCTACCAGTCCGTCCAATCTTAATATTAACATTGGCGCGCCGCTGCAATATAAAAACTTCACTATCGGTGCTGTCACGGGCGTAGAGCTCAGTCGCGACTTTAGTCAAGTTAATTACCGCGTACAAGTGCAAGCGCAATATCAAGCATTGTTTACTCAAGCGAGTTACTTAGTGCCGCGGCCATTAGTGGCTGTGACTGCCTCACTTAGTGGTATTCAAGTTGATACCGGCGATATGAGTAACGCACTGACTGGCGCGTTAGAATTGGTGTCAGTCAAGGCTAAGCCTTTAGCCTCTGGCGCCCATATCAAGCTATATCCGAGTGTTGCCGTGGCCGAAAAAGCTAAGCAAAGCGCGCAGCAAACAAGCGTAAAATTAATCGCCACCAATGCCGCAGGCCTAAGCGCTGGTAGTAAAGTCTTCTATAAAAAAATGACCATAGGTGAGGTTACTGCGGTGACGTGGCAAGCGGATGATTCATTTACTATTAACCTTGGCATAGATAAGCAGTTTAGTGATCTTATCGATGAGCGCAGTGTATTTTGGCAAAATAGCGCCATTGCGGTGGCGGCTAATTTACAAGGCATAAATGTCGATGTAGCACCATTAAGCGGGTTAGTCGAAGGCAGCCTTTCCTTAGGCCGCCTCAAGCAACCTAGACTCAATAAAGTATTAACTCTTTATCAAAATCAAGATTTAGCGTTAGCGCAAGCAGAGTTAATCGCTATCACCTTCCCTGCCGATGTGCGCTTAAAAGCTGGTGCGGAGGTGCGCTATCAAGGTTATCGGATTGGCGCAGTCGACCAAGTGAATTTAAGCCAAGACTTACAAACCATTGAGGCAAGTGTTTATCTTGATGGTAAATATGCAAAACAATTTAAAAGCCACAATAGCCAATATGTCATAGTGGATGCGCAAATTTCACTGCGTGGCATTAAAGCGCCAGAAACCTTAATTACTGGCGCTTATATCAGCGTGACCCTAGGTAACGATGCTAAGCTCAGCCAGCATTTTAAAGGTAAAATACAAGGCCAAATTTATGGCAATACCCCAGAAGATTCACTTAGGCTGACCTTAGTGCGTAATCATCTCGGTTCCATTAACCAAGGCACCGGTATTTTTTATCGCGGTGTTGCTGTCGGCAAAGTGGCAGGATTTGAACTGGCCAATAATGGTCAAAGCGTCAATATCTTTATTGAAATCAATGAAGCCTATCGCTCCATGGTTAATCGCAGTAGTCGCTTTTATGACATATCAGGTTTTAACATGGATGTTGGCTTGTTTTCAGGGGCACAAATTGCCACATCATCCCTTGAATCGCTCATTGCTGGCGGCATAGCATTGGCGACTGAACAATCGACCCAAACCCAAAATCAACTGCAATCCGGTGATAGTTTACCTTTGTACGATAAAGCCGAGCCACAATGGTCAAGCTGGCAACCTAGCCAACACTAAGCCATTATCGAAAATAAAAGCCTGCAATTTGCATAATGCCGTTCACTTAGTGTGAACGGCAATTTTCTTAGGCTTAATGGGATACTTGTTTTTACTCATTTTTAACGCACATGGATAGGCTCTATCCCGTTTCCCATCGAGCTTGAACTGCATCGCATTACGCACTATGTCCAAGACATCTCTCGGAACATTCCCTGGCGTTTGAGATGGCAGCTGAGTTAATTTTAAAATGATATAACTCGACGCATCTCTAAAGCTTAATTGGTTCGGATGTAACGACGGTAAGCTTTTAGCCATCAACACCATCTTGTACCTGATGAGGTTATAGGCCAACAGTACCCCCCACAATTCTTGGATAACCAGCTCTAGCAATTGACTGCGTAACGTAAAGCGACTCTCCAGCAGGTGTTGCTTCATCTCCCGATAGCCCACTGCTATCTCCCATCGATGGGCATATAAATCCGCTATTTCGGCCCCCGGATAACGCAAGGGGTCAGTTAATCAGGTCAAAATGGAAACCAACTTACCTTTTACCGTCTTCGTCAGTAAGCGAGCTTCAATATTGTCAGGCAATAGGCCACTTCTTTCTGGCTTGAGCTGTGGTGGTTAACTGCACCAGTTGGTCGTGTTTTCCTAAAGAGCGTGCCACTTCATATTGTGTGCCTTTCTTCAACAGCAGCAGCCAGTGGCTGTTAGGTTGAGCCTGTTGCCAGGCGTGCAAAAGCCCCAAGGAATAGAAGCCTCTGTCAAACAGAGTCAAAGGCGCTGTTCAATACCAAGTGGCTGCTTAATTCCATCATGCAAACCATACGAATTTGAGGATAGCCAGCATCACCAGCAGCGTTGGCGGTTTTGGCAAAGGCCTGGTTGCTTTGCTCACTATCAGGTGTTCGCCACACGACACCGTAGAGGTTGAGTCCACACCAATGAGGATGCTCTGCTCTCTCATGCCAGGTTTTGGCACTTCGCTTAAACACATCCTGAACAACGTCAGAGCCCGGCCGCTTGCGTGACAGCACTGCGAGCCACGTAATCCACCTCTTGAGGTAAGACGATAGCAAGCTTATTGATGAGAGAGCGGACGGACTCGCCTCTGAACAGAGCCATACCAATCACCGCCCAAATCATGGCATCCATAAGTAACTTACGTCGCCGTAAACTGGCAACACCATGTGAATCAAGGCACGACTGAATTAAATCAGGCTCAAGCACATCGGCCAGACAGGTGAATTCGGTATGGCGATTGATATGAGTACGCGCCAAAGCGTCTGAAAGTTGCATAAAAAAATCCGATGACATGGGGTCATCGGATTTTGATCCTTTCAGTGAGATCGTCAAGCAATCTGTCTTAACTGATCGGCATTACGCAATTTGCAGGCTTTTTTGTCATCTATTACATTGTAATGCCGTTATTAATAGCAACCGTTGGAACAATCAACCCAAGGATTACTTCCATACTGCACTCGATGAGCACCGCGTACATTCACTATGGTGCCATTATAAGTCGCAGTCGCCCATGCCGCAGTGCCATTATTAATCCAAGGGGCATGCTGTGAGTCCACCGCATAGATAGTTTATTGACCGTTATAGGTATGTGTGGCGTGTAGCGAGACCCGATGTAAAACCTAATCACGGTTCCATAAGGCATACCAGCTCTGATAATTTCAAATCAAGTTGCACCCACACAAGCGCGTTACACAGATGTTGCGCCGACATCAATAAATTGACACAAACTTTTTACACGAACAAATATGGGTATCGGCCTTTAGCGGAAAGATCCTACCGTTGATGAGTTACGCCTATAGTGAAACAGACTCTTAACGATTAGATTTTGAAAACATCAACCTTGGCTGGAGCAGTAACGTGCACTTATCAACACTAGCGGGATTAGTACTTATGGCTGGCCTTAACAGTGATGTTGGTGCAACCGCCAACATCAATGAGAATATTGACCCTGTGAATAAGTCATCAAGCATGCAAGTATTTGAAGATTTTAATCAAGTAGGGCAACCCAAGCATCAAGGCATAGAATGGCGCTATCGAGCGCAATTGGCTGAGGTTAATGAGTGGTCTGATATTATTCCTGGTGATGGTTATGCCTACCTGCATGTCAATGCCGCCGATAATTTGCCTGAACCTGATATGACTTGGCCATTTCAAATGTTGATCATTAACCACTTAAGTCCAGGGCAACGTATAACCATTCGCGCCAAAAATATGGTACTGGAAGGTGTTGCCAGCTTTATTTTTACTTATTCCGAACAAGGACAATTATTGGATGAAATTGATTTAGAGATCACAAGTCTTGATGAGGTCTATGGCATGCAAAGACAAGGTAAAAACCTGCAATCGTCATCTGCAATTGCTGCGGATGTCACCGATGCACGTATGAATGTATGGAATCGCGCCAAACTCACTTCTGACGTGGCGCAGCGCGCCATCAACCAGCCAATCATGAATAGTAAAGCCCAAGCCATTTCCCATCGCGATGGAAAGTTTCATGAATATCAACTGGATTGGTATCCAGAAAAAATCGAATACTTCATTGATGGCGTACGCCAAGGTGGCTTTGAAGGACAAATACCATCGAGCCCAAGCGAACTTAACATTGGCCTGCGCCATATGGCGTGGACGGGAAGCTTACCTCAGAAGCCTCAGGTGCTAGTCATTGATTGGATCAAAATTATGCCGCTGTAACTCAAACGGATGACTCGGTATAGCCGCCGAATTAACCCCATTAAACTCGCTAGCCATAAAACCAATAGCACACAATTATCGCCGCCGTAATGCCTGCAGCATCGGCTATTAAACCACAGCTTAATGCGTGGCGGCCATTACGGATCCCGACAGCACCAAAATATACCGCTAACACATAAAATGTGGTTTCTGTACTGCCTTGGATAATTGCCGCCAACCGCCCAGCAAAAGAATCCACCCCATATTGCTGCATAGTTTCGAGCATCATAGCGCGAGCACCAGAGCCGCTTAATGGTTTCATTATAGCCGTTGGCATAGCATCAATAAAACGCGTATCCATACCAAGCCCAGACACGACCACAGTTAAGCCCTGTAGAAATAACTCTAATACGCCAGATGCGCGTAGCAATGCAATTGCCAATAACATGGCGAGTAAGTAAGGAATTAGCGCTACCGCTTGATTAAAACCTAATTTGGCACCTTCAACAAATTCATCATAAATCGCGACTTTGCGCCACGCCCCAACTAAAACAAACGCAAAAATAAGCCCAACTAACACGCCACTACCTAAAATAGACGACGCAGTACCTAAAGCGTCGGCACTTAACGTGAGCAAATAAGCAACCGCTGCGCCACCGCTGGCAAATAACAGTCCAGCGTACATTAATGCCATACCTGTCAATAATGGTAAGCGCTGAACAATTGCCACCGTTAAGACACCCACCAAGGTTGAACAAGTCGTGGCTAATAAAATGGGTAGAAATATATCGGCAGGATTGGCCGCGCCTTGTTGAGCGCGATATAAAAATACGCTTACTGGTACTAAGGTAATGGATGAAGTATTTAGTACTAAAAAAAGTATTTGCGCATTAGTGGCAATATGTTTGGTTGGATTAAGACTTTGTAAGTCTTCCATCGCCTTTAGGCCTAAAGGCGTCGCGGCATTGTCTAACCCTAAAAAGTTCGCCGTCAGATTCATGGTCACACTGCCAAAGGCAGGATGACCTTTTGGCACTTCTGGCATTAATTTCCCTAATAAGGGTTCAGTGACTTTGGCAATGGCAGCTGTCATGCCCCCTTTCTCGCCTATTCGCATCATGCCCATCCAAAATGACAAGATGCCCACTAATCCTAAGCAAATGGTGGCGGCGAGTTCAGCGCTCTTAAACATGGCTTCGGTGACATTGGCCAAGACCTGGTATTGACCTTGAAAAAGCTGCCACACAATGGCCATAGCCGAAACCGTAAAGAAAAATAACCATAATCGGTTTAACACTATCAAATCCCCAGCAAAGCCAATAGAGCATGATATAATCACGCCAGCATTTTTTTATAAATTAACTTATGGTTCAATTAAATCAGAATTTTATCAATCACATTTCGGCTCATCTTCCACCCCATCTTACCTTAGATGAGCTTATTGATTACTGTGATCGGCCGCTTAGACGAGCAATTCGCGTCAATAGTCTAAAAATAGACTGTGATGATTTTATCACGCATATGCAGGCAAAAGGCTGGCAATTTGAACCCATACCTTGGTGTGAAACCGGATTTTGGATAACTGGCCAAGATGATGATGCCTTAGGCAATTCAATTGAACATCAGGCGGGTTGGTTTTATATCCAAGAAGCCAGCTCAATGTTGCCACCGACGGCGCTCAAACTAGCTATTGAAAATCACGCCAAAGTACTAGATATGGCAGCAGCCCCAGGCTCAAAGACGACCCAGTTAGCCGCGTTAATGGCCAATGAGGGTATCTTGGTAGCCAACGAGTATTCATCTAGCCGCGTGAAAGTATTAGCAGCCAATATCACCCGCATGGGCGTGTCGAATGCCTTACTTACTCACTTTGATGGCCGAGTATTTGGTGAATATTTATTTGAGCACTTTGATGCGGTATTGATTGATGCGCCTTGTGGCGGTGAAGGCACCATTCGCAAAGATCCCGACGCATTAAAAAACTGGGATTTAGCAGATGTGATGGCGATTGCTGAGACTCAATTGGCATTAATAGAATCGGCATTTTTGGCCCTAAAACCCGGTGCAGAATTAGTATATTCAACCTGCACTCTTAATCGCCATGAAAATCAGGATGTTTGTCACTTACTTAAGCAAAAATATCCCGATGCGGTTGAGTTTGTTTCGTTAATTGATTTATTTGATGGCGCGGATAAAGCCTTAACAGAAGAAGGCTTTTTACACGTTTGGCCGCAAATTTACGACAGTGAAGGTTTTTTTGTCGCTAAAATCCGTAAAAAAATCAGCGTCGAGCGCGTATTACCTGAACCCAAACGTCAAAAGAACTTTCCATTTACGCCTATTAATGCCAAAGCCTTTGAGCCACTTTGCCAATACTTTAGCCAACAATTAGGTATTAGACTATCCAAGCAAGATAGCCTATGGATGCGCGATGACGAGTTTTGGTTGTTTCCAGAAGGCGCTGAAGACTTTATTGGTAAAATGCGTTTTCAGCGTATGGGTATTAAATTCGCCGATGCCATTAAATCTGGCTATAAGCCAAGATATGAAGCAGTGATGACCTTAGCAAACGACTTAAGCCGAATTATTAATATTAACGCCGAGCAAGCTCAGCAATATTTAATGGGTCGTGACGTCCATTTTGATGTGATTGATAGCAAGGGTCCGCAGGGTGAAATCATTGTATGCTTTGACAGTCGCCCCTTAGGCTTAGGCAAAATGATTAAAACCAAGCTTAAAAATCAATTGCCGCGAGAATTAGTCAAAGATAAGGTGACTATTCTTGCTAACATAATCAGCTAAATTGGTCGATAAATTGGAGAATTATTTTAGTGACGATATTTTCCACTTATATTTGTCACTATCAAAATTGATGACTACACTCAAGTTATTCTTGATGAAGACATTCGTTTAGTACCGATAGCGCAAGGCTCCGAATGAGCCGTTCCCCTAGGCCCGAAACAACCGGAATAGTTTTGGGCCTTTTTTTATGTGCTTTTTGGGTAATCTGGAGTGTGTAAAGATATTTCGCTTTTAGCGACCGACTAACTTTGCCGCTTGAGAGAATAAATTGAAGAAGTTGTTGGTGGTATTTGCCGCCAACTCTTGATAAGACTCCCCTCTTAATTCAGCCACAAACTCAGCAACATCACGCACAAAGGCAGGCTGATTTTCTTGGCCACGATGTGGCACTGGGGCTAAATAAGGAGAATCGGTTTCAACCAACAATCTATCTTTAGGGATTTTACGAATAACCGTACGTAAATCACCGGCATTTTTGAATGTCACTATGCCAGAGACTGAAATATAAAAACCTAGATCTAACGCCGCTTTCGCCATGTCCCAATCTTCTGTGAAGCAATGCAATACCCCACCGACTTTATCAGCATTACCTTGCCGTAAAATCGCTAAAGTGTCAGCTCTTGCGTCACGAGTGTGGATAATCAAGGGCTTATTCACTTCCACCGCTAACGCAACTTGTTGCTCAAAACATTGCTGTTGTATGGCTTTAGTATCATCGGCATAAAAGTAATCTAAGCCAGTCTCACCTATGGCCACAACTTTAGGTAATAGTGCATTAGGCATCATAGTAGCGACATCTAATCCATCTTTAACATCTAAAGGATGGACACCACAAGATAAGAATACATTGTCAAAGTCTTGAACTCGTTGACACATTTGTTCAAAGCCTTGTTGGCGAACATTGACACAAAGAAAATAATCAACGCCACGGGCTTTGGCATCGTTAAGTAATTTAGCAAGACTTGCCTGATCAGGAGCCGTTTTCAGGCGATCTAAATGGCAATGGGAATCGATAAGCACAGCAATACCTAATATAACGTAAAGGGACGGCCGCAAGTCTACTGAGCTACATGGTTGAGGTCAATTGGCTACTGCCAAGGTCGATTGATAATAAAGTATCAAAATTATGTTTATGCATTTCGGCATTATGCAGAAGTTTAATTCCCACACCAGTAGGACGCCCGCCCGAAGCGCCAATCGGATTAATCCATACCACCACGCCAGGGCTTTCGTAGATTTGAGGGTTGCCTGGTAAACGATAACTGACTGTCAGCCTATCACCTAAACCATAAATCACTTTTGTTTCGAAAAACAAACCCATGGGTTTAATAAAAGGCATATATGCCTTATAAGCTTGTTCTCGCGATTCAAAATTCGCTGACAAATCGAGCATGCTTGCTCCTAGTAATCCATTACCTTCTTGTATTCTAGGACAAAGTCTTGGCATAAGGCGAATGAATTAATGGTCGGCATAGACAATAGTTGCTGATTAATGCGCATTAATCGGCCTGCAAGTTCAGCAAGCGCTGCGCGTTGTACCAGAGTCAGTTGTTGGTTTTTAAGTAAGCTTTGGCGTATCACCAAATATAAGACCCCAATAGCATCCAGCATATGCTTATCTATGATGCCTTGCAAAGTCGCATTGATATGCCCGTGTGACAGTGCTTGCTGCCAGCCTTGGCGCAAACTCAGCAATTGCTGGTAACGACCATCGGTTAGCGCTTGTGCTAATGCTAGCGGCCCGCCAACTATGGGCAAACACCAGCAAGGATCGCTATCAAGCGTCATATTTTCAGATAACCAATCACGCACTTGCTGACGATTAGGCTCTTGCACCAAAACGAGCTGACAACGACTGCGAATTGTTGGCAATAGCTGACCAATACGATTGGTTTGCAGCAGTAACAATGTCTGCGCACCTGGCTCTTCTAAGGTTTTAAGCAAAGCATTGGCAGCCGCGGTATTCATACGCTCGCAAGCAAAAATAATCGCGACCCGAAAACCTGCTTGCTGCGCCGTTTGCGTTAGGCTTTGACATAATCCTCGAATCTGATCGACTTTAATCTGATTGCCATCGGCATAAATTTCATAAAAATCAGGATGATTACCGGCCAGTTGTAACTGACAGCTTTTGCATTGTCCGCAGGCCCCTGACGCTTGTACATTAGTGCACAACGCCATTTGCGCAATGTGACGCATTAACTCTTCAGCACCAAAGCCGGCATCAAGTCCTAACAGCAACGCATGCGGTAACTTGCCTTGTTGTTTCGCAGCACTTAACGATACCAACGCTGGCTGACACCAAGGCAACATTGGCGTTAGCATAAATGCTGCTCTAATGCGCAGCGAATATCTTTATGCACTGAGGCTATCTCTTGACTGGCATCAATCACTATTATACTTGGGTCTGCTGCGGCTAATTCAAGATAAGTAGCGCGAGCCCGCTGAAAAAAGGCTATGGCCTGCTGCTCGATTCTATCTAACGCGCCACGTTTAGCGGCACGCGCTAAACCGAGTTCTGGGTCGATATCAAGATATAGGGTTAAATCAGGGCGAAAATCACCTAAAGTGACATCGCTAATGGCCTTAACTAACGGCATTAAACCGCGACCACCGCCTTGATAAGCCAGGGATGATAAATTATGTCTATCCCCCAGCACCCATTGACCTTGTGCTAACGCAGGGCGTATGACATTGGCAATTAATTGCGCGCGCGCAGCATACAGCAATAAGCATTCGGCTTCATCACATAAGGGATCGTTTGGGTGAGTCTCTTTCACCAACTCGCGCATTTTTTCAGCCAGCGGCGTGCCACCAGGCTCACGGGTACATACTGGCTCTTGACCAGCAATCTGGGTAATCACGTCTTTCACTAAAGCGATGGCGCTGGTTTTACCTGCGCCTTCTAATCCTTCAATCACGACAAATTTTGCGGCAGTTTGGTTCATTTCTTTCTCTGGAATTCGTTAACAGCTCGGTTATGTTCAGCCAAGGTTTTAGAAAACACATGACTGCCATCATTACGAGACACGAAATATAAATAGTCGACATCCGCAGGATTAGCGGCGGCCAATAAGGACGCTTCACTCGGTGCGGCAATTGGCGTTGGTGGTAAACCATTAATGCGATAGGTGTTATAGGCGGTTTTTTCTCGTAAGTCTTTGCGAGTAATATTGCCCTGATAGTTATCACCCATGCCATAAATCACCGTAGGATCGGTTTGTAAACGCATCCCTAATTTTAAACGGTTAGCAAATACCGCAGCTATCCACTCGCGCTCACTGGCCTTAGCCGTTTCTTTTTCGATAATGGAGGCCAACGTCAGCAATTCATAAGGCGAAGTTAACGGTAAATCGGCGTCACGATTAGCCCAAGCGTTGTCTAACACTTGCTGCATCTTATGATAACTTTGCTCCAAAATTACTTCGGCATTATCGCCAGCACTGTAGTGATAAGTATCTGGATAAAATAAGCCTTCAGGACTACGAGTATCCTTGGCCTTAGTTAATACCGCCTGGAATGGTGATTCGCCTACCGTTAGGCGACTCTCAGCTAAAGTTTGCTGCCACTGTTTCAACGCTTGGCCATCAATTAAGCTCACACTAAAGCGCTTTTGCTCACCACGGTTTAATTTAGTAATGAGTTGACTTAAACGCATGTCTGGCGTGATTTCATAAACGCCTGATTTTACTAAAGCTAACGCGGGATCGAGTCTCACTGCGACTTTAATCGGCCACGTTGCGCCGCGCAGTAACCCATTAGTGCGCAGTTCATTATCTAAACTGGTTAAATTACTGCCAGCGCTAACCACTAGCTCTTGCGGGGCCTTAACTATCAGCGTCTGAGCTAAATATTGATGCACTTGGTTATAAGCCCAGTAACTACCAATAAGCCCTATCAATGTCAGCGATAACGTGCCCGCCAAAATACCTATCATTATTTTTTTTAGCATAAGATCTGTTGTCTGAGCCGTTGAGTTGCCTCAAAGCGGCAAAAATTAAGTTGATCGATTTGAATAATATCGACAATACCGAAAAGACTATTGGTGGTAAATACATGCTCAGCTAACTGTAACTCTGCACGCCTGATGGGCCGAGTTTCAAGCGCAAAGCCCATATTAAGCAACGCCAACATGACTTGGCTGCGCGCCACGCCAGCAACACCAGCATGACCGTGACTCGGGCAACACACCTTGCCGTTAATCACTAAGAAAATATTACCTATGGAGGTTTCGATTAAATGCTCTTGGTCATCAAAAACTAAATAATCATCCACACTAGCAGGCAGTCGCTCTTGCTTGATCAAGACTTGTTCTAAACGGTTTAAGTGTTTAATGCCTGCTAACAATGGCTGACGACCTAAACGCACACGGCTAGTACTAAGACGAATGCCGTTTGCTTGCCACGCGTCATAATGTTCAGGAAGGAGATGAAAACTCATCCTGATAATGGGATTAGGATGAGCGCTTGCTTGGTAACCGCGCCCACCGATACCACGACTCACATGTAGCTTTACGCATCCACTAGGCTGCTGCGCTAAATGGATAAGCTGCGCACGAATATCATCACTAAAGGTTAAGGTAAACCCTAAACGTTCAGCCCCATCAGATAAGCGGGCTAAGTGTTGCGCTAACCATAAAATTCGCCCGTGCAGAACCCGCATGGTTGCAAATAAACCATCACCATAGGCCAATGCACGATCGGCCATGATGGACTCTACAGGCTTATCCTCAAGCATGATTAATCCTGACTGATCCTGCTGGCGACAGCATCTTGCTGATCTTTATATTTAGCATTGGTGCGCTGATTATAAGGACGAGCCACAGCATGATTCAAACGCTCAAAATTAAGCGCACCTATCACCATGTTAGGGCGTAACGCCAACGGCAATTTACCTGAATTAAAGAATTCCAACACTATCTTGCCAGACCAACCGGGATCAATACGATGCGCAGTCACATGCACCATTAAACCTAAACGAGCTAACGATGAACGACCATCCAGCCAACCAAGAATATCCGCAGGCAATGTCACACTTTCATGAGTCACAGCTAAAGCCAATTCTCCAGGGTGTAAGAAAAAAGCAGCATCAGGAGCAATATCAATGGGATCGCTCATGACTCTATCCATAGCTTGCTGAACCTCAGCGCGCGGACCACTTAAATCAATAAAAGGCGCGTTATGAGCGTTAAATACTCGAAACGAATGACCAAGGCGCACATCCACACTGACGCCACTTATTGCATCCGCTGCAGGTCTTGGCTCAATAATAATGTCACCATTATCTAAAGCCTGTTCAATTTCGATATCGGTCAAACGCATAATGCCTTTCACTCCCAAAGGGATTGTCGTTATCGGGCCAATAAATGCTGAATTCTGGCCTTTAAAATGTCGGTTGCAATACGGTTTTTACCGCCACGAGGAACGATAATATCGGCATATTGCTTTGAAGGTTCAATAAACTGTAAAAACATTGGACGTACTGTCTTTTTGTATTGGTCAATGACAGATTCCATCGTACGGCCACGTTCTTCAACATCGCGAGTTAAGCGACGTAAGAAACAAATATCCAGCGGAGTATCCATAAATACACTCGCATCCATCAGTTGACGCAGACATGGGTCAGTCAGTAATAAAATACCTTCCAAAATAATGACCTTTTTAGGGGTCATGGTCATCACTTGCGGTAAACGTGTATGCTCAGTGTAAGAATACACAGGAACATCGACGGCTTGACCCGCTTTAAGCGCGGTTAAGTGTTGACACAATAATTCATGATCTAACGCTTTAGGATGGTCATAGTTGGTCTTTACGCGCTGGTCCATCGACAAATGACCTTGATCACGATAATAAGCATCTTCATTGATCACACCGATTTGATCGGTGCCTAAGTCACGACATAACTCTTTATAAATGGTATTGGCAATAAGACTCTTACCAGAGGCTGATGCCCCAGCAATTGCGATAATGACACACTGCGACGAATTCATACTTTACCCTTTACTCATCATCTTCAACACTGATTGAAACCTGCGCTTGACGTTGCAATGTCGCAAGGCTCGCCCCCACTTTGCGGGCGATTTCCCGGTAAATTCCGGCGACATCACTGTCAGGGTTAGCCACCATAATTGGTGTGCCTTTGTCCATGGATTCTCTTAACGTTAGCTGTAGTGGCATAGATCCTAGCAACGGTAAGTTATAGCGCTTAGCTATCTCACTGCCGCCGTCGGCGCCGAATGGATGATCTTTGTGACCACATTCAGAGCAAACGTGGAAACTCATATTTTCCACTACCCCTAATACTGGAATATTCACCTTTTGAAACATAGTGATGCCTTTTTTGGCATCCATTAAGGCAACATCTTGTGGGGTGGTCACCACCACGGCGCCACTCACTGGCACCTTTTGCGATAATGTTAACTGAATATCACCCGTTCCTGGTGGTAAATCTATGACCAAGTAGTCTAACTCAGGCCATAAGGTATCATTCACTAATTGAATTAACGCTCCTGCTGCCATCGGACCACGCCACACGGCCGCTTGGTCGTCCACCAGCATAAAGCCTATCGACTGCGCCGTAATGCCATGCGCCGTTGCCGCCGTCATCGATTTACCATCGGCAGACTGCGGTCTAAAGGAGGTCACGCCAAGCATGAGCGGAATAGATGGCCCATAAATATCGGCATCCAAAATCCCGACCTTAGCGCCTTCACTGGCTAAGGCTAAGGCCAAGTTAACGGCTGTCGTCGATTTACCAACGCCACCTTTGCCTGAAGCTACTGCAATAATTTGCTTTATCTGTTTTAAACTGGAATCTGGCGCCTGAGCATAGGCTGGCACTTGGAAATCAATCTCACATTCCACTTCATCGATTTCATCCAGTACAGCTAACGCCTTAGTTAAACTCATCACGCGTTGCTGATAACTGCTTTGACAAGGATAACGGTAGACTAAGCCCAACTGTAATCTTTTCCCTGCTAAAGCAAGACGCGTGACCATGTTAGCCGCCACAAAACCTTGATTAAGATAAGGGTCAATTTGTTGGTCAAGAATCATGAGAACTTGCGAGAGCAAGGGTTCAGCAATACGAAAATCCGGTAATGTAACAGACATCTAGTGATCCCAATGGCGGGTTGTCATGCATCATGTTTGGTCAATTAGACCGCAAATGCTATCAACCTAAACTAAATTTCCAATAAATTTGGCCAAGTGTATCAGATATTGGCAAAAACATTAGTGTAGAAATACCCCAGTTAGCGTTTGTCTTGATGAAAATATGCTGTAGTTCGGTTAGTATCTACCTCATTAAGTCCTGATAAGCTGAGTTTTAAGACAAGATGGCAAATTCAACCCGTAAGATTCTAGTGACCAGTGCATTACCTTATGCCAATGGTCCAATTCACTTAGGTCATATGCTGGAATATGTTCAGACCGATATTTGGTCTCGTTTCCAAAAAATGCGCGGCCATGAGTGTCATTATATTTGTGCTGACGATGCCCATGGCACGCCAATTATGCTCAAAGCTCAACAACTGGGTATTGAGCCTGAAGAAATGATTGCTCAAGTTCAACAAGAACACATGCAAGATTTTGCTGATTTTAATATCGCTTTTGATAACTATCACAGCACTCATAGCCCTGAGAACCGTGAATTAGCCAGTGAAATCTATATTAAGCTGCGTGACAATGGTTATATCAAAAGTCGCACCATTTCTCAGTTATTTGATCCCGAAAAATTGATGTTCCTGCCAGACCGCTTTGTTAAGGGTACTTGCCCTAAGTGTCGCGCAGAAGATCAGTATGGCGATAACTGTGAAGTTTGTGGCGCCACTTATAACCCGACTGAAATGATCAACCCTAAGTCAGTGGTTTCAGGTGCGACTCCTGTCCTTAAAGAGACGGAACATTTCTTCTTTGACTTGCCAGCCTTTGAAGACATGTTGAAAGAATGGACTCACTCAGGTTCACTGCAAACTGAAATGGCCAATAAGCTCAACGAATGGTTTGAGCAAGGATTACAACAATGGGACATCACTCGTGATGCGCCTTATTTCGGCTTTGAAATCCCAGATGCGCCAGGCAAGTATTTTTATGTGTGGTTGGATGCCCCAATAGGCTACATGGGCTCATTCAAAAACTACTGTAATAAACGTAACGACATAAACTTTGATGACTTTTGGGCAAAAGATTCAACGGCTGAAGTGTATCATTTCATCGGTAAAGACATTGTTTACTTCCACAGCTTATTCTGGCCTGCCATGTTAGAAGGCGCTGGCTTACGTAAGCCTAACAGTGTATTCGCTCATGGTTATGTCACAGTTAACGGCGCTAAAATGTCTAAATCTAAGGGCACCTTTATTAAGGCACGTACTTATTTAGATCATTTAGACCCCGAGTTTTTGCGTTATTACTACGCTGCAAAACTGTCTAATCGCATCGATGACCTTGATTTAAATCTTGAAGATTTTGCCCAGCGTGTCAATTCAGATCTAGTGGGTAAACTAGTTAACTTAGCCTCTCGTACCGCAGGCTTTGTCACTAAGCGCTTTGATAGCAAATTAGCCGCCATCAGCGATATGTCACTCACCAATGAGTTTTTAGCTAAACAAGAAACTATTGCCGAATTCTATGAAGGTCGTGAGTACGGTAAAGCCATGCGTGAAATCATGGCATTAGCTGACATAGCCAATGCTTATGTTGCCGATGCAGCGCCGTGGCAATTAGTCAAGCAAGAGGATCAGCAGCAACAAGCTCATCAAGTTTGTTCTAATGCACTGAACTTGTTCCGTATCTTAGTGACTTATCTCAAGCCAGTATTACCACGCTTAGCGGCTGACGTTGCGGACTTTATGAACCTTGAACTGCGTTGGGATAACCTTAATGCCGACTTAGCGGGTCATGAAATTAAGACTTTTAAAGCTATGATGCAGCGCGTTGATCTTGAAAAAGTCGCAGCTATGGTTGAAGCCTCACAAGAAAACTTACAGCCACAGGCACCAGCCACCGGTCCGTTGATTGATGTTCCGATTGCGCCAACCATCAGTTTTGATGAGTTTGCCAAGGTTGATTTACGCATTGCGCGCATTGTCAAAGCTGAACATGTCGCTGAAGCTGATAAATTACTGCGTTTACAGTTAGATATTGGTGGTGAAGTTCGCCAAGTATTTGCTGGCATTAAATCCGCTTATGCTCCAGAAGATCTTGAAGGCAAGCTGACCGTCATGGTCGCCAACTTAGCACCAAGAAAAATGCGCTTTGGTTTATCTGAAGGCATGGTGTTGGCCGCAGGCCCAGGTGGCCAAGATTTATGGATCTTAGAGCCCCATGAAGGCGCAGAAGCTGGCATGAAAGTGAAGTAAAGCCAATCAAGGCTTTTACATAGACTTTAACGCTAACTGTTTAACATCCTAATGTAAAACACAACAATGCCAGTCATCACGACTGGCATTTTTTCGTCTCTTAAACCATGAGTTTCTGGCAAACATCCATGTTTAAGAAAATTAGCTGTTATAGCAAACAATAATCTTCGCCATCTTTGGCCGTGTATTGCTTGGCACTCTGCTTAATACCTTTGGTCTGAGTTTGTCCATGTAATAAGCTCACCCAAATATCACAGCCCTCACCGACTCGAGTTTGTAGCTGAATATCTTCGATGTTAGCAAGATCGCTCTGTCCCACTAAGCCTGCACTATCAAAACTTAATTCAACATGCACGGCACCAGTCTTTAATAAAATCGCACTAGGCGCTTCTTTATGACCGCATAATGCTACAAATTGTTGCGGCGCGACTAAACCACAGTGACTACCGTCTGCAAAACAAGCTAACAGGTGTTGATAGTAAACTAAGTAGCTAACGACCTGCTGATGACTTGAGCGAGTTAATGGACAATGAACATCTAAAAAAGCCTTAGCTTGAGCAAGTTTATCCTGCGGGGTTACCGACATGGCTTGACCGCTGCGCGATGAAACTCTTGATTGCGTTTGTTCTGAAGTTATTGTTGTTATCATGACCATATCCTCACCTTAAGTTGCCAGATTTTATTGTTACACGAGCTTTTGCTTGCTTAATTTGAAGTCTACGCCAAATTTCGCTACAATTTCACAATAAAAATTTTACAATGTGAATTTTACAAATGAAGACATCTACCAGCTTGATTCGTCAGTCACATTTCTTAGGAACTAAAATTCGAAACTTACGTAAGCGCAATCACCTGACCATAGAGGACTTATCATCTCGCTGTATCCGCGTTAACCCCAATGCAGCTCCTTCGGTGTCTTATCTGTCTATGATTGAGCGCGGTAAACGAGTACCTAGCAACGCTATGCTTGAAGTGATAGCCACCGTCTTTCAAAAAGATATCCATT
The DNA here is from genome assembly GCF_056522965.1 of Shewanella sp. ISS20. NCBI lineage: Bacteria > Pseudomonadati > Pseudomonadota > Gammaproteobacteria > Alteromonadales > Shewanellaceae > Shewanella > Shewanella sp. ISS20. The sequence goes on from NZ_JAWRZK010000001.1 coordinate 1,158,033, forward strand.
GGTTTTTAGATGATATGCCGCAAACCAGCGACATCACGCCTAACAAGGGTCGCAAAGGTGGTATTACAGGCATGGCATTAGAGCCTAGTTTTTTATTTTCACAAGACATTCTACAAATCGCTATTCCAGAAATGTTATCGCAGACAGGTATTAGTGGGCGCCAATTTGCACATCTATTAATTCGTGCACATCAAGAGCACAATCAAAATCACTTTCCTGATATTGAAAGAGCGGCTGAATCCATAGGACTTAAAAATTTAGGATTAAGTGTTGATGAGTTATTTTCGCTCTGTATCGCCCAAGGACTTAACATTCGTTGGATTGAACATGCCTCGCAGTCATTAGGCAAAGAGTTAGGCCTACGGTCACAACAGATAATGACCTCTTATTTTGATCCGCCTCATACCTTATGTATCAATCCTTTATTAAAACAGTTTCCAACCCGTCTTAAATACGATTTAGCCGTACATATTGGTCATAGAGTGCTACATAACAATGAATCGAGTCCAAGCGTATTATATGTAGGCCGTAACCACTTACTTGAAGATGATGATAGCCAAACCTCATTGACTCCTAACGCTCAAGACATTTTACAAGCATGGCGAGATTTTGAATCGAGCTTCTTTGCTGGCGCATTATTATGCCCGAAAGTACCCTATCGCCAGTTACTAGACCGTCATGGCTATGAAATTAATATCCATGAAAAAATCGGTGTTTCAGCGTCTGTTGCCATGCGGCGAATGACGGTGGCCTCACCTTACCCTCACTGGCATTATTTTGATGCTTATGCACCTGGGAAATTAAAAGCTGTGTATCGTGGCAATGGGATCCCGCTCCCTTGGGGTAATATGCGAGAGGTTGCCGATCCTTGCCAACACTGGGCAGTGTTTAGAATGATTAACGCTGAAGCTAAAGGCTCAAGCGCCCAAATTTCTATTTTAAATGTTGATGATAAACCAAGAATTTATTGCTGTGAGTCATTACGGGTACAAGACATGGTGGGAAATCAGCACGTATTGTGCGCTGGCATTGATTTGAATCCAGCCATCGATGCGCAATCGGGTGATAGCCAAGAGATGGCCGCAGAATTACAGCGCTTATGTGTTGAACGTGGTGGCGAGAGTGCCATACCTGCCAACATCAAACGCAAACTCACCTCAGTGGCTAAGATACTCAATATTAACTGGATAGAAAGGGGCATAAATACCTCTGCAAAATTAATCTGTTCCAGGGGTAATGTCTGCCCTCGCCAACCGAGTTGCTATCATCAAGGTCATAGCCAGTGCCAAACTGACTGACAATCGCAATGAAAGCCTATGGATTAGACTGGGTTGTTGATATCAATAAAGACATGTTCAAGACCAAAGGTAGCGGCTAAATGCTCGCCTAAGGCCTCAATGCCATAACGCTCAGTGGCATGATGGCCCGCACCAAAATAGACGATATCGAGCTCATTGGCGGTGTGGAAGGTGCGCTCTGATGCTTCACCACTGATGAATGCATCAACGCCAAAACGTGCCGCGATATCAATATAATCTTGCGCGCCGCCAGTGCACCAAGCGACAGTTTTCATCGCTTTTTGATGATCGCCAAGCACAAGTGGTGCTCTAGCTAACCGCTCGCTAATATGCTCACCAAAGGCGACCGCAGACATTGCACTTGGCAATTCACCTTTCCACACTAATCCCTGAGCAACACCACTAATTGCCGCCATATTAGTTAAACCTAACACTTGCCCAAGTCTTGCATTGTTACCCAAAGTGGCATGACCATCTAATGGCAAATGATAAGCTAATAAATTGATATTGTTATTTAACAGACCTTGTATACGCTTTTGTTTTATGCCAACAATACACGGGTCTTCGCCTTTCCAAAAAAAACCATGGTGGACCAAAATCGCATCGGCCTTTTCAGCAATCGCTGCGTCAATTAACGCTTGGCATGCTGTCACACCAGTAACGATTTTTGAGATTGTCGCTTTACCCTCGATTTGCAAACCGTTAGGCGCGTAATCTTGATAATTGCTGATGCTAAGGAAGTCTTGTAAGTAATCCAGTAACTCTTGACGATTCATAGTGATAAACCTTAATAACATTAAGCCTATTGTACTAATAAAACGCCTAGGTTTCATTATTCATCAGCCAAGCCTGCACTTGCCACTATTGAATGTGTGACTGAAAAATGCCGCTATCCATAAATACACAATCGCCTAGGACCCAGGTTTCAAAGAAAGAAACCATTAATATAGCCAGCATCAATGGCCTCCATGCAAGATTATTCTCTTGGCTAAGTGCATATTACATTGCGATATCTACACGCACAGAGGATGGAAAATACACGACTCTCACTCTATCACCAGTAGCCAATGGCATCGCCGGGTCAGGAGTCTGAATGACCATCACTTCTTGGCCATCATCTTGCTTAATAAGTAATTCAATTAGCTGATAAGAGACCGTAAAGGCCTGATTTTGCTGATTGGCTAAACCACCACCAATTAATGCACCTAACACAGTCGCCACATCTTGACCGCTACCACCGCCAAATTGATGACCAATAACACCACCTAATAACGCGCCACCAAAGGTTTTCCACCCTAAGTGACTATCTTCCACCAGCTCACTTTGCGTTATCAATCGTTTAGATTGAATATCACCGTAAACAACTTTATTGACTGGGAGAGCTTGATCCCTTTGGTACACACTTTGCCCAAATGCTGCAAAACTCATCCATAAAACTAAAAGAATGAACATTCTAGGTTTCAACATAAGCTAATTTCCGCTAATTTATAATAAAGTCACCAAGGCTCGCAGACCTAATAGTGAACACCCTGTCTTATCTTGATCATCAATTAAGCTCTTTCCCTTCTCCAGAGCGGGCATTAACTGAACCTAATGGTTTGCTTGCTATCGGAGGAGATTTAAGTTGCCAACGTTTACTTAGCGCCTATTACCATGGCATTTTCCCTTGGTTCAATCAAGATGATCCTATCCTGTGGTGGTCTCCCGATCCCAGAGCCATTTTTATCCCCGGCGAGATACATATCAGTGCCAGTTTAAAAAAATCCCTCAAAAAACAATCCTGGCGTTTTACCATCAACCATAGCTTCAGTGATGTCATCAACGCATGCGCAGCCCCAAGAGCTAAACAGGCTGGAACTTGGATAAGTGAGCAGATTATTTCAGCTTATGAGCAATTGCATCATCAAGGACGTGCACATTCATTTGAGGTCTGGCAGCAAGACAGATTAATTGGTGGTCTTTATGGGATTAATATCGGGCAAGTTTTTTGTGGTGAATCTATGTTTCATACTGAAACCAACGCCTCAAAAGCCGCTTTAATCATACTGCAACAACATCTATTGCGCTTTAACTGCCAATTAATAGATGCGCAAGTAATGAACCCGCATCTGCAATCCTTAGGGGCAAGAACGATTAAACGCTCCGAATTCTTGCAGCAACTTTATAGATTAAGGCAAACCACTATATCTGCAGAATGCTGGCAACCGCAGGAGATTACTCTTGAACTCTGAAACCATGACAGTTGCCATAGGCATAAGCCAAATCTTTCCCTGCAGCTACCTAGCGAGCCAACAAGAGCAATTATTAGTTATCCAGCAGTCTGTCACCCCACAATTGTATGAACGTTTGATGGCGCTAGGCTTTAGGCGCAGCGGTCAATCTATCTATCAACCAAGGTGCCCTCAATGCTCCGCATGCCAACCCATACGAATAAATAGTCAACAATTTACGCCATCATCGAGGCAGAAACGTAATGTCCGTAAAGGCAGTGACCTTAGTTGGCAAATCAAGCATACCCCTTGTGATGATCATTATTCACTCTATGAAAAATACATCCGCTTACGCCATGCAGATGGTGCCATGTTCCCTCCAAGCCTGGAGCAATATCAGGATTTTTTAATATGCAATTGGTTAGAGCAGTTATACATTGAACTCTATGACGGTGACAAATTAATAGGGGTTGCAGTGACTGATTGCACTATGAATAGTTTATCAGCGGTTTACAGCTACTTCGATCCAGATTATGAAGCCTTATCTCCAGGAAATTTATTAATATTAAAACAGTTAGCCATGGCCAAACAGTTAGCAAAAGATTACGTTTATTTGGGTTACCAGATAGATGCTAACCGCAAAATGTGCTATAAACGCCAATTCCGTCCGTATGAAATACTGACAACACAGGGATGGGTGACGTCGGCAGAAATCTGATGTTCCGACGAGAGCCACAAGTGGCTTCTCCTGCTCACGCAGCGCTTTACAGCAGCGGCTTTTTGCGGCATGATACGCCCGTTTTTAATATTCGAAGGCTATGGGACAATTAATTAATGGCGAAAGAAGACAACATTGAGATGCAAGGCACCATTTTGGAGACCTTGCCAAATACAATGTTCCGCGTAGAACTGGAAAATGGTCATGTTGTGACCGCACACATTTCAGGCAAAATGCGCAAAAACTACATCCGCATCCTGACCGGCGACAAAGTTACCGTTCAGTTGACTCCATATGATCTGAGCAAAGGTCGTATCGTCTTCCGCGCACGTTAATTTCTACGCCACGCCTGCGAAATATCGTATTGTTAAACCCGGTAAAACCGGGTTTTTTTATTGCATCAGCAGGTTGGTAAAACAGTTGTTAAAATACGCTGTCATAAAAAAAGGTCGCCGAAGCGACCTTTTTTATTACCTATAATATTAGCTAGGTATTTACTCGTGAACTAACTATTGCCCATACAGGGACATATGCTAAATCTTATGCTGGGACTAAGGCTTCGACTTTTACTACAATCTCACCATTGATGGCATCTACAAACGCGGTGCCACCGGTCTCTAATGAACCGAATAAAATCTCATCCGCTAATGGGCGCTTGATTAATTCAGTGACCACACGAGCCATTGGACGAGCTCCCATGGTCTTATCGTATCCCTTTTCAGCTAACAGAGTTCTGGCTTCATCGGTTACTTCCAGTGTCACACGTTTATCATCAAGCTGTGCTTGCAACTCCACTAAAAACTTATCAACGACTTTAGCTATGATGGCCATATCGAGATGGTTAAACCACACTATCGCATCAAGTCTATTTCTAAATTCCGGTGAAAAGACCCGGTTAATTTCAGTCATCGCATCTAAAGTGTGATCTTGTTGCTGGAAACCAATGGATTTACGAATGGTTTCGTGCACGCCTGCGTTAGTGGTCATGACGACTGTCACATGCCTAAAATCAGCTTTGCGACCGTTATTATCAGTCAGTTTACCGTGATCCATTACCTGTAATAGCAGGTTATAAATATCCGGGTGAGCCTTTTCAATTTCATCGAGCAAAATCACACAATGAGGACTCTTGATCACGGCATCAGTAAGCAAACCACCTTGATCAAAGCCAACATAACCAGGAGGCGCACCTATCAAGCGTGATACCGCATGGGATTCCATATATTCTGACATATCAAAACGGATAACCTTCAGATTTAAGCACTTGCCTAACTGATTGGTGACTTCCGTCTTACCAACGCCTGTGGGACCGGCAAATAAAAAGCTGCCGACAGGTTTATTTTCGTGTCCTAAACCGCTGCGAGAGAGACGAATAGAAGCACTTAACGTTTCAATCGCCTTATCTTGACCAAATACTACCATCTTGAGATTTCGCTCAAGATTCTTCAGCATTTCTTTATCAGACATTGAAACCGATTTTTCAGGAATTCTGGCCATGCGCGAAATTATATATTCAATCTCGGCCTGTCCAATCGTCTTCTTACGTTTACTCAATGGCAGCATCACCATTCTAGCGCCCGCTTCATCTATCACATCAATGGCTTTATCCGGTAAATGACGGTCATTAATATGCTTAGCTGATAAGGTAGCGGCACTCACCAACGCGGCGTGGGTATAACGCACACCATGATGCTCTTCATACTTACTTTTAAGGCCTTGTAAAATCCGCGTGGTTTCACTAATGCTTGGTTCATTAACATCAATTTTTTGGAAGCGTCTAGCCAGAGCCCTATCCTTTTCAAAAATACTTTGATATTCCTGAAAAGTGGTCGAGCCCATACAGCGAAGTTTACCACCCGATAACAACGGTTTAAGTAAATTAGAGGCATCCATTACGCCACCAGATGCGGCTCCTGCACCTATAATGGTATGAATTTCATCGATAAATAAAATGGCATGTTTATCAGCCATTAATTCTTTTAATAAACTTTTAAAGCGTTTTTCAAAATCACCGCGGTACTTGGTACCCGCGAGTAACGCACCAAGATCTAGCGAATACACAGTAGCCTTTGCCATAATATCTGGCACGTTCTTATTGACTATCTGATACGCCAAGCCCTCAGCAATCGCCGTTTTACCCACTCCGGCTTCACCCACTAACAGTGGATTATTTTTACGGCGGCGGCATAAAATTTGAATCGTGCGTTCAATCTCCAGATCGCGACCAATCAAGGGATCGATACTACCCGCTAACACCGCTGCATTCAGATTGCTAGCAAACTGCGACAACATACTGTTATCTTCAGACTCTTCCGATTTTTCTTCACTGGCTGGTTCTTCATCAAAATTCATGTTTTCATCTTGCTTGTTAAAGCCATGAGAGAGGAAATTGACTACATCCAGACGACTGATATCGCTGCGACGTAAAAGATAAACGGCTTGTGATTCTTGTTCAGAAAAAATGGCGACTAATACGTTAGCACCAGTCACTTCTTGTCGACCAGAAGATTGCACATGAAATACTGCACGTTGCAGTACCCGCTGAAAACCGAGCGTTGGTTGAGTTTCGCGCCCTTCTGCATCTGATTGCGGGATCAGAGGAGTGGTTTGTTGGATAAATTGCTCTACATCAAGACGCAACTTATCAAGCTTAGCACCACAAGCGACTAAAGCTTCTTGAGCAGCTGGATTATCAATTAATGCCAGCAACAAATGTTCTACGGTCATATACTCATGACGCGCATCTCTGGCTTGCTGAAACGCCAGGTTTAAGGTGACTTCAAGATCTTTGTTCAGCATACGCACCCCCTAAAAAATGCCAAGACTTGTGCGGTTGACTACCAGATTTACGCTTTCTCAAAAGAACACAGTAACGGATGATCATTCTCTCTGGCAAATTGATTTACTTGCATCACTTTAGTCTCCGCAATATCAAAAGGATACATACCACAGACAGCTTTCCCTTGATGATGAACTGTCAGCATAATGTCTGTCGCTTTTTCATCAGTTAGGTTAAAAAACAACTTCAACACCTCAATGACAAAATCCATTGGAGTGTAATCATCATTATTCAGGATCACCAAATACATAGAAGGTGGTGTAACTTCAGCTATTTGAAGTTCCTGAAGCTTTTCAATATTTCCAACTTTTCCCATATTGCAATATTAGCCTCTAAAATTGGTTGCGACCAATTGATAAATAGAAATAAAACAGTTGTTACCCAATTGTTAACTTTTGCTTGACATCCAACAGGCCTGCTTTCATTCTGTTACTTAGGCGGAGAAAAAGGAACCGCTTACTAGGTTTTACTATTTTACTGGGAAGTAGACAATAGAAGGAAGTGGAAGTATGGCTAGCGGAACTGTTAAATGGTTCAACAACGCCAAAGGATTCGGGTTTATTTGTCCGGACGCAGGCGGTGAAGATGTATTTGCGCATTACTCAACAATCACTATGGAAGGCTATAGAACTCTAAAAGCAGGCCAACCGGTTGAGTTTGAAGTGGAGCAAGGCCCAAAAGGCATGCATGCTTCAGCAATATCACCTGTATTATAAGCATAGGTGCTTCCTCTTCACTGAGGAATGAACAGATAAAAAAGGCAGGTTATTCCTGCCTTTTTTATTATTTTAAATCAATCAAATAGATAATAGTTGATTGAGAATAGCACTAGGGCGCATCACAGCATTGGCTTTATTATCATCAAGACGATAATAACCCCCTAAATCTACGGTTTTGCCCTGAACACTATTAAGCTGCTCAACAATCGCCACTTCATTATCCACTAACGCTTGGCTTAACACATTAAAATCACTGGCTAAATCAGTATCATCCGTTTGTTGAGCCATGGCCTGCGCCCAATACATAGCAAGATAAAAATGACTGCCGCGATTATCAATATCACCGACTCTGCGCGTAGGTGACTTATTTTGTTCAAGGAAACGGCCGATAGCTATGTCGAGCGCTTTTGCCATAATCAGCGCCGAAGGGTTATCTGTGGTTTGACCTAAATGCTCTAATGAGGCTGCTAACGCTAAAAACTCCCCGAGCGAATCCCAGCGTAAATGGTTGTCTTGCACTAACTGCTCAACATGTTTAGGCGCGCTGCCACCAGCACCAGTTTCAAACAGACCGCCACCATTCATTAACGGCACAATAGACAGCATTTTAGCACTGGTGCCTAGTTCTAAAATGGGGAACAAATCGGTGAGATAGTCACGTAACACGTTGCCAGTCACTGAAATGGTGTCTAAACCCTCTCTAATTCGTGCTAAGGTCTGCAAAGTCGCCGCCACTGGCGCTAGAATTTTGATATCTAGCCCTTTGGTGTCGTGCTCTTTAAGGTATTTCTCAACCTTTACAATCAACTGACTATCATGAGCACGTTCACTGTCTAACCAGAAAATCGCGGGAGTTTGTGACAAGCGCGCACGGTTAACCGCAAGTTTTACCCAATCTCGAATAGGAGCGTCTTTTACCTGACACATGCGCCATACATCACCAGTGTCAACACTATGTTGCATAAGCACTTGCCCTTGACTATCAATCACTTTAACCACACCCGCGGATTGCATTTCAAAGGTTTTATCATGGCTACCATATTCTTCCGCTTTTTGTGCCATTAAGCCCACGTTTGGCACACTGCCCATAGTACGAGGATCAAAGGCGCCATGCTGCTTACAAAAATCTATGGTGGCTTGATAAACACCGGCATAACAGCGATCTGGGACCATAGCTTTAGTGTCTTTTGGTTGACCATCAGGGCCCCACATTTGACCAGAAGTGCGGATCATCGCTGGCATAGAGGCATCGATAATCACATCACTAGGTACATGCAAGTTGGTAATACCTTTATCGGAATTAACCATAGCAAGCGCAGGCTGCTTGCGATAAACCTCAGCTAAATCGGTCAAAATAGCGTTTTTGGTTTCTGTGTCTAAGGTTTCTAACTTGCTATATAAGTCACCAATGCCGTTGTTAACATCAACGCCAAGCTGCTCAATCACACCGGCGTACTTGGTCAGTACCTCTTGATAAAATACCGACACCGCATGACCAAAGAATATTGGGTCAGATACTTTCATCATGGTCGCTTTAAGATGCAAAGATAACAACACATCTTGCTCTTTAGCCTTGGCGATTTCTTGCTGATAAAACGCGATTAACTCACGCTTACTCATCACCGCGGCATCAATGATTTCGCCAGCAAGCACCTTTACTGGCGCACGCAAGGGTTGCTGCTTGCCTTGGTGTTCAAAAATAATTGAAACTGAATCATCCTTGGCAAGAGTGACTGATTGCTCACTGCCATAAAAATCGCCAGACTGCATATGAGCCACATGAGTCGCGGATGTTGATTGCCATGCGCCCATGCTATGCGGATGTTTGCGCGCATAATTTTTTACAGACAAAGGCGCGCGGCGATCAGAATTGCCTTCACGCAATACGGGATTAACCGCACTGCCTTTAATCTTGTCATAGGTTATCTTGATGGCTTGTTGCTTGGCATCTTGCGGATCATCAGGATAATCAGGTAATGGATAGCCTTGTTGTTGTAATTCTTTAATGCAGGCTTTTAATTGTGGTTCAGAAGCACTGATGTTGGGCAGCTTGATGATATTGGCTTGCGGTAACGTCGCTAATTCTCCTAACAGGGCTAAATCATCAGGGATTTGCTGCTCTGGCGATAAATACTCAGCAAAATTAGCAATAATCCGACCAGATAAGGAAATATCGCGAGTCTCAATGTGAACACCGGCTTTATGAGCAAACGATTGAATAATCGGGAGTAATGAATATGTCGCTAATGCTGGAGCTTCATCGGTCTGGGTATAGATGATTGTCGGTCTTGTTACGTCCATTTTACGTCCTACTTTATTATAATGATTTCCTGAGGGCGGCCACATAAAGCACTTGTTAGCTTTCTTTACGTTTGACACTCATTGCCAACCAACCGCCCAACGTTACTTCACAAAAAACATTAAATATCAACTAAAGTCACAATTACAGCCCACATCATAGAGCATTCAAGGCAAGATTCAAATTCCACTCATCATCAATCACAAGTAAACTATTAACAAACCGAATGACGATAAATCGCAGTGACAGTCTCAAACTCTTGGAAAAAACGCATCAATAAGCCCGCAACTCAGTCGACTAAACGATCCTTGACGACAACAAGCGCGGGTAAAGCGCGCGCTACGGCTAAAAAACCGCGGCGGCCACGGGCGGCCAATCCCATCATAGTGTTATTCAATAAACCCTTTGATGTACTTTGCCAATTTACCGATGAAAACGGCCGAAAAACATTAAAAGATTATATTGATATTGCTGATGTCTATGCGGCTGGGCGACTCGATAGAGACAGTGAAGGCTTATTATTACTCACCAATGATGGGCTACTACAGGCAAAACTCACCCAACCCAATAAAAAAACATGGAAAACTTATTGGGTACAGGTTGAAGGTGAACCTACTGATGATGCGATTAACGCTTTGTGTCAGGGCGTTGAACTTAAAGATGGCATGACCTTACCTGCCAAAGTTAAGCTGATAGCAGAACCTAATATCTGGCCAAGAACACCCGCGGTGAGAGAGCGCAAAGCCATCCCCACTCGATGGCTGGAAATTAAAATTTGTGAAGGTCGCAACCGCCAAGTCCGCCGTATGACGGCACATGTAGGGTTCCCGACATTAAGGCTGATTCGAGCTGCCATTGGTGAATATCATTTACAGGATTTAGCTAACGGCGAATTTCGCGTCTTAACTCATAACGACACTGATGTGGGCATTAACATTAATGCCAACGTTAAAGGTTAACTCATGACAGAACGCTATCGCCCCAATGTGACGGTTGCCTGCGTCATTTATTGCCAGCAGCACTATTTAGTCGTAGAAGAAATAATTGATGGCGAGCAGCGATTTAATCAACCCGCAGGCCACCTTGAAGCTCATGAGAATCTAGAGCAGGCCTGTTGCCGCGAAGTGTTTGAAGAAACGGGGCTTAAGATTAGTCCAAGTCATTTAGTCGGTATTTATCAGTTCAGTGCCAGTCCTGAACTTGCTTTTTTGCGCTTTACTTTTGCGCTTGAACTCACTGAGATGACAGTGCCTGCGCCGCAAGACTCACAAATTCGCGCCGCCCATTGGCTTGATTATGCCAGCATAGTGGCACTTAAGGATAAGCTGCGTAGTCCCTTAGTACTCAAATCCATCGATGATTTTCGCCAAGGGCAACACATCGACTTATCGCTCCTTAACTGTGATGACTTAATCTAACCCTTATGTCCACATCATGTTTAACAGCCAACACTTAGCGCCAAAGATATTGCCCGAACACTGAGCTCGGATATCAGAACAGCTCGCAATAGCCGTTGCCAGCAAAGCATGCTAGAATATGCCACCGTTTTTATTGGCTTTAACCACTCATTTGCGCCAGTCAATAAGGCTTAAGTTTCACCGTAAACGTAAGCACTAGCGCTAAGATTAATGCCACTAAACTTTGTTTATTGATTTATTTTTCAGGTTTGATTTCATGACAGAAAGCACTTCAACAAAACCCCTTAAAGTCATTGTCGGTATGTCCGGCGGTGTTGACTCATCGGTATCTGCCTATCTTCTGCAGCAACAGGGTTATGATGTCGAAGGCCTGTTTATGAAGAACTGGGAAGAAGACGACACCGATGACTATTGCGCCGCCACTGACGATCTTAAAGATGCGCAGGCCGTGTGTGACAAACTTGGTATTAAGCTTCATACCGTCAACTTTGCCGCTGAATATTGGGACAATGTTTTTGAATATTTTCTTCAAGAATACAAGGCGGGTCGTACGCCTAATCCCGATATCATGTGCAATAAAGAAATCAAATTTAAAGCATTCTTAGAGTTTGCTGATGATATTCTCGATGCCGATTATATTGCCATGGGTCACTATGTGCGCCGCCATGATAGCCAAGGTCATACCCAGATGTTGCGTGGTGTTGATGGCAATAAAGATCAAAGCTATTTCCTATATACCTTAAGCGAGCAGCAAGTCGCTCGCAGCTTATTCCCTGTGGGGGAATTGGAAAAGCCTGAAGTACGCCGTATCGCTGAAGAACAAGGCCTAATTACTGCCAATAAGAAAGACAGTACGGGTATTTGTTTTATTGGTGAACGTAAGTTTAAAGATTTTTTAGCGACTTACCTTCCAGCCCAACCAGGCAACATTGAAACCCCAGAAGGCGAAGTCATTGGTCGCCATGAAGGCTTGATGTACCACACCTTAGGCCAGCGTAAAGGCTTAGGCATTGGCGGCATGAAAAACAGCAATGATGACCCTTGGTATGTGGTCGATAAAGATGTTGAGCGCAATGTGTTAATCATAGGCCAAGGCCATGAACATCCGCGTCTGATGTCTGTTGGTATGGAAGTCAACCAACTGCATTGGGTCGATAGCAAAGGTCCTAGCGATGGTGCGCGTATTAGCGTTAAGACCCGTTATCGCCAGCAAGATGTGGCTTGCCAAGTACATATATTGGATGAAGGCCGCATTAGCGTTCGTTTCGACCTCCCAGTGAGTGCCGTTACCCCAGGCCAATCTGCTGTGTTTTATGATGGCGAAGTTTGTCTTGGTGGCGGCATTATTGACGCGTTAATTAAAGAATAAATCACAGTGAGTGACGCCATCATGGAACGTATTCAGGCCTTTGCGGGCCTGCTTCAAGCGGTCGCAGAAGTTCAACACTTATCTCGCCACGGTGAATCCGATAAAGAGATGTTGGCCGCCAGCCTCAACAGCATTTTGGTCACCAACCCAGAGTCGGTGGCCGATGTCTATCCCGATAAATTTTCTCAACGCCGTGGCATGCAGCTCATTCAGAGCCAATTAGGTGAGCAAGGCAATAAAGATGTCGAGCTTACACGCTATTTAATCGGCATTTTGGCATTAGAGCGAAAATTAAGCCGCAATCCAAAAGCCTTAGGCATGTTGGCCGAGCGGATTAATCAAGTCGGAAGACAACTTCACCATTTTGCTATTACTGATGAGCAGGTTATTGCCAATTTAGCCTCGATTTACAGTGATATCATCAGCGAATTAGGGCCTAAAATACAAATAACAGGTAACCCTAACTGTCTGCAGCGTCCCTTGGTGCAACAGAAAATTCGTGCCCTACTCTTGTCAGCTATGCGTAGCGCTGTGTTATGGCGACAACTAGGTGGCAAACGTCGCCATCTAGTATTTGCCCGCAAAGCGATGGTTAATGCGGCAACCCAATCTCTTTCCCTTTAATGTTTATTTAGGTTCACCAAGGAGCTTTTCATGGAACTATCCGCACTAACTGCTATCTCCCCTGTAGACGGTCGTTATGGTAGTAAAACCGCCTCACTTAGAGGGATTTTCAGCGAGTTCGGTTTGACCAAATACCGTGTTCAAGTTGAAATCAACTGGTTAAAGCTGTTATCAAGCTGCCCAGAAATCACCGAAGTTCCGCCGTTCAGTGAAACCGCGTTATCCCTGTTAGATGCGATTAAAGATAACTTTAATGAAGCTGATGCGCTGCGCGTGAAAGCCATTGAAGCCACGACTAACCATGACGTTAAAGCGGTTGAATATTTCATTAAAGAAAAAATCGCAGGCAACGCTGAATTAGTCGCCATAGACGAATTCGTTCACTTTGCTTGTACCTCTGAAGACATTAACAACTTATCTCACGGCTTAATGTTAACTGAAGCCCGCGAGCAAATTGTTCTGCCTTATTGCCAACAATTAGTTGTCGGTATCAAGAAGTTAGCCAAAGACTATCGTGACGTGCCATTAATGTCGCGCACCCATGGCCAGCCAGCGACCCCATCGACATTGGGCAAAGAAATGGCTAACGTGGCAGTGCGGTTAGAGCGTCAAGTGAAGCAAATTAAAGCCGTTGAAATCATGGGTAAAATTAATGGTGCCGTAGGTAACTACAACGCCCACATTTCAGCATACCCAGAAGTAAACTGGCATGAACTGTCAGAGCGCTTTGTTACCAGCTTAGGCTTGCATTGGAATGCTTATACCACTCAAATTGAGCCGCATGATTACATTGCTGAGTTGTTTGATGCTATCGCGCGCTTTAACACCATCTTAATCGACTTTGATCGCGATATTTGGGGTTATATTGCTCTGGGTCACTTCAAGCAAAAAACCATTGCTGGTGAAATTGGCTCATCAACCATGCCGCATAAAGTTAACCCAATCGACTTTGAAAACTCAGAAGGTAACTTAGGTATCGCCAATGCCATTATGCAGCATTTAGCCGCTAAGTTACCGCTGTCACGCTGGCAACGCGATTTAACTGACTCAACTGTCTTACGTAATTTAGGCGTAGGTATTGCCCATGCGTTGATTGCTTATCAATCAACGCTAAAAGGCATGAGCAAGCTTGAAGTCAATGAAGCGAACCTGCGTAACGAGTTAGACCATAACTGGGAAGTATTGGCTGAACCAGTACAAACAGTAATGCGTCGTTATGGCATTGAGAAGCCATATGAAAAACTGAAAGAGTTGACTCGTGGTAAGCGTATTGATGCTGAGCAACTGGCTCAATTTATCGATGGCTTAAATCTGCCTGACGCGGTTAAAGTTGAATTAAAAGCGATGACACCCGCAAACTATATTGGCCGTGCAGCACAATTTGTTGACGAGCTATAATAGAGTGTCCTAACCCATTGGCGGCAACCTTAGGGTTGCCGTTTATGTTTTTCAGTGCCAGTTCTTGGCCTCTTGTATTGGTAAATCCATCTATGTATCAACTCCATCTCGATAAAGCTGACTTCCTGAGTCAATACTGGCAACAACAACCTACGGTCATTCGCCAAGGGTTTACTAACTTTGTTGATCCCATCGAGGCCGATGAACTGGCTGGTTTAGCGATGGAAGAAGAAATTAGCTCACGACTTGTGTTTACCGAAGGTGACAATTGGCGCATACAGCAAGGTCCTATCACTGACTTTAGCCAGTTAGGCGAGCAAAATTGGCAGTTATTGGTGCAAGCGGTTAATCATTTTGCAGAGCAAACTCACCCGTTTTGCGACAGTTTCCGTTTCCTGCCTGATTGGCGCTTTGACGATCTGATGGTGTCATTTGCTATGCCAGGCGGCGGGGTTGGTCCACATATTGATAATTATGATGTATTCATCATTCAAGGCAGTGGCAGCCGTCGTTGGACCGTAGGTCCTTTAGGTCAATATCAACAACGCAACAATGATGCCAACAGCCCATTGATTGAAGATTTTGAGCCTATCATAGATACAGTGTTGGCTCCTGGAGATATTTTATACATTCCACCAGGATTCCCGCATCGTGGTTTCACCCTCGAGCCATCCATGAGCTACTCCATGGGCTTTAGAGCGCCATCACAGCAAGAATTGTTAGGTGAACTCGCGGACTATATGCTTGATAACCATTTAGGCCAGCAGCGCTTTGTGTCAAAAAGTGAAACCTTACCAGCCGCAATCTTAAGCGAGCAGCAGCAACAGGGGATCATGCAACTAGTTGCTGATTTAGCAACCGATCCGCGTCAATATCAGTCAGTGCTTGGACGCTTACTTAGCCAAAGCCGTTTTGATCTTGATATTAACGAGATGGAGCCTGAACTCACTGAAGATGAACTAGATGATGCCATCGCAGATGGTGCAACGCTGCAGCGCATTGGTGGCTTAAAGGTATTATTGCTTGAACATGATAATCAGTTGCGACTGTTTGCCAACGGCGATATTTTCCCATTGCCACAAGCGACTCCAGAGCAATTGAGTCAATTGGCCGAAGCTCGCTGTTTAAGCGCTGAGCAACTGACCTTACTGTGTGAGCAAGATGCGATTAAAGCCTTATTATTATCTTGGATAAACGCTGGCTATTATTATTTGACTGAATAATAACATGGTGGATGCTAACGCTTGCTGTTAACGCAATGCAGACCCATTGAGATCAGCATCACTGCCAACCTACATAAAAAGACAGAAGCCTAAGCTTCTGTCTTTTTTGTTATATAAAGCAATAGGCTAAGCCCATAAGGCCTCATCGTTTTGCATCAGATATAAGCTCTGGGCTCTTGAAATCAATAAGTTGGCAAATTTAGCTTGGGTTTTATCGCGCACAGCGCCCGAGCGAATGAGATTCTCAGCCTTTAATTGCCAATTGAGTGAAAAATGACGTAGCACTTCGCGGGGATTGGCCGCTGCGCCAACTTCAACCACATCCGTAGGTAAGTCACCAGAAATAACCCAGTAGGTTTTTTTAGCCGGTTTAGAGGTTTCCATTTTCCATACAGCAACATAAGGCGCAAGGTAGCGACTCTGATCGACCAGTACCTTACCCGGAATAATGCCTTTTTCGGCTAAAAATCGATTGGCCTTTTGAAATTGTTCACGGATCCAAATTTCACGCTGTTGCTCTAACGCTTGTTGTTGCTCAGGCGTTAATGTTTCCGGCACTGCAGATTTATCAGTCATCACACATTCCTTACTGCTTTTTATTTTGATAACAACATACTGCCTCAAGCCAGCGCCTGCCGCAACAAAACAGACACAAGCAAACCTCATTTAATCGCGTAAGTAATCAAGTCATTGATGAAGTTGTTAATGCTGTATAAATATGGCAAATAAAGTTGCCGCAAAAAGTGCCAACCAGTTATCTTTGGGCTTGGTGCGACATTAGCAAAATGTTATCGTTAAGCAAATTCACAACAATCGTCTATCTGTAGGCATTTCACCACAGGGGTATTATCAGTGGCTGTTTTTAATCATGTTTCTTATGATGATCATAAAGAAGTCGTTTTCTGTCACGACCAAGCCAGTGGCTTAAAAGCCATTATTGCCGTTCATAACACTAATCTTGGTCCAGCCTTTGGTGGCTGTAGAATGTGGAACTATCAAAACGATGATGACGCCCTTAATGATGTCTTGCGTCTTTCCCGTGGCATGACCTATAAAAATGCCTTGGCCGGATTGGCTATGGGTGGCGGTAAATCTGTCATTATCGCTAACCCTAAGATCACCGACCGTGAAGCCCTATTTAAGGCTTTTGGGCGTTTTGTTCATAGCTTAGGTGGCCAATATTATTCAGCTGAAGATGTTGGTGTTAGCCCTAAAGATATTATGATTGCCCGTCAAGAAACACCCTATGTAGCTGGATTAGAAGGTAAAAGTGGTGACCCCTCCCCCTTTACTGCACTTGGCACTTATTTAGGCATTAAGGCGGCCAACAAGCATAGAAATGGTTCCGATAGCTTGGCTGGACTTAAGATTTCAGTCCAAGGCATAGGTCATGTGGGATACCATCTGTGTCGCTATCTGCATAACGAAGGCGCCAAACTGATTGTGACAGATATCAATCAAGCCGCGCTAGCGCAAGTAGCAGCAGAATTTGACGCTAAAGTTGTCGCTCCGCAAGATATCTATCATCAAGAAGTGGATGTGTATTCACCCTGCGCGCTAGGTGCCACTCTAAATGATACGACCCTGCCATTGTTGAAAGCCGGAATTGTGGCAGGTTGCGCCAATAATCAATTGGCTGAATTACGCCATGGTGAACAGTTAAAAGCTATGGGTATTCTTTATGCTCCAGATTATGTAATTAATGCTGGCGGGATTATTAACGTCTCCTTTGAAAATAACTATGATGCCGCGCTATCAACGGAAAAAGTGAAGCAGATTTATCAAACCCTAGAAACTATTTTCGTTCAAGCTGACGCACAAAACCGTACTACTAATTCTGTAGCCGATGAGATGGCACGTAAAATCATTAACGCCGCCGCTTAAGTGTTAGCGCGAGTAATTAATAGTCTTTAACTTTCTAGTCATTTAAGTTAAAAACACTATCTAGCGCTTCGATGATGGCCATAGTAAACCTATGGCCTTTTTTATGTCTAGCTTGCCACAACACACAGCCATAGTGGTTCTATCAACATTGCCCTAGTGCCGCTTCAGAATAAATATTTCACAATCATGGCGACCGACTGAAGTCTTTGCTTGAATTAAATCAATACCTAAAAGCTAAGGATTGTGTATGGTTTACTTTGATTATTTTATCAATCAACAAGCACTGAAAATTGAGGCTAGCAATTGGTGTGGACTTGAAAGAGTACTGCTTAATGGCAAAGTAGTCTCATCAAAATTTAATTTCACGGACCAAAGCCAACACAATTTTGAACTCTTAAACGGCCAACAATGCTCATTGACCTTACACCTTGACCCCGTTAGCCAGCAATTGCGTTGCCGGATTTATAAAAACCAACATTTATTAACTAGCTTACTCCCAAGTGCTGAGCATCTTAAAATGAGTCAAAAGCAAACCAAACAAGTCATGGTCATCAGCTCATTACTCGTACTGTTGACCATGATGTCACTCATGCCATGATATTAAATTTGCTATGCCACTTGCCATCTTGTGGAAGTGGTTTAGTGGTTTAGTGGTTTAGTGGTTTAGTGGTTTAACATAGCTTAAGCTGCTTACCATCAATACATACTTGGTAGGCTTGACTGTAGTCACCACTACCCGCCGTAGACGTTGTAATAGTTAATTGTGACCGGGCAGCATTAAGGGCCGTTTTAGTAATGAAGCCATCGCGGCTAATCACCAGCCCAGATGCTAAGTCACCGACATTAAGATCTTGATATAAAATCACAGTCATAGTTCCAATCGAGCGAGGCTCATACTGACCTTCACTGACCACCACACTCATACCATTATTCAGCGGCATAGATTGAGAAAAAAAAGCCGCTTCAGTATTTGACTCACAAGGTGTGTCGCTTACGTCTGTTGCCGCTAAAGGTGCGACGCTCAACACAGTAATCAAGCCAAAAAACACTCCCCGAATTGATGAAGAAATAGGAGATACTTTACGAGCAGGTTCTATTTTGCAGAGAGATAACATAATCGACGTCCATGTTGATAGTGAAATGATTGAAATAAAGCTTAGGCGATAAAGAAGTAAAGGTGACAAAGCAGAAGCTCAACTAATCATAGCGATAGATAAAAAC
This sequence comes from Shewanella sp. ISS20, assembly GCF_056522965.1. NCBI lineage: Bacteria > Pseudomonadati > Pseudomonadota > Gammaproteobacteria > Alteromonadales > Shewanellaceae > Shewanella > Shewanella sp. ISS20. The sequence continues at coordinate 1,177,253 of NZ_JAWRZK010000001.1, forward strand.
GGGCGTAATATCAGCCTTATTTGTTCACTCATTTAGCGCCACACTATTTCAGTGAGCGATTGATTTTACTTAATAAGGCAATTAATTGAGTTTGCTCTTCTGCGGACAAACTTAGTAAATATTTTTGATTCACTTTGTCAGCCTCATACACCAAATCTTGCTCAAGCGCTTTAGCTTCAACGGTTAAAAATATTTGAAAGGTGCGACGATTGTCGGCTTCTTGATGACGAGTGATGTAGCCCAGCAGCTGTAACTGATCCAATAAACGCGTCATCGTATAGTTAGCGACATCGCAGCGTTTCGACAGCTCAGTTTGACTAATACCTTCTTCCTGCCATAAAGCGAACAGCACAGGCCAAAGCTTAATATCTAATTGATAGCGTTTTAAGCGCTCATCCAATTCATGTTGAAGAGCCACATTAAGGTGACTAATCAAATATCCAAGGTGTTCATAATGCTTCAAAAGTCACCTCCTATCATGTTGCGGCTAACGAGAATTGTCGTTACCAACCAGACCTACATTAGCCAGACAAGTCCTGTGCCTAATTTAATACTATCAGCTTGCCCGCAATAAACTAGCTGAGATTTTCATTTAGTTTATGGCTTAGCAGCGCCATTTATTTTGCTCTAATGATTCCATAAGCTTGTAAAAAGCTAAGTATTACAGCGTTAACACAAATCTAATAACGCCTCGATTGGATGCCTTGGTCTAAAGTGGGCAAAACGTTTCACTTGGCTACGGCATGAATAGCCAGAGACCAAGATTTGTTCCGCGGGTATTTCAACTAGGCTCGGCTGCCAAGAAAGGCTGAATAAGGTTTTGGAGCGATTGATATTCACCAGTTCATGGCCATAAGTGCCTGCCATACCGCAGCAACCTAAATTTTTAACCGTGAGCGTGGCACCAAAATGACTAAAAATTTGCTGCCATTGTTTACCCGTTTCAGGCTTCGCCGTGGACTCAGTGCAATGGCTCAACCATACGAAACTCGCTGTTTTTGCTAACGCTTCTTTATCTGTTTTAGATAATAACTTGGTAGGGATTTTACGGGTAGCCAATACCGTCATTAGCCATTCATTGGCTAGCAACACATTAAAATCACCACGCTTAGCGCCTAGGACTTGGCGATATTCATCGCGATAACAAAGCACAAGCGCCGGATCAACCCCGATTAATGGCATGCCTAGTTGCGATAACTGGTTAAGAAAATCTGCGCTGTTTTGAGCAATCTTGGCAAACTTTGATAAAAAACCTTTGATATGCGCAGGCTTGCCGTTGGGGGTATATGGCAGTAATACCGGCTTAAACCCAAGTTTTTCAATTAACAATACCAAGCGATACATCAGCTCAGCATCATAAAAGCTATTAAAAGGATCTTGCACAATAAGCACATACTGATGGCGATCGCGTTCAGCTATGGCTTGTAAATCTTCTAAGTCATAACCTAAACAGGCGTGCCCTTGCAGGCGGTTAACAAGATTAGGTGACGATAAATCTGGGGTATCAACATAGCCCAATGTCTGCTTTATCAACCAGCGGCTAACGGTGTTATTGCTTACGGCGTTAACAAGCTTAGGTGTTTTCGCCAGTTCAGCAATGCCATCTTCAAGCCCTGCTACGAGGTAATCCTTTAGCGGCCGCTGATATCTTTGATAGTAGATATTAAAAAATTCAGCTCTAAACTTAGGTACATCCACTTTTACAGGGCATTGACTAGAGCAGGCCTTACAAGCCAAGCAGCCTTGCAAGGATGCCATGACTTCATGGGAATAATCGTATTCTTTATGTTTGGCTAAAGAATTACGCCAGCGCGTCCATAAAGGCAAAGGCTTGGCCCTAGCTAATTCAATAACATCAACACCTTGTAACTCAAGTAAGCGTAACCATTCACGCATTAATCCAGTGCGGCCTTTGGGCGAATGTATTCTATCGCCAGTCACTTTAAAGGATGGGCACATAGGAGATAAATTGCTGTAGTTAAAGCATAAGCCATTACCATTACAATTCATCACATCAGGATAAGCCTGTTGCACTGCGATAGGGATTTGTCTATCAAAGGTGCCACGCTTAATACTGTCGATATTATATTTAAGCACTCCAGCGTCTGGTGGACTCACTAATTTACCAGGGTTAAGCTGATTATTGGGGTCAAACCAACCTTTAATCTGACGCAATAAGCCGTATAACTCGTCACCAAATACTGCTGGGCCATATTCTCCCCGCACGCCTTTACCGTGCTCCCCCCACATTAAACCGCCGTATTTACGGGTCAATGCGGCCACTTCATCCGACAAGGTTCTCAGAAGGGCTTCATCAATAGGATCGCACATATCAAGCGCTGGGCGCACATGCAAGACACCGGCATCCACATGCCCAAACATACCGTATTCTAAATTTTTACTGTCTAATAATGCCCTAAACTCCAGAATAAAATCCGCTAAGGATTGCGGCGGTACAGCGGTATCTTCGGCAAAGGCAATGGGTTTACGCCGCCCTTTGGTAGCGCCCAATAAACCCACAGCTTTCTTGCGCATACTATAAATTAATTCAACGTTGGCTAAATCATCACAAGATTGCCATCCAAGCACCCCATGATTGTCTTGCTGTAGCAACTGTTCAAGATGCTTGAGTTTGGCCTCAACTTGCTCTTTATCACCGGCAAACTCCACCATGTTAAGCCCCATGATGGTTTTACCTTCAACCTCAGTAATTAAGGGGGCAATTGAGTGCCAAATGATATCTTGGCGCGCGAGATCCAGCACTTTAGAGTCTATGGTTTCAACCACTGTGGCACGAGCATTAACTAAGGTTGGTGCATGCCTTAATGCTGACTCAAACGAATCATATTTGATATTGACCAGTAAGCGGCATTTAGGCAGTGCCGTTATGTTTAATTTAGCTTCCGTGACAACGGCCAAGGTACCTTCAGAGCCGGTAATGACTCTTGATAGATCAAACACAGTTAACTCATCATTCCATACATGTTTTAAATCATAACCCGTCAAAAAACGATTTAATTCCGGAAACTGCTGCAGGATAAGATTGCGCTGCGCTTTACAATGATTTGCTATATTACGGGCTAATGTCTGAGCGATAGGACTGTCTAATTGCTCTATGTGATCAGGGAGCGCAGCTGCAGCTATAGGCGATGTATTAAGCACAAATCCATCGCTTAACACGGATGTTAGACCCAGCACATGATCTGAGGTTTTTCCATAAACCAGAGAGCCGGCACCCGACGCGTCAGTATTGATCATGCCGCCAATAGTGGCGCGATTGGAGGTAGACAGATCTGGACTAAAGAAAAAACCATAGAGTCGCAGTACATCGTTAAGTTGATCTTTAACTACCCCAGCTTGCACTCTAACCCAGCCTTCGTTGACATTCACTTCCAGCACTTGATTAAGGTAGCGCGATAAATCCATCACTATGCCGTGGGTCAGTGACTGTCCATTAGTGCCAGTGCCGCCACCGCGCGCACTAAAATAGACCTTAGCGAACTGAGGTTGATTGGCAAGCATTAATGCACGTTGAATATCTTGCTGATTTCTCGGATAAATGACCGCTTGCGGTAAGAATTGATAGACAGAGTTATCCGTCGCCTGCGCTAGTCTAGCCGCATAGCTATTATCGATGTCACCGCCCCACTCGCTTGCCAATGCCGTTAAATAGACACTAAAGATGGTTTCTTGGGTGTGTTCGTGAGTAATTCTTGGCAAAGGTTTGGTCATAACGTCAGTGTTAACCTGTGATGTCAGTAAAAGCGCCCGCAAGCACAGCGCCGTTTAGGCTTAATAGTTAACCTGTTATCACACATGGCCGCAATAATTTACCAACAAAAAAGCCGCAAAATGCGGCTTTTTATAAAAATAATCAATAATTAGCTGAAGTTAACTCGCGAGCATATTGATTATTTGGCACTTCCTGCTAAATACAACCAAGTATCTATCACTGTATCAGGGTTAAGCGACACGGTATCAATACCTTGCTCAACTAACCAAGCAGCAAAGTCGGCATGATCCGATGGACCTTGACCACAAATACCAATATAAGCGCCTTTGGCCTTCGCGGCTTTAATTGCCATAGACAGCAACACCTTAACGGCCTCATCACGTTCATCAAATAAATGACTGATAATGCCAGAATCGCGATCTAAACCTAAGGTGAGCTGAGTTAAATCGTTAGAGCCGATGGAGAAACCATCAAAATGCTCGAGGAATTGATCAGCCAATAAAGCGTTCGATGGTAATTCACACATCATAATGACACGTAAGCCATTTTTACCACGCTCTAAACCTTGTTCTTTAAGCAAAGCTATCACTTGCTCAGCTTCAGACACAGTCCGCACGAATGGGATCATGATTTCGACGTTAATCAGACCCATATCATGGCGCACGCGCTTAATTGCTTCACACTCTAATGCGAAACAATCGCGAAACGAATCAGAGATATAACGACTCGCACCGCGGAAGCCCAACATAGGGTTTTCTTCTTCTGGCTCGTATCGATCACCACCTACTAAGTTAGCGTATTCGTTAGACTTAAAGTCAGACATACGCACAATCACTTTTTTCGGATGGAAAGCTGCGGCGATAGATGCAATACCTTCAACCAGACGAGCAACATAAAATTCTACTGGAGATGAATAACCTGCAATCATCTCAGTAATTTCTGCTTGCAACTGCGGCGTTTGCGTATCAAATTCCAACAAGGCTTTAGGGTGGATACCTATCATACGATTGATGATAAATTCCAAACGCGCCAAGCCTACGCCTTCATTTGGTAAACGGGCAAAATCAAATGCACGGTCTGGATTACCGACGTTCATCATGATTTTCATCGGTAAGCTCGGTAAATCATCCACCCGATTAGTGATAATTTCAAACTCTTGCTTACCTTCATAAATGAAGCCGGTATCGCCTTCAGCGCAAGAGACTGTCACTAATTGGCCGTGCTTGATGCGAGAGGTGACATCACCACAACCCACGACTGCTGGCACACCTAATTCACGGGCGATAATCGCCGCATGACAAGTACGACCACCACGGTTAGTCACAATAGCGCTAGCGCGCTTCATGATAGGCTCCCAATCAGGGTCTGTCATGTCAGTGACTAACACATCACCAGGCTGAATTTGATCCATATCAGCAATCGATTTCAATACCTTAGCAACACCACTACCGACTTTATGACCAATAGCACGGCCTTCAGTAATGACGGCGCCACGGGTCTTTAAGTGGTAACGTTCAATCAATTGCACATCTTCACGGCTGCGAACAGTTTCTGGACGCGCTTGCACTATGTACAGCTTGCCATCGTTACCGTCTTTCGCCCATTCGATATCCATAGGACGACCATAATGCTCAGCAATAATCACAGCTTGCTTAGCAAGTTCCATCACTTCCGCGTCAGTGATTGAGAATTGACGACGCAAACTTGCATCCACATCTTCAATCTTGACTTGCTTACCGTGAGAAGCATCGTCCGAATACACCATCTGGATAAGCTTACTACCGATATTGCGGCGCACTACAGCTTGATGGCCAGCTTTTAAACTTGGCTTATGCACATAGAATTCGTCAGGGTTAACCGCGCCTTGTACGACCATTTCACCTAGGCCGTAAGATGAGGTAATAAATACTACATCTTCATTGCCAGATTCAGTGTCGATAGAGAACATCACGCCCGATGATGCTTTGTCAGAACGCACCATTAATTGGACGCCCGCTGACAAGGCAACACCGTGGTGCTCATAGCCTTGATGAACGCGATAAGAGATGGCTCTGTCGTTAAACAAAGAAGCAAATACATGTTTTATCGCAACAATTACTGCATCATAACCTTTAACGTTTAGGAAAGTTTCCTGTTGACCTGCAAACGAGGCATCAGGCATATCTTCTGCGGTGGCAGAAGATCTTACAGCAAAAGAAGCATTGTGGGTTTCAGAAGCGAGTCGAGCGTAGGCTGTTTTTACTGCCTCTTCTAGTGTCGACTGGAAAGGGGTTTCGATGATCCATTGTCTGATCTGTGCACCGACATTTGCCAATTCTTTGACATCGTCCACATCCAGTGTGTTTAGGACATCATATATCTTCTGGTTAAGTCCGCTTTGTTCCAGGAATTCGTTAAAAGCAAACGAAGTCGTGGCAAAACCACCGGGGACTTGTACGCCTGCATTTGCTAAGTTACTGATCATCTCACCAAGAGAGGCATTTTTGCCACCCACTAGATTGACGTCACCCATGCCTAATTCCTGATACCAGAGTACATATTGCTGCACAGTTCTATCTCCGCATGTTTATTTCGTTGGCCCCTTCACACCGGGGCACGGACATTTTACACTCCATGACAATTAGCGTAAATGTATAATTTTGTTTGTAATTTTATTACTACAACGAGGTCAGAATGTCGCGTAAAGTATTTTATATATCAGATGGGACGGCGATCACAGCCGAGATTTTTGGGCACGCAGTACTTTCCCAGTTTCCTATTACATTTGATGCACTTACAATTCCGTTTGTTGAGACAGTTCAGAAAGCAGAGTCGGTGAAGAAAACAATCAATGATAGTTTTATTACCACAGGTGAACGCCCTTTAGTGTTTCATTCCATCGTAAAATCGGAAATTCGCGACATAATCTACTCCAGCGAAGGCCTAGATTATGATTTTTTAAACACCTTTGTGGCACCACTTGAGCAACAATTAGGCGTTCAAGCAACACCAGCTATGCATCGCACCCATGGTAAGAGCAATAAAAGCTATGACACCCGTATTGATGCGATTAATTACGCCATGGATAACGATGATGGCCAAACCATGAAAAACATGGATAACGCCGAAATTATCTTGCTTGGCGTATCGCGCTGCGGCAAAACGCCATCTAGTTTGTACTTATCCATGCAATTTGGCATTAAAGTCGCCAACTACCCTTTCACAGAAGATGATATGGATAGCTTACGTTTACCTGAAGATCTTAAACGTAATAAACATAAGTTATTCGGCTTAACCATAGAACCCAGCCGTTTACATGAAATACGTCAAAGTCGTCTTGAAAATAGCCGTTATTCATCGCTGCGCCAATGTCGTATTGAAGTCAAAGAAGTGGAAATGCTTTATAAAAAGGAACGCATTCCTTTTTTGGATACCACCAATCAATCTGTTGAAGAAATTGCCGCCAAAATTTTAGATATGACAGGAATGAAACGTCATATGTTTTAGCATTTCACTCGATATTGAATGATAGGTATAAATCAGTCGTCGCGGGTAAAAGCTAAATTTACGCACGATTGCTCGAACGGATACTTGTCATTGGCAGCGATTAATCGAAATAAATTGAATGGCTGCCTAAATTTCAAACAACTGAGACTGTGCATGACTGTGATATTCGTTATAATCCTGCGCAATATGTTTTAAATTGACTTGCTTTCAAGTCTGGTAAATTGAATGACCACTAAAACTGACGAACTACGCACATCTCTACTTTGTAAAGTTATTTCCCCAGCTGAACTGGCGACGGAATTTCCTTTAACACAAGGCGCAGCTGATTATCTGCTTGCGCAACGTCGTGAAGTTGAGGCCATTTTATCTGGAGCCGATCAGCGTTTGTTGGTCATAGTAGGCCCATGCTCGATTCATGATACTAAAGCTGCGCTGGATTATGCCGCGCGTTTAGCCAAGCTACACCATGAATTGAAAGACGATATCTGCATATTAATGCGCGTGTACTTTGAAAAGCCACGCACCATCGTTGGCTGGAAAGGATTAATTTCTGATCCGGATCTCGATGGCAGCTTTAGCCCTAATAAAGGTCTTAAACTAGCGCGTCAATTATTGCAGCAAATTACTGAGTTACGTTTGCCAATCGCCACTGAATTTCTAGATATGGTCAATGGCCAATATATCGCTGATTTAGTGACTTGGGGCGCTATCGGCGCACGCACCACTGAAAGCCAAGTCCACAGAGAAATGGCTTCGGCCTTATCTTGCCCTGTCGGCTTTAAAAACGGCACAGATGGAAATATCGACATCGCTGTTGATGCAGTGAGAGCAGCGCAAGTACCGCATATTTTCTATTCGCCTGATAAAGATGGCCAAATGTCAGTTTATCGCACTCACGGTAATCCGTATGGACACATCATTTTACGCGGCGGCAAGCAGCCTAATTACTCGCCAGCCGATATCGAGTCTATTCGTGAGCGTTTGCATGATGTGGGCTTAACCGAGCGAGTAGTGATTGATTTTAGCCATGGCAATAGTCAAAAACAGCATTTGAAACAACTTGATGTTGCTGATTCCATCATGGAACAAATGCGTCACGGCAATACCGTCATTGCTGGTATCATGGCAGAAAGCTTTATTGAAGAAGGCACTCAGAAAGTTAAACCTAATAAGCCGTTAGAGTATGGTAAGAGTATTACTGATGCGTGCTTACATTGGGCCGACTCTGAAGTGTTACTGCGTAAACTTGCAAGAGCTTCTCGTGATCGCATCAATTTACTCAAGCAAGCGGAAGTTTAACGTTAAAATCCACTGATAAACTTAAATTCATGCTTGCTAAAAACCCCTGTTAATCAGGGGTTTTTATTATCTTATATTCGTCGAATCTTAGGTTTATCACGCCCCACTCATCACTCGAACTGACTATTTGCTTTATACTGGCACTCTTTTTTATCAGTACCAATAAGGCCGCAGTATGCCATTGACGCAAGTTCGCACCGGTTGCTCTAACGCGATTGAACAACGTATTAATCATTCTGAATCGCGGGTCATTAAAGCCGTGTTTCCTTCCATTACAAACCATCATAATACCCTCTTTGGTGGTGAAGCCTTAGCGTGGATGGATGAAACAGCCTTTATCGCCGCCACTCGCTTCTGCCGTAAAAACTTAGTCACAGTAAGCACAGATAAAATCGATTTTAATAAACCTATTCCTGCTGGCAGCTTAGCTGAAATTATTGCTAGGGTTATTCATGTTGGTAATACTTCGCTTAAGGTTGAAGTGAATATCTTTATTGAGGATATGTATAGCGATCATCGTGAGCACGCGATTCGCGGGGTATTTACCTTTGTTGCCATGGATGAAAACCGTAAACCGACAAAAGTACTGGCGGAATAATTACACTTACATGTCTGTTTAGTCTTAGTTATCGTATGAGTGCGCAGAAGAGGACATTAGTGCACTCATAGCGACCATCTATCCACTCGATCTTAAGAGTCACGCTTTTAGTTATCAATTAAAATCTAAATTTGCTCAATTTTTGTTATGTTATCAAGGATCTTTTCTGTTACATTAAAATCACCTTCGAGTGCAACCATAACTAATATAAAGCCATGAAGCTTGAAAACTTAACTATCATTATTGCCGATGATCACCCGCTGTTTCGCAATGCGCTGCGCCAAGCGTTAACGAATGCTTTTGCAGATTCTCAGTGGTTTGAAGCAGACAGTGCCGATGCATTACAGCAATTGTTAGATGTATCGCACATCAATTACGACTTAGTATTACTCGATTTACAAATGCCAGGCTCTCATGGCTATTCCACGTTAATTCATCTTCGCAATCACTTTGCTCACATACCTGTAGTCGTGATTTCCGCCCATGAAGACAACCTCACCATTAGTCGCGCAGTGCATTATGGCAGCTCTGGATTTATTCCAAAATCCGCGTCAATGGAAACCTTATGTGAAGCCTTAACCGCGATTTTAGATGGCGATATTTGGCTGCCAGCGGGCGTAGAGTTACATGCCATTACCAATGATAATCAAGACCCTATGGCCAATAAGCTCGCAGAACTCACGCCACAGCAATACAAGGTGTTGCAAATGTTTGCCGAGGGGTTATTAAACAAACAGATAGCTTATGACTTAGGGGTGTCAGAAGCGACGATTAAAGCTCACGCCACCGCCATTTTCAGAAAACTCAATGTACGTAATCGCACCCAAGCCGTTATTGCCTTGCAACAACTTGAGCGTGATAAAGTAGATATTTAGTTCACATTAATGATTATCGCTTGGCGCCTGATAATCCTTAGGGGGGGGAGCCCACGACCGATGCGGCCCATGGGGCTGCTCAACTTCTGATAAGGTTTCACTCATAGCGACTTCCAACTGTAAAAATAAGTCCTTAAAATCAGTACTATATTTGTCATCCGCTGAAGATTTACGCCACAATTCAAACAAGAGCTTTTGATGCTTAGCTTCTAAACTCGCAAAGGTCAGCTGCTTATTTCTCGCTTGAAATGGATGTTCACCCAAACTAATTAGGCTTTGCTTGGCCATTTCTAAGGCCGAATAATAAGTTTCAGAAACCACAAAATCAGCGCCAGCCAGTTTAAGCCGATAGCCATGACCGCGGTCATAGGCTCGCACAAATACTTTTATATGTGGATAGGTCATTTTGACATATTCCACTAAGCTAACGGCTTGCTCCTTGTTATCTATGGCCACCACTAATAATGCGGCCTCGTCTATGCCAGCTGTGTGTAACAGGTCTGGGCGGGTGGCATCACCAAAAAAGCTCTTCATATTAATTCGTCGCATTAGATCCACTTGCTGCGCCTGATGATCCAATACCACAGTAGAAACACCACTTGCCACCAGCAAACGATTGATTATTTGTCCAAATCTACCTATACCAGCAATAATCACTTTACCTTTGATATCAATATCATCGGCATCACGTTGATTAGTATTATCTCGATACCTGGGTAAAATATACTTGTCATATAAGACAAATAGCCCTGGGGTTAAAAACATTGAAATAGCCACCACCAAAGATAGCAGCCCGCCAATATGGCTATCGATCACTTGCTGCTGCTGGGTAAAGGCTAATAACACGAAGCCAAATTCTCCCGCTTGCGCCAAGCTTAAGGCAAATAACCAACCATCAGATTGACGCACGGAAAACAATCTCGCCAGCACTAATAACACTAAGGCTTTAATTACTATTAAGCCTAAAACAAGCAGTAGCACTAAGAAAAATTCTGAAAACAATAAGGAGAAGTTAATATTAGCGCCAACTGTCATAAAGAACAGTCCTAATAACAAGCCTTTAAATGGCTCAATATTTGACTCTAATTCATGTTTAAATTCAGAGTTGGCAAGCACTACGCCAGCTAAAAAAGTCCCCAGTGCTGGGGATAAATTCACTAGGCTCATCAAAGCGGCGATACCGACAACTAGCATAAGTGCGGTCGCTGTAAACACTTCTCTTAACCCCGCACTCGCCACAAATTTAAACAATGGTCGACTAAGGTAATGACCACCTATCACTACTACAGCAATTGCGCCAACCACAACGCAGGTATATGCCCAACCAGATAGACCCGAGACTATGGATAAACTCGACGAAACAGCCTCTTGAATATTACTGTGATGTCCAAATTCGGCCACTGCTAATAATGGCAACAGCGCCAACATGGGGATCACAGCAATATCTTGAAATAGTAATACGGAAAATGCGCTGCGGGCCCCATGGGTTTGGCTTAGGCCTTTTTCACTAAAGGTTTGCAATACTATGGCGGTTGACGATAAGGCCAAGATTAAACCAATAGCGAGCGCCGTTTCCCATGCTAAGCCAAAGAATAAGCCTCCATAAGTTAGCGCAATAGCTGTTAGTACTAACTGTAGCCCGCCAAGACCAAGTAACTTATGGCGCATTTGCCATAACATTCTAGGTTCCAGTTCAAGCCCAACCAAAAACAACATCATCACCACACCAAATTCCGCAAAATGTTGAATTGTTTCAGTTTCTTGCCCAACCAATCCAAAAATTGGGCCGATAAATACCCCTGCAATAAGATAGCCAAGTACCGAACCTAGGCCCCAACGCTTAGCTAAAGGCACAGTAATCACTGCCGCGAACAAATAAATAAATGCTTGTATAAAATAATCCGTCACTGTGATTTATCCTTCAACCCAGCCAACACTTCACTAAGGTTTGATGCTTGCCCTGCATGATTTATGCAAGCGATTAAAAATTCCTGCCAATGATGTAAATGACTCGCTAAGCGTTGATCTTCTTTCGCAAGCCCTGCGCCATATAACACTAAGGGTTGATGATATTGCATTTGGGTTAAGCGTGCGGTTTGTTCAATAGGGAGTAAGTAATTAGCTATTGGATAGTGGTTATCGCCTGTAACGCTATAAGCACTCGCTTGAGCTCCTGCCGAAATGGCGCAAATAAGCTGTTTACCCACTAATGAATTTCCCCCCTTACCGTAGGCAAAACCGTATTGCAAAATCAAATCTTGCCATTCTTTTAACAACGCTGGCATTGAATACCAAAACAAGGGAAATTGAAAAATAATCACTTGATGATCAAGTAAGCGCCGCTGCTCAGTCACAATATCAATATGAAAATTAGGATATAAAGCATAAAGATCAATCGCTGTGACGCCATTAATAGTGGCGGCAATATCAAACATAGGACGGTTTATTTCCGATCTATGCATAGCTGGATGGGCGCAAATAACCAATACGGAGGATGTTAATGACACAGAGGGTTCATCCTTGCTAGTTTTTATGGAAAATTGAATGACATTCAAGTCGCTTAATTTATGACTACACTCAATTTATCAGTACACTCAATTAATCAGTGCACTGTGAGTCGCGCTCATTAATCATGGCTATGGCGTATCCCACCTAACCAAGCACTCACTAATAAACTCATCCCTAAAATAATCAACGCTGTATATTGGAAAGTGATAATAAGATTGTAAATAAACATCACCATGATCAATACCATCAGGCTGAAACCTAATAGCAATAAGATTTTATTGGCATGCAAGACCAGTCTAAGGCGCCAAGCGCAAATAAACACAGCTAAATAACACAGCAGAAATGTCGCGCTGGCAACATAAGCCAGAGAAGCAAGATCAACAAAATTGGTCAATATCAAAGTCACTGCTAACACCAAATACATCCCGAGGCTAATTGAAGCATCGCCTTTTTTAAACATCTTAGGCAGCAATCTTTGTTCCACTAAATCATCACTGACATTAAATAACGCAAAGATATTGGCTATGACCGAGGATGCCGTGGCAATTAAGGCCGCAAGTAGCACCATAATAAAACCTGCATTACCTAGTACGGGCTCCGCGGCTTGAGCAACTGCAGTATCAGAGTATTTTAATAATTGCGCAGGTGATACATTACCAAGCACCACCAAAGACAACAAGACGTAAACAACCATGACTAATAAGATGGCTAACATAAACGCCCGTGGCATTGTTTTTTCTGGATTTTTAACATCGGCAGCGGCATTAGCCATCATGCCATAACCTGAATAAGCAAAAAATGCTAAGCCTAAACTCGCTAATAGATTGACCATAGGCACTGCTTGATGAACAACCAATTTATCCGGTTGCAATTGCCAACTGCCAGCCACCACAAACACCGCTAAAATGGCGAGTTTAATGGCTACTAACCACAATTCCACCCGGCCTACAGCTTTAGGGCCGATAACATTAAGCCAAGTTAAAATAATAATACCAGCCGTTGCGATACTATCGCCAAGTACTACACTTTGCGACTCATGGGCAAATCTCGCGCCATAAGCACCAAACGCCTTAGCAACCATAGCAATCGTCAGCACTAAGGTTACAAAGAATAAAATGGCTAAGGCATTGGCCAGACGTTGTGACGGTAAACCAATTCTAAAATAATAAGTTACGCCGCCTTTATTCGGAAAATGAGCACTTAAGCGCGCATAAGAGTAACCAGAGAGAACGGCTGCAATTCCGCTAATGATGAAAACTAGGTAGGTTTGGGAACCCACTGCCATGGAAATTTGTCCTAATAGAGCAAATACCCCTGCCCCTATCATTGACCCTATGCCTAAAGCCGCGACACTGAAGACTCCAAGTTGCTTATGAGAATGCATCTAACTCACTAATTGTTATTCGCAAGGATCTGCTAAGGATAGTCCAAATCAGCTAGGCAGATAATGAATATTGGGATAGCTTGACATGAAACATTCACCATCAACTGTAGAGTCGATGAAATTGCATATGTGATTCAATTATTGACATAGTAAACCAATGACTAGCGTCATAATTAAGATGCATACGGTAATCAAGTGGATAACCAATTTTTCTTGCTTGTTCAATCAAAGACGCCGTGCCTTGCATATCTTGTTCTGGATCCAATTCTGCTTGCGATATCAATACCGGCCGTTGATTCACAGCAAGCGCTAGTAATTCACAGACATCGTATTGACGCCAACTACCATTTTGCTCACCTAATGATTCATTAAGGATTTTACGAGTTGAAAAATTGTTGGCTGGACAAATAATCGGATTAATCGCTGAAATGGCTTTATACCGTTTATGCTGACTTAAGCCCACCACAAGCGCGGCATGGCCACCCGCCCCAATACCACCAATGGCGCGATAATCTTGCACTTGGAAATGACTTTCAATCACTTGTGGCATTTCTTTATGAATGAAATCGAACAACTGATAATGCTGTTGCCAAGGACACTTAGTGGCATTGAGATATAAAAATGGACTCATGCTTCGACCAAGCAGACTCGAGGCAGGAATACCCGCAAGGCTGACTACCACCATTTTATTACGCGCAGCTAACGATAATAACTGACCACAGCGCATAATATCCTGATCATCTTGACCGCAATCAGCCAGCCAATAAAGTACAGGTAAACGTGTCGTTTCAGCGCTAGCAGGTAAAAAAAGGCTGAAGAAAACATCAGTTTCAAGACAGTCGGCATGATATCGATAGCGCTTGAGTTTACCGCCACAGCAAAAATAATTACTCAGATTTTCCAGGATCATACGCCCTCCAAAATCTAAGTATGGTTGAGTTTTTATCTCTTGCCTGAAAGCTTAAATTGAATATCTGCTAGCTATCTTTGCACTAAGCTCGATATCAAGGCGCGCAGCGCCGCGGGTTTAACCATCTTGGCCATGTAATGAAACCCTTTCGCGCGGACGTCATCAATTAAGTCCTGACTGGTATTAGCGGTAATTAATACCCCTTGAATATTGGCGCCATAATGGGCACGAATGGCGTCCATAGCATCTAACCCATTTTCGCCTTTATCTAATTGATAATCGGCAAGTACAATGTCAGGCGCTATGCCTTTTAAGCCTAAATTGATTTTAGCCTCAGCTAAATTTGGCGCGCATACGACTATGCACTGCCAGCGCGACAATAAACTACTCAGCCCGGCCAAAATCGCTTCTTCATTATCTATGCATAACACTTTAACGCCGGCTAAGGTCGGCATTAACGGCCTAATGATAACTGGCGCCGCCACTTTATCTTGACTGCCAAGAGGTACCACTACCGAGAACATGGAACCTGAACTATAGACTGAACTCACTTTAAGCTCGTTATTAAGTATGATACTTAAGCGCTTAGCTATGGCTAAACCTAACCCTAGGCCGCTCACTTGTTCACTGCCACTTTGATTTAAGCGCTTAAATTCCCTAAAAATGTCTTGAATATGCTCATGTTCAATTCCGCAGCCAGTATCTATTACTTGAATTTCCACGTTATCACCTCGGCGACGGCATCCCAGTAACACTTTACTACCGCGAGCATAACGATAAGCGTTAGTCAGAAAATTCTGCAAAATACGCCTTAGTAAGGCGATGTCGCTATGCACCACTAACGAGGATTTAACTAGAGTGAAATCAATATGGCAGTCAGCCGCCATAGCACTAAATTCTACGCTCAAGTTATCGAGCAAATCGGCAATGGCAAAATCCTGACGGTTGACTTCAACCGTGCCGGAATCAAGTTTTGAAATATCGAGCAAATCGGTCAGCAATTCGCCTGCAATTTTAAGAGATTGATTAACATGTCCCACTGTTTTGCGCGCTTCATCATCTAGCGCCGAATATTGGGCTAACGAGGCGGTAAATAAGCGCGCAGCATTCAGAGGCTGCATTAAATCATGACCAACGGCGGCCAAAAATCGACTCTTAGAGGCATTGGCTTGTTCTTCATGGGCTTTGGCCGAAATTAGCTCAGTGTTGAGCAAAGCTAATTCCCGAGTACGCTCAGATACCCGCACCTCTAACGTTTCATTCATTTCACGCAGTGCCTGCTCTTGATGGCGGTATTGAGTAATGTCAGTAAAGGTCATCACAAAGCCGCCATTAGGCATAGGATTGCCTTGTATCTTAATAACCCTGCCATCTCGGCGCTTACGCTCTGAACTATGCGCTGAGCCGTCTTTCATATGCTGCATCCGAGTGCTCACTTGCTGCTCAACATCGCCAGGTCCACAATATCCCCGCGAAGCGTTAAAGCGAATGACGTCACTAATTCCCATTCCGGTTTTTAAAAAACCCTCTGGGTATTGATATAACTCCACATATTGTTTATTCCACGCCACTAAGTTGAAATCTTTATCGACCACACTCATGCCTTCGTAAGCATGATCGATGGCGCCTCTTAGCATATCTTGGCTAAGGATAATTTTAGTAGAAGCGTCATCCACCAAGTTCATCACTTCATCTAGGCCTAACTCGCGCCCTTCTAGCACAGTATCCATCACCAGCCCCGCGCTAGAAGCACCTAACACCCGTGCCAACATGTGTTCGGTATGTTCCACTAAGTTGTCAGGGGCTGCTTTGTGCCAACTATCGGGACTCACAGCATCCGCAGAGAAACGACTAAAACTTTCATAGGCTTTAGTGGGTGATACAAAGCGGCTCGCAAGGATCAATAAGTCTTGCTGCGAAATTATCACTTGGCGTTTAGTTTGAGTGCGCTTGAAATTATTAGGACTCACAAAGCTACTGGCCTGTATACGCTCAGCCACGCCGGCTCTAAACCACAAGGAACCCAAAATATAGCCGCCAGCATTAGCGATAAGCGCCCACAAGGTATCACTGACTTCAGGCGTAAAACTGTCAAAGGTTAAGGCTGAATTGATGGCTAATTGATGGGCATGCATGCTATCGATTAAGATAAACCCCCAGAGTGTAAAACCTGTAGTCAGCCCGAGAAAGACACCTTTGCGGTTAGCTTTTTTCCAATATAAACCACCAATCACAGCGGGTGCCAATTGGGCGAAAGCGCCAAAAGACAACATACCCAGACTGGATAAACTGTCACTATCACCTAGCCACAGATAATGGATATAGCCAAGCAATAGGAGTAACACGATAGAAATACGACGGCTATTAAGCAGCAGGTGTGAAAACTGACCAAAACTTTTTTGCTTAATCCCCCCCGTGCGTAGCATCAGTGGCAGTAACCATTCATTACTCATCATGGTACTAATAGTCACTACAGCCACAATCACCATGCCCGTTGCGGCCGATATGGCGCCAAGCAAGGCAGTAACTGCCAACCAAGACATGTCATGTTTAAGCGGTAAATTAATCACATAGGAATCAGGGGCAACACTCGCCCCAAGCAGTAAATTTCCAGCAAGCGCGAGCGGCACCACAAAAATTCCAAATAAGACTAAATAAGCAGGAAAAATCCAGCGACTACGCTTTAACATGCTATCGCTTTCACATTCAACGACCATCACATGAAATTGCCGCGGTATGCATAAGAAAGCAGCCATTCCCACAATTAACTCAGGCAGCATATTACCGATATTAAGGCTAGAACCATGAATTAAGCCTTGCGCGCTGGCCTGGCGCCAAATATCACCTATGTCGTTAAACATGTAAAAACTAACGACTAGCCCAAGTAATAAAAACGCCGCGAGCTTAACTACGGACTCAAAGGCAATGGCCAGCATCATCCCAGGGTTATGTTCGGTCGCATCCAATTTACGAGTGCCAAATAAAATCGCAAAAATAGCCAGAAGCGCACTAATCACCAAAGGAACCAATACATTATCGCTGGGTGCTTGGGTTTGAAATAATGACAGACTGGCAACCATCGCCTTAAGTTGCAAGACGATATACGGCATGATGCCAATCACGGAAATTAAGGTAACGAGCGCGGCCAATTTTTGGGACTTGCCATAGCGAGCGGCAATAAAATCAGCAATTGAGGTGATATGCTGCGCTTTAGAGACCAGCACCATTTTGCGCAAGAGACCAAAACCAAAAGTAAAAATTAAAATCGGGCCTAAAAAAATGGGAATGTAAGACCAAAGATCGTTGGCGGCTTGGCCAACCATACCAAGGAAACTCCACGACGAGCAATAGACAGCTAGGCTCAAGCCATAAATGATTTCTCGGATCCGCAGTGGCAACCGCCCGACTCGACGTTCACCTGCGTACGCTAAGACGAACAGCAAACACACATAGCAAATGGCAATTACACCTACGGCCAACGTCAAGCTCATGTCATTTTCCTTGGAGAGAGAATCGCATCGATTGTGCGGTAAAAAGCGAATAAAATCTAGTCAGCAAACGTTTGCAACAGGCTAAAAAATAAAGGAAAAATGGCACTAGACCAAGGTCTAATGGAGTTGAGCCGCAGTGCATTGGATACTCAAACTACATTTAACACCTTTAAAGGGAAGCCCTTATGAGCGCGCCGTCACTTTACCCAGTCCCCGCGGACATAGCTGCAACAGCCCATATAGATCAAGTTAGCTATAAAAAGATGTATCAAGAATCTGTGGTTAACCCTGAAGGATTTTGGCGTGAACATGGTCAACGAATTGATTGGATCAAGCCATTCACTAAGGTAAAGAATACCTCCTATGATGATCATAATTTATTCATTAAATGGTTTTATGATGGCACACTTAATGCCTCGGCTAACTGTTTAGATAGACATCTAGCAACCAAAGGCGACACCACCGCCATTATTTGGGAAGGTGATGATGCCAGCGAGCAGCGCAAGATTACCTATGCCGAGCTTCATACTCAGGTATGTCAATTTGCCAATGCGCTACGCAGCCAAGGGGTACGAAAAGGCGATGTGGTGACTATTTATTTACCTATGGTGCCAGAAGCCGCAGTCGCTATGCTGGCTTGTGCCCGAATAGGCGCCGTGCATTCAGTTGTCTTTGGTGGCTTTTCTCCTGATTCAATTGCCTCACGTATCATTGACGGTAAATCCAAAGTCGTCATCACTTCAGATGAAGGTTTGCGCGCTGGCCGAAAAATCCCACTCAAAAGCAATATCGATGAAGCCCTCAATAAAGTTGATGTAACTAGCGTTGAGCGCGTGATTGTTCTTAAGCGCACTGGTGGTGACATTCAATGGCAAACAGGCCGTGATGTGTGGTGGCACGAGTTAACTGCTACCGCATCAACTCACTGTATTGCTGAAGAAATGCACGCTGAAGACCCATTGTTTTTGCTTTACACTTCAGGCTCAACCGGCAACCCAAAAGGCGTGTTACATACCACTGGTGGCTACCTTGTATATGCTGCTATGACCCATGAATATGTCTTCGATTACAAAGCTGGCGAAGTGTACTGGTGTACCGCGGATATAGGCTGGATCACAGGTCATACCTACATAGTCTATGGACCACTGGCTAATGGTGCCACTATGCTGATGCATGAAGGAGTACCTAACTATCCAAATTCAGCACGATTAGGTGAGATAATTGACCGCCACAAAGTCAATATCCTCTATACCGCCCCTACCTTAATTCGTTCACTAATGGCCGAAGGTAAAGAACAATTTGCCAACTTTAGCGGCGCAAGTTTACGCATTATGGGCTCTGTCGGTGAGCCAATTAATCCTGAAGCTTGGCGCTGGTACCATGAAGTGATTGGTCATGAGCATTGCCCGATTGTCGATACTTGGTGGCAAACCGAGACCGGCGGTATTTTAATTACACCACTGCCTGGTGCCACTGATACAAAACCAGGCTCCGCTACTCGCCCCTTCTTTGGCGTGCAACCGGCATTAGTCGATAACATGGGTAACCTGCTTGAAGGCGCCGCAGAAGGTAATTTGGTGTTACTCGACTCTTGGCCTGGACAAATGCGCACTGTGTATGGCGATCATGAACGCTTCGTGCTGACCTATTTTAAAACCTTTAGAGGCATGTACTTTACAGGAGATGGTGCTAGACGTGATGAAGATGGCTACTACTGGATCACTGGCCGCGTCGATGATGTGATTAACGTCTCTGGCCATAGATTAGGTACTGCTGAAGTTGAGAGTGCATTAGTAGCACACGAATTAGTAGCCGAAGCTGCGGTTGTGGGCTATCCCCATGATATTAAGGGACAAGGTATTTACGCCTATGTCACGCTCACCAGAGGTAGCGAGCCTAGTGAAGAACTACGCCAAGAGTTACGCCAATGGGTGCGTAAAGAAATCGGCGCGTTAGCAACGCCAGATTTAATTCAATTTGCGCCAGGATTACCAAAGACACGTTCAGGTAAGATCATGCGCCGCTTCCTGCGCAAAATTGCTGCTAATGAAGTCACTAACATGGGTGATGCCTCTACCTTAGCGGATCCATCTGTCATAGATAGCTTGATTGATACGCGCTTAAACCGCAGCGATAGCTAAGCGAGGGCCTATATAGCTCCCAAATAACCTATAGAGCTCGCACTACAAAAAAAGGATAAGTCATCGACTTATCCTTTTTTATGACATCTCATTTTTTAAGGCGATAAGTTATACCTGTCACCCAAACATACTGAGACTTCACTCATGCGTGTCTCATGCTACAATCGCTCATTATTTTTTGACTATTATTGCTCTTGTCTTCCATACAACTTCGAGATTATCAGCAAGCGTCCGTTAACGCTGCCATTGAACACTTTCGCCGCTCATCCGGTTCAGCCGTTATCGTCTTACCGACGGGAGCGGGTAAAAGCATAGTGATTGCAGAATTAGCTAAACTCGCTAAAGGGCGAGTATTAGTGTTAACTCACGTTAAAGAGTTAGTGGCTCAAAATGCAGAGAAAATCAACCTACTAACCGAACGTGCAGGTATTTATTCTGCCGGACTTAACAGCAAACAGACCCAGCACAAAACTGTGGTAGCCAGTATTCAATCCGCTTGCCGCGCACTTGATAGTTTCAATGAGCCCTTTAGCTTAGTGATCATTGATGAGTGTCACCGTATAAGCGATGACAAAGACAGCCAATACCAAGCATTTTTACATCATTTGCGTAGCATCAATCCCAATATTAAAGTGCTTGGACTCACAGCGACTCCCTATCGTTTAGGCCAAGGCTTTATTTTTCGTCACCATTATCATGGCAAAGTCGGCAATCCTGATGGAGCGATGTTCGAGCAATGTATTTTTGAGTTACCACTGCGTCCCTTGATCAAGCAAGGCTATTTAACGCCGCCGAAGGTATTTGACGCCATTGAAGCTCAGTACAATTTCACTCAAGTAGAGCGCAATAGTGACGGCTATTTTAATCAACAGCAGGTCAGTCATATTCTCAATACCAGTGGCCGCGCAACCACAGCCATAGTGAAACAAATTAAGGCGTTAGCAACCGAACGCAAGGGCGTGATTATTTTTGCGGCCACAGTAAAGCATGCGCAGGAGATCATGAAATTACTCGGAGATGAAACCAAAGCGATTGTGACTGCAGATACTGATAATGCCAGTCGCGATACCTTGCTCATCGACTTTAAAGCTCAGAAAATTAAATATTTAGTCAATGTGTCAGTATTGACCACAGGATTTGATGCGCCGCACGTGGATTTTATTGCCATATTACGCCCAACAGAATCTGTGAGTTTATATCAACAAATGGTGGGGCGAGGCTTACGATTAGCGCCAGATAAAACCGATTGTTTAGTCATAGATTATGCTGCCAATGGTTTTTCACTATTTTATCCAGAAATAGGTCGCCCTAAGCCTGATAGTCAATCGGTTCCCGTACAAGTCATCTGCCCTGCTTGTGATTTCGCTAATACCTTTTGGGGTAAAACAGATAGTGACGGCGCTATTATTGAGCATTATGGTCGCCGATGTCTGGCATTGAATGATAATCAGCAATGTCAGTATCGGTTTCGCGCACGTATTTGTCCTGACTGCGGCGCTGAAAATGATATTGCCGCCCGTCAATGTCATCAATGCAAGTCAGTGTTAGTTGATCCTGATACTCACTTGAAACAAATTCTGAAAAAACAGCAGCATCATTTATTTAAAGTGCATGAAATGCACCTTGAAGTGAACCCTACGGGCTTAACTGCGCGCTATCTAGATATTGATGGCAATGACTACTGTCGCCGCTTTAGTATGCAAACACCAGCGCAACTACGAGCCTTGTATGCCCTATTTATCTATCCTCATAGCCGCATTCCCGGGATCAAACCACCACGCTACCAACAAGCACAACAAATTGTCAGTGACCAACATACCTTTAGAGCACCCGATCTCCTCTTATTGAAAAAAAATAAAAAAGGCTGGGATCTGCAACAAAGCTATTTTGATTACCAAGGCAGGTATCAAACCCATAGCTCACTTTGACACTGAGCTTAGCTGTGATATAACACCACAAACCTAGAATGAAGGAGTTGTAATGAACGTTGTTATCTTTGGTCGCCCAGGCTGCCCATACTGCGTTAGAGCAGTTCAATTAGCCGAAACATTGGCCGAAAAACGTGACGATTTCGAGTTTGAATACATAGACATGTATGCCGAAGGGATCAGTAAAGCAGATTTAGAAATAACGATTGGCAAGCCTGTAGCAACAGTGCCGCAAATTTTAGTCGATAAAATTCATGTTGGTGGCTGCACGGATTTTGAACAGTACGTTAAAGATCAGCAATTACTTTAATGTAAAAACGGAGGCTTAGTGAAAACACTTAAGCCTCCGTTGTTTTTTACAGCATATATTTAGCCGAAAATAAAATTCTATCTAACGTGCCATCATATCCACTTTCTTGGCTGTTGCTCACATACATATATTCAACCCCCACAGTTAATGGTTTTATTGGCGAATATAATAAGTTTATATTAGCTGAATAAGCCTCTTTATTGGCCGTACCACCGGTATATTCCAGCTGATTATCCGCTATAAATCCAGACACTGTCACACTGCTACGCCACTGCTCATTCCACCAATGACGGTAAGCTGCAAATCCGGCATACGATTTAATCGTTTCAATATCACCGCTATTATTCACCACACCGCCATTAGAAAAATTGAGAGCTAAATAACGGCCTAAGCCATCGCCATAGGTCGCGGTAAATTTAAAATCATCTTTACCAACGGGAACCACGCCAGAAAAACTGACGCCATAACCTAAGGTATTATCGTCAAGGTTTGCTTGATCTATTTTAAGTTGACGGACAATACCCGCTAACGCAAATTTAGCGCCGCCTGAACTTTCAAAGTTATAACGAGCAACGGCATCGGGGATAACACCAGAACCGCTGGTAATACGTGAGCCACCGCCATTAGGGGTTAATGTTGTCTCTGGGTTTTCTAGGGAGAACTGTAACGACCCATGGCTATAACGAACTTGAGTTTGACGAACAAAAGGCGTGCCATCCGCTGCACCCACAAAATCTAAATTTTCCGGTAATGCCGCTGGATTTTGAAAGGTCGTCCACGTTTGCCCAGCTAACCAATTGTCATAGCTAATATAGGCTTGACGAAGCCTTGGAGAATAACTGTTCGAGACGCGCTCATTACCACCTGGCACTGTCATAAAATCAAGTTCAATAAAACCTGTGATCTTATGACCATCAATATCATTCACTGCTTGAAAGTTAAATCTACTCTCACGAGCCTGAAAATCGACAACTTGATTACCATTACCAGGAACACCATAAATAGTGCCAGGCACATAGAATTGTCGAGATAAATCACCTGAATCCGGTGCGCCGTTACTATAATCACTGAACATTACGACAGCTTTAGCGTATCCGCCGAATGTCACCTTAGTATCCTCTAACGTACCAGCCTGTACCGCTGAACTGAGCGATAATAATCCTAGACTTGCCACGCCAGATAATAACCCTTTATTCATAGTGCTTCCTCATTATTATTTAATAGAGGCCACTCTGAACCAAGTAACTAATTTACTATATTAGCAATAAGTCTATTAGCTAAATGTCTACTGGTGATTTTTGATGGATATTGGAGTGCAAAACAATGATAGATTGCAATAAGCGGTCAGATTCTATTGGAATTTAAGCAGTAGGATTCAATAATACGAAACTAATTAAATAACGGTAACAATATGCTGAAGATAAACCAGATTGAATCTTAGATTTCGAGGCGAAGCAAAAGATGGTGGGTCGTGAAGGATTCGAACCTTCGACCAATTGGTTAAAAGCCAACTGCTCTACCGACTGAGCTAACGACCCATACAGTGCCTACTTGTTTAACCACTAGTAGAAGAAGTGGTGGGTCGTGAAGGATTCGAACCTTCGACCAATTGGTTAAAAGCCAACTGCTCTACCGACTGAGCTAACGACCCATACAGTGCCTACTTATTTAACCACTAGCAGAAGAAGTGGTGGGTCGTGAAGGATTCGAACCTTCGACCAATTGGTTAAAAGCCAACTGCTCTACCGACTGAGCTAACGACCCATACAGTGCCTACTTATTTAACCACTAGTAGAAGAAGTGGTGGGTCGTGAAGGATTCGAACCTTCGACCAATTGGTTAAAAGCCAACTGCTCTACCGACTGAGCTAACGACCCATACAGTGCCTACTTATTTAACCACTAGTAGAAGAAGTGGTGGGTCGTGAAGGATTCGAACCTTCGACCAATTGGTTAAAAGCCAACTGCTCTACCGACTGAGCTAACGACCCATACAGTGCCTACTTATTTAACCACTAGTAGAAGAAGTGGTGGGTCGTGAAGGATTCGAACCTTCGACCAATTGGTTAAAAGCCAACTGCTCTACCGACTGAGCTAACGACCCATACAGTGCCTACTTATTTAACCACTAGTAGAAGAAGTGGTGGGTCGTGAAGGATTCGAACCTTCGACCAATTGGTTAAAAGCCAACTGCTCTACCGACTGAGCTAACGACCCATACAGTGCCTACTTATTTAACCACTAGTAGAAGAAGTGGTGGGTCGTGAAGGATTCGAACCTTCGACCAATTGGTTAAAAGCCAACTGCTCTACCGACTGAGCTAACGACCCATACAGTGCCTACTTATTTAACCACTAGTAGAAGAAGTGGTGGGTCGTGAAGGATTCGAACCTTCGACCAATTGGTTAAAAGCCAACTGCTCTACCGACTGAGCTAACGACCCATACAGTGCCTACTTATTTAACCACTAGTAGAAGAAGTGGTGGGTCGTGAAGGATTCGAACCTTCGACCAATTGGTTAAAAGCCAACTGCTCTACCGACTGAGCTAACGACCCATCGTTGAAAGGCTTAGACACACCTTTCGTTTCTCACTTTGACCTTCGCCGTTCTGAGGGCGCCTATAATACCGTTTTCAGAATCCCATGCAAGCCTAAATTCCTATTTTCTAACTGTTTGCAGCAAAAACAGTCTAACAGTTTATTTTTTATATGTTTAGCATCTACATTAGTTAATAAATATAGGAATTTGCCACAGAAGTGATAAAACTTATTCAGAATTATAACGAAAAATCGCAGCCCTAGAACTGCGATAAATTTATAAACCCGCTAACTGTTGAGCGGCAATTCTTGCCGCCGACGATTCGGGGTATTCTTTACGTACTTGAGTATATAAAGTTTTTGCTAAAGCAGCTTGATTGGTTTTCTCTGCAATCAAGCCAAGCTTCACCAAACTATCTGGACGCTTGTTCGAATCAGGGAATTTAGTCACCACAGTATCAAATGCAACTTTGGCCGCATTGAGCTCAGCTTTATTAAATAACAACTGCCCTAACCAATAATTAGCATTCGCCGCATAAGTGGATTGCGGGTAAGTCGCAATGAACTCTTTGAAGGCCGGTATTGCCTGATCATATTGACGCTGCTTTAACACCAGATTGACCGCATTTTCATAACTTGCCGTTTCGCTTAGCGTAGTGGTGTCATTAATCACAGTCTCAGTGGTTGCCGGAGCCACTACTTTTGGGGTAGCGACTCCAGTAGATGCAGTAGGTGCAATGCTCGCCACAGGTGGTGCTACAGGAGCTTGTTGTAACTTAGCAATATCATCATAGAGCTGACGCTGGCGCTGCAACATCTGCTCCGACTGATAGTTTTGCTGCTCAATCAAGCCTCTAAGGTCTTGAACCTCTTGCTGTAAACGGTCAACTTGTTGCTGTAACGCAAAGTCAGTTTGTTGTTTAGCTTTAACCACTCGCTCAATTCGCTGCAAACGTTGATCGCTCGAACCCGAACCTAAATCTTCCACAGGCGCAGGTGCGGCATAAGCAACACTTGAATTGACACAGATCAAAGCGGCAATTAACGACTTTTTCATTGCACTCATCCTTTGTCTTAATACACCATTACCGCACGGCGGTTTTTGCTAAAGCCATCGTCAGTGCTTGAGAAATCCAATGGTTTCTCTTCGCCATAGCTCACGATAGACATTTGGCTTGGTTGAACGCCCATACCTTGTAAGTATTTAGCGGTCGCTTGAGCACGACGCTCACCCAGTGCAATATTATACTCTGGGGTGCCACGCTCATCTGAGTGGCCTTCAATCAATACGCGTACATTTGGATGAGCGACTAAGTACTCACCATGTGCCTGAATGATTTCAGCGTATTCTGGTTGAATGTCACTGCGGTCGAAATCAAAGTAAATAATGTTTTCTTTACGCAGGTTTTCCATTTTCTGTCTTTGCTGCTCTTCTGGGCTCAGCATAGCGCCAACACCACCAGTTTGAACACCGTAGTTATCAGTACCAGACTCATAGCCAGACTCTTCAGAACCGGTTGATTCCAGATCAGAGTCAGTTGAGCTACAGGCACCCAATGTCAGTAACGGGATGCTAATAGCCATAGCTTTTAACAGAGTAGTTAATTTCATTTATTATTCCTTGTTGTCAATTATTATTTATTCAAAGAAACGGCGACCAAGAAGGTGATTTAACGTCCCCTTCTCCCACCGGTAACCTTGCCTTAAATCTACCATCCATGGACACTGCCGCTAATAATTGGCGACCATTATGCGTCGTGCCATAAATGACCATGCTGCCGTTTGGCGCCACACTTGGTGACTCATCCAAACGAGTAGATGTCAGAACTTGCATAAAGCGAGTATCTAAATCCATTCGAGCAATATTGTATTTACCATTGGTGCGGTTTACAAAAACCATACTGCGACCATCTGGAGTAATAGTTCCACCTAAATTCCACTCGCCTTCAAATGTCATGCGGTTCACTTTGCCTGTGGCCAAATCTACCTTATAAATTTGTGGGCGCCCACCGCGCTCAGAAGTAAACAATATCGATTGACCATCAGGGAACCATGACGGCTCAGTATCAATAGAGTAATGATTAGTGACTCGCTTGACTGCGCCTGTGGCTATGGTAACGGTATAAATTTCAGGTTGGCCATCTTTAGATAAAGTCACGGCTAACTGTTTACCATCCGGTGAGAATACTGGCGCACCGTTAATACCAGGGAAACTAGTGACCTTTTTGCGCTGCTGACTATAGATGTCTTGCACAAAAATCTCGGCTTGCTTGTTCTCGAAGCTCACATAGGCTAATTGACGACCATCAGGTGACCAGGAAGGTGACATTAATGGCTCAGGTGAGCGCAGTAACATCTGTTCGTTATAGCCATCATAATCAGCAATCATTAGCTGATAAGGTGCCGACTGTTTATGATTAACGACCACATAAGCAATACGAGTTAAAAACGCGCCACGCACACCGGTCAGTTTCTCGTAAACGATATCGCTGATCCTGTGACCGTATTGACGAAACTGCGCTTCGCTAATGACGGTTTCACGGCTATCCATTAATAAATCTGCTTTGTTTAAATTAGCACCAGACTGCTGCATCTGCGCTTTTAACAAATCAATCAGCTCAAAACTCACGAGGTACTGATTATTACCATAAGGTTTAATCGCCCCAATGAGCAAAGCCTCAGCACCAACGTTTGCCCATAAATTCGGCGTAAACTCAGCAATTTGACTAATGTTTTGCTGCGGTAAACTGCGTACATCTAATGGTTTAAAACTGCCACTGCGGGCCAAGTCAGCTGTCACTACATCCGCAATCGCTTGTGGCGCTGGCCCTTGTCCCTGCCACACAAATGGCATAATGGCGATAGGTCGCGAGGCATCCACCCCTTCAGTAATCACAATATCTAGTGCAGCTTTGGCTGGAGATACCAGCAAAAGTGCCCAGAGAACAACTAGTTGAGAAAAACGTTTCATTAGATTCCCTTACTGAAATTCCGGCTGTACTGTCAAATTAATTTCTTTCATCTTGTTATACACATCCGCTTGTGATGATACAGGTAAACGCCCTGCTTTATTAATAGCGGCCTCAGTTGCTCGACATACTTGAGGGTCTCCCCCCACTGTCTTACTGGCCGTTACAAAACCATCATTGGCTAAACGCAAATAAACCGTACAACTCTTGCCTCGCATACTATCATTCACCGCTAAATTGCGTTGAATGGTAGCTTTGATCATAGAGGTAAAGCGATCTACCTCTGACATCACTTGGCGATTACGCGTTTGTGATAACGATGCCTGCTCTGCTGCTAATGCATCTTGCATCTGTTGCTCTTGCGCTAAACGGGCGGCTTCATCAGCCTTACGTTTCCGCTCAGCTTCCAATTGCTTTTTACGCTCAGCTTCGGCTTTTTTGGCGGCTTCTTCTTTTTGCTTACGCTCAGCTTCGGCTTTTTTAGCGGCAGCGTCTTCTTTCTGCTTACGCTCAGCTTCAGCTTTTTTAGCGGCAACTTCTTGCTCTTTCTGCTTTTGCTGCGCTTTGGCTACAGCCTCTTCTGCAACTTTGCGCTCAGCTTCTTTGGCCACTCGCACAGCTTCCGCTTGTTTAGCTTTTTCATTCTCTTGTTGCTGCTTTACTTGAGCCGCTTTTGCTTGCTGCTGCGCCAACTGAGTTTCTTTTTCCTTTTGAACTCGTTCTTGCTGCAACTCTTTTATCTTTTGCTGCTCACGCTCACGTTCTTGTCGAGCTAATGTGGCTTGCTTTTCTAAGTCTCGTTGCCTTTGTTGTTGCTCACGTTTAGTCGCTAACTCTTGCTCTTTTATTTTTTCAACCTGAGCCGTGACTTGTTTTTGATCTATCATGACAGCTTGTAGCGCTTGCGTGCTACTTGGCGGGGGTAAGTTAGGTTTGGTCTCAAACTTAACCCCAATAATTAAAATCACAATAACCGTAATATGTATGCCCGCCGACACTACCATAGGTAATCTCAGACTAGATTTCGAGGTCACTTACTTGCCTCCACGGGATCTGTCA
Organism: Shewanella sp. ISS20; assembly: GCF_056522965.1. Lineage (NCBI taxonomy): Bacteria > Pseudomonadati > Pseudomonadota > Gammaproteobacteria > Alteromonadales > Shewanellaceae > Shewanella > Shewanella sp. ISS20. The sequence goes on from NZ_JAWRZK010000001.1 coordinate 1,206,481, forward strand.
TCAAACCTACTGCAGGTACACCTGCCCCTTGTAACGTCACCATTAACTGAATAACTCGTTCATAGGGAATATTTTTATCCGCTTTTACCACAATCGGCCGCTTCGGCTCTAACTGGATAATCGCAGCAACTCTTATCGCTATTTCTTCTAAATCCAGTGGCTCGCGATTCTGACTAGCGCCAATATCTAAAAAGTACTCACCATCAGCATCAATTGAAGCCACCACGGGCGGTTTACTGTCAGCCGGCAGCGTTTCCGCTTTACCTTGTGGCAGTTCAACCTTTACCCCTTGGGTCACAATCGGCGCCGTCACCATAAAGATGATAAGTAGTACCAACATTACGTCGATATAAGGTACCACGTTGATCTCAGCAACGGGGCGACGCCGTTTACGTTGATATGCTTGCATCATTGCTGACTGTCTCGCTCGCTGTATGCTTTACGATGTAAAATACTGGTAAATTCTTCCATAAAGTTGGCGTAAAGCATTTCCAGTTTTTCAACTTGGGCAGTAAAGCGGTTAAAAGCAATAACGGCTGGAATTGCGGCAAATAAGCCCATGGCGGTTGCAATCAAGGCTTCTGCAATACCTGGCGCCACCATGGCTAATGTCGCGTTTTCTACCGTACCAATGGCGATAAAGGCGTTCATAATCCCCCATACAGTACCAAATAGGCCTATGTATGGACTGGTTGAACCTATGGTCGCCAGCAATGATAAATGACTTTCAAGTTTTTCGAGTTCACGGTTTAAGCTCACGCGCATGGCGCGATAAGTACCATCCATCACAGCTTCTGGCACACGATTACTGAGACCGCGCAATTTCGAGTATTCTTTAAAGCCACTGACAAATAAGTTAGATAAACCCAGTTCAGGCGTGTCGCGACTCGACATTTCTTGATACAAACGGCCAAGATCAACCCCAGACCAAAATTTGTCTTCAAATTGCAACGACAGTTCGCGCGTCTTCGCCAATAAGGCGCGACGTTGGAAGATCACGCCCCAAGAGGCAATCGACAACACCAACAAAGTCAGCATGACGAATTTAACCAAAAGGCTAGCTTGTAAAAACAACCCAATAAACGACATATCAGCGTGCACTTAACAACTCCTGCTTAATAAATGATGGGATACCTTGGGGGCGCATTTTTGATAACTGAACACAGACAACGACTATTTCTGCCTCGCAATAACAGGCTTGTTGATCATCACACAATCGCTGCATAAATTTAATGGAAGTGCCTGACATTGAAGCCACTTCAGAATGCACTGTTAATTTCTGTTCAAAACGCGCGGCGCGTTTAAAGTCCATTGATACGTGCTTGACTACAAATGCCATATCTTCATTCAGCAATTGAGTTTGCGATATACCAATGTTTGCGAGCCATTCGCTGCGGGCCCGTTCAAAAAACTTAAGATAGTTGGCGTGATACACAACACCACCGGCGTCAGTATCTTCGTAATAAACGGATATAGGCCAAATAAACATAAATAAAATACAAAATATTAGGATTTATTGCGGCCTACTATACCTGTCCAACTTGCGCTTGTGAATGGTCACAGATAAAAGATTAACGCGCTGGGAAAAATGCTATTTTCCCAGCGTTTACAACTAAATCACTTCAGCTCAGTAGGTAAGGTCAAACCGAAGTTATGCCATAAGAAAGCATAGATATCGACTTGTTCAGCAATGTTCATTGCCGTGGGTTTTCCGGCGCCATGACCGGCATTCGATTCAATCCGCATAATAATGGCATCACTGCCCTGCTGCTTAGCTTGCATCATAGCGGCAAATTTAAAACTGTGTAACGGCACCACGCGATCGTCATGATCCGCTGTCATCACCATAGTTGCTGGATACGAACGCTCACTGACATTGTGGTACGGGGAATATGCCAATAGCGTAGGGAACTGCTCTTTAACATCGCTGCTGCCATATTCACTGACCCATGCCCAGCCAATAGTGAACTTTTGGAATCTCAGCATATCGAGCACGCCAACAGCGGGTAATACCGCCGCAAATAGCTCAGGGCGCTGAGTTAAAGCCGCGCCCATTAATAAACCGCCATTACTGCGGCCATAAGCGCCCATTTTATCAGCAGAGGTATATTTCTCATTAATCAGATATTCCGCTGCCGCAAAATAATCATCAAACACGTTCTGCTTTTTATCTAACATCCCGGCTTGATGCCAATTTTCGCCATATTCAGCGCCGCCCCTTAAGCTTGGCACCGCATAAATACCGCCTAAATCCATCCATGCTATGTTGGCAGGGTTAAATCTTGGCGTCATTGAAATCGCAAAACCGCCGTAGGCATACAACATGGTTGGATTAGCGCCATTTTTAACGAGTCCCTTTTTATAGGAAATCATCATAGGTACTGAGGTACCATCTTTGCTCTTATAAAATACTTGTTCAGAAACATAATCATTAGGGTCAAAGGCGACTTTTGCCTCAGCCACTAGGCTCGATGTTTGCTGTTTAAAATCATACTTATAAACACTTGGTGCTTGAATGTAGCTGTTATAACTGTAATAAAAATAATCATTTGAGCGCTTACCATAAGGACCAGCAATAGCGCCTTTTCCTGGTAATTGCAGTTGCTTACGCATTTGACCAGACAGACTATAGATAGTCACTTGGCCTAACACGTCATGCAATGAACTCACCACTAAGTGATCATTAATAATAGCGACGCTAGCGATAGGATCGAATGATTCCTCAATGATAGTTTGCCAATGTTGACGCTCTGGTTGATTGATATCGATGGCGATAACTTTGCCATTAGGGGCGTCAAGATCGGTTTTAAAGTAAAAGCGCTCGCCATCATTGCCTAAGAAAGCATATTCAGCGTCAAGCTTAGGTAACAACTCCACAAAATCCGCATTGGCCTTTTTTAAGGGTTGGTAAAAGACGCGATTACGCGGATCGGTTCCTTGGGAAATCGACAGTAGTAAATAGTCACCATCATCAGATACTTCTGCGCCAAAGCCCCACTCTTTATGATCCGGGCGCTCATACACTAACTTATCATCAGCTTGAGAAGTGCCAATTTTATGGTAATAGACTTTTTGATTAAAATTGACGTCGGCTAAGGCATCGCCACCTGTTGGCGCATCATAGCGCGAGTAATACACGCCTTGATTGTCATTATCCCAACTGGCACTTGAAAACTTAATCCACTCTAAGTTGTCTGCCAGTTTCTTACCGCTGGCGACATCTAAAAAGTGCCAGGTTTGCCAGTCCGAACCGGATTTCGACACGCCATACGCTAAGGTTTTACCATCACGGCTTACGGCAACGCCAGATAACGCCACGGTACCGTTCGTAGATAATTGATTCGGATCGAGCAATACCCGCATTTCACCATGCTTAGGGGTCACAAACAGTACCGATTGTGACTGCAAACCATCGTTTCTAAATTGAAATTGATTATCGCCATGCTCAAATGGGGCGGCAATTTTCTCGTAATCCCATAACTCAGTAATACGCTGGCTAATCACCTGCTTATTCGGGATAGCGGCGAGATAATCATTTCCAAAGGCTTGTTGGGCGCTCACCCATGCACTGGTCGCAGGCGTGTTTTCTTCTAAGTGGCGATACGGGTCGGCCACTTGCACGCCATGAATAGTATCAACTATGTCCTCGCGGCTGCTGAGCGGATACGTCATAGTGCTGGCGGTATCAGTTGAGGTTGATGGTACTTGCTGACAAGCCGTTAATCCCACGGCCAATGTCAGCGCTAAGACACTCGGTCGGTCCCACAAAGGTGATTTCATCTTGCATCCTGTATTATGCTAATTCGGCTCTTCAAGGCCGGTAGTTAGGGTTACTTGAGCGTATTGGCTACACAAAAGAGTACTGAGTGCTTGGCTACATTTAACTAACGCTGGTCACAGTCACAAATCAACATCAAACCCGCACTTAAGTCGCACTTTGGCATTACTATACTAAGCGTCATGCTGATAGCAATAACAGTTTTGTGTCATAAAGTGTTTCACTAAAGGGCTACCGCGACAACCAACCTAACATTAACGCAACCAAGCATGAGCGCAGTAAAGCTTACTTATGCATTAAATCTGAGTAACTACCTAATTTATTGTTATAAAAGCGACTTTAGTGAACAAGATCACCTTTGCAGCCATTAGTTTTTCTAATGTTCTTGGCCAATTTTTCTTGCTTGTTGTATTTATTCAGAACCGTACAATGGCGCCAGTTTTCAGGAAGTGTCCATAGGCTTATGGATATTGGAAACGAAGAATCTTGATTAATGGGTGTGACCCGTTAATGTTATTTGGTTCTTATGCTTGACTTCCTTCCTTCAATTTGTTGATTGCAATACTAATTTTTGCAGCCCGCTTAGAAATAAGTGGGCTTTTTTTTATCTGCAACATTCATAAAAAAACCTTGCATGGCAAGGTTTAGTCATCACAATTGACGCCCGATTACGGCTTACTTATCCTAATGACCACACGGCGGTTGCGCGCCCGCTCTTCACTAGAATCGTTATTTGCGACATGACGCCGCTCACCGTGGCCCAAAGTAGAAATACGTTTGGCCTCAATACCCTGCGCCACAAAAAACTTTTTAACTGTCGAGGCGCGTGACACTGACACGTTATCATTGATGCCGCGACCACCGAAACTATCGGTATAAGCATCCACTAACACTAAATCAACCTTAGGATCGTGCTTTAAATACTCTTCAATGCGAGCTAATTGCTGCTTTGAAAAAGCGTTCAATTCGGTGCTGTCAAATTCATAATTGAGCACAGTAAAAGCAATATCATCGAAGCTATAAGGCAGTAATCCCGCCAAGCATTGTTTAAATTGGCGATATTTGTACTTAAAGTTGGCCGCCGATAAGCCGACGGCGACATTATTATTATCATTGTGCCAGTCTGCATAATAAAAGGTCGGCTCCATCCCGCGCTCAAGTTCGGTTAGCATATTCCACGCCGCCGTTTTGGGCACTTCGCCATTAAAGTATCTGTGGTAAGTCAGCTGTGAAATTTGCTTGGGCTGTAACCCTGGGCGCCACGACGGCGGGCGGCTCATTAATTTGGCCTTAGTGGCTTCATCCGGTTTATTCAACATGTCCAAAGTGAATAACAGATTGAGCTCTTTACTCGCTTGACTAGTAAACACAGCTTTACCATAAGCTGGGATTTCATGCTCAAGTCGACATTCAATCGGCGTGCTGCGGCTTAGCATCCAAGTCGATTCATCGAGACTCGCCACATAATGCCTAAGTTCACTGTTCGCCGGAAACGATAGCAATACGGCCAAGGCTATGGGCGCAACTATATGGGCGTTCACTCTCATGTAATAGCTCCTAAAATCACTTACATTGGACTATCGGCATTTTTTTTCACTTCTTTAGCTTAAAATTTGGGCATTTGCGCATGACACTCAAGGCCTCTTTGCGCATAATAGCCCTCCGTTTTTTTATCAGGCTTTACTATGAGTGATTCGTTTGACGCAAACTTACTTAAAAACCGCTTTCGTGGTTACTTTCCCGTTGTTATTGACGTCGAAACCGCCGGTTTTAATTCCAAGACAGATGCACTCTTAGAAATTGCTGTCACCATGCTAGCTATGGACAAAGACGGCCAACTCAGCATTGATAAAACTTTGCATTTCAATATTGAACCTTTTGAAGGCGCTAATTTAGAACCTGAAGCCTTAGCGTTCAATGGCATAGACCCTACCAATCCGTTACGTGGTGCTATTAGCGAAAAAGAAGCCTTTTTAACTATCTTCAAAGAAGTTAAAAAAGCGCAAAAGGCTGTAGGTTGTCATCGCAGTATTATTGTGGCGCACAATGCCGCTTTTGATCATGGCTTCGTTTCTGCTGCCATTGAGCGCATTGATTTAAAGCGTAGCCCTTTTCACCCGTTTGCGACCTTAGATACCGCAACCTTGGCGGGCTTAGCTGTCGGTCATACCGTGCTGGCTAAGGCCTGTAAAATGGCAGGCATTGCCTTTGATAATAAAGAAGCACACTCAGCCTTGTACGACACTGAGCGCACGGCCGAGCTATTTTGCTACATAGTTAATCGTTGGAAAGCCCTTGGCGGTTGGCCGATGCCGGTTGCCGATGCTGAAGCCAATGTGCAAACTGAAGTTGCCATCGAAGCTCCTGCTGACACTGCAGCTACCACCACGGCAGATCATGCGGCGAGCTAAGCGCACGCAAACAGCTTATAAGTCATATTGATGACCTCCTGCGGCTTCGGCTGCGGGAGGAATTAAAAACCGCCGCGCTGCCATAAAGCGCCCCGCCCGATTCATGGCACAAACTACAGTTACCAATTGCCATCCTCCACAACAATAAGCCGCAATAATAAGCAGCAACAAGCCGCCACAGTCAACCCGCACCACACTAATTCACAACAGCAAAACACCTTAATCACATACCGCACGTACACTTTACAGACAATTATCATCAACAGAACTGTCAGTAATAGTTATGTTGTAAATTATCAAACTAGCCATTGAAATGCTGGACAGTCAGGCATCTTGCCGTCAAGATTAACTTTTTTAGCGCTAACAATAAGAAATTATCATGAACTCAGTCGTTATTGCAGTTTGTTTAATGCTAGCCCTCAGTCTAGCGCGAGTTAATGTGGTAATCGCATTAACCATTAGTGCCTTGGCTGCTGGTTTAATTGGTGGATTAGATGTACATCAAACCATTTCAGCCTTTAACACAGGTCTAGGTGGCGGCGCGCAAATCGCCCTCAGTTATGCCCTCTTAGGTGCCTTTGCCGTAGCTCTGTCCCACTCAGGCTTAACCACCTTAATTTCCCATAAAGTCATTCGCTCATTAGGCCATGCACCCTCCGCCAAAAATACTAATGTGGTGCGTTGGACCTTACTGCTAATTTTATTGGCGATGGCTGTGTCATCCCAAAATATTTTACCCATACACATCGCCTTTATTCCTATTTTGGTGCCGCCATTACTGCATGTAATGACCAAGCTAAAGCTGGATAGACGTTTAGTAGCCTGTGTGCTGACCTTTGGTTTAGTGACTACCTATATGGTGTTGCCAATTGGTTTTGGTGGCATATTCCTTAACGATATCTTGTTAGCTAACCTTAATAGCAATGGCTTGAATGCCACCTTGGCGCAAATCCCAAGCGCTATGATGTTGCCAGCCTTAGGTATGTTCACTGGTTTATTGATTGCCATCTTCATTAGTTATCGTCGCCCGCGCGAATACAATGAGCAGCAAGTATTAACCGCAGAGCCTGAAGAAAAAATCCATCCTAAAAGTATCGCCATTGCCCTTGTCGCGATTATCTCGACGTTAGCCGTGCAGCTTTACACGGATTCGATGATCTTTGGCGCCTTAGTGGGCTTTATGATCTTCTCTACCAGTGGCGCCCTTAGGCATGTAGCCGATCAAGACATTTTTAACCAAGGTGTGCGCATGATGGCTAACATTGGCTTTATCATGATTGCCGCGGCAGGTTTTGCCGCTGTGATTAAAGCCACAGGTGAAGTGAGTTCCCTAGTTGATGCCATTGAATTATTGATTGGTGACAACAAGCCTATGGCGGCGTTACTGATGTTAGTGGTCGGTTTGTTAATTACTATGGGCATTGGCTCATCATTCTCAACCATTCCCATTATCGCCACCATCTATGTGCCATTGGCGTTAAGTTTTGGCTTCTCAGTGCCAGCCACTATTGCCTTAGTCGGCACAGCAGCGGCGCTCGGTGATGCGGGCTCGCCAGCTTCAGATTCAACTTTAGGACCGACCGCAGGTCTGAATGCTGACGGCCAGCATGATCATATGCGCGATAGCGTGATCCCAACCTTTATCCACTACAACATTCCGTTACTGGTGTTTGGCTGGATAGCGGCCATGGTGTTATAAGCACCAATCGATTGTAGATATACCTCACGGGAGCCTTTGGCTCCCGTGTTGCTTTAAGGTATGTTAAGGATGCAGCTACCTAACATAAGGGTATGAAATGACACCATTATCGGCGCGTAAGCAAGTGATAGGCCTCATCGCTTGGTTGCTATTAAGTTATGGCGCATCCGCGCTCGGCGCCATTGCCTCTATTCAAGCTAAAGCCTTTTATGCTGAACTGTTGCAACCAGCATGGGCGCCGCCCGCTTGGGTATTTGGCCCCATGTGGACCACTTTATTTACCTTCATGGCCATTGCCGCCTGGTTGGTATGGCGTCAATCAAGTGCGCTAAGCATTGAGCCACATGCGCTTGCACAAGATGCGCAGTCCACCCACAGCCTTAACGCAACAGCGCAAATACAGGCGCGCCATAAGCAATTAGCCTTAGGGTTATTTGTGGTGCAATTGGGAGTGAATGTGCTGTGGAGTTGGCTATTTTTTGCGTGGCATTTAGGCCTATTCGCCTTCGTGGATATCTTAATGTTACTTGGCCTAATTCTGGCCACCTTAATGGCCTTCTACCGAGTCCATAAAGTCGCCGGCTTATTACTACTGCCCTATTTTCTCTGGGTCAGTTTTGCCGCCATCCTGAGCTACTCCTTGTGGCAGAATAATCCATCACTACTGGGCTAATGCACTGACTAAGTTTGAAAATGAGAATGAGCCCAAGCGCTAGCTTGGGCTTTAGTTAAGAGTCAAAACTCACGCGCGTAAAATGCGGATTATCAACAGTCACTTCAAGGATGGCTAAGGTATCTAATACCACTAAGCAGTCGCTGCCATTGACCTCTACCTTGATGCATTCTTGCTTAGCCAGATTACGCACAGTATCTAGCGCAACACCTGCAATCACCTCAGCATTTTTGAGGGTGAGTTTCACTGGGTAACCGTATAAACAGGCGATTTCAATATAATCGTGCTGATGACAATTCATATAAACCATCCTTAGGCTGCGCCTATGTTTAGCGTTAGTGGCCAAGGTTAACGAGTGATTAAGCTAACGTTCAGCATCCGATTTAGCAATCAGGGATTATTTTTGGCTATGACTCAAAAGCAAAAAAGGAGCCTATGGGCTCCTTTGTATTGAAGCTAACAAATTGTTTTTCAATAACACTACTTAACCAGCTTACAAGCGCATCACATATTAACTGCGAACGGGATCAAAAAAATAAAACACCAGTAAAACAATCGTTTGCAACGTACTTATCAAATAGCTTCAGGGAAAATGTCGATAAGATCAGTTGTATTTTTCACATTATCCCGTTGTTCGACAATGCTCTTAGACTCACGATAATCTCTAGCTTCTGCAGTTTCAATAAATTCTGCATCAGGTGATACCTTTCTGACCTCACTCTCAATCTCTGCGAGATTGACACGAAAAAACTCCTTTCGACTATTAACTAAATTGAGTCTCATATGGTCAAATTTCTTGAGACTATAAAATTTTCCTTTAGGCACCCACTACCCATCAGGTAGTTAAACTGATTGAAGAAGAACTGAAGTTATGAGGGATTTGAAATTAGCTATTATTAAAAGGCATAGGTATTTGATAAATGATATGCCCTTTGTTAGCCACCGTAAATCACGGCCTCTGGTATTTGATATTGCTCGTAATCATTGATCTTGATGAGCCATTCATCGCCGTTCTTAGTGGCTGTAACTGTGGAATCGGCGGCGGTGACCTTATCTCCAGCAAAGCTTAAGATACGCTCGAAACCTCCAGGTGGCGTGATATGAACCTCGGCATGACCTGATTTACCGCGAATTACCCCAAATTCACACTGCGCGGCACCAAGCTTTGCATCCCCCATGGCACAAGTGATTTTACCCGTCGCGTGATATGGCGTGTTTTCGACCTTGGCATCATGCAAAGGTGCATCGCTTACAAATCCCGCCTTGGCATTTTCAGCTTGGGTTTTGTTGAGATCACAACCTTGCATTTCAGAAACCTGCGTACAGCCTGAACGCTCAAGCTGCTGCCGGTATTTATCATTGATAGCATGGGCAGAAAAACTTGATAATCCAGTAATCACAAGCATAGATATCAGTTTGATGTTCATTTGAAATGTCCTTATTTCAAGTCATTAATTGTGAGGTTGCCAGATTGGCTGTTGCCATTTAACGGCTAGGTTAGATCTTGAGTCTATAAAAGCACATAGGCTTACGCTAATGCTAGAGGATTTTTGAATAACAATAAAGGAGCCTATGGGCTCCTTTATTCAATGCGTTAGCTAGCTAGTAATAGCTAGAACACGGCAAGTAACTTACTTAGTACCGAAAATCTTATCACCCGCATCGCCTAAACCTGGCAGGATATAGCCTTTTTCATTTAAGCACTTATCAATTGAGGCAGTGTAAAGCTCAACGTCTGGGTGGGCTTTTTCAAGGGCAGCAATACCTTCAGGTGCAGCGACTAATACCAAGGCTTTGATAGAAGAACAACCACGCTTCTTGAGCAGATCTAAGGTAGCAATCATAGAGCCGCCAGTTGCCAACATAGGGTCAACCACTAAGGCGATACGCTCATTCATGTCGCTAGCCAGCTTCTCGAAATATGGCACTGGCTCTAAGGTTTCTTCGTCGCGATAAATACCAACAACTGAGATACGCGCGCTAGGAATGTGCTCTAGTACACCGTCCATCATGCCAAGACCCGCACGTAAAATAGGTACTACAGTAACCTTTTTACCTTTGATTTGATCGACTTCAACAGGACCGTTCCAGCCATCAATAGTGACTTTTTCAGTTTCAAAATCAGCAGTCGCTTCGTAGGTCAGCAAGCTGCCAACTTCCGCCGCCAGTTCACGGAAACGCTTAGTGCTAATATCACCTTCACGCATCAGACCAATTTTATGGCGAACCAGTGGATGTTTAACCTCGACAACTTTCATTGTTTTCTCCTGCTTAATTTTTATTGTCAAGCTAACCAGTCAGCTTGACTCTTCAATGCGCTGAAACTCGCTATTACTGCATTTGTACGCTTGAGCTTAAGGCGTTACAACGTTTTAAAAAGCAAATTTGGTGGATATTAGACAATTTACCTGTAGGAATAAACATAAACTTGGTCAATATCGCAAAATCGTGAACCAAGTCGACATTATTCACCAAACCGCAATAAAAACAGGCTGATTTTGCATAATTTGCATAATCAGCGTTCGCCACAAGGGAAAGTGCGCGGGTGTTATGCCCATGAGCAAAATGCTAGAATGCCCGCATAAGAACACTCTTATCACTTGTACCCAAGAGGATCGCCGTGAGCACCCCGACCCCACTGAGTTATAAAGATGCCGGTGTAGATATCGACGCCGGAAATGCCCTAGTCACTAACATCAAATCTGCCGTAAAGCGTACCCACAGACCCGAAGTTCTCGGTAATCTTGGCGGTTTTGGCGCCCTTTGTGAGCTCCCCACTAAGTATAAGCAGCCTGTGCTAGTGTCAGGCACCGATGGTGTTGGTACTAAATTGCGCTTAGCCATTGATTTCAAGAAGCATGATACCGTTGGCGTTGATTTAGTCGCTATGTGTGTCAATGACTTAATCGTTCAAGGCGCTGAACCTTTATTCTTTTTAGATTATTACGCCACGGGTAAATTGGACGTTGCGGCAGCGACAGCTGTCGTTAATGGTATTGCCGATGGTTGTCAGCAATCTGGCTGCGCACTGATTGGTGGTGAAACCGCCGAAATGCCTGGTATGTATGAAGGTGATGACTACGATCTGGCAGGTTTCTGTGTCGGTGTAGTAGAAAAAGCTGATATCATTGATGGGTCTAAGGTCACAGCGGGCGATGCCTTAATCGCTTTGGCCTCAAGCGGCCCTCACTCTAACGGTTATTCGTTAATCCGCAAAGTGTTAGAAGTGAGCCAAGCCGAGCCCCAACAATTGCTTGCTGGCAAACCGCTGATTGAGCACTTGTTGGAACCAACAAAAATTTATGTAAAGTCGTTATTAGCATTAATCGAGCAATCTGACGTTCACGCCATGGCACACATCACTGGTGGTGGCTTTTGGGAGAATATTCCGCGCGTATTGCCAGAACACTGCAAAGCCGTAATTGACGGTAAATCTTGGCAGTGGCCAGCAATATTTAACTGGATTCAAGACGCTGGTAATATTGAGCAATACGAAATGTACCGCACCTTTAACTGTGGTGTCGGTATGATAGTCGCGTTGCCAGAATCAGCAGTGGATGAAGCGCTCTCTCTATTGTCTGCCCACGGTGAAACTGCTTGGCGTATCGGCACCATTGCCGAGCGCAATAACGACGAAGAGCAAGTGGAGATCCTTTAATGGAATCATGCTGTCGCATCCTGGTACTCATTTCTGGCCAAGGTACTAACCTTCAAGCCATTATTGATGGTTGTTTTGATAATCTCAATGCCGACGTTATCGGCGTCATCAGTAACCAAGCCGATGCTTATGGTTTAGTACGCGCGCATCAACATGAGATTGATACTAGTTGCGTACTGGTCCATGACGATGAAAGCCGCGAACAATACGACCAGCGCTTAATGGTGGCGATTGATAAATATCAGCCTGATTTAATCGTGCTGGCTGGTTTTATGCGGATTTTAGGTGAAGAGTTGGTGCTTAAATATCAAGGACGTATGATCAATATTCATCCGTCATTGTTACCTCGTCACCCAGGGCTGAATACTCACCAGCGCGCTATGGATGCAGGCGACACTGAACATGGCTGTAGTGTTCATTTTGTCATTCCAGCCTTAGATGCCGGCCCAGTGATTTTGCAAGCCAAAGTACCTGTGTACCCAGAAGACAGCATTGAAGTGCTAGCTGAGCGTGTCCATGAGCAAGAACATGCCATTTACCCATTAGTGGTTAAATGGTTCAGTCAAGACCGCCTGCGCCTCATTGATGGCCAAGCTTATCTTGATAATAAGCTCATAGGTGTTAATGGTTACGCGCCAGACTAAACTCCTCGACTTGAAAAAAACGGCCTATATGGCCGTTTTTTATGTCCATTTTCATCCTAAATTCATTCCATCCGCAGGCTAATTCCTCTACATTGACCATAGGTTTATTTACCGGAAGTAACTGATGAAAAGTGTTATTTGTGATATCGATGGCGTGCTGTTGCACAACAATCGTTTAATACCTGGCAGCGACCGCTTTATCCACCGCTTGCTTGAACAAGGAAATCCGCTCGTTATTCTGACCAATTACCCAGTACAAACCGGCAAAGATTTACAAAATCGACTGGGAGCCGTGGGCATTGAAGTCCCAGAAACCTGTTTTTATACCTCGGCCATGGCCACCGCCGACTTCTTGACCCACCAGCACGGCGATAAGGCCTTTGTCATAGGTGAAGGCGCCCTCACCCATGAACTCTATAAAGCCGGATTTACCATTACCGATATCAACCCTGATTTCGTGATTGTGGGTGAAACCAAATCTTATAACTGGGACATGATCCATAAAGCAGCGCGCTTTGTGGCTAATGGTGCGCGTTTTATTGCGACTAATCCTGATACTAACGGCCCAGATTACAGCCCAGCGTGCGGCGCATTGTGCGCCCCGATTGAGCGCATCAGTGGCAAAAAACCTTTTTATGTGGGAAAACCCAGCGCTTGGATTATTCGCTCGGCGCTTAACAGCATAGATGCTCATTCAGAAAATACCGTGATCGTGGGTGACAACATGAAAACCGATATTTTGGCAGGCTTTCAAGCTGGACTTGAAACTATTCTGGTTACATCTGGCGTGAGTCAACTAGCTGATATTGATAAAGAACCTTTCCGGCCGAACCATGTGTTTGAGTGCGCGGCCGATATTGACGTAGTTTAAACAAGCTTAAACTTAGCGAGTCAGTAGTGTTTGCTGTGTCATGCCGACACAAACGTTCAAAAAGAAGCCGATTAGCGGCTTTTTTTATGTTTAAGCAAAAAAATACGCCTAAGCATCAATTCATTAAAACACCCGCAAAAACCAACCCCCCAATTACACAATCAATAATAAAATAAACAAAACAATGATTATACTAAAATCAAAGTGCACAAATAACGCGACCATATTCAGTGAAAACGCCTAAATAACGAGAAAATCTCAAAAACCATATTTGATCATCGCAGCAGTCGGTGGCAGACTCTAGTTATCGACATTATATCAACGCCTTGATATTAAATTACTTTGAGCTGGAGTTCGCCATGTGTTCTATTTTTGCCATTCTTGATATTCAAACTGATGCTGATAGCCTGCGCCCTATTGCGTTAGAAATGTCAAAACGCCTACGTCACCGCGGACCCGATTGGTCTGGGATTTATCAAGACGATCACGCTATTTTGGCCCACGAACGTTTAGCCATTGTGGACATTGAGCATGGCGCTCAGCCACTCTACAGCCAAGACAACAGCTTAGTATTAGCGGTAAACGGTGAGATCTATAACCACAAGCAATTGAAAGCAGATCTCGGCGATAAATACAGCTATCAAACCAACTCAGACTGCGAAGTTATTTTGGCGTTATATCAAGAATATGGCTGCGAATTCTTAGACATGCTCAACGGTATTTTCGCCTTTGTGTTATACGACAAACGCACAGGTAGTTATCTGATTGGCCGCGATCATATGGGCATTATCCCGCTTTATACTGGCCATGATAGCGCTGGCAACATGTATGTCGCCTCAGAAATGAAAGCCTTAGTGCCAGTATGTAGCCATGTGGCCGAGTTTGCTCCAGGTCAATATCAGCAATCAGGCCAAGCGCCAGTGCGCTACTACGTGCGTGATTGGATGGAGTATCAGGCAGTTGCTGACAATGCTGCTAGCAGCCAAGAAATCAGGCAAGCGCTGGAAGCGGCGGTTAAACGGCAATTAATGTCTGACGTGCCTTATGGTGTGCTGCTCTCTGGCGGCTTAGATTCATCGGTCATTTCAGCCATTACTCAAACCTATGCTAAACATCGCATTGAAGATAACGATGCATCGGATGCTTGGTGGCCACAATTGCATTCATTTGCCGTAGGTCTGCAAGGCGCGCCGGATCTAGCCGCCGCGCAAAAGGTCGCGGCCGCCATAGGCACAATTCATCACGAAATCCATTTCACTTTCCAAGAAGGTTTAGATGCTATTAGTGATGTTATCTATCATCTAGAAACCTATGATGTCACTACCATTCGAGCCGCTACGCCTATGTATTTGATGGCGCGTAAAATCAAAGCGATGGGGATCAAAATGGTGTTGTCGGGTGAAGGCGCCGATGAACTGTTTGGCGGTTACCTTTACTTTCATAAGGCGCCTAATGCTGAAGCCTTCCATGAAGAGTTAGTACGTAAACTTGATAAACTGCATCTATTTGATTGTCTGCGCGCCAACAAAGCGATGGCCGCTTGGGGATTAGAAGCGCGCGTACCTTTCTTAGATAAAGAATTTATTGATGTTGCCATGCGCACTAACCCGCAAGCCAAGATGTCTGGCAAGGGCAAGATAGAGAAGCATATTTTGCGTGAAGCCTTTGCTGATGCACTGCCAGAATCTGTGGTATGGCGTCAAAAAGAGCAATTCAGCGATGGCGTGGGCTACTCATGGATTGATGGCTTAAAAGAAGTGGCTGCAGCCAAAGTGTCTGATAAAGATATGGAAAATGCTCACTTCCGCTTTCCTTACAACACGCCAACCACCAAAGAAGCCTATTTCTATCGTGGTTTCTTTGAGCAGCATTTTCCGCTGCCAAGCGCCGCCGAAACTGTGCCTTGGGGGAAATCAGTGGCCTGCTCAACTCCTGAAGCATTAGCGTGGGACGTTAGCTTGCAAGGCATTATAGATCCGTCTGGTCGCTCAGTACGTGAAGTGCATACCGCAAGTTACTAATGCCAAGTTACTAATGCCAAGTAACTAAGGCTAAGCGACTGATGCCAAGCGACTAAGGCTTAGGTGATTAAGTGCTAGTGATTAGCTAGCACCATAAAGACAGCTGTTAACAATAACCAACGCCCTGATTAATTCAGGGCTTTTTTATGGCACAAGATAGGGCTACATGAATGCAAAAAAAGTAGCAATAAAAATTCAATACGCAAGACACTGTAAATCCAATAGAATTAATTATTACCAATTGATCACTAGTGAGAGTGAGTATGCCAACAGCCACCAAGATGACCCCAGCAGCCATTGCTTGGATGCTAACCTTCATGATTGTATTCGTTTGGTCAGCCTATCAACCCTTTGACCGCTTTACTTGGGTGTTGGAAGTCGCTCCCGCTGTGATTGGCGCTTTAGTGTTGATAAGCACTCGGCAGCGCTTTGCATTAACGCCGTTACTGTATGTCTTAGTATTACTGCATTGCATCATTTTACTGGTGGGCGGTCATTACACTTATGCTGAAGTACCATTATTTGATTGGATAGCAGAGCTCACTCATTCAAGTCGCAATAACTATGACAAACTGGGCCATTTTGCCCAAGGCTTTGTGCCTGTCATGCTGGCTCGCGAAATTTGCTGGCGCCAACAAGTGTTTAGCACTAAGGCGTGGGGCAATTTCTTTATCGTGTGCTTTACCTTGGCATTCAGTGCCTTTTACGAATTGATTGAATGGTGGGTAGCCATTGCCACAGGCGAAGGTGCTGACGCGTTTTTGGGTACCCAAGGCTATATTTGGGATACCCAATCAGACATGGGATTTGCCTTATTTGGCGCCATCATGGCGTTATTACTGTTGTCAGCATGGCATGACAAGCAACTGCAACAGCTGCAGGTTCAGAGCTAATATAGTGGCTTGAGGGCTGACGTGTTCTTACATGTCAGCCCCTAGACATCAGGACTTAGATATCAGGACTTAGATATCAGGCCACACATATCAGGTTTTAGATATTTGCTACCAACTTAAGTTATTGGCTCCACACAGCAAACTCATTGCCATTGGGGCACAGAAAATGAAATCTGCGCCCGCCAGGGAAACTAAACACCGCTTTAGTGATTTCACCACCCGCATCAATAATCGACTGCTCGGTTTTAGCTAAGTCGCGGCTATAAAGCACGATTAACGGGCACCCTTTGGCTAAGTTAAAACACAAGGCATCTTCATAAAAACCGCCATCTATGCCAACCTGATTAAAGCAGCAATATTTAGGACCATAGTCGGTAAACTGCCAGCCAAAGACTCGAGTAAAAAAGGCTTTGGCCAAGGCCATATCACGCACCGGAATTTCTAAATAGTTAATACTATGATGTTGCGCCATATGACCTTATCTCCTTTAGCTTTGAATAAGTCCGGCGAATAACCCCAGCACGCCACCAAATACACCGCCCCAGATCACTAACCAACCTAAGTGAGCGGCAATCATCTTTTGCACCATGACCTTGACCATTTGTGGTGTCAGTTCATTCAGGCGTTGTTCGATAATCTCTTGAATTTGCACTTTGAAACCACTCATTTTTTCAGGCTGTTCTAATTCATTGATTAATAACTGCTGAAAGTTGTCACTGGCGGCTATTTCAGTCAAGGATGCCTGCATTTTTTCAATAAAAGGTTGGCGTAGCGGCACTAATGCCTCGTTGCCGCCAAACATGGCCAGCATGCCACCAAATGAAGATTGTTCCACTGTGGTCACTAAGGCATCAAAGGCTGGGTTTAAATCAACCTTAGCAATCACGCCCGTCAAATTGAGCATGGAGGCAGAACCCGCGCCTTTTGATAAAAACTTATCGATATTCTCATCAGTGAAAAACTGCTGCATCATCAATTCACTAATGGCGCGCTTAAACTCTTCAAAGCGCGCAGGTATTACGCCTGAGCCATAAAGGCCTGGCACTTTTTCAAATAACATATGCACGGCAAGCGCATTCGTTACCGCCCCAGACAAAGCAAATAAGCCAATGCTTAGCAATATAGCTTGCTCGCTGACATAACCAATAACTGTCAACAACAAGCAAATGAGATTGGTAATGGTACTTTTAGACAAAATCTTGTCCCTTCAATAAATAACATAGGGCATATTGTAGGGATTTTACTTGCACTAACAAGAGGCTATATCAGGCAGTACTATCCCCATGTCCTTGGCCGCTTTCTTAATTCACGATAATCAAACGACAGCACATGAATGCGCTCAATCGGCACGCCAGCTAAAAATATCCGCTCTTGCCCACGCAACACCATCTTAGGTTCACCGCAAATAAAGACTCGAAATTGCCGAGAGAATTGATGGCGCCCAGCCACAAGTTCTATGGGATCAGCTAAACGCACCCGCTTGCCATCCACTTGCGATTTCTCGCTTTCAGCGCCGACACAGGCCTGATAAAAAAAGGTTTTATGCATCAACATACGTTGCAAAAGATATTTATGCTGATATAAATCATCCAAATTGCGGCCATAGTGATATAAATAAATCTCCCCTCTGTGCCCTCTTTCTAGTGCCTCTTCGGCAATCCCCACCACAGCCCCAAGTCCAGTACCACCGCCAATTAACACTAAGATATCATCGGGTAATCCTGGGTAGTAATGACAGTGTCCCCAAGGCCCTTGCAAGAATAATTCATCGCCGTTGTTAGCATGATAAAACAGCCAATCACTGAATTTACCATTGCGTTTACGGCGAATGTGGAACTCTAAAGTGTTATCTTGAGCTTTAGCTATGGCAAAGGTTCGCCCTATCCCATTGTTTAAACGAAGATTGACCGACTGCCCAGCGAGATAGCGCTTAGGGCCACTGACGTCGAGCACCAGTTTTATGACGTTTTCACTCAAGAAGGTTTTCGCAATAATGGGCGCCGCTATATACAGCTGTTCTGAATTACCGGTTTGTAAGGCTAAACCGTGGGAAGGAATGCACTGACAGGCAAAAATAAGCCCTTCTTGCTTATATTCAATTTCAAGGCCGCGCTGAGCCATTAACGCTAAATCGCCGCCCACGCATTTTAATAAACAGCTGCGACAGCGTCCTTTGCGACAGGAATAACTCGCAGGATACTCATGGCGTAACAATGCATCGAGCACAGTCTCACCACTTCTAGCTTCAAATGTCTTACCATCTAGGTAAAAAATACTCATGGATATGACCTTTTCATGACGGGGTAGGCTCCAAACAAGCGAGTGCTGCTCTATTGAGTGTATTCAATCACCCAACATTCACAAGTACATCAACGCATTGGTTAAAGTCCTGTTCGCTTCCTTAGGTCTCAGGTAGACTACGGCCAAAAAACACAGGGAGATAATGGGTGAAGTTAATCAGATTTTTACTCGGCAAGTTGATTTTATTGGCAAATGCGGTTTTTAAGCCTAAAAAAATTAGCCGCAGCTTAGATGCGCAGCAACAGATAGATAAGGCTACCGCCGCCTTAACCTTATTCCAATATCCAGCGTGCCCATTTTGCGTTAAAGTGCGCCGCCAAATGTATCGCCAGCAACTGAACATTCGCCTTGAAAATGCTAAGCAAGCGAATGTGGCTGCAACCTTGACTGAGCAAGGCGGTAAATTGCAAGTGCCATGCCTACGCATTGAACAAGGCGGCAAACAACAATGGTTATACGAGTCTGGCGATATCATTAAGTATTTGCAGCAACACTACGCCTAACTAGCTATTGGCTTCAATCCAGCCTCTGTGCTTTAGCCTTTAACCGCTAAGTCAGCTGATTTGCCTTATGCTGTTTTGCCTTATAGAAAACAGTGCCAAGCCTTGGCACTGTTTTGAGTGAAACCTCCACTCCCCCCTAATTGACATCTGCTTGGCTGTTTATGGCCACACCGCCTAAAAGTGCCGGTTATTTTTGCCATAAATAGGTTCTATCACTGTAGTCATATAACCACTGTGGGCGGTACACCACGATTAAAGTAATCACCATCCCATTAAGCAGTGCCTCGGGGAACATTAATAGCGGCGCCACTAATAAGTAATTATCTATGATGTCGCTTAAGGGGATATCGCTGGTCAGCAACAGCCAGCCAGACCACAGCAGCATGTGCACTAAGATGGTGAGGGCTGAATTTAAAAATGCCCCGCAGAAAATGTAGATAAATAAATGGTGCGGCAATAAGTGAAAACATCTGTGATAAAACACAAAACTAAACCATAAAGGCAAACACACACCCACTAAGCTATAGGCAAAAAATTGCCAAGGTTGCTCTAATACCAGCAGGCTAAACATGAGGCTTGGGATAATTAATGCAAAGGTGGCCAACCGCCAACCAAACATCAACATACACGTCGTTAGCGCCAAAAAATGCAGATGCAATTGTGGATGTATGCTGGCATCCAGTGCCCATAATCCAAAAATAACTAAAGTGATCCCCCATAAGCGCTGGCGCAGCCCAGAATTGCCCTTAAGCTGATAAACATCATCCTTCGGCCACACAATAACCAGCCACACCAGCCAAGTCACGGCGGCAAGTACATCGCTTAATTGCCAGTGCCAGTCAAGAGATGACCAGAGCGTTTGCCAGTAATTAAGCATTTATGTGCCCCTTGACGATGACTTAGCAAAAATTAATGAAATTCAATAGTTTTGCCGTTAAACTCATGGCTAATATTGATATTAGGCTAACTTAAGAATGACGACATTACCGCTAAAATGGCTATGCATAGCCGCCGCTCTAACTGTCAGCGGCTGTCAATCATCGTCAAGCTTGCTCGAAGATTATGCTGGCAAGATCCGCGATCAAATGCAAACTCAAATTGGGGATGATGGCACTAAAGTATTTGTTTATACATTGAAAATTACTGAGCCGAGCTCAAACCATGAGTATATAAAGCCCACCAGCCGCAAAGAAGCGCTGATCATGGCCAATAATGCCAAAGAATTACGGGATTTAGTCACAGAACAAACTGAACTTGGTTTAGTTAAAACCTTAGAAATGACCCAGTATTGTCGTGAAGGTTACATAGAATTGAATCGTTTAATAACAAGCGATCGCGGCGAAATCCGCGGTGAGTGCAATGAAAGCGCCACCACCGCCGATAGAGAGCAATATAGCCGTTAATCCCACACTAGTGGTGCATAGCCACTAGCGCGGTGTTAAGCAGCGAAATTCGATTTTATAAAATTGATCAAGCCCTGGGTAAATCTCGCCAATGACCTGATGCAATTTTGCTAAGGTCATATTCTCAGCATCCGCTTCTACATCAGTCAGTTGGGCTAAAGTAATCGGGCTCACAGCTAAAATCTCAATATCACAAAACCAGCGCCCAGCTTCAAAGGTTGATACAGGCAAAATTTGCCCAACCGCGACATGGGATTCCGCTTCATCGCGAAGAGTAATTATCTTAGCGCCGCTTAATATATCGGCTTCAAAACGCTCAAAAAAAGTAATGGCAGTTAACATAGCTAGTATCCAAAAATTGCGGATGGCGAGTATACGTCAAGTCACAGGGGAAGATCACTGTGTTTACCACGGCGGGTTGACGCTAATTTTTTGCTAAGGCGGCCAATTTTAGATACACTCGCCCGCCTTGGCGAACAATAGTCATACTAGAGCTATTGGTTCAGTCCCAACCGCGTAATTGAGCACATGAATAAAAAGCAGAAAATCATCAAGAAAATGGCTAAGCGTACTAAAGCACGTGAAAACCAAAAAGAGCATCCAGTCCAAGGCGGCCTGAAAGCTAAATATATCTCTAAAGCTGAGCGCGCCAAAATGGAAGCGGCGCAAGCTGTCGCGACTGATGCGCCAGCTGAAAACTCGACCCCAGTCAGCGAAGACTAAGGGTGTGTGACAGCCCTCTTGGTTCGGCATGTAAGTGCTGAGCCAAGAGGATTAGTTTGACCTAGTACTACCCCCTCAAATCTGTACTCCCCATCGATAGATTGAACGCACCCCACGGTTAAACATCAGCGCAACTCCACCACTAAGTACCCAAGACGCCCGCACTAAATAGTGCAAGCAAGGCTATACCTCGCTCACCATGGCATTAAATTGAGATAATTCCTTACGATAAAAAAGTGCTTAATGGCATCATTCAGTATGATGAACAAAAGCTTATAATTGCGTATGATAGGCTTTTGCTAATACATATAGGGAATGAGTTTGTGGATAAACCATGGTTCAGCGTTGCCACTAGGATAGGGTTGGCGGTGACATTATTGATAGCTAGTCATGCAGTCTCAGCAGCGATTGCGGTTGATCTCGTCAAGGTCACCAAATCTGCCAATAAAATGCAATTGCTGCATCAAGGTAAAGTTGTCAAAAGCTACCACGTTGCCTTTGGTGATAACCCTGTGGGTCACAAACTCAATGAAGGTGATGAGCGCACGCCAGAAGGCCGCTATATTTTGGATTATAAAAAAGCCGATAGCGCCTTTTATCGCTCAATTCATATCTCCTACCCTAATGATGCCGATAAAATTCGTGCCCGTGCCTTAGGCTTAAGTGCCGGCGGCCTTATTATGATCCACGGCGAGAACCCCAACTCCAAATTATCGCCCCTAGAGCAACAGCAATATAATTGGACCAACGGTTGCATTGCTGTCACCAACAAAGAAATGGATGAGTTGTGGCGAATTCTGGATGTTGGAACCCCCATAGAAATTTACCCTTAAGGAAGTTATGTCGTTTAAGCAACTACTGCAAAGCTGGCCCGCCTTTAGCCAGCAAATCACCGCCTTTAGTCAAGAGCTGGGACTTGACTCCTTAACGCTGCATTGCGATCACGCGGCGCTGCGCGTCAATGATTTTGATAAGGCGTGCCAGTTACATTTAGATGTTGCCAGCCAAGGCGAAATCTTATCCAACAATATCATCAATGGCCGGCCAATCATTATCATTAAGTTAGATGACGGCCTGCCATTTAATCAGCAAATAATTGATTGTATTGAACTGCCATACCCTGGTGAAAAACAATATCCCGCTGAAGGTTGGGAGCACATCGAATTAGTGCTGCCTTGCCAAGCCACCACCACTCAAGAGCTATGTGAAGCCTTGATTGCGCGAGTGCCAAGTATTGCCCGCATACTTAACGGTGAAACCGCCATCAAGGTGAAATTGAGCTCGCCGCAAGGAGAACACGAACGCTTAGTCAATCCCACCATAGCGTTTAAGCAAGGTAACTTGTGTATTAAGGTTCATCCGGCCAGTATCGAAGCTGTGATTTTATCCGAGCAAGCGCTGGATTAAGCGAATGACACTGCCCTTCTCGCACAGCTGTGAAAATAATAAAGCGCCCATATTAGCCGTGATTGCGCCTATGTTAGGCCATTGTACTGCTGTGCTAGAAGTTGGCAGTGGCACAGGTCAACATGCCGCATTTTTTAGTGCCGCCTTGCCCCATATTCAGTGGCAATGCACAGAGCAAACTGAGTATATTGATGGCCTCACTCGCCGTGTAGAGCATGAGCTACGCATAGCACAGGAAGGGCGTAATAATCTCCCTACGCCTTGGGTGTTAGATGTCAATCACTGGCCGCCCATGGCGACTGTCGATGCGATTTATAGCGCCAATACTTTGCATATTATGGACGAGTGCAGTGGTCAAACCTTTATTCAGCAAGCCGCGGTACACTTACCCGCGCAAGGGCAATTGTTAATTTACGGCCCGTTTAAGCGCCATGGCGCCCACACTTGCGAGTCGAATCAACAATTTGATCAATTTTTACAACGCCGTGATCCAAGTAGCGGTGTGCGCTGCTTAGATGAGGTTTCACAACTAGCTCAGTCATACGGCTTAATGTTACAGTCAATACACTCATTGCCTGCCAACAATTTATTAGTGCAATTCATTAAAACTTAAGCACTCCTTTTTTTTAGCCTCAGCTAATGCACATGATTATTAAGGACAATTAATGGCTTCAATCACAACTAAAACCCATGCCAATGGCTTAGAGTATGTCGATATCGACACAGCTCTGTGTAGCGCTCGTATTTTTATGCAAGGCGCGCAAATTGATCAATTTCAACCTAAAGGTCAAGCGCCGATTTTATGGGTATCGAGCGCCGATGATTACCAAGCTGGCAATGGTATTCGCGGCGGGGTACCTGTGTGCTGGCCGTGGTTTGGCATGAATACCACGCCAAATTGGCCACAACACGGCTTTGCCCGCACGCGCTTATGGAACTTGCAAAGTGCTGAAGTAGAAAAAGACGTTGCTAAGCTTACTTTTGTATTAACTATCAATGAGCAAGATAAGCAGTATTGGCCCCACGACACCCAAGTGTCTATGGTGTTTGAATTAAGTGAGCGCTTAAAAGTGAGCTTAATTAATCACAATACTGGCCTTGAAACTGTCTCCTTCACCCAAGCGCTACATACCTATTTTGCCATTGATGATATTCACCAATTACAAGCCAGTGGTTTTAGCGGCTCTGAGTATATTGAATTTGCTAAGGGACCTTATCAGCAGCAAGGCGATACTGTGAGCTTTGATAAAGAAACCGACCGAGTTTATACCAAGCTTGGGCCACAGCAATTACTGCATACCCCCAATGGCACTATCGTCGTTAAACGCAAAAATAGTCAATCGGCCGTTCTGTGGAATCCATGGATTGAAAAATCCACTTGGTTGAGTCGTTTTAATGATGATGACTATTTAACTATGGTCTGTCTGGAAGCCGCTAACGTGTTAGAGGATAAAGTCATGTTGGCCGCTGGTGAAACTCATTGCCTCACGACTGAAATTTATTGGCAATAAGCGATACACTTAAAAACTGACAACGCGGCGGGGTTACCTTAGGTTGACCCCGCCCTACGCTCAGCAGTCATTCATTGACATAATTTATCAATAACACCCATATCGCTTTTAAAGATAGTGCTTTTACCGATAGAGCCTATGCAGATAAAGTCTATACAGATAAGTAGTTACCAACCGCCATCAATCTAAAACTACACCTAAGTCATGAGGCATAAGTCACGAGCCATGAAACCGCACGCAGATAACAACCCGCCTTCCACCTCTGCCGGTGCCGATACTCAGGCCGCAACTCCTTGTGAACCAGTCAAAACACGCCGCGCCTTACTCATTACAAGTCTGCTCATATTGGTGTTGTTAAGCCTAATGCTGTGGGCTTGGCTTAAACGCGATACCTGGTTAAGCGCTTTAATTAACCATGAATTAACCCCCTACGCTATCCGTTTAGCGTCCTTGCAAGGCAGTGATATTCATTGGCGCGGCGGCCTAATATTGACTCTCTCATCAAGCACTATCCATATCGACTTACCTGAGCATGCTTTCACGCCCACCAGCCCTCAGGCGATGAATAATGCAATCAACAATTCTGCTATCGCTAATCCTATCAACTACCCTATCGACAGCATTATCAACATAGATGGCAGTCACCCTAGGTCCGATAAGGCAATTGTCATTAGGCTTAATGAGCTTGAACTCGATTTAAGCCAAGCGCGGCCCCGCGTTAGCGCAGCCAATATTGTTATCCAGGCGCCTGCCAAGTTAAATCAAGCCATGGTTACTGAGGTTATGGCACGGTTTCAAACCAACACCTTAGCATCACAATCAGCACCACTCCAGCCAACAGCCTTATTGCCATTGCCATTGCCAATCGATATTAAGGTTAATCAAGCTCAGCTTGGCCTAGGTAAGTTGACTCTAATGCTCGATAAACTCGAAGTCACAGATGATGCACTCGCCCTTAATCTCATGGTAAAGCCGATGGCTAACCCCAGAGGCAATGAAGCAGCGCCTTCAACCCTGAGCCTAAGGTGGCAACAACACAAGGGGCTAACTTTAGAGAGCAACCTATCCTTTGCCAGTCTGTTAGCGCAAGTTAACTTCTTAATCCATCAAGGCAGCTTCCCTGAATATTTGCAGGATAATAACGCCCTTAGCGCATTGCGCCCTTGGCTGTGGCAAGGTGATGATGCGCGCCTCGAAGGTGTTGCGAGCGTTATGCTGACGAGCCATGCTGACTTAAACCATTGGTTTGGGAGTAATGAGCCTAGCATCACAGGCCAACTGCAATTAACCGAGCTTAACTATCGCCTTGATAGTGAGCTCCTCATAACAAAATTAGCTGAGCTATTGCCGCTATCACTCATGCAACTAAAGATGCAGCCAGCGGATCCATCAACACCAGCACCAACACCTGTAAGCGGTGATGTTCTATTTTCAATAGCAAAGTTCAGCGGCCAGATATCGGCGCAGCAAGAATTAGCCTCTGCTATTGATTTAAAAAGCATGGATTGGCAAACGTTAGATTGGCAAATTGAGCCCGCAAGTGTGCAACTGCTATTGCCACGAGCAATAGATAACGCCTTAGCTTTGTGGCTACAACAGCATATGGTGCCAGAGTTACATCAGCAGCTCCCGACAGAATGGCAATGGCTCGCGACTAGCCTCCCCTGGCTAGACATAGCCTCTAGCATCGCCGCATGGCAGCTAACATGGGATACCCCAATGACAGGCGCTGGAATGAATAGCGTGAGTGTCGATGACATAAGTTTGCAGCAGCTACTAGCTGCTGACGCCAACAACACGGCTGCTGCCATAGGCAAAACCAGTGCTAGCCCTGATAACATCAAATCCGAATTTAGGCTAATGACTAAGCTGTCACAACTGCGCTGGCAAGCCCCGCAGTTAAGCGCTAATTATCAGGCAGAGGCAAGCCTTAACCATTGGCAGATAGCGCATATTGCGCCGTTAACGGTTAAGGCCCTGATAACGCCGCTACAAATGAGTATTAACGGTACATTGGGTGCGACCATAGCAAGCAATTTTGCTCCGACATCAATAAATTCAACGTCAATAAATCCTGTGCCAACAAGCCCGGTAGCAATCAACTCAGTGCCCACAAGCCAAATATCAGCCAGCCAAACTCAAACCGCAATTAACTGGTGGCATAGTCAAGCCATGATGGCCTTAGAGCTTAAAATTAATGAGTTAGACATACTTGATAAGCGCTTACTTACCCAGGATAAGGTCAGTGGATTGGAATCGACCCAATTTAGCGTTAAAGGTGAAGAGTTACATGCTCAGGCTAAATGGCAACTGAACCTGCAGTCGCAAGCTGCAGTTAGTTTAGTGCCCAATTATCATAGAATTGATTTAGGCCCAGTGATGATTGAAAAACAGCTTAAACATCAAAAGCAAGGCTTAGTGCCACGCTGGCGTTTGAGCCTACCATCGAGCCAATTGATATTATTGCCCGCTGCTGACACGGGCAATAACGCTAACGCCAATCTCACCCCCTATCCGAATGCGACATTAACCCATCAATTTGAGCTGGGATTAGTCACAGAGCAAGTGCTATGGCAAAGTTATGCTGAGATCTTTCACCCGCAACTGTTATCAACGACTGCGCCGCGCCAACAACATAAAATTGTCAGTCAGCATGCCATTAATCATCTTGGCCTGCATGCCAGCATTGACTATCACAGCGGCGCGCGCACCCGATTAAGCAGCCAAGCCTTGTGGCAATTAGATGCACTGAGCGTATCAAGTCAGCAAGCACTTAACATCAATCCCGCCCGTAACGAGTGGCAAGTCACTGGCGACTGGCAGCATCAATCCAGCCTTAAACAGTGGCAGCCATTATTGAGCCGCGCTAGCCGTGAATTAATCAACAATTTACAAGGCGATTTATCCTTTACTGGCGCGTTTACTTGGGGCAACCACACGCCTTATCAGCCCCTGACCAACACCTTTGCCATTGAGCTTAATCACATCAATGGCGCAATCGCCCATGTTCCTATCGATAACGCCACGATTAAGCTGCCGTGCACGCTCCATGGTGCGCTGCAACCGCTATT
The DNA here is from genome assembly GCF_056522965.1 of Shewanella sp. ISS20. Taxonomy (NCBI): domain Bacteria; kingdom Pseudomonadati; phylum Pseudomonadota; class Gammaproteobacteria; order Alteromonadales; family Shewanellaceae; genus Shewanella; species Shewanella sp. ISS20. The sequence continues at coordinate 1,234,048 of NZ_JAWRZK010000001.1, forward strand.
GAGTGCCAATATCGATTGCAATATCGCCCTCAGTGCCAGCGCCATTAATCCTTTCACTGTGATTGAAAACATTGATTTTAGCGGTAAGCTAACCGCGAATCTTGGCGGCCTTGATAGCAATCAAGCCAAAGCTGAATTACAAGGACAAGGCCAACTGTTAGGTGGCGATGTCCTCATCCCGTCGGTGGTGGTCACCAATCAACAGCAAGCCAGTTTATACCTACTGCTACAAGACTTAGATTTAACTCGTATTATGGATAAACAGCGCTTGCAAGGAATACATGCCAGCGGCCGGATTGATGGCGTCTTGCCAGCATTTTATCAAGATGGCAAGGTCAGCATTAACGGCGGACGCTTAGCCGCGCGCCCCCCAGGCGGTGAAATTAGCTTGCAAGATAATGAAAAATTTCAGCAACTAGCAAGCAGCGAGCCGCAACTCGCCTTTGCCCTAGATGTGCTTAAACAGCTAAATTACCGCGAATTATCCAGTAGCTTTGAGATGGATAATCACGGCGAAGCGCAATTAAAGATTCACTTAGAAGGGAGGAGCCCCAGTTATCAGCGCCCGATAGTATTCAACTATCATCAAAGCGAAAATATGCTTAAGCTGATTGAGAGTTTGCAAATAGGCAATCGACTCGAACAAGAGTTGCAACAAAAAATCAATGCTGAACCCAGCAAGGAGCTCCAATGAAACTGCACCTGCCACTGGCTGCTGCCGCCCTATTATCGCTCGTGGCTTGTAGTCCGACGGTAAAAATAGAGCCGCCCGATAAGCCCATCACTATTAACCTCAACGTTAAAATCGAGCACGATATTAAAATCAAGGTCGATAAACAGCTCGATGACTTATTAAAAAATGACCAACTCTATTAGTGCGAGGATAATATGAAAACAATGTGCAGCGCCTTGTTGGCGTTAATGATGAGTTTCTCGGTGTGGGCGATGGATTTAACCGAAGCCAAAAATGAAGGGTTTTTAGGTGAGCAGCGCAATGGCTACCTAGGCGTAGTCAACGCCAACGCCGCCGCCGAAGCTATTATGCAGCAAGTGAATGCAAAACGACTGGCCGCCTTTAGTAAGATTGCCAGCCAAAATGGGATAGGTGTTGATGATGTTGCCGCCCTTGCCGCTCAAAAAGCCATTGCCTCAGCCCCTGCCGGCACTTATGTGCAAACCAGTAGTGGCCAATGGCTCAAAAAATAATCCAGCATTGCTCGCGTTAGCAGCCTTTAGCTTGCCTTAAAGGCTGCGTTGATTTATCTCGCCAAGCGGTTTTTCATGCCAGTAATTTGAGCCTTGCCAACACGGCATGACTTGACGGTATGACTTGGTTAGTCCGTTAACGGCAGTCATCGTGATTAAGCGGGCCTAAGTAGCCCAAGTGCCCGTCGTTTTAGCAAACCGCCAAACCTAAGCCCATGAAGGATGCTGAGCTAAAATCAATTAGTTAGATTTTATTTGTCGCCGCTAATGACTCGTGTTTTAATCCAAGCTTAACCTTTTTCTTTCCCCATTTTGGAGCCACGGTTTTGATAAACAGCCTAAAACTGCAACCCCGGCATATGGTATTAATGCTGGCCTTAGCTGTTGCCACCTACGCCTGTTACTTATTAGTGGCCCCTTATTTAGGTTCAATAGTACTGGGCTTTATTGTGTCATTACTATTTTTGCCTGTGCATAGCCGCATTTTAAAGCTCATGCCTAACTGCCCCAATATAGCCTCTAGCCTATCTTGCACCTTACTGACTGTGATGGTGCTAATCCCCTTGTTATTGGTGGCTATTGCCATCGTTGATCAAGGGGTTAATTTTATGAGCAACGCCTATCACTGGTTAACGGGCGGCGGCGCTAAAGAGCTATTAAGTCATCCTTGGGTGCAAACGGGTTTTGAATTACTCAACAAATGGTTGCCGTTTGATACCATTAAACCTGAGGAATTTGCCCAGCGCGCGGCCAGTCTAGCCACGGAAATGAGCAGCACCTTAGTGGGGGCTAGCACCAGTATTGTGGGTAACCTGACAGACACTATTTTAAGTTTCTCATTAATGTTATTTGTGCTGTATTTCTTCCTGCGCGATCAAGAAAAAATCATAGATAACATCCGCCATATCATCCCGCTGTCACGCTCACAAGAAGACCAAATTCTTAATGAAGTAGAATCCGTGGCTAAATCTGCGGTATTAGGCTCGTTTTTAACGGCCTTAGCCCAAGGGATGCTCGGCGGTATCGCTATGGCATTGGCGGGATTCCCGGGATTATTCTGGGGCACCATGATGGCCTTCGCCTCATTCATTCCCTTTGTCGGCACCGCCATGATCTGGCTTCCCGCGTCGATTTATTTATTCCTTATCGGTGAATGGCAATGGGCGGTGTTCTTAATCGCTTGGGGCATAGTCGTCATAGGCTCAATAGATAACTTCTTGCGTCCTTGGCTAATGCAAGGCAATACAGGCATGAGTACCTTATTGCTGTTTTTCTCATTGCTCGGCGGCCTGCAATTATTTGGCTTAATTGGCTTAATTTACGGCCCGATTATCTTTGCCGTCACCTTGGTATTGTTTAGATTGTATGAAGTGGAATTTGAAGGTTTTTTAACCCAACAAGACAATGATTAGCGCCAAGTGAGTATTAGGGTTTAGGTGTTATAAGCACTTACACCGGCAAGAATAACAACGCCGACTATCACTGTCGGCGTTATTTTTTCAGCAACTTTGGCGCAGCTATCTTTTAGTGGCATGGTTATCGAGCGCCTAAACCATAGTTAACGCAACCGCTGCGCGAGTAGTGGTAAGCTCTTACAAACATAAGTAAAGCACACCCACAGTTCACTATTCATAGCGCCTTTTTAACGTAGAGCTTGCCATGATCCACATATCAAAAGTAATGAATGTTATCGAGCAGCAATTAGCTAGCATGCAACCACAACAAGCTGTGCAGTTTAAGACTTATAAAAGAGATCGCGGCTTCATGATTTATTGCGTCAACGCCCAAGAATTTCAGCTACTTGAATTTGGCTTCAATCACGCACACTTGACTGGTGATGCAGACTGTATTTATAAACATGCTAAAAAGTGCCTAAGACGGGAATTTCCACGCAGTAATCAAGTCTGGGTTGAATATTTTGAGCAATTAGCCTCAGTGCAAGCGCAGGATCAACATAATCCCAAGCAAGCCAGCCTATTTGAATAGCTACTTCACTAAAATAAATAGGGCAACCCGCGCCCTATTTATTCAATGTCGATAGTTTTTAGCGTTAGCCGCTCACTATAAGTGATTAGCCTTTATGGTTGCGTCTATCGAGCTGATCTTTAAGATTGGCTGGCACACCTTTAATTAATAAGGTGTCAGAAATGGGGTCGTAAATGACGCGATCACCTAAATGGCCACCATCGAAACTGAGAGTGATACCGCCGCCTGTGCCTGAAAACTTTTTCAGTTGGCGCAAGGTAGCTTTATCAGCTGGGAAGGCATCATCAAGTTCATAATCACCAGTGCTGGCAAAATCATAAAATGAATCCATGCCAGAATCAGCCAATTCATCGGCCAAGTCTTTCATGTCAATGTCATGACCTGTATCAAAACGCTCAGCGCAATATTCAAATACCTTATTACGGCATTCTTGCTGCTCAACTTTAGTTAACTCACTGCCAGCGACAAAATCTTCAACCGCATTCATCAGCGATTTGTTTTGTGCCTTAGGATTAACCCCTTCCACACAGCCCATAAAATCAAGGAAGAAGTCAGCCACTTTACGACCCGCACGGCCACGAATAAACGAAATATACTTTTTAGAATCCTTATCCGTTTGCCATTCGGTTAAATCAATCCGGGCCGCCAACTGCATATTGCTTAAATCTAAGTAATCAACCTGAGTTAATTCCATATCATCAAGCACTGTCATTGACGATTTAGCATTGAGTAAGGCAACAAATAAATACTCAGTCGCGACATTGGCGTAACTGGCAAGCAGTAAAAAGCCACCATGACTGAAATCGTATTTAGATAATTCTTGTTGTAATAATTGCCCAGCTGCCGAGCTAAACTCGACAAATCCGGTCTCGCCTTGGCGATAGCTGGCGAGTTTTTCAGCAAACTCTGGGTTGGCTTCACCATCATTATCAGGCACACCAAAATAACCAAAACCTTTGCCGGCTTTGCTGGTGTAACTGCGGTGCAGCTCTTCTAGCATCTGAGCCACAGCCTGTCCGTTTAATAACGGCTGGGGACGTAAACGACAACTCAGTTGGCCTGCGCCATCCTGGGTAATTTCATGAATAATTGCTTGATCGATCTGAATACTCATAAGCCTGATAGTGATAGCCGTGTAAATCGGCTATTATATGCCGCTATACCGTTTTAAAGTGAATTATTTCTATGGCTATTCAATCAAAATACACCAACATCCAAGTAGAATCTCTGATCGCCGAGCTTATGGCCGTGATGGATAAGCACCAAGCACCGACCGACTTACGTCTGATGGTGTTAGGCAATTGCGTGACTCACGTGTTAGAAACTCAAGTGGCAGCAAAAGCGCGCAGCACTGTGGCTGAGCAATTTGCCAAAGCGTTAGAAAAGTCAGTTAAATCAAACTAAAACTGGCGACATAACGCAATTACAGCATAAGATACACAAGCAAAATAAAGATCTTGGAGCATCATGGTAGAGCGACAAAAACAGCTGGTGCGAGATAAAGTCTCCCGCCTAGTGAACTGGGGACACTGGTTCGCTTTCTTTAACGGCATACTGGCGATGATTATCGGCAGTCGTTACATTGAAACTGTTGGCAGTCCCGATACCTGGCTAGGCTGGCTCTATCTGGCTATTAGCACCATAGGCCATTTCAGCTTCCTCGCCTTTATTGTGTATCTTGTGCTGTTGTTCCCCATCAGCCTGTTATTACCCTATTCCAAGATATTACGCGGCTATAGCGCCATTGTGGCCACCTTATGCTTATGTATCTTGTTATATGACACCATTATTTTTGATGACTATGGTCTGCACCTTAGTCCATTTGTGTTTGATTTAGCGTGGGTTGACTTACATTCCTTACTCAAAGGCACCAGCTATATAGTGACGCCTATCGTCATTTTAGCACTGGAGTTAACGGCGGCGAATTTCTTATGGAAGCGTATCGATAAAATCCAAAAGCGCCATATTGGCCCTAAAGTTGTAGCCTTAGTCGGACTGTGTTTTATCGCCAGCCATGTGATCCATATTTGGGCTGATGCTACCGATGTCACACCTATTACCCGTTACGATCAAACCTACCCCTTGTCATACCCTGCCACCGCTCGCACCTTTATGGCGCGCCACGGCATCGAAAATGACTCCCGAAATCGCAATATGAAACTAGATATTCAGTTGCACTATCCAGCGCAAGCCTTGCAATGCGATGTGACCACTAAACCTAATATCTTACTGATTACTATTGATGGCCTACGCGCAGATTTTGTTACGCCAAGCACTATGCCATTTTTAAATCAGTATGCAGCTAACAATATTGCTTTTACAGACCATTACAGTGGTGGCGTTGATTCTTCTAGCGCTATGTTCTCACTGCTTTATGGCTTACAAGGCAGCTATTTAGACGCCGTTGAATTTCAAAATATGAGCCCGCTACTGACCCAAACCTTAAAGCACGCAGGTTACCAGCTCGGATTATTTGCGCAATCGCCAAGCCTGAATGCCCCTGAGCCTAAGGCCATATTTAACGACTTTAGTCTGCATCAAAGTGACTCAAACGCCAGTATTGCTGATGCTGACTTGCAATCCCTTAGCGCGTTTTCGGCTTGGAAAGCCAAAGAAACTACCCCATGGTTTGCCTTAGTGGATTTAGCATCGCCAGAAAGCTATGACACACCGGTCGGTTTTGTTGGTATACCAACAGTGAGCCCACCGACTGAACTAAAAGCCGCGGAGCGAGTGTTATTCAATCAATACCGTCAATCACTTAACTTTATTGACCAGCAATTAGCGGCGCTGTTACCCAGCATCAATGACAATACCTTAGTCATAATTACTGGTATTTCTGGCAAAGTCTTTAGCCTAAATCAGGATGAAAACCGCGAGTTATCACCTGATAATGTCAAAGTGCCGATGATCATCCATTGGGCTGGTAAACCTGCGCAGCAAATTAGCTATGCGACCAGTCACCATGGCTTAGTTAATACCTTGATGCAGCAAGTATTAAACTGTGATGAAGCCAGCTTGCAATACACTGCTGGGCGCAAACTATTAAGCCCGAATCAAGACCCATGGATTTATATTGGTGATAACCGAATTTTTGCGATTTACCAGCCAGCTGAAATCACGATAATTAATCGTCATGGTCAATATTCTATCTACGACAAAGCTTATCAGCAGCAATTACATAAGAAACTGAGCGCACCAGAGCTTATCCAAGTGATGCGCGAAGGCCGACGTTTATACAAACATTAAGCTTAATTTTTGCATACATTAATGACGGTGGCAAAATAGCCAGTTAACTGAATTTATTGCATTTTGTTCTTGCACTGCTATCTGGCTCTTGCTAAAGTTCTTGCCATCAGTTGCGGCTCAGCCCACTGATTTGGTTTTCGGTATGTAGCGCAGCCCGGTAGCGCACTGTCATGGGGTGTCAGGGGTCGGAGGTTCGAATCCTCTCATACCGACCAAATTCTTGTGAAAAGGCTCACTTCATAGTGAGCCTTTTTGCTTTCTAGCGTTTGTGTTTATTACCGCAATGACTCCCAAAAAATTACTGAGCGACAGTGAAGCGGTACTTTTCCTCGGACGCTAGCCACCTATTTTTCTAAGCTGCCTGTGCGGCAGTGAACTTTTGTCGCGTTGGTTTCACTGGGCGCCTGTCTTTCTAAGCTGCCTGTGCGGCAGTGAACCGTAGCGCCAGCCAATGTGCCCACGTCGGCATTTTCTAAGCTGCCTGTGCGGCAGTGAACATGGCAGAGTTGCATTTATTGACCCAGCAACATTTCTAAGCTGCCTGTGCGGCAGTGAACATAAATGCTTCAAAAAGAATGACCATCAGCAATTTCTAAGCTGCCTGTGCGGCAGTGAACTATCCATGCGTATAAGGCGCCACATTCTCATCTTTCTAAGCTGCCTGTGCGGCAGTGAACGCAAGAAGCAAGTGAAAGACTCAGGGATTGAATTTCTAAGCTGCCTGTGCGGCAGTGAACACACTTGAGCAATCACTAGTTGAAGTCGTGCATTTCTAAGCTGCCTGTGCGGCAGTGAACAGCTGTACAGTTTGCACTTGAATTTATGCAGATTTCTAAGCTGCCTGTGCGGCAGTGACCCCCTCTTCAGAAGTGCTAGGCGTCTCTGTTAATTTCTAAGCTGCCTGTGCGGCAGTGAACCGATGATAAACAATTTCAAACGGATAGGGTCGTTTCTAAGCTGCCTGTGCGGCAGTGAACATCACTGGTGAGTTTTATGAGAATGGGCATCATTTCTAAGCTGCCTGTGCGGCAGTGAACCATCAGTCCCAGCTATTAGATAACATGTATCATTTCTAAGCTGCCTGTGCGGCAGTGAACATACCCACGGTGCCTTTGTTCAATTTCGATACTTTCTAAGCTGCCTGTGCGGCAGTGAACTGACACTAGCTAACATATCATAATCATAATTTTTTCTAAGCTGCCTGTGCGGCAGTGAACTTGCTTACTCACTGGACAATCTTGCACAGAGTTTTCTAAGCTGCCTGTGCGGCAGTGAACAATTAAATGTTGGCTTTGGTAATATTGCGGATTTTCTAAGCTGCCTGTGCGGCAGTGAACAGCAAATGGTTAAAGAGGATGTTACTGTTAATTTTCTAAGCTGCCTGTGCGGCAGTGAACTGACACGCCTAACTTCTATAGCGTCACGAATTTTTCTAAGCTGCCTGTGCGGCAGTGAACTAAGACAATCACTAGCCAGTTGCTTACTCACTTTTCTAAGCTGCCTGTGCGGCAGTGAACAAGGATTGGTAAGCGTTGGTTTTGATAGCAAATTTCTAAGCTGCCTGTGCGGCAGTGAACGCAATGCTATTGATCATGGTGTCGCATATGCTTTTCTAAGCTGCCTGTGCGGCAGTGAACCTGTGGGTCACGTTATCGGCGCGACTCGTGACTTTCTAAGCTGCCTGTGCGGCAGTGAACAAAGCCAGCGGTTAGGCTGGCTGGTTATGACATTTCTAAGCTGCCTGTGCGGCAGTGAACTCCGATTGCGGTCGGAGTGATAGCGCTCCAGATTTCTAAGCTGCCTGTGCGGCAGTGAACAACAAAGACTCGCTAGAACAGGATATTGCCAATTTCTAAGCTGCCTGTGCGGCAGTGAACACTAACAAAAGCGGTGTTTTTCAAGGTAGTTGTCGCTTGAGCTATTAAGCTGCCTCTTTTTTCCTCTCCGGATTTAGATCCACATCGCCAACATGATCCCAGTTCCTAACCTCTTTGGACCAGCGATTTGGATTCAGTGTTCTTGCCTTTGCATACAACTCTGAACGATTAGCCAGTATTGCCTGATCCTCACCTTTATGTCGCTGCGCTGGGGTGACAAATTTTATCCTGCTGTGACGATGCTCAGTGTTGTACCATTGAACAAAGTCTCTGACCCAGGCCCTGGCATCGTCCAGTGTTTTAAAGCCTTCACTCGGCCATCGACGACTGTATTTGACTGTGCGAAACAGGGATTCTGAGTAAGGATTATCATTGCTGACACCTGGTCGGCTACGTGAGCCAACAACTCCCATTTCCATCATCTTTGCTTGCATGGTCAAACTCTTCATTGGGCTGCCATTGTCAGAGTGCAAAACAATCTTTTCATTGACGCATTTCTCAGACCATAAGGTGCGTTCCAGAAGGTTGGCTGCATGCTCACCCGACTCGCTGTCATGCACTTCCCATCCCACCACTTTGCGGCTAAATATATCCATTATCATATACAGATAGAAAAACCGACCAATGACTGTTGAGGGGCAATACGAAATATCCCAAGTCCACACTTCACAAGGCCCTGTAGCGGTAAACCCATTTGGTTTTGCTATGCTCCCTTTAGGTTTAGCCTTGCCCCTGTGTTTCAGCTGATTATGGGCTTTGAGGATACGATAAAAGCTCGATTCCGAACCCAGATACACGGCTTCATCAGCCAATATCGGTACGATTTGGCTGGGTGACAGGCTGGCAAATCGCTCCTGGTTACTGATGTCTAATATGGCTTGTTGTTCCGCTTCTGTTAACTTGTTAGCAGGCACGGGTCTGGCCGCCTCTGGCCGTTTATCTGCACTGACACAACCCGTTTCCAACCATCGTTGTAATGTGCGTAGGGATAATCCGATTTCCGCACAGGCTTTATGCTTTCTCGCACCTGCGCTGACAGCATCATCAACCAAAGATACATAGTATTGCCTATCTGAGAGCGTGGTTAATTGTCCTCGTCTTCCCCCCAGTAGGCATTTAACTTTTTTCTGAGCACCAGAAGAGCTGCGGTTTCGGCCAAGGCTGCATCTTTCCGTTTTAACTCTCTCTCCAACTCTTTAATGCGTTTTTTGTCGGCTTTACGCTCTTGTGCCTGCTGCTTGCGCTTCTGTGCCTCGGTCTGATTACCTGAAATACAGCTCAGTTTCCATTGCTGGATTTGCTCAGGAAACAGTCCTTTCTTGCGACAATACTCACTTAACTCAACTGCCGACATTGCGGCCGTTTCTATCACCGCAGAAAACTTCCGCTCCGCGGACCAATCATCTGGTTCATTACTTTTTGTCAAACTGAAATCGGCCTCTGCATACTTTTCCCGCCAACCATACAGAGTAGAAAGACTAATACCTTCTCTCTGTGAAAACTGACGCAATGATAAACCGCTTTCCATCAACTTACTAACGACTGCTTTTTTGTGCGCTTCAGGATAATGTCTCACTCAAACCTAACTTCCGCCTCCTGTCCAATAGTATTAAAAACTGAGGCGACAACTATCCTGACACAGGGGGAAAGCCCCCGCAGCAAGTTTGCGGGTTTCTAAGCTGCCTGTGCGGCAGTGAACACCTTAGAGAAGCTTCAGAGCGTGCCCTGAATTTTCTAAGCTGCCTGTGCGGCAGTGAACGCTCGCCCATCCTTAGCTTATCTGACTTGCTATTTCTAAGCTGCCTGTGCGGCAGTGAACACCATATCTGGGAGGGCAAGCCAACTGGTTCATTTCTAAGCTGCCTGTGCGGCAGTGAACGATTACTCGATGCGTGAAATGCAATTAGTGAATTTCTAAGCTGCCTGTGCGGCAGTGAACGAGAATGAGTTAGATAACACGTATCAGCGCTGTTTCTAAGCTGCCTGTGCGGCAGTGAACAATTGCGGCCATAGCCATCGGTCAGTACCAAATTTCTAAGCTGCCTGTGCGGCAGTGAACTTCGGGACGCGCAAGACATAACCCAGGGAATTTTTCTAAGCTGCCTGTGCGGCAGTGAACCAAGCCTGATTTTTGGCGCGTCTGCTGCTAAATTTCTAAGCTGCCTGTGCGGCAGTGAACTTGCTTATTCAATAATTGAGGGTTTCAAAACTTTTCTAAGCTGCCTGTGCGGCAGTGAACGAGCACATTCGTCTTGCGCAATTTGTTAAGCGTTTCTAAGCTGCCTGTGCGGCAGTGAACCATGCGCGGGTATTCATTGGCACCATAGACACTTTCTAAGCTGCCTGTGCGGCAGTGAACTGCGTTTCCAAATGGGCTCACGTAAGACTCAATTTCTAAGCTGCCTGTGCGGCAGTGAACTAGAGTAGGGAGAAAAAACATCCGATATTGACTTTCTAAGCTGCCTGTGCGGCAGTGAACAGTAGTAATGTCGGCCTGTACTTTCTCAGATATTTCTAAGCTGCCTGTGCGGCAGTGAACGGCAGATTTACCTAGGACAGTTATTTATAGCTTTTCTAAGCTGCCTGTGCGGCAGTGAACACGCTCATGCGCGGCTTGCCTGCGCTAGCCTTTTTCTAAGCTGCCTGTGCGGCAGTGAACCCACCGCTGAGCATGCAAATGATGCTGTTGCATTTCTAAGCTGCCTGTGCGGCAGTGAACTTGCAACTGTATTGCTAATTCCTTCGGTGCCTTTTCTAAGCTGCCTGTGCGGCAGTGAACAACAACCATATCCGCACATTATTTAGGTTTTATTTCTAAGCTGCCTGTGCGGCAGTGAACTTTTGATACTCGGTTATCAGCTTATTAATCCATTTCTAAGCTGCCTGTGCGGCAGTGAACGTCTTTAGATAATGGCTACCTCAATATTTCACTTTCTAAGCTGCCTGTGCGGCAGTGAACAGCCATGCCAAAGGCTGACTATGACCATATCTTTTCTAAGCTGCCTGTGCGGCAGTGAACGCTGAGGCTTCCAAACCAGCGTCTTACTCATCTTTCTAAGCTGCCTGTGCGGCAGTGAACGTATTCCACCAGTAACCAATCCTTTTTCGTAATTTCTAAGCTGCCTGTGCGGCAGTGAACTAGCACTACTCATAATCGTGAATTTCATCTATTTTCTAAGCTGCCTGTGCGGCAGTGAACCACTACTAACCAAAAACCCAAAGCTTTACCGTTTTCTAAGCTGCCTGTGCGGCAGTGAACATGAAAGAACTATTCGAAACTCACCACTTAGTATTTCTAAGCTGCCTGTGCGGCAGTGAACGTTGCTATCTTCGGCGTCAGCATTGCCCATCCTTTCTAAGCTGCCTGTGCGGCAGTGAACCAACACTTATAAAAGTTACTATGGCTTTCTTTTTTCTAAGCTGCCTGTGCGGCAGTGAACGGATACCCTTGTTAAGTAGTAAGTAAAAGAAATTTCTAAGCTGCCTGTGCGGCAGTGAACTTAAAGTTACTATGATTACCGCACCCGAAACATTTCTAAGCTGCCTGTGCGGCAGTGAACCATTACGTGCATTGAATGAGTGAGAATACCCATTTCTAAGCTGCCTGTGCGGCAGTGAACTTAGAGCTTGAATTGAGTCCTTTGCTAGCAATTTTCTAAGCTGCCTGTGCGGCAGTGAACCTAAAGTACCTACTAACGGTATCTACTCAAAATTTCTAAGCTGCCTGTGCGGCAGTGAACATTAATACAACAACCAAAACACTAACCCATGATTTCTAAGCTGCCTGTGCGGCAGTGAACTATATTCATCATCACCATTTTCAATCATTTCAGTTTCTAAGCTGCCTGTGCGGCAGTGAACACTGTTCTTTGTCCATGGGATCGCTTTCCTCTTTTCTAAGCTGCCTGTGCGGCAGTGAACTGCTCGCTCATTAAACCTTAACGCTAAGAGTGTTTCTAAGCTGCCTGTGCGGCAGTGAACTTAATAAATACAAAGATAAGGAGCTTGTTTATTTTCTAAGCTGCCTGTGCGGCAGTGAACTTTATTTCAGGCACAAAAAAACCGACCCATCATTTCTAAGCTGCCTGTGCGGCAGTGAACAAAAGCTAGCCCCTTTCTTTATCAAATCCAAATTTCTAAGCTGCCTGTGCGGCAGTGAACTATAATTTCCTTACTTATAAATTAACCTGATATTTCTAAGCTGCCTGTGCGGCAGTGAACTTAAAGGTTATGTAACTAGCTATAGTGAAGTTTTTCTAAGCTGCCTGTGCGGCAGTGAACGTCACCAGTTAATGCTTTACCGTTAACTTTACTTTCTAAGCTGCCTGTGCGGCAGTGAACTTTAGCAATGCTAATGATTACCTAAGTTTTTTTTTCTAAGCTGCCTGTGCGGCAGTGAACAACGATATAACGAGTGTATATGCGCGATATCATTTCTAAGCTGCCTGTGCGGCAGTGAACTAGGTTTGCGCCTTGGTTCTTCTCGCAGTTTCTTTCTAAGCTGCCTGTGCGGCAGTGAACGGCTTGAACTATTAGATGAAGCTACAGGAAGTTTTCTAAGCTGCCTGTGCGGCAGTGAACTAAGTGATGAAAGACATAGACGCGACACACGATTTTCTAAGCTGCCTGTGCGGCAGTGAACACGTCCACCGTGACAACTCGTTAAAAGCAATCTTTCTAAGCTGCCTGTGCGGCAGTGAACTTCAGGCGTTCGGAAATGCTCTAACCACTCAATTTCTAAGCTGCCTGTGCGGCAGTGAACTCTGGTCATTTGCTGCCGTTCAGTATTATCCATTTCTAAGCTGCCTGTGCGGCAGTGAACTTCGCTCTTGCCTTCGCCTTTTGGCTCTCCTTTTTCTAAGCTGCCTGTGCGGCAGTGAACTTAACGATGCTTTCGATATTCATCGCCACAAATTTCTAAGCTGCCTGTGCGGCAGTGAACAATAGAATAAATCAATAAAAATAAGTTACAACAGGCAGTTAGGATAAAAATTATCTTTTTACCTTCTTAACAACCACCCGTTGCAACTAATTGTATTTAAAGTATATTTTTAAAGAGCAAAAATAAAGGGTTAAAACCAAGGTACTGTAGCGGTTTTGCTAAGACCATAGCTATCAAACTCCCCATCAACTGGCTCAGCTTGAATATCACTAAACTCAAAGAATTTTCGGTACACCTGCCCTGTTGAACTGCTACACAGATCAAGGTATGGATTATCAAACCCTTGGCTAAGCATTTTTACCTTGTAACGTTTCTCACCGTCTTTATCTATGCTACCTCTGGCAATTAAACGCGTTAACTTTGCTTTGCTTAAATTACTGCGTTTAACTGAAATGATGCGATATTGCACTTGGTCTGGCACATTAGTAACGGTAGTAACCTTGCAATATCCTGCCAAAGGGCCTAACCAATTTAACCCCTGCAAATCATGCAGTACGCTCATTTCACCATGTAAACGAAATAATCGCCCTAGCTTGATATTTGCTTCTGGAAAGCTAATACCAATTTTATTGCTCTGTAACGTCACTAGTGCTTTATGAAATTTAATAAAGACTTTACTACTTAGTTCTGCCTCACGCATTTCAGCATCAGGCATCAGCCGTATATCAATATATGCGTCCATCATTGCTCCTAAAGTCGAATGCTTGAAACATAAGCCAGTCCCTTTTTCCCCAGGTAAAAGCTTGATACCCCAGCATTTTCAATCAACATTTTGATTTCTTGAGCTTTGTCTCGATCCACATCGATATTAATTTCCAACTGCCCGCTGGCTTTGGTCAGCATAGATGTCACTTCTCCCTGTCCTTTTATCTTTTCCTTTTTGATAAAAGGGTTACCCCAAATTGTTTTTTTGGGACCGGTGGTATATCTATCCATAAAATCTTTTTTAGTGAACCCTCGTTTTGATATTCCACTAATTCCACCAGCTTTCGTCTTAGCTGTACTCATATTAAAATGGGCTTCTAAGCGGGCGAGTTGAAGATAAAGCGCCGAGCAATAAATGCTGATGGGTGTAATTAACCCCTTGCTATTTAAGTATTCAACATCTCGAAAACTCTCATTTAGCACTTTTAACACTTGAACTAAAACTCCGCTATTTTCTACTGCTTTTTCCTGATTAAGGATTTCTAAGCGACTAATAATGCTTAACGGGTTTAATTCAATATACTCTGCAACTTGTGTATGCATAATAATAAAATCACAAAGCTGAGTAAAATCTAAAGCCAATATTCCCCAAAATTTCTGTGAATATTCAGAGGTAAAAATAGGATCAGAAACTTTGATCATTCCAGTAAATGCATTCTGATCCGTACTGCCATTCATATTACGAATAAATGTTACTTCATTAGTCAACTGTGGCCTATCTATAAAGCTAACTTTATCTTCAAGAGCTTCGAAGTAATAAGCAGATTCGTGCATTTTACTTCGAGCCTGGTAAAGCTTTCGTTGGTCACCAATCAAACGATTGAGTATACCCATTACGGTATTTAAGGTATTTTCACATACCTTAAAATTGCCTTCCTTTTTTAAACTCGTCATTGAGCCTAAAAACTCTCGACCTTTTTTAGGCACTGGTTCATTATTTGAACCACCTAAAAAGGCATTACGCCAACTAGAGTCATATTCTATGGTTATTTTCATGCAACCTCCTATTTTGCATAAAAATACTGCGCAAATGGCGTATGTTGTTCATTGATAATTTCTGATTCATCACGCTTTATGCGCATCATTTTATGACTATCGTTATAATCAACTGCAATTTCGTCAACATACATATAACCTTTCGCTTGACGAATAGACAAATTAGCTAAACGATCTAATGTTTCAGCGACCAACGCTTTGATTGCATCATCATTAAGTAAAATGCCACACTCTCCCTCTTCGAATATAGTTCCTCTTCTGACGTAATTTTCGTGAAAAATAGCCCGTGGGTTTAAACATGGATTAAGTGACTTAATATAGCTTTGTAGTTCAGCGGCAATAACCTCACCCTCGCCTTCTTTGATAACCATTGCGGCACGATCAAACTTCTTATCCAACGATATAAACTGCAACTGTTCAATACTGATAGAACCATAAGAGATATATTCAGTATCACCAAAAGTAGTCTTTGAAAAAAATGATGTACTATCTCTAGCACCTGCCTGTCCATATTGTTCAAAGTTGCCATTCCCCAATTGATCAACAAAATCTTCTAACAATAGTGGACTGGTGCGCTTACATTGACTTGCAGGAACTACATAACCTCGGATCAACCCAGTAATTGAAGCGAGAACATTTTTGAGGTTTTTGTCACCTGCAAAATGTAAATCAAAAGCTTGTTCACGAAACAAATGATGGCGAATACAATTCTGACTTATATACAGTGGCGTTTCTTTGAAATTAATGTCCGTTGCTTGTTTTTTATATTTATAGCCAGTTTCATCTTTCACTTTACCGGTTAAGTTTGTATAGCCGCGCAATTTTGGCAAGGTATGATTATCGACTGTTTTACCATCATCTCCAGTTAGGTTGTAGGCCCATTCCAATTTACTACACCATGACCTACTGCTTTAATCTTAAAATCAACACTTTTAATCCCTGTTACTTTTTGCATAATTTATTCCTCATCTTCTGTGGTTTGATTAATTTGTGTAATGGACATAGCGCCAATGGCTTGTTTGTCGCAAATGGCGTAATAAATTGCATGAGGATGGCGAGCACTTTCGCCGCCCACTTGCAGTAAATCATTAGTGGTGTAACTCAAATAAATCGGTGACTCTGGGTCGCGCGCTTCATTGAGTAAAATCTTATCGGTAAACGCTTTACTCGTGCCACCCATAATGTTGTGATGTTTTTTAAACATGTGGGATAGTAAATCTTTATCGCTTTGGCCGTAACCACAAATAGCACTAGTCGGGTATGTCAGATTGTCGATATTACTTATATCATCGAGTGGAATTGAATAAGCGTAAGATTCAATATATTCCGGCTTAGCTTGAGTTAAATCTACTACTGCCAATTGCACAAACCGATTATCACCACGCAGTGATACTTTGCTGATCTTGGTGCGTTGTTTATCTTTGCTTTTCTTTGGTGGGACGGTAATAGGATCAACCACTTTATTGTTGATTTGTTGCACACTATTTTTTAGGGCGGCCACTAAGTCACTTGCAATAAATCCTCGATTACGTTCTGTGTGATGAAATGCGAAATAAAGCTGATAAATCTCTGGCAACGTAAAAGTCTTGCCTGCCAGTTCATTCTGTAAAAACTGATACCAAGCCCGAACTGAACTCAAGGTATACATTTTTGATAGAAATCCCGCCGCCGGACTCTTACCTTTGCCATTGGCGATGGATTCTGGAACGGCTAACGTATAGGTATTGACGTGACTATTTTCACCAAAGCGATCTAAACGACCTAAACGCTGTAAGCAATCTTCAGCACTGGTGATTTCGGCCACCATATAATCACAACTGATATTAAGCGACGCCTGTACAATAGGTCCGCTGCGTAGCACTTCATATTTACGAGTACCTCCGCGCTTGTATGCCTCGTACACTTCACCAAACCATTTATGCTTATCACTCTTAATAAATTTTGAATGTAGTAATACCGCATTCTCGTTATGCTGATTTACAATAAAACTGTTTTGTGCCGTTAGCGCCATGTTACTGATCACGAAAGTACAACCACTTTGCTGAGCAAATAGCGGGTTTGTTTCGCTTAAATTTGTATCATCAAAGATTTTAAAATCAATCTGATACTGGCTCGGATTAAACGATGGCATAACTTTAATATCATCAGGGTGAATACCGAGTAAATCCTCTACAAAGACATAATGCGGTGTTGCCGATACTAATAAGGTCTTAGCTTGATCTTGTTGCATTTTTTTTGCGGCAATTAATTCTGCAAATAGCAAATTAAAAGCAGGCATATTGACGTATTCATGGAACTCATCAAACACCACATGCACATTTAAAAAGTCAATAAGTGTGTTCGCTTTAGTGTGACTTATTACTGAGCCAAGTATTTGATCTATGGTGGTTATCACTATATCGCCGGAAAAATTTTCATCATCAGGAATAGGATTATCCCATTGATTATGGAATTTAAATTCACCCGTATTTATTTCTATAGTGCTATTGGGTAGGTATTGCTCTGAGGTCAATTCATAAAACAATCCTTGGCAGACTTGCACGCGTGGGCAAACCCAAATAATCCGTTTTGCGCCCTGTAATTTAGCCCACTCCAAGGCGATTTTGGTTTTACCACAGCCTGCTGCCCCCGCGAGCACTGCTATATCTTCAGCTGAGGTTAGTTGCGTAGCGATATCGCGTTGCTTTTTACTGCGCTCACTCATTGGGAAAAAGGCACTTAAGCAAGTATCAATATCAGAGCTAAGTGTGGTTTCCACTTCAAGTAGCTCGGTCACTATTTGATCTAACTGGCGCTCAAATATGGCAGTGTGTAGCTCTGCTGCACTTAATGCCGATATGGCACGATCAGCAGTGATCAAACAAGCACGCACAATGTTGTTTAGTGCATTGACTTTAACATTAGCGCTATTAGCCGATACCGAATCTTCAAATTCATATTCTTTGTAGCTGGGCACATGTAAGGATGCAGGTATTTTATGCTCAAGCTCGGTTATATCCTCTTGCAAAAGCGATTTTTCTAAAAATGAACTTTCTAAAGATCGATATTTTTTATCAATACCGATAACCTGCTTAAGCAGTGTTTGAGCTTGACCTACTATGGCGGATAGATCTGTCCCTTTTTGATTTGCCACCAGTTTTTTACTGATGTCTTTATAGGTGTCAAAACCACTTTTTTCTTTACGAAATGGTTTAGCATGATGCCAATAAATTGCGTGTTTGAGTCGTTCTTTATTTGGCACATTTATAAATTTTAGTTCTGGACTATCGAGTAATTGATAGAGTAACAGAGAGATTTCGTTATGCCTTGGGTGCTTGTCGAAGCTAAATTTAGCATCATCAATATGTTGGCCATCTTCGGCCATGAAGTCCTTTTTTTTGGGATTAGTGACCCACTCTTGAAACTTAGGGTCAATTTTCCCTAAATCATGCAAACAACCTGCAATAAAATTTGTCATTGAAAGCTGTGTATTGTCTGGAAATAACTGCAGATGTAGTTGCTCAGCAACATAACCTACTGCAAATAAATGCTCAGCTAAGGGCTGTAATTTAGTATTGGCGTAAAGTACACCAGCCTTTGGTTTGTCAGTTATGACATCCATCAAAACCTCTTTTTCTGTTCTATTCACTGGCACTATGCCTTGTTCATTAAATTTCAATCTGTTTCCTACTACCCACAATAACTGGCTGCGTGCGCGACTTCTCATCCAGTGACAACTCACCGCAGTGCTTTTGCTGGCGGTTTGGCGTAGCATTTTTTTAACGGTTAATAGGCCATCTTCGGTAATTAAGGTTTGCCAGGTGTTGTCACCTATCCGGTTGGCAAAGGTGTCGAGCACCCTTCGGGTTTTAGCGAGTGCATTTTTTTCACATTGCGAAACAAAAGTGACCATCATAAGCCTTGCACCTCAATGTCTTCTTTTGTGTAATCTTGCAGTGCTATGTGTTTAACCGTATCAAACATAAAATCGAGCGCTTTATGCTCGGTAAAAGCTTGCAGTATTTGTTGGCGAAACTCTTGTTCGGTGGCGTTTTCTTTAGCGCAAACAAACGCCCACGGCAGCACGATGGCATCTTTAATTAAATCCGCCACATCGAACACTAAAGCTCCCCTTCGGGTTTTGCCATGCATGACGGCAAAGCCGTGAGGTATGCCCAATACCCATAAGCAACTGGCAGCAAGCCCATAGGCTAAGTAGTTGCCATGATTTAAAAAATCATTGGCTTTGTCAGTGCATTTTTTGTCTGGTTGGTGCTGGCGAGTAAAACCGTCTTTGCCAGTATTATGGGCAGCGTATTTGTATAAGGCTTTGGTCAGTTGTGCTTCGGTGAGTAATAGCTCCGATTGTTTACTGACGGCATCGGTTCTTTGATAAAAAGTCGCCAACGATTGCATTATTACATCATCCTGCACATTAAATTTTTCTAATGCTAGGTCACGATCTGAACGCCACACTTTTTGTAAGTAATCAATCCGCGCATGTTGAAAAATCTTGGCTGCCGCAAGGCGCTTATCATCATCAAACCAAAACCTCATCCACCCATGTAGATATTCTGTCGGGCGATATTCACTTTGTGGGGTAAACCATTCTATTTCACACCCCATGTATAAGGGCGTGCCGCCTCCGCCACTAAAGCCAACTAAAACGCCAGCTTGAGCAAGCATGCGCATGGCTGCTTGGGTGATAGATGTGCCATTCCCTAGTAGCAAAACAGTGGTATTGGCAATGGGTATATTGAAGTAGAGATTTTCTTTATCGGCTTCGGTCAAGTAGAGCACACGGCCATCTTTTTGCATCACACGGCAATATTCCAAGTAATACATGTTGGCGCGCTTTGAGTGCAGAATTGTTTTTAAGTCTGAGGGTGAAAAATTATCCATAATCAGTATTCTGTTGTTAATTTAGTGATGGCGCTGCTTGCCACTTTAGTGATTAAAAACTGACTGGCAAGCCTGTAACAATCCTCAAGTAAACTCATTTTACCTATGCTGCCAATTTTCAAGTGCTGATTAAGACTATCCATTAAAAAACCATGGCTTAACGTCAGTTCGGTTAACCAACACCAGTTGT
The DNA here is from genome assembly GCF_056522965.1 of Shewanella sp. ISS20. Lineage (NCBI taxonomy): Bacteria > Pseudomonadati > Pseudomonadota > Gammaproteobacteria > Alteromonadales > Shewanellaceae > Shewanella > Shewanella sp. ISS20. The sequence goes on from NZ_JAWRZK010000001.1 coordinate 1,254,080, forward strand.
TGCGCTTCTGGGGTGCCAGCAAGGTAGTTAGTATTAATTTGTAGATATATAGAAGGAGGTAATTGGCCATCGCCGCGCGTATGTGGTTCCCCATTGCTCCAGCTGCATTTGATAATCATGAGCGATAACAGCCTGCTGCTCAGGGCTAAGCTTAAGGTCTGGAATCAATATCAGTTCAATCAAGGTTTGCCGGGCTATATCAGCCTCCATGACACGCCAACGCAAACCAGTTTTAACATAGGTATGGGGATACAAAACTCTGCCATTCCTGTCGGGATTAGCTAGTGATACATATCCCACGCCTACCCGTAATTGATGAGCGATGCCATGAGTAAATGCGGCGACAACTAGCAGGGATACTTGCTTTGTTGAGATGTTTAAAGCAAAAGTGCCTGTTTGATAAGGTTGCTGCAGATAAGCATTAAATTCTTTAATAAGTAACCAATGGAGGTAGCTACCTAAGTCAGTTGGATAGAAATGTGGGACTGTCCCTTCAGCAACACGATAACCATTACAGGATTTGATTAAGTGCTTTGGAAAGCGGCACTGATAGTTCTGAAAATCTTGGTAGGCTTGTTGGCGGCTAATGATAAATTGTTGCTGTAAATCTTTATTGCGAACTTGTCCCTGCCAATAGGCGAGCATTTCGGCAAACATTAAGCGTAGTTCTGTCGCAGTAAGATTTGATATTGGCACGCCCCGTCCTTAGAACACATGAGTCAGTGTTGGCTGCTTATAAGCCAAGCCAAATCAAATTATCCTAAAAAAACAACAACATCAATCCTTTTATCACAAAGATACTTAATATCCACTTAAGGCATTGGACAATAACTAGATACAGACCTAGGCAAATGAATAACATCTGCGGATACTGTTTTGCCTATAAGTCATCTCTGACAAAAGAGCTGACCATAAGCCGCGCTCAGACGTGGCTAGTGACTATGTTATTCGTATTTGCTAGCAGAAGCGGTCATGTAATGAGGACTAACCATTATTCCGTTTGGTACGCCAACGATATAGGCTTTTGACTGATGTGTTGCTCCGCTGTGACTATGACAAGATGATTACGCTCAACCTTGCGCCACATGTGTTCATCGTGAGTGAGCGGCTCTGAGCTCACTATCACGCAGCGCTGACTGGCATCTTCAGTGGATACTAGATTCACGCCTTGCTCGTCGGTGTTGAGTTGGCCTTGAGCAAAAAATAATGACGCAGGTTGGGCGCTGGCCGATGTAGCAAAGCGAGTCACTAAGGTATTAACCCCATCTGTCACCGCAAAATTCAATAAGGCGTTTTTATTGGCGCCGCAACTAGTTCGGATTTGCATGATTTTATCTATGGTCGCCACCATTGCTGCTTCAAGATCGCTTACCGTAGCTGCCGGGTTAAATTCTAATTTATCCATAAAGAGCGCAAAGGCGTATTCAGAGTCAGTGTTGCCCTTGATTAAGCTAAATGCTCTATCAGATAAGCTATTAAGCAAGGTGCGCCGAAAGCAATCAAACTGCTCTAAACAGCCGTTATGCATCCATAGATACTGCATATGTTGAAATGGATGACAGTTAGCTTGGCTGACCGGCATACCTCGGGATGCATCACGCACATGGGCAAAATACTGTTTAGTGTGCAACTTGCTCGCAATCATAGCTAAGTTGCGATTACTCCAAGCAGGGTCAACATTCACAAAGGTGGCAGGAATGGGGTCATCATGCAGCGGATACCAACCTAAACCAAAGCCATCAGCATTGGTGGGCACAGTGCGCTTTTGGGCGTATTTACTTTGGCTAACCAGTGAATTAATCGCTTGAAACACTAAGGGCGACATTACGGTCGCAGGACCTGAATAGGTTAAAAATCGGCACATAGCGGGTATCCTTACATCCTTGTCATCTGTTAATTAAAGATGGATTTAGCAGGAAAATAAAGGGCCAGCATTCGAGCGGATTTACTAAGTGATGATAAGTGCGGATACAGAAAATTTAGTCAATGATTAATAAAAAAAATCCCGGATCTGAAGCAAAAATTCATTTAGGGAACGGTTCAAGGATAAATGTCAATCCATCCGAACTCAAGCAGCGCAAAGGTGGTCATACTGACGAGATTAGCGCCTTCCCCACTCTTGGTAGTAGAAGGCGCGGCAGCACTTAGAACCAAGTCTCTACTTGGGCGCCAAATATAAAGGCGTCATGTTGCTGGTCATTGTAGCCGCCGATGTTACCAACATTGTAATCACCAGTGGCCTTAGCAAAGGTGGCAAACAAGCGGATTTCAGGGCGAGCTGACATCATAGACTTGAGCTTTAACGTTGGCGCTATGGTAAAGGTGGCTAAACCACCTGAAGTGGATTGCACACCGTTAGAGAAATCACTCCAGTTGTAGCCAGCCTCAAACTGCATCGCAAAGTTTTCAGTCACATAATATGCTGGACGCGCGCCAACGCTGTACCAAGTATTTTCATGGCCATCAAACAGTTGGTCTTGCTTGTGCTGCGCTAACACGACGGTGTTTACTTCCCAATTTTCAAACTGAATGCGGCCATCAATCGAAGCACGATAATTTTGACCATCTTTGTTTGATAAATTGGTATCACCAATACGGCCTAACATTGCCGCCGAGGTGCCCTGTGCATATTGCACTGCATACTTAGTTTGGCCTTCGCCTAAACCAAAGAAACTTGGTTGGGTGTAATGGATCATGGCGCTCACGCCCGTTTCTGCAGCCGTGCTTTTATGTTTGGTGCCAAAAGTATCAGTCACTTGGAAAGTCACTGGCGTGCTATTGGATTGTACACTTGCGGTCAACCACCAGTTACCTATGGTGTATTCAGTACCCAAGGTCAGGATTTCAGGGCGCGCACCATCTTGATATTGAATGGTGATACCATCGCTCGTGGTGTATTTGGTATCGTTATCGGCTTCATGGGCAACCACGAAGGCATCAAACTTACCCTCACCTAAATTCAAGCCGCGCACACCCACACCTGGTGAGCGGATTTCATATAACTTCAAATCTAACATATGAATATCGCGGCTGAAGTTAACGCGTCCGCCCCAAAAAATCGCTTCTGGCGCGAAATCCAAGTTGCCCATTTCGACATAGGCTTTTTCCATAAAGTTAGCTTCGCCCTGACCATCAAATGGCCAGCGACGTGCATCTCTATCTTCATACACATAACCAATATAGGCTCGAGCCCACGCGCCCGATTCGGACGTAAAGCCCTTGCTTAAATTCCATGCGGCATAATTACTTTCACTGCCACCTAAGCGATAAAAACCATCGGTGTGAGCCGCTTTAATTGGGGCATTACCTGCAGACGAACCATTTTCATTAACCGCAAAACCAGCGCGCATATAACCATGGAATTGAATATCATCAGCCACTGTATTTAATTGTTGTTGTAAGGCGGCAATATCTGCTGCATTTTTTTCGATTTGATTTGCGCTGACACACGCAGAAGAAAATGCAAGACCAATGGCTATAGATAATAATGACAACTGCTTATTCATGACACATCCTTTATGAAAACAATAAACACAACTGCTATGATTTTATTTAGTGCAACAAGGGGGCTGCAATAGTATTTATCGCCGCAAGATTTACCGAAAAAAACATAGCACCTGTTTTATTGGATTCAGCAAACAAACAGCATTAGACAAATTTGAGGTACGCTTTAAAACAACGCATCAGCATTAAATAAAATAGATGCAACAATTGATTGTATAACAACTAACTATTAATAAACGTCAAAAGAAAAAGGCTGCATTAGTTACCTAGGCAGCCTTTATCACTATTATGAAAATAACGCGCGTTTAATACCTAACTCTAAACCGCGAACTTCTGCTAAGCCTTTTAAGCGGCCAATACAAGAATAACCTGGATTAGTTTGCTTCTTTAAGTCATCAATCATTTGATGACCATGATCTGGGCGCATTGGAATACGACGGTTATCACCGGCCGCTTGACGGCGCGCTTCTTCTCGTACAATTTCAAGCACTACCTTATACATATCCACATCACCGTCCAAATGCGCCGCTTCATGGAATGTTTTTGGATTTGCTTCACGCTTAGTTGAACGCAAATGCGTAAAGTAAATACGTGGGCCGTATTGCTTAATCATATTGACTAAATCATTGTCACCGCGCACACCGTAAGAACCAGTACACATGGTAATGCCGTTCATCGCTGATGGCACAGCAGTGGTTAGCCACTCTAAATCTTCAATTGTTGATACAATTCTTGGCAAACCTAAAATTGGGCGCGGTGGATCGTCAGGGTGCACCGCCATACGCAAGCCGTATTGCTCACAAATAGGCATTAATTCATTTAAGAAATAAGCCATATTGTGGCGTAAACAATCTTTATCTATGGCTTGATAACGGTCAAGCTGAGCTTGAAATTCTATTAAGGTGTAACCTTCTTCAGCGCCTGGCAGACCTGCGATAATAGTCGCTGTTAAGCGCACAATGTGCTCAGGGGTCATGGCATCAAAATAAGATTTCGCTTCCGATTTTTCGGCGTCGCTATAATCATCACCAGCATTAGGACGCTTTAGTATATGCAACTCAAAAGCGGCAAAAGCAATTTGATCAAAGCGCAGCGCCCGTGAACCATCAGGCAATACATAGGCTAAATCGGTGCGTGTCCAATCCAGCACGGGCATAAAGTTATAACACACAGTATCTATGCCACACTTAGCTAAATTGATCAGAGTCTGCTTATAGTTATCAATCCATAACTGATAATTACCGCTGTGGGTTTTAATTTCTTCATGGACAGGGACACTTTCAACCACAGACCAAGTTAAGCCTTTCGCTTCAATGATTGCCTTACGCGCTAATATTTCTTCTACCGGCCAAACTTCGCCATTGGCAATATGATGTAGTGCATTAACAATACCGGTTGCGCCCGCTTGTTTAATATCATCTAAAGAAACTGGATCTTTCGGTCCATACCAACGCCATGTTTGTTCCATGATTATTTCCTACCATTATATTTACGATATAAAATTAATAATATGTGCAAATTTTATTTATCAACAACCAATAAGTCGCCTGCAGGATAGTTCATTGCAGAAAGACTTAATCACTGAGAAAATTGCATTTGAATAATGTGATAGCAGTGGCCAACTATCTGTGGCCACTGTTAATTATTACTAGTTACTTTTTATTGCTACTCTTTAATGTCGACTGGATAAGAATCAAATAAATAACCATCAAAATCAGGATCGTCAACATCAGATAATTCCATTAAACGCAATTTCACATTTTCTAAATGTTGCCACATGGCTTTTTTAGCAGCGTGCGGATTACGACGCATAATGGCATTTAAAATAAGTTGGTGATCGCCAATCCAATCATTCTGATATTGGCTATCAGAAATGCGCGTATGTAACTTTTGCCACATAGGATTATTATCACGCCATTGCCACGACTGCTCCACCAATTCTATTAAGGTGCTATTTTGAGTCGCCGCCGCTACCGCCAAATGAAATGCCTTATCGCCCTCACCTTCGCTATGGCCAGTCAAATCTTGCTGCTCTAACACTAAGGCTTTTTTCATGGCGCTAATATCAAAGGCCGTCACTTGCCTTGCCGCAAATTCAGCAATATTACTTTCTAGTAATTGCCGCGCCTGCAACATTTCAAATGGGCCTGCAACATTCATAGGCGTCTTAGACTCTTGCTCGGCGCTGCGTAAATTAAGCACATACACACCAGAGCCTTTACGGACTTCAATTAAATTTTGTAATTCGAGCATAATTAATGCTTCGCGCACTAACGTTCTGCTGACACCTAAATGCTCAGCGATTTCCCGTTCGGGTGGAAGACGCTCACCAATTTTGTATTGGCCATCAAGCAGTTGTTGCTTTAATAACAATCCAACTTCTTGGTAGGCTCTTTTAGGTTCAACATTCATAATAATTCTGATTTCTAACCTTTAACTAAGTGATCTATAGGAGTCAGTCAGTACTCTACTCCGCCAACAGCGCTCAGGGTAATAGATATAGATCACTTTCACCTAAAACTTTGCCGAGTTTATTCTGCTTTAATGCGCTCAATCATCTGATGCAGAGCAGGATTATCGGTTTGAATTTGCTGATACATAGGAGCTACCGCAGCGGCAAACGCCTCTTTGTCTGTGCTCACAAAAGTCACACCTAATTTTTCTGCTTTAGCTTGCTCAGTTTGTTCCGCTTTAGCCCATAACACTTTCATTTTTTCAGCGGATTCAACGGCCACTGTCATCAGAATTTGTTGATGTTCAGGGGTTAATTTAGCCAGCGACTTAGTGGAAATCACCAGAACGTCTGGCACCATAGTATGTTCATCAATACTGAAATACTTAGAGACTTCACTGTGGCGGCTCAAGCTAAACGAGGGAATGTTGTTTTCAGCGGCATCGACTACCCCTTGTTGCATAGCGGTATATAACTCACCGTAGGCTAATGGCGTTGGGTTGCCACCTAAGGATTTAATCATGGCAATAGCGGTTGGGCTAGGTTGCACTCGCACTTTCATGCCTTTTAAATCTTCAGGCTTAACAATTGGCTTGTTGGAATAAAAACTGCGAGCACCGGCATCGTAGTAAGTTAGGCCAACAAAGCCTTTATCTGCTGTAGAGTTAAGAATTTCTTTGCCAATTTCGCCGGACTTAATCTGATAATAGTGATCTTTGTCACGAAACAAGTAAGGCAGGTTAAACGCCGAATAAGCAGGACCAAAGGCTTCTAATTCAGCGGCATTACTTTTCACTAAATCTAGAGCGCCGTTTTGCATCAGCTCCATGGATTCTCTTTGGTTGCCCAATTGTGCATCGGGATAGATACGGATCCTAACTTCGCCATCAGTCTGATCTCTAACGTCTTTTGCCATATCAGTCATCACTTGATGCACCGCATGATCGCGGCTGTGGTTGTGACTGAGCTTCAAGGTGGTCGCTGCTGTGACGCCTGTGGCTGTCATAGCAAACACGCTACCAATTATCGCACTTAACAAGAGTTTACGGGCCATCATCCTATCTCCATATTGGTATCCCAATCCACGGGAACAACCTGATTCGCTAAAATAATGACCAGCATTGGCACATTCGTCAAAGCAAAATGTCAAATTGGTTGACCAGCATCACACATTGACCATCGCGAGCGTTAACTTGGTCACGCTGTGGCTTTGCTCACTGTTTTAAGCGGCTATCACTGCCTATAATCCGTACCGAACGTAATTCCTCCAATAAATTGGTACCAACAACGATAATTGGTTGACCAGTTGAACGTTAAGGATCGATGTCATGCAAACTGTTGTCAATGCTGTCAACCGAGGGCTCGCGCTCTTTACTATCTCGCTGTCGTGCTTCTTAGTCTGCTGCGTGATCTGGCAAGTTACTTCACGATACATTCTCGGCGCGCCAAGTACTGTGACCGATGAATTAGCGCGTTATCTATTTATGTGGGTGGCCATGATTGGCGCCGCCTATACCACAGGTCAAAAACGCCACTTGGCGATTGATATTATGACCATGCACCTCAAGGGGCTGCGCAAAACTATTGCAGAAGGCGTAATTCAAATCGCCATCGCCCTCTTTAGCGCCATTGTTTTAGTCTATGGCGGTATGACGTTAACGCTCAATACCTTGGCCTCTGGGCAAGTCACACCGGCGCTGAATATGTCCATGGGATATGTATATTTATGCTTACCTATCAGCGGCATCTTAATGATTTTCTATTCGCTCTACTTCCTAATAACCCTCATTAAACAACCGCAAGCGCAGTCATAAATCGCTTACATAACAAGGATTAGATTATGGATTGGCAAATTATTCTCACTCTGTTTGGAAGCTTTGCTGTGCTGTTACTGCTAGGCATTCCAGTGTCCTTCGCCATTGGTTTATCATCACTACTAACCATTGGCATGACTTTGCCGTGGGATACCGCGATTACTGTGGTGGCGCAGCGCATGGCCGTTGGCCTAGATAACTTTGCGTTACTGGCTATCCCGTTTTTTATTTTGGCTGGTAACATAATGAATCAGGGCGGCATTGCCACCCGTTTGATTAACTTAGCCAAAATCATGTGTGGCCGCTTACCGGGCTCATTAGCTCATGTGAATATCATGGCCAACATGATGTTTGGCTCAATCTCTGGTTCTGCCGTGGCATCAGCCGCTGCAGTAGGTGGCACCATGGCGCCATTACAGAAAAAAGAAGGTTACGATGAAGGCTTCTCCGCCGCGGTAAACATTACCTCGTGCCCCACTGGCTTATTAATTCCGCCGAGCAACACCTTAATCGTGTTCTCACTGGTGTCTGGCGGCACCTCCGTCGCCGCCTTGTTCCTTGCCGGTTACATTCCAGGCTTAATCATGGGCTTAAGCTTAATGTTAGTGGCTGGCATTATTGCTAAACGCCGCGGTTATCCTGTTGCTGCGCGTCCAACCATGGCGCAAGCTTGGGACATTACCGTTAAAGCCCTGCCTTCATTGCTATTAGTGTTCATCATCATGGGCGGCATTATCGGCGGCATTTTTACTGCTACCGAAGCCTCTGCCATCGCCGTGGTCTACACCTTTATACTCGCTGTGCTCATCTATAAAGAAGTGTCATTTAGGCAGTTACCTGGGATTATTTTAGAATCAGCGGTAACCACCTCTATCGTATTACTGCTGGTTGGTGCTTCTATGGGCATGTCTTGGGCAATGGCGAATGCTGACATCCCTTACATGATTGCCGATGCGCTGTTAGCTGTGTCTGAAAACCCCTTGATGATCTTGCTACTAATCAACATCATTCTTTTGATTGTTGGCATCTTTATGGACATGACGCCTGCGGTACTGATTTTCACCCCTATCTTCTTACCTGTGGCTTTAGATTTAGGCATAGATCCAGTGCACTTTGGCATCATGATGACCTTTAACTTAGCCATTGGCATTTGTACTCCGCCGGTGGGCAGTGCCCTCTTTATTGGCTGCTCAGTCGCCAAAATTTCTATCGATAAAGTGATTAAACCTCTGCTGCCTTTCTATGGCGCTCTGGTGCTCGCGCTTCTGGCCGTCACTTACATTCCCCAATTAAGTCTATGGCTGCCTGGTGTAGTTCTTGGCTACGGTAACTAACAGTTAGGAAAACAGAAAAATGAAAACAATTGCCAATACTCCATTAGCTGCAACAGTAGTAACGCCGAATTTTGACCGTAGTCAGCTCAAAAGCCGCATAGTCCATTTAGGCTTTGGCGCCTTTCATCGTGCTCATCAAGCGCTGTATACCAGTGAGATGTTAGCTAAGACTCAATCGGATTGGGGCATATGTGAAGTTAACTTGTTTGGCGGCGAAGAATTATTAGCCAGCCTAAAGCAACAAGATTATTTATTTACCGTGGCAGAAAAAGGCAGTGATGCCAGCTTACTTAAAATCGTGGGCGCAGTGACTGAAGCGCTGCACCCTAAGCTTGATGGTATAGAGACCATTCTGGCCAAGATGGCTGAGCCACAAGTCTCGATAGTGTCATTAACCATTACCGAAAAAGGCTATTGCGCTGACCCTGCCAGCGGCCAGTTAGATATTAACAACAGCTTAATCCAACATGACTTACAGCATCCTAATGCACCGCAATCGGCCATTGGTTACCTAGTCACGGCCCTTAAAATGCGCCGCGACGCAGGTTTGCAGCCGTTTACTGTGATGTCGTGTGACAATGTTCAAGAAAATGGTCATGTGGCCAAAGCCGCTGTGCTTGGCTTTGCCAAGGCTTTAGACCCACAACTGGCCGAGTGGATAAATGACCATGTGACCTTCCCTTGCACTATGGTTGACCGCATAGTACCGGCCGCTACCGATGAGATGTTTGCCCAAATTAATGAGCAACTTGGGGTAGTAGATCCATGCGCTATCGCTTGTGAGCCATTTAGACAATGGGTAATTGAAGATAAGTTCGTTAACGGTCGCCCTAACTGGGATGTCGTCGATGGCGCACAATTTGTGGATGACGTGATTCCTTTTGAGCAAATGAAACTGCGGATGCTCAATGGCAGTCACTCCTTGCTGGCCTATTTAGGGTATCTCAGCGGCTATGAACATATTGCCGATACCATGACTAATCCAGATTTACGTCAAGCAGCCTTAAACATGATGCTGCTAGAGCAAGCGCCGACCTTAAATATGCCTGAGGGCACAGATATTGCGGCTTATGCGCAGCAGTTAATTGCCCGCTTCACGAACCCAGCGCTTAAGCACCAAACTTGGCAAATCGCCATGGATGGCAGCCAAAAACTGCCACAGCGCATGATAGATTCCGTCAAATTCCACTTAGCGCAAGGAACTCACTACCGTCATCTGACGTTAGGCATAGCAGGCTGGATGCGTTATGTCAGCGGTCAAGATGAGCAAGGCAATAGTATAGATGTGCGCGACCCAATGCTGGCGCAATTTAAAGCCATTAATCAAGAGCATGGACTCAATGTCAGCGTAGTGAAGCCACTGCTCGCTATCGACGCTATTTTTGGTCATGAGATTAGCCAAAACCCAAGCTTCGTTCATGCCGTTGAAGCGGCCTACCAGCAATTACTGAACTTAGGTGCTAAAGCCACAGTTCATGCCTTAGCGCGCTGATCATCAAGGACTTATCATGAAATCATTTTTAGGCGACGATTTTTTACTGCAAAACACCACGGCAGAAACCCTGTATCACACCTATGCCGCTAAGATGCCGATTTATGACTATCACTGTCATTTAAATCCTGCCGATATTGCCAACAACCGCCGTTTTGACAACTTAAGCCAAATTTGGCTGGCAGGCGATCATTACAAGTGGCGCGCCCTGCGCACCGCGGGTGTGAGCGAGCGCTTAATTACTGGCGATGCGAGTGATTATGACAAGTATCTGGCGTGGGCGAATACTGTGCCTAAGACCATAGGTAACCCTCTGTATCACTGGACACATTTAGAGCTGCGCCGTCCATTTGGGATTACCGAGACCCTATTTAACCCGCAATCAGCAGAAACGATTTGGCACAGATGCAATGAGTTGTTAGCCACCGAAGAATTTAGTGCGCGCGGCATAATGCAGCAGATGCAAGTTAAGATGGTGGGCACCACAGATGACCCAGCTGACAGCTTAATTCATCATAAAGCCATTGCCGCTGACAGCAGTTTTGATATTGAAGTAGCGCCAAGCTGGCGACCCGATCGCGCCTTTAAAATCGAGCATGACGGTTTTATTGACTATATGCATAAGCTCGGTGAGTCGGCCGACATTAACATTCAGCGTTTTAGTGATTTATGTGATGCGTTAAGCCGCCGCTTAGAGCATTTCAATCAACATGGTTGCCTTGCCGCTGACCATGGCATTGAAATAGTGCGTTTTGCGCCTATTCCTGCCGAAGCGAACCTTGATGCCATGTTAGCTCGTCGCCTCAACGGTGACACCTTAACTGACACCGAAGTAGCGCAATTCTCAACCGCCGTGCAAGTGTGGCTCGCCGAGCAATACTGCAAGCTTGGCTGGGTAATGCAGCTGCACATGGGGGCGCAGCGCAACAATAATAGCCGCATGTTAGTGCGCCTTGGTGGCGATGCGGGCTTTGATTCCATTGGCGACCAAAGCTATGCCCTGCCGCTATCGCGCTTACTTGATGCTATGGATAAGAGCGATAATCTGCCTAAAACCATACTCTATTGCTTAAATCCTAAGGACAACGAAATGTTGGCCACCATGATAGGTAACTTCCAAGGCGAAGGCATAGCGGGCAAGATTCAATTCGGTTCAGGTTGGTGGTTCAACGATCAAAAAGATGGCATGCAGCGCCAAATGCAGCAGTTAGCCCAATTAGGTTTATTAAGCCAATTTGTGGGTATGCTCACCGATTCGCGTAGCTTACTGTCTTATACCCGCCACGAGTATTTCCGCCGTATTTTATGTAACTTGCTTGGCCAGTGGGTGCATGACGGTGAAGCGCCCAATGATATGGCGTTATTGGGGCAAATGGTGGAAAACATTTGTTATCACAATGCCAAGCAGTATTTTGAGCGTCCTCAACTGACCCACTTAGGAGCACAAGCATGAAACGCATAGCGCTCATTGGCGAATGCATGATTGAGCTTAATGGCGCGCCGTTTGGCGCCATGATGCAAACCTTTGGTGGCGATAGCCTAAACAGCGCTATTTATCTAGCCAGAGCCAGCCAAGGCAAAGTTAAGGTGCAATATGTAAGCGCCTTAGGTCACGACCCATTAAGCCAAGGTATGCTGACTCATTGGCAGCAAGAAGGCATCGATACCCAGTTAGTACTGCAAGATGAAACGCGTCAGCCCGGTTTATATCTCATTCAATTGGATGAGCAAGGCGAGCGCACCTTTATGTACTGGCGAAATCAGTCTGCGGCACGCTATTTGTTGCAGCATCCTGAGTTTGCCAAGGTTGCCAAGAGCCTAGAACAATGCGATGTGATTTATTTAAGCGGCATTAGTTTAGCGATTTTACCTGACGCTGATAAAGAGGCGCTAATTGCGCTGCTGACACGCCTCAGCCAACAAGGTTGTGAGCTGGTATTTGATACCAACTATCGCCCTAAATTATGGTCAAGCCCAGAGCAAGCTAGGGTGTGTTATGAGCAAGTGTTGGCCATTACTCACTTAGCATTAGTCACAGATGATGATGAACAACACTTGTGGGGCGATCTTGATGCCTATGCCACCTTAAGCCGCTTACAGCAAGCTGGGGTTAGCAAGGCGGTCGTAAAAATGGGGGCTCAAGGCTGTTTATATCAAGACTTTAGTCAAGCACCTAGCGCTGAGCTTATCCCCACTATCCCTGTGAGTCATGTCGTGGATACTACCTCGGCAGGAGATGCCTTTAACGCTGGTTTTTTAAGTGGTTACTTGCAAGCGCAACCCCCTAAGACCTGCGCGCTCATGGGACACGCTCTGGCGGGCTGCGTGATTCAGCATAAAGGCGCGATTATCCCAAAAGTGAGCACTGACAGCGTGATTTCTCAATTTGGCCTGCTCACGCGCGAGCCCATTGTGCGCATTGGTTGAGCCGGTGCCCTGATTAAATAAACCGTATTGAATGAAAGATTAAGGAAAGACAATGCAACAATTAATACAGCAAATGAGCGAGTTACAAGTTATTCCAGTCATCGCTATTGAAGATGCCCAAGATATCATTCCATTAGGTAAGGCACTGTATGATAACGGCTTACCTGTGGCAGAAATTACCTTTAGATCAGATGCTGCGGTGGAAGCGATAGCGCTGCTGCGCACCGCTTATCCAGATATGTTAATTGGTGCTGGTACCATTTTAACTGCTGAGCAAGCGCAAGCCGCTAAAGATGCTGGTGCTACTTTTGCTGTATCTCCAGGGTTAAACCCAAATACAGTTAAAGCCTGCCAAGCTATAGATTTGCCTATCATTCCAGGCATAAACAATCCAAGCAGTATTGAGCAAGCGTTAGAGCTTGGTTTAACCGCCCTAAAATTCTTTCCAGCAGAAGCCTCAGGCGGCGTTAACATGCTGAAATCATTACTCGGGCCATTTAAGCAACTTAGCATCATGCCTTCGGGTGGCATTAATGCCAATAACATTAATGACTATCTCAAGATAGATAATGTAGTGGCTTGCGGCAGTTCATGGATTGTCGATAGTCAGTTAATCGCGACCAAGAATTGGGATGAAATTGGGCGTTTGACTCGCACCTTAGTGGCATCACTGCCAACTAAAGCCTTAGCGGCCTAAGCATTTATCTAGTTCTAGACTTAGATACGCCTTATTCACCGCTGCAGGCGAGTAAAACCAATTGACGCTCATCGGAGCGTCAATTTTTTTAAGTGTTAATGAGCCATAGCCGCTTCAACACCATTAACAATAGCGATTAATTACAAGGGACAGCTTTACGCAAACTGTCTTTAGTCCAAATAATTTGCCCATCAGGGGTAGTACCATCTTCTTTCCACAGTTCGCGAGTTTGTAAGCAATAAGAACCCGCGTCAGTCACCGTGGCTTCTGGATCGTTAGGCTTAGTCGCGCCAATGAATAAAAAATCGGCTTGAGTTACCGAGTAAGCGGGGGCAATCGCTTTGCTTGAGCAAGCCGACAAACACAGCACTATGCCGCACGATAACAACACTTTGTACATACAATTCCTCTCCCAATAAGCAACGCCATCATTGGCAACGCGACTATAACATGGCGCGCCACTTTTAATCGACAGTTGTTAACTAAAATTGTTACATATAGGCTTTGGTAAAGGCTTGCTGTGATTGCTTAATATAACTGCGGGCATTTTTGGCGTGTTGCTCCCACACAGAGCGATCATGAGGGTCGGTGAACGGGTTTTGCTCCGCGGCAATCGAGCGTTCAAAGCGATCGTAAAAGGTAAGCATGGCCGAGGTTATCTGATTAAAGCGCTCTTTGAACTCTTGAAACTCTTCCATTTTTTCCGTGGTTTTAACCATGTATTGCACTAATTCAGCATTATTGTTGGCCGCCAACAGCGCTTCTGCCCGCGCACTAATATTAGCGCTAGCGTCATTCATCACCTGCAATCTGGCCATCTCATCTTTACTCATGACTTTACTGTAATTTTCAGGCGTTCTGGCAATGCTGGCATGCTGCAAATAGCTACGCAGCTGCTTATCTAAATCTTTACGAAAACTATCTAGATTCTTTTGCATGCTAACTAAATCATTATCTAAGGCGGTGACTAATTGCAGCTCTTGCTCAATTTCTGTCATAAAGCGCTCGGCCTGTTGATAAATTTTCAAGCCATTGTCTCTGGCAAACTTTTTATCACTGCGATTTAAATCGCCATTTTCATAGTTAGAGCGGTCAAAGGTCGCGGCTAAAAACGATTTGAACGGTTCAGCAAAAGCGGAATAAGCGCCAGCACTGACCACATTTAAGGTGGCAGTGGCTAAGTCACCAAAGGGTTTGACCATAGAGGTTAAGCGCGCCTGCTGAATGGGTGACGCCACCCTTTTGGCATCCAACAATACCGACCTAAAGGTGTTGTATCCCAATGGGTTGGACATTTTGTTGCGCTCAGATGTGGCGAGCACAAAGGTAATGCTGGAATAAATGGCATTGGCGTATTCAAGGTATTGTCTATGGCTTTCTAGCATGGCCGCGTAGTTTTTGCCTAAGGTGCGAAATGACTCGCTTTGGACATCATAGTTTTTATCTTGTTTTAGCTGCTCTAAAATGCCGCCAATGATTTTTTGCTCATTTTTTTGCAACGCAATATCTAAGCTAATTTTATCTAAGCTCAAGTCATCAAGGCTCAAAGGGCTATTGATGGCCTCAATATCCAGACGAATATATTTACGGCTAGGTTCATCAATAGATACGCGGTGGGCTAAATAATCGCTACTGCCGGCCATTACATCGAGCAGTGCTACGTGTTGCCACTTAGCATCAAGGCTCAAGGTTGATGAAGTTAATACATTGATTTTATAGTGGCTGTTGCTAGTTTGCGGTTTAATCCAAAATTCTAACAAGCCAGCTTCTGCGATAGGCTCGCGGCTCACGATACTGCTGCTACCTTCCTGGCATAATAAGGCGCCTTCACCACTACGCGCCTCTGCCCCATTAAATTGGCAGCCCATGATAAAAGCCCATGGCTGAGTTAACGGATTGCCTTCAAAATCACTGGCAAACACTAATTGATTCTTTTGCGCGTGAGCATGACTGCTCATCAATAGGCCAATGAATAGCCACATTGGCATGAATCCAAGCTTGCAATGCCCAAGTTGCATCAGCCTAATTAACGGCTTAGAAACTAACAGCAAACCACTAGCCGCTTTGGTGCCCATAATCGCCTCATATAAGTTAACTGCCAAATACATCAGCGCTGCGACGTTGAACTAGGTCATCTGCCGATTAGTCAAAGTGCGCCATTTTTGTTAACAGATTAAACCAGATACAGGCATTAACAGCCATAGTTTTTAACTTGAATGCAACGACCATTGCGAGTAAATGGCCAAGGGTTATTAAAACGCTGCCTAAAACTTGGCGCTCACGACTGTGCCAGTAAACGCTAAGCAGTCATAAATGCGCCGCTGCTGCACCGCTGACAAGCGACTGACAGCCTGAAACTCATAGTCAGTATGCTCACTACTTAATTGAATTATCGCGTCATTACTGAGCTCACAGCGAAAGATAAATACCTGCGAATTAAAAGCACTATGGTAATACACCCCAGTTAACTGCTTGATGGTGACCTGACAACCAAGCTCTTCTAAGCATTCGCGCGCCAAGGCTTCATGGATAGTTTCCCCAGGCTCTAACGCACCACCGGGTAAGCCCCAGGCTCTATCGCCGTAATTAGCTTTAACCATTAACACGGCTAAGTCGGCGTTAGTGATCACCGCATGGCTGCTCAGCCTAAAGGTATCGTCAAATGCCATCATGCTCCTGTTAGCTGTTTAGATTGATATTACAATGGCTGCCGCCAATAAATAAGGGCACCTAAGTGCCCTTATTTAGCGTGCTCCGTCTAGGTGCACTTGAATGCCATCTGGCGCAGCTATTGAGTTTCTTCTTCAATAATCGGCAGCGTTTGGCGTACATAATTGCCAGGCGCATCCATCAACGGCGGATACTCAACATGGCCAATGGCTCTGGCATCACACTCGGTTGCATCACTTTGCGCGGCTATCCAAGTATGCCAATGAGGCCACCACGAGCCACCTTGACGCTCAGCCCCTGCTAACCAAGTTTCTGGATCGCTACTCATGTCGCTATTAGTCCAATAGCCATACTTATTTTTAGCGGGCGGATTAATGATGCCTGCAATATGGCCTGATTCACCTAATACGAAAGTGATATTGCCATTTAAGTTTTTGGCGCCGCGATAAGTGCCTTGCCATAACGCAATATGATCTTCACGGGTGGAGATAAAATAGCTTGGGATAGTGATTTTTGATAAATCAATATACACGCCACCCACTTTAACACCGCGTGGATCTATCAGTTTATTATTAAGATACAGCTCTCGTAACATGAAATTATGAGTCGGCGCCGCCACGTTGGTGCTGTCACTATTCCAGTACAAGAGATCAAACTCCATTGGGCTCTTACCTTTAAGATAATTCTCAATGTAATAATTCCAATAGAGGCTATTTTCTCTTAACAAACTGAAGGTAACACTTAAGCTGCGGCCATCACAGTAGCCTTTTTTCTGGGATTCCACCGCTAGCGCGCTAATCACAGGCTCATTGATATAAGCGCCAATTTCGCCAGGCTGAGAGAAATCGAGCAAGGTAGTAAAAAAGCTCATGGACTTAATTCGCGCTTTCATACGTTTGGCGCGGTAATAAGCTTGAGTCATAGCAAGCACAGTACCACCAATACAATAACCTGTGGCATTGACTTGATGCTCACCGGTTATGGTTTCAATAGCATTAATAGCTTCAACCACACCATGGGTCACATAGTCTTCCATATTGACATGGGCCTGGGCTTTACCAGGATTACGCCATGAAATTAAAAAGACAGTTTGACCTTGATCCACCAGCCATTTGACCATGGAATTTTGTGGGGTCAAATCCATAATGTAATATTTATTCACAAACGGCGGCACGATCAACATAGGTGTGGTAGCCACCTTGTCCGTGGTCGCTTGATATTGCAGTAATTCAAATAATTCGTTACGCATCACCACTTTGCCTGGCGTAGTCGCAACATCACGGCCGACTTGGAAAGCGTGTTCATTGGTCATGCGAATTTTCAGCACATCGGCACTGGCTTCAATATCTTCTTGCAGTGTGCGCAGGCCAGCGATTAAGTTTTCGCCATTTTTTTCTAAGGTCAGTTTCAGTAATTCAGGGTTAGATAAAATGAAATTACTTGGCGATAAGGCATTGATGGCTTGGCGACTAAAAAATGCCAGACGCTCTTTGGCACCACTTTCTAAGCCTGAGCTATTTTCGATAGTGTCTAACCACATGCGGCTAAACAGCAAATAAGATTGTCGAATAAAACTAAACCAAGCTTCTTGCTGCCAATCAGGGTGTTTGAATCTGGCGTCATTAGGATCGCTTGAGATCACTTCTTCAGCTTTGTCATTAAACGCCACTTGCTGCCAAATTTGCAGTTGTTGTTCAAACCACTGTAATTGGGTGAGTAACATTGACTCAGGTTGCTGGCTAGTATGGG
The DNA here is from genome assembly GCF_056522965.1 of Shewanella sp. ISS20. NCBI lineage: Bacteria > Pseudomonadati > Pseudomonadota > Gammaproteobacteria > Alteromonadales > Shewanellaceae > Shewanella > Shewanella sp. ISS20. Next base: position 1,272,219 of record NZ_JAWRZK010000001.1, read on the forward strand.
TGGCAAATGCTTGCCAATCTTGGCTTCCGAGTTGTCCTAACGCCTGATTCAACGCTGATTCTGAGCTGGCTGGGCTTTGTTGCCATTGTTGCCAGAATGTCTGCTGTTGTTGCCATTGCTGCAGATATCCGGCGAAGGGAAAAGCAAACATATTCAATCTCCTGATGAAAATAGGGGCACAGCAAGCTGTGCCCACAGTAATTAAGCGCCAGTAGCTTTTTTCACATTGGCACTAACCAGGCTGTCGAATTCTTGCTTAAATTCTTTGGCAATGGCTTGAGTTTGGTTGCTGTCGTCTTGCAATTGCTTTGATAACTTGTTTAACACGCTCATTTGCTGTGTGTTAAAGGCCATCAGACTAGTCACGTCTTTTACGTTGCTTGCCGCTTTCAGTTGCGTCAAGCCAAGCTCAGTGTAAGCTTGCATTGCATTCATTTGCAGCTTAGTCACTTGTTCAACATGATCAGCCAGAAGCAGATTAAAACGGTTAAAAGGAGCCAAAGTTTGCTCGGTTTGATCGCTGAACATCTTAAACATATCTGTGTACATAAGTTCTCCTAGAGTGAGTGAGGGTAAAGAATTAACAACGGCGTAAAATGAGGGCTGTCCCCATTCCACCGCCAATACAAAGTGATGCCAGACCATATTGACTCTGGCGCTTATGCATCTCGTGGATCAAGGTCACGACAATGCGATTTCCTGAGGCCCCTAATGGGTGACCCAGCGCAATTGCGCCACCATTGACGTTGGTACGTTCTAACAAGTGTTCAACGCTAAGTTGGTGCTGTCTGCCAAGCAGAGTCACAACCCCAAGGGCTTGCGCCGCAAAGGCTTCATTCAGTTCTAATAAATCGATATCACTTAAGGTCAATTGCGCTTTATTAAGTGCTTGGTTGATAGCATCCACAGGACCTAATCCCATGACCGCAGGATCTAAACCAATTTGGGCATAGCTCACGACTTCAGCCAGCGGCTTGCAGCCTGAGGCCAGCATGGCTTTTTCTGACATAAGCACCACCGCGCTCGCGCCATCATTAAGACCCGATGCGTTACCCGCTGTCACTGTGCCCTCTTTCTCAAAAGCAGGTCTTAGTTTGGCTAAATCAGCCAGCTCGCAGCCTTTTTTTGGGTATTCATCGTCAGCAAATGACACGGTTTGACGTCTATCAACCACATCTAGCGCCACGATTTCATCAGCAAATCGGCCTGAATTGAGTGCAGCTTCAGCACGATGCTGGCTCGATAGCGCATAGTTATCTTGCTGCTCACGGCTAATGCCTAATTCACGCACGATATTTTCAGCAGTCACGCCCATGTGGCATTGATTAAAGACATCAGTTAAACCGTCGGTGATCAATAAATCTTTAACGGTTAAGTTGCCCATCTTTTGGCCTTGACGCAGACTTGCTGGCGCGGCAAATGGGATTTGCGACATAGCTTCAGCGCCCGCGGCAACAACGACATCGGCATCACCACTGCGAATATGACTAGATGCATCCATAATGGTTTTCATGCCACTACCGCACACCATGTTAAGACTGTAGGCAGGCACTGACTGTGGAATACCGGCATCAAGAGATGCTTGACGACCTGGTCCCATGCCTTGATCGGCGCCCATCACATTGCCCAAGATCACTTCTTGCACGCTAGTAGGGGCGATATTTTGACTTGCCAGCGCGCCGCGAATAGCGCCGCCCGCCAGTTTAGCTAACGACACATTGGCCAAGCGGCCACCAAAAGATCCTATGGCGGTGCGTTTTGCTGCAACGATATAAACTTTACTCATGCGACTAACTCCTTATTGCATGTACTGGCCGCCGTTCACCGACAAGGTTTCACCTGTGATATAGCCAGCTTCATCGCTGGCCAGAAATGCCACGCAAGCAGCAACTTCTTCAGGTTTAGCTAAACGCTTTAACGGGATTTGGGCAGTAATGCTATCAAGGACATCAGGACGCAGCGCGGTCACCATTGGCGTGCCAGTATAACCTGGGGCAACCACGTTGACTGTCACGCCAAAACGGGCAGCTTCTAACGCCAAAGACTTAGTAAAACCTATCATGCCCGCTTTTGCCGCGGCGTAATTGGTTTGACCATATTGGCCTTTGACCCCATTAATGGAGGAAATATTGATAATGCGACCATTACCTTTTTCGCACATAGCGGCAAACAATGGGTGGGTCACATAGAACAAGCTATTGAGGTTAGTATCCATTACTTCCTGCCACTGCTCGACAGTCATTTTGGCAAATACTTTATCGCGGGTGATGCCAGCATTATTGACTAACAAATCTATCGTGCCTTCTTGCTGCATAACTTGTACCAAACGCTCTGAACACATGCGTGGGTCGTTAACATTCAGCTCCAACAATTGCACTTGATTGTCAGTAAATCCATGCTCTCTATGCCATTGTTGCGCTGATTCACGGTTACCAACCTGGTAGGTCGCAATCACTTTGTAATTTTGTGCTACCAATTTCAATGTAATGGCAGTACCAATTCCACCTTTTGCGCCTGTGACCAATGCAAGCTTACTCATGCTAACTCTCCTTTTAGCTAATTCGATGCAGATACTCTGCTGATGATTCGAACTTTGGGATCCAATCCTAATGACACTCTTATATTTAAGCCATTTGAATATCTAGCTTAAAGAGTAATGTTATTTGTTATGCCGAAGCTTTCGTCTAGGCTGAGTTAACAAATAAACTGATTGTTATAGTGATATAAATAATAGGGATAATCACTCCAACTTTTGGATGATTTTTGGTCAACTTACAGGAATGATAATTCTCAAAAAAAACAGTAAGGACAGTACCTGCTGTAATAAATACAACCGGTCGTTAAGATAAGGATGTTGGAGGTAGGATTTGGCCACTAGCCAAATCCTAAGTTTACGACCGGAAATAGATAACTAGAGGCTGATGGTTCGAGGGTTATGACCCGACGTTTATAAATTGAGATTTATGGCTGTGATTTATCAATGAAGCCAAGCGCTGAGCATAGCTCTAATGTCGGCAAACGGATAAGCGCCATATCGGCCAAAGCCAGGCATTTTACTGGCCTTTAATTGGCTCGTCAGTGGCGTGGCTATTCCACATAAAAATCGTGCTCTCGCCCCTGTAGTAAGCGCCGTGTTGGCAAGTTGCGCCGCTAACACTAATGGCTGACAATCGCGCTCGATATCACTTAGCACTAACGGGGCTAATGGCGCAGGTGACGGCAACTGCGCTATCTCGCCGCGGCAAACTGAGCAATGACCGCAGTGCTGCGGCGCTTTAGCATCCGCAAAATAATGCGCTAAACGCTGACTTAAACAGCGACTCGTTGCAAACAAATCCAGCATGGCATGCACTCGTTTAATTTCAGCCATTTCTTTAGTAATAAACAATTGATGCAATTGCTGCGCTAAGTGCTCAACCTCACTTCCTTGGCAGCGAGCAAGTTGGTGCACCTGATACACTTCGGTCATCTGCTTACTTTCAAGCATTATCCAACCCTTGTCGGCAAAGTAATCAAGAGCGGTCACAGCGCGCGAGCGGACTGATTGGTTGATTTGCCATAAGGCATCAAAATCGACCGTATGCCAAGTGCGTGATTTTGGCGAAGCGCTGAACAAGGCTTCAACAAAGGCGCGGCGCTCACCGCTAAAATTGCTCATAATCGCCTCAACCGAGATTAAGGTCTTAAAGCGGTAATCAGCGAAATAACTGTATTTAGGCTCGATGACGCCTTGCAACTCTAAATACACTAACAAGGTTTTCAGCGGTAATTGTCTGACGTTAGTATCACGCGATAAGCGCGTCATCATCACTTCCCACTGCCCTTGCGCCCCTTGCTCGGCAATCTCTTTAATGACTGCGCTAATGGCCTCGACATCTGGGGTGTCACCATAGATAAAGTTTTCTAGCACATTGAGCCCTTGGCGATTAGCGAGCACTAAACAACGCGACAATTGACCATCGCGCCCAGCGCGGCCAATTTCTTGACTGTAATTCTCAATGGATTTTGGCAAGTCATAATGGATAACTGCGCGGATATCGGCCTTATCCACTCCCATACCAAAAGCGATAGTCGCCACTATGCAATCAAGCCGACCTTGCATAAAGCGGCTTTGAATATCTTGTCTAATGCCGCTGTCCATGCCGGCATGATAAGCGCTGGCATTCACTCCCGCTTGAATTAGCGCCTTAGCCACAGTTTCAGCGGTTTGCTGCAAGGTGACGTAAACAATGCTGGCCTGTGTTGGCGCTTGTTGAAGCAGCTGTTGTAATTGCTGTAATTTATCGCTCTCATGACAAGGCAACACGGTTAAATCAAGATTTGGACGATAGAATCCGGTGATCACTATGTCTGACGGCGCTATGTTAAATTTAGCGCTCATGTCCTTAATCACAGGTTCGGTGGCGGTGGCGGTTAGCAGTAATACTTGCGCGATATTAAGTTGTTGGCAGTACAAAGGCAGCTTTAAATAATCAGGGCGAAAATTATGGCCCCACTCAGAAATACAGTGAGCTTCATCCACCACCAGCAAAGACACGGGCACGGTTCCAATAAACTGACGAAACCGCTCGTTTTTAAGGCGCTCCACCGAGATCATTAAAATCTTAATGTCCCCTTGTTTGACCGCCCGCATAATATCGCGTGACTCATCATAACTTTGTGATGAGTCAATCGAAGCCGCTGCTATACCTTTCGCTTTAAGAAAATCGAGTTGGTCTCTCATCAAGGCTAACAGCGGCGAAATAACCAAAGTAAGATGTGGTAATTCCAGCGCTGGCAATTGATAGCATAAGGATTTACCCGAGCCGGTCGGAAAAATGGCGGCGCTTGAACGCCCGGCTAACAAGGTTTCAATCACTTGCTGCTGACCGTGACGCAAACTCGTAAAACCAAAGACGCGTTGCAGTGTCGCTAAATAATTAGGAGGGGTATTCATTATGGATCCAAAATGCCGGCGCAGTATTAAATCAAGAGTTTACACGCCTTAAGCCAAGTAGGCACAAGTTTGACTATGTTATCCGTTATGCCGCGGCTAAAAGCCGCCCATAAAAAAGCCCGCCGATGGGCGAGCTCTCAACCGTTAAGCTTTATTTTTGTAGTCGTTATTTTTTGGTACACACAAACACGGCATTTCCAGACTCGCCATCCCAAGGGATGATGCAATCGAAATCATGCTCAAATATCTGCACCTCAAAATAAGGTTCAAGTAACTCACTCAGCTCACCAAAGGTAGTTGCCACCATAGGATGCTGATCTTGCCAAGTTTCACTGATGCTGGTTTCAGTGGTGATTAATGGCGTGCGGCTAATTTTAAGGTGCAACGCTTGAGCATCACCCATGCCACTGTATTGCCAGCTAGACTCAAATTCAAACTGATGCTGCTCAAAATCTGTGTGATGACGAATAAATAAGTTATTGTTTATTTTATCTTTATCAACGGAGTTAAAACAAAATACCCCACCATCATTGAGCGATGCATGCACTTTTTGAATACAGGCTAATAGTCGCTCGGTATTGCCGCTGTAATGAATGGAATATAGAAAACAGGTGATCAAATCTTGTGAGTGCTCAACGGTAAAGTTTGTCATGTCTTGCACACTGAACTGCGCTTCGGGGCAACGCGCCATGGCCAAGTCAATCATAGGCTGATTAATGTCTAAGCCACTGGATTGATATCCAAAATCAATAAAATGACGGATATGCGGCCCGGTGCCACACGCCAAATCTAAGTGCTGTTTACCTTGATTACCAAATAATTGATGCAAGCGGACAATGCTATTACTTTGCGCGTGATAATTGATATCACAACACATTAAATCGTAATAACCGGATAAATCTGTATAAAGCGCATTGGTGGACATCATGACGAAATAGAGTGCTCAAGCCTCACTAGGGGCGCGCATCATATATCAGTTTACCTAGAACTAAAAATAGATTCGCAAGACCAAGAATAAAGCCTAAGGGCCTCGCCGCATTAAGGCCGGCGGATATGGCTAATACGGGTTATCGCCCTCTAACGGCCTTTTCTCACCATGGTGTTGATCCGCTGACTAACGCTTTTTGCCAGAACACTAATGATCGTGCTGCGGCGCGCCGTCACAGATTTGATAATAATCGCCCTTCTCGGCCACAAAAATATGCTTACCGATAGTGATATGGGTTTTATCTTCGATAGCCCCCAAAGCCACGCCTATCCACTGATGTTTTTGAGTGTCTAGTGGGTCAAAAAACAAACTTGAGCCACAATGGCGGCAAAAGCCGCGCCGCACCTTAACTGACGATTGAAACCATTGCAGATGCTCAAGGCCGGTAATAGTCAAGGCACTGCGCGCCACTTCAGTGCTCGCCAATACATGACCCGTCCATTGCCGACATTGACGACAATGGCAAATATCGGCAGCCCCTAATTCGCCCTCAATACTAAAATGCACTTGTCCACATAAACACCGACCTTGATACATATTGCCTCACTTATTGGTTAACCTTGGTGTCCCGCCCTGCCTGCTATGACTATCACTACTCGCTAGGCAAGCCTTACGCGTCAGCATAATGGAATGAGTGAAGTGACTTACCATTTGCTGAGTGACCACAGATATTAAAGCTTAGCGGTTGTCACCTGGCTATAGGCCGTATTACCCCAACCAATAAGGCTGCCATTATTAAACACTAACGGCGTGCATTCATCTAAGGTAGTTTTACCATCATCATGGCGCCTTTGGGTTCGATAAAATAACACTTCCACTTGCGCCGCACCGTCAGGATAGGCTTCACTAAAATCAGGTGAGCCTAACATTTGTTTCACCACATCAAGTTTCATTCCCACGCCTAAATTAGCCACATGCTGCCGATTCAACTTTTCTTGTTTTTGCCAACCTGTGTCTTCATCACTACCGACGTTGATGACACAAGCACTTAAACTCACACTCAAGAGAGCAACTAAGACTAGTGGTGATTTTTGATGATTCATTATTGATATCCTTGAATAAATGGTTAATCGCAATAAAGAGAACATCAAATAGCAAATCTAATGCCAAAACTTAAATTACTGATTTTATATGGAATTGTTAAGTAAGCCCCCAATTGCCAGCCTTTAGATATTCACTACTTGGTGCTTTTAGTTACTTTGTGGTGAATAGCACAAAACCGCATTATCCGCGCAGTTCATTTTTAAAATCAGCAATAAATTCAATTAATCGTGCTTATATTTATGATGACAATAACCTTGACCTTCATCCTTAAGCCTCGGGATTATCGCTTGCTATCTCTCTGTAAACTGCTAGCATAATACTGTATATAAAAACAGTTTCTCTATTATGAAAATCATTCCTATCTTTGCTCGCGCTGGCATTACTGGCTTTGAAAGCCCAGCCGAAGAATACCGCCAACTAGGGCTTAAGCTCGATGAGTTACTCATTCAACATCCAAGTGCCACCTTTTTAGGCGTAGCCGCAGGTCACTCGATGGAAGGTTTTGGCATTTTCGACCGGGATATTTTAATTGTCGATCGCCACGTTAATGCCCAACACGGCGACATCATTGTTGCCAATTTTAACGGTGAATTTGTGTGTAAACAGCTAGATAAACAGCGGCGCATGTTGTTATCAGCGAATCTCGAATGTCAGCCCATGGAAATTCATCAGCACGATCAGTTTTCCATTGAAGGCGTGGTCACCCGTTCTATTCGTTGCCATCGGCCCTGCAAGCTATGTACGGACTAATTGATGCCAATGCGTTTTATTGCAGCGCTGAGCAAGTTTTTAATCCCGCATGGCGCAATAAGCCCATCATAGTGCTATCAAATAATGATGGTTGTGTGGTCGCGGCCAATCGCGCGGCGCTGAATGTGGGCATTAAAAAATTTGTGCCCTACTTTGAAGTGCGGGAATTGTGCCAAAAACAAGGTGTGATTGCCCTATCGTCCAACTACGAACTCTATAGCGATTTATCGAGCAAAATGATGCAAGTCATAGGCCGTTTCGCCCCTGAGCAATTCGTATACTCTATTGATGAATCCTTTGTATCTTTTAAGCGCAGTTACCCCGCCATTCCTTGCTTAACGACTCACGCCCAGCAAATTAGACGCACTGTCTGGAAGGAATGCCGCCTGCCCGTGTGCGTGGGTATAGCCCCAACGCTGACCTTAGCTAAAGTTGCCAATCATGCCGCGAAAAAACTTGAAGGCTATCACGGGGTATGCGTGCTTGATAATGACCACCAACGACGGCAGATATTAACACAAATGGCGGCAGCCGATGTTTGGGGCATTGGTCGTCGTATCAGCAAACGCTTGGCATTAATGAATATCCACACAGCCTATCAACTGGCCAATATGCCCGCAGGTCTCGCCAAAAAGCAATTCAGCGTTGAAATCGAACGCACTGTGCGTGAGCTCAACGGCGAGGAGTGCAAACAATTTGCGACTGCCAGAGCCGATAAGCAGCAAATTTTTTCAACGCGTAGTATGGGTAAGCGCATCACAGCACTTGAGCCATTAAGGCAAGCCTTATGTAAACACACAGCCATAGCGGCTGCCAAAGCTAGGCGTCAAGGTTCGCTATGTAAGGTCATGACTATTTTTGCGGCGAACTCTCCTTTTGATGATAAGCCCGTGAGTCTACACAGTACGATTCGCTTTACCTGTCCAACTCACTGCAGTGTCGAAATGACCCAAGCCGTGTTTAAAGCCGCCATTGAGCTTTTTCAGCCAGGCGTGCGTTATTACAAAATTGGCGTAGGTTTACTGGATTTGATTGATGAGCATCAAGTGCAATTAGATTTATTTAACCCACCTAAACACAACCCAGCCCTAATGCAGGTATTGGATGGCCTTAATGGTCGATATGGCGCTGATACCTTATTTGTCGCCGCCCAAGGGATTAACCCTAAATGGGGAATGCGCAGGCAATTACTCAGCCCGCAGTACACCACCCGCTGGCAGGATATTCCAGTCATCAGCTGTTAATCAGTTAACTCTCTATAACTACGCCTAACCGTCGTTATCACTTCGCCCCCTTTAATTAGCGCAGTGTTACTCGCCATATTCACGAGCTACAAGCCATAGTCGCAAGCGACACGCCCTGAAAAGCCCCCTCACGCATAATAGCAACCGCAAGACCCATTGCAGCAACACGCGTTTAATGAGCGCCAGCACAGCTTTAGCTTAGGCAGCATTGACATACGCCATACTGCAAATGCCCTAAAACAAAACAGGGGCCTAAGCCCCTGCATTTATCTAGTCTTGCGCTTATCCCAAGAAGGATAAATAAGCTTGCAATATGATGAGATTGACTATGTCAATGAAAAACGCGCCGACAATAGGCACCACCATAAAGGCTTGGGGTGATGGGCCATAGCGATTAACGATTGACCCCATGTTCATTACCGCCGTAGGCGTTGCCCCTAAACCAAAACCACAATGACCACCAGCAATCACAGCCGCATCATAATTACGTCCCATCACTTTAAAGGTGACGAAGTAAGTAAATATGCCAATGAAAGCTGATTGCGCCGCCAAGATAATCAAAAATGGCACGGCTAAATCAAAAATGTTCCATAACTTTAGGCTCATCAAGGCCATGGCTAAGAACAATGACAAGGACACAGTCCCTAAAATATCAATCGTTTCAGTATCTATGGTTTTGAGCTTAGTAACCTCAAACAGGTTAGTGATAATCACACCCATAAATAACGCATAAACAAAGTCAGGGATCATTAACCAGCCAATGTTAAAGCTAGCGACCCACTGCTCCATGTACTTAGCGCCATTAATACAAATCAATAGAATGAACAGCACTTCGATGACTTTTCTCGCCGTTACCTTATCTTCTTCGTACTCGTTATAAGTCACTACTTCAGGATGCTTAGTACGAGTGCGTTCAGCGCTACCGTATTCAGATTCTAATTGATGCTTATCAATCAAGCGCTGCGCCACTGGGCTACCGATAATGCCACCTATGATTAAACCAAAGGTAGCTGATGCCATAGCGATTTCTAAGGTGTTATGCAGTCCATACACTTCTTCTAAGGTTTTAGCCCACGCAGCACCCGTGCCGTGGCCACCCGATAAGGTAATTGAACCAGCAATTAAGCCCATTAAGGGGTCAAGACCTAAGGCGGTGGCTAAAGACACACCTATGCCGTTTTGGATAATGATCAATAATGACGCTACGCCTAAAAACAAAAATACTTTGGCGCCGCCTTTGAGTAACTGAGTGTAATTAGCCGACAAACCGACTGTAGCAAAAAACATCAGCATAAAAGTCTTTTGTAATGGCAAATCGAAGCTTAAGTCTATGCCATTAAAATGAAGGGCTGTAATGATACAAGCCACAACTAATCCGCCCACTATGGGCTCAGGGATATTAAATTTCTTGAGAAAAGGTAATTTGACTTTAATCAGGTGCCCAATAAACAGCACACTGATGGCAATCATAAATGATTCAAGCGCACCAATAGAAAAAACATGGCTCATAGTTCCTCTCTTTTTTATGTGTTTGTACTAGCTCATCCTCCTTGACGATCTAATAACGACGACATCCATATTCACAATTCACTTACACTTTGGGTTAAACCAGCCCGTTGGCCTCTCGCATCCTGCAACACTTCAGCTGAAACTAAAGAGGCACTTATGCAAACAGAATGTCAGCGCAATGACAATTAATCTCAGCAAAAATCAGGCGCTCGTCACAACCCAAGAAAATAAACATGTCAAACAGACCAATAAAATAGTAGTCAAGCATAAAAATGAATACTTTGGATTGAGTATTATGAAGAAATAACAATCACTTAATTGTAGGATATTTAAACAATATGATGTACTGCAATAGAAAGACAGCTAAGACAAATATGAATAAAACTCAAAATAGATAACATAAACAATACAGTTGCGGTGAGTGGTTGTAATTAAATAATGATGCCTTTAATGGTCGCCAACCAACCACCACCCATAGGTATAACTTTTAGGGTATTTCAGCGCTCATTCACGGCCCAAATAGTCGCCAGCAATGCCATCATGCCATGTCACCTCAGGCCTTCACCACTTGGCTAACTCCACGCCTAATTAGACGCCTATCTCGCTCCTTCACTATATAAGTGGGAGTACTGTTTACAGTGGCAATTGAACAGATATTGACGCAGCAACTGCGCATGGTCACCTGCAGAGTGAATTTTAAGCACATTGACGCCACCAATATCAGTTCGAACTGATTCGACGGGTAAATCAAGGCGTGAGCCTGATGGCAATAACAGATGAATAAAGCGCGAATGACACACATCATAGCTATCACTAGCATGTAAGGTGCGGACAGCTAAACCTGTACTAGATAGAGATAACACTTCAAGGGGCATAAAATTGCGCTCGCTATACGCAACCAATTCACCGGCTTGGGTCAAGCGCCAACTGCGTTCAACACCCTGAACGTCAATCACTTCAGGAACACCTAAACGCGGTTTAAATTGGCCTAACTCGTCGGTATCTAACTGTAATGGAAACCACAGTTTATAAGGACCAATTTCAGCCAGTAACGTGAGGGAAGCTTGCGCAAATACCGCCGATATCCCTTTAGGAATGTCCGCCAAAATCATAGGAATGGAGGTCGATTTACTATCATCATCGATAGCAAACAACTCACTAAAACATGCAAGTTCTTCGTTAGAAAAACTATGGTTAACTGTCACAACCGTCTCCGCTCGCCATTAAAAATATCGAGATTAAGCTAGCATAGGAATCTGTAACATTCAATTAACCATGGTATTGAAAAATAAACAGTAACAACGCCCGTTGCCAACACTAAAACGGACGCGTTACGGCTTAGGATTAAGTGACCACCTAACACTCAAGGGTTAAGATCAAACTCAAATCAAAATGACATTAGCCTTGACGATATAAGGCACATAATTTATTGCCATCGGGATCGCGTAAATACGCTAGGCATAAAGGTCCAAACGGGGTTTCACGCATTCCAGGAGGCTCTTCACAAGAAGTACCACCATTAGCAACACCTGCTGCGTGCCACGCATGCACCGCCTCAACCGAGGTTGCACTAAAACCTATGGTACTGCCATTGCCATGACACGCCTTGTCACCATTAATTGGCTTAGTGATAGCAAATACCCCATTGTCATTACGATACACGCAGCGGCCTTTATCATCGATATGACCTGCGCCATAACCTAAGGTCGCAAACACGGCATCGTAAAACTTTTTCGAAAGCTTGATATCGTTAGCCCCCAACATAATATGACTGAACATAACATCTCCTTGTGTATCGTTGATCAGGGGGTAAATAGCAATGAAGGCTTAGCTTACTCGCGATGAGCAAACCATTCATTCATCGGCTTGAAATTGGCGCGCCATACGCTCAATGTCTGCCAAGCTTACACCATGGCGATTACGCTCGGCACACATTTGTTGATGAGCTTTATCCATGGGATTGCCGATTAACACAGTGCGCACTTGATAACCTAAGGCGCGAGCCGCAGTATCATAAGCCATATATTCCCAATGGGCTAAGTTAGTGTTATCACAAATCACAGTCTCTTGCTGTTTGGCCAAAGCCATAATGAACTGGGTGAGATTACGTTGATGATACTCAGCTAACTTAGTGCGATTAAAGCGATACACGCCATTGGTGATAAAATAATTGTCGGTCGAACACAGGCCATAGTGGCGAATATAGTCAGCCATTACTGGTGTCTGAGCGGCAATAAATGCCTCAACCCAATAAGATTTACCACTGCCTGGCAGGCCGCGCATAATAATCGCAATACGTGGCAGAGCAGTATCCTCTAGCGGCTTAAGAACATCGGTCAATCTCATTACTTATATCCATAACTAATCATGCAAAATATCAACGCCGCGATGATTAGTCATGAGCTATGGATTGTCCAGCTAAAATAGCGTTCACCAGTGCAGGTACGCGCTCACTTGCCTTACCTTGCCAATGGTATTGAAACTGGCAATGAGGATCTCGCGGCGCCAAATTCACATTCACGGTTAACGCGCCCACTTGATTGGCAATATCGACAAAACCGGCGGCGGGATAGACAGAGCCAGAAGTGCCAATCGCAATAAACACATCACACTGACTAAGGGCCTGATGGATTTTATCCATACCTATAGGCATCTCACCAAACCACACTACATGCGGGCGCAATTTTTGCGCAGGGATACAACAAGTACACACATTGTCTGGCCCTAAAGTTTCGGTCAGCATAAATGTCTGCTGGCTGCGCGGACAGCGCCCTTTACTTAATTCACCATGCATATGCAGTAACTTACGACTGCCGCCCTTCTCATGGAGGTTGTCGATATTTTGAGTCACCAAAAACAACTCCACTTGCTGTGACTGCTCAAGAGTTGCCAGCGCCACATGGGCCGCATTGGCACTAATGCCCTCATTAATGAGCTGTTGCCAGCGGGCATTATAAAAATCTTCCACTAATGTAGGGTTTGCCGCGTAACCTTCAGGGGTCGCGACATCCTCAATGGGATGCGATTCCCACAAGCCGTCCTCATCCCGAAAGGTTTTTACTCCAGACTCCGCGGAAATGCCCGCGCCAGTCAAAATCACTATGCGTTGATACATAGGCCATTCCTTCGATGCTAACCAATAAAATCCACTATCAGTATGCCGTGATTAACGCCAATTGAACAATGCCACCTAAGTCGCAGAGCCCATTATTCAGAGCCAGCTTAAGCGCGCCTTCAAGGAATCATGGATAAAAGAATAACAAAGGTTTAAGTTTGCAGGCCAAGCACATATAATGGCGAGCATACATGACAAATGAGCCTTTTTCGGTTCTGCAATCAAGAGATTTATAATGACAGATGGAAATTTAGCGCTGAAGAAAGCGGGTCTTAAAATCACCCTGCCACGTGTCAAGATCCTGGAATTGATGCAAGCACCAGAAAATCAACACATCAGTGCCGAAGATCTCTATAAAAAGTTATTAGAAATTGGCGAAGAAATTGGTTTAGCCACTGTCTATCGTGTACTGAACCAATTTGATGATGCCGGCATAGTAACGCGTCATCACTTTGAAAGTGGCAAGGCAGTATTTGAATTATCCAGCCAACATCATCATGATCATCTCGTGTGCCTGACTTGCGGCAAAGTGATTGAATTTTCTGATGAAATGATTGAGCGTCGTCAACACGAAATCGCTACTAAGCATAATATTAAGCTGACTAACCACAGCTTATACTTATACGGCGTATGCACTAACGATGAGTGCGATCATGCCGACAGCTAAGCAAGCATCTAGCCACTAGACGCTCGCGAACGCAGTCACTAAAAAGCCCTACTCTTAGGGCTTTTTTCGTTTTTGAAACTATCAGTTTTGGACACATAGCGGTGGCGGCAAGATTTATTAGCAGTACATATCAGCTTTGGCGCAAGGCGCGTTTAATCTCTGATATTGACGGCTCCCCCGCATAAGGCTGCCATTTGCGCTCAGACGCATCATCGCCATACACAGTGCGCAGGCGATATTCGCCGTCGCGGTATTCAAGCACCCGCACATTACCCTTAGGGGTTTGAAAGTAATTGGGCGCATTACCTAACACCAAAAATGCATGATCTCCAGGCCCTGGCAATTCGCGACTTTGAGTGATGAGCTTAGCGACACCTTGGTTAGGATTGCTGCATTTAACATGGGTGTGCACCACAAACTTGACCTCACGAGTATCAAGCTCAAAGCTGCAACTGTGATTGTTGCATTGAGTAGGCAAAATCAAGCTGCCATCATGCATAATCGCTCGAGCTTGTTCTTGGCGCTTATTAGGTTTGAAACTCGCCAAAATTGCCATGGCTTGTTTATCCATAGCCGGAGTGGCTACCACGTTAGCCGCAATGGCCCTGTTAAGTGATTTACACTGAAATCCTGACGCCAATGTTTGAAAACTGAAAAAAACTATCCCTGTCACCAGTAGAAAGACTGCTATTCGCATATTTTCTTGGTGAATCTGTCTGTATTAAAAGGGCGCGAATTGTAGAGGTGAAACGCTGCACTGTCTGTGACATAGATCAGAGTTAGCTAATCTATGTCACAGGGATTTGGATGATGGCTGTAGATCTGGTGGGACTCATTTTTTATCTAGCTGATCAGAAACAGATTTGAGTGCGATTATAAATCTAACAAAAAGCCCTAATGCTAGGGCTTTTTGTGGCAGTAATTAAAAGGTGTTATCAAGCCGTCTTTATGATGAGGTATCTAAGCGCATATAAAACTGATTCACCTTATGCCCCATAAAGTCTTGTTGTTGCTGCAAGGTCATGCCGATATGCTTGGCAACGCGCTCAGAGCCTATATTGCCGGGTAAAATTAAGGCGATAAGCTCCTTAATTTTAAAGCGCGGATGACAAATATCCGCTACTGCTTTGGCAGCTTCGGTGCCTATGCCCTGCCCCCAATATTCGGGAAAATAACGATAACCAATTTCTACCTGTTCAAATTCGGGTAAGTATTTAGGGCCACAAAAACCTATCACCTCACCGCTGTCTTTAAGCTCCACCGCCCAGCGGCCAAAGCCGTGTTTGCGATAGTCAGCATACACCACATGCTTAAGCAGGCTTTCAGCCTGAGCAATGTCAGTAAAAGGAATCGTAGGAATATAGGTGAGCATTTCAGTGCGGGCATTCATCATAAATAAGGCTTCAATATCGGCTTCATTAAATTGGCGAATGATCAGGCGTTCACTGGTGGTCACTATCATATCTTAGGCTCCGCGCTAAGTGAGTAAAGATAACCAAGATGCCACAGACAAGGCCGATAAACCACTGGAAATCACTACGCTGCTAGCGGTGATATCTGCGTCTTGTTGTAATTTCACCGCGATTAAGTAAGCATTAACCCCAAGTGGTGAGGCGGCTAATAACACAGTCACAGCAATATCAAGTTCACTTAACCCCAAGGTGTGGCCACAAGCAAACACCATGACAGGTAACAGCAGTAATTTAACTAAGGCTAAACCAAGCGCGGGCACCCAACTGGTGTTTAGGCGGTAATAATGTAAATTTGCGCCAAGCACAAATAAGGCACAAGTAATGGCTGGGGTTGCCAGCATAGATAATGACGCCTTCGCCATACTTGGCATAGGCACAGCCAAAATATTGGCCAGTAAACCTAAACCAATACTTAAGATCACTGGATTTACGAATAAATCCTTAAGCGCTTGCCTGCGCCCCCCTTGCCCGCCAAACGCCAAGGTTAAACTAAATAAGATGGCGCTATGAAAGGTGATGATAATAAACACCCGCGCCATTTGTGCCTCACCAAAGGCAGCCACTATCACAGGTAATCCCACTAATAAACAATTGGAATAACTGCCACTTAACGCCATCACCGCGCACTTGTCCCAAGGGCGCTGTAAATACCAATGGCCAAAAGCCAGCACCACTAAAAAACAACTCACCACTGGAATATAAAACGCGAGTAATACAGTAGCATTCAAGCTTTGTGATAATGGTACTTGCCACATAGTGCTAAACAGCAAAGCGGGAATACACAGATAAAAAGCAAACTGACTAATACCATTGATTTGCTCGCGGCTAAACCACTGACTGCGACTCGCACCATAGCCCAGAATGGCAATCACTAACAATGGCACAATAATAGAAACAACCGACATTATGATAAAACCCAATAAAAAAGGCGCCCGCAGGCGCCTAATTAACGATTAAGACTTACCAACCAGTACGTTGACGTAAGGCTTTGCCGATATCGGCTAATGAGCGCACGGTAGTAACACCAGCCGCTTCTAACGCTGCAAATTTGTCAGCTGCTGTGCCTTTACCGCCAGCGATAATAGCGCCAGCATGACCCATACGCTTACCTGCTGGTGCAGTAACACCGGCAATGTAAGACACCACAGGCTTAGTCACGTGAGCTTTAATATAAGCCGCCGCTTCTTCTTCTGCAGTACCACCAATTTCACCAATCATCACAATGGCTTCGGTTTTAGGGTCGTTTTGGAACATTTCCAATACGTCGATAAAGTTAGTACCTGGAATTGGGTCGCCGCCAATACCTACGCACGTTGACTGACCAAAACCTTCATCGGTAGTTTGCTTTACCGCTTCATAGGTTAAGGTGCCAGAGCGCGATACAATACCGACTTTACCTGGCTTATGAATGTGGCCTGGCATAATACCAATCTTACATTCACCGGGAGTAATAACGCCTGGGCAGTTAGGGCCAATCATGCGCACGCCCGTTTCTTCCAGCTTCACTTTAACGTCCAGCATATCTAATGTTGGAATGCCTTCAGTGATACACACAATTAATTCAATACCTGAATCAATGGCTTCTAAAATGGCATCTTTACAATATGGCGCTGGAACATAGATAACTGACGCAGTCGCGCCAGTAACAGCTACCGCATCTTTAACGGTATTAAAGACTGGCAGACCTAAATGGGTTTGACCGCCTTTACCAGGAGACACACCGCCGACCATCTGAGTGCCGTAAGCAATCGCTTGCTCAGAGTGGAAAGTACCTTGGCCGCCAGTAAAACCCTGACAGATCACCTTGGTATTTTTATTAATTAATACAGACATTATTTGCCCTCCGCAGCGTTAACTACTTGCTGAGCCGCGTCAGTCAGACTGGTCGCTGCAATGATATCAAGACCCGATTCGGCTAACACACCACGGCCTAATTCGGCATTGGTACCTTCTAAGCGAACCACAACCGGTACTTTCACGCCCACTTCTTTCACCGCGCCGATAATACCTTCAGCAATCATGTCACAACGCACGATACCGCCGAAAATGTTTACCAGAACCGCTTTAACGTTAGAGTCAGATAAGATGATCTTAAAAGCTTCAGCTACGCGCTCTTTCGTCGCGCCGCCGCCCACATCTAAGAAGTTCGCTGGCTTGCCGCCGTGCAGGTTAACCATGTCCATGGTACCCATAGCTAAACCGGCGCCGTTAACCATACAGCCGACGTTACCATCTAATGCCACATAGTTAAGTTCAAACTTAGCCGCATGAGCTTCACGGGCGTCATCTTGTGATGGGTCGTGCATGTCACGGATTTTTGGTTGACGGAACAGAGCGTTACCATCAATACCAATTTTACCGTCTAAGCAATGTAGATTACCGTCAGTGGTAATGACTAATGGGTTGATTTCTAATAAAGCGAAATCATAACGGCTGAACATGTCAGCTAAACCCATGAAAATTTTAGTGAACTGCTTCATTTGGGTTGGATTTAACCCAAGTTTGAAGCCAAGGTCACGCGCTTGGAAAGCTTGAGCGCCTACCAGCGGATCGATAATGGCTTTGTGGATTAGCTCAGGTGTCTCTTCAGCCACCTTTTCAATATCCACACCACCTTCAGTTGACGCCATAAACACCACACGGCGGCTAGCACGGTCAACAACAGCGCCTAAATACAGCTCGTTGGCAATATCGGTGCAGCTTTCAACTAAAATTTTAGCCACTGGCTGACCCGCTTCATCAGTCTGATAAGTGACTAGGTTACGACCTAACCAATGCTCAGCAAAAGCGCGGATTTCTTCTTTATCGCCAGTCACTTTCACGCCACCAGCCTTACCGCGGCCACCAGCATGAACTTGACACTTAACTACCCACACTTTGCCACCTATGTGACCTGCGGCTTCAACAGCTTGCTGAGGAGTGTCACAAGCAACACCTTCAGACACTGGCAGGCCGTACTCGGCAAACAGGGCTTTCGCCTGATACTCATGCAAATTCATGATGCTCTATCCATATACGTCTTATCAATTCCAATCACTCACACCGAGTGACCACGAGAATCCCGCCCGAAGGCGGGGGCGCTGTGGATTTTACAAATCCAGCAACAAGCGAGTTGGGTCTTCGAGGAATTCCTTAATGGTTACCAAGAAGCCCACAGATTCACGGCCGTCAATGATGCGGTGATCGTATGACAGAGCCAGATACATCATAGGTAGAATTTCTACCTGACCATTAACCGCCATTGGGCGATCTTTAATGGCATGCATGCCTAAGATAGCGCTTTGTGGCAAGTTTAAAATCGGGGTCGACATTAAAGAACCAAACACGCCACCGTTAGTTAAGGTGAAGTTACCGCCGGTCATATCTTCAACCGTCAGTTTGCCATCTCGGCCTTTAATGGCTAAATCACGCACAGCCTTTTCAATCTCAGCCAAACTCATGCTATCGCAATCACGCAGCACAGGCGTTACTAAGCCTCTTGGAGTAGAAACTGCAATGCTGACATCAAAATAGTTATGATAAACAATATCATCACCATCGATTGACGCGTTAATTTCTGGGTAGCGCTTCAGCGCTTCAGTCACGGCCTTGATATAAAACGACATAAAGCCTAAACGTATGCCATGACGCTTTTCAAACACATCCTGATATTGCTTACGGATGTCCATGATAGGCTTCATGTTAACTTCGTTAAACGTAGTCAACATAGCGGTTGAGTTTTTCGCTTCCAGCAAACGGCTAGCAATGGTTTTACGTAAACGCGTCATAGGAACACGTTTTTCACTGCGCACACCTAAAGGTGCCACTGGCGCTTTTACCGCTGCAGCAACAGGCGCGGCTTTTGACGCTTGCTTCACAAAGGCATCAACATCTTCTTTAGTGATACGGCCACCCACACCTGTGCCCTTGATATCAGCGGCATTCAATGAATGCTCAGCAATCAAGCGGCGCACAGATGGGCTCAGGGCATCATTAACATCAGCGTCTAGAGTCACAGCTTCGGCTTGAGATTTTGACACTTCTTGACCAGCCACAATACTAGCCACAAAGTTGGCAATCACTTGCTGACCTAAAACCGTATCGCCTTCTTGTGCCAGCAGTTCAGACAGTTGACCGTCTTCTGGGGCAACCACTTCCAGCACCACTTTATCGGTTTCAATATCCACCAACTGTTGATCGCGACTCACGCGCTCGCCCGGCTTAACATGCCAAGTGGCAATTGTCGCATCAGCCACTGATTCCGGCAGGACTGGGACTTTAATTTCAATACTCATGCAACCTTATCCTTATTATAAATGTGGCAATGACGGTAACTTTAATGCGCTGACGACTAAGGCTTCTTGCTGATGGGCATGCAATTCTGGATATCCACAAGCAGGCGCGGCCGAGGCTTCACGGCCGGCATACGTCAGGGTTGAGCCCGCTGGAATGGCGGCCCAAAAATGGTGTTGACTGCAATACCAAGCGCCCTGATTTTGTGGTTCTTCCTGACACCAAATAAAATCAGTCACATGGCTATAGCGTTGTAATTCCGCCTGAATTTCATCATGCGGGAACGGATATAACTGTTCAATACGGATAATGGCAACATTAGTAAGCTGCTCTTTACGGCGGCGCTCAAGTAATTCGAAATACACCTTACCGCTACAGAACACTACGCGATCGACGCCTTTTGGATCAAGATCATCGATTTCACCAATAATATTTTGGAAGTGACCATTAGCCAGTTCTTCTAAGCTTGATACCGCCATCGGATGACGTAGCAAAGACTTAGGAGACATAACCACTAATGGACGACGCATTGGCCGCACCACTTGTCGACGCAGCATGTGATACACCTGCGCTGGCGTTGATGGCACGCACACTTGCATATTATGGTTGGCGCACAGTTGCAAGAAACGCTCTAAACGGGCGCTCGAATGCTCAGGGCCTTGGCCTTCATACCCATGGGGCAACAGCATAGTTAAGCCGCATAAACGCCCCCACTTTTGCTCGCCAGACGATAAGAACTGGTCAATCACTACTTGAGCACAGTTAACGAAGTCACCAAACTGCGCTTCCCAAATGGTTAAGCCCGTAGGTTCTGCGGTGGCATAACCGTATTCAAACGCCAATACTGAGGCTTCAGATAATACTGAGTCAGTAATGTTAATGGCGCCTTGGTCATCACTTAAGTGACGCAGCGGTAAATAAGTACTGCCATCGGTTTGGTTATGCAGCACAGCATGGCGATGGAAGAAGGTACCGCGACCTGAATCTTGACCCGTTAACCGCACGCGATTACCTGAGGTCAAAATGGTGGCGTAAGCTAAGGTTTCAGCAAAGCCCCAATCGAGGAATTTCTCGCCATTGGCCATCGCTAAACGGTCTTGATAAATCTTATCAACCCGTGCGTGCATAGGATGATTGCTTGGTACATAACTGATGCTGTGCGCCAGTTTAGTCAGCTTATCGAGCGCATATTCAGGCGTGTAAGCTACGTCCCAATCATTCCCAATGTAAGATGACCAATCGGCATTTTGTATGGTCATAGGGCGCCACTCGGGCACCACGCAATCGCCGTGATCTAAGGCATCGCGATAATTGTTCACCATAGCCGTCACATCATCTGCCGCTAAGGTTTTTTCAGCAATTAGCTTGTCAGCATAGAGCTTACGCGGCGTTGGATGCTTCTTAATTTTTGAATACATCAGCGGCTGAGTCGCACTTGGCTCATCGGCTTCGTTATGGCCATGACGGCGATAACACACTAAATCAATGACCACATCGCGCTTAAACTCGTTGCGATAATCTACCGCCAATTTAGCGATAAAGGCCACAGCTTCAGGATCGTCAGCATTCACATGGAATATCGGTGCCTGCACCATTTTGGCGATGTCAGTACAATATTCTGTCGAGCGCACGTCTTGATGATTAGAAGTGGTAAAGCCTACTTGGTTATTGACAACAATACGGATACTGCCACCCACTGAGAAACCGCGGGTTTGCGACATGTTAAATGTCTCTTGCACTATGCCTTGGCCAGTAATGGCTGAGTCACCATGAATGGTGATTGGCATGACTTGACGGCCATCGCTGCATCCACGGCGGTCTTGACGCGCGCGCACTGAGCCCATCACCACAGGGTTCACAATTTCAAGATGCGATGGGTTAAACGCCAGCGCTAAATGAATATCGCCGCCAGGAGTTGAAAAATCAGCCGAGAAGCCTTGGTGATATTTCACATCGCCGCTGCCTAAGCTGTCATTATGCTTACCCGCGAACTCATTAAATAATTCTGCTGGACGCTTACCGAGCACGTTAACTAACACGTTAAGACGACCACGGTGCGCCATACCAACCACGATTTCTTTGGTACCTGATTCGCCAGCGCGATACAAAATCTCACGCAGCATAGGTACTAGTGCATCGCCGCCTTCAAGGGAGAAGCGTTTAGCACCTGGAAATTTGGCGCCTAAATATTTCTCTAGGCCTTCTACTGCGTTTAAGCCTTGTAGAATGCGAACTTTATTGGCTTCATCAAGAGAAACTCGGCCTAAGGTCGGTTCCAAATGTTGCTGGATCCAACGCTTCTCATCGGTATCGGTAATATGCATATATTCCGCACCAATACTGCCGCAATAGGTTTGCTTGAGCGCTGCCACCAAGTCTTTGAGCAACATGGTTTGGCCTCCATGGGCAAAAGAGCCGGTATTAAAGCTGCGCAGTAAATCGTCGGCATCTAAACCGTGATGCTGTGGGTCGAGT
Organism: Shewanella sp. ISS20; assembly: GCF_056522965.1. Lineage (NCBI taxonomy): Bacteria > Pseudomonadati > Pseudomonadota > Gammaproteobacteria > Alteromonadales > Shewanellaceae > Shewanella > Shewanella sp. ISS20. Next base: position 1,294,691 of record NZ_JAWRZK010000001.1, read on the forward strand.
TCTTTCACTGACTCACGCTGCCATAATCCTAATGGATCGAGATTAGCGTTTTGATGGCCGCGGAATCGATGCGCATTAATAAGTTGCAGTACTTTAACTTGCTTAGCATCTAATTGCGGATCAGACACCATGCTACCGCCGCCCACTCGCCGCTCTTGGGCCAATGATTTGAAATATTCTCGCATTTTAGAATGAGAGATTTCTGGGGCAGCACTGCCGGAACCGTTGACCGGAGGGAGCTTATCAAAAACCTCACGCCAATCGTCGGTCACTGATTGGGGATCTTCTTGGTAGGCTTCGTACATCGCTTCAATATAAGTGCTGTTAGCACCACTTAGATGAGACGAGTCGAGCCAAGCTTTCATGACGCCTTGGTGCATTGCTATTCCTTTCAAACTTTGACCCTCAACTGCAAACTGACTGCCGGTGTTTTTGCGATAAGGTCACATCTGAGTCCTTGGAAAACTTGATGTCCTATTCAACCAACTCCGCCTAGGCATTGCGTATTAGGTGCATACACGTGCTTAGCCATAGTATTTGGGAGTATTTCGAAGAAATTATTCCCTGTCACTACCGTCTTATAACCCAGAATGACGGTATTTTGATAGCCATTATATAAAAGAGTCATCACCAATATGATGATGACTCTCAAAGAGTTAGGCTATTATAATTGTTAGCTCAGTAACTTGCATCTAAACCGCCCGTTGCAGCAACATTGATTTGATATGACCTATGGCCTTAGTTGGATTTAATCCTTTAGGGCACACATCCACACAATTCATAATGCCATGGCAGCGGAACACACTATAAGCATCATCAAGTTCCGACAAACGCTGCTCGGTAGCGGTATCGCGGCTATCAATCAAGAAGCGATAGGCATGCAATAAACCGCTCGGACCCACGAACTTATCAGGATTCCACCAGAAAGATGGGCAGGCTGTTGAGCAACACGCGCACATAATACATTCATACAAACCATCTAAATGTTCACGTTGCTCAGGGGATTGCAGGTTTTCACGAGCAGGTTTTTGACCATCATTGATAAGATACGGCTTAATCTTCTCGTATTGCTTGTAGAACTGAGATAAATCTACCACCAAGTCGCGAACTACCGGCATGCCAGGCAGTGGGCGAATAATCAGTTTCTTACCCTTGAAGGTTGATACTGGCGTAATACAAGCTAAGCCATTCTTACCATTCATGTTAATGCCGTCAGAACCACACACGCCTTCACGGCACGAGCGGCGAAACACCAAGGTGGTGTCCTGCTCTTTAAGCTTCATCAAGGCATCTAGCACCATCATATCTGTGCCGTCTTCCACCGTGAGGCTGAAATCCTGCATATGTGGTTTAGTATCCACATCAGGATTATATCTATAAATGGAAAATTCCAATTTCATCCTGATAGCTCCTTAGTAAGTACGCTTCTTGGGTGGGAAGGCTGCCCGATGAATAGGTGCCATATTGACTTCACGACGCATCATTTGGGTAGTGACAGGGTCAAATAAACTGTGACATAACCAATTGTCATCATCACGCTCAAGATAATCTTCGCGTGAATGTGCGCCGCGACTTTCAGTGCGATAGTTGGCCGCATAGGCGGTAGCTATCGCGGTCGCCATTAAGTTATCCAGCTCTAAACATTCGATGCGCTGGGTATTAAATTCCCGTGAATTGTCCGACAGTTTGGCATTATCTAAACGCTTACTGATGGCTTTTAATTGCTCTAAGCCTTCAGCCATGGCATCGCCACTTCTGAACACCGAGAAATTAAGCTGCATACACAGTTGCAAGTCTTTACGAATTTGCGCTGGGTCTTCACCGTCTTTATTGCTTTCCCAACGATTTAGGCGTGCAAGCGATGCTTGAATTTCGGCATCAGTGGCCGCTTTAGGATTAGGTGTTTGATCCAATACCTTACCTAAATGTTGCCCTGCTGCGCGGCCAAAGACCACTAAATCAAGCAATGAGTTACCGCCTAAACGGTTAGCACCATGCACAGACACACAAGCAATTTCACCGACCGCAAGCAAGCCAATGACATCTTGTTCGCTGCCATCTTCATTCTTACGAATGACCTGACCACTCACTTTAGTCGGAAGACCGCCCATCATGTAGTGACAGGTAGGCAATACTGGGATTGGGCCATCAGCAGGGTCAATATGCGCGAAAGTACGAGATAATTCACACACGCCAGGTAAACGCGCTTCTAAGGTTTCTTTACCTAAGTGATCGAGTTTCAGCAAGCAATGAGGGCCTAACGGACCATCTAAGCCACGACCTTCACGGATTTCAGTCATCATGGAGCGGGCAACAACGTCACGACCCGCCAAATCTTTAGCATTGGGTGCATAGCGCTCCATAAAGCGCTCGCCGTTTTTATTGAGCAGATACCCGCCCTCACCGCGGCAACCTTCAGTCACTAACACCCCAGCACCAGCAATACCGGTTGGGTGGAACTGCCACATTTCCATGTCTTGCATTTGCACGCCAGCGCGCATTGCCATGCCAACACCATCACCAGTATTGATATGAGCGTTGGTAGTTGAGGCATAAATACGACCAGCACCACCTGTGGCTAAAATAGTAGCCTTAGCTTTGAAATAGACTATGTCGCCAGTTTCAATTTCAATGGCAGTACAACCCACAATCACGCCGTCAGCATTTTTAACTAAATCTAACGCGTACCACTCTGAATACACATCGGTTTTATGCTTAACGTTTTGTTGATACAAACAGTGCAACAATGCATGACCAGTGCGGTCTGCAGCCGCTGCCGTACGCGCCGCTTGCTCGCCACCAAAGTTACGTGACTGTCCACCAAAGGGACGCTGGTAAATCGTGCCGTTTTCAAAACGCGAAAATGGCAAGCCCATGTGTTCAAGCTCAATAATGGCTTCAGGGCCGGTTTGACACATAAATTCGATGGCGTCTTGGTCACCGATAAAGTCGGAACCTTTAACGGTATCGTACATGTGCTCTTCCCAATGATCTTCATGGGCATTACCTAAGGCGACAGTGATGCCGCCTTGAGCAGAAACAGTATGAGAGCGAGTTGGGAATACTTTAGATAACAGCGCGCAGCTCTTACCTTCTTTAGAAATTTGTAATGCCGCTCGCATCCCTGCGCCACCGGCGCCGATGACGACTGCATCAAATTCACGAACTGGAATATTCACTTAGACACCCCATACAATGATTAAGCCAGCGGCTAAATAGGAGAATGCAGCCACGACAAAGACAAATTGCAACACTCCGCGCAGCGCAGTGCATTTAATGTAATCGGTCAACACTTGCCAAGTACCAATCCAGGCATGAATTAATAACGCGACTAAAGCGACTAAGGTATAAATCTTCATGGGTAGGGTCGAAAATAAGCTGTGCCATAGCTCGAAGGTTAAAGGCGCCGCTAACGCTAAAAATCCCACTAAAAAAATAGCATAACTGGCTAACACGACCGCGCTGGCACGGATCATGATGAAATCATGAACGCCACTGCGCCCAAAGCTTGCAGCGTTAGTTACCATATCCATACTCCTGCTAACACAGACAAGACTGCCGCGATAACAAACACCGCTTTGGCAGAAGCTGAGCCTGAATCCAGCTCTTCCCAACGGCCAGTGTCCATCACTAAGTGACGAATACCCGCCAACAAGTGATAACCAAGCGCAGTGAGAATGCCCCAGATAATAAATTTAATGAAAGGAGAACTAAACCAAGCTTGAACCTCAGCAAAACCTTGGCTAGATGCAAGCGATGCATTTAACAGGTAGAGCAAAATAGCAATGGCAAATAGCATGATTACACCGGAAATACGGTGCACGATTGACGCAATAGCAGTCGCCGGAAAGCGAATAGTCTGCAAATCTAGATTGACGGGTCTTTGGTTTTTCACGTTCTGCTCACTCAGCTCCATTGAGCAATTTTTATTATTCATATCGCACAGAAAATTAACATACAGTCAAGCAGTAACATCAGGGTTTAATGTTATTTCTTGATTAGCTGCATGACTCCACACGAAGCTCCAAAACAAACGCATTACCTATTAAAAACATTTTACCCAAGATGTGAATATAATGATGTTTAAATGGGGTTGTTTGCAACCTTTAAAGGTGACCAAAGTATACTCTTGCGAAATGTCAAATACAAACATCACACAATGAATAATCAAATAAAACTATCGAGTTAAGCTTGAGCAATGTTGACAACTCCTTACTCTGCTTGACATTATCGAGGCCGATATACCAAGGTCTAACAAATTAAAACACTTATTTAAATTGAATTATGATATACATTAACTGTAAAGTAATATGTGCTTGACATGCCGCACTCAATATAAGAATGAAGTAAGTTAAGGAGAACGGGGTATGGCTGATCTAAAAGCCAAATTGGAATTACCTGGAAACGAGTCAATCGAACTTCCAGTGAAACATGGAACTGCTGGCTTTGATGTCATCGACATCAGCAAGCTGGGATCTAAAGGGTACTTTACTTTTGACCCAGGTTTTCTCGCTACAGCCTCCTGCGAATCAGCAATTACCTATATCGACGGCGATTTAGGTGTATTAACTCATAGGGGTTATCCCATAGCGCAATTGGCCACAGAATCGAGTTATCTCGATGTCTGTTACTTATTGTTATATGGAGAATTACCGACTCCTGCTCAATTTAAAGATTTCTCTCATACCGTCAAAAACCATACTATGGTACACGAGCAAGTTTCTTTCTTATTTAGAGGCTTTCGACGTGATGCGCACCCTATGGCTATGTTGTGTGGTGTTACCGGGGCATTATCTGCTTTCTATCAAGACTCATTAGATGTTAATGACCCAAGCCATCGCCGTATTGCCGCTTATCGATTAATCTCGAAAATGCCGACAATCGCCGCTATGTGTTACAAGTATCATGTAGGCCAGCCCTTTGTTTATCCACGTAATGACTTAAGTTATGCCGGTAACTTCTTATCTATGATGTTTGCTGTGCCTTGTGAAGAGTACAAAGTAAACCCCATTATTGAACGCGCTATGGACAGAATTTTTGTTCTCCATGCCGATCATGAACAAAATGCATCGACCTCAACCGTACGTTTAGCGGGCTCTTCTGGGGCAAACCCATTTGCGTGTATTGCGGCTGGTATTGCCTCGCTATGGGGACCTGCTCACGGCGGCGCCAATGAAGCTTGCTTAAATATGCTTGAAGAAATTGGTTCAGTTGATCGCATTCCTGAATTTATCGCCCGCGCTAAAGACAAGGACGATCCATTCCGCTTAATGGGCTTTGGTCATAGGGTCTATAAGAACTTTGACCCGCGCGCGAAAGTGATGCGTGAAACCTGTCATGAAGTATTAGAAGAGCTGAAACTCAACGACCCATTACTTGATGTGGCCATGGAATTAGAGCGTATTGCCTTAGAAGATGATTATTTCGTCTCTAAGAAGCTCTACCCTAACGTTGATTTTTACTCAGGCATCATAATGAAAGCCATGGGTATTCCAACCAGTATGTTCACAGTGATTTTCGCCCTGTCGCGCACGGTTGGCTGGATTGCTCACTGGAAAGAAATGCTTGACCAACCTGGGCATAAAATTAGCCGTCCACGGCAATTATATACAGGTGAAGTTGAGCGTTCGTTTGTCCCTATGCATAAACGCTAACTTTCCCCCTTGATGTAAAAAGCGCCATTTGGCGCTTTTTTTATATTTACAACAAGCTAGATGTTGGTCAAAATCGCCAAATTAACAACAAAGTCGCTACATTTGAAATAAGCTATTCATTCGTGTTGTTGCTAAAAACACATAACTACATGGTTTTAATGAATTTAATTATTGGCATAGTTCCTGCTTATTCAATGCCAAAATTGACTAAAATGGATATCAACATGAATTTACAACAGCTTGTTCAACGCAGCATGTTACTTACTTGTGTTATCGGCCTGATTGCGTGCACCGAAGCGCCAAAAGAAGAACAAAAAAAAGATAAGGCCGTGCCAGTAGAAACTATGACGGCAACCAAAGGCGATATTTCATCATTTTACAATACCACCGCCACCCTTGAAGCACCGCAAGAAGCCAAGGTACTGACACGAGTAGCAGGCCTCATTGCCAATATCAAGGTTGAAGAAGGCATGTTAGTCGAAGAAGGACAATTGCTCGCAAGCATAGATGCTGAGCGTCAGCAGTATGAATTAGATAGAACCAATGCCGAAGTGCTGATCATTGAACAAGAATTACAGCGTTTAAAGCAGATGAAAACTCAGGAATACATTAGCGCCGATAACCTTGCAAAACTTGAATATAACTTGCAAGCCGCTAAAGCGCGTCGAGATTTATCAGCCTTACAAGTCAAAGAAAGCCAAATCCTGTCGCCAATTAAGGGAGTCATTGCCGCTCGTTACGTTAAGCAAGGCAATATGGTGCGAGAATTTGATCCGCTATTTCATATTGTTAGCCAAGCAGAACTGCATGGCATCGTCTATTTACCTGAGCAGCAACTGAGTCAGTTACAACTTGGGCAAGAAGCCCTATTAGTGGCAAGCCACCGCCCCAATACTCAGATAGCCGCCGATGTGCTGCGCATCAGCCCTGTAATTGATAGTAGCAATGGCACCTTTAAAGTAACCTTACGAGTAAAAAATCCCGACGGTCAGTTAAAAACTGGCATGTTTACTAAGGTGTCGATTAAATTTGATACCCGCAACAATGCCGTATTAGTGCCATTTAATGTGGTTATTCAGCAAGATAATCAGCAAGCCATTTATGTAATTAACGACAATAAGGCCGCTCGTCGGCAAGTGACCTTAGGCTATCGTCAAGGCGATACCGTGGAAATTATTAAAGGCATTAACGCGGGAGATGTCGTCGTCAGCCGCGGCCAGCACAACCTTAAAGATCAATCCTTGGTGGAACTCTTAACCCCAAACGTCTCTGATGCCATGGCAACCTTGCCTGTGACTAATCAAGCCACTCACTAATTAGACCCCATCAAGGATACTTGCCATGTCGATGATACGCACAGCGGTCAAACGCCCTGTGGCTGTGTGGATGTTAATGCTAGCTATCATGCTGTTTGGCATGGTGAGCCTAAGCCGCTTAACTATCCAACTATTGCCAGATTTAAGCTATCCCACTCTCACTATTCGCACCTTCTATGATGGCGCGGCGCCGGTGGAAGTGGAGCAATTAATTTCAAAACCCATTGAAGAATCGGTAGGGATAGTTAAAAACCTTAAGCAAATTCGCTCCATTTCACGCTCAGGCATGTCCGATGTGATTTTAGAATTTGAATGGGGTACCAACATGGACATCGCAAGCCTAGATGTGCGCGAAAAGTTGGACAGCATTAGCTTACCTCTTGATATCAATAAGCCATTACTGCTGCGATTTAACCCAAACCTAGATCCGATTGTGCGTCTTGCATTATCGGCAGATGGACAAACGCCAGCGGAACTTAAATCCCTGCGCACTTATGCCCAAGAAGATCTCAAGCGTCAACTAGAAGCCATTAACGGCGTAGCCGCGGTGCGTTTATCGGGTGGCTTAGAGCAAGAAGTGCATATTCGCTTAGATCAACATAAGCTCGCCCAGCTTAACTTAACCGCCGAGCAACTGCAGGAGCGCATTCGCGGCGAAAACATTAACCTTTCAGCAGGTAAAGTCACCCAAGGCGATAAAGAATACTTAGTCAGAACCCTCAATCAATTTGCCGATATTGAACAACTGGCCAATGTTATCGTTTATCGCGATCAGCAGCGCCTCATTCGCCTAAAAGACGTGGCTGAGGTTATTGATGCCCATAAAGAGCGCTCGGACATTACCCGCATTGCCGATAAAGAATCCATTGAGCTTGCCATCTACAAAGAAGGTGATGCCAACACGGTAGAAGTGGCCGCGCGCATTAAGGCGCTCACCAGTCAATGGGATCAAAAAAGTAAACCTCTCACTCTGATTTACGACCAATCGCGCTTTATTGAAAGCGCTGTGAGCGAGGTCACCAGTGCCGCCTTTATCGGCAGCCTGCTGGCTATGTTAGTCATCTATCTATTTTTACGCGATATTGTCGCAACGTTAATCATCTCAGTGTCTATCCCATTTTCTGTGATTGCCACCTTTAACATGATGTATTTCTCCAATATCAGTCTTAACATTATGTCCCTTGGCGGCATAGCCCTAGCGGTAGGTTTATTGGTAGATAACGCCATTGTTGTGCTTGAAAATATTGATAACAATAGACAACAAGGCTTAAGTCGAATGGATGCCGCAATTAAAGGCACTCAAGAAGTGAGTGGGGCTATTGTCGCCTCAACCTTAACTACCTTAGCCGTGTTTGTGCCGCTGATATTTGTTGATGGTATTGCTGGCACCTTGTTCTCAGATCAAGCCATTACTGTCACCTTTGCCTTACTTGCCTCGTTAATGGTGGGCTTAATTGCCATCCCCATGCTGGCATCTCGAGAAGGCTTTAGTGCCCTGCCCGCGCTGTTAACGCCCGTAGATAAAGTTAAACCACAAGGCAAGCTTGCCAAATTAAAGCACTATAGCGCCACCTTATTTATGTTTCCTATTCACTTATTATTTAAATGGTTACCGCAGCTTTTATTAACCCTGACGTTAACAGTCACCCGAGTCATATCTTGGATGCTGGGCTTATTAATGCGGCCGATATCCTCAGGCTTTAATTTCTTCTATGAGCAGTGTGCCCGCCTGTATCGACATTTACTCACTAAGGCGTTAAAGCGTTCTTGGCTGACATTAGCGCTGACCTTATGCTTACCGCTCTCGACGTTATTATTAATTCCGCGCTTAGGGATTGAGTTAATTCCGCCCATGAATCAAGGCTTGATTTATGTCGATATTTTATTGCCTCCAGGCGCCGATGTTGAGCAAACCGATAAAGTATTAGCGCAGTTAAACCAGAGTATTAGTGGTGAATTAGGCGTCAGCCATGTGTTTTCACAAGCTGGCACGGGCGGATTAATGACTTCAGATACCCGCCGTGGCGGCGAAAACTGGGGGCGCTTACAAATTAGCCTTAAGGATCCTAGCGCCTTTAATGCCATCAGTAATAAGTTACGCGTGCAAGCCGCCAGCATTCCTGAGCTGGAAGTACAAATTGAAGCGCCTGAGTTGTTTAGCTTTGATGCGCCGCTACAAATTGAACTGATAGGTTATGATTTACAGCAGTTACAACAAGCCAGTGAACTGCTAGTCAGCCGCTTAAACACTTCAGCTCGCTTTACTGACTTGGCCAGCAGCCTCAAAGATGGTCAACCTGAGCTTAGTATTCGCTTCGATCATGCTCGCCTTGCGCAACTGGGAATGACAGCGCCACAAGTGGCTGACACTATTGCGCGTCAAATTGGCGGACGCGTTGCAAGTCAGCTCACCATTAATGATAGAAAAATTGATATTTTGATCCGCTCAGAGCTTGAGCAACGTGACAATATCGCCGATATCGAGCAGATGATCATAAACCCGGGTAGCCCTCAGTCATTGCCATTGCATGCCGTGGCCGAGGTAAGTTTAGCTACCGGTCCTTCCGCCATTAATCGCATTAGTCAGCAAAGAGTGGCGATGATCACCGCGAATCTTGCCTATGGCGATTTGCGCGAAGCGGTCAATGAAGCCAGAGCCTTATTAAATGAAGCTGATGTCCCAGCCTCACTGCAAGTAAGATTTGGCGGCCAAAATGAAGAAATGCAGCAATCTTTCTTATCGCTAAAGATTGCTATAGCCCTTGCCATCTGCTTGGTATATCTAGTGATGGCATCTCAATTTGAGTCCTTACTGCACCCTTTGCTTATCTTGATAGTAATTCCACTGGCCATTGCTGGCAGTGTGTTAGGCCTATTTATCAGTGGCACTCATATAAGCGTGGTGGTGTTTATTGGCTTTATTATGCTCACGGGCATAGTCGTCAACAATGCCATTGTATTGATAGATAAAATTAATCAGCTGCGCGAAGCGGGTGAAGAAAAGTTAGCCGCCATTACACTCGCTGCCCATTCGCGCTTGCGGCCGATTTTAATGACCACATTAACTACCGCCCTAGGTTTATTGCCTATGGCTCTTGGCATAGGTGAAGGCAGTGAAGTACGCGCGCCCATGGCCATTACTGTGATCTGCGGTCTATTATTTTCAACCTTGCTGACCTTAGTGGTTATTCCCGTGCTCTATCAAGTATTTGATAGAAAAAATTATCAGGTCAATCGCGTGGTGCAATCATGAATCTCACCCGTTTAGCCATCAAACGCCCAGTCACCACAGGGATGTTTTTCTTATCCATCATACTGTTTGGCTTAGTGGCCAGTCGTTTGCTACCGCTGGAATTATTTCCAGGGATAGATATTCCACGGGTATTTATTGAAGTGCCTTATAAGGGTTCGAGCCCTGCGGAAGTTGAGCGCGAAATTACCCAAGTGCTAGAAGAGTCGTTAGCGACCATGAGCGGCATTACCGATATGGAGTCTGAATCCAGTCAAAATGGCGTTAATATCGAACTCAGCATGAAGTGGGGCGAAAATGTCGCCACTAAGGCCTTAGAAGCGCGCGAAAAAATCGATGCCGTGCGCCATTTATTGCCGCGAGATGTGGAGCGGGTGTTTATCCGCCAGTTTTCAACCTCTGATCTGCCGATTCTCACGATACGGATTGCCAGTGAAGGCGATTTATCCAATGCTTTTGATTTATTAGATAAGCAACTGCGTAAACCCTTGGAGCGCCTTGATGGCGTATCACAAGTGACCCTCTATGGCGTTGAGCAAAAGCAAATTGAAATCAGGGTCGATGCCATCAGTCTTACCCGCGCTGGTATTTCGCCCTCAGTCCTCCAAACTCGCTTAACGGCAGAAAACTTTGTCATTAATGGCGGCAGTCTACGCCAACAAGGGCGGGTATTTCAGGTGTCTCCCAAAGGCGAATTTACCTCGTTAGCTGACATTGAAAATATCACCTTAAACGATAAGTTACGGCTAAAAGATGTGGCGATAGTCAGCTATGCCCTGCCCGAGCAAGATGAAGGCCGCCATCTTGATAGACGCTTTGCCGTGGGTCTTGATGTGTTTAAAGATTCTGGCTCTAACTTAGTCGCGGTATCCAATCGTGTTATCACTGTAATTGAGCAGGTGAAGCAAGATCCGCAATTTGCAGGGGTACGCCTCTACATCATGGAAGATCAAGCCGATGGCGTGAAGTCATCCTTAAGTGACTTACTTAAGTCTGGTGTTATGGGGGCACTGTTATCTTTTGCCATTTTATACATGTTCTTGCGGGATTTACGCTTAACCTTAGTAGTGGTTATTTCTGTTCCTATATCCATTGCCATGACGCTCGCCGCCATGTATGTGCTCGGTTATAGCCTAAATATTTTATCTATGATGGGCTTACTGCTAGCCGTAGGTATGTTAATTGATAATGCCGTGGTGGTCAGTGAATCCGTCCTGCAAGAGCAGGAGCACGATCCTACTAATAACAATGCCGTATTTGATGGCGTCGAAAAAGTTAGCCTAGCGATCTTAGCCGGCACCTTAACCACCGCCATAGTATTTTTACCCAATATTTTTGGGGTCAAGGTGCAACTAACCATCTTCCTTGAACATGTCGCCATCGCAATCTGTATTTCATTACTGGTGTCATTATTAGTGGCTAAAACTCTACTGCCATTACTACTTACAACACTTAAATTTAAGCCGCAATCACAGCAATTAAACCCGAGAGGCATGCGCTTTTATCAGCGAAGCTTAGCTTGGCTGCTGGCTCGCCCCAAACTCGGCGCTGCGATTGCGTTTGCACTATTAGCTTCAACGGCAATACCGCTATCTATGGTCAAACAAGATCAATCTGATGGTGAGAGTAATGGTCGGCTCTACATCAACTATCAGCTAGAAGGCCGACATAATTTAAATGTTACTAAGGCCATGGTTGAACGAATGGAAGCTTATTTGTATAAAAATCAACAAGCTTTTTATATTGAGTCTGTCTATAGCTTTTATGCACCTGATAATGCCCAGTCGACCTTAATCCTTAAAAAAGACATCCCCATTGCAATGGAAGAACTTAAGGAGCTTATTCGTAAAGACTTCCCACATTTTGCTATCGCGACTCCTCTCTTTGGTTGGGGTGATGAACAAAGTGGCGTGCGCTTAACCTTAACTGGCCGTTCAACCACTGACTTATTACGTTTATCAGAGCAATTATTGCCAAGTATTCGCAGCCTTAAAGGACTCACCGATGTTCGCTCTGAAGTCAATGGCAGTCAGCAAGAAGTGCTCATACTATTATCCAATGAAATGGCAAGTCGCTTAAATATCCCAGTATCTGAGCTAGCATCGTTAGTGGCAACGGCCCTGAGAGGCACGCCACTACGCTCTTATCGTCATGATCCCAATGGCGAAATTAGAATTGAGCTGGCTTATGATAAAAAATGGCAACAGTCGTTAGATGCACTGCACTCTCTGCCTTTAGTGCGCCAGCAAAATCGCACTTTTAGCCTTGGCGATGTCGCTAACATCACTATAGTGCCGCGCTTTGATACCATTCGACATTTTGATAGAAAAACGGCGCTATCCATTGGTGCCAATCTTAACGATATTACTATGGAAGAAGCGGGTGAGAAACTAACGACCTTGATGGATAGCATGACATTACCAGAAGGTTACAGTTATTCACTGCGCGGCGGCTTTGAGCGCCAGGATGAAGATCAAAGCATTATGGTGGTCAATATGGTTTTGGCTATCTTAATGATTTATATCGTGATGGCCGCGCTGTTTGAATCGCTATTACTGCCAAGCGCTATTATTACCTCCATCCTATTTTCCATCACAGGAGTATTTTGGGCGCTATTTCTTACCGGCACGGCGATGTCTGTGATGGCCATGATAGGCATTTTGATTTTACTTGGGGTGGTGGTCAATAACGGTATCGTCTTAGTGGATCAAATTAATCAACAGCGGCCTGAGCTTGACGCCCTGTCCCAAGCTATTACCGATATATGTATCACCCGCTTACGCCCTGTCTTGATGACAGTATTCACTACGATATTAGGCTTAGTGCCGCTTGCCCTGGACGACACTCAAATCGGCGGTGGTGGCCCGCCCTATGCTCCTATGGCCATTGCCATCATTGGTGGTTTGGTACTTTCAACCGTCACTAGCTTGTACTTAGTGCCCTTATGTTATCAGGCGCTGTTTAGATTACGTCACCGTTCGGCCATTGCTTTTGGCCGCAGTAAGCAAACGGCGATTAACTTAACTCCTTGGATTAAAGAGCGCTAAGCCATAGTTGTCGACATCAATATGGCTTGAGTTATCAACGCCAAAAACAAAAAAGCCATGAATACTCATGGCTTTTTTATTGGGATTAGAACAGCTGGCTTAATCCGCTTGCAGTGGCGTGGCTCGATTCGCAAGCAATACTGGGATGCCTTCAGTGATTGGATACACTAAACGATCAGCCTTACAAATCAGCTGTTCATGCTCTTTATCAAATTCCAGTTTACCCTTACATACTGGGCAGGCCACTATATCGAGTAATTTTTTATCAAACGCCATGATAATTTCCTTTCTTGGTTGCTACGTCAGCCAAGCGACTTAGCAAACGGCTATCAAATTCGGGGGTTAGCTTGGCATTGACGGCCAAATAACACCAGTGGGGTTTTGCAAAATCGCGACATTTAACCGCATCTTTTTCTGTCATCACTAAGGGCAAGCCACCACTTAAGTTATCGAGTTCTTGCTCCATAAAAGCAGCATGATCGGCAAACGCTTGTTGCTTAGTCAGCTGCAAACCTTGCTGTTTGAGACTAGAAAAAAAACGTTCTGGGTTGCCGATAGCCGCCATGGCAACGACCGACTTACCCGTCAAAGGCTCGCAGATGTCGCCATTTAAGTGATATAAACCGCCGCTAACTAAGCTCATTGGGTATTCTTGTGGCTGCGCTTTACCATTGGCAATAATGAATTCTGCATCAGCTAAACGCCACGGCCCTTCACGCAGGGGCCCTGCCGGCAACAATAGGCCATTACCCAAACGGCGATCGCCATCAATCACAATTAACTCAATATCGCGCGCTAAACGGTAATGCTGCAGGCCATCGTCACATAAGATGACATCCACATCGCCCCGTTCGAGCAACAAGTGCGCAGCGGCAATTCTATCGGGTGCCACTACCATAGGTACACCAGAGCGGCGCACTAACATGGCGGGTTCATCGCCGACATCACTGGCATTGGCATCGCGACTCACCCATAGCGGCTGGGTTAATTTCACGCCGTAACCGCGCGAAATGACACCAGGCTTGTAGCCATTGGCTCGAAGCAATTCGATAAGATAAAGTACGGTCGGCGTTTTACCACTGCCACCCGCGGTAATATTACCTACAACTATGACAGGGACGGGCAAACTGACAGCTTGCTTCACCCCCAAGTTAAATAAGGTGTGACGAACACTAGAGATGACGCCAAACACCAGACTTAACGGCCATAACAGGTATTTAGCCCAATGCTGGCCATACCAAATATTGTGAACCCAAGCTTGCATGGTTAATGACCAAACTGCATTTGATACAAGTTGGCATAAATGCCTTGCTCGGCAAGTAAGCTCTGATGCGTGCCCTGTTCAACTATCTTGCCTTGATCGATAACTAAAATCTGATCGGCGCTTTCAATGGTCGATAAACGGTGCGCTATCACTACCGAAGTACGGTTATGGCGCAGATTATCCAGACCTAACTGAATGGCTTTTTCTGATTCAGTATCAAGCGCTGAAGTTGCTTCATCCAAAATCAATACCGGAGCGTTACGCAGCATGGCGCGCGCTATCGCAATTCGTTGACGTTGCCCGCCAGACAGTAATACGCCATTTTCACCTACCTGCGTATCTAAGCCTTCTGGCAATAACTCAATAAATTCCATGGCATGGGCTAAGGTCGCGGCTTCAATAATTTGCTCACGAGTGACTTTACCCGGGTAAGCATAAGCAATGTTATTGGCAATGCTGTCGTTAAACAAAGTCACTTGCTGTGACACTAATGCCACCTGATTGCGCAGCGATTTTAAGCTGTAATCATAAATACTGACATCATCGAGGCGAATATCGCCCTGCTCTAAACCGGTGTAAAAACGGGTAATTAAGCTGGCAATGGTCGATTTACCTGAACCGGAGCGGCCAACTAAGGCTAAGGTTTGCCCAGGTTTCACGCTAAATTCAATGTTATTTAATGCCAGTTTTTCTTGGCCTGGGTAGCGGAAATTCACTTGATTGAAGGTCAGCATGCCCTGAGCGCGCTCAACTTCATAGGTACCAGGATCGGCTTCTGGCTCGGTATCTAGCAGGGCAAAGACTGTGGTACAAGCCGCAATACCGCGCTGAAATTCAGCGTTTACTCGGGTCAGACTCTTAATGGGTTGCAGCATGGCGAGCATCGCGCCCAAAATTGTCGCGAAAGTACCAGCGGTAAGTTCTGACTGCATGCTATCAAGACTTGCAGCATAAAGTACAAAGGCCAGCGCAAACGAGCCAATCACCATAATGGTCGGTTGGCTGATGGCCTGAGCCACGGCTAACTTCATATTTTGCTGACGATTGTGATTATTGATTTGCGCGAAACGCTGCGATTCAGTCTCTTGGCCACCAAAGGCTAATACGTTTTTATGGCCTTTAACCATTTGCTCAGTCGTGGCAGTCACATTACCCATAGTCGATTGAATATGACGTGATACTTGGCGAAAACGACGACTCACTATGGTCATGACTAAACCCATTAACGGGCCAATCACTAAGATACACAGAGACAATTTCCATGAGTAATAGAACATTATGCTCACCATACCTATGACAGTCACACTATCACGTACGATGGAAATTAATGCACTGCCAGAGGCCCTAGCGATTTGTTCAGTATCAAAGGTGACACGTGAGATAAGATTGCCTGAGTTTTCTCTATCGATATAACTCACAGGTAAACGTAAATAATGCTCAAACACTTGCTGGCGCATGTTCATGATGAGCTGCGCGCTCATGTACGAGATACTATAAGTGGAGACAAAGTTGGCTAGCCCTCTAAGGCTAAATAATCCAATGACCACTAAGGGCGCGTAGGTGAGAATATTATTACTGGCCTTAAAACCTTCGTTGTTCGCAAAGTCTAGACCACCACTGAGCCCGCTTGGCACAGTGCTCGCCGCCTGCTGCGCGAAGCCTTGATCAATAAAAGGTTTGATAAACGCGATAAAGGTTGCGTCAACCAAGCCATAGGTGATCAGTCCACAAACAGACAGAATAAACATTCCTTTCATTGGCGTCAGATAGCCAAGAAGGCGCTTAAATACGATACTTACTTCGTTCTTTTCCGCGTCAGTCATGAATACACAATAATAATGGCAAAGCAGGCATTCTACTGCACATCTTGGCTGTCACCAAATCCAAACACTGAGTTATACCAAAAAGGTGACATTTGTTGGCGATAACCTGTGATTGTTACCTCCCTTGATAACGTAAAAGTCAGTTGCCCTGTGTGCCCTGTCATTAATTGCATAGCCTCAATGTTAGCGTAACGACTAACGATTTTTGGATGGGGAAAACGGTAGATATTATTAAAACCTGCGGTATATACCACATAGCTTGGGTTTACTGCGGCGATAAATTGAGTGCTGGATGAGGTAAGGCTGCCATGATGCGGTGCAATTAGAATATCGCTCTCTATACTCATGCCGGCGCGATGCTCTAACATACTCAGCTCGGCTGCTTTATCTATATCGCCAGTTAATAATAGACTGCGCTGCTTATCACTAATTCGCACCACGCAAGAGCCGTGATTTCCAGCCATGGGCTGTGGCGGCCATAAAAACTCTAAAACGAGTCCTTGCCAGATAATATCGGCGCCGCGACATGGCATCGCCTTGGCCCAAGGTAAATCGGTAATCAGTGTCAAATGGCTGAATGCCGCCATAATTGCAGTAGCGCCCCCGGCATGATCGTTATCCTTATGGCTAACAATAAGGTAATCAAGGCTTAGCCCTTTGGCTGCAAGTAACGGCAAGATTTCACTACTGGCATAACTAAACTCACCAAAATTAGAGCCAGTGTCATAGAGCAGAGCATGCTTCCCTTTTGCCACAATCACAGCCGTGCCTTGCCCTACATCCACCACATGAATTTGCCAGGATTCAGCCTTAGGGGGGATGCTCGGCTGTGATACAAGCTTAGACAAAGAAGGTTCAAGCAACGAAGTTCCTATCAGTGGCAGTAAAGCAACTAGGCTTGCGTAACGCCAATAGCCGCGGCAGTAATAACTGCAAACTCCAGCTATGACGGCCAAGGTTAAAGGCAGATGCCAATGAAGAGGTACAGACCACCAAGTACCACTAAAGCTATCGCTTACATTTAATAACTGGCTAAAAGGCCACAAACTCGCATTGGCCAGTTGCAATAACCCAAGCCATGGCAAGCTTGAACCAGCCACAGAAAATATGGCAAAAAAGCCTAATTGCAGTAATAAGCTTACTAAGGCCAATAGCCCTAGAGGGATAACTACTAGCGAAAACCAAGGCACCATCAGGGCATTCATCACTAAGCTTGATAAGCTCACGCCATCAAACAAGAATAATTGCAGTAAAGATAAGACTAACGTCAGGCGCCATTGCACAGTCCAAAAAGCGAGTACCGCCGCTTTTATTTTATCTAAGCGACTAATATTAGTGGCATTATTGGCAAGTTGCTGACCTGAAACTGTAACAAGAATGACAGCTACAGCGACGAAAGATAACCATAGCCCTATGCTGAGACTTGCCATGGGGTCAATAATCAGTACCACCACCAGCGCCCATAACCAGCGCTCCCACGCACTGGAATAGCGCCTAATCAGCGACAGCCAGATTAAGATAATCAACATGACGAGCGCCCGCTGCGTCGGTAATGCTAAGCCGCTTAGCCAGGCATAACCAAAAGTCACCACCAGCGACAGGAGTAAGCCAAGATTAATCGCCCCGCCACTCTCACTTGGCCACAGTCGCCGACAAATCAGCATAGCAAGCCAAGCTGTCCACAAGGCCACTACCGATAAATGCAATCCTGAAATGGCCACCAAATGAGCCGTGCCGGTTTGCCGAAGTTGCTGCCACTTAGCTTGAGTGATGCCTTGAGTGTCACCAATGAGTAATGCTGCTAACAAGCCCTGCTCTGACACTGTAGCAAAGGAGGGTAATAACGCCGCGATTAACTGCCCCCGCCACTGAGTGCTTGGCGCCAAACGCGCACCTGCGACCACATGACCTTTAGCGATAATATGCTGGCTTAGCCACAATTTTTGACGATTTTGGCCGCCTTCATTTTGAGCGGAAGTCATAGGTTTAAACTTAATATCAAGCCGCCACATATCACCGACGCTAAGGCTTGGCGGCGCATGACGCCAATAGAGACGCAATAATTGCAGTGGATAGCCAGCATGATTATTTATGGCTACATCAAGCTTAGTGTTGGCATTGGCTTCATGAGTCACGGCAACAATAGTGACATCAATGAGTAACTGTTGCTGTTGGTGCGCAATAAGTGAAAAGCTGGTTTCTTGGGCGATAGCACTAACTTTGCCTTGGCCTGTTAAGTCAAGCATGGCATTAGCGTAAACACTGAAGTAACATATACCTAATAACGCAGCGCTTATAAACCATAAACGCCGCCAAAAACAAAGGCCTGCGATGAGCAACAACCCAAGTATGACCCATACGTTTGGGAGCGTAGGCCAGAGTAAATTGGACAGGATGCCGAAACACAAGCCGGCTATAACTGAATTCATCACAGCTTAAGTAAAGACAGTAGCCGCCACTCATGCCAAAAAAATTCATCGCCAAATGGATGCCGAATCCTGAAACATTGAAAGACCATAAACACTTAAAAATGTTTGGGGAAAGGCTACATAATCAAAACTTGTGGTCGCTCAATCGTCATTCTGCTCCAGGCGCCTTTGCTGTGGGTCTCTTTGTCGCTTGGATCCCTATGCCATTTCAAATGGTGCTATCTGCAGCGCTCGCCATGGTGTTTAAGGTTAATATTCCCATTGCCGTTGCGCTCGTCTGGCTCACCAACCCCTTTACTATGCCTTTATTATTTTATGTGGCGTATTTGCTGGGTTCACAGATTCTAGGCCAAGAACCCCAGGCCTTTCATTTTGAGGCGAGCCTTGCGTGGTTACAGGCCAGTCTTAATACCTATGGGCCTGCCCTCATTTTAGGCAGCGTAGTGCTCGCATTTGCTAGCGCACTGTTTGGCTATTTGATCATTAATAATCTGTGGAAATACTCGATTATGTTTAAATGGCAGCAGCGTAAAAACAGAAGCAAATCTAAGCAGACTTAAGCCATTAAATAATCACAATATTGAATCAATAAAAAGGCCTCGTTATCGAGGCCTTTTTATTGTGTCTTACTTAAATAGTAGCGCTATGCCGTTCTAGCCATTTAAGGCCGTCGCCGGCAGTACTTTACTGGCGCGCCACGCAGGATAAAGCGTCGCAATAAAGCTCATGATTAACGCGATAGCGACCACTAAATTGACATCGCCCCACTGCAACTGCGATGGCAAACTATCAATAAAATAGATATCACTTGCCAGCAACTTAACGTTAAATAACGATTCAATTCCATTCGATATTGCGCTCAAATTCAAAGCCAGTAGCACGCCGATACTGCCACCAATCACAGTACCAATAACGCCGCTCATGAGCCCTTGCACCATAAAAATCGACATGATCTGGAAGCGCCGACAGCCCATGGTCATCAATATGGCTATTTCGCTGGTTTTATCACGCACCGCCATGACTAAGGTGGAAACAATATTAAAGCAAGCCACGGCAATCACTAGCGCCAACACTAGATACATCAACATACGAACCAATTGTATATCTTGATATAAATGCCCTTGAGTGCGAGTCCAATCACTCAAATACAAATACTGTGTCTGCTGATAACCCAGCTCGCGAATTAACGATGGTGCGGCAAACACGTTATCAGTGCGGATCCGCACTCCAGAAACATTGTTGCCAAGCTCCATCACTTGCTGAGCATAAGCCATAGAGATATAACCTAAGCTTTGCTCGATTTCGCCGCCAAAATCAAAACTGCCCGCCACCACAAAGCGTAAGCTGCGCGCCTGCGCCAAACCTTTACCGCCTTGATTAGGAATATATAGGGACAAGCTATCGCCGAGCTTAAGCCCAAGCTTATTCAGTAAACTTTGGCCGAGCACTATATTATTGCTGTCGGTATTTAAGGCCTGCCAACTGACATCTGACATGTATTTGGCAATATCTGACACTTCAGACTCATACTTGGTATCTATGCCCGTTAAATTAATCCCTTGAAAGCCTGAGCGTTTTTGAATTAAACCTTGAATTTTCACAAACGGCGCACTGGCCGTAATGCCCGCAATTTGATTAGCCTCAGTCATTATCTGTGACCAATTAGCGATAGGCGCCTCAGCACCAATGAGCTCCGCTTGGGGCACTACCGCCAGAAACTTATCTTCCAGCGCTTTTTCAAAGCCATTCATGGCCGAAAGTAGCACTATCAGCACGGCCACGCCAAGGGCAATACCGACAGTGGACGCCATTGAAATAAAGCCAATAAAGCCATTGGCTTGACGGGCTCGATAGAAACGCCAACCGATACTTAAGCCCAGCATAGCCTTCATGCTTGGGCTCCATTGACCAGTACTCCATCTTGCATCATGACTTGTCTGTCCATGCGCGCGGCCAGTTGAGCATCATGAGTGACGACCACAAAGGCAGTGCCAAGCTGCGCGGCTAATTCACGAATTAACTGATACACGGCTTCGCCGCTTTTCGCATCTAAGTTACCGGTCGGTTCATCGGCTAATACCACTTTAGGATCGTTGACTAAGGCTCTCGCAATTGCCACACGCTGGCGCTCACCGCCCGATAACTTATCGGGTGTATGTTGCAATCTGTGCTCAAGCCCTACCCGCATTAATAACGCCTGAGCTTTAGCATGCGCCTCTTTAGTTGAAAGGCCGGCAATTAGCGCTGGCATGGCGACATTTTCCAGCGCCGTAAATTCTGGCAATAAATGATGGAACTGATAGATAAAGCCCATGTCTTGATTGCGAAGTTGCGCTTGCTGCTGACTCGTTAAAGTCGCTATCGATTTACCCGCCAAAAACACTTCGCCTGAACTTGGCTGCTCAAGACTGCCCATAATATGCAATAAGGTACTTTTACCTGAACCTGAACTGCCCACTATGGCTAGCTGCTCAGCGCGCGCGACAGTTAAGCTCACGCCTTTAAGTACTTGAGTTTCTACACTGCCATCGACAAATGTTTTGCTGACATTGTCAACGCGCAATACCACAGATCCCATGTCATTTTCTCTTGTTTGCTTATTCATGTCGTAACACCTGAGCTGGCTGCACCTTGGCGGCGCGCATAGCTGGATATAAGGTCGCTAATAGGGTGATGAGCAAAGTGCCCAAGGTAATAATCATGAGTTGCCACGGCGATAAAATTACCGGTAATTGCGTGCCGGCGCCTAAGATGGATAAGCCCAAGGATGACATAATCGAGTTAAGATTTAAGGTGATTAATATCCCAACCGATAAGCCTAACCCTAAGCCAACTAAGGCATTAAGCGACCCTTGCACAATAAAGATTGCCATGGACTGCATGTGACTTATGCCTTGGGTTTTAAGCACGGCAATGTCAGCGGTTTTATCGACCACCATGATGACGAGCGCTGAGACAATATTAAAGGCGGCCACTGCCACCACTAAGCTCAGCATTAAAGACATCATGGTTTTTTCCATCTTAACGGCGGCAAATAAATGGCCGTAGTCTTGACGCCAATCACTGACGCTGGCATCGATATTATCTTTCGCTAGCAATGCCTTAATCGTATCGACTAAGCTCGCTGCTTGAAACGGATCGCTCAAATATAAGCGATAACTACTAATGCCATCAGACGGTAAGCGCATTAAGCGTCTAGCATCTTGATAATTGATATAAGCCACATGAGCATCGACTTGCGAACCCATTTCAAACACGCCAGCCACAGTAAATTTACGCTGTGACGGCACAGGTCCTAACGGTGAATACACCACGCCATCGCCAGAAATAACGCGCACCACATCATTAGCTCTAACCCCAAGTTGATTAGCGAGTACTGCGCCTAACACAATGCGATATTCCCCCGCCACTAAGCTGTTTAAGGCGCGAGTATCACCAATGCCTGTGAGGTTAGCTTGCTTTGGGTCAATGCCATAAATTTGAATGGCGCGAATGCCATCATTGGCTTGGATCATGGCTTGCGTAGCGGCATTAGGCGCCACATCAATCACAGCGGCTATGTTCATTAACTGCTGCGGTAAACTAGTAGGCAAATATTGTTCGGGAGCGGCATTAATGACGAGCTGCGGCACAGCACCTAAAATGCGTTGTTTTAATTGCCCTTCCAGACCATTCATCACAGAGCCGACTATGATAAGCGCCGCCACCCCAAGAAAAATCCCCATAACAGCAAATAAGGTTATAAACGAGGCAAAACTATTGGTTTTCTTGGCGCGCCAATAGCGCCAGCCAATCAGACAGGGGAGTCGCAAATTCATCACAGGTAACAGCAATCCATGGGCAATAAGGCAGCCAAGATAATAGGCTTTACGCTTAAAGAAATAAAGACTTAGCCAGTAATCACCGCCCTTTTTGCCAACTTGAATAAAAAAACCGCTATTTTAGTTAAAAACTTGCTTAATTTATTAACAAGCACAAATAATAACCTTAAGGTTTTCCAATAAAATGAGTTAACTATGTCTGAAGAACATCTATTTTTTAGTGTTGCCAGCCGCTTTAATGTTTATCTGTTGCCGTGGACAGAGACTCTGCCCGATGATGGCGCGCTTAAACAGATGCAATCGCCCAGCGTGCAACTCATTAGTCAAGCCAAAGCCCTTGAGGCCTCATGCATGGCGCAGCTGCGACAAATGGAGCTTGAGTCCAAGGCTATTATTGATTACTTAAAAGTTCAGGCGCGCAAAGTCGATTTAGTGCTGCAATATGTTCTTGAGCAACAAATCAAAGAGGGTGATTGCTTTCAAGGCAGCCATTTTGGCGGTTCGGGCTTAACTATCATCAGTCTGTACCCTATGAACGTTGGCGAGTTTTTTCGCACGACGTTCTCAGTGCAAGAAGAGCTCATTGCCATTTTATGTATCACTCATGTAGAAAGCTGCACTCCTATTGACGATTTACCTGACCACTGGCAAATCAAGCTCAGTTTTGAGCGCATATTGCATGAAGATGTCGAGCAATTAGTACAAGCCAGCTTACGCTTACAACAAAAACAACTGCAATTGCGCCGCCAGCAATTAAAACCACCTCAGATAGATACAGATAAATAGTGGCACCTTAACAATCAAGGCTCTACAATGAGCCATCTGATTAGCCAAGCAACAGATTTAGGCACATGAGCGAGTTTTCTTTGTTATCCGCGCCAGCAGCACTAGCCATGCCGGCCATTCGTTATCTTAATGTATCGACTGGCGTTGCCCGCGCCTTAACCTTAGCGCGATTAACTCAAGCCCATCAAGGCTCAAGCGTTATCATTACTCCTGATACGCCAACGGCGCTAGCCCTAGAAGCCGAGCTCAGTTATTTGCTCCCGGCCGCCAACGTGGTGCTGTTTCCCGACCGAGAAACCTTGCCTTATGACAGTTTCTCACCACATCAAGACCTAGTGTCTCAACGCCTTGCCGCCTTATCCCGCTTAGCGTCAGGCGATGCCACCCTTTTGATAGTGCCTATCACCACCTTAATGGTGCGCCTGCCACCTTGCCAGTTTATGACTGCCAACGTCATGGTATTAAAACCAGGTGACAAGTACAGCCTACAAACCATGCGCCAAGCCTTAACAGACACTGGCTATCATTTGGTTGACCAAGTGTATGAACATGGCGAATTTGCTATTCGCGGCTCTATTTTAGACTTATTTCCAAGCGGCGCTCGCGAGCCCATTCGTATTGAATTGTTCGATGATGAAGTGGAATCTATTCGCTACTTTGACCCAGAAACTCAGCGCTCAAATGAGGCGCTGCCTGAGTTAAGCATGCTGCCGGCCAAAGAATTCCCAACCGATGCCAAAGGCTTAGAGCTGTTTCGCCAGCAATATCGCCGCCGTTTTGAGGTGACCAGTAAGGCGCCAGAATCTGTCTATCAAATGGTGAGCCGCGGCTTAATGCCAGCAGGCATTGAAAACTACTTGCCATTGTTCTTTGATGATACCGCGAGTTTATTTGATTACTTGCCCGCCAACTGCCGCTTCATTACCTTAGGTAATATTGATGGCGCCTGTCGTCATCATCTGCAAGAAATTAATAACCGTTTTATTGACCGCAACATAGATAGCCAAAGACCACTGTTATCTCCTGAAGAACTGTTTTTATTGCCTGAGCAAATATTTGCCCAATTTAAGCAATATCAGCGTTTTGCTTTGGAAAACGATCATCCTAAAGCCATGCAAGCCAAGGCGAGCCCAGTTCCTGATGTGGCGGTTAATCACAAACTTAAGCAGCCACTGCAAGCCTTAGATACTTTTTTAAAGCAGTACCCAGGCCGAGTACTCTTTAGCGCCGAATCCGAGGGGCGCCGTGAAGCTCTGCTGGAACTGTTCGCCAAAATCAATGTAAAACCGGGTCTTTTCCCGCACCTTGAATCTTTTATCAATAGTAAGAGCCAGATAGGTCTTATAGTTTCGCCCTTGTCTCAAGGCTGCGAGCTCAACGATAGTCACGTAACTATCATTTGTGAAACTGAGCTATTTGGCGCGCGTATTTCGCAAAAACGCCGCCGCGATAAGCAAAAGCAAGTCAGCCAAGATATGTTGGTTAAGAACTTAGCTGAGCTAAAAGTGGGCCAAGCGGTAGTGCATCTTGATCATGGTGTCGGCTTATATCAAGGACTGGTTACCTTAGATGTCGGCGGCATTAGCGCTGAATATTTACTCCTAGAATATGCCAACGCCGATAAATTGTACGTCCCAGTATCATCACTGCATTTAATCAGCCGCTTTAACAGCACTGACCAAGACAATTTAGCCTTAAACCGCTTAGGCAATGAAACTTGGAGTAAAGCCAAGCGTAAAGCCATAGAGCGCATTCGCGATGTTGCCGCGGAATTACTTGATGTCTACGCTCGGCGTGAAGCGCGCGGTGGCACCGCCTGCGACCTGGATGAGCAAGAATACGCCCAGTTTTGCGATGGCTTTCCGTTTGAAGAAACCGTCGACCAAGAAAGCGCTATCAAGGCCGTGCTTGCCGATATGTGTCAGCCTAAGACCATGGATAGATTGGTGTGTGGCGATGTGGGCTTTGGTAAAACCGAAGTGGCCATGCGCGCGGCGTTTGTGGCCGTCAACTCTGGCAAACAAGTGGTAGTGTTAGTACCCACTACCTTGCTCGCGCAGCAACATTACGAAAACTTCAAAGACAGATTTGCTGATTGGCCCATTGAAATTGAAGTCATGAGCCGTTTTAAAACCGCTAAAGAGCAGCAGCAAGTACTGGAGCAATTAAGCCAAGGCAAAGTCGATATTGTGATTGGTACCCATAAACTGCTGCAAGCCGAAGCTAAGTTTGAAAATCTAGGGTTACTGGTTATCGATGAAGAGCACAGATTTGGGGTGCGTCAAAAAGAGAAAATCAAAGCGCTGCGCGCCAATGTTGATATTTTAACCTTAACCGCAACGCCTATTCCACGCACCTTAAACATGGCCATGTCAGGCATGCGCGATTTATCCATTATCGCCACCGCCCCAGCCAAACGTTTAGCGGTAAAAACCTTTGTGCGTGAGTACGATAAAGCCACCGCCAAAGAAGCCATCATGCGTGAAATCTTGCGTGGCGGCCAAGTGTATTATTTGCATAATAACGTCGAATCCATTGAAAAAAGTGCCCAAGAAATTCGCGAGCTGGTGCCAGAAGCGCGCGTCGCAACTGCCCATGGCCAGATGCGTGAACGCGAACTTGAGCGGGTGATGAGTGATTTTTATCATCAGAAATTCAATGTGTTAGTCTGCACTACTATTATCGAAACTGGTATCGATGTGCCGAGCGCTAATACCATCATTATTGATAATGCCGACCATTTTGGCTTAGCTCAGCTGCACCAGTTACGTGGACGTGTGGGACGCTCGCACCATCAGGCCTATGCCTATTTAATGACGCCGCATCCTAAGCGCATGACCACAGATGCGAGAAAACGGCTTGAAGCCATTGATGCCTTAGAAGAATTGGGCGCAGGCTTTATGCTCGCCACCCAAGACTTAGAAATTCGCGGCGCCGGTGAATTACTGGGCGATGAGCAAAGTGGCCATATAGGTAAAATTGGCTTTAGCTTGTATATGGAGCTGCTAGAAGGCGCGGTTGAAGCCCTGAAAAAAGGCAAAGAGCCGTCACTGGCTAACTTATTAGCCCAGCAAGCTGAGATTGAACTGCGTATTCCAGCCTTACTGCCAGAAGACTATGTCGGTGATGTTAATATGCGTTTGTCGCTCTATAAGCGCATTGCCAATGCCAACACGGCAGATCTGCTGGATGAGCTCAGAGTCGAACTGATTGATAGATTTGGATTATTGCCAGAGCCGGCTAAAAACTTAATGGAGCTCACCCTCTATAAGCATCAAGCCACTGAGCTTGGGCTTAAAAAGGTTGAATGGCACGCAAACGGTGGCAGCATTGAATTTGGTGAACACCATTCCATAGATGCCAGCTTCATTATTAGCCTGTTACAAACACAGCCACAAATATATCGAATGGATGGGCCTAATAAGCTAAAGTTCAACATACCAGCGCCAACGGCTAAAGATAGATTAGCGTTAGTCAAACAAATGCTCGAACATTTTAGTGGCCATCAAATGGTGCAGTGCTAAAGCCAGCCATTAGGCAATAAATAGCTAATGGCTGCGCCTATTCATGGCAAACTAACGCAATGCCAATAAAAAGTGTCAACTCGATTTGGCACCCATAAACCAGTGTGGAGAAGTGAAACGTGTTGCCTACCCCAGTAAAAAGCGTGGTAATGGTATTATTGACGAGCATGGCCATGGGCTTTGCTCCAGCCACTTATGCCAAAGAAGCTTGGTTTGAAGTTGAGGTGTATCTATTTAGCCGCAACGTCAATGCCAATGACATCCAAGAGGCATTGCCTGAAAAGGCCGTTGTTCCAAATACCAGTAACAGCTTGAATCTAAAAACTGAAGCCGGACAAGCGGGCGTGCACAATAGCAACAAAGCTTACTTATTAGCCGGCAACGGTCAGTTCTCCCAATACATAAATAGTATTAACCGTGAGCGCGGCACTGCGGGTTTGCTGCATCTCACCTGGCGCCAAAACATGCAATCACGCCCAAGTTCAACCCCAATTCATTTATTTGGTGGTAGAGACTTCACGAGTCAGTATGATCTTATGGGTAATAAAGTAATGGCTAGCGGCGATTTAGCCCTTGATACCCTTACTGTGCAAGATAGTGCGCAAGATGGCCCTCAAGTGCAAAGCGGCGCCGTCATCACACCTGGCAATGGTCAGGTCATCAACCAAGCCGAAGTGCTACCCATGGGTATTGCGCCACAATTGCAGCCTAATGTGTGGCAACTTGATGGTAATTTATTGATATATTTAGATCACTTTCTTTATATCGAAACCAATTTAGTGCTGCGGGTTGAAGGCGAGAAGATTAACTTGCAAGAAGCCGTGCATAGCTTTAGTAACCAAGATGCTAGCGTAATGGAAACCAGCAGTGCTAACCCATTAGCATTTAGCGGTAGTGTGAGCGACAATAATGCGCCAAGCGCTGTACCCTCGCCTTACCTTTATGCCGTCCCAATGAAGCAAAATCGACGCGTGCGCAGTAATGAACTGCATTACTTTGATAACCCACGCTTTGGCATGTTAATTCAAATTCGCAAGTTAAATTAACGAGTTAACATCTAATTCATTCGTAAATTGTTGTCATCATGCCCTTTCGATGCGCTTGCCAAGGTATCAGGGCTGATGACCAACTTATCCACTTGCCACGTTATAAATGGCACTTTATAAAAAGCCACCTCAACCCCCAGCAACAGCCTCATCGCAACCAACTCAAGCCAAAGCCAACTCAGCCTAATCGACAGTGTGCGACTGGGTTTGGCGCCAATGAATACTATTGCCGACTCGCTGCGCTAATAATTGATTAAGCGTCATAAAATCAGCAACCTCTAGCGCTGCGCCACTAATGCACTGCCACACAAATTGATGGCAATTATTATCAAAGACATGGTAATCGCGATAATGGTAAATGGCGGCGATAGCCGCATCTATGGCAGCCGTTTCAATAATGAGCTGGCCGATATCATTAGTTGCGCAAAAGATACGTTCACCACTGCGATGAGCTAAAAAACGCGCCCGAGACACAGGTCTAATTAGGCCCGAGCCATGCAGCTCAATAATGCAATCATCACCCACATAAATACCGCTATGCTCAATCACGCCAAATACGTGGCAACACACCACAGCGCCAGCCTTTAACATCACAGGCCGTTGCTCACTGGTCATTTCGCTAGGACTAAGGGCGATGGGATAGCATAGGGTCATAGTTAAGTTCCCTTTCGATAAACAATCCATGAGGGGCAAAGCCGTTAGTCATGCCCAAGTTGGCGGCGGTATTGCTCTGGCGATGACTGCGCATATTTCTTAAACATCACAATAAAAGGTGATGTTTGGTTATAACCTAACATCAAGGCGACATCCTTGATAGATAGCCCTTCACGCAATAACTGTAATGAATAGATAAATTTATGGCGCTGCCTTAACTCAGTAAAACTCATGCCTAATATTTCTTGGCAGCGGCGCGCTAAGGTGCGCTCACTGGTATGAAGTAATGCGGCCCATTGCTTAATGCTATTGCTGTTGGCAGGCTCACTATCTAAGGCTGCCAACATAGGTTGCAATAATTTATCTTGGCTTGAAGGTAAAAACTCTGGCATGACTGGGCTTTTAATCAGTTCATCGACTAACACTGCCACTAAGCGCTTATCCGCATCGGTACTGGCTAGGGTAATTTGCCGTAAGCGCAAATCATTAATAATGGCTTGGGTAATATCTGAAATTGCCAGCAAACAAGGTTCAAGCGGTAACACATCAGTCTTAGCGGCAATAATGTTCATGGCGCAGTAATGAATGCCGCGGCGAGTATAGCTTTGATGTTCAACGCCAGCGGGTACCCAAATAGCAAACTGTGACGGTGAAACTAACCTTTGCCCCTTGGCATACAGCTCCATAGTGCCAGCGCTGATAAATTGCACTTGGCCCCACTCATGCTGATGACAGGGAGTGACGGTATGGGGTAAAAAATCCTGAAAATTAAAGAAAATCTCAGCATTGGCTACAGGTGCAATTTTTAGGGGATGGTAAACTGTTTTCACTAGGCTCTAACCTCAATAGCATCTGATGCTAATTGCCAGCTTAATACTAAAAAAGTGCTGATGGCGAAACTCAAGACTCAATGCCAGTCGCGATTACGCACTAACAAGGTGATTTAGATCACACAAGTTCGATGCTGGCCGTCAAGCCATTCAATTTGGCTGATTAGCGATATTTGTATCATATCAGACCGTGGATAATAGCGCCTCTTGCAAATACCGAGGTTACACTCGCCGCATTAGGTATCTCATGTTGTATTTATTTCCCTTGCTCGCCGTTACTATTTGGGCTGGCAACGCCATTGTTAACAAGCTGTCCGTTGGCCTCATAGATCCTCAAGCCATTGCTTTTTATCGCTGGTTTTTTGCCATGGTGTGCTTAACGCCATTTGTGATAGTGAAAGTCTGGCGTAATCGTGATCAAATCAAGCCATTACTGCCAAAGTTAACCACATTGGCCCTGCTTGGCATGGTGCTTAACCAAAGCTTGGCGTATTTTGCAGCGGCCACCACCAGCGCGACGAATATGGCACTCATCACCTCATTGGTACCGATTTTCAGCCTATTTTTAGCCATACCTTTGCTTAAGCAAAAACTGTCACCCCTCGCCGTTCTTGGCAGCTTGCTCTCATTGTTTGGCTTAGTATTTATGCTAAGTCACGGCAACATAAGTCAATTGTCCATAGGGGTGACCCAGGGTGATTTATTGCTGCTGATCAGCGCCTTAGTGTATGCGCTTTATGGTGTGCTACTTAAACGCTGGCAACTGCCATTAGCCACTTGGGAGTCGGTTTACATGCAAGGCATGATAGCCGTAGTGTTGTTAACGCCGTTATTGTTTATGAGTCCAAGCCTTGCCATCTCGCAAGAGTCGGCGCCATTAATTATGTACGCCGCTATTGGCGCATCGTTAATTGCACCTTGGGCATGGATCAATGGTATTGCTAAACTTGGCGCCGATAGCGCCAGCGTATTCTTTAACTTAATGCCGATTATCGCCGCAATATTAGCAGCCATCATTCTCAACGAAAGCTTAGGGATTTATCACTATATCGGTGGCAGCTTAGTGATTGCCGGCGTACTGCTAGTGCAAATGAAACCCAAATTGGCCGCTAACGCTAAGCTTGCTTGTGCTAAGTGATAACTCACAGCGCAATCTCTTGATATAAAAGAGTTTAAGCCGTGACCAATAAGTGCTGCCATTGGGTCGGTTTGGCAAAAGCAAGCTGAGCAAGTAATAGCTCAGCGCAGGCCAATGCGTCCATAAATGCGCTATGTGCGGGATAAATAGGTAAATGATAACGGGCGCGGCAGGCCCCTAATCGTAAATCATCGCTGCCAATGGCTTGTTGCCTTAGCTGAAACCTTTGCTGCTCGAACGTTAGTGTATCTATGGCATGTAAGCATAAGGGCTCGCCCCATACTTGCTTGCCATGATGGGCCAGAAACTCTAAATCTAACGGCGCGTGATGCGCCACCAGCAAGCGCCCGTGTGCGGCGGTAATTAGCTGCTCAAGGCCAGATTTTAAGCTAATGCCCTCTTGACTGACACTATCGACAATTCCATGAATACAGGCGCTTTGGCCAATATGACCATCAATCGCTAAGATGCAGCTGCCCGCTGTGGCGAGCGCAATTTTGCCCTTTTCTATTCCCACCCAGCCGATACTGACGATTTGATCTTTATTGGCATCAAGTCCAGTCATTTCTAAATCAAACACGAGCAAAGGTAAATCGGCCATAGCCAGAGGCGCTAAGGGCACTTGGCTGTGGTAATACTCTTTTAGTAAGCACGATGTGGTGCTCGCCGCTGCCCGCTCTAAGGTATTGGCATAGCGCCGCTGCCAAGGTGAGCCCATGGATAACCACTGGTGAAACCATGCCATGTTATAAGCTCCGTAAAAACGCTAAGCGCAGGCCAGCTTGCGCATCATCCACCACTTTAAAGGCATCTTGCAGTTGATGGCGCATTAAGCTTGAAATATCCCCAGGTTTTAAAAAATTGGAGAGACTCTGCTGCTTAGCATATTGCTGACCTTGATTGGCTAAGCGCAAATGGGCAATAAACTCTTGGGCATCGGCTAAATCTAGGGCTAAACGGCGTGATATAACGCCTTGATTCATCAGCGCTTGCAAGCGTTTCGCCGTATTAACTTCAGTGCAGCCCACACTTAAGGCGTACACCCGAGCAATATCTGTCACGAGAGCATTGCCTCTGTGCTTTAAATCCATGCCTTTAACTTCCGAGCCATCACGCTCCAGCACAAATTTACGAAAGAAACCTAATGGCGGGCGCGTTTGTATGGCATTGCCAGCCATACCCGCTATGAAAATATCATTGCCTTTGGTGACTGCCAGCACCTTGGTTTGCAATTCATTAAACAGCTCAGCGGGTCCATATACTGAGCGCATATCAAAAAAAATACTGGCGTGCATTAATGCTTTAGGCTGCGGACTAATGACCCATTGCCGAAAATGGGCTTGCCAAGACTTAAGTGACATTCGCCACTTAGGGTTTTGCGCCATAATGTCGCCCGGGCAATACACAAAACCACAGGCATCTAAACTGCGGCACACATTGACGCTTAAGGTTTTGAAATACTCAGCGGCAGCAGCATCGGGTTCATCACTTAACAGCAAGGCATTGTCTTGATCAGAACACGCCACTTGGTCTTGCCGCCCTTGAGATCCAAAAGCTAACCAGCAAAATGCCATGGGCGGCGTGCCTAATAATTCACAATTAAGTTCAATTAAGCGGCGCGTCAGCGCATCTGTGACTGAGGTTAATACTCGCCCTATCTCATCGGCTCTGGCATCGGCACTGATTAATTTTTGCAATAATTCAGGAATGCGCCGACTTATCACAATCAGCTTATCTATGGCGGTTTGGCGATTTATTTCACCAATTAACAGCAAAGGCTGTGAGCCTTGCGAGCGAATAATGTCTGAACTAGTTAACATGCCAACCACTTGCCCTTGCTCCACCACAGGCAAATGATGCAAGTGCTGCTCACTCATAATACTCATAGCTTCAAACACTAAGGTATTGGGCGAGATAGTAATAGGCGCAGGCGTCATGATGAGAGCGAGCGGCACACGACCATCTAAGCCTTGAGCTAAGACCCGATTACGCAGATCACGATCAGTGACTATGCCCACCAGCGCGTCGTTATCGGTAATCACCACAGAGGATACTCGCGCCTGACTCATAGCTTTAGCGGCGTCCGTCACTTGGCTATGCAGCGCTATGGTTAATGCCGGACGCGCCATTAAGGCGCCAATGCGGCTAGTTGTACTTTGATCTTTAGCCTTGAATCTGGCTTGATTGCGTAGACGCTTGGCATAAGCGCGGGTGAAAAACTTAGCGAAATCGCGGTTATCAGATTGCAGCTGATTAAAAGTATCGCCATCAAGCTCATACACTAGGCTATCTTCTAAAATCGCCACATGGTTATCACTGAGCTCCCCCGATAATAGCGCGGGGAAACCAAAGTAATCGCCCTCACCTAACCTATCAAGTAACTCGCCTTGGACATCTTTCACTTCAAAGGCGCCGCTGCGAACTATATGCAGATTTAAGCAGTCAGGGGATAAAATCACATGGCGTAGATTAACGCTGTAATAGCGAATTTGTAAGCGCCGCGCTACTTGCTCGCATAATTCACGGGATAAACCATCAAAGGGGACTAAGCCATGAAGAAACTGGACGATAGGCTGTAATTCACTGGCATTTAGCGGCATGGGCGACTCAAGTAAATAACTCGTGTGTTCACTATAAATAAGTCATTAATTCACTTATATAAGACTTAAGTGCAAATTGGCATAAAAAAAGGCGCCCGTAGGCGCCGATTGGAAACTAACACTTAAGTTGCGTGCTTAAGTTTGTGATTAGTGATCTTGCGCTTCACCTGCACCTTTAGGGAAACGGATAGATTCAATCATCTCACCAATTTCAGCAGGAACTTTAGCTGTCATTTTCATCACCACTAACGCCACAGTAAAGTTAACTACCATACCGAGAATACCTATGCCCTCTGGCGAAATACCAAGGAACCAGTGTTCAGCATTATTCAGAGTTGGGTTCATAAACTTAAAGTAAGCGATATAGCCTGAGGTAAATGTCAGACCTGTCACCATACCTGCAATAGCCCCTTCTTTGTTCATGGTCTTAGAGAAGATACCCATGATAATTGCAGGGAACAGACTCGAAGCCGCTAAACCGAAGGCGAGCGCTACGACCGCCGCGACAAATCCCGGCGGATTGACCCCAAAGTAGCCTGCCACCACAATGCCGACAGCAGAAGCAATACGGGCATACCTCAGCTCTTGTTTATCGGACATATTCGGCGCTAAGTTTTTCTTTAACAAGTCATGGGATACTGAGGTTGAAATCACCAACAATAAACCTGCAGAAGTTGATAACGCTGCCGCCATACCACCCGCGGCCACCAGTGCAATCACCCATGCTGGCAGTGATGCAATTTCTGGCGTAGCTAATACTATGATGTCGTTATCGATTTTCATCTCATTACGTTCACCATTGGCATAGAACATCTTGCCATCAGCGTTTTTATCATCCCAAGAAATAAGACCTGTCTTTTCCCAGTTTTTAATCCACGCTGGCGCTTCGCTATGCACAACACCCGCTTGATCTGGACCATTAATGGTCTCAATCATATTAACGCGAGAGAAAGCTGCTAATGCTGGAATTGTGGTGTACATGATAGCTATCATCAGTAACGCCCAGCCCGCTGATGAACGCGCATCTTTAACTTTAGGCACTGTGAAAAAGCGGACAATGACGTGAGGTAAACCTGCAGTACCTACCATCAAGGCTGCAGTGATAGCAATCACGTCAATCGTTGACTTAGTACCCTCAGTGTATTGGTTAAAGCCTAATTCTGCTGATAAACCATCAAGCTTATCCAGCAAATACACGCCAGTGCTATTACCTGCCGCATCGACAAGTTCAGCGCCTAAACCAACTTGTGGGAACACATGGCCAGTCATCATAATAGAGATGTAAATGGCTGGTACCATATAAGCAAAAATCATTACGCAATATTGAGCGACTTGGGTATAAGTAATGCCTTTCATGCCGCCTAATACTGCATAAAAGAACACCACCGCCATGCCTATATAGACACCGGTATCAATTTCAACTTCTAAGAAGCGCGAGAACACGACCCCGACGCCGCGCATTTGGCCGGCAATATAGGTAAAGCAGATAAAGATGGCACAAACCACAGCCACAGTTCGCGCGGCTTGCGAGTAATAACGCTCACCGAGGAAATCTGGCACAGTAAATTTACCAAACTTGCGTAAATACGGCGCCATACACAAGGCCAGTAATACATAACCACCAGTCCACCCCATGAGATACACACTGCCGTCATAACCGGCAAACGAAACGATACCCGCGAGTGAAATAAAAGAGGCCGCTGACATCCAGTCAGCCGCAGTAGCGGCACCATTCATAATCGGATGCACGCCGCCACCCGCCACGTAAAACTCTTTGGTTGAGCCAGCCCGCGCCCAAATCGCAATCGCGATATACAGCGCAAACGAGCCGCCGACAATCAGATAAGTTAAGGTTTTTAAATCCATGGTGTCGTCCTCAGTCTTCTTGCACGTTATATTTTTTATCGAGGTTATTGGCCATGGCTGCGTACACAAAAATCAGCACGACAAACACGTACATGGCGCCTTGCTGTGCAAACCAGAAGCCTAACTTAAAGCCCATGAACTGCACTTGATTTAAGGTATCGACTAACATGATGCCGAACACGTAGGACACCACGAACCAAATCGCCAGCAAACTTAGCACTAGTTTGAGATTCTCATTCCAGTAGCCTTTTGCCCTATCATTATTTTCAAAAGCCATAGTGACTCCCTTGTTGTATTCAAAGTTCATCTCCAATCTAACAAGTGAGCAACATGCCTCAATCAAGACCTTAGTCTATGAGTTGGTTGCGCCAAACAAGCAGTTTCAACTAATGTTATGTTTTCTAATGAATTAGTATCATTTTTAACGTAAATTAATTCACTTACTCCTAAGCCAACTTAGACTAATGTCGAAGGCCATTAGGACTTGAAATGCTATGTCACCAAGGGTTAGGCCTATATGTGACGCATAAAAGGCGCTTTACACTTGTAAGTAGTTAATTTTAAAAATGTTAAATTATCAGAGAATTAGCCTCTAGCTGGGCTGGTGGGGTTCGCGTATAATTTGGCCACTTTGGCTGCCTAGCAGCCCTGCCGTTGGCCGAGCGTGGCCATAAATGATGTAGACTTAGATGAGCCTGAAAAAATTTACCCAGTACAAGTTGCTAGTCGTACTCTTATTGTTGCTTTGTATGTTTTTTCCGGTGATCCCAGATAAGGCTTACCACCTCCCCGCGCCTGATATTGCCAAACAAAACTTTCATGTCATTGAATTTAATGACCAAGGCCAAGCCCATGATGATAACCAGTGGCAAGGGCTAGCGGCGCGTATCGCCGCCCCTAATCCGAGTGCGCCGCCTGAGTTATTGATATTTGTCCATGGCTGGCATCATAGCGCCGAGCCTAATGATGATAATTTTGTGGCCTTTGAGCAGTTTTATCAGCAAATGGTTGCCGCCGACCCTAAGCGCAACTTAATCGGTGTATACATAGGCTGGCGCGGCGATTCAGTTGACCCATTTTGGCTGGATGGTTCCACCGATGCTACTAGCTGGATTGAGCCATTGGATTTTCCCACCATATTGCAGCGCAAAGGCGTGGCCAAACTCATAGGTAAACAAGGGTTATCACAGTTATTAGACAAGCTTGATGCGTTAGTGGCCGCCAATACATTGCGCCGCTATAGCGTTATTGGCCACAGTTTAGGCGGCGCTATGGTGCTGCATGCCAGTAAAGACAGGATTAAAACGGCCATTGATAATCAGCAAGATAACCCTAATTTATTCTTACTATTAAACCCAGCCGTGGCCGCCAAAGACTATCGGCCATTAGACACCTTATTAAGCGTAGACGGCCAAAAACCTAGCATGGTGGTACTGCAATCCAAAGGCGATTTTGCCGTGAAAGAAGCCTTTAATTACATTAAAGATGGCGAGCGCGCCTTAGGTAATTCGTGGGCTATTACTCATGATATTGATAAGTGTTCGGGCGGCAATTGCGATAAACCTATCTCAATGCCGTCGGCCCTACTGGCTCATGATCAAATACCAGGCTGCATGATGATTTTGCCGCAATCTGGCTGGAAGATTCGCGCGCGCCTGCAAGCGCGGCGCACAGTGCAAACCTGCCCAGATGCCAACAAACAAGCCGTATGGGTGCTGGCGGTATCTGATGAGATTGTCTCGGGCCACAATGGTATTTTGACTCAAGATCACTCCAATGCCTTAGCCGAAGTCATGAATATGATTGATTTATATAATAATGAATTGCCAGCCGATGCTATCACCACTGAACTGCATACCGCAGTGGATGCTGCTATAGAAGCCGTGGCCGAGCCTCTTGAAACCACTGATGATGCAGCCACTAGCACGCTAACAAACAAGGCCATCGAGCTAACAACCGAGGCAACGGAACTGGCGCCAACAGTAACGAAAGATTTAACGACAGAGACCACGCCCATTGCCGAGCCGTCGCTTGCGCCCGCAAGCGCGCCTCAAACAGATATTGAGATTGAAGCCGTACAAACGCCAGTCATGCAATCCCAAGCTAGCGATATCATCGACACAGCAAAAGAGGTGGCAACCCCTGCCAAAATACCCATCAACAAGCAGGAAAATCTGCCAGTCAGTGAACAGGCAACTCAGCCGGTAAGCGAACAACACAGTGAGCGGGTAGCTAGTGAACGACTAGATAGTGAGCAGGTAGATAAGGCAGAAACTAAGCCTGCTACGCAATCAGAAACTAAGCCCACAACCGGAACCAACGCGCAATTAGCCACCGAGCTTAAACTGCATTTACAACAAAGGTTACAATTGAAACCTGTGCCAAAAACTGCTGTAGATATTGAAACAGAAACAGAAGCAGAAACAGAAACAGATGCAGTGCCGAAAACTGACAGCGCCGCCGAAATGGCACCACCAAAGTCACCCGAGCCAAAACCAAACCATTAGATAGCGATATTCGTAAAGGTGTTCAAAGTAAGCGCTTCAATGTACAGCCAAAGGTACAGGCAACGCCTGAAGTTCAGTCAAAAAGTGCCAGCGTTACCAGAGCCAATTAATCCATTCGCTGCCACCATCAGTAATTACGTAAATCTAGTGACATCATAGCCGTTTGTGAACTTAGGCTTGCTCGCGTGTTTGCATTAAGTAATTGGTGATGACCAAAACAAGCGCCAGCGCGCCATAAAGCACTATGACGCCCATTTGCACAAAGAAGGCAGTAATGCCACCTTGATCTCCGCCGAAGGCGGCAAAGTAGCAAGACATTGCCCCACCAAGAACCACAAGTATTGCGCCTCCGGCTCGATACACTAGGCCCAGTACGGGTTTTAATCGGAAAGAGCGGCGTAATGTCGCCAAGTAAATAATGACGGGTACCAGCAACATCAAGAGTCCAATAATCATCTCAATCCCGCGTTATGTAATTAAAAAAACTATCACCACCTTCAGCAGTAAGTCCGTTGTCGCCGCCTTTAGTAATAATGTTGTTTATGTAAAAACTGAAATATCCACACCAATAACAAATACAGCGTCGAGTTCAAACAGCAGTAACTCAACCCAACTACGACTATGGTCATAGTTTTCCTAGAATAGATGTATCAATATCGCAAAGAAAGGCGCGGCTAACGACACAACTACAGCAATGGTAGAAAGGTGTGTCTGCAACACTAATTTACGTTCTTCTGGGACGCGGCATAACAAAGCCCCAACAGCGACATTGTCATTCAGACTAATAGAGGATGCCAAATCACATTAGTTAATCTTGGATACCCTTGTTTGCTTTAATCTATAGTTGCTACAGATTTTCATCAATAAATTTTGAAATGTTCTTTATTGATATGTGCCTAGCACAAGTCCCTTTTGAGTTTTTAACTAACCACTGTTCTTTTTTACGCTTCCACATTGTCATAAACGTATTGCTATCAATGTTGTTACTAAACCTTATCGCAATGATACAGTCACTAATTATTATTCTACCCGAGTTGAAGTAAGTGGTTTTACCGACATCCCTACCTACTCGACTTATTAATATATCACCTGCTATTGCGTAGAAATGTTTGTTTGATTCATTGATGCTTTCGTCGAAACTCAAAATTGAAAAATCTTTTATTTTAACTGATGTGTGGTAAAAACTTTCATCTAAACCTCGGCATTCTTTACTTGAGTTTTTCCCTCTAAATATTTTAAACCTTATACTTTTTGTTGGCATAGAGTTTTCATATAAACCCTCAATCTCACTTTTATCTTCATGTATTTTACTATCTAAAAAATAGTAGTGAATATAAGAATACTTTTCAGCTTTTGGTTTCGAGTTTTTTATATTTACTATAAAAGTTTTAGCTTCTGTTTTCTTGAAGCTTCTATGCTTGCACTCGACTAAGCTAATTAGTGTGAATTTTGAAAAAATATAACTTCTAAATTTTGCCAGTCTGTCGGAGTTGACGATCACATCAGGCACAATTATTGACAGTGTTGCTCCACACTTTAATATCCTTAAATTTAACAACAAAAAAAACAATTTCCATTCTAATCGTTTTTTGATTGGAAAATATTTTAGATAGCTCATCATCAAACAAAGATTTTATTCTTTCATTTATGTTAACTTGTGCAAATGGGGGGTTGCAGACAGCTAAGTCAAATTTTTTATTTTTGATTTCAGTGCTTAAACTTAATGCGTCAGCGCAAATGTGCGTAAATCTTGGATACTTCAGTTTTAAGTATTGAACATTTTTGGGGTCAATATCAACTGTGAAAAAGTCAATATCACAGCTATTTGCCAGTATGGCGTCTACTAGAGCGCCTTCACCTGCGCTGAGTTCGATGCATGTTTTGACATTTTTCAAATCGATAAGTGATGCTAGTAAGTCACTTATCGGTTTAGACGTATAGTATTGATTTAACTCAGACACTTTATATGCTAATCTCAAAATCGCAAATTTTACAGCTTAGTATCTAAAAGGTAAAGGACTAGTTCAATATGGATGATCAAGACAATATACTGTCTTTTCTGGATAGCGGTGAGTATGAGGAGCGGGCTGACTACTTAAGTGATGACGAGCTCGAAGAATGGACTGCAACAAGCTCACATTTTAACAATATCCAAAGAAAACTAATACAGGTGGGGGCAAAGTTAATTGTAGGCCCTAGAGGTACTGGTAAGACTCATCAGATGAAATGTGTACTGGTCAACTCAAACTGGACACTTTTAGTTGAGAATTTTCAAACTCTACTGGTGATAAATCATTATTAGCTGAATGAAGGCGCTCTAAGTTGTAATACCTCATATAAGCGGCCACATCCGACTTCATAAACTCATTTGTTGGTTGACTAACCTTAAAAATCCAATCGTGTTTTAAGCTACCAAAGAAACGCTCAACAACGGCATTATCCCAACACGCGCCAACATCACCCATGTTGGCTCGGATACCATAACTCGAGAGCAGCCTACCGAATTGCTTACTGGTATATTGCGAGCCTCGGTCACTGTGAAATACCAACCCTCTTGCCGGTCGGCGCAGGTTGTAAGCTTTCATTAATGCCTTAGATATCAAATCCGTGGTCATGCGTTTGTCTATGTGCCACCCCACAATCCGGCGTGAATATAAATCCATCACCACCGCCAAATACATCCAGCCTTCACCTGTCTTTAAATAGGTCACGTCACCTGCCCAAACCTGATTAACAGATACTGGGTTAAAGTTCATGTTTAGCAGGTTATTAGCCACGGCATCAGAGTGTTTGCGCTGTGTCGTCACCTTATAAGCCCGTCGCTGGGTTGCTTTGAGTCGAAGGCGGTGCATAATTTTACGAACGAGATAGCGACCAACCTGGTAGCCTTCCTTGCGCAATTTCTTCACCATTTCACGATTACCTAAGCTGCCTCGACTTTGCTTAAATAGCTTTCGAACAAGGCGATAAAGCTTCAGTGTTTCAAGACTTATCACGTTTGCAGGGCGTTTATGCCAATCGTAATAGCCTGACTTACTGACACTCATTACTCGGCATAACAGCGCAGTAGGAAACTGGTTAGATAACTGTTTAATGAAGCGAAATTTTACTTCATTTCTCTCGCAAAGAAGGCGCTTGCCTTTTTTAGAATTTCTTTCTCCATGCGTAGTTCTTTGTTTTCTCTACGTAATCTCTTTAACTCATCACGTTCAGATTCTTGTAGGGCGATACCCTGTTGCAATGCTTGGTGTTTTTCCTTCCAGTTATAAAGCAGGCTTGTGCTAATCCCAAGAGACTTTGCTGCCTCAGCAATACTATAGCCCTGTTCTAGCACCATTAAGACGGCTTCGTCTTTGAATGTCTGCGGATAACTTTTATGTGATTTTTTTAAACTCATATCGACCTCTTAATTTATTGACCATACTGTCTCAAAATTAAGTGTCCGATGGAATTAGACCAGAACACTCTTTCTTGGAAAAACCTATTAAACTAGATTTCTCTGTTATTCAAGAAGCTGCAACAGTATGCAA
The DNA here is from genome assembly GCF_056522965.1 of Shewanella sp. ISS20. Classification (NCBI taxonomy): domain Bacteria; kingdom Pseudomonadati; phylum Pseudomonadota; class Gammaproteobacteria; order Alteromonadales; family Shewanellaceae; genus Shewanella; species Shewanella sp. ISS20. The sequence goes on from NZ_JAWRZK010000001.1 coordinate 1,335,776, forward strand.
TACATTAGTTAAAGAGCTTAATGATAAATTGTTTTCTGACATTTTAGTTAGAAGTACTTCTTTTATAAATTGGAATGGTGATTTACGAACTGATAAGGTGAATTTTAATCCATATTTTTTTATATTTTCTCCTATTTCAGAACATAAAAAACGTAAAGAAAGTTATAGCGCTTTTATAGCTTATTGTGATATTAAAGTTTAAATGTGAGTAGAGCAAAAAACAGCCGTTGATTGTAAAACAACCACATACAGCACTTTCAGTTGGCACTGGAGTAACCAAAAGTGACTTAGCCACAAAAAGATTAGCAAGGCTGCAACAAACCGATGATGGCGGTGAAGGTGGATGGCTATTTGACTGAAAATTATGATTTTTAACAATAGTCACCAACCCATTGCCTCCTTGAATAACTTGAAAGCTACTATCGATGAAATAGGCGGGAAGTCAGCCTGTGTTGAAGTGCTTACAACAAGACGCAAAATGTCGATGTTGTGTCTCTAAATGCTCACAGTGATGAGTGAGTTTTGGCTGCGTGCCCACACAATGCTATTGGGCTGGTTATTGCATTGATTACCGACTAAATACCTTTGGTTGGAGCGCGGCCGCAATGAAGCTTACCCTGCTATTCCAACCGCTATTTGGTTTTTTATTCCCCCTACTCCTATCAACTTGCACGGTCAACATAAACCATTGTTAATCCGCTATCGCCTGTGCTGGCATTTACTTAGCCTGCTAACTAAGTACAATGCTTAGCACGCTAACTAAATGAGTCAGCAAGATGCAAACCAATGAATTAGAGCGATTAAAAGAATTATCACTGGCAGAACAGTTTGGCCGTTTGCATAGATTGTGGCGCAACGTGGCGGATATCGAGCTGGCGCCGCTGGGATTAACCCATGCGCGCTGGACGGTATTGTGGAAACTGCTGCGCCTTGGTGACAAGGTCAGTCAAAAAGCGCTGGCCGATGGCTTAGAGATTGAATTGGCATCACTAATGCGCACCTTGGGGCAATTAGAACAGCAAGGGTTAGTCGCGCGCCATTGCTGCGACAAGGATAAACGGGCCAAGATTGTGTGTTTAACACCTGAAGGCTTAGAGGTATTAAAGCAAATGGAAGTGCGGATAATGCAAGTGCGCCGCGAGTTACTGCTTGGCATTAGTGCCAACGAACTCAGTGAGTTTGAACGCATTATTAACCTTATCAGTGACAATGCCATCGCCAAATTGGCTAAGCCGATAGATATCAGAGAGTGAGAACAACATGTCACCCGATCAACAATTTGCCCGTTTAGTAAAATTATCCATGTTTGGCTTTGTCATGGTTTTTGGCTACTTCATGTTAGCCGATACCATGATGCCATTGACGCCGCAAGCCATGGCGACCCGTGTCGTGACTAAAGTGACGCCGCAAATTAGCGGTAAAATTGAGACCATAGCCGTGACCAATAACCAAACGGTGGCTAAGGGCGATTTATTGTTTCAAATCGATGCTGCGCCCTATGAGTTAGCAGTATCACAAGCCAGATTGGCCTTAGAGCAAGCGCGTCAAGACAATGCCGAATTAGATGCGTCACTCTTGGCGGCTAAAGCGGACGTGAATGCCAATCAAACTAACGCTCACCAAAAGCGCAGCGAGGCGACACGCTTAGATACCTTGTATGCCACCCATGGCGTATCGCAGCAGCAAAGGGATCAGGCCGATAGTGATGCAGCCACAGCGCAGGCCAATTTACTCGCCGCCGAGGCACGTTTAAAAAAACTTAAAGTGAGCCGCGGCAATTATGGCGAAGATAATCTTAAGGTGCGTCAGGCGCAAAATCACCTCGCTCAAGCCGAGCTTAATCTGTCTTACACCCAAATCCGCGCCGATCAAGATGGGATTGTGACTAACTTGCAGTTAGGCGTAGGCAGCTTTGCCACTGTCGGCCAACCTTTGTTGGCCTTGGTATCCGAAAAGATTGATATTATTGCTGATTTTCGTGAAAAGAGTCTGCGTGGCGTCAATGAGGAATCGAGCGCTTTGATTGCGTTTGATGGTGATCCTGGTCATTTATATTTGGCAAAGGTAAGTAGCGTGGATGCCGGCGTGAGCGCTGGCCAATTTGATGCTAATGGCCGCTTAGCCGCGCCGCAAGAATCTGATCGTTGGGTGCGTGATGCGCAGCGCTTAAGAATTCACCTGCAATTAGAGGGCGTAGCTATGCCAAGCTTAGCTGCCGGCGCGCGCGCAACTGTGCAATTGCTGCCAGAAAATGGCGTATTTAATTTGCTAGCGCAAATGCAGATTAAAGCCATCAGTCTGCTGCACTATGTTTATTAGCCGTAAACTGCAACGTCTATTAGCGGCTAACTACCAATGGATGAGCACGGCGAGTCCCTAATCAGTGGCATAGCTAATGGCTCGCTTAAATGACTTGTCTAAATCGCTTGTCTAAATCGCTTGTCTAAATAAATAGGATTCACATGGCTAATGCCATATCTAATGCACTCGATAGGCGCATATTAACTGCTACTGCCACTCACTTATTAACGCGCTGCACATCGCCGCCTGTAAGTTATTTGCCCGCTATGCGGCGCGTAAGTACTTAAGTGATGCCAAGCAATAGAGCGCACGACGAGTGTTAACCTAGCCTAAGCCCGCTAAACATCCTAAACCTTGGTATCAATACCACCAAAGAACAAGGCAACCTGCATGTTATTACGCCATAGCCCATTGACGGCTAACGATTTACGCCAGTGTTTACGGATTGCCACCGGGGCGACCTTAGGTTTTACTCTGTGTAAAATGTTTGACTTGAGCTATGGGGTCTTTTTCACTGTCACTCCCATGCTGTTACTCGGGCTGATGCCAGTGATGAACGCGCACGCCATGCGCCAGTTATTGGCTTCATCTGCCATGGCGGGTATAGAAGTCGGCTTGCTAGCGGGACTTTTCGGCGGCAATCCCGGCATGATGACGCCCCTAGTATTCTTACTCTTTCTATACCGATTTGCAGCCATGTCCCGTGGCAGTTTATTCCTATTTGGCGCCAACGGTGTGTTAAGCCTCAGTATCATGTTGCACTTTGCCAGCTATCCCAGCACTAACTTAAACGACTTAATTTTCAGTAGCTTTTGGGCAACAGTACTGTCAATTATTATCGCTTATGCCATGACAGCACTCTGGCCAGATGTCGAGCCAAGAACGGCATACAAGCCTGGGCCTAAGGCACCGCATAGAATGCGCCATGAAGCATTACTGGGCGCAACAATAGCCACGGCATCGTTTTTGGTATTCCAGATATTAGACTTGCGCGATTCAATGTCGGCGCAAGCAACCACCTTGTTGCTGTTGTTTCCTATGCATTGGAATGGCGCGCTCGATTATGCGCGCAAACGTGCCATCGGCACTTTGCTTGGCGTATCGTTTGGCATCGTGGTGCAGTTGGTACTCTATGACTGGTCAGGATTATTAATCTTAGTCGCGCCCCTGTTGTGGATTGGCTTGATGATCTTTAGCCAGGCACATGTTAAAGAAGCCAATGGTTCAGGCGTGGGCTTTGGTGCCATGACGACGTTAGGCATTCTCTTTGGCCAATACCTGACCCCTGGCAACGACTTGATCTTCAGTGCCTTATATCGAGTCAGCAGCGTACTCATCGCCATAGTTGCCACGCTACTCCTGTGCTACCTAATCCATAAGTTATTGAACCGTTTTGAAGCAACGCGCTTTGGTTATTGAGTGGGCTCAGTGTGTTTAAAATCTAGGGTTTTACTCATTAGCCTTAAAAGTTCACTTAAGTGCGCTATGGCATTAAATCTGAGTGTTGCGAGCACTGCTGGGTATTTGCCGCTTATTTAGGGCAAGCTTATGGTAGAATCCCCCATCAGCTTTATGAATGTGCAACACAACTCATTTGTTTAACTGAGCGTAGTGAAATACTACCGTGATTAACTAATGAGGAGAAAAATTATGAGTAAATTAAACGCCGCTGAACGTAAAGCCCGCGATAACGCCCGTTTTTCACAACGCGTCGATGAGCGCCGAGTGAAAGGCGAAGATGTCGTTGCCTACGTACTTGGCAACAAGCTTGCGTATAAGTTTCTGACTAAGACTGAGAAACACAGTTTTAAAGAAAGAGAAATCACGCTTGCTGAAGAAGCCAAGCTGAAAAAAGAGCAGTATGCTCAACTTAAGATCGAGCAAGAATTAGAAAAAGCCGAAGCCGCATTTAGCGCTGAGTAACTTTATCTAACGCGCCGTCAATCATATAAATAAGTATGCCAGCGATATGATTGATGGCTTATCGGTTCAGGTTTAGCTTGGCCATAATTAAGCCCAAGTGTACCTCTACCTTATCCATAACTAAGGGTACGGCAAGCAAATTGCCATTGTTTATAGCGAGCCAATAAGCAAAACACGCTAACTAATTTTTGAAACTATTCTATCTATCAGCCCAATATTATGTAACTCGTGTTTACGCTCGCGGTTAACATAACAGGCAATCGGGCCATCAATATTACCAGGGGTCGGCCCGGTGCATTTTTCTAACATCTCATGTGAAAAAATAATCGCTTCTGGCAATAAGCCAATTCCCATACCGCGTTCAATTAATTTACACGAAAAATCTGGTGTATCTATCACCATCACTTTGCGAAAGTCAGGATTGTTATACATGCATGCTGCTAAGTCATGCCAATGATTCCAGACTTCAGAGTGCACAAAGGTAGGAATAGGTGAGCTAAATTCCATACCTCTTTTTTTTGCCCAAAAAAATTTAAGATTATCTAATTCAGCCACGGGTTCAAATATTGGATGATGGTTAAATATACCTTCAGTAATAATTACATCTACCTCGCCAGCATCCATCCATTCTTTTAACGTTGCTAATTCACCGGTATGGATTTGAATAAAAAACTCTTCAATAAATTCTGAGGTTAATTTGGCGGATAAATATTTTTCATACAATCTCGGCTGAGTGGCTATTTTTACTACAGCTTGTCTATCGGATTGCGATAATGCGGCATTCATCTCATTAATAGATAACACCACACTTTCAGCCTTAGCAAAAATGTCACTGCCCGCTTGCGTTAATCTGACACCATGGCTTTGGCGCTCAAATAATTTTGTGCCTATTTGTTTTTCAAGCGAAATAATACTTGAGCTAATACTGGGTTGAGTGGTTTTTAAAAAGCTAGCGGCTTTAGAGAAAGATGAAAATTTAGCCGCGTAATAGAAATGATGGATACAGGTATTCTTAAGCATGGTTTTTGTGCTCTGCGTCAATATTTATATAATTTTGAGATTACATTCAAAGCTATGAATTTTTGCCTTTATTTCGCGAACTAAATAACTCGGATTAATTAGCGCCATATCAGCGCATTCATCGCGAAAACATAGCCACAATAGCAGGTATTGTAAATTAATATACCGAGATATATCAGACCAATATCACAAACTAAGCACTGCTTGATGAATATTATCCTGTTGAAAACTGAAATTAACTTATTTAGTGAGATAATAATGAAAAGAAGAGCGTTTCTCGCCAAAAGCCTAGGGTTCAGCGCAGCAATTGCCATACCATTTTCGTCATCGGCAGTAACAGCCGCAGATAATTGGGATCGCGAGTACGATTTAATTATTGTCGGTAGTGGTTTCGCCGGTTTAGCCGCGGCCTATTCTGCCAACCAAGCTGGGTTAAAGAATATTTTAGTGTTAGAAAAAATGGAAACCTGGGGCGGAAACTCAGCCATTTGTGGCGGCCTTGCGTGTATGCCCAATACCAAATTACAGAAACAACTCGGTATTGAAGACTCTCCAGAGTTAATGATCCAAGACATGATGAAAGCCGGTCGCGGTTTTAATCATCCAGAATTATGTAAAACCATGGCTAATGAAGCACATACCGTCTATGACATGCTGATTGGTTGCGGCGTTGAGTTTAAAGATAAAATTATTCGCTTAGGTGGGCATAGCGCGCCAAGAGCGCATATTCCAGCCAATGCTTCTGGCGGCGGTATCGTTGTGCCTATGCATAAGTATTTGCGTGATAAAGGTGTGCAGTTTCAAAACCGCACTCAAGTCACCAAACTGCTGCGTGATGATAACAAGGCGATGACAGGTGTTGCAGTTCAAGAAAAATTTGATTTTTACGCCGGAAAATTTAAAGGCGAAAAGACCTATAAGTCACGCCATGGCGTAGTCGTCGCTACCGGTGGTTGGGGCCAAGATAAGAAATTTGTTAAAACCACTATGCCAATTTATGCCCATTTAGAAGCAACTGCGCACCCTGGCGCCACTGCAGGCATGATTAAATCACTGCTCGAAGTCGGCTCGCTGCCTATCATGCTAGATATGTATCAATTAGGCCCATGGGCCACACCGGATGAGCGCGGCGCTGGACCTGCCTCCTTCTTTGCCGATTATGCCTTTAGTGAAGGCATAGCCATCGATCCTAAAACCGGCAAGCGCTTTATGAATGAATTGGCTGACCGCCGCACCCGCGCAGAAGCTCAGTTAGTCGTGTTAGAAAAAGGCACGGCAGAGCAACCTAACTATCCGTTTACTTTTTGTAGTGAGGCTACAACCAAACGCGCCGAAGGTTTTGCGGGTGCTTATCGCGATGGCGCCGTGTTTAAATCAGACTCTGTGGCTGAACTGGCCAAGCGTCATGGCGTCGATGAAGCGGCATTAACAGCATCGATTGCTGATTGGAACGAAATTGTAGCTGGCAAGCCGGATCCATTTAATAAACCACTGGATAGACGCACTGAATTAGTTGCGCCTTTCTATTCACTGCGTTTGTCACCGAAATTGCATTATTGCATGGGCGGCGTCGGTATTACCCCGAACGCAGAAGTGATCGATGCCACGACGTGTGAACCAATTAAAGGTCTATTTGCAGCAGGCGAAGTCGCTGGCGGTACTCACGGTATGGATAGATTAGGCGGCTGTTCGTCCGTCGATGGTTTAGTGTTTGGTCAAATTGCCGGCAGAAGCGCCGCGAACTATAAGGCGAACTCATAATGAAAACTTCTTTTGCCGTTGCCTTATTAGCAACCTTGTTATCTTGCAGCGCGTTTGCCGCTAAGCCGACGATTAAAGATCATCACATTCAAGCCCTTGGCAGCGAGATGAATTGTCGCACTTGCCATACCACTAAAGGCGCATTTGAACGCCCAAGTGCTCAAGCTTGTATTGATTGTCATGGCGGCATGCATGACATCCCTACTCTGCCTAATCGTTTTGATAAGAATCCCCACAATTCTCATCATTATGAGGACTTACTGGAATGCACTGTGTGTCACTCAGAACATAAACCGTCAAAAGACATTTGCTCTGACTGCCATAAAGTCGAATTTAACAATCTGAAATAAATATTCCAGCCATTTGAGAATTAACCATGAACAAAAAACTATTGGCATTACTGATTGCTGCGAGTTTACCTTTATCCGTGAATGCGGCCACTCATACCTTGGATGGGCGCTCATTGAGCGTTGATAAACTGTGGGAAATATCCCAACCAGGTGAAGATGTTACCATTTCTAAAGAGGGGTGGCAGAGGATTGATGCCTCTTATAAGGCGCCAATTCAAGCCGCGGCCGATGGGCGATCTATTTATGGCTTAACCGTCAACTATGGCGCTCTTAAAGGTCAACGCGTCGCGGGTTCGTCAGTGGAAGATGAGCCTAATCGCACCGCTTCGTTAGAGTTTAATGAGCGCCAAATGCGTATTCAAGCGGCAGGTGTTGAGCCATTTTTAACTGAACGTGAATCGAAAATGGCCATGGTTATTCGTCTCAATCAAATGGCTGCGGGTTATACGGCTATGAGCGCGGAAGGCGCACAGGCGTTTATGGATTACATTAACGCCGATGTCACCCCGCTCATTCCGGGGCGCGGTTCATCTGGTGCCAATGATTTAAGTCTTGCCACGCATATCGGCTTAGCCTTAATGGGTGAATGGGACGTAATGTATCAAGGGCAACGTCGCCCATCGGCAGAAGTGCGCAGCGAACTAAAACTTAAGCCGTATCGACCTTTTGGTTTAGATGGCATTTCAATCTTATCTAACGGTAACGTCGCTGAAGCGCAAAATATTGCAGCGCTGAAAAAAGTCGAGCATTTACTGGATCTGACCCCAATAGTCATTGCTTCATCTCTTGAGGCATTGAATGGTAATATTTCCCCTTTCTTGTGGCATACCGTTGATACAAAAGGCTGGCCACAAGGCCACGAAGCCAGCGAAGCAATTTTAAACGCACTCAAAGGCTCGTATTTATGGCAACTGGATAGCGAACGAGGCCTGCAAGATCCGCTGTCATTCCGTTCATCGGGTTATATCTTAGCGGCCGCGATGGAAGAATTGCGTCAAGCCAAAGAGTTACTCAATACCGCCATCAACCACACCACAGATAACCCGATTGTGAATACGCTGGCGCGTGACGATTTATGGTACAGTGATATGCCAGCGGTCAATGCTTTGCGCGTAGGTGATGACAATGTATTCGTTAATTCAGGGGCCAATTTTGACAACACTCAATTAGCCATTCAAATGGAATCGCTTGGGCGCGCTCTTGCGCAAGTCATTCATATTTCGGCATGGCGTACCACTCAGTTAGATGATGGCCACCGTACCCATTTACCGACTTATCTGGTAGCAAAAGAAAACGTCGGCGGAGATGGTTTTGCTAACATAGCGCAATCTATGTCAGGAATTTATGCCGAAGCCATGACCTTGACCAATAGCGCTACTCTGTATGGCATTCCGACTTCAATTGGTATTGAAGAGACCTTTAGCAACGTTAACTTAATCGCTAATCGCGTAGAGAAGATGGCAAATATTGGTTATGAAATTTATGCCTACGAAGTGCTGCATACCACTCAAGCCATGGAAATGCGCGTGCGTGATCATGATAAAGAGCTTGGGCAAGGCACTGGTCAATTAATGGAGCAGTACCGTAAGGTTGTACCATTTGTGGAAAGAGATCGAATTTTCACCCCGGATATTAATAACGGCATTCAGTTCTTAAAGACCTATTCTTTCGGTCAATAACCCAAGCTGATTAAGCATAAGGCTTAACACGAGCCCATAGCTCTTGATATGAATATAATAAGCGGCCTTATTTAAGGTCGCTTATTATTGAAGATAAATTAGCTAATCCACTCATCAAAAAGTTTCCACGGCTGTTATTGATACTTCTATTTCCACCTCAATTCACCTTTAAATTGGCGCTATCAACCACGCTTAGATTTGTACCTAAACTCACACTTAAATTCGCACTTACGCTTACAACTAAAACCAGCGGTTAGATGTATAATAAACCACCACTCATTCTAATTTACCTATCTTCAACATTCATTATCACGCTTACACTGAATGACAGTATTTAATCTTGTTGGGCGCATTTTTATTGCACAATTAGCATACGGCAATCGAACACTAACAATACACCTTTACTACATGATTAGTCGCTAATATTGGAAACTGTGTTCTCAAATAACAAGGTTGTAACCTCAGTGTTATTTCAAACATTTAATCAACGCCACCAATGTCATTAGTAAACAAGACTATTAGCGATAACCGTCTAAGTCATAGTGATTAATCGATCGCTATTATTAACAAGCCCCCCCAATTAGATAACTACTGTATAGGTTGTCGCTAAGGTTAACGATTGTTAAGATCCACGCACTTTCCATGTTGAATATATATATCCTCATGCCTACTACTGAACAACTGTTATCCGATAATCAATTGCCACCGATTTTGATCCAAGGGGCGATGGATATCGAAGTGGATACCTTGATTGCAGCCCTAGATAAGGTGACAGTCACCACCTTTGGCTCATGGACGTTTTGGCAAGGCGAAATTAATCAATATCCTGTCATCGTTTCCCGCACAGAAATTGGTTTAGCTAATGCCGCCGCGGCAACCACTTTAGCGATAGAGCATTTTCGCCCTAAGTGCATCATTAACCAAGGCACGGCTGGCGGCCATGATCCTCAGTTATTCCGTGGCGATATAGTGATTGGTGAACGCAGCTTTAATATGGGTTCGTATAAAACTGACTTCACTAAACCTGGCGAAGGTATTCACCCTACCCGCTGGCACAATTTTGATATGACCATGTACCTGCGTGAGAACGGTGATGTGGTGAAACATAATCACTTTAACGCCGACCCTGCATTAGTGGCACTGGCGCAATCACTTGCCCCAACTTACACCAAGGGCAAAGTAGTGACGGGAATTATTGGTACTGGAGATGAATGGAATCGCGAGTTAGATAGAATCAATTGGTTCCATAATACCTTTGGCACCGCCGTTGAAGAAATGGAAACATCAGCAGCCGCTATGGTGGCCGAAGCCTACAAAATTCCGTTTGTCAGTATTCGAGTATTATCTAATACCGATCAGCATGATCAAGATTTTGAGCCACAAACGGCGATAGATTGTCAGCACTTTATTCTGAATGTGATTGATGCGGTAATTACCGCTAATTAATAGCGTGACTCATTTACGTCATACTTAGTCATCCCATTACATCGGCAATCCATGATTAATTACCATGCGCTGAATTCAGCTAAGGCATTTATTCAGGGATTGCCCCCCTTTGGTTTCACTTTTAATTGTAGATAAATTAAATGCATATTTTAATTAGTATTGTTGGCATCATTACTTTGCTGGCTGTGGCTTTTATTGCCTCAGAAAACCGTAAAGCGATTAACTACCGCACGGTTGGTATTGCTTTTTTATTGCAGTTTATCCTTGGCGGATTTGTCATTTATTCCTCTGTGGGTCAGTCAGTGCTATTTTCCATGGCGAGCGCCGTATCTACTGTCATAGGTTACAGCAATGATGGTATGTCATTTATGTTTGGCGGCTTAGTCAGCGATAAAATGTTTGAACTCTTTGGTGCCGGTGGTTTTGTTATTGCCTTTAGAGTATTACCAATTATGGTATTTTTTGCGGCGTTATCAGCCGTACTCTATTACCTTGGCATAATGCAAAAAGTTGTCGCTATCGTTGGTGGCGCCTTACAAAAATTATTAAACACCAGTAAAGCTGAATCTATGTCAGCCAGTGCCAATATCTTTTTAGGGGTCACAGAAGCGCCATTATTGATCAAACCTTATATCCCTAAGATGACTCGCTCTGAATTATTTGCAGTGATGTGCGGCGGTTTAGCCTCAATTGCCGGCACTATGTTGGCAGGTTATGCGCAGCTGGGTATTAAGATGGAATATCTGTTGGCAGCATCCCTGATGGCAGCGCCAGGCGGGTTATTATTTGCCAAACTGCTTATCCCACACACAGAGCCCTTTAACGATGAACCGCTGCAACTGACTGAGCAAGATGAGCAGCCACGCAATATTATCGATGCAGCCACCTCAGGCACCATGAATGGCTTATCCCTTGCTCTTGCCGTTGGCGCTATGCTGTTTTCGTTTGTGAGCTTAGTGGCACTGCTAAACGGTATGCTTGGCGGTATTGGCGGCTGGTTTGGTATTGATAACTTAACTCTGCAGCAAATTCTAGGCTATCTGTTTGCGCCAATTGCGCTCTTGATGGGTGTCTCTTGGGATGAAGCCATGCTTGCGGGTTCATTTATCGGCCAGAAAATCGTTATTAATGAATTCTTTGCCTATATCAACTTAGCCCCATATTTAAGCGGTGATGCCATAGTGGCCGCGACTGGCATGCCGATGTCTGAGCGTACTCAGGTGATTTTATCCTTTGCCCTGTGCGGTTTTGCTAACTTCGGTACTGTGGCGATTGCCATTGCCGGCATTGGCGGCTTAGTGCCTGAGCGCCGCTCTGAAATTGCCACTCTTGGTTTTAAAGCGTTAGCGGCGGGTGTATTGTCAAACCTGATGGCAGCTACCATTGCTGGTTTGTTTATGAGCTTAAGCTAACTTGCTTTAGCACTAATAATGCGGCATTACCTATGTAGCATTGACATTTAGCAGTAGCACTTAACGCTCAGCTTGGATGAATACCAAGCTGAGCGTTAAACCAAGTCCCTTGAGTCAAATCAAACAGCCATTCCACTAGTCATTTCACATAAGCATTCAAGCACTCATTCCATCTATTTATACAAATCAAGCGCTAGCGTTTACCCGTTTTACCTAAAATTCCGCCTAAAATGCCGCGTAAAATTTGTTTACCTAACTGACTGCCCACAGTGCGCGCTGCCTGTTTAGTTAAGGTTTCGGCTAAGCCTTGACGGCGACTATTGCCAAAAATAAGCTCACTAAACCAACCAGGCTCATCTTTAGTTGATGCCGCTGAGTCAGTCGTTGATGGCGAGCGTTGAGCGGTTGCAATACTAGCATTGGCAGGATTATTAGCGCTGGCGCTAGAGAGAGCATTATCTGCACGCCGATTAAGTAATTCGTAAGCCGATTCACGGTTAATGGCATTATCGTATTTGCTGCCAATCGGACTTTGACTACGAATTTGTTGTAACTCTGCAGCCGTCGCGGCCCCCATGCGGCAGCGTGGCGGGGCTATGATCGCGCGCTCAACCATAGTGGGTACGCCTTTATCCGCCAACATAGACACTAGGGCTTCACCCACACCAAGCTGCGATATCACCTCACTGACGACAAGTTTAGGATTGGGCACAAAGGTTTCGGCGGCGGTCTTAACCGCTTTTTGATCCCGCGGCGTATAAGCACGCAAGGCATGTTGAATGCGATTACCTAATTGGCCTAGAATTTCGCTGGGAACATCATCAGGAAATTGTGAGCAAAAATAAACGCCTACGCCTTTAGAGCGGATAAGCCGCATAATTTGCTCCACCCGCTTTAATAAACTCGGTGGGCAGCCTTCAAACAGTAAATGAGCTTCATCAATAACAAACACTAATTTGGGTTTATCCATGTCGCCGACTTCTGGCAGATTCTCAAATAATTCAGACAAGATCCAAAGTAAAAAACTCGAATACAATCGTGGCGTTAAAATCAATTTATTGGCGGCGAGTAAGTTAATCACGCCCCGCCCCTGCAAATTAGTTCGCATTAAATCTTCTAGCACTAATGCCGGCTCACCGAAAAAGTCCTTACCGCCATCGCGCTCTAACCCCAAAACTTCGCGCTGAATAGCCGCCAATGTTTGCGCGCTAACCAAGCCATATTTGGCCGAGATTTGCTTGCGATCATCGGCGACAAAAGTCAGCAAGGCACGCAAATCATCTAAGTCGAGCAGCAACAATCCTTGATCGTCAGCCAATTGAAACACTATATCCAACACCCCACTTTGAGTGTCGTTAAGCTCTAACATGCGACTGAGTAACGTCGGCCCCATGTCGCTAATGGTGGTGCGCAGTGGATGCCCTTGTTGCCCCGCTAAATCCCATACCACCACGGGATTGGCTTCATTGTGATAATTCTCAACCCCAATATCGGCAACTCTCTGAAGCAGTTTGTCATTAGCAGTACCCGCCACCGCAAGCCCTGAAATATCGCCTTTTACATCTGTGATAAAAACCGGTACACCTTGGCGCGAAAAACCTTCCACTAGGCTCATCAAGGATACTGTTTTGCCTGTGCCCGTGGCGCCAGCAATTAACCCATGACGATTAGCATACTTAAGGGTTAAGTACACAGTTTGGTCACCTTTTCCAATTAATAGCGTATTCACGGGCATTCCTTATTGATTGATGCTTAAGAGTAAAACCCAGGCTTAGCGCCCTTAGCTACTTACAGCCTAGACGGGATTGGGCAGTAACTCCCAACGCACGGCTAAAACTTGAGTTAAGCGGCGCTGGTGCTGTGTTGGCTCTGATGTTGGCATTGCAGGCTTAGCACTGCTGTTATCTAATCTATGACACTGTTTATTGCGTTATTGCTTATTGCGTTATTTATTATAACCTTAACCGTGCTATTTATCGCAAAGTCACTGTCAATATTGATTAATCTTGAGTGTTAGTCTTAGTCTAAAGCCTGTCAACTTGCGGGATGAAGACGCCTAGAAATAGCATTCGCCAGACAATAAAAAACCGCTAAAATAGCGGATTTTTAAGATATTGATTACGCACTGACGAAACAAACACTATACCAAGCCGTAATTTTCTTAGGCTTATTGAGCTTGATAGATAGATTTACCCGCTTTAATGGTTTCCACCATCTTAATATCTTTAATCGCAGTTTTATCAACCTTGAGCGGATTAGCATCCAAAATCACTTAGTCAGCAAGCTTGCCAACTTCCAGCGTGCCTTTTGAGTCTTGCGCTGCTAATTGCTCAGCCGCCCATAAGGTCATGGTCTTGAGTCCTTCATAAGGCGTCACACTTTGATCTATGCGTATTTCAGCGCCAGCGCGCGAAATACGATTCACAGCAGTCCACAACATAAACATTTGATTTAATGGCGTGACCACAAAATCTGTATGGTTGGTTGGGTGTAATCCCGCATCAATAGCATCACGCATCGGGCTGATATACATGGCTTGCTCTTGACCGCGATTCTTTATGTGCGTCTCAGCAAAATAATAAGTATGTAAGCTATAAAATGATGGCCTAATACCGTACTGAACAAACTTAGCTATCTGATCTTTACGAGTAAACTGCGCATGAATAGCCGTAACATTACGCGGCTTGGCTAAGTCATCGCTGGCCGCAAATTCATGAGCCGTGATTAAGGAGTCAATGGCGGCATCCCCAGTAACGTGAAACAGCACGGGCACATCAAGCGCGTACACTTTTTTCAGTCCCTGATTAATGGTGTCTTGTGGAGCAAACAGTTCACCCTTCCAGTTCTCTTCACCACTAGGGCCACCGGTTAAATAAGCGTAGTAAAGGCGGCTGTGCACCCTTGCGGTGAGCCATCAATGGATATTTTAACGCCACCAATTTTAAAGTCGCTGTTATATTTACCCCAAGATTCAACCGGATAAGCAACTAACGTCTTATCAAGATCGGTAATAAAAGGGAAAGCGACGACATCAATCAGATTGACACCAGCATCAGTGGCACGTTGAATCGTTTGTAGTTGCGGAAAATGGCTAGCGCCTTCTTGCGCAGTCGTAATCTTCTGAGGCATACAATAACTGCGCGGCCTTAGTGCCGGTAATTTCTTGCTCAAGCGTTAGTGGCGCCGCGTTTTCAAACACGGGTAAGAAAGCGGTTTCCATGATGAGGCCCCAAGGTTCATTGGTGCCAGGCTTACGCACAATAATGCCACCTGCAGGCGTTTTGGTATTAGTATCAATGCCAAACTGCTTTAATGCTAGGCTATTCATCACAGCGCCATGCATAGACACGTGATCAATGCGCACCGGGTTGCTCGGGAAGGCAGCATCTAAATCGTCACAATTCAAAAGACGACCCTCTGGCATAACAGTATCATCATAACCGTAGCCCATAATCATCACGCCTTCGGGGATGTTATTGCGCTTCACGAATTGTTGGATTTCGCTGATGATGGTGGGCACATCTTTACCTGGGCCTGCGGGCGGCGCGTACAACTTTACCTGACTGGCCACCGACAAGGCATTAATGTAGTGGCTATGAGAATCAATAAAGCTAGGTAATAACGTCTTGCCCTTAAGATCAACCTCTTGAGCCTTACCGCCATAGGTAGCTAAGGCATCCGCTTTACTACCCACAAAAATAATTTTGCCTTCGCGCTGCACCAACGCTTCGGCATAGACAGGAGTATCACCAGCCATAGCGATGATATCGCCGCCGAAATATAAGGTTTGCTGTAACTCATAAGGATTAGCTATGGCCTTAGGAGCTTCAATGGCAGAAGCATTAACTTGATGCTCGGTGGCAGGTTTGCTGCACCCCGCCAACAGGCCCGCGGCAACGGCGAGTGATAATTTAACGAAGGTATTATTTGCTGCATGTATGCATCCTTTCATCATCTGTAATTAAACAGCTTAAGGTCAAAATCGTGGCCAAGCGTAAATTCAGCTCCCAGGATTATCTAAATGAGCCACTGCCGGCATGAATTAATGAGGCGAATTGTTAACGAGGAGTAGCCATTCAGTAACACCACTAGCATTAGACGTTAACGAGTCATGAATGGCAAGAGTTTGTCTAGGTTCGCAGGGGGAAGTTAGGCAGGGATAAACTTGGGTGTTAGCCACGATTAACTAATCGCAGCTATGCTCAGGATTTTCTAATAAAAATGATAAAGCTTACTGTGTTGCGACCCTAACAAAAATGAGCATGAGAGGCATGGATTGAGCTTGCAGCAAAACCACTATGCCTCTAAGGCAATCCAAGCATTAAAGCTGATAAATAGTGACTTGGTTGCGCCCTGAATTCTTAGACTGATAAAGAGCCTTATCAGCCGTATGAAACGCTTCCTTCAACGGCATTTGTGACTCAGAGTGAAGCGCACCAATGGATATTGTCACTTCGATATGGTTTATCTTTTCACTATTTATTACGCTTAATAATTGATTGGCTTTGAGATTAAATTGCTCAAACGTAAGTTTACCATTAAAGATAATGACAAACTCTTCGCCACCCCAGCGGATAGCAAGATCAGAGGCTCGCATTGATAATTTCAATCTATTAGCAACTTCGGTAATCACTACATCTCCGACAGCATGGCCATAGATATCATTGATTTTCTTAAAATGATCAATATCAATCAAACAGATAGACGATACCAAGAGCTTATTATTGATAAAACCATCTTTACGATAAAACCCAGACAATTTATCGATTCGGCTTTCGATATAAAACGCTCTTAAATATTTAGCAAACAAAAAAATACTATACAAAATGATAGTGCATAGCAAAATGGCGATGCCAGTATAAGGTAAAGAAGATTTTACAGGTAAGCTGACATTTCCGCTTTCACTTGTAAGCGCTAACGCGCGCTCAACAATTTCACTTATGTCATTTCTATCACTAGATAATTCAAACCAAGTCATTTTTTCATCATTAAATTTTGTGACAAAGTCATCGATAAAATCACTTTTGACATCAATAACTAATACCGAAAAGACTTCACGATCCAAATACAATGGATAATAAATTGAAAATAGCTCTTCATTCGTTCCTACTTCAACATAAGGCCCGAAAACACTCATGGTTTAAAAAATAGTTAGGGCACTATTTTTTAATAGTTTTATCAATCTTTTCCAACGTCAAAATATGCTTAAGATAATCACCAGCAGTTGAATAGCGCTCATATAGATCGACATATTCATGCCTAAAGGGTTTGGGGATGATGTATTCAGGATACACACTCGCAACCGTCCATAAGTTATCTGCTATGATCGGATTGCTTTGCAACTCGTTTGATAAATTATCAAGCGAGTCAGATAGATCTCTAACCTGTCGCTCCTCGGTCCCATGAACCATAACGCAGCAATCGTGGTTGGTACTGGCAACTACAATGAGCTCAGTGTTAAGACTGTTTATGTTGTATCTATATATTGCGTCACTAATAAAAAGAATGTTAGTGATAAACTTACTATTTAGCTTATCTTTGTTAATTGACTCAAGCAGATGGACAGTAACAAGGGATACCGCAAATGATAATACAATGCCAATGACATTTATTTTTTTCATGATACCAACTGTCCTAAAATAATTATACAAATTAAGTATGAGCCTAGAGCCGTGACAATAAGTCACTATCGCTACATTTGTTACAAGCTATGTTAACTTTAGTTATGAATGTGCTGGCTTCAATTAAATAAAGAATGAATATTCGCAAAAACAAAAATTATAACACAGCTTTGTAAGCAGGTAATCACGTAATCACGTAATCACGTAATCACGTAATCACGTAATCAGAAATGCTACAGCATGAGTCTATATCTGTAAGCAATATTGACGTAGATGTTTATAACTATTATTGGCTAGTAACCATCGCCTATCCGCAAATTAATGACCTATTGCCTAACGTGAACCTGCGGTGGTGATATTCCAGTAACGCCTAGTTACTTTAGAGACACTTATCGCTGAACTTTAGGCATTACTTCCCCTAATAAGTAAAACTATTTATTTAATTCATCTAACAAATGATTAAAGAGATAAACCTGAATTCAGATAATAAGTGCAACGCTCTATGTCAAAGGCTGTTCAATATTCAGGTTAACCCAGAATTCAGATAATAACTGCGACACTCTAATTGAGGTGTAGAAGAAGCCAACTGCTGAAAGTGGTACGCTTTATCTCGCCAAAGTAAAAGAGTATCACTATGAATTATCAACAGTTGACTGAAGCAAGACGATACCAGATTTCCGTGCTTTTAGAACAGGGCTTTTCGATAGCACATATAGCTAAATGCATTCATTGCCATCGCTCTAGTGTTTATCGGGAAGTGAAACGATGCCAAGGGCAATCACGCTATCAGCCTGATATTGCACACGAGCAGGCTGTCACAATAAGGCGTCAGTCGAGTAAATATGCGATACCCTCGCAGCGAATAGAGAGCATCATACTTTTGCTGGAATTGGATTGGAGCCCTGAGCAAATCTCGCAGGTGTTGCGCCTAGTGAAGGAACCCGTCAGTCACGAGTGGATTTAGCGCTATATTGCACGCGACAAACGCCGGGGTGGTAAACTTTATCGTCATTTACGCCAAGGACATAAGCGTTATCGGCGCGGTAAAGTAGAGCAAGCTCCTACCATAAAAAACGCCGTATCCATTGACGACAGACCTGCGATTGTCGATAGTCGAGAGCGATTCGGAGACTGGGAAATCGATACTGTATTGGGTCTACATGGAACGGGAGCAATTGTGACCCTATTAGAGCGTAAGACTCGGTTTTATTTGATAAAGAAAGTCAATTCGAAGTCAGCGGCAGATGTAACGAAAGCGACGATTGAGTTGCTGATGCCCTATAAGGCGCATGTGCTAACGATAACGGCAGATAATGGACGCGAATTTGCTAACCACCAAGAGATAGCAGAGGCGCTAGATACCCAAGTGTATTTTGCGCACCCTTATCGTTCGTGTGAACGTGGTGCGAATGAAAACGCCAATGGATTACTCCGGCAGTATGTCAAAAAAGGCGTTGATTTGAGGCTAGTGAGTGATGAATTGATCGAATTTGCTCAGAATAGAATTAACTATCGACCCAAAAAGTGTTTGAAGTTTAAGCAGCCCGCGGTGATGTTTCACCAATTAGCTGCTTAATTGTTGAGTGTTGCACTTCGGAGTTGAATTCGGGACTTAACCGCACAATGCGGCTTAACAGCTAATGCGCCTTCGCACAACAATAGCGGACAACCGTCACTCACCACTTTGAAGTAGTCGCCCTAAGGCGGATTTGCTAGAATCCCCCCTCATCTTTTTGGCAAGCGTATCGATTGCCACACTCAGCTCGTACTGGGTATACAAGTTTTACTATTTAAAGGCAGGCTATGACCGTTCTTCTAATGACTCCCCCAATGACTCAGCTCAATACGCCTTATCCGGCGACTGCGTATTTGACGGGTTTTTTACGCACTCAAGGTTATGAGGCGGAGCAGCGAGATCCGGCGATTGAGCTATTTCTCGAAATGATGACAGCGCCAGCGTTGGAAATTATGCGCCAGCATGTTGAGCAAAATTTTGAGCATTTTGAAGATGATGAATTGCCAGCGGTAATCGCCCAGTTTCTACGCGAGTTTGACCGCTATCAAGTCGCGGTAGAGCCTGCCATTCGTTTTTTACAAGGCAAAGACCCAAGCTTGGCGCTGCGGATTAATTCGCGCCGTTTTTTACCCGAAGGCCCAGCATTTGACACTATTGCGCAAATGGAAGCTGTCTCTGGTGATGTGCTGCAAGCAGCCTTTGGTAATCTTGGGGTTCAAGATAAAGCTAAGTATCTGGCCACCTTATTTATTAATGATTTATCGGCTGTGATTACTCAAGGCGTGGATCCGCACTTTGAGGTCAGCCGTTATGGTGAGCAGCTCGCCGCGGCGAATCCTAGTTTTGATAATCTCTATGATACCTTGATGGAAGAGCCAAGCTTTAGCGCTGAAATTCTAGAGCAACTGGTTGAAATGTATCTTGAAGATACCCAGCCAAGTGTCATCGCCTTAACTGTGCCCTTCCCTGGCAATATGCTAGGCGCACTTAGAATAGCGCAAACCTGTAAGGCCATTAATCCTGAGATCCCAATTGTCATGGGCGGCGGCTTTATTAATACTGAGCTTAGAGCCCTTAAAGATCCGCGCGTATTTGAATTTGTTGATTTTATTTGTCTAGATGATGGCGAACGCCCTTTTCTAACCTTGCTTGAATACTTTGCTGGCGAGCGTGAGATTGATGATTTAGTGCGTACCTACTTCCTCGCGGCTGATGACAATGGCCAAGCGTATGTGCATTTCAATGAAAATCCAGAGCTTAGCGATATTGCGCAAACCGAAGTTGGTGCCCCGATTTACGATGGCCTGCCCCTAGGCGATTACTTATCCTTATGCGAAATGCTAAATCCCATGCACCGCATTTGGAGCGATGGCCGCTGGAATAAACTGACCATAGCCCATGGCTGCTACTGGCGTAAATGCAGCTTTTGCGATGTCAGCCTTGATTATATTGGCCGTTACGATGCCGCAGGCGCCGATATGCTGGTTGATAGAATTGAGCAATTAATTGAAGAAACTGGCGAAACCGGTTTTCATTTCGTCGATGAGGCGCTGCCACCTAAGCTATTGTTTGCCTTTGCTAAACGTCTAATTGAGCGCAAAGTTGTGATCAGTTGGTGGGGCAATATTCGCTTTGAACGTACCTTTAGCCCAGCGCGTTGTCAGTTGCTGGCAGATTCTGGCTGTATTGCCGTGAGCGGTGGCCTTGAAGTCGCGTCAGATAGACTATTAAAGCTGATGAAAAAGGGCGTGAGTGTCGAGCGCGTAGCGCAGGTCACTAAAGCCTTTAGTGATGCCGGCATCTTAGTGCATGCCTATCTCATGTATGGTTTTCCAACTCAAACCGAGCAAGAAACCGTTGATGCGCTTGAAATGGTGCGCCAAATGATGCAGCAAGGCTGTTTCCAATCGGCTTACTGGCATAGGTTTGTGGCCACGGTTCACAGCCCTATTGGTAAAAACCCCGAGCAATTTGGCATTACCTTAGCGCCGCGCCCTGAGATTTTATTTGCTGAAAATGACGTGGAATTTTACGACCCCACAGGCACAGATCATGACATGCTTGGCGATGGCCTCAGAAAGGCCATTTATAACTACATGCATGGTATTGGCTTTGATCAACCTATGAATTTTTGGTTTGATAACAAAGTCCCGCGCACGCAAATGAAAAAAGATTTCATCGCCAGGGCGATTACTAATCTAATCGACAGCAATGAGCAGTAATCAATAGCCATGAGCGATTGTTAATTGCCGTGAGTGCTAATAAACAGGGGTGAACAGGTGAGTTAATGCCACATCCATCAGTTGAAACCGCAAATGAATAAAGCCTTAGGTTGCACCGAGTGACAACGTAATGAGCCCTTTGAGCATTAGAGCCGTTTCAATGGTGGTATGACTGAACTGCAAGCCTCGACTACAACACAGTAATGTTCTTTGCAATGCCAAGCATTAG
This sequence comes from Shewanella sp. ISS20, assembly GCF_056522965.1. NCBI lineage: Bacteria > Pseudomonadati > Pseudomonadota > Gammaproteobacteria > Alteromonadales > Shewanellaceae > Shewanella > Shewanella sp. ISS20. Next base: position 1,357,256 of record NZ_JAWRZK010000001.1, read on the forward strand.
TGAACCTGTAATCACCTCGGTTCACTAATGCTTGGCTGTTCTGGTGCCTGTGAGTTATTTTGCGCAGCGATCCCCCCACGCAGTCTTTCTCGTATTAATGCTTACAGCAACAAATCACTGTGTTAACAGATGGTTCCTTCGATTGACGCGACAAGCCGTTAATATCCTCAAAACGGCTCATGGAGTCGTTTTTTTGACATCGAACGCTGCTGCCACGCTCTGATATCAAAAATTTTGTTTTCATTTTAAATGAGTTAATTAAAACTATTACAGTTAGCATTTGTCCACTACGCTTAATCCATAGCAGCCCATGGATGAGCAATGATGAATACAAAAACAATAATGACTGTGGTATTCGTGGCGATCGCCACAGCAGCATTGATAACTGGTGGCCTCAGTATTAATGTAAACCAAAAAATTGAGGACTTTGGCAAGGTGGCTAATATCCGCTACCAGTCTTATCAAATTGCCGACGAACTGCGTCAATCCTCAGATGATCTCACGCGCTTAGCGCGCACCTACGCTCTTACCGGCGATGAAAAATACGAAAAAATGTATATGGATATTCTGGCTATCCGTAATGGCGAAATACCAAGACCGCAGCAATATCATCAAATCTATTGGGATCTTGTACTTAATCATGGCGACAAGCCTAAAGCCGATGGCAGTCCAGTGGCGATTAAACAAGAAATGAAAAAATTAGGGTTCTCGGACACTGAGTTTGCGCTACTTGAACAGGCGCAAGCCAATTCTGATGCCTTAGTGGCGCTCGAGGTTAAGGCGATGAACGCGGTCAAAGGTATTTTTCAAGATCCCAGCAGTCAAACCTATAGCATTCAAGGTGCACCTGATTTAGTGATGGCGAAAGACCTATTACACAGCAATCAATACCATGTTGAAAAAGCGAAAATCATGGCCCCCATAGATGATTTTTTTACCGCGTTGGATAACCGAACTTCCGAACAATTTACTAATAATTTTAGTGGGTTACAATGGGCGTTATACTTGGCTCAATCGGTGTTAGCTATGATGTTCGTCATTGCCATTATGGGCTACCTATTGATCAATCGACGCGTGGTTGCGCCACTAGTCGCCACCAGCAAGCAACTGCATGATATTCAAGAATCTAAAAATTTAAACCAACGGATCACAGTCGCTACCGAAGGGGAAGTCGGAGAGATTATTACCCAAATCAATATCTTCATTAGTTCACTGGCTAATTCGTTATCGACAACAGAGCTGGCAGCCAAATCAATTGCTTTGTTGGCCAAAGAAACTAAGCAATCGATTGTAGAGTCGCAGCGGAGTTCCTCACTGGTGGCCAAAGAAGTGGACACGAGTAGGATAGCCGTAGGCGACATGACGCAAACCATGGCTGGCGTCAATCACTTCACACTCAATGCCAAGCAACGTGCGACCGAAAATCAACATAAGGTTGTCGAGGGTCAATCCACCTTAAAGCATGCTATTGACGCCATGTTGGTATTAGATAAAGAGTTCTCGCAAACCGAACAGGCTATGGAGCACTTGGTCGATGAAAGCAGCCAAGTGACTAAGGTGTTAGGGGTGATTAAATCCATTGCTCAGCAGACGAATCTGTTGGCGTTAAATGCGGCAATTGAAGCGGCGCGGGCTGGTGAGCAAGGGCGCGGTTTTGCGGTCGTTGCCGATGAAGTGCGCTCATTAGCACAAAGAACCCAAGACTCAACGTTAGAGATTGATGGCATTGTCGACAGTTTACTTAATCGCACGAATCAAGTGTCTAGATCTGTTTCCCAAGCCGCGGGCATGATGCAAAATGCTGGCGCTGAAATGAAACGTATTTCAGCGGTATTTGATGACATTAATGACTCCACCGATGCTATTCATAACTTAAACAGTGAAATTGCGGTATCCATTGAGGCGCAAACCCAAGTATCTAAAGAGATCAGTACGAGCATGAAGCTGGTGGGAAATCATTCTCAACAAGTGTCAGCCATCATCGACAAGATTGATGCGGCCTTCAATGAATTGGAAAGCCAAGCCAATAGCTTAAGTCGAAACGCCAGTCAATATTAGCGCTAGCGAGATGGTTTAGCTGACATCTCCTTACTGGCAGTGAGATAAGTGATGAATGCCTAATGGCAGCAAGCGATTCAAGAGCGCATGTTCTTATTGTTTTATAGTGAAAGGCTGGGTTGTCACTTTGTTGTCAAAAAGACGGGCGTTAATGATAGGGGCTAACCCAAGTTGCTTTACTAATGAGTAGCCGAAAAGTGACCGATAAGCTCGTTATTACCATTGATTATCTGACCTTGGCAGGTTTCATCACAATAGATAAAGTCTATATCTCTGTCTTCGACATTACCTTTCACTAGCACATGACGCAAAAGTACATCACCATTGAGTTGATGGATTAGTGCATCCCAAGAGATGTTATTTTTAAAAATATTAAAACTTACTCGCATTTATTACCTTTTGTTTTTTAGTTTATACAGTTTTGATGGTTGAACGACAGTCGTTTTAAACCAAAGAGATGAGATATCGTTAATGATGCAGAATAATAATTAATACTTAACATCAGTCATAAACTTATTTTAAGTGTTAATTATCAAAATATAGCGAACAATTAGAAAGCGTATTGATATATACAACAGGCAGATAAGGGAATGTTAATATTTTCGCAGATAAAATATAAATGTGGATTAACGTTTTATTGTTGCAGTTGATTGTTAAGGTAGATGAATTATCGATTACTTTATTAACTCTGGTCTTAAACGTTAGTGTTTTGCATGCTTTTTGAGTGACGTAAATGGCATATACCATTTACGTCTACTTACGAAATTACAGCGCGATTACGTTAGCTGCTTGCAGGCCTTTTTGACCTTGCTCTACTTCGAAAGATACTTTCTGGCCTTCAGCCAAAGTTTTGAAGCCGTCAGAAGTGATTGCACGGAAGTGAACGAATACGTCAGCACCGCCATTGTCTTGAGTAATAAAACCAAAACCTTTCTCTTCGTTAAACCACTTTACGATACCAGTTGTATTAGACATTATGTGTCCCTTATATTTAATTAAAAAAATTTCGCAAAATGCGATGCACTGAAAAATTGAATTATTTAATGTGATGATGAAGATAAGGGAAAACTGAGGATAACAACAATAACGAAGGAATTCTGAGGTTTTACTTTTTACTTATGTTTCATTAATCACTCTCAATAGCATAGCGAGGCAAATATTACTCGATAATTTATTTTTGTCCACATATATTTTTAGTGTTAAGCATAATCGTGGCTAAGTGACTGCTCTGCGACAACCCCAAAACACAAGTTCTGACATAGGGTTGTCACCGCCAGATACTATTACTGGGTACTGGGACTATAGACAGTGCAATTGTCTAAATTGGCGTTACAAAAGTTATCGTGCCTATTATGCTTCGTACTGCTGTATGCTTCATACCAAAGCAATTCGTTACCAGATCCCCAATTGTGAAAAGGCGTTCTAATCCCATATACACCATCCCAATTCGGTACTTTTATTACAAATTTGGGATAAAAAGTGACTTTGCTCCACTTTTTTAAAATCAGTCATATTACAGTAACGGTTTTTTACGTACCCGTTCTCTTTTAATACAGCTTTACAATTAGCTTCAACTGGCTAGCGGGCTATTTTGATAAGAAACAGTGATATTGCTCACGCATTAAGTCACCATGATCGAATTTTACATCCACTTGAGGTTTAATTAGCTAAGATCCACTGGCTTATTGTCGATGGTTTTTTTTTTAAACCGAGCTAACCCTTCATGCAACTTCCGCAAAGTTCCTCCGTTAAGAACGCACCAGACATAAATTACCAACCTACGTCTAGATTTGGCCAATTACTGAACCGTATATTCGCCTTGAGCGCAAATCGCACCTCGCCATCAACCGAAGTGGTCGCCGGTTTCACAACTTTTATGACCATGGTGTACATAGTATTCGTTAACCCGCAAATTCTAGGGGCCGCGGGCATGGACACCAAAGCGGTGTTTGTGATCACTTGTTTAGCGGCAGCGCTAGGCAGTATCTCTATGGGTCTGATTGCTAATTTGCCGATTGCCTTGGCGCCGGCCATGGGTCTGAATGCCTTCTTTGCGTTCTCAGTCACCCTCGGCATGGGCGTCAGCTGGCAGGTTGCTATGGGCTCGGTATTCTGGGGCGCCGTAATTTTTGCCCTAGTGTCAGTTGTTGGGTTACGTCAATGGCTACTGGAGAATATTCCTGCGGGTCTAAGAACCGGGATCCCAGCCGGTATTGGCTTGCTGATTGCGCTGCTCGGCTTTAAGAACAGTGGGTTGGTGGTGGCCGATCCTAATACTTTGGTAAAAGTGGGTGAATTAACCTCATTGCCTGTGGTGCTGGGCTCTTTAGGCTTCTTTATCATCATTATCCTGGCCTACCGTGGCGTCAATTCAGCTGTGCTTATTTCAACCCTAGTGGTCACCCTGTTGGCGGCTTTGTGCGGTGATGTACAGTTTAGCGGTATCGTCTCTATGCCACCGGCCATCGGTCATGTCTTTGGTCAACTGGATCTGAGTGCCATTTTGGATATTGGCCTAGCTGGGGTGATCTTCTCCTTCGCACTAGTGAGCATGTTTGATAGCTCAGGCACCATGATTGCTGTGACCGAGCGCTGCGGCATCAACGATGACAAGGGCCGCTTCCCTAATATGGGCAAAGCGCTGCAAGTAGACTCACTCAACAGTGTGGCCGGCGCCTATATGGGCACCTCCAGTGTCACTGCCTATATTGAAAGCTCCTCTGGTGTTGCCGTGGGCGGCCGTACAGGCTTAACCTCAGTCGTGGTGGGTTTACTGTTCCTTGGGGTGATCTTCTTGTCGCCACTGGCAGCGATGGTACCTGCCTATGCCGTAGCCGGAGCACTTATCTACGTTGGCGTGATGATGACCGCCGGCCTGACCAAGGTAAAATGGAACGATCTGAGCGAAGCGGCTCCCGCTTTTATCACTGCAGTGATGATGCCATTTACCTTCTCGATTACCGAAGGTATTGCTGCCGGCTTTATCAGCTACTGCGTCATCAAAGCTGGCTGCGGAAGATGGCGTGACATTCACCCTTGCGTCGTCGTGGTTGCAATATTGTTCTTGATTAAGTTCATCTTTATCGATGGCCATTAACAGTTTGCTTTAACTGCATACAACCACGCCGCAGGCCTTAATGCCAGCGGCATGGTTGTATTTGTCGGTAAATGTATGGCTTCTTTGGTTGGTAGCCTAATGGTACAACTCTTGGACTTGGTCGCGACTACACGCCGCCTATCCTTATTTAGTTTTAAGCAATTATTTACCGACTTTATCTACAGCTTTCTTTGCTAAATCTAATAGTTCAGATGCTGGTAAGTCTTTCTTTGGATTTTACTTTTCCAATGTTGAGCTTGGATTGAATTCGATTGTGTTGATCGTAGTTTTTGCTAACTGCACAAGAAGTGAGTCTTTTTTATCACTTTCAGCAAGTTTTTCTATTTGTCGCTGATGACCAACAAAGGTTTTAGTTACAGCTTCTTTATGTGCGTATTCTTGTTCAAGGCGCTTATTTTGCGCTTGTTGCTTGCTAGCAAAAAGGGCAAGCCATATCAATGGACCAAAGACCATTAACCGTTTGCCTAAATCATACAAATACTGTGATCCTTGGGTTGAAATTGAAACTGCATCCAAGCCAAGATAAATCATAAACCCAATAGTCAAAATGAATAAAAAAGCCCAACAATTTTTAATGCCACTACGAATCCAATATTTCGTAACCAATAAGAAATCAAAAGCTAAAAACTTTTCACTCGCTCACACAATCAAGATTAATGCGCGCTTGCTCTCGCCTTGATGATTATTTGCGCCTACACTGGCCGACTTTTCTCAAATGGATGAATGGCTTAATGAAACAAGGTCTCAGCGCGTGGGCGCCGATCATTTTACTGGCACTAACCGCTTTTGTGTTTGTCTCGACTGAATTTGTGCCTGTGGGCATTTTAGCGGCGTTGGGGCAGAGTTTTGGCATGAGTGCGGTGGATGTCGGCCCAATGCTAACGGTTTACGCAAGCGTTGTCGCCCTCGCCTCCTTGCCAGCTGTGCTGCTGTTTGCCCGTTTCGAGCGTAAAAAGTTATTGCTGGGATTAATGGCCATCTTTGTAGTTAGCCACGCCATTTGCGTGTTTGCGCCAAGTTATGACGTCTTATTATCCGGCCGTATCGGCATAGCCTTTACCCATGCGTTATTTTGGGCCATAGCGCCAGCGCTTGTGGTGCGTCTCGCCCCGAATAATCAAGGCGCTAAAGCCTTAAGTATTTTTGCTACTGGCGGCGTATTGGCGCTAGTGCTAGGCATTCCACTCGGGCGCGTGATAGGTCAGTTGATTGGCTGGCGCAGCATCTTTGCCTTAATCGGGCTATTTACCTTTATCATGATGTTACTGCTGTGGCGCGGCCTACCTAAATTACCTGCAACCCATGGCGGCAACTGGCGCAGTTTACCAAGCTTAATCAAAAATAAAGCACTGATAAGCTTGTTTGTATTAACCGTGTGTTTAGTGACGGCTCACTACAGCGTTTACACCTATTTAGAGCCGCTCTTGCAAGAACACTTTGGCTATTCTGCTGGCATTACTACCTTAGTGTTGCTGATATTTGGCGCGGCGGGCTTAATCGCTAGCGTGCTATTTAGCCATTTCTATGGCAATCACGGCCAGTCATTAATCATAGGGGCCATAGCCGCCATAGGTTCGTGCATGGCTATGCTTCCGACAGCGGCGCAAAATCTCACGCTACTTGTGCCCTTGTGCATTATTTGGGGCACCGCCTTAATGTTATTGTGTTTATCATTACAAGCTAAGGCATTGAAATTAGCGCCAGAAGCCACCGATGTCGCTATGGCAATCTATTCTGGCTTATTTAATGTCGGGATTGGTAGCGGCGCGCTAATTGGCAGCCTAGTGGCGATTAACTATGGGGTGCAAAACAATGGTTATTGGGCAAGCGGCTTAATCCTTATCGCTATTATTCCACTGAGTTATTTTATCAAATTAAGACGCCAGCAAGTCGCTCATGCCATGTAATGTGTAATGCAATCTAGTATGTAATGCTATGTAAAGAGATGCGGCTTAAATGAATGTCAGGCTGTGGCAAGTATTAAAAAATACTTGCCACAGCCTGATTAATAGCTTAAATCAGCCCTAGTTCGCGCAGGCGCTCCATTAAGTAAGAGTCCGCCGTATAGCGCTCAGATAGCACCACCTCAGGCTTAGGGTGTAAAAATAGCGGCAAAGATAAACGTGAATGCTGACTACGCTCACCACTTGGATTGATCACTCGGTGAGTCGTCGATGGAAAGTATCCACCTGAGGCTTCTTGCAGCATGTCGCCGATATTAATGATCAAGTTACCAAAATCACACGGCACATCTAACCATTCCCCATTTTTAGCCAGCACCTGCAAACCAGGCTCATTGGCCGCCGGTAAAATAGTTAATAGATTAATGTCTTCATGGGCAGCAGCGCGAATAGCGCCAGGCTCTTCCACACCTGTCATTGGCGGGTAATGCAAAATACGCAGTAAGGTCTTGTGGCTATCTTTAATCATCTCAGATAACGCCATGGATAAATTGGCCTGCACTGCTGCTGGCGCATAGGCCTCAACCCAAGCTAATAACTCGGCGGCAAAGGCGTTGCTGCGCTGATAATAATCAAGAATTTGCTCAAACAATTCAGGCGGGATCTTGCCCCACGGATAGACATGAAAGTACTCTTTAATGTCTTTAACGCTATGGCCTTTAGCGGTTTCTGACACGCTAGCAGGAAAGTAACCATCTTGACATCTTGAGTTGCTGGTGAAAACTCAAATTGATATTTGCGTTCTGAATTAAAAAACTCTTGCTACTGTTGATAAATAGATTCAACTAATTCTTGCGGAATAGGATGGTTTTTAAGAACCCCAAAGCCAGTTTCATGTAAGGATTTCACGAATAGCTCAGCGGCATTGTCAGCTTGATAATCGACTGTTTGCAATGTCATAAATGCTCTTTGATAATATTAAAACGAGGGCGATTGTAAAGCTAAACCCTAACAAGGCAAGCGCAATTAGGCGCTTGCGGTTAAGTGCTTACTATCAACATGAGCTAAGCCAATGAAGTTACTAAGTAATTACTAATATTGCTAAGCCATGGATTGCGTGGCCAGCGTGATTACGCACAGCAGTAATAGCGCTATGTTGGCCAGCATTGCCAGTAAGTAGAAGTAACTACGCGGGCTGGGATTTTTCTCAGTGGCTATCACGTAATACAGCCACATATGCACAAGGCGCGCTAACGCCATAACCCAAATCAGCGCGGCAGTCGCGGCCGCATTAGCGCCGACTAATATCGCTAACAAGGCGCAGCCCAGCATAGGCGTGATATTTTCCAGTGAGTTAGCAAAAGTGCGGTTTGAGCGAAACACAAATGATGCGTGACTTAAAGACGCATCGATTTTACCTGGAATGGCACCAGGTTGTGATGCCTTACTAAAGGCGGCAACTAAGGCTTGCACCAATAAGGTGGCTATCAATACAACTATGCCCCAAAAGGCCCAAGTGTAAGCACTAAACATACTATTTCCTTAAAAAAAGAGGATGGCATTAACGGCAATAAGCACATAAAACTTAAGCATATAAAACTTAAGCGCAGCCGTAGTTCATAACCTAAATTAGATCCAAGATATCAACGCATTAGGTTAAGAGCAATTAGAGTGTTTCAGCTAATACCCTTGTGATGCATTGATTGGAGTCTATCTTTCTTCTGTTTTCACCTAGCTTTCCGATGTTGGCACATGTTTGAACGTTCACCCTACAAATCTAAGCCTAGGTGATACCTTCGCCCCTTATGATGGCAAGAAACGGCGAATATCATTACAATACGCGTTTTTTGTCGCCAAAGGCTTGCCATTGAAACTTAGTAAACGCTTAGATCAACTCGATGCTATGGTCGCCAATGATTATCAGCATGTGTGGGATTGCTGCTGCGATCATGGATTTTTAGGCGCCGCGCTATTAACGCGCCAAGCCGCGCCCCACATTCATTTCGTTGATATAGTGCCAAGCTTAATGGCGCAACTGGATGAGAAACTGCAGCGCTTTTACCCAGACAACCGCGCTTACCAAACCCATTGTTTAGATGTGAGTCAATTACCGCTTGAAAGCTTCCCAGGTAACACCTTAGTGATCATTGCTGGCGTTGGCGGCGAGTTAATGTCGCGCTTTATTGCTGATATTCATGGGCGCCATCCAGAACTTACTATTGACTGGCTGTTATGCCCGACCAATCAGACCTTTCATTTACGTAGCCGCTTAATTGACTTAGGTTTTAGTCTTAATGATGAAGTGCTGCTTGAAGAAAATCAGCGTTATTATGAAATCTTGTCAGTAACATCTACAGGGGCATTAGCGCCAGCGCGCGACAATCGGGCTGTAAGTGCTATTAGCCCTGTGGGTGCTAAGTTGTGGCAAACTATCGAACTTACCTCTAAGCACCAAACTCAGTTAGCTGAGCGCTATCGTGATAATTTGCTCAAGCATTATCAGCGCGTTAACCAAGCCAGCGATACTGATGTTGGTCATATTATTGCAGCCTATAAAAATGCGCCGCTAGCGCAATGCTAGTGGCGCGCGTTTGTTTGCTCTTTTGTCTTAGATACTGCTGCCTTAGATGCGTTTAGCAAAAATCTAGCATGGCCCGTAACTCAGGATGCTGATAGCGAAAGCCTAACTGCTGACAGATTTTATCGCCGCTAACACGTTTACTCTTGATGCTTGCCGCGCTAAACGTAGAAAACTCCGGCGGCGTTAAGCCTAAATGCTTAGCCGCATACTGATAAAATGTTTGTTTATTAAGATGCTCTGGCGCGCACAGATTATAAATGCCACTGCAATGAGGCGTCTTAAGTAAACAGATAACCCCAGCAATGCAATCATCAAGATGCACTAGATTGACGGCCAAGTGACCATCGGTAACGGCGGTTTTACCCGCAAAAAATCGCCCGGGGTGGCGTTTAGGGCCAACGAGCCCAGCAAAGCGCACTGTGCAGGCATTGGGGAAATCACTAAATAATTGCTCTGCGGCAACAAACACTTGCGCCCTCGCCTCAATCGATGGCGCGCAGGTTTCATCCACGTCAGCATCTGGGTACACACCTGTGGTACTAATAAAAATTACCCGCTTATTACCACTATGGATAATGGCTTGGCGCAAACTGCGTAACTGCGCTAAGTAATCCTCACTACTTTGACCACCGCGAAGCCCAGGTGGAATATTAATTATTATGGTGTCAGCATCAAGTAGACCTTGCTTACTGGCTACTACTAATGATTCAGGCTGAGCTAAATCCAACACAAAACCTGTAATGCCAAGCTCTTGTAACTGCGCCGCGCCTTGCTCGCTTCGGCGCGTACCCGACACTTGCCAACCTTGCTGAGTTAATGCTTGAGCTAATGGCAAACCAAACCAGCCACAGGCAATAATTGCCACTTTGTTATTACTCATAGTTATTATCGCCTCGAGAATTGCCACTAAAAATAATGATTATCAGTAAGATAGTATCAAGTCGCTAATGATGACGACACCAGATTAAACCATTAGCAAGCATTTATTAAATATGAGGGATGAGGGATTAACAGACATTAGCAATGACGTTAAGTTTTGCATTCAAACATTCACTTAGCGGCAGCGGTGAAGTAATAACTGATGGCAGCATCGGCCTTCAGCGCTTTTATGGCATGTTCAGTGAGGGATTCAAGCTTAATGACTTCTTCAATGCGTAAATTGGCGCTCGCCAGAAATTTAAGCCCAGCGTCTGTACCATCAATCTCGCAGCCCCAAACAGCGGGAGTTTCCACGTTCGCTGACGTCATCAATACCTTACCTATGGAACCATCAGATAAACGCACTAAGGTACCCGGCGGATATTGACCAAGCACACTCACTAAGGTTTGCATAAGATCATGAGCATGCTTGCCGGCGCTATGGTTAGATAAATGCCCAAGTGCGCCTTGGGGGGAGCCCATATTATCGCCACCTATTTGATGATCATACTCATCAGCCAAGGCCACTATTTGGGTGAGTAACGGAATATCATTACCCTGTAAGCCATCAGGATAACCACTGCCGTCAATACACTCATGATGATGACACGCAATATCGCACACTCGCTCATCAAAGCGCGCAGGGCTATCGACTAGCTCGTGGCTAAAACGAGTATGCAGTTTCATCAGTTTGCGCTCGTCATCACTTAAACTAAATAGGCTGGCGCGCAGGGAGTCAGGCAGAGTTAACAGGCCAATATCATGAAATAAACTCCCAAGTGCCAAGCACTTAAGGTCATCAATGGGTAAATTTAGGGCGCGGCCAATGCTTAAGGCTAATACCGCCACAGAGCTTGAATGCTGAGTCACACTAATTTGAGTATCACCTAAGTCCACTAAGGCTAATTTAGCCGTGGGGTACTCTTGCAAATGATCAATCATTTCAAGGGCTAATTGCTCGGCTAATTTAATGGCACCTTGAGGATCATGACCTAACAGACGGTAAGTCATACGAGTATCATTAACCGCATGCAAAAAACGCTGTTGACTAAGGCGAATGGCTTTACGTGTTTGAAATTGCTGACTATGGGAATGAGACCCTGATAAGTGATGATTATCGCGGTTTGAGTCTTCAGTATGATCTGGTTCAACCAGCGGCTCTCCGGCAATCAAATACACAAATTGGCAGCCTAAGCCGCGGATCATTTCTATCTGCAGCGGAGAGCTCAGAGTAATGCGATTTATCCAGAATGGATTATCTTGCCAAGATAAGGGCAATTTGACGGTTAAGCCAACTTGTAACCTATTCAGGGGGATTTGCGGCAAGTGCTCTTTGGCCAATCTAAGACACTCCTTTGTCACCTCAGACTGAATCACGTGAGTCTGAGATCTTTCTACTTCACAGCTAGCTAATTCACTATAGTTAAGCCTGATTGAAATCGCGCAGGCATTATGTGGGTAACTTGGCAATAGTCGCGCTAAACGCAATCAAGCCATGCCGCCCTAGTTCATAAAAACAAACCGCTCGACATAAATAAAAACAGCCAGCATATAAGCTGGCTGTTTTATGAAAATACGATTTAAGTCGTTAACACCTCTGAAGGCCACTCGTCTAAATAAGCTTGTAAATGCTTAGACTTAGCTAAGTAAATTGAGCCCCAGAATAAGGCTAAGCCATCTAATGCCGTCATCCAATGGAACACCACAAAGGTATGATCAATGCGAGTGGCTAATTGCCATGCTTCTAGCACTAGCATCATCATCAATAACCATTTAAATAAGGAAAAAGGCGTTTTGAGCCAAGTGGGCTTACGGCGACGTTCTGCCAACACCAGCACAAACAACAGCACAGCGCCAAGGCCAGTCACCAGTGACTGAATAAAATCCATTTGTAATGGATAAAATATTCTCACTAACCCTGCGCGATCAGCCGCTTGCGTCAAAGATATGACCCAAATAACATAACCACGACCTAGAAATGCCAGTAATAAATAAAGTAAGAATGGCGGCGCCACTCGGCCATGGTCATCACGCCAGGCGATTGTTTGTAAATCCAATTCAGTCTCCTCTGTTCATGACATAAGATATGGCGATAGGACCTACATACACAAGGGCTATTAAATAAGATTCACCTAATGAAATAACTCAATTGCAAAAAAGCCTGCTATTGCAGGCTTTTTTTAAGATGATTAATTAACATAGTTCATCTTTCAAGCTCGGCAAAGAATGCCAAGAGCTGTGTTTCGTCCCAAACTTCAACCCCAAGCTCTTGAGCTTTCGCGAGTTTTGAGCCTGCCGCTTCACCTGCTACCACGCAATGCGTGTTTTTAGACACACTGCCAGCTACTTTAGCGCCTAAGGCCTGCAACCTAGCTTTAGCATCATTGCGGTTGAGTTCAGTTAAAGTGCCGGTTAATACCCAAGTCTGACCTTCAAGTGGCAAGGCACCTGCTTCAACTTCAGCAATTTCTGGCCACTGCACGCCAGCAGCAATGAGCTTATCAATCACTTCTATATTATGCGGTTGCGCAAAGAAATGATGAATGTGCTGCGCTACTACCGCGCCCACATCTGAGACGGCGAGCAGTTGCTCTATATTGGCGTGCTGCACAGAGGACAACTGACGAAAGTGCTGCGCCAAATTAGCCGCGGTGGCTTCACCTACTTCGCGAATACCTAAGGCATACAGGAATTTCGCTAAGGTGGTATTTTTAGCCGCATTAATGGCGGCCACTAAATTAGTCGCAGACTTCATGCCCATCCGATCAAGCATGGTGATCATAGATGCATTAAGGTGAAATAAATCCGCTGGACTATGCACTAACTCTTTATCAATTAGCTGCTCGACCACTTTATCGCCCATGCCATCGATATCAAGGGCTTTACGAGAGGCAAAATGTTTAATGGCTTCTTTACGTTGGGCTTCACAGAATAAACCGCCACTGCAGCGCGCTACGGCTTCGCCTTCTACACGCTCCACCAGCGAACCACAAACAGGACAAGCCTCGGGAAATTCAATGGCGCAAGCATTAGAAGGACGCTTGTCAGCCACCACGGCCACAATTTGCGGGATAACATCGCCAGCACGGCGAATAATCACAGTATCGCCCACCATGACGCCTAAACGGGCAATTTCATCCATATTATGCAAGGTGGCGTTCGATACAGTAACACCGCCGACAAACACAGGTTGCAAGCGGGCTACCGGCGTTACCGCGCCCGTACGACCTACTTGGAAATCAACGCCTTCAAGTAAGGTCATTTCTTCTTGTGCGGGAAATTTATAAGCAATGGCCCAGCGCGGCGCCTTAGCCACAAAGCCTAAGGTTAATTGCTGCTCTATATCATCAACCTTAAATACTACGCCATCGATATCAAAGGCTAAGCTTGCACGGCGTTGCATTACATCTTGATAATAAGCAAAGACTTGCTCAAGGTCATCCGCCAGTTTCACTTCATGGCTGACAGGGAATCCCCACGTTTTTAACTGCTGCAACTGCTGATAATGCGTCATGGCCAGAGGCTCAACGGCATCTTCTACCACGCCAAGAGCATAGGCATAAAAATCCAGAGCGCGGGACGCGGCAATTTTACTATCAAGCTGACGTAAACTGCCGGCGGCGGCATTACGTGGATTAACAAAGGTCTTATCACCTTTCGCTGCCGCCCGTACATTTAAGCTCTCAAAGGCAGCTTTTGGCATAAACACTTCGCCGCGCACTTCCATTAACTGCGGATAGTTTTCACCGCGAAGGCGCAGTGGGATAGAGCGAATGGTGCGCACATTTTCAGTAATATCTTCACCAACGCTACCATCGCCGCGAGTAGCTGCGCGCTCTAACACGCCATCGCGATACAATAAGCTTACCGCTAAACCATCAAGCTTAGGCTCACAGCAAAAACGCACATTACCGACTCTATCGGTCAAGCGTTTATAAAAGCCGGTAAAGTCCGTTTCATCAAAGGCATTATCTAGGCTGAGCATGGGCTTAAGGTGAGTCACTTGGGTGAACTTAGCAAGCGCGGCGCCACCTACTCGTTGGCTCGGGGAATCTGGCAGTACTAACTCAGGATGGGCTTGCTCTAAGGCTTTTAACGCTTGCATTAAGCGATCATATTCAGCATCTGGGATTGATGGCGCATCATCCACATAATAGCGAATGTTGTGTTGGTTTAGCTCGGCGGTCAAAGCCGCAATTTGTTGTTTAATCGCTTGCATTGTCGTATCCATAAAACAAGAAGGCCGCGCGAGCGGCCTTTGTTAACTGAGTGTGCTCAACTTACATTTGGCGGCGGATGCGTTGAATATAAGCTTGCTTAGTATAATCATCCCATGGCTGACGGCTACCATCGAGCACTTGAGCATCCAAATCATCAGCCATTTGCTCTGCTGAATTGAGCATGATCTGGAAGTTAATTAAGGCATCACCGTGGCAAGGCAGAGTCATAAACAATACCACGCCATGGGTGCTAAATTGCTCCATGGTATCTGGGTCAAATATGCCAGGCTTAAGCATGTTCGCCATAGAAAATAACACCTTGCCATTGCCGGCATTATCTTGATGACGATGGAAAATGTTCATATCGCCATATTTAAAATTCAGAGCCAGCAAGCAAGGTAATAATTCGGCGCCGTGGATTACTTGGCCTTCTTTAGCCACTAAGTGCAATACCAATACATCAACCGGATCGCCTAGCGGCGCATCATCTTCAATAATTTCATCATCAAAATCATCAAAGCTGGTGTCAAAATCATCTTGATAAGGATCGTTTTGATAAGCATCGGCAAGCTCAGCGGCACTTGGCGCAGCACTGAGCGGCTTAGATGGTGGCGTACTGTGACTTAATTGCGTGGCTGCTCCAGCAGATTGGTGCGATTGAGCTTTATCTTGCCCCATGCTAGGTTCGCGGCGCTCACGACTGGCTTTGATGCTTGGCTCAGACGCTAGGTTGACATCATCGCTTGATGCTGTAGCAGGTCGGATACGTTGCACTGGGGTATGACCCTGTGTTTTCGCTGGGCGAGCTGGAGTAGATTCTGCATCACTGTCATCAGCGTGCACTTTACGCACGCGCACCTCACCAATGCCATCGGCATCAAAACCATCACGGTCAAGCCCTTTACTATTAGATTTATCTTTATAAACCTTTGCCGTCGGGCTGTCGCGCAGTGGCCTTGGCCGCTGCTTACGAATCGACCATAAACCATGCACTAGCACCGCGATGATGGCTATCGCGCCCAGTATTGCCACGACTAGTTGAAAGTTTTCCATGTATTACCCTATTGTTTTTATCCGGCGTCGGCCATCGCCACCGCTTCTTCAATATCAACCGCCACTATGCGCGACACGCCAGGCTCATGCATAGTCACCCCTGTAAGTTGGTCAGCCATTTCCATCGTAATTTTGTTATGGCTAATATAAATAAATTGCACTGTGTGCGACATTTCTTTCAATAAACGGCAAAAACGTTCGACGTTTGCATCATCTAATGGCGCATCTACCTCATCTAGCATACAAAAAGGTGCTGGATTGAGCCTGAAAATTGCAAAAACCAATGATAAAGCGGTTAGCGCCTTTTCACCACCCGAAAGCAGGTGAATTGTACTGTTTTTCTTGCCAGGTGGTTGCGCCATAATCGACACCCCGGTTTCCAGCAGGTCATCATCAGTTAATGCCAAGTAAGCACTGCCGCCGCCAAATACTTTCGGGAACAAGCCCGAGAAGTCACCATTAATCTGATCAAAGGTCTCTTTAAAGCGACTCTTGGTCTCTTTATCAATTTTGCGAATGGCTTCTTCTAAGCTTGCCATGGCAGTACGTAAATCATTATCTTGCTCGTCCAGATACTGCTTACGTTTGGCTTGTTGGTCATATTCTTCAATGGCGGCTAAGTTAATGGCCCCAAGTAACCCAATCTGCTGACGAATATCATCGAGTTGCTGCTGCCGTTTCGGGATGCTGATGTCCGATGTTATCTCACTATCAAGCGCAATCTCGGCTTCTTGCAATCGGCTTAACTGCCCTTGCAATTGCCCTTGAATACCTTCGCGCTTTAATTGCTGTTGATTTAAACGTGCGCTTAATTGCTCTATCTTGCCAATGACTTGTTTTTGCTGCAATAGTTTTGTATCAATCTCGGCCTGTAAACTGGCTAATTGCGCCCTAACTACCACAATTTCACTCTGTAATTGTGATTGTTGTTGCAGACATGCCTGATGCTGCTGCTCTAATTCCGGTAAATGACTTAATGCCGAGTCTTGATTAGCCGATTTTGCATAAAGCGCGGCTATCTCAGCGCTGACTTCATTTAAGCGCTCAGTTAAGGCCTGCTGACTTTGCTCAGACAAGGCCACAGCGGTTTGATGCTGCAAACTTTGACTATGGGCTTGCTGCGAGCTGTGCTGCTCTTGTTGCCATGCCAGTTTACTTTGCTGCCACAAATGCTGGTGTTGCTCTAACGTGCGCTGCGCTTGCATAAGTTGATGATCTTGATAAATAAGCTGCTCACTGAGTGCATTGGCATCAAGATCAAAGCGCGCCAACTCGTTATCTAATTCGGCTAATTCCTGCTGCAATGACATCTGCAAGCCTTGCTGCTGCGCCCATTGTTCTTGCTCTTTATCAAATTGACTCCGAGCATGCAGACAATCTTGCGCCAACTTTTGTTCTACTAATTGTTGCTGCTGCACTTGTGCTTGCAAATGCGCTACTTGCGCATCCTGCAAGCGCTTAGCATCATCAAAGTGCTGTTGCTGCTGTTTAAGGACGATTAACTGCTGCTCACACTGCGCAATGTGCTCATCTAACTCATGGGCTTGCGCCATTAACTGCATAGGTTGGCTGTGAGTTTTGGCATTAAGACAAAAACCTTGGCCGATTAACTCGCCCGCTTGCGTCACGTAGCGCTGGCGCTGTTGCTCGCTGGCAGAAAGAGTGGCTAAGCGCGCTAAGGCATCCGCTTTATTGAGGACAAATTCAAGGTTAGTGAGCCAAGGCGCTAAATTGACCTGACTACTTAGCATGCCAAAGTCTTGGTTTTTAGATAACTGAAAACCTATACCATCAGTGTTAGGCGCAATATCGTCAGACGAGATATCTAGCCCATTAAGCACGCCTTGCTGCAACACTGGCTCCAACACTAATTCGGCGGCCTTCTCCCAACCACTATCAACCTGTGTCACCTGCCAGACGCTGACATCATTACCCGCAGGTTTAGCCTTAGCCAGCAACTGCGCGATTAAATCGCTACGGCTTTGCAGGGCCGCAAGTTTTTGCTGCTCACTGCTTACCTTGCCGTTAACAGTGACTAACTGCTGTAACGCCGCGCCTTGCTTGTACTCAGCATCTTCAAGTTGCTGAGCAAGTTCAGTGCGTAATTCTTGCTGCAACGTGAGCCCTGCGCTCAAGCTTTCAATACTGCTCGCTAGCGTTTGGCTTTGGCTTGTGCCTAATTGCTCTATTATGGCCGTTAATGCGCGCTGCTTTTCAAGGCGATGCTGCTCTTGATAACTGCGTTTATTGGCCGCTAATTGTTGCTTTAATTGCAATTCGCTCAGTGAATGCTGCCATTGCTGCTGAGTTTGAGTGGCGCCTGCCAAGGCTTTTTCAGCAAGGCTAACGTCTTTTTCGAGACTCAGCAGTTGGGTTTGCTGTTGTTCACTCAATTGATGCAGGCTTTGCTGCTCAGCCATTAATACTTGATGACTGGTTTGCGCGGCTTTTGACTGCTGCAGCCATAAATCGCGATTAGCATTCAGCTCAGCTAAACGCTGTTTATCTTGGGAATGTTGGCGCTGCTGGAATTCAAGTTGAGAGCCTAAGCGCGCAAGTTCGGTCGCAATCCGAAAATTGTCCGCCACTAGTTGTTGCTCTTGACGCTCAACCTGCCCTTTAGTGATATTAAGTTCTGTCAGGCTCAATTCAAGTGCTTGCCATTGAGTCTTAGCCGCGGCGACCTCAGTTTGGCTTTCAAGTAACAGTTGTTGGTATTGCTCGGCTTGTTCAAGCAGACTGTGGTATTGAATTAACAATAACTCAGCTAAGCCTTGGCGTTCTTGACGTTTAAGTTCGCGATAACTAAGTGCAGCCTCAGACTGCGCGGCCAACTTTTCTAACTGACTGCCAAGCTCATGGCGGATATCGGCAAGACGGTCTAAATTCTCGCGGGTGTGACGGATACGGGTTTCGGTATCGCGCCGGCGTTCTTTATAGCGTGAAATGCCGGCAGCTTCTTCAATAAACACCCGTAATTCTTGCGGCTTAGATTCAATCAGCCGTGAAATGGTGCCCTGCTCAATAATGGCGTAACTACGCGCCCCTAAACCTGTGCCTAAAAACAGCTCAGTAATGTCTTTACGGCGACATTTTTGACCATTAAGAAAATAGCTCGATTCGCCTTGTCTATCGACTTGACGCTTAACGGCAATAGATTGATAGCTGGCGTATTGTCCGCCTAAACGTCCATCGGGGTTATCAAACACTAGCTCAACCGATGCCACAGATACTGGCCGGCGACCACTTGAGCCATTAAAAATCACATCTGTCATCGACTCGCCGCGCAAATGTTTAGCCGAGCTTTCACCTAGCACCCAGCGCACCGCATCAATCACATTGGATTTGCCGCAGCCGTTCGGGCCAACAATGGCCGTGAGTGGTTTTAAAAAAGGGATCTTGGTGGCATCAACAAATGACTTGAATCCAGCCAGTTTAATTGTATTCAGTCTCATGATTTAGGTCATTTCGCTGGCAGAACAGACAATAAGCTTCAAAAAGAAGAGGCGACCTATCACTTTACCAAACAGCGCAGCATTTTGTAACGCTTTTTGTTGGTGGAAATGACAAACAAACTTGCGTAACAGCGGCGTTAACCGTCACAATCAAGCAAGTGTTATCAATGGAGATTTCCCTGTGCGTGTGCAAATGGCTAAAAGTGGCGTTAATTATTTTATGCAAGGATTCGAGTTAATCCGCCAACCTGGATTGCGAACTTTTGTCATTATTCCTTTGCTCATCAATATTCTACTGTTTGCGGTCGGTTTTTATTTTGGCCTTGGGCATTTAAAGGTGGTGTTTGCCGATTTAGCGGCCTGGTTACCTGAGTCTCTCAGCTGGCTTAATGTGATTTTATGGCCGCTGGCGGTGTTATCTCTGGTGGTCATCATGGCCTTTACCTTTAGTGCCGTGATGAACTGGCTCGCAGCCCCTTTTAATGGTTTATTGGCCGAAAAGACTGAAGCCTTATTAACCGGTAAGCCGATGAATACTGGCGGCGCTATCGATACAGTCAAAGATGTGCCGCGCATGCTCGGGCGCGAATGGATAAAATTAAAATACTACTTACCGCGAGCGTTACTGCTGTTACTGCTGTTTTTAGTGCCCTTGATTGGCCAAACCTTAGCCCCTGTGATTTGGTTTATATTCAGCGCTTGGATGATGGCAGTGCAATATTGTGATTATCCGTTTGATAACCACAAGGTATCGTTTCAAGACATGCGTTTTGCCCTGCGCCAAACCAAAGGTAGCAGCATGAGTTTTGGTGCTACTGTCACCCTGTTTTCCATGATACCTATTGTTAACTTTATTGTGATGCCCGTGGCCATTTGCGGCGCTACCGCGATGTGGGTTGATAAATACCGCCCAGCCTATCGCAATCTGAATATCAGCGGTGAATGATAGTTAAGTGCCGCAGCACCAAGTGCTAATAACCACTATTCAATAACTCCGCCCTTATCTCTTAAGGGCTGAGAGCCGTTAAACCACCCGTAAAATCACGCTGCCAATGGAATAGCCGGCGCCAAATGAACATAACAGCCCTAAATCGCCGACGGTTAAATCATCACGGTATAAATGCAGCGCAATAACAGAACCCGCAGACGCCGTATTGGCATACTTATCTAATACCACTGGGCATAAATCTGCACTCACTTGTTCACCCAGTAGCTTTTTGGCGACAAACAAATTCATATTGATGTTGGCTTGATGCAGCCAAAAACGTTTGAAATCAAAAGCACTTAGTTGAGTCTGCTGCAATTGCTGTTCAAGATGCTGATAGATCATCGGCAGCAACTCTTTAAACACTTTACGCCCTTGCTGACTAAATAAATTACTGGCGCTGTGTTCTGTCTCAGGGCTGCAGCGATTCATCAAACCAAAGTTACTGCGGATATTGCTTGAGTATTGAGTGGCAAGTTTAATGGATTCAATCAGTAAGGGTCGCGCTCGCTTGGTATGCGAAGGCGCCGGCTTATTCACACTGTCAATTCCATGCCAAATCTCAAGGACCAATGCGGTCGCAACATCACCAAAGATAAAGTGACTATCACGATCACGTAGATTGATTTGCGGAGTACAAATCTCAGGGTTAATCACTAGCACCTTAGTGGCTTGGCCGGAGATAATAGCCGCTTGGGCATTGGCGATAGCAAACGTCGCCGACGAACATGCCACCTGCATATCGTAAGCCATGCCTTGACAACCAAGATGGTGCTGAATTTCAATGGCAATGGCTGGATAGGCGCGCTGCGCATACGCACACGCCACTATCACTAAATCTATGTCACTGGCATCACAATCTGCATTAGCAAGCGCCTCTTGCGCGGCAATAGCCCCCATCTGCGCTTGCAGGCTGAGTTCATCATCAAGGCGCGGCGCAATGAGCGGCATCAATACATTGATATCTAACATGCCCTGTCTTTGAATGACATGGCGCTGCTTAATACCTGAGGCTTTTTCAATAAATTCACTCGACGACATGGCTAATTCAAGCTCAGTGCCGGCGGCAATAGCCTCCTTATGCTCTTCATTAAAGGCTTGGGCATACTGATTAAAACTTGCGACTAACTCATCATTGGTGATCACATCGCTTGGAGTGTACAAACCCGTTCCACTAATCACAATTTGCATTGGTTTTTCCTTGTCAAAAGTTTGAATTACGATAGCAAGACGGCGCAAAAGAAGACACAGAAATCATCAAGCAAGCTCCTCGTGCCAGTGGTGACAGCGTTTTATCAATAACAGCAATTCATTTTATAACTAAAAGAAATATACAAGAGCAAACAATCACTTCACTTTAGCGCCAGCCTAGCTATGCTGAACTCAATCAAATCGAAGGAGTCAGTTACATGAGTAAAATTTTTGAAGACAATTCACTGACCATAGGCCATACACCTTTGGTACGCTTGAATCGAGTGAGCAATGGTCGCGTACTGGCTAAGATTGAGGCAAGAAATCCAAGTTTTAGCGTTAAATGTCGTATTGGTGCCAATATGATTTGGGACGCTGAGCAAAAAGGTTTGTTAACGCCAGGCAAAGAACTGGTTGAACCGACCTCAGGTAACACAGGTATTGCATTAGCCTATGTAGCGGCCGCACGTGGTTATGCTCTGACGTTAACTATGCCAAGCACTATGAGTCTTGAGCGCCGTAAATTATTAAAAGCCTTAGGTGCTAATTTAGTGTTAACCGAAGGCCCTAAAGGCATGAAAGGCGCGATTGATAAAGCTGAGGAAATTCGCGCTGCTAATCCAGAAAAATATGTACTGCTAGGCCAATTTGATAACCCAGCCAACCCAGAAATTCATGAGAAAACCACTGGGCCTGAAATTTGGCACGATACTGATGGCGCCATAGATGTGTTTGTTGCTGGAGTGGGTACAGGCGGCACAATTACAGGTGTAAGCCGCTACATTAAACAGACTCAAGGCAAAGCGATTATTAGTGTGGCGGTAGAACCTATCGACTCACCTGTGATATCCCAAGCCTTAGCTGGGGAGCCGCTAAAGCCTGGCCCACATAAAATTCAAGGCATAGGCGCAGGTTTTATCCCTGGTAACCTCGACCTATCGTTAATTGATAGAGTCGAAGGCGTCAGTAATGATGATGCCATCGCCATGGCACTGCGCTTAATGAAAGAAGAAGGCATTTTAGTGGGTATTTCTTCTGGCGCCGCGGTAGTTGCTGCCAATCGCATTGCTGCCCTGCCAGAATTTGAAGGTAAAAACATAGTAGTGATTTTACCATCTGCGGCCGAGCGTTACTTAAGTTCAGCCTTATTCCAAGGCCAGTTTAGTGAATTAGAAACAGAGCAATAATCTAGCCACAAAATTGCTAACAATAAGGGGCATAGCGCCCCTTACTTTATTATCTCATTGAAAAATAATTGTAAATTTTTACTCGCATCGTCAGCTTTATCTTGCTCATCAATCAGCAGGTAATATTCAAAATGGCGAATGAGCGCCACTAATCCGTGAGCTCGTAACCGCCCTTGCTCTACCCCTATGTCGTCAAAAAATCCACCTACGCTATCAAGTATCATGTTTTCCAACATAACAATCGCCTTGGCCAGCAAGGGCTTTTTGATGGCCTCTTCATAGAAAATTCGCTCAATTCTGCGGGCATTAACGTCAGCGGCCTTATCATAGATATGGTTGAGCACTAATAAAGATAAGTGATCGACTAATGATTTAGCTTCAACAGGCTTAGACTCGCAAGTTTGGCGAGCGCTTGCAAATAATTGGTAAGCAGCAAGTTTCACTTTTTCACTACGCGCCATGGCAAACTCGGCAAAGTGCATTAGCGAGTCATGAATAAGCATTTGAATGTCTTCAAAATAATAGGTTGTTGCTGCGAGTGACACTTGCGCCACTTCAGCCACGGCGCGGTGGCGCACACCACGAATACCTTCATTGGCTACTATGGTTAAACAAGCATCAAGAATCGCCATACGAGTGGCAATGCCATCTTTACGCCGCGTCTGGCGCCCAAGATAGGTAAATTGGTAGTCACAATTGCGTGCGGCTGATGTGGCTAATGAGTCATTGTCCATGCGTGCATCTCCCTGCCCCAAACAAACAACAATCCTGTAACAATTAATAAAACTACACAAGCTAAACTAGTGATAAATCACGTTTTCAGTCACTCATTCAATTTTATTTAATCTTTAAGTTTGGTTAATCAAATATTATGACGAGCTCAACTCCCTTATAATAGCGTCAGCTTCTCTTATCAGACCTTGAGGTCCTTTCATGCAACACAGTTGGCATCAAAAATTAGCATCGTTACCTAGCCCTATGGCCGGACTCGCCCTTGGGATTGCCAGTCTTGGCTGGTGCTGGGAATCCATGTCATCACAATTAAATAGCCAAGCACAAATTGTGAGTGCGGGCATTGCTGCTGTCATGTTGCTGTTATTAACTGCAAAATTCCTGTTGCACCCTAAAGTGTTAAAAAACGAATTATCTCATCCTGTCGTAGGTAGCGTTATTCCCACCTTCGCCATGGCATTAATGGTGATTTCAAAAGCGATGGGCATATTTTCTGTCACCATTGGCTTAGGCTTATGGCTGTTTGCTATTGCGATTCATTTAGTCTTTTTAGCGGCATTTGCTTACTATCGCGCCATCGATTTTAAACTAGATCATATGGTGCCTAGCTGGTTCGTACCGCCTATTGGCATCATAGTAGCTGCGGTGTCTTTTCCTGGACAAGGCTATGGTACCTTAGCCGAAATCATAGTGATTTTTGGTATGCTGTGTTACTTAGTGATGCTGCCTATCATGCTGTATCGTTTGATTTTTGGTACTCCTATTGCCGATGCAGCCAAGCCTACTATCGCGATTTTAGCCGCGCCAGCCAGTCTGTCGTTAGCCGGTTACTTAACTATTACTAGTCAGCCATCAATTGCCATTGTCGGCCTACTGCTTAGTATTGCCTTGCTGATGACTGGCGTTATTTATCTGGCCTTTTTCCACTTAATGAAATTGCCTTTTAGCCCAGGTTACGCAGCTTTTACTTTCCCTATGGTGATTGGCGCCACGGCCTTATTTAAGACCTCTGCTTGGTTAGCCAACTTTGATGCTATGCTACCACTTAGCCATACAGTGCATTTCTTGGCTGTGATTGAGCTAGTGATAGCGACCGCTGTGGTAAGTTATGTCGCGCTAAGATACGTCATGCATTATTTCCCTAAGAATGATCATGCGCTTTAAATGAATGACATTCCTTCATTTTCCATAAAAAACAGCGCATATTGCCTAATGCCGATCAGTTAAGACAGATTGCTTGACGATCTCACTGAAAGGATCAAAATCCGATGACCCCATGTCATCGGATTTTTTTATGCAACTTTCAGACGCTTTGGCGCGTACCCATATCAATCGCCATACCGAATTCACCTGTCTGGCCTATGTGCTTGAGCCTGATTTAATTCAGTCGTGCCTTGATTCACATGGTGTTGCCAGTTTACGGCGACGTAAGTTACCTATGGATGCCATGATTTGGGCGGTGATTGGTATGGCTCTGTTCAGAGGCGAGTCCGTCCGCTCTCTCATCAATAAGCTTGCTATCGTCTTACCTCAAGAAGTGGATTACGTGGCTCGCAGCGCTGTCACGCAAGCGCGTAAGCGGCTAGGCTCTGACGTTGTTCAGGATGTGTTTAAGCGAAGTGCCAAGACCTGGCATGAGAGAGCAGAGCATCCTCATTGGTGTGGACTCAACCTCTACGGTGTCGATGGTGTCGTGTGGCGAACACCTGATAGTGAGCAAAACAATCAAGCAGCCACTTGGTATTGAACAGTGCCTTTGATTCTGTTGCTGTCAGTGAAATGAATTTAGCCGCCGAACTGATATCCAGCATACCCAATAACAGCCTGACTCTGTTTGACAGAGGCTTCTATTCCTTGGGGCTTTTGCACGCCTGGCAACAGGCTCAACCTAACAGTCACTGGCTGCTGCCGTTGAAGAAAGGCACACAATATGAAGTGGTACGCTCTGTAGGAAAACACGACCAACTGGTGCAGTTAACCACCACAGCTCAAGCCAGAAAGAAGTGGCCTATTGCCTGACAATATTGAAGCTCGCTTACTGACGAAGACGGTAAAAGGTAAGTTGGTTTCCATTTTGACCTCATTAACTGACCCCTTACGTTATCCGGGGGCCGAGATAGTGGATTTATATGCCCATCGATGGGAGATAGCAGTGGGCTATCGGGAGATGAAGCAACATCTGCTGGAGAGTCGCTTTACGTTACGCAGTCAATTGCCAGAGCTGGTTATCCAAGAATTGTGGGGGGTACTGTTGGCCTATAACCTCATCAGATACAAGATGGTGTTGATGGCTAAAAGCTTACCGTCGTTACATCCGAACCAATTAAGCTTTAGAGATGCGTCGAGTTATATCATTTTAAAACTGACTCAGCTGTCATCTCAAACGCCAGGGAATGTCCCGAGAGATGTCTTGGACATAGTGCGTAATGCGAGGCAGTTCAAGCTTGATGGGAAACGGGATAGAGCCTATCCACGTGCGTTAAAAATGAGTAAAAACAAGTATCCCATTAAGCCTAAGAAAAATGCCGTTCACACTAAGTGAACGGCATTACGCAATTGCGCTGTGTTTTTATTTATTGGTTTTGCCGCTAGTTAAGCAAAACCAATATAGTGACCAAATACTACTGTCACGCTTGAAAGCACTAATAAGGCCAACATAAAGCGCCAAATGAACTTAAGCCAATCACCCCAATCAACACGGCACACACCTAACGTTGCCATTAAGGATGCTGAGGTTGGAACTAAAATATTGGTAAAACCATCACCCAATTGAAACGCTAATACTGACACTTGACGGCTAACGCCTACAAGGTCGGCAAGTGGCGCCATCAAAGGCATAGTGAGTGCCGCTTGACCAGAACCTGAAGTCACAAAGAAATTAAAGGCCGATTGGAATAACAACATAAACCAAGCCGATAACGCATCAGGTAGCTGGCCAATAGCTGAGCCAGCTGCTGACAATATGCTATTAAGTACACTAGGTTCGGTGGCTTTACCGCCGCCTAACAAGAGCAAAATACCCGAAGCACAGCCCACTAAAATGGCAGGTTCAATCATGGTGGCTGCGCCTTGCTTGAAGCTTCTAGCCATTTGATTGATGGTCATACCGTTAAGTCCAAAGAGCACGCCCACTAACCCCACGGCTAAGCCCATAGTAAAGAATTGGCTCGCAATCTCAGGGATAAACCAAGCATGGGCAACCACGCCCCAAACCACCCAAGCTACGGTGGCGATAATAACGCCTATCACTAACCAGTCGCCTAAACCAAAGCGGCTATCGAGCGAACTGTGACTTTGCTGCTCTCGGAAGAAAGCATCTGAGTGATAGCTGTAAGATGAAGCGGGTGACTTTTGAATACGACTCGCGTAGCGCATGGTAAATAAGATACCAAACAAGGTGAATAGCACCCACATAGGGACGCGGAACTCACTGCCAGATAACACTGGCACGCCGGCAATACCTTGGGCAATCGCCACGCCAAACGGGTTCATCCACGATGAGGCAAACCCGACTTGAGTGGCCACATAAGTCACCATCACCGTAGTAATGCCATCGTATCCCAAGCGGATCATCAATGGACAAATAATGATGGCAAAGGCAATAGCTTCTTCACCCATGCCAAATACGGCGCCGCCTAAAGAAAATAAAGTAAATAAGGCGGGAATAAATAACTTTTCATTGCCACGAGTCTTATCGATAAGGCGCAAAATACCGTTATCTATGGTACCTGTCGCCATGACTATGCCAAATGAACCGCCTATCACCAACATAAACATGATGACGCCAATAGCGCTGCCCCATTTAGAGCCAGAAGTCAGTCCTTCAAATGCAAAATTGAAAAAACCAACATCACCACCACCGGCAAACAAGGACACTGGGGCTAATTTAGGCTCGCCATTGTCATCGAGGGCATAACGGAATGAATCGGGATCAACGACTTGTCGAGTTTTCTCAACGCCATCCATCACATAGTGGGCTTCTTGAGTTTCAAAAGAACCGATAGGGATGAGGTAAGTCATTATGGCTGCGACGATTGCCACAAAAAAGATGATGACCAAGGTATCTGGCATTTGCCAGCGACGAGTGCAGCTGGTGCTAGCGCTCGTCTCAATGGATTGTGTCAAAGACATGGGGGGCACCCTTTATTATTCGAAGAGGATGCAATATAAACTAATTTTTAAGTAGAACCCAGACAACAAAGGTTATCTGGGTCACAACAGATGCATATTTATGCAAACACTTGCCATTAATTATGACTATTAGCGCTAGTTAATGACGATGATTGCTTAAACTATGGCTTGGCGGCGACAGTACCCCTGATAGGCAACCACGGTCAACATAGCCACTAAAGACAAGAGTAATGCGGGCACAATCGCGTGCACATTATATGGCAATGGCCCAAACTGAAATGCCAGCAAGTAACTAATGAGTCCTGTCACCATAGCAGCTAACGCACCTTCACCACTAATGCTTGGCCAGCATATGCCCGCGACAATCGGCCATAAGAACACAGATTGCAGCGCGCCAAAGGCGGCTAAATTCAGCCAAACAATCATATCAGGCGGCTTTAATGCCCACCACGCGGCAAGCAAGGTAATGACTACCATAGCCACGCGCGTCAAGGTTAATTGGCGCTCACTTGACATAGTCGGGCGAGTTTTAACAACGGCATCACGCACTAAGGTCACTGCTGACTGCAGCAACATAGAGTCTACCGATGACATCACCGCCGCAATGGGAGCGGCTAATAACAAACCCGCGACCCAAGGCGAAAATAACCCTGCGATTAACTTAGGCATGATTTCATCGGGAATGGTCAAATCTGGATAAATAGCGCGGCCAAAGAAGCCACATAAGTGCGGCAATAAGGTCATTAATAAACTAATGGCCGTGCCATATACCATGCCTTTACGCAGCGCCTGTTTATCTTTTACCGCTAATAAACGCACCACGGTATGGGGTAAACCTAAGGTGCCAAAACACACCAACACCCAAAAAGATAACATCATAGGCCAGCCAAGTTGTTGCTCGCTGCCCCAAGGTGACAATAATGGGCTCTGCTGTTGATTTAAGTTAGCGAGCATAGCCGGCACATCGCCTTTAATCAGTACCGTGGCCAGCAATACCACTATGCCAAGCGTCATGACTATGCCTTGCACCGCATCGGTTGCCGCCACAGCGCGAAAGCCACCCGTTAAGGTGTAAGCTAACACTGTCACCACAAAAATGGCTAAACCTAGCTCATAACTGATACCGCTCACGCCAGCAAACATGCGCGCACCACCAATAAATTGCACTGTGATCATGGCGATAAAACCCGCCACTAAGCTCACAATCGCAATGCGGCTTAACCACGGACTGTTAAATCTATGATCTAACCATTCAAGTAAAGTGGAGTGACGCTCTTTTAAGGCTAAAAATTTTGGCCCAAGCACGCCTAAGGTCAGCATGGCGACAGGCACTTGAATGAGTGCTAACCACACCCAACCTAAACCAATTTTATAGGCAGCGCCGGGGCCACCAATGAAAGAGCTCGCACTGGTATAAGTCGCGACTAAGGTCAAAGCGACTAGCGGGCCATTAAGAATACGGCCACCAATAAAGAAGCGATTGGCTTTATCGGCCACTAACCCTGTTTTCATCTTACTGGCAATAATGCGGCTGATATAAAGACTAAAAATGAGATAGATAACTACTGCTATTAAGGCTGTCACAGTTCATTTTCCCCATGATTAGTATCAGCAGATTGATGATTAATGGCCGCTAATGCCGCCAATAATAACAACGGCGCCGCGACACAAGAACACCAAAACCACAGCGGCATACCGAGCCAACTGCCACGTTCACTGAGGAATAAAGGTCCAAAGGCCCACACCAGGAAATACCCTAGGGCCAAGCATAAAATAATGACAGCCGGTGTGACCCGTTTCGCTAAGGAAGAGGAAAACATACACTCGCACTTTTGTAGAATGCTTGAAAACGCGCGATTCTAGACCATTTGGCATCATTTGTCATGATTGCGCGTTAGACAGAAGCCCATGGCAAACAAGTATCATTCCACTTTGATGATCTTCTCGATACAATGGCCGCAATTGTGACGTGGTACACGTCACCCTATGCCAATGAGGAAGTCATGAATCACACTTATATCCCTGGTAAAGATGAAGCCTTAGAAGTTTCAATTGCCACTATGCAACAGCGCTTAGTCGAACTTGGATTCGATATCGAAGAGGCCTCTTGGCTTAATCCAGTGTCATACGTTTGGTCTGTGCATATTCGCGACCGTAACTGCCCTGCATGCTTTACCAATGGTAAAGGCGCGAGTAAAGATGCGGCCTTGGCCAGTGCATTAGGGGAATATTTTGAGCGTTTAGCCTGTAACTATTTTTTTGCCGACTTCTATTTAGGCGAAGAGATAGCCAATAGTGAGTTTGTGCACTATCCCAATGAAAAATGGTTTGCCGTGACTGATGATACCCGTCCTGCAGGTCTGATGAATGAGGCCTTGTGGCAGCATTACGATCCCGAAGATGAAGTCACTATGGCAGGCTTAGTGGATTTACAATCAGGTAATATGGAACGCGGTGTATGCGCCCTGCCATTTACTCGCCAATCGGATAACCAAGTGACCTACATACCGATGAACATTATCGGCAATATGTTTGTGTCTAACGGCATGTCAGCAGGTAATACTGCGACGGAAGCGCGCACTCAAGCCTTAAGCGAGTGTTTTGAGCGTTATATTAAAAACCGCATCATAGCCGAATCTATCAGCCTGCCTGAAATTCCCGCTGATGTAGTTAACCGTTTCCCGAAAGTGGTAGCGGCTATCAATGAATTGGAACAGCAAGGTTTCCCTATCACGTGTTTTGACGCTTCATTAGGCGGCGAATACCCTGTGATTTGTGTGACCTTATTCAACCCAGACAATGGCGGTTGTTTTGCCTCTTTTGGCGCCCATCCACGCTTTGAAATTGCGCTGGAACGCACTGTGACTGAGTTACTCCAAGGTCGCAGCTTAAAAGATTTAGATATCTTCCCATCACCATCATTTGATAATGATGAAGTATCTGATCACACTAACCTTGAGACTCACTTTATTGATTCATCAGGCTTAGTGTCTTGGGATTTATTCCGAGCAGATAGCGATTTTGACTTTGTTGATTGGAACTTTGAAGGCAACACTGATGAGGAATTCCATCAGTTATTGAATAAATTCCATGACTTAGGCGCTGAAGTCTATATTGCGGATTACAGCCACTTACACACCTATGCGTGCCGCGTATTAGTGCCTGGTTATTCCGAAATTTACCCTGTGTACGAGTTAACTTGGGTCAATAACAACCGCGCTATGGCACTGCGTCAGCAAATCCAGCAATGGCTTGATGTTAAGCAAGATGCCGCCTTAGCAGCTGAAATTATCGATAGCTTAGATGCCTTAGATGTTGATGAATTCCAGCCGCTCGATCAACTGTTAGGCTTAGGCGTAGATGCTTCATCGCCATGGAGCACTCTGCGCGTTGGTGAATTACGCTGTTTGTTATCTTTAGCTGCCGGTGATTTAGAATCTGCACTGGAATGGGCTGAATGGACCACAGGCTTTAATGCCGGCGGTATTAGCAGTGACCTGCAACGCCGTTTGCGTTTTTATCATGCCGTACAAGCCATTTTGAACATTCAATTAGCCGATGGCGATGTTAATCAATACCAAGCAGCCTTTAAGCGCATGTTTGGTGAACAAGACTACGCTGCGGCATTTGCGCATGTTAGCAATACTGCCCAAGGCTATGATTTGATGCATATTCGTCAGTTAACTGAATTCACTAAGCATCAAAAACTGCTACAAGCCTATCAAAAGTTACAAGCGGCTAAAGCCAAAGCCAACTGGGCTTAAGCACAATGGCTAGGCACGTAATTGACTAGCTTTGAGTCACTAATGGCTTAATCGCTCATCAACACACCAATCATGACGGTTGGTGTGTTGTTATAAAACCTATCTTATTCTCCCCTCTTTATCAGTAATGTGTCATCCACTCATCTCGGTTCATGGCCAAATATAGCCCGCAGAAAACTAACCAAGCGTGTCACAGTGAGAATTAGCCTTTAGGTAACTCAGGGATAACTCACAAAATACGTTTTTGATACGTGAGGCCACTCGTAAAAGCTAACACTGCTGCCTTTAACCTATTGAGTCCAACCCATAGCATGACTACCATGGGTTAATCCCTAACAGCATGAGATCTAAAGTGAAATACTCGCTAAAACAAATTGAAGTTTTTGATGCCATTGCCAGTCAAGAAAGTGTAAGCGCCGCCGCACGTAAATTGATGATGACGCAATCTGCGGTGAGTATGTCGTTATCTCAATTAGAAAACCAACTCGGCCGCCCGCTATTCAGTCGCCAAGGAAACCGCTTAGTACTCAGTCACTGGGGCCATTGGCTGCGACCTAAGGCGCGCAGTTTACTCAATGATGCCCGTCAAATTGAAAGCGGCTTGCATGATCAACAAGTGATTAGTGGTAACTTGTCCATTTGCGCCAGTCAAACGGCTGCAGAGCACTTAATTCCTGAGCTTATCAGTAAAATTGATAGTGACTTTCCACAATTACATATCCGAATAGACGTAGAAAATACGGAAACTGTGATCCAACGTTTGCTCAACTATGATTTTGATTTGGGTGTGATTGAAGGACGCAGTGATGATACCCGCATTACGTCAGTACCCTGGATAGATGACCACTTAGTGGTCGTTGGCGCCCCTGAACATGCGTTTGCTCATCAGGCTCAAGTATCACTCGAACAGTTAGCCGTCGCTAAATGGGTGTTGAGGGAACATGGCGCTGGCACGCGCCGCATCTTTGATGGTGCGGTACATGGCAAGATAGATAAGCTCAATGTGTGCCGTGAATACGAACAGGTCAGTATTTTAAAGGCGTTAGTCAAAGGAGGAAGTTACTTAAGTGCCCTGCCTTGGCTTGATGTCATGCAAGATATTCAACGCGGTCAATTAGCCTTACTCCCAACGCCAAGCTTAGATATGCACCGCAGCTTAAGCTTTGTGTGGCGCAGTGATAGTAATAACAACCCACTGCGAGATTGTGTCCTCGCCCAAGCTAAGCGCCTTGCCAAACAAAAGGCTCAATCTATGCCTTAACCCTGTCCTATGAGCTCAGAGATAGCCTCTGACGACCATAGCAGACACAAAAAAGCCGCGATCATCGCGGCTTGTTTCATTGGGTGTAAATATTGCTAGCTACATAGCTTAACTTGCACGCTTAGCCAGTAATAAATCGGCTAAAGCGGCGCGGCTCACCACCCCTTTAAGACTTGAGCCTTCAATCACAGGCAATACTTCAGCGTGCTGACTACTGGCTTTACGTAAACGCTGCTCAAAGGTTAAATACGGACTAATCAACATGCCGTTATCATTGACATTAAATAGCACTTCTTTGTTCACCACTAAGGTTTCTATGAGCTGATTAACCTTAAGGCAAGGTCTTACCGCGGTAAATTCAGCGCACATTAAATCAGCCACAGTCAAACTGGTCTTACTGCTATATTCCTCTGACCATAAGCCCCGCATTATATCTTGCAGACCAATAGTACCCACTAAGGTTCCCGTTTTCATCACTAGTGCAATATCGACACCTTGTTGACGGCAAGTACCTAGAGCTTCAAATAATCCCGTTTCAGGAGACAGAGACACAGTATTAGTTTGCATTATGTCGACCACGGTTAAACGTGCTAAGTAGGATTCCATCTTAATGTCCTTTTATTTGTAATAATTTTGATTGTTGTTCAATTAACCAGTACCCAAGCGCCACAATAACGCCGCCGCCGACTATGTTGCCAAGCGTCACAGGAATAAGGTTGTTGATGATAAAATTGCCTAACGTTAAGTCTTGATAGCTCATGGCACTAATGCCAAGACCATCGAAAAAAGCCGCAGGGGCGAACTCTGAGATAACTATGCCTAACGGCACCATGAAGAGATTGGCTATGCTGTGCTCAAAGCCACTGGAAACAAACATGGCAACTGGCAGCATTAATAATGTGGCACGCGCTAAGGCCTCTTTGCTGGCAAAAGTCATCCAGACCCCTAAACACACCAACATGTTGCATAAAATGCCTAAGGCAAAAGCCTGCCACCAGGTATGCTCGAGTTTATGCTGAGCAATATTGAGTGCATTAAGCCCCCATTGCCCATGGTCAAGTTGATGCATACCGCCTACCCATACGAGCAGTAGGATTAAGCTAGCACCAAATAAATTACCCACATAAACCCGAGCCCAACACAGTAATAATTGCTTAGCTGTCACGCGTTTGTGCACATAGGTCAGTGTGCTAAGTACAGTGCTGGTAAACAGTTCAGCGCCACAAATAACCACTAGCACTAGGCCTAAGCTAAACGCGAGACCGCCCGTTAACCGCACTAAACCCCAAGGCGCTCCTTCTGCCCCAGTTGTCACTGTGATGTAAAACACGAAAGCCAGCGCAATAAAGGCGCCTGCAAAAATGGATAATCCTAAAGATTGACTCGCAGATTTCACCACTTTGGCATAGCCATATTGCTCGGCTATTACGCATAAGCTGGGTTCTGGGGGGCTCGGTACTGGACTGATTGTCATTGAGCCTCCACCAAGGCGACAAACGTCAATGACCGACCGCTTAATAACCTCATTATCGTTCTCCTTATCTAATTATTATTCATCTAATGGCAAAGCCGACTTAACAATAGCCTGAGATAATCACTTGTAATAAATGGATAATATTTGTTGCGACTATCAATAAAATTGATAACTTTTGGCAGGTATTATGCGGTTTTCACTCGTGCTGGCTTAGCTAAATCAGGGTGTTTTAGCGCGTAAAAGCTAAGCGCAATGATTGACTATTATTAATCTTGTGAGCAGCTGTCTGCGTGTATTGCGTTAATAGATATGGCACAACTTAAGTAGCAACTAAACAAGTAATAACTATAATCATTATTTATCAGATACTTACTAACTTGCGTTCAAGGAAGTGACGGCAGCAACAAGCTAAACGCAAAAACAGTGCCGCAAGTCACGAGTTAAGCTTAAATAAAGATGAACTTGTTAACTGGGTCGCAATTCGCCTAATCGATACCATCAAAAAAACTGATAGCACCTACAAGGACATATCAGCGTGTGATAATATTTAAAGGTAAATTGGTCTGACCAAATTAATCGGGTAACACGGATAGGATGTGGGCGCACTGCAGTCAGAAAATTGGGCTGCGACTTAAGCTAAAGTTTTAGCTTTTATCGTCACTGTCAAACAACGCCAGTATTCAACGTTTGCCGTTGAAGTGGTTAAAAACACGGACTTACTACCCAAGTCAACAACAGAATTTTTTTGCTGTACTT
Organism: Shewanella sp. ISS20; assembly: GCF_056522965.1. Lineage (NCBI taxonomy): Bacteria > Pseudomonadati > Pseudomonadota > Gammaproteobacteria > Alteromonadales > Shewanellaceae > Shewanella > Shewanella sp. ISS20. The sequence continues at coordinate 1,392,041 of NZ_JAWRZK010000001.1, forward strand.
GTCGGAGAATTGACAAATTATGACTAACACAGTCACCCCACCTGATGCTATAGCTGAGCAAACAGGCTCGTATCAGGAGATGCATCGTCCATCGTCTGATTTTGAGACTCGCAGCGAATACTTAGATCATGAATTAGAAATCATGAAGCCAAGACGCTGGCGTTTAAACTTACCCGGTCGTGACTTTCGTTTCGAATGGGAAGATCTGGTCCCAGCATTAGCTGGAACTATTGGTATTACCGTTATGTATAGTGCGGTAATGTCATCCTATGCTGCAGCCTTTGGTTTAGGTGCCGACTTCGTTATCGAAAACGTACGAGTAGAGATGTGGGTATCTGCCCTGATCTTCTGTATTTTCGTGTCGGGCTTCATGAATCCTCGCGCTAACCTTGCTGGTAACCATGGCCCAATGATCCCTATGATCGGCATGATTGCTATGTCAGGTGGTCACCCATTAGCATTAGCTATTTTGATTGCCATTTTTGGTATGACACTTAGCTTAGTCAAAGGCGGCTCGCGGCTAGTTAACCTCACCAGTGAAGGGGTGGCCGGTGGACTCTTGGTCTACTTAGGTATCATGGGCGCGCAAAGCCAAATCAATAACTTAATCGATTGGGCTGAAGGCCTGAAGATGGGTTATGTGGCGTTTGCCGTACTGTTCCTAAACGTGGTGCTTTATGCTTACCTAGCCAAAATTGGTAAGCGTTGGTTAGCCATCCCTGCCTGTAGTGCTTTAGCCGTAGGTGTTGCGTTAGCTTTAGGCGCCCCGTTCCATTTCACGACTGAGCCAGGCTTACCTAACCTCAACCCAGTATACTGGTGGGGTTCAACCGAAACCGGTTGGAAATTAGGTTTACCAACCACTCAACATTTCTTAGCATCTTTACCTTTTGCTATCTTAGCTGTTGCCATGTGGTCTCCTGATTTCTTAGGTCACAGAATCTTCCAAGAGCTGAATTATCCTAAGAAAGCTAAAGAAGTATTGATGGATGTTGACGATACTATGGCGGGCTGTTCAGTGCGTCAGTTCGTAGGTACAGCATTTGGTGGTGGTAACGTAACATCAAGCTGGGGTACCTATATGATCCCTGCTGCTATCGCTAAGCGTCCTATCCCTGCGGGCGGTATTTTGCTGGGTATCATGTGTATTGTGGTTGCCACTGTCGGCTACCCAATGGACATAGCGGTATGGGCTCCGGTAATGAGTATCGCATTGCTAGTAGGTGTATTCTTACCTCTGCTTGAAGCGGGTATGCAGATGGTTAAATCTACTGCGTCTTCACAAACCGCGGGTATCTGTATCTTTGCCTCTATGGTTGTGAATCCAGTATTTGGCTGGGCATTAACTATGCTGTTAGACAACAATGGTCTGATCGGTGATAAAGAACGCGCTAAGCAATTATCAACCGCTGATCGCTTGATTATTCCTGGCTTAGCCTTTGCCATATGTTTGGCTGCTATGCTCGCTGTGGGCATGATCCGCGGTATTCCTGCACTGCTCTAATCGCTTGCTGTTAATCGCTTGACCCTATGGCACCTGTTTTACAGGTGCCATTTTTATAAACACCTTTCCCCCGCTTAAATTTGTGACTAACATCACAGTCAAACCCTCATTAAACCTCAAATTACTGCCGATTAAAAAAAACTTTTAAAAACATAGTGTTGCGCACTCATTTGTTGTGGTCGTTATTTTATGCACAAAAAAACGCACTCGAGTTAATGCTAGATATGCCTGAAAATTGTTAGCTCGGTAACAATTTTATGATCTGATGCTGCGAAAGCGCACGGTTTAAGATGCGAGCCATTTTCTACTATGCTAATATGCTTTGGACAATTGGTCTTACCAATTTGATAAGTGGTGGTTTTCTTGATAGTCCACTTATCTGTAATTTATTCCTTTGGAATAAGCTTACTCACTTCGCCTCGACATTCTATTAGGCAAACGCCTCAAGGTGTAGTGGGTGAAGGACTTAGTGCTGAACTGAATTTGGTGAAGGTGCCACGGCGGTTTCAGTAACCTTGATATCAACAAGAAGGTATTAGTACGATGACTGATAAAACTGATCTGTTTGCAAATGCGTGGGAAGGTTTCGTTCCTGGCGATTGGAAATCGGAGGTCAATGTACGTGACTTTATCCAAACTAACTACACCCCTTATGAAGGTGATGAGTCTTTCTTAGCCGGTCCTACCGAAGCCACCACAATTTTGTGGGACAAGGTTATGGAAGGCATTAAAGAAGAAAACCGCACTCATGCGCCAGTAGATTTTGATACTGAAGTAGTATCAACCATCACTGCTCATGACGCTGGTTACATCATTAAAGATCTGGAGACCATCGTTGGTCTGCAGACTGAAGCACCACTGAAGCGCGCCATGATGCCTAACGGCGGCGTACGTATGATCGAAGGTTCATGCAAAGCTTACGGTCGCGTGTTAAACCCAGAAGTTAAATACGTTTACTCTGAACTGCGTAAGACCCATAACCAAGGTGTATTCGACGTATACACTCCAGAAATCCTGGCTTGTCGTAAGTCTGGCATCCTGACTGGTTTACCTGATGCATATGGCCGTGGCCGTATCATTGGTGACTACCGTCGTGTTGCTCTGTACGGTATCGACTTCCTGATGAAGGATAAAGTGGCTCAGTTCAATTCATTACAAGCTCAGTTCGAAGCTGGTGATGATCTGCAAATGACCATGCAGTTGCGTGAAGAGATTTCTGAGCAGCACCGTGCTCTGGGTCAAATGAAGAAAATGGCTGCCAAGTATGGTTTTGACATTTCTCGCCCAGCGACCAACGCTCAAGAAGCTATCCAGTGGACTTACTTCGCTTACTTAGCTGCGATTAAGAGCCAAAACGGCGCGGCTATGTCATTAGGCCGTACTGCTACCTTCTTAGACGTTTTCATCGAACGCGATCTGAAAGCTGATATCATCACTGAATCGCAAGCTCAAGAAATGGTTGACCATTTCGTAATGAAACTGCGTATGGTTCGCTTCCTGCGTACCCCAGAATACGATGAACTGTTCTCTGGCGACCCAATTTGGGCGACTGAGTCAATCGGCGGTATGGGTTTAGATGGTCGTACTTTAGTGAGCAAGAACAACTTCCGTTTCTTGAACACTCTGTACAACATGGGCCCAAGCCCAGAGCCAAACATCACTGTATTGTGGTCTGAGCAATTACCACAGGGCTTTAAAGAGTACTGTGCTAAAGTATCTATCGATACCAGCTCTATCCAGTACGAAAATGATGACCTGATGCGTCCTGATTTCGAATCTGACGATTATGCGATTGCTTGTTGTGTAAGCCCAATGATCGTGGGTAAGCACATGCAGTTCTTTGGTGCTCGTGCTAACTTAGCCAAGACCATGCTGTATGCAATCAACGGCGGCGTTGATGAAAAACTGAAGATCCAAGTAGGCCCAGTGGCTGACAAGATCACTGACGAAGTTCTGAACTTTGACGATGTGTTCTCACGCTTAGATTCTCTGATGGATTGGTTAGCGACTCAATATGTGAGCGCGCTGAACGCTATTCACTGGAGCCATGACAAGTACAGCTACGAAGCTGCCCTGATGGCACTGCATGACCGTGACGTACGTCGCACTATGGCTTGTGGTATCGCTGGTCTGTCTATCGCTGCTGACTCACTGTCTGCAATCAAGTTTGCTAAAGTGAAGCCAATCCGTGATGAAGACGGTATTGCTGTCGATTTCGAAATCGAAGGTGATTATCCTAAGTTTGGTAACAACGACGCTCGCGTTGATGATATCGCCTGTGACTTAGTTGAACGCTTCATGCAGAAAATCCGTCACAAGAAGATGTACCGCAATGCAGTACCTACTCAGTCAATCCTGACCATTACTTCTAACGTAGTATATGGTAAGAAGACTGGTACTACTCCAGACGGTCGTCCTTCTGGCGCGCCATTTGCTCCAGGTGCAAACCCTATGCATGGCCGTGACGAAAACGGTGCTGTAGCATCTCTGACTTCTGTTGCTAAACTGCCATTTGCTCACGCTCAAGACGGTATCTCTTATACTTTCTCTATCGTGCCAAATGCTTTAGGTAAAGATGACAGCCAACGTCGCACTAACTTAGCTGCGCTGATGGACGGTTACTTTGCTAACAACGAAGTACGTGAAGGTGGTCAACACTTAAACGTAAACGTTCTGAACCGTGAAACTCTGGAAGATGCCGTTGCACATCCAGAAAACTACCCACAGCTGACCATTCGTGTGTCTGGCTATGCGGTACGTTTCAACTCTCTGACTCCAGAGCAGCAACGTGACGTTATCACTCGTACTTTCACTAAATCTTTATAAGATTTAAGTAGTTAGACGATACGGCAGTGCATCCGCACTGCCGCTTTTTATCAGGAGACCCGATGACAATCACAGGACGCATTCATTCCATAGAATCTTTCGGCACCGTCGATGGTCCAGGAATTCGCTTTATTGCCTTTTTACAAGGCTGCTTAATGCGCTGTTTGTATTGCCATAATCGTGACACCTGGGATACCCATGCTGGTAAAGAAGTCACAGTCGAAGATTTGATGAAACAAATCCGCGCTTATATGAGTTTCTATGCCAATGGTGGTGGTGTAACAGCCAGTGGTGGCGAAGCCCTACTGCAGCTCGATTTTATCAATGAATGGTTTAAAGCCTGTAAGGCTGAAGGTATCAACACTTGTCTTGATACTAATGGTATGTTGCGCAAATATACCCCGGTTATCGATGAATTACTCGATAACACAGATCTGGTCATGCTTGATATTAAACAGATGAATGATGAAAAACACATTGATCTGACCAAAGTAAGCAACCAAAGAACATTACAATTTGCTGAGTATTTGGCAAAGAGACAACAAAAAACTTGGATTCGTTACGTAGTCGTTGGTGGTCATACTGATGATATCGAGTCGGCTCGTGAATTAGCCGAGTTTATTAAGCCCATGAGTAATGTCGAAAAAATCGAATTACTGCCTTATCACGAGTTGGGTAAGCATAAATGGGATGTATTGGGCGATGAATATCAGCTCAATGATGTTTCGCCGCCAAGCAGCGAAACCATGGAAAAAATAAAGGCCATTTTTGTTGAAATGGGTCTTAATGCGATCTATTGATTAATGCTTAACTTAGAGTTCTTCCCAATACTTGGGTTCTAAGCGCTCAAAAGCAAGTTTTAAAATATTTGCCATATCCTGATAACGGGCATTGGCACCTAGAGGATGGCAACTGACACCCAGGTGTTGCAGTTTAGCCGACAGTTGATTGCCCCAATCTAATAAGGTTAACGGCAACGGATGTTGAGCTCGCCATCCTAACCAAATCAGTCCCTGTATTGGTAGGCTAAGAAAAAATAGCGTCATGGCTAAGGTTTGTGGGAATACATCCCAACCTAACAGGTAAAGCTGACTGAACATGACACCTATGGCCAATGCTGGTGTTACCGGCAAGGCCAACTGAGTCGCTCGCATGACGCGGTACTCGGGAAAGTAGTAACCCAATTGTCTAACCATAGGCCAAGTCTTCATATAATGACGACCAAGTCGAATGGTTTTGAGTAGTGAAGTGCTCAATGAATAGACACCAAAAAACTGAACCTGTTGTTACCTTAGCATAGCAAAGGGCTAGACCCAAACGCTGTCAAAGAAACACAGTAACTTCGCCCATAAGGGCATACGGTGCTCCGAAGTCATTCGGAGTCAGTAGTCGAGTGGTAACACTCATTCAATGGTATAAAGGTTTTAACATGTCCAACAAATTGGTTTTGGTTCTTAACTGCGGCAGTTCTTCACTGAAATTTGCTATCATGGATGCAGTAACTGGTGATGATCATATCTCTGGTCTGGCAGAATGTTTTGGTTTAGAAGATTCTCGCATCAAGTGGAAAGTAGACGGTGCTAAGCACGAAGCACAATTAGGCGCCTTCACCGCTCACCGCGAAGCGGTTGAGTATATCGTTGACACTATTTTGGCTGCGCACCCTGCTCTGGCTGCTCAAATCCAAGCTGTAGGTCACCGTATCGTTCATGGTGGTGAGAAATTCACTCAGTCAGTGATCATTGACCAGGACGTTCTGCAAGGCATCGAAGATTGTTCTTCACTGGCTCCCTTGCACAACCCAGCTCACCTGATCGGTATCCGCGCTGCTATGGCTTCTTTCCCAAGCCTGCCACAAGTTGCTGTATTTGATACTGCTTTCCACCAGACTATGCCAGAGCACGCTTATATCTATGCTCTGCCATACAAGCTGTACCGTGAAAACGCTGTGCGTCGTTATGGTATGCATGGTACTAGCCACTTATTCGTAAGCCGTGAAGCCGCTAAAGTGCTGAACAAAAATATCACTGAAACCAATGTTATCTGTGCACACTTAGGCAACGGCGCTTCTGTTACTGCTATTAAAGGCGGTAAGAGTGTTGATACTTCTATGGGTATGACTCCATTAGAAGGTCTGGTAATGGGTACTCGTTGTGGCGATATCGACCCTTCAATCATCTTCCATTTGGTTGAGCAACTGGGTTATACCGTTCAAGAAGTTAACGACATGCTGAACAAGCAGTCTGGCTTACTGGGTATTTCTGAACTGACAAACGATTGCCGTGGTATCGAAGACGGTTTTGCTGCTGGTCACAAAGGCGCGACTTTAGCCTTAGAGATCTTCTGCTACCGTTTAGCTAAGTATATTGCTTCTTACACTGTGGCTTTAGGCCGTTTAGACGCAGTAATCTTCACCGGTGGTATCGGTGAAAACTCTGATCTGATCCGTGCTAAAGTGTTAGAAATGCTGTCTATCTTCAACTTCAACGTTGATAGCGATCGCAATAAAGCAGCACGCTTTGGCAATGGTGGCATCATCACTAAAGATGAAGGCACTGTAGCTATGGTAATCCCAACTAATGAAGAGTGGGTTATCGCTGAAGATTCAATTCGTCTGATCACTAAGTAATCAGTCAATAACAGGCCGCTCAATGAGCGGCCTGATTGGTTTGCACACTGCAAAACCATACACTTATTGAGGTTTTTATGACTCGTAAAATTATGCTCGTCCCAATCGGAACTGGTGTTGGTCTGACGTCTGTCAGCCTCGGCATGGTCCGTGCTTTAGAGCGCCATGGCGTTAAAGTTCAGTTTTTCAAGCCAATCAGCCAGTTACGTTCTCATGACTCAGGTCCAGAGCGTTCAACTACTATCTTAAGCAAATCTCCAACGGTTAACCCACTTGAGCCTTTCGACATGGAACATGCCGAAGCCTTAATCCGTGCTGATGAGCAAGATATGCTGATGGAGCAAATTATTGCTCGTGCCAGTGAATGCGCAGCTAATACTGAAACTCTGATTGTAGAAGCTTTAGTACAGACTCGTAGCCACTCTTTTGCTGATGACGTTAACTACACCATGGCTAAGGCTTTGGATGCAGATGTTATTTTCGTTGCTACTCCAGGTAACGATAGCCCAACTGCATTAATGAACCGTTTAGAAATCGCGTTCAATGCCTGGGGCGGCAGTGAAAACAAGCGTATTATCGGCGCTATCATCAACAAGATTGGTGCTCCGGTAGATGATGATGGACGTACTCGTCCTGATTTAACCGACATGTTTGATCGTGAAGCCCCTGCTCACTTGGAATCATGTGATTTATTCCAACTGCCAAGCAAGAGCCCACTGCGTATTCTTGGTAGCGTTCCATACAACATCGATTTAGTGTCGCCACGCGCCTCTGATTTAGCCAAGCACTTACGTGCTCGCATTATCAGTGCTGGTGATATGAACACTCGTCGTTTACGTAACGTGACTTTCTGTGCTCGTAGCATTCCGAACATGGTTAGCCACTTCAAGCCAGATTCACTGTTAGTGACTTCTGGCGATCGCAGTGATGTGATTGTTGCAGCCTGTTTAGCGGCCATGAATGGCGTTAAAATTGGTGCCTTATTGTTGACTGGTTCTTATGAGCCAGAGCCACAAATCATGGCATTGTGTGAGCAAGCATTTGAAACTGGTCTGCCAATCTTCCTGACAGATACCAATACTTGGCAGACGTCGCTGAATATTCAACGTTTTGATCACGAAGTACCAGTAGATGATGCCGTGCGCATTGAACTGGTTCAAGAATTCGTGGCTGGCCACGTTGATCAAGCGTGGATCCAAAGCGTTACTGAAAATTCTCCACGTGAGCACCGTTTATCGCCACCTGCTTTCCGTTACAAGTTAACTGAATTAGCACGTGCTGCCAATAAGACTGTAGTGCTGCCTGAAGGTGATGAGCCACGTACCATTAAAGCCGCTAGCATCTGTGCTGAGCGCGGTATTGCTCGTTGTGTACTGTTAGGTAATCCTGATGAGATTAAGCGTATTGCTAAACAGCAAAACGTTATCTTAGGTAAAGGCGTAGAAATCATGGATCCAGAGTTGGTTCGTGAAAACTATGTTGAACCTCTGGTTGAACTGCGTCGCAGCAAAGGCATGACTGAAGTGGTTGCTCGTGAGCAATTACAAGACAACATGGTACTGGGTACTATGATGTTAGCTCAAGGCGAAGTTGACGGTATCGTTTCTGGCGCGGTAAACACCACAGCCAATACCATTCGTCCGCCACTGCAGTTAATCAAAACTGCACCAGGTTCAAGCTTAGTATCATCTATCTTCTTTATGTTGATGCCTGATCAAGTGCTGGTTTATGGTGACTGCGCCATTAACCCAGATCCAAGTGCTGAACAGTTAGCTGATATCGCTATTCAGTCAGCTGAGTCTGCTCAAGCCTTTGGTATCGAACCAAAAGTTGCCATGATCAGTTACTCAACTGGTACTTCAGGTACTGGTAGTGATGTTGAAAAGGTACGTGAAGCAACTCGTATTGCTAAAGAAAAGCGTCCAGATCTCGTCATCGATGGCCCACTGCAGTATGACGCTGCCGTGATGCCAAACGTTGCGCGCTCTAAGGCGCCTAACAGCCCTGTTGCTGGTCAAGCCACTGTATTCGTCTTCCCAGACTTAAACACTGGTAACACCACTTATAAAGCTGTACAACGTAGTGCTGACTTAATCAGTATTGGCCCTATGCTGCAAGGCATGCGTAAGCCAGTAAACGATTTGTCTCGTGGTGCTTTGGTAGACGATATCGTTTACACCATCGCTCTGACTGCGATTCAGGCTAACCAAGCGTAATTCGCTTTCATGGTTACCTAAAAACGTCGACTCCGGTCGGCGTTTTTTTATGGCTGTAATCTGGGATTATTGTCGGACTATGAAGAAGATAGGTCACTACATGTTAATAAAATATGCTGCCGATATGCGTTTATAACACGCTATCAGTACTCACTTAAACGTCATAAAAAAACCTGCCAAGACCAATAGTAGTGCCCATGAGTATCAAAAGGTAGATTAGCTTTAAACTTAGCAATATAGCCCACTAAAATAAGCTAAATAGATGATAATTGACGGTATTTATACAGAAATGTGATGGAATTAACGACAATATTGACGTGACTCAAAAAACAACCACAACGATAAGACACTTAAAAACAATGGCTTAGTTTAGTTACCCTTAGTCATCCACATAGTTACCCACAGATTCTGTGGACAAGTATTTAGACTAGTCTTTTAGCATTGCTGTTTTTACTAGTCACTGTCAAGTGTAATGATGGGATCTCAGTGCGATCGCTCACTATTTCAGCACCAAGGGTTCGGCTATACCAAATTACAACTCATATGAGTAAATGCTCAACTGTTCTTGACATACATAGATCTAGATTTTATACCTAAGTGATTATGCTAAGTGGATAAATTGACTTATGCGCATTATTCTTCTAATAATTATCTTGCTCATTAATGGCTGTGGACCGGATCCAATAGAAGGTTCCAATACGCCAGAAAGTGCAGTGTTAGGCTTCTTTCAAGCAATTTACATAGATAATAATGTTAATGGCGCCAAAGAGTTTGTTACCCCTGAATTAGCTGAGTTATTGCAGCACTACTACCTAGCCAGTCAAATCCAGCGTCATGTATTTGCACTACCCATGACCCAAGTTAAGCTAAAAATACTAGAGGTTGAATTAGACTTCTTACGAAAATCCAGTGATGTCACGACTGTGACCATTAAGTTTGATGGCTTGAAAGGGGGTAAAGTCTGGGTAGATGATCGCAAAGTAAAAATTCGCAAAATCAGAGGTCGTTGGATAATCACAGATTTTATCGCCGAAACTAATGTCCGTGGTTAAACTCTTGCACATACAACATGATTAGCCAATGAGTATACCCAGCATACCTAGTGGTAATCTCATTTATTAAACATAAAAAAACGCAACCTTAGGCTGCGTTCTTTAATATCATTGCTAATTAAGCTTCTTCATCAAACTCGACCGGTATAGAGCCCATCACGTCGTCTTTCACTTGATAATAAGCTTCTTGATATTCATTAGTTTCCATAACTACTCCGTAGGGTCAAGGTCTAAGACATGTCTATGTTTGACATTTTGTCTCTTGTTGGTAGCTGCATTTAGCAGTATCTAGACTGAGTATACACAAAACCAATTAATAGTTACATAAAACTTTCATTTTCGTTTTACCAAAAACCTCAATATCAATGACTTAGCTGCAAATACAGTATGATCATCTTATTTTCCATGAAAGACTTTCAGAATTTACGCCAGAATTTTCTAGCTTTTTAACTCGTCACTTTGTATCGCAACACCTTTAATGACTTGTCTTCATCAACGTCAGCATAAACCTCAGGGTTAGCTAAACGCTCAATCCAAGTGAGCTGCGGCGCGGCTTCTTGCACTTGTTGCTGTAAAAAATCCATCGATAATTCCGGAGCATTGAGGCAAAGTAATAATTCAGCATCTTCGGCTAATAACTCAGGCAAGCGTCTGAGCAAACGGACATAGTCTTTCGTAGCAACAAAACTGCCCTTTTGATTGCTTGGCGGGTCGGCAATGATCACATCATAAGGTCCTAACTTTTTAAGCTTGCCCCAAGATTTAAAAATGTCGTGAGATAAGAAGCGACTGATCCCAGCAAAATCATTTTCACTGTGATTTTGTTTACCAATCGCAATGGCGCCTTTACTCATATCAATATTAATCACTTCACTAGCGCCACCTTTTAATGCCGCCAATGAAAAACCACAAGTATAAGCAAACAAGTTGAGTACTTTTTTACCTTGGCTGTGTTCGCTTACAAATCGGCGACCATTGGCCATATCCAAAAAGATGCCATGATTTTGGCCTCTATCAATATGCACTCGATAACGAATACCCGCTTCAGTGATCCAATGCGGATATGGCACTTGACCAAGGATCACTTGAGTGATGCTTTCAAGGCCTGCCCGGCATTGATACACTAAATTAAGCTGAGTATCGAGCTGCCACCACAATTGAATTTGCTCAATATAACCATCTAATTCTTCGACAGTTAATGGCTTAAAACTAGTTAATAAAATGACAGGTTCAAACCAGTCGAGACAAATATGTTCAAGGCCAGCAACCTTGCTACCTCGGCCGTGAAATAAGCGACGACTATTGTCATCTAAAGGCAATGGTATACTCGTTAATACAGGTGATAACAGGTGCATGGGTTCATCTTTTGTCAGGCAATTAGGTGAAACGAAGTGGTCATACTTACAAACCTTAACTATCAGCTACACAAGAAAGTGTTACCTTAAAGTCATAGTTACGTGCAAATACTACCAGTTTGATGCTCTTAAAATAGAATGTAGATAATACCATTGTCACTTAGCCCAGTAACTATTCCCATAAAATTAAACACGCTCAGTATTGCCATTTGTCATGACAACACGTATTAATTTCAAACAGATAATAATGAACCACTGACCATCAGCGTTTTGCTCACAAGGAAGACTGGATAATGAAAATACTCATCACTGGCGCGAGCGGATTTATTGGTCGCCACTGGCTCAACGCATTAGCTGATGAACATGACCTTGTCATCGTCAGTCGCCAAGATGCTAATAATATTAAGGACCTGCCTCTTGGGCGCATCAACATAGTCAAGCTTGAAGCATTAACTCATCTCAACGACTTTGATGTTATCTTAAATCTTGCTGGCGAACCCATTATTGATAAACGTTGGACAGCCGCGCAAAAAGAAAAGATTTGCTACAGCCGCTGGCATATCACTGACACTTTGGTGAAATTGTTATCTATATCCACCCCAAAACCTCGAGTCTTTATTAGTGCCTCAGCTATCGGTGTTTATGGCACTTGGAATACCAAACCACAGGATGAAACGACCCCCATCCGTGGGATTAGCGAGCAACCCCCCAGACAAGTCGATTTTGCCCAGCAAGTGTGTAGCACTTGGGAGCAAAAGGCCTTCGCGGCGCAATCGGAACTCACCCGAGTATGCATTATTAGAATAGGCATAGTCCTTGGTCATGGAGGTGCCTTAGCCAAAATGAAATTACCCTTTACTTTAGGTTTAGGCGGCAAGATTGCCTCGGGTAAACAAGGCATGAGTTGGATTCATATCGATGATTTAACAGCGTTAATGCTACGCTGTTTACAGGATCCTCATTTCAGCGGTATTTATAACGGCACGGCCCCTAACCCTGTGAGTAATAATGATTTTACGCAAGCGTTAGGCAAGCAATTACAGCGCCCAACATTATTTTCTGTTCCGGCATTCGTGTTAAACTCTTTATTAGGTGAAAGTGCTAGCTTACTCACGCAAGGCCAATATATTTTGCCAACACGTGCCATCAACCAAGGTTTTCAGTTTAATTATCCGACCATAGCAACAGCCTTAGCACAAATCTATAGTAAAAATACCCGCTAAATAGCGACTCATTGAATTCCTTCTATAATAGAAATTCGATACTATTTGATAATGAAATGACCGCTGACATTAGCTGTCAGCCAATTTTTAGTTAAAAAAATAGCTTCAATATATCTTCCAAGGAGTAACTAAGGTATAACGGCGCAATGAAAATACCTAAACGCTTACAACCGTTAGTGGATGACGGTTTGGTTGACCAAGTGATCAGCCAACTGATGAGTGGCAAGGAAGCCACGGTTTATATGGTGCGATGCGGCCAAGATATCCGCTGCGCTAAAGTTTATAAAGAAGCCAATCAGCGCAGCTTTAAGAAAGCGGCTCAATATCAAGAGGGCCGTAAAAGCCGCAATAGCCGCCGTGCCCGCGCGATGGAGAAAGGCTCTAAATATGGTCGTGATCAGCAAGAATCCGCTTGGCAAAATGCCGAAGTAGATGCTCTGTTTACCTTAGCGGATGCTAACGTTAGAGTACCAACCCCTTACGGTTGCTTTGATGGCGTGTTATTAATGGAACTCATCACAGATGCTCATGGCGATGTTGCCCCGCGTCTTAATGATGTCAGCTTCCCTGAAGAACAAGCCTTAAGAGACCATGCCACAGTCATGCAAGATATAGTGCGGATGCTATGCGCAGGTCTTGTTCATGGCGACTTATCTGAATTTAATGTGCTGGTCGATGAGCAAGGGCCTGTCATTATTGACTTGCCACAAGCGGTTAACGCTGCAGCCAATAATAATGCTAAAGCCATGCTCAAACGTGACGTCAATAATATGACCCAATATTATGGTCAATTTGCGCCGCAGTTATTGACGAGCCAATATGCCGATGAAATTTGGAGCTTGTTTGAAAAGGGTGAACTATTCCCTGATTCAGTTCTAACCGGTCATTTTGATGCTCCGACTCATGAAGCTGATGTTTCAGCCGTGCTTGATGAAATTAGGGCAGCGTTTGATGAAGAGCAAGAAAGACGCGAGCGCATAAAAGAAGCGGAAGAAGTTTAATTCTGTTTATTTGTTAATGACCTAGCTACTAAGTTAATAAATTAGTTTGCTTATATGAATCACGACTCATTGCAACGCCATTAATTTCACCTGTTTTAATGAAAGGGCATAAAGATTAAATCTTTATGCCCTTTTTGTATTCAACGCTCTGTATTCATATTCAAACTGCTTGATTCGCCCCATCACTTTACTGAAACACCAGCTTGCTGGTATTTAAGACTTAAGCTGTGAGTAATTGCCGACAATTTTTATTAAGTAATTGCCGGCAGCGCCATAATCCTAGTAATGCAACCAAGGTAGCACCGAATAACGGGGCTAATAACCACCAGCTTGGATGCCAAATAACATTTAACTCAAACACCTGAGTCTTTAATAGATATAAAGTAAACTCAGCCACTATCGTCGCTATCACGCCTGAAATGGCGCCCAATAACGCGAACTCTAATGCCGTTGACATTTTAAGTAACCGACCACTGCCACCAAAGGTGCGCAGCACAGCGAGCTCTCGTTGCCGCATCGCCATTCCAGCTTCGGTTTGCGCAAACAGTACTAAGCTGCTGGCAGCCAGCACCAATACTAAGACGAGGCTTAGCGACACAGATACTTGGTCGACAATGCCGCGCAGCTGCGACATCATGGCGCCAACATCGATAATGGCTAAGGTTGGAAACTCTTGAATAAGCGTTAAAATCTTATCCTTCTGACTATCATCAAGATAAAAACTAGTCATAGCGGTATAAGCAAACGGCGCCAAATCTTGCTCGTGAAACAACATAAAGAAATTAGGCTGTAAACTTTCCCAACGCACTAATCGAATACTAGTCACTTTGACATCAAGCGCCTGATTATCAATGCGATAACTTAATACATCACTAAGCACGATACCTAAACGTTCAGCCACTTTTGATTCAATCGAGACTTCACCAGCATGCTGATGGTACTCGCCCTCTATAATTTGATTATGCGCAGGCACATTCGCCTGCCAACTCAAATTAAGCTCTCTATCAATGCCCACACGACCAGCATCACCTTGCTTAGCCATGGCTGCAGAAATCAATGACTCGCCATTAATAGCGACCAATCTTGCGCGCACCACAGGATATACATCCCCTAGCGTCATCTGCTGGTCAGTAAAAAATTGCTGAAGGCGCGCTTCATCCTCAGGGGCAATATTCACTAAAAAGTAATTAGGGGCATCGGCTGGTAATTGCGATCGCCATTCACTCAATAAATCATTACGCAAAGCAAGAATAGTGAGGAGTAACACTAACGCGCTTGAAAAGCCGACTAATTGCACCACATTTTGGCGTGCACGGCGCCTAAGTCCAGCCAGGGCTAATTGTAAGGGATTGGAAGTCCGTATTCCCACGCCATGGCCTAAGCGGACCATCAACATACCTAAGAGAGCCAGTAATGCCCCAAGTAGACCGCCGCCAGCCAATACCAATAAGGTTAAGGTTAATGAGCCACTGTAGAGATAGCCTAATAAGCCCATAGCTAACATGCTCAGTACTATATGCACCCAGTTACCCAGCGCTAGACCTTGCAAGTCGGCCTGAAAGACTCGTAGTGGCGGAATTGCCAACAATCGCCACAACGGATAGACACAGAACATAAAGGCGCTAATTAAGCCTGTGAGTAACCCAAGTGCAGCCGGACGCCACCAGCTTGGGCTATTGGATGCCAGCTCTGCTGGTAGCATCAAGCTCACGGCGTTATCTAACATTAGCCCTAAGAATAAGCCTGCAATAATCCCCGCAAGACTAACTAGCAGCAGATGTAAGCCAAAGATATGGCGAATTTGCTGACTGCTGGCGCCAAAAGTTTTTAGCATAGCGACAACATCGTAATGGCGCTCACAATAGCGTTGCGCGGCAATAGCTATCGCTGCGCAGGCTAGCGCGATACCAAGCAAGCTGGCTAATAGTAAAAACTGCTCCGCGCGATTAATGGCTTTGGCAATGGGGGATTCTGATGAAGTCACGTCACTTAATCGCTGCGAGTTATTCAGCAGCGGCGTAACATAATCTTCAAACGCTTTAAGGGCGTCACTGTCTCCAGCAAATTGGTACAAGTAATTTACGCGGCTGCCTGGTTGCACCACTTGGGTAGCCTCCACATCGCTCATAGCGATTAACACTATGGGCGACTGCGCAAAAGGATTAAAACCGGCATCGGGCAAACGCCTGATTTCTTGCGTCAACCTAAACTCAGTTAAGCCCAACTCTAATGCTTGCGGTTGGCCTAATAGGCCGGCTAAGCGCCCTTCAAACCACATTTCACCACTTTGTGGTAACTGCTCAGTGTTACCTGATGTCAGCTCAATCTCACCTTTTAGCGGATAATGCTCATCAACGGCGCGCACTGTGACTAATTGAAATCTATCATCATGAAACAACATGGAATTGAAAATCATGTTAGTGGCAGAGCTCAGGCCTAAACTTTTGGCTTTGTCTAACCATGCAGCCTCGATGGCTTGCGGCGAATCTAAAGTTAGATCGGCGGCAATGAATTCACTGGCCTGAGTGCGAATAGCGCTTTGCAAGCGTTCGCTCACGCCCGCTAAGCCACTTACTGCCATTACCGCTAAGGCGATTGCCAAAATAATCAGCATTAGCTGACCTTGAAGCAATTCTCGACGAAATAAGCGCCATGCTAGCGGAGCACTATTAGTCATAGCGCCTCCGTCAACACAACCCGCGCTGTTGTTTCTTTTATTGCCGTCACTTCCGTTAATTGACCATCATGCATCAATAACTGCCGCTGACAGCGGCGTGCTAGTTTTTCATCATGAGTTACCAGCACTAAGGTGGTATCGCTGTGCTCATTCATGGCAAAGAGCATATCGGCAATTTTCTCACCGTTTTGCGCATCTAAGTTACCTGTGGGTTCGTCGGCAAATAACACTTTGGGGCGACAAATAAAGGCTCTAGCAATGGCCACTCGTTGCTGCTCGCCGCCAGATAATTGTTTAGGTAAGTGATTAATGCGATGAGCTAAGCCTACTTTTGTTAACAAGGCTAACGCTTGGCTTTTGGCATCTTTAACCCCAGCAAGCTCAGCCGGCAGCATCACATTTTCAAGGGCGTTTAACGTACCAACCAATAGAAATGACTGAAAAATAAAGCTTAACTTATCTTTTCTGATTTTAGCTTTAGCTTCTTCATCTAAGCTTGCCAGTGAAATTCCATCTAACATAATATCGCCGCGACTTGGAGTATCCATAGCCGCAAGTAAGCCTAATAAGCTTGATTTACCTGACCCCGATGGACCCATAATTGCGATAGTTTCTCCACACTTGACTTCAAGATTGATGCCCCGCAGGATAGTTAACTCGCCTTCTTGGGTATGGACAATTTTTTCAAGGTTGATTGAGCGAATGATATTATTTTCCACACTAAAGTCCTTATGTTCTTGGCTGCAGCAGTCACTGCTGTTATCTATCACTACGTTAACTATCGCATCATCAAGCTATAGCGCCACGGTATTGATTTTAGGCGATAGCTTAAGCGCCGCTTATGGCATATCAGAAGAGCAAGGCTGGGTACAATTACTCCAAGACCAACTCCCGCAGCATCAAATAATTAATGCCTCAGTGAGCGGCGAAATCACCAGTGGTGCCCTTAGACGTTTACCAGCCATATTGGCGGCCCAAGATGTCGATGTTGTTGTCATCGAACTTGGGGGTAATGATGGCCTTCGCGGCTTTGCACCACAACAATTAAAAGAAAATCTTACACAATTAATTCAGCTATCACAAAAAGCCAACGCTAAGGTATTACTGACTGAAATCATGGTTCCCCCTAATTACGGCCCTAAGTATGCGGCGCAATTTAATGCCGTATACCATCAATTAGCAGGCAGTGAGCAAGTGACCTTAGTGCCATTTTTTATGACTGAAATCGCCCCGCATCCTCGGTTAATGCAAAGAGACAACCTACATCCTAATCGCGAGGCACAGCCTCTTATCAGCGCGTGGATGCAGCCTTATATCTTAGATAGCATTGGTGATTGATTTTTTAGCATTTGACGATAGACTATTGCGTTTTTGCGGCATGACATAGTCATGTCCGCTAGTTATCGGAGAATGCCATGCGCATTCAAGCTTTATCCCTTTGTATCATGGCAGGCAGTATGGCGATTGCCGCACCTGTGTTGGCCACGACCGAGGAAGCTCGCACGGATCTACTTCAATTTCCGTCTAATACTAAGTATGACTGGGTTAAATTAACCTCGGATGAAATCCTAAGAGGCGACATCAAGAACCTCTATGATGACAAATTGCTCTTTGATAGTGATACTCTCGATGATTTGTCACTCGATTGGGAAGACATTTTATGGCTGCAAAGCGCAGGCACTGTTAGCGTTGGTTTTACCGACTTAACCACTCGCACAGGCAAACTCTCCATTCGTGATGGTAAGGCTTATATTGATGGGGTTGAGTTTAACCCTAACGACATCATGACCATTATTGCAGGTGAAGATACTGAGGCTAATTACTGGTCAACCAAGATCACCTTAGGTGCTAACTTACGTTCAGGTAACACTGAACAACTTGATTATTCTGCCATAGCGAAAACCACTCGCCGCAGCACAGAATCCAGATTCAAAGCCGATTATATTGGTAACTATAGCCGCAGTGAAGGCGATAGCACAGCCAATAATCATCGCCTAAACAGCACCTTTGACTGGTTTATTTCTAAGCGTTTTTATCTGCGCCCAGTTTTTGCCGAAGTATATAAAGACCCATTTTTAAACTTAAACTACCGAACAACTGTAGGTTCGGGTGTAGGTTATAACATCATAGATAACAGTAAGACTGAATGGAGCATCTCAGGTGGTCCAGCGTACTCTTACACCCGCTATGACCATGTAGAAGCCGACCAAGCGCGCGCAGAATCGTCAGCATCTGTAGTTCTCGACACTGTCTATGACACTGAAATCACCAAGGATATTGATTTCACTGCACAATACCGCATGCAGTATGGCAATCAAGAGTCAGGTGGCTATACCCACCATGCCGTCAGTACCTTATCCGTTGAACTGACTGACATCTTTGATTTAGATTTATCTTTCGTGTGGGATCACACCCAAAACCCTAAAGCCAATAGCAGTGGTGTGGTGCCAATGCAAAATGACTATCAAGTCATTATTGGTTTTGGTATCGACTTATAAGTCGCATTAAACAAAATAAGCTCACCTAGGCGTAATGGGATACTTGTTGGTGGGCTTATTTTTTATCTAGATACTTATTTTTATCGAGATAACAGGTCACGGCTAACGCATGCTTAATTCACGCCAGGAATGCGTGCAATTCCACCAACATCTTAGCTAAATAGTGTATTTATGAAGCAAATCAATATTTCCATCGTTAACTATTGTTAGGCTCTTGTGTAATGACAATTACAAGGAGTAAGTATGTCGTCTCGTCATTTACAAAAAGCTTATGTGCCCATTGATACCCGTACTGTGCAATACATTAGTGCCGAGTTTCTCTATTCAGACACGGTCAAACAAGCCTTTGCCTCGCTAGAAGCCATGACAAACGTCATTTTTTCACTCGCGGATGACAATGAGATTTTAAATTGCCATGTGATAGCCAATGATAAGTTGCCATTGGTCAGGCATAACAGTGAATCTTACTGCATTGAAAATGATCATCAGGTGTTTATTTTCTATAACCCTAATTGTCATGAAGCCAGAAAACTGATTCAAACGCCCAGGCAAATCCCGCGTAAAATTCGTATTGTGTGTTTAGCCACAGGCACAGATATTCGTTCTTCCTCAGCGCATTTTCATCGTCAAGTGCAGCGCCTCGTCAGCCAATTTAAACAGTCCTGCGGTCTGACTATTGATATTAAAATTCGCGATCACCAGCATTTAGCCTATGACATGTTTGCTAGCCATAAAGGCAACAAGCAAAGCTTTGGTTATAAGTTTCGCGCCTTACCTATGCGCTATCAGGCGCGCGAATGTCAATTGCCAGAAGTGTCTAATAGCCGCAACTTTATTACGGTAAGCCTACCGCTCACGCGCCGCTTAATGACGAGTTTAGATAGAGAGCACGACTACGCCGCCTTATACCAAGCCTTAGAAGATAAGTTTGCCACCGCCTTAAGTCTTAGCCCTATCAAGCATGCCGCCATGATTGCCAATGGTCAATTAGGCTTAGTGCGTAACAGTAAATTTACTGACCAACAAAGCCAGCATGACGTGGTGATGTTAGGCTTTGATCCGCGCGCCAATCACTTGCAACTACAAAGCCATTGGCAAGCCGACAAACTGGTCGCCACGGCTGAATTTATCTTAGTTGCCAGAGCCGATGATCAGTTTGATAGTTGTTACGGCCGCTTCATCAATCAAGTGGAATTATTGCTGCAGCAATTTGCCAATGAGATTGGCCTCAATCAACATCAAGATGAGTTAATGATCCGCTTTCACCAGCATTTAAGCTATATAGCTCCATAAGAGTTTTCATAGGTGCAGTAAGTGACTTTTACTGCGCCTTTCTAAGCTTTTAAGTGGCGATCTTTCACCTCAGCACTAGCTGCCCTATTTAACCTCACTCTGGTTATCAATCTCCCACGTCTTAGTTCGCCTAGCTCCTCAAACTTAATTGTTAATTAAATGTGGCCAGATTTCACATTGAATATTAAATGCGTCAATGCAATCTTTTGCTAATACAAATAACAATGAAAAGCAGGAGATGCTATGTCCAACAAGATGCCTCAATGGTTATTGCCAAGTGTATTGTCAGTCGCCATCGCCCTATCACTCTCAAGTTGTAACAATGATGATAATCCTCCACTGGTAGAAGTGACGCCACCCACAGTCGAACCCGAGAACCCCTTTCCAGCAGGCGCGATTATCATAGACGCTGGTGACAACTTAACCTCGCGAATTCAAGCCGCATTCATCAATGCCCAAAGTGGTGATGTCATCGCCTTACCTAAAGGCGAGTTTATGATTGAATCCACCTTACTTTTTGATGGTGACGTGGATGGTGACGGTAGCTTTGCTAAAAACATTACCATCACAGGTTATGGCAAAGATAAAACCATACTCAACTTTGCCAATGCTAAGTCAGGCGATGGTATTTTGGTTGAAAACGCCCGCAACATTATTATTCAAGATCTCGCCGTCAACGAAGCTAAAAACAACGGCATCAAGCTTAAAAATACCAACGGTATTATTTTGCGCCGAGTTGCCACTATTTGGGGCGGTGCGCTGGATAAAGACAACGGCGCTTATGGCTTATACCCAGTCGAATGCGAAAACATTCTGATTGAAGACTCTTATGTGCGCGGCAGTGCCGATGCCGGTATTTATGTGGGTCAATCCCAATACATAGTGGTGCGCCGCAATATAGCCAAAGAGAACGTCGCGGGTATTGAGATTGAAAACTCAAAATATGCTGATGTCTATAACAACGAAGCCATGGGTAATACCGGCGGTGTGTTAATTTTTGACTTGCCTATAGGTAATCAAAGATACGGCTCAAGCGTGCGGGTATTTAATAACAAAATTTATGACAACAATACCCCCAATTTTGCCAATGCGTCAGCTAATCCCGCCGGTGTTCACATAGTGCCACCCGGCACAGGCTTAATTGTGCTTTCTACCGCGGATGTAGAAATCTTTGATAATACCATTACCGGTCATGACACCTTGGGAGTCACAGTTAGCAGCTTCTTTATCGCTGAGCCTGATATCCAAGCCTTTGTTGGCACTTATGGTCAACCCGGTCAAGCCATTAGCGATGGTTGGCGCCCAACCCCGCGCAACATTTATTTGCATGATAACCTCATCACAGATTACGGCACTAAGCCTAACGGTTATTTAATCAAGGATATTATTCAGGCCTATGTTCTGACCCATGGCAATATGCCCGGCATTCTTTACGATGGTTTAGGGGAATTACTGTCTAACAATGGCACCTCTGCCTACTTAGGTTTAAAAGAATTACCCTTTGCTAGCGATGGCAGTGGCAATGTGTGCGCGCAAAATAATGGCGATGTTTCCATTGGTCAAATGTATTCCAACGACAATACCGATCTTAATATTGCCAACATTCTCTATGAGCGCAAAGCCACTAACTTACTTAATTGCGCGCAGGTGAGCTTGCCCGTTCATACCGTTACCTTTGGTGATAAAACCTTTGGTTGCGGCGTGGATGATGATACTAAAGGGTGTGATGGCGGTAATCTCGTTGGCGGTGGAGGTAGCATAGGTGAAGGTGAAGGCGGCTTAGTCGGCGATGGCGATTTATCTTTATGCACTAGCGCCGCAGGTCAAGTGAATTGGAATGCCTTACTTGGAGCCAATTGTCCAAAACTCTCTGATTACCAACTGTTTGCCGATAAAACCAACCCAACCATTAACCCACAATCAAGCGGCATGCCTTATTGGTTAAACACTGAGTTATTTACCGATTACGCCAGTAAGTATCGCTTTGTGTTTGTGCCTCATGGACAAGCCGCTACTTACTCTCAAAATGAAAGTTTTGATTTCCCTGTAGGTACTGTGATTGCAAAAACCTTCGCATTACCGCAAAACACGGCTAATCGCGGTTTTGCCAATGAAGAACTGATTGAAACGCGCCTATTAATTAAACGCGCCACAGGCTGGACGGCCCTACCCTTTGTGTGGAACGCCCAAAAATCTGATGCGATGTTAACTAAACCTGGGGCGATTCAGGCGAAAACTATCACCCATGAAGGGGCAAGTTTAAGCTTTGATTATGTGGTGCCATCCACCAATCAATGTAAGCAATGTCATCAATTTAAACCCAGCAGCGATGCTAACTCAGTGTTTATGCCCATAGGTCCAAAGGCGCGGCACTTAAACAATACTGTGGATTATGGCGCTGGTACAGTAAACCAATTAACTCACTGGCAAAGTAGCGGTATTTTGAGTCAATTACCTGATTTAGCTCAAGTACCTAAGCAGCCAGTATTTAAGGATAGTGATGCCGCTACCGTTAACGCATTATCTGATAGTGAATTGATGGCCACAGCTAAAGGCTATTTGGATATCAACTGTGCCCATTGCCACCGTCCTGAAGGTAACGCCTCGAATACCGGTCTTAAATTGGAATACTGGCGTCCCTATGACAGTGAAAATGCCTTTGCTCATGGCACTTGTAAGTCCCCGGTCGCTTATGGCGGCGGCGATTTAGGTTATGACATAGTGCCTGGTAGCCCAGATAAATCCATTATGCACTTTAGAATGGACTCGACTAATCCTGGTGACAGAATGCCAGAAATTGGTCGCAGCTTAAGTCATGATGAAGGTGTTGCCTTAATTCATGAATGGATTAAGCGCTTACCAGCAGCGGCTTGCTCGCAGTAAGTAGCCAAGCCAATAACCTCAGACCAAGTTAGCAAACGCTAGCTTGGTCTGAACTTTTAATCGAGGAGCTTAAACAACAGCCTTTAGTCACTTGCTAGCATGCTCTAACCGTTAACGATTAACCAAGCCACGACTATTATTGGCGAAAATAGCCTGGCGGCAACCCTAGCCAATGCTTAAAGCTCTGCCTGAAATGACACACATCCGAGTATCCCATTTGCTCTGCAATCTCATTCACGCTTAATTGCCCTTGAATGATCAACGCGAGCGCCGTTTGACTCCGCACTAAATCGAGCAGCACCTGATAGCTGCAATGGGTGTTAGCTAAGCGCCGTCTTAAGGTGCGCTCACTCATATTAAGCGCCGCGGCAACGGTCGCAAAGGCAGGCACGCAGGGACTTGCATCCCTAAGATAGTTAATCACTTGCTCGCTAATTGAATCGCGCGCAGCCTCGTCAGCAACACTGAGCGCACTAACACCGGTACTCACAGGTAAAGCTAACCACGACTTAGCTATACGCCATTGGCAAATATCACTGTTAAACCGGATATCTGCTGCTAAATCTTCGCCAATAGTGATGTCGTTTGCGCTGCATGATAATTCAATAACGCTGAACTGCACCGGCGCAAGCGTTAACTGGCGCGCGACTATCATTAATGCGGTCACGCTCAACACAAATAAATCGCAATAAACATCTTTGGCTAAGCCGCCGGTATTAAGCCAACGAATTGAGAGAGAATCGCCATTATCTTGCACTACAGAGTCTGAAAAACTGCCCACTAACTGCGGGTTATTGATGATTAATAACAAACACTCAGATAAATCCGCGCACCCACTTAAATGCGGTAACAGTAAATCTAAGTCACTAGGCTGATATTCCTGACCAATTAAGGCGCCAGCTGAGCGCCCAAGCCAAAGTCTGGCGTAACGCATAGCTAAGTGCACTTGCCAGACGTAAACCTTGGTTGAACTGAGTAATTGCGAACGACTTAAATTAAGCTCTTCAAACAATTCGGCGAGCTGACGCTTAGGCTCAGGCAAATATTTCTCTAAAGATGAGATAATGTTTTTGAGTTCATATGCAGGATAAGCCTGATCGCCAACCGTCGCTTGCGCCTTATAACCAAACATAAAAAATCCTTACCAAACCACATTAACACTAACTTAACAAAGGATTATTTGAATACAAGAAGCTTTTGACATTCCATAAAAAAAGCCTGCACAAGGCAGGCTTCAATCACACTCTCATGTTCACATTATGATTAATGAGTTGACTGATTTTTCTCGGCCAACTTATTAAAAATGGCACTGACAGATAACGAAGCACCATGGGCAATCTTATCGGCCAGCTTTTTCTTGATTTGATATCTAACCTTGATAACTGTTTTGTTGCGCGCTAGGTCTAACAACACATCATCACTAGTACTGATTTTATCCACCAGCCCTAATGCTAACGCTTGTTGACCGTACCAATGCTCACCGGTTGCCACGACACTCAAATCCAATTGCGGGCGATAATTGCTCACGAAGGTTTTAAATAATTCATGAGTGGCTTCCAATTCTTCTTGAAACTTAGCGCGACCTTCATCAGTATTCTCACCAAATACAGTTAAAGTACGCTTGAAATTACCGGCAGTGTGCTGCTCATAATCAATGTCGTGCTTCTTTAATAACTTATTAAAATTAGGGATTTGCGCTATAACGCCAATCGAGCCCACAATGGCAAAAGGAGCGGCAATCACAGTATTGGCCACACATGCCATCATATAACCACCACTGGCCGCGACTTTATCGACGCAGATAGTTAATGGGATATTGGCTTGACGAATTCTATCAAGCTGGCTTGCCGCTAAACCGTAACCATGCACCATGCCGCCGCCACTTTCAACGTTGACAATCACTTCATCTGCGCTAGTCGCTATGGTTAAAATCGCGCTAATTTCTTCGCGCAAAGAAGCCACTTCACTAGCATCAATGCTGCCTTTAAAGTCAATCACATAGACGCGAGAAACTGGCTCTTCATCCACTTGTTTATCTTTGGCTTTTTGCTCATCTTTTAATTGTTTGTCATAGGCTTTTAATTGCTTCTTATTGAGCAGTTGCTCCTGCAGGTGATGCGTTAACTCCTGCAATTCTTCGCTGATATTGGTTAAGCGTAATTCACCAGCCTGAGGCCTTTGTCTTACGGCGCTGGCTAACACTAAAATAACTATGGCGCCAATGGCAACGACAACTGTGACAGCCTTGGCCAAAAATAGGCCATATTCATAAATAAATTCCAACACTTACTCCAAGCTTATGGACGCCAAATACCCTTGGCAAATTCAATGACGCTTATTCTAACAGCCGTAATCATTGCCGCCAATGATTGCCACCCCAAAAACAAAACCCAGCCATTTGGCTGGGTTTATATAGCTACACTCGATTAAGTCAGCAATTAATCACATGACTTTAATAACACTGCATTGCGAATTAATGTAGTGGCAGTGCCCACAGCCGCAGATTTTGCAAAACTGGCTACTTGCGATTGCATTTCAACGGTTGCTGCCAGCGCCGAGCCATCGGTCACCCCAGCGATTTCTCTAGGACTAACGATTGAACTGTGATGACCTTTTAAGAAGCGCGCGACGCCACTTCCCACACGAGTCGAGTCGATACACTCAAGGCCTAATGCGCTAATTAACGGCTCAGTTCCAGAAAGCGGGAAACCTTCAACCTTGTTAGGTAACACTTGATCTGGCAAGTTAACGCCATCGCCCGCCACTTCAATTAACTGCACAGGTAACTTAGTCGCCACTAAACTAGCCGCTTGGTTAATCGGATCAGCGCTATCAACTGCTGTTTGCACCGCAAAGGCGAAGGTTGGGATAAAGTTGGCATACACTTGTTTTACTAACGCATTGTATTCATCCGAACCAGGCGCGAAACCCGAGGTATTTGCCGCAGTCACTAAGGCTTTAAAGGTTTCACTGGCTGTGATGTTATTAAACAGCACTGGGCCAAAAGTCGCCGAGCCTGCAAATGAACCGGCTAAACCGCCGCTAGGTGCCACTAACGAGGCTGCTTTTAAAGCGTACGCGTTAGGTAATGCCTGACCGGTAGCTGGGTTAACTAAACCGGTACTGGCGTAATTAGCAAAGGTGGTACCAACTATACCGCCCAAACTTAAACCTTGAGCACTAATACCTGACACATCAAATATTTGTGGCTTGTTGGCATTAGCTAAGGCACCAGCCAAACCAGTTAAGGCTAAACGCACACCTAAGTGATCTGATACCGCTTGGCGGAAGTTATCTCGCACACTTAAGGTACTGGCGATATTCACAAACACCAGCGGATTACCTTGAGCAAATGCATTAGGTTTACCAATCACAGCACCAAAAGATGGATCTGTGGCTGATACTTCATAGCTACCGCCAGCATCGACATCTTTATTTACATCAAATGAGCGCTCGCCATGCAGTGGCATATCAATCGCCACTAATGCGACACCATTGGCAGCATAAGTACCAGCATAGGCTAAGGCCATTTCTTTACCGCCACCTAGGCCATGCATGGCCATAGTCGTCGGCCAGCCTTTAGTTGGTGGCACAAAAGGTATGCCTTGCGCTGCATAAAACGCTGCCAATTTTGCCGCATTTGGCAGGGTTATGAGCACTGGGATGTCTTCATAACCTTTGATTTTAACGATAGGGTTAAACTTAGTTAGATGCTTAGCCGCATCAGCTGGTTGACCGTTATCGAGCAACCAAGTTTTACCAGCAAGTAAGCTTGGGTTAGTTAACGCCGCTTGTGGGTCGACCCCTTGAGCTACTGCTTGGGCTGCAAAATTTTCATTACTTAAAGTCTTAGCTTGCAGCGCTAATAATACGGCGACAGGGCTATCACCTTGTGCCTGCCAGCGACCATTGATGGTCGGCTTATTATTGGCATCTAAGCACTTAACCGAAGAGCAATCGCCATACACAGGCAAAGTAATCACCGCAGAATAGACATCAGCTAAGTTAGCTGTCACATAGGCAAGGTCCTGTGATGGTGCTATGCCTAATGCGGTAGCGACTGTGTAACCGGCGGGTGTAGGCAGCACTTTAAACTTTGGCTTATAGGGGTCTTGGCTGGCCATTAATAATTTATTGGTTTCGTAGACATTGGCCACCGACTGAGTGGTAAATAAGCCAGCATAACTAATCTCTTCCGCATCAACGCCACCAGCTTCCGCTATTCCTTTTTCATAGCTATTAACTAGCCCTTGCAGCAACAACTGCGATGGGGTTTCGAGCGGATTGGTATCAATATCAAGCTTTAGCAAAGCATATGTAGCTGAAGCAGCAACAGATTGACCATTTGAGTCTTGTACTAAACTGGTCACCGCATACACATAAGACTGATTAGGTTTTAATGGTTTGAGCGGAATAATCGCAATGGTGTTGCCAGAGGCAGTACTTACGAAATCCACACCAAACACAAGCTCTTCACCGATTTTACAAGCTGACACTGACAGCGCATCTTTACATTCAGGATCTGACGATAATGCGCCGCCAACAGTCGCTTCGTACATCACGACTGCGCCAGGTTGCATCACAGAAGTTGCATCTAAGGTGGTGGTAGTTCCAGCAGGCGGGATCACTTTAATGCTAATAGGTGACGTAGTGGACCAGCCGTCTAACGCCCCTAAAGCGATTTGTGGATCAACATAATTTCCCGTGGCTTCACCAGGAATGGTAAGAGTGCCGTCAGTGGTACCACTAAACAATAAATCATTAGGTATTGGTAATATGGCATTAGCGGGATCAAATGCGATTTGAGACACTGGGATTAACGGCTTAGTCGTTTCGGTTAAATCATCATATGTATCGCCACCACATCCTGTGAGTCCCAGTGCAGATGCAATTGCAACACTCAAAAAGAGTCTTTTCATCTTTCATCCCCAAATCTTGTTGTAATAATTTTGTTTTCCTCAGGAAATTGGTCACAATAGTCGAGAACCATGACCAACAGGACAAAAAACGTCCTGAGCTACAAATAAAGCTAACGTAAAAGTAATGACTTAGCTACATTTTTGTCACACTCAACCATAGCTAAAATGGGATTTAATCATTCATTTGTTTTAAACACACGATAGAGGCCAGCTAAATGGCCTGTGATGATAGGCTTTAGCGTTCTAGGGAAGTATCAATATATGTTGGAATATCAAGCTAAGAGTGACGCTTTACAGGGAAAAATTATTTTAGTGACAGGTGCAGGCGATGGCATAGGTAAAACCGCCGCCATCACTTTTGCGCGTCATGGCGCGCTCGTTATTCTGCTCGGCAAAACCGTTAGCAAATTAGAAGCTGTGTATGATGAGATTGAAGCCTCTGGTGGCCCAAAACCTGCCATAGTGCCATTAGATATGAAGGGCGCCACCGAGCAAAACTATAAAGATATGGCCGAAACCATAGCTGAGCAGTTTGGTAAACTCGATGGTCTGTTACATAACGCCAGTTTGCTTGGGGTGCTCGGTCCGTTTGAGCATATGGACATGGGTGCATTTAACGACGTTATGCAAGTCAATGTCACCGCGCAAGCTATGATGACCAAGGCTCTCCTACCTGTGATGAAGCTGGCAGAAAAACCTTCTATCGTATTCACCTCAAGCGGTGTCGGTCGCCAAGGCCGCGCTTATTGGGGCGCATATGCAATTTCTAAGTTTGCAACCGAAGGCATGATGCAAGTATTAGCCCATGAATTTGATGGCACGCATCTTAGAGTAAATAGCATTAATCCTGGTGCAACCCGCACGAGCATGCGCGCCAATGCTTATCCGGCTGAGAACCCTGCAACCTTAAAAACGCCCGCAGATATTATGCCGACCTATTTGTACCTGATGACAGATGACAGCGCAGAGGTTAACGGTCAGGCCTTTAACGCGCAGTAAATTCGCCAAGTGATACTTAGGCTGATTTTCTTAACTAATCAGCCCTTAGCTCACTTGCAATCTTGATGGCTTGCACTTCACCAACGTGCAGGTCATCAATAGAAATCGCACCAATACGCACCCGCACTAATCTTAAGGTTGGAAAGCCGACCGCCGCCGTCATCTTGCGCACTTGCCGATTTTTACCTTCTCGCAAAATCAAAGACACCCAACTCGTTGGCCCATGGCGCTCATCACGAATTTTATGACCTCTGGCAGGTAAATTTGGACTTTCATCGAGTTTGCGCACCCGGCATGCTTTGGTCATATAGATTTCGCCTTTGACCTTAATAGTCACACCAGTCTCAAGCTCAGCAATAGCCTCTGCACTAATGTCGCCATCGACTTGGGCGAAATATTCTTTTTCAACATCAGCGCTGCGCACATTATGGCTAGTCATGCCATGAGTGGTGAGTAGTAACAATCCCTCAGAATCATGATCTAAACGGCCAATGGTCATAATGCCAGCGGGAAAATCAAATAACTCACCTAGGCGTTTTTTATTTTTACGCGGTTCTTGGAGAAACTGACTTAAATAACCAAAGGGCTTATAGAGTTTGAAATCTTGATGACTAACTGACATAGGAAACTAATGACAATAATGCTGGGACGCGCAGTATACAGATTCAGTCGACAAGTTGCGATGCGCGCATCGACCTCTTAACCTTAGCCACTTGCGGTAAATTGCAGCCCACTGACTAACTTAGCGATATTTTCGCGAAATAAATACAACTATGACCTTCATGGGATGAGTAATAACTGAGGGATAAGCAATCTTTTTCCAGCACGACGCCGGCATAACTGGTGTCTCCGCCAGAAGGCATAGTTAAGCGTTCTGTCACCTGCCCTGTCACTTTATCTATCTCGATAAGAGAGGTGCGAGTGTTATCGTTATACAGGCGCACTATGGCCAATAATTTATCATGCCAGCTAAATAAGGTAGGTCCACCAACGCGGCAAGTGAGTTCTAGCCATTGCCAGTCAAGATACGGCGCCGACGCGCAGCCAAGTAACGCTGCTCCTCTATCATCATAGGCAGGGTCACGCCGCAGCAGTACATACAAATCATCTTTCACAAACAGCGGCGCCGCTTCATTGACATAACCTTGGTTATTTAAAGGGGCCATGGCGCAGGTAAAATTATCGCCATCAATACTTGTATATAAGCGTAAGTCTCCTTCTGGTCCGCCGCGATAAGCACCGCCAACTATGAGGTTTTGCGCAGCATTAGCAGCGCATTTCCACAACCAGTAATTATCACTCACGATTACGCGTGGCGCACTCACTCCTTGCGAGGTCACTGTCCAACTTAAGCTTTGCAAACGTTTGTCGGCATCGCACTGTGGGCGTCTATCAACAGCTGCGGCATTAAGGTAAAGCGTATTATTAAAAATCAGCCATTTACCATCACGAAGATCGCGTTCAGGTTCGCTAACTTCTGCAAACTTGTGCCACTTATTACCATCACTCGACACCAGTATGACTAGCTCGGCAGTGTCCGACACATGGGCGATTGCACTGCGAAACACACAATAAAACTGGCCTTGATAGCGGCATAAGTCAGTAAAGGCACTATGGGGAGATTTATCCCAAATCTTTTTATGTTTGATGATCTTCATGCTCTGTCCTTGTGCATGTGATGAACCAATACTTATGGCAACTAGCGATGACGACCTACAGTCGTTATGAATATGATTATGGCTCATAACTGCTTGAACATATTCATTAATAATAGCGCCACTGTTAGTAAGCAAAATACTCTGATTAATGGCTGATAAAAATAAGTAAATCACAGCTAAAAAAATAGGCCGCTAATGCGACCTATTATTCTGAATGCGAGCGATTAGCTACACATTGTTAGCCACGCTGACGCGAAGGCTTTGGCTTACCGCCAACAACTTTATGCTTATGAACGGCACGGCGAATTTTAGCGCTGCGCACTTTAGCGCGGGCGACACTGTGCTTATCTGAACCCAGCATACTGCGGGTTTCAACGTCCATACCGCCTAGTTGACGCAAGTAATTCACTTGATCCAACGGCAGTTCCATCCAACCACCGCGAGGCAAGGTTTTAGGCAGTTCAATCATACCGTAACGAATACGGATAAGACGGCTTACTTGAACTTCTTGAGATTCCCATAAACGGCGAACTTCACGGTTACGACCTTCACGCAGACCAACATGCCACCACTGGTTCAGGCCTTCGCCACCCGCGGCTTTGACATGATCAAACTGTGCTGGACCATCTTCTAACATCACGCCATTGCGTAAACGCTGAACTGTGGCTTCGGTCACTTCACCAAAGGTACGCACAGCGTATTCACGCTCAACTTCATTCGATGGGTGCATTAAGCGGTTAGCCAGTTCACCATCACAAGTGAACAATAACAAACCTGAGGTGTTGATATCCAAACGACCAACAGCAACCCAACGACCATCACGGATCTTAGGTAAACGGTCAAATACGGTTGGACGACCTTCAGGATCTTTGCGCGAACAAATTTCACCTTCAGGCTTATGATAAGCCAGCACTCGACAAATCAAATCGTCAGCCGATTTCATTGACACAGTACGGCCATCGATACGAATTTTAGCATCGGGTTCAACGCGATCGCCTAAACTGGCAATCTCGCCGTCTACGCTAACTCGACCTGCAGCAATCCATGCCTCCATCTCACGACGGGAGCCATGGCCTGCACGGGCCAAGACTTTCTGCAATTTTTCACTCATTAGTTTCGACTCTTCTTATGACTGTGGCGGATTAGTCTCAATCGTAGATCTATGACTAAATAATGCCGCCAACGACTCGGCATCCGTTAACGGAGGTAAATCCGCAAGGGAGTCCAAGCCAAAATAGGCTAAAAATTCAGGGGTGGTCGCATACAATGCCGGCCTACCGGGCACATCTTTATGCCCAATGCCCCTGATCCACAAACGATCAGATAAGGTTTTAATGATCTGGCTTGCAACCGCAACCCCTCTTATCTGTTCAATTTCGCCTCGGGTAACTGGTTGGCTGTAAGCAATCACAGCTAAGGTTTCCAAGGTGGCGCGAGAATACTTAGGTGCTTTTTCTTGAGTCATTAACTGTAGAAATGGCGCTAATTCTTCTCTGGTTTGGAAACGGTATCCGCCGGCAACTTTTACCAATTGCACGCCCCGTTCCTGATAATCTTGTTCTAATACTGCTAATTGCTCGCTAATACGTTCGCGAGAAACACTTAAATCACGCAATAATCCTTGGCGTAACTCTTTAATCGTTAACGCTCGTCCTTGTGCAAATAGTCCCGCTTCGAGCAATTGTTTTAATTGAATATCACTGATCGGCATAAATTAATTAACTAGCTCTGACATAGATTTCAGTCAATGGAGCTGCTTGCATTAACTCCACCAAAGATTCTTTTACTAGTTCCATCAAGGCCAAAAAGGTCACTACTACACCAGCGCGCCCTTCATGGGGCTGAAACAAGCGCGTAAATGGCACGAACTCTTCACGAGTTAATTGTGCCAATATTTGGCTCATACGTTCACGCGTCGATAAATGTTCGCGCTGCACGTGATGGCTCTCGGTCATTTGAATGCGTCGATAGATGGTTGAAAACGCTCTTATCAAGTCACTCAAACTCACGTCCGGTGGCACAATTTCTGCTTCGGCGGCGGTTAATGCCGCAGTGGCTTGAAAATAATCACGCTCAAGCCTTGGCAAAGCATCTAAATCATAAGACGCTTGCTTGATGGTTTCATAAGCTTTCAGTTGCTTTATTAAACGTGTCCGAGGATCTTCTTCCTCATTGTCATCTGTTGCTATCACCGGCAGCAACATTCGCGATTTAATTTCCGCTAAGGTCGCCGCCATCACTAAATAGTCAGCTGCCAACTCAACCCGAGAGTCGGTGAGCAGGGTAATATACTCAAGGTACTGACTAGTGATTTGGGCGATAGATACATCGACTACATCTAACTTATGCTTACGGATCAAGTATAAGAGCAGATCAAGTGGCCCCTCAAACGCTTCTAAAAATACCTCAAGCGCTTCAGGTGGAATAAATAAATCTGTCGGCCACTCTTGCACAGGTTCGCCGCGAATAATGGCCAAAGGTAAACTATGTTGTACCGTTAGCTCCGGCATGCGCTGCTCCATAATGGATCTCTTGCCATAATTTCAGCAAAACGCGGCATTATACCTGTATTTTTATGGCTATTAAAGGAATGCCGATAGATCGCCCGCGCCTTCGCGCAACACTTCCATTTCACCTTCGGACAAATCAATCACGCTGGTCGGTTTTTCACCTAAATAACCACCGTGTAAAATCGCATCAACCTGATGTTCTAAAATATCGCGGATATGTTCAGGATCAGATTCTGCAAACTCTTGGCCAGGCATCACTAACGAGGTCGACATCAAAGGCTCACCTAAAGCCTCTAATAAATCACGAGCAATGATATTGTCAGGAACGCGAATACCGATAGTCTTTTTCTTATCATTTTGTAAGCGCTTAGGTACTTCTTTAGTCGCTTTAAAAATGAAAGTGTAAGGTCCTGGAGTGCAACTTTTTACCAAGCGATACGCTTGATTTTCGACTTTGGCGTAGATAGATATTTCAGACAAGTCGCGGCACATCAAAGAAAAATTGTGGTCATGCTCGATATGACGAATACGCGTGATACGAGTCATGGCATCTTTATCCCCCAATAAACAACCTAAGGCATAACCTGAGTCGGTTGGGTAAACAATCACGCCACCGCTGCGTAAAATTGCCACTGTTTGGCTAATTAAACGAGTTTGCGGGTTTTGTTCATGTACATAAAAAAATTGGCTCATGCTCTGTCCTTCCATAAAGGCGATTGCCAAACCCAATTGAGGCCAGCAGGTAAAAATAAATTACGGCCAAGTTCAACCCAGCCACCGACAAAATGAAAATCACTTCCCACTGAGGTCAATAATTCATGTTTATGGCTCAAGGCCACAAGATTAGCTCTATCATCAAGATTTTGTTGGCCTAATACCACTTCCATGGCATCGCCACCCGCGTCTTTAAACTCTGTGACTAAGCGGCGCAGCCATTTACCCGATAATTGATAGGCACTGGGATGCGCGAGTACAGCCAAACCACCGGCTTGATGGATAATCTCGATTGCACTCGCCATGTCGCCCCAGTTATTAGGCACATAACCGGTTTTACCTTTAGCGAGGTACTTCTTAAACACCCCAGCGTTATCGGTGGCATAGCCTTTTTCAATCAGAAAACGTGCAAAATGACCACGACTAATCACGGCGCCATCAGCAAATGCTTTGGCAGCGTCATACGCACCCTCAATGCCAACTTTGGCTAAGCGCACACCAATTTCTTGGGCTCGTTGATCCCTAAGTACAGCTTGGTTATCTAAAAAGTCTTGCAACTGCGGATTGTGGATATCGATATTTAATGCCACAACATGAATATCGTAACTGTACCAGCGAGTAGAAATTTCAGCGCCATTGATGAGCGTTAATGGTTGTTCCAACGCTTGATTCGCGGCGTGAGCCGGGATCATCGCAGCGACAGAATCATGATCGGTAATCGCCAACATATGCACGCCCTTTTCTGCCGCACGTTGCACAAGTTGCGCAGGCGTTAAGCGGCCGTCAGAGGCGGTAGTATGGCTATGGAGGTCGACCACTCGGGTCACAGCAGTATTTTCATTCATTTGAGTATTGTAATGGATGCGGGCAAAAAACACCTTAAATAAATGGGTTATAAGCATAAGCTCACGTCGATGCCCGTGCATGATTATGATGACATTTTATCATCATTGCATTTTTTCCATTGACATTGAGTCACAAAACTAGTTTTCTATAGACAACTAAATGACAGGAATATCACTTTATTATGACTTTTACAGCACAAACTAATACCGTTTTTGGTTGGTGGCTTTACTCACATTCGCGGGTAGACTTGGCTGTACACATCTAAATAAAGTGTCGCTTCAATAAAGAACCCGCCCGCTGCGGGTTTTTTTATCAGCAAATTTCCCGCAAAGACACCTTGGCTAGTTTAGATAAGTAATTACGGGAAAGAAAAAATGACAACGACACCCTCCTTTATCCAATGCAAGCGTGCGGCCATTTGCTATCAAGCCGACCCTTTGTGCCTTTATCAGG
Source organism: Shewanella sp. ISS20 (assembly GCF_056522965.1). Classification (NCBI taxonomy): domain Bacteria; kingdom Pseudomonadati; phylum Pseudomonadota; class Gammaproteobacteria; order Alteromonadales; family Shewanellaceae; genus Shewanella; species Shewanella sp. ISS20. The sequence goes on from NZ_JAWRZK010000001.1 coordinate 1,427,297, forward strand.
CGCTAAATGCTCATAGTCGCCACAACCTGTTACTGGAATCTGCTGAAGTCACCACTAAAGCGAATCTTAAAAGCTTATTGTTGTGTGACAGTGCCCTTGAAATTCGCTGTCAGGGCTATCAACTCGAATTCACGGCGCTAAGTGACAATGGCCAGCAGTTACTACCACTGATTGCTGAGTTCTTTAGACGGCCAACTCAAATGGCCAGGTTACCATCCTCAGCAAGCTCAAGTAATAAGTTAATAGTGACCTTAACGCCGCCAGCAACGCCTATGGATGAAGATGCAAGATTAGTCGCCAGTTCCCCCCTTGATGGCCTGCGTTTTTTCATTGCTGAACTTAAACACTACTGCCTTGATGCCCAAAGCCAAGCGGCGCTGTTTCTTGGTGGCGTGCTGGCTTATGATTTAATCGCTACCACTGAAGTGCTGCCAAACGTGCCCACAGGCGCTAATCATTGCCCAGATTATTTGTTTTATTTAGCCGAGCAATTAATTGTTATTGACCATCAAACCCAAAGCGCCGAATTGCAAAGCTTTGTGTTTAGTAACACGCCGAGCATTGCTGCTAGCATCGAAGATAGGCAGCAAGCCCTATGCGCCATAGCTAATGATTATCACCCCGCCCTCTTTGGCCAAGCGCAGACTGCGGATGTGTCAGTCAATGTCAGCGATGAGCAATTTTGTCAGCAGGTCGATGCCCTTAAAGAGCACATAGTCGCTGGCGATATATTTCAAGTGGTGCCATCGCGTAGCTTTACTTTGCCATGCGCCAATCCCATCGGCGCTTATCGGGCACTGCGTACGACCAATCCAAGTCCGTATATGTTTTTTTTCCAAGCACCAGATTTTTGTCTGTTTGGCGCCTCACCTGAAAGCGCATTGAAATACCAAGCATCATCAAACACGGTTGAGGTCTACCCAATCGCTGGCACTCGTCCACGCGGTAAAGACGATAACGGTCAAATCGATGCCGACTTAGATAGCCGCATTGAGCTTGAATTACGTTTAGATAAAAAAGAGCTAGCCGAGCATTTAATGCTGGTTGATTTAGCGCGTAATGATATTGCCCGAATTAGCCAAGCTGGCACGCGTAAAGTGGCTGAATTACTCAAAGTCGATCGCTACTCCCACGTCATGCATCTGGTGAGCCGCGTGACAGGCCAATTACAACATCAACTTGATGCCTTACATGCTTATCAAGCCTGTATGAATATGGGCACCTTAGTTGGCGCCCCTAAAATTCGCGCGGCGCAATTAATTCGTGAAGTCGAACAAAGCCGCCGCGGCAGCTATGGTGGCGCGGTAGGTTATCTAAACGGTCAGGGCGATATGGACACTTGCATTGTCATTCGCTCAGCCTTTGTTAGCCAAGGACTTGCCCATATTCAAGCGGGCGCTGGGGTAGTATTTGATTCAGACCCTCAGGCAGAAACCACGGAAACCCGTCAAAAAGCCCAAGCTGTGATTAATGCGGTACAACAAGGAGGTGGCTTATGAAAATTACCTTACTCGATAACTTCGACTCATTTACCTACAACTTAGTGGATCAGTTTCGAAGCCTAGGTCATCAAGTTGATATATATCGCAATGATGTTGATATCGATTATTTATGTCAAAAGCTTGCCACCACCGATGAACAACAAGTATTAGTGTTATCGCCAGGCCCAGGCGCGCCGCATCAAGCGGGTTGTATGGCAGCCTTGATTGCTCGTCAAGTAGGTAACATGCCCATCATCGGCATTTGCTTAGGCCACCAAGCCCTGATTGAGCATTATGGCGGTAAGGTTGAGCGTGCGCCGCAAGTGGTCCATGGCAAGGCAAGCTTAGCGACTCACAATAGCCAAGGGATATTTGCCAACCTCCCAAACCCTTTACCTATTGCTCGCTATCACTCGTTAGTGGCAACTGTGGTGCCGCCATCCCTTGACGTTATCGCAAGCGCCGATGATTTACCTATGGCCATTTATCATAGGGAAGATCAAGTGTTAGGTTTTCAATTCCATCCTGAATCGATTTTAACCACTAAGGGCGGCTTATTATTGACCCAAGCGTTAGCGTACGTGAGTAAGGAGCGTCATCATGGCCATTAATGTTCAGCCGTTACTGGATACTTTATTTGCGCAGCAATCATTAAGCCGCATGCAGAGTCAGGCATTATTTGGCGCCATTGTTGCGGGTGAATTAAATGACAGCCAAATCGCGGCGGCGTTGATCGCCTTAAAACTTAAAGGCGAGAGCTTAGATGAGATCAGTGGCGCGGCGGATGCCTTATTATTGGCCGCGACACCATTTCCACGCCAAGCTGAGACAATGACTGCCAGCCAGTCATCTTGCCAGCCTGGTTTACTGGATATCGTGGGAACTGGTGGTGATGGCTTTAATACCATAAATATTTCTACCACAGCAGCCTTAGTCGCCGCGACCGCGGGCGCCAAAGTTGCCAAACATGGCAATCGCAGTGTCTCGAGTCAATCGGGCTCGTCTGATCTATTGGCAAGTTTAGGACTGAATCTTACTATGCCGCCTGCTATAGCGGCGCAGTGCTTAGTCGATGTGGGGGTATGTTTTATTTTCGCGCCTCAGTATCACGCCGGGGTACGCCACGCAGTGCCAGTGCGCCGGGCCTTAAAAACTCGGACTATTTTCAATATCTTAGGGCCATTAATTAATCCTGCGCGCCCAGATTTTATGCTGCTTGGCGTTTATTGCCCAAGTTTGCTGCAACCTATTGCCCAATGCTTACAAACCTTAGGGGTTAAGCGCGCTATGGTAGTGCATGGTTCTGGCTTAGATGAAGTTGCCATTCATGGCTTTACCGATGTCATTGAAGTGACGCCAAATAGCTTAATCAGTTATCAGTTAACCCCTGAAATATTAGGCATAAACACGGCGCCACTCAGCGCATTAACGGGCGGCAGCCCAATGGAAAACGCCAACATTACCCGCTCTATATTGCAAGGTCACGGCCAACGCGCCCATCAAGATGCCGTAGCAGTCAATGCTGGCTGCGCCTTATATGTCGCGGGTATTGCCCCAAGTCCCAAAGATGGCACGGCCATGGCGCTCGCTATTTTACATACATCAAGAGCATGGGAGCGCTTGGAGCAACTCATTGAAACATCAAACGCCGCCATTAACGAGGTGCAGGCATGAGTAATATTTTAGAGAAAATAGTCGCCACTAAGCATCAGCATATTGCTCAGCTGCAACTAGCGTACCCAGAAGCCACGCTTGCGCCTAAGCGCTCAACTCGCAGCCTTTATCAAGCATTAAGAATCAAGCCTGCGAGCTTTATTCTGGAATGCAAAAAAGCGAGCCCATCAAAGGGCTTAATTCGCGCCGACTTTGATATCAAAGCCATAGCCTCTGTTTATGGTCGCTATGCCGCGGCCTTATCCGTCCTCACCGACGAGCAATGGTTTCAAGGCAATATGGCGAATATTCCTGAGGTCAAAGCCTTAGTTAGCCAGCCCATTTTGTGCAAAGATTTTTTTATCTCGTCATACCAAGTAACACTCGCCGCCCATCAAGGCGCCGATGCCATTTTATTAATGCTATCGATTCTTGATGATGAGCAGTATCAAGCATTAGCGAGCCTTGCCGCACAATTTAACTTAGATGTATTAACTGAAGTCAGTAATAGCCAAGAGTTAACGAGAGCCATTGCCTTAAAAGCTAACATCATAGGCATTAATAATCGTGACCTGCGCGATTTAACCACTGACTTAGCGACGACTGAGCAATTGGCACCACAAATCCCAGCGGACACTGTCGTCATTAGTGAGTCAGGCATTTATTGTCATCAAGACGTGCGCCGCTTAGCGCCTTTAGTGCAAGGCTTTTTAGTTGGTAGCTCGTTAATGGCGCAAGCCAATCTTGATCAAGCCTGCCGCGCCCTGATTTTTGGTGAGAATAAGATTTGCGGTCTTACCCGTAGCCAAGACTTAGCGGCAGCGGCTAGCGCTGGCTGTCTATACGCAGGCCTGATATTCGCGTCAAGTTCACTGCGCGCGTTAACCTTAGATGCAGCAATAGCCTTAGCGGAGTTTAACCAGCAATTAGCTCAGCCGCTTAAATTGGTCGGCGTGTTTGTTAATGCTGACATTGAGCAAATGGTGACTTATGCCAGGACACTTAAACTCACGGCCATTCAACTGCATGGCGATGAATCTGAGCTTGTCATCACCCATCTTAAAGAGCAGCTAGCAGCGCAGCAACTTGACTGTGAGTTGTGGCAAGCCTTAGGAGTTGCTACTGATATAGCGCACTTTTCACCAAGCCCACAAGTTGCGCGCTTAGTGTATGACAGCCGAGTAGCGCAGCAATTTGGTGGCACAGGCACGCCTTTTGATTGGCAGCGATTATTACCGGCCAAAAGCCGCGCTATGTTGGCTGGCGGCCTTGATGCTGATAACGCACTTAACGCGGCAGAAGCGGGATTCCTTGGCTTAGATTTCAATTCAGGGTTAGAGAGCCGCCCCGGCATTAAAGATCCCAACAAAATTCAGGCAGCCTTTAGTCAGCTGCGACAGTATTAATAGCGAGGTTACTATGAAGCAATTTACCCTAAACCCTTATTTTGGTGAGTTCGGTGGCAGTTTTGTGCCGCAAATTTTAATGCCTGCCCTGCATCAATTAGAGCAAGCCTATTTAAGCGCCATTGACGATCCCACCTTTAATGCCGAATTGATGGATTTACTGCACAACTATGCCGGCAGACCAACAGCCTTAACCTTAACCCGTAACTTAAGCCCTAACCCATTATGTAAAATTTACTTAAAGCGCGAAGACTTATTGCACGGCGGCGCCCATAAAACCAACCAAGTATTAGCGCAAGCATTACTGGCTAAACGCATGGGTAAAAAAGAAATCATTGCCGAAACCGGCGCGGGTCAACATGGGGTAGCCACAGCGTTAGCCTGCGCACTGCTGGGGCTTAAGTGCCGCATTTATATGGGCGCAAAAGATGTGGAACGCCAATCGCCCAATGTGTTCAGAATGCGTTTGATGGGAGCCACAGTTATTCCTGTGACCTCAGGTTCTGCCACCTTAAAAGATGCCTGCAATGAAGCTATGCGCGACTGGTCTGGCAGCTATGAAAAGGCGCATTACCTGTTAGGTACGGCTGCTGGCCCGCATCCATTTCCAACCATAGTGCGGGAATTTCAACGCGTAATTGGCGCCGAAACAAAACGCCAAATTTTAGAAAAAGAAGGCCGTTTGCCTGATGCCGTGATTGCCTGTGTTGGCGGCGGCTCCAATGCCATCGGCATGTTTGCCGATTTTATTGACGAACCGCAAGTGCAACTAATCGGTATTGAACCTGCAGGTAAAGGCATAGACACCCATATGCACGGCGCGCCGCTGCGCCACGGTAAAACCGGCATATTTTTCGGTATGAAAGCGCCCTTGATGCAAGATGAGGAAGGCCAGATTGAAGAGTCGTACTCGATTTCAGCCGGCTTAGACTTCCCATCGGTCGGACCACAGCACGCCCACCTTGCCGCCATTGGCCGCGCGCAATATGAATCGACCACCGATGATGAAGCCATCGCTGCGTTCCAGCAATTAGCGCGTTGTGAAGGTATTATTCCAGCGCTGGAGTCTGCCCACGCCTTAGCCTATGCCATTAAACTAGCCGCTAAGGCCACCACTGAGACCTTATTGGTCGTGAACTTATCAGGCCGCGGCGATAAAGACATATTTACTGTGTCAGACCTATTAAACCCATCTGCAGCAGGAGAGACATTATGAGCCGCTACCCAGCCCTGTTTAGCCACCTTGAACACGAGCAACGTGGCGCCTTAGTGCCTTTTGTGACCTTGGGCGATCCAGGTAAAGAGTTATCGCTTGAAATTATTGAATGTTTAATTAGCAATGGCGCCGACGCTCTGGAATTAGGATTACCCTTTTCAGATCCACTCGCCGATGGCCCGGTGATCCAAGGCGCTAACCTGCGCGCGCGCGCGGCAAACGTTAAAATGAGTGATTGCTTTGAGATGATAAGCATTATTCGCGCGCGCCACCCAAGCTTGCCCATTGGCCTATTAATTTATGCCAACCTAGCTTATGCCAATGGCTTAGATAGTTTTTATCAACAAGCCCATAGTGCTGGGGTGGATTCAATCTTAATTGCCGATGTTCCTATGCAAGAAGCCGAGCCTTTTGTCGCTGCTGCCAAGCGTCATCAACTTGACCCTATCTTTATTGCGCCGCCCAATAGCACAGATGCCGATATTGAAGCGTTAGCCTCAATGGCTAGCGGCTATACCTATTTATTATCAAGAGCTGGAGTGACTGGCGCCGATGTTGCTGCCAATATGCCCATCACCGCCATAGTCGATAAGCTAAAGCACTATAATGCGCCGCCACCATTATTAGGTTTTGGCATTAGCCAAGCTGAGCAAGTGCAAGCCGCCATTAAGGCGGGTGCCGCAGGCGTAATTTCAGGCTCAGCCGTGGTGAGCATAATTGCTAAGCATCTACATCAGCCAGAGGTATTATTGCAAGAGATGGCGGCATTTATTCAATCGCTAAAGGCTGCGACCTAACTAGGATAACCGGCCTAATTAACAATGATGTGAGCGTAAAGATCAGCCCCTAGCGCGGGTTCACGACGAGTAGTCCACTAGCGCCAGTTCATATCATCATTAGCAAAGAGTAACATCTAGCAGTGTTACTCTTTGGCTAACACTTAATGCGCTAATCTCCTCCCACCAATCGTTAAATTTTGAATCTTATTGTGATTATGCCAGATTGGTCTAAGACTTAAGCCATGCTACACTCGGCGCATCTTTGTTACTGGTAAACATTAATTTTATATGAAGCAACTTCTTGATTTTTTTCCACTTGTTGTATTTTTTATCGTTTATAAATTCGTTGATATTTATGCTGCTACAGGCGCCTTAATTGGAGCCACCGCCTTACAACTGGTTTTAAGCTATTTGATATTCAAAACCGTTGAGAAAATGCACCTGATCACTTTTGCCATAGTGACCATATTTGGCACAATGACTTTGGTATTTCATGATGATGCCTTCATTAAATGGAAAGTCACCATAGTGTATGCATTATTTGCCATCGCCTTAATCGTGGGGCAGTTTATCAATAAGCCCATCCTTAAAAGCATGCTCGGCAAAGAGATGCAAGTGGCCGATAGCGTATGGGCAAAAGTCACTTGGTACTGGGTCGCCTTTTTTACTGCCTGTGGCCTAGTTAACATTTATGTCGCTTTTTGGTTATCGCAACAATTTTGGGTCAATTTTAAAGTGTTTGGCTTAACCGCCCTCACCTTAATAAATACCGTAGTGACAGTGATTTACCTCTACAAACATTTAAGTGAAGATCAACGTAAGGAGTTCAAGTAATGTGGTATATGATTTCAGCCGAAGATCACCCGAACACTTTAGATAAGCGTTTAGCCGCGCGCGCTGAGCATCTTGCTCGCCTGCAATTGCTGTGCGATGAAGGTCGATTATTAATTGCCGGACCACATCCTGCCATTGATAGTGAAAATCCAGGCGATGCTGGCTTTACTGGTTCATTAGTCGTTGCTGAGTTTTCCAGTGTAATTGAAGCTCAAGCCTGGGCTGATGCCGACCCATACTTTGCGGCAGGCGTCTATAGCAAGGTCATCGTCAAACCTTACAAAAAGGTATTGCCTTAATGAAAATCGTTTCTTTCAATATCAATGGCCTAAGAGCGCGCCTGCATCAACTGCAAGCCTTAATTGATAGCCATAGTCCTGATATCATCGGCCTTCAAGAAACCAAGGTACATGATGAAGCTTTTCCAGTGGCTGATGTGGAAGCCATGGGTTATCACGTCCATTATCACGGCGGTAAGGCCCATTATGGCGTAGCTATGCTATCAAAAATGGCGCCACTTGAAGTGCAAAAAGGCTTTGTAACCGATGAAGAAGAGGCTCAGCGCCGCTTAATCATAGGCAAATTCCAGCAAGAAAACGGCCGCGTATTGACTGTGATTAATGGCTATTTCCCCCAAGGTGAAAGCATTCACCATGAAAGCAAATATCCTGCTAAGCGCCGCTTTTACCAAGATTTAATGGCGCATCTAAATGAGCAATGCTCAAATGCTGATGACATTGCAGTGATAGGTGACATCAATATTTCGCCACTGGATTTAGATATAGGTATTGGTGATGTCAATGCTAAGCGCTGGCTAAAAACCGGTAAATGCAGCTTCCAACCGGAAGAAAGGCAATGGCTGGCGACGCTCATGGACTGGGGCTTTGTCGACACCTTTAGACAAGTACACCCAAGTACCAATGAGCGTTTCTCTTGGTTTGATTATCGCAGTAAAGGCTTTGATGATAATCGCGGTTTACGAATCGATGTGATTTTAGCGACCCCAAGCCTAGCGCAGCGCTTAGTCGCGGCCGATATTGACTATCCACTAAGAGGCATAGATAAGCCCTCAGATCACGCGCCGATTTGGAGCGAGTTTAGTGCATAACTCATAAAGGAAACCGCTCGGTTTCCTTTTTTAATGACAATACTTGTTAATTCGCATTTAATGTCTTAAGTTCAATCGGATAGATTTTTTCACATCACTATTTTAACAAAAAATGATTTACTGCTGGTGAGCTAGGTTAACAGCCTAGTTAAACAAGCTGTTAAAAAAGTCGTTAAGCTAGGTCTTAACTTAGCGATTAAGATTAATCACCAAGGTAAACGCTGTAACCCGAAGTGCAGGATGCACTGGAAATTCAAGGATGAAATTAATGCCTGTTGCCAGCTCAAAATTTATTTGGATAACTATTGGATTTTATTGGTTAATATCAAGTATTGCCCAGGCTGACCCCATCAAGATTGCCGTCTCGTTATCGCCGCTATCAACACCTGTCATCATAGCTAAACAGCAAGGTTTCTTTACCCAGTACGGAGTAGATGTAGAGCTTCTGACCACTATAGGTGGCAATGCTTGCCTTGAACGCTTGCTCAATAATGAAGTGGATTTAGCTACCACTTCTGACAGCGCCATCATGTTTATGAGTTTTAGTCGCCAAGATTTTAGAGTCTTAGCCAATATCTCAAGCTCAGATAACGATATAAAACTTTACACCCAAGATAACAGTGGCATTCATGCGCCCAAAGATCTCATCAATAAAAACGTTGGGATTGTCAAACATTCCGCCAGTGAATACTTGTTAGATCAATTACTGCTATTGCACGGGCTTAAGTCATCGCAGATTAAACGTCACTATTATTCTGCTGATAAATTGGCCGATGCCCTACTAAAGGGGGAGGTAGATGCGGTCTCAATTTGGGAGCCTTATGGCTATCGCTTACAAGCCAATAACCCCAGCGTGCGCTTAGCCTTCGATACCCAAGTATTAACCTTATTAAGCTTCAGTCTTGTCACCCAAGAAAAGCTTGCCAACAGTCTACAGTGGCCTGCGATATTACAAGCCATCAATGCAGCTAATTTATTTATTTTAAGTAATGAGGCCGAAAGTCAGCGAGTGGTGCAAGCCTTCCTTGGGGTCTATGCCAAGGAATTAACCAGCCTGTGGCCCGATTATCGATTTAGATTATCAAGCAGTGAGTTTTTACTCGCGCAATTAAAAAATAGCGCCCATTGGGCCCGGACCACCGGCATAGTCAGTAGCACAACAATGCCTGATTTTGACCAGATTATTCATACCCAAGCCTTAGATACTCAGCGCTTTATCACAGATGATCTCTAATGAAAATTGTCCAACAACTACGGCTATTAATCATATTTAGTCTTGGCCTTACCGCCTTAGTATTAGTCGCTATCGTTAAACAAGTGCAAATCGAACAAGAGTCGAATGTTCGGCTCGAACAAATTTTAAGTTTAAGCAGTGCCATCGACACCTTAGCTTTTGATTTATGGACCTTAAAAAACTTCAGCGATAATAAATTAATTGCCGCAAATCTGCTGGAAATTAACCATATTGAGCAATCGCTAGCAAAAATCCCTAAAGACGACCTTGTCATACGCAACGACTTCACTATTCTTGAGCGCGATATTACCCAGGTTCGAAAACTGCTCACCCTAAGTCAGCAAAATGTTAGCCTCGGCGAGCAGAGCCAGTTAATTTTGCTTTCATCATTGACCATTGCCATTCAATCGCTGCGCGAAAGCTTGTATCACTATAAGTTGCACGTCATCAATCAACACAAACACTTGCAATTGCAACTCATGTATTTAAATGGCGGGGTTTTGCTGGCGTTTGCCTTACTCATTAGCATTGGCGCAGTCTTGCTATTAAAACGCTTTGAAGCCGGGATACAGGCGCTCACCACGGGAGTACAACAAGTTGCCTGTGGCGAATTAACCACACCAGTCACTAGTGACTACCAGGACGAACTTGGTTTTCTTACCAACCATTTCAATGAAATGCGCAAAAATTTACAGCAAACTACTATGTTAAAGACTGAATTGGAAATTGAAGTTAGTCGCCAAACTCACGCTTTGCAACAACAAGCGAAGCAATTGCAATATGTGGCTGAACATGATGATTTATGCGGCTTATTATCAAAAAACACCTTTGAACGCTTATTTACTATTGCTCTTGAGCGCTGCCAACGCGATGGCAAAAAAGGGGTGTTGGTCTTTATCGATCTCAATGGTTTTAAAGACATTAACGATACCTACGGCCACCAATGTGGTGATATGGCCCTGCAACAATTGAGTTCACGCTTACAAATAAAGCTGCGTAAATCGGATCTTATCGGCCGCTTTGGCGGTGATGAATTTGTGCTATGGCTTGATAACCAAGCCAAGGTCGAAGCCTTGCCAGCTCAGCTCAACAAGCTTGTGACGTTAATCGAGGAACCAATGGAGCTTAATGGCATTAAGCTCACACTCGGGGCCAGCTTAGGTGTGAGTCGCTATCCAGAAGATGGCACTCACAATACTGAATTGTTACGAAAAGCTGATAGCGCTATGTACCATGCCAAAAACAATATTGAGGCCGGACAATTGAGCGCTATCGTGTTTGCGAGTCATATCCTTAACGATAATGTAAGCAATAACGTCTTTCCGTATCCGGTCGTTAAAAGGCAGACTAAACGGCAAAATTAATCCAGTAGCTGGTCGGCCACAAATGGATTGTGCTTACGTTCTTCACCAAAGGTAGAGATGGGGCCATGACCAGGTACAAAGGTAACATCTTTGCCCAAAGGCCATAATTTTTTGGTAATAGAATGAATGAGGTCGCTATGATTAGAGCCAGGAAAATCAGTGCGACCCACTGAGCCTCTAAATAACACATCCCCTACCCAAGCTAAGTTCTCACCTTGATGATAAAACACCACATGGCCTGGCGTATGGCCTGGGCAATGCACTACTTGCAATTGCTGATGACCAAGCTCAATCACATCACCATCTTCTAAATAGCGATGAGGCGCAAATGGCTCTGCCGCCGCAAAACCAAAGTTTTGGCTTTGCTGGGCCAAATTATCCAGCCAAAAAGCATCGGCCTGATGTGGGCCTATAATCTTAACGCCTGTCATATCGCTTAACGCTTTGGCGCCGCCCACATGATCGATATGACCATGAGTTAACAAAATCATAGTTAAGGTCAATTGTTCTTTTTCAATGCGCTGCATTATGCGGTCAATATTACCGCCGGGATCAACCACTGCCGCTTCTCTAGTGGTTTCACACCACATCAAACTACAATTTTGTTGAAAAGGAGTAACTGGGATAGTGACGTATTTCATCGGCTATTTCTCACTGAAGTCCATGTGAAGATTATGCCACTAACATAGCCGATATTCTCGTTTGTTTGTTTGATCTTGAATAACTCAGTCAGTAAATGGTGAACTCCCCCCCATTAACCACAGCCAAAAGCAAACTCATTTAAATACCCACAATTTTACTGTCTATTTAGCAAGCATTAGGTGGCGTACACTGCGCGGCGGTAATATTACCAATATCAATGGATTTGCACTGAAGATTAAGCTTCAGCCAGCAAGAGAGGATGTTATGTCAGTTGTAGTTTGCGCTTTATATAAATTTGTCGCCCTGCCTCATTTTACTCAAATACAGCGGCCATTACTGGCAACCTTAGAGCGACTTCACATCAAGGGCACCTTGCTACTGGCAAGCGAAGGGATTAATGGCACGGTCGCGGGTACGCAAGCGTCTATCGATGCCTTGCTTGTCTGGCTAGAGTCGCAATCTGGGCTTGAGAACAGCAGCTATAAATACGCGTATCATGACGACATGCCTTTTTATCGTACTAAGGTCAAACTTAAAAAAGAAATAGTAACCTTAGGGGTTGAAGGCATAGACCCATTAAAAGTGGTAGGCACTTATGTGAAACCACAAGACTGGAATCAATTGATTGATGACCCTGAAGTCCTAGTCATAGACACACGTAACGATTACGAAGTGCAGATTGGTACATTTGCTAACGCCGTTAATCCTAAAACTCAAACCTTCCGCGAATTCCCTGAGTTTGTTAAAAACAACCTAGATCCTGCCAAGCATAAAAAAGTGGCTATGTTTTGCACCGGCGGAATTCGCTGTGAAAAATCAACCGCCTACTTGAAAGAGCAAGGCTTTGATGAGGTCTATCACCTTGAAGGTGGCGTCTTAAAATACTTAGAAGAAATTCCGCAGCAACAAACTCGCTGGCAAGGTGAATGCTTTGTATTTGATAACCGTGTGGCAGTGACTCATGACTTAATCAAAGGTCAGTACGATCAATGTAACGCCTGCCGCATGCCAATTACTGAAGCTGATAAACAGTCGCCACACTTTGTACAAGGGATAAGCTGCCCACATTGCATCACCAACACCAGTGAGCAACAACGCACCCGCTTTGAAGAACGCGAACGTCAAATTCACTTAGCCAAACAACGCGGCGAAGCCCATATCGGCAGTGAGGTAAAACAAATTATCGAGGCTCGACGCAGCGCCAAACTCGAACAAAAAGCCAATAACCAAGCCGATAATTAACGGTAGTCTAAGTGGATCCCTCAGCGAGTAAAATCTATGAGTGATCCACGTATCAATCACCATTAAGAGCTAGCGTTTGGCCAAGGCCAAGCCGTAGACAACAGATCCAGAGATAAGCCGCAACTTCATCTCTGAGTGAAATGTTACAAGGTAAATGTCAAAATCCGCGAGGACATACCGCTTATTTTGCCTTAGGTTTAGGCTTAAAATTCGCTTGAGGCTTGGCCTTACTGGTTGTTTTGGCTTTGCCTTTAAACACCCCTTTGGGTTTATAAGGCGTGCCCTTGCCTTTTAAACCACTAAAGGTCACGGATTTCACTTCATCGATTAATATGCCAATGTTTTGGGTAATAGGCTCCATAAAATGAGCGTATTTTATCTCTCGCTGACTAATGGCTTCTAACTGCGATTCCCAGTGCGCCGTCATATCAGGAATAGTCATGCGCTTAGGGAGCGAGCAAATAAGCTCAGTGCCAACCTCGGTCGCTCGAATATCTTTGCCTTGGCGAGTTAAAAACTGACGTTTAAATAGCAGTTCAATAATGCCTGCTCGCGTGGCTTCTGTACCTAAACCATCAGTATCGCGTAACACTTTTTTAATGGCAGGATCGGTCACATGGCGCGCAATACCTGTCATGGCCGAGAGTAAGCTAGCATCATTAAAAAATTTAGGTGCTGTCGTTTGTTTTTCGACTAAATCGGCTTGCTGACAATGAACGCCATCGCCAATCGCCACCTGTGGCAAACTGAAGGCAGAAAACTCACTCTCGCCTTGAGGATTAGATTTAGTCGGAAATAACACTTTCCAGCCTAGGGCAACCACATCCTTTTGTTTGGCAATGAATAATCCACCGGCGACTTCAGTATCTATTTGTTTATCCACGTATTCAAAATGCGGATAAAACTGAATTAAATACTGCCGCGCTACTAGCTCATAAATGTTGTTTTCGGCGCTAGAGAGGCGACTTAAATCTGTGGCTTTCGCGGTCGGGATTATCGCGTGGTGAGCACTGATTTTACTATCATTCCACGCCTTAGATTTAAGGCTAACATTGGCATTGTTCGCCGCATCTTGTAAAGCCGCGCAAGAATGGCGGATGGCGCTAATGACTTGCGGCACATCATTTAAATGCTCTTTTGGTAAATAGCGGCAATCAGAACGCGGATAAGTGATGAGCTTATGGCGCTCATACAATTGCTGACAAGTATCAAGCACGCTTTGAGCGCTCATGCCAAAGCGTTTGGCGGCATCAATTTGTAAGGCTGATAAACTATAAGGCAGTGGTGGCGGCGTGGCTTTTTTGGCTTGGGTGACATTGACTATTTTGCCCGTTTGCCCTTGTACCCGTGAGATAACATTCAAGGCTAATGCCTTTGATAATACTCGATTATCTTCATCCATATAAGGCTCACACGCGGCACTCGGGCGCCATTTGGCCTGATAAGACTCATTGCTGGCAGTCAAGAAAGTTGCCAGCACTTCATAAAAAGGTTTAGAGACGAAGTCGGCAATTTCAAGGTCACGGTGAACGATTAAGCCTAATACCGGGGTCTGCACGCGGCCGATAGATAACACGCCGTTATAGCCTGATTGGCGCCCTTGCAGAGTGCATAGGCGCGTCATATTAATGCCATACAGCCAATCGGCTCGAGCTCGAGCTAACGCTGAGGTTGCTAAGGGAATAAAGTCGGTATTTTTTCTTAGATTATTGAGCGCCTTTTTAACTGCTACTGGATTTAAATCGCTAATTAAGCAGCGCAATACTTCAGCTTTTTTGGCTTTAGATACGCCACAATGATTAATGACTTCATCAATCAATATCTGCCCGACCCTATCAGGGTCGCCCATGTTGACTAACACATCAGCGTCTTTAATGAGTTTCTTGACCACAGTAAATTGCTTTTTAGTGTTAGCCTTAACCACCAATTTCCATTCAGTGGGTACAATCGGCAAATGCTCTAACGCCCATTTTTTATAATCTGGGTTATAGGCTTCAGGCTCAGCTTGTTCCAATAAATGGCCAATACACCAAGTGACTACATCGCCATTGCCGGCCTTGATATAGCCATCATGTTGTTGATGGGGTTTAGGTAGCACATCAACCAATGCTCGGCCTAAACTGGGTTTTTCTGCAATAAATAATCTCACACTGACTTACCTGCTCTAAAGCTCACGATATTATCCAGACGGCGGCGTTAATTGGCTTGGTAACCCCGAATGAGTTCAGCCATGGGCTCAAGTAGATGGCCATCAAACTGCCAATCAGTACACCCATAGTGACGTTAACAACATCGACACCGAAGCACTGGATAAATTTACAGTAACCTTAGCGTTTGTTATTAGTTTCGGCAAGAAAAAAACCACAGCCAAGGCTGTGGTTTTAATTAAATGACTAGCAATGATGCCATTTATCCCTTACGGGTGGCAGACATTGTGCAATTCAAGGTTAGTGCCTAGGTCTTTATTGCGGGTAGTCTTGCTGTTGTCATTACGCTGCGCGGTTAATTGATCAAGGTAAGCTTGGTCAACATCGTTAGTAATGTAGATACCATCAAATACTGAGGTTTCAAAACGGGCAATGTCCGGATTTTCTTGTCTAACGGCGGCAATCAAATCGGGCAAGTCTTGGAAGATAATGCCATCAGCGCCAATAATCTGGGCAATTTCATCGGCATCGCGACCATGAGCAATCAGCTCATTAGTGGTTGGCATATCAATGCCATAGACGTTAGGGAAGCGAATTTCAGGGGCGGCCGAGGCAAAATACACCTTGTTAGCACCTGCTTCTCTTGCCATTTCAATAATTTGCTCTGAAGTAGTACCGCGAACTATCGAATCATCCACCAGCAAGACATTTTTACCGTAAAACTCAGTATTAATGGCATTGAGCTTACGACGGACTGATTTTTTACGTTCTTGCTGACCAGGCATAATAAAGGTACGGCCAATATAGCGGTTTTTAACAAAGCCTTGGCGATAAGGTAAGTCCATTTCACGAGCGATTTCGAGCGCGATATCACATGAGGTTTCTGGAATAGGAATGACCACATCAATATCATGCTCATACCATTCTTTCTTAATCTTCTTACCTAAATAAGTGCCCATATTAACGCGACTCGCATATACAGAGACTTTATCTATGGTTGAATCTGGACGTGCAAAATACACATATTCAAAGATGCATGGGCTGTAACTTGGCGCTTCTGCGCATTGGCGGGTAAATAGGCGGCCATCTAAGGTGATAAAGATGGCTTCACCTGGAGCGACATCGCGTATTACTTCAAAACCGACAGCGTCCAAGGCCACACTTTCAGAAGCCACCATGTACTCAGTGCCTTTGGCAGTTTCATTTTTACCTAGCATTAATGGCCGAATACCAAAGGGATCGCGAAACGCCAGCAAACCTTGACCGATAATCATGGCCACTACGGCATAGGCGCCGCGGGTTTGTTGATGCAAGTGAGCTACAGCAGAAAAGACTTCATCTTCAGACAAAATCAAGCCTTTAGTTTGCTGCAGTTCATCCGCCAATAAGTTAAGTAACACTTCAGAATCTGAGGTGGTATTCACATGGCGACGTTTTTTAAGTAAGGATTCAGACAGTTCGAGCGTATTGGTTAAATTACCGTTGTGAGCGAGGGAGATACCAAAGGGGGAATTAACATAAAAAGGTTGCGCTTCCGAGGCACTGGAACTGCCTGCGGTCGGGTAACGTACGTGCCCTATGCCTGCATTGCCTTGTAGTCTCTGCATATGTTTAGGTTCAAACACATCACGCACCAGACCATTAGCTTTGCGTAAACGAAAGGCGGAGCCATCAACAGTCACTATCCCTGCAGCATCTTGGCCTCGATGTTGTAACACAGTCAAAGCATCGTAAATCGTTTGATTAACCGCCGACGAGCCAATTATTCCAACAATACCACACATGGGTAAGTATCCTCATTGTAAGATGTTCAAATTCTATTTTTATAATGTAGGTACAAAGCTTGAGGTGCTTTCCAAGTAGTTAAAAAACCACTGAATGACTACCCCAAATTCGGGCACGAGTACGGATTCCTTCCACCAAATGGCAGACGGAGCGCCGGTAAACGCATCCATAAAAAACAATATGGCACTAACAATCAAGGCGCCGCGTAGTGCGCCAAAACATAATCCTAAGACCCTATCGGTTCCCGATAGGCCGGTTTTTGAGACTAACTGACCCAAGATATAGTTAACGAAGGCACCGACCATTAAGGTGCACACAAACAAAATGGCAATGGCGACACCATTGCGTAAGAATTGGTCCTGTAATTGGGTGAGATGAGCAGCTAGCGGTTCATAAAACTCACTGGCGACAAAGAAGGCAACAAACCAAACCACTAAAGACATGGCCTCTTTGGCAAAGCCACGGATCAAACTGATCAGTGTCGATAAACCAACGATGGCGATAATGGCGTAATCAATCCAAACCATAAAATATGCAATCCGATACAGCAATTGAAGTCGGCGGGATAATAACAGAGACGGTTAGGATTCTCACCCCCAGAAAATGTATTATCCGTAGGGGAAACAATCCCCTATTGCCGACACTAACGACGATTAACCTTGAATGGGATCGTAATTAACGATTCGCCCCTTAAGATCAGTCAATTTATGAACCCGAGCCTGCATGCCAGAAAGCTTATCTTTACTAATTTCTGGGCCTACAAATACCTTAGTTAACTGCCCATCCACAGGTTTAGCGGGATAGGTATAAGTCGGGAAACCCGCTTTACGCAGCTGCGCGACTAAGGCATTAACATTTTTAGCATTAGCAAAGCTACCCAGTTGCAGCGTCCACCCGGCTTTGGCGCTAATTGACGCCGTTTGCGTTTCAGGCTTAGCTTCAGGTTTTGGCTCGACCTTAGGTTGCGGCTTAGGCTGAGGTTTTGGCTCAGGCTTAGGTTGCGCCTTAGCTTCTGACTTCACTTCTGGCTTTGGCTCGGGCTTAACTTCTGGTTTAGGCTCAACTTTAGCCGCCAATTCGGTTTTACCTTCAAAGCTTGACTGCACTGGCGCTTGGCTAAGATCTACCGGGGCAATACTTGCCACTTCAAATGTTGCCGGCGGCGTTTGCGTTTTTGGTCGCAGCGGAATTTCAGCAAAGGTTTCTTGCTCTTGCAGCGGCTTGCCATCCAACATATCTGGCAAAAAAATCACTCCAAGTGCTACCAGCACTATTATTCCAACCAGTCGATTATGAAACTGAGTAGACAAACTATTTCCCTTCTAAAACGTTACTAAACGCAGCCACGGTATAAAACGATCCAAACACTATTACTGCATCCCCAGCTTGCTGGTGCTCGCCAATGGCTTGCCAAGCACTGGCCATATCAGCAAAACAGTGAGAAGTTTCAGTGGCTAAATATTGTTGTAAATCTGACGCCTTAGCGCCTCTGGCATTATCAATGGAAATAAGGTACCAGTTGTCAATCACAGGCGCGAGACAATCCATCACCCCTTTAATGTCTTTATCTTTAAGCATGCCGCATAAGCCAATAATGCGCTTAGCACCGAGCTCAACTAACTTATGTGCCAAGTAACGGGCAGCATGCGGGTTATGGGCCACATCCACATAGGTCAGCGGTTGCTTGCTCACGCATTCAAACCGCCCAGCTAACTTAGCGTTTAATAACCCTTGTGAAATATGGGCAAACGCTAAATCAGGCATAAGTTGCTCAAGTGCTGCCAGCGCAGTGGCCGCATTAGCAAGCGGTAATAGCGGTACCGGTAAACCTTGCCATTGCCACACAGGGCCTTGGTAATCAAAAGTTTGGGCTGGCTGATTAACGCCTAAACCATGGGGTTGATAATGAAACGACTGCCCGACTTGAATAAATTGGGCGCCAATATCGTTAGCTACCGCTAACACCGAGGCAGGACAATCGAGATCGCCGCTAATGGCAGGTTTGCCTGCGCGAAATATGCCAGCTTTCTCTTTACCCACTAATTCGCGGGTATCACCTAAATACTCTTGATGATCTAAATCAATAGCGGTAACCACGCTCACATCAGCATCAATCAGGTTAGTTGCATCTAATCTGCCGCCTAGGCCCACTTCTAAAATGATCACATCGAGCGCTTGCTGCTTAAAAATCACTAAGGCGGCTAAGGTGGCAAACTCAAAAAAAGTCAGTGATAACTCAGCGCGGGTGCGTTCAATTAGTTGAAAAGCTGCAATTAGCTGCTCATCACTGACATCGACACCATTAACGCTAATGCGCTCGTTATAGCGCAATAAGTGCGGTGAGCTATACACACCCACGCTGTAACCTGCCTCTTGCAAGATACTGGCTAACATAGCGCAAGTCGTGCCTTTACCATTGGTACCCGCCACAGTAATGACCTTGCTTGGCGTTAACGTCTTAACCCCAAGGCGCTCTGCCACTTGGCTAATACGGGTCAGTCCCATGTCGATTTCAGTGGGATGCATAGCCAAAATATAATCAAGCCAAGTGTCAAGACTACTATTGGCAGCAGGGCTCTGTAAGCTATTTGTCGTCATATTAATCCGCCAAAAATAATGGCCCCATGGCCGGCTTAGGCAACTCATAATTAGGGTAAGTCACATCCACTAAATATAAACCGTGAGGTTTAGCGGTAGCGGCGGCTTTACTGCGATCTTTTAATGCCAATAATTTGCCGAGATAATCAAGGTCTTCTCGGCCATAGCCGACTTCTAACAACGAGCCTACTATGTTGCGCACCATATGATGTAAAAAAGCGTTGGCGGCAATATCAACAATAATGAAGGCGCCATGACGACTCACATCTACACGATGAACATTGCGAAACGGTGTTTTTGACTGACACTGAATTGCTCTAAAACTAGTGAAGTCTTGCTCGCCTAAAATGTACTGCGCCGCCAAGTGCATACGCTGCTCATCAATTTGACCAGCATACTGACTCACACCATAGCGCAAAATGCCTGGACGCAAATTATGGTTATAAATCACGTAACGATAACGCCGCGCAGTGGCTGAGAAGCGTGCATGAAAATCATCATCCACTTCCATGGCCCAGCGCACAGCGATGTTATCGGGTAAATGGCTATTGACCCCTAAGGTCCATGCCCCTAAATTACGCACCGCCTGGGTATCAAAATGCACCACTTGACCAGTGGCGTGCACGCCGGCATCGGTGCGGCCAGCGCATTGAACTAAAATAGGTTCATTGGCAATCACTGATAAGGCGCGCTCGACTTGCGCTTGCACTGAATCCACTTCCGCTTGGCGCTGCCAACCGTAAAAGCCACTGCCATCGTATTCAACCCCTAAGGCTATACGCATCATCATCTCTCTACTGCAAATTTGCGGCAAATATACCATAAAGGCCGCACAGGCTCTGCATAAAAAAACGGCGCCTAGTGGCGCCGTTCATTACTCTTTGGGCTTAGCCTAATTTAGCTAATAACTTTTTAGCTTCTACTTGCTGCTGCTCGTTACCATCGAGCTTAACTTCGGCAAGTAACGCCTTTGCACTATCGGCATCTTCAATCTCAAGGTAAGCACGAGCGAGATCGAGTTTGGCATTAACAGCATTTTCTTCATCATCAACATCAATTAAATCAACACCATTGAATAATTGCGTCACTTCGCTCATCACCATCTCAGGCTCGCGATACCTGTCAGCAATATCTTCTGGTTCATTGGCTTCATTGAGTAAAAGGTCAATATCTATATAGCCGTTATCACGCTGAAAATTCGATAAATCATTATCATACTTAGCTTGATTGATACTCTCTTTCGCATCTAACGCCGCCAACGCCTCTTCAACGGTTAACTTTGACTGGCCTGGATTTAATGCCAGTAAGTCAAAGTCACTATCAAGCTCTGTGATCGCATGTAAATCGACATCAGCACTGCTATCAAAATCTACACTCGCTTTTAGCTCACTTGCAAAGTCGGTATCTATGTCGATATGACTATCAAGCGCGGAGCCGATATCAAACACCACAGGTTCTGCATGCTCAGTAAATTGCGCCAGTAAATCATCATCGGACAGAGAATCCAGCGGGTCTAAGGCTTCTAGGTCAAGGTCTGAGGCGTCAAGGTCAAAATCTGGCTCAGTACTTGTCTTAGCATCTAAAGGTGCATGACTCACAGCATCTGAATGACTATTGCCATCGGTTTTAGCGATAGCTATAGCAGCAACGGGGGCAACAACAGCAGCGATTTCGGTAGCAACGTCAAATACGTCGTCAGTGGCCAAGTCTGCGGTAACCTCAGTTGCCATTGCCGGCGAAATACTAGGTTCGATAGCCTTAGGGGGTAAAGCATTGAAATCTTCCGTATCGAGATTTAACGCCTCGCTATCTAAAACGTCGATATCTGAAATAACCGGTTCTAAGTGTCCGGCATCACCCGCAAAATCAATCTCAGTATCATAAGCCGCGAAATCAAAACTGAGGTCATCGTCACTGATAGCAATAATGTCAGTATCTAAGGCTGCAAAGGCATCGAGTTCTGTATTCATTGGCGAGCCAAGCTCTGGCTTAATGCCAGAATCACTCAGGTGGCTGCTATCAATATCAGGGTTGGTATTGATGTTATTAAGATCATCCTCAACTGGCGTCGTCAATGGCTGCGCTTGAATGTCAGCAATACTTGAGTAAGTGAACTCCTCTTCTGGCAACAGTAAATCGTCTTCAAACGCAGCGAGTTCTTCTTCGAGTGCTAGTGCCTCTGGGGCGACAAATTGCGGCGCTATTTCTGTTGCTGAATTTAACTCAAGCTCTGAAATCAACTCTGTTTCAGCTAAATCATCCACATTATCTGTGACTAATAACTCTGACTCATTGACCACCAATGGCTCATCTAGCGTACCGACCAAAGATGCCATCGCAGGTTCATGCTGAGATTCGAAGTGTGGGGCTGCTAGTTCATCAGTATCATTATCTAGGTTAAGCGCAGTGCGCGCATTGTTGTCATTGATCTCATCAGCCGTATTCAAATCTGTTGAATCTAAGCCTGTTGAATCTAAGTCTGTGAAATCTAAGTCTGCTGAATTTAAATCTATAGCACTGTCATCAATCGAGTCTAAACCAGACTCATCAACATTAAGCTCTAAAGTATTAAGTTCAGGCGCACTCATGTCATCAAGACTATCCGTCGCGAGCAGGCTCACATCTATATCAAGTGAGTCGAGTTCGATGTTTGAATCTAGGTCTAGCTCAGTTACATCAGGCTCAATCAGCGCCTCTTCTACGGCTACCGATTGTGCTAACAGCATCTCTAATTCGTCAGCATCATCATCGATGTTAAGCCCTGACTCACTCGCCACATGTTCATCAATAGAATTTAGGTCTAGCTCATCAAGTTCAGGCTCAATCAGCGCCTCTTCTACGGCAACCGATTGTGCTAATAGCATCTCTAATTCGTCAGCATCATCATCGATGTTAAGCCCTGACTCACTCGCTACAGGTTCATCAGCAGAATTTAGGTCTAGCTCAGTTACATCAGGCTCAATCAGCGCCTCTTCTACGGCAACCGATTGTGCTAACAGCATCTCTAATTCGTCAGCATCATCATCGATGTTAAGCCCTGACTCACTCGCCACATGTTCATCAATAGAATTTAGGTCTAGCTCAGTTAGATCAGGCTCAATCAGCGCCTCTTCTACGGCTACCGATTGCGCAAATAAATCTTCTAAGACATCGCTATCGGCATCAACATCTAATGATGCAACGCTGTCCTTGCTGTCTTCTGCATCTAACTGGCTGAACAAATCATTTAAATCATCTTGAGAAATAGTTTCACTCGGCGATCTTGGTGGCGCGCTAATAAAATCAGCCTCTAAGTCAGCTAATAATGCACTCTCGGCGTCATCATCAAGGGATACTGCGTCCAAATTCAGTTCATCGCCAACATCGTTAGTGGCATGAGTAACATCATCCTCTTCTGGCATTTCTAAGCTAGCTAATAACGCGTCTAAATCAGTCTCACTGCTATCTAAGCCCGCAGATTGCTCGCCCATAGCTTCAGCCCATAAGTCATCTAAGGACTGACCCCCATCGCTTGCTAAATCAAACTCATCATTACTATCAAGGCCATCAGTAGTCAAACTTACTTCAGGGGCTAAATCAACCGCATCAAGTTCGAGCAAGCTATCTAGAGAGTCATCATCAAGATGTACACTGGGCTCATCAACAGCTACCTCTGTTGGCGCTGCGGCAACGACTGCGACGGTAGCAGCGACTAACGGCGCAACACTGGCGGACGCTGACACTGGCGCTTGGCGCCTACGCAGCAACAAACCAATCATCAGTAACAATAAGACGATAATTGCAGCACTCACGCCGCCTACTAACCAAGGATTATCTAAGAGACTTGGCTCTGCATCTTTAATCGGCACTGTGCTTTGCTGCTGCTTGAGCATTTCAATTTCGGCGTTCAGCACTGCCACTTGCTGACGACTTGCCATCAATTGCTCTTCAAGTGCCGCGATAGTGGTGCTTAATTCTTCCAATCTAACTTTGAGGTTTTTATTATCTAAGTCAGACACCAGTTGTTGATCAAGCGCTCTTGCCAGTTCATCCGTCAATGCCAAATTCTTGGCTTGATTTTCTTCCAAGCTTGCAATCATTTTGACTAATTCACTATTAGTCACAGCAGTGCCACCTTGGGATGCTGGTACAGCTGGATTGGCTGCTGGCACTGAAGTTACTTGGGATGGCTGAGAGTTAACAAGTACTGGGACAACGGGTGGTGATACTGGCTGCACAACCACAGGTGGCGGTGATACTTTAGCGCGGCTAGGTTTAGGAGCCTCTGCCGCATTATTAGCATTGCTGGCGGTGAGATTATCAAATTGCTGCTGCTTTTGTTTGCGGGTTAAGCGACTCCAATTGACATCATCTTGCTCAGCTCGGCTTTTGGCACGCTCAGCAGGAATGGCGGCCATATCGGCGCCACTTGGGATAGTTAACAACATGCCCTTTTCAAGGCTATTGAAATTATTGCTAGCAAACGCATGCGGGTTGGCCTCATAAATAGCGGCCATGACTTGATAAACACTTAAACTAGGATCGGGACGCATCTTAACCGCTATGCCCCAAAAAGTGTCAGACGCAGACGTTGGGCCATACTGTTTAACCATTTGCCGTGTTTGGCCTTCAGGCCCAGTTAATCGCAGCGGCTCTGCCGCTTGCACTGTCGTCATTACCAAAGGCAACGCCAACAACACAGGTCGCCATGCATTAAACCAAGTTGCCATACAAAAATTCATCCATTCATCCCTTAGCAGCGCTAAACATCATCCCACCAAACAATTATCTTAGGCAATTGTATTTATTGAAATTACTATAAACTAGAAACCCGCGCCGAGCTAGTCTGGCACGCAATCGCCGTGGCTCTGGCCGCGGATGATTACCGTCCACAGTTGCCTGATATTGCCTGGGTCAAACAGGTATAAAAAAACCTGCAAAATGCAGGCCTTTTTTACGTTTAACTAGTCAGTGACGTCATTAATAGTAATCACGCACTAAAATTTCAGCAATTTGAATACTATTTAACGCAGCACCTTTGCGAATATTGTCAGACACTACCCACATATTGATGCCGTTTTCGTGAGAAATATCATTGCGCACTCGGCCCACAAATACCGCATCAGCACCCGCAGCATCAGTCACAGCTGTTGGGTATTCACTGTCAGTTTCAAACAGTTCAACGCCAGGGGCATCTCTTAATACTGACTTAATCGCTTCAGCGTCAACGCTTTGGACAGTTTCTAAGTGAATGGCTTCTGAATGACCATAAAACACAGGAACGCGCACAGCGGTTGGATTCACAGTGATTTGGGTATCACCCAAAATTTTCTGAGTTTCCCACACCATTTTCATTTCTTCTTTGGTGTAGCCGTTATCTAAAAACACATCGATATGCGGCAACGCATTGAAAGCAATTTGCTTATCGTACACTTTTGATTCTGCTGGCAAGCCTTGCAGTAAACGGGCGCACTGCGCTGCTAACTCTTCAATGGCTTCTTTACCTGTGCCCGACACAGATTGATAAGTCGCAACGTTAATGCGGCTAATACCAAAGGCATCATAAATAGGCTTTAATGCCACCAGCATCTGGATGGTTGAGCAATTAGGATTGGCAATAATATTGCGATTACGGAAATCAGCAATAGCATGCGGATTCACCTCAGGGATCACTAATGGAATATCCGCGTCATAACGGAAATGTGAGGTGTTATCTATCACCACACAACCAAATTCGGCAGCAATCGGCGCCCATTTGGCAGACACATCACCACCGGCAGAGAAGAAACCGATCTGCGCCTGACTCCAGTCAAAGGTTTCTACGTCGAGGATTTCTACTTGTTTACCGTGAAATTCAACGGTTTCACCTGCACTACGACGGCTAGCCAGCGGAAAAAGTTTGGCTACTGGGAAATTGCGTTCCTCTAAAATCTCGATCATGGTTTGACCGACAGCTCCGGACGCGCCCAACACTACAACATTAAATTCCTGCGACATTTATTGACTGACTCCTGCAAAACCTAAACGAGTTAACCAATTTAACTTACAATCCCCTGTCGAGGCTAGCGCCAAAGCACTAAATTCACGCCTATGACGATGATTTTTTCTCATTTGATCAAATCCATTGATATGTTGGACCTGTTGTCTAAACATTCGGTCATCATCCCTAACATCATAAACCAAGCGCGCCAGCGCTAACATTTGGCGCTGATGCGCTAAGCTCGCGCCATTAAGATGAGTTTCATCTTCTAGCATCAACTGTGAAAAGCATAAGGGCGGCAGTAAATCCTTAAGTGTGTGTGCCACAGGCTGCCTTAACCATTGGCAACAGGCTTGATACAAGTGATAGGTGCCACGCGCTTTTCCCTCAAGGCTGTAACCGGCAATATGCGGCGTCGCTATGCTGACCCAAGGAATGAGCGCCGCCAAAGGTTCAGGCTCGTTTTCCCACACATCTAACACTAACGATAAATCACCTCCTTGCTCCATATGCTGTAATAAGGCGTGATTATCTATCACGGCGCCGCGGCAACAGTTCAATAACCAAGTGCCGGCCTTAAGCTTTGATAATCGGTCTTTGTCAAATAGGTAATGAGTCGGATATGGGCCCGTGGTGGTTAAGGGCACGTGCAAGCTAATAATATCACTTAGCGCTAATGCCTCATCCAAGCTCACATAAGCGCGGCTATTATCAGTCGGTGCTAGCAGAGGATCGCACAATGCATAGTTAACACCATAGGCCTCAAGACATACAGCCAAGGCCGAACCGGTATTACCTGCACCAATGATTGCGACGGTTTTATCTGTCAGCAAGCAGCCATGTTGCTGGGCTAATTCGAGCATGCTGATAAAAGCATATTCACCCACCGCGGTGGCATTGCACCCTGGAGCATTGGTAAATGTGATGCCGCAAGTGTCTAAATACGCTGCATCGACATGCTCAGTACCTATGGTGGCACTGCCGATAAATTTAAGCTTAGGCGCCGCACTTAACAGCTGAGCATTGACTTCAGTGACAGAACGCACCAATAACATATCAGCATCTATTAATTGCTCCGGCTGCAATTGCCGACCATTCACCAGAGTCACTTCACCTATGCCGGCAAAGAGTTCGTTAACGAACGGCATATTTTCATCGGCGATTATTTTCATCATGTATCCCTACTTCTGTGTATTGCGCCATTGTAGCCCGAGCACCAATGAAAAAGGGAAGCCTAAGCTTCCCTTTTTTAGTCAATCCGCTAAATACTGATTACTTATATCTGCGCATCACTAAGCTTGCGTTAGTGCCGCCGAAACCAAAACTGTTACTCATGACGGTATTCATCATTTTCTCAGTGTATTCAGTCACAATCGGCAAACCTACGGCTTCTGGATCTAAGGTCTCAATGTTGGCGCTCTTAGCAATAAAATTGTGTTCGAGCATCAACAAGCTATAGATAGCTTCGTGAACACCAGCAGCACCTAAGGCATGACCTGTGAGCGACTTGGTCGATGCAATCGCTGGCATCTTAGCGCCAAACACTTCTTTTAACGCTTCAAGTTCACGCATATCGCCAACCGGAGTCGAAGTGCCGTGGGTATTGATATAATCCACGTCAGTATCAACATCGGCTAATGCCATTTGCATACAGCGCACAGCACCTTCACCTGATGGTGCAACCATGTCATAACCATCAGAGGTGGCACCATAACCAATAATTTCGGCATAAATCTTAGCGCCACGCGCTAACGCGTGCTCTAACTCTTCAACCACAACTATGCCGCCGCCGCCAGAAATCACAAAACCATCGCGGTTGGCGTCATAGGTGCGAGAAGCTCGTTCTGGAGTATCGTTATACTTAGTTGATAAGGCGCCCATTGCATCAAAGCCCATGGTTAAGGTCCAATCAACTTCTTCAGCGCCGCCAGCAAACACTATGTCTTGCTTACCCAATTGGATAAGTTCAGCGGCATGACCAATACAATGAGCACTGGTAGCGCAGGCCGAACTAATCGAGTAATTCACGCCTTTAATCTTAAATGGGGTCGCCAAACATGCACTGGCAGTGCTCGACATAATACGCGGTACAATATAAGGACCGACGCGCTTAACACCTTTCTCTCTCAAGATATCTGCCGCTGCTACTTGGTTTTGTGATGAAGCGCCGCCGCTTCCTGCCACTAAACCTACGCGCGGATGAGAATACTGATGTTCTTCTAAGCCAGCATCACTGATGGCTTCTTTCATAGCGATATAAGCGTACGCCGCAGCATCGCCCATAAAACGTAAGGCTTTACGGTCAATGTGCTCGCTCGTATCTAACTTAATATCACCCCACACTAAACTGCGGAGTTTCATTTCTTCAAATTGTGCAGAGCGAGTAATGCCACTTTTTCCAGCTTTTAGGGACTGCAATACCTCAACGAGGTTATTGCCGATGCTAGAAACTACACCCATACCTGTGATAACGACTCTTTTCATTGCTAACTATCCATTCCGTAATGTCAGGACCAAATTCTGCTGAGCCAATGGTATCGCTTTTAGAACACTTAAGTGGTCAGCTTTCCATAAATACAGGTAAAATGATGCCAATAGAGACTAATTGAGTACCGGAAATTGCCCCATTTGGACCGTTCCCCGTCATCGGCATCAACAGCCAATACCAACATAACACAGCAAACCAATAGTGTAACAGTGAATGCTTGGCTGGGGTTACCCATAACACCTGAACTATGGTTAACCCAATTAGAGCGCGCTCAAAGTCAGTGTAACGCCGCACCATTAACCCCAGCGTCCTTGGCCACAGCTTCATCGCAAGCTTGCCATTTATTGTTAGTGTTAGGCCCTGCCGATATCAAACAATTGGCATTAGGCCATTGGCAACAGATGTCTGGTCCCTATCACGCGTTAGCTGATTACCTGTTGCAGCAATTAACCGCCAACACCTTAGAGGCCGCGCAAAGCCAACGTTTTGAATGGCAGCAAGGAAAAGTGCGTCTTGATGTGCATTATTTGCCAGCGCCAGAGTTATTGCGCCAAATCATGACGCCAACGCAGCAGCGCGTGAGCCGCTGGTTTTGGCAGCAAACGGATACCAACTGGTTACAAGCCTGCCATTTATGGCAATTAGCGCGCTTAAGTCAGGATGATGCGGTAATTTGTTATCAAGATAATGTACTCGCAGCCCCATTCACCCAAGCCAATTTACCGCAGTTTAGGCTAGAGCTTGTGAGCGCTACTGACGCACAAATGATGACAAGTGAAGCACCAGATACGCTTACCCTTGAGCAGCGCCAAGTATTGCGCCGTCAACATCAAGCGCAGCTTGGCCATGTACCCATAAATCCAGGACCTGGTCATATTGCCATTATTGGTGGCGGGCTTGCCAGCGCACAACTAGCCTACAGCCTAGCCTCGCGTCAACGGACATTTAGTCTATTTTGCCAAGATGAACAATTCGCTATGGCAGCTTCTGGCAATCGCCAAGGCGCCCTTTATCCGCTGTTAACACCAGAACACGACTTACTTAGCCGTTTTTATCAGCATGGATTTCTACTCAGTCGTCAGCGCTTAGAGCAAATACATAGCTCATATCCTGTCAGTCATGAGTTTTGCGGGGTGTTACAAACGCCCCATGACGCGCGCTCAGCCGAACGCTTACAAGAATTGGCCGATGCCAACTTCCCCGCGCAGTTAGTGTCAGCATGCTCAGCTGCTAAGGCCAATGCCTTAGCTAATATCGCGATAGATAATAACGGCTTATGGTATCCAAACGGTGGTTGGATCGCGCCAGCAGAGCTAACTTCGGCTTGCATGCAGGCTGCTGGTGATTTTGCCACTGTGCATTTAGGCCATAGTGTAACTGACATTCATCATCGCCAAGATGGCTGGTATCTAAATGTGGGAAATCAGCAGCACGGTCCGTTTGAGCAACTGATCTTGGCCAATGGCACTGGCATTAATCAGTTTGCCGATACTAAAGCGCAAGCCTTAAGTCCTTTTCGAGGCCAAGTGAGCCATGTGCCATCCACGGCAACATTAACAGCACTGAATACTGTGCTATGCGCTAAAGGCTACTTCACCCCAAGCCATAACAAGCATCATTGTTTAGGCGCCAGTTATATCAAAAATCCAAGCTCACTGGATTACAGTGACAGTGAACAAGTGGCTAACTTAGGGCAACTACAAACCAGTTATCCAAACCAAACCTGGGTTGATGATGTCGATATTAGCGAGCAAGATGCCCGCGTAGGTGTGCGTATGGTTAGTCGCGATCATTTTCCCGTGGTAGGTTTAGCGACTGATGTGGAAGCGCTCAAGCGTTTAGAGAGTGATCAGCATTTTAGCCAAGGCGATAAACAAGCTATGGCTGATTTTTGGCAGCAACAAACCGCGCCAACCATTAGCGGCTTATATTTACTCGGCGGGCTTGGTAGTCGCGGTTTATGTAACGGTGCACTGGCCGCAGAAATGCTCGCCAGTCAGTTGTGTGGCGAGTTTCTTCCTTGCCAGCAAGCCATGGTTGAGATGTTAATGCCAAATCGCTTATGGTTAAGAAAGCTTATTCGTGGCAAGCAAATAAAATGGTAACCGCTTAACGAAAACAACCGCCCTATTTCTGAGGGTTTTGGGCTTATACAGCCTTAAACACCTTGAAACTTGAGGGCGGTTGGTATCATGTAAAGCGAGTTAGCTGCGGGAGCTAGCCAAACTATCGGCTTAGCAAACCATCAATTGCGCAGACAGTTCAGTCCATGCGTGTTGCACTAACTGGTAATCGTTATCTTCCAATTCGCGACTGGCTAATTTTAAGCTGTCTTGCATTTTAAGCTGCAAATGACTGAAGTCCGCAACGCCTGCTTGTTCTAATTGCGCTAAAGCGACTGTGACATGACCTTGCAGATAACCGCTTGCAAATAAGGCATCATCATCGCCTTGAGCAACAATGGTTTCTACCCAATGATTCAAGATGTTATCGTATTTTTCCAACATGGTACTTCTCCGCTCATTCTGGGTTAGCCACTGGGTACATCACGTAATCGCGATAACCTGTGGTCACTTTATAAAAACCAGCAAGGGCTTGGTCTAATTCTGGGTCGCCACTATCCACGATTAATGGCCGTCCTTCAAGTGCTTTTAACTTAGTTTTGGTCGCCACTATGATGATATTCTCTCGCCCTACACGGCGAATTAGCGCGGGCGACAACTGCTGATTGCCGCGGCCTAAAATATGGCCCTGGCCACCAATTAAGGTAAACACTAACTTTAAGGGCTTATCATCACTAAGCGCTAATAGCTCGGCCGCGGTTGTATCTGTCATTACCAGCGCTTTATTCGCAATCACATCCACACCGAGCAAGGTATTATCAAGCCCAAGCTCTTCCATGATAAAGGCCACAGTGCTGCCCGACCCCATGATGAAATACTCATCCTCCATGGACTCAATCACATCGGCAGCGATATCCGCTAATACCAGTTCATCACACTCCTTGCCGCCCATCTTAACCGCTTGCACGTATCTGGGTTCAGCCGGTACTCGCATTGAGCCAAAACGCTGCGCGCGCACTTGGCCGGCGCGAAACGCTTGCTCATCAATATCCATGACATCAGCGTCTAGCAAGTTCACTAATTGACCTTGCAATAACATGGCAACGACTGTGCCTGCGGCCTTTGGAGTAATACCGTATACTCCAGAGTGAATTTTCACTCCAGCAGGCACACCTAAAACCACTTGCTGTGGACTGATGCTTGCCAGTACATCTCGAGCGGTGCCATCCCCGCCCGCAAACAAGATGAGATCTGGCGAAAATTCTGCCATAGCCACAATTAAACTATGGCTATCGTCTGCGCTGTAAGCTGGCTTAGCTTGGTAAATCACTTGATAGCTAAAGCCCATGTGTTCACATAACTCGGCGCCTAGTTTGCCGCTACCAGTAATAATATGAATATCATCTTGATAGGGCAGCAACTGAGTTAACGCCTGCGCCATTCGCGCATTCGCCATAGGTTTGGCGCCAAGAGCGAGCGCTTGCGCCGCCACATTGTCACTGCCTTTTAAGGCCACGCTACCACCTAAGCCTGCTAACGGATTAATTAATAGGCCTAACATAAACTGTCGCTTCATCATTCATCCACTGACTGATTGCTTAATTGATTGCTTGGCTGCTTGAACCACTGCATCTCTATTTAATTAACACCTAAACTCACCGATTTATGCCGCCACCGCGTCTGATACTTTAAGGGCTGAGCCCGGCTTATGAATCACATATAACGCCAAGAGTGAAGCTGCTGCGCACATAGCCGCAAATACCCAAGTCCAAACCGCGCCGCTACCATCGCCCCAGATAAAGCCGCAAATCCCAATTCCCATGGAGCCGCCTAAGCCAAAACCTAAGCTGGCATATAAAGCCTGCCCCTGACTTTGATGCGATTTATCAAAGGCTTGATATACAAACTGAATGGATGCCGCATGCACTAAGCCGAAGGTAAAAGAGTGTAATAATTGACTCACGGTCAGCCATAACACTGACTCTACCGCCACGGCTAATAACAGCCAACGGATAACCGTCATCGCCGTGCTCACTTTGAGTAAGGTGATCACACTAAAACGCGCCAATAACTTAGGCGCAAACATAAACATGACAATTTCAGACACGACACCTAACGCCACAAAGATACCGGCGATAGATTCGGTGTAACCCGCCTGCTTAAGATAGAGCACAAAAAAGCCATAAAATGGGCCGGCGCTCATTTGCAGCAGCATAGCCGCAATTAAAAACCAGATGATGGAGCGATTAAATGCCAACGCCTTGGTTTCACCGCGATTAACCGTTTTGGTTTCATTGGGCAATGGCAAGGAGCACAGCAACATGCCAAGAAACAACCCCATGCCGATATAAGGCAACACCTGCGGGCCAAAGGCTTCAATGGCAAAACCGCCAGCAACCACTAAGCAGATATAACCAATACTGCCAAAGCTGCGAATAGCGCCGTAACGATACGCTTTATCGCCTAAGGTTTCTAAAGTGATAACCTCTAGCTGAGCTAAAATGGCATTCCAAAAGAAGGTATAGACGGCCAAGCTAATGGCCATATAGGTAAATGAACCGTCATAAAAAAAACTGGTATAGCTAAAGGCCGCCACTAGTGCGCCCATCTTAATTAACTGCGCCCGCATGCCCGTTTTATCAGCGACTCGCGCCCACACATTCGGGGCGATAATCCGTGTGCCCATCACAATGGCGAGCAGAAAACCAATTTGCTGCGGATTAAACCCTCTGTCGTCAAAAAATACGCCAAGGTATGGCACCATAATGCCAAGAATGGCAAAAAAGAAAAAATAGCAGGCGGACAACCAAACTAATGACGCCTGCGGTCGAACTTCCATCATTCACACATTCCTAGCACTGGAGTGGTAGACATCACTTGCTGATTTTGCGCCCGGTGCCGTAATAAATGATCCATTAAGACTATGGCTAACATGGCCTCAGCAATCGGTACGCCGCGAATACCAACACAAGGGTCATGGCGACCCTTAGTCACTACCTTAGTAGCTTCACCATGCACATTGATGCTATCGCCTTCGACGCTAATGCTCGAAGTTGGCTTTAATGCTAAATGCACTACCACAGGTTGCCCTGAGGATATGCCGCCAAGAATGCCGCCAGCATGATTAGACTTAAAGCCCTCTGGTGTCATTAAGTCGCGATGCTCTGAGCCTTTTTGCTCAACCACGGCAAAGCCATCGCCGATTTCGACCCCTTTAACTGCGTTAATCCCCATCATGGCATGGGCAATATCCGCATCAAGGCGATCAAACACAGGCTCACCTAAGCCGACCGGCACACTGGTCGCGACCACTGTGATTTTGGCGCCGATTGAATCCCCTGACTTTTTCAAATCGCGCATGTATTCATCTAAGGCATTAAGCTTAGTGACGTCTGGGAAAAAGAATGGGTTGTTTTCAATCTCGTGGCGGTCAATCTGCTCGGCGGCAATCGGGCCTAATTGTGACAAGAAACCATAAATCTCAATGCCATAAGCCTGTTTAAGGTATTTTTTGGCAATGGCGCCTGCGGCGACTCGCATCGCAGTTTCACGAGCAGAAGCCCGGCCGCCGCCGCGATAATCGCGCAAGCCGTATTTTTGTTGATAGGTATAATCAGCGTGGCCTGGGCGAAAGAGTTCTTTAATGTTGGAATAATCTTGGCTGCGCTGATCAGTGTTTTCTATCAGTAAACCAATCGAAGTACCTGTGGTTTTACCTTCAAATACGCCAGAGAGAATTTTAACGGCATCATCTTCGCGCCGTGCTGTGGTGAATTTTGAGGTACCAGGGCGGCGCCTATCGAGGTCATGCTGCATATCCTCAACACTTAAGGCGAGTCCCGGTGGGCAACCATCGACGATACAACCAATTGAGGGGCCATGACTTTCACCAAAGCTAGTGACGACAAAATTCAATCCTATGCTATTTCCTGACATCTTAACCTCTCTATTCCATGCTGATTATTCTAATTTTTGGTTGAAAAAAACGACACCCAAGTGTCGTTTATTAGCGCAGAAAGCTTGATTCACACTGAGTGCAGATTATGCCCTGTCTTTATAGATGCCGAACAGTGATTCATTTTCAACTAACTGCTCACGAGTTAATACGAACACACCATCACCACCGTGATTGAAGCTTACCCAAGTAAATGGGACTTCTGGATATTGCTCAATCAAATGCACCATAGAGTTACCCACTTCAACCACTAACACACCGTCTTCAGTCAGGTAGTCAGCAGCATTGGCCAGAATACGCTTAGTTAAATCTAAGCCGTCATAGCCAGACGCTAAGCCTAATTCAGGCTCATGGTGGAACTCAGCAGGCATATCCGATAAATCTTCTTCATCCACGTACGGCGGGTTGGAGACGATTAAATCGTATTGTGGACCCGTTGGGATAGCGGCGAATAGGTCAGATTGGATTGGGAACACGCGCTCCATTACCCCTAAACCTTCAATGTTGATTTGGGCAACATCTAACGCATCTTCACTGATATCCAGAGCATCGACTTCAGCATCTTCAAATTCGTACGCACAAGCAATCGCAATACAACCACTGCCAGTACACAAATCTAAGATACGGCTGACTGGTTTATTGCTAATCCAAGGCTGAAAACCATTGGCAATCATTTCACCAATAGGTGAGCGTGGTACTAACACTCGTTCATCAACAAAAAAATCAAGACCGGCAAAGCGGGCAACATTGGTCAGATATGGCACAGGCACACGCTCGCGTACGCGGCGTAAAATCAGTTCCACTATTTTGTGTTTTTCACTGCTAGTTAAATTAGCATGGATAACTTGCTGGCCGACTTCATCAGGTAAATGCAGGGCATGGAAGACTAAAGATACGGCTTCATCCCAAGCGTTATCAGTACCATGACCGTAAAAAATACCTGAATCGTTAAAACGACTCACAGCCCAACGCAACATATCACCTATGGTTCTAAGCTCAGTAACGGCTTCATCCACAAAAATTTTATCCAAAACACACTCCAACATTAATTCTCTGGCGCTATTGTAACTGATGCAGTTAAAGAAGGCATAATTCTTAGTGCTAAATTGGCCAGCGCCTAAGATTTGGGCTTGGGGTTAACATTAGGTTACACTAGCCCTAGCAAGCCTATTTTTCATTTGACCAAGCACAAGTATTTCCATGACGATTGAACACACAGACGTGACACTATTTGCTGAGTTAATGGCCGGCGTCAAACCCTTGAGCCAAGATAAGCGCCATTTTGGTACGCCAGTAAAAGCCAAAACGGTACTGGTGAACCATAAGATAACTCAGGATGCAGCAGGACTCTTTTCCGACAGTTACCAACCCTTGTTGCCAAGTGATGGACCTATGCGTTGGCGCGCGCCGCATACCGATAGCTTTGAATTAAAACGCTTACGCCGCGGTGACTATGTCCCTGAATTATTGTTAGATATGCATGGGATGCGTCAAGCTGAGGCCAAACTGGAATTAATCGCTTTGATTGAGGCTTGTATTGCTGAGCACAGTCACGCTTGCTGCGTAATGCATGGCTATGGGGCGGGGATTTTAAAACAGCAAATTCCACTGTGGCTAGCGCAGCATCCTAAAGTGTTAGCATTTCACCAGGCGCCTAAGGCTTGGGGGGGCGACGCAGCCTTACTGGTATTAGTCGATATTGGTCATCCGTGTGAATTTCTATAGCGACTAGACTAGCGCTTAGCCCTAGATGCCATCATAACGCATGGCATCTTGGTGGTGTGCTATTCATAGATAGCTAAAAAGCCCATGAGTAAACATAAGCAAGCTTAAGTTAAGGAAAAGCAAACTTAAGCACGGCTAGTCGCTGCCATGACCGTAGGCACATTCATCCATTGAAAACTCACATGCTCTGCATGCTTATCTAATAACGCCACCGCAGAAGTTGCAAATAATGGTGGTTCATGACCTGCAACCAGTTCACTCACCAAGTATCCCAATAATGGCATATGGCTAATCACTAGCACCTTGTCGGCTTTATATTGCTCGGCATAAGCCAAGATAACATCGGCGGCATAACTTGGATTGGCATCGGGTGTTAAATCATTAAGCTCAATGCAATGGCGCGGGGCTGGGATTAACTCTCGAATTTCATCCCATGATTGCTGCGCCCTTAAGTAAGGACTTACTAATACAAGATCGAAGCGGGTATTATCGACTTGCAAGCATTTAACCATAGAACGAGTTTCATAACGGCCGGTATCGGTCAGCGTTCGCTCTTTATCGCGCGTGGCATTAAAACTAGCTTCACCATGACGCATCAAAAATAACTGCATACTTCACTCTTGCATTTTCAAACGTGAATGAAGCCTCATTGTATCTAGATTATCTTGGGAGTGACACTGTAAATTAGTCGAGTATGGCTAAAGCAGTTAGCGATTTCAGTCCCAATAGTGCCACTATTATCCGATTTAGCCCGCTAATTAAAACAAATTAGCCAAAAGACATTTGCCAAACCCTTCAGTGCCAATCAAGATATAAGTCAGACATTTAATCATGGAGCGTCTCTTGCCCATAGCGCTGACTCAAATCCACACCAGCAAGCATGATAGTCGTCAATATGCTTATCTTACCTTAGCCAATCAGCTGAGGGTTTTGTTAGTGTCTGATATGCAAAGCAATCAAGCGGCTGCATCTATGGCTGTGAATGTTGGCCATTTCGACGATCCCAAACAACGCCCTGGCATGGCTCATTTTTTAGAGCATATGTTGTTTCTAGGTACCGAAAAATTTCCAGATCCCGCTGAATATCACCATTTTATTAATCAGCATGGGGGTAGTAATAATGCTTGGACTGGCACAGAACACACGAATTTCTTTTACAGTATTCATCAAGATCAATTAGCAGAGTCACTTGATAGATTCAGTCAATTTTTTATTGCTCCAGCCTTTAATGTGGAGTTGGTGGATAGAGAACGCCAAGCGATAGAATCTGAATTTAGCCTCAAATTAAAAGATGACATTCGCCGCATCTATCAAGTACAAAAAGACAGCGTTAATCAAGACCACCCTTTTAGTCATTTTTCGGTGGGTAACCTAGTTACCTTAAGTGGCGAAGCGCAGGTACTGCGACAAGAACTGATTGAGTTCTACAGTAAAAATTACAGTGCTAACTTAATGACCTTGTGCATAGTGGCACCGTTTACACTCAGCCAACTTGAGCAACTCGCTGTTCAATATTTCTCAGCGATTAACAACCATAACCTCAGCAAACACTATCCTGAAGTCGCATTAATTACGCCAAATGAGCAACACCGTCAAATTGAAATAGTGCCATTAAAAGATCAAAAACGCTTAACCTTAAGTTTTGCCTTGGAAGGCATAGATAAGCTGTACGCCACTAAACCGTTAACCTTTATTAGCCATCTACTAGGCAATGAAAGTTATGGCAGCTTGTTGCATTGCCTTAAAGAAATGGGCTTTGCTAGCAATCTGTCAGCAGGTGGCGGCGTCAATGGTTATAACTTTAAAGATTATTGCATCAATATTCAGCTGACCGATGAAGGCTTTGAGCATATTGATGACATTATTACTTTGTGTTTCGAGGCAATTCTATTAATAAAAAAACAAGGATTAGAAGATTGGCGTTATCAAGAGCGCTCAACCTTACTAACACTTACCTATAAATATCAAGAACCTGTGCGTCCGCTCGATTTAGCCAGCCATCTTAGTATTAATATGCAGCACTACCCTGCTGTAGATACTATATTTGGTGATTATCGTATGGATCGTTTACAAATAACTGAAGCCAAAGCCTTGTTAGATAAACTATCGCCAGATAACTTAAGAATACAGCTAGTGGCACCAGGGCTTGAAACCGATCAACAAGCGCCGTGGTATTTTACGCCCTATAAAAACACTGCGATTTCCTATGAGCGCTTAGCCAAGTGGCAAGTCGATAAATGGTGTGAGCAATTGTCTTTACCCCCGGCGAACCCGTTTATTCCTGATGATACTGAACCAAGCCATGAAGCCAATATCAGTGCTGTGCCCAAGATAATTGCCGAAGGTAAAGGCTATCGTTTATGGCATAAAAAAGATGATGAATTTAATGTGCCTAAAGCGCATATCTTTTTATCGTTGGACTCAGAGCAAGCGAGTAAAACCGTCACTCACGCAGCGCTCACCCGTCTTTATGTAGAAATGCTACTCGATGCACTCACAGAAGATACCTATCAAGCAGAAGTCGCAGGTCTTAGTTATCATATTTATTCCCATCAAGGTGGGATCACTTTGCACTTGTCAGGATATACAGGCAAGCAAAGTAAACTATTAGAATTACTGATAGAAAAAGCGCGTGAACGTAATTTTTCACCCACTAATTTTGCCCGTATTAAAGAGCAATTAATTCGCGGTTGGCAAAATCAGAGTCAGGCTAAGCCAATTTCACAATTGTTTACTAGCATGGCCGTGACCTTACAGCGCTGTTCTTATGAACCGCACAAAATGGCTGAAGCATTAAAGCCTATTGGCTTAGAACATCTGCACAATCATATAGTACTGTTTTATGAGAAGTTACATTTAGAAGGGATGATTTATGGTAATTGGTTAGCGAAAGAAGCACAAAATCTGGCGTTACACCTAAAACAAATTCTGACCTTAGTCAGCTTGCCAAGCCATGAAACACGGCGCGAACTAATTAATCTTAAAGGACGCGGCACTCTGTATCGTGAGCTTTGTATCGATCATCAAGACAGCAGCATAATTGTGTATTATCAGTCTGAATTTAGCGACGAGCATTCGATGGCGATTCTCAGTCTTTTGAATCACAGCATGTCATCTAACTTTTTTCACGAACTGCGCACCGAAAAACAATTAGGTTATGTGGTCGGCACTGGTTATTTACCCCTGCATCGCCACCCTGGAATGATTTTTTATATTCAGTCCCCCGCCACTGGCCCAGTTAAATTACTGCAAGCCATCGATGAATTTATCGCAGATTTCACTTATGCCATTATGCAAATCACCACAGAACAATGGCAAAGCACTAAACAAGGACTAATTAATCAAGTCATGGAGCATGACGCCAACCTAAAAACACGCTCACAGCGATATTGGGCAAGTTTAGGTCATAAGGACTATCAATTTAATCAACGTGAGAAAGTGGTAGAGCAAATTGATAAACTAACCCGAGCTGATTTGATTAGCTTTATTGTCAATCACATGCGCACTAAACATGCCGATAGACTTATCTTACATTCCACTGGCCAAGCTCATCAGCAGCAGCCAAGGCTTAGCTCCACTAATCAGATAACTGACTTGACACATTTCAAAGATCACAGTCAGCTATTTTTGCTATAGCTATTATGAATACTCTTGTGACTGTCTATACAGGTAAACAAGTTTACGACTATGCTCGCCTTTCGAGGCGGGAAGTCTAAATAGACCATATATTTAAAATTTATAGATATTTATTCGCTTAAGCGAAAACCATCACACTCTTCACTAAGACTAGTAATAACGGCTAAGCCTATCGACAAGAACAGCATTAACTGCCGCCAATACGTCTATTTCAGCAAAAACTAAAACAAGCAAATCAAACTTTTGATTGAAATCTATTCGACTCAGTTGTAAGTGGGGTTTACAAGCGCCATGAGTTCTGGAAAAGTGTTAACACTAAAGCATTACTATGGCAAATAAAAACAATACCTTATATGCTAAAAAACATCTTTCTAGGCTTGCTATTCATTTTCGCATCCCTGCCGAGCACACTTGCTTGGAGCTTTGAACACCTTCAAAATTCGCATCTTCCCTTTATGCTCAATGCTAAAAAATTTAGCATTGCAGAAGGCTTGTCTGAAAGCGCGGCATCCTCTGTCGCGATAGACGCTGAAGGCCACCTGTGGATAGGTACGTTTAATGGCCTTAATCGCTATAATGGTAATACTTTTAGTCATTATGTGGCTTCTGCAATCTCAGGACTATCTACCTCATTTATCCGCAGTTTACTTAATGATTCAAGCAATCGTTTATTAGTCGGCACTAATCATGGCTTAGTAATTTATGACAGCAAACAGGATAAATTTACCGCTATCCCTATCGTAAATTTTGCCGTCGGGCATATTCATGAAGATAATGGACAGATTTTCATTTCAACGACAAATAAAGTGTTTAGTTTAAGCCAAGACTTGAGTAAATTAGTTGAAGTATTACACCTAACGAATGACGAAAACATTCTCACATTTGAATTAGTCAATCAAGGCATAGTATTACGTACCGATAATGGCAACACCTATTTATCAAAAAACAATATCATTACCCCGCTTGGTTATAGTAAGCAGATTGAATCCTTTAAGGATCAAGCTATATTGGTAAGAGACAATGGTTTATTTGATACAAACAACAACTTGATATCAAATACACAAGACATAGACTCTCTCGTCGTAAAAAATAATATTATTTATGCTATATCAAAAAAGAATATTTTGTCATCAATAGATGGCGTCAGGTTTGATGAGTTAGGAAGACTTCCTAATGATATACCTATCATCGCTAAACCTAATTTATTTGCTACAGATGACAAACTAATCATAGCTACTGTAAACCAAGGTTTTATTCTCATTGATAAAACCGCTAACATCATTAATCGCGTCAAAGTTAGAGCCGATAGTGTATGGGACATAGCTACTAGTAATAATAACGACCACAGTATTTTCATTGCCTATGAAAATGGTGATATCATTCATTATGATAAGTTTGGTCAAGTAGTTCACACTTACGCCACCGGTATACTAGGCGCTAAATCCATCGCGAATGAAACCAACTATATTTATCTAAGCAGCTTAAAAGGTCTATTTAAATTAAATAAAGTTACAAGCAACATAGAAAAAATTGCCGATGGCCAGTATACAGTAATATCAAAATCAAGGCTTAATGGTGACTTGTTAGTCGGTGACATTAGCGGTTATATCACTAAGGTCGATGGCAATGATCAATTCACCACTGTACTTGTTAGTAATGGCTATCCCATTTTCAACATACACCTAAGCAACGACTCAGCGCTGATCTCCACTCAAATAGGTATTTACTCATTAAACCAACATACTAGTTCGCATATTATCAAAGATTCTTTTGCCATAAATGCGGTCACCATTAACAAAGAAATTTATTTTGGCACTGAATCTGGACTAAAGCATTACAATGGAAAAAGTATCACTTATATCCACAACAATAAAAAATCTATTTATTCTTTAGCGACAATTGATGGATATGTCATCGCAGCATCAGTAAGTGAAGTCATTATCTACAACACTAAAAACCACAATAAGACTATCATAAACAGATATAATGGTGCACAAGATGAATATAATGCACAAGCAATATCTACAGTTAACAATTCTATTTTGCTCGGTGGTAACCATGGCATAGACTTAGTTAACCCGGCCAAAGCTGAGAATTACTTTAAATCTATGCCAACGCCAAGAGTCGCCTTTAACGACTTACTCATTTTCAATAAATCTCAGCGTGTTGGCAGTGAATTTTTAGCTAGCACAATTAATCATACTGAAGAGCTTAAATTAAAGTATTCCGATTATCCATTTACTATCAATTTTAGCGCGATTGGCCGCAGTAATCATCAATTTACCTTCAAATATAAGTTATCAGAGCTGTCCGATCATTGGATAGAGGCCAATAACACTCACTCGGCAACGTATACTAACCTCTCGCCAGGTAAGTATGTATTTAGTGTATATGCCACTGATAATCAGACACAAATCATTGGTCCTGAAAAATCAATTATCTTAGTGATTACGCCACCTTGGTGGTTATCAACCTCTGCCAAATTAATTTATTTAGTAATTGGCTTACTGATCATCGCCATCATCTTAAGAGTATTCGCCAAAAGAGCCGCCATTCAAAAGCAAATTGCACAAAGTGAAGAACGCCTTAAGCTGTCACTTTGGGGCAGTGGTGATGAAATGTGGGACTGGGATATAGAAACCGGACATATATTTCGCTCTAATATTTGGGGAACGTTAGAATTTCCTCGCGATGGTCGCCGCTCAGGCACTATTGGAGAAGACAGTAATATTCATCCACAAGATCAATCTAGAGTAAGTGAGGCACTAAATCAGCATTTTGATGGCAAAACCGATCATTTTGAAGTGGCTTATCGAGTAAAAGGCAAACATGAAAATTGGTTGTGGATCTTAGATAGAGCCAAAATTGTGGAAAGAGATCAGTTTGATAATGCTCTTCGAATGACAGGTACTATCAAAAATATCAGCATATTCAAGCAAGCTGAAGAACAACTCAAGTTGTTCGAACGTGCCATAAAGAATATCTCTGAAGGTATGTTTATTTTAGATGCGCACTATAGTTTTGTGGAAGTGAACGAAGCCTGCTGCAATATTACTGGTAAAAATAGGCAGCAATTGATTGGCCAACCTCTAAATTTTGACGCCTACCCAAAAAGTTATTCAGCACAAATTAAAGCATTATTACGCAACGATGGCCGCTGGAGCGATGAAATTGAATCAATACGCGGCGATGGCAATAGTATTTTAATCGAGATCACGATTGACGCTATTAATGATGAACAAGGTGAATTAAGTCATTATGTAGGAGTATTTTCAGATATTAGTCGCCGTAAATACCAAGAAGAAGAATTAAGAAAACTTACCAACAATGATGTACTCACGGGCTTACCTAATCGTGCTAACTTACAAGTCAGCCTGCATAACTTAGTCAAGAAAGATCAGCATCATACTTTAATGGTACTAGATTTAGATAAATTCAAAAAAATCAATGACTCACTAGGACATCAAGTCGGTGATCAGTTGTTATGCTTAGTCGCTAGCCGCTTAGTACTAAGCTTACCTAGTACTGCTAGCATCTATCGATTAGGGGGGGATGAGTTTGCTGTATTATTAGATAACCAAGTAGATATCAGTAGCTGCGCCAATATATCCTCTCGTTTGATTACGGCATTCGTTGACCCTTTCATTATCAATCAAGAACCTATGGTCGTCAGCGTCAGTATTGGCATAGTATTTTATCCTGAAGATGAGCAAGACGAGCAAGCATTATTAAGGAAAGCGGATATTGCTATGTATCATGCCAAATCTGCGGGTGGCAATCGTTACCAGTTCTACTCTGAATCGTTAAACCGTCATGCTATCAAACAATTAAAAATGGAAAACCTCATCAGAAAAGGATTGCAGCACAATTATTTTGAAGTCTATTACCAGCCAAAAGTTGATGTGAAAAACCATATGCTTAATGGTATGGAAGCCTTAGTCCGTCTTAGGGATCCTGAGCTTGGGTTAATCCCACCAAGTGAGTTTATTCCTTTAGCAGAGGAAACTGGCCTTATTGCTGAAATTGGCGACCTAGTGCTTACAAAAGCATGTTTTGCTACTCAGCATTGGCGCGAACAAGGCTTATTTAATGGCCGTGTTGCCGTCAATTTATCGTCACATCAATTTGCATTAGCTGATTTACAACAACGAATTGAGTCTATTTTACAATTTACACACTTACCGCCTCACCACCTAGAAATTGAAATTACCGAAGGGACCGTGATTAAACAGCCAGAAAAAGCCATTAAAGTCATGCAAGAACTGGCTGAAATGGGGGTGAATTTAGCCTTAGATGATTTTGGCACTGGCTATTCATCTTTGTCTTACCTTAAGCGCTTTCCTATTCATACACTCAAAATTGATAAAGCCTTTATTGATGATATTACCAACTCAGAACGTGACATGAAGATGGTTGATTCTATTATCACGATTGCCCACAATATGGGATTGTTAGTGGTGGCGGAAGGTGTTGAAAATGCTTCTCAGCTAGCCATATTAAAATTACTTAATTGCGAAGAAATACAAGGGTATGTATTTAGCAAGCCGTTAAAGGAAAGCGAATTTCAACAACTATTAACAGATCTTCAAGAGAAAAAGCAACTTCAGCTAGTCTGCTAAACTAATCTAGTTAATTTTTTCAGGTTTATCCAAAAACCAACGAACAGGTAAGCTAGTGGTTAACATAAGTTATTTACGCTATCAGGATTTTTTTAAGTTAAGAATAGCGTTCCATTGATTGACTGAGGGTAGTGTTCATAATTCTGTGTCATTTCAGTAAAATATTCAAAAACAGGAATGACACATGACCCAACCTTTTAACTTCGAACAAGCCCTTAAAGATCTGCAATCAGGTAAAAGCCTCACAGGTAAAGACAGCATTCTTGGCCCACTGATCAAGCAACTCACTGAAGCGGCTCTCCAGGCTGAGCTTGAGCAGCATTTAGCGCATGATCCTCTGCCTAATCGTAAAAATGGCAAAACCCCTAAGACCATTAAGCATCCGTCCGGTAACTTTGTGTTAGACGCGCCTAGAGACCGCAATGGCACCTTTGAGCCTCAGTTGATTAAGAAAAATCAAACTACGCTAACCGATGAAATCGAACGTAAAGTGTTGTCGATGTTCAGTATAGGTATGAG
Source organism: Shewanella sp. ISS20 (assembly GCF_056522965.1). Lineage (NCBI taxonomy): Bacteria > Pseudomonadati > Pseudomonadota > Gammaproteobacteria > Alteromonadales > Shewanellaceae > Shewanella > Shewanella sp. ISS20. Next base: position 1,471,750 of record NZ_JAWRZK010000001.1, read on the forward strand.
CTATCGCGATATTAATCAACATGTTGAAGATATGTATGGGATCAATGTGTCTAACGCAACGGTAAGCGCCATCACCGACAAACTCATCCCCGAACTTAACGCGTGGCAACAGCGCCCATTAGATAGCCATTATCCTATCGTTTGGCTTGATGCGATACATTATAAAGTCAAAGAGGATGGGCGTTACGTCAGTAAAGCCGTTTACACATTGTTAGCGCTTAATATGAAAGGAAAAAAGGAAATTTTAGAGCTTCACTTGTCCGAAAATGAAGGCGCTAATTACTGGTTATCGGTGCTGACCGATCTTAATAATCGTGGTGTAAAAGATATTCTTATCGCCTGTGTTGACGGCTTGACCGGTTTCCCTGAGGCCATAGCCAGTATCTTCCCTCATACGGAAACACAGCTATGCGTTATCCACCAGATCCGCAACTCAATGAAGTATGTCGCCTCAAAAAATCAGAAAGCGTTTATGGCTGATTTAAAGCCTGTGTATCGAGCCGTGAGTAAAGAAGCGGCAGAGATGGCATTGGACGAACTGGAGGCCAAATGGGGTGATGCTTATCCGCTGGTAATCAACTCTTGGCGCCGCAAATGGCATAATTTGTCTCATTATATTAAGTACCCAGAACATATCAGGAAAGTGATTTACACCACCAATGCAGTTGAGGCTGTACATCGCCAATTTAGAAAGCTCACCAAAACCAAAGGTGCTTTTCCTAATGAAAATAGCTTGTTGAAGCTCCTTTACGCAGGCATATTAAACGCCTCAGATAAATGGACCATGCCAATCCACAATTGGAGCCTTTGTTTATCTCAGTTAGCGATTTATTTTGAAGGACGTTTAGATAGCGTGCTGGAAATTTAAAAATTAGCCTGACACAGAATTTTGAACGCCCTCTGACTGAGTGCACGGCGGATTTGACTTGGTAATCCTCCCATTTTTAACTGCCGTTAAAAGTAGAAGTTAGGTAGCCATCAGTGGAGGCCTGCCATTATTCGCTTTGTGTAGTCGTTCATGATTGTATAACCATAACCATTTTGTTGCATAATCTTGGACCTCTTCGATTGACTCGAATAAGTACTTGCTCACCCAACTATACCTAATTGTTCTGTTGTGTCGCTCTATATAAGCGTTTTGCTGTGGCTTTCCTGGTTGAATGTAGTCAATCCGAATATTGTTAGCCTTAGCCCATGCGGTGAACTCTGCGTTAATGAATTCAAGGCCGTTGTCACAACGAATAGCCGTAGGTTTAGCTCGTTATTCCAGTAATTGCTCTAAGGTTCTTATCACCCTCGGTGCTGGAAGTGAAAAAACTGGCTCGATGGCCAATCCTTCACAACGGTAATCGTCAATAACGTTGAATAGCCGAAAGTGACGGCCATCTGCTAGTTGGTCATGCATAAAATCGATAGACCAAACTTGGTTGGGCTTCATCGGTTCTTTTAAGGGTTCTGGCACGTTTCGCTTTAACCGCCGTTTGGGGCGAATACCTAGGTTCAATGCCAGTTCGCTATCAGAGTATTGTCATCACAGTACTGCGCTTGATAACGAAAGCACGTTTCACTGACCATAAACGTGCGGCAAGCCATACGAATACTTAGCTGATGGTTTGCCACTGACTGCTGAGCGAGTTCGCGTCCTTCACAGGGCTTCACCACTTTTTTGCCATGGCTTCCTGGATCACTTCGGCTTTAAGGCGTTCTTCTGCGTACATCTTTTTTAATCGTCGGTTTTCATCTTCTAGCTCTTTCATTCGAGCCATTAATGATGCATCCATACCGCCGTATTTAGCACGCCACTTATAAAAGGTGGCGCTACTGAGACCGTGCTCTCGACAAAGCTCAGGCACAGGCGTACTAGCTTCTGATTGCTTAAGGATCGTTATAATCTAGCTATTCGCATATCGTGATTTTTTCATGGCAGAATCTCCTGCATTTAACTTACGAGAAAATTCTACTTTTAGCAGCGATTATTTTTAGGGGGGATTACCATGTCCACTAAGTGGTCGATGACTTAGTTCATTGAAATATTCATCAACAGTCTCATCAAGCCACTAGTCGATTAATTAGTAAAACATGTTGATCACAGGCAAAAATCACTATTGAAAACCGTTTTTAAAGTCAGCGCATATGATTTACCACTATCACCTAATAGCACTGAGCGCCTATATAAAATCAATATAACTTAGCTACGGCCGCAGAATGCCTCTCACTCCATTAAAATTAACTTTAACCACTTACACTAATTTAAGTCCTACCACGCATCTGAATTGGCATACAAAATGCAGATATATCTCGCTGTCAATAAAAACAACTTAAATCAACACGAGAGAAAACAACGATGATTAGAAAGATAGTATTAAGCTTGTCAGTGCTAGCAACTTCTGTGTCTGCTTCAATTCAGGCTCCAGTCGCAATTGATTTATCCAATCAAACTGCCGCCCTGCCTTGGGTGCGTTTCACTGAAACCGAAACTGCCGCCCTGCCTTGGGTGCGTTTCACTGAAACCGAAACTGCCGCTCTGCCTTGGGTGCGTTTCACTGATACCGAAACTGCCGCCCTGCCTTGGGTACGTTTCACTGAAACCGAAACCGCCGCTCTGCCTTGGGTGCGTTTCACTGAAACCGAAACCGCCGCTCTGCCTTGGGTACGTTTCACTGAAACCGAAACCGCCGCTCTGCCTTGGGTACGTTTCACTGAAACCGAAACCGCCGCTCTGCCTTGGGTACGTTTCACTGAAACCGAAACTGCCGCTCTGCCTTGGGTGCGTTTCACTGAAACCGAAACCGCCGCCCTGCCTTGGGTGCGTTTCACTGAAACCGAAACTGCCGCTCTGCCTTGGGTGCATTTCACTGAAACCGAAACTGCCGCTCTGCCTTGGGTGCGTTTCACTGAAACCGAAACTGCCGCTCTGCCTTGGGTACGTTTTAATGACAGTACAGGCATTGCATAAACAGCAGAGCACAGGAAATCCCATGATTACCGTGATAAAAAGAGCATTTGGGTTAAACAAGGCTCCTCGGAAAATGGTGCAACTACCTGAAGGTTTACAGCGTTTAGAAGTCATTCCAGCCAAACGTTGGTGGAACTAGTGGTGCGTTAGCAACATTCATAACAAAGCAAGATAGGGAGCCATGCTCCCTATCTTTCAAATAAACTACCTCTTTTATTTCATCTCTTAGTGCCTTACAGCCCCTTTCCTCTAGCGACACTCTGTGCGCTCTGGGTATCTTGCAATACCTTTTGTCACTCTGACTTTGTCTATACCTAGTGCATTAAGCATACGGTGCATCAATGACACTTAAATATTAAATGGATAACCGAGGAATCAATTTGCCGCTAAAAATAAAAAAGCGGCCAGTGATAGCCGCTTTTTGAATAATTTAATCAACTAGTTAATGGTTATAACGTCATTGGCAGTGAATACGCTTAAAAGAAAGTGCGGCTGTCTTGCACCATAGTTTTTAAGAGAGGGCATGGCGCGAAACGATCGCCAAAGGTTGCTTGGTAAGCTTCTAACTTCGCCACTACGTTCGCAATACCTAAACTATCCATGTATCTAAATGGACCACCTAAGAATGGCGGGAAGCCGATGCCAAAAATGGCGCCAATATCACCATCCCGCGCCGAACTAATAATGCCTTCATCCAAGCAACGAGCGGCCTCATTCAACATTTGAATAACGCAGCGCTCAGCTAAGCTCGTCATTTCCATATCGGAGCTCGGTTTAATACCGAGTACCGCATACACAGATTCATCGACTTGCTTAGCTTTTTTAGATGACTTAGCGCCATAAACATAAAAACCTTTCTCATTTTTGCGCCCTTTACGGCCATCATTAATCAGGCGATCAAATGCCGCCGGTGCCATAAAGCGTTCACCCAGTTCAGTCGTTAAAATGGGAGCAATCTTAGCGCCGACATCTATGCCAACCTCATCCAATAAGGTCATAGGTCCCACAGGAAAACCGAACTTAACTAAGGCTTTATCAAGGTGTGCCACGCTTTGCCCTTCAAGCAACAATTGCGCAGCTTCATTCATATACAAGGCTAAGATACGATTGACATAGAAACCGGCGCCATCTTGCACAACAATCGGAGTTTTGCCTTGCTTACGCGCAAAGGCCACAGTAGTGGCAATGGTTTGTGCCGACGTGCCTTTATGGGCAATGACTTCCACCAGCGGCATTTTTTCTACTGGCGAGAAGTAATGTAGACCAATCACATTTTCTGGACGGCTAGCCACGGCGGCAATTTGGCCAATAGGCAGCGACGACGTATTAGAGGCAAAAATAGTCTCAGGCCCGCAATGAGCTTCAATATCTTTAACCATTTGATGCTTTAAGTTTAAGTCTTCAAATACGGCTTCAATCACAATATCGGCATCTTTAATCCCAGAATATTGGGTGGTGGTGGTCATCATAGCCATCATTTTATCGCGAGCGGCGACCGTCATATGACGACGTTTTACTGGCTTCTCAGTTAACTTGTAGGCATAAGCCAAAGCATTACTTAAGCCCTGCTCGTTAATATCTTTCACTCGCACTGGCACTTTGGCTTTTGAGGCTGTCACTGAGGCAATTCCGCCGCCCATTAAGCCGCCACCTAACACCACGGCTTTCATGACTTTCTTAGGTGCTATGCCATCAACCTTGATTTCTTTTTTCATTTCAGTCATGGCAAAAAATAACGCCCGCATGGCCGCTGATTCTTTGGTCATCACCAAGTTGGCAAAATGGCTGGCTTCAAATTCAAGCCCTTTGCTCATGCCTTTATCCATGCCTTGGCGCACGCAATCAATAATTTTGGCGGGCGCGGGATAATTGCCTTGGGTCTTTTTTATCACTTGCTTGTGCGCTTGCTGAAAAATGATATTGCGGCCAATGCTATTGCCTTCTAATAACTTTTCCACCAAGGTTTGTTTGATTGGCTTACGCTTCTTTTTACCCGCAAGCGCTATGTTGATGGCGGTTTGAGTCAAAATAGTGACAGGTACTACATCATCTACCAGCCCCATAGTAAGCGCTTGCTTAGGGCGAATTTGCTTACCTGTCAGCATCATATCTAATGCTTTTGCTATTCCCACTAAGCGCGGTAATCTTTGGGTGCCGCCACCACCAGGCAATAAACCTAGTTGCACTTCTGGGACGCCTAACTGGGTTTTAGCATCGTCACTACACACCCGTGAATGACATGCTAAGGCAAGCTCTAAACCACCACCTAAACACGGGCCATGAATCGCAGCGACCACGGGAATATTCAAACCTTCCAGAGCGGCAAACACTTGATGACCTTCCTGTGATAACGCTTTGGCATCAGCATAGGTTTGGCAGTTATCTAGCATGCTGATATCAGCGCCAGCCACGAATGAATCTGGTTTACCAGAGACTAATACCAGCCCTTTAATCCGGCTATCTTGCTTAATCTCTTCAATAATTTCCTTAATTTCAAAGGCGAATTCAGATTTAAGGGTGTTCATGGTTTCACCCACAACATCCATAGTCAGTAAGGCAATGCCGTTATCTTGGCGGCTTAATGTAAATGTGTTTTCCATGTGTGTTACTCCACCTCTAAAATCATTGCCACGCCAAGACCACCGGCTGCGCACGCTGTCGCTAACCCAAAACCGCCACCACGGCGCTTAAGTTCATGACACACTTGCGTGATAAGACGCGTGCCTGTTGCGGCAAAAGGATGGCCGTAAGCTAACGAGCCGCCCAGCACATTAAACTTATCCATATCTATCTCACCTATGGCGCGGTTTAAGCCTAATTTATCTTCAGCAAACTTCTTTGAGGCAAACATTTTCATATTGGCTAAGGTTTGCGCGGCAAAGGCTTCATGCATTTCGATTAAGGTTAAATCTTCAAGCTGCATGCCGGCGCGCGCTAACGCCAATGGCGTGGCATAAGATGGGCCCATTAACATATCTTGCCACACGTCAATGGCTGTAAAGGCATAGCTCTTGATATAGCCGATGGGTTGATAACCTAATGCTTTAGCGCGGCTTTCTGTCATCATAATGATGGCTGAAGCGCCATCAGTTAAAGGCGTACTGTTGGCGGCCGTCACTGTGCCATGACGGCGATCAAAGGCAGGTTTTAATTTGGCATAAGAGCTCAACTGCGAGTCTTGACGGATATTGTTATCTATATCAATAAACTTTTTAAACGGTGGCACATGCGCAGTCATCACTTCTTGCTGTAATACCCCGGAAGCCCAAGTTTGGGTCGCTAAGGTATGCGAGCGGTGCGCTAATGCGTCTTGATCTTCACGGCTAATATTATGGGTTTTTGCCATTTGTTCGGCGGTTTGCCCCATGGACAATCCGGTTGAATATTCAGCCACTGCGGGCGGTACTGGCAGTAAATCTTTTAAGCCAAGACGGCGGAAAATAGCCACTTTATCGCCAAGGCTGCGCGCTTTATTTAAATCAACTAATGCGCGCGCTAACTTTTTAGACACACCAATAGGGAGCACTGACGAGGAATCTGCGCCGCCGGCAATACCCACATCAATATTGCCCGCTAACATCGACTCACACACATTGACGGCAGATTGAAAACTAGTGGCACAGGCACGGCTAACTGAGTAAGCATCGGTGGCGACATTCATGCCCGTACCTAGGACAATTTCACGAGCAATGTTTGGCGCTTCAGGCATTTGTATCACTTGGCCATAAACGAGTTGCTGCACTAATGCTGGGTCTAACTCTGCCCTAGCAATCATCTCATTGACGACCATTTTGCCCATATCTAAGGCCGATACACCATGAAAGGCGCTCGCCTGTTTGGCAAATGGCGTACGCAGACCTGCGACTATGGCGATACGCTCGCCGCTGCGCGTGGTCAAATCTTGTCTAGCATGCATGTGTCATCCTCTTGTTATTATTTTGTCCGTCTGCTGCTGAGTGCTGACAACCCACTTAACAGGTCTGACCAATAGAAGTGTGATCAGATTCTAACTATTTCCATCTAGGTTTAAAACACTTGTTTGTTTATTATTAAAATTTACCTACTTTGTGCAACTTTTTCCATGTAAAACAATTAATAGATACACGAGTTCCAATTTCATCGAAACTATTTACACTGTCGTTTGTCTATATCTGCCATCTATAAGTGAATGAGTACCTTTTATGCCAATTAGTCGATTTCATTCTTTGCGCCATTATCTCAATCAACAAGTATTGGGCCAGCCAGATCTCACTGAAAACTTATTAACTGCGCTGATTGCCGATGGTCATTTACTGGTTGAAGGCCCTCCAGGTTTAGCCAAAACTCGCGCAGTTAAAGCCTTATGTGAAGGCGTTGAGGGCGATTTTCATCGCATTCAATTTACCCCAGATTTGCTGCCTGCCGATTTAACCGGTACCGATATTTATCGCGCCCAAACCGGTCAATTTGAATTTGAAGCCGGTCCTATTTTCCATAATCTGATCTTGGCCGATGAAATCAACCGCGCGCCTGCCAAAGTGCAATCCGCCTTATTAGAAGCCATGGCTGAGGGACAAGTCACTGTGGGTAAGCACTCCTACCCGCTACCGGAATTGTTTTTGGTGATGGCCACTCAAAACCCGTTAGAAAATGAAGGCACCTATCCACTGCCAGAAGCGCAGCTTGACCGTTTTTTAATGCATCTCAACCTTGATTACCCCAGCGCCGAAACTGAGCTGAAAATTCTACGATTATCCCGTAACGAGGCCTTAAGCGATCACCAGCTAAAAGTCGAGCCTATTGCGCAAGTAGATGTATTTGAAGCCAGAAAAGAAGCATTGGAGCTCTATTTAGCCGAACCGTTAGAGCACTATATTGTGGATATTATTAACGCCACCCGTAAACCTGCTTTGTATAGTCAGGAACTGGCAGGCTGGTTAGAGTACGGCGTTAGTCCGCGCGCCAGTTTAGCGATTGAGCGCTGCGCCCGTGCCCGCGCTTGGTTGCAACAGCGTGATTTCGTCTCGCCTGAAGATATTCAAGCGGTAGCCCCTAATGTATTGCGCCACCGTTTGCTACTTAGCTATCAAGCGCAAGCCGAAGGGGTGACACGCGATCAGGTCATTGATCACTTATTGTCAGTGGTAGCGGTACCTTAGATATGAATTTACCTTCGTCCATGCCACTGTTTGCCGATGGCATTTCGCTCTGTGATAACGAATTACTTGCCTGTCAGCGACAAGCAGCAGTCGTAAGTGAACGACTGGGGCGTGCCCGCGCGAGTTTATCTGGGCATCGCAATAGCGCCATTAAGGGCCGTGGGATGGAATTTGCTGAGGTACGTCATTATCAGCACGGCGATGATGTCCGCACTATTGATTGGCGCGTAACCGCGAGAACTGGCCAAGCCCACACTAAGTTATTTGTAGAAGAACGTGAGCGCCCAGTCATTATCCTGTTGGACTTGAGCCATAGCATGTACTTTGGTTCAAGTTTATTGCTGCAAGCCGTGCAAGCCGCCCATTTAGCCACAACCTTAGGTTGGGCGGCCATTGGTCACGGTGATCGCTTAGGCGGCTTAATAGTGTCGGAGCATCAGCATAAAGAGCTCAAACCTCGTAGTCGCCAAGCGGGGATATTACCTTTTATCAATACGATAACTAGCATGCATGCTGAGCAGCTGCAGCAGTTTAGCCACACGCCAGCCGATCCTGATCACTTAACCCGCGCGTGTGAACGCTTAGTGTGCTTAGCAAAACCCGGCTCATTGATTTACCTCATCAGTGATGGTTTTAACATGACCCCAGCTTGCCAAGCGCCGTTAAGCTTAGTACACCGACATTGCGATTTAGCCGCGTTTATCATTACCGACCCGCTGCGCCAAGGCGAGCTAGCGCTGCCGCCACAATTTCAATTACCCGTACGCGATCATAATGTTGAGCGCTGGCTTAATCGTCCCAGTTACGAGTTATGGCTAAGGCAGCAGCTACAGCAACAACAGCAATATGTGACTATGTTGCGCGGACTAAAAATCCAGCCACGATTTATCGACGCCGGACTACCGTTATCGCAACAATTACCCAAATTAGGATAAGACAGTGAGCAATGTCGCTATGGCCAACTCACCCTTGGCCTCACTCCAAGATATCCAACTGCCGCCTGAGATTGGCAGTTGGCCACCAGCAATCGGCTATTGGTTAGTGCTGGGTGTGATTATCATCCTCTGCCTAGCGTTAGTGTTATGGATGAAGAAACGGAAACAGCAGCGCCGCGCCCGCAAGCAAGCCTTAGCGTTACTTGCCAAACTCAAGCGCGAGCAGCCGGACTTTAGCAATCAAGTCAATATATTACTAAAGCGTGCCGCCATGAGTTACTACCCAAGGCACAATCTTGCCAGCCTCAATGATGAGGCGTGGTTTACTTGGCTTGATCAAGATTTAGCCAGCCATAGGCGTGGCCAATGGCAGCCCTTATTAGGTCAGCGCTTTAGTGGCAAAGCACTCACTGACGCTCAAACCTTGCAGCTACAAGCATTGGCTCAGCACTGGCTAGTACAAGCCTTGCCGCCAACTCGCGAGCAAAGTCAGAGGAAATTAGTATGTTAACCCTCACTTGGCCTTGGATATTTTTACTTTTACCTTTGCCCTTATTGTTACGACGTAAGCAACAAGCTGTCACTGGCGGTGAACTGCAATTGCCAGGCGTTGCCACTATGACGTCAGCGCCAAGCCAGCCAAGCACGGTTAAGGCCAGCTTACCCCTCTACTTAATCTGGGTTTTGCTGCTCATGGCATTAGCGCGCCCTACTTGGTTAGGTGAGCCTATCGCCTTACCCACAGATGGCCGTGATTTAATGGTGGCGGTAGATTTATCTGGCAGTATGCAAATTGAAGACATGGTAGTGAACAATACTCTGGTGGATAGATTCACGCTTATTCAGCATGTATTAAGCGATTTTATTGAACGGCGCCAAGGCGATCGCATCGGTTTAATTCTGTTTGCCGATCATGCCTATTTGCAGGCGCCACTCACCCAAGATAGACGCAGTGTTAAACAATACCTGCAAGAGGCGCAGATTGGTTTAGTCGGTAAACAAACCGCCATAGGTGAAGCGATTGGGCTTGCGGTCAAGCGCTTTGAGAACCTAAAAGACAGTAATAGAGTGTTAATTTTACTCACAGATGGCAGCAGTAATGCCGGTAATATTGAGCCATTAGCTGCAGCTAAAATCGCGGCCAAACGCGGTATTACTATTTACACCATAGGCATAGGCGCTGAAACGCTTACCCGCCGTGGCATTTTTGGCGCCGAGCAAATTAATCCATCCGCCGATTTAGATGAGTCAACCTTAGCAAGCATAGCGTCTATGACTGGCGGTCAATATTTTCGCGCCCGTAATCCTAAAGAACTGGAGCAAATTTATAACGCCATTGAAAAACTTGAGCCCGTTAGCCGCGATGCGCAAAGTTATCAGCCAAAAACTGAACTCTTTTATTGGCCATTAGCCATGATGTTGTTACTCGGCGTGTCTCTCGCCTTATGGCAAGTCAACAAGCCCAGTCGTTATGTGGAGAGTAAATAATTATGCTGCATTTTATTCGACCTGAATGGCTATGGAGCTTGCTATTAGTGCCATTCTTACTCGCTTATTTATGGCGCGTGCAGCGCAGCGCGTCGGTCTGGAATAATTATATTGCCAGTCATTTGAGTCGGTTATTAGTGTCCCCTGCCACAGCGACCCGTAAGAAGTCGCTAGTGTGGTTAGCATCAATGTTACTGATAAGTATCTTAGCCTTGTCTGGGCCTGCCATCACCAAAGAAGCCACACCGGTTTTTGCCACTAATCAAGGCCGAGTGATAGTTTTAGACATGTCTAACTCGTTATTTGCCGACGATTTAACCCCAAATCGCTTAGCTCAAGAAAAATTTAGAGCCACTGATTTGATTACAGCATTCACTCAAGGCGATACCGCGCTTGTGGCCTACGCGGGTGATGCATTTACTATCAGCCCATTAACCAGCGACAAGCAAACCTTACTCAATTTATTGCCAACCTTAACCCCGGAGATTATGCCAGTCCAAGGCTCTAACATAGCTTCAGGCATAGCCTTAGCCCAACAGTTACTCAAGCAAGCTGGCTATCAAGATGGCGATATTATTGTATTTAGCGATGGCATTAATCGGGAGCAATATGAACAAGCGCAACGAGTACTCAGTGGCAGCCACAATCGCTTGGCCGTGATGGCCATAGGCACAGAAGCCGGCGCCGCCATTCGCTTTCCTGATGGTCAATTGCAAAAAGACAATCAAGGCGCAGTGATCATAGCCAAAACTGACATGGGATTACTAGCGAAGTTGGCCGCAGCGAATGATGGCTTATTTGTGCCTATGAGTGTTAATGGCGCAGATGTGCAACAAGTGATTGACTGGTCAAAGGTGACCCATAACGCCAAGCTTACCGATATTCAAGGTGAGCAGTGGCAAGATCTTGGTCCTTATATCGCCCTATTATTGTTATTGCCCGTGTTGCTAACCTTCCGGCATGGGATATTGGCCAATGCCGTCTTCGCATGTCTGTTATTAACCTCAAGTGTCATCGCGCCTAAGGCACAAGCCAGTAGCTGGGATGATTTATGGCACACCCAAGATCAACAAGCGCAAGCATCTTATGCCAAGGGACAATATCAACAAGCTGCCGATACTTTTACTGACGCTAAGTGGCGCGGCGCCGCTTTATATCAGGCGAAAGAATATGAGCAAGCGTTCGCTGAATTTAGCAAAGATAACAGTGCCAATGGACTTTATAATCAAGGCAATGCCTTAATGCAGCTCGAGCAATATGAGGCCGCTAAAGAGCGTTATCAGCAAGCTAGCAAATTAGCGCCGGATTTTCCTGAGGCTAAGCAAAATTTGGCACTGGCAGAAAAATTGCTCCACCAACAGCAAGAACAACAAAAACAACAGCAAGACTCGCAATCTGGCGAGTCCGGCCAAGATCAACAGCAAAACAATCAGGGTGAAGACAGCCAGCAGAACCAAGAATCCTCAAGTGCTGAACAGTCAAATGAGCCCAGTGGACAACCAAACTCTGGTTCAAATTCTGACTCAAACCAAGCATCGAAGCAGTCATCATCGCAGGCTGAAGCGAATCAAAAGGCGAGCAGCGAACGCGAGCAGCCAACCCCTGCTGACGACACCGCAGACCCAGCACATCAAGATGCTGATAAGAGTCAGTCACAAGGGGGAAATGATGCTCAGTCAGATGAGAAATCTGAGCAAGCTTATGCATCAAATCTTAATGAGCCCAAGCCTGATGAGCCCAATTCTAATGAGTCAAAGCAAGATGAATCTACCCCTGATGAATCTAAGCCTAATGACTCAGATGAACAACAACATGAGCCAAGCAATCAAGCGCCCATGCTGGCAGACCCTAACGATAGCCAAGCTAAGTCGCCAACCGACGGTGACACTAGCTACGGGAAAGAAACAGAGGCAACACATGATGAGTCACAGCCAAGCTCAGCAGATGAGTTAGCCGCAGGCAATAGCCAAGCGGCTCAAAGCGCAGCTAAAGATGAGGCTGCCGGTAATACCGAAGAGGCAACAGCAGGTGTACCGTCAGCAACCACTGACCCACAAAGACCGCCATTACCCGCGGAGATGCAGCGCATGCTCAACGCTGTCAGCGACAATCCCCAGATCCTGCTACGCAATAAAATGCAGCTTGAATATCAAAAGCGCCAAATGCAAGGCAACACCAATAAGGAAGCACAACAGTGGTAAATACCAAATCCCTATTTTTCTTGCTGTGGTTAATCCCCTTTTTCACCCATGCGCAGGTGACACGATTATCCGCAGAAGTGGATCGCAATCCAGTCATGCAAAATGAATACTTTGCGTTAACTATCATAGCTAACGATGATACCGCCAATAACGCGCTCAATACCTCAGCCTTAGCTAAGGATTTTATTATTGGGCGAACCAGTGTCAGTCGCAGCACTAAAATCATTAATTTCGATGCGAGCAAGGAAACCCGTTGGCAAATTTTATTAGCGGCCAAACAAGTCGGCACTATGACTATTCCAGCCTTTCGTATTGATGGCATACAAAGCTCACCGATAACCCTTGAGGTGGTTGCCGAAACGCCAAATGCAATGCATAGCCAAGATGTCATGTTAAAGGCAAAGCTATCGAATGCTGAGCCTTATGTTGATGAACTAGTTACCTATCAGGTTAAGTTGTATTTAGCCAAAGACTTACAGCGCGGCGTAATTAGCGCGCCAGAAATTAAAGGGGCGCAAGTAAAGCAGCTAGGTGAAGACAAGGACAGCACTGAGATAGTTAATGGCATACGTTATCGGGTCATTGAACGCGTTTATGGTATTACCATAGATAAACCTGGCAAAGTCACCTTAGTTGGCGCCAAGTTTAACGGCGATATTATCAATCAAAATCAATCCACTAACTTATTTGCCTTTAATGAAAGTCGCCCAGTACAAACCAGCGCAAAAGATAGCACCTTAGACGTAGTAGATGTGCCAAGTGACTTTAACGGTCAATGGTGGGTCGCAGATTTAGCCATGCTGTCGGAAAAGTGGGATGAGCAACAGCCATTTGAAGTGGGGGTTCCAATTACTCGTACCTTCACTCTGGTTGCCTCCAACGCCGAAGATTACAATCTCCCTAGCCTGAATATTAAGGCGCCAGCCAATGTGAAGCTCTACCCTGAAAAACCTGTGCGCCAGAGCATTTTACGTGAGGGACGCTTAATTTCACAGCTGACGCAAACCGTTGCTATGGTGCCAACGCAGCCAGGCCCTTTGACCTTACCAGCCATTAGTATTCCTTGGTGGAATCCGCAGTTAAAACGGGTTGAATATGCCACGCTGCCAGAGCGGCAGATTGACGTTGCGCCATCAGCTATGACCACCAATACATCAACGGCATTAAACAGTAACCTAGGTAATTCATCAAGCAATGCCATCAATAGTGCAGATGGTGGTGAGAGAGAGTCAGCCAACTCGGCACTATCGCCGTTTACTCATAGCAGCCTATGGCCATGGCTAAGTTTAGGCTTTGCCATCCTATGGTTAATCACCTTATGGGCCTGGTGGCGCGCGCGCAAAACATCATTCAATGCCGCGCCAGCACACTTAACTCACAGTCAAATGGCGCCAACTCAAGCTAATGAACAGGCGCTCAAGCGCGCCTGTGAGCAACAAGCCATTGGCACCATAATGACGTTAGTACCCAGTGTCTGCAGTGATAAGTTAGGGGTTAACCTATCGTTAGTCGAACTTGCCACTTACGCGCCCGCAGTGGCGGCAACTTTAGCTCAGTTACAACGCCACGCCTATGGCCAAGAGGAAAATCACGATAGCGCCGCATTATGCTCACAGCTATTAAAAGAGATTAAGCAGTTAGCACCTGCGAACCTGCAACGCTCTGAATTGAGTGCACTTAATCCTTAGCCTGCCCCTTAATTTTAGACGTTAACGCATAACATAGGCGGTGCTGCCCATGTTGTGCGGTAACCTGCTAATCCGCTTAAGATTGCTATCCTTTCAGCCATCACCTCTATCTCAGTTAAACACAAGCATACCCATTGCCTCTGCTCACTTTTAGGTTAAGCTGATATTATCGCCGCCTGCATGAATGACTATGCTCACAAAACTTCGAAATAAAATTCAGCCAAGCACGGTCAATAATGACATGCTGAATAAACAAAAACGATACGACGCCCTAGTGAAGGTTTTGCATGCCGATATATTTCGTTATGCTTACTGGCTTTGTGGTGATCGACATGTAGCCGAAGACATCACGCAAGAAACTTTTTTGCGTGCGTGGAAGTCATTAGATGCCTTAAAAGATGAAAAAGCGGCGAAAGCTTGGCTTATCACCATTTTAAGGCGTGAGAATGCACGGCGGTTTGAACGCAAACAGTTTGACTATACCGATACCGAAGAAAATCAGTTAGAGGACAATATCAATCTAACCCTCGAGCAGAAAATGGAACAAACTTTATTGCGCCGTCAAATCGCTAAGCTAGAGCCTGAATATCGTGAGCCATTATTACTGCAAGTCATCGCAGGCTTTACTGGCGAAGAGATAGCCCAAGTTCTTGAATTGAACCAGAACACTGTACTGACTCGCTTATTTCGCGCGCGCAATCAATTAAAAGATCTTCTTGAATTTAACCAGATAAGAGATGTGAACAATGGATGAATTACGCTTTCGTCGGCAAGCGGTCATTGACCCACATTGCCAAGATGAAGACTTTATCCAAGCGGCGACTCATGCCAATAAAGCCGATTTTTTGGAACAAATGCAAACACTCGATGGCAAAATACATCGGGCGCTAGCTGTCCCCCCACCGCCATTACTGGCAGACAAGTTGCTACTTAATAGTCAGCTAAAAAGCCACGCTATCGTAAAACGAAGAATAGGAATGAGCTTTGCTATCGCGGCCTCCATAGCTTTTATCAGTGTGATGACCTTGAGCTTATTAAGACTCGCGCCCATTAATTTAAGTGAACATGCCTTAGCTCATACGCATCATGAGACCAAAGCGCTACAAAACGAGTCTATTATTCCTATCGCTATGGTCAATGCAAAACTAGCGCAACTATTCCCAGACAGTAGCGAGCATTTTGTCACAACGCCTGGGGATATTTTATACGCCACTTATTGTGACTTTCAGGGAGTTAAATCGCTTCACCTAGTATTACAACAAGGGGATCAAAAGGTTACCTTATATATAGTGCCTAAAGACATGCGTTTTCAGTTAACTAGCAACTTTAATGATGATGACTATATCGGCGCTGCGTACAGTACCCCAAATGCTTATATGTTACTGGTGGCCAATAACCAGCAAGCATTAATCACCACCCGCTCACGCATAGAAACCAGCTTTATCTAATCCTGGAATGGCTTACCTTGTTTGCGAAGGTAAGCCATATTCTGCTAGCATATCAGCAAGCTATAATTTATCTACTGATGGATTATCCATCACTCACCCGCGTAAACCTTGATTAAAGATCTTTGACCAAACAGTTTTGCTGGAGTTGGTCATGCACTAGTGTCGCTAATAATAATGAGAATTTCCCCGTTATGACTGTTGAACTACCTATTTTAATTACTTTTAGTGCTTATCTCATCCTCATGCTTGGCATAGGATTTTGGGCCTATAAAGCCACAGATTCGGTTGATGACTATATTCTGGGTGGCCGCAAGATGGGACCCGCCGTAACGGCCTTAAGTGTTGGCGCATCGGACATGTCTGGCTGGGTATTGCTCGGATTACCTGGCGCTGTCTATCTTGGCGGGTTATCAGAAGCTTGGATCGGCATAGGCTTAATGATTGGTGCCTTACTCAATTGGAACTTAGTAGCTAAACGCCTGCGAATTTATACCGAATTTGCGAGTAATTCATTGACCTTGCCTGACTTTTTTGAAAACCGTTTTCAAGATAATAAAGGCTTACTCAGATTAGTTTCCGCCATTACCATTTTGGTCTTTTTTACCTTCTATTCAGCGTCAGGTATGGTCGGAGGCGCCATTTTATTTGAAAAAGTCTTCGGCTTTGATTATGTCACCGCGCTAATGGTCGGCTCCGCCATCATAGTGTCTTATACCTTTATCGGTGGTTTTTTTGCCGTTAGTTGGACTGACTTTTTTCAAGGCTGCTTAATGTTATTGGCCTTAATCATAGTGCCCGTCACTATTTTTACTGAGCCACAAGCCATCAATAATCTTAATCAACTCGACCCGAGCTATTTCAGTCTGATTAATGACAATACCAGTCTCTTAGGTGTTGCCTCATTATTAGCTTGGGGACTCGGTTATTTCGGCCAGCCCCATATTTTAAGCCGCTTTATGGCGATTGAAGATCATAAGGCGATTCCGTTATCACGCAATATCGCCATGATTTGGATGGCGTTAGCCTTAATCGGAGCCTTGGCCGTAGGTATTAGTGGCCATATTTATTTCAGTGAAACCCTAGCGACACCTGAAACCGTCTTTATTCAATTAGTGCAAGTGGCCTTTAATCCTTGGGTCGCAGGTCTACTGATTGCGGCTATCATGTCTGCCATTATGAGCACCATTGATTCACAGTTATTGGTGTGTTCAAGCGTAATTACTGAAGACTTTTATTTAAAGTGGCTGCGCCCAAAAGCAAGTGACAAAGAATTGCTGTGGGTTGGCCGTGCTGGCGTGTTAGTGATTGCCATTATAGCCACTGTACTGGCGCTCGATCCTAAGGCAAGCGTACTTGAACTGGTGAGTTATGCGTGGGCTGGATTTGGTGCCGCCTTTGGTCCTGTAGTATTACTGGCCTTATTTTGGAAAGACTATAGCCGTGATGGCGCGGTGGCAACGATTTTAGCCGGTGCCATTACTGTGGTGATTTGGAAGCAATTAAACGGAGGTATTTTCGATGTTTATGAAATTATCCCAGGATTTATTGCAGCAACCATCACTGGCTATCTTGTGAGTCTTATCTCTAAACCTAGCACTGCTACACTAGCGCAGTTTGAACGCTTCAAGCAGCAGTTATAACGCTTTTAAGAGCCTAATTAACGCGTTATTGCAGTGTTTATCTAGCGATGGCTTAGCTTTAGCTTGGGAGTTAAACGCCCCAAACGGCTTAACCCTAGAGCAAAACTTAGGGCAAGACCTAGGCTAAAAAGTTAATTTATCGCCAAAAACGCAAAATCATTGCATTAAAAAAGCACAGTCAGCGACTGTGCTTTTTATTTATTGTAACGCTAGGTTGATGCCATCCCAGCTAACTAACCTTCACAACCAAAAGTTCCGATCTTGAATAAAAAACATAAATAACAAAAGCTTATACAAAGCGCTATCTTGCAACCAAAATAAGCAAAAGCTAAAATTATACAGCCATCCAACTTTTTATTAACAGCCATTTATCTCTGGTCGGAGTTGTGGCATTAGTCACCAGTCCCTAACATACAGCCATTAAAAAGGCAGAGTATCGCACTGTGCCAATAATAAGAGATGATAATAATGAAAATGTTCAACAAGACTCTATTAGCCACAGCAGTGACTTTACTCAGTGCGCAAACCATGGCCGCAGGCTTTCAATTAAATAGCCAATCAGCCACTGGTCTTGGCCGTGCTTATGCGGGCGATGCCGTCATTGCTGATAATGCTTCAGCCATGGCTCGCAACCCAGCCGCTATGTCTTTATTTAAAGACACGGCTATCAGTGGTGGTGTCATAGTAATTGATACAGATGTCACTTTAAGCGATGCTAAGTACAGCAATTTAATGTCACCAGTGCCAAAAGACATCCCAAATGTTGATGATATTGGTGGTGTGAGCGTTGCTCCTAACATCTTCATTGTTCATCCATTGAACGACCAGTGGGCCATAGGTTTTGGCGCTTATTCAAACTTTGGTACCACAACTGAATATCCAGATGATTTCGCTGGCGATATTTTTGGCGGTCTGACTAAAGTGCGCAGCGTTAATTTACAAGGCAGCGTCTCTTATCGCATCAACGAGCAGTGGAGCTTAGGTGCTGGCCTTGATATTATCTCAGGTACTGGCGAGCTGAAGCGTGACTTTAAACTTGTAGGTCTTGTTGGTTCAAAAGCCGCTCTAGATGTTGAGGCTTCAGGGGTTGGTTTAGGCTGGCATGTAGGTACTGTGTATGAAGTAAACAGTAATAACCGCTTTGGTTTAAGCTATCGTTTCAGCCCAACCATTGAGGCTGAAGGTGATTTCACTTACCAAGGAAAGCCAGCTCACGATGACACACTGCATTTGCCATTACCTTCTATGGCTGAATTCTCAGGTTTTCATCAGTTAACTGACTTATTCGCTCTGTCATATTCGGCGCAGTACATCGAATGGAGCAAATTCGATAGCTTAGATACCGATGCATTTGGCACCATTAAAGAATACAACTGGCGCAATACTTGGCATTTCTCTGTCGGCGGTACCTTTGATATCAATGACAAGTGGACCCTCAGAACCGGTTATATGTATGACATGGGCGCAGTTGATGAAATCAAATCAATTGCCATTCCAGATTCTGACCGCCAATGGCTATCAGCCGGTTTTACTTACAAGCTAAGCAATCATTCCAGCATTGATTTTGGCGCCACCTATCTGATGGGCGAAGATGTTGATCTTAAAGAACAACAAATGGTAGGTTCACTTGCAGCGGCTACCATTACCGGTACCACTCGTGCGAACGCTTGGTTGTACGGTCTGCAGTATAACTATCAGTTCTAATTGTAATTTTTTAATTAGACTCAAAAGCCGCGAATTCGCGGCTTTTTTTATAAGCAAAATGTACAAATGCCGCGCAACTAGATACAGTGAAGCCACTTTAATTAATCAAAGCATCACTATCGATAACCTAGGGCAAGGACATTATGAAAAATATTATTGCAGCGGCACTACTAGGATTGGGAATTTTTGCAGGTCTAGTTGGGCTTGGCTATCAGGCCGGTAATAGCCTCATCACCATGAAAACCTTAGATAGAAGTGTAACGGTGAAAGGCCTTGCCGAAATGGAAGTTAAAGCCGATGTTGCCATTTGGCCTATCCCATTTAGCGTAGTTGATAACGATCTCAGTCAACTCTATCAAAATGTCAGTAAAAACAGTGAAATCATAGTGGCCTTCTTGAAAGAACAAGGCTTTAGTGATGTAGAAATTACTAATACCATGCCATCTATCGATGATAGACAAGCTCAGGGCTATTCAGACCCCAATGTTCGCTACCGCTATGGTGCTAAAGCCACCATTTCTGTGTATTCCACCGATGTCGACAAGGTGCGTAAAGCGCAGCCATTAATTCTCGCCTTATTGAAAGAAGGCATTACCTTCGCAACCGATGGTTACGATAGCAAGGTGCAATATCTCTACAATGATCTCAATACCATTAAACCTGAGATGATCCAGCAAGCCACTCAAAATGCCCGCGAAGTTGCCGACAAGTTCGCTAAAGACTCGCAATCCCAGCTCGGTAAAATTATGCAAGCGAGCCAAGGGCAATTCACTATTACCGATCGCGATAGCAATACCCCTTACATCAAGCAAGTAAGGGTGGTATCGACTGTGACTTATTACTTGATTGACTAAGTAGGGAAATGACCCCGTTGGCAGTGACTTAACGATGTCATTAATTCAAAGGCTTCATTAACCAGCCCTTGATGCAATTAATCCATTATATTTTTCTAATGGATTGATTGCAGTCTGCCTCACATTCCATTAGAATTTTTGCATGGATGATGTTTATCTCTGCTTTTCAATGGAATTGAGGTCAATAATGAATATGCGCCGCACTGCCTTACTGGCGGTAATGCTCAATGTTAGTGCATTCCCACCGCTACTTTTCGCTCAAAATAATGATGCCATTGGCAATGAGCCAGCGCTCAATCAAGAAATAGTTAATGACCCTTTCGCTAAGGATCTCATCACTATCGCTCCAACGCTGGTCAAGCAAACCTTAGCATTAGATGCCACCATTGAAGCCGTAAAAAATGCAACTGTCTCAGCCCAAACCTCAGCGCGTATTTTAGCCATTAATTATGATGTCAATGATAGGGTTCCTGAAGGCGCAGAATTACTGCGCATGACCAGCAAAGAGCAAGGGGCGGAATTAACTCGAGTTGATGCTGAACTTGCCAGTGCCAAAGCTATCAATATTGAAATTAAAGCTCAGTTGCAAAGGCTTAAACAACTGTTTCCACAAGGCGCTGTATCACAAGGTGACATGGACAAAGCCATTGCCAATGCCAAATCTGCCACTCAAGCCGTCAATGCAGCGCAATCTCAGGTCGATAAAGCCATTGAAAATGTCAAATACACCCAAGTATTTGCGCCATTTTCAGGGATAGTCACGGCTCGTCATGTCGAAATGGGTGAAACCGTGCAACCTGGGCAAGCACTGCTGTCTGGTTACTCAACTCAAGCCATGCGCGTTGTGACTTGGGTTCCTGAGCGCTACCTAGCAGCATTAACTCGCGAGCCTGCGTTTACCATACGCCTAAGTGATGGCCGAGTGTTATCTGACATCACAGCTGAGATCAGTCCCTTTGCTGACCCTAAGAGCCACGCTTATATGGTGCGCTTAAGCTTGCCATCACAATTAACCGGTCTCAGTCCAGGAAGCTCGGCTAAGGTCAGCTTTACCCGCCATCAAGCAGAGCAAATTCAGATACCTGAGACTGCCATCTACCATTTAAATCAACTCTCAGCGGTATATCTTTGGCAGCAAGGTAAATATTTACTGACACAAGTGCGCTTAGGTGAAACTCACAATGGGCAAGTACAGATACTCTCAGGCTTAAGCGCAGGGGATAAGATTGCTATGAACCCTTATCAAGTATTAGTGACAGGCGCAGCGTCACCAAGTCAGCACCAGGCACAATAGGTATCTCATGGAAGCGAACTATCAAAAATTAGGCATAGCTGGGCGCTTGGCGGCAGCTTTTCAAACAAACCCTATGACACCGTTACTGGCACTACTTGGGCTACTCATGGGACTTTTTGCCATTATTGTCACCCCCAAAGAAGAAGATCCGCAGATAGATGTGACTTTTATTGACGTCTTTATTCCTTTCCCAGGCGCAACCCCAGAGGAAGTGCAAAACCTAGTCACCTTGCCTGCTGAGCAATTAATTTCAGAAATTAAGGGCATAGATACCCTATATTCAATGTCACAAGCCGACGGCGCTATGTTGATAGTGGTTTTTGAGGTGGGAGTGGCTCGCAACGATGCCATAGTTGCTCTTTATAATCAGCTTTATGCCAATATGGATCGCCTGCCAAGGCAAGCTGGAGTTGGTGAGCCACTGATCAAACCGCGAAGCATAGATGACGTTCCCATAGTGAACATCAATCTCTTTTCCCACGATATGAATGTCAGTGCCGAGCAATTAACCCAAGTCGCTACCGGCTTAAAAACTCAGTTAAAACGCATTGCTGGTACGGGCGAAATTAGCTTAGTCGGCCAGCAAGATTTAGTGCTTAATATTCGGATTGACCCCATCAAACTTAATGGCTTTGGCCTCAGCATTGAAAAAATACAAGCCAGCCTTAACGATAACAACCATGCGTCGATGCCGGTATCTTTGGTACAAGATAATCAAGTCATTAAGGTAAAAACTGGTCAGTTTTTACAATCAGAGCAAGAAGTCGCCGATATTGTTGTAGCTGTAATCCCATCAAGTAACGGCCAGCAGCCTATCTATTTAGGCGATATTGCCACCATACATTTAGGCGCCGATATCAGTGATGCCAATGTGTGGTTTCAAGATAATAGCGGCAGCTTTCCTGCTGTAACTATCGCCATAGCCAAACAAGCGGGGGTCAATGCGGTTGATTTAGCCGCCACTATTACTGATGAACTCGCCTTGATGCATAACGTGTTAATCCCACATAACATCGAAGCAGTGGTTAGTCGTAACTATGGCGAATCGGCGGCAGAGAAATCAAATACGCTAATTTATAAACTGATGTTTGCCACTATGGCGGTGGTCTTACTCGTACTTATGACCATGGGAATGCGGGAATCTGTGGTGGTAGGCGTTGCTATCTTAATCACCCTTGCTATGACGTTATTTGCCAGTTGGGCATGGGGTTTTACGTTAAATCGTATCTCTCTATTTGCTTTGATTTTTTCTATCGGCATTTTAGTCGATGATGCCATAGTGGTGGTTGAAAATATTCACCGCCATATGGCGTTAAGTCATGCGCCGATGACAACACTCATCCCCAAAGCTGTGGATGAAGTTGGTGGTCCAACAATTCTGGCAACCTTAACTGTCATAGCAGCCTTACTCCCCATGAATTTCGTGGGCGGTTTGATGGGGCCTTATATGAGCCCTATTCCCATCAACGCTAGTATGGGCATGTTAATCTCTCTGGCCATAGCTTTTATGGTAACTCCTTGGCTCAGCGGTAAGCTTCTGCGTCACGCCCCAGTATTAAAAACACCAGCCACCACGCCACCACGCCTTGAGACCCTAGTTAAGCAACTACTTAGCCCGTTTATTATTGGCCAGCATGCCAAAAAATATCGCCATTTATTTAGCGCCGCCATTATTACCTTGATTGCCATTGCCTTAAGTTTACCTGTGGCCAAGTTAGTGGTGATGAAGATGCTGCCCTTTGATAATAAGTCTGAGTTTCAAGTGATGCTCGATATGCCTGAAGGCACCCCCCTAGAGCAAACCCAAAAGGTACTCAATGGGTTATCCCAACACTTATTAACGGTGAGCGAAGTAAGCCATGTGCAGACTTATGTAGGCACAAGCTCGCCAATGAATTTCAATGGTTTAGTTAGGCATTACTATTTACGCAGTACGCCTGAGCTTGGCGATATTCAAGTTAACTTACTGCCGCTGGCGCAAAGAAAGCGTGACAGCCATACCATAGCCGCCGCAGTGCGGCCGCAATTAACTCAGATAGCCAAGCAGTATGGTGGGCGCATTCAAGTGGTGGAAGTACCACCAGGGCCGCCGGTGTGGGCGCCAGTGGTTGCTGAAATATACGCGCCGAGTGCTGAGCTTAGAGACCAAGCGGCTATGGCAATGCAGACTCTGTTTGAACAAACCCAAGACATAGTTGATATCGACATCTTTTTGCCAGCACAGCAAGTTCAGTGGCAAGTCAGCATAGATAGACAAAAAGCCAGCAGCTTAGGTGTCTCTTACGCTAGCATTGTTGACTTAGTGACTACCTCCATTGGTGGTAAAGATGTCGCAAGCTTGCATCAAAGCCATCAACAAACTCCTATTCCCATCAGACTTGAGCTTAAAGAGTCCATGAAAATGGATTTAGATCAGGTATTCAATCTGACCTTGCCTAATCAGCAAGGGCAAGCGGTGGCGCTAGCTAATGTCGTGACCATCCAAAAGGGCAAGATAAGTACGCCCATCATGCATAAAAATATGATCCCTATGATAATGGTTACTGGCGATATGGCGGGCGAGCTTGATAGCCCGCTCTATGGCATGTTTGATATGGTTAGCCGCATCAAGGAGCCACAGGGTTTAGGCTACCAGCAATCATTTGCTAGCCAGCCGTCAGGCTTAGATAGTGTGAGTATTTTGTGGGACGGTGAGTGGAAAATCACCTACGAAACCTTTCGAGATATGGGCATAGCTTATGGCATCGGCATGATAGGCATTTACCTACTGGTGGTAGCGCAATTTCGCTCTTACCTTGTGCCGTTAGTCATCATGGCACCTATTCCTTTAACCATCATCGGCGTCATGCCGGGACATGCGTTATTAGCGGCGCCTTTTACGGCCCCGTCTATGATTGGCATGATAGCGCTCGCTGGCATCATAGTGCGCAACTCCATTTTACTGGTCGACTTTATTAACCATGAATTAGCCAGAGGCATTCCTTTAGAGCAAGCCGCGATTCATGCCGGTATGGTGCGCGCCAAGCCGATTCTATTAACCGCACTGGCCGCCATGATAGGCTCATTGTTTATCTTAGGTGACCCGATTTTTAACGGCCTAGCGGTGAGTTTATTGTTTGGCATTTTAGTGTCAACCTTACTCACGATTATCTTAATCCCAGTGCTATATTTCAGTTTAATTAACCGCTTCCCAGCCATAGCTAAACGCTATATTACGGAGAAATAACATGTCACTCGAAAAATCCATATTCGTGTTTGCAGGTTTCATGGTTTTGCTATCTTTAGCGCTAACACACTGGGTAAGCTCGCATTTTATCTGGCTTACTGCCTTTGTCGGTGTTAATTTAATTCAAAGTGCTTTTACCGGCTTCTGTCCGGCGGCCATGGTCATGCGCTACTGTGGTATCAAGTCAGAAGCTGAGATAACAACTGCTAAGCTTGCAAAAGGATAAGGAAATGCAATTTTTAAAAGTAATTACAGGTTTTGCTGTCACGCTGTTGGCTGTGTTAAGTCTACAAACTAGCGTACAAGCCGCAGATGAGGACAATCAAGCTTGGCAAATGATCCAAGATGGCGCCTTAATCGTCGATGTGCGCACCCCGGCGGAATTTGCCGAAGGTCACTTAGCGGATGCGATTAATATTCCTATCGATCAAATCGCCCAAGTTTTTGCTGAGCGTGACATCGCCAAAGACACTGAAGTGGTTTTATATTGCCGCAGTGGTAATCGCAGTGGTAAGGCGCAGCAAACCTTAATAGAGCAAGGTTACACTCACACCTTTAATGGCAGCGCCTTAGAAGAATTACAACGCACAGCGCCCGCGCAGCAATAACTGCGTGCCTACTTGCCAACCGAACAAGCATCAAACAATAACGGCCACAATTGCGGCCGTTAACTTTATATCAATAGAAGCAAACGCTTAATACAGGCGCTGCGGAGTTAATGCTAAGCTTTGATCATCATCATTAAGCCACATTTCGCCTTCAGAAATATTGCAGCTCACACGCATGCTGCGTTTCACTAAACTGGCTAATAGCTGAATTTGCTCTTTAGGGAATTCCCACACTTCTAAGTTTTTATAACGACTCAAAGGCCCTTGGTTTTTCTGCCACCAGATAGGTACGCTGCGACCACCATAGGTATACAACTTAACGGTTTTGGCGCGGCCACAAGCCTTCTTAATCCATTTTTCATCGGCTTCACCAAACTCAATCCAGAGTTCAATGTCACCACATAAACTTTTTTCCCATAACTCAGCTTCATCATCAACACACAAGCCTTTTGAAAAAGTTAAATGTTCAGAGGCATTCAAAGCAAAGGCAGCTAAGCGCACCATCATACGTTCATCAGTTTCAGAAGGATGCTGCGCTAAGGTCAAATGGTGAGTCTGGTAGTAAAAACGGTCCATATCTGCAATCTGCAGTTCGGTTTTAAAAATCGTGGCATTAGGTGCCATGTACAGCTCCAGCAATCAAGGTCAAACAATGAGGAGATTGCGCTGCCGCTAATGCCAAGGTATCGCTATCTGCAATCAGCATAGTGCGATATCCAGCGCGTTGGCGCGAAAGCGCCGCCGATACTTCAATCAAGGCTTCGCGGTGGCAATCTCGGCGAATTAATTCATTAAGCTCCAAAGCCACTGGGCCGCGATGGAACAGGTATTCAAGCTGCTGCAGTAACGGTACGGCAGCTATGGGTAATAATTGAGGAACTAACTGTTCATCTAATAACAATAGCGGTGGCAAAGCGTGAGTCTTAGCGACCAATGCCTGTTGAAATAAGGCCGGAGTATGATCATCAAACCTATCGCCATTCAGGCTAAAAAAACGCTCCCAGCAACGGCGTCTATCATCTTCATTTAAAAATGCTTGCTTCACTGCGCCGCGCTGCTCAGCCACAAAATCAAGTAATGGCGCTAATGAGGCGGGTAACGCTTGCTCTAAGCGGCTGCGAATAGTGCGCGCATACACAGGCGCCGCGCCTGCAGTACTGATGGCTACTTGTAAGCGGCCGCGATCAACTATCGCTGGAGTAATAAAACTGCACAGCGCAGGCGTGTCGACCACATTGACTAAAATCGAAAGCTTGGCGGCTTGGGCGGCTAATTGCTGCTGCACCTCACTATCATCTGTGGCTAAATAAATTAGCTGATAGTGATGAGTAATATCGCCAGCCGCAGCGTGATGCGCTAACCATTGTATACGCTTGCTTGCAACTAGTTGCTCAATGGCTGGAGTAATCGCTGGCGACATAACATCAATATTGGCCTGAGTGCGGGCAAGGAGCGTTAACTTACGTTCAGCGACGCTGCCGCCGCCCACCACTAAAATATTGAGCTGGTTAGTGTCCAGCATGATTGGAACATACTGCATGTTTTCCTAGAGGCTAATACTGAAAATAACCGTCTTGAGGGTTAATCCTTAACCAGTGGCAGTTGGTGTTGCTGCCAAGCTTTGTAACCGCCAATCAGCGATGCCACATGGGTGTATCCCATTAATTGCAAATGATGGGCGGCCATGACACTGCGATAACCGCCGCCGCAATACAGCAACAAGGGTTTGGTCTTATCAGGCACTCTAGTTTCAATATCGCGCTCGATAATGCCGCGGCCCATATGGATGGCGCGTGGTAAATGATCGACTAACCATTCATGATCTTCGCGCACATCGACAAGTTGCCATTCATCTTCGGCCTGATATTGTTCTATGGTAATTTCTTTTACATGGGGACGAAAAAGCTCAACGATTTTTTCAAAACCTGGGTTATGTGCCATTACTCACATCCTTAGTGCGCTTCACTGCGCTCAGCACTGCATTGCCAACATAATTCAAAACTGGCATGGTTCAACTCATGACATTTTACACACTGCCATTGTGGGCGGTCAGCATCAAGATTGGCTAACTGTGATTGCGCCAATTCAAATTGCTCATGTGCAACCCATAATTCGACAGTTTGTAAGTCAACGGGTAGTTCACCAACGCCGCCCATTAAGGCTTCGCCGCGCAATTCTACCACAACTCCGGCTGACTCGAGTAATCCCTTCCAAGTGTGAGCCTGGAGTAAATTACCACCCGCAACTAAACGTTTACTTGTTTGCATTCGCCTTCCCTACTACTTATATTGACTTCGAAGCGCATGATTGTTGCCATTAATCCATTAACTAAACCTCAACTTCTGCCAGCATGTTGAGCGTGAAAGCTGGCGCTGTCAAGTACGAAACTTAGGCAAAAAAAACCGACTTAGTCAGTCGGCTTTTAATCAAATCAGCACTTAAGGCATCATAGGTGGTTGATCAGCACCTTCTTTCTCGACTTCAATTGGGAGCATATGCTCACGACTAACGCCAAGACGCATGGCTAAGTAACTCGCCACATAGATAGATGAATAAGTACCGAACAAAATACCCATTAACAATGCAGTCGCAAAGCCATGGATCATAGTGCCGCCTTTTAAGAACAAGGCCACCACAGTGATCAAGGTAGTACCCGTAGTAATAATGGTACGACTCATGGTTTGAGTGATTGAAATATTAATCACATCATATGGCAGTAACTTACGGATTTTGATGAAGTTCTCACGGATACGGTCATACACTACGATAGTATCGTTAAGTGAATAACCCACAACCGTCAGTAAGCCTGCCAATACAGTCAGGTCAAACTCCAGTTGCAGCAGTGAGAACACCCCTAAGGTTAACATCACGTCGTGTGCCAGTGACGCTACCGCGCCAGCGGCTAAGCGCCATTCAAAGCGGAACGATACATATACCAGAATACACAAGAGGGCCGCGATAACCGCTAAACCGCCCTGCTCTGCCAATTCTTTACCTACTTGTGGACCGACAAACTCCACACGCTTTTGAATGACTTGGCTATCAAGTACTTGGGCTGCGCGCATGACTTCTGTCACTTGAGCATCACTTTCAATCCCTGGACGCACTTGCAAGCGCACTAAGATATCTTGTGTTGAACCAAAGTTCTGAACAATAGCACCACTGACTTTGTCATCGGTGAGCTGCGCGCGTAAATCGTTAAGATTGGCAGATTTAGAGAACTCTAACTCCACCACAGTACCACCGGTAAAATCCAAACCCCAGTTGATGCCTTTAGTACCTAAAGACACAAATGAAGCTACTACCAAAATTGCCGACATTATGCTGATCATTTTGGCATGTTTGAGGAAGTCGATAGTATTTTTAAATGCGCTAATTTGCATCATGTTAGTCGTCTCCCTTAAATCGATAATTTCTTCACACGTTTACCACCCCAGACTGCGTTCACAATAGAACGAGTACCGACGATTGCAGTAAACATGGAGGTGGCAATACCTATCATCAGGGTGACGGCAAAACCTTTAATGGCACCAGTACCCACAGCAAATAAGATTAAGGCCGTGATAAAGGTGGTTAAGTTAGCGTCAGTGATGGTTGAGAATGCGTTAGCATAACCCTCATGAATCGCTTGTTGTACACTGCGGCCAGCACGAAGTTCTTCACGAATACGCTCGTAAATCAGAACGTTACCATCAACCGCCATACCTACCGTCAGTACCATACCGGCAATACCAGGTAAGGTTAATACTGCGCCTGGGATCATAGACATAATCCCAACAATCATAATCAAGTTAGCGCATAAGGCTAAGTTGGCGATAAAGCCGAAAGCACGGTAGTAAACCATCATGAAAATCAACACGATAGCCATACCCCACACCATGGCTTGTATGCCTGACTCTATGTTCTGCGCGCCTAAGCTTGGGCCTATGGTACGTTCTTCAACAATAGAAACCGGAGCAATCAAGGCACCTGCACGCAGTAACAACGCGAGGTTTTGTGATTCGGCGTGATCAAGACCTGTGATGACGAAATTGCGTCCTAAACGGGCTTGAATGGTTGCTACCGAAATCACTTCTTCAATTTTCTTCATCTTGACGCTGCCGTCAGGATTACGCTCACCCGTATCTTTGTATTCGATAAACAAGGTAGCCATTGGCTTACCGATATTATCTTTGGTGACGTTAGAGAAAATGGTGCCGCCCTTCGCATCTAAATTAATCGCCACTTGTGGACGGCTATATTCATCAAACGTTGGCTGGGCGCCAGTGATATGGTCACCGGTCAGCATCACTTCTTTTTTCAGTACGACTGGACCACCTTCACGGCGCTGATAAATTTCACTGCCTGGTGGTACGCGGCCAGCGGCCACAGCACTAGGATCAGCTTTATCATCAACCATGTGGAATTCAATCGATGCCGTTGCCCCTAAAATTTCTTTGGCGCGGGCGGTATCTTGTACACCTGGCAATTCAACAATAATGCGCTCAGCGCCTTGACGTTGAACCACAGGCTCAGCTACCCCTAACTCGTTAACACGGTTACGTATGGTAGTGATGTTTTGCAGTAAAGCTTCTTCTTTAATCTGCTTTAAATAAGCTTCACTCATAGTCGCTAACAGGCTGAACTCGCCATTCGCTGAAGTGTCGGTAAACACCATTTCATTACTACGAGACTTTAAGAATTGTTCAGCTTTAACTAAGTTGTCTTCATCACGGAACTTAATTTCAATACCTTTACCGGTACGGAAAATGCCCGCGTAACGAATGCGCTCTTCGCGCAATTGCGAACGGAAATCGGCAACCTTAGCTTCATCCATCTTACGAATGGCTTCATTCATGTCCACTTCCATTAAGAAGTGCACACCACCACGTAAGTCGAGACCTAATTTCATGGGTGAACCACCCACAGCCTCAAGCCACTCTGGCGTTGCTGGAGCAAGGTTTAAGGCGACTGTGTATTTGTCCCCCAATTGTTTGGCAATGGCCTCTTTTGCAGCCAACTGTTGATCCGCATTGGCCACTCGTACTAAGAGTTGACCGTCGGCTAACTCAGAACGCTTAACCGCAATGCCTTCTTTCGTTAGTAAGTTGTCTACTTCAGTTTGTAACGCTGGTGTTACGGCAACACCGCGCGTTCCTACCACCTGAACTGCGTGATCTTCGCCAAATAAATTCGGCAGCGCATAAAAAAATCCAACCGCGATGATCAAGAAGATCATCACGTTTTTCCACATTGGGTATTTGTTCAACACACAATCGCCCTCTTGGCTTATAACGACTGAATAGAGCCTTTAGGCAGTACAGCAGCAATATAATCTTTCTTGATAGTAATTTGAGTGCTGTCGTTCAAGCTCAGCAGTACCATGTCACTGTCATCGGTAATTTTAGCAATCTTGCCAACAATACCGCCGCTAGTCAGAATTTCATCACCTTTGCCTAAAGAAGACATCAGGTTCTTATGCTCTTTAACACGCTTAGCTTGTGGACGATAAATCATGAAATAGAAAATCAAGCCGAAAATTACCAGCATGAAAACCAATTCCATGGTACCGCCAGTTTGGGCAGCGCCAGGGGCTGCTGCATGTGCATCTGCAATAAACATAATCTTTCTCTTCTCTAATTATCGTTAATGTTAATCAACTAACTTAGGTACTTCACGACCTTGACTGGTATAGAACTCAGTCACAAAGGCCTCTAATGTACCTGTCTCAATTGCCCCACGCAAACCTTCCATCAATTTCTGATAATAACGAAGGTTATGAATGGTATTTAGGCGAGCACCTAAAATTTCGTTACAGCGATCTAAGTGATATAGATACGCCCGTGAATAGTTCTTACAGGTGTAACAATCACACAGAGGATCCAGCGGTGCAGTGTCGTCACGATGACGCGCATTGCGGATTTTAATCACGCCTTCACTGGTAAATAAGTGACCGTTACGGGCATTACGGGTTGGCATAACGCAGTCAAACATGTCCACACCGCGGCGTACACCTTCCACTAAATCTTCTGGCTTACCAACGCCCATTAAATAGCGTGGCTTGTCAGCAGGTATTTGTGGGCACACGTGCTCAAGGATGCGGTGCATATCAGCTTTTGGCTCGCCTACAGCTAAACCACCAATGGCATAACCATCAAAGCCAATGTCAACCAAGCCATTTAAGCTCTCGTCGCGTAAATCTTCATACACGCCACCTTGGATGATACCAAACAGAGAATTTGGGTTTTCTAAACGCTCAAACTCATCTTTTGAACGCTTGGCCCAACGCAATGACATCTGCATGGATTTACGCGCTTCATCTTCTGTGGCTGGGTATGGAGTACACTCATCAAAAATCATGACCACATCAGAACCTAATGAGTTCTGAATTTGCATGGACTTTTCTGGGTCTAAGAAAATCTTTTCGCCATTGATAGGTGAACGGAAATGCACGCCGGCTTCGGTGATCTTACGAATATCACCCAGGCTGAATACTTGGAATCCGCCGGAATCGGTCAGAATTGGACGCTGCCAGTTCATAAAATCATGCAAGTCGCCATGTTTACGCATGACTTCTTCACCAGGGCGCAGCCACAAGTGAAAGGTGTTACCTAATAAAATGTCAGCGCCAGTAGCACGCACTTCTTCAGGAGTCATACCTTTAACTGTGCCGTAGGTACCTACCGGCATAAAAGCTGGAGTTTCTACTGTGCCACGATCAAAAATCAAACGACCGCGACGCGCACGACCATCAGTAGTATCTAATTCAAACTTCATAAATTACCTCGTCAGAGAAACAGTCTGACACTGGAGTTGGAAATAAATTCCTATAAGCTAGTGATATAAGAACAAATTTTATAAATTCAAGGGCATTATACAAAAATACCCACGCTCATTGAGCGCAGGTATTTTATCGCATTCTAAACCATTAAAGGTTTTTTTTAGTCACAAACATGGCATCACCATAGCTGAAAAAGCGGTATTTTTCAGCAACTGCATGTTGATAGGCATTAATCACCTCATCAAATCCTGCAAATGCACTGACCAGCATGATCAAGGTCGATTCTGGTAAGTGGAAATTGGTAACCATGGCATCAACCACTTGGAACTGATAACCCGGGTAAATAAAGATATCAGTATCACCACTAAAAGGCGCTAACTCACCAGGGCTCGCTTTAGCCGCACTTTCCAGTGAACGTACTGAGGTAGTACCAACGGCAATAACGCGTTTACCCGCGGCTTTGGTCGCTGTCACTTTATCAACCACATCGGCAGGTACGTTTGCCCATTCTGAATGCATTTTATGCTCAAGAATGGTTTCCACGCGCACTGGCTGGAAAGTACCTGCGCCCACATGCAAGGTCACAAAGGCCATATCCACACCTTTGGCTTTGAGAGTGGCCAGCATAGCTTCATCAAAGTGCAAACCCGCGGTAGGTGCTGCTACTGCACCTGGATTTTGGTTGTACACGGTTTGATAACGCTCTTTATCGGCATCGTCATCAGGACGGTCGATATAAGGCGGCAAAGGCATATGCCCTACCGCTTCAAGCACTTCTAAAATGGTGCTATCAGACTCAAGTGCCAACTCAAATAAGGTGTCATGGCGAGCTACCATCATCATTTTTTCGCCGCCATCGAGAATGATCTCGCTACCTGGCTTTGGCGATTTTGAGCTGCGGACATGGGCTAATACCCGCTTATCGTCCAACATGCGCTCAACTAAAATTTCTAATTTACCACCACTCGCTTTTTGGCCGAACAAACGCGCAGGGATCACTCGCGTATTGTTAAATACCATTAAGTCGCCTGGCTCAATATAATTGAGCAGATCAGTAAACTGCTTATCAGCCAGCGCGCCAGTGTTACCGTCTAAGGTTAACAAGCGAGAGGCGGTGCGCTCAGCCATAGGATAACGAGCGATGAGTTCATCGGGTAAATCGAAAGTAAAATCTGCGACGCGCATTCAAGCCTCTATTTGCTACCAAGATAATGCCTAGGTGAAGGCGGTATTTCGCGGCTAGTCTAGGGATTGACGGCCGTAAGATCAAGATTAGTGGTGTGAGTCGCGCCCGATAAGGTGAATTTGTGGCAATGATGGGCAGATAAACTTGAGGTTAGTGCGCAAATAATCACCACACAGCAGTTACTAACCAGCTTACTTAGCAAGAGCAGAAGCGGCGCCACTGTGCTGTGGCTTGGAGTCAATCGTTGACGCTAAACCAATAACCGCAGACTTATCATAAAATTAATGACCTTATATGACACAAGTTGGTGTATTGAGTATTTCTCACCAGCGAATATCATGATAACGTGAAATAAAGCCGTAGATTAAGAATCCATTATGAATTTCCTTGCTCATCTCCATCTGGCTGATTTCAGTAAAACGTCATTGGCAGCCAATTTAGCGGGCGACTTTGCTAAAGGCAACATAGCCGACCACCCTCAACATCTGCAACAAGGCATTTGGTTGCATCGCCAACTAGATACCATTACCGATGAGCATGAAATCATTCATGAACTACTGGCGCAGTTTCCCAAAAGTCATCGCCGTATTGCGCCGATTTTAATCGATTTAAGTTTTGATTACTTTTTGGCTTACTACTGGGATGAGTATCATGCACTGCCGCTTAAACAGTTTTGTGACTATGCCTATCGAGAATTAGCAAACACCCCAGAACTGCCACCGGCCATGCAGGACATTTTAGTGCCAATGCAAAGCCAAGATTGGCTGGGTGCTTATCAGCATAGAGAAGGGTTAAATGCGGCTATTGCTGGCGTTGCCCGCCGATTTTCACAGCCACAACTGTTTGTGGGCGCCGAAGCCTTAGTGGAAAAAAAGGATGTCCCGTTAGAAATTGCCTTCAGAACCTTGTATCCGCAATTAATGGCCTACAGTAAAATTTTAAGTCGTAAGACACCTACCGAATACTTGGATAGCCGCCTTGATTAAGAAAAATGTTAACCCGTGGCGGCGCCGTGTCATTGAGTTAGGTCTGTTAGCTCTCGCTATGTTTTTAATCAGCACTTATATGCAACGACATATGATTTCAGGCGCAGCGCCTGAGTTATCGGGACAAACTAGCTTACATGCTCCATTTATCTTGCAGAGCGACCCTGAACCGACCTTAATCTATTTTTGGGGAACTTGGTGCCCTGCGTGTCGTATGACATCGCCAGCGGTCAATGACTTAAGTAAAGATAATGCCGTCGTCAGTGTGGCTGTAAGCTCAGGCTCTAACGATGACATCAATCAATTCATGTTAAGCCATGACTATCAATTCGCTGTGATTAATGATGATGGTGAGCTATCTAAGCGCTGGGGCGCCCATGCATTACCGGCGATTTATATCGTGAAACAAGGTGAAGTGCAGTGGGTGACATCAGGCGTTACCAGTGGCTTGGGACTAAAAGTGCGAATGTGGCTTAGCCAGTGGTTATAAGCCCTTAAGTAAAGGGTTGGATTTAGCTTGCTAGCATTAACTTAGTATCTTCTTGAGTGCTTTAGTGGCTTATTAGCCAAGTTGTAATAGTCATACACTCCAAGGCTAAGATGCTTTAGCCTTGGGACAATGCTATTATGCCGTTAGCATAATTACGATCAGCCTTTATACCCATGCAAATTTTTGAATACTGCCCGCCTGCACTTCCTTGGTTAGATTTACGCTATATCGATGACGATATTATTGTTATCAATAAACCCTCTGGACTCTTATCCAACCCAGGACGCGCGGCTCATACTTATGACTGCGCTATTACTCGCCTGCAACGCCTATATCCTGAAGCGATTTTATTGCATCGCCTCGATTGCGACACCTCAGGTTTAATGGTGTTTGCCCGCAATAAAGCCACTGAGTCGCATATTAAAACGCAATTTCAAGACCGCAAAACGCAAAAGATATATGTCGCTGAAGTAATGGGCAAACTCAAAGATGCGAAGGGTTGTATTGATTTAGCCATGCGCGCCGATAAAGATAATCCCCCGTGGCAACTGATAACCACCGATGGCAAGGCTGCCATCACCGACTGGCAAGTATTGGAGTATCGAGCGCATTCAAGCTTATTGCAATTAATGCCGCATACCGGCAGAACTCATCAATTACGCCTACATATGCAAGCGCTTGGACATCCTATTTTAGGGGATGTGTTTTATAGTGACAGAGACTGCCAAAACGCTAGTCCAAGATTACGCTTACACGCGTGGAAGTTAGGATTTACTCATCCTCGCACTCAAGAGTGGCTGATGTTTTCCAGCCCGCAACCGTTTTAAATCTCAGGCTTGCGCCCATTGAAAAAGGCCAATCAGCAGTGTTGATTGGCCTTTTTTATAATGAGTGCTTTTATAATAAGTGCTTGATGACTTTAGGCGCGATTTTTACTCATTGGCACTAACACCAAGCAGCCCTGCGCATCACACAGCTTTAAGTCGCCATAATCAGTCAGTAAGAAATACTCACCGAAAAAATTCGCTTCCACATCTTCTAAGCGCATGTCGAAATTGATTTTAGTGGCTTTCATCTTGTCTAGGCTATGACAGCCATCATCTGACCAAGTTTCAAGAAACCACTCTTCATCATTACGATACAGGCTGATTTTATCGCCAGCATCAGGACGCGGGTCAAACCATTGACCAACCAGTTGTCTTTGTTCCATCCATTGCCCCTGTATTTTCATCGCGGCTCGTTTTTGGATGGCAGGGCTATCATCTAATTGCCATTTGGCACCCATAGAGGTTAACCACTGCCAAGGTGATGTTTTTAGCATAGATGACATAAACTCGCGATTCCTAATACTGAACGGGTAATTCGCGAAGTGTATCGATTTTAACCATAAAAAACTTGATGGATATCATGCTTTGACTAGTTTGCCATCGATTTGTGCAGTTTCTCCCCTCTAGCGGTGAAGTATTGTCATTATCCAGAAAAATAACCGCGGCTGACTTCTCCCCGTCCTAAAGGAGGTGGAGGATGTCAAAATAAATATTCCATTTTTAGCCACCCATTACGGCCAGGCTCATTAACTCTTGCCATCGGCAAACCTACATCATTAATCGCACCAGATTTACTGATATGCTCCGCATATTCACGATCAAACAAGTTTTCAACTCCAAAGCTAAAACGAACATGCTCACCACTGTGCCAAGCGGCATTCAATGCCAGAGTACCAAACCCAGCACTTTCATCCAAATCTATCCCTGAAATATTTCCCTGACCAAGAGCAACACGTTTCTGATTATCCACCAATCGCCACAACAAGCCGAAGTGCCAATTTCCTACATTGTAATCCATCGTCAGACGCCCCTCTAAAGGTGAGACTTGAGCCAGCGCCATGTTATCGGTGTCATTTTCACCATGAGCATAAACAAGACTAATTTGGGAATCTAAATTCTCTGTTAGTTGCCAGGCTAAGCCTAATTCTCCGCCCCAAATTATTGCATCAATATTGCGTGCGGTTTGGCTCTTATCGCCACTAGGAGTCTTAAATGCCTGAATCAAAATATAGTCTTTGATTTCACCGTAATAAAAGGCACTCGATAGAGTTACTACATCGTTATCATAGATCCATCCAAAATCTAACTGAGTGGTATTTTCTGGCGAAATATCAAAAGTCTTTGCTGTTGGTTGACTCATTTTAGCTTTGGTTAATTCCCAATAATCAGGCATACGTTCAGCATGGCCTACGCCCATATAATATTGATGATAATCAAAAGCATACTCTATCCTGATAAAACCGCTGTAAAGGTCATCTTTTCGCTTCTGCTGTTGCGGCAAAAATAAGTCTGTCTGCCAGCGGTCATAACGCAGCCCCGACACTAACCTTCCCTCATCCACGAGGTATTCAAGTTCAGCAAATGATCCAAACTGCTGATAACTCAAATCATCATTTAACTTGCCCGCCATTAAGTCGTCAAGACTACTATCCAAGTTAGGCGCAACTTTAAAGATTTGATGAGTTGAATCCTGCATATCCATCCCAGTTGTCAGAGTGACATCGCCGATAGCAAACTCGCCCCACAAATGGCCACCATAAGTCGAACGGTTAACGTGAGCCCCTGAGTTATTGGGTAAATTTTTATCAAAATCATCCATCACATGGTCATTGTCATTACTATAAGCTTGAAACTCTATCGACTGCAGGTAATCACCGTTAAACTCATGCTCCACCAACAAGGTGTAATTTTCATTTTCAATTTCGCGGGCTTTATAAGCACGATCTGCATACTCAGCATCACCGTCTGACTTGCCGTAGCTTACTTCAATCACAGTGTCATCAGACGGCGTCCAACCTAAGGCCAAATCCATATTACGTCGGTCATAACTTGATTGCACAGGGTTACCGTTACCATCTTTATAATGAGAGCTAGACGATTGATTGGCATCTAAATCCATATAATAGCTTTCATCACCTGCGCGCAGGTCAACTATATAATCAAGCCGCTCAAAACTACCCGCTGTCACACTGGCTCGCCCTGTAGGAACAGCTTCGACATACGTACGCCTATCTTTATTGAATAATACGGTTCCTGCGGAACCTACCGGGCCATGACGAACAGATTGCGGCCCTTTAATCACTTCAATACTGTCATAGGATTCGGGATAAATATAAGCAGTAGGGGGATCCATCCGTCCGCCGCAAGCACCATAGGTTTGTTGACCGTCATCAACAATATTAATTCGCGAACCGCCAAGCCCTCGCAATGAAGGATCACCACCGCCTCCTCCTTTACGATTAATATTAAATCCTGGAATAGTCTTTAAAAAGCCGGCACCATCATAAGAAGGCAGTGGTAACCGCGGTTTTTTTGGATCAGTTGTCACGGTTAACGGATGGCGCATTAATTCACCTTTGACAACAATACGCTCATCACAGCCACCAAGTTTATTGCAGCCTATCTCTTCAGCAAACGAGGTCGTAGATATTCCAACCAACACACAGGCAACAATATTACTCAACATTTGCTTATTCATTTTTATCCTTAATGTAGAGACAATATTTCCCATAACTCTTTACCTCGTCGCGGTTGTATTGATATTTCGCGCATTATATAGAGGGTGTTAATAAATGAGAAATTGAGTATAATTAAGTGCGACAACAAGCGTATTTCGACAACATCAAGATATTTAATTCTAAATTTACATAATAACGGCGTAAATCGAGGGTAACATCGGCGCTGGGGGATCCCCTCATAATTTAGGTCTCCCTGCAGTGTGAACCAACTTGATATATTCATGCATTGCCCAGCGTAAATGCTGCGCTGTTATTTGATAGTTTTCCCTCCGCCGAACCTCTTTCCCCAATCTGACAATCGACAGCACAGGCCGGTGCCGAATGGTGTTGGCCTGAAAGTGTTTTTGCCAGCCTAGATGTAAGGCAACGATACCAATTAGCCATAAGGCAATTTCTGCCAGCATAGCGATGAGCAGCAACACATCTAGCCGCTTCGGACAACGACTTTTGCAGTGCCTCAGCCCCATGCCGTATTGTGGACTCTTCAAGTCTCGAAAGGTCTCTTCAATCTGCATTCGCTTAGCGTAGAGCTTTGTCACTTGGACCGAGTTAAAGTGATTAGGTGGTAAGTTGGTTGCCAATAGCCACGGCTCTTTGCTGCTTCTTCCGTAGCTTGCTTGGGCGGTATGGTTTCTTCCTGCTTTTGAGGAACGGCGGTCTTTACGACCTTTTTCTTTCGCTTTGTAGAGGTGTAAATGACAGGACAATGGGCTTTTCCTGGCGAGGTTAACACGGCCGATGTATTTGGCTTTGTTCGTTGCTGTTGGGTAAAGCGACTTATTGGAGTGCCATTGATGTGTTCCAACATGCTGATAACAGACGTCACCACGAACACGCCCTAACCAAAACCAGCCGTGACTTGCTACTTGATCGAACCAAGTATTGCGATAGCCAGCATCGGTGACGATTAGCGGACAGCAGCCATTCGGAAGCACCTTTGCCAACTCAGTCAGAAAAACATTGTGGCTGCGAGGTGCGTTGTAATCTTTGAATTCAAAAGTACGCTCATAAAGGGTCACGCTGCGCCCTTGAACACTGATGGAGGCGCGCAATGTCATCAAGCGGAGTTGTTCTCTTACATCGGCCCAATCGACAAGCACGATAGGCATTGGGTTAGCACCGCAAAGGTGCATTGCATGCCAGCGATATATCGCCATTCGGTCATTATTGAGGTGGTGATTACCGAGCAAGCGGTCAATACGTTTGATACTGTGCTTAGGTGCCACATTACCAGAGATGTTACGGCCTAGCTGGGTCAAAGAGAGTTGATCACCATCTAGTAATGATTTAGTGGCAACCATAAGAGAATTAAGACGTTTTTTGTGGATGGAAGAGCATTGATTGCTAAGAGAGTCATGTAGTATTGTAATGTCACGCATGGTGTTGTTCTAGTTTGTTTTTGGCGAAATTGATTAGATCAAACAGCACCATGCGTGCCAACTAATTGATTATAAAAGGAATTATTTTGGGACTCCCTAGACATCGGCGTTGTTGCAAAAATCAATCTTAGGCAAGCCTTGATCTGATCCGCTAACTCTGGACACTTAACTAAGCACTATTTTCAATTCAAAATTCTCAGGGCTTAAATAGCCAAGTGAACTATGCCTTCTGGTTTTATTGTAATCAACTTCTATGTACTCAAACACTGTGTGCTTCATGGTTTCCCGGTCCATGATCGGCTCGTACTGAATGGCCTCAACCTTCAATGAATGGAAGAAGCTCTCTGCACAGGCGTTGTCCCAGCAGCAGGCTTTGCGGCTCATGCTTTGGATAAGCTGATTTTTTTCAATCAGATCTCGATACGCATGTGAACAATATTGGCTGCCTTGGTCACTATGAACAATCACTTTTTTTGGAAAACCACGACGAAACAGCGCCATTGTCAGCGCGTCACAAGCCAGCTTAGCCGTCATGCGATTACTCATCGACCAGCCAATCACAGCGCGCGAGTACAAATCGATAATCACCGCCAGATACAGCCAGCCTTCGCTTGTCATCAGATACGTGATATCACCGACCTATTTTTGGTTCGGGCCGCTGGCATCGAAGTTCTGCTCCAGCAGATTTGGCGCTACCGAAAGCTGGTGATCGCTGTCAGTTGTTGTTTTGAATTTACGGGCTGCTTTAGCCACTAAATTCTGTCTTGTCATGCTGTTCATCATGGTTTTCAAATTAGCGCGATCGTAATCTTCGGCGAGGTCGACTTGAATACGCCGAGCGCCAGAGCGTTCCTTGCTCTGGACAAAAATAGCTTTGATTTGCTTATCACGGCTGCGCTGTTTGCGCAAGCGTGTACTCGGCTTTTTGCTTGATTTTCGCCAGACATAATACCAACTTCGCGTCACGCCAAGCACTGTCGCCATTGGCTTTAGGCGAAACTGGTGCTGGTGTTCGAGCATAAATTCGAATCGATCTACTTTTGATTCTTCGCGAAGTAGGTGGCCGCCTTTTTTAGGATGGCTAAATCCTCAGCTTGGTCGGCTAACAGGCGTTTTAACTTGGCAACTTCAGCAGCAAGCTCGGCTTCGCGCTGGCTAGTTGTCGATTTCTTCTCAATGGCAGAGCGCCAGTTATAACGTTGTGACCCGTAGATTTTGAGCTGCCTAGCAGCTTCAGCAACACCGACACGTTCGGCTAGTTTCAGGGCTTCAGCTTTAAATTCAGCCGTGTGGGTCTTGCGGGGCTTTTTGATTGTCATATTCACCTCGTTAAGTCATTTTACTCACTTAGCGTGGTGTCCAAAAGTATTGGATCAGATCACCTTTCCCCAATAGGGTTCTTGGTATTAATTGACCCTCTGGCGAATAAACATACTGTTTCGATGCTGGATTCAATAGCACCATTTTTCGACAGGTTAAACGAAAAGAGAGAGTTGTAAAGTATTAGTAATTAACATAATTAGTACGAATACTTAAGCAAAGAGTGACAACTACCTTGAAAAACACCGGTAGTGAAGACTACTTAGGTCATCAGTTGTATTTATTTAGGCAACAACGCAGTGATTATTTAGTAAGATATTTTAAGAAAAATTCTCAAAGCACCTAATCGACTAAACCAATTAATTGTTTGTAAAAAAGGCTTGATGAATTTCATCAAGCCTTTTTCGGAAAAAAAAATCTAGACTATTTAGAAGAAGTACCTAAATCAATCCATACGCTAGCTTTGCTAGGCTCTTCGCCTTTAGTCCACCACTTAGCCTGATACTTTCGGCCTTTATGAGTGGTAATATCGTTGCCGTTATAAGCTACGCCTGCGTCCCAATCAAACTGAACATTACTTACTAATAACCACTGTTCAGTAGTGCGAGAAGGCGCGTTACCTTGAGTCCAATACTTAGCTTTCCACAGCAAATCGTTATGGCTTACTGTTTCGCCACCATGATAAACAGTTGATGCGTTCCATTGCGGGTAAGCACCAGCATCAGGATCAGCCACCGTCACAGTCACCGCTGTCGCAGCTTCTGCGCTTAGAGCTTCATCAGAAACTTTAACTGATACTGAAAATAATTCTTCATTTTCAATAACTGGCGCAGTCATAGTTAGGGAGTCAGTGCCTTGACCTATCACTTTAAAACTAGTAGGGACTGTCCAATTATAAGTTAACTTGTCACCATCAGGATCGATAGCTTTAGCTTGTAAAGTAACCGTCTTACCACTTTCAACGCTAACGGTTTCAACCATAGTAACCTGTGGTGCTTGGTTAACGGCTGGCGCCTTGTTCGTGATAGTCATGGTATCAACAGCAGTTAAACCTTCAATGTCCTTAACAGTAAGGCTAAAGGTGTAAACTGTATCAAATTCAACCTCTGGAACTTCAACTATTAATACTGCCGCATCAGAGTTATTAACATCAAGAGTTATGCCGTTAATTTGCTTCCATTGATAGGTTAACTCGTCACCTTCTGGATCACGAGATTTTGAACCATCAATTTCAACAGTGACCTCGCCCTTAACCGTTAGATCTTGACCGGCATTAGCAATAGGCGCTTTGTTTGCCGGTGGCTCGATACCTTCACCGTGGCCTAAGCCTTCATGCATAGCATTAAGTAAGTCGCCGTTGTCGCCGTCAATTTCCCATGAGAAAATTCCGCCTAAGTCGTGCTTAAGA
This sequence comes from Shewanella sp. ISS20, assembly GCF_056522965.1. Lineage (NCBI taxonomy): Bacteria > Pseudomonadati > Pseudomonadota > Gammaproteobacteria > Alteromonadales > Shewanellaceae > Shewanella > Shewanella sp. ISS20. The sequence continues at coordinate 1,514,024 of NZ_JAWRZK010000001.1, forward strand.
ACATATTGACCTTTAGCAATAACTGACTGAGGATTATCATAAGTAATCAAGTCACCAGTTGATTTTTTAAATAGGTAAGGTGCTTCTGCTACTTCGTCATAACCTTTTTCCCACTCTGAATCCATATGGTTATTAACGATATCACGATAATCTAATACACCATCTTCCCAAGTCCCCTTGATCTTACCTGTTGCAGTACCAGTAAAAGGGTTGCCATCTTTATAATCATGTACTCCAGTCCAGCCACGACCATATTTGGCAACACCTAACACTAACTTTTCAGAGTCAACGCCTTGGTTAAGTAATATTTGAGTGCCTTTATCAGCAGTGTATTTCGTGGTTTCCCAGTGACCATCATATAAAGCGGTTTGATGTCCTAAATTAGTATTTTGCCAAGCACCGTTAAAGTCATAGCCCATCATAAAGATGTAATCCATGTACTGTTGAGCTTCGCCATAATCAACCACTGCAAGCTTATCGTAACCCACGTTAATAGCAGAAGTCAGTTGATACTTACGACCAGTTTCCTTAGATAACTGATCAAGCATTGCACGTAATTCTTTCATCAGAATAACATAGGTTGAACCATCTTCAGGCTTACCTAAATGTATATTTTCACCACCACCACCGGGAAATTCCCAGTCGATATCTAAACCATCGAAGAATTTCCAAGTTTTCAAAAACTCTTTAGCAGAATTAACGAAAACATCACGCTTTGTTTTGTCATCAAATTGGAAGAATGGATCTGATAATGTCCATCCACCGATAGAGGGCAGGATAACTAAGTCTGGTTGCGCTTGCTTAAGCGCCATTAACTGACCAAAGTTACCTTTATAAGGGTCGTCATAGTTCATAACTCCCTCTTGTGGCTTTTGAATAGCAGCCCAAGGATCATGAATGGCTAGCTCAAAATTAGCGCGACCTTCACATGCTTTTTGCAAGGCTTGAAAGCTACCTTCAATACTTTTAAGGCTGTCATTAATGCCATCACCACCACATATAGGGGTAAAGCCATATAACAGGTGAGTTAGGTTTTTAGAAGGCATCTTATCAACTGGGAATTGGCGACCGTACACCCCCCACTCAACAAAATACGACCCAACAACCTTGTCAGTTTTATTAACGTATGGGCGGTTATTTTCAAGCATCTTAGTTTCAAGAGGCGCTAAATGGCTACCGTCAGTATCAGCAACGATAATTTCTTTAGTTGGGCTATATGAGCAACCTTCATCATTACACAAGGCCACACGCATTTGATAGCGACCACCTTTTTTTACATCAAATGTAGCTTCACCTGCTGCGACAGAAGTTCCTTTCCAAACTTCCTCACCGTCTAAGTACACCTTAGCAGTGTCACCGAGTTCACCATTCCATAAGTTCCAATTAACGGTAACTTTAGCAGCATCTTTAACCGTAACAAGTTTGTTGTAGGCGCTGGTTGATTGGTCGATATCGATGATTGCAAATTTTGTTTCACCCCAACCTAAAGTTGGCGTACCAGGCAGAGCCGCAAATGTATTTGCTGATAGCATAGAAGCAACAAAAATCGCTGCGGTGGATAGTTTAGTTTTCAAAGAATATTCCTTATTAGACAATGCAAATAAGGCAAACAAAGTGCGTAAGCAAGCAAATTAAATTGCTATGATTTTGGCGTCCCCGCTATCTTAGGTTTCCCCTTAGACCGGAAGCTTTGCGTCCCAGCCTTTCGACTGGTTTGCCTTTTTCTATAAAATCAAACATTAACGTAAGATTTGTGGCTATAGTAACATACTGTAACCATAATAGAAGAGCTTGATTTTTTTGGGAAAGCAATAAATTGTGACCTACACCTCAACAATAAATGACACTCGATTTCCCAGCCCTATGTTACTAACATAGTTAGGCTTTTTATCACATTGCCTGCCAATGAACCTATTACAATTTATTTAGAGAAAATGCGTCATAATAAAGCACTGGTATTTTCATTGAACCTTCGTTACCAAGAATCACGAAACATAACAAAATAGATGTTATACCCAAGAAACTTTTGAACCTTTTCTTGTAAAACTCATCGCCATTATCGAAGCCTATCGTCTTACAAAGGCATTTAAACGACTCAAGCAACTTAAGCGTTCATCCGTCCGACAAACTGATCAGGGCTTAATTCGGTATAAGTAAAGGGCGAATAACTTCTTTTAGAATTGAGGAACTTTTATTGTAATTAGGCGAGATTGGTGTAACGGCTTGTGAAGAACATCTCATAATTAGTTTACTGTGATTCCAATAAGTCATGGAGGCTCATTAGCCTAAAAGAAATAACAAAAGGCCTAGTCACTTAGTGACTAGGCCTTAATAAAAATAGCCGTTATGACAACCCAACCTGTATCACATCACTTAGCCTTGCTGGCGCTCTAGCGCTTCACAGGCTGCAGCGGTAAATACCACGTCAGTTGAGCTATTCAAGGCCGTTTCTGCCGCATCTTGAATAACACCTATGATAAAGCCCACAGCAACCACTTGCATGGCTACATCATTACTAATACCAAATAAGCTACAAGCTAACGGGATAAGTAGCAGCGAGCCACCCGCCACACCTGATGCACCGCACGCTGATACTGCCGCGACCACACTTAATAACAACGCAGTAAAGATATCAACTTGAATTCCTAAGGTATGCACAGCCGCTAAGGTCAGCACGGTAATAGTAATCGCCGCGCCGCCCATGTTAATGGTGGCACCTAATGGAATAGAGACTGAGTAAGTATCTTCATGCAGCTTAAGCTTGGAACAAAGTGCCATGTTCACTGGAATGTTGGCAGCACTTGAGCGGGTAAAGAAGGCGGTGATACCACTTTCACGCAAGCACTGAAACACCAATGGATAAGGGTTACGGCGAATTTTGGCAAATACGATTAATGGGTTAACTACTAATGCAATAATCACCATCACGCCGAGTAACACAGCCAACAAATGAACATAACCTGCTAACGCAGAAAAACCTGTTTGCGCGAAGGTGGCAGACACTAAACCAAAAATACCAAGGGGTGCTAAACGGATAATAAAACGCACCATCTGCGAAATACTGTGGCTCATATCGGCAAACACTTGCTTAGTCGACTGTGACGCTTGCGCTAAGGCAAAACCTAGACCCACACCCCAAGTAAGAATACCAATATAGTTACCAGTTAACAGTGCATTGACTGGGTTATCGACCAACTTGAACAGCAAGGTGTGCAGCACCTCACCTATGCCTTGTGGCGGCGTAGTGCCGGTTGCCGCGTTAATCAGAACTAAATCTGTTGGGAATAAAAAGCTCACAGCCACGGCAGTTAAGGCGGCGGCAAAGGTACCAAACAGGTACAAGATCACAATCGGGCGCATGGCGGTTTTACTATTTTGTTTGTGGTTAGCAATGGATGCCGCCACCAAAATAAACACCAACAACGGAGCTATGGCTTTTAACGCGCCAACAAACAAATCACCAAAAATAGAGGCGTGTGTCGCGCCTTCTGGTGACCATGTGGCTAGCGCAACGCCAGCGATTATCCCCACTAAAATTTGCAATACCAAATTGCCATTGGCAATGCGGTAAAAAAATGAATCATTCTTATTCATGACTTAATTCCAACTTTGTTATCATTATGTTATTGTTGTCACGATGATAAACTGACATTAGCAGTAAAACTGCGGCACTAAGTTTATGGCGAGTCTAGTTTTGTAACTAATGTCTTAGCCCTTGTCTAGCCTAGATCCCAATTAACTCACCATATTGCTGAAAATTAGCCGCTAGCATCCTATTTTGGTGACATAAGTCGCGCTAAAACCATACACAACATAAAATTATTGGCTGCTAAAAATTCTTAACTACATTCAACAAGCAAGAGTCTCAAGACCGACTAACGCCGAAGTGTTACACAAATAGCCATGAAGATTGCTGATTAAAAATATAAAGGGCACCCGATTAAGGTGCCCTTTAAGGAAAACTCACAGTAAACCTAGTTTCGATTTACATCACTGCGTTTTACATCATTGAGATTTACTGCAATTGATAAACCACATCAAAGGCAAATTGATCCCAACCATCACGGCTAAATGCATTGGCATTGACATTGCGAACTTGGCTAATGGCGTGAACAGGCGCTGCGCCATGCTCAATCAAGTATTGCGCCATCACTAAGCAAGTACTGTCTTGACCTGAGCCGCAGTGGATTAATACCACTAGACCATCGTCGCAAGCTTGCTTGATAAAGGCGATAACTGCTGGCAGGTGTGCCACAGCATCTTCTAAATCTTGCGCACTCGGGGTAATAGCATTCGGTAACGCAATGCACTCATAGCGAATCCCTGCGGCGCGAATACGCTCAGCGTCAGCGGCATCACTATCAATAACTGAAATAATTGCACCAATTCCGGCGTCTTTCAGTTCACCGATATTCCATGGGTTAAGGGTTGGGCCACTGCGTCCGGCAATCTGACCTTCCACTAACCAAAACATATGCTGCATAAACCACTCTGTTCAGTGAAGGAAAAACGCTACTATGCCAGCGCTTTGAAAAATCGGTTAGGATCCAGAGCGCATTTTTGGTTTCTTTTTGCGCTTTTGCGAGCTTGGAGCCACTTTTTCAGTAGAAAGCTCTGCTGCTTGCTGGTTATACAGTTCAAGACTCTTAGGGGTAAACCCTTTTAACTGTAAACGCTCAACGGCCAACTTATGCTTCTTTTCTATCACACCAAAATGCTGATATTCATCATGACAAATCAAGCTAATGGCAAGCCCCGCCTCCCCTGCTCGGCCAGTACGACCAATACGGTGGATATAATCGGCTGGGCTTCGGGGCAATTCAAAGTTAATCACGGCCGGTAAATGCTGAATATCCAAGCCGCGCGCCGCAATATCGGTGGCAATCAGCACTGGGATTTTACCCGCCATAAAATCATCTAACGCTTGATGGCGTTTGCCTTGTGATTTATCGCCATGGAACACTAAGCTGTCGATGCCAGCTTTTTGCAGCTTTTGCGCAAGGCGGTCACAACTTAATTTGGCATTCACAAACACTAGTACTGACGATAATTCTAAGCTCTTGAGTAAATGCGTCAGTAACGCTGACTTTTGCTCACGGTTAACTTCATACACCCGCTGCTCAATCTTGGGCTGAGATAACACAGATTCAATCTGGATATGCTTAGGCTGGTTTAACCAAGCATCTGCCAGGTGCTTAATGTCATCATCAAACGTCGCCGAAAACAGCTGCGTTTGACGCTGTTTAGGTAAGCTTGCTAACAACTGATTAAGCTCATCACTAAAGCCTAAATTTAATAAACGGTCGGCCTCATCTAACACTAAATGCTTAACTTGGCCGAGTTTTACCGCGTTGCATTCGATTAATTCCAATAAGCGACCAGGCGTAGCCACTAAAATATCGGCGCCATTGCGTAAACTTATCATCTGCGGGTTTATCGATACGCCACCATGGGCCAAACGCACGCGCATGGCTGATTGCTGCTTATTAGCAAACTGAATACATTGAGTACTTAATTGGCGCGCGAGCTCGCGGGTTGGCGCTAAAATCAAGGCGCGGATATGATTGCCTTTTACGCCTGCGCTATGCTGTTGTAATTGTTGCAATAATGGCAGCACAAACGCTGCGGTTTTACCGCTACCCGTCGCCGCTTGGGCAATCACATCTTGGCCAGACAAAATTTGTGGAATAACGCTGGTTTGGATGGGAGTAGGTTCAATAAATTCTGGGGCTAAATGCTTAGCAAACTCAGGCGCTATGCCTAATGATGTAAAACCGCTCAAGGGAAAATCCACAACAATAAAAGACCCGCTATCATACCTTGGATGGGCGATAGCGGCCAGTCATGCGCATGGCTAGCACTAAATTCAGCCAAACGTGTTTGGCATAGCGCCTTCAAGTCTTAATAAATACTCTTTGACATCAAGACCATGGGCATAGCCTGTGAGCGTACCATTACTGCCAATTACCCGATGACAAGGGATCACTATGGCAATTTGATTGGCGCCATTGGCGGTACCGACCGCGCGAAATGCTTTGGGACGACCGACATTCATGGCTAAATCGGCATAACTGCAATAACTGCCATAAGGAATTTGCTGCAACCCTTGCCACACTTGGCGCTGAAACGCAGTGCCAGCAATATCAAGTGCGACCGTAAATTGCTGTAATTTGCCGGCAAAATAGTGGTTAAGCTCTAAGGTTAGTAAATCAAGATGCGCGGCTATCGCGCTTAAGTCATCTTGAAGATTAACATTGCCGTTGTTAGCCGCGCTGTTGACGTTAGAATGCTCAATCACTTCAGGGGTTAAGCGGCGAATACCATGCTTGCTCGCTTCTGCCCACCATAGCCCCAATGGCGTGGTTATTTGACGCACTCTTAGCACTAACTCATTGCTGTTTAAGTTAGCTTCAGCGTTATTTGTTAGGTTTTTCCTATTTTTCATGCCACATCCCCCACTGCTAATGCCCAAATTTGGTGAGTCAAATAACTGCCCCATGGACGAATTTGCTGTTGCCATAAAGCGCTAAGCTCAGCAGGAGTAAGACTTGCGTTAACTTTATGCAAATCTATGTGATGCATAGCCATTGCAGCGCCATTATTGGCCGCTAACAGAGCGCTATCAGCCTCTACTAATGCATGAACAATATTGAAGCTGCCAATATGTAAGCTGTCACCATTAACACTCACCTCGCCACGATTAATTAATGCAGCTACATACTTTTTAATAACGGCGTCCCCTACTAAAAATCTGTCGGTATCCCCTAATCCACGCATAGCACCATAATCACAAGTCCACGGGCCTATGCCTTTAACCCGCAGCCAATCAGCGGCTTGCGCCGCGGGACGATCAACCCATAACTGAGCTAAAGCCCGCAAACTTTGCTGGCGAGCCTTAGGGATTGGCAAAAATGATAAATCACTGGCAGCTATGGTCGTTGGCGTAGGAAAGAAACAATAACTTTCACCATTGACCTGCCAAGGTTCAGCGAATTTTGCCACTAGTAAATTAATAAGCTTCACCCCAAAACTAAGCGTCACTTGTTGCCCTAATACGGCGCGGCATAGCGCTTCAAAGGGTGTGACTGTCTGCACTAAGCGCAGCCCAGGTTTTGCGCTATGACCTAATAGTTGCCGCAGGTGCTCATCAATAACATGGCTATCAGCATCCGCATCTAAAAAATGACGCGCCCATTGATGCAAAGCCAGTAGGGGTAAGTGGTCACAGTCTGGATGCGGCCAAAATTTTAGTGCGAAGCGGCACTGTTCGCCCTGATGAGTGATCTCTACTAACCCTTTGATATGGTTGCTATCGATAGTGGTGGTATAGCGATTAACGCCATCACTCCTTGCCATGCCACTAATGCAGCGTTTGGCTAAAAAACTAATGGCATGCTGCCAGTCATAAGGCGGGCGATAACCCACATGAAATTGCACTAAATTGCTACAGTTATTCGGGTTAGAGATATGCTTATTTAACGCGCGGCGAATATCACTTGGGGTGTTACCGAGTTTAGTTTTGCAGGCGTCATTAAAACTGCGCATCGAATTAAAGCCACTATAGACAGCCACTTGCTCGAAAGTTAAGTCACTGCGGTGCAACAATTGCTTAGCCATTAATAACTGCTGATGCAATCGAAATTGTGTTAATCCCATCCCTAAATATTGCTGACTTAATTGCCGTATATAGCGACTAGTGACCCCTAGTTGCTCAGCAATTTCTTCCATTCTATAAAACTCACCTGTCACTGGGGAAACTTGTAAACATAACTGTGATGCTTGATGTAAATGTTTGGCAGATCCTAGCCATTGCAGGGATGCGGGCGCGGCGTCCGGGCAACATCGCAGGCACGGCCTAAAGCCTGCTGCCGCGGCATTAGCTGCGTGTAAAAAGTAACGCACATTGGCTTCATTAGCTGCTTTAGCTGGGCATATCGGCCGGCAATAAATACCTGTAGTAACCACGGCCACATAGAATTTACCATCAAAGCGTCTATCACGGCTTAAACGCGCACGCTGACAGAGAGTGTCACTCAGTGTTAATAGCTGACTCACATTGGCATTGCTCATAACCTCACCGTATTCAACCTTAATTATCTTATAGCGTAACCCGTTCCATGCACCAAACTAGCAAAAAACGGAACTGATACTGTTAAGTTAATGCTATGGATTAGTATCCATTTACGGTTATCTTAAAGCCATAGCTATGATGCTATCAATTACCACGATTCATCGGCACTGATGTCGGTGATTAAGCTAAGGAAAGCTATGTTCAAACTCTTCGAACATTGGACCGATCCCCTGCCCGAACAAGCTATAGAAACGCCACCCAATAGCCTACTGGCATTTTGCCGCTTTTATACCCACGGCTTTGAAAAACCACTCATATTGATGTCAGTGCTAACGGCAATCATGGCCATGCTCGAAGTCAGTCTGTTTGGCTTTATGGGGCAATTAGTGGATTGGCTATCGACAAGGAACCCAGATACCTTACTCAGCCAAGAAAGTGGTAAGTTATTGATAATGAGCCTAATACTCTTAGTGCTATTGCCACTAGTGACGCTACTGCATTCGCTAGTTGTGCATCAAACTTTACTTGGCAATTACCCTATGGCCATTCGGTTTTTGGCTCATAAGTATTTACTCAGACAATCGTTAGCTTTTTATCAGCAAGACTTTGCTGGCCGCGTCGCCACTAAAGTGATGCAAACTTCCCTTGCCGTGCGCGAAACCGTGATGAAGCTTCTCGATGTACTGGTGTACATCTTAGTGTACTTTTTATCTATGTTAGCCATGATAGCCAGCAGCGATTGGCGCATGGTGATCCCTATGCTGGTATGGCTTGGCGTTTATAGCCTTATTCAATGGTTTTATATTCCCAAATTAAAACAAGTGTCTGAACATCAAGCGGAAGCGCGTTCGTTAATGACAGGTCGCATCGTTGATAGTTACACCAATATTTCCATCATTAAGTTATTTGCCCATAGCGAGCAAGAAGATGCCTATGCCAAGCAAGGTATGCGGGAGTTTTTAACCACTGTCTATCAGCAAATGCGTTTAGTGACTGGGCTGAATGTGCTAGTGCATATCAGTAACTACTTGCTGGCATTTGCTGTCGCCGCCTTGGCCATTAGCCTGTGGATTGATAACGCCATCACCATTGGCGCTATTGCCGTGGCGATTAGTTTGGCACTGCGGCTCAACGGTATGTCGATGTGGATCATGTGGGAACTCAGCAGTCTGTTTGAAAATATGGGCACAGTCGCCGATGGCATGGCCACCTTAAGCCAAGAAACAGCAATTTGTGACAGTCCAAATGCTAAAGCACTAACGGTTAGTCAGGGGGCAATCACTTTTGAGTCGATTTACTTCAGCTATCATGCCAATTCGCTATTTAATAATCTGAGCCTAAATATAAAACCTGGGGAAAAAGTTGGCATAGTCGGTCGTAGCGGCGCTGGGAAATCGACCCTAGTGAATTTATTGCTACGTTTTTACGACCTCAATCAAGGACGCATTAGCATTGATGGCCAAGATATTGCTCTGGTACAACAAGATTCTCTGCGCTCTCATATTGGCATGATCACTCAAGATACGTCCCTATTACATCGCAGCGTTCGCGACAATATCTTATATAGCAAGCCTAATGCCACCGCCGAAGAACTACAAAACGCTATGACTATGGCTCAAGTGGATGAATTTATTGATGGGTTATCGGATCCACAAGGCAACCAAGGATTAGAGGCTATGGTCGGAGAGCGCGGCGTCAAACTCTCTGGCGGCCAAAGACAGCGAATTGCTATCGCGCGGGCGTTACTTAAAAATGCGCCAATTTTAGTGATGGATGAAGCCACCTCAGCGCTGGACTCAGAAGCGGAAGCCGCCATTCAACACAGTTTGACCCAATTGGTGCAAGGCAAAACGGTTATTGCTATTGCGCATCGATTATCAACCATAGCCGCTATGGATAGATTGATAGTGATAGATAATGGCGCCATTGTAGAGCAAGGCAATCATCAGCAATTACTCGCAGCCAATGGTATTTATGCTCAATTATGGGCGCATCAAACCGGTGGGTTTTTAGGAACTGATTAATGCCAGTGCTTACAAGAAATGACTTTACGATCAGTGCCGGCAAGTGACAGCCATGATTAACATCATCAAATGGCAGATACAAAAAAACCACCGTAAGATGGTTTAAATGTGGTATCCCCTAGGGGATTCGAACCCCTGTTACCGCCGTGAAAGGGCGGTGTCCTAGGCCTCTAGACGAAGGGGACCCTGGACTTAAGTGTTTAGACTCTCTTAAACGAGTTAACATTTTCAGTTACCTGAAAAATTTGGTGGAGCTACACGGGATCGAACCGTGGACCTCTTGCATGCCATGCAAGCGCTCTCCCAGCTGAGCTATAGCCCCGAATTCTTGTCTACAACAAAAACTCAGAAATTGTGGTATCCCCTAGGGGATTCGAACCCCTGTTACCGCCGTGAAAGGGCGGTGTCCTAGGCCTCTAGACGAAGGGGACCCGGACTTAAGTATTTATACTCTTCTTAATACGAGTACAGGTTTTTTAAACACTGCAAAAATTTGGTATCCCCTAGGGGATTCGAACCCCTGTTACCGCCGTGAAAGGGCGGTGTCCTAGGCCTCTAGACGAAGGGGACCCTGGACTTAAGTATTTATACTCTTCTTAAATCGAGTACAGGTTTTTTAAACACTGCAAAAATTTGGTATCCCCTAGGGGATTCGAACCCCTGTTACCGCCGTGAAAGGGCGGTGTCCTAGGCCTCTAGACGAAGGGGACCCTGGACTTAAGTATTTATACTCTTCTTAAATCGAGTACAGGTTTTTTAAACACTGCAAAAATTTGGTATCCCCTAGGGGATTCGAACCCCTGTTACCGCCGTGAAAGGGCGGTGTCCTAGGCCTCTAGACGAAGGGGACCCTGGACTTAAGTGTTTAGACTCTCTTAAACGAGTTAACATTTTCAGTTGCCTGAAAAATTTGGTGGAGCTACACGGGATCGAACCGTGGACCTCTTGCATGCCATGCAAGCGCTCTCCCAGCTGAGCTATAGCCCCGAATTCTTGTCTACAACAAAAACTCAGAAATTGTGGTATCCCCTAGGGGATTCGAACCCCTGTTACCGCCGTGAAAGGGCGGTGTCCTAGGCCTCTAGACGAAGGGGACCCGGACTTAAGTATTTATACTCTTCTTAATACGAGTACAGGTTTTTTAAACACTGCAAAAATTTGGTATCCCCTAGGGGATTCGAACCCCTGTTACCGCCGTGAAAGGGCGGTGTCCTAGGCCTCTAGACGAAGGGGACCCGGACTTAAGTATTTATACTCTTCTTAATACGAGTACAGGTTTTTTAAACACTGCAAAAATTTGGTATCCCCTAGGGGATTCGAACCCCTGTTACCGCCGTGAAAGGGCGGTGTCCTAGGCCTCTAGACGAAGGGGACCCTGGACTTAAGTATTTATACTCTTCTTAAAGCGAGTACAGGTTTTTTAAACACTGCAAAAATTTGGTATCCCCTAGGGGATTCGAACCCCTGTTACCGCCGTGAAAGGGCGGTGTCCTAGGCCTCTAGACGAAGGGGACCCGGACTTAAGTATTTATACTCTTCTTAATACGAGTACAGGTTTTTTAAACACTGCAAAAATTTGGTATCCCCTAGGGGATTCGAACCCCTGTTACCGCCGTGAAAGGGCGGTGTCCTAGGCCTCTAGACGAAGGGGACCCTGGACTTAAGTGTTTAGACTCTCTTAAACGAGTTAACATTTTCAGTTGCCTGAAAAATTTGGTGGAGCTACACGGGATCGAACCGTGGACCTCTTGCATGCCATGCAAGCGCTCTCCCAGCTGAGCTATAGCCCCAAATTCTTGTCTACAACAAAAACTCAGAAATTGTGGTATCCCCTAGGGGATTCGAACCCCTGTTACCGCCGTGAAAGGGCGGTGTCCTAGGCCTCTAGACGAAGGGGACCCTGGACTTAAGTATTTATACTTTTCTTAAAGCGAGCTCATCATCTCAGTTGCCTGAAAAGATGGTGGAGCTACACGGGATCGAACCGTGGACCTCTTGCATGCCATGCAAGCGCTCTCCCAGCTGAGCTATAACCCCTTAACTTTCATTACTTTTGAGTGCGCCGCTATTTACTAGCCTTGCCCTCAACTGCGAGCGCATTCTATGCAGCACACCCAAAAGTGTCAACGGGTTTTTTAGGAATTAGCTCTGTTTGCTACAAATTCCACCGCCTTGGATAATCTCTGCGCACAACGAGCCTTTCCAATCAGTAACATGGTTAAATCTAAACCAGGTGACTGCCCTGCTCCAGTTACTGCTACACGCAGTGGCATACCCACTTTACCCATACCTACGTTTAATTCAGTTGCAGTATCTTCAATAACTTGATGAATCGCATCTTGAGTCCACTCAGTTAAGGCTGCTAATTTGGTTTGAACTAAGGTTAATGGCTCAAGCGCTACACCGCGTAAATGCTTTTTAGCAGCCGTTTCATCAAATTCCGCGAAATCTTCATAGAAGTAACGGCTAGATTGAGCTAATTCTTTCAGCGTTTTAGCACGCTCTGACAAAGCACTCACCACTTGCGCTAATTCAGGACCTTCACTCATATCAATTTGCTGATCATGCATGTGCCACAATAAGTGCTTAGCAACATACTCAGGATCCAGCGCTTTAATATAGTGCTGGTTTAACCAAATCAGTTTCTCAGTGTTAAAGGCAGAAGCGGCTTTGTTGATATCGTCCAGTTTAAAGAACTCAATCATTTCAGCCATAGAGAATACTTCTTGATCGCCATGAGACCAGCCCAAACGCACTAAGTAGTTCAATAAGGCTTCTGGCAGGAAACCATCATCACGGTACTGCATCACGCTAACTGCGCCATGACGCTTAGATAACTTGGCGCCATCATCACCTAAAATCATAGCCACGTGAGCATATTCAGGGATTGGAGCACCTAACGCTTTAAGGATGTTGATTTGCTTTGGCGTGTTGTTGATATGGTCTTCACCACGAACCACACAAGTAATACCCATATCCCAATCGTCAACCACAACACAGAAGTTGTAAGTAGGAACGCCATCGGTACGCGCAATGATTAAGTCATCTAACTCTTGGTTAGCAATTTCAATGGTGCCACGAACATGGTCATCAAATATGACTGAGCCAGTTAATGGGTTTTTGAAACGCACGACAAAAGGTGAATCATCAGTACGTGGCGCGCTGTCACGACAACAACCATCATAACGCTGACGTTCGCCTTTAGCTGCTTGCTCTTCACGCATCAGCTCAAGACGCTCTTTCGAGCAATAACACTTATAAGCAGTTCCCTGCTCTAACATTTGCGCGATGATTTCGTTATAACGGTCAAAACGCTTGGTCTGATAGTAAGGACCTTCATCCCAAGTTAATCCTAACCATTCCATGCCTTCTAAAATGGCATCACACGCTTCTTGGGTTGAACGTTCAATATCTGTGTCTTCAATACGCAGAACAAATTCACCTTGGTTGGCGTGTGCGTGGAGCCAAGAATACAATGCCGTACGGGCACCACCTACATGTAAGAATCCCGTTGGGCTTGGGGCGAAACGCGTTTTTGTTGTCATCGGACACTGACCTTCATTGATTAAGATTTACAGCTAAAGAGTAAAAGCTGTATCTAAACGATACTGTGACGCCATTCTACCAGCCTAAGCTAGCACGAAAAAGGCTTGCAACCTTGCAAGCCCAAAAATAGCCTTAAAAATCTGACTTCAGGGATTTATCGCTACGACTTCCCAGCCTCATTAAGCTGACGCTCGACTTATGTAAAATGTCATGGCGGTTTTGCACCGGTTTGATTCCTGTGCTTGACTAAGGGCATAACCCTAGTATAGAGATGCCGACATGCCTCACGTCAGTCAATCAGCCTCATTAAGCAGTATTATTAGCTACCTTAAACTGGTAAACGATTATGACGATGCCTCAGCACTTAAAGAAGCCAAAGAAGTGATGCATAACTTAATCGACATGCGCCACAAAGGTTTTATTACCGGTTGGTACTTTGATGAGCATGGCCACTTAGAATTGCTTCCCAGTGAAGCCGTGCTCAGAAAAATATCGCCACTTAAATGATTAATTCAAGCGAGTTAAGCGCAGACTCAAGAGTACTAACACGAATAAGATAGCGACAGACCCAAGTACTACCCCAAGCCAGCCCATCGCATGCCAGCAAGGCATTAATAGTGGCCCACCAGCAGCTGCGCCCAAATAGTAACTACATAAGTAGAGCGACGTTGCCTTGGCTTGATGCGATGACGCTGTCGTGACCACATAGCTATTGCACACGCTGTGAATTAAGAAGAAACCTAGGGATGAAAGCATGAATCCCAGCACTATCATTGCTATAGGACTAAAACCACTGACACAAGTGCCAAATAGCATAATCACCCCACCCATGGGCAGTAAGCGTTTATGGCCAAATCGATAAATGATCTTACTCGACTGAAACGACACCCAGGTCCCAGTTAAATAGCATAAGAAAATTAACGTGGTCTCAAAACGATTAAGCTCGTAAGGCGGCGCCATTAAGTGCAATTGAATAAAGCTGTATTGATTAACCATCACCATAAACGCAATTGCGCCAATCACGTAAGTTAGCCGCAGTGACGGTTCAGATAAATGCAGCGTAAAGCCCGCCAAAGCTTTACAGGTAAATCCGCCTTTTACCGGCTTAGTAAAACTCTCAGGCAGCTTAGCTAACAGATAAATTGCCGGTAACACTAAAGCTAATGTCACCGCCACTAGCATCCATAGTCCTTGCGACCAAGATAAGTATTGCGAAAACACCCCCCCCAATAAACGGCCACTGATCCCGCCAAGGCTATTCATAGCAATATAGATAGCTGCAGCTACCAGCAATTGCTTACTGTCTAATTGCTCTTTAAATAACGCCATGGCAGTTGCTGGCAATACCGCCAAAGTTAAGCCTTGCAGCAAGCGCACCAGTAATAGTGTTTCAAAGGAGTTAGCCAGCAAAAAGCATAAATCGATAAGTACCAGTAAGCCCATGCTCAGCATGATAGGTTTACGGCGACCTAACTTATCGGAAAAGACGGCGACTAACAGTAAGGAAATCGCCATGCTTAAGGTACCTACCGATAACAATAAACTGGCATGACTGGGTAATACTGAAAATTGCTCGCCAATGGCTGGCAGCATTCCTTGAAAGACATAAAGATTGATATATAAAGCTAATGAAGCAAGACTCAAGGCCAATATTAACCTTAACCCTTGCTGCCCCGCCTGCTCGGCTTGATGAAATGCGCTAAACATGGTGCTTCCGACTAACAATGATAAGTAAGCCTAGCAAGCCCACAAAAATAACAATAATATATATTTACCCTGCCAAATATTGAAATTACTTATATTATGGAATTTAGACAACTTCAGCATTTTTGTAGCCTAATTCAATACGGCAGTTTTACCATGGCAGCAGAACACCTGCAGTTAGCCCAGCCCGCCTTAAGCCAAAGCTTAAAAAAACTCGAAACTGAATTGAAAGTAAAGCTGGTTAATCGCAGCGCAGGCAAATCCGATAAATCCATCAGCTTGACCGCAGAAGGTCAAGCATTGCATGAACATGCCAAGATTATTCTCGGACAAATGAAGCAAGCTCAGCGCCATATCAGCAGCATGGCATCCTTGTCATTAGGTGAAGTGCGAATTGCAGTCCCAGGCATGTTAGGTTCATTTTATTTACCGAGTCGCCTGATGGCTTTTAGGCATAATCATCCCAACATCAAGTTATCCCTGTTTGAAGGCGGCACCCGCGATACCTTGCGCATGCTCAATCAAGAAGAAGTGGATATAGCCATTATCACAGCCGCAGATATGCAAGATAACTTTGATGGCCATTTTTTATTGCAAGAGCAAATGGTCGCGGCCGTGGGTTTTGATCATCCCTTGGCCGATGTTAACCAAGTGAGCCTAGCGCAATTTCTGGCCCACGACTTAGTGATGTTTAAGACTGGTTATTTCCATCGGGAGTGGTTATTAGAGCAAGCCAAAAAGCTTGAAATTAGCCCGCAGATAGCCTTTGAAACTAACTTAATAGCTTTGATTAAACAGTTAGTATCCCAAGGTTTTGCGGTAAGTAGCGTATTAAAGATGGCGGTCAATCAAGACGATAACATTCATGCTATCCCTTTCTCGCCGCCTATTAGTCTGGATTTATATATTGCTTGGAAAAAAGCCAAACCATTAAGCTGCGCCGATACTGCCTTTGTGGAATTCCTACTTAAGCATGCTAAATAACCGCGTCGGCCTGTAATTCAGGCGCCGCCTTAATAAAGGCTGGCAGAGTTAAGCAATAATCGTTCACTCTAGTAATGTGCGGATATTCGCTCATATTTATGCCAAAACGCAGCGCATTGTACACTTGCGGCACTAAACAAATATCAGCCAAGGTCGGGGTATCACCCACGCAGCATAGTGACGGCGAGCGGCTAAGCATCAGCTCCAGCGCGCTAAAGCCTTGCTTTACCCACGTGTGATACCAAAGCTTACGCGCATCACTGTCTTGATTAAGCGAGTGCTCAAGGTATTGCAATACTCGTAGATTATTTAACGGGTGAATATCGCAGGCAATGAGCTGAGCTATGGCGCGCACTTGCGCGCGCTTGGCAATTTCATGCGGCAATAAGGGAAGCTGTGGATAGCGCTCTTCTAAATATTCAATAATGGCCAGCGATTGGGTTAATACTAAGGGGGCATTGCTGGGGCTATTGGTAGAAGTATTTATCTGACTACTCATAGCGCTATGCGTGACTTCACCATCTAAGCCATCATCAATTAAGGTAGGAACAAGTTGCTGCGGATTTAATGCTTTATATGCAGCCGTTTTCTGCTGGCCGCCCTCTTTGACTAAATGCACAGAAATATGCTGCGCTTGCAGCTGCTTAAGCCCTAGTGCAATTCTGACCCGATAAGCGGCGCTAGAGCGCCAATAGCCATATAGAGTTAACATCTTGCCTCCCACATTCGGGGCCATGCCCCGAATTATCCATGTGTTTTACGGATGATATTGCACGATTTGCTGATCTATGGCGCCAAAAATACTCTCGCCGTTAGCATCAAGCATTTCAATACGCACTGTGTCACCAAAGCTCATAAAAGGCGTCTGCGCTTTACCATCCGCTATCACTTCTAACATACGTTTTTCAGCTACACAGCTTGAACCTGCGCTTCTGTCATAGTTAGAAATAGTGCCAGAGCCAACAATGGCGCCAGCGCCTAACGGCCGAGTAAAGGCGGCGTGGGCAATAAGCTCGGCAAAACTAAAGGTCATATCGACCCCGGCATTAGGCTCACCAAATAACTCATTATTTAAATGAGTGATGAGAGGTAAATGCACTTTAGTGTCTTGCCATTTATCGGCTAATTCATCAGGAGTGATGGCAACCGGAGAGAAACTGCTTGAAGGTTTTGATTGGAAGAAGCCAAAGCCCTTGGCGAGCTCTCCAGGGATAAGATTACGCAAAGAAACGTCATTGACTAACATTAATAATTTAATGTGCTTGGCGGCATTAATAGCTAAGACGCCCATAGGCACATCATCAGTAATGACCGCTATCTCTGACTCAAAATCTATGCCCCAAGCTTCATCCGCTAAGGTAATGGGGTCGCGCGGCGCGATAAAACTATCTGAGCCACCTTGATACACTAACGGGTCGGTCCAAAAGCTAGTTGGCATTTCTGCGCCACGGGCTTTACGCACTAATTCCACATGATTCACATAAGCACTGCCATCAAGCCATTGATAGGCACGAGGTAATGGCGATAAACATAACTGCTCATCAAAGGCCACTGCGTTATCCATTTTACCAGTGTTCAGCGCTTCATATAATTCGTGTAATTGCGGCGCTAATAAATCCCACTGATCCAGCAGTTGTTGTAAGGTATGAGCAATCGCTGGCACAGCAATAGTGCGGCGAAGATCGCGGCTCACCAACATCAATTGACCATCTTTACGACCGTTTCGATAACTCGCTAACTTCATAGGTACTCCTAACCTCTGCGCTCTGTCCAATAACAGGTTGAACCCTGATGGCATGACCTTAAACGTGGCTACATATCTACCTTAACTAGCAGCAGATTCATATATGAGCTTGCCATTCAACTGTCAAAGCCATCGCCTTATTTTCGTAAAGATAAACTTACACCTCTTGTTCTTCGGCACTTAAGCTTTCAACAGTACACCTTTAACAACCCATCTTTAAGAGCAAGCTATTAAGAACAAGATTTTTAGCAAATACGCTTTTAAGAATAACGTCTTAATACCCTTGCCATGGCTGCTAACTCCCTGGCAATAGCCTTGTTTAGCAGCAACGTAGGCACCGATAGTTAACTTGATGAGCTTTTGGGCTTATTAATTTGATAATCACGTAATTTATTGGCGATGGCAGTATGAGATACCCCCAATTTTTTAGCCAATTGCCTAGTACTCGGAAAGGCCGGATAGAGGCGCCTTAATAAATTGGCTTCAAATTGACGCATAGCATCATCTAAGGTGCCATCAAACTCGTTATCAAAGTAGCCAAAGCCTTCAGCGTAAGAAGGTAATTTAAGCTGCTCGATAGTGAGTTCTGTACTGCCATCCCACATAGATACCGCTCGAAACACCGCATTTTTAAGTTGGCGCACATTGCCAGGCCAAGCATAGGTAAGTAGATGATCGCGGCAATTGGCTGAAATTCGGCGCAGTGGGCTCGATAATTGCTGGCTATAGTGCTCTAAAAACATTTCGGTTAACGGGATAACATCCACGCGCCGCTCTCTTAACGCCGGCATATGAAAACTCAACACATGAATGCGGTAATATAAATCTTCTCGAAAACTGCCTTGCTGACATAACTCGGCTAAATTCTTTTGGGTTGAGCAGATAATTCGAACATCGACCCTCACCTCTTCATCGCCGCCTATGCGTCTAAAGCAGCCATCTTGAAGGAGTCGCAATAATTTGACTTGCGCCGCCTTAGACATTTCAGCGATTTCATCCAAAAAGACTGTGCCGCCTTGAGCTTCTTCAAAAAATCCGCGTTTAACTAACTTGCCATTCGCCACAAAACCAAACAATTCTTCTTCAGCGGCGCTATCAGGCAAGGCGGCACAGTTAATCGCAATAAACGGATAATCGCGGCGAAGACTGGCATCATGACAAGCCCTGGCCATTAACTCTTTGCCAGTACCGGTTTCCCCTGTGATCAGTAGCGGCGCGTCTAATTGCGCCATACGCCGCGCTTGATTGACCACTAGCTTCATTTTATCGCTGACGGCGAGCACAGTTTCAAAGCCTTGGGATTGATGCTGCAACGCATTGAATTGTTTACCTAAACGGGCGAGAGATTTGAGTGACACCACAGCGCCAGTGAGAATATACGCGTCTTGATCGTCAGGTAAATAGATGGGCAGCATTTCAGCGAGGAATTCACGTTCACCGATTTGCACGCGCGCGGTTTTAGCTAACACTTGCGGTTCACTGAGCCAGCGACTGAAGTTTTCACCTTGAACCCAATGATTTAACGGCTCTTCTAAAATTTCGGTTTCACTCATGCCTAACGTCACTAAGGCGGACTCATTAACAATCCGGATTCGGCCTTTGGCATCTAAGGAGAACACACAATCAGGTAAGGTTTTAAGCAGGGTCTTTAATGCGTAATGTTCTTGTTCTGAGGGCATAAAAGACACGGTACGGACGTCGCTGACACTATCGACTTTACGCAGTTGCGGCATAAGCGCACTTAAGGTATCAAAACTGACTTGCGCGAACTGAAGATAAAGAAAGCCTTTATTGCTGGCATCTATCGCCATTAAATTAATGCCATAACGCTCTAACACGACCAAGATATCTTTGGCTAATCCGACCCTGTCATGGCAGCTAACAACTAATCGCATGATACGCATCCTCTTGATAGCGAATTTTGCTGGCATCCGGCCAACATTCACTAGCATTTATCAGTGGTGGCTATACGTTAGAAGGTTTCGCTGCAAGTGGCAAGTATTGTTTACAGAGGTTTTTACGCTAAGGTAAAAGAGGTGTGCCCTATCATTAGCCGCCCAAGAATCGACGACTAATGATGGGTTACTAGATGTCATGTTATGTCATGGCTTGGACGTCAACACTCTTACTGTTACAGCCATATACGATTACAGCCTTATACAGTTACAGTCAGATGCAGTCGTGATAAATAGCTACGAGTAATGACTCACTTCTACCCTTGAGTCAGCAAATCGGTTTTAGCCGCCATGATAAAGTCGTTTTTATGCAGGCCTTTAATGGAATGCGACCACCAAGTGACAGTGACCTTGCCCCATTCAGTGAGAATGCCTGGGTGGTGAAACTCAGCTTCAGCTAATTCAGCCACTTGATTAGTAAAGGCTAACGCTTGTTTAAAGTTTTTAAACTTATACACCCGCTCTAATTGCATAATGCCATCACGCACTTGTACCTGCCAATCGGGAATGGCACGCACTAACTCAGCAAGCTCAGCGTCTGTCACCTTAGGGGCATCAGCTTGGCAGGCTTCGCAGCCTAAAGTCGCTAATTCAGTCATAATTTTTCCTTATTATTCATTGGTTCATGTGAGCGTCAATGCCAGAAATTCTTAGTTAATGTATTGATTGAATTTGCCATTAACGCCCTAGGTAATTTTTTAGTGTGAGTTAATCCATGAGTTTGGCAGCCGCAGTTACACTGCTTGGCTTTTAGGGGAAAATCGCGGCGCGAACAAGCCTAATTGCCGCGCTTTAGCAACGCTTGCCATTATGTCCATCTTGCGAATTTCACCCAGAAAATCTATGTGCTCAATTTCATAATAAATCGGCTGAATAATGTCGATGCGATAGGGAGTGCGCAGCACATTGAACAAATCAAACGGCTCGTACACAGGTTCGCCGCTTAAGGCATATAAAGTTTCAGCCGGTGAGCTTAATATACCGCCGCCATAAATGAGCCTCTGTTTATTTGCGCCAGCGCCTGAACTCGCACCCGCATTAAGTAAACCAAATTCAACGGTAAACCAATAAAGCCTGGCTAGGTATGGCCGCTCTTCTTTACTCGCCGCTAACCCTAATTGGCCATAATGCTCAGAAAAATCAGCAAAGGCTTGATTGGTCAATAATGGGCAATGACCAAAGATTTCATGAAAAATATCGGGCTCTTGCAAGTAGTCCATCTCTTGCTCGGTGCGAATAAAGGTCGCGACCGGAAAGCGTTTATTGGCCAGTAACTCAAAAAAGCGGCCAAAAGAAATTAAGGCCGGAACCGCCGCCGTTTGCCAACCGCTAGTTCCTGCAAGCACCCGATCAATTTCAGCAAGTTGAGGAATTCTATCCTTTGGCAAGGCTAACGCATCCAGTCCTTGCATATAGGCATCACACGCTCGGCCGGGCAAGTTTACCGCTTGGCGCGCATATAAACGCTGCCATACGCTATGCTCTTGCTCTGGATAATGGATCAAGCCATCGGCATCAGCCTCTCTGGCAATATAATTCGTTGCCATCATAACCCTCGATAATTAACAGGTACGTCACATTTTTATCATCTGTTATCCGCTAGTGTTTGTTAATCATCCCCTTGATAAATAATGACTCAAACCCTGAGCTTAAACGTCAACTTTTATTTACGAGACGTTTTTCTTGCCTACCATTAGCATCCCGCTCTAGTCGACTACAATCCTCAAACAACAATCAAACCATAGCGACTGTAAAACTCCTGCATAGCTCACAAACTGCGATTAAATGACATGACTGCATGCCTTTTTCAAACTGCTGATTTAGAATAGCAAAACTCATAATTGATTACGGACATCAAATGAAATCTCAAAAGATTAAAAAAGCAGTAATCCCAGTAGCAGGTTTAGGAACCAGGATGTTGCCTGCAACTAAAGCCATTCCGAAAGAAATGCTGCCCGTTGTAGATAAACCGTTGATCCAACACGTAGTCAGTGAAGCCATTGCCGCGGGTATTAAGGAAATTGTACTGGTGACTCATGCCAGTAAAAACTCCATTGAAAACCATTTTGATACCAGCTTTGAGTTAGAAGCTCAGCTTGAGCGCCGGGTTAAGCGCCAGCTGCTCAATGATATTAAGTCCATTTGCCCTAAAGATGTGACTGTGATTAGCGTGCGTCAATCCCAAGCCAAGGGCTTAGGTCACGCTATTTTATGTGCTCGTTCAGTTGTCGGTAATGAACCTTTTGCGGTGTTATTACCCGATGTCATTATTGACCAAATGAGCTGCGATTTGAGCACGCAAAACTTGGCCGAAATGGTTGCGCGCTTTGATGAAGATGATTGTGGCCAAATCATGGTAGAAGGCGTCGATCACGCCTTAGTTAACCAATATGGTATTGCCAACGTTAACGGCCTGACACTCTCTCCAGGCGACTTTGCGCCCTTGGTCGAACTGGTTGAAAAGCCGCCATTAGATGAAGCGCCATCCAACTTAGCTGTAGTTGGCCGTTATGTGCTGCCTGCGGACATTTGGCCATTACTGGCGAAAACACCTGTAGGCGCAGGTGATGAAATTCAGCTAACCGACGCCATTGCCATGCTGATGGAGCAACAAACAGTTAATGCTTATTACATGCGCGGCAAAAGCCATGACTGCGGCAATAAACTCGGCTATATGAAAGCCAATGTTGAATATGCCTTACATCATGCAGCCATTGGTGATGAATTTAAAACTTACTTAAAACAGCTCGTTAAGGATATGGATTAATGACCATTTTAGTAACAGGTGGCGCGGGTTATATCGGTAGCCACACCTTAATTGAGTTATTAGCAGCCAACTATGATGTAGTGGTGCTTGATAACTTATCCAATTCCAGTACTGAATCCTTAAGCCGCGTTGAAGCCATTAGCGGTAAAAAAGTTAAATTCTATCAAGGGGATATTTTAGATAAACTCTTGCTGCAATCGATTTTTGGTCAACATCAGTTTACTGCTGTGATTCATTTTGCCGGTCTTAAGGCGGTGGGTGAATCTGTGGCTAAGCCGCTCAAGTACTATCAAAACAATGTCACCGGCACCTTAATGCTGTGTGAAGTGATGGCAGAATATAAGGTTAAAAACCTAGTATTTAGCTCATCAGCCACTGTTTATGGCGATCCTGCGAGTTTGCCAATTACCGAAGACTTCCCAACGGGTGCCACTAACCCTTACGGTCAGTCTAAGTTAATGGTTGAAAATATCTTAGCGGACTTACACCATGCCGACCCAAGCTGGAACATAGCGCGCCTGCGTTATTTCAACCCAGTGGGCGCCCATGATAGCGGCTTAATTGGTGAAGATCCTAACGATATTCCTAATAACCTGATGCCTTTTATTGCCCAAGTTGCCGTAGGTAAACGTGAGTGTTTAAGTGTATTTGGTGATGATTATGCAACGCCTGATGGCACTGGGGTGCGCGATTATATTCACGTGGTCGATTTGGCTTTAGGTCATATCAAGGCACTGGAAAAATTAGCCACCGACTGCGGCCTAGTGACGTTTAACTTAGGTACAGGTGTCGGTTATAGCGTGCTTGATATGGTTAAAGCGTTTGAGAACGCCAGTGGCAAAACCATAAAGTATGCCGTTACTGCGCGCCGCCCTGGCGATATTGCAGCCTGTTACGCAGACCCAGCTAAGGCGCGTGAGCAATTAAACTGGCAAGCGCACCATACCTTGCAAGATATGGCCACCAGCAGCTGGCATTGGCAATCAAGCAATCCTAACGGCTATCCCAAGTAAGCCGTTAGTTTAAGCTTTTACAGTAAGTAGTATCTTTAGGGGGCCAGCCCCCCTAATTTTTTTAAGAGCACTATGGCAATTTATGGCAATTGATGCACAAAAACGGCGTTTATTTAGACGTCAACCATCTAGCAGTATTCGCCCTCCTTTTAGTCGCACTGATGCTGACTTTACCGATCTCTGTAATCGCTGCCAGCTTTGTATTCCAGCCTGTGAAACCGGCATTTTAATCGCGGGCGATGGCGGCTTTGTTGAAGTCGATTTTACTAAGGGCGAGTGCACCTTTTGCGGTAAGTGCCAACAAGTGTGCGAGGCGCCAGTATTTAACCCTGAGCAAACTAAGCCTTGGTCTCATTTAGCCGTGGTTGCCCATCATTGCTTGGCCTATGAAGGCGTAGTGTGTCAAACCTGTCGCGATAATTGCGATGTCACGGCCATTCGCTTTGATTTACACGCAAAACCTGCTCCAACACCACAAATTAATCCCGACATATGCAATGGTTGCGGCGCATGTGTGGCCAGTTGCCCAGTGCAAGCTATCGCGATGAAGGCTCCTACTCGCACAGATTAACTTGGCTACGGTGAATACTAGTCTTAAGCCTAAAACTCAACCACAGATAAATATCGCTACTATTTTCAGCAGTTTGTATAGCAAAGCAGCAAAGGGTTGCGTCACTCGCCACAGTCAATTATTTATGGTTTTAAAGCTAGCACAGACAAGGTAACATCCGCGCTCCTGTCGATAATGGTTATAAATCTATGTTTAAACGTAATAAATCCACTTCTGAGTTAACTTATATTGCCAAAAGCACTTGTATTAGCGGTGACACTGAATTTGCTGGCGATGCCTTAATCGGTGGCCAACTTAAAGGGCAAGTGATTTCTCAAGGCCAAATTACCATAGAACATGAAGGCACTATCCAAGGACAGGCACAGTGTTATGAAATGCGTATTGCCGGTCACTTTAAAGGCCAATTAAGCTGTGAAAAAGTCATCATTATGAGCACTGGCACCTTAGAGGGCGAAGTGGCGAGTAATCAGATGGAAATTCTTGAAGGCGGCCAATTTATTGGCATGAGAATTAAAGAAACCGTTAACTTATTAGAAGGCACTCAGTTGTTTGATGATGAGAAGCTTAAAAAACTGCAAGAATTATCTGCCGCTTAAACGTAAATGCCCCTCACAGCCATCGCTATCGTTGAGGTAGCTAGGCTGCAGCGCACATCGATTGCGCTGAACTCCTTTTGTTAAATATCCTACTTAGACATCTTTTACTTAGGTATTTCCTGGCTGATATGCGCTTGTTGAAATTGTCGCAGTAGCTGCTTAGCCTCAGGCAGTGAACGATCAAAGCTATCGGCCGGAATATACAAGTGATAACCCAAGATTTGATTTAGCTTCTGCGCTCTGTGCCCAAACATGGCTAACACTCCGCTATAGTGCACCGCACCCAAGACTAACGGCGTAAACTCAAGTGCCATTTGGTGCTCATAATCATTCAAATCTTCATCTTGGGTGGCAGCTGTCATGAGTAACGGCCGCTGCTCGGTTAACAAGCCTGTGGCGAGCCGCGGCGAAATATTATCAAGCACAGGATTTAAGTGTTTAAGCTTAATGCCAAGATAAGGCAGTTCTACTTGGTTAAAATCTTGCTCCACCCGCAAGGTATCAAGGCGTTGTACGTTCGACCAGGCAATAAATACTGAGCCGCGGCGATGATAAAAGGTCAAGCCTTTACTCGTTAGCTCAAGGCTAATGTCAGGCTCCCGCCATTTAGTTACTCCTATGACTAGCCCTAATACCCCTAACGTAAACAGCACCAGAGCAGGCCCAAACCATTGCGGCAGCAGTAAAAAAAGTATAAGTCCGAGCGTAAATAGCACGCCACCCGCCACACTCATGGTAATGGCATTACGCTTAACTTGAGGGCGAAGACAAACATTAGTCAGCATCAGTCAGCTCCTTTATTACATTGTCATGTTGCCAGTGTGATTTTAACCACCACCAACTTTTACCGACATATTCATGAATTGCGCGCTGCGAATCGAGTAAGTTATCCGCGCTTAACACCCACCAGCGCCCGCCGCGGCTATAGTAATCCGCTGGCGCCGCTACCGGATGAGTGCCTTGCCTCTCAAAAATTGCCATGGCGCGCGGCATATGTGTTGCCGAAGTCACAAGCCTAAATGGCGCGTCACCAATTTCCCAGCGTAAATGCTGCGCTTCTTCTATGGTGTCTTTGGCCAGTGGCAAGGTAATGATCCGCCCTTTCGGGAAACCTAATTCAATGGCAGCTGCCGCCATCACATCGCTATGCGGCTTTTGATTATCATCGCCCGCAAAACCACTGGTAATTAACAGACAATCTTTACCTAATCTGGTTTGATGTAAGGCTTCATTTAAGCGCATTAAGGCGGTGGGTGATAATTGCTGCAGCGCGGTGACGGGCAAACTGTCATCATGACCACTGCCCAGCACCATCACCACGCAAGAGTCTGTAATTGCTTGCTGTTGATAAGGATACTGCTGCTCTAATGGGTCAACTAATAAACGGCTGCCGCCCTGGCTACTAACAAACACTAGCAAGCCAATCGCGAGTCCGAAGGGCAAGCGCCATGGCGCTTTATTGCGGCGCAATAACCAAGCTACCAGGCACAGCAATAATAAGGTCAATGGAATAGGCATGATTAACTGACTAATGATTTTTTTAAGCGTAAACATCCCTAATTTCCCTAAGCAATTTTCTAGTTATGGCCACAACCAAGCAGCGCCTCTGACGCCTGATGCGTTGCCATGCTGGTTCGGCACTATCTTAGTGTTACATTCTCGCCCAAACACCTGGGAAGCTAAATGCGCATTGGCATATGGGTATAATTCAGCAATATCTGACATGCCGCCACCGAGCACAATAATATCTGGATCCAATACATTCACCACATGGGCTAGAGCGCGGCATAGCCTATCACAATATCGCTGAAAAACCGCTAATGCATCAGGCTCTTGTCGGCGCATGCGGGCGATAATTTCAGGCCCAGTAAGGCGCAATCCAGTCGTTACAAAATAATCCTGACTAAAGCCAGTGCCAGAAATAAAGGTTTCAATGCAATCATAACGGCCGCAATAACAAGCGCGCTGATGAAACTCATCCGGTGTTAACCACGGCAGCGGATTATGGCCCCATTCACCGCCAAGGCCATTGTTACCTAAGTGCACTTGTCCATTGATGACTAGCCCTGCGCCGCAGCCCGTGCCGAGAATGACGCCAAAGACGACCTTTTCCCCTTGCCCTGCCCCATCAATGGCTTCTGATAAGGCAAAGCAATTGGCATCATTGGCGACACGCACCGGCCGCTTGATAAGCGCTTGTAAATCTTGCTGCAGACCTTGGCCATTAAGCCAAGTGGAATTGGCGTTTTTAATCAGACCCGTAAGGTGAGACACAGTGCCAGGAATACCTATGCCGATGGCGGTATCAGCGCTTATTGTGAGTAGCTGATAGCTAAACGCCATTGCGCCCTGACCACCATAACTATTCTTGCGATTGCCATTGTCATTGCCACTAACAAACTTACTGCCTAATTCACCCGCAAACTCAGCAACTAAAACACTGACGAGTGCAGCCAAGGTTGTTAAACAGCTAGGGTAATCCTGACCACTGGGGCAGCGCTTGCGATAGACAATATTTCCTAGAGCATCGAGTGCTATGATTTCAGTCTTAGTGCCACCTAAATCAATTCCTATGCGCAGCATATGTGTTCACCTTAGGCATGAGTATGTCATTCACTTGAGCTTATTTAGCTGCTGTATTTAGTGGCTTTATTTGGCGGAATGTCTTGCCAACCACTGCGGCCCAAAAGCAATAAACTCTGGATTGCGAATACACTCTTTCTGGTTATAGCGCAGGCTCTGCAAGCTATCTTTCACTAACACTTGTCCGCCAGCCGCTTCAAGCACGGCTTGCGCCGCTGCCGTATCCCATTCACTCGTAGGTCCAAGGCGCGGATAGATATCAGCACTACCTTCGGCTAGTAAGCAAAATTTTAAGGAACTGCCGACCGCAAGGATTTGATGTTCAGGGTATTGAGCAATAAAGGTTTCAAAATCTGGGCTCGGATGCGAGCGACTGCCAACAATAATCGGCGGGCGCGCTGCAATAGCTAATGCCTCTTCAGCGGCATGTTGACCATAAGCGGAGTTATCACTAGCAGGTGCAAGTAAAGATAATGCTGGGTCTTGCCCGGTTTGCTTCCAAGCCCCGAGACCTTTGGCGCCAAAGTAGCACTGATCTAACGCCGGCGCGTACACTACGCCAGCATAGGCATCTCCTGCAGTGATTAAGGCAATGTTGACCGTAAATTCACCATTTTTTTTAATGAACTCCTTGGTGCCATCAAGAGGGTCAATTAAAAAATAGGCTGGCCATGATTGACGTTCAGTCCAATTAGAAAGACTAGATTCTTCAGAAATAATCGGCAATTGCGGCAAAAGGTCATTGAGGCCAGTCATCAAGCACTCATGACTGGCGAGATCGGCGGCCGTTAACGGCGAATTGTCGGCTTTACTGACAAGTGGCACATCATGGCTGTGATAATGCGCCATGATGCGCTCACCTGCGCTTTTGGCTAAATCAACTAACTGCAACAATAAGGCTTTATCTATCATGTCACTTGCCATCATCTGGTGAAAAAGTAGCTAAGATTATGCCACTATCCGTTTGATTTATTGATAACAAATTATCATTAGCCGCGACTAAATAGCCTAACTGGCGTGAGTTTAAGATTACGCCTTAGTGTTATTCGCGTAATGAAGCAAAGTCTTGTAAATGTTGATGCCCACGAGCCTCTAAAAAGTCCAAGATGGCATTAACGCTGCGATTAAGTAAGCGCTCTTCGGGAAAGTTAACTGCATCTAGTAAAGCGCGACTTGCGGTTAAGCCGCCAAGAGCCAAGGCTAAGTGTGCGTCCGAGCCCATCACTAAGGTAGCGCCTAAGTCTCTGGCACTCTCGGCTAATACTAAGCAGTTGGCTTTACTGCCGCGCCTTGAAGCCAGAAAAGACGAGTTATTAATCTCAAGCGCCACATTAAATTCTACCGCAGCTTTTACCACTTCCACTATATCTATGGGGTACGCAGGATTACCTGGGTG
This sequence comes from Shewanella sp. ISS20, assembly GCF_056522965.1. NCBI lineage: Bacteria > Pseudomonadati > Pseudomonadota > Gammaproteobacteria > Alteromonadales > Shewanellaceae > Shewanella > Shewanella sp. ISS20. Next base: position 1,542,978 of record NZ_JAWRZK010000001.1, read on the forward strand.
AGTAATCACATCCACTTGACCGCTTGCCATAGCCGCAATTAATGCCTTGGTATGAATGAGTTTATTCTGCGGCGCAAATACTGGCTCATGCAGTCCCGCCAAGACAATATCTAAGTTTTTGAGGTGGTCATCACCAAAATCAATCTCACCTTCAGTGTTTTTAATATTGGCCTCGATACCCCGCAAAATCCCCACACCTTGATGAATGCGCGGCAACACGCGTAAATTAACGAAGTGCCAATAATGGGGCGCATCAGCCATGGCAGGTCCATGATCTGTGATGGCAAATAACTTCATGCCCTTATGTTTAGCGCTGGCAATATATTCTTGGATGGTGGAATAGGCATGAGTTGACGCTATGGTATGACTGTGAATATCAACGGGGTACTGCATAGAACATCCTTGGTTCAGCTAGAATCTCTCCCAATATACTATGTAACTGTCGATAATTAATGCGATTAAGCCCACTAAAACGCTAGTATTTTTATAGCGATGAGTCCAAGATAAGTGCGGTTATGTTAAGGAGACCTCTCATGATTAACGCGAGTAGATATCAGCACTTAGCTATGGCTGTGGGTTTAGGTATCATCCTTTTAGGATGCCAACCTAAAGAAGCACCCGTCAGCGTCACTGAAACCAGCACGCCACCAACCCAGGTTCAAGCCGACAGTAGTAAAACTGCTCTCGACTGGCCAGGACAATATTCAGGCACCCTACCTTGTGCCAGCTGCGAAGGCATTAAGACCATAATTACTCTTAACGCCGATGACCAATATGTTATCAACGCAACTTACTTAGGCAGTAATACTGAGCCATTTAGTGAGAAAGGTAAATTTAGTTGGAATGCGGCGGGCAATATCATCAAGCTTGCCAATGGCAATCAGTATCTTGTCGGCGAAAACCGCTTATTGATGCTAGATAATGACGCCAAGCAAGTGACGGGGGATTTAGCGAGCTTTTATGAGCTGAAAAAACGGACGCCTTAGACTAATGATTAATCGTTTGAACTAAATAATAAACATAAGCTTTAAAAATTAGCTCTTAGCTAAATATGATAATGACACAGAGTAGTTCACCTCTCTGTGTCATTATCAATTTGCCTTTTAGTCATTAAGTTCGCTTGCACGCTAGATAGTCTAGTTAATGCAATAATCACTAGCGAGTTAAGATAAAAGACCTTAGTTCATCAGCACTCATTGACCGCGCATAATACCAACCTTGGTGTACATAAATACCTAGTGATTGTAAAATACGAACCTGCTCTTCTGTTTCAACGCCTTCAGCTATTACACCAGCATTCATATCCCTAGCAATATCAACATAGGTAGCCACAAGCGACTCTTTACTATCAGCAGTACCTAATAAACGGACAAATGCTTGATCAATTTTAATCGTATTCAGAGGCAGTTTCTGCAAATACAGATGACTGCCATAACCAGTGCCAACATCATCAAGTTTGACCTTACACCCATAAAATTGACAAGCTGCTACAAAGGCTTGAGTTTGTGGCCAATCGGTGATGGGCAAGCGCTCTGTCAGTTCAAAGGCTATGCTTTCCAATGGGTAATCCTGATGGTGCCATTTTTCAAGTAAGTTAAGCACTAAGCCTGATTCAATGTCTTTAACGCTGATATTAATGCTACACCAAGGTAATTGCCTCGATACTAATAATGATTTCAACTCTATAAGTACACATTCTAATACCCACAAGGTCACTTGGACCATAGCAGGGCTTTTTTCGAGATGATGAATGAATTGAATTGTAGAAATTTTACGCCCGTGATGATGCCAACGTAGAAAAGCTTCAACTCCCACAACCTCTGATGTACGACTATCAATGACTGGCTGGTACTCTAGTTTGAACTCTGCATTTTTCAATGCCTTTAAAAATCGATATTGCCAATATGCAGAGATAAACTTATATCGGGTTTGAAAACCGACCCAAGCAAGGAACGATGATATGCCTAGTAGCAAAATAAAATAAAATAGCCAGAGATAATTTTGAACCAACCGACTCGAACTCAAACTATATGATAACGGGGTATTATCATTATCAACATTAACAGTTTGACCAATATCTCTAGTCTGTCCCAAAGTAAACCAATTTTTGTAACCCACCGACACAATGGCACCAGACAGGTCCCAACTACTGTCAAGTAACGATCTAAATCGTGTACTTAATGACAGCCGTCTAAACACTGAAATGTCTTTACCATCTACCCCAACGTAAAGAGTGCTTCTATTGTGAAGATCTTCGAGTTGGAATAAGCTAACACCTTTAACATAACTAGCTACTTCGCTGACATTTTCTGGTTCAGGTATTACGCCTAGAGCAGAGCAATATTGCTGTTGGCTTTTTATATAAACAATTGGTACGTAATACTCATTTTTTTCAAACATTTTCAGTTTCAAAAAATCGACGAATTCACTGCTACAGTATTCTGTATCTACAATAGCTAGTTCATCGGCAAGAGTTTTTATTTGAATATATGCAGCTTGCATATATTGTTCGTAAAACAAATCCAACTGTTCTGCTTTATTCAGCAACAATAGTGTCAAAGTGTATTTGCTAAGAAACAACGATACACCGAGTAACGTTATGAGCGACATTCCGACAACCAGTGATAAAATACTGTTTTTTTGAAAGTGAGACTGAAATTGCATCATAATTTAAATTTTAGTATAAAAATAAGAGAAATCGAAACTGCAAATACATTCACAGTTAATGCCAACAAAAAATAAAAATGCATTCACTCAACGGTTGTTTTTATAAAACAATTACCGTTCGTCGTATCACTAAATACTATGTTAAAATTTTAAATCACAGCCATATATTAGCTACTTATTATTTAGCGCCTGCGAAATAAATACTCTACTATGATAACAGATCTGCGCAAATATGGCCATCAATGCTTCCCCGATGTCGCTTAATTGGTCAGCATCAACAAAATCTCTGCCTCTTCCCACAAAAATCCACAGAAAATAATCAGAAGCTGACAACTTGACACCTGAACTTTATCGAGACAACAAGCTTAGTGCTATATTCAATTACATCTCAATTTGAAAGTAGTGCTAAAAATGCATCATTTACAACTGGATTGATGTGGTGGTTTTTAAAAATAGTAAATCCACAGCTATTTACAAAAGCCAACTTTGTGATAAAGGTTTAAATAATTGATGCTGATATTTTATTGGTTTACGTCAAGGTGTATATTGTCGAGCATCAGCATACCCACCTCTTATAACTTACTAGAGCCTCAAATGAAATTATATATACTTTTAATGTTGACAATATTAACAAATGCATGCAGTTCATCCCCAAACTCTTCTAGTAAAATTAATAACGTTCAAGAACAAGATTTAAAACATAATATTAAGGCTCTCGACAAAGTATTGTCCGGTGATGAAATCACACGTTTTTTTGCAAGTTATTACAGCCTACAAAAACACATTAACAACAATCAAAAAGCAAGTGTCATGACCAACAACGATCAAACAACATGCTGGGAACCTTTTGAAACAGCGATCAATAATCTAGCTTTGCAACGCCATAAGGACATTAAAAAAGTTTCATATGGGAACCATCCTAAAGAGGCCCTAATTATCGCATCTGATTCGTCAATAATAATTCATCAACTCAAACAAATGGCCAATGAAACATGCGGAACTGAAAAAAATATTAGTGCCATATCGAAATACCGACAACAATTATCAGCACTATCCACCCAAGTGCAAAACAATAAACAAAACGCTTGCGCAGCATATTCAAACATTCGTATTCAAGAACTCACTTCACCAACTATAGATAAATTAAAAACTGAAGAGATTTTTATTTTAGAGCACTTGTGCCAGTAATATCTGTCTAACTTAAACATTAAAAATTTAGAATTCCAGACATACTAAATATTGATTAATCCAGCAAAAAATATGTAACCTTTTGCAATTAACCATCAACATATTGCCGATATGCGCACCCTATCACTTACCATTAATTGAACAAGGCCAATAAATCACTGCGATCGCCTTGCCACAGTCCTAAATTATCTTCAGTCAATATGCTATCGGCGAGCCCTTGTTTATGGCTTTGCATCAGCTGGATTTTCTCTTCAACGGTATCTTCAGCAATTAATTTATACACAAACACAGGTTTTTCTTGGCCCATGCGATGGGCCCTATCTGTGGCTTGGCGCTCAGCGGCGGGGTTCCACCAAGGGTCAAAATGAATCACAGTATCGGCAGCGGTTAAATTTAACCCTGTGCCACCCGCCTTTAAGCTGATAAGAAATACTGAGCTGTCGCCGGTTTGAAATTTATCTATCTCATCTTGTCTGAATTTAGTTTTGCCAGTGAGCTTGCTATAGCGAATATCAGCCACATGTAACCAGTCTTCAATATGATCAAGCATGCTGGTAAATTGACTAAAGATAAGAATCTTACGCCCTTCTTCTATCATTTCTGGCAAGTGCTGCTGCAGCCAAGCCAACTTAGCATTAGAGTGCACCTGCTGCGCTTGCTCAAGCTTGACTAATCTTGGGTCACAGCAGGCTTGACGCAATTTAAGCAAGGCATCGAGGACTTCAATATGACTCTTAGCCATGCCCTTTTCAGCAAACAGCAATCTAACGCGCTTTTCCATCAACACACGTATGCTTTCATATAAGTTACGTTGATCTTTCTCAAGCGCTAAGTAACAAACTATCTCGGTTTTTTCAGGTAGTTCACTGGCCACTTGCTGTTTAGTGCGGCGCAATAAAAAGGGAGCAATACGCTGGCCTAATTGCTGCACCCTTTGAGTGTCGCCATCTTTTTCAATAGCTTGTTTAAAGTATTGATTAAAGCTCTTAGAGTCACCCAGTAACCCTGGCAGCACAAAGTCCATTAAGGATTTAAGTTCACCTAGGTGATTTTCCATCGGCGTGCCAGATAGACACAACTTCATAGTGGCCGTCATTGCTGCTAACAACTGCGTGACTTTAGCTTTGGCATTCTTAATATGCTGCGCTTCATCTAACACTAATAAATCAAATTTTTGCTTAAGGTAAAAATCGCTATCACGCTGAATTAATGGATAACTGGTAATGATGACATCGGCATCTTCCAGATTTTCAAACTGAGCTTTGCGTTTATTGCCATGCAGAACTTGCACTTGTAAATCCGGCGTAAAGCGCGCGGCTTCACGTTGCCAATTACCCAGCAAACTGGTTGGGCACACAATTAAGGTCTTATTAGCAGGGCTTAGTTGCTGCTCGCGATAAATAAACGCCAGCGTTTGCAAGGTTTTACCTAGTCCCATATCATCAGCCAAAATGCCGCCAAAGCCGTACTGCTTTAAAAAACACAGCCAATTTAAGCCAGCGCGCTGATAATCACGCAGCTCTGCTTGTAAGCCTTGTGGCGGCTCCACAGCTTCAATTTCTGAAAAGGTGCTGAGCTTAGTCATTAGCTCGCCAAGGCGCTCACTGTAATTAACTTGAACATTTTCAAGCGGTAATGAATTAAGCACGTTCACCCGACTGATAGGTAAACTCACTTGCTCATCTGACCTATGCAAAAACTCCAGCATAATATTAATCAGCGGTTTCACTTGCTTAGCCGCCACTTGAAGGCGCTCGCCTTCACGGGTTTCTAGCACTAACGTCTGATTATCCTTAGGCTCACCGTATTGATTGACCCATTGCTTGATGAGTGGAATAAGATCCAGTTCAGCGCCATTTATATCAGCACTTAACGCCAGTGAAAACCAATCATTGGTGGGTTCTTCCACCTGTAATTGCAGCGTTGGTGAATACAGGTTTAAGCTGAACTCATCACTGGTCACCACTTCAAAACCAGCCTCAATTAATTCAGGCACTTGGTTATCAATAACCGCAAGCCAAGGCTCAGTAGACTTTGGCAACTCACCTAAACTGAAATTCACTTCTTTAGTGTGAAAATGTGTGTTCTCGCTAAACCCAAGCGCCAGTACTTGCTGCAGATACTCATGTTCTGCCGTGAGTTGGCGGCGAATATTGGCGTGGCTCTTGCCTTTAGAGATCAAAGTTATGGCTTCTGCTTTTGCGGGGGAACTGACAGCATAAGTGCCATAGATAAAATCAAGCTTGGCGACGGGGTGCAAGCTGCCATCGAGATTGGTTACCGAGGTAAAAGTTAAGCGGGGGCGCACAGCGCATGAAATCTCGGCCAACTTGATTTTGACCGGCAAATTTAGACTAGGGAGCGGGACATAGCGGCTTAATGCTAAGCCAACCTCTGTCATCTTGTTAGTGCCCACACTTGGCATATGCAGCAGCTTTAGCAACAATTCGCCATTTATTGGGGTCGTGATTAGGCCTAACTGATTACGATTAAGATCCATATAAATAGGCGGCTCTGTGGCAATCAACTCCCAAGATTCGCTCGCATCTAACACTAATTGCAGCTGATAATCTTGATTATCAAGCATTTGCCATTGGGTCACTAACTTAGCTGACGCGCATAAGGCAAGAGGCTCGCGGCAGTTTTCCCAGAATAATCTTTGAGTCGCAATCAATTTGGGTAAGATAAACTGTCCAAGTTCGCCTTCAAGTGGTAACCGTCCTGTATGAGTGGCCGCTGACAGCAACCATTGCACTAATTGTTTATCCGCTTTAGTTAACCAATACGGCAGTGCACTTTTAAAATCTGTGAGGGTTATCTTAGTGCCCTTGCCTAACACGCCCTTTTTGCCAATTTTTGTATGACGTAGCTCCACATAAGCGCCAAGCTTATCTGTGCCCAATACAAAAATGAGCACTTTTGATAGCTCTTGGCCGCGCTCAATTGAATCCACATCATCGCAGCTTAATTGCTTTAACCAGTGATCTAGCGGGCTAGTTTTAACCACGTTTTGCGGTGCACTGCGCTGAATTAACTGAATAATAATTGCAGCGACATGTTTACAGTTATGAGCCACAGGGCAAGAGCAGTAACCATTAATGATGGGTTTATTGGCAGAGCGATATAGAGAAATTTCCTGCTCATAAGAAGAATGATGACTGCCAGAGACTATGCCGGTGATATTACTGAAATCATTATTAGCAACGCATTCTACCACCTTGCCTAAGCGCACATATTCATACGCCCTCACAATGGATTGCGGCGAAAACGCACCATTAAGCTGAGCAACGGTAACCGGAAACGCGGGCGAAGTTTGAGTAGCAGTATGCATGGCAGTAAACAAGGGACACCTGGATAAAACACTAACAAATAGGATTAATGCTACTGACTTATGTTTTCAAATACCAGAAATTACCGCGGATTTAGTGGTAGACGCACAAAACACCAGCTAAAACACCAACAGTAACAGTAATTTTGACTATATCTCTCTAGAAGGCAGCAATAAAACGACAAGCATCGCATTGAAAAGGCGTGAAAGACAAATACTACTCGCTAGTATTGCATCAACTTCTAGTGTGTCTGCACATAAAACTAAGAAGACTAATTAGGATATAAGCCGTTTCATTCAATAAAGTATTTGGGGCAACAACGTCTGTATCTAAGATTTGCTCGACAACGCTTCCTCTGCCGAAAACGTATCGACATTGAGAAATGCAATTATTTAAGACGTTGAGGGCGTTCAAAATTCTGTGTCAGGCTAATTTTTAAATTTCCAGCACGCTATCTAAACGTCCTTCAAAATAAATCGCTAACTGAGATAAACAAAGGCTCCAATTGTGGATTGGCATGGTCCATTTATCTGAGGCGTTTAATATGCCTGCGTAAAGGAGCTTCAACAAGCTATTTTCATTAGGAAAAGCACCTTTGGTTTTGGTGAGCTTTCTAAATTGGCGATGTACAGCCTCAACTGCATTGGTGGTGTAAATCACTTTCCTGATATGTTCTGGGTACTTAAAATAATGAGACAAATTATGCCATTTGCGACGCCAAGAGTTGATTACCAGCGGATAAGCATCACCCCATTTGGCCTCCAGTTCGTCCAATGCCATCTCTGCGGCTTCTTTACTCACGGCTCGATACACAGGCTTTAAATCAGCCATAAACGCTTTCTGATTTTTTGAGGCGACATACTTCATTGAGTTGCGGATCTGGTGGATAACGCATAGCTGTGTTTCCGTATGAGGGAAGATACTGGCTATGGCCTCAGGAAAACCGGTCAAGCCGTCAACACAGGCGATAAGAATATCTTTTACACCACGATTATTAAGATCGGTCAGCACCGATAACCAGTAATTAGCGCCTTCATTTTCGGACAAGTGAAGCCCTAAAATTTCCTTTTTTCCTTTCATATTAAGCGCTAACAATGTGTAAACGGCTTTACTGACGTAACGCCCATCCTCTTTGACTTTATAATGTATCGCATCAAGCCAAACGATAGGATAATGGCTATCTAATGGGCGCTGTTGCCACGCGTTAAGTTCGGGGATGAGTTTGTCGGTGATGGCGCTTACCGTTGCGTTAGACACATTGATCCCATACATATCTTCAACATGTTGATTAATATCGCGATAGCTCATACCTATACTGAACATCGACAACACTTTACGTTCGATTTCATCGGTTAGCGTAGTTTGATTTTTCTTAATCAACTGAGGCTCAAAGGTGCCATTGCGGTCTCTAGGCGCGTCTAACACAAAGTTACCGGACGGATGCTTAATGGTCTTAGGGGTTTTGCCATTTTTACGATTAGGCAGAGGATCATGCGCTAAATGCTGCTCAAGCTCAGCCTGGAGAGCCGCTTCAGTGAGTTGCTTGATCAGTGGGCCAAGAATGCTGTCTTTACCTGTGAGGCTTTTACCTGATTGCAGATCTTTAAGGGCTTGTTCGAAGTTAAAAGGTTGGGTCATGTGTCATTCCTGTTTTTGAATATTTTACTGAAATGACACAGAATTATGAACACTACCAAGACGTGCAGAAGCAACAACACCCTCGATTTTGAGATACATCAACACCTTCACAGAAACATCATGGTAACGTAAGTTATCGCACCGAACAGTTAAGCAATGGTTAAATTTGGTCATTTAATTGACGCTTATCGTGTGATCTGTTGTTTTTTTAGTGTTTGCTGCATAATCAATATAGCATCTACGTTTCAAAGGAGGCTGTGATGTTTGATTTAATAAAACGTAGTATGTGTAATAAATGTATGTTTTCTGATTTAAATTGCATAAAGATCAAGTGTAAACACTATTATATTTATCAAGAGATTATAGACAGAAAAGGAAGTCTACATGCAGTAGAAATTCTTTCTAGACCTATTATCAGCACTGGAGTTAACTCAATAGAAGAATACTTTGATAATTTAGACACTGAGGAAGGGAAGAAATTAATAAGACATCAACTAATGAATATTTTACAAACCATAGGTAATTTAAATGTAGGGACGAATAAAGTTTTTTTGAATGTGGACAGATATCTACTATTAGATGACAACATTGTAGATATACTGACTAGTAGTAGTAAAAAACTTAACCAGCACAATTGGGATATTGTTTTCGAGATCACTGAAAGACAATTCAACAAGATGCCAAACATAAAGCAAACGTTTTACAAAATGATTGTTGACGATATCTCCTTTGCTGCCGACGACTATTCATCGATTAAGAAAACACATCATTTCATTCATGATTATACTTACGTTAAAATAGACATGGATGATATAAAACTAGGCATAAACAATGATTACAATAATTTTATCGATGAACTCTATTTGTTAAATGAAAGTGGCGTCAAACTTGTTGCTGAAAAGGTTCAATCTAAAAATGACTTTTTATTGACTTATTCGCTCCCATTTGATTATTTTCAAGGCTTTCATTTTGACAGTTGAAAAAATTCACATTCCGAAATGACCGCCGGAATTCTCATTAATTTGTCAATAATCCAACAGCATTCTATAAAGTCACATCAATATCGCCAGATAACGAGCAAAAATTTGAATAAAATTATTTCATTAGCTTAGTGGATCAGAGCCCATGTATCTTAAGAAAATTTTATGGCTTCACTAAAGCTCACACCTTGCGCGTCTTTTGTCGATAACAAGGGGCCAGCTACTAACGGCCACTCAATCTTTACCTCTGAGTCATTCCAGACAATACACTGCTCAGATTGCGGATGGTAATAGTCAGTGCACTTATACACACATTCTGCCTGCTGGCTAAGAACATAGAAGCCATGGGCAAAGCCTGGTGGGATCCACAGTTGGCGGCCATTGTCTGCAGAAATAGTCACGCCCACCCACTGGCCAAAAGTGGGGGACGATAGGCGCAAATCGACAGCCACATCAAACACTTCACCCGTGATCACTCTGACTAACTTACCTTGGCTGTGCTCAGTTTGATAATGCAACCCCCGAAGAACCCCTTGGCACGAGCGCGAGTGATTATCTTGCACAAAGTGACAAGGCTTACCTGTCACTGCTTGCTCAAACTGAGCTTGATTCCATGTTTCCATAAAAAAACCACGATCATCACTGAACACCTTAGGCTCAATGATTTTCACCTCTGGAATGCGGGTATTAATAATCTTCATCGTTAATCGTATTTCATCATTAAGGGCTCTTTGCACACACACTTGCAATGCCAATTATTGTTCACACATAGCGCTCTAAGCTTTGCAACGCCACCAGCCAATCACTAGGTTCAATACCGAAGTGAGTGCGTATGTTAGTGTTATCTAATCGTGAGTTCTTAGGCCGCTGCGCTAACCTTGGGTATTGTGCGCTGCTAAGGCGCACAATATGAGGCTTAGCTGTGATTATCCCTTGAGCATAGCCGGCATCAAACACTATTGCGGCAAACTCGTACCAGCTTACATAGGGCATGCCTGAATAATGATACACCCCATATTCGACTGCATCGCCTTTGGCTATCCGCATGGCCATACAAATTAGCACCTGAGCAATATCCCCCGCATACGTGGGGCCGCCAAACTGATCATCAACAATACTTACGCTGTCTCGACTGACACCCAAGCGCAGCATGGTTTTAACAAAATTATTGCCATGGATCCCAAACGACCAAGACGTTCGCAGAATGATATGTTTAGTGCAGGCTTGCGCTACTGCCTGCTCTCCGGCCAGTTTACTGGCGCCATAGACCCCGAGTGGCATAGTGACATCAGTTTCCAGATATTCACCATTCTTACTGCCATCAAACACATAGTCCGTTGAAATGTGAAGGATTACCGCGCCGACCTGCTGCGCGGCTTCAGCTAGGAATTTGGGACCATCGCAATTCACCGCATAAGCCAACTCACTCTCGATTTGCGCTTGATCAACCGCCGTATACGCCGCTGCATTAACAATAATAGTCGGCCTAAACTCAGCCACCACAGCGTTGACCGCACCTCTATCGGTAATATCAAGGTCATTGCGAGCCAGCGCCAATACCGTATAGTTGTGACTGGTTTTCAGTTGCTCGGTGAGGTAACAGCCGACTTGCCCCTGACATCCAGTGATTAATACACGCATCCATTCACAACCTTTGTTTATGCTCATGCACTAAGCGCGTCAAATACTGACCGTATTCATTCTTCAGCATCGGCTGCGCGAGTGTTAGCACTTGCTCATCCGTCAACCAGCCATTGCGCCAAGCGATTTCCTCAAGGCAAGCCACTTTTAAGCCTTGAACACTTTCTATGGTTTGCACAAAACTGGAGGCTTGATGCAGGCTTTGGTGAGTGCCAGTATCGAGCCAAGCAAACCCTCGACCTAACAGTTCGACTGTTAGACTGTTATCATGCAAATACAACTGATTTAGCTCTGTAATTTCAAGCTCATTCCTTGCTGATGGGGTGAGTGACTTAGCGAAATCAATGGCGCGATTATCAAAAAAGTAGAGCCCGGTAACCGCATAATTAGATTGTGGAACGGCCGGCTTTTCTTCAATGGATAGCGCGTTCATATTAAGATCAAATTGCACCACTCAAAATCGCTCTGGATCTTTCACTTGATAACCAAATATGGTCGCCCCGTGGCGTTTATTAACGGCGTTACTAAGGGTGACACTAAATGATTGACCGAAGAAAATATTATCCCCCAAAATTAAACACACATTATCTTGGCCAATAAAATCTTCAGCAATAATCAAGGCTTGTGCAATTCCATCCGGACTTGGCTGCACAGCATATTCCAGATGGATCCCAAACTCGCTACCATCGCCTAATAATCGTTGGAAACTGGCATTATCTTCTGGGGTGGTGATGACTAAAATATCACGAATACCCGCCAACATTAATGTTGATAATGGGTAATAAATCATCGGTTTATCATAGACGGGCAACAGCTGTTTAGAGACCCCCCGAGTTAATGGGTAAAGGCGCGTTCCAGAGCCGCCAGCTAAGACAATACCTTTCATAGATTACTCAATCCAAAGTTACTCGATTTTAGTGTTAGGTGTTAGGTTTTAATTCTAGGCTCAAAGCATTTGCCACAAAGATACTTCAAATGTCAGGCTCTAAAGCTTGCTGTGAGGCAAAAACCATTAATTAGCGCCACCAGACTGTCGAGAGTATGAGCCATCTAATACTCGCGAGCACCATTGATGGTTATTGAGATACCATTCAACGGTTTTACGAATACCGCTATCAAAGCTTTCTACTGGCTTCCAGCCTAACTCACGTTCAATCTTAGATGCATCAATCGCATAGCGAACATCATGCCCGGGGCGATCGCTCACATGAGTGATGAGGTCAAGATACTGGTTAACTCCGGCGGGTTTGTTCGGTGCCAACTCGTCGAGCAAACGGCAAATGGTTTGCACCACCTCAATGTTAGCTTTCTCATTATGGCCGCCAATATTATAGGTTTCGCCCACAGCCCCTTCGGTGGCGACTTTATACAGTGCCCGCGCATGATCGTCGACAAATAACCAGTCACGAATTTGATCACCTTTACCATAAATAGGTAACGGCTTACCTGCGAGCGCATTCAATATCACCACAGGGATGAGCTTCTCAGGAAAATGATAAGGGCCATAGTTATTAGAGCAGTTACTGACAATTGTCGGTAAACCATAAGTGCGTTGCCAAGCCCGCACTAAGTGGTCACTCGCGGCTTTAGACGCAGAATATGGGCTACTAGGGGCGTAGGATGTGGTCTCAGTAAAAAGAGGCAATGTTGAATGTTGAATGTTGAGTGTTGGATGGTTTAATTCATCATTCACCATTAAACATTCAGCATTATCGTTTGGGTGTGGTAAATCACCATACACTTCATCGGTCGAAATATGATGGAAACGAAACATAGCTTGGCGTTTAACGTCGAGCTCACGCCAATAGTGGCGCGCGGCTTCTAATAACGTGTAAGTGCCAACTATATTCGTCTGAATGAAATCATTAGGGCCGCTAATGGAGCGATCAACATGCGACTCTGCTGCCAAATGCATTACCACATCAGGTTGATGCAGGGCAAACACCCTATCTAGCTCAGCTCGGTTAGCAATATCGACCTGCTCAAACGCGTATCGGGGATTGTTATCAACACTGATTAGCGATTCAATATTGCCGGCATATGTCAGCTTATCAAGATTAATGACGCTATCTTGGGTATTGTGGATGATATGCCTAACGACGGCAGAGCCAATAAACCCCGCGCCACCTGTGACCAAAAATTTCATAGTTAACCTGACAATAAAATGCGAACGCAGGATCTCAAGGGAGCATGCCGCGACAGTTTATCATTTGCCATGTCACAGTAACACCTCACTCTTCTCACAACGCTGCCACTAAAAGAACACTTTGAGCGCCCAATAACCACGTGATTAAACGCTATGGTTAATCAATGTTCCAACACTTATTCGTCGGCGTAATTTATCGTTCATCTGAGTCAGAATAAATGGCAAACACCGATGATGAAATGTTCGCCCTGTGCCGCTTGTGGCAGCAACCATGTTAACCACCCGAGGTTGCATGGCTAAGCCCAGGACAAAGCCTGAGTGCACCTTCAAAATTCCCGGATTGAACCCTTAACTCAACCACGAGGGATATTAACAATATTGCCAGCGCCATTATAAGCCCGTCAATAACTTGACGATCGATGGCATCTGCCTACCAAAAATAAAAACAACGAGCAACCAAGCAACTATCACAACCGATATTCGACAACAACAAAGCCAACGCCTGCCTTATAATTTATTACCTTGAGCACAATAAGAGAACAATATTATATATGACAACAACAGATGAGTAGCGAGATAATAGTATAGACTCGACACTAAATGATGATTAAATATACCAACAATAATTTTCAGAATATAAATGTTGATTATAACGACTATGTATTTACAATTAATATTCGCCACACTTCAGACTAATTATTTATTAATTAGTAATCACCTTGATTAATTTAACTTAACCTTCTATCATGCCGGTTTGATTAGCCATTCATGAGCAACAATGTGTATACAAAGATTAGTAGCAGGGTTAATCGTATTGCTTAGCTTACATGTAAATGCACACAGCCAATACCCTAGTGAAATTAAACAAAATGTATTGAGTGAAATTACACAAGTAGAGAATACATTAACCAATATGTACAACAAGCCCATGTGCTACGTCAAATTACAGAATAACCAACCAACACCTGAGCGTTACTGTTTAAAAGCCCATGAATCAGTGAAACTTAAAACCTTAGTACGCAACTTAAAAGATAAGGTTGCGATCAATGAAATTTGTACTTTATCTGACAACCTTACCAATACTGTGAGAACGCAAGTTTGTACTACTGTAAAAACATATTATCCCTACTCATACTTGCAGCAAGCTTTAGCACTGCAGCCTACGACCGAGTAAGAACCGCTTCTGGCGCTGAATGTCAAAGTAATAGTAAAGGCCACATCAATCTGACCGCCGATGTCTATTCAGAAGAAAGTAATCGTTACTACGGTAATTTACCAGTTGAAGATAAAGGCGCCAAAGTTGGTATTAGCATTAACTTTGGCGGCAGTAAAAGGCTTGATTGCTCAGCCATGTATAACAATGAAGTTGAGTTTCAAAAGCTAGAACTTCAACGATTAAAAGAAGAACTCGCAATATTAAAACAACAACAAAACTTGCGTAGCTTAAATATTCCAAACCCACTCAACATCCATTAATTAGAGTAATTATCATGACTAAATCAATGCTTACTATGCTGATCATTGCAGCCTCTTTTAACGCTGCCGCCATTAACGATATCGCGCCAGGGGGATCCAATCAAGTTGGCAGTTCTCTAACGGTTGTACACGAAGTTCCAGAATTGTGTGGTTTTATCATGACAGATGACACGACTGAATTTGTTTTCGGCGAAAACACCGCTGAGGATACTGTAGCTATCACTGCAACATCGAATTTCAATACTAATTTTAAGATCTCCGTGTCAAACTCTGGCAAGGGTGCGGTAATTGAAAAAAAGAAAACAGTTTGGGTGGCCAACGTTAGCCAAATCACCACAGCTACCGACGCTGACGGCATGCCTGGCTCTATCCAGCCATCCAACGAGAAGGTCATTTTGGAAGATACAGTAGAAGCCATCCTTGGTGGTAGTGATAAAATTACTGGCTTAGTAATGACGTTATATCCCCATGCGCCACATATTCTCAATGGCGCATTGCTCACTGCGGGTAATTACAACATGACATCAACATTTACCATGAACTGTGTTGGATCAACATCAACCCGATAATCACCACAGTGAAGGTCGGTATTCACTGACCTTCAGTTTCTGTACTGGTCAACCCAAAATGGACACTTTTACTTGAGAATTCTCAAACTCTACAGGTGACAGATCGTCATTAGCAGAATGAAGTCGCTCCAAGTTGTAATATTTAATGTAAGCCGTCACATCTTGCTTCATAAAATCCCTTGTTGGTTGAGCAACTTTAAAAATCCAATCGTGTTTCAAGCTACCAAAGAAACGCTCAACAACGGCATTATCCCAACATGCACCCACATCACCCATGCTGGCTTGAATACCATAGCTCGATAGCAACCTGCCGAACTGCTTACTGGTATATTGCGAACCTCGGTCACGGTGAAATACCAGCCCTCTGGCCGGTTGGCGCAGGTTGTAGGCTTTTATTAATGCCTTGGATATCAAATCTGTAGTCATGCGTTTGTCTATGTGCCACCCAACAATCCGGCGTGAATATAAATCCATCACCACAGCCAAATACATCCAACCTTCACCTGTCTTTAAATAGGTCACGTCACCCGCCCAAACCTCATTAGCCGATACTGGGTTAAAGTTCATGTTTAGCAGGTCATCAGCCACAGCATCTGAGTGTTTTCGCTGTGTCGTCACCTTGTAAGCGCGTCGCTGGGTTGCTTTGAGTCGAAGGCGGTGCCTTGTTGCAGGGCTTCGTGTTTTTCCTTCCAGTTGTAAAGCAAGCTCGTGCTAACTCCAAGAGACTTTGCCGCATCGGCAACGCTATAACCTTGTTCTAGCACCATCAAGACGGCTTCATCTTTAAATGCCTGCGGGTAACTCTTATGTGATTTCTTCAGACTCATATAGACCTCTTAATTTATTGACCATAGTGTCTCAAAATTAAGTGTCCGATGGGATTAGACCAGAACAAACTTGGCGTCAGCTTGCTGAGGAATGGGATGTACCAAAAATACTGATAGATGAAATACAAGAAAACTTGCGGCTCGATAGTTAGTTAGCAGTAAAGTAACTATTCCTGTGAGCAAAAAGGATGGCCTCTTATTTCAGGCCATCCCGAACCAAACAACAATTTAGCACACACGGATACGGTGAATAATCAAATCAATTATTCACCGAAATTTCTTCCATCGCCTCCTGGCGTAATTTCTGAGCATCCATTCCGTTTAGTCGTTCAATAGCTCTGACTGCGGCACTTTGACGGTTTCCATCCACGTTTAGCGTACTTCCTGAGCGAGTGAGTCTTTCCAGCGGTTCTGTCGCAAAGTTGACCAAGTAAATTAAAGTGTTGATGATGTTCAGGCATTAATTTGGAGCATCCACGGCATGATACTTAACTTCTCTGGGCGACATTATCCATCGGATATCATCATGCAGGCCCTTCGCTATTATTTGGCCTACAAACTCAGTTACTGGGAAGTTGAGGAGATATAACTGAGCGAAATATCCATTTTGACCACTCAACCTTGAACCCTTGGGTTCTCAAATATGCACCGCAACTCGAAGTCATATTCAGGAAGATAAAACGCCAAGTATCACATTCTTGGCGGATGTGATGAAACTGATTGATATGCGCTCGCGATGACCTTTACGAATTTATGCTGAATTGAAAAGTGTCCCTTAACAATGGCTGGAGCTGTACTATTTTGGCGATAGATTCATCGTGTAAATAACGACTTGGATCGATAATAATAAATCCCCAGAACTGTAGAAAGCGCTTAATAAATCGCGATTCAATGACCATACTCAAATTCTTTTCAGGGGAGAAGTAATCGTCGGCTGAGGGTGCCAGCAACAGATCAGGGAAAGCTGTTATGACCTCTTCAATAAGTTTATCCACACTGCTATGGCTTTGTAGGCGCCACAACATAAACAACCAAAACGTACGTAAATCCACATCGTATTCAAAGCTATCTAAGTACCCCCAGTTATATTTGCTGATTGCGGCTTCTAGCATAGGTTTGAAAAATGCGTGTATACCTTGAGTCTGATATTGTTTTGCCGCTGACTTTTTAACATGATAACGGCCGCTGCGTCGGTAAATAATGCCGGCAATTTCAGCCAAGACTCGTGTGTAGTGCAAGGCATTAAATTTGTCTTCATTACTGCCTGCAAACTCACTGATACTAATATTTATTGAGAATTGAGAAACGGCAAACTCAGGTAATAACTCACTGGCTTGTTTAACTAATTTAGTCGGTAAGTTGCCTTTGGTGGTTGCTTTAATACTCCCTTCATTTTGCATGGCTTCATCAAGGATCAGTGCTAAATAGCGCATTACCGGGCTAAAAGAAAGTTCGTCTGGCGTACTGATGGACACCCACTGCAATTCATCAAAAGGCGCATAGAGCCAGTTAGTCATTTGCATCGGCGTCACGCCACAAAAATCTGGATGCGGGTGGTTATTGCGATCCTGTACTTTGTGTTGCAACGCGACGTTGAGTTCATCGAGGGACAAATGTGGATTCATCGCCAGCATAGTTTCAACATCATCAAATACTTGCGCATGCTGTTTAGACGCGTTATCCATACAACAGCGTTTATACTTTTTACCACTTCCACAGTGACAAGAATCATTACGACCGAGTGTCATTAGTTACCTCTCTTATTCTTCAGCGCTTTTTTATAACCCATTAATATAAAGAGGCTATCAATCTAGCACCAGCACTATCAATAGGTAGTGATGAAAACGGCATCATATTGCTTAATACTGGCGCCGATTATCCAACAAATTGAAACGACATTGTTGCTAGACCACAGTGATACCAGGCTACTGTTTGTGGTTTATGCGCCTTATGTCGCCAATGCTTCAAGGACTGATGGTCAGGCGTTTGATTCATTGATGCAAAGTGAAGGCTTGGCCTAATAAGCTAATTGCGTAAGTAAATCTGTAACGCTGTCGTCCATCAGGAACAAAAAAGTAAAAAAAAGCCCGATTGAAGCTATCGGGCTTGGTGTATATTAACTGCTTATCAAACAATCTAGCAATGTAACTGTTGGTTCTTAATCCACCATTTAGCTTAAGATTGCAGACATTAAGGCTAGTTAAGTCATTGGCGTCTGGATTGCCAGGTTTACACCTGCACTAACTTAGCCACAGCCGTTTTGAAGTCTTGCGCAAATTGTGGATGGCGCAGACCATACTCAACAAACGCTGTCATATAACCAAGTTTGTCGCCACAATCATGAGATTTACCTGTCATATGGAAAGCTTCAACTGTTTCGCTCGCAATCAACATATCAATGGCATCTGTCAGTTGGATTTCATCGACAGCACCTAAAGGGGTTTTTTCTAGCAAAGGCCAAATACTTTCAGAAAGTACATAGCGACCAACCACAGCTAGATTCGATGGCGCTTCAGCAACCTTAGGTTTTTCAACCATGCGATGAATTTTTACTGACTCGCCACCACATAAGCCTTCGCCTTGGCAATCAGCAATTCCGTATTTATTGACGTCTTGCGGAGCAACAGGCGCCACCATAATTTGACTAGCGTTGCTCTGCTTAAATCTCGCCAGCATTGCCGCTAAGTTTTCACTTGATTGATTGGCTGTGTATTCATCTAAAATCACATCCGGCAACACGACTGCAAATGGCTCATTACCAATCACAGGGCGGGCACACAACACCGCATGGCCTAACCCTTTGGCTTCACCTTGACGAACATGAATAACGGTGACGCCTTTAGGGCAAATGCTTTGTACTGCATCAAGTAACTGACGCTTAACCCGCTTTTCCAGCTGCGCTTCTAATTCGTAAGAAGTATCAAAGTGGTTTTCAATCGAATTTTTACTGGCATGAGTTACCAGTACGATTTCGTTGATCCCAGCCCGAGCACATTCATCCACTATGTATTGAATTAATGGCTTATCAACTAAAGGTAACATTTCTTTAGGTATAGCTTTAGTGGCAGGTAACATACGAGTGCCAAGACCAGCAACGGGAATAACTACTTTCATTTTATATCCATTAAAATCAAAAAATAACCAATCACATTGATTAGTTAAGAAACCAGATTAACCACTTTAGCTATGGTTTTTTCATAGTTAAGCTTCTGTTTCCACACAAGGTCACAGATTCCATCGGTAGGATTAAAGCCTGTAGGAGCTGCGAGTAAAATCTCACGGATTTGTTCATGATTAAACTCATGACAAGCGGTATCGAGTTTACTCAAAATGCGCTCGAGATCAGCCCAAAATAAAAATGATTCATTCGCCGTCATGATACGCTCATGATCAGTGCCTGTGACATCATCACCAATGAGTAACTCTTCATACAGTTTTTCACCTGGACGTAATCCACTAAACTGGATTTCAATATCCCCCTCAGGAGCATGACTATCACGTACAGAAAAACCGCTTAAACGGATCATCTTAGCGGCTAAATCGACAATCTTTACCGATTTACCCATATCCAGCACAAATACATCGCCGCCCTTGCCCATAGCTCCTGCCTGAATAACTAACTGTGAGGCTTCAGGGATCGTCATAAAGAAACGAGTGATTTCAGGATGAGTGACGGTAACCGGGCCACCATTAGCAATTTGAGCTCGAAACAATGGCACTACCGAGCCAGATGAACCCAACACATTTCCAAAGCGAACCATACAAAAGCGGGTATTAGACTGAGTTTTAGACAAGGCTTGCAACACCAATTCAGCCATTCGCTTTGTGGTACCCATGACGTTGGTAGGGCGCACCGCTTTATCGGTTGAGATCAACACAAAGGTTTCAACCTTGGCTGCAATAGCCGCGCGAGCGGTATACAAGGTACCAAAGATATTATTGCGTACCCCTTCAACCACATTGTGCTCAACCAAAGGCACGTGTTTATACGCTGCGGCATGATAAACAGTTTGCACCTTAAAGGCTTTCATTACTGCCAACACTCGATGCTCACGCTGTACTGAGCCCAACATAGGAAATATTTCAACGTTAAGCCCTAAATCATTGGCCGTCGCAATAAGTTCCCGTTCAATGGAGTACAAAGCAAACTCAGATAGTTCAAACAACACTAACTTTTTTGGTGACTGTATTAAAATCTGCCTGCATAACTCAGAGCCAATGGAGCCTCCAGCACCTGTAACCATCACCACTTTATCGGTAATATTGGCAGCTAACAAATCTTGTCTTGGGGCTACGCTATCACGCCCGAGAAGATCTTCAATATCCACTTCTTTGACATCACTAAATAACTTATCGCCACTAACGAGATCAGCCATTGCAGGTAACGTCATGACTTTAACCATTAACGGTTCAAGCTGGTTAATAATATCTTGTCTGCGTGATCGCGATGCGCTTGGGATAGCTAACAATACACGAGTCGCTGCTTTTTGCTTAATAAGTCTACGTAACTCTTGTGGGGCATGGACATGTAGGCCTTGAATAACTGTTTTTTGCAAGTTTTCATCATCATCAATAAAGGCAATGGGGTGATACTCATGACTTTGAGACAGTGCGTTAGCAGTTTGACGGCCACTTACGCCAGCGCCATAAATTATCACTGGCTCTCCCTTACGATTCATCCCTTCAACGACTAATGAACGCATAATAATTCTGGGGCCACCAACTAAAACCAAGGCAAACGCAGCATAAATAATTGGTACCGTACGAGGTAAGTTAATGTTTCCATAATAAGCAAACAGAACTAATGCTATGGTTGAAATACCAACCCCAGCAAGAATAGCCAAGAAAGCTTGCGAGCCCATGTAACGCAGCACAGCACGATAAAGGCCTAATCTTACAAAGGCTGCAATGCTCACTGGAATGGTTAACGCAATAAGTCCCCAATATTGAACATGGACTAATACATCGAATGAGTCGACTCGTACCAGTAGAGCGAAAACAAATGCAAGCACCAAAAACGCTGAATCAATGACGACACTAACTGCGCGTTTTTGGGACCGTGTTAACGAAAATAAGAACTGCAAACATTCCATTTTTTGCTCCGGGAAATTAACATTGGTAAAGTTAGCCATGATGTTTCGCCATTAACGAATCTGACTAACCTGAAAGAAAGCTAGTGTAGCAGAAGTTACGCATCTAAAGCATATAGACTTCAGTACAAAGAAATACCCAGACACAAGCATACTGACTCAATAATACATGTTTTAAAAAGGCAAACGACTCCAGATTCAAGATCTTCACCCTCACTAACGAGCATGTGATTCATCCCCAAAGTAAATTATTAGCTTACTTAATTGCATCGCCTGAACCATTACCAGACACTGTCATCAAGATATATTTAAAATATTTATTAATATTTAAAGTATCTATCATCTGTCTATCTGTCTCAGCTAAAAGTTTTGGAGTAGACATATCAATATTTTGAACTTGTGCTAAACCCGTAACACCAGGAAGTACATTATAAACACCCAAAGCTTCACGTTCAGTAATCAACTCTTCTTGGTTAAATAAGTTAGGCCGTGGACCAACTAAACTCATATCCCCCTTCAAAACATTAATAAGTTGGGGTAATTCGTCAATCTTAGTTTTCCGTAAGAAATTTCCGAATATAGTTATCGATGTGTTACTGACTAAATGACTTGCGATAGATATTGTATCAACGGGCATAGTGCGGAACTTAATCAATTTGAAAGGTTTTTTATTTTTCCCTATACGCGTCTGAATAAAAATTGGACTCCCTGTGTCGAACAATCCAATAACTGTAACTACTAATAAAATTGGCCATAACAATAATAAACCCAAAAAAGCCAATAATAAATCAATAAATCTAAGCATTATAATTATTACCTGCATCGCGTAAAGTAGCCATAGCTTGCTTTATAGTATATGGAGGAAACCAACCTAAAATTTTGTTTAGATTTGATGAGTCCACTTCTAAATTTCCAAATAACTGTTCGAACTTAGCGGCATTACCAGTTACATATCCAGCAACACGCATTAAACATAAAGGTACTGCTAATTGATAAACTTTTTTATCTAATCCATCAGCAATTGCATTTACAAAATCTTTAATAGAAATTGTCTCGCCGTCACTAGCTAGAAAAATATGCCCAGATGCATCAGGATGATAGGCACAAGTAAGTAGTAAATCCGCCAAATTTTGAACAGCAATAAAATCTCGGCGATTATATGCAGCCCCAAATGGAAGCACTGATAACTTCCTAACTAATTTTGTCAACATCCCAAAGTTACCAGGAGCGTCCGGACCATATACCAATGTTGGTCTAACTATAACGACTTCGAGACCAGTTTCATCAGCAATTTTCTTCAAGCCAAGTTCAGCATTATATTTAGACTGTGCATATATCCCTATCGGGCTAACCTTGCTTTTTGGGTAGCATCGTGAATTATTATTACCATGGACTACAATCGAACTGACATATACAAAACGCTGCACGTTATGTTTAGCTGCATTTCTTG
This sequence comes from Shewanella sp. ISS20, assembly GCF_056522965.1. Lineage (NCBI taxonomy): Bacteria > Pseudomonadati > Pseudomonadota > Gammaproteobacteria > Alteromonadales > Shewanellaceae > Shewanella > Shewanella sp. ISS20. The sequence continues at coordinate 1,565,979 of NZ_JAWRZK010000001.1, forward strand.
CTAAACTTAATGTAAAATCAACATTTACAGTTTGCAATTCTAAAGCATCATAAACAGAAGAATGAGCTAAATTAGCTAAATGTATAACGACATTAACATTTTTAAATAATGATGATTTATTTGTTGAAATAAGATCTGATAAAGTACACTGTCTTGGGTTCTTTAGATTACAAGTCAACTCCCTAGTAGCAATAGCACATTCATAACCAAGTAGACTATTAACATAAGAACCTATAAATCCAGTAGGGCCAGTTAATAAAACACTTTTAGAATCTATAGTCACTGATTTTTTTTTATACAAAGCTCATACCTTTTTGAAGATTGTTCTAACCCAACTCTGAAGTGAATACCGAACATATACATTATTAGGTGGAGACTCATATCTATTTAAAAGAAATGATTCAGGTAATACCGGTGCATTCCTATCAATAACGAGTACATTATTATTATCAAAGAAGTCATAATTAATTATGTTTGTGTTTGTAGTAATTAGCTTTTTTTGTAAACCTAAAATCTCAATCGTTCTCATAGTCAAACCAGTTTGATCTGGATGTTGAATATCTAGAACTGAATCAGAACTTAAAAATACATCTCTGATATTTTTTTTTGACATAGGTGTAAATGACACATCAGAAAAAGATATAAAGTCAAATTCTCTTGTAAAAAATTTCTTCAGTATAAAAAGAAGCTTGCTAGGGCAATAAAAAAAGCTGAAGGTTTCATAACCTTTCGCTTGATATTGCTCAATTATGGATTTAGCTAATTTAGCTCTATCGCTGTGAACGGTACCAATAAAAGACACATAATATCTAGATTTCATTTCATCGGAAGTTGATACCATAAAGTCACTACTATAAAAAAGTGGTAAGAACTCTATATCAGTTCCTACATTAATATCTGTTGAATCAAAGGTAAACACTTTATCAAATGAAGATATGACTTTTCTAGCATTAGCTTTATTTCGTAGTGAATCCCACATATATAGCACTGTAATGATTTTTGTATTAGTCAACTTGAGATTGTCAATAAAGGCTTTATCCAAAGTTTCAGGCGAAATTACAAAAAGGAAATCGTAATCCTTGTGTTCGCTTTTAAACAAAATATCATTATAATATTTTGATATGTTTTTTTTAATGAAGAATTTGAAATTCAGTCGATTACAAATCTTAGCTAAAGAAGAATTGAACGGACGTTCATCAAAATAATCGACATCCGCTCCTAACAATGATAATTCATCTGCGATATCTTTCTCATACCCAAAAAATGAAGGTGCAATAAATAGAATTTTTTTTCCTGCAAGCATGATTAAACCTAATTAAATTATTTGTACAAACCTTTTGCTTTCATTTCAGCGATCGATTGGTCATATAAATCAACCTGAACATTTTGCTCATTAACCCAAGAAGCAAACTTATTTATTCCAGTAAAGAAATCTATTTTAGGTTCAAACCCTAGCTTCTCTTTAATCAAAGACAAATCAGCAAAATTATGACGTATATCACCAACACGATAATTACCAGTAACATTTATTATTGAATTAGATTTGTAAATATCTTTCAGTGTTCTGGCAACAGTAAGTACATCTGTACAAATACCAGATCCAACATTAAAAACCTGAAAATTAGAATTGTCATTGAAAATGGAAAGTACAATAGATTCGACAACGTCATCAATATAAATAAAATCTCTACTTTCAAGACCATCCTCAAAGATATTTATATTATTGCCATTCTTAATTCGGGTTGAAAATATCGATAAAATACCAGTATAAGGGTTTGATAATGATTGACCTGCACCATAAACATTCTGGAATCGTAGAGCAACTGTCGGAACACCAATGCTTTGGCCAGTGATCATGAACATCTGCTCTTGAACCTGTTTTGTTACACCGTATATTGATGATGGATGAATTTTACTGGATTCATCGGTAGCAAGCAGATCTACACTTAAATTACATATCGGACATTTTACAGAAAAGTCACCTAACTTCATATCTTCTGACCTACGAGCTATAGGATAAACTAATCCATGTTGGGCGCATGAGTATTTACCCTCGCCATATATAGAACGAGATGAAGCAATGACCATCTTAGTAATATTATGTGGTTGATTAGCGATTAAATCTAATAAAATAGCACTTCCACCAACATTAACGTCAGAATATTTTTTTATTTGATACATTGACTGACCAGTTCCAGTCTCTGCAGCAAGATGTACAACAGTATCAATATCTTGAAGTGCAGTTAACCAATCACTTTGTGACTCAACAGTTCCATGGATAAAATTAACTTTATCTTTAATCGAAAGATAAAGTGGTGATAGTTCAGGATCATCACCATGAATCTGAGGTGATAAGTTATCAAGAACTGTCACTATATGACCAAGTTCGACTAACTTTAACGATAAATTTGAACCTATAAAGCCAGCACCACCTGTAATTAAAATGCGTTTCATAATTAAGCCTTTTGTGAATTATTTAATTTTTTTGCAAAATTCAAACTTGGTTTTTCTATAAAAAACCATGAAAGATAAGAAATAAAAAATACAAGTAAACAAGTAAATAACAATGATTCAATTGTAGTAAAACTGCTATACAAACCTATGCTAACAAATAATTGAATTATTGGAAAATGATATATATAGATTCCATAAGACACATCACCAAAACGATTAACATTAAGATTAAATGGAAGAGCATATGCAATTAGAAATACAAATGAAACTATAAAAAATGGATAGAAAAAAACATCAAGATAGTATAGATAAGAAAATACAATAAATATTAACAAATTTAAGTTTGATTTTAAACTAGAATAAAAGTCATTTAAAAACGAACCCAAAAAGAAATAAAATAGCAAAAAAGGTAATTGATTTATTAGATTGCTTAAGATATTCAAATATCCATAGTATATAACTACAACATGTAACAAAAAGGATAATAAAGCTGTGAAAAAGTAAATCTTGAAAGACTTGCCACTAAAAATATAAAATAAAACTAGGACAAAAATATAATATAAAACCTCAATTTTAATTGTCCACAGAGAACCATTTTGGGCACATGAAACATGGTTAATGTATACATCACCAATACAAGGTTGAATAAAGTTTAAAGTAGTCGCATTCCATACAAAATAATCAAAAACGGATTTAAAACTTGCATCAAACAGGAAAAAAGAAATCATTGAAGAAATCATAATTACTGTGATATAAGCTGGGAAAATCCTAAAAAATCTTTTGTAGAAAAATGATAACGCACTAGAGGTTTGCTTAGCACTCTTCCAAATCAATGCACCACTGATAACAAAAAAACATCGAACAGCAGTCTCTGGATCAAAAACATTGAAAACACTATTAATTGAACTCTGGCCTACTAAATAATGAAAATGATGCCATAAAACAGCTAGAGCTAAATATAACCTTAGAAAATCGAAGTTGTTGAAATTTCTTTGCCGTCGAATACATATAGATGAATTAATTTTTAAAATTAAATTATTCAAAACGCCTCCCACATTTAGCAAAAACAATATTTCTAAAGTAAAATGTCGGCAATATATAAAAAAGACTAATAAGAAATAAAACACCTAAACTGGGGTATAGTCCTTCCCTGAATGTTAAACGTAAGAAAATAACAACTACTGAGGTAAATACAACTGCAACTGATATCGTACTTCTATCGATAAGTTTTTTAAAAGAAAGTAAAAGCAATGGAAAAGCAATTAAAGTCAAGAACATGGTAAAATAACCATAATAGATACTTTCAATCAAAATGTTAGCGCCCAAGCCATAACCCCGATTAATGATTAAGGCCATATAATTACCAGCAAAAATATACAATTCTGAAATGTCAGCTCGGAACATATACAAAAGCCCAATGGATACTGATCCTATCAAATTTAGAATCGTACCATGCCCAACATATTCAACTTGAGAAATAAACAATGGCAAGGTTATATACGTTTCTCTAAATTCACCAATAGCATTCAAATACCAAGGAACACCACCAACAACATTATCACTCCGTAATACTCCTAATAAAAGCATTAGACTGAATAAAATCATGCCCGGAATTATAAACAAAGTTTTTTTATGAATACAAACCGATATAACTATTGGAACCAACGCAATAAAAGCAATAGTTCTAGAACCATTAATCACATCTAGCAATATAATTAGCAACGATGGTATAAAATAGACAAAGTTTCTATTCTTAAAAAATGTAAACACTGAAATAAGTATACAAAAATACGCGATATTCTTTAATTTAAATTTATCCTCTACTTCGCCATCATAAAGAAAGACTTGTGTAAAGTCAAAACTCACAATCGTAATAAATGAAACGATCGTCAAGTAGATAAAAATCAACCACCACAAACAAGTTATTAAAGTACCACAACTTGAATTATAATTTTGTATTCTATTAGATGACTGACAAAAGGTGTAAAAGGTTGATATTATGAGAGTAAATATTAGTATAAGCAAATTAGATAAGATGATATCAGACAGTTCAAGTCTCCAGTTAAAGTACTTATTTATATCGAAAACAAAAAATGAAGGCAAGACCAAATAGAAAAACAGATATATCTGTGACCAAAAAAATGGATTTAGAACGACGTTATAATTATTACGTCTAACATCTCTACTAACAGTAATTATAATCATTAAAGCAGAAAATACTGAGAAAACAAAAGAAAAAAATTCCATATCTATATCTCAGAAGTATCTAAAAGGTTTAAATACAACCCGACGAACTCCTTTGAAAACAAACAAAAAATAAAATACAATACAATTACAGCCGAGATTCACAAGAAACAAATCAACCGCGTGTGATTTCAAAAATAAATTACTAATAAAATCAAATTCATGACTATGTTTCAAATTTGAAATAGCAACCTGCTTTGCAACCATTAATTTAGAGATTACATTTTTTCGACTTGCATTATTTGTATGCACTCGATAATTAGCAACAGGTTTATTCAAAAAGAGAAGACCATTGATATTTAACAATCTTAAGTAAAACTCACGATCTTCAATCAATAAGTTTTCATCATAGAAACCAACAAGATCATATGCGGTACGTCTTATCATCAGAGTTGGACCAACAACAGACCAACGTAATATTAGTTCTCTAGAAATTCTAGAATGTAAATTATTATAGTTTGCTGAAAAAAGTGACTTCATAGCAGATTTGCTTACAATCTCAGAATCTTCATTGATTAAATTAGCATCACCAATTACAGCCAGGATATTGGCATTTTCTAAAAAAATATTATACCTCAAAGAAAGGCTATCTTTTGTCAAAGTATCATCACTCGCACAAATTATAATATATACGCCATTAGACTCACTAACTAATCGATTTAATGTTTTGCAAACACCTTGATTTGACTGTGATAGTAGCCTTGTATTAATTGATGTATTTCTAGCCATCCATTTTTTTGCTTTTGAATATGAATCATCAGTTGATCCATCGTCACACAAAACGACTTCAATATTATTATAATCTAAGTATAAAATTGAATCTAAACATTCTTCTATAAAGTTTGAATGATTGAAAATAGGAATGATAATACTTATTAGAGGTTTCATTATCTAACTTCTTCTGTGATATTTATTAATAAACTTTTTAAGCGAGAACGATAGTTGTTAGTAGTAAACTTATTTATGGCATTAATTTGAGCAGTTAAAGCAACATCTTTTAGCTTATTGTCAGAAATTTCATTCAAAGAAATCAACTGCCTTTGTATATCTTCAATATTAAGTTCAATAATAAACCCATCATTCCCAACATCGAAACCACACTCTTTAGATACAACAGGTATCATCGCTCCATTAGCAACAGCAGTGATAACAGATGTAGCCATCCCTTCAGAACACGATGGCAATATAACAAAACCACACTGATGTGCTATATTTTTAAATTCATCGCCCAACACATCAATAAAGCCATGATTGATCACATTGCTTGGTAAGTCTAATACTTCAAGTAAATATTTTTCAGTTGAAGTGTATCCACAAATATGTAATGTCCATTCTGGGTTGTTTCTAAAAACATCCACAACTAAATCTAAACCTTTATGGAGTAAGCCATAACTTCCAAACCAAAGCATTGAATTTCTACAGTTCTGAAACTGCTTATACTTTCCAATACCTAATGCATCCGTACGATGAATGTAAGTTGGATCTATAATAAATACTTCTCTAGAACCATTTTCTAAGAAGGTATTTTTAGTAACCTCATTCCCAATACAGATGACTACATCCGATATTGATGCAGCTAAACCCCAACGTTGATCGCTTGTACGCAGAGACGATAAAGCTATACATAAATATTTATGATAAAACTCTATTAGCCTCTTATATGATTGCTGAGTACAATGAAATGGATGAGAGCCAGTCCCATAATAAATAGTTTTAGGAGGATTAGATAAATTTACCGCTTGATATAGAGGTAAACCTTCGCCAAATATTATGTCATATTTAGTAAGGTCTCTTTTAGTCAACTTATGATTATTTACTACATCAACACAAAAACCTAGTTCATCAAAAATCTCAGCGATGATAAGTGATTCATTATAATTAGAATGTTTTACGTAACCTTCGGTTTTAAAATGATATACACTATAACTGATAAGCACCTTTTTAGTATAATTACGTGAAAATAAATTGACTATATCCTTTTGAACATAAGATTCATATAAATTCAATAAAAATTTATTTTTTTTTACAATTTGTTTTATATTATTTATCACAGTCACTCTTGCACCTTAGTTTAGGATGTAAGAAACAAATTAAAGAAACAGAAACAGCTATTATAAAACCTGTATAATACCCATATATACCAGCTTGCCAACCTAATGTTGATAAATTAAAGCTCAAAACCGCATAGCTTGATATAAGTACTATCATCCACTTACTGAAAAACAATAAATAAAGTTTATTTTTTATCATGTATACATTAAGACTTGAATCTAAAAATACAATAGGTATCACATAGACAATCATTTTGAAAATTACAACAGATTCAAAAAACTGTTTGCCATACACCAACTTAATAAAGTGTCCAGAAATAAAATACATGCATGTTGTGGCTATCATTCCAACAAGAAACATTATCACTGAGAGTTTTAACGTATTATTTTTTAATTCATTACCAACAGCACGATAGATAAAAATAGGCCCCAATACACTAATTGCTACAGTAGACAACGATGTAACTTGTTCAAGCACACTAAATGCCGCAGTATATAAGCCAAAATCTTGTTCAGATATTTGTCCTTGCAGCATAAGTCTATCTAATTTCAAAAAAAGACTCATACATAGTAAACCGCACCAAAGCTTAGCACCATCGATTAAGAAACCTTTTGCAATTGAAATGTCAAAATTTACAATGCTGAGATTAATATTCTTGTCTAGCCTTCTTGCGAAGTAATAACAAAAGAAGCAAACAATAACAGTTTCGATTATAATTGGTACAATAACTAGTACTGGGTTCAATGCAGCATATATAAAAATTAATGTTAAAAACACTCTAATAAGAAGAGATGTGATTCTTATTTTTGCTGTTAAATGATATTTCCCCTGGCACTCTAAAATAAATCTAAAAACACCTAATGGTTCAGAATAAAGAACTGAAAAGGTAAGAATAAGAATAAAACCAAACTGATACTCTGAGGAAACAAAAATAAAAGTATAAACACTACAACCTATCCAAACTATTATTGAAATAACAAGTCTATATATGATTGATGTTATAATAACATTATTATTTAACATCCCTTGAGTAGTAACCTTCGAGAATAAAGCTTCGGCAGGGCACAGCCATGTCAATGCAGTAACAATAAACAATACTGATAATGAATACTGATATGCACCAAATAGCTCAACACCGAAATACCTTGAAATTGCGCCCGTAGTTATTAATGTCAATACTATTGTTATTAACTTCTCAACAAAAGCCCAAGATAGATTGAATAAATGAATACTCTTCATTTCGTATTAACTCCGAAAGTAACTGAGTAGCAACTTTCTCACTTTCCTTAAACTTAAATTTAGTCTGGCGATTCTAAAAAGAAATATATATTTATCATTGAGAATAAACTCACGAAATAATAATGCGCATTCATTTGCATAATTATTACGTCCATTATTCTGCGCGGTCATTTGAGTGGATGATACTCGATAATATAGCAATATATCTTTCAAAGAATAAAACACATAACTATTATCCCTTAAACATCTGAGATGATATTCATAATCTTCTGCCCAGTCAGACCATAAATAACCTTTGCGCTGTAAGAAATCATTTTTCCTGAACATTATGGACGGATGGACAATTGGATTATATTTTGGCAAACTTTGTCTAATTTCATTGTTTGTGAAAACCGTCTGGCAAGCTTCAGCAATGATATCTCCATTTTCATCAATACGGCTAAAATTCGTTGCGCATAGGTTAACGTCGAGATTATTCTCTAAAAAATCAATTTGTTTTTCAAACCTTAGAGGTAAGCTAATATCATCAGCGTCCATTCTCGCTATATATTTACCTTTAGATACATTAACCCCAAAATTAAGGTTAAAAACTAATTGCCCGAGAAATGTTCTAAATAATTTAATTCTTTTATCTTTCTCTTGTTCAGTAATCAAATAATCCCAAAGCATTTCATTACAATTGTTTGCAACAATAATAAACTCAAAATCAGAGAATGATTGATTAAGAATACTATTAATGGCAGACGGAAGGTAGTCATCATATTTATTGACCGCAAGAACCACACTTAGCAACATATGATTTGTTTCTTTATTGTTTGAATTTATTAAGGGTTGTAATAATTACATTGATATCATTAGCCGATAAAGTTCCACTAATTGGAATGCTAATAACTTCTGACTCTAGGCTTTCTGTGATTTCTAAATTTGTATGTCTAAGGTCTAGATAACATTCTTGTTTATGAGGTGCAATAGGATAATGTATTACATATTGAATTTCACTTTCATTTAAATAACTACACAGCTCATCTCTAAAATCTGTCCGAATCACGAACAAATGAAAAGAATGTTCATTACTTAAATTCCAATCAGGTAATTTCAAGTACGGGTTCTTTATTTCATTCAAATACTTTTTTGCAATAAGACGTCTACGATTAGTTTCCTGTTCAAGGAAGCATAATTTAACTCTCAGCATAGCTGCTTGAATTTCATCTAATCTACTATTTACGCCCTTGTATATATTTTCATATTTTTTTTGAGAACCATAATTACGCAATGCATTGATCGTTTCAGCTAGATCTTGATCGTTTGTGGTGACAGCTCCAGCATCGCCTAATGCCCCTAGATTTTTTCCTGGATAGAAGCTAAATCCACCTGCGTGTCCCCAATTCCCTGCACGCTTACCGTTAATTTCTGCACCATGAGATTGAGCACAATCTTCTAACACTAAAAGATCATATTCTGCTGCTATTTCCATGATCTCAGGCATAGGAGAAATCAAACCATAAAGATGAACTGGTAATATTAATTTTGTTTTTGAAGTAATAGCTTTTCGAACACTTTCTGGTTCTAGGTTATATGTTAAAGGATTTGGGTCTATCAATACTGGCACTAAATCATTTTCTGTTATAGCTAGAACTGAAGCAATATAAGTATTTGCTTGAACGATAACCTCATCACCGGCTTTCAGTTTTCCTAATTCTTTCCATGCGCGAATAGTTAGGATTAGAGCATCTAAACCGTTAGCAACTCCAATTGCATATTTAGTTCCGCAATAATCTGCGAATTCGGTTTCGAATTGAGATAATTCATTACCCATGATATACCAGCCAGAATCAATAACTCGAGCACAAGCTTCTTTAAGCTCTAATTGATATTGATTGTTGATTGCTTTTAGATCGAGAAAGTTAATCATGTTGCTGCTCTATATATTTAATTAATTTTGCTGGGTTACCTACGACAATAGCGTAGTCAGGCACATTTTTAGTTACTACAGCTCCAGCACCAACCATTGCATATTTACCAATTTTAATACCAGGTAATATAGTCGCATTGGCACCAATAGAAGCATAATCTTCTATCCTTATACTTGAGAATTCTGCTGGGTAAACTTTTGAACGAGGCATTTTATCGTTAGTGAAAGAGGCACAAGGACCAATGAACACATTATTACCAATCGTAATACCATCCCAGAGATAGACACCTGACTTTATAGTTACGTTATCACCAATAACTACATTATTTTCAATTAATGTATGGGCACAAATATTACAATGTTGCCCAATTTTAGCACCATTGAGTACAACTGCAAATTGCCAAATTCGAGTACCTTTGCCAATTTTAGTTGCTTGTACATCACTGAGTGGATGAATAAACATTATCTTGTGAGGCCTCTAAAAATTGTGCATAGTTACGAATATAATCAGACTCATCATATAATTGATCAGCTAGGACCATTAATACGCAATCATCTGAAAATTCAAACATTTCTCTCCACATAAAGGATTCAATAAGTAAACCTTCTGCAGGATTATCCAATAAAACTTCTATACGTTCTTGCCCATCATCCAATAAAAAACGGCATGACCCTCGCACTGCAATTGCAACCTGCTTAAGGGTTTTATGAGCATGAAAACCACGCCTAACTCCTTCTTTTGTATTGAAAAGATAATAGACACGCTTAACTGAAAACGGAATGTTTTTTCCTTCTTCCAACGCAATTAAAGAGCCACGATCGTCACCATGTGCTTGAAGTGGAATTAGCTTAATATTCATGTTCTAGAACCTGTTTGAATTGTGAAAAAAGTTGTGCGTTTTTATCTTTTTCCGATAACAGAACATCTAGGATTGGCCATTCAATATTAATCTCTGGATCATTCCAAATGATTGCACCTTCACTTTCACGATGATAATAATTTGTTGTTTTATAAACAAACTCAGCGACATCAGTTAAAACCACAAAGCCATGGGCAAAACCTTCAGGGATCCACAATTGACGTTTATTTGTTGCTGATAGATGCACGCCAACCCACTGTCCAAAAGTCATTGAGTTTTTACGTATATCGACTGCAACGTCAAAAACTTCTCCAACAACACAACGCACTAGTTTACCTTGGGCATGAGGAGATAGTTGATAGTGTAATCCGCGCAATACACCCTTACTCGATTTAGAATGGTTGTCTTGAAGAAAATTAACCTGGTATCCGACTGCAGTTTCAAACTTTAGCTGATTAAAACTCTCATAAAAAAAACCACGATCATCGCTAAAGACTGCTGGTTCGATGATTTTTACATCTGGAATTTTTGTATCGATGATTAACATAATGTTAAATGCTTAATGTTGAATGTTAAATTTGCTTACTGGTAGCTAGCTAGATTCTTTAGCGCTGACAACCAATCGCTGGGCTGGATGCCAAACGCTTGCTCTATTTTTTGGCAATTGAGTTTGGAGTTGGCTGGGCGTTTGGCGTGAGTTGGGTATTGATCTGAGGTAATTGCATTTACCTGCATCTCTTTATGCCCCTCTTTGCTTGGCTCTTTATTCAAGAGCCCCTGCGCCTTGGCTTGCTTGAAGATCTCAACCGCGAATTGCTGCCAACTTACATGTGGCATGCCAGAAAAATGATACACCCCATATTGCTCGCTACCGGCATAGAGTGCCTTGGCCATGACAATTAACGCAGCTGCAATATCACCGGCATAGGTGGGGCCACCAAATTGGTCGCTCACCACACCTAGTTCATCACGGGTTTGTGCTAAGCGGAGCATGGTTTTAACGAAGTTATTGCCAGTCTCACAAAACACCCAAGCTGTACGCAAGATGATATGCCGTTGGCAAGCAGCGGCAACTGCACGTTCGCCCTCGAGTTTGCTTTGACCATATACCCCTTGTGGAGTAACTGCATCGGTCTCAACATACTCACCGTGTTTATCACCGGCAAACACATAGTCGGTGGAGATATGCAGTATTGTGGCGCCAATAGTTTCAGCAGCCTCAGCTAAAAACTGTGGGCCATCACGATTAATAGCGTAAGACAGTTCGACTTCATCTTCTGCTTTATCAACTGCGGTATGTGCTGCCGCATTAATAATAGCGTTTGGTTTAAACTCATTTACCAGTTTGTTTACTGCTTCGCGGTCAGTAATATCGAGTTGCTCGCGATCTACTGCCAAAAACTCAATTTCTGGCATTTTACTTAGTTGCTTAACAAGGCAACTGCCTACTTGGCCATTACTACCGGTAATAAGGATTTTCATGCTTTATCCGCCAAATGCGCTAAATACTTGCCATATTCGTTTTTAAGCATGGGTTTCGCGAGTTCGCGTAATTCGTCGCTAGTTAACCAGCCATTACGGAAGGCAATCTCTTCTAAACAGGCGACTTTTAGCCCTTGCACATGCTCAATGGTTTGTACAAAGGAGGATGCCTCATGCAGACTTTCATGAGTGCCGGTATCTAACCACGCAAAACCACGACCGAGCAGCTCAACATTTAATTCGCCCGCTTTGAGATACATCTCATTAAGCGTAGTGATTTCAAGCTCACCTCGATGCGACGGTTTAACCTCTTTTGCCAGTTCAACTACTTTGTTATCGTAAAAATAAAGTCCGGTAACTGCATAATTTGACTTAGGCCTTGTAGGCTTTTCTTCAATAGAAATCGCCTTCATTTCAGCATCGAATTCAACAACACCAAAACGTTCGGGATCTTTCACTTGATAACCGAAAACGGTTGCCCCTGTTAGTCGGTTCGCAGCATTTCTCAGGGTTTTGCTGAATGATTGGCCGTAGAAGATGTTATCGCCCAACACCAAACAGACTGCATCGTTGCCAATAAACTCTTCGCCAATAATAAAGGCTTGCGCCAAGCCATCAGGGCTAGGTTGTACTGCAAATTGCAAGCGGATACCAAAATCGGAGCCATCACCTAACAAGCGTTTAAAGCTTTCGTTATCTTCTGGGGTAGTGATAACCAATATATCGCGAATGCCCGCTAACATAAGCGTAGATAAAGGATAATAAATCATTGGCTTATCATAAATTGGTAACAATTGCTTTGATACACCGCGAGTGAGTGGATACAAGCGAGTACCTGAGCCGCCAGCCAACACGATACCTTTGGTATTGTGTTGAGTGTTGGATGTTGAATGTTGAATGTTGTGTTCCATGTTTTTACTTCTTTTGATTCTGTTGGGCGGTTTTAACAATGCGAGTGATGATTTTGATTAGCTCATCGGATTGCGCTAAAAGGGTGATGACATGCGCATCATCAGCATTGAGGTAATCCGTGGCACATAGCAGCTTGAGCCAATATTGGGTTTCTCTCGCCTCTTTGCTGGCAATGGCCATTTTGGCGATGAAATCAGCATGGCTTTGAGCGGCTTGTGCTTCATTAACATTGGCTGCAATCGAGGTGCCAGCGCGTAGCAACTGTTTGGCAAGTACATATTCCTTATGTTTTTTAACCAAATATTGATTCAATTTGACTACTCGAACGGCAAATTGAAACGCTTTATCGAGCACCTGATTTTCAACCATGGTTTCACGCTCACTCATCACAATTAAGCATTCAACATTAAGCATTATATTGCTGCTCAATCCATTGTTGATAACTGCCATCTTGTACGTGTTGACACCATTCTTGGTTTGTAAGATACCATTCAACCGTTTTACGTAGACCCGTTTCAAAAGTTTCTTGTGGCTGCCAATCAAGCTCCGCACTCATTTTGCTTGCATCAATCGCATAGCGACGGTCATGGCCAGGGCGGTCGGTAACATAAGTGATGAGTGATGAATAAGTCGGCTGCGCAGCAGTCAATGTTGAATGTTGAATGTTGAGTGTTGAGTTGTCTTTACACTCACCATTCAACACTGAGCATTCAGCATTGGTTTTCATTGGAGCGAGTTCATCGAGGATCGCGCAGATGGTTTTGACTACTTCAATATTCTGTTTTTCGTTATGGCCACCAATATTGTAGGTTTCACCAACTTTACCCTCGGTAACTACTTTATAGAGAGCGCGAGCATGGTCTTCGACATATAGCCAATCGCGTATCTGATCGCCTTTACCATAAATAGGTAATGGCTTGCCTTCGAGGGCATTTAGGATAACCAGCGGGATCAACTTTTCAGGAAAGTGATAAGGCCCATAGTTGTTTGAACAGTTGGTGACTATGGTTGGTAAGCCATAGGTTCTTAACCAAGCACGCACAAGGTGATCTGAACTTGCCTTAGATGCAGAGTACGGGCTACTTGGGGCGTAGGGTGTGGTCTCAGTAAAAAGAGGCAATGTTGGATGTTGAATGTTGAGTGTTGAATGGTTTAATTCATCATTCACCATTAAACATTCAGCATTATCGTTTGGGTGTGGTAAATCGCCATAGACTTCATCGGTTGAGATATGGTGGAAACGAAAAGCTGCTTTGCGCTCAGCATCGAGCTCAGACCAATACTGGCGGGCGGCTTCAAGTAAAGTGTAAGTCCCCACTATATTGGTTTGAATAAAATCAGCTGGGCCAGTAATCGAGCGGTCAACATGGGACTCTGCCGCCAAATGCATTACCGCATCCGGTTGATGCTTGGTAAATACCTGGTCAAGGGCGGCACGGTCACAAATATCCACTTGCTCAAAAGCATAACGTTCGTTTGCCGCCACACTCGCCAGTGATTCTAAATTACCGGCATAGGTCAGTTTATCGACATTGATAACGCAGTCTTGGGTATTGCTAATGATATGACGAACCACTGCTGAGCCAATAAACCCTGCACCACCTGTAACGAGTATTTTCATTATTTACTACCAATAATTGTTGAACTTAACCATTTTGATGGTCAATAAAGGGGGGACAAACACAAAATTTTTCACTTTTAAACTCAGCCTTCCAAACTAAGCTGAGACACTTTTCATCCATTTTGAGACAGCTGCTCTTATTTCCAAGTAAGCGCCAGCCCTTGTAAAGCCTAGGTTTTACTGCTTTCTTCAAACTGTTCCAATAGGCAACGAAAAAAGCAAAATTAAAACCTAACACCCACGTAAAAAATCTGTTGCTTTGTCGCAAAATCCGCTTAGGGTTTGATAGCGGCCTTGCGCCACTATTAAGCGGATGATGTTCACATCGATGTTTAAATAATCGTGTACCAAGGTTCCAGAACGGGCTTCGCCCTTATAGGGCGTCGCTTCGCGACTTTTAGAGTCTAGGGTCTAGGCGCTATAGCCCTTATCTAGCTGCGCCTCACGCTGCTGGTATTCAAATAAGCTATTGATACGCGATATTTCTTGCCACGCTCTAGCGCTACCATCGCTATAAATTAGCTGTCCAGTGTCGATAATTTGATATGCCAAATAGATAGGTGCTTGGTTAATATCTACCAAAGAGACTTGCTGCTCCGGCAACTGTAATTTGCCAGCCCAATCGAGCGCCAAACTATGTGGACGCACATAGCGTGCTAAGGCATCGAGCGAAAAATCATTAAACGCAATGGCTAAGTCATAATCGCTATCTTGCCTAGCTCGCCCTTGTGCTCGTGAACCATACAACCAAACAGCAGCAATGTCAGAGTTTTGCTCGGCGAGTTGTTTAATACAAGGCAGTAAATCGTTCGAAGCCATTATGAATTTATCTTATTGTTGATAGGGCCTAGAGCATGCGGTTATAGGTCCTAGAGCGAGCTTACGAGCGTCCTAGCAGCAGCGCTTTTTGCTGAGTCCAAGAGGCCGAAGGCCGTTCTAGATTCTAGTTTTGCTCTTTTCTAACAAAATGTCTAACCAGTACTAACATCACACCTAGCATGCCGCCAAGGAGGGTGCCTAACACACAAATTAAAGCGCGTTTTGGCTTAGCCTTTTCTTCTGGTACTAGGGCGGGGTCAATGGTATTAAATACGTATTCTTCGCGTACGTTAGCAAACATAATGGTTTTTTGAGCTTGTTCCATTAACTGGTAAAGCACGGAACGCATATCGGCAATTTTGGTTTCACGTAATTGTTGTTCTAAGAAGGCTTGGCCGCGTTCTGCTTCCATCACATCGCGCTTTTTCATCACTTCATTAATGTCTTCAACTAACCAGTCAACCCATTGTTTAGCCACATAAGGCGAAACACTTTCAACCGACACTGTCACCATGCCAGTGTCTTTGGCACTATTGACTGCCATTATTTTAATAAAAGCTTTATAAGCCTCTTGCAATGAAGGTTCTGGCTTAAATGGGGCTTTTACTTCTCGCACCCAAGTGTTGGTATTGGCGTCATACAGCTTAGGGTCGTAAACCACAGTATTGTTAGCCATGTCCCATTTTTCTGCGGCCATTAATTCTGGCAGTATTTGGTGCTTTTTAATAAAATCACCAATAAACTGCCGGGATTTCATGACTTCAATAGCCAGCTGACTTTTGTCGCTGCTTCCACCCCCTAAGTTAATCCCCGCCATACTGGCTAAGCCACCAAACTGACCGGCTAATGCAGACAAACCGCCACCACTTTGCTCAGTTTCTGCAGGGGCTAATAAAGCTTCGGCTTTATAAATATTCGGTTGCATGATGGCAAATACCACTGCAGCTATGGCGAATACGGCTGTTACAGCAATAATTAACCATTTGCCTTGCCAGATGACAGAGAATAGTTCGCGCAAATCAATTTCATCATCGTTAGTTTGCTGCATATTGGCAAAATTAGCATCTTGGCATTTTTGTTGTAGTTGATTGGTCATTAATATTTAGACTCGAAATTCTGTATGCTTAACAGTAGGAGATTTAGCGATTAGGAATAGCAAAATATTGATAATTGATCAGAGTTAAATACTCACCAACATCAATAGTCTCTAAAATTAATTGCTTAATAATTTAAATTAAAACTAATATCAACGTCCTAGATTTTTTATTAATCTAAAGATACTTAGTTAAATACACATTGAAATTTATTATAAGTTCTAACTCAAACAATTTAACAATCACAGAGCAGATAGCATCTACTCTGTGATTCAAATTATTTATAGGTTAGCCACTGTCGCGAATGCCACAGCACTATTGTAGATAATTTGTGTGATTTGTGACCATAAAGTCAGATTGTCTTTGTACTCAGTATCAAGTGGTACAATAATAGTATCGCCTGGTATTAATTCATCGCGGTTACTGTACCAGAATGAACCACTTGGCATCATCACACTACCATCAGCCTTAATTACATAGGTGCGCGCTGTATCGGCGCGGCGACGATCACCACCAGACATCCCAATATAATCATCAACAGTTAACCCACCTTTAAATCTATGGGTCGCGACATGCTGAACTTCACCCATAACAGCAATAGTTTGCACGGTTGATGGGATATATAGAATATCTTGATTTTCAAGCTGAATATCTGCTTGTTTAACGCCAACTGATATCGCTGGCAAATCAACCACTAGACGACCAACCGCTTTGATATTTTCAAGGTCAGTCAGCATTAACTGCGCGTCACTGTAATTAACTACATTACCGTCTTTCGATACACCACGGGTCGCTATATCTCGGCGTAATTGGTCGGCAAGCTTTTTAATTTCTAATTGCTCTTGTTTGCGCACTGATTCACGCACAAAAACAGCGGAAGGCAAATACGCATATTCAGTAAAACCACCGGCACGATTAATCACATCTTCTAGTGTCTCACCGCGGCGAATGTTGTAAACCCCAGGGAACTTTACTTCACCGCGAATTTCTACTGATTGGTATTCCTGCCAATCAGGCGTTGTCATCACAGTTAAAATATCACGACTTTCAAGCACAGTATTAGCTTCATTGTTGCCGCTTAGCACTTCAGATAATGCAACCGTCTTGTGTTCAATCCGAGAACCGGCAGCCGTTACCTTGGTACGAGTTAATTCAGCTCGCTCAGTATAAGCGCCTTCTTTTAAGCCACCGCCAGCAGTAATTAACTGTTTAACATTACCGTTAACCGTCAATGGATATACCCCTGGAAAGCGAACTTCACCATTTACCGCAACAATTTGTACACCGTTACCGGCGCGTCCTTGACTGTTAAGCTTAATAATGACCGGATAAAGCAATTCACCGCGATTCATCTGGCCGCTAAGTTTGATTAAATCATCATCTTCAAACAAGTTAGCCAGCATGCGGTTAACTTCACCTGTGATGAGTTTTTGTTGCTCAGCATCCATGCCAACTTGTTTATCATTTAAAACTACACCACCAATTTCATTACGCTGATTAATCTCACGCTGCTGTAATTGGGCAAATCCGGCTTTAAATAAATCTGTGCCTATCATGCTATCACCGGTTAAGTCGGTGATTTTTTCAACTCTGTCTTTTACCAGCTTATTCAGTTGATAACGATTTTGGGTTTCATCGTTAAAATTGAAAACGATAATTTTATCTCTTGCCTGTAGCACGAGATCTTGATCGCTTCCTTTAGCAGCAACCGCAAGACCAGGCGCAAATTGCAATACTTCAACATTGCCAAATTGATCAACATCGCGCACCACTATGGCGTAATCAAGATCGGCACTAATAGTCAAATCGCCCCACAGTGATGGGATCAAATCACTGACGCGAATTCCTGCATGCCATTGATATTTACCAGGTCGCACGACTGCGCCAACCATAGTGATGGCCGATTCAAACTGAGTGGATGCTGTTTTAACGCGAACGAAATCACCATTTTGTGCCATTACTGCACGACCAGCATCAGCAGTTAAGTCAACATTCTTGATAGAACGTAAACCATCGGTATTATAACGTTCAATTGAACTGCTTTTGGGATAAGCGCCAGCCTTCAAGCCAGCAGCCATAGTTATCACGTCACCTAACGTTTCACCTGCTTTAATTTCATAAATAGCAGGGCGACGAACTTCACCGTTCACTCGCACTAAATCAGATACTGCTGGGATAAAAACCACATCACCTGATTGCAAACGTATATCACCTGATGCATCACCAAACATCAGCAAATCGTACAAATCAAATCGTCCGATTAGCTTACCATCACGCTTTACCTGGATATTACGCAAAGAGCCAATATCGTTAATTCCTCCAGCAACAAATAGCGCTTGAGTCACTGTCGATAAGCTCGATACTGTATAAGAACCTGGCTTATAGGCGTCACCGGCGACAAAAATTCGAATCGAGCGCAACTCACCCATGGTGATGTTCGATTCCATGCCAATCATTTGTTTATCAATACGTTTTGTCAGTGATTCACGCATATCAGCAAAGGTTAAACCCGCAACACTGATAGGGCCAAGTTCTGGGAACTCTACGCTACCGTCACGGCCAACCATTAAATCAAACTCTTTATTTTCTTTACCGTAGAGTTGAACTTTGATGTGATCGCCTGGGCCAATAACATAAGTTGATGGTACAGGCACATCAGATACCGGAGCAAAGGTAGTGGGCTCTCCGGCGAAAAGTTCAATGCCAAAACGTTTTAGTTCTTGTTTATCTTGCCCTTCTTCAAAATCAAATTCTTTTTTCTTATTCTTTTTGTCGATATCACTCTGCTGAAAGTCTGCTTGATCAAATTGACCATTACCGTTTTGTTGACCACGAGCATTAATTAAATTCGGATTTTCCATGGTTTGATTAGCACGACTGCCAGAACCGTTTAGCATAGAGGGATCTATCCCATATTGCTTGGCAACACGTTCTTGTTCGGCTGGCGGGAGCTTTTTAAATTGCTCGATCATCTGTGGTGATGGGGTTACTGCTTGTGCTTGCCCCGTCATCAGTAACAGCGTTGCTACGCCGGCAATGATGAGTTTTTTATAAGTTCTGTACACCCGATATCTCCATGAAAATAAACAAATTTAATATCTCGATTAAGAAGGAAGCTAAACTAGTGTCTAACTTTTAGACAGTCACTTTAGTCTTGAGATTGCTAGGTTAATGAGTCAATAAGACCATTGTTGATCAACAAAGAAGCTAAATGGAAATTTTGCTACAAAGACTTAAATCAACCACTGACACGCCAAACCATTAAGAGGCATTTCGTTTTATCAGGTAAACATCACCAGTCTCACTTACTGTATGACTTGGTAATTTACTTATTTGATTTATTGCAATGACGATATTGCAAGCTTTGGATTCTTGATAAGTGACTGTTTTAGCTGGGATTATATAAGTATATTCTTGAATGGCACGCAATTTTTACACGCTACCGCCCATAGGTTGCGGCTCCTAAATTGCCCCCCATCAACTGGGATTTATTATTGACTTCTAAATTTAATGCAAATTTCACTTCAATTTAGCTTGGTTAAGCATCGGCCAATGTCACTAATCGAAATAGCATTTCACAAGGCGAAAAATTATAGCAATAAAGCAAATTAACTGCAGCTATTTATCGTTTTCACTGTTCTGTTAGCGGCTAATTCAACCACTTTTCATCGCACACACTAAAAACGAAAATTTGACAAAAGCTTACTCAGAGAAATCGGTTTTACGTTGGTACTACAACAGTACATAGCCACCAAACACCTCATCTTTGATTAATGAGATTTCTCAACGGTTTGAGGAAGCACTATTGGCGTTAACACTTGCTTAGCCACTTTAATGGTTTGCAATCTACCGAGCACTTCCATCAGTATGATGCACCGTGCTTTATCGTCTTGTTGCTCAAAAATACCGGTAAGCGATTTAAAGGGTCCATCGATAAATTCAACCATTTCGCCTTGGCTAAATTCATGCGGTATTTCTTCAGGTTCTTCGTTAGGCGAATGGACAACGGATTGAACGCCGTCAGTCAAGTCAATCACCCCTAACAGGCGCTCTTGCCGTTTTACGCTGTAAACCAAATGACATAATGGCTGCATTTTTTCGCGGCAATCGACAATAGCAGCAATACCTCGAGTATTTCTTATCATCGAGGCAGCGGTAACTTCGGGGTCAAACCGAACAAAAAGATAACCAGGAAATAATGGCACTGATTTTATAGAGAGCTTGCCACGGCTATTTTTTGATTGCTGTTGAACCATGGGCAAGTAAGTGTCGATGTGCTGTAAGCTAAGATTTTGCTGAGCTCTAATTTCATTTCGTGGTTTACAATAGAGCAAATACCAAGCTTTCATAACAATTCTCTTTCGCTGACAAAGTGACATCCATTTCTGCGCGGAATGATACCAAAACATCACCTGATAGCAATACTACTAAGGTTATTGCTTGCCTTATTTATGCGACAAATGTGACCTAAGCGCCGCCAACCTTGACTCTCCTTGTGATGAAAATTACTTAATCCACCTTTAGAGTCTCCTTCAGATCACACAATCACACGCTATTCGCCTACATTGCCCCAAATCTGAACGGTTTTACCCAACCTAGCGGCGTTAAAGGTCAAGGCTATTTTCCATTACAGATAAATTATCTAGATTTTACCTAAATGCCGTTTAGGCTGTACGTTGACTTTTATCAAGTTTAAAGGGTATATAAGATAGGCTTTTTTGCATTTAAAGGCTTTTACAATAAAACAATACAATAAACAGCAGCGTTGACTCTAAAGCCACTTCACCAATCTTGACTAGTGAAGCAAGGACAATACTAAATCAGAGCGCGCCTTTCGTAGCCAATGCTATGAGATAATCACAAATTGAAGGTGAATTTAATGAGCGTAACAAAACCTCAGGGAACTATGCTAGGCCATCCTAAAGGCTTGTTCCTACTGTTTACTACCGAATTATGGGAACGGTTCAGTTATTATGCAATGCGTGCCATTTTGGTGCTGTATTTGGTTGATCAAGTAGCTAAACAAGGCGGAGGGGGTCTAGGCTGGACACAAGCTGATGCATTATCACTTTATGGTACTTTTACTGCGTTAGTATATTTAACCCCGCTGATCGGTGGATGGCTTGCTGATAATTATCTCGGACAGCGCAAAGCCATTTACTTTGGTGGTGCGTTAATGGCCGCGGGCCAGTTTACCTTAGCTGCGCCACATGCCTGGTTCCCTGGCGCCGAAACTACTATGTTTTACATTGGCTTAGGCACATTAATATTAGGTAACGGCTTATTTAAACCAAATATTTCCACTATGGTTGGCGATCTTTACGAAGAAGGTGACCATAGACGCGATGGTGCTTTTACTATCTTCTACATGGGCATTAACTTAGGTGCGGCCTTGTCAGGATTTGTAGTTGCTTGGGCTTATACCAATTTCGGCCACACTGAAATCGTTAACGGCCAAGAAATAATGGTTAACAACTGGCAAGCCGGATTTTTCTGCGCTGGTATTGGTATGTTGTTATCACTGGTCATTCAATACTTATTCGCCCAAAAGTTATTAGGTGATATAGGTAGAGTGCCTGCTGCAAGACTGGAGCGTGAACGTCAAGAAAAACTGGGTAATGTGCGTAAAGAGCCACTGACTAAAATCGAACGGGACCGTATCAAGGTCATTATGGTGCTAGGCCTGTTCACTATCATCTTCTGGGCTGGTTTTGAGCAAGCCGGTGGTTTGATGAACTTATTTACTAACGAATTTACTGACCGTTATATTGGCACATGGGAAGTTCCGACCACCTACTTCCAATCACTTAATGCTATTTTCATCGTATTATTTGCTCCAGTAGTAGCATCGATTTGGATTCGCTTAGGCAAGCGTGAACCCAATTCACCAGTTAAGTTTGCCTTAGGTTTATTTTTACTCGCCATTGGTTTCTTATTTATGATTGGCGCTGTAGTAGAAATGGAAGGCAGCCCAACCGCTAAATCGAGCATGTGGTGGTTAGTGGGAGCTTACTTCTTCCATACCATGGGTGAATTGTGTTTATCACCCATTGGTTTATCTATGGTGACTAAATTAGCCCCGCTGCGCATTGCATCGCTGATGATGGGTGCTTGGTTCCTATTCATCGCTATGGCTAACTATGTAGCAGGTTTTGTAGGCTCTATGATTGGCCACGGTGGTGGTAAAGAAGAACAGTTAGCTAACGCTATGTCAATCTTTGCCGGTATTGCCATTACGGCCACCATTTCATCCATAGTACTTTATTTCATGGCTGATAAATTAGTTGACTGGATGCATGGTGCTGAATCAAAGATTCACGGTGAAGAAGCCATATTAGAGCAAGAGATAGCGGTAACTGCTGAGCATGAAGCAATTAAACGCTAATATTCTTATCTAATTTAAATAAAACCGCCAGCCGGAATATCGGCATTACTTTGTAAACCAGTAAAATCATCATCCAATAATAAACGTTGATGTATGGGATAAAGACTACTAATGCAAAGTTTTTCGTGAGGTAATAAGGTGCGAAATTGTGAACTGGGCTTACTCCAATCAAGTAAGCCTAATGACATGGAATCAGCTAGTGCTAATGGAGTCAAGCCATCTTGATTTCTTAAATAACAACGTAAACCAGAGCCAGCCTGGCAAATTTGCGCTCTAAAGCTTTCGACATCTAAGCTGATATAAATCATATCCGTCACTATATCTAAACCCGACTTTAATAGCCGCTCATTTAAATACATCAACATTTGACCGGGTTCGATGACCATTTTGCTAAGGTTATTGCGATATTCTTTCAACTTGAAATTAATAAAACTTCGTAGCAACACACTCGCAAATGCCGCGGGATTATCTTCAGGATAAAAATGCGCCATATACATAACCATGTAGCGATTATCGACCATAGCTGAGTCAATAAAATACGAGCTAATCTCACTGGCATTAAACAAGCTGTACTGCACTCTAGCATTAGGATATTCAATGACGCTGGCGGGAAATAGTTGTTGTTGTACATGCATCGCAGCGGCGGTGTTTTTTTGTAATAAGGCGAGATTTTCTGACAATTCCAACATTGATAGCTGATTAAGTTCAGCAATGTCATTCGCACCATGAAACGGCTGTAAGTACTGTTTAATAACCGCTTCAATCATAAATAGATCAACTACAGGCTTAACTAAATAATCATTAGCACCTATTCGAAGCGCATCAATGACATCGGCCATTACATTATTACCAGAAATAACAATGGAACACACTGCAGGATCAATTTTATGTATAGCCTTGAGCATCTCAAGGCCTCCCATATTGGGCATGCTGAGATCGGCAAGCACAACATCAACATTATGATGTTCAAATGCTTGTAAGCCGAAAGCGCCATCCTCAGCTTCAATAATCTCGGCTCCACGATTGCTAAGAAAGCCCGAGACCAGTTTTCGAAATACTGGGTCGTCTTCTACAAGTAACACGGTCACATCTTTTAACGACATATCATAGCCCTTAAGTTCATCGCTTCTTAAGAGTAGCAGCCATCGACTAAGCCGTCATTTGCATATACAAGAGCCAACACTAACGCTAACGGCTAGCGGTATAGCTCTTGTTGTGATAAGCATGTTATTGATTAATCAAGCTCCTGCAAATACTCTTCAAGAAGTTTGTCATCATCCTGATTTTTTGGAACATTTCCATCATACACCTTATAGTTAGTATGTTGGAAGAAGGCATCTTTTACAAAGGTATAGGGATCGAGCGCATTATCCACTAATCTTTCTTGATCAATCGCTTGAGCTCGAGCATCAAGATTTTTAAAGCCCCACTTAAGCGCTGACTGTAAAAATGTTAGTTCTGATAGTGGAAAATAGAGATCATCCACCCAATCAGAGGATATTTCCCGAGTAGTGTAAGGGCCAAGCACTGGCACCATTAAATAGGGGCCATCAGGCACGCCATAAAAACCTAACACTTCACTAAAATCATCCTGCTTACGCGGCATTCCCATCATGCCAGCAACATCCACCATTCCCAGCAGACCGATTGTTGAGTTAATCACAAATCGGCCACCGGCATTTGCAGCCCAGCCAAATTTACCTTGGAGGGTGTTATTGACTAAGCTCGCCGGCTCTTCAAGATTATTAACTACATTATTGATACCGCTTTTTACCGGTGACGGCACATAGTCTTTATAGCCATGAGAAATCGGGCGATACAAATAATAGTCAAGATATTGATAGTTAAAATGCCACATCGCCCGGTTGAAGGATTCAAATGGGTCTCTTGGGTCATTGTAAACTACTGTTGCAACTGGTTCAGTCACAACGATTGGAGTTTCACTGGCAATAGCATCAACACATAAGCTTGTTGATAACGACACCCAGACCCAACCTAAGGTCAATCGTTTCATTTCGGTTTCACCATCAATACTGAATAAATAAAATGACGTAAAGTGCAGTGCTAAACTTAAGTATAAGGTGAATTTTACGAGTTAGTTTAAGCAGTGCCAAAATTATGACGTGATAGGATACCAAGACGCTAGCCATTGGCAACACAAAAGAAAGATAAAATGTAAATTACCCTTATAACCAAAGTTTCATACTTATGTCTTTGAATTTTTAAATGATTAACTTTAAGCAGCCACACTATTTCTACCATTATTTTACTTAGACTAAATCATCAGACATCTTGTCTATGTAGCCTTAATAACAACTCTGCTTCGGCTCTGGGAAGCTCACACTCTATCATTAGCTCATTTACATCCGCCCCTAAGGACACCATTTTAGTGGCTCTAGAATAGAGGCGCGCTTTAGGATCATGCTCTTGGGTTTCCTCTAGTTTAGCGGCTTGCTGGCTAATATTATTTTCAAGCTCAATCACCCGCCGACCAACGCCTATAGTCCCACTTCGCAATTCAATAACCTCACGCTTTAACTCTTCCCTGTGCTTGTCGCTGGCCTTGATAATTTTTCCTAACGCATCAACTCTATGGCTGAGTTTTTTGACATACCAACCTAACCCTATGACGAAAAAAAATGCCAGAGTACTAGCCATTACAGCTACCATTACCAGTAATTCCTCCATGATTATTCCTTATAATAACTCGCTCAGACAAAATTTAATAAGCGCTTGGCGTCAACACTTAGTGATTATTACTAATCAGCAAAATGTACGCCAAGATTGCAACTGTTGAAACTGTGATTATTCCAGCACCAGGATGAGTTATGACGGCTAATGGCTAATCATTGAAATAAGCGTAAGGCTAAGATAATCAACAAATGGTATGGCTG
Organism: Shewanella sp. ISS20; assembly: GCF_056522965.1. NCBI lineage: Bacteria > Pseudomonadati > Pseudomonadota > Gammaproteobacteria > Alteromonadales > Shewanellaceae > Shewanella > Shewanella sp. ISS20. Next base: position 1,591,947 of record NZ_JAWRZK010000001.1, read on the forward strand.
ATAAAAATGGAAGAGAGTAAAATAAAAAGCGCCACACATTAGTTGGCGCTCTGAGTAAGCACTGAATTAAATTTCTTGCACTTCGTTCCATTCATCTTCAGAAAGTAGCTTATCTAAATCTACCAGAATCAATAATTCGTTATCTCGATTACTGACACCTTGAATAAATTTAGAACTCTCCTCAGTACCGACATTAGGGGCATTATCAATTTCACTGCGGCGTAAATAAACAACCTCAGCCACACTATCAACCAAGATGCCTATCACTTGTTTTTCAGCCTCAATAATCACAATGCGGGTTGAGTCATCAACCGCTGACGGAGGTAAATCAAAACGGGAACGAGTGTCAATGACAGTCACGACATTGCCACGCAGGTTAATAATTCCAAGTACATAATGGGGAGCACCGGGCACAGGGGCTATATCTGTGTAACGCAGTACCTCTTGAACCTGCATAACATTAATGCCATAGGTCTCATTATCTAAATGAAATGTAACCCATTGTAAAACTGCATCATCCTTGGCAGCGAAGGCTGCTACACTACTTGTTTCTGACATAATTACCTCAGCCTAACGGATCCTGACAACTTAAACCGGCATCGAGCATTTGTATTAATACTGGCACATTTAAAATGCCGCACATTTGCTCCCGAATTACACCGGCTAACCATGGTCGTTTGCCGGGTTTATTGCGCCAATTAATTTGTGACTTATCAATTTTTACTGCATTAACTAAAGATTCGCACGCTATTCCCCAGTTACTGTTTTCTAATAATACAACATATTGATAACTTATGCCTTGAGCTAAGTTATTATCATATTTTTCTGGCATCACCCAAGCGCAAGTATTCACTACGTTGACTTGGCGACTGCGATGAAGCTGCACACCTAAATACCAACTTGGCCTTCCAATAATATGATTCATTCGCTCTAATCTAACTATGCCGCCTAAATTCACTAAAGGCACGGCTAACAACAGACCAGCCACTTTAAAGAATAGTACTTGAAATTCATTTTCGAGTACTTCTGCCAAATCTTTTATGTTGTTAGGTGGCGACATCCCAGTTTGAGTTGCTAATTCTGTTTGTGTAAATGCGCTTTCAGTTAATCGAGTTTCAACAAATGGCTCGCTGCTGATTGGATTAAGTTCGATATCCTGTTTATCTGCTACCAATAAAGTATTAATGGTTTGGCTGGATTGAGCGACCGCCTCGATAGTGTTCGCCTGAAATAATGGCGCGAGTAGCTTTTCCAGTGCCGATTTATCTAACATCTGCTCGCGGCTTGTAGGTGCAAAGGGATACTTAGTTTCTAGTGACGATTTAATCCATTGGTAAGGCGCTTTAGTAAGCTGCTTAGTGACCACATCATCAAAATCGTCATAGTCATCATAGCTGTCATCAATTTTTGCAGTTGGCGCAGTACTGCCAACACTCGCTTTAGTGGCAGATATATTCGCTAACCCTTGAATTTCAATCACTTTAGCCGAGGTTATGCTTGCCGCTTTGGGCTCCGCCAGCAATACATTGAAATACCCGAGGACGGTTTCATCAACTGACTTGGGCATGTTGTAAATTTCCAGCGAATAAGTATTCAACTAATCTCTCATAGGCTACAACCCCACGGCAAGTAGGTGCGTAATGAGAAGCTGGTAAGTGCGCTAAGCTTGCGTCACGAAATTTTGTATCCACAGGGATAACATCAGACCACAGATGCTGATGATAATGCTGACTTAAAGTCTCTAATGCTAAAGGCGCTGCTTTAGTGCGTCTATCATACATGGTCGCCACTATGCTAAAGCTATAGTCGATGGATTTTGAGCGCCCCATGATTTTCATAGTTTTAATCATCCGCTCAAGTCCTTTAATGGCTAAAAACTCGGTTTGCACAGGAATAATGATATGATCGCTAGCCGCTAATGCATTGACCATTAGCACACCCAGTACTGGCGAGCAATCAATCAAGACATAGTCATAATCATGCTGACATAAACGGCAAAGGTCTCTTAACACTAACCCCATACCCTCTTGATGACCAAGTGCGCGATCAAGTGTCGCCAAGGCCATAGTGGCAGGTAATAAATCGATACCACTAATTAATGTTGGCACGATTTGCTCGCAAATAAGCTCACGAGTCAATGGTTTATTGGCCATAAAAAGATCATACAAGGAGCCTGGCACCTCTTCAGAGTCAATCCCGAGGTAATAGCCCAGTGAGGCATGCGGATCGGTATCTATTAATAACACCTTTTGTCGGCGCTGATTTAGCAGGCCCGCAAGAGTTACCACGGTCGTGGTTTTCCCCACCCCGCCCTTTTGGTTGGCTATGGTCCAAACTTTCACATTTTCTCCCAACAATTTTTTATTATTGATTATCTTGTCGTGTGGTAACGCGAATGCCACCATGAGGCAACAACAGCACTTTAACCCCATGTTCATCTTCTGACAATTCAACCGACTGAGTTGCTGGACTTACCAAAATCGTCTGCTTTAATGGCGCTTTAGGCATAGTTAGTGCTTGCTTACTTGATACTGACGTTTGCTCATCACTATGGTTAGTTATTGAGTTTGCATCTAGGCTAGCGACTACATTAACGGCGACACTGGCTTCAGGCTTTGTTTCAGGCTTTTTGGCCAACGTGGGCTCAGCACTTGCAGAGTCAACATCTTGGGCCGCCAATAAGGTTTGAATTTGCTCTGGATTGTTGTTTAACCAAGTCGCAAAATCTTGCGCTTGCTCATTACCTACCACGATTAAGGTTTGCGTTGCCTGCAAACGCTGCACATCTTGGGTTAATTGCTGCCGAATTTGCCCTTGCTGCCAACTAAACAGCAGCAATAACAGGACTATGGCCAGTTCAATTAATATTACTGACCACATTGTTAAGCTTTTATCTGAACTCTTGGTATTTGAGCTAGCCACGACCCGTCTCTTTTATTATCGCCTCGCCGATATCAGCAAGCGGCAATGAATAACTGCTTAATCCAGCGTTAGTAACAGCTTGCGGCATGCCATACACCACGCAACTGGCCTCATCTTGCGCCCATATTTCGCCGCCGGCTTCTTTTATCAACCTTGAACCATCGCGGCCATCTGAACCCATACCGGTTAAAATCAGCGCTAATGTGTCTCTGCCGATAATTTTTGCCACCGAGGCAAAGGTAATATCGACACTCGGTTTATAATTCAATTCACTGGGACCAGGTAACACTTTTAGGCGGCCAAGATTACCGTCTTTTTCAAGTAACATCTGCATGCCGCCAGGGGCCAAATAAGCGCAGCCTGCGCGTAACACATCACCATTTTCAGCTTCTTTGACTTCAATCTTACATAAGCTATTTAAACGACTTGCAAATGCTGGCGTAAAGGCCGCTGGCATATGTTGAACTAACAAAATCGGATGCGGAAAATTGGCAGGTAAAGAGGTTAATACCTCTTGCAGCGCTACTGGACCTCCGGTCGACGTTCCTATTGCCACTAATCGATATTGCTTGCCTGAGCCTCTAATTTTGGTGGTCCGCGGCGGCGTATCTTTAGCCAAACTGGCATGAGTTGCACTACTAACTCCCCACGCTTTGATATCCTGTTTGGCCTTGTTGTCATTGCCAACGCTGACGTCATTATTAGATCTCGCTTCATAACTGGATTTTGCTTGCTGAAAAGCACCTAAATGCTCAGTTTTTACAGGACTATCGCTACGGTTGCTGGATATAACCCGCGTCACTCGGCGACGGCTAATGGCCTTGATGCGTTGCTGCAATAACAGCACTGCCTCGTCCTTATTGGTAGCGATATCTTCAAAACGCTTAGGTAAGAAATCAAGCGCCCCAGCATCTAACGCCTCTAAGGTTGCTTTTGCGCCATCATGAGTTAGGGATGAGAACATTAAAATGGGCACAGGCTGACAGCTCATAATTTCCCGCACCGCCATAATGCCATTCATTATCGGCATTTCCACATCCATAGTGATGACATCAGGCTTTAACTCTTTCGCCAACTTAACGGCTTCCATGCCATTATTGGCAGTACCAATGACTTCCAAATCAGGATCTTGATTGACAATCTCGCTTACCCGACGACGAAAGAAGCTAGAGTCATCGACAACTAATACTTTAATAGCCATTAAAATCCTTATTTGGCGTTTAGTTATTGTTTCTTACCGTAATATTTCAACATTCCTGGCACATCAAGAATTAGTGCAATGCCGCCATCTGAGGTAATAGTTGCCCCTGACATACCAGGGGTTCCTTGTAATAATTTACCCAAAGGTTTAATCACCACTTCTTCTTGGCCAATTAAAGCATCGACCACAAATCCAATTAAGCGATTTCCTAATTGCACTATTACGGCATGCCCATGTTTCTTATCACCATGTTTAAAATTAGTGCGCGGTTTCAACCAGCTTTCGAGATAAAATAACGGGATAGCTTGATTACGCACTACCACAGTAATTTGACCATCGACCACATTGGTCTTAGTTAAATCGAGATGGAAAATTTCGTTCACGCTCGACAGTGGCAAGGCAAATACTTGCGTCGCGACTTCCACCATTAAGGTAGGCATAATAGCTAAGGTTAACGGAACTTTAATTTCAAGAACTGTGCCAACACCCTTAGTCGAATCCACATTCACTGTACCGTTAAGTTGGGTAATACGGGTCTTAACCACGTCCATACCCACACCACGGCCAGAAATATCAGAGATTTCGGTTTTGGTTGAGAACCCTGGCGCAAAAATCAGATTGTAAGCTTCTCTGTCTGACATTCGTTCAGCCATGTCTTCATCAAGAACGCCACGCTTAATGGCTATCTCTTTAAGCTTAGCGGGATCCATACCGCCGCCATCATCTTCAATTTTAAGTAGAATATGATCGCCTTCTTGGCTCGCTGACAGCGTAATTGTGCCGGTTTTAGGTTTGCCATTGGCAACCCGTACATCTGGCATCTCAATGCCGTGATCCACTGAGTTTCTGACTAAGTGCACTAACGGGTCTGCTAGCGCTTCAACCAAGTTTTTATCTAAGTCAGTTTCTTCCCCCACCATGACTAAATCGATTTCTTTATTTAAAGTGCGCGCTAAATCGCGTACAACCCGTGGGAAACGTCCAAATACTTTTTTAATCGGCTGCATGCGGGTTTTCATAACCGCGCCCTGCAAATCTCCAGTGACTAAATCAAGATTGGCTAAGGCCTTTGACATTTCCTCATCTTCACGGGTCACGCCAAGGCTTACCAAGCGATTGCGCACTAGCACTAACTCGCCGACCATATTCATAATTTCATCGAGTCTGGCGGTATCGACCCTTAGGGTAGTATCAGCTTGTGGCGCAGATTTTGCGGCAGTGGCTGGCGCTTCCTTAGGGACGACTGCAGGCGCTTTAGCCGCAGGAGGTACAATAGAAGATGTTGGTGTTGGAGATGGAGTCGCTTTTGCTGGAGCTGGCGTTGCAGCAACCGCTTTAGTAACAGCTGGCGCAGGTTCAATCGCTTTCGGCGCGCCATGACTGCCGTGCAATTCATCCAGTAAACGCTCGAACTCACTATCAGTAATTTCATCGGTTTCAACCATAGCCTTAACTTCGGCCGGTTTTTCGTTGCTATGCAGCTTATCAAGCAATGCTTCAAACTCATCATCTGTGATGTCATCATTGCTGCTAGTACTTGGTTCATCATCAAAACCAAAACCGTCGAAAATAGGCGCTGCGCTTGGCGTATTGACCTCATTGGTATTGACGTTAGCCTCACCGTCATGCAGCGCATTTAACATGCTTTCAAATTCACCATCATTGATATCATCAATGGTGCCATCACCGCGAATCGACGTTGGTGCCGCTTCTGGCGGAGCAGGTTCGTCAATAACTTCTGCGGCAGCATGGCTAGCGCTGTGGCTTGGGCTCCCCTCTTCACCCGCTAAGACTTCACCATTAGCAAGACGGGTTAAAGCGCCAAGTAATTCAGCAGAAGCTGACTCTTGTTCTTGGCCTGCTTGAGTTTGAGAGAACATATGATTAATGCTATCAACGGATTGTAAAATGATATCCATTAATTCTGACGTCACTTTACGTTTGCCATTGCGCAATAAGTCAAAGGTATTTTCGGCTTGGTGACAAACTTGCACCATGGGATTTAAACTTAAAAAGCCAGCGCCACCTTTTACCGTGTGGAATCCGCGAAAAATAGCATTCAACAAATCCGTGTCGTCAGGGTTATTTTCGAGTTCTACTAGCTGTTCTTGCAGTAGTTCTAGAATCTCGCCCGCTTCAATTAGAAAATCCTGAAGGATCTCTTCATCCACATCAAAAGACATTGACTTAACTCCTTATCAAAAACCTAAACTTGAAAGCAAATCATCCACTTCGTCTTGACCTGCAACCGCGTCTTGACGAACATCTGCATTCATTATTGGGCCTTCGGCTTCAATCCCTGATAGTTGCGATGATTTATCCCTTGTATCTGGTAGGTCACCAAACACGGTTAACATCGAAACTAAGTTGTTTTCTACTTCACGAACGAGATCTATGACTCGGCGGATCATTTGCCCAGTTAAGTCTTGGAAATCCTGAGCCATCAATACCTGATTCAATAACTCTTTTAAGCGTAAAGTATTTTCTTCCGTGTGCTGCATAAAATGTTGAACGTCATGACACAAACTTTTAAATTCGGTCAAATCAATATCTCGGCGCATCAGCCTTTCCCAAGCAGGCTTAACGCTCGCAAGACTCGTCAATAGTGTGTCTGCAACTGGTAAGGCTATTTCAATGGCATCCATAGTCTTGTTAGCTGCTTGTTCTGTCATTTGAATGACATAATTTAAGCGCTCTTTGGCATCGGGAATGTCTGTATGTGCCAAAGCAGTTAAACGACTGTCGAGTTGAAAATCGGCTAGAGAATTGTGCAACTGACGGGTGAGCTTCCCCACTTCATCAAATAATTCTTTTTGCAGAGGTTGAGCTAGTTCCCGAATAAAATCATCAGCCAATTGTTGTTGACCATCACTAAGCATTGCCACAAGTTGGTGGGCCTGCTCAAGGTTGATTAGCCCGGTGGTTGCATCCTGCATAGCATATCCTTTGCTTAACCGAGACGTTCGAAGATTTTATCCAGTTTTTCTTTGAGGGTAGCGGCGGTAAAAGGCTTAACCACATAGCCATTTACTCCGGCTTGCGCCGCTGCAATAATCTGTTCACGCTTAGCTTCTGCGGTCACCATTAATACCGGAATGGTTTTTAATTTATCATCAGCACGCATCGCCTTTAATAAATCAATACCTTGCATTCCCGGCATGTTCCAATCTGTGACCACAAAGTCAAAGTCCCCTTTTTGCAACATAGGCAGCGCGGTTGAACCGTCATCGGCTTCCTGTGTGTTATTAAATCCTAGATCACGCAACAAGTTTTTAATGATCCGTCTCATGGTCGAAAAGTCATCCACGATAAGAATTTTCATGTTCTTGTCCAAGGCTTCCTCCGGTGAGCTACTGCTCCGTCAGTATTTATAATTGTGTCCATTGTTTGAGTTTGGCTTTTAACCTAAGCATTGCCTGACTGTGGATCTGGCTAACTCGTGACTCACTCACCTCAAGTATGGCTCCTATTTCTTTTAAATTCAGTTCTTCATCGTAATAAAGCGATAAAACTAAAGCATCTTTTTCGGGTAACAACGTAATGGCATGAACTAGAGCGCTTTGAAATTGTGATTGCGCTAAAGACTCAAACGTACCGTCATCGACACTAGCATCCGGAGCGAAAAAATCAGTCGTTCCGCCTAGATCTTCTATCCCTATGATTTTTCCTGTAGAAACATCGTTAAGAATATGATGGTACTCATCTAGCGGCATAGCAAGTTTATCGGCAATTTCTATATCAGAAGGATCTCGACCTAAGGCTTGTTCTAGTGTTTCAATGGCTTGGGCAACTAGACGATTATTGCGATGCACTGAGCGTGGAACCCAGTCGCCACGGCGAATTTCATCCAACATGGCACCGCGAATACGGATGCCGGCAAAGGTTTCAAATTTCGCACCCTTGCTACTATCAAAATTTGACGATGCTTCCAGCAACCCCATCATTCCGGCTTGTAATAAATCATCTAATTGAACCGATGCAGGTAAACGCGCCAACAAATGGTGGGCGATGCGTTTCACTAACGGCGCATATTGTTCAACTATGCTGGTCTTATCATGGATGCCGGAATATGCGGCTGCTTTATTCACTCGCCCTATCCTCTTGATAATTTGGTCGCTGCACTAATCGTTCAACAAAAAACTCAAGATGCCCACCAGGCTGAGTCGGCACCGGCCAACTGATGACCTTGTTTGCCAAGCCTTGATACGCAATTGCCGCGGGAGATTTAGGATAAGCTTCCACAACCAATTTCTGTTTGCGGACTGACTTACGTAGATTTTCATCGAAAGGTATGGTCGCGACTAACTCCAAGGCGACATCCAAAAATCTATCCGTGACACGACTAAGCTTAGCAAACAACTCCATTCCTTCACGTAAAGTTCTGACCATATTGGCCACAATTTTAAAGCGGAACACTCCGTGCTCACGGCTTAAAATTTTAATTAAAGCATAAGCATCCGTGATTGACGTGGGTTCATCACACACCACCACGACGACATCTTGTGCGGCGCGGGAAAAACTTAGCACCATGTCAGAAATGCCGGCGGCAGTATCGACCACTAACACATCAAATTGAGTGCGCATTTCACTAAAGGCGCGAATAAGCCCAGCGTGCTGAGCAGGAGTGAGCTCCACCATGCCTTGGGTGCCAGAGGTTGCCGGCACTATGCCTATGCCTTTAGGGCCGCGAACAATAATATCGTCAAGCTCGGCTTCACCGGATAACACATGGGATAAATTACGTTCAGCGCGAATTCCGAGCATAACGTCGACGTTAGCTAATCCTAAGTCGGCATCAAGCACCAGCACCCGCTTGCCTTTTTCAGCCATAGCCACCGCAGTATTGATTGAGACGCTGGTTTTACCCACACCGCCTTTACCGCCTGTGACCGCAATAACTTTTACTTTCTCATTCATAGGTTGATTCATTTTGCGTAAACCGCTTGCTTGATCAGGAGTCATAACTTTACTCAAATGCATAGGCCATAGAATCTGACCAGGTTTCTTGTAATTCTTGTGCTGACACATTGAGTCCAGCTAAGGCCTGCTTAGCGAGGGCATAGGTGTCGGCTACCTGCATATCTTCGGGTACTCTTTGACCGTCAGTGACATAACTTAATGGTAAGCTATTGGCAATTAAGGTGCACAATGCTGCTGCGATGGAAACAGATTCATCCATTTTAGTTAACACGGCGCCAGCCAATGGAATGCGCTGAAAATGTCGTACGGCTTCTTCCATTACTTTACGCTGAGAAGTGGCTGATAACACTAAATAACTGCGGATTGGGAGGCGATTATTAGCGGCTAACGTATCCAATTGTTGATAGAGTCGCATGTCCCTTTGCCCCATACCCGCCGTATCAATTAACACTAATTTTCGATTTTTAAATTGATATAGTATTTGCTCTAACTCATTAATATCATGAGCTTGCTTCACAGGGCACCCCATAATCTTGCCATAGGTGGCTAATTGTTCAAAGGCGCCAATGCGATAATGATCCATAGTAATTAAGCCCACGCTATCACTGCCATGCTTGGCAGCAAAACGCGCGGCCAATTTGGCTAAGGTGGTGGTTTTACCAACCCCAGTTGGCCCCACAAATGCCACTATACCGCCGCGATGAACTATATCATCACCCTGATTATTTAACATATTGGCTAAACTTTGTGGCAATGCATGCACAAGCTCAGCAGGAGAATAATGCTGAGTTAAACTAGCTAATTTAGCAGCAAGTGCGGGCGAAAATTCCGCTTCTAACAAATTTTGCTCAAGCATAGCGCCCACAGGATCTTGACGCTGTTTTTTATCCATCAGTAACGATGACAACTGATGCGTCAATAAATGTCGCAATGAGCTTAATTCTTCACGCATGGCCACTATGTCTGTGGCCTCATGATTATCGGCTTTGCGTTTAGTGCGTGAATTTGATGCTTTATTTGAATGCGCGCTTAAACTAGCGGCGACATTAGATTTTGCCGCTTGCTCTAATCCGCGCGCCCACGCGGGTAACTCAGGTGCCGCTTCTTGATTAACTTGCTGCAATTTTGCATGCTGCTTTGCCAGTAATGCCTGCAGGCTATCGCCATCACTCACTTGCGCTTGCTGCTCAGGCGCTAACGGTTGACGCAGCAGAGGTTTTGGCGCTGCCACTGTGGCTGACTGATTTCTGGCGCGTATGCTTGCTTGGGCGCTTTGTGCATTAGCTTGCGTGCCAAGAGATACAGTATCATCGCTAAGTGCGCGCGCTGGAGCCTGCGCATTAGCAACAGTATTCGCATTGGCAAACAAGGTCTTAGCCAATGACTGCGGCGCTGAGCTTGCGATATTTGCTTTAGGTTCGTCGTAATCCACAGCTGCCACTATCTCTATGCCGCCAGGGACTTTCTTGTTAGACATGATCACAGCATCTGAGCCTAAAGTATCTTTCACTTGAGCTAAGGCGCTGCGCATATCTTTTGCAAAAAATCGTTTAATTTTCAATTAAATGTCCTCTAGTGACCGACAGCGGCGACTATCCTAATTTGTTTCTCATCGGGGACTTCTTGATACGAAATCACCCGTAAATTAGGAATTGTGTACTTAGTAAACCGAGATAAGGTCGACCTAAGCATGCCCGAGGTTAATAACACTGCAGGTTGCCCTACCATCTCTTGTCGTTGCGCCGCATCGGCCAATGACTGCTGCATCCGTTCTGCCAGTCCAGGCTCAATGTTTGGACCTTCACCGCCAGACGCTTGCATTGACTGATGCAACATCTGTTCCAACTCTGGCGCCAAGGTTATGACGGGGATTTCTAATTCTGGGCCGGAGATTTCCTGAACTATCATGCGTTTCAAGGCGATACGCACAGCAGCCGTCAGCACTTCGGTATCATTACTCTTAGTGCCATACTCAAGTAAGGTTTGCACTATGGTCTTTAAGTCACGAATAGAGACGCCATCATTCAGTAAATTTTGCATCACTTTAACCACTGAGCCTAAAGACATGACATCTGGCACTAGGCCATCCACCAGCTTAGGTGACAGCTTGGCCAGCATATCCAGCAGTTGTTGTACTTCCTCATAACCCAATAATTTAAACGAGTTATTATGCAATAACTGACTTAAGTGAGTGGCCACTACGGTGGCAGCATCCACGACTGTGTAACCTAAGGTTTGGGCTTGCTCGCGCTGTGAGGGGTTAATCCATACCGCTTCTAATCCAAAGGCGGGATCGCGAGTCGGTGTGCCATCTAACTTGCCATACACTTGGCCAGGATTGATGGCCAGCTCGCAATCATGGCGAATTTCAGCCTCACCCACAGTGACGCCCATTAAGGCTATGCGGTAAGAATTGGGTGATAAATCAAGATTATCGCGAATATGCACCGCAGGAATTAAGAAACCCAATTCTTGTGACAGCTTTTTACGCACGCCTTTAATGCGCCCAAGCAATTCGCCGCCTTGGCCTTTATCCACTAACGGGATGAGTCGATAGCCAACCTCAAGCCCAATAGTGTCAACATGATGCACATCATCCCAACTCAGCTCTTTAGGCCCTTTATTTTCGCTCTCAACTGGGCCAGTCATCGCCGCTTCTGCCGCTAACGCTTTAGCTCGCGTCTGCTTACGATAAAGCAGCCAAGCTATGCCACCGGTTAACCCTGCAAAACTGATAAAAGCTAAATGCGGCATACCAGGCACTATGCCCATAATCAACATCACTGCCGAGGCAATGGCGAGCGCCTTTGGGTTGTCAAACATTTGGCCAATCATCATCTGTCCCATGTCACCCGCTTCATTTTGGCGAGTCACCATTAAGGCGGCAGCAATGGATAATAATAACCCTGGAATTTGCGCGACCAAGCCATCACCTATGGTTAGTAAAGTGTAGATTTCAGCCGCCTCACCAAAACTTAAGCCGTGCTGCATCATGCCGATAATAAAGCCGCCTATTATGTTGATAAACAGAATAATAATGCCGGCAATGGCATCTCCTTTGGTGAATTTTGACGCGCCGTCCATAGCGCCGTAAAAGTCGGCTTCACGAGTCACTTCTTGGCGCCTAGTCCGGGCTTGCTCTTGAGTAATTAAGCCCGCATTTAAATCTGCATCAATGGCCATTTGTTTGCCAGGCATAGCATCCAAGGTAAAGCGAGCACTTACTTCTGAGATGCGGCCCGCACCTTTGGTTACTACCGAGAAGTTGATTATGATTAAGATTAAAAACACCACTAAGCCCACGGCATAATTACCGCCTATGACCACAGTACCAAAGGCCTCAATCACTTTACCGGCAGCCGCAGGGCCATTATGGCCTTCAAGTAACACCACACGGGTGGATGCTACGTTAAGCGCCAGTCTTAATAAGGTGGCGACTAACAATACCGTTGGGAAGGCGGCAAAATCTAACGGTCGATTGGTGTAAATCGCCACCAATAGCACGACTAATGCGAGCGAAATATTAAAGGAAAACAAGATGTCTAACAGCGGCGGCGGCATGGGTAGCACTATCATCGCCAGCGCTGCTAACACCAGCGCCGGCGTGCCAATGCCGCGCATATGCGCTGGCTTAATTTGCTTTATTTGACCAAACGTGGCTTTCATATCCATAACAAGCTGCCTGAACTTTGACGCTGCGAGCGAGAGTCATCTCACTCAGCAAGGATTACGCCAACTGTGTTTAGTCATTTGTTGGAGTCGCCAATAGCCCGTTTACAAGCTTAAACAGACTATTGGCCGCTTAATGCTTAAGCTCATCAGGGATAGGTTGATTGGCGGGAATGGGCGTGGGTTTGCGACCTTTACCTTGCTGGAATTGCTTTAACTGATAAATATAGGCGAGCACCTGCGCCACGGCGGTAAACAATCCATCGGGGATTTGTTGATCAAGCTTAGTGCTGTAATAAATAGCGCGAGTGAGCGGCGGCGCTGATACGATAGGAATATTGTAAGCCCTAGCAATTTCTCGAATTTTAAAGGCAATCTCATCACTGCCTTTGGCCACCACAAAAGGCACGGCCGCCTGTTTGACATCGTATTTAAGCGCCACCGCGTAGTGCTCAGGGTTCACCATAATCACATCCGCCTCAGGGATTTTTGCCATCATACGGCGCTGGGAAATCTCGCGCTGCATTTGCCGAATTTTACCTTTTACTTCTGGCTTACCTTCAGTGTCCTTGTATTCATCTTTAATCTCTTGCAGCGTCATTTTAAGCTGCTTGTTATGGTGCCACATCTGAAAGGGGACATCGATGGCGGCGATAAGGATCAATGAGCTACACAGTAGTAAAAACATCCACGCCAGTAAATCCATGGCATCACGCATATTGCTGGGTAAATGGCCACGTGACAGCTGTAAAATATCGCCGTAGTAAAATTTTAATAGTAAATACACCATGGCGACCACCACAGCGAATTTAGCTAATCCTTTACCCAGTTCAACTAAAGCTTGCACTCCAAACATTCGCTTAAAGCCAGCCATAGGGCTCATCTTACTGGCCTTAGGCATCATGGCTTGGGTCGAGAAATTAAAGCCGCCAAGTAAAATATTGCCAATGATGGCAACCACAGTCAGCATCAAAATAAAACTTGCCACTGGCCAAGCGAGCTCAGATACCACCACTTTCCAAATATTAAACATGGCATTAGCATCAAATATTTGGGCGCGGGTGCGACTAAAGGTCGCCGCCATAACATTGGCAAGCCCTTGGGCAATAGCAGGCCCAGTCACGATAAGCCCTATGGCCGAGGCCAATAATACCGCCGCAGTACCTAATTCTTTAGAGCGGGCAATTTGCCCTTTTTCGCGCGCCTGCTCTAGGCGCCTCGATGTGGGTTGTTCGGTTTTTTCTTGACCGCTGTCTTCAGACATTATCCCTGCTCCACTGACTATTACACTGCCAAGACTTACGGCGTTTTAAGGGTTAACTTGGCATTGCAGCGCCAATAAATCACACATAAGCACTTGAGCCGCCGCCCAGACTTGATGAAAATGCGCCATGATGGGCTCAAGGGTTAACCAAATAATCACTAGACCACTTATCATGGTGATAGGAAAACCAATGGCGAAAATGTTGAGTTGCGGCGATGCCCGCGTCATCACGCCAAAAGCAATGTTAATCAGGAGTAAGGCCACTATGGCAGAAATGGACATAGTGAGCGCCGCGCCAAACATATAACTGCCCCACAGGGCTAAGTCTTGATAACGCTCAATATTAATGCCACTAGTCGACACTGGAATCGTCTCAAAGCTCGCAATGAGCATGCGGATCATCAACAGATGCCCATCAACAGCTAAAAATATTAAGGTGCTTAATAATAGGAAAAAGTTACTCACCACAGGGGTTTGCTGGCCTGAACCTGGATCCACCATGGAAGCAAAACCTAAGGATGTTTGCATACCGATAATTTGCCCTGCCAACACAAAGATTTGCACCATTAATATCGATACCAGCCCGGTCGCGACCCCAATCAAAATTTGCTGAGCACTCACAAAAATAGCGGGAAATGAAAATAACTGAATATCTGGCATAGGGGGCAGCATAGGCGCGACTGCAACGGTAATGGCCATAGCGAGTAATAATCGCACTCGTCTTGGGGTTGTGGTGGCGCCAAACACCACCATCACCATCAACATGCTAGAAATGCGAAACAGCGGCCAGACATAGGCAGCTAAGGTCGCATTAATACTGCTAAATAAAATATCCACATTCAGCCTTTACCCTTGAGTTAGCCTATGGCCATAGGAATGCGCCGCACCATTTCAATAAAGAAATCCATCATGGTTTGTATTAGCCAATGGCCTAAAAACATCAGAGCGAACAAGGTGGCTAATAAACGAGGTAAAAAACTTAAGGTCTGTTCGTTGATTGAGGTCGCCGCTTGAAACACGGCCACCACTAAGCCGACAATTAGCCCTGGCACAACTATCACAGAAACCATAATCACTATGGCGCCTAAGGCCTCACGGAAAATATCCACCATCATCTCAGGTGACATAATTTCTCCTTAAGCAATAACGCCGCCACTATTAGTTACCTAAGCCAAAACTGGTAGCGAGCGACCCCATGACTAAGCTCCAACCATCCACCAGCACAAACAGCATAATCTTAAAGGGTAAAGACACTATCATGGGCGACAGCATCATCATGCCCATGGCCATTAAGATACTGGCGACGACTAAATCCAACACCAGAAACGGAATAAACAGCATGAAACCAATTTGAAACGCCGTCTTTAATTCACTGGTAATGAAGGCCGGCACTATCACTTGCATTGGGGTGGCTTCGGGCGATGGGATATTGTCGTAACCTGCGATATCTATGAAGGTTTTTAAATCGGTATCACGAGTTTGTGCCAGCATAAAGGCTTTGAGTGGATCTTTTCCTTGCTGATAAGCCTGCTCAATATTAAGCGTGCCATCCATATAAGGGGTCACGGCTTTTGCATAAATCTCATCAAACACCGGCGTCATAATAAAAAACGTCATGAATAAGCTAAGACCAATCAACACTTGGTTTGAAGGCGTTTGTTGCAGCCCTATGGCTTGGCGCAAAATAGACAGCACCACTATGATGCGAGTAAATGAGGTCAACATAATCACCATGGCCGGAATAAAGCTCATGGCTGTCATTAGCAATAAAATTTGCATAGTGACTGAATATTGACTCGAGCCATCGGGCCCTTGAGTGACAGTAACCGCAGGTAAAATGCCATCACTTGCCCATAAAGCTGGACTTAACCACAGCAGAGGCAGCAACCATAGGCTGAGCCTAGTAATGGCTGCCAGTCTCATAGCGCAGGATCCTCGCGCCGTACATGCACAGAACCTGCGCCTTGCTTAGCTTGCTTTACTTGTTTTAGCCTTTCAGCAAAGTT
The DNA here is from genome assembly GCF_056522965.1 of Shewanella sp. ISS20. Classification (NCBI taxonomy): domain Bacteria; kingdom Pseudomonadati; phylum Pseudomonadota; class Gammaproteobacteria; order Alteromonadales; family Shewanellaceae; genus Shewanella; species Shewanella sp. ISS20. The sequence goes on from NZ_JAWRZK010000001.1 coordinate 1,607,929, forward strand.
AATAGGGGTGTGATTAATAGGTTCTGCCAACTTATCGAGCAAACTAATGTTGTGCGCTGTAACCCCTAATAAATATTGCTGACCATCAAGCTCCATCAGCACTAATTTTTCCTTTTGGCCTAAGGGCGTGACTGCTATGGTTTTGATTAACCCATGCTGGCCAGGCACTAAATTTAAGCGCCTCACTAACCAGGCCAGGACAAAAATCACCACTAACACCACCACTAAACCGCCTGCCATGCTGGCCATGGTCGCTATCGATGTGGGGTCAGCACTGGTGACACCTGCTTGGCTTATGCCAGTGGCGGCGCTGCTCGTCACATTATTCGCCACATTGCTTGCAACATTACTTGCCCCATCGCCAGCAACCTTAGTTGCGGTATCAGAGGCATTGCTCGCCAGCGCTATAAATCCTGACATGATTGTCCTTATTTGAGTTTTTTAATCCGTTCGGTTTGGCTAATCACATCGGTAAGACGAATACCGAATTTATCGTTAACGACCACCACTTCCCCATGGGCAATCAAGGTGCCGTTGACCATGACATCCAATGGCTCGCCGGCTACCCTATCAAGCTCCACCACTGAGCCTTGATTTAGCTGCAGTAAATTTCTAATGGAAATAAAACTGCGACCAACTTCCATAGCGATAGTTACAGGAATATCCATGATGCTATCAAGCTTGGCTTTCTCTTCTGCTGTAATTGGCGCTGACTCATCTTTAAACTGATCAAGCACCACTGCACTCGCTTCTTCATCCGCTTGCTCCGCCATTGCTGCGGCCCAATCATCCATATCATTACTCATGAGTATCACCTTGTAGTTCTTTCGCTTTGCCTTTTCTGGTAATCAGTTGTAATTGACTCTTCATAGGCGCTGGCCGCGGAATTTTTTCATAGATTTTCAGGGCCAAATTGTCGCCTGCTTGCCCAAGTTTGCAGCGAAAACTTGGCAATTTCTCCACTTCCATCACCATGTATTCAGGTAAATCCACTGGGATAATATCGCCCGCTTTCATCTCCATCACATCTTTAAGGGTGATGACCTTTTTCACTACTGTGGATTCAATGGCAACATCCACATCCATAATTTCATCCCGCAGCGCCTGCGACCAGCGAATGTCCGTATCTTGCTTGTCACTCTGCACACCAGCGTCCAGCATCTCGCGAATCGGTTCTATCATGGAGTACGGCATAGTGATGTGAAAATCACCACCGCCACCATCAAGTTCAATATGAAATGAACTTATCACCACCACTTCGGTGGGGCTCACTATGTTGGCCATGGCAGGGTTCACTTCAGAATCTAAATATTCAAATTCTGTATCCATCACCGGCGCCCAAGCATCTTTGTAATCTTCAAAAATAATTTTGAGCAATAGCTGAATAATGCGCCGCTCTGTGGGGGTAAATTCCCGCCCTTCAATTTTGGCGTGAAAGCGGCCATCACCGCCAAAAAAGTTATCCACCAAAATAAACACTAAACGCGCTTCCATGGTGATAAGCCCAGTTCCTTTAAGCGGGCTAAAGCGCACCATGTTAAGACTGGTAGGCACAAACAAGGTGTGAATGTATTCACCAAATTTGAGCATTTGCACGCCATTAATCGAGACCTCAACCGAGCGGCGCATCATGTTGAACATGCTTATGCGTAAGTGACGGGCAAAGCGTTCATTAACTATCTCCAAGGTCGGCATACGGCCGCGCACAATTCTATCTTGGGAAGAAAAGTCATAAGAACGACCTGTCCCTGCCTCACTAGGGCTATCTTCTTCTACATCGTCGACGCCATGCAGTAAGGCATCAATTTCGTCTTGGCTTAATAAATCGCTCACACTCAGACCTTATCTTGGTTATTGCATGACAAAACCAGTGAAGAGCACTTGCTCCACCAACTTACGACCCGTCACAGTTTGCACTGTGGTTTGCACTTTATTTAACGCGTCGGTGCGCAGTTCATCTTTACCCGCTTGCGTACTAAGATTACTGGCTTCGGCCGCGCTAAAGCTTGATAACAAGGCATCTTCAATTAAGGGAATATGTTTAGAAATTAGGGCTGCATCTTCAGTGCCGCGCCCCATAAGTTGCACTTTAATTTCCACCAGACGGGTACGACTGCCTACCGCGAGATTAAATAAGAAGGGTCTTGGCATAGGCACATAAAAGGCTTCACCTGTAGCGGGCGCGGCGGCAGCATCAGTTGCAGGGGCTGCCGCCGCGCCGGCTTCGGCGGTTTCAGGGGCTGGCTCTTCACCGCCACTTAAGAAAAAGAAGGCGCCGCCACCAATAGCTAACAGCACAACCACAGCCGCTATGATAATCAACGGCAGTTTACTTTTTGCCTTAGGTTGGTCTTTGTTTTCAAGTTCAAGTCCAGCAGCCATGGTTAATCCCTTAACATTCACTCATTGATAGTTAGCAGCTAACGCAAGTAAAGCATAAGTATCAGTTGTTAAATCATATAACCAAATACAGATTACCTGTTTACGCATAATAATCTATACCCTGAGCATAACTAGTTGTCTGATTTGAACTTGTTTCGAGCTCGGCGCTGCTAAGTTCAGTCAACATATCGGTTTGTCCTTCAATGCCGCCTTCTTGCTTACCTTGCTGCTGTTGCTCTTTGCCTTGTTCAGACACCTGTGAGTCCGCTAATTGCATGCCCTGATCATTGAGTAAGTCGCGTAATTTCGGCATGGCTTGTTCAAGCATGTCGCGGGTTTGCGCTGAGGCTGCCACAAACTGCACTTGGGTTTGTTCGCCCTGCACTTGAATGCGCACTAACAGGCTGCCAAGTTCAGGCGGATCGAGACGAATTTCCGCTTGCCCAATCCCTTGAGACACCATGGCCAGCAATTGTGATCGCATCACAGGCGCAAAGCGCTCAATCATTTCATGCTGTTGCAGCTGCTGATCTAAATGCTGGCGTAACGATAATTGCACTTGGCTTACGTTTTGGGTTTTAGTGGCATCCAGGCTTACGCTAGCTGTACTTGGTAATACATTTATGGTTTTAGGATCATTTTCAACCACTTGAAATTTTGCATCGGCTAACAAACTTGCCATTTGCTTATCGGTTAGCGGTGCATCTTGCGGCGTTAATAGTGATTTGCTAAGTTGTGAAGCCATGCTCCCTTGGCTATTTAGCGGCGATTGAGCCTCAAGATTAACGCCAGCATTTGGCGCACTATTCACTAGTCCCTCGCCTAAAATGTTACTGCGACTTTGTGGGCTTTGATTAAGTGCTGAATGGCTATTGGCATGTAACTGCGCTGTAGCGCTGGCTGATAGCTCAGCTTGATAGCCCTTCTGACTATTGGCGTTATTAGTTAGCGCCGTTTTAGGATGATTCGCGCCATCACTCAGTACCAAGCTATTAACGTCCTTACCACTGACAACCGTAGCAGCCAGCGCATCTTTCGCGGCTTGCCATTTAGGTTCAGTATTTGGCAAAGGCTCACCAGAGGCGGCTAAGGTTTGTTGCAGCATGGCAGCCAAACTAGGAGCATCAAGCTTATCCAATGCCTTAGCCTCCAGCCCTTGCGTGCTTAACCACTCTTTGAACTGCGCTAACTCATTGCTTGATAACTCAAGTGCTTGCCCTTGCTGCAATTGCTCCCAAGTATTGGTTAGCAAATTCTGTAAATCAGGCGGTAATGCCTCTTTATCATTGCCTTGCTGCCACTGAGCTAATAAGGCCGCAAGTTCATTGAGTACTTTGGCATCTATGTCTGTGGGCTGTTCATGTTCCAACGACAGCGCTAATAGCTGCTCTAGTGAAAGCTCTGCCTCAGGTATAGAGCTGCCTTGCAGTAAGGCATCAAGCTCTTCAACCGCTAAACTGAGCTCACCATCTAAACGAGCATCGGCCCCAGCTAATTGATTGACATTGAGGGAATCAAGGGCTGAGTCATCAATACCTAACTGGCTAAACATCAGCGTCATAAAATCGTCACGGCCAAAATTTTTGCCAAGCGGCAAGTGTTTATCTTGACTGACAGCCGGCTTGTTAGCTTGATTAACGTCATGATTTAACGGTTTAGTTTTATCGGTTAATGCGGTGTTAGTATCGCTATTTTTAACAGGCTTAATCTCTGGATTTCTTGGCGTGTCAGTACTTGTTTGCTGGGCGCGCGTTGCATCTCTACTTGCCGCGTCGCGATTAGCGGTATCTCTGCGGCTGTCATTGGCCGCCCTTTGAGCAGCGGCAAGCTTATTATTAGCCGCCATTTGGGTATTTTCTTGCTGTAACTGCTCAGCTCTTTGCTGCCTAGCATTGGCGGCGGCCGTTAACGCGGCGGAGAAATCACTATCACGGCTAGATGCCACTTGACTGCGCGTATTAGCTGAGCCGCTATTGACTAAACTGGCGTTAGTTGAGCTGCCATTGACTGCCGTAGTGACTACAGGCGCTAAAAACACAGATTGATTTTGCTGCATGCTATTCTCCGCCAAGCCTTGATTGAATCTTAACCCGCATTTACTCAGGCCAGTTCCATGGGAGCGTTAACCTTAATCACAATGACAGTCACAGTGACAATAACGGCAACCACTCCCTATTGACCTAGTTATAAGCAATTTCAATGCCACAAACTAAGAGACTTAGGAATTGCAAGAGACAAGTTCACAATAGCGACGGCAAGATAAGCCAATATGAGGTTCGGCAAGCGTTAACGTGTCAAACTCTAACGCTTTCGCCTGTCGGGTAATTAGCGAATAGTGCGTCTAGCGTATTGATTAACCACAAACTCATCTTGCTGCTTTTGCTCTAATCGCTGCGCCTTAGCATTAGCTTGCTGGGCTTTTTTATCCAGCAGTTGCTCGACCGATTTACGTTTTTGCTGGCGCTGCAACCAATGTGCCTGCCTATGCTCACGAATATTATTGGCATCTGTAATGGTTTTAAGCTGATTAGCGATGGCGTCATCGATTTGGCGAATGAAGCGCTGAAATTGATGATAATAATTGGCGCTAATATCTTGCCCGAGTTTATTTTTTAACTGCTGCATGTAATCTAGGCGATATTGATTGAGAGAGGCCAACTGCTGTTGGCGTTTTTGGCATTCAAGCTGGGCACTTTTTAATTGTAAGGCCGCCTGCTGCTCAGCTTCAGTCACCAGTTTTAGCACTGTTAGCAGTGGATCTTTACTCATCACACTCTCCCTTTATTGAGTGACCACTACTTACATTGAGCTGCTAATTGGGTCAGCATTAATTGACTATCAGCAAAATTGACGCTTTGACGCATGCTTTGGCGCATAAAAGCATTCATGGCCGGCAATAACCGTATGGCATTATCAAGCCTAGGATCGCTGCCTTGGGCATAAGCGCCAATGGATATTAGGTCGCGGTTTTGCTGGTACAAGGAGTAGGTTTGTTTGACTTTACGCATAGCTTCAAGATGTTGCTCACTCACCACCATAGGTGCCACGCGACTAATAGATGCTTCAACATCTATGGCCGGATAATGACCGCTATCGGCTAAGGTGCGCGACAGCACTATGTGACCATCCAAAATGGCGCGAGCCGCATCGGCTATTGGGTCTTGCAAATCATCGCCTTCGGTTAATACGGTATAAAATGCGGTGATCCCGCCTTCACCAGCGCTGGCATTACCATTACCCGCGCGCTCAACTAGACGCGGCAACTTTGCAAATACGGAAGGCGGATAACCTTTAGTGGCGGGCGGCTCGCCCACGGCCAAGGCAATTTCCCGCTGCGCCTGCGCGTACCGAGTTAAGCTATCCATCAATAACAACACGCTATAACCTAGCTCTCGATAATATTCAGCCAAACGGGTAGCGGTTTCGCAGGCGCGCAGACGCATTAATGGCGAAGTATCAGCAGGCGCGGCGATGACGACTGAGCGCGCGCGCCCTTCATCACCAAGAATTTCTTCAATAAATTCTTTCACTTCTCGGCCACGCTCCCCCACCAGCCCAACAATAATCACATCGGCATTAGTGCCGCGGGTCATCATGCCTAGTAGCACACTTTTACCCACGCCTGAGCCTGCAAATAATCCCATGCGCTGCCCAACGCCCACAGTTAACATGGCATTGATGACTCGAATGCCGACATCAAGTGGCTCAGTAATAGCTCGCCGCGATAACGGATTTATCGCTTCTGTGTGACTACTCACTCGTTTTTCAATGGTTAATGGCCCAAGTCCATCAAGGGGCTCGCCGCTACCATCAAGCACACGCCCAAGTAATGCCATACCCACAGGTAAACCCGCTTTGGCGCCAAGGGGGGTAACTCTAGCGCCAGGCAATACTCCGCGCAGTTCATCCACGGGCATCAGGTATAGAATATCATCATCAAAGCCCACGACTTCAGCCACTATTTCGCCTGCCATAGTTTCTATGCTGCATAAACTGCCCACAGGCGCGCGGCAACCACTGGCTTCTAAAGTGAGCCCCACCACCCGCACTAACTGCCCAGACGCCACTGCGCGAAACGGATGTTGCTGCTGCAAATGCTGAGTTAAGCTCTGTTTAAGGTGCTGCAGACGACTAGTCATTAGTCTTCCCGCATCACTTGAGTACTAGCATCTAAGTTATCTAACTCAATGGTGTATGCCTCTGTGACAACTGAATTAGGCTCACTGTCACTTGCTAATTCATTGTCACTAGTGTCAGTGCCATCACTATGATCGCAAGCGGTAGCGGCGCTTGTTGAGCGCGCCGCAAGTGTGGCTTGTTTATCATTAATTTGATTGGATAACTGCTGCATTTGCGCACTGGTTTGCGCCAGTACGGCTTGCAGGCGTTGCTGCAAACTTAAGTCCACTAAAGAGCGACCCGAAACAATTTGGCAATCACCGCGCCCTAAACAAGGGTCGGCTTGCAATTGCCAACCATTGTGCTCAATATGCTCGGCGCCATATAAGGTGGTAACTAATTGAATATCATCGGGATGCAAGTGAATAGCTATGGCTTTGCTGGCTAAGGGTAAAGCGGCTATCCCTTGTTTTAGGGTATGAAGAATATGTTCAGGTTTTATGGATAATTCATGGCCAATTACGGCCTGGCTTAAGGCTTGAGTTAACTGCAATAACTGATATTCAATTTCATCATCCAGCAAAGATAGCGGCGCCATAAACTGGCTAATCAAGCCATCAAAGCGCGTCATCATTTCTACAGCCTTGGCCATGCCTTGCTCGTAACCTTGTTGCTCGCCTTGACTAAAGCCTTGTTGATGGCCTTGCATTAAGCCTTCTAAGCGCCCCGCCTCTAGCCCCTGCTCTAGTCCCTGCGCTCGTCCCTCAGCAAAGCCTTCTTGCTCGGCTTCGAGGCGAATTTGCTCAAGTTCAGCCATGGTTGGCGGCATCATGGTGAGATCGTTATCAAGGGGTAATACTAGCTCCCCTGGGACATGACCAAATAAGTCTTTATCTGGGCGGGCAATATCATGACTCACATCAGGCATGCGCCAAGCATCAAACTCGTCTTGCTCTTCTGGGCGCACCAGATAGCGGGTGATTTTTTCAGCCATTAGAGGAACTCATCTCCGCCGCCACCACCCAACATGATTTCACCTGAATCCGCTAAGCGGCGCGCAATCGCCAAAATTTCTTTTTGCGCGATTTCCACTTCACTTAAGCGAATAGGCCCCATGGCTTCCAAGTCATCAGCCAGCAGTTCGGCGGCGCGTTTAGACATGTTGCCCAATATTTTAGTTTTAAGCCCGTCATCGGCGCCTTTAAGGGCTTTCATTAAGGCATCTTGCTGAACTTCACGCAATATTGCCTGAATACCGCGATCATCCACATCTATCAGGTTTTCAAACACAAACATCAAGTCTTGAATTTGCTGCGCCATTTCTTCATCGGCTTCGCGCATGGTTTCCATAATCTGGCTTTCCACCGCCGTATCGAGGAAGTTCATAATATCCGCTGCCGTTTTTAGGCCGCCCATTTTGGCCGCCTGCGCGCCGCCTTGTCCGGCAAATTGTTTTTCCATGATATCGTTGAGTTCTTGCAAAGCAGCGGGCTGCACTTCTTCAAGGTTCGCGATACGCATCAACAAATCTAAGCGAGTATTTTCAGGAAATTGCGAGAATATCTCGGCCGCTTGATCTGAGTCTAAATAGGATAAAACAATGGTTTGAATTTGTGGGTGCTCATTTTGAATGATGGTGGCCACTTGTCTGGCGTCCATCCATTTTAATGACTCTAAGCCTTTAGAGGCGCCGCCCATGACAATTTGTTCAATCAAGTTACCGGCCTTCTCTTCACCTAAGGCCGACATTAAGGCGCGGCGCACAAATTCCTGACTGTTAAAACCAATAGCGGTAAAGTTTTGAATGTCATCAAGAAATTTCTTATGCACAGCCATGACTTTATCTTGATTAAAATCTTTCATGCCCGCCATCACCATGCCGACGCGCTGCACTTGTTTGGGCTCTAAATGCCGCATAATCGAGGCAGCGTCGGCTTCGCTCAGGCTAAGGAGCAAAATAGCCGTCTTATCTATGCCGCTCATGTCGGCAATATTAAACGCTTCCTTTTCAACTTTTTTATCGTCCACCATCTTCGTCCAACCATCTTTGAATTACTTGAGTCGATAATTCAGGTTCATTGGCCACCAATGCCCGAATAGCCTTAATCACATCATCATCTCTATGTAGCGTTGGAATTTGGATGGAACCATCTTCCCGATAGGAGTATTCCGAATCATTGGCCTTAAGCATGCCTAAGGTGTCGCTGGCAAATTGATCTTCAATGTCGGCCAATTCATTGTTAAGCCTAAGTTCGTCAGGTAAAGGTTGGCCATCTGGGTAAATCAGCTTTCTAAGCATAGGCCTAACCACAGCTAAAATAAGCACTAACACCACAAAGGCGCCCAAGGCCAATTTAACCGCCCGCCAGAACCAAGGCTGTTCCCACAGTACTGGCTCAGGACCCGCTTCAATCAGTTGATCCATAAAGGGAACTGTCACGACTTCTATACTATCGCCGCGATCACTGCTAAACCCTACCGCGCCTTCTAACAAGCGGCGAATATTGTTAAGTTCATCGGCAGTGCGCTCAACCCGAGTAATGTCGCCATTTTCAGCAGCAGGTCCTGGTTTAAAATCCACTGCCACCGACACACTGACGCGTTTAACTGTGCCAATTTGCTGACGGGTATGACTTATGATGGTATCGAGCTCAAAATTACGAGTCGCTTCCTTATGTGAACTGCCATTACTGGTACTGGTTTTAGCAGCCTCGGTGGCATCTTGCGGAATATTGGCATCCATAGGTGGTTGATTAGTTAAGGCGCCAGGGATGCCACCAATACTGCCGCTACTTGATTCATTCTCAACCGTCATTTCGCTTCTAAGGGAAGGCACTTCTGGATTAAAGCGCTTAGAAGTTTCTTCAACCGCGGTGAAATCAAGATTAACGTCAACTTGAGATGTAAAGTTTTCAGGGCCAAGGATAGGGATTAAAATCGCTTCAATTTTAGCGCGATATTCAGCTTCTTTTTGCTGCACTAATTCTTGCTCGCGCCGCGCTATGGCTGAAACGCCAGTTTGACTGCCAGAATTTAATAAGCGGCCATTAGCATCGGTTACTGTCACCCGCGATGGCTCTAACCCTTCAACGGCTGAAGCCACAATATCGACCACAGCATCAACTTCGCCTTGAGCTAACCCAGCGCGCCGAGTAGTCACTACCACAGTGGCACTTGGCTGACTGCGATGGCGCGCAAACACATTCTCTTTAGGCAGAGCTAAAATCACCTTAGCCCGGCTAATGCTGGTAAGCTCTTCAATCGCCTTGGCTAAATGTTGCTCTTGGCTGAACTTTAACCGTGCTTGCTCCATTTGCTGACTGACGCCAAAACCGGTTTCTTTAGTTAAGAAATCAGCGCTACTGGTCGCGGTTTCAACACCGGCGCGGGACAGTAACATCTTAACGCTTTGATACTGCTCTTCAGACACCTTAATCACATCCACATCAATCTTATAGTCAACGCGGTTTTTATCGAGCACATCAAGGACCTCAACCATTTGTTGAGTATCCATTTTAGGTAAAGGTCTAAATTCAGGCTCTTGCGCCCAGATCATGATAAACACAGCCACAGCTAAACAAATTGCTAATGCTAAAATCATGGTGATTTGACGCAAAACATCACTGCCGCCAAAACGGCTACTCTTGCCTGATTCATGTTCTTGAGCGGCGCCATTATCGGCATTTATGGTGGCAGCATCGGCGCCAGTGATCACGTTTGTACTCACAATATCATTCCTGATTTTTTTAGCTGTCCAGAACCTTTGATAGCAGCGCCTTACATATCAAGCGCTGACATCACTTAGCCGCGGCTTGATATCACACTGGCATGCTCATAATCTCTTTATAAGCATCAACGAATTTATTGCGAACTTGTAGGGTTGCTTCAAAAGCCACACTGGCTTTTTCACGTGCGATGACGGTATCAGATAGGCTCACGCGGGTGTCACCCATTTCCAGACGCGTCGCCAAGCTGCTGGAGTTATGTTGCAACTCATTGACAGCACCTATGGCTTGATTGAGCAATTGCGAAAAATCGGCACCTTGAGTGTTATTAACCTGACGCATTGACTCAGGTAATAGGTTGGTCGACGGGGAAATTTCAGCTTTGATGGCCTGCATTTCAGCAAACAAGGGGTTAGTAGTAATTTGCATCATAGCCTCCTGACGGCAACTTGACTCTTTGGCGAGTAGTTATCTCTCGATGCAATTAGTTTGCCAACACTCTAGTGACGGCTTTGGTTTAAGACAATTGGTATGGCTGACATCAACTTAGATATGTAAGGCGGCTTAGGCAGGTCAGAGGAAGGTGATTGATTGGATGTTGTTGTTTCAATGCTATTGATTGGATGTTAGCTAACCGCAGCGATGTAACGCTGCGGTTTAAGGCAAGTGAGTTAAGTCAGGTAATTTAAGCTTGGGAAGAACACTCGGTCAGAGCCAATTTCACTAAGCTTACGGCGTTAAGCCTTGAACAGTGAGCTTAATGCTTAATGCTCAGTGCTCAGTGCTCAGTGCTTAAAGTTCCCCTAAATCGCCATGCCAAGCTCGCGCATTCTAGCCATTTTATAGCGCAAAGTTCTGGCGCTAATGCCGAGCTTTTCAGCCACTAACTTACGGCTACCTTGGCATTGATTTAACGTTTCAAGAATGATCACATGCTCTTGGGCTTGCAACTCTTGCCCTAGCCCTTCGCTATTAACTGGCTCTTGTTCTTGAGCATTAAAGGCTATGGGTTCCTGAGTATCGATAATGATATCTATGGCGCTAATATTTATCCCTTGGCACAAAATTAGCGCTCTTTGCATGACGTTATCAAGCTCGCGCACATTGCCAGGCCAGCGATGGCCTAATAAGCGCCGACAGGCGATATCATCAAGTTCAGGCGCGACTCTCTGATTATGCTCACAATGGCGCGTCAATAAATGTCGTGCCAGCGGTAAAATATCCAGCGGCCTGTCTTTTAAGGCCGGCCAAGTGAGCGGGAACACATTGATGCGATAGTATAAATCTTCTCTAAACTCGCCATTATCCACCGCAGTTTTTAAATCACGGTTTGAGGTCGCTAAAATCCGCACGTTCAGGGCTATGGTTTTGCGGCCGCCTAAACGCTCGACCTCGCGCTCTTGCAATACCCGCAGCAACTTAGCTTGCAACGACAAATCCATTTCAGAGATTTCATCGAGCAGTAAAGTGCCGCCCTCGGCTTGCTCAAACTTGCCAGGGCACGCTTGATAAGCGCCAGTAAATGCGCCTTTCTCGTAACCAAATAAGGTGGCTTCAAGCATATTTTCAGGAATCGCGGCGCAGTTAATCGCCACAAATGGCGCATTGCTGCGTGCGCTATGCTGATGGATATAGCGCGCTAACACTTCTTTACCTGAGCCGCTCGGACCTAAAATCATCACCGACGCGTCAGAAACGGCGACGCGGCTAGCCAAATTAAGGAGCGCAATACTTTTATCATCGCACACCACAGGCCCTGCAATGGGCGCGGCATTTGGCATATAGCGGCTCACTTGATTGAGCAGCACTTCAGGTGCAAAGGGTTTAGCTAAATAATCAACGGCGCCTAATTTAATGGCATCAACAGCGCTATCAATACTGGCAAAGGCTGTCATCAGTAACACCGGCAATTGATGATGATTTTTTTGTAAGTAAGCCAGTAAGCCCATGCCGCCAATACCCGGCATTTGCACATCACTAATCACCATATCTATTGAGTGCTGTTTTAGCGCCAAGATGGCATCTTCTGCCGTTACCACTTCAATGCAGTGATAGTGCGCTAGCAGTAATGTATCAACTAACGCTTCACGTAAGTGGCTATCATCTTCGACCAATAAAATCGTTCCGGCGTTCATAGGCTGACTCACACTAAGGCTGATTGATTAATAAGTGTTGGCAAACTGAGCGCGACTATCGCGCCGCGCCCAGGGGCGGCGCTTAAGGTCAAGCGGCCGTCATGTTGCTGCGCCACCGATTGCACCACGGCAAGTCCAAGCCCAGTGCCTTGGGCTTTAGTGGTAAAGAAAGGATCGCATACTTGCGCTTGAGATTTTTTATCTATGCCGCGGCCATTATCCGCCACCAATAACTGCACCCGTTTAGTAGGCTCAGTGGCATCGGGCATGACGACTAGGCGAATATCACTCGCGCCCGCTTCTAAGCTGTTATTGACGAGATTTCCAAGCGCCGATGCCATGGCATTAACGTTGACATGAATGCGGCTATCTTGCTGCACCGCCACACTGATCATGGCGCCCTGCTTAGTGACTATTGGCTCGCACTGTTCCATGACTTGCTGCATTAACGCTTCAGCGCTTATGTCTTGCGCTTGACCATTGGCTTGGCCGCGCGCCATTAGCAGCATGTCATTCACTTGACGCTCTAAATCATTAAGCCGGTCTAATAACTTATCGCTAAAGCGGCTGCGCGCCTCTGCGCTTAAGCGCGCTTGCTTGAGGTTTGATGCATATAAAATGGCGGCGGTTAATGGGGTGCGTACTTGATGGGCTAAATTAGCGACCATTTTTCCGAGCGCCGATAAACGCTCAAGGTGAGATAAATTAGTTTGTAATTGCCGCGTTTCAGTGAGATCTGTGAGCACAATTAACTGTCCAGGTTCTGGCGATAACGGCGTAATGGCAAGCTTTACCCGCCGACCATCGCGCAGTGACACTTCATGGCCATCATCATCTTTGGGCGCAAATGCCCGCTCTATGATAGTAAGCCAGCGCAAGCCATCGAGCGGCAATCCCAACAAGGAATAAGCCACAGCATTGGCTTGGGTCACTATGCCAGCTTCATCCAGAATAATGATGCCAGATGGCATGGCTTGCAGAATATGATCCATGCGCGTCGACATATTGGCCGCACTTTTGGTGGTATAGGGCTTGGTTGGTGGGTCAATGGCGACCACAGTAGCAAGAGAATGATGAACCATATTAACCCCGTCAAAATACTTACGCTTGCAGGGATAATGCAGACTTTGTGCCAAAAATAAAGCTTTGAAATAGAAGCAAAAAAGAGGCTTTCACCTCTTTTTATGTACTGAGTATATGGATTGACGCTTAAGCCATTAGTCTTTACTTAAACCATATTTACGCATTTTTTCCACTAACGTGGTGCGGCGAATGCCGAGCATTTCCGCGGCGCGAGCCACCACATTGTCTTGCTGTTCTAAAGCTTGACGTATCATATCAATTTCAAGCTCAGCCAATAAATCCTTTAAGTTAACCCCTTCCGATGGCAGTTCACTTGGGAAGCGATGCTCAGGTAATTCAATGGGTTCTTCATCATTAAAGATGGCTGATAACACGTCGCGCTCCTGCAAGGCTTCACTGCATGCGACTTCATATTCAGGCACGTCAATATGACGATACTTAAGCGGTAAATCATTGACATCAATCAAGCCGCCAGGAAACAGTATGGTTAAACGCTCAACCAGATTAGATAATTCACGGACGTTACCTGTCCAAGCATGCTCTTTTAATGACTCGATGGCGCGCTGAGTAAATCTAACTTTACCGCGGCCTTCATTAAAGACGCGGCTCACCAACTCTTGCAGCAATAATGGAATATCTTCGGCGCGCTCAGACAAGGATGGCATTTCAATTGGAAACACATTGAGGCGATAATATAAATCTTCTCGAAAGGTCGAGTCGGTGATCATTTGTTCCAAATTTCTATGGGTCGCCGCCACCACTCGCACATTGGCTTGAATCGACTTAACGCCGCCCACACGCTCAAAGGTGCGCTCTTGCAATACTCGCAGCAGTTTTACTTGCATTTGCAGCGGCATATCACCAATTTCATCTAAGAATAAGGTGCCGCCTTCAGCTAACTCAAATCGGCCTTTACGGGCGCTAATCGCCCCTGTAAATGAGCCTTTTTCATGACCAAATAATTCACTTTCTAATAGCTCTGCCGGTATCGCGCCGCAGTTTACCGGAATAAACGGGCCATCACGGCGTTCCGATAAATAATGGATATTACGCGCGACCACCTCTTTACCAGTGCCCGATTGTCCAAGCACTAACACGCTAGTATCCGAAGTCGCCACTTGACTGATCAAATGCCTAACGGCGGCAACGCCGTCACTGCGGCCCACCAGCGAGCGAAATAGTTTGGTTTGATTGGCGCTAGTCACAACTTCAGCGCGCTGGGATTGTACAAATAACTGACAGATATGCAGTAATTCTGTGAGCTGTGGATAGTTAAGCGGCTCATCTATCATGCCAAGGATATTACTGTGACCGCGCGTCAGACCCGCAGCATCAAACATCATTAACATCGGCTGCCAAGGAACGGCGCTCGCATAGGCTTGCATCGCGTCAAGGGGCAGTGATTGCGGGCAAACAATGACGCCGCGAAAGCGGGTCTCTGAGGCTAATGTTGATAATTGTTCGGGCGCAATCACCTCAACTCTTTCACCGAGAAATTCGAGGATATGAGTTAAACGCTGCAGACGCTCACAAGCATTAGCAATAATTATTATTCGTTGATCTATTTGCATCATTCAGTAGGCCATCAAGCTCATGAGGATAGTCGCATTCGTTATTAATATGCTTGCTGTTACTTACCTTGGAACTATTTAATCTTAATATCTTTAGTAAGAATAGTGTATTAACAGGACGCCATTAGCAAGTGACAAATCATAATTGTCACTGATGATTCATGACGTCCATTTTAGAATAATCAGCTACCCAGCAAAATAATTGTTGCGACCTTGCTACTGTTATCACCACAGCATCCTTATTTTCAACCAATATAGAGACAAAAAACCCACGCTTATACGAGCTCAGAATTAACTGATAGATGATGCTCACTATCAGGAATGGCATCCCAGCCTTCCTTAATATCGCGTAAAATGGTCATAACATCATCAATTGCTTGCAGATCATTATTGATATTGGCAAAGGTAATACGACGCAACATAAACGCATACAGCTCGCTTAAATTATTAGCAATTTCACCACCCGCTTGCATATTAAGGCTACTATTAAGGCCATTAATAATACCTATGGCTTTACTCAGTAATATTCCCTTAGTTTGAATATCTTTATTTTCGATGGCATAACGACTTTGAGCTAGGCGCTCTAACGCACCAGCGAGCATCATCTGAATAATACGATGAGGTGATGCCGACGCTATTTCATTGTCGAGCGAAACCTTGCGATATGATTGTAATGACCCTCTCATAAACACCTACCTATTATCATCTATCGACTGATACATATTAATATGGCGCGTCGTTTGACGACCAGCATGGAGCAAGGACTGTCTGTGATCTCGCGCCTCGATTGCCCCTTGGCTAAAGGTTTGAGTCAGTTGCCATTGCTCTTGCCAAAATGAAACATCGGTTAAGGTTTCATCGGCGAGCAGCACGTCCAATATATTTTGACGCTGCAAGCTAAGCTCTTGCAATTTAGAGACCAAGTCGTCTGAATTAACATCTTCTGCAGGGGTATTAGCAAGCGCTGCTAGGGTGGCTGCCACGTCCTGATTCACTTGCGCAAGTGCTGACTGCTGGGATGTCATAGGCCTATCCTTGTGTTATTTCACGCTTAATATCTCGAGTCAACTGGGCAAAATTAACGAGAGCTCACAACCCCAGGTAATGAGTTTAACCTGTCCATAATCCCAGAACCTTGAGCATTTAACCTACCGACGACTAAATCCATAGCATTAAACTGCTTAGTTAAGCGCGCTTGCAACTGGGTCATTTTACGGGCGAACGCTTCTTTTTGATCGGTTAAACGCTGTTGCTGCGAGGTATAGCTTTTGTTCTGTCCATCAATTACGCCGCCGGACTTCACATAGGTTTTCACCATAGTATCTAGCTTATTGGCAAGGCCAGTATCTTTGGTGGCGAACAAACCTTCAATGCCGCTCATGTTGGTCGCTATGCTTTTATCAAGCTTAGTGTTATCGACAGACATCTTGCCATAGCGGTCAATTCCAATACCTATGTCATACAAGGCGGTACTTTTGCCATCCGTCGTCACTCTTTGACTGGCCATACTCCTAAGCTGAGATTCAAGTGAGCGCACCATAGAATCGCCTTGTAAGGCGGCGGCGGTTTTCTTGTCAACATCATAAGCCGAGAGCCGATTAACCTCAGTCATCAAGCTATTATAAGAATCCACAAACTCTTGAACGTTAGATTTTACCGTCGCAGTATCTAAGCTCACGGTTAGCGTGGATGTCTTATTCACATCGGCATCGGTTAATTTGACGCTCACGCCAGTAATGGCACTTGATAGGGTATTGGACGCTGAATCTAAACGCTGGTTATCTATGTAAACGATGGCATTTTTCGCAGGCTGTAACTCGCTTTGATTCACACCATTAAACATGTCATTAAGACCTGTGCCTGTAGTATCCGTGGCTGTCACTGTCATGGCATTTGCAAGGCCCGTCTCTTTACTGCTAAAGACTAAACGCGAGCCGCCATTGGTGGTCACCACAGAGGCGCTCACCCCCACATTATCACTGGCACTGTTAATAGTTGTTGCTATGTCATTGAGATCGTTTGTCGCCGCAATATTGACACTAAACTGTTTACCCGCCACACCAAAGGTCAGCGAACCTTCGCCAACGGTTGAGCTCGCGCTCGTGGTAAAAGCGCCACCGACCTTATGAGCCGCAGCCAATTGTTCGACCTTGATGCTATAACTGCCTGATTGCGCAAATTTATCGGCGCTTGCCGTAAAGTAAGTGCTGTTACCGGTAGAGACAGTACGCGGATTTAGGTTCTTACCATTTTGCAGCTTAGCCAACGCATCTTGGAAGGTCGATAAGGCGCTCTTAAGCTTGCCTATCGCCGACACTTTAGCTTTGATTTGATCTTCAGCTTTATTAAACGCAGCCTCTTTGGGCAGTTTTTCAGCATCAACCAATACTTTGACAATGTTATTAATGTCTAGGCCAGAGCCTAATCCTGTTGCCGTGAGCGCCATAACTACCTCTGAAAAAATAAAGCCTGAGCGAGTCTCAGGCTTCGGTTTTCATCAGCAATCCGGTGACATCAGACAGTTTCTGAGCCAGCTCCAGCGCTTCTTCACTGGGGATTTGCCGAATGATATTACCGGAATCTACATCCATCACACTCACTACAGAGCGACCAGACGTATCATCAACCTTAAAAGCTAAGCCCTTACGCATCATAGACATCATGGAGGTCATATCCTCGACCACCTTATCTAATGCCTCTGAGTTATCGCGAGCTTTCTCTTTTGCTGATGCCTCTGAGTCAGCTTGCTCTTCTTTCTTAAGCAAATTCTGCACCAAATTAGAGGGTTGCGTTTTATTTTCTGCAGTGACAGACATTGAACGACTCGGATGCGGCCCTTTATCTTGCGCCGGTATCACGGTTGAAGTTGCTATATTGATATCCATAGCCATTTCTCACCTTATCCACAAATTAACATGCCTACTGAGTTCACACGTCGAAAACAGCAAAGGGCCTTCATGAGAAGCGCCCTTGCATTACCGACCTTGAGCGCTATTAGAGTAATGACAAGGCAATCTGCGGCATCTGATTTGCTTGGGCTAACATAGCAGAGCCTGTTTGTTGCAGTACTTGGCTCTTGGTCATGGCCGAAGTTTCTTTGGCAAAGTCCACGTCCACAATCCGGCTTCTTGCATCAGCTACGTTAGACTGAGTGTTGGCACTGTTATTAATGTTATGAGCTAGACGGTTTTGAATCGCACCGAGCTCAGCACGCTGAGTGTCAATGGTCTTAATCGCGGCATCAATTCTAGTTAAGGCACTGGTTTGCCCTGCTGAAGAGGCGACTGACAACGAATTGACAGATAAAGAGCTTGCTGTGGTAGTGGTCACTTTAACAGTGATATCTTCATCATTTTGGTGACCTACTTGGAAAGTCTTGCCGGCTGAAAAATCGCCATTGAGCAGCTTAGTGCTACCGAAGGCGGTAGTATTACCGATAGCGGTAATTTCAGTGGCTAACTGAGTAATTTCCTCTTGGATAGACACTAAGTCATCGGTACTGTTGGCACCGTTGTTGGCTTGAATGGTCAAGTCACGCATCCGCTGCAGCATGTTAGTTTGCTCTTGCATGGCGCCTTCAGAAATCTGAGCAATGGAGATAGCATCATTTGCGTTACGCATACCGACTTCTAAGCCGCGCACTTGGCTGTTTAAGCGGTCTGAAATGGCAAGACCTGCAGCATCATCCTTAGCGCTGTTGATACGTAAACCGCTCGATAAACGCTCCATCGAAGTGGCCAATGCGCTATTTGAAATATTCAGGTTTTTTTGTGCCTTCATCGAAGTTACGTTGGTGTTTACTGTAATAGCCATAATTAATTTCCTCTTTACCTGGCTGCCAAACTTGCCTGTCTTGCTTGTTAAGCCAGGCGGGTCATCACTCATTACACTTACTGTAACGGCGGCGGTTTGGCGAACTTTAGCGAAAAAATCAAAAATGACGAACGAAAAAAAATAAGTAGTTGTTATAAAACAAAAAAGACGCGACAACCGCGTCTTTTTTAGTTTGACAATCCCTTAGCCAAGTAAGGAAATGGCAATTTGTGGCAACTGATTGGCCTGCGCTAACATGGCAGAGCCCGTTTGTTGCAATACCTGATTCTTAGTCATGGTTGAGGTTTCTTTGGCAAAGTCCACGTCCACAATCCGGCTTCTCGCATCGGCAACGTTAGCTTGAGTGTTAGCACTGTTAGCTATGTTATGGGCCAAGCGGTTTTGAATCGCTCCGAGATCAGCGCGCTGCGTGTCCACTGACTTAATGGCGGCATCGATTTTAGTCAGAGCACTGGTTTGCCCTGCCGAGCTTTTAACATCAACCCCAGCCACAGACAGGGTGGCAGAGTTGTTTTCTTTCACCTTAATTTGAATGTCTTCATCATTTTGATGACCTACTTGGAAGGTCTTACCCGTTGAAAAATCGCCAGTCATCAATTTAGTATTACCAAAGGCTGTGGTGTTACCAATCGCGGTAATTTCAGCGATGAGCTGAGTGACCTCTTCTTGAATCGATTGCAAGTCGTCAGAACTGTTGGCACCGTTGTTGGCCTGAATGGTCAAGTCTCGCATCCGCTGCAGCATGTTGGTCTGCTCTTGCATGGCGCCTTCAGAGATTTGGGCAATGGAGATAGCATCATTAGCGTTACGCATACCCATATCTAAACCGCGCACTTGGCTGTTTAGTCGGTCAGAAATCGCCAGACCCGCCGCATCATCTTTGGCGCTGTTGATTTTCAAACCGCTAGATAAGCGTTCCATGGAGGTTGCCAAACCAGAGTTCGACATATTCAGGTTTTTCTGAGCCTTCATGGAAGTCACGTTAGTATTGACTACGATTGGCATGTTGAGTTCCTCTTCCTAGTTTAACCGCCAAGGCTCATAAGCTTGGCCAATTTCAGTTGTTTCTTGCTGGTAGAAAGGCTTCATACTTGTTGCTAAATAAAGTCAAACAAGGACACCGAACCCACTCTGCCAAACACATTCGAGACCGCATCTAACGCCGCTTGTTGCTGAGTAAACTCACTAAACGCCGATGCGTAATCCAAATCTTCCAACACTGAGAGCGCGCTAGTATTCACTAATTGCTCATCCACATGTTGACCGCGGTAGCTCGTCAGTTGCTTAAGTGAATTTCCTGCTTCACCTTGGGCAACACTCAATTGTGCCAATCCGTTGTCAGTATTTTGCAATAGCTGTGCCAACTGCGCAGTTCCTGCTGGAGTATTCACGGCATCTGTGGTCAATAAACTGATGGCTTGATTCAAGGTGTCGAGCAGGCTCACCTGGGATTGCGGCGTCAACGTTAGGCTATCCCCAGCCTTAGGCGTGCCGCCAAACTGCACTTCAATACCGTTAAAATTCACAGAGTTAGTAGTGTCAACATTAGTGACTGTCGTCACTAATGTGTTGGCAGAATTGCGCACTTCTAGATCTAGCCCTGTGCCGCCCGCTATAAAGTTAAAGGTGTAATCGTCAGCCACATAAGTCGCTTGGTTGGTGATATTTGCCTGCTTCACCCGAGTGTCCCCGGTTAAGGACGGCGAATAGTTGACGCTAAAATCTCCCAAGGCATTAGCGGCATTCATAAAGGCCTTATCACCGCTGATGTTGGTGGCTATGCTGCTATTTTTGGCGACTATGGATTGGCGCGCGCCATCATCGCCGCTATAAATAGCATTGCCATTGTTATCAAACGCAAACGGCGGTATATCGGTTTGAAAGCCGCCAAAAATATAATTGCCGGATTCATCTTGGCTATTGGCAATATTGATTAACTCATCAAGACTGGCACGCATATCATCGGCAAGGGTTTGCCGCTCATTCAAGCCCAAGGTGCCATTGACTGCCCTTAGCATCTGCTCACGCATATTGATGCCAATACTTTGGGCATTACCTAATTTGGTTTCTGCAAAGGATAAACGCTGGGTGGCGTAATCTATGTTCTTCATAAACTGGCCCACTAAGGCATTTTGCTGCTTCAGATTATCTATGCCTATGGCTGCCACTGGATCATCGCCGGCGGTATTGACCTTTTTGCCTGTGCTTAAATTGGCCAAAAGCTCAGCGGTACTGCCTTGCTTTTGCAGCACGCTATTAAGATTTTGTTGGTAAAACTGCGAGGTTGAAATACGCATCTATCCCCCTTAACGCACTGAACTGAGTAAGCTGTCAAAAATTTGCTGGGCTGTGGTCATAATTCGCGCCGCCGCTTGATAAGATTGCTGAAAACGGATGAGATTGGCCGCCTCCTCATCAAGATTGACGCCCGACTCACTTTCCACTCTATCTTTGGCCTGCTTATAAATGGCTGCGGCCGAACCTAATTTGACATCGGCGGCTTTCGCTTGACTGCCAACATCTAACTTAGTGTTCTCAAACACATCCATTAAGGTGCTCTTGCCATTGTTCATCAGCTTGTTATCAGCAAGCTTGGCCATGGCCTCGATATTGGTGTTATCGCCGCTATTACTGCTGAAATTTAAGGTGAAAGTGTCTGTGGCGGCGCCGCTTGAAGTTACGTCAAGGGTAAAACCAAAGGCTGAGATAGTTGGCGGCGTATAGGCAAACGTGCCTAATGACGCACCATTACTATCAAACGCTTGATAAGTACTAGCGCCAGTATTGATAGTGAGCGTGAGTTTATTGGCCGTAGTGGGAAAATTGGCTGCATTGCTGTTAGTCACTGAGGTTAACTTAAGCTCTGTGGTGCCAGAATTGGCCGCGGCAGCCATCATATTAGGAGACGCCGCGGCGATACCTTTAGGGTCAGTCATCACTATGGCAATGCCAGCGCCCGCGCCAGCGCTTGGTCGCAAGGTAAAACTGTCACCATCCACCATAGCGCCGCTGGTGATATTAAGGCTAAAGCCAGGGCCGCCGCTTAACACGCCCCCCGCTAAGGTTAAACTTGTCGTAGCGCCGGACGCAGTATCGCGCAGTTGATAACCACCCGCTGTGGTGTAATTAAGCTGATACTCAGTGCCTGCCAATTGATTAATATCATCTATGGTCAGAGTTAACGCCGCAGTGCCGGCATTGCCAGTATCGACGCCCACGCGCCCCACCGACATTAACGGGTCGTTAATGTCTCTAAAAATCGGCGCACCTACTTGACCATTTTGATCTAATCCTTGCGCTTGCTGCTGATTGAAACTGGCGGCTATGCCTAAGGCTAGCTGGCCGACTTCACGGGCTGCCGGCAATAGACTGTTATCGCGATAATTAAATAAGGCGCCTAACTGCCCGCCAATATTCTCGCCTTTCACCGCAATCGACTGGCCACCAGAACTGGCATTAAGGCGCAACTCTTCTGCAAATGGACTGCCCTGCTCTGTGCCTAGGGTCATAGGCACTTGATTTGACACTAGCATGATACTGCCGCCGAGCATCACACTCTTGGCGCCGGTTTCTAGCGGGATAACACTCACCTGCGCAAACTGACTTAATTCTTGAAACAAGGCATCTTGATGATCAAGCAGCGCCGTATCTTGGCCGCCGGACTTCATCAACTCGCGATTAATATTGGCAAGCTCAACCCCAATTTGATTGACTCGCTCAGTAATCGCCACTATTTGATCATTGGTTTGCTGCAGTTGACCATTTAAGGTCGATTGCAACTGATTAATCGCCTTAGCGACTTCACCAGCATTATTAAGCACTGAGCCGCGCAGACCTAAATCGGCCGGTAAATCAGCTAAACCATTAAGATCGGCAAACAGTTGATTCAAGCTATTAGGAATGGCCTTGCCGATTTGTGAGAACAATTGATCTAGTTCGCTCAACTTTTTATCTTGGGTTTGCGCCGCGCTTAAACTGCTTTGACCTATACGCAATTCACGCTCGGCAAAGTCATTGTAAATACGCTTAACGTCAGACACATAAGTGCCGGTGCCATAAAAATTACCGCCAATGCGCTGCGTCCCTAAGGTATCTTGCTGCGCCACTTGCCTGTGATAGCCCTTGGTATTGACGTTAGTAATGTTATTACTGGTCACGCCTAGCTGTGATTGCGATGCCATCACCCCAGTGCGGGCAAGATTGAGTAAATCCACGCTCATAGCTGACTCCTTGACATGTTAGTCATGGCTTATTGGCCTTCTGCTGGAATTAAGGCCTTAACCGCTTCCATGACTCGCAGCACTTTGCGCGCGTATTGCGGGTCGGTGGCATAACCTGCTTGTGCCAAGGAGCGAATAAAAGCTTGGGGGGAAGCGGCTTGTGCACGCGCGCCTTGGTAGCGTTCGTTGTTTTCAATTAAGCCGACAAAATCATCAAAACTTTGTTTAATACCGTCATAGACCCGAAAATTGGCCGATTGCTTCACGGCTTGGCCGCGCTCATATTCCAGCGTCAATACTTGGGCTTTTTGCCCAGACCAGCGGCCATCGGCCTTAATATTGAAATAGTTATGACTGGGTTCACCATTTGGGGTCTTCACCATTTTTTGCCCCCAACCGGTTTCTAGCGCCGATTGCGCCAATAACACTTCTGGGGTAGTGCCAAGTTGCTTGGCGGCGGCCACTGCATGGGGGTAAAGCTGCTTTACAAAATGGCTAGGGGTTGAAGGCGATGCGCCCTGCGGCGCTATTACCGCCATCGGCGAGCGCCATTCAGTATCAAACTGATCACTTTGCGCCTTAGCGCGCGTATGCTTGAGCGGCTTAGCGATGGCAGCCAAGTCATTCGCACTTAAGAGCTTATCGAGTTCGCGCTTGAGGGTGTCAGTGGCACTGCTATCTGAACTGCAAATTGGCGCGGCGCGGCTATCAAGGGCGACGGCATCAATTTTGTAGGGAGTAAATCCTGTCGTGTGGATTGAGGCCGTGGAATTCACTTGTCCATTTGTGCCGCTTGGCAAGCTAGCATCGGCAATCATTCGCCCCTGAGCACCCGTAAGGGCCGATGCCGGAGTAATGCCTGCGCCATCTGCACTTAATTGCTGCACCATCATGTCAGCTAAGCCTAAATTGCCTTGATTACCGAGTTCTACGGCCATTTGTTGATCGCGCATTTGCTCGTAAAATTTAGTGTATTCACTGTTAAATGGGCTGTCGGATTCAAACACGGCATTGGCGGCGCGCATGCTTTGCATGAGCATTTGAACGAAGATACCTTCAAACTGGGCGGCCACCTCTTTCAAGGCGGCCTTATCGTCTTTTTGAGCGCGGGATCTTAGTTGATCTAAGCTTGCGAGATCCAAATAGTGACTTGAGTTAGCGAGCTTTTCCATAAGACACAGTGACAATAATCAGATGATGATAAGCTCTCCATGCAAGGCGCCTGCCATCTTTAACGCTTCTAATATCGCCAATACATCAGAGGGCGCAGCGCCTACTAAATTGACCGCCCGCACTAACTCATCCAAGGTGGTGCCTGGGTTAAATAAGAACATGCGATTATTTTCTTCCGACACATCTATGGTGCTTTCAGGCGTGACCACAGTCTCCCCATTAGCCAAAGCATTGGGCTGCGACACATTTAATGATTCGGCAATCGTGACAGTTAAGCCGCCATGGGTGACCGCCGCCGGCAATAAGCGCACGTTTTGGCCCACCACGATAGTGCCGGTACGCGAATTGACGATAATCTTGGCGACTTCAACGGCTGACTCCACTTCAATATTTTCTAACGTCGATAAGAAGGACACGCGCTGCGATACATCCCGCGGCGCGGTGACTTGCACCGATGATGCGTCCAGCGGGCGCGCCATATCCGGTCCCAGTAAATCATTAATGCTTTGCGCCAAGCGCTTAGCGGTGGTGAAATCTGGGCGGCGCAAATTAAAGGTGAGATAATCGCCGCTGGAAAATGGCGTTTCGACGGTGCGCTCGACTGTGGCGCCATTAGGAATGCGGCCAACGGTTGGGGTATTTTGAATCACCTTAGAGCCATCTAAGCCTTCGGCGCTAAAACCACTGACCACTAAACTGCCTTGAGCTATGGCATAGACATTACCATCCACCCCTTTCAAAAAGGTTTGCAGCAAGGTGCCACCGCGTAAACTTTTGGCTTCACCGACGCTTGAGACTGTAATGTCCATGGTTTGGCCGGGCTTAATAAAGGCCGGCATTTCGGCGCTCACAGCAACCACGGCCACGTTTTTAATTTTAGGGCGGGCATTATCGGGTAAATTAATGCCGAAGTTTTTAAGCATTGTTTTAAAGGTTTGTTCGGTGTAACTAGTTTTTTCACCCGTCCCAGGTAAACCAACCACCAGCCCATAGCCTATGAGTTGGTTAGAGCGCACCCCTTGAATATTGGCAATATCCTTAATGCGCTCGGCATGAACAGGTAGCGCCACCGAAACGAGTGAAAAACTTAATAAGCCTAAGCTTAAAACTCGTAAGCTGAATGATGTGAGATTGGTAACACACTGCGACAGACTGTTCATGATGCATTCCTTAGAAAGGCCACCAGCTACTCATAAAGAAACTGCTTAACCAGCCAACCTTTTGCGCTTCCGCAAAGGTGCCGGTACCACTGTATTGAATTCTGGCATTGGCCACACGATTAGAGGCTATGGTGTTATCTGGGCTGATATCTTGCGGGCGCACTATGCCGGTAACGCGAATGAACTCATCACCATTATTAATACTGATCCATTTTTCGCCGCGGATGACTAAATAGCCATTGCTCAGCACTTGCATCACGTTGGCAGAAATGTTCCCCGATAAACTGTTACTTTGATCGGCCGCCGATTCCCTACTAGTGTTAAAACTATCGTTATAAGCTAAATCAAGAGGTTTACCATTAATGGTGACATTGCCCCCCATGACTTTCAGCGGGTCGATACTCAAATCTGAGCTCTTACTAATCTCGTTATTGGCACTCTTTTTGGCCTGAGTCGATTCAGCCAACACCACAGTAATGATGTCACCGACTCTAAGGGCGCGAATATCAGAGAACAGGCTGTTGGCCTGACTCTCTTGATAAATAGAGCCTGTGGCCACTACTTTAGTCGGCGCCGATTCAGGATAGACAGGGGCGTAAAATGGGTCATCGGCAATGGGTTTATCACCGGTGGCGGCGCATCCGGTAACAACCAAGATGGCTAGGATAGATAATGAGCTGCGCATCAGCCTACCTCACAGATTTTGAGTCACGTAATTAAGCATTTGATCAACCGCCGAAATCACCTTGGAGTTCATCTCATAAATCCGCTGACTCTCAATTAAATTAACTAACTCTTCGGTGACATTGACGTTTGAGGTTTCAAGTGCCCCTTGGCGTATGATACCTAAACCATCTAACGAGGCCGTGCCTTGAATAGGTGTACCGCTGGCCCCAGTTTCTAGATACATGTTCTGTCCTATTGGGTCGAGGCCGGATGGGTTAATAAAGTCTGAAACACTAAACTGGCCTACCACCTGATTTTCAGCATTACCAGGGGTTTTAACTGACAC
Organism: Shewanella sp. ISS20; assembly: GCF_056522965.1. Taxonomy (NCBI): domain Bacteria; kingdom Pseudomonadati; phylum Pseudomonadota; class Gammaproteobacteria; order Alteromonadales; family Shewanellaceae; genus Shewanella; species Shewanella sp. ISS20. Next base: position 1,634,343 of record NZ_JAWRZK010000001.1, read on the forward strand.
TTCGCCTTCAGCAGAGACAGTAATAGATAAGGCATCATCCGGAATTGTGATCGGGGGTTGCAGGACATAACCAGAACCTGGGGTCACTATTTGGCCATTTTCATCCAAGTTAAATTGACCATTGCGGGTATAAGCTGTGGTGCCATCTGGCAGAGCAACTTCAAAAAAACCAGGGCCTTCAATCATCATGTCCAAAGAATTATCTGTGGTGAGCATATTGCCTTGGGTAAACTCTTTTTGAGTGGCCACCACTTTAGTCCCCGCACCTATGCTTAAGCCGTTGGGCAACTTAGTATTGGCCGCACTAATGCCGCCCGGTTGATTGACGGTTTGATACAAGAGATCTTCAAATACGGCGCGGCTTTTCTTGTAACCTATGGTGCTAGCGTTAGCGACATTGTTAGAAATAGTGGCAATATCGGTTTGCTGAGCATCAAGCCCGGTCTTACTAATCCATAGTGCTGGATGCATATCCTCTACTCCTAACTAATGCGCATTAATGCGGTGGAGGCGCGATTGATTTCTTCGCCGGTTTTCATCATTTTTACCTGCATTTCAAATTGACGTTGCAAGTCGATAAGCGACACCATTTCATGGACGGCATTGACATTACTGCCTTCAACGGCGCCCGCTTGAACTAACACGGCTTCATCCACAGGCGCTATTTCGCCCGACATTTGCCGAAATAAGCCATCTTCACCGCGCATCAGATTTTTCTCATCCGGGTTAACTAACTTAAGGCGCCCGACTTCTTCGATTACATTGGCCGCCGCCCCTTGAGGTCTGACAGAAATCGTGCCATCGGTGGCAATTTGGACTTTTTCTATGGGGATGGGCAGTACAATCGGCCCGCCATCGCCCATGACAGGATTACCGCGATCATTACGCAGTAAACCAGATTCATCGATTTGTAAGCTGGCAGAACGGGTATAAGCTTCACTGCCGTCAGCCGCTTGCACCGCAAACCAGCCCTTATCCTTGATAGCGACATCTAAATCACGGCCGGTAGTGCGAATGCTGCCTGGGGTAAAATCGGCGGCAGGATTTTCTGTCATGGCAAACACCCGAGTTGGCAAGCCATGGCCAAAGGCTTGCATTGAGCGCGCTTGCTCGATATCGGCTTTAAAACCGTCGGTATTGGCGTTGGCTAGGTTGTTAGCGCGAATGGCCAACGAATGCATATTCTGCTTGGCTCCACTCATGGCGATATAAATGAACTTATCCATGCTGCTCCGTCAATCTTTCTACTGGCGTCTGAATACAGGATAAGAAAGCAAGCTCTGTGCCATCTATCCCCTGCGTCGCCTTTAGCGTTGCAATGGCAACTAAGCATGGGTTGTCACTTAAGCTTGCTGGCAGATTGGGGTTGTAACTGGATTGACGTAGGTGTTTAAGGGGCGGCTGAGGGGTGAGGGCTAACTGATTGGAACCATCAGCAAGAAGTGCAATGCGCGGCCTAATAAGGCGCGCGCATTGCTACTAACTATTATTAACTAACCATTGTTAGTTAACGTATCTGCAATACGGTTTGCTGCAAGGTGTTATTCACTTCAAGGGTGCGCGAGTTAGCCTGGAAGTTTCGCTGCGCCGAGATTAAATCCACTAATTCAGTGGTTAAATCTACGTTGGATTGCTCAAGCGCCGATGAGCGAATATCGCCAAAGGTGCCAGATTTAGCCTCCCCAGCTAACGCCGGGCCTGAGTCTAAACTTGCCTTCCACGAAGTATTGCCAGCTTGAGTTAAGCCTTGCTCATTAGCAAAGCGTGCCAACGCTACCCGAGCTAACGGCACAGTCGAGCCGTTAGAGTAACTGGCTGTCACTAGGCCATCGCTGCCCACTTCAACGTTAGTTAAGCGGCCAACGGTAGTACCGTCTTGCGTCAACTCAGTTACTTCAAAGGGTGAGGCAAATTGAGTCGGACTATTAAATTTAACTGTTAACGCTTGAGTGCCATCGGCACCAGCACCCAGTACGCCAGCGCCATTGACGCCCAGCTCTTCGGTGGTAATAGTGACTGGAGAGCTGCCGGTGTACACACCAGTATCATTAAATTTAACTACCGCGCCTTTCCAACCGCCCGCGTTAGTTGCCGACGCTGCCGTATCAGGCGTGCCGTCGGCATCGGTATCCGTTTGATAGGTGCCAGCGGCGCCAGAGACATCTACTTGCAGGCCATCTACCGCATAAAAGGCTACCCAGTTACTTTCGCCGGTATAGGCGCCATTTTCTGGTCGCACAAAATAACTGGTCATAATGTGTGGCTCCCCCAGTGAGTCATAAAAAGTCACTGAGGTAGAGTTATTAAAAGTATCAGGATCGTTTGGGTCAAATAGCGATGGTTTTTTAACATCTTCGCCCGCGTTCAAATTCATCTGTATGCCGACTTCCGCCGTTTTTACTGGGCTACCGGCCGTATCTGGAATTTTCACTTGCGCTGTGGTGGTTAAGCTTACTGAGGTTGAATTACCGTCTTTATCCACTGGAAACGCTTGCAAGAAATTACCGGCGGCATCGGTTAAATAATTACCTGAGTCAATTTTAAAGGCACCAGCGCGAGTATAAGCAAAGTCTTGGTTACCTAAGCCAGTTGACGTCACAAAAAAGCCGCCGCCACTAATGGCCATATCAAGGGCGTTACTGGTGAACTTTAAACTGCCTTGATGAAATTGCTGCGCCACTTGAGTGGTAGTCACGCCGCCACCGACCGCAGTTTTACCGCTAGAGAAAATCGAGTTGGCATAGACATCGGCAAACTCGGCGCGCGACTCTTTAAAACCTACGGTATTGACGTTTGCCACGTTGTTCGCTGTGGTATTAAGATCTTTCTGGGCGGCAGCGATACCACTAAGTGCAATATTAAATGACATAGTAAACCTCTACTTCAACTCGACTTGGCGGCAAGGCTTTGCCGCCGCGGCATTATTTGTTTTCAGCAACGGCAAGTACGTCACCGAGTTTGACTCCGCCGATTCCTTTAAGATTCAGAATGGCCCCCGTAGTTGCATTGCCCAGTGACACACTGGTCACATGGGCATAACTCGATACTGGTAATGCTTGTGACTTACCATCAAGCTTACCGCTCGCTTTAAACACATAATTGCCCGCAGCGACTAACTCGCCTTTGCTATTTTTGCCATCCCAACCGAAGTCGACATTACCACCCGCGCTGCCATCCACCGCAAAGGTAGTGATTAGCTGACCTTTTTGATCTTCAACCCGCACCATGATGTCTTTAATAGGTTGGGGGGTAGTGACTACCGCATTAACATTAGGATCTTCGGCGCTCACATGGGTGGTGGCTGATGGGATCAACACCTTTTGCCCAACTAAACCAGACGCTTGCAACGCTTGGCTGGACGTCATCACACTATTAAGCGTTACAATTTCAGCATTGAGCTTGGCAATGCCATCCACGGTTGAAAACGAGGCCATCTGCGCAATCATCTGATCATTACCCACAGGCTTAAATGGGTCTTGCATGGATAACTGTTGACTCAGCAAGGCAAAGAAATCCGCTTGTGTCAGTTCTTGGCCTTTAGGTTCAGGGGTCTTAGCATCTTCTGGTAAACGAATGCCGTCTAAAAACGGATTGGTCGTCACTGTCGTATTTTTGCTAATAGCCGAACCTAGGTTAGATTGGCTATTTGCCGGTAAGGGGCCGGTACCCAATGGATTAACCAGGTTCACGACTTACCTCCTATTATTTACCGATACGCAGTGTCTGCTGCAACATAGATTTGGCAGCATCTGCCACTTGCACATTCATTTGATACGAGCGCGAAGAGGAAATCATGTCCGCCATTTGCTCCATAACATTGACATTGGGCTTATAAATAAAGCCATCGGCGTCAGCCATAGGATGTGCGGGGGAATATTCCTTTTGCAGTAACTCATCACTTTCCACTATGCCCTTAACCACTACACCTTGGCCATGTTGCTGCTGATGACTCGCTTTGGCCATAGCGGCTTCAAATATCGGATAACGGGCGCGATAGGTTTTATCTTGGCTACTGGACACGGCATCGGCGTTGGCAATATTACTCGCCGTGGTATTCATCCGAATCGATTGCGCCGTCATGCCGCTACCTGAAACGTCAAAAATATTAAATAAGCTCATGATTAATTACCTTTTAATGCTTTTGTTAGGCCACTAAACTTACTGTCGAGAAATCCTAATGACATTTGATATTCCAGCGAGTTTTGCATAAACGCTGTTTGTTCATGCTGAATCTCCACGGTATTGCCATCCCCGGTGTCGGCTTGATTAGGATTGCGATACTTAAGTTCAGGAGCCAATTTAGATTGCAAATCAAAGTGGTTGTCATGGCTTTGGCTCATGGGCAGGCGCATAGTGGCAGTCGATTGTGTACCCATGGCCGCTTGCATCGCCATGGAAAAATCAACATCTCTGGCCTTATAGCCTGGAGTATCTGAGTTTGCTATGTTGCTAGCTATCACTTCAGCTCGCTGCGCGCGCACACCGATAGTGTACTGATGCACTCCTAATGCTTTATCGAAACTGATCGCCATAATCTTGCCTCCCGACTTTGTTAGCAAACATAAAGCAATTGATGTGCCAGAAAAGAAATGACGGCAGCAAATTTACTAAATCAATGGGTTAGCTGAGCTAAAAGCAAAAAACCACAGGATTAGCTGTGGTTTTTTGTCAAGTATGGGCTTAGCGTTTGCGGTAGAAGATCCCAGGATTGCAGCGCACCATGTCAAAATCATCACTAAGACCGGCCAACGACTCTGAAGCCCCTAAAAACAATATCCCTTTAGGGTTTAACGCGGCAGCAAATTGCCGCAAGATTTTAATCTTTGCCTCCGAGCCAAAATAAATTAACACATTGCGGCAAAAAATAACGTCAAACTTGCCCATAGAAGAATAACTGTCTAACAGGTTAAGCGGTTTAAAGGTCACTAGTTTGCGGACATTATCTTTCACTTTCATGCGGTTTTGATGTGGCAAAGGTTCGAAAAATTGGCGTTTATGTTCTTCAGTCAATCCTCGAGCCAGCGCTAAATGGTCGTATTCTGCCACGCCGCAGCGCTCAAGCATGGACGGCGAAATATCTGTGCCAACTATACTAGTGCCGTTTAACGTCCCAGGTCGGCGCTGTTGAAATTCCATCAAGGTCATAGCGAGCGAGTAAGGCTCTTGCCCAGAGGAACAAGCCGCCGACCAAATTTTTAGCGGCTTACCGAGCGCCGCATACTCAGGCAAAATCACCTCGGCCATTAACTCAAATGGGAATTTATCGCGAAACCATAAGGTTTCATTGGTCGTCATGGCATCAATGACATCGACGCGCAGCTGACGGTCGAGCGAGCCCATAGCCATTTTCACTAACAGTGACAAGGAGTCACAATTAAACTTTGCCATTAATGGGCTTAAACGACTACAGACTAAATATTGCTTGTTGTCCCCTAACACTATGCCACTTTGTTGTTCTAAAAATTGTGCAAACTGACGATATTCGTTATCAGTTAGAGTTTTGTTTGACAAAATAAACCCCTATTCATTCTCACAATACCTATCAAATAGTGCAGCTAGGCCGGCACGTCATAAGCAGAGGTGTTTATTCACCGCTTGCGCTAATTCATCTGGGTTGAATTTAGCAATAAAGTCATCTGCCCCGACTTTCTCAACCATAGCTTGGTTAAACACACCGCTTAACGAGGTGTGCAGCACTACCTTGATATGCTTAAGCTTAGGGTTATCACGAATTTCAGCGGTCAGGGTATAGCCATCCATTTCTGGCATTTCAATATCTGAAATAATTAACGGAATTTGCTTAGAAACATCATCGCAAGTTTCGGCCCGAGCTCTCAGCATATCGAGTGCTTCGCGGCCATCTTTGGCGGTATCAATTTCAAGTTGCAACGAATTAAGCGAGCGAATGATTTGCTTACGGGCCACAGCCGAATCATCGATAACCATGATGTGATAATTTTTATCGCGATCAATATTAAGTAAGTCGGCAGTTTCTTGACTAATTTCGGTTTTGACTGGGGATATTTGGTCGAGAATTTTTTCTACATCGAGAATTTCAACTAGTTCGCCTTCAATTTCAGTCACAGCGGTTAAATACGAAAAACGCCCCGTGCCATCAGGTGGCGGCAAAATGGCGCCCCAATTCATGTTAATAATACGTTCAACAGAATTGACTAAGAAGCCTTGAATACTGCGGTTGTATTCCGCAATGATGATGAAACAATTATCAACATTTTCAATGCGTTTCCCTCCAGTTGCCGCACTTAAATCAATCACAGAAATAGTTTGACCACGGATATGAGCCACACCACGCACTAATGGACTGAGCTTAGGCAGAGTCGTTAACGGCGGGCATTGCAGTACTTCTTTGACTTTGAAAACGTTGATACCGAATCTTTGTTTGCCACTGAGTTTAAATAGCAACAACTCTAATCGGTTTTGACCGACCAGCTGAGTACGCTGATTTACAGATTCAAGAATATTTGCCATATCATTGCCTTTGTTACTATTTGATTCCCTTCCTACTCGTAAAGAGTATAGGCACATAACTTGCTTTATTTACATTAGTTATAGCGCAGCGTCGAAACTATGACGCTAAAAACCTTAAAAAAATCATTAACCGTGAAATGACTGATTGAAGTATAGGTGCATTCTTGAAAAATAAGCCAGATTTGACACTATGACAACAAGCATATGGATAATTATCGCGTTAGCATTCAGTGTTAACCTCACCGCGGCGGCCAATAGTGACAGCGCCAACACGGCTGTGCGCCCAACGGCGGCAGACATTAAGCGACTGGCAACCGATGCCATTGCTACTAAGGTAGAACCTATTACTGGCGCGCAAATATCCATACAAGCCCACACACCTAACGCGCGGGTAAAATTGCCACTGTGCAGCGGCGCCATTCGTGCCGAAGTTGCTGCCAAGCGCGCTATCAGTCGCAATAATACCGTCAAAATTAGCTGTAATAGCCCCGAACTTGATTATCCGTGGCAGATTTTTGTCGCAGTCAAAGTTGATATTCGCTTTCCTGTGGTCGTTGCCAGGCGTCCCATTAATGTGGGCGAATTACTGACTAGCGAGATGTTAGATATTGCCATGATCGAGAAGAGTCAGCTGCGAGGCGAGCAATTTAGTGAGCTTGAACCCATCATAGGCAGTCGCAGCAAACGGCGAATTAGCCAAGCAAGTCCGGTGTTTATTGAAAATTTATGTTTTGTGTGTGAAGGTGATAGTGTCACTATTATTGCTAAGAGCACTAATTTTACGATTCGCACTCAAGGCGTTGCTGAAAGTAATGGTGTGCTCGGTGAACATATTCAGATTAAGAACGCTCAATCGCAAAAATTGATTAAAGCCGTCGTGACTAAAGTGGGAACAGTTGAAATAAATATGTAAGTTATTTGCTCGCTGAATATTTACTATTGATTTATTAACGACTTAAATATTTATCGAAAAAAAAGTTAAGTCATAACGCTTTTGGTCGATAACTAGATACATTGTAAACGCATGCTATTGGAGCCAATTATGGCGATTGATTTTTCCAAGCTGAATTCTGCCAGCAATACTCAGGTATACAGCAAGTCTCAACAAGCGGCGCTTCCTCAAACAGGAAATGCTAATGCGCCAGTTCAACCTCAGGCGACGACTGTGCACACGGACTCAGTCAAGTTGACGCCGCAAGCGCAGCAGCTACAAGGCGCGAGCGCTAAAATGGCCGGCTCACCTGACATAGATCAAAAGAAAATTGATCAAATCAAACTCGCCATCTCTGAAGGGCGCTATAAGATAGACCCTGAACGCTTGGCGGCTAACATAGTTGAATTTGAAAAACAGATGCAGGATTTGAATGACTATTGAACAACTTAGCTTAACTACGCTGCTTGATACCCAGCAAGCTTGCCTTAAGCAACTTGAGCTGGTTATTGCCCAAGAAACTGCGGCTTTAACAGCCAAGCAGGCTGATGCCTTATTAACGTTAGCCGCCGAAAAAAATAGCCTGCTTGATAACTTATCCCAAACGGATCAAGCCTTAGCTTCCCATCCGCAGCACATCTTACTGACCTCAGATACCGCGCTTGCGGCGCAAGTGGCGCAATGTCGTCAGTTATTAGTAATTTGCCAAGACTTAAATCAACGCAATGCCAGTTTGATTGAGCTTAATATCGCCAGCCTCAACCGCCTCGCCCAAGCTCTGCAAGCCAGTCGCAATGCCAATAGCCTCACTTATGATGGCAAAGGTAAAACCAGCACAATCGCCACCTTAGGCAATAATCTTGAAGTATAAGTAGCCACGCATTTAGCTATGCTAATAGCGGTCACTTATTGGAAAAATAGCCTGTTCAGCCAAGACGGCTGAATCAGCAGCCACCTAAAACATCCCATTAGAAATAAGTAACCTCTTTAATTCGTTGCGGACGATTTTGCTGCTGATATAACTGCCAAACGATCGCGAAATCCATCTCGACTTCAGTGACATAATGCTCACCCGCTGGATAACTGCGCACTACTTTAGCGCCGCGAATTAATCCTTCTACCGATACTTTGACTTCATCGTTTGCCACCATCCATTGCGACATCTGATTAGAGGCGCTGATATGTTGGCCATACACTTGCTCAGCTAATTCGCGATAAGCGGCAATTTTGGAGGCTTGCATGGCCATGAGCATCTGCTCAGCTGAGTTTTTCGCTCTTGATTGGATAAGCGGTGCATAACCTGTGGCTGTTAATACCGGAAACTCACTGGGCGCTTCGGTTTCCCATTGCACGTATCTATCGTTACTGCTGCACCCCATCAAAAACAAACTCGCGACCAACACCAGTAGCCCTGTGCGTCGCACAGATAATAAGCCTAAATTACTCATTACTTCCTCCTATGAGCTTAACCTTGCCTTCGCCGGGTTTGCTATAACGATAAATGATGCCGTTCTCAGATACGCTGGTTCTTGATGGTTCTAAATAGGCGCCAAATTCAGCCAATGAGGCGTGAGCCGCCGCCGCGGACATTAGCTGCTGATAAGCTAAGTCCACTATCTTGCTATTAACCTGCATGCCACTTTGATTAAAAGAGTAAGTAGTCACTAACACGTATTCCACTAAGGCATCGTCACGTAATTGTTGCCAATCACGACTTAAGATAAAGTCACCTTGGGGCGATATCCGCATGCTTTGCGCCAAATTAATATCAACCACATTAAACTTTTGCTGCTGTAAAGATGTCATCAAACTTTGTTGCAGTTGCCGGCCGAAATCACTGCTCTGATTAAATTCTGATACTGTGACTGGGGTTGCCACTAACATCATCTTACTGAAAATATAGTCTTTATGATGGCGCACTAAGTCATTCACTATGCGCGCCGCCAAATGATCCATTACGGCCGTAGGCGGCAACCCATTGCCATCTTGTAAGTGACCCAGCGGCAAAGGCGGTGGCTCTTTGGCTTTAAGGGTGCAACTGGCTAATGCCAGCACACTGATGCCGTACAATGCCACTTTCAGCAACTTTTTCATCATCATCCCTCTTACTTCGGCCGCGAATATTTCAAAATAATGAAATAACACGCGCCCCTATTTCATCTGGCTTAACTGCTCTGGCGTTAATTATGCAAACCTAATACCAAAATAGGGTAATTGATAAACTAATACCGAGGTGCAATCAGCAAGCGTTTAAACTTGCCTAGCGTTAGGTATTTATGATGAGGCTTTCGGCTTTCCAAGATTGAAAAATCAAACCAAGCCCAAGAACCAACAGTTATATACTCATCTCAAATGCCCAAATAGCAAATTTCATACGGCCTAGATTCAAAGCAGCAGCTAAAACTCTTTATCTAAAACACTCAAACACATGCGCCTCCAATAGCATTAACGGCAGCATAGTCAAAAACTCCAACCATCACTGCCATTTAAGCGCATAGCTTTATACCTATATTGATGATTGCAAACACGGGCATGTTTATTGCTTACATCGCTAACTAACACAGGCATTGACACTCTGACATCGAAACAATGTCAGCAGATAGCTAGCACAATCAGCTCTTTGTTGCTTCAGCTAGCAAAATTAAGCCATAAAAAGATACGCCAATGGATGCTCATGCAGTCAAGCCCTTGACGCTAAGGAGATAAGAGTGAAAACCAAGTCATTATTATTGCTAAGCCTACTGTGCATCAGCATAAGCTTTGATGCTACGGCAGCGCGCTGGGTTAATGCCACTGGGCAAGCGAGTATTCAAAACGATAATATCGATGCTGCCCGCCAAGAAGCCATTAAGCAAGCCATCACTTATGCCGGCCTCAGCCAAGGCTTTACCATGCAAAGCCAAACCACGGTAGATCAAGGCCATATCATTAATAATCAATGGAATATGGCGCAACAACTGCAAACTCAGTCAATGAAAATGATTTCTGAACTCATTATTGGCGATGAGCTTCAAGTAAATATCGCGCTATTAGTGCAAGATGAAGCTGTCTATGAAGAGCAATGCACCCCAGCATCGCTTACGGCCGCAATTTTAGTGCCGCAGGCCACAATTAAAGATCGCAGCCAACTTAATTATGGTCAGTTAGTTAACTTTGAAACCGAGCTTGCCAATCGCCTCGCCAAACAAATGGAAGCATACAGCCATAAGTCGTTTGCACAATTACACAGTAATGACCGCTTGGACATAGACACTAGCCTTGCGCAAACTCGGGGTTATCGCTTGCCCGATTGGCTCGGCAAAACCACTGACAGCCAATATATCTTGCAGCTTAATATCGAAGATATGTCCTTGCTTCCAGCCACTGAGAGTATGTTTGGCTTGATGGCCAATGATCCCTTACGCCATTTTGCTGTGACCTTTAGCCTCATTCACAGCATTAGTGGCGAAGTTATTTGGCAAAAGATCTTTTCCCACCAAGCGGCTTGGCCCTTTGAAAAACAACAACAAGTGTTACCCAATAGCTTAGTATTTTGGAAGTCGCGCTATGGGCAAGGCATAGATGCGCTATTAATTGATGCCATTAAAGACTTAGATAACGAATTAGTATGCAGGCCAACCCTCGGGCAAATAGTGGCTATGGAAGGCAATCGATTAGTCATCAATCTTGGCCGTCGCCATGGCATGAACTTGCAAGATACAGTCGAAATAATTTTAAAACGCGATATCACAGATAGGCTCAGTGGCATGCGTTCGCTAGCAACCCCAAGCCAGTTAACCTTCCGCTTAGATCAAGTGAGTGAACTCAGTGCCAGCGGCGTGTTTGAGGAAGCGCTTGGCACCGGTGGTATTCAAGTACAAGATGTTGTGGTTAAGCAATAACTTAAATAGCTGGTTAAGCGGTAACTTTGAACAAGCTCGCTTAAACCCAGTTAATAGCAATACAGTCAATACCAAAACCGTTAGCAGCAAAATAAATTAAGTGAATTAAGCTCGCACTAAAATGGAATTTACATGGCACAGACATCACTGCTTGATAGCCAACTCAGCATAATTGAGAGGCGCTGGCCTAAGCTTGCGCAGCAACTTAGTGAATTCACCATTGACGATATTCATGCGCAGTTTAAGGTCGAGTTAACCCAAGGGCTTGAGCAAACTATAAGCATTAATGGCATTCAGCTCAGTAGCCGCCATGACCGCTACCAAGAAGCGGCAGCTTGGTGCCAAGCAATTAATGAAGCCTGTCCGCACGTCGAGTGTTATGGCATAGGTATGGGCGACACGCCTTGGTATCTACTTATCGTCAAAAAAGTCGCCGCGCTGACACTCCATTGCTTAAACCTTAAATTATTGAAACTGTTACTCACCTATACCGACCAAAGAGAGTGGCTAACGCACCCTAATCTTGAATTAGTGAGTGCGCCAACGCGCCCAAGTTTAGGCGCCCATTGGCTCGCCTGCACCGCCGACTTACACTTTTGTGACCCACATTATTACTATCAGCGCGATATTATTTGGCACGAAAAAAACCTCAGCTACGCCAATAGCCGCCACGAGAGCAACCGCGCGCTTCACTTGCAACGCTTTGAGGAAAACCGCCACTATTGGCAGCATGACCCAGATGCTTTGCTGTTAGCCCCGCAGATACCACAGCATCGGCGCGTGCTGATTTTGGCCTCAGGCCCAAGCCTTGAAGAACACTTTACTTGGCTAGAACAAGTGAGCGCCCTGCCCCACACACAAAAACCCTTAATCATAGCGCTAGATACCGCCTTAAAAGGGCTAGTTAACTATCAGATTACTATAGATATAGTGGTGAGTATTGATGAATTAATTACCCCTGCGACAGCGCAAGTCACAAAACTCAAACCCAGAAATGACTCTGCCCATAATATGGCGTTAGCTACTGAGTCTGAGTTAACTCCCATAGAGCTTATTCAAATAACGCCCGCCACCAATCATCTCTACCCAGCCTTAGTGTACTTTCCCAGAAGTCGCCCAGATTTATTAGCCGCTTGGCCAGGGCCACGTTACGCCGCTTATTCTGACCACCCTCTTTATGATGAATTAGAGCAACAAACGCCCCATTGTCGCCTCTACGCTAATGGCAGCGTTATCCATCCCGCTGTTGATTTAGCGTTAAAAATTGGCACAAGCAATATGTATTTACTTGGCGCTGATTTTGGCTTTATGGACGAAAAAACCCATGCAGCATGGGAAGATGGCAGCCTAGGAATAAAACATCATCATGCTAAGCATCAGCTCATCAATGGTCATGGCGAAAAAATAACAACCACGCTTAATTTTATTTCGTATTTACGCGCCTTAGAGCTATTAATCAGCAAGCATCCAAGGTGTACATTTACGCGATTAAGCCAACGCGGCGCCGCGATTACAGGCTGCGACTATCAAGCGCCTGATAAGTTGCTACTGGACTGGCAGCAAGCATGATTAAGCCCTTGCCTGAGCCATACAAGGAGACCCTATGCTAAATAAGAGTGAGCAACAGTTATTAAGGCAATGCGCCCATGATTACCGCTGCGGTAATGAAGGATTAGCGAACGCGGCATATCTTACTTGCATCAATCTTATGCAAGCGCATTATCAAGCACAGCCAACCTCTGAATTATTCACTATCATGCAAAGCTTACTTAGCGCCCAAGAACGCCAAGATTGGCTAGGACTGGCGGATACGCTGGAATATGAATTATTGCAGCAGTTACTAATAGCAATAGATGCTAGCTAATGACTCAACTGCTGAAGTTAATCCAAATACTCGCCAAATATTGTTTAATAAACAGCCGACTAGATTTTTAGGCTTTTAATAAGCCATAAAAGCAGTATAATCGCTAGGTCTCCTTATAGCTCAACAGGATAGAGCAGTTGCCTCCTAAGCGACCGATCGGGGTTCGAGTCCCTGTGGGGAGACCAGATTTTGTTTAATGTATAAATTGCCTAAATTATTTTGCTGTTTGTGATAGTCCCCCCATCATTGATCTGATCCAATACTTTTGGACACCACGCTAAGTGAGTAAAATGACTTAACGAGGTGAATATGACAATCAAAAAGCCCCGCAAGACCCACACGGCTGAATTTAAAGCTGAAGCCCTGAAACTAGCCGAACGTGTCGGTGTTGCTGAAGCTGCTAGGCAGCTCAAAATCTACGGATCACAACGTTATAACTGGCGCTCTGCCATTGAGAAGAAATCGACAACTAGCCAGCGTGAAGCCGAGCTTGCTGCTGAAGTTGCCAAGTTAAAACGCCTGTTAGCCGACCAAGCTGAGGATTTAGCCATCCTAAAAAAGGCGGCCACCTACTTCGCGAAGAATCAAAAGTAGAACGATTCGAATTTATGCTCGAACACCAGCACCAGTTTCGCCTAAAGCCAATGGCGACAGTGCTTGGCGTGACGCAAAGTGGGTATTATGCCTGGCGAAAATCAAGCAAAAAGCCGAGTACACGCTTGCGCAAACAGCGCAGCCGTGATAAGCAAATCAAAGCTATTTTTGTCCAGAGCAAGGAACGCTCTGGCGCTCGGCGTATTCAAGTCGACCTCGCCGAAGATTACGATCGCGCTAATTTGAAAACCATGATGAACAGCATGACAAGACAGAATTTAGTGGCTAAAGCAGCCCGTAAATTCAAAACAACAACTGACAGCGATCACCAGCTTTCGGTAGCGCCAAATCTGCTGGAGCAGAACTTCGATGCCAGCGGCCCGAACCAAAAATAGGTCGGTGATATCACGTATCTGATGACAAGCGAAGGCTGGCTGTATCTGGCGGTGATTATCGATTTGTACTCGCGCGCTGTGATTGGCTGGTCGATGAGTAATCGCATGACGGCTAAGCTGGCTTGTGACGCGCTGACAATGGCGCTGTTTCGTCGTGGTTTTCCAAAAAAAGTGATTGTTCATAGTGACCAAGGCAGCCAATATTGTTCACATGCGTATCGAGATCTGATTGAAAAAAATCAGCTTATCCAAAGCATGAGCCGCAAAGCCTGCTGCTGGGACAACGCCTGTGCAGAGAGCTTCTTCCATTCATTGAAGGTTGAGGCCATTCAGTACGAGCCGATCATGGACCGGGAAACCATGAAGCACACAGTGTTTGAGTACATAGAAGTTGATTACAATAAAACCAGAAGGCATAGTTCACTTGGCTATTTAAGCCCTGAGAATTTTGAATTGAAAATAGTGCTTAGTTAAGTGTCCAGAGTTAGCGGATCAGATCATACAAATAAGGCTTACAAGTAAGTGCTAGCACCTTACTAGGCAGTATCTGATGGTGATATATCTCTATTTAGCTCAAGTCTGGCTACTTAGGTTGACAAGCTATCCCACCCAGCTTTACCCATGCCACACAGCTAAAACACCAAGCTTAACGCACTGCTTTACAACTAGTAAAGTGACTATTTGACTGCGCTACAACCAGCAAGTTTTTTTCATTTGTAAAGCGTTTCAGGGGGCTAGCAATTGCTCACAATTAGGTGCATACTGATTTTACTTAAGATGCTGCGAGTTAATGAAAACTAACATCATATTAAGTGCTGTCGTTAAGTGCGCTTACATTATTAATTGATTAATTTATAGTTATCTCTATAAGGAAACATCATGAGTAAAGGACAAGACAGTAAAAAGAACGCTAAGAAACAACCTCTATTATCCCCGAAAGAAAAAAAGGCCGCTAAAGTAGCTAAGAAAGCTCAAATCAATTCAACTAGTCTTCTTAAGAAATAATCCCTACTATATATACGAATGAAGGTCATTGAGCCATCTCAATGGCCTTGTTTATTTCTGGGCCGTCAGAAAATTAAATCTCACATGCAGTGCGCAGTTATTATCTGAATGCTGGGTTAATTCATCTCAGTAAGTATTACTCGCGTAATTTATCAAGTCGCTAAATTGTTTGCCTGCTACTAGCAATAGGACAAGCTACTTTGGTATTAGCTCACGATATAACCCTGCTGACGTAAAAGCCCAATGTCACAATGTCACAATGTCACTGGGCAAAAATTAGCTAGCTAGACTAAGTTTGCCAGCATGTCATCACTATAAGTCAGCAGCTCCTGTCCATGACGGACTTTCTCGACATAATCAGGGTTAGCAATAAATGGCCGACCGATGGCGAGTAAATCAAACTTATTGGCAGCAATCGCGGCGCTTCCAGACTCAGGGCTATAACCACCAACACCCACTAAGGTTTTAGAATAATGGCTTCTAACGTACGCCGTGGCACTACCACCTAAATAATCAAACGTCATAGCATCATCAAAAATGCCAATATGCAAATAGGCAAGCGAGCGAGACTCAAGTTGCGCGAGCAAATAATCAAATACGGCGCGATCGCGACTATCACCCACCATATTAAAATAGGCGCCTGGAGATACACGCAGAGCCGTTCTGTCACCACCAATTTGTAACGCTACAGCATCTACAACTGCGAGTGGGAAACGCGCCATATTTTCAGGCGTTTGACCATATTCATCAACGCGATGATTACTGTCAAAATGCAAAAATTGATCGATTAAATAGCCATTAGCGCCATGGATTTCAACGCCATCAAAGCCAGCCTCAATGGCATTAGCCGCGGCTTTAGCATAATCCTCAACCAAGCTTGCTATATCTTCATGCGTAACCGCTTTTGGTACTTGATAAGTTAATTCGCGCATTCTTGGCACGCTGCCAATAACCGCTACCGCCGAGGGAGCCAACACATCACTTGAGCCAGAAGCTGCAAAAAAATGCGGATGCGCTACTCGGCCAGTATGCCAAAGCTGGGCAAAAATTTTACCGCCTTGTTGATGCACAGCATCTGTTACTCGCCGCCAACCTGCAATTTGCGCAGCCGTATAAAGCCCTGGGGTATTAGGATAACCTTGGCCATCGGGGCGAATGATGGTGGCCTCAGAGATAATCAGCCCAGCATCAGCGCGGCGCGCATAGTAATCAACCATAGCCTGTGTCGGTACTAAATAATGGTCAGCCATACAGCGTGTTAACGGCGCCATTAAAACTCGGTTGTGCAGAGTGAGAGTGTTATTAAGCGCAAAAGGTGTAAATAAATTAGCGAACATGACAAACCCCAGTTATTGAATGCACGTTCAAGATAGATCTATTTTTAGCCGCACACAAGCTAGATTTTGAACAAGCATTCAAATACTGTATTATGAGTTAATTAAAAGATAAGAACTTAAGCCTGATGCGTAATCCCGAGTTTGATAGAGAGCAAGTGCTGCGAGCAGCCATGCATGCCTTTATGGCAAAGGGCTACAGCAATACCAGCATGCAAGATTTAACCAAGGCAACGGGCTTGCATCCTGGTTCTCTCTACTGCGCTTTTAACAATAAACGCGGACTGCTACTTGCGGCATTAGGTCAATATCAACAAGACCGAAGCCAAGAATTTCAGCAATTCTTTATGCTCGATAGAAAGCTGTTAGTCTCGCTTAAGGCATATTTGGACCACATAGTACTTAAATGTCTAAGCTGCGAAGTCGACAGTGGTTGCCTGCTCACTAAGGCACTGAATGAATTAGCCCAGCAAGATGATGAAGTGCAGCACATTATTAGTGCCAGCTTAGCTAAGTGGCATCAAGCCCTAAGTCAGATATTTGCCCAAGCGCAGCAAAATGGTGAACTAAACAGAAAACGCGATAGTGAGCATCTAGCCCGCTATTTTGCCATGGGAATTTATGGCTTACGCACCTTTGCTCATACTCACACCAGCAGTAATACCCTGCAGCAATTAGCTAATCAGTTATTTGCTGATGTTTGCGCCTAAGCTTGCGCAGCTTAGCGTAAAAGCATCTAATTTAAATTAACAGATTTAGGCAAGTGCACACGCTCGGCAAAGTAAACAGGCACAGATTAGCGCAGTGTAAAAAATAATCATCTGATGTTTGACATATTGAACGGCTCCAAGGCAGACTGGTGGTTAAATACACACCTTGCTACTCTTAGATGAGACAAGGTGTAGCGCCTCCCAAGGTAGTCAAACCAAGGTGATCTATGCACGCGAGCAATAATAAACCCGTCATTCTTATGACTATGGGTCAGCAAAATCGTAACCATCATCCCTATCAAGTCATGACCCATAAATATATGGTTCCGATTGTCGAGATTGCCGACTGTGTTCCACTGCTTGTTCCCACTTGTTTTGGCGTTAAAGATATTGAGCAGTACTTAGATATGGTCGATGGCATCTGCTTAACGGGCGCAGCCTCAAATATTGATCCAAGCCTTTATGGTCAAGAGAATTTAACCCCAGATAAAGGTCAAGATAAGCATCGTGACACCGTTGATTTTGCCATTATCCATGCCGCTATCGCGCGTAAATTACCCATATTTGGTATTTGCCGCGGTTTTCAGGAAATCAATGTCGCTTTAGGTGGGGATTTGTACCAAAAGGTACATAAGCTGCCTAATTTTCACGATCATCGTGAAGATCCGGATGATAGCCTCGCGGTGCAATATGGTCCAAGCCATGCCATTAAATTAGTGCCGAATACTTGGCTTCATACCTTACTCGGTGACTCCACCGAAGTGAACTCTCTTCACGGCCAAGGTATTTGCACTTTGGCCAAACAACTTGAACCGCTAGCCTTGGCAGAAGATAACTTAGTTGAAGCCTTTCATGCGCCGCAGTTAGAACAATTTGTGTTAGGAGTGCAGTGGCACCCTGAGTGGCAAGCCAAAAACAATCCCGATTCAGTCGTCCTATTTCAAGCCTTTGGTGATGCTTGCCGGGAATTTAAGGCGCGGACTAAATAGTTAGTTGTTTGCATTCATCCCAATAAAAAGGCCTCCGCTTGGGAGTAATGCCGATCAGTTAAGACAGATTGCTTGACGATCTCACTGAAAGGATCAAAATCCGATGACCCCATGTCATCGGATTTTTTATGCAACTTTCAGACGCTTTGGCGCGTACTCATATCAATCGCCATACCGAATTCACCTGTCTGGCCGATGTGCTTGAGCCTGATTTAATTCAGTCGTGCCTTGATTCACATGGTGTTGCCAGTTTACGGCGACGTAAGTTACCTATGGATGCCATGATTTGGGCGGTGATTGGTATGGCTCTGTTCAGAGGCGAGTCCGTCCGCTCTCTCATCAATAAGCTTGATATCGTCTTACCTCAAGAGGTGGATTACGTGGCTCGCAGTGCTGTCACGCAAGCGCGCAAGCGGCTGGGCTCTGACGTTGTTCAGGATGTGTTTAAGCAAAGTGCCAAAACCTGGCATGAGAGAGCAGAGCATCCTCATTGGTGTGGACTCAACCTCTACGGTGTCGATGGTGTCGTGTGGCGAACACCTGATAGTGAGCAAAACAACCAGGCCTTTGCCAAAACCGCCAATGCTGCTGGTGATGCTGCCTATCCTCAAATTCGTATGGTTTGCATGATGGAATTAAGCAGCCACTTGGTATTGAACAGTGCCTTTGATTCTGTTGCTGTCAGTGAAATGAATTTAGCCGCCGAACTGATATCCAGCATACCCAATAACTGCCTGACTCTGTTTGACAGAGGCTTCTATTCGTTGGGGCTTTTGCACGCCTGGCAACAGGCTCAACCTAACAGCCACTGGCTGCTGCCGTTGAAGAAAGGCACACAATATGAAGTGGTACGCTCTTTAGGAAAACACGACCAACTGGTGCAGTTAACCACCACAGCTCAAGCCAGAAAGAAGTGGCCTATTGCCTGACAATATTGAAGCTCGCTTACTGACGAAGACGGTAAAAGGTAAGTTGGTTTCCATTTTGACCTCATTAACTGACCCCTTACGTTATCCGGGGGCCGAGATAGTGGATTTATATGCCTATCGATGGGAGATAGCAGTGGGCTATCGGGAGATGAAGCAGCATCTGCTGGAGAGTCGCTTTACGCTACGCAGTCAATTGCCAGAGCTGGTTATCCAAGAATTGTGGGGGGTACTGTTGGCCTATAACCTCATCAGATACAAGATGGTGTTGATGGCTAAAAGCTTACCGTCGTTACATCCGAACCAATTAAGCTTTAGAGATGCGTCGAGTTATATCATTTTAAAATTAACTCAGCTGCCATCTCAAACGCCAGGGAATGTTCCGAGAGATGTCTTGGACATAGTGCGTAATGCGAGTCAGTTCAAGCTAGATGGGAAACGGGATAGAGCCTATCCACGTGCGTTAAAAATGAGTAAAAACAAGTATTCCATTAAGCCTAAAAAAAATGCCGTTCACACTAAGTGAACGGCATTACCCTAAGGCGGATTGTTATATCGCTTAATAAATTGCGAGAATTAACGCAGCTTAATCACCAAAATCATCGAGTAAGATGTTTTCAGGTTCAACCCCTAAACTTTCCAGCATGTTAATCACTGACGAGTTCATGATTGGAGGGCCACACATATAGAACTCACAATCTTCAGGCGCTTTATGATCTTTTAAATATTGCTCATACAAGACGTTATGAATAAAGCCGGTATAACCGCTCCAGTTATCTTCTGGCTGAGGATCGGATAAAGCCACATGCCACACAAAGTTTTCATTTTCGCTGGCCAGCTTATCAAAATCGTCTTGATAAAAGACTTCGCGAGTCGAGCGCGCGCCGTACCAAAAGCTCATTTTACGCTTGGTATGCTTACTCATTAACTGATCAAAGATGTGTGAGCGCATAGGTGCCATACCGGCGCCCCCACCCACAAACACCATTTCAGCGTCAGTCTCTTTAACAAAGAACTCACCAAACGGCCCTGAAATAGTGACCTTGTCACCGGCTTTCAAGTTGAAGATATAAGATGACATCTTGCCTGGCGGTAAGTCATTGCTTGGCGGCGTAGCGATACGCACGTTGAGCATGATGCGACCCTTTTCATCTGGGTAGTTCGCCATAGAATAGGCGCGCAGCACGTCTTCATCGACAGTTGATACTAGATCAAACAGGCCATACTTTTCCCAGTCACCGCGATATTCACTCGAAATATCAAAGTCTGAGTAACGCACCACATGGGCTGGCGCTTCAATTTGAATATAACCACCAGCCTTAAAGCGAACTTCTTCACCTTCTGGCAATTTCAGCAGTAATTCTTTAATGAAGGTTGCTTGGTTATTGTTAGAAATAACTTCACATTGCCATTTCTTGACGCCGAAGATTTCCTCTTCAATTTCAAGTTCCATATCGCCTTTAACTGCTACTTGACAGGCTAAACGACAGCCCTCTTTCGCATCTTTCTTGGTGATGTGATCAAGTTCTGTCGGCAGAATTTCACCGCCACCGGATTTCACAGTCACACGGCACTGACCGCAAGTACCGCCGCCGCCACATGCCGATGGAATAAAGATATCTTTACTCGCTAACGCGCCCAGCAACTTATCGCCGGCTTGAGTCACTATGCCTTTGTCGGCATCATCATTAATGCCGATATGCACATCGCCACTGGCGACTAATTTACTCTTGGCGATTAAAATCACCATCACCAACAAACTCACCACAAAGGTGAACATGCCGATGCCAATTGCCATTTCCATAAAAAAACCCTTATGTTAACTCTTGCACGCCGATCCCTTAAAAGGTGATCCCAGCAAAGGACATAAACCCTAAAGCCATCAGGCCAGTGGTGATAAAGGTGATACCTATACCTTGTAAGCCTTCAGGAATTGCGTTGAACTTCATGCGCTCACGCAGACCTGCCAGCAATACAATCGCCATCGCCCAACCTATGCCAGAACCCATAGCAAACACGGCGGATTCAGCTAGGTTATAATTACGGTTCGCCATAAAAATCACGCCCGCAAAAATCGCGCAGTTTACTGTCAGTAACGGTAAGAAAATGCCTAATGACTGATGTAAGCTAGGTAAATACTTATCCAGCACCATTTCTAAAATTTGCACTAATGCGGCAATCACACCGATAAAGGTAATGAGCTGCAAGTAGCTTAAATCAAGTTCTGGGAAACCCGCCCACGCCAACGCGCCTGGGGCTAAGACATTGACAAAAATCACTTGGTTAAGCGGCACGGCTATGGTCATCACCACAATTACCGCCACACCTAAACCAAATGAGGTGGATACTTTTTTGGACACAGCTAAAAAAGTACACATGCCCATAAAGAACGACAGCGCCATGTTGTCGATAAAAATAGCCTGCATGAACAGGTTCACATAATGTTCCATCTCGGTTCCTTATTTGCGCTTGCGCTGCACCACGTTAATGCCCCAGATCATAAAACCGATCAGGAAGAAGGCGCTCGGTGGCAAGGTAAACATCTGGTTTGCTAAGTACCAGCCGCCATTTTCAACTGTGGTTAAGATTTCATGACCAAATAAGGTGCCAGAACCTAGCAGTTCACGCACAAAGGCTACGCCAACTAAGATCACGCCATAACCCATGGCATTACCTAACGCATCAATCACAGCTAAATGCGGTGGATGCTTCATGGCAAACGCTTCAGCGCGGCCCATGATGATACAGTTAGTGATAATCAAGCTCACAAATACAGATAATTGCTTTGATAGTTCATAGGCAACATCTTGCAACACCATGTCCACTATGATCACTAACGAAGCGATAATGGTCATCTGCGCAATAATACGCACGCTATTAGGAATTAAGCGGCGAATCGATGAGATAAATAAGTTGGAGAACACTAATACAAAGGTTACGGCCAAGGTCATGACCACAGCGGTTTGCATTGAATTACTGACCGCTAACGCCGAACATACCCCAAGTACCTGCATGGCTACTGGGTTGTTGGCAAAAATCGGACTGGTGAGGATCTCCCGCGTCGACACTGAGCTGCTCATATTACACCCCCGCCTTAGTTAACTTATCAAAGTAGGTGGCAAAGCCTTCCTTACCAAACCAAAACTCTAAGGTACGCTGAATACCGCGACCCGTTGCTGTCGCGCCGCTCACGGCATCAATCCCATGCACATCACCTTCAGGCGCGCCGCCTTTGATGATCTTAAGGGCAACCTGACCTTTAGCATCGAACATCTGCTTGCCCTTAAATTGGGCTAACCAAGTAGGGTCGGTCACGAAATCAGCAATACCAGGAGTCTCACCATGCTCATAAAACAGCACGTTACGTATGGTATTAAGATCTGATTCCAGCGCTACATAGCCATAAATCATCGACCATAAGCCTTTACCGTAAATAGGTACGACTAAGGTCACTAGCTTGCCTTGATCATCCAGCACTTCAAACACCCGCACCGCATCTGCGCGGCTGCGAATTTTAGCCGTGTCTTTCTTTGGCTTGCTTGAGGTTTCAGGATTAATGGCGGCCATGCGCTCATCAAAATCTAACAAGTTGTCCTGGGGCACTATGTCGCCAGTATTTAACGCCACCAGCATAGGGGTAACTTGGCTGTTAAATACGTCACTGAAATCTTTTCCATCAAGATTAATGTCAGCGGCCATCAACACATTGCGTTGCAGTTCATCACGCTTTTTAACTAGCTTGCGCTCTTTAAGCACTTCGGCAGTGCCGGTGATCATAAATGAGCACACCAGACATAAGCTGATGGTAAAAACCATGGTGCCAAGCACCGAGTCTTTATTAAAGGCCATGGCGTTTCAGTCTCCGTTTGATATTGGCGCGCGCGACTAAGTAATCGAAAATGGGCGCCCACAGGTTGGCAAATAAAATCGCCAACATAATCCCTTCAGACATCTTTGGATTAAGTACGCGAATGAATACCGCCATAGCACCAATTAACAAGCCATAAGCCCACTTACCTTGACGGGTATACGAGGTAGTCACAGGATCGGTCGCCATAAACATCATGGCCAGCGCAAAGCCGCCCGTGACTAAATGCCAAGTCCAAGGCATAGCGAACATGTCGTTTTTAGCAGAACCAATCAGGTTAAATAAGCTGGCGGTTAACACCATGCCCACAAACACACCCGCCACAATGCGCCAGTTAGCCAGACGACTTAACAGTAATAAGCTACCGCCAATTAAAATGGCTAAGGTACTAGTTTCACCAATGGCGCCCGGAGTAAAACCTAAGAAGGCATTCCACCAGTTGGCATCCGTAAAGGCGCTATACCAGGCGTAATCAGCAAAGCTTAATTTGCCCGCTGCGGTTTGCATTAAGTGAGTTGCACCACTAAAACCATCAACCGCCACTAACTGCGCCGCTGGCCCTACTTGGGTTGGGTAAGCAAAGTAGATGAACGCAAGACCGGCTAAAGCTGGGTTTAAGAAGTTGTAACCCATGCCGCCAAAGACTTCTTTAGCCACGATAACGCCAAAGGTAATGCCCATGGCCACCAGCCATAACGGCGTACCCACTGGAATAATCAAGGTAAACAGCAAGGCAGTAACGAAGAAGCCTTCGTGTAACTGCTGATTACGCACCTTAGCAAATACCCCTTCCCAAAACAGACTGACGATTAAGGCCGTCAGATAGATAGGCAAGTAGCAGCTCAGGCCATAAGCAAACAGCGCCACTAGGCCACTATCAGCGTTTAATTGGCCAAATAAGGCATAAAAAATCGCTAACGTTGCGTTAGTCGATGGCTGCGCGCCTGCGGCCAAAGCCAGCTGCGCTTGCAGTCCTAAGTTATACATACCAAACAAAATCACTGGCAGTAAACACAGGCCAACTAAGGTCATGGTACGTTTAACATCAATGGCATCACGCACATGAACTTGGCCTTGAGTGCTACGGCCGTTGGCTAAATATAGCGAACGCAGATAGCCCTTAATCGCGTGTCCTGGCGCGTAGTAGTCATCCTGCAAATCAGGCTTTTTAGATGGTGTAGTCATTACCCTTCTCTCTCGATGATATCTAAACAGGCACGAAGTTCTTTACCAAAATCATATTTGCCTGGGCAGACAAAGGTACATAAGGCTAAGTCTTCTTCATCCAACTCCAGCGCCCCTAATGCTTGGGCTTCATCGGTGTCGCGTACCACTAAATCGCGCACCAACAAGGTTGGAAGAATATCAAGCGGCATCACTCTATCGAGCTGACCAAAGGCCATCATGGCGCGAGCATCACCGCCGGCATGAGTGGTAAATTCAAATAATTTACGACCTAAACCAAAGCCTGAGGACACAGCGCGAGTGATAGAGAACTTATCGCTACCGCCTTTAACCCATGACAAAACTTCATGCTGACTGTTTTCTTCCAGCACAGAAATTTGCTGATGGAATCGACCTAAGTAGTTTTGCACGCCAGTAGCCGTATGGCCTGAAAGCACAGAACCTGAAACCACACGTTGAACGCCTGACTTGATAGCGCCAGCGGTTACGGTCCCTAAGTTAGCGCCTAACTGAGTGCGCACTAAGGTGGGCTTAATCACGCCAGGGCCTGCCAAGGCGACTATGCGCTCTTGATACAGCTCGCCAGATAAAAATAACTGACCAAAAGCAATCACATCTTGATAGCCGATATGCCATACCGGACGCTCAATGCTAGCCGCTTGAATGAAGTGAATATGAGTGCCGACTAAGCCTGCTGGATGCACGCCCGCAAAACGGCGCAGCTGCACAGCGCTTGGGGCATTCGCGATAATGTCGCTACCGCTGTCTTGGCAAACATACACTGGGCATGCTTGCAGACGGCACAAGGCTTCAAGACCTAAGGCAAACGCCTTAGTTTGAGTGGCTATAACTACGCGTGGATCTGCCGCTAACGGATTAGTATCAATCGCAGTGACAAAGATGGCGCTCGCGCTAGCATCAAATGCGGGTACGCGTGAAAATGGGCGGGTGCGCAGCGCAGTCCACATACCACTTTGGATGAGGTTAGTTTTAATCTCATCATCAGTTAAACTTTTTATATCATCGGTTTGGGTAAAGCGAATCGCTTCATCACCGTCGCAATCTATGACTACCGATTGCAATACACGGCGTTCACCGCGATTAATCGCGCTCACAATACCGGCTGCTGGTGCTGTAAACATCACCCCAGGGGTTTTCTTATCTTCGAACAAGACTTGGCCTTTTTTGACCTTGTCACCGACTTCCACCAACATGGTGGGTTTCAAGCCAATATATTCTTCACCAAGTAATGCTACTTGCTTGGGAACATTGGCATTGATGATCACTTGCTCAGGTGCACCTGTAATGGGCAAATCTAAGCCTTTTTTGATCGTAATAATCTGGTTTACCGACCCTGCCATCATATCTTTCAACCACTTAACTTTGAGATGGCTAATGGTAAATCTTTGTTCATGCATATACCGTTGCGGTCGTCACATTTCACCCCAAAATGTAACTTAACAACACCTTTGGCACATCAAATTGTCATCTACACCGCACAAAGTGGTATAAAATTACATTTCTGCTAGTGCGATCATAATGCGCCTCAAGTGACGACTTCGCGCGCCCTCCTAGATAGCCTAGATAGCCTAGATAATTAGGTCTCAAGATTTGACCCATAGGCAGCGGTCATTTAGGCTGTCGGCCTTGCTAATTCAAGGAGCGCGACTTGCATACCTTAGAACAACTTAGAACTGGCCTATTAGATGGCGCCACTGACATCAGAATCCATGAGCAACTGACTGAATTTCCAGTTGAAATATTTAAACTCGCCGATAGCTTGCAGCGGCTTGATTTATCGCAAAATCAACTGAGCACTTTGCCTGCCGAGTTTGCTTGTCTGACTGAATTAAAAATCCTGTTTATGTCAGACAACTTATTTGATCACTTGCCAGATGTGTTAGGCCAATGCCCTAAACTTGAGATGATCGGCTTCAAATCTAACCAGATTAAAACCGTGAGCGAGTCGTCAATTCCGCCCCAATGCCGTTGGTTAATTTTAACTAATAATCGAATTAATGAGTTGCCACAAAGCTTAGGCTCTTGTAGGAGACTGCAAAAATTAGCCTTAGCTGGCAATCAAATCACGCATTTGCCAGCAAGCATGAGTCAATGCACTGAGTTGCAACTGGCGCGTCTATCTGCCAATCAACTGACCGAAATCCCAGAGTTTTTACTGAATTTACCTAAACTGTCGTGGTTGGCGCTGGCGGGTAATCCTTGCACCCAAACTGGTGCCGTTAATAGCGTTTTACCAGAAGTTGAGCACTCAGCGCTGCGTTTAGGCCATGTATTAGGTCAAGGTGCCTCAGGGGTGATATATCAGGGCGTGTGGCAGCGACAAGATAAAAGCATGGATGTCGCCATCAAGCTGTTTAAAGGCGAAGTCACCAGCGACGGTTACCCAAGCGATGAATTAGCCGCTTGCATTCAAGCAGGCGAGCACCCTAACCTCATTAGCACTTTGGCAAGCATCAAGGCCAATAATCAAGCCGAACAAGACAGTGAGCAAGCTGGGGTAATTTTGCGCTTAGTGCCCGCCAATTATTACAATTTGGGCTTACCGCCGAGCCTAGTCACTTGCACCCGCGATACCTTTGCGCCCGATATCAAGCTCAGCCAAAAGCAAGTGCGGCATTTAATTCGCCAAACCGTGGATGTCATTAATCACTTACATCAGCAAGGCCTGACACATGGCGATATTTATGCCCATAACATGCTGATTAATCAAGACCATGAGCTAATGCTTGGGGATATGGGAGCGGCAACGCCTTTAGCTCGTTTCAGTAACGAGCACGCTACTGCCATTCAAGCCATTGAAGTGCGTGCCTTAGGCTGCGTGATAGATGATTTACTGAGTGTATGCAATGACAGCGATGCCGAACTGCTCGCTATTCGCAATGCCTGCTGGCAAGTGCCATTAAGTGCGCGGCCAAGCGTTAGTGAATTAGTGAAGCAGTTAGCCTTGCTCGATTAACGCCTAGCTTAAGCCCTCGTTTAAGTTATCTTGGCAGGCGTTATCCGTCTAATGCTTAGATGTTGAAGCTTAGATCTTGGGGCTTAGTTATTGAAGCTTAGATATTGAAGTTTAGGTATTGGGGCTTAGGTATTGAGGCTTAGGTATTGAAGTTTAGGTATTGGGGCTTAGGTCTAAGTGCTTGGGTCTTAAAGCTAATAACCTAATAACGGATATAACTTTCCGCGGCGTACCGCCTGAACGGCGTTAACAAGCGTGCCATCTTGTTGCCAGCGCAGCAAAATGGCGCGAGTTTGCACTTGCACTGCGCCATAGCGACTCCCTACCACTAACTCAGGCTGATATAAGAGTCTTAGCAGCAGCCAATCCAGCCCAGTCAGTAGATTATTGACACTGTTATCGTTAAAAATTGATGGGAATACTGTGTCACTATCATTGGGAAGCCCCAAGATTTGGGTGAGTTCTTCCACTACGCACGCCGCTAATTTGCCATGAAAGCGCGCTAAATCCACCGGAATATAGACGCGGGCAAATTCAATCCGGCCATTTTTTTCCGCGATATTAGCAAGGCACACACTGCCATGCAGTAGCTTACTGGTATCAAGCCCAAGCTCAGAGGCTATCAAGGGCTGCCACTTAGCTTGTTCGGTAAAAGTAATCACTACATTGGCAGCAGTCTCTTCGGTCACTAAATCAATGTTAAGGCCTGTGATCTCAGCCAAATGTTCAAGATGATAGGTGACGAGGGTGACATGCAGCGGCTCAACTTTTACTTGATGACGAATAAATACCCGCAAGCCTTGCTGCCATTTAACTAAGTAATCAACATCTTGTTGATACTCGCGCCCTAAAGCGACTGTCATAAAAGCTTGCTCAATATAACTAGGTTGCCGCCAAGGCTCAGCCATTGCCAGCATAGGTAGTATCAACACTAAGAGCGCGCCCCTTTGCCACCAGCTTGCCATCCCCTCTCCTTTAAGCGGCTATAATCAATGACTAACTCATGTTTACTGTTGCCTTACCGCGGCTTAACGACTAACCAAGTTAGGACTTAATACAGAGTAAGTGTGGCACAAGACAACTTAATCCCCACCCGAGTCCATAAAGAGCACTGCAATGACATGGAAAAAACGACATTGGTTTCAGTTAACCGCAATCTTTAGCTTAATGTTTGCCTTCTTGGGGTTTTCTTACAATGTGTGGCGCATGGAGGTCACAGAGCACAACGCCAATATTCGCGATGCTAGCTTTGAAATGCTTAAGCAATTATCTGAATTAGAACTGATTGTGTATGCCGCTTATTACGATCAAGACCGCATCCTTGGTAATCCGCGCCAAGGCTAGGTCAAAGTCGGCTTAATTAATGATTTAGCTATGATAGCAAGCCCGCCAGTGCGCAGCGCTAGCCAAGCATTGCGCGAGCAATGGCAACAAAAGTGGCAAGGCATTAATAAGGAAGAAACGAGTGTTACCGCCATTGTGGCGGCCATAGAAGAAAATCGTCAGCAAGTTCGCTTACAAATTAGAGAGTTACAATAAAAGCTATCTGAGTGAAGTAACAAACATCTTGAGCCTTAGAAAGTTGACTTGCGTTGGCAAAATGTTAATTTCAAAGTTGATTTTAACAAGGACGCTCATCATGAAACCATGGATATCCCTCATTTTAACAGGTAGTTGTTTACTCTCATCTTCTGTTTTGGCCGCAGCTAGCGGCGCTGTAACCGTCGACCCCAATGCCGCCTTAAATAAACACTTTCATCCGCAAGGTAAGCTGCCAACTGAAACCACACTCAAGCAAAGAGCGGACAATAAAGCCAGTCTGCCGCTTTACGACACCCGAGATTTTGACGAAGCTAAACGCGGCTTTATCGCCGCCCCAGAATATAAGCAAATCCCAGCCGAAAAAGGCGGAGTGGCTTGGGACATGGGCAGTTACGATTGGTTATTAGAGGGCAAAGAATTTGACAGCATTCACCCTTCTTTGCAGCGCCAAGCGGTATTGAATATGGCTTATGGCCTTTATGAAGTCATGCCGGATAAAATTTATCAAATTCGCGGCTTCGATCTTGCCAATATCACCTTTATTAAGAGCGATAACGGCTGGATAGTTTTCGACCCATTAACCGCGAAAGAAACCGCGGCAGCAGCGCTAGCATTTATCAATCAAACCTTAGGCGAGCGCCCTGTGGTGGCCGTGGTGTATTCACATTCTCATGCCGACCATTTTGGTGGTGTCCGCGGCGTGGTGGATGAGGCCGATGTTAAATCTGGCAAGGTCAAAGTCATAGCCCCCGAGGGCTTTTTGCAACATGCGGTATCAGAAAACGTCTATGCGGGTAACGCTATGACCCGCCGCATGTTTTTCCAATACGGCGTATTACTGCCGCGCAGTCCATTTGGTCATGTCGACCAAGCCATAGGTAAAAATACTGCCGCCGGTAATATTGGCCTCATCGCCCCTAACACTACCATCAGTGAGCCATTTGAAACCCTGACTATCGATGGCATTACTATGGAGTTTCAAAATACGCCGGGCACAGAAGCGCCCGTGGAAATGAACACTTATTTTCCGCAGTTGAATGCGTTTTGGGCGGCGGAGAATATCACAGGCACAGTACATAACATCTATACCCTGCGCGGCGCATTAGTGCGTGATGCACTGCAATGGTCAAAAGGCATCAATGAAGCCTTGTATCGCTACGGCACCAACGCCGATGTGATGTTTGCATCACACAGCTGGCCACGTTGGGGCAATGATCGCATCCAAGAAATCATGCGCGCCCAGCGCGACATTTATGCCAATCTTAATAATGAAGTGCTGCACTTGGCCAACCAAGGCGTCACCATTAATGAAATCCACAACCAATATAAACCGCCTAAGAGTTTGCAAGAACAATGGGCTGCCCATAGTTATCATGGATCTGAAGCCCACAATAGCCGCGCGGTCATTAATCGTTACTTAGGCTATTGGGATGGCAATCCAGCCACCTTAATTCCATTGTCACCGTCAGACTCAGCGCCCTTATATGTCGAAATGATGGGTGGAAGTGCTAAAATTTTGGCTAAAGGTCAAGAGCTTTACGACAAGGGTGACTATAAGCTCGCGCAAGAAATAGTAAATAAGTTGGTATACGCTGAGCCTGATAACCGCCCGGCTAAAAATTTACTCGCCGATGTGTTTGAGCAAATTGGTTATCAGCAAGAAAGTAGCAGTGTACGTAACAGCTTTTTAGCTGCCACCTATGAATTACGCTCTGGCATTCCACAAGGTAATGCGCCCAAAACCGCCAGCCCAGATTTAACTAAGGCCATGTCAACGGACTTATGGTTAGATTTTCTAGGGGTGATGCTTGATAGCAAAAAAGCCGAAGCCAAACAGTTTGTTATTAATCTGATATTGCCTGATGTGCGCGAGCAATACGTCATAGAACTTAGCAATGGCACACTCACCAATATCAAAGGGGTGCAAGCTAAGGAGCCAGATTTGACTTTAACCATCAAGCGCAGCGATTTAGAAGCGGTCATCATGGCGAGCCAAAGCTTTGACGATCAAATCAAGGCAGGCAAGGTAAAACATAGCGGGGAATTGCAGCACTTTAAGGATTTACAAAGTTTGATGGTGGCCTTTAGCCCTAACTTTGAGCTTATTCCTGGTACTAAGCAGCCTTGATTTCGCAGGTCTAAATCACAGCAGCCACAGCAGAGGTCACTCGATTAGAGTGACCTCTATTCCAGCCCAATAAGCTGCTCTACCGGTATTTCTAAGTCATTATCAATACGCACAAAATGCTGACTTTGACGGCGATACACTGCCGTTAATTGGCCATAATGGTGTTGCACTTGACCAAAGTGATCACGCCACCGCCACTGCCGCCATACTTGCTGCGCGACTAAAGGCTTAAGTTGGCTGAGCCTAAGTGTATCAAGCCGATTCACATCGCCAAAATGACTTATCAACCAAGTTTCAAGCGCGAGCACAGTGCGACTATCCCGCGATGGCCACTCTAACGCTTCGATAGATAATGGATCTACGCCATATATCTCAGGTTGATTGCCACTGGTGACTATCAAGAAACTATGATTGGCCAGCAAATGGCTATTATTGCCAAGGAAGGGAGTTAACAGGCTCATGGTTTGCACTATGGCATCTATGGGGATAGTAGGGGATTTTATCCCTAAGATAAGTAAACCGGTTTGAGGCCAGTATTCACAGACTTGTACGTGCCAAGCATGGCTACGTAAATAGAGAAGTAAGGGCGCATCATCCGCTAACGCTAGCCCTTGAATATATGCTTGTCTAATCACCTTGCTATCCTTATTGGTGATGCTCGCAGGCGACCGGCGAAGAACGCCATCCTGGCGCGCTTAACTTAATATAAAGGTTAGCCTTGAATATCGTCCCAAATCAATTCGCGAAAATGGTTACGACACACAGACTCATAGCTTTCATTGCCGCCAATGGCCACTTGCTCGCCTTCGCGTAACGCTTTGCCATTACCATCAAGACGCACCACCATGTTGGCTTTACGGCCGCAATGACAAATGGTTTTCAATTCAACTAATTTATCGGCCCAAGATAACAAGTATTGGCTACCGACAAACAATTCGCCCCTAAAATCGGTGCGCAGGCCATAACACAATACTGGGATATCAAGCTTATCAACCACATAGGCTAATTGGCGCACTTGCTCTTTACTTAAGAACTGGCTCTCATCCACTAACACACAGTGAATGTGCTGCTGCTGATGCGACTCGCCAATTAATTTCACTAAATCATCATCGCCACTAAAGACTTGCGCTTCAGACTCGATACCAATTCGGGATGCCACTTTACCCACGCCGTAACGGTTATCTATGGATGCCGTCATCACTAAGGTGTGCATGCCACGTTCGCGGTAATTATAAGATGATTGCAGTAATGATGTAGATTTACCGGCATTCATCGCCGAGTAGTAAAAATATAGCTGTGCCAATGGCCGACTCCTCTCGCTCTAATGCCCTATTGTAACCACAAGCCCGCAATAAATCATCCGCGTTAATGACTGGCTATTTCACGATATTGACCATCTTTTTATTGCCAGAACATACATAAATCAAACCTTCTTAAATTCGCACAAGTAAAACAACAAGATGTGATGTTTGATTACATAATTAACATTGCCGAGTTACCGTGTTAACCTCACTAAGCACCGATAAAAAAGAGTGCGACACATAAATCTTATGCTGTCTTAAAAAAAATCATAGAACGGAAGTATACTCTCATGCATAAAACCTTGATTGCGCTAGCCATAGGCGCAGCGTTAAGCCTTACTGCTTGCCAAGTAAACCAAGCCAATTCACCCGCACAGGTGCAACAAATGCAGCAAAACCCACTCCTTCAAGTCAGTCACTTGCAATACCAAGCGCCTGACTTTAGCCAAATTAACGATGAGCATTTCGCCCCGGCCTTAACTCAAGGCATGGCAGAGCAATACGCAGAAATTCTGACTATTGCCAACAATCCTGCAGCGCCAACCTTTGACAATACCTTAGTGGCGATGGAGCGCAGCGGCGCCCTATTAACTCGCGCTTCCGCGGTGTTTTATAACTTAGCCGGTTCCAACACTAATGATGTCTTGCGCCAAGTGCAATCTGACATGGCACCAAAAATGGCCGCGCATTCTGACAATATTAACCTCAACCCTGAGCTCTTTGCGCGGATTGAAACTCTGTACCATCAGCGTTTAAGTTCTGGATTAACCCCTGAGCAAATTCGCTTAGTTGAGGTCTATCATCAGAATTTTGTTTTGGCGGGCGCCAAACTGAATGAAGAGCAAAAGCTTAAAATACGTGAGCTCAATAAAGAGCATTCCAGCCTCACCAATGAATTTGGTCAACGCATTATGCGCGGCAGTAAAAGTGCGGCGGTATTAGTGACTGATAAGAATTTGCTCGCAGGTTTAACTGATGCACAAATTCGCGCGGCAGCGGCCGATGCTAAAGCCGCTGGCTTTGATGGCCAATACCAGCTGCAAATCACCAACACGACGCGCCAACCTATATTGGCAAACCTTGATAGCCGCGAGTTACGCCAGCAAATTTGGCAAGCATCGGCCGAGCGCGGCTTAAGTGGTGATGATGAAACCGCATCTATAGTGTCACGCTTAGCGCAGTTACGCAGCGAGCGCGCGCAGTTACTGGGCTTTGATAATTGGGCCAGTTACCGCTTAGCGCCGCAAATGGCTAAAACGCCAGAAGCTGTGTATTCCATGTTTGGCTCTATGGTGCCGGCGGTAGTAGCTAATACCAAGCAAGAAGCCGCTGCCATTCAAGCCATGATAAAAAGCACAGGTGGCGATTTCACCCTCAAGCCATGGGACTGGGAATACTATGGCGAAAAAGTGCGTCAACAGCAGTTTGATCTCGACGAAGCCAGCATCAAGCCTTACTTTGAGTTTGAGCGGGTCTTAACCGATGGCGTGTTCTTCACCTTAGAGCAACTCTATGGTGTCACTATGCAGCCAAGACCGGATTTACCTGTGTATCACCCTGATGTTAAAGCCTATGAAATGTTTGATAGCGATGGCACTAGCATGGCGATTTTCTATGCCGATTACTTTGCCCGTGAAGGCAAGCGTGGCGGCGCATGGATGAGTTCATTCGTGAATCAATCAAGCTTATTAGGTAATAAGCCTGTGGTAGTTAACGTGATGAACCTTAAGAAAGCGCCGGACGGTGAGCCGACCTTTGTTAGCTATGATGAAGTCAGTACCATGTTCCACGAAATGGGTCATGGCACCCATGGTATGTTCTCTAAAGTGACTTACCCAAGCTTATCGGGCACAGCGGTATCACGCGACTTCGTAGAATTTCCATCGACCTTTGAAGAAGATTGGTCTGCGCACCCTAAGGTACTAGCTAATTACGCTAAGCACTATCAAACCGGTGAACCGCTGCCAGCAGAGTTGTTAGAAAAACTCTTAGCTTCACGCAGCTTTAACCAAGGCTTTGATACCTTAGAGTATATGGCTGCAGCCTTAGTGGATATGGAGTGGCACTCACTGCCAGCGGATGCGCCGCTGCAAGATGTCGCAAGCTTTGAAGCCCATGCCCTTAAAAAGCACGGTTTAGCCATTGAAGCCGTGCCGCCACGTTATCGCTCAGCCTTTTTCGCCCACACCTTTGCCGGAGGCTATAGCGCCAGCTATTACGCTTATATGTGGAGTGAGATTTTAGCGGCCGATGCCTTTGCCTATGTGCAAACCCAAGGCGGTTTGAATCGCGATATCGGCATGAAGTTTCGTAAAACTATTCGGGAAGTCGGTAACTCAGTAGCGCCCATGGAAGCTTATCAAAACTTCCGCGGCCAAGCGCCAACCACACAAGGGTTACTTGAGCGCCGCGGCCTGACCCAATAAAGGGAAAGACACAGATAGCGATCATCAGTAACTAGCATCCATAAAAAACGCAACCTCAGGGTTGCGTTTTTATTGAAAGCGTTGAGCAGTGATTACGGCTTGAATCGTTTTCTAAATCGAGCGCTTAGCTGCGACCTACCTTAATTTTAAGGGCAATCACACTCAAGACAAACAAGACGCTACAAGTCACAAAACCCGCCGCCACAGATTCAGTGAAACCAAGTACGGTATAACCTACCATGCTGATCACAGCCACTATCAGCGCATAAGGCAACTGAGTCACTACGTGATCAATATGATGACAACCCGCCCCTGTGGAAGACAAAATCGTGGTATCAGAAATCGGTGAACAGTGATCGCCAAATACGGCGCCCGCTAACACTGAAGCTAACATAGGTAGCATCATGCTCACATGGCTGCCCATGGCCATATCGGCGGCAATTGGCAACATAATGCCAAAGGTGCCCCAGCTAGTGCCAGTAGCAAAAGCGGTTAAGCCTGCCAATACAAACATTACTGCTGGCAACATGGCAAATGGAATATTGCCATTAGCTAAGCTTGCCATGTACTTACCTGTTTCTAACTGACCAATTACGCCAGCAATAGTCCAAGCGAACAGTAAGATATAAATCGCAGGCAGCATAGAAAGCGCGCCTTGAGTCATGCCCTTAAGCACTAACTTGGTATCTAGCTTCTGCATTATCACGCCAATCAGAGTGACCACAAAACCAAAACAGGCACCAAAGAATAACGATGAACTTACTGAAGTATTTTCAAAGGCTTTGATGATATCAAAAGCTATGCCTTTTTCAGTCAGTACGTCAGCGCCAGAGCTCACCATAAAATACAAGGTGGCTGCGACTAATGAGCCTATTGGTAAGAATAACCCCAGTACTTTACCTGTATCTGCCTCAGGTAAATCCATATTGGCGCCTGGCGGCGTACCTTTGCTTTCATCCCACAGCTCACCTTTTTGTGCCAGTTGCTCATGGCGACGCATTGGGCCGATATCTAGGCCAAACATGGCCACACAAATCAGCAGTAACAAGGCGAAAATGGCGTAGAAGTTCATTGGTATCATTTGGATAAAGATACTTAAATGACCAGAGTCGGCAATGCCATGAGTCGTTAAAATACCGCCAATCAAGGCAATAATATAAGCGCCCCAGCTAGACACAGGCGAAATCACGCACACAGGCGCCGCAGTAGAATCAAGCAGATAGGCTAATTTAGCCCGCGACACATAATAACGGTCAGTTAACGGACGACACACACTACCCACGACCAGTGAGTTGAAGTAGTCATCAATAAACACCACACAGCCTAGCAATATGGTTAATAATTTGGCGTCACGTTTGCTGCGAATACGCGCACGCGCCCAATCAGCAAAGGCGCGAGCGGCGCCGCTAACAGTAATCAATGCGGTGATCATGCCGAGCAGAACTAAGAAGCCCAGAATATATAAATTCCAGCTGTTGAATGCGCCATCAACCCATACCAACGCAGTAACTTTACTCGCAAGATAACTGGCACTGGTCATAGGGGTGAAATCGGTGAGCAGTAAGCTGCCCAAGATAATACCCACACCAAGGGAAACTAATACTCTGCGGGTAATTACCGCCAGTAAGATTGCAACCACAGGAGGCAAAAGTGAAAGTGCCGAATCGGCATAAGTTAATACTGTCATTATTATTGTCTTCGCTGAATACGAATGGAGGCAACTGAACTGGTGACACAGTATCGCTCAAATAATCGGGATGATTATGAGTGATCAAACACCTGTCCTATCAATAGCGCTCCATAGTAAATAAACCCCATCACCCTGACAGGAATACTATGGCAGTGTTGCTCCTTTCGGACACAACCCCAGTAGCCGACCTTGATGAGTACAACTACTTCGGCGCTAACTCCTTTTATGAACACTCTTAGGCATCACCCTAATGTTCACTACTTTTAGCTAGCGCAACCTCTACTTCAAAGGACGTCTGAAAAACGACGTGACGCACATAAAAACATAAGCGGTATTGCAATTGCTAACCCAATACCGCTTAACGTGACTAATGTCACAGATTAAATGGAATTAATCAACTCAGGGATAGCTTCAAACAAGTCAGCGGTTAATCCGTAATCAGCCACTTGAAAAATCGGCGCGTCGGCATCTTTGTTGATAGCAACTATCACTTTTGAGTCTTTCATACCGGCTAAATGCTGAATGGCGCCAGAAATACCGACAGCAATATAGAGGCTTGGCGCCACAATTTTACCGGTTTGACCGACTTGTAAATCATTAGGAACAAAACCCGCATCCACTGCCGCGCGCGAGGCACCGAGCGCTGCACCTAACTTATCGGCCAATTGCTCAAGCAAAGCAAAGTTCTCACGACTACCCACACCGCGTCCACCAGAGACCACTATGTTGGCACTAGCGAGTTCAGGGCGGCTTGACACTGTTAATTCCTGGGATAACCACTGACTCATAGGCGCAAACACTTTATCAAGCGCTTGAATAGGCGCTTGGCTATCTTGGCTCGCACTGGCAGCAAACGCACTAGCGCGCACAGTAATGACGTTGACGGCGTCCAAGCTTTTGACTGTCGCTAAGGCATTACCCGCATAAATTGGACGCACGAAGGTATCTTTATCAAGCACTTCGATAATTTCAGACACTTGCGCGACATCCAGTAACGCCGCCACTCGAGGTAAACAGTCTTTGGCTATGCTAGACGCTGATGCCACTATGTGAGTGTAATTCGCGGCGATGTCGACAATTAACTTACTAAGGTTTTCAGGTAATTGCTTTGCGTAAACGGCGTTATCGGCCACTAACACTTGCGCAGTGCCCACCAATTTCGCAGCATATTTAGCCACTTCGCTACATTCAAAGCCTGCGACTAATACATGGATATCAGTACCCATGGCTTTAGCGGCGGTTAAGGCTTTTGCGGTATCGGCTTTGAGCGAGACGTTATCATGTTCTGCTATCAGGAGTATGGCCATTTAGATCACCTTTGCTTCATGCTTTAATTTTTCCACCAACTCAGCCACCGAGCTTAGCATTACGCCTGCTTGTCTTTGGGCTGGCGCCTTTACATTAATCACTTGTTGATGAGCTTTTAAGGTCACCCCAAGAGACTCAAGGCTAAACACGTCAAGCACCTTACGCTTAGCTTTCATAATGTCGGGTAATTTGGCATATCTTGGCTCATTTAAGCGTAAATCCGCGGATACCACAGCTGGCAATGGCAGACTCAGATGCTGCAAGCCACCATCGATTTCACGAGTTACCAATAATTGCCCACCTTCATGTTTAACCACAGAGGCAAAACAGGCTTGGGGAATATCTAATAAGGCCGCGACCATTTGCGCCGTTTGATTATTGTCGCCATCAATAGATTGCTTACCTAATAACAGTAAGTCGGCACGCTCTTGTTGCTGCACTGCCACTAAACATTTGGCGATATCGATTGGCAATAAAGTATCTAGTGCTTCTACATGAATACCGCGATCAGCACCTAAAGCCATGGCGGAGCGAATTTGCTCTTGGCACGCTTTATCTCCGACAGTAACTACGACGACTTCCGTCGCAACGCCAGCTTCTTTTAAACGTACAGCTTCTTCAACCGCTATTTCACAAAATGGGTTCATGGCCATTTTTAAGTGATTGGTATCAACGCCTGAGCCGTCACTTAAGACTCTTACTTTGACGTTTGAATCCACCACACGCTTAATCGGCACCAAAATTTTCATGGTTCATCCTTTATTGTGCTCTAAAAAAGTTCCAGCAAAGCTGTGCTATGCCTGTTCTATCTATAAGTATCACTTTACGCATTGTTGACGTTAACGTCAACTAGAGTTAACAAGATGTTAATTTGCAATATTTACCACTGAGATAAACCAAGAGATAAAAAAGAAAAGGCAACTTAATAATAAATTAAGTCCTTTTTAGAGCGACCTTAGCCACTTTTTGATGAAAGCTTATTCAGGATTTAAATAGCCAAATTCAGCAGGTGTGACTCATTGATGCCTTAAAATAATCTTATTTAGCGTATTTAATGGCAGCATTCCTACAATAACGCCGACTTTTTATAATTTATTATCTTTTTTTATGTTTTTAATTAAGTTTTATTTGATTACTATCTTATAAGTTTCTATTATTTACCTAGTTGTTATAATCATAAATAAATGAATTGAGTGGAAAACCTATGAGTGAATTCTTAGAAGTACTAACCCATGCTCGTCGCTTCAAAGCCAACGTAAAAGATTTATCTTTAGATGAATTACGTGAAGTGGCTGAAAAACTGCACGCTATTATTGCTGATCGTGAAGCAAGTGCTGAAGAAGAAAATGCATTAATGGCAGAGCGTATCGCTAAAATTGAAGAAATCCGCAAGCAAATGCTAGAAGTGGGTTTATCAATTGACGATTTAGGCGTTGTTGCTGTTAAGACTCAAACCAAGAAGCGCGCCCCTCGTCCAGCTAAATATACTATTACTGTTGGCGGCGAAGTGATTACTTGGACCGGCCAAGGCCGTATGCCTAAAGTGTTCGTAAGTGAAGTAAGCAAAGGCCGTAATATGGATGACTTCTTAATCTAACCATTAAGTTGTAATACCACTAAAAACCCACCCATAGGTGGGTTTTTTTGTATCTATTAATTTGTATAAAATAGTTACAATTAAACTCGGCATAAGATACCAATTCCACTTCAAGTCCGTTAACATCTGTCCCACATTTACAGCTAGCTAGCACTCCTTATGGGCTCTCGTCGTTATTGGTTAATCAGTTTATGTCTGTTGAGTTTAGCAACATTTGCTAAACAGCATCTAACCACAGACGCCCCCTTAGTGACAGCCCTTAGCCATGCTGATATTTATCTGTCAGCGACAGAAAAGCGCACTAATGCCACCTTATTAATAGCGGGTAATAAAATTATTGATATTGTTGCCAATGAAGCTATTCCTCCTAACGCTCAAATTATTAATATGCAAGGCTATTCTTTACTACCAGGTTTTATTGATCCTTTCAGTGAATATGGCATCGAATTTAATTATCAATACCCAGAGACCAGTCCTCCGGTTTATTTCATTAACACGTTAGGCGGGCAAGCGCCTAATTCAGCCGTTCATGCACAAGAGCAATGGCTGCATCATTTTGCCCCTAATGTTGATAATGCTAAAAAATGGCAACAAAACGGTTTCACTAGTGTGCAAACTGCTAAACAAGACGGTATTTTTCAAGGTCAGGCCGTCACCGTATCATTAGCGCCACTGGCAACTAATAAAACCATTCTTAAACCTTATAGCAATTCATTAATATCCTTCAATAAAGGTTCATCGCCTATGGCTTACCCTGAATCATTAATGGGTACCATGGCATTAATCCGCCAGAATTTAACCTATGGCCAATGGCTAAAAGACAATGTTAATAAACTTAAGTTTAATCAATCTCCAGAAAACACCACAGTTAATAGCGCTTGGCAGGCCATAGCGAACCAATGGTCAAATACTTGGATTGTTAATGCTGGCGATCTTAATAACGTATTAAGAGCAGGCCGCTTACTCGCGGAACCCAAATTAACCACAGTATTAGTGGCCTCGGGGCGAGAATATGCGCGCATCGATGAAATAAAAGCATTAAAGGCAAGCTTTATCGTTCCGCTTAATTTCCCGCAGGCGCCGAATGTGCAAGACAGCAATATTGCGTTAGATACCTCATTAGAGCAATTACATCATTGGCACAGCGCCCCGAGTAATCCAAGTTTTTTAGCCAAAGCTAAAATCCCCTTTGCTTTTACCCAACATGCTATTGATGCCAAAGACTTTTGGCCAAGAGTGCAGCTGGCCGTAAAATCTGGCCTAGCTGCCCAAGATGCCCTCGCCGCCTTAACTTCGACGCCCGCCGCCATGATAGGCATAGATGATAACGTCGGAAAACTGGCCCCTGGTTTTATGGCCGATATAGTAGTCGCTAAAGGAGATATATTCACAGATGGCGAAATTGTTGGTGTGTATTTACAAGGGCAGCCCAATTTTAATCAAGTCACATTAGCGCAACGCAAATTAGCTGGTGATTATCAATTACAATTTGCCGATATCAGTCTAGAACTCACGCTTAATCCCACTCAATTATCCAGCAGTTATTTGCAAGCAGGTGAAGAGACGATTGATTTACTCACGCCAACTCTCAACCAAAATCATTTAAGTTTTGCCGCCGCCATAGAGCAAAATCATAAAATGTATCGTTTCAGTTTATGGTTTGATGACTCAGGCGTGTATGGGCGCGTGTTGCTGCCGGACGGTAGCCCTGAGCCTGTTGCTGGTGTTACTGAACTTGACTCGCAAGCCGATAGCGCCGCGCTTGACGCCTCAAACCATGATCACGCGGCGCAAGTCTTCAGCGCACCTAAGTTAACCTCCCCCAACGGCGCCTATGGCAGAGAAGCCGTACCTCAGTTTGAGAAACTGCATATCCTAGGTGCCAGCGTATGGACATCAGCCAAAGAGGGGGTGTTAACCAATACCGATGTGCTGATTAGCGATGGCATAATCACAGCTATCGGCCAGCAATTAGCAACTCCGTCAGGCTTTAAGCGCCTTGATGCTAGTGGCATGCACCTAAGCGCTGGCATCATTGATGAGCATTCCCATGTTGCGCTCAATGGCGGCACCAATGAAGGCACAGATGCTGTGACTGCAGAAGTGCGCATTGCCGATGTACTGAATCCTGATTCCATCAATATTTATCAGTCACTGGCAGGCGGCGTGACCAGCAGTCAAATACTCCATGGCAGCGCTAATCCGATTGGTGGTCAAGCGCAGTTGATTAAATTGCGTTGGGGCCAAAGCGCTGAAGGGCTTAAATTCACTGAAGCCCCGGCCGCCATTAAATTGGCCTTAGGTGAGAACGTTAAGCAAAGCCATTGGGGGGATGAGTTTGTCACCCGCTTTCCACAAACCCGCATGGGGGTTAAAAGTGTCATGGTAGATGCCTTTGAGGCGGCCAAGCAATATCAAGCCAAGCATCAGGCTTGGAATGCACTGCGCGCCAGCGAGCAAAAACAAGTACCAGCGCCCGCCATTGATTATCGCTTACAAGCTATCGCTGAAATTGTTAACGGTAAACGCCAAGTCCATGTGCACTCCTATGTGCAATCAGAGATTTTGATGTTTTTACGCTTATCCCAAAGCTATGGTTTTAGTATTAGCGCCTTCACCCATGTGTTAGAGGGCTATAAGGTGGCCGATGAATTAGCCGCCGCGGGCGCAGGGGCTTCAACCTTTTCTGATTGGTGGGCTTATAAGTTTGAAGTCTTTGATGCTATACCGCAAAACGCCTGCATGCTTAACAACAAAGGCGTAGTAACTTCATTAAATTCAGATAACTACAGCATGCAGCGCCGCCTTAATCAGGAGGCTGCTAAATCCATTATGTATTGCGGCATGACAGAAATGGAAGCTTGGAACATGGTGACCATTAACCCAGCTAAGCAGCTTGGGGTAGATAAACTTGTGGGTTCAATCGAAGTGGGTAAACATGCAGACTTAGTGTTATGGAACAACAACCCTTTATCGGTTTACGCCAAAACACAGGCAGTGTGGATTGATGGCCGCCGCTACTTTGACCGTCAAGAACATCAGCAGCTTGAGCAAGCCATGATCATAGAAAAAGAGCAATTAATCCAACAAGTGCTCAATGCCGATGATAAACGCAAAGACGGTGAACCTGAAATTGACATCGCTGAACCTGATTGGCAGTGCGATAGCCATTATCAATTTAACCATGCGCAAAATCTGTTTACCGGAGGTCATCACTAATGGCTAGATTTAAGCGAATCTCATGCTTAGCGTCATGCTTACCCTCATATTTACTAGCATGCCTGCTGCTAACTTGTGTATCACCACTCGTATTCGGCTATGACATGGTGCCAGCGCCGCCGCAAACCCAAGCGTTACTGCTTAAAGGTGGTACGCTTTACACTGCCGCCGATGGCGTACTGATAAATACAGATTTACTGATTGAACACGGCAAAATAGTCGCTATGGGTAAGCAGTTAACCGCCAATAACGCCGAAGTGATAGATGTCAGTTGCAAACATATTTACCCCGGATTAATCGCCCTTAATACCCAAATTGGCCTTAATGAAATATCTATGGTGCGCTCCACCGTTGATAGCGGCGAAATTGGCAGTTTCAATCCTGAAATATCCTCCGCCACCGCCTTTAATGCGGATTCTGAAATTATCCCTACAGTGCGCGCCAATGGCATTACTCACGCCCACATTGTGCCCGCAGGTAACGGCTTAGTTGGCCAAAGCGTGCTGGTCAATCTCGATGCTTGGACCATAGAGGATGCCAAAGTCGCCGCGACGGGGCAGCACTTAGTATGGCCAGTGATAGATGCGCCAGCGGCAACACAGGAAGAGCGCGAAAAACAAGCCACTGAGCTTAACGAGCAAATCAGTGATATTCATAAAAACTTTGCGGCGAGCTTTCATTATTATCAAGCTGCCAAATCCGACGCCTTAGCGCAAAAACAGCAAAGCTATGACGCTATGCAGCCCTTATTTGAGCGGCGCGCCAGTTTATTTGTCCATGCCGATAAACTTAATAGCATAGAGTCAGCGGCGGCATTGGCGCGCTAATATGGCTTAAAACTCATCATAGTTGGCGGCTATGATGCCTGGCGCGCCGCCGATATTCTTAACGAAATCAATGCATCTATCATATATACCCATATGTTATCTATGCCGCTGCGCCATGATGACCCCATAGACTTACCTTACCGCATACCGAGTCTGTTAGCGGCCGCTAACCTGCCCTTTGCTATCGGCTTTAGTGG
Source organism: Shewanella sp. ISS20 (assembly GCF_056522965.1). Lineage (NCBI taxonomy): Bacteria > Pseudomonadati > Pseudomonadota > Gammaproteobacteria > Alteromonadales > Shewanellaceae > Shewanella > Shewanella sp. ISS20. The sequence goes on from NZ_JAWRZK010000001.1 coordinate 1,677,726, forward strand.
CGATTGGGATACTCGTAATTTACACTTTGCCGCGGCGCAGGCCATGAGCCATGAGCCATGAGCCATGGTCTTAGCTCTGAGCTTAGCTTGCAAGCCATTACAGTGAATGCTGCCATCATTTTGGGGCAACAAGATATGGGCGTATTGGCGCCTGGATATTGCGCCAATCTTGTCATCAGTAAAGGCGATATTTTTGATCCCAAACAGCACGGCGTTGAAGCGCTATTTATCGATGGTCGCTTAGTGGATTTAAATAACCGCCACAAGCAGCTTTATCAAAAGTACTTGAATCGCTAAACTAATCACTTCTTGGGGAGCTTAACTCCCCGACCCATTGACGGGAATTTCTAATGCGAAACATCACTCTTTTGGCCGCAAGCTTAGTGCTGCTTAGTGGCTGCGCTGGCGACTATAGTTTTCAATCTAATCTTAGTGGTAAAGCCATTGATGATTATTTCAAAGCGGGTGATGTCACGCTTTATACTCGCGACCAAGCACCTAACGGCTTATTTGAGCGTGTAAAAATGGTCGCTGGCGAATCTTGTCAGTTAGAAGCTAACTCGCCACCTGCGACTATGGCAGAAGCGCGCACCGAATTAAGACGCCAAGCGGCTGATGTCGGCGCCAATGGCGTAATGCTCAATAATTGCGTTACTTTTACTAATGAAGCTGAAGGTTGCGTGTCACGCATTCAATGTTTAGGTCAAGCCATCAAGGTTCAACCACAAGAAGATTAATCATGTCGTTTGCAAGTCAGTTACAAGCCGTGGCGGTATGCCATACTCCGTATAAACAAAAATTTGGCATACCAAGACAGCCGGGATTAGTCTCTGCCCGCGGTTATGTTGAATTAGTGGCCCCCTTTAATCATGCCGATTGCGTGCGCGGTATCGAGCAATATAGCCATATCTGGCTGCTATTTTGTTTTCATGAAAACTTAGCTCAAGGCTGGAAACCCACAGTGCGACCACCGCGCTTAGGCGGCAATGAAAAAATGGGGGTATTTGCCACCCGCTCAACCTTTAGACCCAACGGCATAGGTCAGTCCGTGGTAAAACTGCACGGCATAGTCAAACGTAAAGGCAAAGTGTGCTTAGAAATTTCCGGCATGGACTTACTCGATGGCACGCCAGTGGTAGATATTAAGCCCTATATTCCGTTTTCTGATGCCATTGTTGATGCCAAAGGCGGCATAGCTCATGACGCGCCGCTGCAAATTAACGTGTCATTTACTCGCGATGCTAAAGAGCAAGCTCTGGGTTATGCCAAGAGCGAAGATAGACCAGATTTAGTGAGCCTAATTGAAGCGGTTCTCGCTCAAGACCCGCGCCCAGCCTATAAAAAAGCAAAAGATGATGCCAAAGGCTATCAAGTCGCGCTTTATGATTTAGACATTTTATGGCAAATGGATGGGGGTAACGCCTTAGTGACTGCCGTGATCCCAGCGCAGGCGTAAGCTAAGTCATGAGTGAAGTTGCTAAACCTGACTACCAAACTCAGCATAAAAAACGCTTATCTTGGATGCCATGGCTGTATTTTTCCCTAAAACCTAAGCACTTGGCTTGGGCTAAGCCTTGGCAAGAGCAAGTGCAAGCTCAGTTGATGGCCCTTGAAACCGTAAGCATTGGCGCTAATTGCTTTATCGCCCCTGAGGCTGAGCTATTTGCCGAACCTGGGCGCGATATCAAAATTAACGATCAATGCATGATTGCTGCCCAGTGCTTTATTCATGGCCCCGTCACTTTAGGGCGGGAAGTCGCCATCAATCATGGCTGCTCGTTAGATGGTGGCAGCAAGGGCATTATCATTGGCGATCAAACCCGCATCGCTAATCAAGTCACCATTTATGCTTTTAATCATGGCATGGCACCTAATGCCCCGATTTATCAGCAAAAATCTAATTCGCATGGCGTCATCATAGGTAAAGATGTGTGGATAGGCGCGCAGGCCGGCATAGTCGATGGCGTGACTATTGGCGATCACGCCGTAATTGCTATGGGCTGCATGGTCAGCAAAGATGTGCCCGCTTACGCCATTATGGCCGGCAATCCTGCTCGCATGATAGGCGATCGCCGCGAGAAACCCGAACTTGCCCATCAAGTGAGTGCAAATTAACGATAAATATTGGCTTTAGAGGTGACAAGCCTGTTCCTAGTGATAAAATGACCGCCATTAAATTCATACTGGGAAATCGGTAATGCGAGTCAGCAAGTACCTTCTATCTACTCAAAAAGAAACCCCTGCCAATGCAGAAGTTATTAGCCATCAGTTGATGCTGCGTGCGGGCATGATCCGCCGCAATGCCTCTGGCCTTTATAGCTACCTGCCGACAGGCTTGCGTGTACTGCGTAAAGTGGAAGCCATTGTTCGTGAAGAAATGAACAATGCTGGCGCCATTGAAGTACTAATGCCTATGGTTCAACCAGCAGATTTGTGGGTAGAAACAGGTCGTTGGGATAAGTTTGGCCCAGAATTGCTGCGCTTTAAGGACCGTCATAACCGTGATTTCGTTCTGGGACCTACCCATGAAGAAGTGATCACTGACGTAGTTCGTAAAGAAGTAACTTCATACAAGCAGTTACCGCTGAACCTGTATCAGATCCAAACTAAGTTCCGCGATGAAGTACGCCCACGTTTTGGCGTAATGCGCTCACGCGAATTCTTAATGAAAGATGCTTACTCTTTCCATTTAGATCAGCAGACCATGGATGATACTTATCACTCCATGTTTAACGCTTACAGCAACATCATGAATCGTATGGGCTTAGGTTTCCGCCCAGTACTGGCTGATACTGGCTCTATCGGTGGCAGCATGTCACACGAGTTTCACGTTCTGGCTAACAGCGGTGAAGACTTAATTGCTTACTCAACTGGCAGCGATTACGCCGCTAACATTGAAAAAGCAGAATCGCCAATGCCAACGACTACTCGCCAAGCCGCGACTGTAGCCATGGAATTGGTAGAAACTCCAAATGCGAAAACCATTGCTGAATTAGTTGAGCAATTTGGTTTAGACATCACCAAAACTGTTAAGACCTTAATCGTGCGCGGCGCCACTGAAGCGGCCCCATTAGTGGCCTTAGTCGTGCGCGGCGATCATGAACTGAACGAAGTTAAAGCTGACAAACTGCCATTAGTGGCAGCGCCACTGGAATTTGCTTCTGATGCTGAAATCCGTGACGCAGTAGGCGCAGGCCCTGGTTCTATCGGTCCAGTCGGTTTAACTATGCCAGTATTTATCGACCACAGCGTAGCTGTGATGAGCGATTTTGCCGGCGGCGCTAACCAAGAAGATAAGCATTTCTTTAGTATCAACTGGGAGCGTGATTTACCCCTGGCTGAAGCCTTTGATTTACGTAACGTAGTTGAAGGTGAAACCACTCCTGATGGCTTAGGTACTTATGCCTTTGCTCGCGGTATTGAAGTTGGTCATATCTTCCAGTTAGGTACTAACTATTCAGCGGCCATGAACGCCACTGTACTGGATGAAAACGGTAAGTCACAAGTATTGCTGATGGGTTGTTACGGTGTGGGCGTAAGCCGCATTGTGGCAGCTGCCATTGAGCAAAACCATGACGATCGCGGTATTATTTGGCCAGATGCAATTGCCCCATTCCAAGTGGGTATTCTGCCAATGAACATGCACAAGTCGCATCGAGTTACTGATATCGCTGAGCAGCTCTATGCGGATTTAACCGCTGCTGGTGTTGAAGTGTTATTTGATGATCGTAAAGAGCGTCCAGGCGTGATGTTTGCCGATATGGAACTGATTGGTCTGCCACACGTGATCGTGATTGGCGATCGCAATATCGATAACCAAGTGTACGAATACAAGAATCGTCGCACTGGTGAAAAGCAAGAAATCCCGTTTGATCAAATCGTTGATTTCATTAAGTCACAATTGCCACGTTAAGTGGTGATGCTGTGATTAAGCCTCAGACCTCAGGGTGTGAGGCTTTTTTATTTTAATGATTTAGCCAAGGTTACTTTTAAGGTAGCTATGTAATGGCCTGATTTTAAATATTATTGTGGCCGCGTATTGCGCGCTAAGATAGGACAATACTATGATCCAAGCACACAAGGTAGTCACCATAGATTATTTGGTGGTCGATGAAAATGAACATCTGGTTGATTCATCTGAAGGCCGTGAACCGTTAACGTATTTACACGGTGTCGGCAATATCATCCGCGGTTTAGAGCAAGCCCTTGAAGGTAAAAAGGCTGGTGACAGCTTTCTGGTGACTGTAGCGCCCGAAAATGCCTATGGTGAATATAACCCAAATAACGTCCAGCAAGTGCCATTAGAAGCTTTTGGCGGCGTGGAAAAGGTAGAAGTGGGTATGTCATTCTCAGCTCAAGGCCCAGATGGCGATATTCCAGTGACTATTACCGCTATTAATAACAACGAAGCGACTGTAGATGCTAACCATCCATTAGCTGGTAAAACCTTAACGTTCAGCGGCACTATTCGCGATGTACGCGATGCCAGCATGGAAGAGATTAGCCACGGTCATGTGCACTAATCTAAGCGAGTTAATCGGCTAACAGCTATTAACTCATCATCAAGCCTGTCGCTACGTTGGGCTTGATGAATTCTATTTTACACCAGATGCTTCACCTCCCGTTCGCGCTACAATGTTGCCTTCCTTAATGCTTGTAAGCTTGCAGTCTGACCGCAAAAGCACACTAACTTATCTTCTCGATTGCCAGCAAAATCAAACAAAGCCCTGAAAACGCTAAAGATAGCGAGGCGGCCAATTTAATCGCCACCGAAATAGGCGCTCTGCCTGATGCCTTATATACACTCACCTAAGCGCTAGCCCATTTGATGCTAGTGATGATTTCGATGACAATGGATTTTAAACATAAAATCAGAGCCTTCTGTCATCAGCACTAAAAATTGTTTTGCTAATACGCTGGAGGATATGCACAAGCTGAGTTAAGTTTTAATTAAGTAGCGCAATCGACTCAGGGGTGAGTATGACGACCACATTGGATGTCTCCACGCGAGAAACCATTAATTCCTTGTCATCACCAGCACCTCTCGGGCCTATGATTGGCCTAGTTCTCGGTGGTGGTGGCGCCCGCGCTGCTTATCAAGTCGGTGTACTCAAAGCGATAGCGCAACTGTATCCGCGCAATCATGGCATACCATTCCAGGTTATTTGTGGCACGTCAGCGGGCGCCATTAATGGCACTGCCATGGCAAGTTATGCCAGCTGCTTTCACTTAGGGGTGCGTAAATTAGAATGGGTGTGGCGCAATATGCAAACTCATCATATTTACTGCGCCTCTGCAGGCGCTGTCAGTAGTCATTTGATTAAGATGCTGCTGCGCGGTTTGCAAGATGACAAGGTCAGCCCGGATGCCAGCAGCTTATTTAATAATGAGCCCCTTAGGCACCTACTCAGTCAAGTGATCAACTTTCAGCGGATTGATAGGAATATTCAGCACGGTTTTTTGCGCGCGGTGAGCGTGGAAACCTCATGTTATAACGATGCCAGCAGTTACTGTTTCTTTCAGGCCCAGCATCAAGTGGCTAATTGGCAGCGCCATAAACGCTATGGTATGCGCCAGCGCCTTAATACCGAGCACTTATTAGCGAGCGCAGCCATTCCGACCTTGTTCCCTTCGGTAAAAATTCACAAAGATTATCATGGGGACGGCTCAATTCATCAGCAAGCACCATTGTCGAGCCCAATTCATTTAGGCGCCGATAAACTGCTAGTGATAAACCTTGAAAGCATGCATAAAGATCAGTCTAAGTCCCTGCCCCATCACCCAAGGCTCGCGGGCGTAATGGGGCATTTACTGGATAGTATATTTTCAGACACGCTCAATACCGATCTGGAGCGCTTGCAGCGAGTTAACAACACCTTAGGTTTAATACCGCAGCCATATCGCCAGCAATTAGCACTCAAGCCTATCGAAACCTTAGTGATTAAACCCAGTGAAGACATGACACTGATTGCGGCGCAGTATTATATGGAAATGCCAAAAGCTGTGCGGCTATTACTTAAAGTCATAGGGGTTAATCAACACGCAGAATCGAGTATTTTGTCGTATTTGTTATTTGAAAAAGAATATACCCGCCACTTAATCCAATTGGGTTATCAAGATGCCATGTGTCAGCTCGATGATATTAAGCAGTTTTTTCAAATAAATGGTTAAGGCAATAGCAGTTAATGGCCGTCATTAAAGCCGTTAACTGCTGTTAACAACAGCTAATGACGTTCATCGAAGTACGCTTATTGCTGCAAAATATCGGCGCCCGCTCGTTCAGCCGTATCTTGCTGCTTGGCATAAGACGCTAATAGCAACATATCGCTATAAGTCCAGACGGGCTTAGTGACTAAATTGGCCGCAGCTTTTGCTGTTACATCCGCAGATGTTGGAGTTGCGCTTAAGCGGCCAAAGTTAGCTTCTTGATTAGCGGCCACCAGCTGCAGCTCTCCATAAGCATCCAGATGGTCGGGCAGAGATAAGATGACCGGTGACTGCGCGCCGTGGGGCATTAATTGAAAATGCAGCTGATAATCACGCTTTTGCAGCACCCATTTATCCGGCAGACGCATATTGCTATTCCACCAGTTGCCATCAAGGGCATTAATCTTGGCTTGAGTGGTTGCAGCATCCTCTGCCCCAAGCTCAGTTAAACGCTTGGCTAAGCTCACACTAAATTGCTCGCTAAATTGCTTAATACTGAGATTAGGCGCTTGCTGCAAAATATCGCGGGCTAAAATGGCGCCTAACATATTGGAGTACAAGTCTTCTGGTGAAAAAGCTGAGGCAAGCTCAGACCAGCCGCCCACCGATGTCATCCCAAACCACTGCGCCACTTCATGCCACTGAGCCAACTGATAGGCCATAACGCTGGCAAACTCTACCCCTAACTGACGCTTACTGTCATTATCTAGGGCATAGTCTTGTTGATGCAGCACTATTTTACGGGTACGCAGCTCAGCACTTAAGGCTAACTCATAGTCAGTGTCTATATAAGGCCACAATTGCTGATACAAATAATAAGTGTTATCGGCAGTATCACGCACATGGGCGATATCGATAAAACCGCCATGGCGAGTATAGATTAAGCCATTAGCCTCGCGGCCAACTCCTAATAAGCTAGTCACTACTCCTTGGCGGCCATCATTGTATTGATGCCCTCCTAAGTCAGTAATAGCCACCACATTGGCGAGAGAAAAAAATGGCACTGGTACGCTGCCCATTTTCGCCTTTAAGTTAGTACCAAAGGCGCAGCAAGGACGCACGCCCACAGGCGCATCGATGGCGCGAGCCGGCATGCTTATCAGCAACACTAAGCCAATAAGCACTGTGTGTATTAGGGAGCGGATATGGGATGGTTTCATTTTAAAATGCTTCATTAATTTGGAAATACACGCCGCTAGAATCTTTACCAATACCAACATCTAAGCGGATATTCACCCTAGGTTTAAAGGCTAAGCGATAACCTATGCCTAAGGTCGGCAGCCAGTCTTGACTAAATAATCCAGACCAATCAGGAGCCACATTGCCAGCTCCCACCCAGTAAACCAATCCATGACGCTCGCTCAACGCTTGGCGCAATTCAATTTGGCTACTAAGAAAATAGTTATCCCGATATTGCCCTTGATAGTAACCGCGCATGCGGCCATCCGTGCCAAGCTTTGGCAAGGCGTACCAAGGCACATCGCCACTAGAGCCTTCACCATAGACCTCAAAGGCTACAATATACTGCGGGCTAAACCTATGATATTGGCGGATATTGACTGACATCTTGTCAAAATCAAAGTCAGAACCCCATTGCTTGCTATAGTGTTGATACTTAATTTCTGCCAATAAGCCGCGCTCGGGATTAGGCGCAAAATCACGGCTGTCATAAGCCAAAGACACGCTCAGCCCGCTGATGCGACTGTCTTGCAATTGCTCAGTATTAAGCGCAGGACCCTCGGCACTCAGCTCAGTGACTGACTGAAAGTCCCAGCCAAGCTGCACATAGGTATTACGCAGTAAGCGATAACTGACATTAGGCGATAACTCTAACACTTGGCTATCGTAAGCAGTTTGATTGGCGCTGTTGCTGGCAGCTTCTTTGCCTATGCCCCAATAATCTTGCGGCGAATGACTTAGCCAAGCATCCAGTCCCAAACGCCAGGTGTCATCGCCAAAGTAACTGCGATTTTCAACGCCAAAGCCGTAGGAGCCGGAACTTGATACAAACGACTTAACGCTTAAGGTTGAGAGTTGGACATCATCTTCTCGCCCGGACGGCGAATATAAACCAATGGCAGCAACCCCTAAGCCAAATCCTTGCACCGGATTGACAAAAGGTCCTGGCAGTACGCCCCAATCAATGCCTTGGCTGACATCAATGTCCTTACTGCCGCCAAGCTCTTTGAGCATATCTTCAAGCCAGTCGGCATGCGCTAGCGGACTTAATAAGGCCGCTATGCTCGCAAGTAAGCGAATGCTTAACCTCAAAAACGGTACTCCAGAGATAACATGCCGCTCTTGCGTCCACCCAGCCCAACTTCCCCCACCAGCGACCAGTCGCGACCAATCAAATATTGGAAACCCACTAAGGTATTCCACGGAGTAGTTAAATGCTGCTCCACATCAAAACGCGCTTCGCCATTACGGTCGACGGCCTTAATGAGCTCATTTCCCACAGGGCCTAAATCTAAATCACTTATCTTACCGCTAAGCTCTTGCTCAACTTCTTGATACATACCGCCTACCCACAGACGCAGCGGTAAACCTTTCTCTGAGAAGTCATAACCAATACGCGGTGATAACACGAAAGCGTTAATGTTGCCGTCAATCACAGTTAAGCGGGTGTTAGTAAGGCTGGCATCAATCAAGGTAAACCAGTTACCCACGCCGCCTGCAATCACAATACCGCCACCATACAAGTAGCCGTCTAAATCTAATCGAAAATCAAACGAAGGTAAGCCTTGAGTAATAGGCGGGAATGGCTTGATATGCACTTTATTGATATGCACCTTGGTCTCAGTGTAGCCAGTCATTTTACCCGCGATGGCATAGACATTTAAAAAGGGTAACAACCAAGCATCGGCGCGCAAGGTATACACTTGGCTTTGCTGCTCACCGTGCTCAGCGCTGATATCTATGGCATCAGGTGCTAGCGGCTTACTTGGAAACAAGGGATGATTCAAACCACCAAAACCTATGCTATCAACCTCAATCCCTTGCTCAACATGCATAGTGCCAATGCTCAAACCAAAAGGCTCTGGCAGCACGTAACCTTTTGCGATGGCTTCATCAGCAAATAGCGGCAACCACGCCTCAGCGTTAACTGTTGGTGAAAAAAGAGCAAAGATAAATAACGGCGAAAGAAAGGCGCGAGTCGAGCTCATTAGGGTTCCATTAGCATTGAGGCAATTAGACGAAAGGTGAGGCGCTAGTCTAAATAATCGACTTGAAAAAGTAAACTTGTGAGTGTACTTTTAGTCGAGAGTTAACTTAGGCAGTTTAATAAAAATTTACATGAAATTATCAGAACTTAAGCATCAAGCCATACTTGAGCAAGCCAAGCATGAATTTCTCGCTAAAGGCTATCAAGCCGCTAATCTTGACCATATTTGCTTAGCCGCAGGCGTATCTAAACGCACTTTGTATCGCCATTTTGATAATAAGCTCGAGTTATTCAAGGCAGTATTATTAGCTTTACACCTTAAGCTACAAACGCCTGCATCTGAATGCTTTAACCCTGAATTAGCATTAGAGCCACAACTAATGTGCTTATTGAACCATCAAAGCGCCTTGTTGTGCCTTGATGCTAGTATGCAGAGTATTCGCATGCTGTTATCTCAGTGTTTACAACAACCTGAAATGGCTAAGCAATTACTCTCGTTGGTGCGTGAGCAAGACAATAGTATCGACCTCTGGCTAAAAGATGCCGTGAAGGCAGGCAAACTCAGCGGGGATATTAAGGCCATGAGTCGCACCTTAAAGAGCCTATTTAACGGCGTGTTTTTATGGCCAAGCCTATTCGAATTAGATACGCACTGCGATAACAACGCCGCCGATATTAGTAATGCTGAAATTTGCCGAGTGTTTTTAGCAGCCTATGGCAGCTAATATCAGTTTGATGATGAATCCCAGCATTAAGGAAAATTAACCTCCCAGCAGAAATATCTCAGCCCGCTCCACCCGCCTAGGCTTACCTTGCAATAGTAAAATATCATCGGCTTGCAACAACCAGTCAGAGGGTGGGTTTTCAACTTCTTCGCCACTGCGCCGAATCGCCCGGATTTCGATTCTAAGGCGCGCCGTTGGCACTTGACTCAAGCGCTTACCTACGGCCCAGGCTGATGCCGGCAGCGCCACTGCATGCAATTGCTCTAAAGTAAAATCCGATTCTTGACCGCTAAAAAAGCCATGCAAATAATGATAATGATTGCGCCGCTCCGACTCTAAGCGCTTTAAAATTCGAGTTAAGGGCACGCCGCAGCGATACAAGACTTGCGACACTAACATTAAGCTGCCTTCTAAGGATTCTGGGATCACTTGGCTCGCGCCCGCTTGTTCAAATTCCGTCATGTTAGAATCATCACGGGTGCGCACTAAAATAGTGAGTTGCGGCGCTAATTCGCGCGCCAGCGGCAAGACTTCTTCTAAGGCGCGGCCATCACAAAAGCTAATCACTAACATGTTTACATCAAGTAACCCCGCTTCTAACAACAAGCTGCGTTTACAGGCATCGCCAAATAATACTGGCTCCCCTGCCATTCGCGCCTCAGATACGCGGGTAGGGTCGAGATCTAACACCACATAAGGCACAGCTTCTGAGCGTAAAAAGCGGGCAACGGTTTGACCAACACGCCCATACCCCAAGATCAACACCTGAGCTTGGCGCACTTTAGGGCTAACACTATGATTTTCAACATCCGCGCCCATGCCGCCAAAGGCGCCTATTATCTCACCGCAATGACGAATTAACGCTGGCGCTAATCCCATGGATATCACAGCCACCATGACTAAAATGGTGCTAATTTCACTGCTAAGCAGCTGATAATTAACTGCCAACGCCAACACTACAAAACTAAATTCTCCGACTTGCGCGAGTGTAATAGCGCTGGTCGCCGAAATTTTTGTAGACTCACCGCTGAGGCGCAAAATGCCGAATAAAATCGCAATTTTACCTACAACTACCGCGAGTAAAATCACTAAGACCTGCCACCAAAATGACAACACTAAGGTTAAATCCAGCAGCATGCCTATGGAGATAAAAAACAGCCCCATCAGCAAATCCCGAAATGGACTAATGTCCGCTTCTAATTGGCGCCGATACTGACTTTCCCCCAATAACATGCCTGCCATAAAGGCGCCGAGCGCCATGGATAATCCCAGCCAATGGGTAAAGACCCCAGTCAGAGTGGCAACCACTAAGGTAGTGAGTACAAACAACTCATTGGAGCGTGAGCGCGCCACTTCATCAAATAATTTAGGGAGCGCCCAGCGGCCAAAGGCCATCAAGGCTACAAAGGCCACGATCCCTTTCACTAAGGCGATAAATATTTCGGAGTGATTTGCAGCCTGACTCTCACTGCCCATAAGAGGTAACAGAATCAATAACGGAATAACCGCTAAGTCTTGGAACAATAATACGCTGACCGACAATTCGCCGTGGCGCCGCCTTAACCAGCCTTGCTCGTTAAGCAGTTTAAGCACAATAGCCGTGGAGGATAAGGCGATAACCGCGCCAATTATCATGGCTTCTACCAAAGACAACCCTAGCGCCAGCGACACTAACACGACGACGCTTGATGTCACAATCACCTGCGCGCTGCCTAAACCAAACACAGTGCGGCGCATGGCCAGCAATCGCGGCAAAGAAAATTCCAGTCCCAAGGTAAACATCAAGAGCACAACGCCAAGCTCAGCGACCGATTGCATTTGCTGCTGACTAAACCAATCAAAGCCGCCAGGGCCGCTTAACATGCCAGTTAATAAGTAAGCCAAAATGGCAGGCAGCCCTAAACGTCGAAACCAAGCAATCGAAGCAATAGCAATCACTAACATCAACAGGATCTTTACCAAGAATGCTTGTTCCATAGACCTCCCGTTGTCAAAAAAATGTCAGTGCGACTTATCTGACAGCTCTCACTCACAATGTTAACGCCTTGTGAATAGTAACTGAATGACAAGTAAAGACAAATTTATTTATGCATGACTAGGCACAGAGATTGCTAAGTAATATCAACCAAATCGGTCAATCATAGACGTAACTGAGATTGCCAACGTCTAAGGGAGTTACCATGAGCTCATTCGCCCAAATAGCACATATCAATCCAGCTAACAGCAACTTAGGCTTTTGGCCTGGCTTTAACCCTAAGTCATCCTTATCTAGCCAAGATCAAATTGCTATCTTGCAGCGCTTACATGCAAGCTTAGAGCCGGAGCAAGTGCTCGCGACATTTTCCCAAGTGCTCGGCAATTTCTTGCCTGTCCACGGCTTAAAATTGCATACAGCCACTAACAAGTGGGTATGGGGCCATCAGTCAGGCCAATACATTCATAGACCCATAGTAGCCAATGTTACCTTGCAATATTACCTAGCTAAGGCGCTGAGCAGCGATGATTTACTCTGCTTACAATTATTTGAGTCTTGGTTAGCCCCAGCCATCAATAATGCCCTGACTCACAGCCAAGTGGCTAATCAAGCCATGCATGATAGTCTCACAGGTTTAGGTAATCGCCGCGGTTTTGAATTAAGCATGGATAAAGCCATAGCGCGCAGTCGCCGCAATGGTTTGCCTCTATCTTTAATGATTTTGGATTTAGATAACTTTAAACAGGTCAATGACAACCAAGGCCATCAACAAGGGGATGCACTGCTGCAAAGTTTCGCCAGTATTCTCAATCAGCAACTACGCGATACCGACCGAGGTTTTAGAGTAGGCGGAGATGAATTTACCATTTTGCTTGATACTAATGCTGCTGGCGCCCATTTACTCGCAAACCGCATACTTGCGCAAGTGAGTGCCAATGAGGCTTGCCAACAAGCCAAGATAGGTGTGAGCATAGGCTTAGCTCAGTGGCAAGCCAGTGCCACTGCCGCCAAACTGTATGAAACTGCAGATAAGGCCTTGTACGCTGCTAAAGCCAGTGGCAAACATACCGCCTGTAGCGCTTGCGATTAATATCAGCCGCGGTTTAATACAGTTAACAATCTTGAACAATCTAGAAATGAGTCGTTGGGGACTAACGCGTTAACATTAAAGCTAAAGTTAAACATAAACTATTAGCCATTAGCCTGGAGTAACACAGGCAAGCCAACCCGCATCTTGGTCTTGGGCCAGAGCATGACGCTCAACCCATAATCCTGAGGCCACTAAGGTTTGGTTATAAAACACTAACGGGACTTGCTCTCTAATCCATGGCGCGACGGCTAATTCTTGCCACATTTTCTTAAGCTCGCGCCCTTGATGGCGAAAACTCGGATGACAGCGCAAACGGCCACTGATGTCTTTATCCCTCCAATAACCAACGCTTACGACTTCATCCTGATGCGGCAATCGTAAACGCGCGCCCTCACGGGCTAAGCGCCACTCAAGTTGCACACTTGGAAACTCTAGACTTAAAGAAGGTTCGCTCTGTGATTGCGAGTTCAGCGCCTGTGAACTCAATAACTGTAAATCCAGCGCCTCTTTTCCCTGCCTCAACGTTTGCCCTAAGGTTGTCACTATTGCCTGATTGATAGCATCAAAGCGCGTTTTATCCGCAATAGGCGCCGTCGCCACATAGAGGCCATCGCCAAAACGTCTTAATAAACAGCCAGAAACATGCAAGCTTACTTTGGCATCTTCTTTGGCCGAATGGATCTGCATTAATACTTGCTGCAATTGCACTTGGCTAGGCATGGGGCATTGTCTGTGCTGAATAAAGCGCCTTAACACTTGCGTTTGCCAATCAGGTGATAACTGAGCTAAGCCAGATACACAGAGACTCATGCCATTAATGGCTGAATATTGCTCTAAACGCTGCAAACGCACATCGGCTTCTTCAGTTAATAGCCCATATTCATTGGCGCATAGACTGGCACTGCGCGACGCCGTGCGGGCTATGGCAGGCCAGCGCTGTTTAAGCTTAGGGATAATGTCATGGCGTAAAAAGTTGCGATCAAAACGGAGATCTTGATTACTTTCATCATCAATGTGGGCGATAGCCAGCAAAGCAGCAAACTCTTCTAACTCGTCACGACTTAACGCTAAAAACGGTCGGCATTGCCATTTATGCTTACCAAAGGCTTGCACTGCGCCCATAGCGCTTAAGCCTAATGGCCCAAAGCCCCGGGCTAAGGCAAGTAGCACAGTTTCGAGTTGATCGTCTTGATGATGAGCGGTAAGTAAAACATCGCCTGCTGCCATCAAATCATCAATCGCTTGATAGCGAGCGTCACGAGCAACAGCTTCTAAGCTTTTGCCCGCACGATTATCAAGATTGACGCGGCACACAGTTAATGGCAATTGATAGAGCGCGGCGCGCTGACTGCAATGATCAGCCCAAGTATCGGCATGCTGACTTAAGCCATGGTGCACATGCACTAAGCGCACACAGTAGCGCACGCGTTCTTCAGTTACGTCACAGCCATGATGCTGCATAAAAGCCGCCGCAGTGGCCGCCAATAACTCAGAATCCATGCCACCACTGTAACCAATAAACAAGGTGCGGGTGTGACTTGCGGGGCTTACAGGAAAAGCTACTTCTGACGCCTTAATAGCTTGTTCAAATTGTGCCAATAATGGCGCCATTAACGCGAAATCCATAGCCAACCTCTTCATTGTTACATCTAAAAATACATCTACCACTGAGTGCTAGAACAAGATCCGTACCTTGTCTGGCCCTAATAAGCCTTGCAGCGCCAGCACGAGTTCATCTGTGGGGTTGACTCGCCACTCATCACCTAAGACAAGCTGACCGAAGGCTTGCGCTTGCTGATAATTAATCCGCACTTGCACAGCGCCTTGTTTCCATGGGCTTAAGATTTGGGTTAATTGATTTAAGCCATCAAGATTAACGCGACTAGCATCAATATCCACTTCCAGCGCTTTAACAAAATGACTGCGCGCCTCGCTAATTTCAATGATATTGCGCGCCGTCATACGGTTACCGCCAGAATAATCATCAAAACTCACTTCGCCTTCGCAAATCAGAATTTTATCTTTCTCAAGCAAGTGACCAAATTTTTCAAAGGCTTCGGTGAAGAGCATGACTTCTAAGCGCGCGCTCTTATCATCTAAGGTCACTAAGCCCATTTTCGAGCCACGTTTAGTGACCATCACGCGCGTAGCCACCACTAAGCCCGCAGCTTTCGCAGTTTTACCGCGCTCAGTGGGATGCACATCTTTAATGCGGCCGCTGGTGTAATGCTTAAGCTCAGTTAAGTACTGATTAATAGGGTGACCCGTTAAATACAGACCTAAGGTTTCACGCTCACCTTCGAGCCAAACTTTATCGGGCCAAGCGGGGCAATCCACAAACTGCTGCTTACTGTCTTCAGGCTCACTATTGAGTAAACCAAACATATCGCCTTGACCTATGGCCTCAGCTTTAGCGTGTTGATCGGCGGCGCGAATCGCCTCTGGCAACGTCGCCATCATGGAGGCGCGGTGCGGGCCTAAATTATCTAAGGCGCCCGCTTGAATTAGGCGCTCAATCACACGTTTATTAAGTTTCTTTAAATCAACGCGGGCACAAAAATCAAATAAATCAATAAAGGGGCCAGCTTCACGGGCTTGCAAAATGGATTCTACCGGACCTTCACCGACGCCTTTAATCGAGCCAATGCCATAAACAATGCGCAGTTCATCATCAACAGTAAACTTAAATTCGCCCTTGTTAACGTCAGGCGGAATGATGGTGAGCCCCATGCGGTCACACTCATCCACTAAGGTCACTATCTTGTCGGTGTTATCCATATCGGCAGACATAACCGCTGCCATAAATTCAGAGGGATAATGGGTTTTTAACCATAAGGTTTGGTATGACACCAGTGCATAGGCGGCTGAGTGAGATTTGTTAAAACCGTAACCTGCGAATTTTTCCACCAAGTCGAAGATTTTCATCGCCAACTCGCCGTCCACGCCGTTATCAACGGCGCCTTGCTCAAAACCGGCGCGCTGCTTGGCCATTTCTTCGGGTTTTTTCTTACCCATAGCACGGCGCAACATGTCGGCGCCGCCCAAGGTATAACCCGCCAAGGTTTGGGCAATCTGCATTACCTGCTCTTGATACAAGATAATGCCGTAGGTCGGTTCAAGAATGGGTTTTAAGCTCTCGTGCTGCCATTTTTCATCGGGATAAGATACGGCTTCAGTACCATGCTTACGGTCGATAAAGTTATCTACCATGCCTGACTGCAAAGGGCCCGGGCGGAACAAGGCCACCAAGGCAATCATGTCTTCAAAGCAGTCGGGTTGCAGACGCTTAATCAAATCCTTCATACCGCGCGATTCAAGCTGGAACACGGCCGTGGTTTCGTAACGCTTAAGTAAGGCAAAACACTTAGGATCTACCGTTGGGATACGCTCAATATCCACAGGCGGCTTACCCATTGTGGCGAGCCTTGGATTAATCATCCTCAGCGCCCAATCAATAATGGTTAAGGTTCTTAGCCCCAAGAAGTCGAACTTTACTAAGCCTGCGGTTTCAACATCGTTTTTATCAAATTGAGTGACCGGGAAATTACCTTCGCTATCGCAATAAAGCGGCGCAAAGTCAGTGATTTTGGTAGGCGCAATCACCACGCCCCCCGCATGTTTACCGGCGTTACGGGTAACGCCTTCAAGCTGACGACACATGTCTATCAGTTCTTTAACATCTTCATCCGCGTCATAGGCTTCTGGTAAGCTCGGCTCGGCCTCAAAGGCTTTAGCTAAGGTCATGCCAGGTTCCGCAGGGATCATTTTTGAAATACGGTCGACAAAACCATAAGGATGACCGAGCACACGCCCAACGTCTCGCACTACGGCTTTGGCCGCCATAGTACCAAAGGTAATGATTTGCGATACCGCTTCGCGGCCATAAAGCTCAGCCACGTGATCTATCACTTCATCGCGTCTATCCATGCAAAAGTCGACGTCAAAGTCGGGCATAGAGACACGCTCAGGGTTCAAGAAGCGCTCGAACAGTAAGTCGTATTCTAATGGGTCAAGGTCGGTAATTTTTAAGGCGTAAGCCACTAATGAACCCGCGCCCGAACCACGCCCTGGACCCACTGGGATTGCGTTATCTTTACCCCACTGAATAAACTCCATTACAATCAAGAAGTATCCAGGGAATCCCATCTGGTTAATCACTTTAAGTTCAACCGCTAAGCGCTCATCGTATTCGCCGCGGCGCTCGCGTCTAACCTCAGGATCTGGGAATAAAAACTCAAGACGCGCTTCAAGACCTTCTTCAGATTTTGCCACCAAGAAGTCTTCAATGGATAAATCACCGGTCGGGAAGTTTGGCAAAAAGTATTCGTATAAACGCACAGTGACGTTACAGCGTTTTGCAATCTCGACTGAGTTTTGAAGGGCTTCTGGAATGTCTTGAAACAATTCACACATTTCATCTTCAGTGCGTAAATATTGATTAGCACTGTATTTTTTAGGACGTCTTGGGTCAGCTAAGGTGAAACCATCATGAATCGCCACGCGAATTTCATGAGCTTCAAAATCCTCAGGGGTTAAAAATACCACTTGGTTAGTGGCAACCACAGGCAAGCCGCGCTCATCGGCTAAGGCCACAGCCGCATGCAAATAACGCTCTTCATCGGCGCGGCCAGTGCGCAGTAATTCAAGGTAATATCTGTCTGGGAAATGCTGTTGATAAAAGTCACACAAGGCATTGGCTTGGGTGGTGTTGCCTTTTAGCAACGCCTTACCAACATCGCCATCTTTAGCGCCCGACAGTAAAATTAGGCCTTTGCCATAGGTCAATAGCCAATCTTGATCAATAACCGCTCGATCTAGAATATGGCCACGCAAATACGCTTGGCTGATGAGCTGCGTTAAGTTTTGATAACCCTCGTTATCCATGGCAAGGATAGTAATGCTACACAACTCGCCTTCAAAGCCTGGCACTTGCATGCCAAAGTCACTGCCAATAATCGGCTTAATGCCTCTATCATGACAGCCACTGTAAAATTTAACTAAGCCACAGAGGTTAGTCTGATCCGTTAATGCCAGTGCGGGCATATGTAATGCCTCTGTGCGCGCCAAAATTGGCTTCACCTTGGCAACGCCATCACTCATGGAATAGTCACTGTGGACACGAAGATGCACAAAACGGGGTTCAGACATGGGAACTTGAATACTCTAACCAATCGAAGGGCAAAAGATACCATGAGCCGCCTAGTTAACCAAAACTAAAAGCGTGTTCAGACGGGGGCTAACCCTTGGTGTTATTAACTTGATATCGCGCCACTATCAGATAGTAATCAGCATGATACAAATACGGATAAAACTTGAGGATAAACTCATCCACCGCGTTATATCGACATAAGCCATCTAGCAGCAACATAGCTATGGGGTTATTGATATCTAATAACCAAAAAGTCGCCAGTGGCGACTTTTTAATTTTTAATGAGTTCAATGACTCAAGCTAAAGCGCTTGCTTTGCTAACGCTTCTTTCACAGGGCGAAAGCTTCTTCTATGCTCGCTCAATACGCCGTATTGTGCCAGCGCTTCAAAATGCGCCTTAGTCGGATAGCCCTTATGTTTAGCAAAGCCATACCCAGGATGCTGACTATCAAGCTCATCCATTTCTCGGTCACGAATCACTTTGGCGATAATTGACGCCGCGCTAATACAGGCAATTAAGCCATCGCCCTTAATAACGGCGTCACTCGCTATGCCAAAATCAGGGGTGCGATTACCATCGACTAACACTCGCTCTGGCGTCACAGCTAAGCCTGCAACGGCGCGCTGCATGGCCAGCATAGTCGCATGCAAAATATTAAGCTCATCAATTTCCGCAGGACTGGCGCGGCCAACACTAATAGCCAAAGCATTAGCCATAATGTCATCAAATAAGGCATCACGCTTTTTCTCGCTAAGCTTTTTAGAATCGTTAAGGCCAGCAATTGGCCGCGCGGGATCTAAAATCACAGCCGCAGTGACAACATCGCCCACTAATGGGCCGCGGCCTACTTCATCCACTCCAGCAACTAAACCTTGGCCTAGCTCCTGCGCTTGCTCAGGGGTTAACTCTCGATAAATAGCCATTAATCCTCCGCAATAACCTTAAGCACAGCATCGGCTGCGCGCTCACTGGCGTTAAGCCGCATATTTTGATGCAACTGATTAAAGGTGTGCATCAAATCGCGCGGATCGCGGTTAAGCATGTCAGTCACGGCGCTGGCTATTTTTTCAGGGGTACAATCGGCCTGAATAAGCTCAGGCACTAAATCGCGCCCAGCCAGTAAATTGGGCAGTGAAAATCTATCAATTTTCATTAAGCGTTTGGCAATGCTATAGGTCATAGGCGCCACGCGATAAGCCACCACCATAGGGCGATTAACTAGCATAGCTTCTAAGGTCGCAGTACCTGATGCCAGCAAAATGGCATCGCTTGCTATCATGACTTCACGGCTTTGGCCTTCAACCACATGAATAGATAATTCAGGCGCATGCTCAAGCAAGGCCGCCATATACTGCTCACGACGTTGTGAATTGACCACAGGCGTAATGAATTTAAGGTCGGGAAACGCTTGCTTGATAAGTAGCGCCGCTTTTACAAAAGGCTCAGCTAACTGCTTAAGCTCGCCGCCGCGAGAACCTGGCAAAATCGCTAAGTATTCAGCATCTGCGTCTATACCTAAGGCAGCTCTCGCAGCAAGTTTATCGTTACTTAGCGGAATTTCGTCGGCCAAGGTATGGCCCACAAAAGTACAAGGCACTTGATGCTCATCATAAAACGCCTTTTCAAAGGGCAGTAAAGACAACACCATATTGGTGGCCTTAGCAATTTTGAAAATACGTTTAGGTCGCCACGCCCATACTGACGGGCTGACATAATGTATGGTCTTAATTCCAGCCAGCTTTAACTTACGTTCAACCGGTAAGTTAAAATCAGGGGCATCAATACCAATAAAGCAATCAGGTTTTAGCGCAATCACTTGCTTGATTAACGATGAACGAATAGCCAATAAGCTAGGTAAGCGCGACAGCACTTCCACTATGCCCATAACGGCCAGCTCTTCCATGGGAAAAAGTGTCTCAAAGCCTTCGGCCATCATACATGGACCGCCGATACCAATGAAACGCGCATCAGGGTGGCGCACCTTGAGCGAGCGAATTAAACCAGCCCCTAAAATATCGCCGGAGACTTCTCCGGCGACTAGGCTGAAAATGAGTGGCTTATTGGCCATATCAGCGAATGATTCCCCGACTAGATTGACGGACAAATTCAATAAAGTTTTGCACATCAGGATACGCAGCGGCATCTTCAGTCAGTGCGGCTATCGCTTCATCAACCGTTAAGCTGCTGCGATAAAACGCTTTATAAGCGCGGCGCATGGCTTGCTGGGTTTCTTTGCTGTAACCGCGGCGCTTCATGCCCTCAAAGTTTAAACCACGAGGAGATGCGGCTTGTCCTGAGGCCATGACAAATGGCGGCACATCTTGTAGCACTAACGAGCAACCTGCGGTAAATGCGTGCGCGCCGATATGCACGAACTGATGCACACCGGTCATGCCACCTAAAATGGCAAAGTCACCCACATGAACGTGGCCAGCGATTGAGGCATTGTTAGCCATAATCACGTTATTGCCGACAACACAATCATGGGCAATATGCACATAAGCCATCAGCAAGTTGTTTGAACCAATACGGGTCTCACTATTATCCTGAATCGTGCCGCGATGTATGGTCACAGACTCACGAATAATATTGTTATCCCCTATGATGAGGCGAGTAGGTTCACCAGCGTACTTCTTGTCTTGGCATTCTTCGCCGACAGAGGCAAACTGGAAAATGCGATTACCGCGGCCAATTTGAGTCGGCCCTTTAATCACGACATGAGAACTTATCCAGCAATCATCACCTATTTCAACGCCTTCGCCGATATAGCTCCAAGGTCCAATAGTGACATTATTGCCAATCTTAGCGTCAGGGTGTACTACAGCTAACTTATCTATCACTGCTCTATCTCTCTACGGGCACACATGATTTCGGCAGAACAAGCCAGCTCGCCATCCACATGAACTTCACCATAAAACACGCCAATCCCGCGACGCTCTTTGATATATTTAACATGAAAATGCAGCTGATCACCTGGGGTCACGACTTTCTTGAAGCGAGCTTTATCTATGCCAGCAAAGTAGTACAACACGTTTGGCGATGGCTTATCACTCATGGTTTTAAACGCCAGTAAGCCTGTGGCTTGCGCCATAGCTTCTAACAATAAAACCCCTGGCATAATCGGCTGAACAGGGAAATGTCCCTGAAAAAACGGTTCATTAAAGGTCACGTTTTTTATGGCATGCAGACTTTCACCGGGAGTGAAATCCAGCACGCGATCAACCAATAAAAATGGATATCTATGGGGCAGATATTCAAGAATTTCCTTGATATCCATGGTGTTCATTTGTTTAGACACTCACACTTTCCTCTCACCCTAGGGCGGAAATTATTCTTTTGACGCTTTTTCTAACGTTTTCACTCGTTGGAATAACTCATCCAACTGACGGAAACGTACGGTATTCTTACGCCATGATTTATTGTCCATCGCCACAGTGGCAGATGACAGTAGACCCGGCTCTTTGACCGAGTTAGTGATATTGGTGCTGCCAGAGACATGCACACCATCGCAAATGCTCAAATGGCCGGCGATGGCGCTGTTACCGCCAATAATACAATATTTACCTATGGTGACACTGCCAGCGACTGTGCTGCAGCCTGCTATCGCAGTATGAGCACCAATAATATCGTTATGAGCAATTTGCACTTGGTTATCAATAATCACGCCATCATGGATTTCGGTATGGCTTAAGGCGCCGCGATCAATCGTAGTGCCGGCACCAATTTCCACGCCATGGCCAATACGTACGCCACCGGTTTGCGGAATTTTAAGCCATTGACCTTTTTGATTGGCATAACCAAAACCATCAGAGCCAATAACGGCGCCAGAATGGATAATGCAATCGCGGCCCATGTGGACATCATGATACACACTTACATTGGCCCATAAGCGCGAGCCTGATCCTATGATGACATCTTGGCCAATCACGCAGCCAGCACCAATCTGCACTTGCTCGCCTAAAATGACGTTTGCGCCAATCACAGCATTGGCACCTATGCTAACCCCTTCCCCAAGCTTAGCCGTGGGATCAATGACGGCACTAGCATGGATACCAATCGCGGCCGCAGGCGTAGTGTCGAGTAACTGCGCAACTTTAGCAAAGCCCACATAAGGGTCATTCACTATCAGGGCGTTACCGCTAAATTCACTGGCATCATTGGCCGTCAATAACACAGCACTCGCCGAGCAATTTGCTAATTGCGAGCGATATTTGCTGTTTGACAAAAAAGAGAGCTGGCCTAAGCCAGCTTGTTCCAGAGTGGCAACAGCGTGAATTTCAACGCTGCCGTCACCCTGAACCTGGGCGCCTAACAGCTCACCCAGTTGGTTCAAGGTCACACATTTCATTTATTACTTGCCTTTGCTTAAGGCTTCAATCACTTTACTACTGATATCAGCATCCGGCTTGGCGTAAATTACCGCGCCGCGTTGAAGCACTAGATCATAGTCATTTTTGTTAGCGATATCGGTAATCACTTTTTGAACTTTTACCAATAACTTGTTTTGTTCTTCACCTTGGCGACGACGCAGATCTTCATCTAACGCTTTGCCTTTTAACTGTAACTCTGACTGTAATGATTCCATTTTACGAACCATTTCAGTTTTTTGGCTATCACTCATTAACGCCGCATCACGCTGCTGCTTTTCCATCATGCCACGCAATTCTTCTTGCATTTTTTGCACGCTGGCCATGCGATCGCCAAACTCAGACTTAAGTGACTGAGAGATTTGCTCACGCTGTGGAAGCTGCTCAAACACAGTCTGCATGTCAACAACTGCAATTTTTTCTGCATGGGCAGCCAGTGGTACAGCCAATAAACACAGGGTCAAAGCCGCACGATTGAACATCTTTTTCACTATAAACTCCTTCTTTGAGTCAGCAAAACCTGCCGAGTGTATGCGTTTTAGAAAGTTTTGCCAATATTGAACGAGAAGATCTCTGTATCATCATCCTCGTACTCTTTCAGCGGCCAAGCGAGTGAAAACACCATAGGGCCCATTGGCGATAGCCATTGAACACTTAACCCCCATGACGCTCTAAGTCTGCTTGGATCGCTAAAGTCTTGCAGCTGCGCGAATTGATCAGCTGGCAAATAGCGGTATGAATCATAATCAAACTCAGTATCCCAAACGTTACCCGCATCAACGAAGAAGCTAGTACGTACAGAATTGGTATAGGCCTCATCCAAGAATGGGGTTGGCACTATCATCTCTAAGCTGGCAACGGCCATGGCGTTACCGCCGATGCTGCGGCCTTCACTGACCTGAACAGAGTTAGGGTCGCCTGGTAAACTGCAACCATCACCACTGGCATCCGGAACACAAGGCTCACTACCGCGATACAGATAGAAGGAGCGCGGTCCCACAGAGTTCGACTTAAAGCCGCGCAGGCTAGTACCGCCTAAGTAAAAGTTTTCCCAGAATGGCAAGATTTGGTCGTTATCGCCAAAGGTGCCATAACCGTTACCATAACCAGCGCGGGCGCGGGTCAAGACCACAAAGTTCTGATCGCGATCGATTGGGAAATAGAAGCTAGTATCAAATTCAGTACGGAAATATTGCAGATCTGAACCTGGAACCGTCATCTTACCCGACAGACGCTGGGATGAACCATCGGTTGGGAAAGTGCCGCGGTTAAGGGTGCTGCGATACCAACCTAAACTGATATCAAAGTTATCAAAACTTAAATCGGCATTAGGGTCATCGTTTTCACGGTAAATATTGTAAAAACGCACGGCCTGCTCGTAAGCAGAAATTTCAGAAATAGTGTTGTGTCTATAACCAATACCCGCATTGATGCGGTTAAATTCGTTAATTGGGAAACCTGTGGTTAAGCCCACACCGTAAGAGCTATTCTTATATTGCTCAAGGTTAGCTTCGTCAGCATCGAACTCACTCCAATAAACATTACCGCCTAAGCTCACGCCATCCTTAGTGAAATAAGGATCGCTATAGCTTAAGTTGACGTTTTTAGAGTACTTGTTAGTGCTGAGGTTAATACCCGCTTGGTTACCTGTGCCTAAGAAGTTATTTTGCTGCACACCAAACTGCAAGCTAACCCCTGACTCAGTACCATAACCGACGCCAGCATTAAACGAGCCAGATGGCTGCTCTTTCACTTTAAAATTAACATCGACTAAATCGTCAGTACCTGGAATTTGCACAGTTTCAGTATCAACAGTTTCAAAGAAACCTAAGCGGTTTAAGCGTGCCTTAGATTGCTCCACTTGATCTGAATTTAACCAAGCGCCTTCCATTTGCCGTAATTCACGGCGCATCACTTCATCTTGAGTAACATTGTTACCCGTGAAGTTAATCGAGCGCACATAAACACGCTTACCCGGATTAATATTGATGTTAAGTGTCACTTCTTTAGTGGCATCATCAATTTCAGGGTAAGTTTTGACTTCTGGATACGCGTAACCAAAACGACCTAAATACTTGCTGTACATTTCTTCAGCAAACGTAACATCGCCGCCATCGTACACGCCGCCCGCTTTAATCGGCAGAATCGACTTCATTAAGTCTTCACGGCCCATTAAATCACCAGTCAGATTCACGTCTTTAATTTTATAAGGTTCACCCTCATTGACGTTAACTGTGATGTATAAGCCTTTGCGATCGGGCGTCATAGCGACTTGGGTCGAAGTGACATCAAAGCGAATATAACCGTTATTGCGGTAATGGTTCTTAATGGTCTCTAAGTCGGCCTGCAGTTTCTGCTTTTGATAACGACGCTCGCCAAATAAGTCCCACCAAGCCACATAGTCTTTCAGTTCAATCAGACCGCGCAGCTCAGCATCAGTAAATACCGTATTACCCACGAAGTTAATTTGTTTGATTTCTGCCGCTAGGCCTTCGGTAAAGGTAAATTTCAGCTCAACACGGTTACGAGGTAAATTAATGACCTGAGCTTCTACCTTTGCGCCATATTTACCCACGCCATAATAGAAGTCTTGTAAGCCTTTTTCGATGCCGGTCAGCATAGTTCTATCAAGAGACTCGCCAACCTTAACGCCGCTGCCATTTAATGATTCTTGCAGCTGCTCATCTTTAATATCTTTGTTGCCTTCAAAAGTGATAGTGCTAATGGTCGGTCTTTCTTTAACCGCTACCATTAACACGCCACCGTCACGGCTCACGCTAACATTCTCGAAGTTGGTTGACGCATACAGACTCTTAATCGCTTGCTGCAGTTTAGTTTGATCAACCACATCACCGACCTTTATCGGGAGATTAAGCAAGGCAGCACCTAAGGCAACCCGCTGTAAACCGTCGACTTGGATATCAGTAACTTCAAAAGGTTGGAAGCCATTAGCCCAACCATTCCCTGAAATAGAAGCACCGACGAATAACATCGAGGCAAATAGTTTATTCAATCTCATAGAGCTCTTCTAATTATTTGTCTGTCCTTGCTCAGAGTCGGGCGAAATCATTGAAGAGTGCAACACTCATCAAGATGAACAGCATGGCTGCCCCAAATCTGAATCCAATTTCCTGTACTCTTTCTGAGACAGGCCTTCCTGTTACGAGTTCCACCAAGTAATACATGAGATGTCCACCGTCGAGCACAGGTAAAGGCAATAAATTCATAATGCCCAAACTCACACTAATCAGCGCTAAAAATCCGAGGAAATGCACTAATCCGTACTGTGCACTGTTACCTGCGCCTTGGGCGATGGAAATTGGCCCACTGAGATTCTTAACAGAAACGTCACCTGTCAATAACTTGCCGATCATCTTAACGCTGACGTAAGTAAGTTGCCATGTTTTATCTAACGCGACACCAACTGCGTCTACTATGCCATATTTTTGTTCAATACGCATATTATCAGCGATAGCTTCACTGGTGGGAATTATGCCAATCATACCGACGGTTTTACCAGCAAGCTCTTGACTCTTAGGTAAAACATCAAGGGTTAGTTGCTCGCCGCTACGCTTGACTGTCAGGGATAAGCGCTGGTCTGACGATTGCTGGATTAGTTCCACAAAACTTGGCCAATCTTGATACGCGGCGCCATTGATGGCAATAATCTCATCACCTAGCTGCATGCCGGCAAGCTTTGCTGCGCTGCCGTCAGAAAAATCAGCAATGATAGGTAAAATTTGCGGGCGATAACCGACAAAACCAATGGCGCTAATGGCAGATTCTTTTTCAGGGTTAAACTGCCACGCGCGGGTATCTAAACGATAAGTATCTGTGGTGGTTGAAGTAGATGCTCTATCGAGCGGCGCTGTGGTGATAGTGATTTCATCGCTGCCAATTAAGCCTACAAGCGCTAGATTGACATCTTCCCAGTTTTTAACCGCTTGCCCTGAAACCGCTAGAATTTGCTGCGGCGTGTTAATTTGCATCACAGCCGCAGGTTTAGTGGCATCAACGGCAGTCACCACCGGCTTTAACGCTGGCACGCCAATCAAGTACATAACGTACAAAGCAAGGATCGCGAACAGAAAATTAGCTAATGGGCCGGCGACAACAATCGCAATGCGTTGCCATACAGATTTACGATTAAAGGCTTGGTCGAGCAAATGTTCAGGCACGGCTTCAACGCGCTCATCCAGCATTTTGACGTAGCCACCGAGCGGGATCATGGCAACGACATATTCAGTGCCATCTTTACCAATTTTGCGCCAAATAGCCTTACCAAAACCGATAGAGAAACGCTCGACTTTGACGCCGCAGCGACGCGCCACATAAAAATGACCGTACTCGTGGGCTGTGATTAATAATCCTAACGCCACCACAAACGACATCAAATTCCACAAAAAATCGCCCATCTACTTCCTATTCCCTTACTTATTGATGGCCTCTTGGGCATAAATTCGAGCTTGCTTATCTAAAGCTAAGATATCTTCCAAGGTATTGAGTTTGCCGCTATGTAAGCGTTTAAGACTCGCTTCATTAATCTTGGCAATATCGGTAAAACTGATTTGTCCTGCCAAAAATGCCGCTACTGCCATTTCATTCGCCGCATTAACCACAGTCGTGGCCTCTTGGCCTAAATGGCAGGCCTCGATGGCGAGTGCTAAACACGGGAAGCGATCATAATCAGGCTCGACAAAACTTAACTGTCCGACCTTGAAGAAATCTAAAGGTTCAACGCCCGCAGCAATTCTGTGGGGATAAGCCATGCAATTGGCAATTGGCGTGCGCATATCTGGGTTACCCATCTGCGCTATCACAGAGCCATCACGATACTGCACCATAGAGTGAATAACGCTTTGCGGATGCACTACCACTTCAAGTTGATCTTGACGGGTATTAAATAACCAGCGGGCCTCAATGTATTCCAGACCTTTATTCATCATAGTGGCAGAATCCACTGAGATTTTAGGACCCATTGACCAATTTGGATGTTTACATGCTTGCGCTGGAGTAACACTTGCAAGTTCTGCTAACGGCTTAGTTAAAAATGGACCGCCAGAACCCGTTAATAAGATATGAGAAATACCGTGATCATCGAGGTTGCAATAGCCTAAGCTTTGCTGCACTTGGCTAGGCAAACACTGGAAAATAGCATTGTGTTCACTATCTACCGGCAGCACTACCGCGCCACTGGCACGCGCAGCATTAATAAATAGCTGGCCACTCATGACTAAGGCTTCTTTATTAGCCAGCAATACGCGTTTGCCCGCATTAACAGCCGCTAAGGTTGGCACTAAGCCTGCGGCGCCAACAATGGCCGCCATGACCACTTGGGTTTCGGCGCGCGTTACTAACTCAAGTAACGCCTCCTCCCCTGTGGTGACTTTGGTAACGCAATTACTTGGCAACGCCTCTTTTAAGGCGTTAGCTGCGGTTTCATCAACCATATGTGCATACACAGGCTGATGAACCACACATAATTCAAGCATCTTAGCAACGCTTGAATTTGCCACTAAACCATACACGCGGTAAGCGGCAGCATTGGTAGCAATCACAGCTAAAGTGCTGGCACCAATGGAGCCTGTCGCCCCTAAAATCACCATATTTTGCATATCACTACATCCAGAATGCGATATAAATTAAGGTAAATACCGGCAACGCCGCAGTTAGGCTGTCGATTCTATCTAAAATCCCGCCGTGACCTGGCAAAATAGTGCCTGAATCTTTAATGTTGGCGGCGCGCTTAAACATACTTTCTGATAAATCACCGACAGCAGACGATAAGGCGGTGAACAAGGTCACTAAGACTACTAACGGCCATTCTTGCTGCGGTGATAAATACATAACAGCGACTGCGACCAGTAAGCTTGCGGCTAAACCCCCCACTAAACCTTCAATGGTTTTGGCTGGGCTAACATTTGGCATTAGCTTATGTTTGCCAAAGTTTTTACCCGCAAAATAAGCGCCAGTATCCGTTGCCCATACGGTCAGCATCACCAGCAATACTAAGGTGCCACCGAAATAAGGATCGCGGCCTAAGCTCAGAGATTCAAGCGCCATTAACGCTGCAAAACAAGGAACTAAAGTTAGCTGGCCAAACATAGACTTAAGCATTGGGCTTTTAGCCCAAGTCGCTTTAGCTTTTGGATAGATAACCACCAAAACCGTCGCTACAACCCACCAAATGGCACCAAGACCCAAAATGCCCTGATAGACAGGGTGCAAATAACCACCATTCCAGATAGCCGTTGTTGGGACAATATAATTAATGGTGGTAAGCAAAATGCCTATGGTGACAGTAAAGCTCCACTGAGTGACGTTGCACTCAGGGTCAATGAGTGCGCCCCACTCTTTGGCGGCGATTAAGAAAATTGGGACTAATACCCAAGCTAGGTAGGCAGGTGACAATAAAAAGATACCCGCAAGCACTAAAAGCACTAACCATAATGCTGTTATAATTCGTTGTTTTAGCAAGAGACTCCCTCACTTAATTGCTGTCTCAGGTGGCAAAATTGCCAAAAAATTAACCTGATGTCTTGATGGCTTCAATCTGACTTCCCGTCAAACCGAAACGACGTTGCCGACCACTAAACACGCTGACCGCGTGATGGAAAGCAGCTTCATTGAAATCTGGCCACAACAAGTCAGTAAACACTAACTCAGCATAGGCAGCTTGCCATAAAATAAAATTACTAATCCGAAAATCACCGCCAGTGCGGATCATTAAGTCGACATCGTCTTGCCCTTGCATCGACAAATGCTGTGCTAAGGCTTCTTCAGAAAACTCATCCGCAGACATGGTGCCTGACTGGACTTTCTCAGCCAACTTTTGCGCGGCTTGTAAAATATCCCAACGTCCGCCGTAGTTAGCTGCAACATTGAGGATTAATTCATTGTTATCTGCAGTTTGCTGCTGCGCCGTTAAAATTTGTTGCTGTAACCTAGC
This sequence comes from Shewanella sp. ISS20, assembly GCF_056522965.1. Lineage (NCBI taxonomy): Bacteria > Pseudomonadati > Pseudomonadota > Gammaproteobacteria > Alteromonadales > Shewanellaceae > Shewanella > Shewanella sp. ISS20. The sequence continues at coordinate 1,707,355 of NZ_JAWRZK010000001.1, forward strand.
AGAGAAACGGCTAGTATCGCCAATGATATTAAGGCGCACACCATTTTTATGTAATAGCTTGATTTCACGTTGAAGTACCGTGAAGAACAATTCCATTAGTAAGGTGACTTCTTGATCTGGGCGACGCCAGTTTTCTGATGAAAAGGCAAATAAGGTTAACGAACGTACACCCAATTGTTTGGCGGTAGTCACAGCACGGCGTACTGCTTTGACACCAGCTCGGTGCCCCATGACGCGTGGCTGACCTTTTGCCTGTGCCCAGCGACCGTTACCGTCCATTATGATGGCTACATGGCGCGGAATGGCCAAGCCGACTAATTCAGGTAACTCACCAGGCATATCTGATGCCAGTAAGCTATCTAAAGCATTCTGACTCGTAGTGGATGACATCTCTCACAACCCTTAAAATAAACAAACGCCGTGTAGTATAACGCTACACGGCGTATCAACTCTAGTGAGTTAGGTGTTGAATCAGACTTCCATCAACTCAGCTTCTTTGGCCGCTAACACTTCATCAATCTTCTTGATGTAGGTATCGGTCATTTTTTGAATGTCATCTTCGCTGCGACGTACATCATCTTCAGTACATTCTTTGGCTTTTTCTAATGCTTTAACATCAGAGTTAGCGTCACGACGCACGTTACGAATTGACACTCGGCCTTGTTCGGCTTCAGCACGTACCACTTTAACTAAATCGCGGCGACGCTCTTCAGTCAGAGCTGGCAGAGGAATACGAATGTTGCTGCCCGCTGACATTGGGTTCAGACCCAAATCAGATGACATAATGGCTTTTTCTACGGCTTGGATCATGCTGCGATCGAATACGCTCACAGACAGAGTGCGAGAATCTTCAATGCTCACGTTACCCACTTGGTTCAGTGGGGTCATAGTACCGTAGTAAGACACTTGAATTGAGTTCAACAGACTTGGGTGAGCACGACCAGTACGAACCTTGCTCATTTGGCCTTTCATTGACTCAACACATTTACCCATGCGCTCTTGGGCATCTTTTTGAATATCTGCAATCACGATAATTATCCTTTAAGTCATTACTTCGCTTTGATCAAAGTGCCTTCTTCTTCACCCATGACCACGCGGCGAAGCGCTCCAGGCTTGTTCATATTGAACACTAAAATAGGCATGTCATGGTCTCTGGCCATAGTAAAGGCTGCTAAGTCCATGACTTTTAATTCTCTTTCTAAAACTTCATTGTACCCAAGCACATCATACTTAACAGCATCTGGGTTTTTCATTGGGTCTTCAGAGTATACACCGTCAACCTTGGTGCCTTTCAATACTACTTCTGCTTCAATTTCAATGCCGCGTAAACAGGCTGCAGTATCAGTAGTACAGAATGGGTTACCTGTACCGGCGGCAAAAATTACCACTCGGCCAGATTTCAGGTAGCTGATAGCTTCCGCCCAATTATAACGGTCACATACACCGTTCAGAGGAATTGCCGACATCAGGCGAGCGTTCACATAAGCACGGTGCAGCGCATCACGCATGGCCAGGCCATTCATCACTGTGGCCAACATGCCCATGTGGTCGCCGACCACTCGGTTCATGCCAGCTTTAGCCAAGCCTTCACCGCGGAATAAATTACCGCCACCTATGACCACGCCAACTTGAATACCCAGCTCCACTAACTCTTTCACTTCTTGCGCCATACGGTCAAGAACCTTCGGATCAATACCGAAGCCCTCATCGCCCATTAAGGCTTCACCACTTAACTTAAGAAGAATTCGACGAAATGCAGGTTTTGGATTGGTGCTCATATTTTTAGTCTCGGTCATAACAAGACCGCAGCGGCTGCTGCGGTCTTAAAGGTCTTAGCGTTGGCTATTAAGCCTTTTTATTCGCTGCGAGTTGAGCCGCTACTTCAGCAGCAAAGTTTTCTTCTTTCTTCTCGATGCCTTCGCCAACTTCCATGCGGATGAAAGTAGTGACTGTAGCACCTTTAGCTTTCAGAATTTCACCAACAGTTTTCTTTGGTTCCATAATGTAAGCTTGACCAGTCAGAGAGATCTCACCGGTGAATTTCTTCATGCGACCAAGAACCATCTTTTCAGCGATTTCTTGTGGCTTGCCTTCGTTCATAGCGATTTCGATTTGCAGAGTCTGTTCACGAGCGACTAAATCAGCTGGAACGTCTTCTGGGTTAACGAATTCTGGCTTAGAAGCAGCAATGTGCATAGCGATGTGCTTCAGAGTTTCTTCATCAGCAGTACCAGCTACAACAACACCGATACGGTCGCCGTGACGGTAAGAAGACAGGTTAGCGCCATCGATATACTCAACACGACGTACGTTGATGTTTTCGCCAATCTTAGTAACCAGAGCAACACGAGCTTCTTCAAACTGTGTTTTCAGGTCTTCGATAGTGACTTTAGATGCTGCAGCAACGTCCAGTACTTCGTTAGCGAATGCTAAGAAGTTACCGTCTTTAGCTACGAAGTCAGTTTGACAGTTAACTTCAACCAGAGCTGCGTAACCTTCACCATTCTTGATCAGAATAGTACCTTCAGCAGCGATGTTACCCGCTTTCTTAGCAGCCTTGGCAGCACCGCTCTTACGCATGTTATCAATCGCTAATTCGATATCACCGTTGGTTTCAGTCAGGGCTTTTTTACAGTCCATCATGCCAGCGCCAGTGCGGTCGCGCAGTTCTTTAACTTGGGCAGCAGTAATTGCCATTGTTAAGTCCTCTATAGAAAATTCGACATATTTTGCAGATATAAAACAGGGGCCTAACGGCCCCTGTTAACCAATTAACACATTGGTTAATAAGGGAGATGCCTAAGCATCACGCCTTATTATACGGCTTCAACGAAACCGTCTTGCTCAGCTTGAACAGCCAGATCTTGACCACGGCCAGCATTTGCAGCAGCAGCAACAGAAGAGGTGTACAGCTTGATAGCACGCATAGCATCGTCGTTACCAGGGATGACGTAGTTAACACCGTCTGGTGCAGAGTTAGTATCAACAACAGCAACAACTGGAATACCCAGGTTGTTAGCTTCTTTGATAGCGATATGTTCGTGATCAGCACCGATCACAAACAGAACGTCAGGCAGACCGCCCATGTTCTTAATACCACCTAAAGATTTTTCCAGCTTAGCCAGTTCGCGAGTACGCATCAGCGCCTCTTTCTTGGTCAGCTTGTCAAAAGTACCATCTACAGATTGGGTTTCCAGTTCTTTCAGACGCTTGATTGACTGACGAACAGTTTTCCAGTTAGTCAGCATGCCGCCTAACCAACGGTTATCAACGTAGTACTGGTCACAAGAGATAGCAGCTTCTTTGATGGCTTCGCTAGCGGCACGCTTAGTACCAACGAACAATACTTTACCTTTCTTAGAAGCAACGTTGCTGATGAAAGCCAGCGCTTCGTTGAACATAGGTACAGTGTGTTCTAAGTTGATGATGTGTACACCGTTGCGTGGTCCAAAGATGAATGGCTTCATCTTAGGGTTCCAGTAACGGGTTTGGTGACCGAAGTGTACACCAGCTTGCAGCATGTCGCGCATTGAAACAGTAGTCATTTTATTTACCTTAAAATGGTTGGGGTTAAACCTCCACGTATCCCATCCCATCGACCACAACATTACTGTTGCAGCACCCCGATGCATGTGTCGATACGTGTGTGATTTCGTATTGAGTTAATTGCCATGTATAATGGCCGTCATCGTTTACTCTTCAACTAAGTTGGGTAACTTGGATTGGTTAAGCCGTTGCTACTACTTACATGAGAAACTCATTAAGTAGAGACTAACGTTTCAATAACTCAAGTTGCGGCAACGTCCGAAGAGATATCACTAGACGGCGCGCTTTATACCATATTTATGGATTAGACACAAATTTTTAGCCATAAATTTCGCCGCCAATCGTAGTCAAACCGTAAGAGAAATGTCCATGAGTATTGTTATCAAAACTGCCGAAGAAATTGAAAAAATGCGTGCTGCAGGCAAATTGGCGGCCGATGTATTGGAGATGATAGCTCCCTTTATCAAGGCAGGGGTTACCACCAATGAACTCAATGCCATTTGTGCTAAGTTCACTGAAGAACAAGACGCAATTTCTGCTCCACTCAACTATCACGGTTTTCCAAAGTCTATCTGTACTTCAATCAATGACGTTATTTGTCATGGCATTCCAAGCGATCGCGCTCTGAAAGATGGCGACATCATCAACATAGATATCACTGTCATTAAAGACGGTTACCATGGCGATACCTCGCAAATGTTCTTAATCGGTGACGTGAGCCCGAAAGACAAGCGCTTATGCCGCGTGGCGCAAGAAAGCCTGTATGAAGCCATCAAAATCGTGCGCCCAGGTATCAAGCTAGGCGAGATTGGCACTGTGATTGAAAAGTGCATCAAGGGTAAGAAAACTGGCCTTGAGAAATACAGCATAGTCGCCGACTACTGTGGCCATGGCATTGGCGCAGGTTTTCATGAAGAGCCGCAGGTCATGCATTACAAAAATAATGACAAGACAGTGCTGCGCGCTGGCATGTGTTTTACCATTGAGCCAATGATCAATGCTGGTAACTACAAAACCAAATTAGATCAAAAAGATGGCTGGACTGTCACTACCTCTGATGGCAAAAATTCGGCCCAGTGGGAACACACACTACTAGTGACTGACAACGGCGTTGAAGTCTTGACTCTGCGCAGCGATGAAAACTTCCCACGCATTATCAGCCACTAAACTTAATTCAGGGATAGCGAATGAATCAAGCACTCAGCACTAAACTGCAATTACAAGCGCACAATCAAGTATTACGCCAAGCGTTTAATCGCGAAGGTGATATCAGTGCGCTACTTCATACTCGCAGTGATTTTGTTGATGATTTATTGCGCCGCCAATGGCAGGCCTTAGGTCTGGATTCACAACCGCTATCCCTGATTGCTGTCGGCGGCTATGGGCGCAGAGAACTGCACCCATGCTCTGACATAGATTTACTGTTTTTGCTTGAAGCGCCGATCTCCCCTGCCAATGAAGTCAGCTTATCTGAGTTTATTACTTACCTGTGGGACGCAGGCCTTGAAATCGGCCACAGTGTGCGCACATTTGCGCAAACGTTGGAGCTTGGCGCGCAAGATGTCACTATCGCCACCAATCTAATTGAAGCGCGCCTCCTCATTGGTTCTGAGCCGGTATTTAATGAGCTGAGGCAAAGTATCCGCGCTGCAGCCTTTTGGCCGACCCAAAAGTTTCTGTTAGCCAAAAAAGAGGAGCAACTGCAGCGTCATCACAAGGCCAATGCCTTTGATCTTGAACCCAACATCAAAACCTGCCCTGGCGGGCTTAGGGATATCCAAACCATAGCTTGGGTCGCCATGCGCTATTTTGATGCGGCGAACCTTGAAGATTTAGTCGACCACGGCTTTTTGCATCAGTATGAATTAGATGAGCTGTTAGAGTGCCGCGCATTTCTCTGGCAACTGCGCTTTGCCATGCACTTAATCAGTAATCGTGATGAAAACCGATTATTGTTTGATTTACAGCCGCAAGTGGCGCAACTCATGGGCTACCAAGATGGTACTCAGTTAGCCGTTGAGCAAATGATGAAGCGCTATTACCGCTGCGTGCGCCGCGTCATTGAACTCAATGACATGTTACTGCAATTATTTAAGCGCGCTGTGCAGCCGCAGCAACCAGATCTTGAAATTCAGCCAATAGACAGCCATTTTCAGCGCCGCGGCCGCTTTATTGAAGCCTTAGCGCAGGATGCTTTTAGCGAGCCGCACGTCATTCTCAAGTTGTTTTTGCACTGCGCCCGCAATTCCAATATCACCGCAATTTATGCGCCAACATTACGCAGTTTACGCCTAGCGCGTCGCAGTCAGCCCATGCCTTTGATGGAGCATGCCGCTTGTCGTCAGGTGTTTATGGAAATTTTGCGCCATCCGCGCGGCATTCCCGCGTTATCTATGATGCATAAATACGGGGTTTTATCTGCGTATCTGCCGCAGTGGCGCGCCATTGAAGGGCAAATGCAGTTTGACTTGTTTCATGCCTATACCGTCGATGAGCACACCCACAGGTTATTGCGTAATATCGAGCGCTTTTCGCAGCCCGATCAAAAAGATGAATTTCCACTGGGCTCAGTACTCATCAATCAATTGCCTAAAAAAGGCTTATTGGTGCTGGCCGCCATTTTCCATGACATAGCTAAAGGTCGCGGCGGCGATCATTCGAGCTTAGGCGCCAGTGATGCGCTCATCTTTTGTAAACGCCATGAACTTAACGATCACGATGGCCGCTTAGTCAGTTGGCTAGTGCAGCATCACTTATTAATGTCAGTGACAGCGCAGCGCCGTGATATTTCAGATCCAGACATAGTGGCGGAATTTGCCGCTAAAGTACGCGACTCAGTGCACTTAAGTTACCTTTATTGTTTAACCGTTGCCGACATGTGCGCTACCAATGACACCATTTGGAATAATTGGAAAGGTGCATTACTGCGCGAACTCTATTTTGCCACCCAAAGAACCTTGGCTCGTGGCCATGAAAAGCCGGTGGATATTCGCTCGCACTTACGAGAAAACCAAGCGAAAGCCCGCAAAGAGCTTATTCGCCGCGGTTTTAAAGATAAAGAAATCGACCTACTATGGGCGCGGTTTAAGGCCGACTACTTTTTGCGCCACACCCTCAACCAAATCATTTGGCATGCCGAAGGTATTCTTAAGCACAGGGGCGATGAGGCCTTAGTGCTGATTAATAAGCAAAGTAGTCGCGGCGGCACGGAACTGTTTATCTATTGCCCAGACAAACCAAAATTATTTGCCACAGTGATGGCAGTGCTGGACAATAAAAATATCAACGTCCATGATGCGTTGGTGATGAGCAGTAAAGACCATTACGCCTTAGATACCTTTGTGATCTTAGAGCAAGATGGCGCCCCGCTTCAGCAACTGGCGCGCATACAAGGCATAAGAAAAACCTTAGTTAAAGCACTGGCCAAAGATGCCAGCGCTAAGTTGCCATCCTTTAGAAAACTGCCGCGCAAGATGAAACCTTTTAAGGTTGCCACCAGCGTGAGTTTTCTAAAGAGCAATCGTCATGATACAAGTATGCTGGAGTTATTCGCGCTCGATTCACCCGGACTGCTCGCCAAAGTAGGTGAAACCTTCTATCGCTGCCAAGTGAATTTATTGGCCGCCAAGATCACTACCATAGGCGAGCGTGCTGAAGACGTATTTATTTTACAGACCTTAGACGGCAAAGCGCTGAATGAGGCACAACAGACCCAGCTAAGCGACGCGTTAACCGCAGTGCTAGCCCAACCCACTCCCTAAAGTTTGAGGACGATACCATGGAGGCATTACGCCAACGTATCGAGGTAGCCTTTGAAGAGCGCCAAGATATTACCCCGACCAATGCAACACCAAGCCTGCGTGCTGACATTGATAAAGTTATTAATATGCTTGATAGCGGCGAAGTTCGTGTTGCTGAGAAGATTGATGGCAAGTGGCATGTCCACCAGTGGTTGAAGAAAGCGGTATTACTGTCTTTCCGTATTTATGAAAACCAAGTTATTGAAGGCGGCGAAACTAAATATTTTGATAAAGTTGCCTTGAAATTTGCAGATTACGATGAAGCACGCTTCAAGCAAGAAGGCATTCGCGTAGTACCGCCAGCAACCGTAAGAAAAGGCTCGTTTATTGCTCGCAATACCGTACTGATGCCATCTTATGTCAACTTAGGAGCTCGCGTTGATGAAGGCTCTATGGTTGATACTTGGGCGACGGTAGGTTCTTGCGCGCAAATCGGTAAAAACGTGCATTTATCTGGCGGCGTGGGCATTGGTGGCGTACTTGAGCCGCTGCAAGCTGGCCCAACCATTATTGAAGACAACTGCTTTATCGGTGCTCGCTCTGAGATTGTGGAAGGCGTGATTGTTGAAGAAGGCGCCGTGATTTCTATGGGCGTTTATATTGGCCAAAGCACCCGTATTTTCGATAGAGAAACCGGTGAAGTGCATTACGGCCGAGTACCAGCAGGCTCAGTAGTAGTTTCTGGCAGCTTACCGTCTAAATGTGGCACTTACAGCTTATATGCCGCCATCATAGTTAAGAAAGTAGACGCTAAAACTCGCGCTAAAGTGGGTATTAACGAGCTGCTGCGCCTAATCGATTAAGCTAGTTGATTGAATTAGTTAATTAGCAAAAAAAGAAGGTAAGCCATTGGCTTACCTTCTTTTTTGTTAACGCTAGCATGAGTGTAATTGAGAACGTCTAGCTCTTAATAGTGCTGATAAATTTTGGCAGCCATTTAATGGCATCTTGCTCGGGCGTCATGGTTTGAGTGGCATCTAACTCTAATCGCGTTAATAACCGTCTCGCCCCAAGCTCACTTAATAACTCATCAAACTGCTTACCCGCACCACAAAAAGTATCGTAACTAGAGTCACCTAAGGCAATCACAGCATACTTTACGCCCGGTAAATAGGGGGCATTGCGCTTTAATGTCTGAAACCAAGGCGCAATATCATCGGGCACATCGCCTTGACCTGTAGTTGACGTCACAATTAACAAAGGGTTATCAGCGACAGGTAACCATGAAGATAACTGCTGATGTTCAACAATTTCAGCAACTATGCCTGCTTGCTCAATAGTCGCGACTAACTCTTCTGCAACCGCTTGAGCGCTGCCATACACAGTGCCAAACACTAGATTAACTTTCATGGTTCGCCTCCTTGGTAAACCCTTATGCTAGCAGTAAATTATCGCCTTGTACTTTATCATCATCCCAACCTAAGCCGTCAAACACTTCCAGCCATTCTGGCTCAAGTTCAGTGGTAATTGACATAGCTTCTTGCGTCACAGGATGAATAAATTCAAGCCGCTTTGCTATCAACCATAACCTATTATGTTGAAAATGTTCTCTAAAAAAGCGGTTTTGTTTGCCATCACCATGAGTAGTATCACCCACTATAGGATGGCGTAAGTGCGCCAAGTGGCGTCTTAATTGATGCTTACGCCCAGTCTGCGGCGTTAAGGCCACCAGCGCGTAACGACTGCTCGGATAACGGTCTGACTGAAATGGAATTTCAGCATTAAGAAGCGGCTGATAATGGGTAATAGCTTCTTTAAATTGGCCTTCTGGATTGGCAAATTTATCGGCGACCTTATCAAGCTCTTCTTTCAGCGGATAATCAAGGGTAGCGGCCTCATGCATATTGCCGCGCACTAACGCTAAATAGGTCTTAGTGACTTGATGGGCGGCAAATTGGTCACACAAGAGGCGCGCCACTTCACTGGATTTAGCAAACAATAGCACTCCAGAAGTAGGTCTATCGAGTCTATGCACAGGAAACACATGGCAACCCACTAAATCACGAGTCATTTGCATAGCAAAATATATCTCGCGCCGCGCTAAATAACTGCGATGTACCAACAAACCCGCGGGTTTATGAATGGCTACCAGATGCTCATCTTCATACAACACAGAAATGACGGGGGCATTAGCGTCTTGCCATTCATCTAGGTTAGAGTCGGTGCTATTTCCGCTGCTATCAGCAGGTATACTTATCATGACAAATACTCATCAAGTTGCTGTAAAAATTGAATTAATGGTAAATACTGCGCCTGTCCTTGCCACGCCTGTTCAGCCATAGGCGCTAAAGCAATGGCGCCGGGCAAGCTCAGGCATAAGGCCAATAATTGTTGCATTTTGGGGATGAAAATAAACTGCAGCCACTGCGCAAACGACATAGTGTCGCAGGCAAAAGGCGCGGAACTTAATAACGCGGACTCATCAATAGGCGTTGCTTGCCACAGAGATAACTCCTGCATTAACGCTTGTAATTGCTGTAAATGAGCTGAGGTTTGCACGGGTAACATAATTCACCTTTTGCGCTTGAGTGACATCGCAATTGAACAGCCCGGCAGTATAGCATTGACGCTGGCTTGACATATAATACCGCCCATAATCACGTTAAGATGAATTACATATGCAAGAGATCACGAGCTTAGGGCAATTTTTTAATGCGGCTAGCACTCAATATCAAGTTTACGATTTAGGTCGGCGCGTCCAACATATTGATGCCTTGGCATTTGACCAAATAGAACAACAACACTGTCCTTATCCTTACCCTATCCAAGGCCATGCCCGATTTGCCATAGTGTTTTGGAATAGCTCGGCGCAACATTATATCTGGTTTTTAAAAATTCCACTCGATGAACGCGGTTTATTAAGCGGTGCGGCAACCCAGCAGTTTTTACACATGGTAGCAGAGGCGTTTGGCAGTAATCCCAATGCAGAAGTTAGCGAGCAGCAACAAGAGCGTTTAGCCAATCACCCTTTTAGCTTTAAAGCCAGCGAGACTAAACTGGCCATTTTCAACGCATTAGTGCGCCAGCAACTCGCCATTGAAACATCAAGCCAATACCCATTGGCCGTGAGTTATTTAGCGCTTGAAATCCCTCTTGATGAATGGCCTAAGCTTGGCATGCAAGGCTTAGCGGATATCTGCGTGCGTCATCAAGACCAATACCATCAGCAGCTGATCCTTAACGGCTTGCAGCGGGCGCCGTTAGAAGTGAATATCGCGCTCTGTCAGTGCCTAGAACATTTATCACTTGATAACGCTTTATTACAGGTTATCTGGAATAAGTTACAGGCCAATACCAATCAAGCGCAGTATTTCTTACAAGCCTTAGCTTCATCAGTGCCATTAAGTAGTGAAGCTGTGGTGGCGTTAAATAGCCACCCCGGATTAAATCAAAGCTTACTCATTAGCATTGCCGCCCGTAACTGGCGTATTTTGAAACAGGATCATCTTCTCAATATTTATCTAGAAGCCTTAGCCACTCAAGAACAACACTTTTTTAATCAGATTTTTGCTGATATTGTGGCCATTCCTGAATTGCGTAGCGCATGCCTTGCTGCACTTAGAGATCCTAAACGCAGCGTAACTCTTTCTGCCACTATTGGCGGACTATTTCAGGCGACAACCTCATGATGACAGACGTATTATTAATGCTAGCAGTCGGCGTCATTGCCGCTTTCTTCTGGCAGTTACGCCAAATGGCGGAACAAGCAAAAGTATTTGCCGAGCAAGAATGTCACAAGCAAAACGTGCAACTGTTAGCTTTTGCGCAAGAAACGGCTAAACCAAGCCTAGGTGGCCACAGTGGCATTTGTTGGAAGACTAAATACTTATTGGAATTTAGTACCGATGGCATAAATCAATATCAAGCCAGTGTTTGGATGCATGGCAAGCGGATCACTAAAATTCAGTGGCCAATTTTCCCAGAGCCTGAGTGGCATCAAGCGCCAACCGCCAAAGGTAGCATAGGTGGTGGCTGCGGTGGTGGCGGTAGCAGTAAAGGTAATTGCAGTTCAGGGAGTTGTCGTTAACGACGTATGGAGCGGGCTTAGCAAAGCGAGTACATAATCCAAAAACAAGAAGGGCGCGGCAAAAGCCGCGCCCGGTACACCTTGTGATAGCCTATCCTGCTATATTGTGCTCCCTGCTCCATCCATGCGAACGTTGTGCTCCTGCATCATCCTTGGACTATTGTCTTTTTCCTTGTCTTTTCAGACGTATTCCCTTACTCCCGGCATTTCCTTTGGCGGGCTTGCTCTTTCCTGAGCGTGTCCAATCCCATCTTGGGTTTCTTTACTATTACATCCAGTAATAGCTATATCCTTATTGAGCTTCCTAGCGTACAGTCATCCTGACTGTTATCATCCTTGTCGGCGGCCTTGCCATAACATTTGTTAATCAGTGACATCACTGTCGCTACACCACCGATAAATCTGTCATTGCTAACCATTGATTAGCTATCCTGCTGATGAATGTTCCTTAATCTCTCGACAATTAAAATTTTAACTTAAACCCACTATTTAAAAAGCGTGTTTTTAAAATTTGTTTTATCAACAACAAAGCAAAAAAACAAAGACAAATGTAAAAGGCTGATTTTAAACAATTAAATCTAACGCATGCGCCGTTGCTAACTAAAAGAAATACAAAAATCTCACACGTTTGTAAGCAATATCCCACAAGATTGCGAGCAAGTTAAGCTTTTGTTCGTTTTTGGAAAATAAAAAAGGTGCATTTCTGCACCTTTCTTATATTACTCTTTGTTAGCTTTCCCGCTAAATTGTGCTCCCTGCACCATCCTTGCGTAGTCTTGGCATCTAGCCGTGTCCCTACTGTCCTTAAATTCCTTGTGTTGCCACTTTCATCCTTGAACCTTCTTACATCCTGATAAGAAGCGCTAACCTAAGTTAGTATCCTTGGGCGTTCATTCCATAAACTGTCGCTTGCTGCTTAACGCATCCTGCAGGCTTCCTGGTCATCCTGAAAGTTTATTTTAGTTGCCCTACAAGCATGAGACTATCCATTAGGTCTCAGTATGGGTATCCAGTCCCATTCCATGTCATTCAGAATTGCTAATTACTTCCAGTATCTATTTCATCCTGAAATAGCATCCTTTTAAAACGTGACATCCATCACGCGGCAATTCGTCTTTGGCAGGCCATCGCCACAAATAACTTTGAAGCCACCTTGCTTCAATACCTACAAAGTGTAATGAAAACATCGCAATCGAGGCGGTCATAATTTAAGCAAACAGATATAAAGTTTAAACCCTCTAAAAAAACAACCTTAAACCCTTGTTTATAATAAGCTTATTCTTATGCGTGAATAGTCAAGTCGCTATTTACCTACAGCAATGTAAGACATCTCTTACAAAGTTGCGGGCGTGATTGCCATCACGTTAACTTTTGATTATTTAAACGCTATTTTGCCAGTAGCAAGCTGCCAAAACATTAGCATGTCCCCAAGCAAACTATAAAAGGGATACTTAAATGTCGCAGGTCGATTTTTCTCGAACAAAAAATGCCCCACCCAAGCGGGACCATACCCCAACAACAGCAGTAACCAAGCCAAATGCCACTGTCCAGAAAAGATCATCAAAAACAATAGGATAATGACAGCTAAACTGCCACAAAAGTGCAATTGACGGCAGCGTCCGTTTTGATGCTGCGACAAATAAAAAGGATAGAACTCAGCAAAACTGGTAAATGAGCCTGATTCAGCTGTTGGTGTTGCCATAAAATAATAACTCCCCGCTGACATTACCAATATCAAGCGCTGTTAAATGGGTAAACTGGTATTGATGAAACAGTTCGACATGGTGCTGATTGGTAACAAACACTCCTATGCCTTGAATATCTGGCTGTTCGTCGCACCAATGGGTGATGGCATCTAAGAGCTTGCCAGCTAGCTGTTTGCCTTGCTCACTGGGCGCGAGCGCAATAAATTGCAAAATACCAGAATTTACACTCGGGAGATGATCATGAATGGCTTGCTCTCGGTGCAACCATTTCTGAGTGGATTGCCAGCCAGTGCTTAACAACATTTTGAAGCGCCAATGCCAAAACTTATGCTGGCCGACAGCGGTGGCGGCATTAACTACGCACACCACGCCAATAAGACGCTCTTGGTCAAACAAACCAGCTAAGGTTTGCTCTTGTTGCCATAATTCAGATAATTCTTCGCGGATGGCACCGCGCAGCTTTTGTTCGTAGAGGTGATCGTTGCCGCAATACAGCGCATCCCGAAACACAGGATCATCATGGTAAGCGTTATAAATTATCGATGCGGCTATGCGCAAATCATCGGCAGTAAGAAACATAACACGGTATTGATGTTGATATTCTTGTTCCATTTGGACCTCCTCGCTTTTCAAATACTCTAGCAAGGATCTCTTTAGTTGTTAATAAAATGTTTCACTCGTTATTGAGCGCTATGACTTCCACTTGGATGCCTTAATTCTGCTACCCTCTATGAGTTAATTTTAATTGTTGAGGCTCCTATGGATACAACCATTCCAAGCTTAGGGCATTTATTTGAGCAGCTAGGTCTTGAGTCCAGTGAACTGGCGATTGAAACCTTTATTGGCAAGCACGCTTTGGCTCAGGGGGAGTACATTTATGAAGCCCATTTTTGGACGCCATCACAACAAAGTTTTTTAGCCGAAGCTATTAGCTCAGATGGCCACTGGAGTGAACTGGTCGATCAACTGGCGAATTTACTCCAAGGCTAACTCGCGCTAACTCATAAAGTAAGCCTAATACCTAGTCAGCCAATACTTTGTGTTAGTTTCTAACGGCTATACCAAAGCCGCGCAATGCAATAAACTGCTAGACATTATATTTTTATCTCTCAATTTCTTATGAGCCCACTCGAACAAGTGATCAATCAAGCCTGCTTACTTCATCAAGCAGGCAAGACCCCAAGTTTAGCCTTATTAAAAGCTAAGATAAAAATGCCCATGCCAGTATTAGTTAAAGGCTTACAGGCATTTAAACAATTAGCGAGTGATGAGATAACGAGCCGCGCGCAAATACCAAGTGCGCCGCAAATCAACCCTATTGAAGCGGCGCCGACTCAGTCACTCGAGCAACAAATAGCAGAGTTACAGCAGCAGCAACTAGCCATGACGACCATGATAGAAAAACTAACACAACGTATTACTGAGCTGGAGCAGCGCGCCTAATGTTTGTCGTAGAGTTAAGATTTGAATGTTTTGCTGACACTAGCTTTACCGCGGTTGAGCAAGCCATAAATGGTTTATTAGAAGCCTACCGTGCCAACGGCCAAGTGTTAGGACGCGAGTTTGCCATCGCCTTTAATGACGGTGAGTTTAAAGTGAGATTGCTGCTGCCAGAGGAAGACAGCTTGCATTACAGCTTCAATAGCCCATGGGTGAAGCAAGCGTTAAGCCACTTAACTGAGGCAAAAATACTCGCGCCGAGAACCAAGCTAATAGGCCAAGACATAAATTCAGAAGAAACCAGCACGCAGACGCCAAGCTGGCAGTTACTCTATACCAGTTATGTACACATGTGCTCACCACTTCGCAGTGGCGATGACCTGCGCCCTATTCCTTTGTATCGAATTCCAGCCACCTTTAATGGCGATCATAAACGCATGATCCGCTGGCAAACCGAATGGCAAGCTTGTGATGAGTTACAAATGGCGGCAGCAACCGCCGCTGAATTTGCAGCCTTAAAAGAAATCACCACTGTAGATAGTGACTTATTTCGCCGAGGATGGGATTTACGTGGCCGCGTTGAATTTTTAACTAAAATCCCCACTTATTATTATGTGTACCGAGTGGGCGGCAGTGATAAACAATCTGAGCGTGAGCGTCCCTGCCCTCGCTGTGGTAATCCTGATTGGGCGTTATCTGAACCCTTATTAGATATGTTTCATTTTCGCTGCGATGATTGCCGCATAGTGTCTAACTTATCTTGGGATCATCAGTAACTTCAAACGCTAGCCATTCATGGAAATTAATGCTTACCCGTCAAATTGTGCCACATCACTTTTAAGCGGTTGATCATGCCAGGATGGCTAAGTTCTGGCATTTCTTCATGAACTGGCGCCACCGGCAGCATTACGCGCGGGGTTAACAGAGTTAAATACTCAGCCAAGCTTGAGGCTAACTTTTGCTCTTGCTCCTGGCCTGGCACTTCGGTCCATACGCTACCATCTTGATTGTTAACGGTAATCATATGATCGCCATCGGCTAACAAGCCAATAAACCATGTCAGCGGCTGCTTGAGCTTTTGCTTCATCATGATATGGCCAATCAGATTTTTTTGCAGAGCCTCTAAGTCGTCGGCACTCCAAGTCTGCAATAACTCGCCAGAGCCTTGTTCGCTATGAAAATACAAGGTGCCTGCATAAAAACTGCCGTAAAAGCTGGCAATATCTGGCCAAAAGCTGATATCTAAGGCTAATTCAATATTTTTAAAGCTGGCCTGTGGGTCTTGCGCATGCCACTGCCAATGCACCCGAGAATCATCACTCGGTAAGGGTTCAATCATGCAAGGTGATGGCATATCCATGGGATAGCACTGAGGTAACGCCCCCATTTGCTCTTGGTAACTGTGGGTGTATCTCTTTAAAAAATCGTGTAATTGACTATGACAGGACACTGAAGTCATTCCTAATTTGCAGTATACTTTAGCGATATTTTGACACGGATACCTGTTAATGACACGACATAACGACCCATATCATGGCGCAAAGGAACTCGCCGGATTAACTTTAGGTCAAGCGACCACCTATAAAGACCAATATGCGCCAGAGTTATTGCAAGGCGTGCCAAGAGCCCTTAATCGTCAAGCCATTGGCTTAACAGCAGAATTACCTTTTACTGGGGTAGATATCTGGACGGGTTATGAACTTTCTTGGCTTAATGCTAAAGGCAAGCCTATGGTTGCTATCGCCGAGTTTGTCCTGCCCGTTGATAGCCCTAATTTAGTCGAATCTAAGTCGTTTAAACTCTACCTTAATAGCCTTAATCAAACTCAGTTTGCCTCAGTTGATGAGCTGCAACAAACGTTAATCAAAGATTTAAGTGGATGCGCCGGTAAGCCTGTAAAAGTCACTATCATTGAACCTAAGCACTTTAATCATCAGCGGGTGGTTGAATTACCAGGCCAATGCATAGATGAGCTTGATATTGAAGTCTCAGATTATAGTTTTAATCCTAACTACCTCAGTGATAGCACAGATAAAAAGCAAGTAGTGGCAGAGACCATTACTTCTAACTTGTTGAAATCTAACTGCTTAATTACTTCACAACCCGACTGGGGCAGCGTGATGGTGCGCTATCAAGGACCTAAAATTGATAGAGAGAAATTATTACGCTATTTAATTTCTTTCCGCCAACACAATGAGTTCCATGAGCAATGTGTAGAGCGCATTTTTATGGACTTAAAACAGTTTTGCCATTGCACTAAGTTAACTGTCTATGCGCGCTATACCCGCCGCGGTGGTTTAGACATTAATCCATACCGCAGTGATTTTGAGCATGTCTTAGACAATCATCGCTTGGCGCGGCAATAGAGCCATTTTTGATCACATCAAACGATTAATGCATTAACGCCAACCAACACCAGAGCCAATGCAACTAATGCTTGGCTCTTTTTATATCTATACTTTCCTCTCTCTATCTCAACTCGATGTAGATCATCTTATTGAAAACTATCGCGCTTAGTACTAGTCAGCGTCGCCGCATTTCATTAGGCTGTGACTAATAACACTGAGGAGTATGAGATGTTTAAAAAATTACTGGCATCCATTGGTATAGGCTCGGCCAAGGTCGATACCTTATTGCATACCGAGCATTTGTATCCAGGACAAGAATTCAGCGGTGAAATTTTAGTAATAGGCGGAGATGTTGCCCAAGAGATTTCAGGCCTAGATCTCGCCTTAATGACTAAGGTAAAAGTGGAAGGTGAGAATGGCGACCATTTTGCCAATCATATGCTGCAAAATTGGCATATTAGCGACAAATTCACTATTGCGCCTAAGGAGCAGCGCCGCATCCCCTTTAAAGCGACTCTGCATCCAGAAACCCCACTGACGCAACTTGATACCCGCGTGAATCAGTCGCAAGTGTGGTTAGCTACCGGCCTTAATATTGATATGGCGATTGATGCCAGTGACAAAGACCCTCTGTATATCTACCCCAATGAGGTCGCCACCGCCTTTATGCAAGCCATGAATAATGCGGGCTATCAGTTATTTAAAGCAGACGTTGAGAAAGGTTACTTAAATACGCGCGAATTTCGCTCAGCTTCTGGTTGCTATCAAGAACTTGAATATCGACCGCTGCGTACTAGCTTATTTGGCGTGAAAGAAGTCGAGCTATCCTTTGTGCCAGCGCACAACGTCACTCATGTGTTAATTGAGCTCGATAGAGCCTTTAAAGGGGATGGCTTTCGCAGCCTGAGCATTAATCACGATGTCGCCAGTATCGCCAGCATAGCCCAGCGATTACAGCCATTACTGAGCTAACAAATCTTTACGCTTAATGGCGCGAGTATAGGGCTAATAACTTAAATCTGCCCATAAAAAACGGGTCCATGGGGACCCGTTTTTATTGTTAAACTTTCTTAACAAATTCTGACTTTAACTTCATGGCACCGAAGCCATCAATCTTACAGTCGATATCGTGA
The DNA here is from genome assembly GCF_056522965.1 of Shewanella sp. ISS20. Lineage (NCBI taxonomy): Bacteria > Pseudomonadati > Pseudomonadota > Gammaproteobacteria > Alteromonadales > Shewanellaceae > Shewanella > Shewanella sp. ISS20. The sequence goes on from NZ_JAWRZK010000001.1 coordinate 1,725,355, forward strand.
TCGCTATCCACTAAACGGATATTCTTCACTTTAGTACCCACTTTAACGACTAAAGATGAACCTTTTAGTTTCAGGTCTTTGATCACAGTCACTGTGTCGCCATCTTGCAAGATAGCACCGTTAGCATCCTTGTATACTTTTTCAGTCTCAGTCGCCTCAGTTTCAGCGCCTTCAACCCATTCATGGGCACATTCTGGGCAAGCGAACAGGCTACCATCAAAATAGGTGTATTCAGAGTTGCACTTAGGGCAATTTGGCATAGCAGACATGGATAAAACCTCAAACAAACACATTAAACGGAAATTATATCCGATTTGAACGTGATGCGGCACAAACATAGCCATTAATTGCGATTCATCTAACGTTTTTACTCTATTTTTTCTGATAAAAAGCATAAGCTTCTATCAAATTTTTGATTAAAGTTTCAGCCAACCTCCTGTTATTATGGCGGCTTAGCCCATGAATTTACTGCCATTTCGAGGATAACTTATGATTAATTCTCACTCCATTGCATTAGTAGGCCTGTGTGGTTTACTCACTGCGGCTTGCAGCCAAACACCCACTCAGCCCGCCAACACTATAGGTATGGCAAATCCGTCAGCGGTATTTTGTCTTGAACAAGGCGGGCGCTATGAAATTGAAAATCAAGACAGTGGCAGCATAGGCTATTGCTATTATCAAGGCGTTAAGTATGAGGCTTGGCAATGGTATCGTGACCAACATGCCACTGACTCTAGTGACTAAAGAGCGCTAACCCTAAACACACGGGTTAACTCCAGATATAAGTAACGCTCAAATCGCAACAGCAGAAATCTTGCTATCTGGCTTGCTAAGGGTGAGCTTTACTATTGGCAATGCTACAATTGCCCATTAAATTTTCTTTGGGCAGCTAAGACTGTCCATCTAATGTTACTGGGTCATTTATGGGCAATCCAACTCCCCTTGCAAGCGCACCAACTCTTACTCAGAGTTCGCACAAACGCGCCTACAGCTACGCTGTTACTATTTCACATTTATTTGCAGATATTCATGCATCTCATCTGCCCGCGGATCGGGTGATTGGCCAGTATTTTCGTGACAACAAAAAACATGGTTCCAAAGACAGAAGAGTTATCCGTGAAAGCTTATTTAGCATGTTTAGATGGTGGGGTTGGTTAGCACAATTTTCAAATGGCGAAATAGTCAGTAAGCAAGCGCCATTACCTAAGTTTTGGTTTCAGCAATTGTGTGGCTGCGCCCAGTTAGAGCAACATTCCTGGCAAGACATAATCACAGCCTGGCATGAGTTAGGTGACTTATTTGTATGTCCCGACATGCCAAGCGAGACTCTTGATCAAAAAGCGCAAATGTTACAACAAGTCATGCCAAGCGGCGTGACGCTAACTCTTGAGCAACTAGTTCCTGCATGGTTTTGGCAAGTCACAGAAATTAGTGAGCACAATAAACCCCGCTTAATCGCCGCTATGACCAGTCGGCCACCAATTTGGGCTAGAGCTCAAGGCGTTAGCGTGGCGAGCTTAGTCACTGAATTACAACAGCAAGGCATTGATGCTAAGGCGAGCGAATGTTTTAGTGATGCCCTAAGCCTTGGTCATAAAAGCATTAACCTCAATGATATAAGCCACTATCAACAAGGCAAAATTGAGATTCAAGATTTAGCCTCACAAGTGATTGGCCAAGTGTGTGCCCCAAAACCTAACCAACAATGGTGGGATGCTTGTAGTGGCGCCGGCGGCAAGAGCTTACAGCTAGCATCGTTAATGAAAGCGCAAGGCCAAGGTGGTAGCATAGTGGCCTCTGATATTCGCCAGCACGCACTTGATGAATTAATCAAACGCGCTAAACGTGCCAAGGTTAATAACATCAGTATTGCTCGCTGGCGCAGTGATGAATTACCTGTTGCAGCCGGCAGCTTTGATGGCGTATTGGTCGATGCCCCATGCAGTTGCACTGGTACTTGGCGACGCAACCCAGATATGCGTTGGCTAGATACTCAAGCCGTGGTTGATGAAAAGCCTCAGCTACAACTGGATATTTTGACTCGCAGTAGCCGCGCAGTTAAAGGCGGCGGCGTCTTAATCTATGCCACTTGCTCTGTGGCCGCGGCTGAAAACGAGCTGGTCGTTAAGGCATTTTTAGCCCGGCACCCTGAATTTAGCATTGAAACCATAGCTCACCCGTTTACAGGTGAAGCCAGTCAGATGTTAACTATTTGGCCTTATGAGGCCGATAGCGATGCTATGTTTGTGTGCCGTATGCGCCGCATCTAATCCACATAGTTATGGTTAGCTAGCTTCACGCTAACTTGCGCGTTAAGACTAGTGAAATGAATGATTAGCGCCATTAACGTCTCTCTGACTCAGTTAAATCGCTACTTAGCTGAGTCAGTGAAAAAAATTATCGCTGAGAGCAAAAATTTATCACTTTCCTGTTCCTCTAAAAAAAATAAACTTATTAACGCAATAGTGCATTTTTTTGGATAGAAATATGTCTCAGTACAAAGACTTCGATGAGCAGGAACCTTGGGAACAAACAAGCAAGGGGCGGCAGAAGAAGATCAAACCCAGACAGCGCTCAGGAAAGAAACGTTACTTTGATGATATGGAGATTGGCATTTACCAAAAAAACGCTAAAAACTAATTCTTCAAATGGCAGTGATTGAAATCATTGCTGTTATCAATCTCAGAATTCAAAAAATCAGCTTTAAAACGATAAAGGCCAGTGTTCGCACTGGCCTTTATCATTTGAACTTAGAATCGCACTTTCATGCCAAGATAAAAACTTGAGTCAAAGGTATTGTCAGCCACACGCTCATACTTAAAGCGCATATAGCGATAGCCCACATAAAAACCAAGTTGCGGCGTCAAGTCAAATTGAATCTTAGTATCGGCTTCGTAATGACCATCTAGCTTACCAAAAGCCAATACTGATGGCGTATAGTAACCCGCCGCGTGCCAAGACAATTTAGAACCTAAATCAACGGCATATCGACCACCAATGGCTAACATATTGCCATCAGGGCTAGTGAGCGACCATAACTGCGAGTACTGCAGACCAAACTCCATGTGATGAACACCCGCATCGTGGGTCACATGAGTGGTGGCTTGCAAGAGATAACCATCGTTATCGCCATAAATGTAATTAATGCCAACATTGGCATTTTGGGCTATCTGCGTGCTGAGCTCAGCAGCCACCACATCATCATTTAACCCTAAACTAAATTCAGCAGCTGACGCAGGTAGCGCCATGAAAGCAAGTAGCAACAATGGCTTAGTAAAATGTGTCATAAAATCTCAAAACATCCAATGTGAAAAATAGCGCGATTTTACCTTATGCTCTGGCGAGCGTATCGGAAAAACAATCAAGCCAGCCAAGGTTTAACACTAAGGCAACCCAGTTAATCAATTAAGAAACAACAAGCCTGTCGCCCACTAAGGACTGCATCAAGGCGTCAACATTAACATCATCATGCAAGGGCAAATAAAACCAATCAATAATATTACCTGTACCACGCGCACTATAAAAACTGTGCCAGAATTGCCAGCCCGCTTTATTAAGATTGGCTTTGCTGGCAAGATTCTCATCTCTTACTGTCGCCCACAACAGCTTTATCCCTAACGCTTTAGCCCTGCTAACACGCTCTTGCGTTAAACGCTGCGCTATCCCTTGGCGACGGAAATCAGGGTGAACCACTAAGTAGCCCATTTCAGCTACATCGCCCTTTCCTTGTTTAATTGCCGCGCATCCGACTAATTGCCCCGATGGGGCCAACGCCACTATGACGGCTCGAGATAAACAATAGCCTTGATGATCTAAGGGATGCGCATTGTCATCGCGGTTATCTATCAAGGCGGCAGCTTGTCTTATTAAGTCAAGATCTTGGGTTTCAATGTATGTATATTGGTCAGCAAGTGACATTGTGAACTCGTCGCAACAATGGGCCTAAAAAAATGATGGCAGAGTCTAGCAAATGCCTACCATCTTTACCTCAAAAAACTCACTGTTGCCTTAGAGATATATCCAAGTCGCCAAACCTAGAAAGCTAAAAAAGCCAATCACATCAGTTACAGTTGTCAGAATGACTGAACCTGAAAGCGCAGCGTCTTGGTTAAATTTGTCCAAAATCATCGGAATAAGCACCCCAGAAGCAGCAGCAGCTAGCAAGTTAATCATAATGGCGCAGCCGATAATAAAACCTAACGAGGGGTCAGCAAACCACCACGCCGCCACACAAGCAATCACAATCGACCACACCACCCCATTAACTATGCTGATGCCGATTTCATTGCGCATTAATGGCCACAAGTTACCACGTGATACTTGCCCCATGGCCATACCGCGGATCATTAAGGTTAATGATTGACTGCCAGCAATACCGCCCATAGAGGCAACCACAGGCATTAATACCGCTAAAGCGACTACTTGAGCTAATACTGGCTCAAACAAGCTAATAGTGGCTGAGGCTAAAAAGGCGGTGAGTAAGTTAATCCCAAGCCAAACTGCGCGCCGCTGCGCACTCTTTAATACTGGCGCAAATAAGTCGTTGTCTTCTTTTAAACCGGCGCCGGCCATTAACTGTGATTCTAAATGCTCACGAATGATTTCGGTCGCAACGCGTAAGCTCAAGCGCCCGAGCAATTGCCCGTCTTCAGCTAAAATAGGCATTTCGGTTTCATTGCTGTGCTGCAAATATTCGGCGGCATCAAACAGGCCCGTGTCGGCGGCTAACACCGGCTTATCTTCATCAATTAAGCTCAATAATGCAACGTCGCCATCGGCTTTAAAGATCATTTGCCGCGATACAGTTCCTATGTATTTATCATCTATATCAGTAATAAACACGTTATCACCGCAATCTAAGGCAATTCGGCGAAAAAAGCGTTGTGCCTGCGCCACATTGGCGGAATCACTGAGCACTAACATGCGGTGATCAGCATAACGACCCACTTGTGACTCGTTAAATTGATCATAAATTTCATAGCGTTCGCGCTGACGATTGCCCATTTGTTGCAGCGCGCGATCAACTAACGCTTCGGGGAGGGTATCACTCCAATCAATCAACTCTTCTGGCGATAACATCGCAAAGAGTAAATCGACCTCATCGTCATCGAGTAAATTCAAAATACTCTGTCGAGGATCGGAGCGCATCATAGTCAGGACAGCGACTCGCGCCAAACCATCAATTTGCTGCCAACGGTCAAGACGTTGCTCGCGCGGTAAGGATTCCAGCGCCAAGGCGATAAAGCCCGGCTCAGCTTCATCGAGCATTTCGGCAAAGCACTGAGCTTGGGCGTCACCATCCAGTAAGGTTAATGTCTGGATCCAATCAGAAAAATCCCCAGAAAAAGGCTCAGTGTTATCTTGGTATTGCTGGTTTTCTATCAAAATAGTTCTCCCTCGGAACCAGACCGCCACTCTCACGTTAACGAGAAAATGCAGATATTGATTGGCGCTGACTGTTGGTAATAACGAGCGCAAGTATCACAGCGACTATGTTCGTGACTAAAAAATTGACTTAAGAATATTGCCATCACAAAAAAGCCATCACTCGATGGTCTGCCATCACTTTAAAAAGTCGCTGTGCTAAAAATTCTAAAAATAAACATAACCAAATCAATGGTGAAAAAATAATATCAAAAAAACGCATCCAGTAGTGAACTAAACCTTTAGCTATGACTCAAATACTATGAACAACAGATTTAGTTTCTTGTGTTCATCATTCTCCCTGGGACTTCTAGCGCGGTCCCCCTCGACTTACTATGAGTCAATAAGCAACCTTAACGGTTGCTTTTTTTTATGGCTTTTTTTGGCCAAGAAATTATTGGCTGGCAATAATAAACCGCAAATACCACCAAATATATTTAACTTAAAAATCATACACTTAAAAAGAAAACCGTCATAAATTGAAAATAAATTAAAAAATTATTCTTTTTCGCTGAACTAATCCTAATAAGCCCGGTCTGAATATATGAACCGAATCATTTAATGTGTTTCATCGTTCATCATCCTCCCTTCAGATGATTTCTAGCGCAATCATCATTAGTTCCGAATTTTTGAACTGTTGGCGACCTAATTGGTCGCCATTTTTTTGCCTGCGGCTTTCGATAAAAATATCAACGCAGGTGAGCAAACTATCAATACAAGCTATCGATTCAAACCAATGATTCAAACCACAGATGCAGGGCAACCGCATGAGTAGATTATTTGTAAACTGAAACCACTACCTTTGTTAACCCACTAAGAATTAAGCTGCTTAAGTCCAGATTTATGCGGTCAAGAAACAAACAGGGATAAAAGAAAAGCACCTTAAAACAACTATCTCACGGTTAACGGCTTGTGAAAGTTAACATTAATTCAACTCATGTGTTCGCCCTGACCACAGATGTAACCTCAGCAATCACGGCTTAGTAACTAGCGCTAGGTTTCAACTCATAAAAAAACCTCCCGCAGGAGGTTTAAGTACATAAGCTAACTAGCTAAGTCATTAGTTAGACACTAGATTACAATCCCAGTGCCGCTAAATCTTTATTGACTACACTGGCAGGCACTGGCACATAACCGTCTTTCTTAACCACGGTTTGGCCTTCTTTAGATAACATGTAACGCACGAACTCTCTATCCATTGGTGATAATGGCTTATTCGGCGCTTTGTTAATGTACACGTATAAGTAACGCGATAATGGGTAAGTACCGTTTACTGCGTTCTCAGCGGTTGCTTCCACATACTTGTCACCCTTTTTAGAGATGGCAACGGCTTTAACGCCGGCAGTCTTATAACCTATGCCTGAATAACCTATAGCGTTCAGAGACTGAGAAACTGACTGCACCACAGAGGCTGAACCTGGCTGCTCGTTCACATTGGGCTTAAAGTCACCCTTACATAAGGCTTCATCTTTAAAGTAACCGTAAGTGCCAGAGACTGAGTTGCGACCATATAATTGAATATCTTTATCAGCCCAGTTACCACTTAAGCCTAGTTGCCCCCAACGAGTCACGTTAGTATCACCGCACTTATGGGTCGATGAGAAAATACCGTCGAGATCTTCAATGCTTAGCCCTTTGATAGGGTTATCTTTATGCACAAATACCGCCAAAGCGTCGATAGCGACTCGAATGGCCGTCGGTGGGTAACCGAAATGTTTTTCAAAGGCTTCAACTTCATTTGGCTTCATTTTGCGGCTCATTGGGCCAAACTGGGCAATACCTTCGGTTAATGCTGGCGGCGCAGTCGATGAACCTGCGGCTTGAATTTGAATATTTACGTTAGGATAAATGTGCTTAAATTCTTCAGCCCATAAGGTCATCATGTTCGCTAAGGTATCTGAACCTACTGAAGATAAGTTACCTGAAACACCACTGGTTTTTTCGTAGCTAGCTAAGTTAGGATCGAGAGCCGCCATTGACGCTGTTGAAAACAATCCTGTTGCAGTAAAGGCTATGGCACTAATCAGCTTATTCAATTTCATCGTTATCTCCGAGATTACAGTTTAGTGATGTTGTTACAGCCACTATCCAAGTTCAACATGACAAGTCTATGACTGAGTCATGACACTTATATGACACTCGGCGAATTTTCCGCAGTTAATGTTCCAGGCGCTGTCAGTAATTGATGCGAAATAGTGAAACTAAACTGACTACCTTTGCCAAGAGCGCTGACCACATCTAACTGACTATGATGATGATTAAGAGCGTGTTTAACGATTGCAAGCCCCAAACCACTGCCGCCAGTATGGCGCGAGCGCGCGCTATCGACGCGATAAAAACGCTCAGTTAAACGCGATATATGCTTCCTTGCAATGCCCTCACCAGAATCTTGTACGTAAAAACGCGCACCTTGATAAACTCGCTGCCAACTGACTTTAATGCTGCCACCTACGGGGGTGTAGCGAATAGCATTAGTCAGTAAGTTAGAGCACGCGCTTTGCATCTGTACGCTATCACCAAGCAACCACAGGCCAGGCTGCCAATCAAACTCAATCTTATGCTGTTCAAGGGATAAGGCCTGCGCTTCTTGTTCAAGTAACGCGCGCAGTTTATCCATATCAACCTGCTGCCTTAAATCACTGTCTTCAGCCGCTTCAATGCGCGATAACGTCAGTAACTGTTCAATCATGTGCCCCATACGCTCAGTTTGCTGCTGCATCAATTTAAGCGGGCGCTGATTAATATCATCGTCTTCCGCCATGCTTTGCATTACTTCGACATAGCCTTGCAATACAGTTAACGGCGTTTTTAATTCATGGGAAACGTTAGCAACAAAATCGCGGCGCATGCTTTCAAGTTGGCGAATACGGCTGATATCGCGAGCTATCAGCAATAGCTGACTATCACCATAAGCAATTAATCGCAGTTCCAGTAATTTGCCATCGGCAATCGGAGAAGGTAACTCCAGCGGCAGGTTATAGTTTTCATGATTAATGTATTGAATGAAATCTGGATGGCGCAGCAGATTATCTAAGCGTTGACCTTTATCTTTGGGCCACTCAAGCCCGAGTAATAATTGCGCTAAGCGGTTACACCATAAAATATTTCTATCCGCATCTAAGACGACCGCAGCATCGGGTAAGGCTTCCCCCCCTTGACGAAATCGGCCTAATATCGCCATTAATTGACTGATTTTTTTGCGATTCTTTTGCTGCAGTCGATAAATACCATTAAAGACGCCTTCCCAGCTGCCGCGCCCTTGCGGCGGCGTGAGTCTTTTATCGCGCCACAACCAATAATTAAGCCGCATTAACTGACGGTAATGCCATATCAACCACACGCTAGCACTGACTAATAAGACTGTAGCAAGAGAGTCGAATAATAAGCCCACTACCACTATCAAAATTAACAGTAAAATAATGCGGCCAACTAAACGATAACCAGAATAGGAATCAAACATTAGTGGTCCTAACTTGTCGCGGCCGCGCCGCGCTAGTAATTGCTCTACACTCGGGTTGAAAAACGATAGCCAGCCCCGCGCACGGTTTGAATAAAGCTATCATGACCATGACTCTCAAGCGCCTTACGTAAACGCCGAATATGCACATCAACGGTGCGATCTTCAACGTACACATTGGTGCCCCAGACATTATCCAGCAACTGTTCGCGGCTATAAACGCGCTCAGGGTGAGTCATGAAAAAGTGCAGCAATCTAAATTCAGTGGGCCCCATGTCGAGCACATGTTCACCGACGTTAACTCGATGCGACACTGGATCTAACGACAAACCGTTGACTTCAATGGCTTCTTCTAAACGAGTGGGCGCGCTGCGGCGCAGTACCGCTTTAATCCGTGCCACCAGCTCTTTAGGTGAAAATGGCTTAGTCACATAATCATCGGCGCCGACTTCTAAGCCTTTGAGCTTATCTACTTCTTCGCCACGAGCGGTTAGCATTATGATGGGGATTTGACGCGAATATTCATCTTGCTTAATTTTCTTAGCCACCTGAATACCACTACCGCCTGGTAGCATCCAATCGAGCAAAATTAAATCTGGGTAAGGTTCTGTCATCATTGACAGCGCTGACTCAACATCATCCGCTTCAGATGTGATAAAACCATGCTGTTCAAGAACAAAAGTCAACATTTCACGTATGGCGAGTTCATCTTCAACAATCAAAATTCTTGCTGGCATAAGTATTTTTTCGACTTTGGGTTTATGAGCATTATTAGACAATTTTATGACATTAATATGAATGTCTGGCCAAGTTTACGATATTCATTGCGCGAATGTCTTTAGCATTTATGACCAAGTCTATTAAACCTTATTATTTAGCTAACCAGGACTTTGAGGCTTGCCATAAAAAAAGGCCCGCAGGGCCTTTTTATGACTTTACTTAAGTTTCGCGGTATTAATCGCTAAGGTTCAAACCATGCCGATTAATAGCAAGCGCACATTAAAACTTATGTTCAAGACCTACACCAAAGTACTTATCGTTATCACGTGAGGCGATATCATAAGAGCGGTCAGTGTAAAACATTAATAACTTAGTCGGTTTAGACAAGCTGTAATCGGCGCCTGCCGACCAGCTCTGACCTAAATCTTCCATGTCTTGATACTGAGCCTTTAAGGTCACAGCATTAATATCGTAAGCCGCACTGAACAAATAACCATTTTTCATATCACCATTCACGGTTTTTTCTTGCTGCTGATACATACCGCCCAGCACTACCCCAACAATTTTACCTTGAACGCTGGCACGCAAAATATCATAGCCTTTGACTTTAGAGTCATAAGCCAGTGCGGCATAAATTGGCGTTGATTTTAATTTGCTATCACCATACATAGCCGCCACCGAGAAACCATTTTCATCTTCTTGTGCAGCATCACCTTCAGCGGCATACGTCACACCTAAAGTAATACCCGACATAGTTGGAGTTAAGTAAGTGGCAGTTTGCGCTAAGCGGTTTTCACCTTTAAACAGATTTTTTAAGTCGCCAGATAAATCATTGAATTGATCTACGCCGCCTTGTGACACTTTTAATAAAGTATCATTGCGACCGACTGAGAATGCACCGAAGTTACCGCGTAAGCCGACAAACTGGTTGCGTGCAGTAAAGTTATCATTGGTCTCAGCCCCGGTATCCACTTCATATTCCAAGGTATAAAACGCTTCTAAATCTGAGCTGATTTCATACGCGCCCATAACACCTAAGCGTGAGGCATTACTTTGGATAGTGGTCGTTTCCTCACCCTTCTCATCATTAGATTGGGCGGTAATATTTAACTTACCATAAACAGTTAGAGGATCAGCGGCTTGGGCAGAGGCCATAGTTAACGTTACTAATGAGGTCGCGATTAGCGTTTTAGTGAACTGTTTCATTATCATCATCCTTTAAAGCAAGTTTGTTTTGTTTTTTTAACTGCCTGCATCATGCAACAGCTTCATTACAATTTTATGTCAGGATTAAATTTTCGCCAAAATTTATTAAGCAACGCCTTATTTATTAAAGCCTTAATCTTTGAAAACCAATAAATATGGCTTAATTCGACATAATTGCCATGCCAAACGGCATAGTAAATGGGCACAAAACTAGGTGCTTTTGCGGTTGGATCGTCTTATCAGCCTAAGGTTGGCTTTACCCTCTTTATGGTCTGGCGTAAACTGCGCCATTATTTCGCTATGGATACCTGTGCTATGTGGTTTAAAAACCTGACCCTTTATCGTTTCAATAAACCTTTTACCACCGACGAAGCCGTACTTGAAACAGCCTTGGCGGAATTCAGCTTTAGCCCTTGTACTAGCCAAGATGTCAGCAAATTTGGTTTTTCAAAAGCCTTTGGTAAACATGGCCAAACCTTAGTGCATTGCGCTAATAACCGATTTTTAATTAGCACTACCAAAGAAGAAAAAATTCTGCCAGGCCAAGTGGTGAAAGAAGCCATTGATGAGAAAGTGGCGTTAATTGAGCAAGCCGAACAGCGCAAAGTCACCAAGAAAGAAAAAGATGCGCTTAAAGATGAAGTGACCACCACTTTATTGCCGCGCGCATTTTCTCGTCGCAGCCAAACCCAAGCGCTGATTTTATTAGATGAGCAACTGATCTTAGTCGACAGCTCTAGCGCCACTAAAGCCGAAGAATTATTAGCCTTATTACGTAAAGCGTTAGGCAGCTTGCCGGTTATTCCAGTGACATTCACTGTGCCAGTTGAGCAGCAGTTAACCACTTGGTTAGCTCAAGGCCATGCTCCAGCGCCATTTGTGATGCAAGATGAAGCTGAGCTTAAATCCATTGCCGATGAAGGCGGCATAGTGCGCTTTAAGCAGCAAAATCTGCAAGAAGCCGAAGTGCTGGCGCACTTAGAAACCGGCAAGCAAGTGCATAAGTTAGCGCTGCATTTTGAACAGTCCATTGCCTTTTTGCTGCAATCGGATGCCAGCGTTAAGCGCCTTAAATTCTCAGAAGAATTTAGAGCGAGCACAGATGATGTCAATGATGAAGATCCTATGGTGCGTTTAGATGCTGATTTCAGCTTAATGAGCGGCGAGTTAGTAGCCTTTATGAAGGCTCTGATTGACGTGCTAGGTGGCCTAGAGTCAAAAGACTAAGTGTTGATTTTGGGGTGGCTTGCCAATTGTTTGAGCCCTCTAGTTAGAGTTGCGCGACTGTGCTTAGTTTACGTGCTCAGTCGCACAGCTATTTCCCGGTTCGGCTTCATCGATTGGCGCCACTGACATTTGAATATTTCATCTAAGTACTTTCATCTAAGTGCTTTCATCTGAGAGCTTTCATCTGAGAGCTTTCATTTACATACTGCCACCCCAATAAAGCGGCATGTCTTATCTGTGATATCGAGTCTCAAGCAATAAACATTTGCAAACCACTTTATAGACAGCTAATCACCCCCGAGTACAAACTTCCCCCGTAAGCACCCATGCAGTTAAAAATAATTAGATTGCCATTAACCAAAGTGCGATAGGCCTCACATTGCCATGGGATTTTGCTAACTACACTTGTTACCCGCTTAACTGTTTATAATTTCATCGGCCATAAGGTAAACACAGTGCCACATAGAGCTCACCTTTTTTCACTGCAACTCGGTTTTGCTTTTCGAGATGCATGCCTCAATTCCAGCTATAACAAGGCTAAATTTGCTAAAGACATTTTGGCCGGGATTACCGTCGGGATTATTGCCATCCCCTTAGCCATGGCGCTCGCTATTGCCAGCGGCGTGCCGCCGCAATACGGCTTATATACCGCCATTATTGCCGGCGTTGTCATTGCCTTTACTGGCGGCTCGCGTTTAAGTATTTCTGGGCCGACCGCGGCCTTCGTGGTCTTGCTGTATCCGATTGCGCAACAATTTGGACTGGCGGGGCTATTAATGGCAACCGTGATGTCTGGCATCATTTTAGTTTTGATGGCCATGATGCGCCTTGGCCGCCTGATTCAATACATTCCTGAATCTATTACCTTAGGCTTTACCGCGGGTATTGGTGTGGTTATCGCCACCTTGCAGTTAAAAGATTTTTTTGGTTTAACTATCAGCGAAATGCCTGAGCATTACTGGCAGAAAATTTCGGCCTTAGCGGAAGCTATGCCTAGCAGTCACTGGCCAAGCTTAGTTGTCGCCTTAGTGACCTTAGCCGTCATGCTGTTGTGGCCTAAATTAAAATTGCCAGTGCCAGCCCATTTACCTGCTGTCATTATTGGCAGTTTACTGGCCTTATTGCTGAATCAATATGGGCTGGATATTGAAACCATAGGCAGCCGTTTTCAGTACACCTTAGCCGATGGCACCACAGGTTTTGGTATTCCGCCAGTATTGCCTTCGTTTGAATGGCCATGGTTACAAGTAGGCCCAGATAATACGCCGCTCACTATTAACTTAAGCTTGATTCAAGCCCTGCTGCCATCCGCCTTTGCCATTGCCATGCTTGGCGCCATTGAATCCTTATTGTGCGCTGTCGTGCTTGATGGCATGACAGGTAAACGCCACAGCGCTAACAGTGAATTACTCGGCCAAGGCTTAGGTAATATCATTGCGCCATTTTTTGGCGGCATACCCGCAACAGCGGCCATTGCTCGCAGCGCAGCTAACGTAAAATCTGGCGGCCAATCCCCCATTTCAGCCGTAGTGCATTCCTTAGTCGTCTTGCTCGCCTTAGTGGCGCTCGCTAATATCTTGGCCTTTGTACCTATGTCAGCCATGGCCGCCTTATTGTTAGTAGTAGCCTGGAACATGAGTGAAGCCCATAAAGCCGTGCATTTATTAAAAACAGCGCCTATGAGTGACGTTACAGTATTTTTAGTGTGCTTTGGCTTAACTGTGATGTTTGATATGGTCATCGCCATTAGTGTCGGAATCGCCTTAGCCGCCTTACTTTTTATGAAAGATTTGGCAGAAATGACTCGCACCCGCGATATTCGCCATGACAAGCGCTATGTGTCTGAAGCGATGAGTCAAAAACTCGATGATGATGTCAGTGTACTAAGGATTGATGGCCCACTATTTTTTGCCGCGGCGGAAAATGTCTTTGGTGAAATCGCTCGTCTTAGTGAGAACAAGCATACCCTGATTTTACAATTAGAAGGCGTAACCTTACTTGATGCCGGCGGCCTAGCCGCCTTAACTAAGCTGATTGATTTATGCCGACGCAATCAAACCCATCTGCTGATTTGTGAGCTGCAATTTCAACCGCTGCGCACCTTAGCCAGAGCCAAGATTGAACCGATAGAGGGTGTATTAACCTTTTATCCAAGCTTGCAAGATGCGCTCGCTCAGTATTAATTGAATGTAATGCAAGGCTTAAGATACTTCTCTTAAGCCTTGCTTATTATCTATTAGCCCCCTTTTGCTTTTGTTTGCCACTCAATCCTGACCACTTTTTCGCCAATCATTTCGCAATAATCGCCAAAACCACCTTAGTTCAACCTAAACCCATAGCCGCGGGTTCACAAGGTGGGACAAAATGCCCCTGTTTTTATACAAATTGCCACCAGCATTAGGCCATAAACTCTAAATTGGTTAATTTTCATCGCATTAGCACCCTGATAAATATCTAAATTCTTCTAAAAACTATTGAATCGAGTCAATTCATTGACGTTAAGCAAGTTTACCTTTAACGCATTTTTGTACACTGTCGTAGCTTAAAGACCTCACTAAGTGGCCGTTCCATGCTGCTTAGGCAATGAATAAAATAAAAATAAGGAACGCATATTGCTATGACTGCGACTAGCTATCAACCAGGAGAAATCCAAGGACTGATCGAGATCCAGGCGTCCAAGTGTAAAGGCTGTGATGCTTGTAAAAAATTCTGCCCAACCAACGCCATCGACGGCAATGAAGGCGCCGTTCACTCTATAGATAAAGAAAAGTGCCTAAGCTGCGGCCAATGTCTAATCAACTGCCCATTTGGCGCCATTGTTGAAACCCACAGTGCCCTAGAAACTGTGATTAAAAAACTCAATGACCCTGCCACCAAAGTGGTCGGTATTATTGCCCCAGCGGTGCGCGTGGCCATTGGTGAAGAATTTGGTTTACCGCAAGGTGAATTAGTCACTAAGAAGCTCTATGGCGCTATGCACCAAGCTGGCTTTAACATTTTTGATTGTAACTTTGCCGCCGACTTAACCATCATGGAAGAAGGCTCAGAGTTTATTCATCGCCTGCACGCCAATGTTAATGGCGACCCAGATGCCGGTAAATTGCCGCAATTTACGTCATGCTGCCCAGGCTGGGTACGCTATTTAGAAACTCAGTATCCAGCGCTGCTGCCACATTTATCGACGGCGAAATCACCACAGCAAATGGCAGGCACAGTCGCTAAGACTTATGGCGCCAGGGTTTACGATATGCAGCCAGAGAAAATCTTCACGGTTGCGATTATGCCTTGTACGTCTAAGAAACTGGAAGCCTCACGCCCAGAATTTAACAATGCGTGGCAATATCATCAAGCTCAAGGCAGCAATGCCGCGCCTTATCAAGATATTGATGCCGTATTGACCACCCGCGAAATGGCTGAACTGCTTAAGCTGCTTGAAATCGATTTAGCCACGACCCCAGATTATGACGGCGATAGCTTGTTCTCTGAATACACAGGCGCTGGCACTATTTTTGGTAACACAGGCGGCGTGATGGAAGCGGCCGTTCGTACCGCTCACAAAGTATTAACTGGCACAGAAATGGCGAAACTTGAACTTGAGCCAGTGCGCGGCCTTGATGGCGTTAAACAAGCCTCAGTGACTTTATTTGATAATGAGTTAGGTCAGGAAGTCACCATCAACTTAGCCGTAGTGCACGACATGGGTAACAACATAGCGCCAATGTTACGCGACATCATGGCTGGTACCTCGCCTTATCATTTCATTGAAGTCATGAACTGCGCTGGCGGCTGCGTCAATGGCGGCGGTCAACCTATCGATGGTTCAGGCTCATCTTGGGTCGGTAATATTTAAGGGATTATGTTATGACTAGAAAAACTCACGAATTTGCTGAAGACAGCTTTTTCTTATCCCGTCGCCGCTTTATGGCCATTGGCGGCGCATTTATCGCGGTATTAGCTCTGCCCATCGGCTGGATATCTAACCGCATTGCCAAGCGTAATGACTATATCAAGGCGCGCGCCCAAGGCCTGTATAAAGATGATGCCATCGCCAAATTACGGGTGAGCCATGCAAACCCAGCGGTGACTAAATATTATCAAGAATTTGGTGGTGAGCCATTAGGACACATGTCCCACGATTTACTCCACACCCATTTTGTTGATCGTACTAAGTTGAATTCTTAAGGAGGCCATCATGCATCACGATACTCGCCCAATCTTAAAACATCCGCTCAACGTTCGGATTTTTCACTACATTTTACTATTAAGCTTTTTACCTCTGGCCGTCACGGGTTTGATGTTATTTTTCAAGCCCCTATCGCAAACCGCCATGCAGTTAACCTTTGATATTCATATCATAGCTGGGGTAGTGATGGCGCTCGATGCCGTGGCCTTTACTGTGATGGCCTTTGATAGAGTCGTGCTATTTATTGCGCGCGTATTCAGCTTTTCAATGCGCGACGTTAAATGGTTCATGGTGTTAGGTGGCTATCCACAGAAGTTCTTACTGGGTAAAAAAGTTCCGGTTCCACCTATGAACAAGTACAACTCAGGCCAAAAACTGTTTGGGGCTTGCGTGTTAATTGGCGGCACTTTACTTATCATTTCTGGCATTGCCTTATGGTTAGTGCCGCACGTAATGCCGCGCGATTTAGGCTACAGCTTAGGCATGATCCATCTTGTTTCAGGCTTAATCTTAACGGCCTTCTTACCAGTGCACTTGTTCTTAGCGGTTTATCGTTTCGATGACTTTAAGGCCATGATGATCCACGGCAATGTGCCTTATCACGATGCGGCTGAATACACCCCATTATGGGTAGAGCAAGAAATCGTGGCGGTGAATGCCAATAATCAAAAGCCAAGCTAACTAGCCTTGATGTATCGCTATCGGCATGCCGCCCAGTGCATGCCGATAGTACCGCCCATTTTTATCTGTGAGATTTTTCTATGTCAGCCCATCATGACTTAAAACAACCCATTTATGATCCCAGCGTTAGTTTCATCCAAGAGGATAAAATATGGGAACTGCTCAACACCAATACCGCCCCGAGCCAAGCTCAGGTTCAAGCCGTATTAACCAAAGCGCGTCTATATGAAGGTCTGACCCTAGAAGACACAGCCGTACTGTTACAAAATCAAGACCGCGAGCTTGAACAGCAAATGTTCGCCATTGCCCGCGACATTAAAGACGCCATTTATGGCAATCGCATTGTGTTGTTTGCGCCCTTATATGTGTCGAATCATTGCGCCAATGCTTGCAGTTATTGCGGCTTTAATGCCGATAACCATGAGTTAAAACGCAAAACCCTACAACAAGATGAAATAGTTAAAGAAGTTGAAGTGCTTGAAGCCATGGGCCACAAGCGCATTTTAGCTGTGTATGGCGAGCATCCCCGTAATAACGTCAACGCCATCGTCGACAGCATAGCTACTATGTATAGCGTCAAGCATGGCGACAGCGGCGAAATTCGCCGCATAAATGTTAACTGCGCGCCTATGGATACCAGTGACTTTGCCATTCTAAAAACGGCGGCCATTGGCACTTATCAATGTTTCCAAGAAACTTATCACCGCCCAACTTATGAAACTGTGCATACCAAGGGCAAGAAAAAAGATTACTTATATCGCCTCTATGCCATGCACCGCGCGATGGAAGCAGGCATTGATGATGTTGGCATTGGCGCCTTGTTTGGCTTGTATGATCACAAGTTTGAATTACTGGCCTTGTTGGCTCATGCCAAGCAACTAGAACTTGATTGTGGCGTTGGCCCACATACGATTTCCTTCCCGCGCATTGAACCGGCTCACGGCTCAAGTTTGTCAGAAAGGCCGCCGTTTGAAGTGGATGATGAATGCTTTAAGCGTATTGTGGCTATTACCCGCTTAGCAGTGCCTTATACCGGACTAATTATGAGTACCCGTGAAAGCGCAGAGCTTAGGCGCGAATTATTAAGCTTAGGAGTGTCGCAAATTAGCGCCGGCTCTAAAACCTCGCCAGGCGGTTATCAAGCCAGCCAAGATGACCAGCAAGATTCTGAGCAATTTAGCTTGGGCGATCATCGCGCTATGGATGACATCATTTATGATCTAGTGACAGAGTCTGATGCTATTCCGTCTTTCTGCACTGGCTGCTATCGCAAAGGGCGCACTGGCGATCACTTTATGGGGCTTGCTAAGCAGCAGTTTATTGGCAAGTTTTGTCAGCCTAACGCCTTAATCACTTTTCGAGAGTATCTTAATGATTATGCCAGCGAAAAGACCCGCGAAGCTGGTAATCAACTGATTGAAAGAGAGTTAGATAAGTTGAGCCCAAGTCGTCGGCGCAACATTAGCCAATGTTTAACCATGACAGATGAAGGCAAGCGAGATATTTACTTGTGAATACTGCCCCACTTAAGGTCAAGGTTAGCCCAGGGTTAGACGTGGGCGCGTTAATCGAAGCGCTGGCGTGCAGTCGCCATGTCATCATGCATGCCGCCTTGTATTCGCGCTTTGCAAATGGCGTAATCGATGAGGTGTTGCAACAGCAATTAAGCCAAGGGAAGTTACAGCGACTGCGCTTAATTTCCACCAGCACTCAAGTCACTTGGCTACATGATTTTAATCAAGTGCTGCGCCAAGGCGCTAGCGCAGCAGCTATTGCCAGCGAATGGCAAGCATCAGCGCGCTGGGTGTCGCAATTAGTTAACCGCTACCCTCAGCAAGTGCAAGCCATAGAGACTGAGCAGCTCCCCACTCAGCCTATGATTTTAACCGATAGTCGCTTGTTTTTAGGCCATTATGCCCACAGCGCCACCCCTGCGGCGCAGGGGTTTTGGTTGGAATTGGATCTTGCGCCCCGGACCCTTGATCTAGGTAGCGATTCATTAGCATTTACTCCAACTAATGATGCTTGGTCACAAGCGCTATCTCGTCACCTTGATGAATGCCGCCAAGTGTTGCAGCGCCATCAAAGAGCTGAAAATGAGGGCGATATGCGATGAGTCCAAGCGAGCATAATCAACACACTACTGCTTCTTGGCATCAACCCAAGGAGCCAAATGAGCACAGCACAAATACAGGTAAAGCGCTGACATTCAGTCAGCAGCAATTAGTTGAATTGCTGCAAGGCGCTGATGACGCTTGGCTTTTTAGTCAAGCAGACGCAGTCACCCAAGACAATTTTAAGCGCCAAGTGTTTTTACGCGCCGTGATTGAGTTTTCTAACTTTTGCCGTAATGACTGCCACTATTGCGGCCTGCGCGCCAATAACCGCGCCAATAACCGCGCCGTTGAACGCTACCGTTTAACCGAAGCTCAAATCATAGCAGCCGCTCTTGATGCTGAGCGTTTAGGCATGGGCACAGTTGTATTGCAATCTGGGGATGACAGCCGCTATAGCGCAGCTAGCGTTGCGCGCATCATCACAAGCATTAAGCAGCAAACCGCCCTTGCCATCACTTTATCCTTAGGGGATAGAAGCCACGAGGAGTTTGCCTTGTGGCGTCACGCGGGCGCCGATCGCTACTTACTTAAAATGGAAACCTTTGATAAAACGCTATTTGCGGCGGCGCGCCCAAAAGCTGATTTCACAGTGCGATTGCTGAAATTACAGCAACTGCAAGCACTTGGGTATCAAGTAGGCAGCGGCATTATTATCGATTTACCCGGCACTAGCGACGCCATGATGGCAAACGACATATTAATGTTAACTGCCCTCAATCTTGACATGATTGCCTGCGGCCCCTTCGTTGCCCATCCGCAAACACCTATGGCGCACTATGCCAATGGCAGCGTACTTAAGAGTCAGCGCATTAATGCCCTATTAAGACTCATGAATCCACTCGCAAATATCCCTGCTACTAGCGCTTTGGATGCATTAGAAGCTGGCAGCCGCTTGGCATCATTAAGGCTTGGCAGCAATGTCATCATGCCCTCTTTTACGCCGCCAAGCGTCTCGCAAAACTACGGCATTTATCCTGGGAAAAATGCTAATCGCTTAGCCTTAGCCACGCGAATTTCACAACTACAACAGCAAATTACCGCCACAGGTTTTATTCCTGTATCTCATCGCGGTGACAGCTTAAGGATGACTCATGTGTAATGCCATTGCCGAACAGACCCCGCGCGGGCTGCGCTATCATATTGTGCTGGCAGGACGACGTAATGTCGGTAAATCCTCCCTGATTAATCTATTAACTGAGCAGCAAGTCTCTATAGTATCCAACACCTTAGGCACAACCACAGATACAGTGGCTAAAGCTTACGAACTGCTGCCTCTTGGGCCAGTGAGCTTATTTGATACTGCCGGACTTGATGATGAAGGTGAGCTTGGATTACAAAGAGTAGAAGCCAGTATGCGAGTTATCGCTCACGCCGACATGCTGATGTATGTGGTTGATAACCTTGGCCTCACCACACTGGATAAACAGTATATTCTGCAGTATCAAGCACTTGCCATTCCATTATTAGTCATATTTAACAAGCAAGATTTAGGGGCCATCAGCGAGCAAGACAGCCATTGGTGTCAGCAGCAACAGCTGCCATTGTTAGCCATGACCACAAGTCACTGTGCGCGGCGCGAGTTACTTTGCCAAGCCCTGTTTGATTTAGCGCCCAAAGAACTAAAGGCTGACTTAGTTCTGGCAGGCGATCATTACCATGCTGGGGACACCATTATTTGTGTTGCCCCCATAGATAGCGCGGCTCCCAAAGGGCGCTTAATCTTGCCGCAAGTCCAAATTTTACGGGAAGCCTTAGATAAGCATGCCATTGCCATGGTGTGCCAAACTGAGCAACTCAGTCAAACCTTAGCGCAATGTGTGACGCCGCCCAAATTGGTGATCACAGATGCCCAGGCCATTAAGCAAGTGGCCGCCATAGTTCCTGATGATATTGCGTTAACGACTTTCTCCACCTTATTTGCTCGCGCTAAGGGCGATCTCGCTCCTATGGTCAGTGGCGCCAACGCCTTAGATTGCCTGCAAGATGGCGATAAAATCCTGATTGCCGAAGCCTGTAGTCACAATGTGCAAGAAGATGATATTGGCCGCGATAAGTTGCCTAAGCTCATTGCCCAATACTCAGGGAAACAGCTTGAATTTGAAGTGGTTGCTGGCCATGATTTTCCAGCCAATCTTAAGCAATATGCGCTAGTGCTGCACTGCGGCGCCTGTATGTTTAATCGCGCAGAGATGCTTAGGCGCATAAGAGAGTGCCAAATGGCTCAAGTGCCAATGTGCAATTACGGCATTGCACTGGCGAAACTGCAAGGGGTGTTAGCGCGGGTTTCAACCCCGTTATTAGCCACTAAGTGATTGTCGTTATTCCCCTAAACTGTGTTCACGATACTAAACAGACGTTATGTTATGATGCGCGCCATTAGGGGATAGACCCTCTGCCAAGCTTAATAACAATAACAGGAGTTCAGATGCATCAGGTAGCCATTGTAATGGGATCAAAAAGTGACTGGCCAACAATGCAGGCCGCGGCTGAGATCTTAGATATTTTACAAGTTAGTTATCATGTAGAAGTGGTTTCGGCCCATCGTACTCCCGACAAACTCATCGCCTTTGCTGCAAACGCTGCAGATAACGGCTTTAGTGTGATTATTGGCGGCGCAGGCGGCGCAGCTCATTTACCTGGCATGCTCGCCTCTAAAACCCGTTTACCTGTGCTTGGCGTACCAGTGCAAAGCAAAGCCTTAAATGGCATGGATAGCTTATTGTCTATCGTGCAAATGCCTAAAGGCATAGCCGTTGGCACCTTAGCCATAGGTAATGCCGGCGCGTTTAACGCAGGCTTAATGGCCGCGCAGATTTTGGCTATCTCTGATGACGAATTAGCCGCGCGCATCGATGCGTTCCGTCAAGCGCAAACCGATGATGTGTTATCTAACCCTGACCCGCGTGAGGCCTAAGATGTCTAGCATAAGCATGCCCAATATTTGGGTGTTAGGCGACGGCCAGCTCGGCGCCATGATGAAGCATGCAGGCCTGCCTTTAGGCCTTAACATCACTCCGGTTGATATTATGACCCCAAGTGATGCCCGCCTGCCTTTAGGCGCCAACGATCTGATTACTGCTGAGCGCGAGCAATGGCCAGAATCGTCGTTAAGTTTGCAATTAAGTCAGCATCCTCATTTTATCAATGGCGGCGTGTTTGCCTGCCTTGCCGATAGATATAGCCAAAAATCCTTATTAGATGATATCCAAGTGGCTACTGCGCCTTGGTGCTTAGTGGATAGCAATGTGTCTAACGCTGAGCTATTTCAGCAATTAGGTGAGCGAGTATTACTTAAACGGCGCACCGGCGGATACGATGGCAAAGGTCAGCATTGGTTAAATGCCAGTAATAATAGTGCTATCCCCAATGATTGGCGTGAACTGAGTATTGCTGAGCAAGCCATAGCGTTTGATGAAGAAGTGTCACTGGTCGGGGCGCGCGATACTAACGGTCAGTGCCATTTTTACCCATTAATGCTCAACTTACATCAAGATGGCATTTTAATGGCGACCTTAGCACCGTTAGCGCGCCTTAAACCATTGCAAGCAAAAGCGCAGGCCATGCTGAGCCGCATTATGAATAGCCTTGATTATGTTGGCGTGATGGCGATGGAGTGTTTTCGTCTCGGCGATGACTTATTAGTCAATGAACTCGCGCCGCGGGTCCATAACTCTGGTCACTGGACGCAAATGGGATGCCATATCAATCAGTTTGAATTGCATTTGCGTGCGCTGGCTAATTTAGCGATTCCAGAGTTAAGCGTTAAATGTCAGGTGGCCATGGTTAATTTAATTGGGGTGGAATATGACCCGCGCTGGTTATCATTAGCCAATGCCGAGCTTTATTGGTATGGCAAAGAAGTGCGCCCTGGGCGTAAAGTCGGCCATCTAAATATTAATGCCACAGACCCAGAGCGTTTAAGCGAAACCTTAAAGACGTTGAAACTATGGTTACCGTCACAATATCAAGCACCTTTGACTTGGTTAGATGATAACAAGTAGGTATTAACACTAACAATTCCTTGTCAAAAAAGTTACTATAGCCATAGCCATCGCAGGGTTGTGGCTTTTTTATTTCTGATGAGTTGGTATGTCAGCCTCCAAAATTAAGCATTCAAAAGTACATAGCAAGCATAAATACGCCATTTTTTTTCTGCTAGCACTGCCTTTTATTTATTTGTGCGTATGGTTGTATTTAAATAAAGTTCAGGTGGCTATCGGTCAACATATCCTGCTATTTGTTGGCCTCTACACTTTATGTATTCTTGGGGCGCAATTCCTGTATCGCTTGCATATCAACCAAATGTGGCAACATTTAGAGCGGGTGTTACACATTAACCAAGTCACGGCCGAACTCACCTTAACCGCCCATGATTTTAATAATGAGACTGAATTTTTCTCATCCTTGCTTGATCAAGCTATCAAGCTAATGCCGGCCGCACAAATGGGCAGTATCATTAAAATCAACCAAGAGACGCAAGAGTGTGAGTTTTTGTGCGCCCGTCATATGGATTTACAAGCTCTGCAAAGTATTCGTTTCTCGATATTGCAAACCTTCACCTACCAATTAACCGCAGGCAAATGCGATCAAGTAGTATCTATTGATGACATAACCAAGTTCAATAGTAATAATGCCTTATCAGAGCAGCAGTGCCGTATATTGCATAACAGCAGTGAAGTGCCAATTAAGGCAACCTTATCCGCCCCCATTTATGTCAACAATACTTTCTACGCTATGCTTAATTTAGATAGCCCACGCGCCGGCGCTTTTGGTAATTTTGATAGAAATCTGGTGGCCATTTTAAGCCGCGAAGCCAGCTATGCCCTGACCTCATATCAGCAAGCGCAGCAAATTAACGCGCTCGCCAATAGTGATGGTTTAACAGGGCTCATTAATAGGCAGCGCTTTGATAAGCTAATTCATCAGCAAACAGCAGGTCTATTAATTGTGATAGATCTTGATAATCTTAAGCAGATTAATGATCAATTAGGTCACTCTGCGGGGGATGATGTGATTAAAGCCTTTGCTAATAATCTGCGGCACGCCTTTAGCGAGAAAGCATTAATCGCCCGTTTTGGTGGTGATGAATTTGTGGTGTTTGAGCCAGGCAATAGCACGAAGTTAGCGTTAAGCTTGCAAGCCCTTGGCACCATGTGCCAACAGCACCAGCCTGTGATTGGTTACAGCGTCGGTCAGAGTCACTATCAAGGCGATTTTGACTGCAGTTTTGCTGAGGCTGATCATGCTATGTACCAACAAAAAAGGCTAAGAGCAAAGCCCTTAGCCCTATAGTTATGCATTCAAAGCCTATTAATTCCATGCCTATTAATTCAAAGGCTATGCCATCGGCAGCAGTTGAACTTGATAAAGCAAACACAGCGCAATATGCAGGCTAATGGCAGCAACCACAAGCAAAGAAGAATCAAACCCTAATCAGAAAAAGAGCCGAGATAACCACGACCTATCGAGCTCTTTTTGGCATTGGCGATACTGAGCTGCATAACGCTTAGAGCGATCATCCACCTTAGCCGCGACTTTAATCAACCACGGCTTAGACTTATAAGTACCGCGTTTATAGCCGCCCCAGCCTTCGTGATAATTTAAGTATTGATTGCGGGCATCCCACTTAGAAACACCGTTGATTTTATGACTTTTAGTGACAAACCAGCCCATAAAATCTATGGCATCATCAAAATCACTCCGACTCGACCAAGAATTACCTGTCTCTTTGGCGTAATCCCCCCAAGTACCTGATTTGGCTTGAGCATAGCCATAAGCATCACTGGCGCGCCCCGTTGGAATAAACCCTAAAAAGTATTGCATCGGCGGGGCGGCATTATGCCGAAATGAGCTTTCTTGATACATAATGGCCAGCGGAATATGTACAGGTACGCCCCACTTATCACGCACATCTTTGGCGGCATCGTACCAGTGGCGATGCTCACTGAAGATGGCACAAATGTTTTCAGGATTTTCCGGCGGACTAGAAGCACAACCCGTAAGTAACAACAGCGCAATTAGCGGGAGTTTACGCCCGCTTTGGGCCTTAATTTCAAGCATGGAATCGCCACTCAAGATAAGAAGTGATTGATTATACTAATAATCAATCACGAAACATGTAAAAACAACATGGGATTACCCCAAAGGAACTGCCATAGAGCAAGGCTCTGCAAGGGTTTGCCAAATATAGCCATGCCAAACGCCTTTACTTACCAGTACGCCGCCTAATTGATAACGATGATCGGCCAGCAAATGCACGCTGAGTTCATGACTCACAGGCATGTGTTTATAACCACGCACCACAGTTTCATGAGGCATCATAATTGTGAGATTATAAGTCCCTGGCGCTAAATAAAAAATCGGCGACGAGACCACAGGCTTACCATTGATATGAGTCACAACGACAGAATAATGCCCCTCAGCTTGCGGCGCTGGCGTATTAGCTAATGCGGCACAAGTAAGGTTGCGATTAGGATTAACACACCCCGTCATCAAGACTAATAGCGCCAAGGCAAGTATTTGCAGCATAAGCTCTTAATCTACGTATTTAAAACAACTGGTTTTAGCAAAATATTGCGCCAAGAAGTGATCAAAATCTATGTCATCAGCGGCCTCTATCTGCGCTTGCTTTAACATAGATTCAGTGGCTTCTTCGGTAAACTCAGCATCAACGTCAGGGCTTAATGGATAGTCAGTGAAAAACTGCTGATATTGCTCAGCTAATTTTCGCACCCACTCATTATGATCTAACTGCTGCTGCTCAAGTGTCGCCATCACTTGCCCTGATAAGGTTTGCTCTGGATCATCAATGGCTTTAGACCAATAAGTTAAGGCTTGTTGATAGTCAGTGCCCTCATCGCCATCCAGCAAGCTAGCTAAGCTTGAGAGGTCAGCAAACACTTCCATTAGCCAATCATTCATGGCGACCGCTTGGCCTGCCCGACTTAACATCAAGCCAGGTTTGCGGCCTTCAAGGATCACTGCTTGTAAGTTAGCGGTAATTTCAACTTGCTCATTGGCGCAACTTGGTTTTGATGGCGATAACAAGCAGTAAAGTAAGAATAAATCCAACCAACGCACTTGATTGGCATCAATGCCTACAGGACTAAATGGATTAACATCCAAGGCTCTGACTTCAATATATTGCACCCCAGCTCTATCTAGGGCTGCCGATGGAGTTTCACCTTTCGCCGTTACGCGCTTAGCGCGAATGGGGGCGTAAAATTCATTTTCAATCTGCAAAATATTGGTATTAAGCTGCTGATATACACCATTGTGCTTAACGCCAATTTTGGCAAAATTATCAGAAGGCATTCTGATGGCGCGTTTAATACCCGCAAGGTATTCAGCCAAAGAGTTGTAGCTGATATTTAATCTTTCTTGCTCTTTATTGGTATAACCTAAGTCACTCATGCGCAAAGATGTGGCAAAAGGCAAATACAAGGTGCCTTTACCCATTTTCTTAAACTCAAAAGGCGCGGTACCTTGCTTAATAAATGACTGACAAATCGCTGGCGATGAACCAAACAGATAAGGCAACATCCACACTTTACGGCGATAGTTTCTGATTAACCCAAAATAACCATCACTGATAAAATCTTGCAGGCTTAAGGTTTTGTCACTGACATCATATAAACGCTGCCATAACTCATCAGACACTGAAAAGTTAAAATGCACCCCAGCAATAATTTGCATTAAGGCGCCATAACGCTTTGTCAGGCCTTTGCGATATAAGGTCTTCATCTTGCCAATATTAGACGGCCCATATCGGCCAATGGGGATATCAGCTACATCACCGACATAGCAAGGCATACTCACAGGCCATAACTGCTGGCCATCAAGATGCTTAACCGTAAACGCATGAGTCTCAGTTAAGCCAGTCAGCAATGCATCAACCTCTTGGGTGACTGGGGTAATAAATTCGAGTAAAGACTCACTATAGTCAGTGGTGATGCGCGCATGAGTGAGCGCCGAGCCTAACACCTTAGGATGAGGATTATTCGCTAAGCTGCCATCAGCATTAATGCGCAGCGCCTCACGCTCAATGCCACGATTCACATTCGCTAACGCTTGTCTCGCCGCGCTATCGTGAAAATGGGTGATCATATCTTCAAAAGAATGCAAAAGGTCAACCTTCTATAGTGACGGCAACTTCAGTAATGGCAACTTGCCTGTTGAAATAAACCTAATCATTGTGCTTGCCAAAATGCGCCTAGGCAAGTGATAACCCATAAAAAGCAACGGCGACAGCCTAAACTATCGCCGTTATTCTGCATTTTAGTAAACCGATCGATTACAACTGTTTAATCGGATATCCCAAGGCTTTAAGCTGACTAGTGACTTTCTCTTTATCACCTACTACCACTATTACCATCTCATCGAGTGCTAGTTGAGATTTCGCCAGCTCATCTAACTCAGGCTTAGTCACTTGGTTAATTAAGGCTGACTGCTGAGTGGTAAAATCTTTATCTAAGCCGTATTGCTGAATTTTACGCACGAAGCCCGCTTTTTGATAAGGAGTTTCATAATCAAGGGCCTCACCTTGAGCGATTGAGCTGCGCATAAAGGTAAGCTCTTCGCTAGTAATGCCGCTTGCTTGATAAGTGCTTATCTCTTTAATGAATTCAGCCAGTGCCGCGCCAGTGACATCGGCGCGCACCGCAGCCCCCGCAATAAACAAACCGTTATCTTGGGCGCCACTAAAGTAGCTACGTGCGCCATAGGTATAACCTTTATCTTCCCGTAAGTTCAGATTAATACGGCTATTAAAGGCGCCCCCTAATGGGTAATTCATCAAGAAAGATTTAAAGTAATCCCCGGTCGCATCAAAAGGCATAGCGCGCTTACCTAAGCGGATCACTGATTGCGCCGCGCCTGGCTTATCAACCACATAAATAGTACCAACTTCAAGTTCAGGCATTGAGGTTAAGGCTGGTGTTTCAACCTTAGCGCCACTCCAACGGCTTAGTCCCGCTAAATCTGCCATCAGTTTATCTTGGTCTAAATCAGTCACTGCCACTATAGCCGCATTGCCAGCGCGATATTGCTTGGCATAAAAAGCCTTCACATCCGCCAAAGTTAACGCGGTGACGCTTGCGATAGTCCCGTTAGTGTTAATCCCAAGCGGGTTGTTTGCACCATACATTAACTGATTAAAAGCGTTAACGGCCAAGGTATTAGGATCGGCCTGCTCTTGCTGTAACCCTTGCAAGGTTTGCTGCTTCACCCGCTCAAAATCAGCTGCATTAAAGCCTGGCTGATAAAGCTTTTCTTCCACTATCGCCATTACCGGCACTAACTGCTCGGTCAGCGCCGAAATGCGTATGATGCTTTGCTCGCTACCGGCAGAAAAGCTCACGCTCGCGCCCAATAACTCTAACGCTTGGGTTAACTCTTCGGTGCTGCGTTTAGCGCTGGATTCATTCAGTAAGCTGGCTGTTAAGCTTGCAACACCGGCTTGTTCAACGCTCGCTAACCTGCTGCCGCCATTAAGATACACTATGATTTCTGTGGTTGGGGTTTCTTGGCTAATACTGCCCATAACCTCAATACCATTGGCAAGCTTACCTTGCCATAAGCTTGGCGCTTGCAATAATGGCGCTGCGCCTGATATTGGCATTAATGAGCGATCAAAACTTGATGTTACATCCGAAGCTGCAACCGTCATGGCCACAGCTTGCGCGGCAATTGTCACAGGTGGCGGCACAAAGTTATCCGCGGCCGCAATTAAATCTCTGCGCCCTACTGGGACTATGCTCATGACAACCCTAGGCTTGCCTTGCACATATTGCTCAAAGACTCGCATAACATCGGCTTTAGTCACTTTTTCATAGCGCGTTAAATCCGCCGCGATTAAATCTGGCTTATCAAAAAAGGTTTGATTATAGGCAAGTTTTGCCACCTTGCCGCTAACACTTTGCAAACCAAAAATAGTATCGGCTTCAAACTGGACTTTAGCTTTTTGTAAGTCTTCATCGGTGACGCCGCGTTTAACAAACTCATCGATGGACTCCAGCATGCGCTGCTCAACATCCGCAAGCTTGCCGCCTTGGGCGGGATTAGCGACGCCATACATGAATAACTGACACGAAAGCTCGGCGCAGGGATGACCTACTCCCGCTTGCACCGCAACGCCATCTTTAACTAAGTTTTTGTAAAATAGTGATGTTTTACCACCACCTAAGATTTGTGACAGTAAATCTAACGCCGCTTCATCGGGGTGCCCAGCATAAACCGTTGGAAAACCTATGCGCAGCAAAGGTAAATGAACTTTATCTTCCATCGAGATATAGCGAGTGGCATCTAAAGTGACTGGCACTTTGGCCATGGTTTCCACTTCAGGACCGCGCGGGATCTCACCAAAGTACTTATTGACTGAAGCTAGAGTGGTGGCCTCGTCGAAATCACCACCTATGGTTAAGGTCGCGTTATTGGGTCCATACCAACGTTTAAAGAAACTGCGTACATCATCAACTGTGGCGCGATTTAAATCATCAGGCCAACCAATCACAGGCCAAGAATAAGGGTGTCCTGCAGGATAAAAGGCTTGATCAAAGCGCTCATACATACGCCCATAAGGTTGATTATCAACCCTTTGGCCGCGCTCATTCTTGACGGTTTCACGCTGCACTTCAAACTTTTCAGAGGTTAACGCTGGTAAGAAGAATCCCATGCGATCCGATTCCAGCCACAACATTTTTTCAAGCTGGTTGCTAGGCACAGTTTCAAAGTAATTGGTTCTATCAGTATTGGTGGTGCCGTTTAGCGTACCGCCAGCTTCTGTCACTACTTTAAAATGCTGCTCATCGCCGACATTTTTCGAGCCTTGGAACATCATGTGTTCAAATAAATGGGCAAAACCGCTGCGACCAGGTACTTCCCGCCCAGAGCCCACATGATAAGTAACATCCACATGCACTAAAGGATCGGACTTGTCTTGATGTAACACGACAATTAAGCCATTTGCCAATTGATACTTTTTATAAGGAATCGCCACTTGCCCCAAAGGCGTGCTGGCATCTTCTAGCAACACCACCCCAGCTGGTAACTGGGCACTATTTGCCGCAGGCGCTAAGGCGCTACTGACATTATGATTACCACAGCCGACTAACGCTGCAGAAATAGCCGCAGCAAGTATCCATTTCTTCACGGCAAACTCCTTAATTATTTTCTAAGTATTCTTTGTGTATCAATAGACTAAAAACACTCAAGCGAGTTCCCAGTCAGCTAAGTATTTTGACCTTTTACCATACAAGGGCAGCTCTTGCTTAGCAATTAGGCAGTCACATCGTGTTACAAGTCAGTTAAGCCAATGCAAGCTAATGGCGGCTATCGCAAGATAACGCAGCAGTTTACCAATAAATATTAAGCTGCCAGTTAATAACGGCGGAAATTTAAGCCAGCCGGCGATGACGCATAAAATATCCCCAATCACTGGCAGCCAAGCCAACAATAACGACCACACCCCATATTTTTCAATCACAGCTAAGCTGCGCTGATACCCTTTACTCGCCATTTGCTCAGGCGTAATGGCTCTGCGCCCCACAAATCCCAACAAGTAACTGGTCATAGAGCCCAAGGTATTGCCCACAGTCGCCGCTAACACCAGTTGCCACCACAGCGCGCCATCATTAGCGAGCAGAGCGGCTAATAAGACTTCTGAGCCACCAGGTAATAAGGTGGCGGCCAAAAATGAGGCCATAAACATCATACTAATATGGGTCATAGCTCGCCTTAACTACAAAATAGAGCGCAGTATAGCAGCCAAGGAATGCATTTAGACAAATAGGCTGGCATCAGCTAATAAATCAATACCCTACAAAGCTATAGATAACTATCAGCGAACGTAATCATCAAATGGTGTGGTCAGTAATAGACCAAAGATTTTTAGACTAGATGAGAGAGTGAAAAGCAGATACCACACATACGAAAAAACCCTGCTATTACTAGCAGGGTTTATCGATTTGGTGCGCATGGAAGGAGTCGAACCTCCGACCACCTGGTTCGTAGCCAGGTACTCTATCCAGCTGAGCTACATGCGCGAATTTTCATTAACCACCACACTCAAACGAGTATAGTAAATAATGGCGGAGAAGGAGGGATTCGAACCCTCGATGGGAGTTAAAGCCCATACTCCCTTAGCAGGGGAGCGCCTTCGGCCACTCGGCCACCTCTCCGACTTAACTTGGTGCGCATGGAAGGAGTCGAACCTCCGACCACCTGGTTCGTAGCCAGGTACTCTATCCAGCTGAGCTACATGCGCAATTAAATCGTCTCGTATTCTGTGGTGCGCATGGAAGGAGTCGAACCTCCGACCACCTGGTTCGTAGCCAGGTACTCTATCCAGCTGAGCTACATGCGCATTTTAGAAATATATACATTGAACATTTGATGGTGCGCATGGAAGGAGTCGAACCTCCGACCACCTGGTTCGTAGCCAGGTACTCTATCCAGCTGAGCTACATGCGCATCTATATATCAAATTGTTCTCTCTGGTGCGCATGGAAGGAGTCGAACCTCCGACCACCTGGTTCGTAGCCAGGTACTCTATCCAGCTGAGCTACATGCGCATTTGAGAAATTATGAAACCAAACACTTAGATAAACTAAGATGGTGCGCATGGAAGGAGTCGAACCTCCGACCACCTGGTTCGTAGCCAGGTACTCTATCCAGCTGAGCTACATGCGCATTCGGATCATCATTATAAGTTAAGTGGTGCGCATGGAAGGAGTCGAACCTCCGACCACCTGGTTCGTAGCCAGGTACTCTATCCAGCTGAGCTACATGCGCATTCGGATCATCATTATAAGTTAAGTGGTGCGCATGGAAGGAGTCGAACCTCCGACCACCTGGTTCGTAGCCAGGTACTCTATCCAGCTGAGCTACATGCGCAACTTAAACTTACAATCAAGAAATGGCGGAGAAGGAGGGATTCGAACCCTCGATGGGAGTTAAAGCCCATACTCCCTTAGCAGGGGAGCGCCTTCGGCCACTCGGCCACCTCTCCGTTTCTTGGCGCACATATTACTGTTTGACGAAAATAAGTCAAACCATTTTTCGAAAACAAATTTCGTTTGTCCTGTTTTTAATCATATCGCTGAGAATATATGCAAGCCCTTATATAATAAGACATGATTCGCTTAAAATTACAGCTAAACAATAAAAAGTCATTTGAAAGAAATAGCAGGTAGGGCACAGATAAAACCGAGTTCAATACTGGTTTAATTAACGCTGATTGGAATAAAACGACTAAAAACGACTGATAGGTAAATTTCAGGTATAAAAAAAGCCAGTAAAAGACTGACTCTTCTATCGGATTACTAACGCTGGCAAATGGCTAGGGTTAATAAGGTAGGGTAAATTAAAAGTTACCGCCTTCAGTAGGGGTAGCTTTTTCATTTTGAATTCTTTGATAGATCTCTTCACGGTGCACAGAAACTTCTTTAGGTGCATTCACGCCAATACGCACTTGATTGCCCTTTACTCCTAAAACGGTGACGGTCACTTCATCACCAATCATTAGTGTTTCACCTACGCGGCGAGTCAAAATCAGCATTCGATTGCTCCTTTAGTTCCAATTGCTATTCGCTTGGTACTTAGTTCATTAAGTTCAGCTTATTATAAAGTCAGCTTAGTACAAAATAATAGTAGCCAACACTAAAACAACGATTTAATTATTGGTTATTTAACTGAAAAGCATTATGTAATGTACGAATCGCAACATTAAGCTTACTCTCACAGAACACCATGGCAACTTTAGCGCCTGACGCCGACATCAGATTAACATCAACATCAATATTGTTTAATTCACCCTGCGCTTTGCTCATTACATCCACTTGATTAAGTAAACCATTACTTATCAATGACAATCTTACCTGATTGTCCACATATTTAACAGGCGCAATTTTTTGCTGCTGCGTCATAGTTTCTAGCTTAAGTAATACAGCGTCTAACCACGACTTATCAACGGTAAAACTTAAACTTGAAGTGCTAGTATTCGATTTAGTCAGTAAATTAGTTTCTATTCCTAACTCATTTAATTCAGTAGTGATGTTATCCCACACCTGCTCACTATTATGTACTGAGCTGAGATGTATCACGACTTGCGAGCGACTAACCGCCATACCAACCACTTGACCGGACTCGTCCACCAATGAACTTGGGACAATTAAGGTGCCACTGCCTTGCTCAAAACTCGATAATACTCGAAGCGGTACTTGGTAACGTCTAGCGTAATCCACTGAATCTGGATGCAATACTTTAGCGCCGTGCCTTGCCATTTCAAACATGGTATCAACACTTATTTTGGCTAACTTAATGGCATTAGCTTCAAGATTAGGGTCTGTGGTAAATACACCGGCTACATCCGTATAGATTTGGCATTCTTTGGCGTTGAGCACTGCCGCCAAGGCCACGGCGGTCGTATCTGACCCACCACGCCCTAACGTTGTGATATCAGCTTGCTGAACCCCCTGAAATCCAGCCACGATAGGAATAATATCAGCGGCTAACAATTCATTGAGCAATTCAGTATCAATGCGTTCGATTTTAGCGCGGCCATGATGAGCATCTGTGGTGATTTTGATTTGACCGGCAATTAAAGATCTCGCCGCAATTCCACGCTTATGCAGTGCCATCGCCATCAGGGCAATGCTCACCTGCTCACCCGTTGCTACTAACATATCCATCTCACGCGCATTGGCGTGTGGATTGATAGCAGCACCCAGTGATAGCAAGCGATTGGTTTCGCCTGCCATTGCAGATAACACTATTAGTTGTTGTTCGCCATTGTGATAGGCATGTGCTATCTGCTCGGCGACAGCTTCAATACGCTCAATTGAGCCTACTGAAGTGCCACCAAACTTCTTCACAATAAGCTCTGAACAGCTAAGCTTATGTTGATTAACCACGACCACCTCTTACGCTAGGCGTTCAGTGATCCAAGACATAGCTTGAATCAATGCTTGGTCAAGGTTCTGTGGTTCACTACCACCAGCCTGTGCCATATCTGGACGACCACCGCCTTTACCGCCTACTTGCGCAGCAACTAAGGCAACTAATTCACCAGCTTTAACTTTTGAAGTTAAATCATTAGTAACACCAGCGATTAAATTAACCTTGCTCTCATTAGCGACAGCCAGCAGCACGATACCTGAATGCATTTTTTGCTTAAGCTCATCTTGCATTCCGCGCAGCGCGCCCGCTTCAACGCCATCAAGCTTCTTAACTAGCACTTTGATACCGTTAACGTTAACAGCTTCAGTCACTAAGTCAGCGCTGGCAGCAGCCGCTAATTTATCTTTTAGCTGAGCGTTTTCTTTCTCGATTTGCTTAAACTTTTCAAGCTGAGCTTTAAGTTTTGCAACCAGAGAATGGCTATCGGCTTTTAATAAGGCAGCGGCAGCGGCTAACTCAGCTTCTTCGCGAGCAACATAATCCATAGCGGCAGCGCCAGTCACAGCTTCGATACGACGCACACCAGCGGCAATACCACTTTCAGAAGTAATTTTGAATAAGCCTATATCACCAGTGCGGCCCACATGGGTACCACCACACAATTCAATAGAGAAATCACCCATAGTTACAACGCGAACATTGCTGTCATACTTTTCACCAAAGAGTGCCATAGCGCCCTTGGCTTTAGCCGCGTCAATATCCATGGTTGCGGTCTGTAACTCATGGTTATTGCGAATTTGGGTATTTACTAATACTTCAACTTCTTGCAACTGCGCATGAGTTACGCCTTCAAAATGGGCGAAGTCAAAACGTAAACGCTCAGGGTCCACTAACGAACCTTTTTGAGTCACATGAATACCTAACACTTGACGCAAAGCGGCGTGCATTAAGTGAGTGACTGAGTGATTAAGTTCAGTGCGTTGACGTAAGCTGTTATCAACTATCGCTTCAAGGCTATCACCTAAGCTAATAGTGCCAGTCGCCAGCACACCTTGATGACCAAAGGCTTGACCAAATTTCTGGGTATCAGTCACAGTGAATGAGGCTGACGCTGATTTCAGTTCACCTTTATCACCTACTTGACCGCCAGACTCTGCGTAAAAAGGAGTGTTCTTAAGAACAACTACCGCTTCAGTACCAGCATCAACACTGTTTACTGCACCGCCAGCCACATAAAGGCCTGTCACTACTGATTTAGCGGTTAATTGCTCATATCCACAAAACTCTGTGTGAGTATCAATTTTAAGGGCTGCGTTGTAATCAGCGCTAAATTGTCCCGCAGCTTGCGCGCGGCGGCGCTGCTCTGCCATAGCGGCTTCAAAACCGGCTTCATCAACAGTAATGTCACGCTCACGGCAAACATCGGCAGTTAAATCCACTGGGAAGCCATAAGTGTCATATAACTTAAAGACTGTTTCGCCATCTAAGGTTTTGCCATCCAGCGCTTCTAAAGCTTGATCTAAAATACCTAAACCACGCTCTAAAGTACGACCAAACTGCTCTTCTTCGGCCTTTAAGGCTTTTTCAACTAGCTCTTGGTTGGCAGCCATTAATTGAGCTGCATCGCCCATAGCTTCAATCAAGGTTGGCACTAAACGATAGAAGAACACATCTGACGCACCCAGCTTATTACCATGACGTACAGCGCGGCGAATAATGCGGCGCAGTACATAACCACGGCCTTCGTTTGATGGCATAACGCCATCAGCCACTAAGAAAGCGCATGAACGAATATGGTCAGCAATCACTCGCAGTGATGGGTTGTTAATATCATCAGTACCAATGATTTCAGCCGCTTTATGAATTAACTTCTGGAAGATATCAATTTCATAGTTTGAGTGTACGCCTTGCATAATGGCGGCAATACGCTCAAGACCCATACCTGTATCTACTGACGGCTTTGGCAGTAAATCCATGGTGCCATCTGACTGACGGTTATACTGCATGAATACAATATTCCAGATCTCAATATAACGATCGCCATCTTCTTCTGGAGTGCCTGGACGACCGCCCCAGTGGTGTTCGCCATGATCATAGAAAATTTCAGTACATGGACCACATGGACCGGTATCACCCATTTGCCAGAAGTTATCTGAAGCGTATGCTGCACCTTTATTATCGCCAATACGAATAATATTTTCGGCAGGTACACCAATTTCATTCAACCAAATGCCATAGGCTTCATCATCGGTTTCATAAATGGTGACGCACAATTTTTCTTTCGGTAATTTCAGTTCTTCAGTTAAAAATGACCAAGCAAATCGGATTGCATCTTGCTTAAAATAATCACCAAAACTGAAGTTACCCAGCATTTCAAAAAAAGTATGGTGACGGGCGGTATAACCAACATTGTCTAAGTCGTTATGTTTACCACCAGCACGGACACAACGCTGAGAGGATGTCGCGCGGTTATAGCTACGCTTTTCCATGCCCAAAAATAGGTCTTTAAACTGGTTCATCCCTGCATTGGTAAAAAGCAAGGTCGGATCGTTGCCTGGCACCAGCGAACTGCTGTCGACTATCTGGTGACCATGTTTGCCGAAAAATGCTAAAAAAGCGCTTCTTAGCTCTGCAGTGGTTTGATACATGAAATCTTCCTGAATTGGATACACTAAAATTTGGCTAACTGGTGTAAGCACTAGCCTATGATATTGCGCAGCATTATATACCCAAGCATAGATAAGTTGCGAGTCCATGATGTTCTAATCGCTAGCATCACTAAATTTTCCTGTCGCTTAGGTAGGTTATGGAATTGATACCTATCTAATGCCGTCTGCAAACGTACATTAATATCATCTCTCAGTGATGATATTCGGTGGATTGAAATGAGCGTTATGCAAGTGATTATTGCTGTGCTTATCGTAACCGTCCAGCGAACCACACCTCGCATCGTTAATCTGATTATTTGAAAATATCTGCTCATTGATAAATTTGGAGCAGGTGATGACAACTCACAAAACAAGTCAGCAGTGGCGACAGTTACTTTTACAACGCAATACTTTTAGTGGCACTAATATCGAATTTTGCCAGCAACATAATGTCTCGATTACCACCTATTATAAACAGCGCGCTTTACTGGGTAAGCAACAGTACCAGCCAAGCGTGTCAGAGCAAACATCTCACGTTACTCAATCACGCTTTATACAACTAAAACAAACCACCACTGAAGTCTGCACGCAAACTCATCAACACCCAGTGCTGTTTGATACCCGAACTGGCCAACTCACTCTTTCAGCGGATTTAGCAACAACGGATATCCTTACCATCATTAAGGGGCTAATGGCATGAGGATGTTTGTTGATGTGCCTTCCGTCTATTTATGTGCCGATGCTGTCGATTTTCGTAAATCGATTAATGGATTAGCCGCCTTAGTCGAAGCCGAGCTTGAACTACCGGTGCTCAGTGGTGCGCTATTTGTATTTTGTAATAAAGGCCGTGACAAACTCAAATTACTTTATTGGGATAACACTGGCTTTGCGCTGTGGTATAAGCGATTAGATAAGCATAAGTTCAAATGGCCCAAACTCATGTCACCCACAATGACATTAACCGAGCAGCAATTACACTGGTTATTAGGGGGTTATGATGTCATTGGCCACAGTAAAATTGATGTGACGGGTAAGCAACTACTTTAATATTTGCGATCAATTGATGATCATCAAAACAAGGTCAATTAGCACTACAAAGCCTTTCGATATGCCTTAACATAGGCGTCATGAAAAATGAACTCGCCCTTACACAGCGCATTGCTGAACTTGAAAAACTGTTAGCGCAGAAGGATGCACTCATCGCAGCCTTGGAAGAGCGCTGGCGCTTGGCTCAACAAAAACAATTCGGCAAAAGTGCTGAAGGCTTTGTTGGGCAAGGCGAGTTATTCAATGAAGTGGAAGAGATTGTTGAAGCCATTGAGGCCGAGCAACAAACCATTAGCTATACCCGCAAAAAGCCTGTGCGTAAGCCACTGCCAAAAGACTTACCTCGCGAGCAAGTTATCCATGATATCACCGATAAGACCTGTGATTGCTGTGGCGGTGAGTTACATAAAATGGGCGAGGATAAATCAGAAAAGCTTGAGTTTATTCCAGCCAAAATCAAAGTGATTGAGCACATTAGGCCTAAATACGCTTGCCGCCACTGTGATAAATCCTCGACTCAAACGCCGATTAAACAAGCCTCAATGCCAGCGATGCCAATCAATAAAGGCATTGCTACAAGCAGTTTACTCAGTCAGCTTATCACCAGTAAATATCAATACGGGTTACCGCTTTATCGCCAGGAAGCGATGTTTAAGCAATATGGCATTGAGCTCAGTCGCCAGACAATGAGCAGCTGGATAGACAAATCAGCCACCCTCTTCGCACCATTAGTTGAACGGCTTAAAACAGAGTTGTTAAAACAGCCCACGTTGTTTGCGGATGAAACGCCATTAAAAGTGGTGAAATCCGATAAAGTAAACAGCTACATGTGGGTCTATTGCTCAGGTCGAGATTCACCAGCCCCGAATAATCCTATCCCTAATATTGTGCTTTACGACTTCCATAACAGTCGGGCTGCCGCCTGCGTGGTCAATTATCTTGATGGATATCAAGGCTATTTGCACGTAGATGGATATCAAGCTTATGAAAAAACACAGGCAACCCTAGTGGGATGCTGGGCACACGCTCGTCGTAAA
This sequence comes from Shewanella sp. ISS20, assembly GCF_056522965.1. Lineage (NCBI taxonomy): Bacteria > Pseudomonadati > Pseudomonadota > Gammaproteobacteria > Alteromonadales > Shewanellaceae > Shewanella > Shewanella sp. ISS20. Next base: position 1,763,997 of record NZ_JAWRZK010000001.1, read on the forward strand.
TTTATCGAGGCAAAAAAGCTGCAAGGCAAAAATAAAACCGGCAAAGCGGATATGGTATTAAGCCTTATCCAAAAACTGTACGGTGTAGAGTCACGCATCAACGATAAAAGTCCTGATGAAAAGTACATTGCCAGACAAGAGGCTAGCCTGCCTATCCTAGGCAAGCTAAAAGCATGGCTTGAGCAAAACCAGCCCAATTTAGTGGGTAATACCAAACTGATGGAGGCAGCTAATTACCTGGCTAATCAATGGCACAAACTCATTCGTTATGTTGATGATGGCAGATTGAGTATTGATAACAATCGTGCAGAGCGAGCCGTAAAACCGTTTGTGATTGGCCGAAAAAATTGGTTATTCAGTCAGACAGCTAATGGGGCCCATGCCAGTGCCACGCTTTACAGTATTGTCGAAACGGCAAAGGTCAATGGCTTAGTACCATTTGATTACATCATGGCTTGTCTTAATGAACTGTGCCAACCAGCACCGGATATCGACAGCCTGTTACCATGGAACTTTAAAAGATAGGTGTAGTTGCCCAGACGCTTACTGCTTATCAAGCTTTAATAAGCATTAGATGAGATGAGATGGTGCAGATACAAAAATGCCCAAGCTTTGCAGATTGGGCATAATAAAAGATTGGAGCTAACTTACGACCTACACAAGGATTTTTTAGATAGCTATTATCACAGCCATTAGCTAAGTGATTAGCTCGCCGATTTACTCAAACACTCTCAAACTTAGGCTTCAGAGCATCATGGCGTTAATCAAAATCTGAGTCATTAACACTAAGCGCGTAAGAGACTTGGTCATAACTGAAACCTTGAGATAATAAATAACGAGTTCGCTTAGCTTTCTCTTTAGGATCAAGCGCTTCTGCTTCACCATATTTACGCACAGCTTTAGCTTTCGCAAGCTCATACCAATCACAATCGGCATCATTAATACTCTGAGCGATTAATAATTTGGCTATGCCTTTTTGAAACATGGCTTGTTGAATGCGTATTGGCCCATGGCCTTTATTGATGTGGCTTCTCACTAGAGCGCTGGCAAAGCGCTCATCATCAAGATAACCACTATCAAGAAATTGACCTATGACACTGGCTATTACTTCAGCGCTAAAATCTTTGCTGGCTAACTTATCAGCAACTTCTTTACAAGAATGGTCGCGCCGCGCCAGCATGGCTAACAGCGCATTTTTTGCCTCAGCAATCATTCTCTTAGAACACTTCACCCGTTTCTAAGTCGATATTTTCATCGCCGCCAGCACTTGGTACGCCATCAGTCTTGGTTAATAACAAGGTGCGCAGTTGCGATTCAATTTCAGCTGCAATGGCTGGGTTTTCTTTCAAATACTTACCCGCGTTAGCGCGGCCTTGACCAATTTTGTCACCTTTATAGCTATACCAAGCACCTGATTTTTCAACCAGTTTATGGGCAACACCTAAGTCAACTAACTCGCCAGTACGGTTGATACCTTGACCATAAAGGATTTGGAATTCAGCTTGCTTAAATGGTGCAGCGATTTTATTTTTAACCACTTTAACGCGAGTTTCGTTACCTACAACTTCATCACCATCTTTGATGGCGCCAGTACGGCGAATATCAAGACGAACTGAGGCATAAAACTTAAGCGCATTACCGCCTGTTGTAGTTTCTGGATTACCAAACATAACACCAATTTTCATACGAATTTGGTTAATGAAGATAAGTAATGTGTTTGACTGCTTTAAGTTACCCGCAAGTTTGCGCATAGCTTGGCTCATCATACGAGCGGCTAAACCCATGTGTGAATCACCAATTTCGCCTTCAATTTCAGCTTTTGGGGTTAATGCTGCCACTGAGTCAACAACGATGACATCAACTGCGCCACTGCGAGTTAAGGCATCACAAATTTCCAGCGCTTGCTCACCAGTATCAGGCTGAGAACACAGTAAGTTATCAATATCTACGCCCAGTTTTTTGGCATAAATTGGGTCAAGTGCATGCTCCGCATCAATAAAGGCACAGACTTTACCTTCGCGCTGCGCTGCAGCAATAACTTCTAACGTCAGCGTGGTTTTACCTGAAGATTCAGGTCCATAAATTTCAACAATACGGCCCATAGGTAAGCCGCCAGCACCTAAGGCAACGTCTAATGATAATGAACCCGTTGAGATAGTTTCCACATCCATAGAGCGGTCTTCGCCCAGTCTCATGATTGAGCCTTTGCCAAATTGCTTTTCAATTTGACTCAACACGGCACTGAGTGCTTTCTCTTTGTTTGGATCTATCTTCATTGTGTATCCCTTGTTATTGGCCACGCAGTGCCAAGTAAGTCATCTAGGTACTAAACGCGTATTAAGTCACGCGCCGTTTAATTAGGCTTAGTATACTGTACAGTCATACAGTATCAAGCCCTGTTTCATAAAATTTTTTAGCACGAGACTTAACTCTACTTACGAAGAAAGTTAAAGCCCTGTGCATCATTCACCCTCAAAGCTTGCTAAAATCGACAAAAATTCAGGCCTCAGGTCTGACTCCACCTGACTCAAGATGAAGTTTGCAAAATGACTATGGTTAACGCTGAACTGGAAAAGCACACCCCTATGATGCGTCAATACTTGACGCTCAAAGCCGCCCATCCTGACATGCTATTGTTTTATCGCATGGGTGATTTTTATGAACTTTTTTATGATGATGCCAAAAATGCATCGGAATTATTAGGTATTTCATTAACGGCGCGGGGCAAAAGCGGTGGTGATCCTATTCCTATGGCGGGTATTCCTTACCATGCGGTTGAAGGTTATCTGGCAAAACTAGTTCATCAAGGTGAATCTGTTGCTATCTGTGAGCAGATAGGCGATCCCGCGACCAGTAAAGGCCCGGTTGAGCGCAAAGTGGTAAGAATTGTTACCCCAGGCACCTTAACCGATGAGGCGTTATTGCAAGAGCGCCAAGACAATTTACTCGCCGCCATTTATGAAGGTAAACAAGGCTTTGGTTACGCCACCTTAGATGTTGCCTCAGGTCGTTTTTGTATTATTGAGCTTGATAGCAATGAGGCGCTCGAAGCCGAATTACAGCGCACCCGCCCAGTTGAATTGCTATATAACGAAGATTTCTCGCAAGTTAATATTATAGATAACGTCAAAGGACGTAGACGTCGCCCCGAATGGGAGTTTGACTATGACACTTGTATTCAAAGCCTGTTAAATCAATTTGGCACAAAGGATTTGCACGGGTTTGGCATTACCGATGCGCGCTTATCGCTTCAAGCGGCAGGCTGTTTGATGCAATACGTTAAAGACACCCAGCGCACCGCCCTACCCCATATTAATGCTATTACTAAGATGAATCCTAACGACAGCATTATTCTTGATGCTGCCACCCGTCGTAATCTTGAGCTGACCATTAGCCTTGCCGGTCACAGAGAGCATACGCTGGCATGGATTTTAGATAATACCGCTACCCCTATGGGCAGTCGGATGTTACAGCGCTGGATCCATCAACCGCTTACCCATCAAGACAATATTCGCTCACGTCATCAAGCTGTTGGTGAGCTGCTAGATACCGGCTTAAGCCATGACCTACGCAGCCCATTACAAGGTCTTGGTGATATTGAACGTATTTTGGCTCGAGTAGCACTGCGCACAGCTCGCCCGCGCGATCTTGCTCGTCTCAGACAAGCATTAGCTATTTTGCCAGAATTGCAGCAATTACTGAGTTGCGCTAAGGCTCCGCACTTACAACGCTTATGTTCACTATTAGGGGAATTCCCTGCTGAGCTTGAATTACTGTCGCGCGCAATTGTTGATAATCCACCAGTGCTTATTCGCGATGGTGGCGTTATTCGTGACGGTTATCATGCAGAACTTGATGAATGGCGCCAATTAAGCACAGGGGCTACCGATTATTTAGAGCAGCTTGAAATTCGCGAGAAAGCCAATACCGGTATTTCGACCTTAAAAGTCGGTTATAACCGCGTTCATGGTTATTATATTGAAGTGAGCCGCTTACAATCTGGGCAAGTGCCATTAAGCTATCAGCGCCGTCAAACCCTTAAGAATACCGAGCGCTATATCACCCCTGAGCTTAAAGAATATGAAGAGAAAGTGCTTTCAAGCCAAGGCCGCGCCTTAACCCTTGAAAAGCAATTATGGGAAGCCTTATTTGACCAATTGCTGCCGCAATTACACTTATTACAAGATTCAGCGTTAGCATCAGCACAATTAGACGTATTGGCAAACTTTGCCGAACGCGCTGAAACCCAGAACTATTGCTGCCCAGTATTAAGCGATGAGTTAGGCATAAATATCGAGGCAGGTCGCCACCCTGTGGTTGAGCACGTCAGTAAAGATCCCTTCATTGCCAACCCAGTGCAATTAAACGAGCAGCGGCGCATGCTGATTGTAACGGGTCCCAATATGGGCGGTAAGTCCACTTACATGCGCCAAACAGCCCTCATTACCTTGATGGCTCACATAGGTAGCTTTGTACCAGCGCAAAGTGCCACTATTGGCCCAATTGATCGCATTTTTACCCGCATTGGCGCGCAGGACGACCTAGCCTCAGGCCGCTCAACCTTTATGGTGGAGATGACAGAAACTGCCAATATTTTACATAATGCCACTAAAAATTCTTTGGTATTAATGGATGAAATTGGCCGCGGAACCTCAACTTACGACGGCCTATCCCTCGCTTGGTCAGCAGCAGATTACTTGGCGAAAAAGCTTGGTTCAATGACGTTATTTGCCACTCACTACTTTGAATTAACTGCACTGCCAGAGCAACTTGCGCAGGTGAAAAATGTGCATTTAGATGCCATAGAACATGGCGACACCATAGCTTTTATGCACGCAGTACAAGAAGGCGCGGCAAGCAAAAGTTATGGCTTACAAGTCGCTGCCTTAGCTGGTGTGCCGCAAAGCGTTATTCGCGCTGCAAGCCTTAAATTAAAAGAGTTGGAGCAGCTGGCTCATCATAAGGAGCCTAACTCATTAAGCCCAGTAACTAATTTAAGCCTACAGCAATTACAGAAAATCAATGACGTTGAGCAAATTGAAAACTATTTAGTCGCACTTGATCCTGATAGTTTATCGCCGCGCCAAGCGCTAGCAAAACTCTACGAGCTTAAAGCGCTAATGGCTTAATGCTTAATGCTTAATGCTTAATGCTTAATGCTTAATGCTTAATGCTTAATGCTTTGACATTGACGATACTATCGACATAATCGCTGTGTTATTAATCGTCACGAATAAAAAAACCAGTCAACATTATGACTGGTTTTTATTAGCTACAGGCTAGGTTTTACACACTACTTTTACTTCGCAATAGTTTTTAATTTTCGTAGAACGGATAACTTAGTCTAAAAACAATTTCTTGCATGTCAGGTTGTTATTCAAGCATTTTTATAAGAGTTAATTCCTATTTCCTATCCGTGTTTAAAAGCTTTCTCTAAAGATGGTCTCAACCGACAATCCTTGACTACTCAACAGTTCTTTTAAACGCTTTAAGGCTTCAACTTGAATTTGACGCACCCGCTCACGGGTTAAACCAATTTCAGCACCCACATCTTCAAGAGTGGAAGGTTCATAGCCAAGTAAACCAAAGCGACGCGCAAGTACTTCTCTTTGCTTACTATTAAGTTCATTCAGCCAATCGACCACAGAATGACGCATATCTTCATCTTGCACTTGGTAATCTGGGCCAACGCGATCATCATCGGCTAACACATCAAGCAGAGCTTTTTCGTTATCACCGCCCAAGGGCGTATCGACTGAAGTAATTTTTTCATTCAGCTTGAGCATGCGACTAACATCACCACTATCAAGATTAAGCTTAGCGGCAATATCTTCAGCGGTCGGTTCATGGTCAAGTTTATGAGCTAATTCACGCGCTGTACGTAAGTAAACGTTTAACTCTTTGACCACATGAATAGGTAAGCGTATTGCACGCGTTTGATTCATGATAGCACGCTCAATCGTCTGCCTAATCCACCAAGTGGCATAGGTTGAAAATCTAAAACCTCGTTCTGGATCAAATTTTTCAACAGCGCGAATTAAGCCTAAGTTACCTTCTTCGATTAAATCGAGTAACGCTAAACCACGATTATTATAACGACGGGCGATTTTAACCACTAAGCGTAGATTGCTTTCAATCATACGATTACGCGATTTTTGACAACCTTTAAGAGATTTGCGTGAAAAGTACACTTCTTCTTCCGCAGTTAATAACGGCGAGAAACCTATTTCACTAAGATAGAGTTGTGTTGCATCTAGATTTTTTTGCAGGTCTTCCTGCACTTGATTATCAATTTCTTCCGTATGTTCTCTAGATGTTGCCTCAAATGCTTCTTCGGCCATATCTAGGGTCACATCTACAAGCTCGTCTGCGCTAACAGTATTATTAATACGGCTCATATTTTAGCTCCCTAACCTGACATGTAATTACAAAACTACTGCACTTGTTTTTCCTCCGCTGCCAAATTGGCGTCTAAACTAAATTATTGTTTAGGTAAAAATTTCAGTGGGTCTACTGAGGCACCATGGTAACGAATTTCAAAATGTAACATTACCGAATTAGTGCCTGTACTACCCATTTTTGCGACCGCTTGCCCAGCTTGTACCGGCTGTTTTTCTTTCACTAGGGTACTGTCTGCGTGAGCATAAGCACTCAAGTAGTCATCGCTATGTTTGATAATCACTAAGTTGCCATAGCCTCTTAATGCATTACCCGCATAAACCACTCTTCCAGCTGCTGCTGCGCCAATCACATCGCCTCTATTCCCAGCGATTTTTATCCCTTTATTTCCCTGCTCGGTAGCAGAAAACCGACCAATTAAGCGACCTTTCACAGGCCAACTCCAACGACTCACTGCTGACGGGACAGTCAGATCAGGTCTGTTGATATCTCGGTTAACATCTTGTTGAGCATTTGTAACAGAGTACGTGGGCGAGGTACTTGACGCAAGCACTTTCTTTGTGGTTGGAGCAGAATTATTAACTGAAGCTGAATTAGCAGCAAGCTTATGATTTTTATCATTACTCAGGTTATTTTTCGCAGCTTTGCTATCAGTCTTTTGACTGACTACTGATTTATTAACCGTTGAATTAGTCGCAAGTTTATTGTTTGAAGTCTTTGATTTTTTAACACTTGTTCTTAATCTAAGCTGCTGACCAGGATAAATTATATAAGGGCTATGTAATTTATTTAATTTTGCTAGATCAGCAAAATCTGTACCAGCTCCCCAAGCGATAGAATACAAGGTATCGCCTTTTTTAACTGTATAGCTCTTACCTGCAATTGAGCCCTTTTGATGCCATCGATTTTTATCATGTGACAAGCTAACCACAGGTGCAGGCTTATGTGACTGTAAGCTACAGCCAGATATTAATATGCTCAATAATAAGCCAATGCCGTAAGCCCTCACATTTAACAAAACAATATTATCCTTTTAATCGTTATCGCTGTGATTGTCATAGCGCGTAGTGCAAGTCGTTGTTCTAGTTACAACCGTGGCACTAGAAGCACTTATGCCAACGAACCTGCAACTAAGGGCACAAACTTAACAGCTTCGATACGTTGCTGCACAAAACCTTCAGCAGTACGCCGAATTAACAATAAATGTTGCTCATCCTTGCCTATTGGCAGTAATAAACGGCCATTGAGTGCAAGTTGCGACAATAATGCCTCAGGAATAACCGCCGCTGCCGCGGTCACCATGATCGCATCAAAGGGACCACGATTAGCCCAGCCTTGCCAACCGTCACCATATTTAAAAGCAACATTATGTAGATTTAAGCGTTTAAGCCTTTGTCTTGCTTGGATTTGTAAGCTTTTTATCCGCTCAACAGTAAAGAGCTTCGGCACTAACGAGGCTAAGATCGCGGCTTGATAACCTGAACCTGTACCAATTTCTAACACGGTTTGCGGATTTTCATGCAACAAAATCTCAGTCATGCGCGCCACAGTATAAGGCTGAGATATGGTTTGCCCCTGACCAATCGGCAAGGCGGTATTATCAAAGGCGCGACTCACCAGGGCGGGGTCGACAAACCAATCTCTTGGCGTGCTCGCAACGGCTTTTAACACCTGAGGATTTTGGATCCCTGCCTGCTTGAGTTTTGTGGCTAAATGCTGAGCCGCCGCAAGCGACACTGGCTTCATAATGCTTGCACCCAATCGTTAAGTGATGACAGTTGTTGATACGCAGTTAAATCCACTGTGAGTGGTGTAATAGATACATAGCCTTGATTAATCGCATCAAAATCAGTGCCTTCACCAGCATCTTGCACAGCACCAGGTGGACCTAGCCAAAAAATTGGCCGCCCAGCGGGATCTGTGGTAGCCACTATCCCCTCAGCTTTATGGCGAGCGCCTAATCTGGTGACTTTAATGCCTTTAATTTTCTCTAACGGCAAATCTGGCACATTAACATTCAGAATTTGATTACCACTCAAAGGCTGAGACAATAGCCCTTGCACTATGCGGTGGGCGTACCACGCCGCACTATCATAATGAACGAGCTCGCGTCCGACCAAGGAAATGGCTATGGCTGGATAGCCTAAAAATCGCCCTTCCATTGCTGCGGCTATGGTACCTGAATATAAAGTATCATCGCCCATATTGGCGCCAGCATTAATGCCAGAAACCACAATATCAGGTTCACTTGGGCATAATTCACGAATAGCTAAATGGACGCAATCGGTTGGGGTACCATTCACTTGGATATAGCCGTTATCTAACCTATGGATCCGTAAAGGATTGGTCAAGGTTAATGAATTACTCGCGGCCGAGCAATTACGATCAGGTGCTACAGTGAGCACCTGACCTAATAACGACAAGGCATTGGTTAATGCGGCAATGCCTGGCGCTTGCACGCCATCATCATTACTAACTAGGATCTGCATCCTGCTGCGCTTCCTGTTTCAACTTGTCTTTTTCAGCCATCAGGGCTTGAAACTGCATTTCTTGTACGTCTTGATATTCACATAATTCCCGCAGTACCGCAGTGGCAAAACAGCCAGCAGGTAACATGAACTCAAGTTGTATTGTGTCATTGTTTAACGCTTTAGCTTTTAAGCCTTCTGGGCGCAGTAATAAAGTACGGCGCTCTTGATCTAAGCCAGCTTGCTCTAAACCATTACAGTGAGCGGCGTAATCAACTAAGGCGGCTTGCTCTAATGCTAAAGCATCAGCTTGTGAAGCTAAGGCGCCGCGTCCCCATAAAGGTGCTGATAACTGAATATCTTTCTCTGCTAAACGCTCAGTTAAGGTGTCATCCCATTGTTCAACGGTGAAGAAGCTACGACTACCACTTAACATCACGCAATCACCGGCTAATGGCTGAGTACCGTGCTGCGCTAAACGGCTTGATACCACCTGATTAAACAAATCAGAACGGCTGGCCGATAAATACATGCTGCGCTTGTTTCTATCTTTAACTTTACGGCCACCAAACATGGCTAAGGCGCCGCGTAAGTTACTGCCATTATGACCAAAGCGCTGTTCACCAAAATAGTTAGGTACGCCAGTTTCAGCCAATACAGTCACTCGTTCAAGTAAGGCATCAACATCACTCACTTGACGCAGTACCAGTTGAAAACGGTTGCCGCTTAAGGCGCCAATGCGCAGTTTTTTGCCGTGACGGCTGCTGGCTAAAATGGTGATTTCATCAGAATTTAACTGCGCCCACTCAGGCGTGTCTTTTCCAGGAATACGCACACCAAACCACTGTTCAGTAATAGCATTTTTATCTTTTTGACCGGCATAGGTCACTTCTTTCGGATGAACCTTAGCAAATTCAGCCAATAACTTAGCAACCATCACTGTGGTTAAGCCATTCTTACGAATGTGCAATAAATGATGCTCACCTTCACCGCTTGGTAGGAAAGGTAAAATTTCTTGCACCTGGAAATCAGCGTTTTCAGTGCGAATATCAACAGTAATGGCAGGCTTGCCATGTAAATAAGTTAAGCTGTTTATGCTCATTGGGATTCCTGGCACTTAGGCCATGTTCGAAATAGAATTCACTAGCACCACAGCCTCAACTGCAATACCTTCTTTACGACCGGTAAAACCTAACTTTTCAGTGGTCGTAGCTTTGACATTGATATTCTCAATATCCGTCAGCAAATCCTTTGCTAATACGTGACGCATGGCTTCAATATAGGGTGCCATCTTAGGCGCCTGTGCAATAACTGTGACATCAAGATTACCGAGCTCAAACCCTTTGGCTAACACTAGCTGGTAGCAATGTCTTAAGAGTACGCGACTATCGGCGCCTGCAAATTGCGCGTCGGTATCAGGAAAATGCTTACCGATATCACCTAAGGCTAAGGCACCTAACAAGGCATCACTAATGGCATGCAAGACCACATCGCCATCGGAATGAGCAATTAAGCCACTGTCATAGGGCACAGTCACGCCGCACAAGATTAATGGCCGCTCGGCGCCAAATTTATGGACATCAAAGCCATGACCAATACGAATTTTCATCATTACTCCTTAAGGATTAGCGCCCTTGGGCATTAAGCAACAAGCCTGCTAATGCTAAATCATCTGGGTGTGTGACCTTGATATTATCGCTATGACCTGACACTAAACCTGGGGCTATGCCCGCCCACTCCATGGCTGAAGCTTCATCTGTAACAGCCACCTTGGCCGCTAACGCAGCCACTAAATTGCTGGCTAATTCATCAGCCTTAAATAACTGCGGCGTTAAGGCATGCCACAGGGCTTCACGACACTCAGTGGTATTAATAGTGCCATCGCTATTGGCGCGTTTCATAGTATCGCGCACGGGCGCGGCTAAAATCGCGCCTTGCGGGAAGGTCAGACGACTATCTAACAGATTATCGATATCCACGCGCCGCACGCAAGGTCTGGCCGCATCATGCACTAATGCCCAAATATTATTGTCTTGCGGGTAATGCTGCGTTATCCATTGCAACGCGGCTAATACTGAGTCAGCGCGCTCGCCGCCGCCAATAACAGTTACGACTTTAGGATCACGACTTTGGCTTAAGTCTTGAAAGTGATCATCTTGTGGATGCAGTGCCACGACTATTTTTTCTATGGCAGGATGAGCTAACAAGGCATCTAAGGTATGAGCCAATATGGTTTGCTGACCCAAAGCTAAATACTGTTTAGCCATAGCAGCACCCATGCGACTTCCAATCCCGGCCGCAGGTACTACCGCAACAACCCCACCCAGCCTAGACTCGATTTGACTCATGGATTATCTCCAAATAGCGCTTGATAATTATTTAGCCGCCGTCGAGCCGACAATACGGTAGAAGGTTTCGCCATCTTTAACCATACCGAGCTCGTTGCGAGCTCGCTCTTCAATCGCACCAGTACCACGGCGTAAATCATTGATTTCTTCGCGCAAGATGTCGTTACGCTCAACCAGCTTGGCATTGCTGTTTTGTTGAGTCTTAATTTGTTGTTCTAATTGAAAATACTGCGGCACGTTATTATCACCGAACCATAATCGGTATTGTAAAATGGCCAGCAGTACCACTAATAGCAACACAAAACGTTTCATCTTGGCTCAAGATTTTAAGGTATAAGTGGCGCTGATTTTACAACAAAAAGGCCGCATAGTTGCGGCCTTTTTTATATTAACGAAAAAATTTAACGATTATGCTTTGCCTTTGATCTCGGCGCGGCCTAAATAAGGAGCTTTCTCGCCCAGTTGCTCTTCAATGCGCAGTAACTGGTTGTACTTAGCTACGCGATCAGAGCGGCACAGTGAGCCAGTCTTGATTTGGCCAGCAGCAGTACCTACGGCTAAATCAGCAATAGTGGCATCTTCAGTTTCACCACTGCGATGAGAAATAACTACAGTGTAACCTGCTTCTTTAGCCATACGGATAGCAGCTAAGGTTTCAGTCAGAGAACCAATCTGGTTAAACTTAATCAGAATTGAGTTAGCAATGTTGTTCTTAATGCCGCGTTCTAAAATCTTAGTGTTGGTAACAAATAAATCATCGCCCACTAATTGGATCTTATCGCCCATGATCTTGGTCTGGTACGCCCAGCCATCCCAATCAGACTCATCTAAGCCATCTTCAATAGAAGCAATTGGGTATTGCTCAGTTAAGCTTTTGAGGAATTCCGAGAACTCATTGGCGCTGAAGATTTTACCTTCACCGGCTAAGTTATACTGGCCTTCTTTGTAAAATTCAGACGCAGCGCAATCCAGTGCTAAAGTCACGTCAGTACCCAATTGGTAACCGGCCACTTCTACAGCTTCTTTAATAATGGCTAATGCATCAGCGTTAGAGGCTAAGTTAGGTGCAAAACCACCTTCATCACCTACAGAAGTGCTCATGCCTTTGGCAGACAATACTTTCTTGAGGTTATGGAAGATTTCAGCGCCCATGCGTAAGGCTTCGCGGAAATTCTTAGCGCCAACAGGCTGCACCATAAACTCTTGAATATCAACGTTGTTATCTGCGTGTTCGCCACCGTTTAAGATGTTCATCATAGGCACAGGCATGCTGTACTGGCCTGGAGTACCATTCAGTTCAGCGATGTGGGCGTATAATGGAATGCCTTTGCTCATTGCCGCCGCTTTAGCAGCCGCTAACGATACGGCCAAAATAGCATTGGCACCTAACTTGTCTTTATTCTCAGTACCATCTAAATCGATCATTATCCGATCTAAGTTGGCTTGAGCCGTCGCATCTTGACCAACTAAGGCAGCGCGAATAGGACCATTGATGTTAGCAACCGCTTGCAATACACCTTTGCCTAAATAACGAGCTTTATCACCATCACGTAATTCTAACGCTTCACGGCTACCAGTAGAGGCACCAGACGGTGCTGCAGCCATACCGATAAAGCCACCTTCAAGATGAACTTCTGCTTCAACTGTAGGGTTACCACGTGAGTCCATGATTTCACGACCTAACACATTGATAATCTTCGCCATATAATCCTCAACATAAATTAAAAATAAAAAGTAAAAATAAAAACATAAATCCATAAAGCGCTCATGGATTTATATTTTCGCTACCTAGTGTAATCAATATTAGGGCAACGTTCTGCTTTTCAAGTCATATAAACAGATAATTAGCATCGAATGCCGAAAAATACAGCAAAAAAAAACCGGCCATTTAATTGGCCGGTTTGTTATGAGTCAACTTAGTCGTTTTGGCGCTTCTGATAAGCGGCTGACGCCGCTACGAAACCTTCAAATAATGGATGACCATCACGCGGTGTCGAAGTAAATTCTGGATGGAATTGACCCGCCACAAACCAAGGATGATTTGGCAGCTCAATCATTTCAACCAGTTTACGGTCAGAAGACAAACCACTAAATACTAACCCGGCTTTTTCAAGCTCAGCCACATACTTGTTGTTAACTTCATAGCGATGTCTATGACGCTCGATACAGGTATCACTGCCATAAGCTTCAGCAGCTTTAGTGCCAGGTAACAAGTGACATAACTGTGCACCTAAACGCATGGTGCCACCTAAATCAGAAGCTTCATGACGCTGCTCAATATTACCGTCTTCATCAATCCATTCTGTGATTAAGCCAACCACAGGGAATGGAGAGTTACGGTTAAACTCGCTTGAATGCGCTTTTTCCATACCAGCAACGTTACGGGCAAATTCAATCAAGGCTACTTGCATACCTAAACAGATACCAAAATATGGCAGGTTATTCTCACGGGCATATTTCGCCGCCATGATTTTACCTTCAATGCCACGCTCGCCGAAACCGCCTGGTACTAAGATACCGTCTAAACCAGCCAGCATCTCATCTGCGCCTTTGGCTTCAACAGTTTGTGAATCTATGTACTTAATGTTTACTGTCACGCGGTTCTTAAGACCCGCATGCTTTAATGCTTCATTGACAGACTTATAAGCGTCTGGCAATTCAATATATTTACCTACCATACCAATAGTCACTTCGGCATTTGGATTGGCTTCTTGATAAATAACGTTTTCCCACTCAGACAAATCCGCTTCTGGGCAATCTAAATGGAAGCGACGTACCACTATTTCATCTAAGCCTTGCGAGCGTAGCAGGGCTGGAATTTTGTAAATGCTATCAACATCGCGCAGAGAAATAACCGCTTTCTCTTCAACGTTACAGAACAGCGAAATCTTAGCTCGCTCAGTAGCAGGCACAGCGCGATCGCCGCGACATACTAAAATATCCGGAGCAATACCGATTGAACGCAGTTCTTTTACTGAGTGTTGAGTCGGCTTAGTTTTCACTTCTTGCGCTGGGCCAATAAATGGCACCAGAGTCAAATGCATAAACAAGCTACGCTCACGACCCAGCTCAACCGCTAACTGACGGATTGATTCTAAGAATGGCAGTGACTCGATATCACCAACCGTGCCGCCAATCTCAACGATAGCAACATCATGCCCTTCACCACCGGCTAATACTTTTTCTTTAATGGCATTCGTGATGTGAGGAATAATCTGAATGGTGGCACCCAGGTAATCACCACGACGCTCTTTACGAAGTACTTCTTCATAAATACGACCAGTAGTGAAGTTGTTGCGACGGTTCATCTTAGTACGGATGAAACGCTCATAGTGACCCAAGTCCAGATCTGTTTCTGCACCATCTTCAGTCACGAATACTTCGCCGTGCTGAGTCGGGCTCATAGTACCTGGATCGACGTTGATGTAAGGATCCAGCTTCATTATGGTTACGTTTAGGCCCCGTGCCTCTAATATCGCTGCCAAAGACGCGGCTGCAATGCCTTTACCTAATGATGAAACTACACCACCTGTAACGAAGATATACCTTGTAGTCATGCTGAACCTGAGAAATAAGAATAGGAAAAAGGCGCTTGAAAAGGAGCGCCAGGACGGGGCAGTAGTCTATCAAAGTTTGGCTAAAACGCCAAACTTCTAGCGTAAAAAATCGCTTTTATTACGAGCGTTGTGATACCAAATCTCTTTTCGCCTGCTGCCAGTAATTTTCAAGCTCTTCTAAGCTATGGTGCTCAATTTTGCGTTCGGATTGCAGCACTTGTTGCTCAACTAAACGAAATCTTTGCTCAAATTTGGCATTAGCGCCTTGCAGCGCTTGCTCAGGATCAACCTTTAAGTGGCGCGCTAAATTAACCACAGCAAACAATAAGTCACCCACTTCATCCATGACTTTGGCTTGCTCAATTTTTTCGGCATGCACTTCGGCCAGCACTTCAGCAATTTCTTCATGAATTTTATCCACCACAGGGTCAAGATCTGGCCAATCAAAACCTACTTGGGCCACGCGCTGCTGAATTTTTAAGGCGCGTTTCAATTGAGGGAGCGCTTTAGGAATATCATCAAGCTGCGATAGTAATTGTTGTTGCTGGCGCTCAGCGATTTTAATTTGCTCCCAATCATGTTTGGCCGCCGCTGCACTGGTTGCGCCTATGGCATCGGCAAACACATGGGGGTGGCGGCGAATCAACTTGCGACAAATTCGCTCAGTCACAGTATCGAAATCAAATAAGCCCTGCTCTTTACCTAATTGACAATAAAACACCACTTGATAGAGCAAATCACCTAATTCATCAGGTAATTGGGTTAACTCCATCCGCTCTATGGTGTCAGCCACTTCATAGGCTTCTTCTAGGGTAAAAGGCAGTAAACTTTGATAGGTTTGTGCCAAATCCCAAGCACAACCTGTGCTTGGGTTTCTTAACTTAGCCATAATGGCGAGAAGTTGCTGCATATCATGGCTAGTTGACATGGGGACTTCCTTAACGACTAATATTGCTTACTACTAATTAACAGCGACGAGCTTCAATCACGCCCGCCACTTGGCCGAGCTTGGCTAACACTTTAGAAAGCGCCTCGAGGTTATACATTTCCATTTGCATTTCTATGGTGGCTGTCTGGTTTTTAGTGTCTGAATTGGAATTCATGGCCAAGACATTGGATTTTTCACTGGCAAGCACTGAGGTTAAATCCCGCAGCAAGCCAGTTCTATCGTGGGCAACCACTCGAATTCTGGCTTGATAACCGCCCGAATAATTTTCGCCCCAAACCACTTCGACAGTACGCTCTGGGTGCTGGCGCATCAGCTCTTTGACTTGTTCGCAATCTTCACGGTGAACCGATATGCCGCGCCCTTTAGTAATAAAACCTAAAATGTCATCGCCCGGTACTGGCTGGCAGCACTGAGCAATATGGCTCAGTAAGTTACCAACACCATTAACTTCAACCTGATCGCGATTACTGCGCACAGGTTTGTTTTGATTTTTCTTCAGCAGTTCATTAAGCGCATCAGTATCGGTTTTCTCATCCAAGCGCTTACGGCTTTGAATATGATTAACCACTTGATTGAGGCGAATATCACCGCCGCCTATGGCAGCCAACAGGTCATCCATAGTGCTCATATTAAAGCGCTCAAAGGCGCAATTACCGTCTTTGAGGGTCAGACCTATGCGCGATAATTCATGCTCAAGCATTTCGCGCCCTGCCGCGAGATTTTTGTCTCTATCTTGCTGCTTAAACCAATGCTGAATTTTAGAGCGCGCGCGCGACGTTCTAATATATCCAAGGTTAGGATTAAGCCAATCGCGCTTAGGATTGGGATGCTTTGAGGTAATAATTTCAATACGCTCACCGGTTTCTACCTGATGAGTAAAGGGCACTATGCGGCCA
This sequence comes from Shewanella sp. ISS20, assembly GCF_056522965.1. Lineage (NCBI taxonomy): Bacteria > Pseudomonadati > Pseudomonadota > Gammaproteobacteria > Alteromonadales > Shewanellaceae > Shewanella > Shewanella sp. ISS20. The sequence goes on from NZ_JAWRZK010000001.1 coordinate 1,780,614, forward strand.
TCTACCTTAGCACCAATACACTTATGCCCCACATGAGAGTGAATGTAATAGGCAAAATCCAACACGGTTGAGCCTTGCGGCAGGTCGACAACTTCGCCGCTTGGCGTAAAGACGTACACTCTGTCTTCAAACACTTGGCTGCGAATTTCATCCACCAGATTGCCGCTTTCGGCCACATCTTCTTGCCACTGCAAGATTTTACGCAGCCAGTTAATCTTCTCTTCATAGCCACTTTGCTTACCGCTGGCGCCACCTTCTTTGTATTTCCAGTGGGCAGCCACCCCAAGCTCAGCATCTTCATGCATTTGTTGGGTACGAATTTGAATTTCAACGGTTTTGCCTTCAGGCCCCACCACTACCGTATGAATCGACTGATAACCATTTGGCTTAGGGTTTGCCACATAGTCATCAAACTCACGGGGGATGTGGTGCCATAAGGTATGGACAACGCCTAAGGCGCCATAGCAATCTTGCAGGCGTTCAGTCACTATGCGCACGGCTCTAACATCAAACAATTCATCAAATTTCAGATCTTTGCCGCGCATTTTGCGCCAAATACTATAGATGTGTTTTGGCCGGCCATAGACTTTGGCGCGAATATCATCGTTATCGAGGCGTTGCTGCAAGGTTTCGACGAAATTGTCGATAAAGACTTCTCTATCAAGACGTTTCCCATCGAGCTGCTTGGCAATTTCTTTATAGGTCTCAGGATGCAGGTAGCGAAATGAAATGTCTTCCAGTTCCCATTTAAGCTGACCAATTCCAAGACGATTAGCTAGCGGCGCGTAAATATCGGCAATTTCACGGGCCAGCAATACACGCGTTTCTTCATCTTCATTTTTAACTGCCCGCAGCAAACAAATGCGCTCAGCTAATTTAATCACCACAGCGCGCACATCTTCGACCATGGCCAATAACATCCGGCGGATATTATCAATTTGGCTTTCATTGGTGCGATTATCGCGCCCACCTTGCAAGCTACCTATGGCATCCATAGTGATGACGCTCGCCACCAAATTAGCCAATGAATTGCCGAACTGCTCGCGAATCGCATCAAGGCTTAACATCTGCGCTTGATTGACTTCAAACAAAATGGCGGCTTGTAAGGTTTCTATGTCCATATTGAGCGGCGCGAGAATTTCAACTAATTCGCGCGCCCGCTGCCACAGCGGTTTTACTTTTTCAGCATTCGGCACAGGTAACTTGTCTATGGATTGAATAAGCGTCAGTAACGTCTGCGCATCATCACTATCAGTCACGTAGCGACTTACCCACTCATCCAATTGAAAGTCAGGATCATAAAAGTGTGCTTCACGTACAGAGACCATAGTGTATTCCTTAATCCATAAAACGGCGCGCGAACCTGCGCCCATAGCATTTAGGCCACTATACTGAAGAATGTGGCCAAGTTGTCAAACCCTGTAGCAATAGTCAGCGACTTTTTATCGCAAACAGCTTCAAAACCAACAAAAAAACAATAGCGCTGATTATTTAGGCTCTTTCAGTTCAAATAATGCCATAGCTTCTATGTGATGAGTTTGCGGGAACATATCTAGCATCCCAAACTTGACTAACACATAACCACTATCCAGTAACAACTGGCTATCACGGGCTAAGCTTGCGGGATCGCACGACACATACACGACTTTTTGCGGCTGCATGAGCTTAAGCCACTGCAAACTCTCATAAGCTCCAGCGCGAGCTGGGTCGAGTAACAATTTATCTATCTTGCCTAACCAAGGCTCATGGGACAGATCTGCGCTCAAATCACCATGGAAGAAGGATAAATTGGTTAACCCTGCCGCTTTGGCATTGGCGCTCGCTTGCGCCACCATAGCGGGCACACCTTCGACGCCAATCACTTCAGCGCCCGTTTTCGCAAGAGCAAGGCTGAAATTACCGACACCACAGAATAAATCTAAAATACGCTCTTGCGCTTTAGGCTCTAACCATTGCAGCGCTTGCGCTACCATAGCTTGGTTAACCTTGGCATTCACTTGAATGAAGTTGCCCGGCATAAAAGCAAGTTCAGTGCCATCACCCAAACAGTAATGCGGCTGACTCGCCTGCCCTTGTAAATCAAGGCACTGGCCTTCGTTGTCTTGCAGCAATATTTGCACATTTCGCTCAGTGGCAAATTGCGCTAACGCAAGCTTGTCTTTATCGTTCACGGCTTTAGTGACCCTAAGCACCGCGAATTGACCTTGCTCGACATCAATAAGTTCCACATGCCCTAAGCCAGATTTGAGTTTTGAGCGATTTAGCAGCTTAGCTAAAGGCGTAATCAATACACTTAACGGCAACGCCAACACTTGGCAGTGACTAATGGCGACCACTTGATTGCTAGCTTTGGCACGAAACCCTAAAGTTAAATGGCCTGATTGCTTATCAAAGCTAGTGGCTAAACGAGCGCGGCGGCGATAATGCCACGCTTGTGATTCAATGGCATCGACCGCGCTGACATTAGGCGCAAGGCGCTGCAAGCGATTGGCTAAAGCATCATTTTTAAATTGGCGCTGACTTTCAATGCCCACATGTTGCAAATCACAGCCACCGCACTGCTGATAAAACGAGCATTCAGGCTCGATTCGTAATGGTGATGGGCTATCAATGCTAATGAGTTTGGCCTTGGCATAGGATTTTTTCTGCTCGACCAATTGCGCTGTGATAGTTTCACCCGCAAGTGCTCCAGGAATAAACACTATCTTACCTTGGTGCGATGCCATGCCTGCACCTAAGTGATCCATATCGGTAACATTAAGCACCAATTTAGGAGACAATCGCTTTTGTTGATTTGCTTTTGGTTTAAAAAATTGCGCCATTTTTCTCTCAAAATCATAAAATTACTGGTGAGTAGAGCGACTATCTGGCAGTCTATTTGGACTGTGTCGTCTACTCTTTAAAATATCTAATTACCCATGAACAACAGCAACAATATGACCAAATACAGCTTACGCTCCTGGGTATTGGTGCTCGCATTAGCCCCGACCGTCTTGGTGGGCATTTTATTGGGAAGCTACTTTACCATAAATCGCTTCTACGAGCTTGAATCTAGCCTTATCGCTCAAAGTCGTAATGTGATTGAGCCGCTCGCCATTGCCAGCGAACTCGGATTACTGTCCAGTAATCGTGAAAGTAGTAAACGTTTATTGGCCGCCACCCAGCTAAGCCAAGCGGGACTAATTAAATCCATTGCGATTTTTGATCAGCAAAATAATTTATTTATTACTTCCAATTACACCAAAGATTTTGAAGTGCTGCGCACCAGTCAGCCATTAGAGCAATTGCTCGCGACTCAAAGTGAAAGTCTGGGCGATACCCTTATCTTGCGCACGCCCATTTTCACCTCGGATATCGCCTTTAAAGAAGCCAGCCAACACAACAACCTCAAGCCATTTCCTTTAAAAAATAACTATTTACGTGGTCAGCACCATTTAGGCTATGTGGCCATGGTGGTGAATAAAGAGCAAGCCTTACTAGAGCAACACAGAGCCGCCGTAGCAGCCTTCATCATAGTACTGCTTGGGGTGCAATTTAATTTATTGTTTACCTTTAGATTGGTCAAAAACGTGACTCAACCCATTACTGAAATGGTGCGGGTGGTGGCTAAAATCCGTGAAGGTAAACTTGATACCCGCTTGCAAGGCAACCTCATTGGCGAGCTTGATTTACTTAAACGCGGTATTAATGCCATGGCCAGTTCTTTGCAGGAATATCACAATGAAATGCAACAGAATATTGACCAAGCAACCTCTGATTTACGCGAAACCTTAGAGCAGATTGAAATCCAGAACGTTGAGCTCGATTTAGCCAAAAAGCGCGCGCTCGAAGCCAGCCGGATTAAGTCTGAATTCTTAACTAACATGTCCCATGAATTACGCACGCCTCTCAATGGCGTGATCGGTTTTTCGCGGCAACTCATGAAAACGCCACTGCAAAGTGGCCAGCAAGATTATGTGCGTACCATAGAGCGCAGCGCCCTTACATTACTTAATATCATCAACGATATTCTTGATTTATCTAAACTTGAAGCTGGAAAAATGGTGTTAGAGAACATGCCATTTGGCTTTAGGGACATGCTCAACGATACCCTTAATTTGTTGGCTGGCAGCGCTCGAGAAAAAGGTTTAGAGCTAGTGGTCGATGTCGCGGCTGATGTTCCAGATAACATTACCGGTGATGGCATACGTGTCGGACAAATCATCACCAATCTAGTGGGCAATGCCATCAAGTTTACTGATAATGGCCATGTGATTTTAAAAGTGCGTCAAACCAGTCAAAACCAAGACAAACTGAGTTTACGCTGCGAAGTTATCGATACTGGTATAGGCATTAACAAGAGCCAGCAAGAAATCCTGTTTCAGGCTTTCGCTCAGGCGGACTCATCCATTTCACGCCGTTTTGGTGGCACCGGCCTTGGATTAATCATTACTAAGCGCCTAATTAAGCAAATGGGCGGACAAATTGGCTTTAGCTCAGAGCCCAGTCAAGGCTCAAGCTTCTGGTTTGTATTGCCATTAATGCGCAGTGATATTTCCTATAATGACCATCAACCATTAACTCAATTAGTTGATAAGTCAGTATTACTTTATGAACCACGAGAACTCACTGCCGATGTCATCATAGGCCATTGCCAACATTGGCAAGTGGCCGTTAAACGTGTCATGAGCCTGTATGAACTCACAGAGCAGATTCACACTGCCCGCGCAGGCGATGCGCTGCTGCTCAGTTGCCGTAATATTAGTTACGATGAGTTATCAAAGCTTATTGATCATGCTAATCAACAAGGTTTACAAGTTTTACTTATCAATGATGCCAAAGATCCTAATTTAATTAATGATGATATCGCTCACCGCGTGCATGCCGTTTTAGTGGTACCCATTCATGAGAACTTATTAGCGCGCTTACTCACGGCCCCAATCAGCCCGAGTTTAGATCATAAAGCTAACCTGTTACCGCAAAATGACGTAGCCAAAGCTGTTAATGCAGCGCCATTAACTCACATGCTAGCCAAGGCCTCGTCACACACAACTGAGCCTGACTCCGCCAAAGAGTTGCGCCCAATTAAAGTGTTAGCGGTTGATGATAATCTTGCCAACCTTAAGCTCATTCGCAGTTTGCTCGATGAGTTGGTCAGCGATGTAACCACCACTCATAGAGGTGACAGTGCCATTACCCTTGCTCGAAAAAATAAATATGACCTGATATTTATGGATATTCAAATGCCAGATATTGATGGCATTAAAGCGACACAAGAAATTCGCGACCATTCGCTAAATCAACACACGCCTATTATTGCAGTTACCGCCCACGCCATTGCCGAAGAAAGGCAGCGCATTATTGGTTGCGGTATGGACGCTTACTTATCAAAACCTCTGGATGAACAGGCGCTCAAGCAAACCATTAATGAATGGGCACCAAATATAAGTGAACCTGATGTGAGTGACATTGGCATGAATAAAGTTGGTGCTAATGAAGAGAGTGAATTAACTGCCAATAACTTGAGCACGCCTAATCCTAAGGTGCTCGATTGGCACTTGTGCCTAAGCCAAGCCAATAACAAACCGCAGTTAGCGCAAGAAATCCTGAGCATGATGCTTGATAGTTTGCCGGCCACGGCCGCGCAAATAAATCAGGCGCTCGAGAGTCACGATCACCCAATACTTTTATCTGTGATTCATAAATTGCATGGTGCCTGTTGCTATTGTGGCGTCACCCACACCAAAGCGCTGTGCTATCAAATAGAGTCAGCGCTTAAGCACAATACGCCAATATATGAATTGGAACCTGAAATACTTGAGTTACTTGACGAGCTAACTAAGGTAGAATCTGCCATAAAATATCTATTATCTCAGTTATCGGCGGATTCACTAGATGACCAATAAAGTGGGCTTCTTCAAACGCTTAAAAGCTCTTAATACAGCACAAAAGCAGTTATTTGCTTTGGCACTTTGCCAACGCATGTATCCAAATTATCAATTATTTTCTGAAGTGACTGAGTTTGGCGATGCCAAAGTATTAGACACCACACTCAATTTATTGTGGCAAGCTCAGTACGACAAGAAGTTAAAACTTAACATAGAGATGTATATCGACCGTCTGGAAAACATAGTTCCTGATGCCAGTGACTTCGATATGTACGGTGTTTATCCAGCGCAAGATGCGGTATCAGCTGTGATTTCTTTACTTAGCGGTATTCAATCGCAAGATGAAGAAGATATGGTCAATATTTCAAAATTATCTTCAAGCACTGTGGCTAACTATATCGAAGCCTGCATTGCAGACACTGTCAGTGACAGCATTAAAGAATCAGAACTTGATGACTTAATTTTCAATCATGAAGTGATGGTTGAAGAGCGTGAGCTGCAATCAAACTTGCTCGATATCATAGAAAAAGAGCCTTACGCAAAAGCTGAATTTATTAAATCGCTGCGTAAAGAGTTAGTAGAATCTGGCGTGTCTAACATCGGCATTTCAGCAGAACCAGACGCATAACGTCTAACGTTCAAAGCTCAAAGCTATGTGACCTATTCCCAAGCAGCCATTGCACTTGGGAATAGGATATCAATTTAATACCAAAGAATCTCAGCTAGTTAACTAAGTGCTGACAACACAGTTGCCCCCTAGTCTTCTCTTCTGCACCAAAGCTATCACGAAGCCATCTGAAGCCATGACTAGCAAGTTCGATACTGCGCTTAATTAAGTCGTCATCACTAAGACGCCAATAATGACCAATAAAACCAATACTAAATAGGCACGAATACAAATGGTTTTTATACTGTTTAGCTTACGCTTAATTTGCCATATCAAACAGTTCCGGCGCGCGCGCCTGCATAAAGGCAAGAAACAATTTAACTTTTAATGGCTGCTGACTGCGCTGATGATAGAGCATAGCAATACGCCGCTGCTCCCCTGCCCACTTAGGCAAGACTTTAACTAAAGCGCCACTGGCAAACTCATCTTTAGCAAATAACTCTGGGCCGTATAACACGCCGCCACCTGCTGCTGCCGCTTTAATGGCGCCATGTAAGTCCATCAAGGTTAAGCGCGCCGGGCCATCATAATAAAAACGTTCGCCACTACCATGACTTAATGACCAATTAAATAGTGGCCACACCTTAATTAATCTGTGCTGGCGCAGCTGCGCAGGATGCTCGATTAACTCATTGTTTTCTAGGTAACGCGGCGATGCCATTAAACAATAATCGAGCACGCCAAGAGTTGTCGCAACCCAAGAGGAATCGGGCTGCGCGCCGCCAACAATGGCAATGTCGACCGCCTTATCAATCAAATCCACTTCTTGATTTGATTGAGCTATGTGTAAGCGAATATCTGGGTAAAGGTCACAAAAATCATTTAAGGCATTAAGCAGCACCATAGAGATAATCGAAATCGGCGCTGCTATGCGCAAGGTGCCCTCAGGTTTATCTATGCCGCCGTCACTTAATTCATCAAACTGATTTATCACAGCTTGATAGCGCTGAAATACTGCCAAGCCCTCTTCGGTTAACCTAAATTTTCGGGTGCTGCGCATTAATAGCTGCTGATCTAAAATGGCCTCAAGCTTGGCCAATTGGCGACTCACAGTGGCTATCGGCATAGACAATTCTTTCGCCACTTGCGAAAAACTGCCGGCATTCACTAGGTGAACAAATAAATACACTAGATGTAAATCAGCACCGCCGAGTTCGCGCATGACATTTAACCTTAGAGGAAAGTGGTAAAATTCTACCAGCCTACCTGAGATAAATATATGATGCTATTAGCATTAGTCTTTTACATGCAGCCTAATTAATCACGCTTGCCATGCTAATTAAATGTAAATTGTTCGGGATGGTATTTACTGTATATAAAATCAGTATATACTGTGTATCAATACAGTGTTTAGTCAGTGACAGGAATTCACTATGCTCAGCCAAATTAGCATTCACAATTTTGCCATTGTCCGTTTTTTGGAATTAGACTTCAGCGCCGGTATGACCAGTATCACTGGTGAAACGGGAGCTGGTAAGTCCATCGCTATTGATGCGCTAGGTTTATGCTTAGGTAATCGCGCCGACGCCTCAAGCGTTCGACCTGGGTGCGATAAAGCCGAGGTGAGTACACGCTTTAGTTTAAGCGACGTTCCTGCGGCGCAGCGCTGGCTGGAAGACAACGATCTCGAACTCGACACTGAATGTATTTTACGCCGCATTATTACCACTGAAGGCCGCAGTCGTGCCTACATTAATGGCAATCCTGTTCCTTTAGCCCAGCTTAAGGCGCTTGGACAATTACTGGTGGGTATTCATGGTCAACATGCCCATCACGCCATGCTTAAGTCCGATCAGCAACTAGCCTTGCTTGATAGCTACGCGAACCACAAGTTCTTACAAGAAGCTGTCATCAATGCTTATCAGCAAGTGCGTCAAAGTGAGGCTGAGCTAAAGCGCTTAACCTTAAGTAGCAACGAAAGACTGGCGCGGCGCCAATTACTGCAATACCAAGTGCAAGAGCTGGATGAATTTAACCTGCAAGCCGGTGAATTTCAGGAAATTGAATCTGAGCATAAACGCTTAGCCAATGGCTCGGCGTTAATTGATAATTGTCAGCATAGTTTGCAACTCATCCAAGACAGTGACGATGCCACTATTGAGCAATTGCTTAATAAGGTGATTAATTTAACCTATGAGATCAGTGAGTTTGACCCTGTGCTTGCCAATGTCTGCACCATGTTGAACGAAGCGCTAATTACCATTCAAGAAAGCGCTAATGAGCTCAATCATTTCCAGTCAAAGCTAGAGCTAGACCCTGAACATTTCGCCGAATTAGAAGCGCGATTAACCTCGTGTATGCAATTGGCCAGAAAGCATTTAGTCATGCCAGAGTTATTGTTTGAACGCCATCAAGAATTAGTCACTGAACTTGCGACTATTGATTCTGACGATCAAGCCTTAACTGAGTTAGAACAAGTATTGGCCGCTAAACGCAGCCATTATCTTGAACAAGCAAAAAAACTAAATCAAAGCCGCACTCGCCACGCCAAAGAACTAGAAAAGCTGGTGTGCCAATCGATTCAACAATTAAATATGCCTAAAGCCAAGTTTGTGATTGAAGTTAATTTCAACGAGCAAACCATATCAAGCTTAGGCTGTGACAATGTTGAGTTTCAAGTGACGACTAACCCAGGCCAACCTTTGCAAGCACTAGCAAAAGTGGCGTCTGGCGGCGAATTATCGCGGATTGGTTTAGGTATTCAGGTAATTACCGCGCGCAAAGTAGCCACTCCGACCTTGATATTTGATGAAGTGGATGTCGGGATTTCAGGCTCAACCGCTGCAGTGGTGGGTAGAATGCTGCGCCAATTAGGGCAATCGACTCAAGTATTGTGCGTCACTCACTTGCCGCAAGTTGCCGGTAATGGTCATCAGCATATGTTTGTTGATAAAACCAATAAAGGCGGCCAAACCGAAACTACGATGAAACCGCTCAATCAAGAGCAACGAATTTCTGAACTGGCGCGCCTACTGGGCGGTGATACCATCACAGCAAACACCTTAGCTAATGCTAAGGAATTACTGCAATAATCCCGACACTTACAACATACTGTGCACCAGCACAGTATGTTGGTCTTGCGCTTTACTGATTTGCGGCGCTTCGCCTTCTGCCAAGGCCTCTTTGTAAGCTTGATTCATACGAATCGCTAAGTAGAGATCTGAGCGCACTAAGATAGAGCCATCGCCCGTTGGAATACCAGAAGTATCAAACCAAGACAAAAGTTGACGTTTACGCCCAGCTAAGACTAAGCGGCAACCTTTGTTTTTTAGCTCAAGATGCAACTGCTGCAGCATGGCCATGACGCTTAAATCTAAATGACTAAAACAAGCCACAGCATCAACTATTACACACTCCACTTGCTCATCTTGCTCTTTAATTCTTAATAATATCCTGCGTTTAAAATACACAGAATTGAAATAGGTCAAAGGCGAATTAAAGCGAAAAATAAGCACTGATGGAATTTTCTTAGCTTTATCGGACGTATCTATGCTGCGTAACACCCCCTTACTATCTAGCCCTAATACCTGATCGGTCGGACGCATCACCACCATAATAAATTGAAATAATCCGAGTAATACCGCAAGGGTGATCCCAGGAATTACCCCAATAATCAGTACTGAACTTAACGTTACGACAGATAAGATAAAAGCAGTTTTATCCCTTTGTTTCAACAACCAAATGGCTTTGAGGTCGATAAGCGAAATTGAGGCAATAACTAACACCACAGACAAGGCGCTAAGCGGGATAAATTGCAAAGGTGCGGTAAGAAACAAGGCAACTATGGCAATTATGATGGCAGCAATAACTGACACTAATTGGGTGCGGCCGCCATTGGCATCATTAACCGCTGTGCGCGAATCCGCGCCACTAATAGCAAAACCTTGGGATAAGGCCGAGGCAATATTGGCCACCCCAAGCGCTTTAAATTCTTGGTCGGCGTCCACTTCATAATTGTTTTTGGCAGCAAAGCTTCTTGCTGTCAGCATCATACTCACGAAACTCACTAAGGCTAAGTTTAAGGCGGGTATCACTAACTCCCTTAGCATACCGAGCTCAAAGCTTGGGGTCTGCATTTTTGGCATGCCGCCAGTTAATGGCCCGACGACTGCTACCCCTACCTTATCTAAATTAAACAGCCATACCACTAACGCCGCTACTGACATAGCAAACATGGCCGCAGGCCAGTCTGGGCGTAAACGTTTTACCAAAATAAAACTCAATAAACACAGCATACTAATACTGATGGTGGCCCAGTGAATTTGATGCAAGATATTAGGAATAGAGGCTAAGCGCTCGAGTAAATAAATATGTTCAAATTTAATGCCAAATATTTTAGAGAATTGGCCAACGATAATAGTTAAGGCTACGCCATTAAGCAGCCCAAGCAAAATTGGGCGCGATAAAAAGTCAGCAAATAATCCTAAACGCACTTTACTGGCAATTAAGCACCATATTCCTGTCATTAGCGACATGGTCATGGCCAACTGCCAGTATTTAACTGGGTCACCAGAAGCTAATGGGGCAATAACTGCGGCAATCACGGCGCATGTGGCTGCATCTGGGCCTATGATGAGCTGCCTTGATGATCCCATCAGGGCATAAACCAGCATAGGTAAAATACAGGAATACAAACCCGCCATCGGGTTAACACCGGTAAGCTGCGCATAAGCGACGGCCACAGGTAAAGCCACGGCCGCCACAGAAATTCCAGCGCGCAGATCATCTTTGAACCATTGCCTTTGATACTCTCTAATCAAGGACAAACCTGGAAACCACGCCAAAATTCCTTTTGAAAACATTTCCACTCCACGGCTTAAATTTACAAATAAGCATGCGCCAAATAAAAAACTTAACCAGAAACTGGCTTAACTTTTGTTAGCTATTGATAAAATCTAAGGAAGCTTAAATATGGTGAATTAGTCGCAATAAATCAAGAAGTTAATTTATATTTAATCTTTAAATTGGCGATTTCGTGTAACAGGCGTAAAGCGAACTTTCATTACTAAACGCTAAGGCAATGACAAGATAGCCATAACTACATTTAGCAGGAAAAACATAGGATCAGTGTCGCTAAAACAGCAGCGGCACATTGCAGCTGATTGGCCCTGTTGCAGCCATAATCTTTACGCTGCATAGGGCCAATAGAATTGAAGTTATCGGCTTCAATAACCCTTAGGCATAGAATGCTAGCAGCTTAAAAAGGATTTAATGCCACTGACTAACTTATCAACCCCAACGCGACTGATATCTTTATGTAAAACAAAGCGCAGCGAATTGCCGCCAGAAATAATCACGCCTTGCTCACGTAAATGAGTAACTAACATCTGACTATTGAGCGCGCCATTTATGCCAGCAAACACCATATTGGTTTGCACTTTGGCCATATCGATAATGAGCTCGTCAATAGATAGCAACTGCTCAGCTAAATACTTGGCGTTGTCGTGATCTTGCGTTAATCGGCTGACTTGAGTGGTAAGTGCAAGCTCACCTGCTGCCGCTAATATGCCAGCTTGGCGCATGCCACCTCCCAGCACTTTGCGCCAGCGCCGCGCTTTAGCAATTAAGGCTTCATCTCCCAGTAACAAGGAACCGACAGGTGCTGCTAAGCCTTTGGATAAACACACAGAGACAGAATCAAAATACTGAGCAATGTCTGCCATATCACAATTATTCGCAACCGCCGCATTGGCCAGGCGCGCACCATCAAGATGAATTTTAAGGCGGTTATTGAAAGCTAATTGCTGCGCATCGGCCAAATACTGTTGCGGCAGTACTTGGCCGCCTATGGTATTTTCTAAACTGATTAAGCGAGTACGCGCAAAATGATGATCATCAGGTTTAATCGCGTTAATGATAGATTGCAAATCTATGGTGCCATCGCTTAAGTTTTCTAATGGTTGCGGCTGAATACTACCGAGCACAGCGGCGCCGCCCCCTTCGTATTTATAGTTATGGGAATGCTGACCACAAATATACTCATCGCCGCGCTCACAATGCCCCATTAACGCCAATAAGTTAGCTTGGGTACCGCTTGAGGTAAATAACGCCGCATCAAACCCCAACAGATCGGCGGCTAAGGCTTCTAGGCGATTAACGCTCGGGTCATCACCATAAACATCATCACCCACTGGAGCGTTAGCCATAGCAGCACGCATAGCTGCTGTCGGCTGAGTGACAGTGTCACTTCTAAAATCAAAAACCTCAGTTGTCATTGTTTGTCCTTATTTATAAAAATTATTATGAGACCCAAGTCGAATTAACGCCGAACAATTAACGAACTTGCATAATTATCAAGCATTGCAGCCACTCACCCGCCAAACACAACCATTAGATAATCTAATCCAAAACTTTAGTTATTGTCATTTGGAAATCCACTCAAAATCAGGCAAAATTGCGGCCTTTTCTTAATAACGACAATCCCCAATGCACGAAGCACAAATTATTTCAGCACTCTGGCTGATTGGTATCTTAGCCGAAGCCATGACAGGGGCGCTGGCGGCGGGTCGCAAACAGATGGATCTCGTGGGCGTAGTCATCATAGGATGCGCAACAGCCATTGGTGGCGGCACCTTACGCGACATGCTACTTGGCAACTACCCGCTAGTATGGGTTGATAATGTCCATTACCTACTAGCTATCGCCTGCGCCTCATTACTGACGGTTATGATAGCGCCAATTATGCGCTACCTCTCCAGTTTCTTTTTAGCACTGGATGCGCTGGGACTTGCCGTATTTTCCATTGTCGGCGCCCAAAAAACCTTAATGTTAGGTTATAGCCCGTTAGTTGCTATTGTCATGGGACTAGTCACAGGTGTATTTGGCGGCGTTATTCGCGATATTTTATGTAATCAAATGCCGCTGATTTTCAGAAAAGAATTATACGCCGTGATATCGCTACTTACCGCAGGGCTTTATGTCGGACTTAAATTAGTGGCAGTACCCGAATGGATAAACTTAATTATCTGTATTAGTACTGGCTTTAGTGTGCGTATGCTGGCACTCAAATATCATTGGTCAATTCCAACCTTTGATTATCAAGCGGGTAATGATCAACATAATCATTAATTGCAGAGCTAAATGACATAGGGTAGTTGCAACGACTACTACCCTATCAAGCAAACGTATTAGTTAGCTAGATGGCAACTGCTTAACGTGAACGTCCATTTGCGGAAACGGAATACCAATACCCGCTTCATCCAGTTTAAGCTTAATGGTTTCCATAATCGCAAAATGTGCAGGCCAGTAATCACTGGTTTTTACCCAAGGACGCACCACAAAATTCACCGATGAATTAGCCAGCGCAGTTAACCCCACGGTATAACCAGGATCAGCTAACACATAATTTGATTGTTCTAAAATCTCGCAGAGCAACTTCTTAGTCGCCGCGATATCAGCATCATAAGAAACGCCAATCACCAAATCGATACGGCGCTTATCCATAGCCGAGTAATTAGTGATAGTGCCATTCATCATGGCCGAGTTTGGCGCTATCACGACTTTATTATCTGGCGTCAATAAACGAGTAGAGAAAATAGTAATTTCATCAACTGTGCCCGCAACACCTGCGGCTTCCACATAATCACCGACGCGGCAAGGACGGAATATTACCATCAAGACACCAGCGGCAAAATTAGCTAACGAGCCTTGTAAAGTTAAGCCTATGGCTAAACCCGCCGCACCTATCACAGCCACTAACGACGCAGTTTGTACGCCAATTTGGCCAAGCGCTGCAATCACGGTAAATGCCAGTACCACTGACCAAGCGATATTAGATACAAAGGATGATACCGTTCTATCAACTTTGCGCCGCTCTAAGGTTTTGAAGGTGATTTTTTTAGCTACATTTGCCACATACTTACCAACGATAAAAATAACAATCGCCATGATCTGATCCGCTAACTCTGGACACTTAACTAAGCACTATTTTCAATTCAAAATTCTCAGGGCTTAAATAGCCAAGTGAACTATGCCTTCTGGTTTTATTGTAATCAACTTCTATGTACTCAAACACTGTGTGCTTCATGGTTTCCCGGTCCATGATCGGCTCGTACTGAATGGTCTCAACCTTCAATGAATGGAAGAAGCTCTCTGCACAGGCGTTGTCCCAGCAGCAGGCTTTGCGGCTCATGCTTTGGATAAGCTGATTTTTTTCAATCAGATCTCGATACGCATGTGAACAATATTGGCTGCCTTGGTCACTATGAACAATCACTTTTTTTGGAAAACCACGACGAAACAGCGCCATTGTCAGCGCGTCACAAGCCAGCTTAGCCGTCATGCGATTACTCATCGACCAGCCAATCACGGCGCGCGAGTACAAATCGATAATCACCGCCAGATACAGCCAGCCTTCGCTTGTCATCAGATACGTGATATCACCGACCCATTTTTGGTTCGGGCCGCTGGCATCGAAGTTCTGCTCCAGCAGATTTGGCGCTACCGAAAGCAGGTGATCGCTGTCAGTTGTTGTTTTGAATTTACGGGCTGCTTTAGCCACTAAATTCTGTCTTGTCATGCTGTTCATCATGGTTTTCAAATTAGCGCGATCGTAATCTTCGGCGAGGTCGACTTGAATACGCCGAGCGCCAGAGCGTTCCTTGCTCTGGACAAAAATAGCTTTGATTTGCTTATCACGGCTGCGCTGTTTGCGCAAGCGTGTACTCGGCTTTTTGCTTGATTTTCGCCAGACATAATACCCACTTCGCGTCACGCCAAGCACTGTCGCCATTGGCTTTAGGCGAAACTGGTGCTGGTGTTCGAGCATAAATTCGAATCGTTCTACTTTTGATTCTTCGCGAAGTAGGTGGCCGCCTTTTTTAGGATGGCTAAATCCTCAGCTTGGTCGGCTAACAGGCGTTTTAACTTGGCAACTTCAGCAGCAAGCTCGGCTTCGCGCTGGCTAGTTGTCGATTTCTTCTCAATGGCAGAGCGCCAGTTATAACGTTGTGATCCGTAGATTTTGAGCTGCCTAGCAGCTTCAGCAACACCGACACGTTCGGCTAGTTTCAGGGCTTCAGCTTTAAATTCAGCCGTGTGGGTCTTGCGGGGCTTTTTGATTGTCATATTCACCTCGTTAAGTCATTTTACTCACTTAGCGTGGTGTCCAAAAGTATTGGATCAGATCACCAGTAGAATCTTAACCCCATAAGTCACCACAAAACCTGGTAGTTCTTGGACTAGTTGACTCCAATCATCCATAGTTAATGCCTCTTTATTGGTTATAAATTGTAAACATGGTAAAGCGGGTTAAATACGCTAGCACTAATGACTAATTCTAAGAATTTGTTATTAGAATTAGTCACTAACAATAGTTACTCTTAACAATAGCTATTGGTATTAGCTGATTAAAACCTGGGTGGACTCATTGCAAATAATGACACCTACCACTCAATCGGATTTCAACGCAAAACTTACAACCCTAAGACTACAACTGACACGCAAGCAACACAAGGTTGTAACCATATTGAAAAGCGTACATTCGAAATCGAAATAGTGAGAAATAGCACGGATGCTCAATAATCAACCACTAGCTGATAACGCTAATGGCCAGCAACAAAAACAGCGGCCTTAGCCGCTGTTTGATAATGCTAAAATTTACGAACCCACTTTAGGCGGGAAATTAGCGAGAATTTGAGCAACCGCTTCATTAATAAATTGAGTCCGTTGCTCTGGGGTATCTTTATCACGAATAATATTTGATAACGAACCGCGCCAAATTAACTTGCCAGACGCTTGATCAATAATATCGACAATCAAAGTACCCACGTCATATTCACGCACCTGAGTTTGAGTCGATGCGGTACCTGGTCCCCAAGGATTGCCCCAGCCCCAGTTTGGAGCATAGTAAGAATAATAAGGGTTATAACCATAATAATTAGTAAAGGTATCAACATCGACCTTAGTATCTACCTTAGTGAGGTAGTTCACTAATAACTGAGCATTGGCTTGCGGGGTGCTTGTTAGCCCTTTTGCCGCCAGTTCATTGTTAATTGCCGTACGCACACGCTCATCCATTAAACCATCAAGATGATATTGCGAATCATCACCTGGTGATGTCACCCAAGCGTAGGTTTTAAACTGCGAGAAATTTACTTCAGGATTATAGTCCCAACTGGTTTTAACACTGCTACAAGCACTGAGTGCCAGTACCATTACAGCCAAAAATAGCTTTTTCATATTTCTACCTCGAAGAAATAAACACTGTCACACTTATGATTAAGGAGTCTAAGCTCACAAGCTTAAATCGCTAAATGTATGCGCAAACCAGCCGATAATCTAATCAACACAGGTTAGGTTGTAACAGCATGGAAATCCAGTAGCTAAATGAAATAATTCAATTAATTATTATTGAACTGACAGCGATACAACAAATAGATAACCTGAAAATTCACCTAAAACCAACACTCCCGTTTATAGCTAGATTTTGGTAAAATCTCATGATTGAAGATGATTTAGGCTGTCACTATATGCGTATCGATCCAAATGTAACCTTAGTCTATAGCACGGATAAGGGCCGAATTGAGCCTGAAGCTGAGGTAGTCGCGCCGCCAACTGGCGATGGAATTATCAGAATTCATCGTGATACTAAGGGCAGAAAAGGCAAAGGGGTGAGCATAATTAAAGGCCTCAGCTTAGATGCCAAAGCATTAGATACTTTAGCAAAAACGCTCAAAAAACAATGCGGCTGCGGCGGCACAGTCAAAGATTTCTGTATTGAGATCCAAACAGATAATCGCGAGCTGCTAAAAACCTTGCTAGAGAAACAACATTATACTGTCAAACTCGCAGGCGGCTAAGCCACCTAACCTCCTGATAAAGGAAATCGCATGCTAAGTCTTCAAAACCAATTATTAATCGCTATGCCTTCGCTTAAGAACAGCATTTTTGAGCGCAGCCTTATCTATATTTGCGAGCATGATAAGTCAGGTGCCATGGGGCTTATCATTAATCGCCCAGCAGGTCTTGATGTCGGCACCTTAGTTGAACAAATGGAACTCAGTGACGAAATCCCAGATTTTGCCGATTCGCCGCAAAACCAAGTGCTGATTGGTGGACCCGTCACTCCAGATAAAGGCTTTGTATTACATAGCCCGCAGCCTTATTGGACCACTAGTCAAAAGTTGACCGACGATTTAATGCTCACTACCTCTAAAGATATTTTGTCATCATTAGGTAGTGATAAGGCCCCAGAAAAATTTTTAGTGGCACTAGGTTATGCTGGCTGGGCAAAAGATCAATTAGAGCATGAGCTTGCGGAAAACTCCTGGCTTAGCGTCCCTGCCACCCCAGAATTGCTATTTAGCGCTGAATTGGAAAATCGATGGGAGCTTGCCATGCAGTCGTTAGGCTTTAACGTCTGGCAAATGTCGAGTCAAATCGGTCACGCTTAATAATTAATGCCAACGAAGCAGCAAGTGCTTAGCTGGTCACATCAAGAAGTAACTCATGACACAAACAGTTTTAGGCTTTGATTTTGGCACTAAGAGTATTGGCGTTGCCATTGGCCAACAAATCACAGGTACCGCAAGACCACTATTATCCTTAAAAGCCACAGATGGCATTCCAAATTGGGAAGATATAGGCAAGCTTATTGCTGAGTGGCAACCCGATCTGGTGGTGGTCGGTTTACCGCTCAATATGGATGGCACCGAGCAAGAAATGACGAAGCGGGCGCGAAAATTTGCTAATCGCCTCAATAGCCGCTTTGGTGTCAAGATTCATACTCAAGATGAGCGCCTCACTACTGCCGATGCTAAAGCGAGATTATTTGAGCTTGGCGGTTACAAAGCACTAACCAAAGATCAAATCGATGCTGTCTCTGCCGTGCTGATTATTGAGAGCTATTTTGACAGTTGCTATTAACTTCAGCGCAGCTCTTTAACTTAAGCAAAGCGCTCTGACTTAAGCACAATACTTTAGCTAGAAACACATAAGCCAAGCAATGCTTGGCTTATGGTTTAGGATTGAGTGAAACCGCAATGACTACTTTAGATTAAAAGTAAGGCTTCACTAAGTTTGCCATCATTTCAATGTGTAAATCATCATCATTCAGGCAAGGGATATAACGGAAACTCTCGCCGCCAGCATGCTCAAATATCTCACGGTTTTCACCGGCAATTTCTTCTAAAGTTTCCAAACAATCGGCACTAAACGCTGGGCAAGCGACAGCAATATCAGTAATACCTTGAGCTGGCAACGCCGCCATAGTGGCATCGGTATAAGGTTGTAACCAAGTTGCCTTGCCAAATCTTGATTGGAAAGTCGTTAAAATATCATTTGGGTCCATGGCTAAGGTTTCAGCGACCAAGCGACTGGTTTTGATGCAGAAACAGTAATAAGGATCGCCAAGCTCCAGATTACGTTTAGGCATACCATGGTAAGACAAGACTAATTTTTGTGGCTTACCATGGGCATCAAAATCGCGTTTAAGTGACGCGCACAATGCTTTGATAAAATCCGGATTGTCATGATAAGTATGAATAAAATGCAACGAGGGTAAATATCGCCATTGCATCATCTCCTTCGCAATCGCATCAAACACTGATGCAGTAGTTGGCGCGGCGTATTGTGGATAAAGCGGTAACACAATTATTTTATCAATGCCGCTATCGCGCATATTTTGCATCACGCTGCTAATTGAAGGATTACCATAGCGCATGGCAAGATGAACGCTGACATTCTGCCCTTCACTCTTGAGTAAACTTGCAAGTTTGGCGGTTTGGCGCAGGCTAATATCCATCAGAGGCGAGCCCGCCTCAGTCCAGACTAACTGATAATTAGCCGCAGATTTTTCCGGGCGGGTGCGCAAAATAATCCCGTGCAGAATGGCTTGCCACACCAATTTTGGAATTTCAATGACTCTTGGGTCGGATAAAAACTCAGCTAAATATTTACGTACTGCTTTTGGGGTTGGTGCATCTGGCGTGCCCAAGTTCACTAACAGCACGCCGGTTTTATTTCTTGTTTGGTGCCCAAGTTCATTGGACATGCCAGAATATTTAGCCAAAACAACCTCTTCTGAATTTTGTATTTATAGGCGGTATTAAAGCACAGAATTAATAGCTTGAGTAAGTTCTGGGCTATTAGGATTTACGCGAGAATTGAACTGGATAACAGTTTGACCATCTGCGCTCACTAAATATTTATAAAAGTTCCATTTTGGCGAGGCGGATTTATCGGCTAAGTAGCTAAACACTGAATTAGCATCACTGCCACGAACACTTGATGGCGCCACCATAGTAAAACTTACGCCATAGTTGATGTAGCAAACCTTGGCGGTTTCTTCTTCTTTATCTTCTTCTTGAAAAAAGTCATCCGATGGGAAACCTATCACCACTAAGCCTTTATCTTTATAGGCTTGGTGCACAGCTTCTAACTGCTTAAATTGTGGAGTAAAGCCGCAATTACTGGCGGTATTAACTATCAAGACCGGCTTACCTTTAGTGAGTTCACATAGATTAATCTCTTGCTCAGAATGCAGCTTTTTAACGGTGACATTTAAATAATCAGCGCACTCACTCGCTAACACGCTAGGGCTAAACAACAGTACTGTGGCACTCACCAGTAAGCTGCGACGACATGGCAAAATTGGCATGGTAGTTCCTTTAAATCACTGAGTTATTGTTCATTATTGTATTGAGCGATTTTGCTCAACTCAAAGGGCGATAGAACTAATTTACACATAAAAAAACTGCTGAACCAGCAGCAGTTTTTAGATGGATAAACGCCGTAGCTTTAACCTAAATCTAAGGTCACTTTATCCATCAAACCCACTGTGGCACCTTCAGAATCTTTACCTTTAAGCTTTAACATCAAACGTAAATCATTGGGCGAATCGGCATGATGCAAGGCATCGGCATAACTAATATCACCGCTTTGATAAAGGTGAAATAACGCCTGATCGAAAGTTTGCATGCCTTGTTCATTGGACTTAGCCATGGTTTCTTTGAGTAAATGTAATTCATTTTTTTGAATTAACGACGAGATTCGCGGCGTATTAATTAAGATTTCAATGGCCGCCATTCGGCCATGGCCATCCATTTTGGGCACCAGTTGCTGCGCCACAATACCACGTAAATTCAATGACAAATCAAAAAGTAACTGTTGATGCTTACTTTCAGGCACCAAATGCATAATGCGATCTAACGCTTGGTTGGCATTGTTAGCATGCAAGGTTGCCATACATAAGTGACCCGTTTCAGCGAACGCTAAGGCGAACTCCATGGTTTCTTGGGTGCGAATTTCACCAATTAAAATCACATCGGGCGCTTGGCGCAGTGAACTTTTAAGGGCTGATTCAAACGAGTCGGTATCTATGCCCACCTCGCGCTGGGTAACTATGCTAAGCCTGTGGTCATGCACAAATTCCACCGGGTCTTCAATCGTTAAGATATGACCGCGGGCATTGCCGTTACGATAGCCTACCAGTGCCGCTAGCGACGTTGACTTACCTGTGCCTGTGCCGCCCACCATAATGATTAAGCCGCGCTTACTCATCACGAGATCTTTAAGGATTGGTGGCAACTTTAAATCATCAACATCGGGGATTTTGGTCTCGATGCGGCGCATAACGCATCCCGCGGATTCTCTCTGCCAAAAAGCGCTCACACGAAAACGCCCAAGATCTTTAACCCCAAAAGCAAAGTTACACTCGCGAGAAGTGTGAAACTCTTGTTTTTGCACGTCAGACATTAAGGATTCAACAAACAGTAACGATTGCGTCGGCGTGAGCCTTTGCTCACCGAGCGGCTGCAATTCACCATCGATTTTAGCGCTTGGGGGAAAACCCGCCGTCACAAACAAGTCCGAAGCCTTGCGCTCAACCATGATTTTAAGAAATGGAAGCACATCCATGGGTGAAGCTCCTTAGAAACTCGCCTGTTTATTCGAACTCTTACTCATAGCATCTTCACGAGTAATTAAGCCGCGATTCACCAAATTCTGTAAACACTGCTCAAGCGTTTGCATGCCATGGGACATACCGGTTTGAATGGCTGAATACATTTGCGCCACTTTATCCTCACGGATTAAGTTACGAATGGCAGGAGTGCCCATCATGATTTCATGAGCTGCCACGCGACCGCCACCGACTTTCTTAATCAAGGTTTGCGAGATAACGGCTTGTAAGGATTCAGACAGCATAGTGCGCACCATGTCTTTCTCGCCGGCAGGAAACACGTCAACCACACGGTCAATGGTTTTAGCGGCTGAGGTAGTATGCAAAGTACCAAACACTAAATGACCGGTTTCTGCGGCCGTCATGGCTAAGCGGATGGTTTCAAGATCGCGCATCTCACCCACTAAAATAACATCTGGGTCTTCACGCAGGGCTGAGCGCAGCGCCGCATTAAAGCTATGAGTATGACGATGCACTTCGCGCTGGTTAATCAAGCATTGCTTGTTGGGGTGCACGAATTCAATGGGATCTTCAATTGTTAAAATATGATCATGTCGATTTTCGTTAATATAATCGACCATAGCGGCGAGCGTGGTACTCTTACCTGAACCAGTAGGCCCGGTGACTAACACTAAGCCACGGGGAAAGCTTGAAATCTTTTTAAAAATCTCAGGGGCACCTAACTGCTCGAGCGATAAAATGGTGCTCGGAATAGTACGGAAAACAGCGGCGGCTCCACGAGATTGATTGAAGGCATTGACCCTGAAACGGGCAAGATTCGGAACTTCAAATGAAAAGTCGATTTCTAAATGCTCTTCATAGTCTTTACGCTGCTTGTCATTCATAATGTCGTAAACCAATGAATGCACACCTTGATGATCGAGCGCTGGCACATTGAGCTTTCTTACATCGCCATCAACACGGATCATTGGCGGAACGCCAGAAGACAAATGCAAATCTGAGGCGTTATGCTTTACACTAAACGCCAATAATTCGGTTATTTCCATAATTCGGGATATCCCTTCAAACAAGTTAGTACATCATGACAACAATAGCAGACAGACTGGCAATC
Source organism: Shewanella sp. ISS20 (assembly GCF_056522965.1). Classification (NCBI taxonomy): domain Bacteria; kingdom Pseudomonadati; phylum Pseudomonadota; class Gammaproteobacteria; order Alteromonadales; family Shewanellaceae; genus Shewanella; species Shewanella sp. ISS20. The sequence goes on from NZ_JAWRZK010000001.1 coordinate 1,803,119, forward strand.
GCCCAGCAAAGGATAATTGAAGCTACGCAGCTTTGCGGCCGTAATAGTTGTGAAATCAGTCTATTGGCTGTAAGTAAGACTAAGCCTATCGCAGATATCATAGCGGCTTATGACGTTGGTCAACGTCAATTTGGCGAAAATTATGTGCAAGAAGGTGTCGATAAAGTTCAAGCCTTAAAAAGTACTTATCCCGATATAAAATGGCATTTTATTGGCCCACTGCAATCTAACAAAAGCCGTTTAGTCGCCACCCATTTTGATTGGATGCATACCTTAAGCCGTGAAAAAATTGCCCAGCGCTTAAACGATCAACGTCCTCAAGATATGGCGCCGCTTAATGTCTGTATTCAAGTCAATATTAGTGCCGAAGATACTAAATCTGGAGTGGATATTACTGAACTGTCTCAATTAGCCACCGCCATAGCCAATATGCCAGCGCTGCGTTTGCGCGGCTTGATGGCTATAGGCACACCAACTGCGGATAGTGAGTTACAACAACAAGAATTTACTCAACTGAAACAGGCCTTTGATACGCTTAAACAGAGTTTTACTGAACTTGATACCCTGTCAATGGGAATGAGCGGTGATTTAGATAACGCCATTGCTTGTGGTAGCACTATGGTACGCATCGGCAGCGCCATTTTTGGTGAGCGCGATTATGGAGCTAACCATTAGTCTTGCAAGCTAAACGCACAAAATTGCTCTTGTTTTTGCATCAAACAGCCCAAATACTATAGCTAATGCGCGAGCCATACTTTTTGGCATAATGTAAGGAAATTGAATGTCTGCTAGTAAGATTTGTTTTATCGGCGCGGGAAATATGACTCGCAGCATCATTAGCGGCCTGATAGCCCATGGTTATTGCCCGCAAGCCATCACGGCCACCAATCCAAGTACGCCAAAACTTGACGCATTAACTCAGGATTTTGGCGTACTCACAAGTACCGATAATCTTCAAAGTGCTGCCGATTGTGATGTGATAGTACTCTGCGTCAAACCGCAAATCATGCAGCAAGTATGCACTGAATTAACGGCCATTGACCTATCAAGCAAGCTAGTCATTACTATTGCCGCAGGCGTATTAAGTGACAGATACCCAAGCTATTGCAAGCAGCCTTTAGCCTTAATTCGCGCTATGCCTAACACCCCAAGTCAAATTGGTTTAGGCATGACAGGCCTTTATGCCAGCACAGGAGTCACTGCCGCGCAGCGCGACTTATGCGAGCAAATGCTTAGCAGCATAGGTAAAGTATTATGGGTCGATAGCGAAGATAAGCTTAATCTCGTCATCGCCTTAGCTGGCAGTTCACCGGCTTACTTTTTCTTATTTATTGAAGCTATGGTGGATGCCGCGGTTAAACTCGGTATGAATGCCGATGAAGCGAGATTACTCGCCCAGCAAGCCGCGCTTGGCAGCGCAGCAATGCTTGAGAACAACCCAGATATATCGCTGCAGCAATTGCGTCAAAATGTGACCTCAAAAGGTGGCACAACCCATGAAGCCATAGTCACCTTTGAGCAAGGTGGATTACGCACTTTGGTGGATGAGGCGATGAATAATGCCATCAAGCGGGCTGATGCCATGGCGGCCACCTTTTAATAATAACTACAGACTAGATCCCATTGATACAAGGTGAAATACAGTAATGAATGCAATGACTTTTTTGATAAGTACCCTGTTTGATCTCTATCTAATGGTGGTGATTTTACGTATTTGGCTGCAATTTGCTAAAGCAGATTTCTATAACCCATTTAGCCAATTTGTAGTAAAAGCGACTCACCCGATTGTTTCACCTATGCGCCGAGTATTACCTTCCATTGGGGCATTAGATACCGCATCGTTAGTGTTAGCCATTGCTGTGGTTATGGTCAAAGTTGTGCTTTTAAGCTTGATTGCTGGCGGCGCGATTAATGTACTAACCATCTTTATTTACGCTTTAGTGTCTGTGGTTAAACAAGCGGGCGTTTTATTATTCTGGATGCTTTTACTGCGCGCCATTTTAAGCTGGTTCCAACAAGGCTATAACCCAATCATTCAAGTGTTTAGCCAATTAACCGATCCGATTTTAAGCCCAATTCGCCGCGTTATCCCACCGATTGGTGGCTTAGACTTATCTGTAATGGTACTGATTATTGGCCTTAACTTCCTTAATATCTTGTTAGCCCAATACATACCATTTTGGGCTGTGGTGTAAGTCAGTGTCAGCAGCAATTCATTGGCAGCAGCAGGACTTATTGATTCGGGTATATATTCAGCCGAAGGCCAGTAGAGATGCTTGGGTGGGGATGCATGGTGATGAAATTAAAATCGCCATCACAGCCCCACCGATTGATGGTAGAGCCAATGCACATCTGACTAAGTATTTAGCTAAGTTATTTAAAGTCGCCAAAGGCGAAGTGGATATTATTAAAGGGCAATTAGGCCGCCATAAACAAGTGCTTATCCATCATCCTAAAAATATTCCCGCGCAAGTAGCAGAACTTTTACCAACAAGTTAACACTTATCGAAAATTTGTAGCCTCATACCCGTGAGGCTCTTATAATTAATACCATCTCAATTCGGTGACTATGCTCACCCGCCACTAGGTTGTCATCATGTCGCACCTAATCTCACGTTTTGCCGCGCTGTTGTTACTACTTGGATTAACCATTACCCCAGCCCACGCCACTGAGCAAAAGGTTGGAGATTTCCAAATTCATTATTCGGCGTTTAGCAGTACGTTTTTAACCCCAGCCATTGCCAAGGCCAATAATATTCAGCGCAGTCGCTATATCGGGGTGCTCAATATTTCGGTGCTAGATACCAGCAAAGCGGGCTCTCCTGCCGTACCGGTTGAAATTACAGGCATTGCTAATAACTTACTTGATGCCCGCATGACGCTTAAATTTCAAGAAATTAAAGAAGGCGATGCCATCTATTATTTAGCTGAAGTACCTTATCGCGATAATCAAGAAATCAACTTTCAGATAGCGATTAAGTACGACAAACAACTCAATACTGTCGTTAAATTCAAGCAACAATTCTATACCGACTAAGCTCAACACCTTGAGCTGTGCAGTCACCTTGCTTGGGCTCACTGGGATGCGTATCATGTCGCCCCATAAGCCCAGCCAAGGAACTCTCATGAAACACATAGTATTAGCCAGTGGCAACAAAGGTAAATTAGCCGAATTCGAGCAAATGCTCGCCCCATTTGGCGTCAATATGTTGCCACAAAGCCAATTTGAAGTAAGTGAAGTCGCTGAAACTGGCACCACCTTTGTGGAAAATGCCATTATTAAGGCCCGTCACGCGGCGCTAATCACAGGTCATGCTGCCATTGCCGATGACTCGGGTCTTGAGGTTGATGTGCTTGATGGCGCACCTGGCATTTATTCAGCGCGCTTTGCTGGTGAAAACGCCACGGATGCAGACAATGTCACTAAGCTATTAGCAACCTTAGAAAACCACTCACAGCCTAGCGCCCGTTTTCAGTGTGTTTTAGTCTATATGCGTCACCATAAAGACCCAACCCCGATTATTTGCCAAGCTAGCTGGGAAGGCGTGATTAGTAATCAGCGCTTAGGTGATAACGGCCATGGTTATGACCCAGTATTTATTCCAGCAGAAACTGCAGGCCAAAGCGCGGCGCAAATCAGTAGTGACGATAAAAATCGCTTAAGCCATCGCGGTAAAGCATTACAAATGCTGATTGCGGCCATGCAAGATAAAGGTGTCCTTTAATGCTAGCCTTGCCACCCCTGAGCCTTTATATCCATATTCCTTGGTGCGTGCAAAAATGCCCCTATTGCGATTTTAACTCCCATGGCCAACATGGTGAGTTACCGCAACAAGAATATGTCGATGCCTTGCTTAACGATCTGGACGCCGACTTAGCTTATGCCCAAGGACGCGCACTTAGCAGCATCTTTATTGGTGGTGGCACGCCATCGTTATTTAGTGCCGAGCAAATTGCTAGGTTACTGACAGGTGTTGAAGCGCGCATTGCGTTTGCGCCTGATATTGAAATCACTATGGAAGCCAATCCCGGCACCTTAGAGCATGACGATCTCAAAGCCTATCGCGCCGCCGGTATTACTCGCTTATCTATGGGTGTTCAAAGCTTTGATAACCAAAAGCTTAAAGCTCTTGGTCGAATTCATGGTAAAGATGAAGCGATTAATGCGGCAAACTCAGCGCGCGGCGCAGGCTTTAATAGTTTTAATCTCGACTTGATGCATGGCTTGCCCGAGCAAAGCTTGCAGCAAGCCATGGATGATATTACTCAAGCAGGCGCATTAATGCCGCCGCACTTGTCTTGGTATCAATTAACCATTGAACCTAGCACCTTGTTTTATTCTAAACCGCCAACCTTGCCCGATGATGAAGCCTTATGGCAAATCTATGAGCAAGGCAATAAGTTATTAACTGAATTAGGTTATGTGCAGTATGAAATCTCAGCCTATGCCAAGCCTGGTTATCAATGTCAACATAACCTAAATTATTGGCAATTTGGCGACTACCTAGGTATAGGTTGCGGTAGCCATGGCAAAATTACTGTCCCCAGTGATAATCGCATTTTTAGAACGGTCAAGATTAAGCATCCCAAAGGATACTTAGCTGCTCTTGATGTTCGCTATGAAGTCACAGATGTGCTTGAAGAAGATAGACCGCTTGAGTATTTAATGAATCGCTTGCGACTATTAAGCCCTATGCCTAAGCGTGAATTTGAAGAGCGCACCGGCCTTAGCAGCGACTTACTGTTACCTGGCATGACTAAAGGCGCGCAGCGGGGCTTAATCACAGATTTAGGTGATGCGTGGCAACTGACCGAGCGCGGCCAGATGTTTGTTAACGACTTACTCTCCCAATTTTGTGATTAAGGCTCAGTGATCAAGAGTTCGGTGTTTACTTAATCTTTAATCAAGAGTCCCGTAACTAACAGTTTTTGATTAACCCCTTAGTGAATAAAAAGGCTAACTTGGCATTGCTGAGTTAGCCTTTTTTGCGCACCCACTTCATCTATTTCTATCAGCCTTTCCTTGCCCGTTTATTCGTAAAATGACAAACCTCTTGGCCAGCTAATTCCAAGCAATATCATGCCGCAGACTGAAGTTAAGTAAAATGAAGGCAAAAAAAATCCCCGTGATCCACGGGGATAAACTGAAAATGGTTAGGTTGGGTTATGACTATCCTGCAAAGGAATTCAGTTTCAAATATAGGCAACAATCCTATAGGAGAAGTGTACGGAAAATCATCATCCTTGGCTAAGGCTATCCGGCCCTTAATTGTAACAAAGCTTTTGCCCAAGATTAACCGCCGTTAATCTTGAGCCGCTAAAACCTTACTTTCGCTCGCTATATAAAGCCGCGTATGGCACGTCCCAATAAGGCGGAGTACCAATTTGCTCTTTAATAAATTCAATAAAAGCGCTGACCTTAGGGGCTAAATGCTTACGTCTTGGATAAACCGCCTGCAAAGGTAAATGATGAGTCAATTGCCAATCTCTTAGCATAGGCACTAAGGTACCCTTCTCAATTTCGCCTTCAAGTAAGTAACTGGCTAAATAGACTATACCTAAGCCGCTAACGGCCGCAGATTTAAGTGCCGGAGCGTTATCAACCCTGAAGTTACCCGTCACCCCAATTTCGCAGTAATCATCACCTTTACGGAATTGCCAAGTGCTGTGTTCATGCCACTCACCTTGATAAACCAAGCAGTTATGCTCAACCAGTTGTTCAGGGCGCTCCAGCATGCCGTGGCGGGCGATATAACTGGGAGACGCCACCAGCATAAATTGTGACTTCATTAATGGCCGCGCCACCATGCCTAACGGCAATTGCTCTGACATAGTTAACAGTAAGTCCAAGCCTTCACTGACTACATCAACCTTATGATCTAAAAGAGTAATTTGTAATTCTAATTCAGGATGGCGGCTCATAAATTCAGGCAAGGCCGGAATAATATGCATAGCACCAAATGATTGCGAGATGCCAACTTTTAGCAATCCGCGGGTAGCATCATTAAGATTATGAACACTGGCAATAGCCTGATCGGCATCACGCAATAACTCTTCACCTTGTTCATACAGTAAATGACCAGCTTCAGTTAAGCTTAAGCTGCGCGTTGTACGTTGAATAAGTTGCACACCTAGCTTATGTTCCAGATCAGCAACTTGGGTACTTACTTTAGATTTAGAAATACCTAGACGGCGGGCTGCAGCACTAAAACTTCCGGCTCGAGCTACGTGGGTAAAGATAGCTATGGGTTCTAACAGTTCTAGCATGAAAGTCGCCTTAAACGGGAAACAAAATATCGTTAAGTTAAAACTATCTGCAATTCACCCTAAAAAATGCCATCTTGGTAAGATGCAAACAGCCGCTAAATTTGGTCATATCGTACTGAATTTAGAGTTCAGTTTTTTTGTTTTCGATATTATAACAAATATTAATCTGGCACACAGGCAAAAAATCCCAGCTAATGCTGGGAAATATCTCACAAACGATTTAATGATAACAATTGTCGTTTATTTCAGCGGTACGGGCACTTGAGCTAATTCAGGTACTTGCTGCCAAAGCTGTTGCTGCAATTGTTTAAGCTCTGGCAATTGCGCACAAATAGCGTTGGCTTGCTGCTTTAATTGCTGCACATTGGTTTTCACCCGAGTTTCAATTTGCTGCGCTTCTTTTTGCATCTTAGCGCCAAAAGCTAGCATTTTTTGATCGAAACTATCGCCTTCCATCATCATTATCTTCCCGCCCATAGATAACATCACAGTTCCCATGGCATTTTGTATTAGCTGTTGCACTTCATTAGTGAGCGCTTGCTCTAAGGTTTCATTGCCTTGAGCGCGATCGCCACCTAAGTGATAACTATCGCCATTTTTTACGGCGATGGTTATCACCTTGTCAGCTAATGATTGCGACAGCTTATCTATTTGTGGCTGACTTTGCGGGCCTAACAAGGGAGTTAATGATTCATTTAAGGCACCTGACACTAGCACTAGGGCATCATTGGCTAAAGTCACGACTTGCGGCACTTGCTTACGCATGGCCTGCGTATAATTGTTTAAGCTTGCTTGCTGCTGGGCAGTTAAACGTATCTGTTCGTTATTAATAAACAGCCGCTGATTATCAATGCGATAGCTCTCTTTACCTTGCTGGGTAAATGTCAGCTTAGTGGGCGTCATATCGATATCATAATTCATATCAATATTGCAGGGACTCGTCGCTTGAGCCTGAGTAGAAATAGATAGCAGCAATACACTCGCCGCCAATCCTTTGGACAAATGGGACAACACAGACGGTAGAGTCATCATGATTCCTTGATAAAAAGACTGGGTATAAAGATTGAGCCAGAAAATTAAGCATTAAGCACCACAATAGCATGGCTAAGTGACGCTAAAAAATAGAGCGGCCTAATTCTTGGCTTAGCGCTTCCAGTAGTGCGGTACCCACCAGCGAATTACCATTGTCATCGAGTGCCGGTGACCACACGCATACGGATAAATCACCAGGGATCACCGCAATTATGCCGCCGCCAACACCGCTTTTACCCGGCATACCAACGCGATAGGCAAATTCACCCGCGCCATCATATAAACCTGAGGTCGCTAATAAAGCATTTAACTGACGCGTTTGCACTGAAGATACTAACTTGCGCCCCGATAAGGTTACGCCGCGATTAGCTAAATAAAACATTGAGCGGGATAAATCGGCGCAGCTCATACGCAAAGCGCAATAATGAAAATAACTGCGCAGCACAGTATCAACATCTTGATGAAAATTACCAAAGGACTTCATCAAAAATGCAATGGCAGCATTGCGGGCACTGTGATCATATTCAGAGCGTGCAACTTCTTTGTCATAAGCAATTTGTGGGTTACCGCTTAAATCGCGCACCAGTTCCAGCATGCGCTGTTTCGGTGCACTTAAGCGTCCTTGCAATAAATCGGCAATGACTAAGGCGCCAGCATTGATAAAGGGATTTCGCGGTATGCCGCGCTCAAGCTCGACTTGCACTAAGGAGTTAAACGAGTGGCCTGAGGGTTCTTTACCGACGCGCGACCAAATCTCATCGTCATCGTACAAGCCCATAGCTAAGGTTAAGCTGAATACTTTGGAAATGCTTTGAGCGGAGAAAGGTTCTAAATAGTCGCCGGCACCAATAGTGGTGCCGTCCGCCATAGTTACCGCTATCCCGATTTTATTGGGATCAACCTGCGCTAACGCCGGAATATAGTTGGCGACTTTACCTTGATTAAGCAAAGGTCTTACTTGCTCAATCAAGGCTTCTAACTGTGCCTTATCAGGCATTAGCCCCACCAAATATCGTAAAGTTCAGTCACTTCAACATTGGTAACAGCTTGGTTTTTCCAAAACTCAGTTACGGCTGCGCGATCTTCATCGCTACACTTGCCCACGTTTTGGGTTGCAATTACGCCTTCCCAACCACGGTGGCCGCCGCCATGGAAACCTAAGTTTCTTGGCTCAATCACTTGTTCAATGAACTTGTCTAACGCCGCATCGATAGCATCTTCACTGACATCGTCATTAAAAGTCCAATGAACATCAAAACCCAGTTCTTGGAATTCATCAATTCTGAGTTTTTTACGTAAACGACGACTTCTATTTGTGGCCATGGTCACTCTCCTAAGGATGAATAAAATAAAACCGAAAAATCTGCAGCATTCATGTATGCCCCTTAGCCAGCTAAGAGGCAAGCATAGTTAACTGAGATTAATTAAACTGTGCGCTCAAACATCAAATCCCACACGCCATGACCTAAGCGATGGCCGCGAGCCTCAAACTTAGTTAATGGACGGTGATCTGGACGCTCAACATAATCATTGCTGTTTGACTGGTTAGCATAACCTTCAGCCGCTGACATCACTTCCAGCATATGCTCGGCGTAGTTTTCCCAATCGGTAGCCATATGGAACACACCGCCAATTTTTAATTTGCGACGTAATAACTGCACAAATTCAGGCTGCACGATACGGCGCTTGTGGTGACGGGCTTTATGCCAAGGATCTGGGAAGAACAATTGCACACGGCTCAAAGAGCCATCAGCAATAGAGTTCTCTAACACTTCTACCGCATCATGGTGGAAAACACGTAAGTTGGTCACGCCTTCTTTAGCGGCGTCCCCTAAACATGCGCCAACGCCCGGCTTATGAACTTCAATGCCGATATAGTTTAATTCTGGTGCTGCTTTAGCCATTTGCACTAAAGACGCGCCCATACCAAAACCAATTTCTAACACAACATCGGCTTCGCGGCCAAATGCAGCAGCTAGATCTAAAGAAGTTGGGGTGTAATCTAAGCCCATAGTCGGCCACTGAGTTTCCAGTGCCTGCTCTTGACCCTTAGTTAAACGGCCTTCTCTTAATACAAAGCTTCTGATTTTACGCAGATACTTACCGTTATCGCTAAACTCTGCTGTGGTTACTTCGCTCATTATTGCCCCGAATGCGTGCCTAGTTGTGAAAAACAAAAGAAAGGCATTATCCAAAGTTAGCTTGCCAGCGCAAGCACTATCATGTGTTGGCAGCAAAGATTAACGCTTTAGCCACAAGGAATGACCTTTTAGTAACCTGTCGCCACCAGATAATACCTAGTTTGCTGATATGGCTATGAAGGCAATAAGACCCGAGTTTAACTTGTTCGCCCGTTACGCTGTGGTTACACTGCCGCCAATACAGACCCTATTATAGCTTTCTATGACCATTAGTTTTAGCGAACGTATCGTGAACTGGTATCAGCTCCACGGACGCAAACACTTGCCTTGGCAGCAGCAAAAAACGCCTTATCGGGTATGGATTTCAGAGATCATGTTGCAGCAAACCCAAGTAGCCACTGTGATCCCATACTATCAAGCATTTATGCAAAGCTACCCAGATATCATCGCTTTAGCTAACGCCCCAGAAGATGAAGTACTGCATCACTGGACCGGTCTTGGCTATTACGCCCGCGCCCGTAATTTACATAAAACAGCCAAAATTGTGCGCGATGACTATGCGGGTATTTTTCCGAGCGATATCAATCAAGTGATTGCCCTGCCGGGTATTGGCCGCTCCACAGCGGGCGCCATTTTATCCTTAGCGTTAGGTCAGCCCCAGCCGATTTTGGATGGAAATGTTAAACGTGTGCTCGCGCGCAACAAGCCATTGACGGTTGGCCTGGGCAAAGCAAAGTCGAGCAAGCCTTATGGCAACTGACAGAAGAGCTTACCCCAAGCCAGGATGTCAGCGCTTACAATCAAGCCATGATGGATATGGGCGCCAATATTTGTAGCCGCAGCAAACCATTATGCGCCCAATGCCCCATAGCCATTGACTGCCAAGCTCAGCTCAGTGGTCGCCAAACCGATTTTCCAGGAAAAAAACCTAAAAAAGTGCAACCGGTTAAAACCACTTGGATGCTGATCATGACCCAAGGCATGGAAGTTCACTTAGTTAAGCGTCCGCCCACAGGCATTTGGGGCGGGCTCTGGTGTTTTCCGGAATTTAGCTCAGAGGCACAACTACAAGAGTATTTAGTGGATAACGACTTAACTGATGCCAAGCAGCAACCGCTGGATAATTTCAGACATACCTTTAGCCACTATCACTTAGATATTAATGCCCTGTGGGTAGATATTTCGCCAAAGGCCGCGATTGCGCGCCAAGTAATGGAAGTCAATCAGTGTCTTTGGTATAACATACAACAACCGGATAAAGTGGGAATGGCCGCCGCAACTGAGCGCTTACTCGCCGCTTTATCTGCCCATTTAGTCAAGGAGTAACCTATGGCCCGCACTGTACAGTGTGCTTATTTGAATAAATCCGCTGATGGCTTGGATTTTCAACTCTATCCAGGTGAGCTGGGTAAACGTATTTTTGACAGCATTAGCAAAGAAGCTTGGGCTTTATGGCAGCAAAAACAAACCATGTTGATCAATGAAAAGAAACTCAACATGATGAATCTGGATGATAGAAAATTTTTAGAACAACAAATGACTAATTTTCTATTTGAAGGTAAAGAGGTTGAAATTGAAGGCTATGTACCGCCAAGCGAGTAACTAGCTTTGACTTACAATAAGGCGCCAAGGCGCCTTATTGGTTTACGGCTTAAAGACATCTATCAATAGTTACCCTTTGAAAGCCACCTACTTTGCTAAATATCGCAATAAAGCAATTAGTGCGGGCGATAAGGTTTGATGCGCTGGATAACATAAACCTATGCGGCGAAACATCCGCGGACCATCAAACTTCACTTGCACTAAACGCTGCTCATCTTCAATTAAACCATCCGGTAAAAAGCTAATTCCAAAACCTGCCAACACTAGCGACATCACTAATGATTTAGATTCAGCCTTAGCCACTAAATTGAGCGACATATTATTGCAGGCCAACAGACCTATGGTTTGCTGATGCGCTTCACACGGTGGGCATTCGATAAAGTCCCAACCGTTAAGTTCTGCAGGGGTCACGCTAGCTTTTGCTAATTGATGGCCTTTCGGCACGCACAACACATAGTCTTCTTCCCACAAGGGCAGGCACACTTCATCTTGATGTTTAAGTACATCTAAGGTTAAGCGGCAATCGGCGGGGCTTAAGTAGTCCACCAGCTGTAAATCCAATAACGGAATCGCATCTTTTAAGCGCGTTAAAAAGGCAGCGAGCCTACTTTGACTGAGATCTGGCATCACAGCTAAGGTCAGCTTTTGCCGGGCCGCTTTGGCTTGAAATAACTGAGGCAATTGCTTAGCTTCTTCCACTAACTTAACCGCTAATGGATACAGATAATGAGCACTATCAAGGGCTTGCACGCCTTTTTTGCTGCGCGAAAATAAATCACCGCCAAGCTGTTGCTCTAACTGTTTTAAGCTGGACGAAATGGAGGGCTGACTGACGCAGCAACGATTAGCCGCCGCAGTGATATTAAGCTCTTCATACACGGCAATAAAAAAACGCAATAATCGTAAATCCACCATACTTATCATCCAGCCCTTAGGTCATAACTAAAACCTATTATAACCCTAAGAAAATTGTATTTTAGTGAACTTGAGTCCATCTCTATACTCTAGTCATCAGCCATAGCCCACAGGGCATAGTCATTAAGGTATTCAATATGAACAAGCAATTAGTCGTGATCACCGGCGCATCTTCTGGAATTGGCGCCGCCATGGCGCAAGCGTTTAGCGCTGCCGGTCATCCGTTATTGTTACTGGCTCGCCGTATTGAGCCGATGCAAGCCCTTAAACTGCCCCATAGCCTCTGCGTTAGCGTTGATGTTACTGATGTCGAAGCGATAAAAGCTGCTATTCAAAGCGCCGAGCACAAGTACGGCAAAGTAGGCTGCTTAATTAACAATGCTGGCGTTATGTTGCTGGGCTTAGCGCACGAGCAAAACCCAAATGAATGGCAACAAATGATGAATATCAATGTCATGGGCGTACTTAATGGCATGCATGCTGTGCTTGCGGATATGAAGGCGGCGCAAACTGGCACCATAATCAATATCAGTTCAATTGCTGGACGTAAAACCTTCCCTAACCATGCCGCCTACTGTGCCAGCAAGTTTGCAGTGCATGCATTAACTGAAAATATCCGCGAAGAAGTGGCCATGGATAATGTGCGAGTGATCACCATTGCCCCTGGCGCGGTAGAAACTGAGTTATTAAGCCATACCACTAATGATGATATTAAAGCTGGCTATGAGAGCTGGAAAACCGATATGGGCGGCGTCATCCTGCCAGAAACCATAGCGGCCACGGCATTATTTGCGTGGCAACAACCGCAAAATGTATGTGTGCGTGAAATAGTGCTAGCTGCGACTAAGCAGCAACCGTAATTTGAGTATTGCGGTAACTTATCCTCCCCTCCTCTAACGCCAACTTATGTTGGCGTTAGTTTCTACAAGTGACTCCCCGCGCTATATAGACATTCACAGCCAAATTAATGTTTTTGACGTTATTAATGAATAGGCTTTAACTAACTAAATTATCAATAGGCTGCTAATTTTATCTTTTATCTCTAAACATTTATGGGGATGTTATGGCTGCAAATAATAAGCAATTTGCCATCATAGGCCTAGGGCGTTTTGGTATGGCCTTATGCTCAGAATTAGTTGAACAAGGCGCGCAAGTATTAGCCATAGATATCAAGGAAGAATTAGTCGAAAAAGTGGCTGACATGGTCAATCAAGCTGTGATTGCCGATTGCACCACAGAAGATGCCATTCGTGAGCTGCGCCTGACCGATTACGACTTAGTGGTTGTGGCTATTGGCAATCAGGTCAATAACTCCATCTTAGCCACCTTGTTATTAAAAGAGCTTGGCGTAGCCAAAGTCTGGGTTAAAGCCAATGATAAATTCCACGCTCGCATTATCGAGAAAATTGGCGCCGATAAAATTATCTTACCTGAGCGTGAAATTGGTATTCGGGTTGCGCGCAGTATGCTTGACGATAGAGTATTTGATTTTCTTGATATTGGTGATGATATGGCGCTCACTGAGTGGGTGATAGGTGCCAGCAATGAAGGCGAGCAGTTAGGCGATTTAGCATTGTTTCATCAAGAAACTATAAAAATACTGGCAGTAAAACAAGGCGCTACCATTAATTCATGCCCAAACCCTGATACCATATTACAACAAGGGGACATAGTCATTTTAGTGGGCAACAAATACGAATTGACCGCCAAGTTGAGAAGCATATGAAGTTCGGCGAATTTAATGCGCAAACCTTCAGTCCCCGCTGGTCTGAGCCCTATATTATCGTATCGAGTTTTTTGGCGGTGTTATTTCCAGCAGCCTTATTACTCATGTTGCCACCTTTTTCTGTCAGCGGCTTAAGCTTTGTTGATGCCTTGTTTACGGCGACCTCAGCCATAAGCGTGACTGGCCTTGGGGTGGTGGATACTGGCACCCATTTCACCTTAGCCGGCAAAATTCTGCTGATGCTCTTAATGCAAATTGGCGGCCTTGGACAAATGACCTTATCTTGCGTGCTGTTTTACTTATTTGGATTACGCCTAAGCCTGAGGCAACAATCCTTAGCCAAAGAAGCCTTAGGCCAAGACAAGCACATTAATATTCGCCAACTGGTCATCAACATTGTGATTTTCTCCATGGTGGCGCAAATCATAGGCACTTTGTTGTTGAGCCTGCGCTGGGTGCCACAATTTGGTTGGTTTGATGGCTTATTTACCGCCATGTTTCATGCGGTATCTGCCTTTAATAACGCGGGGTTCTCACTCTTTAGTAATAATTTAATGGGTTATCACAGCGATAGTTTAGTGAGCTTATCCCTTGCCGCCTTGTTCATTTCAGGGGGGCTGGGGTTTACTGTCGTCGCTGACATGCACGAAACTTGGCGGCGCAAAGATAAGCGCCGCTTACCAAGCTTTCATAAACTCAAACTGCACAGCAAAATAATGCTAGTGGGCACGGCAAGCCTGCTGATATTAGGCACTATTTTTATCTTTTTGCTGGAGCGTAATAACCCCAGCACCTTAAGCAATATGCCACTTAGTGACCAACTACTAAGCTCATTTTTTCAATCCGCCACCAGCAGAACCGCCGGCTTTAATACCATTAACATTGCCGCTATGACTGAGGCTGGCTTATTAATCATGATGATATTAATGCTGATTGGTGCAGGCCCAACCTCGACTGGCGGCGGCTTAAAAGTCACAACTTTTGCGGTAGCCTTACTAGCCACCAAGGCTTTCTTGCAGCAACAAAACTTTGCGAGCGCTTTTAAACGCACCTTGCCTTGGCCGTTAGTGACTAAAGCTTTAGCTATCATGGTTATAAGCGCATTGATATTGACCATGGCTATGTTTTTATTGATGCTCACCGAAAATGCGCCCTTTTACCAAATCATGTTTGAAACCATTTCGGCCTTTGCGACCGTGGGGTTAACCTCAGGCTTAACCGCTGAACTGACTACGCCGGGTAAATTTATCATGGTAGTTGTGATGATCATTGGCAGGATAGGTCCTTTAACCTTGGCTTATATGCTGTCTAAACCTAAACCTTCTTGCTTAAAGTACCCCGAAGACTCAATGCTGACCGGCTAAATTACTAACCCGCTAACAAATAGACCGTAAGCAGGCAAACAGGCTTCTTGCTTACTACTTACAAGCTACCGAAATAAAGTGCCTAAGCTCCTAGCCTCTTGGCGCTATAATTTTCACTTGCCATAATCACGCAAAAAGCAGCTCTCGACAAGATGAACACGCGCAAAGATTAACCGCAATTAATCCAAATATCATCACTTAACGGCCGATTCAAGTATAATTGCCGCAATAACAGGTTAAGGAGAGACTATGGCTGAGTATATTGCGATATTTGTGTTCTTTTTTGCTGTGATAGACCCTATCGGCACAGTACCGGTATTTATTGCAAAAACTTCTTATTATTCAGATGAGAAGAGAAAAAGAATTGCATTCAAAGCCTGCGGCATAGCCGCGCTAATCTTGCTATTTTTTGTAATAGCCGGTGAATTTATTCTTAAATCGATAAATATCCCACTTTCAGCGTTTCAAATTGCCGGCGGTATAGTGCTGTTTATTTTTGCCCTGTCGATGATTTTTGGTGAAAGTAAACCAAGCGAAGAACTGCACATGAGTAGCCCGCTCGAAATTGCGATTTTCCCTTTAGCCGTGCCATCAATTGCAAGCCCAGGCGCCATGTTAGCGGCAGTATTAATGACAGAAAACGCCAGTCATTCGTGGCTAGAGCAAGTCATCACCTCAGTCATCATGCTGTCGGTCTTATTGATAGTGTTAGGGCTATTATTGATTGCGGGCAAAATCCAACGCTTTATTGGCACGGGCGGCGCCAGCGTCATTAGTCGTGTAATGGGAATGATTTTGGCATCGGTCGCGGTATCTAGCGTACTTGGCGGCATTACTAGTTATTTTAATCTAACGCCGCCCCACTAACTTTGGCGAAGCTTAAGTAAACTACTCCAAGTACTTTTTAGCGCAAGAGCTGAAAATTAATTTCATATATGACGCTGATAGTAATTAATTCTTACTATCAGTTCAGCCGATACACCCTGCCAATCAAGCCATATTTAATCGCTCTGCCAACTAACATACTTAGATTGCATCTAGTTACTTTTGGCGCTTTATTACCCCCATAATTAACGCTATATTTTCAGGTCAACCACCTGCCTTATGCTTTCAAACGGGTTGCCACCGCCAATCAAGCTTTTGCACTTTCGTCAAAAATCACTGCAATTCCCTTGCCAATTTCATAAAAAAAGCGTCTAAATAATTAATTTTTATACAAACAGCAAAGTTGGACTCATGCCTCATTTTTGTAATTGAGTTACCAATATAGTGATTTGCAAGAGAGTTTTTATTTATTAATTTAACCTCCAGTGAGGCTAGCTATGACTCAAGCGCACGACATTATCGCCCTGAAAAAATTTGTTCGGGCCACCAACTTTCTCGCCACGTCCCAAATTTATTTGAAGCAAAACGTGCTTCATAAACGTCCCTTAACTCATGAAGATATTAAGCCTAGATTACTTGGCCATTGGGGCACTTGCCCCGGCATTAACTTTGTTTACGCTAATATCAACCGCCTGATTGTTAAGCATCAACGCCCGTTTATTTATCTTGTCGGCCCAGGTCATGGCTTCCCTGCAGTTCAAGCGAACTTATTCATGGAAGGTTCATTAAGTCATTTTTATCCAGAGACCATTCCTTACAACGAAACCGGTATTGAAGATATTTGCCGTAAGTTCTCAGCCGCTTATGGCTATCCATCCCATGCTAATCCCGAAGCACCAGGGCAAATCCTTGAAGGCGGTGAATTGGGTTATTCATTATCCGTTGGCTGGGGCGCTGTGCTGGATAACCCAGATTTGATTGCGACAGTGCTGATTGGTGATGGTGAGTCTGAAACTGGCCCGCTTGCAGCCTCTTGGTATGCTAACCGTTTGGTTGACCCGGCCACCAATGGCGCTGTGTTACCGATTGTGCATATCAATGGTTATAAGATTTCAGGCCCAACCCGTATGGGGCGCATGAGCCATGAAGAATTACACCATGAATTCACAGGCCTTGGTTACTACCCAATTATTGTCGATGATACCTTAGCGTTAGATGTCTATGAACAGATGACCTCAGCCATGGATATCAGCTATCAAATGATTTGTGAAATCCAGCATAAAGCCCGTAATGGTGAAGATGTTTGTAAGCCAAGATGGCCGGTGATCTTAATGCGCACCGCCAAAGGTTGGACCGGCGTGCATGAAGATAACGGCACTAAGCTAGTTGGCAACTGCGAATCTCACCAAGTGATCGTCAACAAGTGCGCCACCAATAAGCAGCACTTAGATGCGCTCAATACTTGGCTTGCGAGTTATAAATTCCACGACCTTTACCAAATGAATGGCAGCGGCGAGCTGATTTTTGATGAAGATATTCGTGGATTACTACCACCTAAGCATTTAAGTTGCGGTCGTCAGCACTTAGCTTATGGCGGCGAAGTGGTACGCAGCCTCACTAAGCCAGATCTTAACCAGCTTGGTTATGGCGCCGAAACCCCAAGAGGCCATAGAGGTTTCTCTATGCTGAAAATGGGTGAATGGATGCGCGACTGCTTTAAGCTCAATCGCGATCAAAAGAATTTAAGAATCTTTAGCCCAGATGAAACTTACTCCAACCAATTGCAAGCCGTGTTTGAAGAAACCGACCGCGCTTGGCAATGGCCGATTGAATCTTGGGATCAAGACATGGCACGTGATGGGCGCGTGATGGAATTATTGTCTGAAAACTTACTGTTTGGCATGTTACACGGCTATACAGTCACAGGTCGTCACGGCATGTTCCCTACTTATGAGTCATTCTCGCAAGTGATTTCGTCCATGGCCGATCAATACTGTAAATATGTGTATGCCAGCCAAGGCGTGCATTTCCGCAAGCCATTACCCGCATGCAACGTAGTATTGTCATCCTTGCTTGAACGCCAAGATCACAATGGTTACTCGCACCAGAACCCATCGTTCCTTGGCGCCATGCTAGAAAAGCATCCCCATATTATTTCGGCCTATCTGCCTGCCGACGGTAATAGCACCTTGGTGTATACCGAAAAAGCTTATGATGATCGCGACAAGCTCAACATCTTAGTGGCAGGCAAAAAAGAATTGCCACAATGGTTAAGCCTGGCAGAAGCCAGACGCCAGGCGCGCAATGGCATCATGGTGTGGGACTTTGCCTCTGATGATAATCCTGATGTAGTACTGGCAGGTTGCGGCGATTATGTCACCCAAGAGTGTATGGCATCGCTGGTATTAATTCGTGAATTACTGCCACGAGTACGCATCCGCTTTGTGTCAGTGTCTGAGCTCAACAGTTCAGGACTGGGTAGCCAAGAATTCCAGCAGCAACCTTGGTTGATGGATGACATCTTCACTAAAGATAAAGGCGTGGTGTTTAACTATCACGGTTACCCTAACACCATCAAAAAACTGGTGTTTGATTACAAGGGCAGCCACAGATTCCGCATTAAAGGCTATGAAGAAGAAGGCTCAACCACCACTCCATTTGATATGGGCGTGCGTAACGGTACTTCACGCTACCACTTAGTGATTGATATGGCTTACAAGTTATTCCAGCAAGGAGTCATAGATGAGACTCAGCATGTGGCTATCACCACAGATATGCTGCAACGCTTGGTAGACCATAAGAATTACATTAAGGCCAATGGTGTTGACCCTGAATATTTAGAAAACTGGATTTGGACGCGCTAAAAACTGGATTTAACGCGCTGATAGTTAACTCGAATCAGTAACCATTAACACCATAAAACGCCTTCATCATGAAGGCGTTTTTTATGGCAAAAATTGAGTTATTAGTAAAATCCCGCAAAAGTTAAGCTTTAGCTGCTGCCAATAAACTTCCTAGCACCTTTGTGGTTTTGGCTTTGACCGAGCGCCAATGAGTGACCGGAATTATGGGTGCATTAGTGATTATGTCATCAAAATCTGCGGCGCTAACTTGCACTTGACCGCCATGAGCAAGCAGTAAAAACTTAGGGGCTAACTGCTTAATTTTCATTAGCGATTGGCGATATCGATTGGGATAAAACAATGGATAAGGCGCAATACATTGCCCCTTCACTTTCACCAGTAAGTCAGCCACATACACCCAGTTTTCACTCAAGCTATAAAGCGCTAAGTCTCTGTCTGTATGGCCTTGACACAGCAACACTTGCCAATCATCAAACCCTGGCAATAGGTTACCATCATCAAGCTTAACATCGAGTGTTAATCTGCGGCTGTACCATAAGTTGCGTTTAGGCTTGCCCATGCGCTTTGCCACCCACTTGGCAAGCCAGATATCAGTTAAGTGCATCATAATGCCATCAAAACCTGAGTACCAATCACCAGCAATATTAGCACCCGCAAGCTTAGCACCCGTTTTTCGTCGCAATAATGCCGCCCCGCCCGCATGATCTGGGTGCATATGGGTAACAAGTATTAAGCGCAAATCGCTTAACGGCCTATTTAACTCAGTTTCAATAAATTGGCATACGGTGGCGACATCGGCGCGGCTACAACCATCAAGCAGCAGTAACTTGTCGCTATAAGCCACCAGATAAATAGTCTGAATATAACCTTGGATATAATGCAGGGTAAACATAGTCATACTCACAAGGGATAGGGCATGAGTATGTCGAATGGGAGTCGATGACTCAACAATTAGTTAGCAGTTGCTTCGCCGTGAAACGCTAAGCTCGGCTCACATTTTTAGATCACGGCTAAATTCTATCGCTAAAGCATTTCATAAATTCTATACTCGGGGATAAAATAATCCGCCACGCATCGGCATCATCATCGGTATAGCGACTATCAACTTGCGGCAGCGTTTCTACAAAGGCATCGAGCCATAATGGGAATTGACTGTCTTTAATCCCCATAGTTTGATGACGCATGGCTAATTTTGCTAAATCGTCATCACTCACCCGCACCGATGAGAAATACACCATATAGGCCAATGAGTGTTTAAACACATGCCTTTGGGTTTTCATATCGAGGGCTTCAATGCGGGACTTAATATCTGGACATTTACTTGTGAGTTTGTAATAAAAAATTTCTATAAATTCATCATAGTAGCGTTTAGTTATCCGCTCGTAACTGGCATTAAAAATCGCATTGTAATCTTTCATCCGTGAACCCTTTTATTACGCTAACACTACTTCCTAGCGGCTTTGCAAGCAAGTTAACCAAGCCCTGTATTCATCTTAGACTAAAAAACTGGCCTAAAGCTAAAATACTCAACTAACTTGTTGGCAGTGAAATAGCGCACGGACGTATAGAAAACATCGGGTTATCATGGTTAAACAACTAAGAGAGTTCCCTATGTTTCATAAGTCAAACGTATTATCACAACCCCATAAAATCATTCTCGATACCGACCCAGGTATTGACGATGCTATGGCTATTTTATTTGCAGAGGCGCATCCAAACCTTGATCTTAAAGCGCTCACTATCGTTTATGGCAACGCTACCCTTGACGATGGCATTCAAAATGCGCTCTTTATTAAAAACAAATTCAACTGTCAATTTGAGGTAGTTGCAGGGGCGAGTGTGCCACTTGAGCGCCCTGCGGTGGGCGCAACGGTTGCAGTCCATGGCCCCCATGGTTTAGGAGATGTGATTGCGCCGCCGCAAACCGTGGCGATTGATGTGCGCCCAGCATATCAGTACATAATAGATACCATTCACGCGCATCCTGGTGAAATCACTTTGGTGGCCGTTGGCCCATTAACTAACTTAGCGCTAGCCTTGCAAATGGATGCCAGCATTTGCTCGTTAGTAAAACAAGTGGTGATCATGGGCGGCGCCTTTGGTGAACATGGCCACAGAGGCAATGTGACCCCCTATGCTGAAGCCAATATTCATGATGACCCCCATGCTGCAGATATAGTGTTGAGTGCGCCTTGGCCTGTAGTTGTGATTGGTCTTGATGTCACCCAACAAAGCTTTTTTAGCAGCGACTATTTAGATGCATTACGCAATGATGCGCTACTCACACAGAGCGCTGATGCCTGTCAGTTTATCCACGATGTTAGCCGTTACTACTTGCGCTTTTATGCCGATAAACTTGGGCTCGCGGGCTGTCATGTGCACGACCCATCGGCCATAGCTTATGTGATACAACCTGAGCTCTTTAGTTTGCGCCAAGGCCCAATTCGAGTGGTCAGCGAAGGGCCAGCTATTGGCATGACACTGCAAAAGTTTGATGGCAAACGCTATCCTTTGGATGATTGGGAGAGTGCGGCAAATCAGCAAGTGGGCGTAGAGGTTGATGCCAGCGCCGTACTTGAGCTCTATCGCACTACGCTGCTGGCTTACACACCAAAATGCTAAGAGCTTATCGCTAGGCGTTTAACACTTAGCACTTAGCACTTAGCACTTAGCACTTAGCACTTAGCACTTAGCACAAGACATTTAGTCAGTACGTCATAAAAAAGGCCAGCATAACGCGTATGCTGGCCTTTTTATTAGTTAGATATAGATGGGCAATTAAGCGCTTGGAATTTGTGAGGCTAATAACCACAAAGCTAACACAATAAAAACTAAGCTCATGGCTTTATTTTGGTATTGCCTAAATTTAGGTTTCGCCAACAATTTCTGACCATGATCGCCAATCAAGGCCACCAGCAATAAGTTAAAACTTAAGCCGGCAACATTGAGCACTAAACCTAGCGCCAGTAATTGCTGGCCAGAAGATGCGCTAATATCCATTGACACAAATTGCGGCAAAAACAGCACAAAGAACATTAATGCCTTTGGGTTTAGCAAATTGCTAAACACGGCGCGGCGATACAAACGCTTAGCCATGCCTTGGCTACCACTAAGCTCGGTGGTGGCATCATCTGGCGCTGCGCGCCAACAATCCCAGCCCATCTTAAGTAAATAGGCGCCGCCAAGAAGCTTTAGTAACTCCAATGCCATAGGCTGCATAGCGATTATGCTTGATACGCCAACGGCGGCGAGTAAGGTCAGCACTAAGCCTGCGGTAGCATTACCAAGGCTTGCGTAAACGCCTACGCGCTTACCATAAGTGATGCTGGCAGACGTTATCAGCAGCATATCAGGGCCTGGGATCAGTAAAAGGGCAAGAACCGCAGTTAAATATAAGGGAAGTAAAGCTAAATCAATCATCACTCACACAAGGTGAAAAAAATTCAAGTGGCGATTGTAGAGATTTTTACCATCAAATAAAGAGGTTCTTGCCAAAAATTACGCTTTTATCTCAGTGACAGGATCAATTGGCGCTGGTGTTTCTTCTTTTTTAACTTCGATAACTTCTGGCGCTGGCACAGGTTTTGGCGCGAGTTTTAACACCGGCTTTTGCAAAATTAATGAGTTAGGATAAGTCACGACATCGCCATTATCACGGCGGATAAGTACATGAAATAAGGCAATTTCTTTGATGGTGCCGCTAATATCTTCATCCTTATCCACAACTTTAATGCGCTCGCCAATACGATAAGGAAAAACGAAGAAAATCAGTACGCCCGAGGCGATATTACTTAAAATCGACCACTGGGCAATAAACGCTACCCCTAAGATGGCAAACATAGAAGAGACAAACACGGTAATGTCTTGATAGCCAAAGCCCAAAGTCACAGCCAGTAAAGACACTGTCATAAACATCAATAAGCCAATAAAAAAGCGGGTCACCAGCGCCGCACGCGCAGGGCTAACTTGCTTTTGCTTAGCTAAGCCTTTAATCCAAATGCGCACCCGCGACTGCAAAAAGTAAAATGCGCTGAGATAAAGTAGTACCAGTAATATCTTTAACATTATCAATTGATATCCATAGAAATTAATCGCACAAATATATAGGCATTAGCCAGTTATTCCAAGTGACATAGTGCCTTAGTGATATTGAAGCTAATTTAAACTGCAAAAATGCCAGCTCAAATGCCCAATACTAAGACTGCTGCCGATTACTGAGTAGTAATGTTCAGTATGTAGCGCATGTTTGAACTTATACTTAAACATGCGACTGACTTTAGAGCAAAAATCATAAAACATGCCCATAAAAAAGGCCGCAGTGCGACCCTTTTAGTACAACTTAAGCTTAGTGCTTATTTGATGCGCTGATGCAACTCTTGCACCGAAGTGACTTTAGAGCGGTCGTCGGCGGCGTAAGCCATACAAGTGGCAAAGGCAGCATTCATAGTGGTGGTGTATTGCACCTTATAGCGCAGGGCGCCGCCACGTAACTGACGAGAATCGGCAATGGCTTGGCGACCTTCAGTGGTATTAACTATGTAGGTATATTCACCATTCTTGATGCGGTCAAGAATGTGTGGACGACCTTCATGCACCTTGTTCACTAAGCGTGGATTAATGCCCGCTTCCCCAAGCACAACTGCGGTGCCGTGAGTTGCATCGATTTGATAACCAAGCTCAATTAACTTAGAGGCTAAGTCTACTACTCGCTTCTTATCGCTATTGCGCACTGATAATAAGGCGCGGCCAGTTTTAGGAATATCTTTAACCGAACCTAACTGCGCTTTGGCATATGCTTCTGCGAAAGTGTCCCCTACGCCCATCACTTCACCAGTTGAGCGCATTTCAGGGCCTAACAGTGGGTCAACGCCTGGGAACTTGTTAAAGGGCAGAACCACTTCTTTGACTGAGAAATACGGTGGAATAACTTCTTTAGTGAAGTTCTGCTCTTTTAATGATTTTCCAGCCATCACCCGTGCAGCAATCTTAGCTAATGGAACACCTGTAGCTTTAGAGACAAATGGCACAGTACGGGCAGCGCGCGGGTTAACTTCAATCATATAGATTTCATTATTTTTAACCGCAAACTGCACGTTCATTAAGCCCACTACCCCAAGCTCAAAGGCAAGGTTTCTCACCTGAGCGCGCATTTGGTTTTGAATGTCTTGGCTTAAGGTATATGGCGGCAGCGAACAACCTGAGTCACCTGAGTGCACCCCGGCTTGCTCAATGTGTTCCATGATGGCGCCAACCACGACATCTGTGCCATCACATACGGCATCGATATCGACTTCAATGGCATCATCTAAGAAGCGGTCTAACAAGACAGGCGATGAGTTAGAAACCTTTACTGCTTCATTAAAGTAGCGGCGTAAGTCTTGCTCGTCATACACGATTTCCATCGCGCGGCCACCCAGCACGTACGATGGGCGCACGACTAGCGGGTAGCCAATACGCTCAGCACTGATCACCGCGCCTTCTACTGTAGTCACAGTATCATTTTCAGGCTGCTTCATGCCTAAGCGCTGAATTGCCTTTTGAAAACGCTCTCTATCTTCAGCTCTATCAATAGCATCTGGGCTAGTACCAATCACAGGTACGCCAGCGGCCTCTAACGCGCGCGCTAGTTTTAACGGTGTTTGACCGCCGTATTGCACGATAACGCCTTTAGGCTGTTCAACGCGCACGATTTCCAGTACATCTTCTAAAGTGACTGGCTCAAAGTAGAGACGATCTGACGTGTCGTAATCGGTTGATACGGTTTCTGGGTTACAGTTCACCATAATGGTTTCATAACCGTCTTCGCGCAGGGCTAAGGCCGCGTGCACGCAGCAATAATCAAACTCAATACCTTGGCCAATACGGTTTGGACCGCCGCCTAACACCATGATCTTGTCGCGGTTTGATGGCGCCGCTTCACACTCTTCTTCATAAGTAGAGTACATGTAAGCGGTATCGGTTGAAAACTCTGCCGCGCAGGTATCAACGCGCTTGTACACAGGGTAAATATCAAAGCGATGACGGGTTTTACGCATTTCGCCTTCGCTAATGCCTAACAGTTCAGATAAACGCGCATCCGAGAAACCTTTGCGCTTAAACTGACGTAGGTTAGTGGCGTTTAAGCCCGCCATGCCAAGGTGTTTAACCTCATTTTCAAGCTGAATGATTTGCTCTAACTGAGCTAAGAACCAAGGGTCGATATTGGTTTGAGCAAACACTTCTTGCATGCTCATGCCAGCGCGGAACGCATCACCTATGTACCAAATGCGATCGCATCCTGGCTCTTTTAATTCATGGCGGATGCGGCTCATGGCGTCGCTATCATTTAAATCTGTGATAGGGTCTAAACCGTTACGGCCCACTTCTAAGCCGCGCAGCGCTTTTTGCAAAGACTCTTGGAAAGTACGGCCAATGGCCATGACTTCGCCCACTGACTTCATCTGTGTGGTTAATCTGTCATTAGCGCCAGCAAACTTTTCAAAGTTAAAGCGCGGCACTTTAGTCACAACATAATCAATCGCTGGCTCAAACGATGCTGGCGTCTTACCACCCGTAATATCGTTAGTCAGCTCATCTAAGGTAAAGCCTACCGCCAGCTTTGCCGCGATTTTAGCAATCGGGAAACCTGTGGCTTTGGACGCTAATGCTGATGAACGCGACACCCTAGGGTTCATTTCAATCAGCACCATACGGCCATCTTTTGGGTTAATACCAAACTGGACGTTAGAACCACCGGTTTCTACACCAATTTCACGCAGTACTGCCATCGAGGCATTACGCATTAATTGATATTCTTTATCGGTTAAGGTTTGCGCTGGCGCTACAGTAATTGAGTCACCAGTGTGTACGCCCATAGGGTCGAAGTTTTCAATGGCACAAACTATGATGCAGTTATCTTTGCTATCACGCACCACTTCCATCTCATACTCTTTCCAACCAATCAGAGATTCATCGATAAGCAGTTCTTTGGTTGGCGATAAATCTAAACCGTTCGAACAGATATCCTCAAATTCTTCCTTGTTGTAAGCGATACCACCGCCGGTGCCACCCATAGTGAATGATGGGCGAATGATACAAGGGAAGCCCACCATATCGAGAACCTTATAGGCTTCTTCCATATTGTGCGCTATGCCGGCGCGTGGGCATTCTAAACCGATAGACTTCATGGCCAAGTCAAAACGGCGTCTGTCTTCGGCTTTATCGATAGCATCGGCAGTAGCGCCAATCATTTCGACATTGAACTCTTCCAGTACACCGCGGCGCTCAAGCTCAAGGGCGCAGTTCAGTGCGGTTTGGCCACCCATGGTCGGCAAAACCGCATCAGGGCGCTCTTTGGCTATGATGTTACGCACCACTTCCCAATGGATAGGCTCGATATAAGTGGCATCAGCCATGTCAGGGTCGGTCATGATGGTGGCCGGGTTAGAGTTCACTAAAATAACTCGATAACCTTCTTCACGCAGCGCCTTACAGGCCTGCGCACCTGAGTAATCGAACTCACAGGCTTGACCGATAACAATTGGGCCTGCGCCCAAGATGAGAATACTTTTTATATCTGTACGTTTTGGCATGGCTAAATTCGGCTCCCTAATGAATTACTTGGCGTGATGACGAAATTCTTCAATCAACTCAATAAAGTGATCGAACAAAGGCGCACAATCATGCGGACCCGGACTCGCTTCAGGGTGTCCCTGGAAGCTAAAGGCTGGCTTATCAGTTAAGTGAATGCCTTGCAGCGAACCATCAAACAAGGATTTATGGGTCACCTTAATGTTGGCTGGCAAGGTGGCTTCATCCGCCGCAAAACCATGGTTTTGACTGGTGATCATCACAGTGCCTTTAACTAAATCCGCGACCGGATGGTTAGCGCCATGGTGGCCAAACTTCATTTTTTCGGTAGTCGCGCCGCTCGCTAGAGCCAACAACTGATGACCTAAACAGATACCAAACACAGGAATGTCTGTGGTTAAAATCTGCTTAATCGCACTAATGGCGTAATCACACGGGGCTGGGTCGCCAGGACCATTAGATAAGAACACGCCGTCTGGCTTCATCGCTAATACAACGTCAGCGGGCGTTTGCGCTGGCACGACTGTGACATCACATCCGCGGTCAACCAACATACGTAAGATATTTTGCTTAACACCGTAATCATAAGCGACCACTTTGTAGCGCAGTTCACTTTCTGGGGTGTCTGATGGTAAGCCCGAGGCTAAGCGCCAGCTGCCTTTACGCCATGAGTAAGTGTCTTTAGTCGTCACTTCTTTAGCTAAATCTAGACCTTTTAGCCCAGGGAAGGCTTTGGCCGCCGCCAAGGCTTTAGCAATATCGTCTTCGCCTACTAAGATGCAACCGGCTTGCGCGCCTTTTTCACGTAAAATACGGGTTAATTTGCGCGTATCTATATCAGCAATCCCAACCACATTGTTGGTTTTAAGATAGTCTGAAAGGGATTGTTGATTACGGAAGTTACTAGCAAGGAGGGGAAGATCTCTGATGATTAGACCACATGCATGAACAGCATTGGATTCGCAATCTTCATCATTAGTACCGGTATTGCCGATATGGGGATAAGTCAGGGTAACTATTTGGCGCGAATAAGAGGGGTCAGTGAGAATTTCTTGATAACCCGTCATTGAAGTATTAAAAACGACTTCACCAACTGCTATCCCATCCGCACCAATGGCTATGCCAGAAAATACGGTTCCATCTTCGAGTACAAGTAAGGCAGACTTTGTCAACATGACCTCCGAGAGACAATCCACTGAAATTATTGATTTTATGTGTTTGGATCTACCAATTTCCGCGTAAATACGAAATTTTGACAAATTCCGAGGATTATACAGCACCGCACCACGACCGTCTAGGTATTCAGCGCAGCGATTATAAAAAAACCGCCAAATTGGCGGTTTAGTATCAAATCTAGCGACTAAGCCCTAAAACTTGCTGCATATCATATTGGCCATGGCCTTGATTGTTGAGCCAAATTGCGGCCCGCATTGCCCCATTGGCAAAGGTCATG
Source organism: Shewanella sp. ISS20 (assembly GCF_056522965.1). NCBI lineage: Bacteria > Pseudomonadati > Pseudomonadota > Gammaproteobacteria > Alteromonadales > Shewanellaceae > Shewanella > Shewanella sp. ISS20. The sequence continues at coordinate 1,830,877 of NZ_JAWRZK010000001.1, forward strand.
CGGCTTGATGCCTTATGAGTTATTTCTAAACGCTCGCCAATATCGGCAAACATAGCGGTATGTTCACCCACCAGATCGCCGGCGCGAATCGTGGCAAAACCTATAGTATTGCGATCACGCTCACCAGTAATGCCTTCGCGGCCATAGACGGCGCAGCTTTCCAGATCGCGCCCTAAAGTATCAGCTATCACCTCCCCCATTTTTAAGGCAGTGCCGCTTGGGGCATCTTTCTTAAATCTGTGGTGGCCTTCGATAATTTCGATATCGCAGTAATCGCCCATGACTTCTGAGGCGAGTTCCAGCAACTTAAACATCAAATTAACGCCAACTGACATGTTAGGCGCCAGCACTACTGGGGTTTGTTCAGCAAAAGCTGATATTTCTTCCTTTTGCGCACTATTAAAGCCTGTAGTACCAATAACTATGGCTTTGCCATGTTTCACACACCAATCAAGATGGCCAAGTGTCGCCTCAGGAGAAGTAAAATCAATTAACACATCAAAACTGTCCACCACAGCATCTAAACTGGCCGCAATGGTGACATCCAGTTTACCAACGCCCGCCAATTCACCAGCATCAACGCCAATGAGGGATGAGCCAGGGCGCTCAATGGCAGCACCTAAAGTAATCTGTGGATGATTAGCCGCCGCTTCAATTAAGGTGCGACCCATACGACCGGCAGCCCCGACTATGGCGATATTGATAGATTCATTCATGTTATTTCTCCTAAAAAAACGCCGGCAGCGCCGGCGTATTCACTGCGGATTAAATAATATCCAACAGTTCCACTTCAAATACTAAAGCAGAGTAAGGCGGGATAGCCGCGCCAGCGCCACGCTCGCCATAAGCCAGGTTTTGTGGCACGAACAGCTTCCACTTAGAACCAGCAGGCATTAATTGCAGGGCTTCAGTCCAACCAGCGATTACGCCAGATACTGGGAATTCAGCAGGTTGACCACGAGTCACTGAGCTATCAAACACGTCACCATTGGTGAAAGTACCATGGTAGTGAGTGCGAACTGTGCTGTCTAAGCTTGGCTTTTCGCCAGTGCCTTCAGTGATGATTTCGTATTGCAGACCAGAATCAGTCACAAATACGCCTTCACGCTTAGCGTTTTCAGCTAAGAAAGCTTCGCCTGCAGCAGATGCAGCTTCAGCAGCTTGCTCTTGAGCCAGCTGTAAACGACGGCTAATTTCGGTAAAGGCAACTTGCAAGTCTTCCATAGCAACTTGGCTATCTTTATCTTCAAATGCGTCAGCAAGACCGGCTTGAACTGCAGCGATATCGATACCTTCGAATGGATTGGCGGCTAACTGCTCGCCCATTTGACGACCTACGCCGTAACTAGCTTGTTGTTCTACAGTGGTAAATTGTTGAGACATAACCAAACTCTCTGTCTGTGAGTGAAAAAATCGGCCGATGATAACACATGCCTAGCAAGAATTCTTGCCAGTAATATTCAGATCATTTATCTCATCGGCATTGAAGTGGATTTTTAGCTAATGCTTGCTGATATTCGCCCTGCCATCTTGGCTGCAGCGCTTGTAAATCAGTAATGCGGTTGTCTGCTGATGGATGCGTTGATAGCAACTCAAGGGGCTGCGAAGCGCTGATTTTGTCCATCTTTTGCCATAAGGTTACGGCCGCTTGCGGGTTAAAACCGGCTTGCGCCATGAGTGCCATGCCAAGGGTATCGGCTTCTGTTTCTTGGGCGCGGCTAAAGGGCAAAGTTAAACCAAGCTCTGTGCCCATATCTAACGCCGCCATGACTAAGTCACGGTTTTCAACCTCAGCCACATCTAACACTAAATTGGCGACATTAAGCCCGAGCCCCTTCATTTCGCCGCGAGAGACTTGCTCATTACCGTGGCGCGATAACACGTGGGCAATTTCATGGGCGAGCACAGCCGCTAGCTCATCTTGGGTGTTCGCAAGCTTAAGCATGCCATCATAAATACCGATATAACCGCCTGGCAGTGCAAACGCATTAGCTTCATGCGACTTAAATACTTGTACCTGCCACTGCCTATTGGTATCAAGCGGCGTGACTAAGCGCGTGACTAAGCAATTAACATAAGCATTCACGCTGGCATTACGGTTTTGCGGTAACTGGGCGCGCATTTGCTCAAATCTTTGCTGGCCTTGCGCCGCCATATCTTGCTCAGAAAACAGCAGTACTTGTTTACGCCCAGTGGGCGACTGGGTATAAGCATCGCAACCCGTGAGCGCCAACAAGGTCAATAAACTTATCATCAAGGGGCGATATGCCCGAAAGACTGCCATTTACTCCTCCATCAACCATGCTAAACAATGCGAAAAGCCAAGGCACCTTAATGAGTACGTGCCGATACACCTAGCGTGTAAATATGTAAGCAAGGCTTAACTTAGATATGGGGATGACAGCGTCTTAACCCAAGTCTTGCAATCAAAAACTTATAAATGCTTAAACTCTATGCCAGCAAGCTATCTATGAGTTCCGCAAGCCGAGCTAATTTAACATTAGTGAGTTGGCGATAATCAAAATACGGGCACACAAGCAGGCGCTGCGCCCTATCAATGGCAAATTCATGATCAAGCCAATCAAGCTCAGCCGTTATCAGCCCGTTGGCAATTAACTGCTTAGCATAAGTGCGCCCCATGATGATATGCACTGAGTTAGTACTTAACTCTGGCTCATTGAGCAACGCGCCCAGCGATAATGACGTAACATCCATGGGCGCGCTAAAAAGTAGTGCGGTATCACTGCCAGCTTGCAGCAAAGCTTGATCGCGATAATCTTGCCAGCAGTGATAGTTATGCCGCTCACGGCTAACATCATATTTGATAGCAAACATCAGTTTGGCATAGACACTAAACACCTTGCGCCAGCCATTACCGCACGCGCCCGCTATGGCAGCGATTTCACCTGTCACTAAAGGCTGGACACAATTAAGCTGTTCTAGCCCCATAAACTGCGGACGGTTTTCAATATAAACTTTTAATAAGGCCTTGGGTTCACCAAGACCTTGCTGGTTTGGGCTCATTTTTTACCTTTAGTGGATTTAAATTGGCTCATACCGGTTTTAGCCATAGTGCGACGATTGGCCTGCTTATCGCGCGGCGCCCGCTTACTAGTCCCTGTTGCCACAGTATCTGTGACTGCAAAGCCTTCTAAGGCCAATAAAGGTAACGCCCGCTGGGTTAAGGCTCTAATCGCATCTAGCGCAGGAGCATCGGCATGACACACTAATGAAATAGCCTGCCCAGTTAGACCCGCGCGCCCAGTGCGGCCACATCGATGAACATAAACTGGCGCATGCTGAGGTAAATCCAGATTAATCACCACGGGTAACCCTTCCAGATGAATACCGCGCGCTAATAAATCTGTGGCCACCAGCACAGCTATCTTACCGGCTTTAAATGCCGCTAAGGTTTGGTTGCGCACTTCTTGGGTTTGTTTACCATGAAGTGCCGCCGCATTAATGCCAGCCTTATTAAGCTTTTTAGCAAAGGCTTCCACATCATCGCGGGCGCTAATAAATACCAAGGCTTGTGGCCATTGATGCTTAACTAATAACGCCTCAAGCGCCTTAGCTTTGCTGCCTTTATTAACTAGATATAAGGTTTCTGCAATCTCAGCTACCACAGCATTAGTGGTGTGCGCTGTGATGCGCTGCGCTTGCTTCTTTAACAGCTGTGACAATAGTGACTCTAAGCCACTTGGCAAAGTGGCTGAAAACAATAAGGTTTGACGTTCAAGCGGAATAAATTCCAGCAATTGCTGTATGTCTGGCCAAAACCCCATTTCTAATAATCTATCGGCCTCGTCCAGTACTAAATGGCTTAGCTGCTGCAGCTGCAAACCATCACAGCTTAATTCGCCCTGCTTTAATAACTCAAGTAAACGCCCAGGAGTGGCCACTATTAACTGCGGCTTGGCTGCGAGCGCTGCCAATTGCTTTTCAATATCAACCCCGCCGCACAAAGTCGCAATCTCAATTTCTAGCGCTTGGGCTATGGGCAATAAGGCTTCTGTGACCTGAGCTGCTAGCTCGCGCGTTGGCACCACGATTAAACTTTGAACGGCTGATTCATCAAGCGGGGCATCAAGCGCGGTATCAGCGTCAGAGCGCTTATTCTTTATTTGAGAGTTGGTTTGATAAATGGCTTGCAGCACAGGCAAACCAAAGGCCAAGGTTTTACCGCTACCGGTTTGCGCCAACGCCAACACATCTTGCTGAGTTAAAATGACAGGAATGGCTAATTGCTGCACCTTAGTTGGCTGCGTCATTGCCGCAGGAAGCGCTGCTATGATGGCAGCATCGACTCCAAGCTGTGAAAAGGTAAATGAATTAAGGGAACAAAGCTCTGCAGTCGTCATAGCAACACCGGATAAAAACATGGGTGCGGAAGTTTACTCAGAGTCACCCCCGAATACCAATTTAGTTTGGCTTATTCCTTTGGCCTTTTAAGCCATCAATGGTTACTGCCGAGTTCAACCCCTTCTAGTTCGCCAATCAATTCTAACGGGCGCAGCATAACGATTGTCTCAGTGCGCCAAGAACTTACGCCTATCTCCATACGGATTGATATATTGCACGCAATTTTACTCCACACTTATTTCGGCAAAAACAGAAACATTTATTGCTAATGGAACGAGAAAAAAACTATTATTCCGGAAACTTAGAAATAAACTAATCTAGAGGTCCCATGAGTCCTGAAATTATTGCCATGGCAAAAGAAACGGCGAGCATGTTTGCCTTTTTGACCGTTGAGTTAACCTTGTTATTTCTGGCCATCAGCTATCTGGTTGGCGTTATTCAAGAATATATCAGCCCAGCCAAGGTCCAAGCAATATTAAGCTCGCGCAATGGCAAAGGCTATGTGATCGCCGCCTTACTTGGGGCTATTACCCCGTTTTGCTCTTGCTCCACCATCCCATTCTTAAAGGGCCTACTGCGAGCCCGCGCGGGTTTTGGCCCTATGATGGTGTTTTTATTGGCAAGTCCCTTGCTTAACCCGATTATTATCGGCTTATTTGTGGTCACCTTTGGCGTTAAAGTGGCATTATTCTACTTTGCCATAGCCATGGGGGTGTCTGTCATTGCAGGCTATGCACTTGAAAAGTTAGGCTTTGAGCGCTACGTGCGAAAAGAAGCTTACTCGCAGTCAGACGCAGCTTTATGCTGTGACACTCAAGCAGTGATAACTCCTTGCTGCGAAGTAGAAGCAAAAGCGGCGCCTAAGACAAATGAACCTATTGGCGCTGCCAATACAGCTGCAAGCAACTCATGTTGTACGCCCAAACCTGCAGCAATAGCGCCTGCAAACAGTTCATGCTGCGAAAGCACTCCAGCCGTTGTCGCGACTGCAGGTTGCACGAGCCAAACGCCGAAAATCGCTGAGTTAAGCCGCTGGATGCGAGTGTGGAATACAACCTGGAAGGATTTTAAACAAGTACTGCCTTACCTGTTTGTGGGTATTTTATTGGGTTCAATGATCTACGGTTTTATTCCAACTGACTTAATAGTGCAATACGCCAGTGAAGCCAAATGGTATGCCATTCCAGTGGCCGCCATCATAGGTATTCCACTGTACCTGCGCGCCGAAGCCGTTATTCCGTTAAGCGCCGCGTTAGTGCAAAAAGGCATGGCAATGGGGTCTGTCATGGCGTTAATTATTGGGAGTGCTGGTGCGAGTTTGACTGAAGTTATCTTGCTAAAAGCTATCTTTAAAAATCAGATGATTATTACTTTCTTGGCGGTAATTTTAAGCATGGCGATGGCTGCTGGTTACCTCTATAGCCATGTCTTTAGCTAACCTAATATTTTAGCGAATCTGTTATTTTACAATCTGCTGCGTTTTACTTGTCCTTGGCACTTATACGCTTAAGTTGAGTGCCAACCTTCCTATATTTACCCATTTCCAACTCTCTTTAACCCAGAATTACCCCTTCTTTTATTGATAACAATTAACCATAACACTTAATAAATAGCGCTTATTTATCGGATTTACATCAAAGGCTCGGGGATGCTTCAGTGGAGCCCACAAAGAATGTACTTACGGCGTGTCGAGAAATCGACAACATATTAGTCTGCGACTGGTGATAACTGAAAAATCGTGACATAAATTCAAAAGCTAATTGGCAGCAGCCCATCAAATAGCAAAGTATTTTCAAGACAAGCAAATCATCCCCCTCCGTTTGAAAAAATTACCGACCATTGGCTTAATTCAAGCCAATAAAAAACCCCGCTAGGGTGACCTGCGGGGTTGTAGTTAACGCATCTAGATCTTAGCTATTTAAGTCCTGAAAGAACTTCTTCACGCCATCAAAAAAGCCTTCGGCTTTCGGGCTGTGCTTGCGTGATTCACCGTTTAATGAGGCTTCAAACTCGCGTAACAGCTCTTTTTGTTTATCGCTCAGGCTCACTGGCGTTTCAACCACTACCTTACACAATAAATCACCGATAGCATGGCTACGAACTGATTTAACCCCTTTACCGCGCAAACGGAACATACGGCCGGTTTGCGTTTCAGTTGGGATCTTAAGGCTTACTTTACCGTCTAACGTTGGCACTTGAACTTCACCGCCCAAGGCTGCCTTGCTGAAGGAAATAGGCACTTCACAGTACAAGTTATTACCATCGCGCACGAAAATTGGATGCTCGCGCACTGATACTTGAACGTATAAGTCGCCAGATGCCGCGCCAAATTCGCCAGCTTCACCTTCGCCAGCTAAACGAATGCGATCGCCAGTATCAACCCCAGCAGGGATTTTAACGGATAAGGTCTTAGTTTTTTCAACTCGGCCTTCACCATGACACTTAGAGCAAGGATCTTTAATTATCTTGCCACGGCCATGGCAGGTTGGACACGCTTGATTAACGGCGAAGAAGCCTTGGCGCATTTGCACTTGGCCAGCACCGTGACATGTGCCACAAGTGGTTGGGCTAGTGCCTTTTTTAGCACCTGTGCCGTCACAGACATCACAACCCGCTAAGGTTGGAATACGCAGTTCGCGGGTTAAGCCACGAACCGCTTCTTCTAAAGATAATTCGAGGTTGTAACGAAGGTCGGAACCACGAGCCGCTTGACGCTGACCACCGCCACGACGACCACCGCCAAAAATATCACCGAACACATCACCGAAAATATCACCGAAATCGCCGCCGCCATTAAAGCCACCACCGCCGCGGTTAGGATCGACACCAGCATGACCAAACTGGTCATAAGCTGCTTTCTTGTCAGCGTCGGTTAAGATCTCGTAGGCTTCTTTAACTTCTTTAAAGTTGGCCTCGGCGTCTTTGTCATCTGGATTGCGATCCGGGTGATACTTCATCGCCAGGCGCTTATAGGCCTTCTTGATTTCGCGTTCGCTGGCATCTCTGCCGACGCTTAATACTTCGTAATAATCACGCTTTGACATATTCTTTGCTTTCTCTGCGCTTAACTTAGCTTTGCGGGCGTTAGAGTGACCTCATAACGCCCGCCGGGAAACAATAAGCAGGCACTTATGTGCCTAAGTTATTATTTCTTATCGTCTTTAACTTCTTCAAACTCAGCATCAACTACATCGTCGCTTGCCGCTTTGCTGTTGTCAGCTTGAGCTTCGCCTTGTGAAGATTGTGCTTTAGCTTGAGCAATTTCCATCAGTTTGGCAGAAGCTTCCATCAGCGCTTGAGAGTCTTTATCAATCGCTTCTTTGTCACTACCTTTGATGCTGATTTCCAGTGCCGCAATGGCAGCGTCAATCTTAGCTTTGTCATCGGCGCCCAGTGCATCACCCGCTTCAGTCACTTGCTTCTTGGTGGCATGAACCAGACCGTCAGCTTGGTTACGAGCTTGAACCAGCTCTTCAAACTTCTTGTCTTCATCAGCGTGAGCTTCAGCGTCACGTACCATTTGTGCTACTTCTTCATCAGACAGACCAGAAGAGGCTTTGATGGTGATGTCTTGTGATTTACCAGTTTTCTTGTCTTTAGCAGACACGTGCAGAATACCGTCAGAGTCGATATCGAAAGTCACTTCAATTTGTGGCGTGCCACGTTGAGCGGGCTCAATACCTTCTAAGTTGAACTGACCCAGTGACTTGTTAGCTTGGGCTTGCTTACGCTCACCTTGCAGTACGTGAATAGTCACGGCACTTTGGTTGTCATCAGCAGTAGAGAAAGTCTGCTGCGCCTTAGTTGGAATAGTGGTGTTCTTCTCAATCAGCTTAGTCATCACGCTGCCCATGGTTTCAATACCCAGAGACAGTGGAGTCACGTCCAGCAGCAGTACGTCAGTAACGTCACCAGCCAGTACGCCCGCTTGAATCGCAGCGCCAACAGCTACCGCTTCGTCAGGGTTCACGTCTTTACGTGGCTCTTTACCGAAGAAGTTAGTTACGGCTTCTTGTACTTTTGGCATACGGGTTTGACCGCCAACCAAAATCACTTCATTGATGTCAGAGATAGATAAGTCAGCATCGGCCAGAGCAACTTTCAGAGGCTCTAAAGTGCGCTGAATTAAGTCTTCAACCAGTGACTCTAACTTAGCACGAGTGATCTTAACCACTAAGTGCTTAGGACCAGTAGCATCAGCAGTGATGTATGGCAGGTTAACTTCGGTGTGGTTAGCGCTAGATAATTCAATCTTAGCTTTTTCAGCGGCTTCTTTCAGACGTTGCATGGCTAATGGGTCGTTACGCAGATCCATGCCTTGCTCTTTCTTGAACTCGTCAGCCAGATACTTGATTAAACGATTGTCGAAGTCTTCACCACCTAAGTGGGTGTCGCCGTTGGTAGCCAACACTTCAAATGTCTGGTCGCCATCGTTGTTATCAATTTCGATGATAGAAATATCGAAAGTACCGCCACCTAAGTCGTATACAGCAACAACGTTGTCGCCTTGCTTCTTATCGATACCGTAGGCTAATGCCGCAGCAGTAGGCTCGTTGATAATACGCTTAACTTCCAAACCGGCGATACGGCCAGCATCTTTAGTCGCTTGACGCTGTGAATCATTGAAATAAGCAGGAACAGTAATAACCGCTTCAGTCACTGGCTCGCCCAGGAAATCTTCAGCAGTTTTCTTCATTTTCTTCAGGATTTCAGCAGAAACCTGTGGTGGAGCCATTTTCTTACCGCGGCTTTCTACCCAAGCATCGCCATTATCAGCAGCGATGATTTTGTAAGGCATGATGCTTACATCACGCTGAACTTCGTCATCAGAAAAACGACGACCAATCAGACGCTTGATAGCGAAGAAAGTATTAGCTGGGTTGGTCACGGCTTGACGCTTAGCTGGAGAGCCCACTAATGTTTCTTCATCAGTGAATGCGATGATAGAAGAGGTAGTGCGTTCGCCTTCAGCATTCTCAATCACGCGAGCTTTGCCACCTTCAAGAACGGCTACACAAGAGTTAGTTGTACCTAAGTCGATACCAATAATTTTACCCATGGGGGATCTCCAAAAACTCAAACTATTATTTGTGACGATTAAATCTGAAGGAGAAAATAGCCGCTCACTTCAAGGTTCAACCTCTGTTAACTGATATATTGGGATAGCATTTTAAAAAACAAGGGCAGGTTTAAAAATTTTTATCTAATTTAACGAAGAACGGGTGCCAATGGGTATAATGCAGCCACATTTAGCCTTGAGCTAGCGCGAATGCGGCTCAATTGTTTGTGAAAGGACTCCGTGTGAAGCCCCATCATCTTGCTTATTGTTTTGGTCTCGCCGCCATCTTACTGTGGTCAACGGTCGCCACCGCTTTTAAAATCGCCCTGGGATTTTTTACCCCGCTGCAATTAGTATTTGTGGCCACTGTCACCTCCATTGTGACCTTAGGCGCACTGGTGGTAGTGCAAGGCAAGCGCCATCTCATTGCTCGGCAATTTATGCGCAGCCCGTGGCTTTACCTGCAAACCGGCTTACTCAATCCCTTTTTATATTATTTAGTGTTATTTAAAGCCTATGACTTACTGCCCGCGCAGCAAGCCTTAGCGCTCAATTATACCTGGGCGATTTTACTGCCACTATTAGCCGTACCGTTACTTGGGCAAACGCTACGAAAAAGCGATTTAATTGCAGCCGTGACCGCTTATATTGGCGTAGTGATTATTGCTACCGGCGGCGAGTGGGCAGGTTTACAGTTTGAGCAACCTGTTGGCGTGTTACTGGCACTCGCCAGCACAGTATTGTGGTGTTTGTATTGGATAGTAAATACCAAAGATACGGGTGACGCCGTCGTTAGCTTGTTATTAAGCTTTTGTATTAGTCTGCCTTTTATTAGCTTAGCGTTAGCACTGACGCAGCCACTGCCAAGCTTCTCACTTGAAGCGTTAGCGGCGGGTATTTATGTGGGCTTATTTGAAATGGGCATCACCTTTGTGTTGTGGCTATTAGCGTTAAAGAATGCCAAAAGCGCGTCACAACTCAGCACCTTAGTATTTTTAACGCCGCTCTTATCTATGGCGTTAATTGCACTCATTCTTAAAGAGCAAATAGTGACTGCCACTTTTGTCGGCATGGGATTTATCTTAAGCGCCCTCGCCTTACAGCAACTACTGCCTAAGCTGTTGGTTAAAATAAGCCGTAAGCAGGCACAAGTTAAACGCTGACAAAAAGTTTTAAGCCACTGTGAATCATTTTAAAGCCGCGAGCTAACACGCTCGCGCGCCTGTCACAACTTAACAAGGTGGAACTATGACACCCGCAACTGTCGCCGCAAAAAAAGCTAAACTCGCGTTTAATTTGCATGAGTATCATCACGATAAAGATGTCCACGACTTTGGTAATGAAGTTACTGAAAAATTAGGGCTCGACCCGCATCAAGTCTTTAAAACTTTAATGGTGGCGGAATCGGCCACCGGCGCACCCGTCGCTGTCGCCTTAGTGCCTGTGAGCCAGCAATTAAACTTAAAATCCTTGGCCAAAACCTTAGGGCTTAAGAAGCTTAATATGGCATCTATTAGCGAAGCGCAAAAAAGTTCGGGTTATTTAGTGGGCGGCATTAGCGCCTTAGGCCAAAAAAAGCAGCTGAAAACTGTGATTGATGCATCGGCGGCAAGCTTTGACATCATTTATATCAGTGCTGGCAAGCGTGGCCTACAAATGTCACTCAATGCCAATGAATTAGCGAAAGCGCTGCGAGCCCAGTTTGCGGCCATCGCCACCGCCGAATAATGCCGATTACTGATTACTGATTACTGATTACTGATTAAAACGCTAACAACAAAAAGGTCGCCGCGGCGACCTTTTTTGATGCTATGGGTAACAGCTAAACTTATCAGCCATTGGCTGCTTAAGCTTAAGTCCGCGCCGTGTAATCACCTAAAGCGACCCACTTAAAGGTGGTTAAGGCTTCAAGTCCCATCGGGCCTCTGGCATGCAACTTCTGGGTAGATACCGCAACCTCAGCACCTAAACCAAATTGCGCGCCATCGGTGAAACGAGTGCTGGCGTTAACATACACAGCCGCAGAATCCACTTGATTCACAAATTGCTCGGCGCTTGCAATATTATCGGTGAGAATCGCTTCAGAATGGCCACTAGAATAACGGCGAATATGAGCCACAGCCTCATCTAAATCAGCCACCACTTTAATGCCCAAGGTCAAAGATAACCATTCAGTGGCAAAGCTGTCATCCGTCGCCGCTTGCATATCTAAACTGGCAGTTTTAGTGATGGCTAGGGTCTGCTCGCAGCCATAAAAGCGTACGCCATGCGGCTGTAATTGCTGGCATAAGCTTGGTAGCACTTCATTTGCAACCGCTTGATGCACTAGCAAGGTATCTAAGGCATTACATACGGTTGGGCGCTGCACTTTAGCATTAATCACCACAGGGGCGATTTTGCTTAAGTTAGCATCTTTATCCACCAGCATGTGGCAAATACCTATGCCGCCTAAGATCACCGGAATAGTGGCTTGCTCAGCACATAAGCGCTGCAATTTATGCCCGCCGCGCGGCACTATCATATCCACATATTTATCTAACTTAAGTAGACCGCTTACTAGTTCTCTATCTGGAGAATCAATCAACTGCACCGCATTGGCGCTGATCCCTTGCGACACTAATGCTGAGCGAATAGCAGCGGCTAAGGCCAAGTTAGATAAACGCGTTTCTTTACCGCCGCGTAAAATTACGGCGTTCCCTGTCTTTAAACCAAGGCTTGCAATATCCACAGTCACATTAGGGCGTGCTTCATAGATAACCCCTATCACCCCAAGTGGCACGCGGCGACGGCTTAAACGCATACCATTATCTAAGCGCTTGCTATCGATATCGCTGCCCACTGGGTCGGCTAATGAAATCACATTACTAATGTCGCTAATTACGCCATCAAGGCGCGCGTCATCGAGCAGTAATCTGTCAATCATGGCATCATTAAGGCCTTGGGCGCGGGCGGCTGCCACATCTTTCGCATTTTCAGCCAGAATAGTGGCTTTAGCAGCGCTTAGAGACGTAGCTATGGCTTGCAACAATTGATTCTTTTGAGGGCTACTTAGACCTGCGAGTTCAAAACTTGCCAGTTTGGCCTGCTGACCTAACTGCTCTAAATAGGCTTGTTTGTCGATTGTCATAACACCACCATATCGTTTCTATGAACTACGGCATCACCATAGTCGTAACCCAATAAAGACTCGATTTTATCTGAATGATGACCGGCGATGCAGGTCATTGCATGGGCATCATAACGGCTTAAGCCGCGAGCGACTTCGCGCCCGGCTTGGTTGACTAGCAGTACGGTGTCACCGCGCACAAAATCACCGTCAACTTGAGTAATGCCTTTAGACAGTAAGCTGCGACCTTTAGCAACCACGGCATTCACCGCACCGTCATCAAGCATGAGTTGGCCATTGGCCTTATGGCCGGCCAAAATCCACTGTTTACGGCTTTCAAGCGGGTGTTCAATGGCGCTAAAGTGAGTACCCACGGCTTGCTTACATACCAGCTTTTTAATGACATCAACTTGATGGCCTGGCGCAATCACAACTTCAATACCGGCGCGGCGCGCAATATCCGCCGCTTCCAATTTAGTCGCCATGCCACCTGTGCCAAGACCTGAGACTGAGCCACCCGCTAATTGTCGCAGGCTATCGTCTATGGTGTTCACTTGGCAAATTAACTTAGCATCAGGATTAGTTCTTGGGTCAGCATCAAACAAACCTTGCTGATCGGTCAGCAAAATCAGTAAATCAGCATCACACAACAAGGCCGCGCGCGCTGATAAATTGTCATTGTCGCCGACTTTGATTTCATTGGTTGCAACCGCATCATTCTCGTTAATGATAGGAATAATGCCGTTAGCTAATAAGGCGTTAAGGGTGTCGCGGGCATTAAGATAACGCTCACGATCATGTAAGTCGGCTTGGGTCAGCAGTAATTGACCCACGTTAAATCCATAAATACTGAATAATTGTGACCAAGCTAAGATGAGCTGGCTTTGACCAACGGCCGCCAATAACTGTTTACTGGCCATGGTATCGGGCAAAGGGGGATGCTTGAGATGCTCGCGCCCTGCGGCTATGGCGCCAGAAGTGCACAATACAACTTCAACGCCGGCTTTCATAAGATGAGACATTTGACGAGCAAGCTCTGCCATCTGCGCTTTATCAAGACTGCGGCTACCAGAGGTTAGTACACTGGTGCCCAATTTTACCACCACGCGGCGGTATGCAATTTCACTGGTATTCATGAGATTTAAGCTTAACAGCCAAAAGCTTTCTTATACCCAATCCCCGCGGAAATTGGTAGCTATCAGCCGATTATCAAGTGAAAATATCTAAGATTGCGGATTAATTCATCTTAATCCGCAATTTCAAACCGTAATTAAGGCATTTTTTAGTGAATAACTGCGGGCATTAGCCCCAGATAAATTTCGCTAAAAACATTAACGCCAGCGCGCTAACACCAATATTTAAGTCGCGCACTCGCCCGCTTAACAGCTTAACTGCGCCATAAGTAATGAAACCTAAGGCAATACCAGTGGCGATTGAGTAAGTTAATGGCATTAAGATACAAACAACTACCACAGGCGCCGCTTCGGTTAAGTCATCCCATTCCACATTCACCAGGCCTGACATCATTAAAATGGCCACATAAAACAGTGTGCCGGCAGTAGCATAAGCTGGCACCATACCAGCCAGTGGCGATATAAATAACGACAGTAAAAATAAGATGCCAACCACGACTGCGGTTAAGCCTGTGCGCCCACCAGCACTGACACCAGCAGTACTTTCAATATAACTCGTGGTGGTTGAGGTGCCTAAGGCCGCGCCTGCTATGGTCGCTGTGCTGTCAGCTAATAAGGCGCGATTTAAGCGCGGTAAACGCCCTTTGTCATCCATAAAGCCGCCGCGCTGGGCAACCGCCACTAAGGTGCCTGAGGTGTCAAACAAATCAACAAACAAGAAAGCAAACACGATTGAAATCATAGAGATTTCAAGAACGCCGGCGATATCCATTTGCATGAACGTTGGTGCCACCGATGGCGGCAAAGACACTAGGCCTTGATACTCAATGCCACCGAATAATACCCCTAAGGCAGTCACAGCTAAAATGCTGATGATGACCGCAGCTTTAACGCCGCGCTGCACTAAGGCAATGATTAAGAAGAAACCTAACGCAGCCATCACAGCACTGAATGACGTAATATCACCCATAGTCACTAAGGTGGCTGGATTGCTCACCACTATGCCAGCATTTTGTAAGGCGATTAACGCCAAAAACAAGCCAATACCCGCAGCAATGCCGATGCGCAGTGACATTGGAATGGAGTTAATAATCCATTCGCGAATACGCATTAATGACAGTGCCATAAAACATATGCCTGACATGAAAACTGCGCCGAGCGCCGTTTCCCAGCTATAACCCATTTCACCTACCACTGTGTAAGTGAAAAAAGCATTCAAACCCATGCCTGGGGCTAAGGCTATTGGATAATTGGCAATTAAGCCCATGACGATACAACCAATCGCCGCAGCCACGCAGGTGGCCACAAACACGGCGCCTTGATCCATGCCCGCGCCGGCTAAGATCATAGGGTTGACGAAAATAATATACGCCATGGTTAAAAAGGTAGTAACGCCTGCGATCACTTCTTGTTTAAGGGTGGTGTTATTGGCTGACAGCTTAAATAATTTTTCTAACATGGAACAAGGTTCCTTGATGGTATCAAAAGGTGGGAGAGTGCCAAAAATGTGAATAGACACTTACATCTAAGGGCGCTAATTATAAGGGGCAACCCCAGGTCAAACCAGCCAAGTTACACGGTTTTGGAGAAACACTTTGTTCGGGGAGCAAAACAGCCACAGCTTATTAGCAATTTGGAAGCAAGTTAAAAAAATCCCAAAAAAAAGCCTACTCAAACGAGTAGGCAAAAAACAGTTCAAGTATTCCTAGAAGGGAATGAATATGAAATAGAACAACATCTATTTACATATAGGTAATGCGATGGTCACTCGCCATTACTTGAATCTGGAACACATCCAAATGGACGTAACAAAGGTTAATGGTCAAACATTACTTAATTTCACAGCAAGCTGTGAGGGCAAGTGGCCCGATTAAACCATGGCGTAAATACCGCCACGCAGAACCGCAGGGTTAAACCAAGTGTTCTGCCAATAAATATTGTGCATAGGTTGATAAATCATGGTACTGCTCTCCTAACAAAGTTGTGAAAAAAATACTCTAGATGAAGCTTGGCTCGGTTCCCTGGAACTAGAGGTTCTCATATCCTTGGAGACAACTTGTCACTCGGTTCCTTGGAGAATTATCCATCCTGGATGACTAGAGGGGGTTGAGGGCCTAACAGGTCTCTTCTCAACCAACGAAGGTAATTATACGCTTTGGTAATTTTATTACAACATACTGGGCTAAATATTGTTCCTTTTAATTGTATTGTAATTTTATTACCAGAACTAGGAGTTAGAACAGATAATCGCCACCAGTCAAACGCAAACTTAAGTCGTTGTTTAATAAGTAAAAGTATAAAATGTATCCCATGTAATTTAAAAACAACACCATTCACTGTATTCCATTAAGGAGCCTTGCAAGCTACAAATACCGGCAAGATGAACAAGTATTACCTTGAGTGTTATCGGCCATTACCTGTGATATTCGGCTTGTGATACACTCCATGACTTATCTCGATTGCTGAGCCTATAGCAATCCACTTTTATTCGTCTTTCAGGGAGTGTGCCTGTGACCGCTATCAGTCAGTTATCCCCTCAGCCTTTATGGCAGTGGTTTGAACAAATTTGCGCGATTCCTCACCCGTCTAAATATGAGCACGCGCTAAGCCAACACATTCAAGCTTGGGCAAAAGCTAAAGGTCTAGCTCTTAAAGAAGATGCTGTCGGTAACCTCATCATCAAAAAGCCTGCCACCCCTGGCATGGAGAACCGTAAAATCGTTGTTCTGCAAGCGCATATCGATATGGTGCCGCAGAAAAATGACGACACAACTCATGATTTCACTACCGATGCAATTCAAGCTTATGTCGATGGTGACTGGGTAAAAGCTAAAGGCACCACCCTAGGCGCTGACAATGGCATAGGCATGGCTTCTGCATTAGCGATTTTAGGAGCGGATGATATTGCCCACGGCCCATTAGAAGTGCTACTGACCATAGATGAAGAAGCTGGCATGACTGGCGCCTTTGGTTTGGAAGCGGGTTTATTAGATGCCGACATTCTGATCAACACAGATTCAGAGCAAGAAGGCGAAATCTACATGGGTTGCGCTGGCGGTGTGGATGCTAGCATTACTCTGCCACTTGAATGGCAAGCGCCAACGGCAACCCAGGCGTTTGAATTAAAACTGACTGGCTTAAAAGGTGGCCACTCTGGGGTCAATATTCATTTAGGCCGCGGTAATGCCAACAAGTTGTTAGCACGCTTTTTAATGGGGCATGGCCAAGCGCTGCAATTAGCTAACTTTAGTGGCGGCACCCTGCGTAACGCCATTCCACGTGAAGCTAAATGTCAGCTAGTGATTAACCAAGCCGATTTAGCTGAATTTAGCCAAGCCATGGATAGCTTCCAAGGGATTATTCGTGATGAGTTAGCCATTGCTGATCCTGCCGTTTGCTTGAGCCTGACGCCAATCGCCATGCCTAGCCAAGTATTAACCTTGGCCACACAGCAGCAATTTATTCGTTTAATGCACGCTTGCCCTAACGGTGTTGAGCGCATGAGCGATGAAATTGTTGGCGTAACTGAAACCTCATTAAACCTTGGGGTAGTGAGCCTTGATCAGCAGCAAGCTACTTTGTTGTGCTTAATTCGCTCATTAATCGACTCAGGTCGCAGTGAAGTTGAAGGTCGTTTACAGGCATTAGCCGAGTTAGCGGGCGCTAAGTTAGCCTTAAATGGCGCTTACCCTGGTTGGAAACCTGATAATAGCTCACCTGTGATGGCCATAGTGCGCGATACCTATCAGGCGATTTATCATAAAGAGCCAACCATTATGGTGATCCACGCAGGTCTTGAGTGTGGCTTATTTAAGAAGCCTTATCCAGACATGGATATGGTATCCATTGGCCCTACCATTCGCTTCCCACACAGCCCTGATGAAATGGTCAATATCACCACTGTGGGTCAATATTGGCAATTATTGCTAGCCGTATTAGAAGCTATTCCAGCCAAAGATTAATGCGATAAGCGTTATGTTATTCCAAAAGGCCCAAATGATAATTTGGGCCTTTTTGTTGGAAGTAAACAATAAGTTGCTGTTAGGATTATTAGTCGCAGAGCATGCGCTAGCACACAATTTCACCCAGAATATCTAGCTATGATGAGTTAACGATTTAACCCTACCGATGCTTTCATCAATGACGAGGTAAATGATGCAACAAACATTAATCACTAATGTGCAAGGCAAAATAGCTGCCAATACCTTGACCGAACTTGCCAAAGTCAGCCGCCAAGCAGGAGCCCACTGGCTAACCTGCAAGCTTATCCAACTCGATGGCCAATTTAGCGCTCTGATTAAACTAGAAATAGACACTGAAAAATTGTTAACGCTGCAACAGGCATTATCCCAAGCCATGCCGCAATTAATCTTTCAATACCATGAGATAGCAGCAGTGCCAGCACCGCATACCATCACTAAATTCTTAACCTTAGATTGCTTAGATAGACAAGGGCTCACCCACGACATTCAGCATTTATTGATGGATATTGATGCGCAAATTGATGAGTTTGAGCATAGCCGCATGATGGTCAGCTCAATCGGCGAAACTGTATACCGCGCCAATATTCGCGTGCGTTTAGTGGAAGATATGTCTAATGATGAGTTAACCCGCGCCATTGAAAATATCTCACACGGCATGCGAGTTACCGTTGAACCACTGCTGCATAGCTATGGAGCAAGCCATCAATGACAGCGCAGACTTAACACTCGTTAGCAATTAAAGATCATTAAAAAGATAAGCCAAGATCTAACTGCAATGACGCATCGACTTGGCTTATGGCTTTCTCACCTAAACCCACGGCGATCCCAACTAAGCGAATACCGCGCCCATGGCTACGCACTAGCGCTTGCTCTAACAATTGATAAAACAGCTTAACCGACAATTGATCTTGCCTGTGCTCAATCGTGGTTTGCTTAAAATCGCTAAATTTAAGTTTGACCACTTGCTTAGCTATCACCCGCCCATCAGCGCTCGCCTGAATGCGTCTATCTAATTCTGGAATTAACTTAGCTAACACTTGCTGGCATTGAGCTAAGGTCAAAATATCTTGACCTAGGGTAGTTTCGACCCCAACCGATTTTCTTATTCTATCTGGGCTCACGTCGCGCTCATCAATACCGTGGGCACGTTGATACAAACTTTGGCCAAACTTACCAAATTGATGCACTAACTTGTGTTTGTCATAGGCTTGAATATCAGCGCAAGTCACTAACCCCAATTGCTCCAATTTTTGCGCCGTGACTTTACCGACCCCAGGGATTTTAGTGAGCACCAATGGCTTTATAAAAGAATCCACTTGTTCTGGGCGAATGACGTATTGGCCATTAGGTTTGTTTAAATCTGAGGCCACTTTAGCGAGAAACTTAAGCGGCGCAATGCCGGCGGATGCCGTAAGCCCTGTTTGCTCAAAAACTTCTTGGCGAATGGCCGCTGCGATTAATGTTGCGCTGCCATGACAGTAATGGCTATCGCTCACATCTAAATAAGCTTCATCGAGGGATAAGGGTTCGACTTTATCTGTGTATTTTAAAAAAATAGCGCGGATTTGCTCTGATACTTGCTTATACACGGCCATTCGACCTGGCACTAAAATTAACGCTGGGCACAAACGCAGCGCATAAGCCGATGCCATGGCCGAACGGACCCCAAATACTCGGGCTTGATAATTACAGGTACTGATCACGCCGCGCCTATCTTTATTCCCGCCAACGGCTATAGGCTTGCCTTGTAATTCTGGATTGTCCCGCATCTCAACGGCAGCATAAAAACAATCCATATCTATGTGTATAATTTTGCGCATGGCTCATCTAACATCGTTCTACTGCCATCACGATACTGTATAAGTAAACAGTGTTCAAGTCGCGCTGCGGATTTGCGATTGTAAGTAGTTTTCTAAACCAACCTTAGCAATCAAACCTAACTGCTGTTCTAGCCAATGCATGTGATCGGCTTCAGTTTCTTCCAAAAGCCAGACTAACAACTCCCGAGTCGGGTAATCCTGCAATTGCTCACACAGCTGTATTCCTGCTCGTAAATCAGTGGCAACCTGACATTCGTAGGCTAAATCATTGGCTAACATTTGCTGACAATCAGCACCAATCGCGAAACCGTTCCGAACAGCGACATTAGGCTTGCCCTCTAGAAACAAAATTCGCTCAATCAATTTAGAGGCGTGTTGACGCTCATCCAGTGACTCATGCTCTATGCGTTGATGCAGAGCATCTAAGCCCCAGTCTTGATACATGCGAGCATGGACAAAATACTGATCCATGGCTGACAACTCATTAGCTAGTAAGCGATTAAGCAGATCCAGTATTGCTTGTTGGCCTTTCATTAATCATCTCCCATTTGCGATTGCAAATAATTAGCCAATCCCAGTTGTTGCTGCAAACTAGTTTGAGTTTCAAGCCAATCGAGGTGCTGCTCTTCATCTTCCAAAATGTTAGCTAATATGGTTCGAGTCACATAATCTTGTAACTGCTCACATAAAGCGATAGCCGCCCGTAAAGACACTAGCTGCGACTCGACCATAGCCTCATCGCTCTTTAGCATTTCTTGCGGATGCTCACCGATATTGATTTTATCTAGTCGTTGTAAGTTAGGTAGGCCCTCAAGAAACAAGATGCGCTCAATCAATAAGTCTGCATGTTTCATATCTTGAATGGATTTATGGTATTCACTGTCATTAAGGCATTTTAAACCCCAATTTTTGAACATTCTGGCGTGTAAAAAATATTGGTTAATGGCCGTCAATTCGGCCGTAAGTTGGGCATTTAATGCCTGAAGTATCTGAGTTTGTCCTTTCACACTTTCTCCAGCAGCAATTTATCGACACGCTTAAGCATATACAGCGACCTTGCAAACCACAAATAGGCAAACTAATCAGAACAACTCGATATCATCAGGGTAAATGGTGGCAGCAATTTTGCTATCTCGAATGAGATCGCCAAAAAAGCAATAGTTATCACGGCCATGTTCTTTAACGTAATACAAGGCTTTATCAGCATCAGCGACTAATTGATTAGGATTGGTCGCTTCAGTTATTTGCGAAATACCAATAGATATTGAAAATGTCGGCAATTTATCGTTACGCAAACCATGGACATTAGCTTTAAAGCGCCGAAACAGGGCATCGGCATCTTGCTTAGTGCGCGGTGATAACAAGACTACAAACTCATCGCCACCAAAGCGAAATAATACATCAGTCTCAGCAAAGGTAGTCATCATCACATTAGACAATTGCAGTAGGATTTCATCGCCATAAAGGTGGCCCAAAGAATCATTAATCATTTTAAAATGATCGATATCGAAAATAGCTAACCAAGGAAAGACAGGTTGTAACTCACAAGGCTCTAAGGTTTTAGCCTGCTCAATCATTTTTTCGATGTTGGATATATAGGCTTTTTTATTTAGCAATGAGGTTAAAGAGTCCGACTCACTCTCATGCACTAATCCTAAGAAGTTTTCATAAATGCGGGCAAAACCATTGAGTAAGTATTGCTGGGTTAAGCCTAACGATGATGACACCACGTACAACACATGACTGACATTTTGATTGGAAAAAATCGGAATAGCGACCGCAATCCCTAAGGCATCATCCACTAACAATTGCCGCTCTTGCTGACAACTTTTCACCAAAGCATGCCATTGCCACTTAGGCGTTTCACCTTTATATGCCAATATTCTATCGGTGCGCACGTCTATGATGGCCGCCCATTCAGCATTTAAGGTTTGGGCGACAGTATTGACTAACGATGTTGCCAGCGGAATTATTTGACGTTGTTGAGTCAACTCTATGACAGAATTGAGGATAAATTGCGGCTGGCCTGCCATTGCGTCTCCATGACTTTATTTCCATTAAAGAAAATTATAGTCAAAAAAAAACCGCGTAGTCGCGGTTTTTAACATCATATGATGCGATTAGCATCATACTTGGCGGCCCGCTCGGCCTCGGCTTCAGCGTTGGCCATTTTAGCTTTGCGTTTATCGCAAGGCTCGTCACAGTCACAAGCCTTTTCGATACCTAGTACACCTAGTCCACCGCAACTGCCAGCCACTGCCTTACGCTTAACAATGTAACCTACCGACATCAATAAGAAAAAGAGTAGTAACACAACAAATGCAGCAATAAAAGTACTCATGAAACACTCCAACTAGAGTCAACAGCTTATTGAGCTTGCAGGTAAGCCTTAAAGGCCGGACTGTAGTGCACAACAAAACCTTGGTTATTTTTTTCAATCAACATGATAGCTAAATTCAATTTCTGAGCCAATGCTAATGATGATTCAGTACCTAACACCATCATAGCCGTCGCAAAACCATCTGCTATCATGCAATTTTCATACAATACAGTGACAGATGCTAGGTTATGTTTAATAGGATAACCGGTGCGCGGATCGATAAGATGAGAAAAACGCTCACCATCAAACTCATAATAATTGCGATAATCCCCAGAGGTAGCCATCGCCATATTACCAAGCTCAATCACTTGCTGTACTTCACGGCCATTATCACTGGGCTGCTCAATGGCAACACGCCATGAACTACCGTCAGTCTTATGGCCAAAAGCAGAGATTTCGCCGCCAATTTCAACTAAATAACCCGTGACTTGATAGCTAGCCAAAATCGAAGCCACTTTATCAACACCAAAGCCTTTGGCAATCGAAGATAAATCAACGTATAGCCCAGGCGTAGATTTTGCTAACGTCACACCATCAATGGTTATCTTATCGATACCGGTGTGAGTCATTGCGTCATCAATTTGTGCTTGGCTTGGCTCTGTGGTGGGACGTTTATCTGGCCCAAAACCCCACATATTAACCAAAGGCCCTAAGGTAATATCAAGCGCACCCGCGGTCTTTTGCTGTAAATCAATGCCAGCGGCAATCACCTTGATGGTATCCATTGAAACGGCAATAGGTGTATTGATATCCGCTTGATTAAAGCGCGACAATTCTGAGTTCGGACGATAGGTCGACATCTGATCGTTGACTAATTCAAGCGCTGTATCGATTTGTTGCTGTAATTGTTCGCTACTCGGTAACTTATCATTAGCAACCACGCTTATATGATAAGTCGTCCCCATGGTCTGGCCAGAAAGCTTGACCATATCAGGTGTTGGTGAGCAACCACCCATGAAAAAAGCCAGCCCAACAAGGGCTGGCCAATAGCTTAAGGTCTTAAACATTGGACCTAATATCTCTCTTTAATTAACCACCGAAGTCATCGAGGAGAATGTTTTCATCCTCAACACCTAAGTCTTTAAGCATACCAATTACAGCTGCATTCATCATAGGTGGACCACACATGTAGAACTCACAGTCTTCTGGAGCATCATGGCTTTTCAGGTAGTTTTCGTACAAGACGTTATGGATAAAGCCAGTGTAACCGTCCCAGTTATCCTCAGGCTGAGGATCAGACAGAGCAACATGCCACTGGAAGTTATCGTTTACGGCCGCTAATCCATCGAAATCTTCTACATAGAACATTTCACGCTTAGAGCGCGCACCGTACCAGAAACTCATCTTACGCTTAGACTTAAGACGCATTAACTGATCAAAAATGTGTGAACGCATCGGAGCCATACCCGCACCGCCACCAATAAAGACCATTTCAGCATCGGTATCTTTTGCGAAAAACTCACCAAATGGACCTGAAATAGTGACCTTGTCACCGGCTTTCAAGCTCCAAATATACGATGACATTTTACCACAAGGTAACGTCAAGTTACGTGGTGGTGGTGTTGCAATCCGCACGTTCAGCATGATAATGCCAAATTCTTCAGGATAGTTTGCCATTGAGTAAGCGCGGATTACCGGCTCATCCACTATCGATTCTAGCTTGAAGAAACCGAAATGTTCCCAATCACCACGATACTGTGCTGGTACATCAAAATCAGCATACTTAACATGGTGTACTGGCGCTTCAATCTGAATATAACCACCCGCGCGGAAAGGCACGGTTTCGCCATCAGGAATTTGCAGCTTCAGTTCTTTAATGAAGGTTGCCTTGTTATCGTTAGAAATGACTTCACAATCCCATTTCTTGATACCAAAGATTTCTTCTTCAAGCTCGATTTCCATGTCAGTTTTAATATTTACCTGACAGGCCAAACGGCAACCATGCTTAGCTTCACCTTTACTGATGTGATCAAGTTCAGTCGGCAGAATATCACCACCGCCCGACTTAATATGCACGCGGCACTGGCCACACGAGCCTCCACCCCCACAAGCACTAGAGACGAAGATACCATTCGATGCCAAGGCACCTAACAGCTTGTTACCGGCCGTTGTAGTAATCGCTTTTCCAGGATCACCATTGATACCAATGGTGATATCACCGCTAGATACTAGTTTTGACTTGGCGAGTAAAATCACCAAAACCAGTATCAGAACAATCGCGGTGAACATACCCACACCCAAGTAAACCTCAAGCGGAGTCGACTTAAATATACCGAGAATATCCATTTACTTATCCTTTAAGGTCGTAGACTTAGTCCAACGCAATCGCTTACAGCGACACGCCAGAGAACGACATAAAACCTAACGCCATTAAACCTGCGGTCACAAATGTGATGCCTAGGCCACGTAAACCTTTAGGTACGTCAGCATATTTCAGCTTTTCACGAATACCTGCCAATAACACGATAGCTAGCGCCCAACCTATGCCAGAACCCACACCGAAAACAAAACTCTCGCCTAAGGTGTAATCACGCTCAACCATGAAAGATACGGCACCAAAAATAGCGCAGTTTACGGTGATCAAAGGTAAGAAAATACCTAAGGCGTTATACAAAGGTGGGAAATATTTATCTAAAGCCATTTCCAAAATTTGTACTAACGCAGCAATGACGCCAATAAAGGTAATGAACTTAAGGAAGCTCAAATCGGCTTGCGGTAAACCAGCCCAAGCTAACGCGCCAGGAGCCAGAATACCTTGGTAAATGATTTGATTAACTGGCACCGAAATCGCAAGCACCACAATCACAGCCACACCTAAGCCCATAGATGTAGAAACTTTCTTTGATACTGCCAAGAAAGTACACATCCCCAAGAAGAAGGCTAATGCCATGTTCTCGATAAAAATAGAGCGGATGAGCAGACTGATGTAATGTTCCATCTTATTATCCTTTTGCTTCTACTTGCTCTGGCTTATAGGTACGGATGATCCAAATCAGGATACCAATTAAGAAGAAAGCACTCGGAGGTAACAGCAACATACCGTTAGGTACATACCAACCGCCTTCAGACACTTTCTTCAGAATTTCCACACCAAACAGCGAACCATTGCCAAATAACTCACGAACAAAACCGACAGATAATAAAATTGCGGCGTAACCTAAACCATTTCCAATACCGTCCATGAAGCTCATCATAGGCGGGGTTTTCATAGCGTAAGCTTCGGCGCGGCCCATTACGATACAGTTAGTAATAATCAAACCCACGAATACCGATAACTGCTTAGCCACGTCATAGGCATAGGCCTGTAAGACTTGGTCGACTACTATCACTAACGAGGCGATAATAGTCATTTGCACGATAATCCGCACACTACTCGGAATTTGGTTACGAATTAATGAGATAAATAAGTTAGAGAAAGCAGTAACCGCAGTTAATGCCAAGCTCATGACCAAGGCAGTTTCCATTTTACTGGTCACAGCCAAGGCACTACATACCCCAAGAATTTGCAATGCAATTGGGTTGTTATTAATGATGGGTCCGGTAAGGACCTGCTTCAGTTCTTTTGCATCAGCCATTAGCTCAGACCTCCATCACGGGCCTTGTCAATAAACTTGCCAAAACCTTCGTTGCCTAACCAAAATTGCAGTGAGTATTGCACACCATTGCTGGTTAAGGTGGCGCCAGATAACGCATCGACACCATAAACTGTTTCAGCAACGGCAGGGTTTTTAGTGACTTTAATCGCTAACTCACCTTGTTCATCAAACAGCTTTTTACCTTTCCATTTGGCAATCCACTTAGGATTTTGTACTTCACCGCCAAGACCTGGTGTTTCACCTGAGCCTGAGAAGTCGTAATACACTAAGTTTTGAATGGTGTTCATATCTGGATCAAGAGCTAAGAAGGCATACATGGTTGACCATAAGCCATAGCCTTTAATCGGCAGAATGACTGAGGTTAACTTGCCTTGCTCATCGTGAATCAGATACACCAGGGCATCATTAGCCACGCGCTTGACTGAGGCAATATCATGCTCAGGCACAAAAGAGGTTTTTAGGTCTCTCGCCGCTTTTGCCATGTCATAAGTGTTACCATCAACGCCAGCAATAAAATCACCGGTTTTAAGGTTAACTACTCGCGCATCAACAAACTTGCCATAAGTGGCCAGAACTTGCTGACGAGTCATATCGGCATTCTTGCTGTCGAGTAAATTGGCGGCTTCCAGAATATATTTCTGGCGGTCGAACAATTTATTTTCAGTTTGAATTGGCTTAAGCAATACGGCTGCGGTTGATACAAAAAGCGAACATATCAAACATAAACCGACGACAACTATTAGCGTTCTTGCGAACGAATCCTTTTGACTAGCCACGTGCAATCCTCCGCTTGATATTTGCCTGAACCACAAAGTGGTCAAATAGAGGGGCAAATAAGTTGGCAAATAAAATCGCTAACATCATACCTTCTGGGAATGCCGGGTTTATCACGCGAACAAACACCACCATAGCGCCAATCAAGAAACCATAGGCCCATTTAGCCTGATTGGTAAATGACGCAGAGACAGGGTCGGTTGCCATAAACATCATACCGAAAGCAAAACCACCTAACACTAAGTGCCAATACCAAGGCATAGCAAACATAGGGTTAGTGTTACTGCCAACAACATTCAGTAAGGTTGCAATCACTACCATGCCTAAGAACACACCTAAGATGATGCGCCATGAGGCAATGCGGGCATAAACAAGAATGGCGCCACCAAGCAAAATAGCTAAGGTTGATACCTCACCGATAGAGCCTGGAATAAAGCCAAAGAAGGCATCCCACCACGCAGGTGTAAAGCCATATTCAAGCGTGCCACTGGCGGCTTGACTCAGAGCAGTCGCACCCGAGAAACCATCAGCTACCACCCAAGAAGTATCGCCAGACATATTCAGTGGATAAGCAAAGAATAAGAAAGCTCGTCCCGCCAGCGCTGGGTTTAAGAAGTTACGGCCGGTGCCACCAAAGAATTCTTTAGCTACCACCACGCCGAAAGTGATACCGAGCGCCACCATCCATAACGGAATAGTTGCAGGCAAGGTCAGGGAGAACAGCACGGAAGTAACGAAGAAGCCTTCGTTAATTTCATGGCCGCGCACTGACGCAAATAACACTTCCCAAAAACCACCGACCACGAAAGTCACGGCATAAATTGGCAGGAAGAAACACGCGCCATACCACATTAAGGTAGCAACACCAGCATCGGGAGTTAACTGCGCTCCAAACAAACTAAACAAGCTAACTTGCCAAATATCCGGCGTACCAAAACCTGTAATTAATGCGTCTTGGGCTTGCAGACCAACGTTGTACATACCCACAAACATGGCTGGAAATGTACAGGCCCACACTAAGATCATCATGCGCTTGAGATCTAGGTTATCGCGAACATGGGTTGCCCCTTTATTCACTTTACCTGGGGTATAGAAAATAGTCGCCGCTGCTTCGTAGAGGGCATACCATTTTTCGTATTTTCCGCCTTTCTCAAATTGCGGCTCAATACGTTCGATAAAATCTTTCAAACTCATAAGCCTTCCCTCTCTATGATATCCAGACAATCACGCAGATAGACACCATAGTCATACTTACCAGGACATACGAAGGTACATAACGCTAAATCTTCTTCATCCAGTTCCAATGCACCCAATGCCATCGCGCCTTCGTTATCACCCGATAACAAGTCGCGCAGCAACATGCTAGGTAAAATGTCTAACGGCATAACTCTTTCATACATACCAATCGGCACCATGGCGCGATCTGAACCGCCGGTACTTGTAGTCATATTAAACAGTTTTGATTTATTAAGATGGCCTAAGAATGTACGAGTGAAAGAGAACTTATCGCTACCAGGCATAGCCCAGCCTAAAAATTCTTTTTCTGTGCCTTCTTCCAGCACGCTGACCTGCAAATGGAAACGACCTAGGTAATCAACCGGTCCTTTCGCGGTGCGACCATTAAGGACAGAACCTGAAATAACGCGATCGTTTTGACTTTGGGTTTCACCAGCAACGAGTTCACTGACACATGCGCCCATTTGAGTACGCAGCAAACGCGGCGTTTTCACCTTAGGACCTGCCAAGGCAATCACTCGGTCGGTATATAACTCACCGGTGGTGAATAATAAGCCAATGGCAATAACGTCTTGATAATTCACATGCCATACCGTGCGCTTAGCTGATGCGGGCAACAAGTTATGAATGTGAGTACCCACTAAGCCTGCAGGATGCACGCCAGCAAATTCATGTACTTTCGCGTTAACTGCTGGCATTTGCGCGCCGGCCGCTTTACATAAATACACATCGCCTTGAGTTAACCGTGACAATACCGTCAAACCATTAGCAAAGTCTTGTTCATGCTCTTTAATCACCAACAGAGGGTCAGCGGCTAAAGGTTGAGTATCAATGGCGGTCACGAAAATCCCAGCAGGCACGGAATCCACCGCGGGAGCCTTGCTGAAAGGACGAGTTCGAATAGCGGTCCATAAACCTGATTCAATCAAGTTTGAACGCACTAACTCACCGTCTAATGCGGCAAGTTCATTGGCTGGGTATTGGTTGAATTTAACACCTGCAGAATTATCTTGAGCAATAACAACAGATTGAAAAACCCGTCTTGCACCACGATTAATTGCTACAACTGTGCCACTGGCTAAAGCAGTATATTTAACGCCGGGATTTTTCTTATCCTCAAAAATCACCTGCCCTTTTTGAACGTGATCACCTTCCTTGACTTTCATGGTAGGTTTCAGTCCAACATACTCTTCACCCAAAGTAGCTATATGTTTAATGGCTGGGCCATTATGGATAACTTGCTCTGGTCTACCGGCAATCGGCAGATCCAATCCTTTGTTAATTGTAATCATATCCGCAAGCACTACATTTGAAGGAAAGACAATGCGCCACATTTCTGTCTCTTAAACCAAGAGCTGCTCGGTTAAGGGTTGAGTTAGCGCAGATTATTTACAGAAATGCGAGCCCAATCACGCTGCACGCGCGCATTTTAACGCAACTGATGCATTCCTGCTACGAAAATCATTACCATTTTTCATCTTCAAGTCCTTGAATTAAGTAAAACTTGATTTTGGAAATAGCGTTTGTGAACGTTAAACCCAGTTAAGCACAGCAATTAACGAATATAAGCTGAAAATGCATTAGCTTTTAATCACTTACAACTTGCAAGCCCAAAACAACAACAGGCAACCTTTTGGCAATTTAACTAATGCATTTGATTCACAAATGTCAGTATACGGTAGGAATTCGACTTGAGTAGACTTTAATATCAATTAGATGGAGGTTTTTTTAACACCAGATTTGAAGTGGGTCACATTGACCTTTAAAAAAAAACAAAGGAAAGCTAATAGTAATTAACTCCCCCTTTTTCACTAAATCAGCACCAAAACCATTTGCTACAAGCCCTTTAACAACTCGTCACTTAGGCTTAACTCTTGATTACGATTCACACTTATGCCTGCAGCTATCACGGTTTTAGCAATTTCTTGCGCTTCATCAAGGGAGTGCATCTCGTATGTGCCACATTGATATTGATTAAGCTCAGGAATTTGCGCCTCTGA
The DNA here is from genome assembly GCF_056522965.1 of Shewanella sp. ISS20. Lineage (NCBI taxonomy): Bacteria > Pseudomonadati > Pseudomonadota > Gammaproteobacteria > Alteromonadales > Shewanellaceae > Shewanella > Shewanella sp. ISS20. The sequence continues at coordinate 1,860,326 of NZ_JAWRZK010000001.1, forward strand.
TTGCACCTTGAGTACATCGGCCATTGCCGCTAGCCAAGCTTCTGCCACCGTTAATTCAGAAGGTGTGCCAATCAAGCTCATATAAAAACCTGTGCGGCAACCCATGGGCGAGATATCGATAATTTCAACGCCATCACCATTTAAATGATCACGCATAAAGCCAGCAAATAAATGCTCTAAGGTATGGATACCGCGCTCACTGAGCAAGGTTTTGTTAGGGATACAAAATCTAAGGTCAAATACAGTAATGGCATCACCTGAAGGGGTTTTCATATTTTTAGCCACTCGCACCGCAGGCGCGCTCATGCGTGTATGATCAACGGTAAAACTATCAAGTAACGGCATACCTAGCTCCAGTGACAATCAAGGGGGTTTTATAATAAGGGCTTGTTACTAAAGCTTAAGCAATAGTAAGGGCTCATCTATTGGCTCAGTCTACTTGAGCCAATGCTGTGCTGCGCCTCCAGATATTTCATGATAACGGCATCCGTCATTCGATAACAACTTATTTCCATCCGCATCTAGTTAGCAACACTTGGAACTACTTATTATCTGTTAATCTACTTGGTGATAGATAAAAATCTATTAGCTACCCAATTAATAGCTAAGTACATTTTTTTACCAATAAAAAAGCCCCATCAGGGGCTTTTTTTGAGCTCAATAAGTTAGCTTAACCTTTGCAGTTAGGTGACATAGGTGCGCCGCTCTGCTCTGCCCACTCTGTTGGTGTATAAGTATGCATGGCTAAGGCATGGACGCCGTTAGCTAATTCATCCGCGAGTAAAGAGTTAACGCTACGATGACGACTCAGTAATCTCTGCCCTTCAAACTCACCGCTCACTATCACTAATTTAAAGTGAGTCTCAGAATTGGGTGGCACATGATGGCGATTACTTTCGTTAAGCACCTCTAAATATTGAGGCGCGAAAGCTTGCTCTATCTTAGTTTGGATCTTACTTGCAACTGTGGCACTCATATCCATATCTCTAAATAAAATTGGCAAGCGCAATGTAAACCCTCATGAGATAAAGATCAAATTGCATTAAATAGCACCTGCGCTAGCTCTCATGAAAATAGGGCGTCACTTGCCTGAAGGTGAAATTCCAGCGACTGGTTTGCACTCTAGCGCGCTTTGGCAGGCTATGTTGCCATTCTTGCTGCATAGGATAATGCATGATTAAGAGGTCGCCATCATGCAGGGGGATGGTGAGCTTTTCACCATTACTATGCCGCAGCAAAAAGTCCCGCGTGGCCCCTAAACTGATGGAATAAATATCGCTGCTATCAACAATTTCAGCTTCATTATCACTATGCCAGCTCATGGACTCCTCACCATGGCGATAGTGATTCACTAATACGCCATTCACTGGAGTACCAAAATCTGTAATTAAGCGTTGGCGCAATTGCGCTAACATGCTTGGCCAAGGCTTAGCAGTAATCATTAACGATGAATATTTATAATCACAACCTGAGTCGGCAAACCATGCTTGCTGGCGCGGTATAGCGATACTTTTGCCAAATAGTCGTATCTGTGGCTGAGTAAAAGGGTAAGTGCGCGATTCATCTTGTAATTGCTGACTGAACTCTTGGCTAATATAGCGGGGAAAAAGGCTGATGGGACATATAGCTGGTTTAGTCATGAGCTCCTCGCTTAGCAGATAAATAGTGGGCGCTTACAGGGTTATCTGCGATAATCACCGTCTTGCTTAATTTTAGATTTATAAAGGTATGCTTTGTGTCATCCGTCGATAATGAGAGCCGCATTCAGTCTGCTAATACTAGCACTGAGACAAGCAGTCTAACCCAGTGGCAATTGGGTGAAGACACACTCACCTTGCATCGTTACCCACAAGATCAAGTGTCGAATCTTCAAGCGTGGGACGCAGGTGACGAGCATTTAATTAATATCTTTATGACAGAGATGGCGAACTCGCCCATAGCTCATTGCAGCCTCATCAATGATCAGTTTGGTGCCTTGTGTTGTGGCCTAAGTCGCCGCTTCCCAGAACTTGCCATTAGTATTCAGTCGGATGCTAAAACCAGTCAATTGGGCATAGCGCAAAATTTACTGGCTAATGGGCTTAATCCAAAGATTACTTATCTTAATGCTCGCGCAGCCCTTAACCAAGCTGACACTCAAGTGTTAATGAAGCTTCCTAAAAACCTTAATTTTTTCCGGGAGCAACTGCAGCAACTCAGTCAAAGTTTAGTGCCTGGCGCTAAGGTATTGATTGCCGCTAAAGCTAAGGTCATCAATGCTAGCCTGTTAGCTTTGATTAAAGAGCATTTTGGCGAGGCAAGTGCCAGTTTAACCTTTAAAAAGACGCGAGTGATCACCGCAATTTTTGATGGTAGAGTGCGCCGCGCAGCCACAGCCAAAACTTGGGCCGTACCCGAATATCAGTTAACCCTCACTAACCTATCCAATGTGTTTGCATCCAGTAAGTTAGATATTGGCGCGCGCATTATGCTCGATAATATGCCAAGTGGTGACTTTGGCTCTGTGATTGATTTAGGTTGTGGTAATGGCGTCTTGGGACTGCGCGCCGCTCAACTTTATCCTAAAGCGCACATTCATTTTGTGGATGATTCTGAAATGGCAGTGGCAAGCGCCGCGGATAACTGGCAAATAAATCAGTTTGAATCCGAGCGCGGTCACTTCCATTGGGATGATTGTTTAACCCATATGGGTCAAGAGGATGTTGTTGACTTAGTGCTGTGTAACCCGCCGTTTCATCAAGGCGAGGCCATTACTGATCATATTGCGTGGCAGATGTTTGTGGATGCCCGTAAGCAGTTAGCTAAGGGCGGGTTATTGCAGGTGGTGGGCAATCGCCATCTTAATTATCACGTTAAATTAAAACGGCTGTTTGGTAATTGCCAAACGGCTGCCAGTAATGGCAAATTCGTGATCCTGCGAGCAGTTAAATCATAATCATCAAGATACTTGCTTTTAGACCATAGATTTCATGGTCTAAAAGCTTAATGCTTATTAGCTAATTCATTAAGGACAAAGCGTTTAACGAGTTAAGATAAAACGTCGCAATTCATCGGCATCCATAGACCGAGCGTAATACCAGCCTTGATGCAGATAAATACCCAACTCTTGTAAAATCTCGGCCTGCTCTTGAGTTTCCACCCCTTCGGCAATCACATCGGCCTGCATTTCTTTGGCAATATCCACATAGGTAGTCACAAGTGACAGCTTACTTTCAGCCGACCCCAGTAAACTCACAAAAGCTCTATCGATTTTAATCGCATTAAAGGGCAATTGTTGTAGGTATAAATGACTGCCATAGCCAGTACCAACATCATCAAGTTTTACGCCGCAGCCATAATGTTGGCACGCCGCCACGAACTCTTGCGCTTGAGGCCAATCAGAAATGGGTAAACGCTCAGTCAACTCAAAATTAATGCTCGCCAATGGGTAACCTTGTTGCTGCCATTTATCCAGCATACTAAGCACTGAGCCAGACTCAATATCTTGCGCACTGATATTAATGCTGCACCAGCGCAATTTGCCTGACACTAATAAGGATTTTAATTCCCGCAGCGCACTCTCTATGACCCATAAAGTCACAGCGACCATAGCCGGGCTATGCTCGAGCTTATCGATAAAATCAACCGTTGGTACTTGGTGGCCTTTATGCTGCCACCGCAACAATGTCTCAGCGCCAGCCACTTCTGATGTGCGGGTATCAAACACCGGCTGAAACTCAAGCTTGAACTCTTCATTATTCAATGCTTTAGTGAATTTATGTTGCCAGTATCTAGTGGTTAGTGCGCCGCGCGCCTGAAAGGTCAGCCAAGCGACAAAAGATGACATAGCCAACATCAGCACGAAATAAAACAGCCACAGGTGATTCTTAACCTGCTGGCTTGAACTCAAGGTAAATGCTAATGGCGTTTCGTCACTATCAACATGCACCATTTGGCCACGCTCGTGTGTTGCCCCGACAGTAAACCAAGTGTGCTCACCGACCTTAATGACAGCACCGGATAGAAACCAGCTATTTTTAAGCAAGGTTTTAAATCTTGAGCCTAGTAATAATCGTCTAAATACTTGTACATCGTTATCATCAATTCCCACAAATACCTTAACGTTACCATCAGGATATTTAATGGTATACAGGCCAAGACCTGCCACATTGGTGGACATTTCCACTATGTTTTCAGGGGTAGGCATAGCCCCTAATGCCGAGCAAAATAACGCTTGTTTTTTGAGATACACCATAGGGACATAGTGCTCATCCCTGTCATACATTTGCTGGCGCAACAATTCAATCAGTTCGCTATTGCACTGCTCTTCTTCGACTAAGGCTAATTGCTCTTTAAGCGCCATCATTTGCCTATGGGCATTATGCATATGCTGGTCGTAAAAAAGATTCAATTGCTCAGTTTTATACATTAATAACTGAGTTAACGTGTACTTACTCGCCCACAAAGAGGCCGTCAGCAGCATGATAAGAAAGGTGCCGACAACAAGAGACAGTATGCTGCTATATTGAACCGTAGATCTATGCAACATCATGGTGTAGATGTTCCGCATAAAAATAAGAAAAAGGCAAATTCAAGCCAAAGTTATAGTCATCAGCAGATTGCACATCTGCGAGAATTAAACCAAAGCCACGTTCACGCAGCATAAACAGTTTATCGACCACCACTTGCTCGGGCAGACGCGTACATTCTTGACGTAACCTAGTAGTGTTAAACAGCAAACACTCAAAAAGATGCAAATTGGCTGAGGAAAGAGTATCAATCGAGGGATTCATTAAACATAAACGCACGCCCAGATCTTTTAATAAATACTTGGCCTCGAAGGTAAATTCAGCTAATGCCGTATTGCTATTATGCAGCAGTAAAGTCAGTGTCATTTGCTGCTTAGCTAAATAGTTAAAGAGCTCCATCAAGGTGTTAACTATGGTGATATCCAGTAAATGAATGCGCTCTATGGTCAAAAAAAACCGCGAACCTTCAAGGTTCAAGTCTTGCCCTTGCTCCAATTTAGCCAATAACTGACGCAACATTTTCTTAAAATCATGAATATGGGTGAGGCTGGGATAACCTTGAGCTTGGCTATATTTGTGCTGATACCAAGTTGAATAAATCTCTGCGCCAAATAACTTACCACTTCTATCTATCATATAGCGCGATTGATAATGGCAATCTTCACATACAGACTTATCCAAATTGCTGCAGGCTGAGGCTTGCGACTCAGCAATATTTTTATAGCAAGTATGCGAAAAGATGCAGTTCATTAATTTATCCAAATTTTATGCGGTGGCGGAATTTACATAAAAACACAACCGAACTCAATCTTAGCCCCTTCTATTGGCAGCATTATTACATATCACGGACAACGAACAGATAAGCCACTCGCAAGCGCGCAACAAATAACAAACAACAAGCGCCGCAGCATAACAATCGCAACTAGCGCACAAATAAGCGCCGACCTAAGTGTCAAAAAGCCTTATAAGCAGTCGTTTTTCAAACAGTTAGCTTAAGTAAAGATTAAATCAGAAACACCCAAACAAAATGGCGAGAATTCTGACAACCATGGGTTAACGTTTGCACCAACCAAAAAAAACGCTAAGTTAGCATTTCACTTGATTAGCAAAGCGCTCATCCGCTCTATTAGGTAACAGCTAGGCCTTCAGCAACAATCACAACCCCTATATAACAATCACAAAAATAGCCCTGAAATATCAACATAAATCCGCTTTGCCCCCTGATGATTGCCAGTCAAATAGTAAAATCAAACACGACATCTGCTACAATATTCGCCCCGTAAGAACGAGAACTATGCACTATGTCTTTTAGCGACTTGCCGCTGGCGCCAATCCTGCAACACAACCTCCAAACCTTAGGTTTTACAACTCCCACTAAAATTCAAGCCCTAGCTATTCCATTGGTGGTTGCGGGGCAAGATCTGCTAGCAAGCGCACAAACTGGCACAGGTAAAACGGCGGCCTTTGGCTTGCCAATATTACAGCAAGTGTTAGGTCAAGAGCTCAGCGTCATTCCAGGCAATAGCCCATGCGTTATCAAGGCCTTGGTCTTGGTACCGACCCGCGAACTAGCGCAACAAGTCTTTAGTCAACTCGATGCTCTTGCCGCTAATACTAAGGTGCGCATTAATGTTGCTTATGGCGGCATCAGTATTGGTCCGCAAATCCACAGCTTGGCACTAGGCGTTGATGTGTTAGTGGCAACGCCGGGACGCTTAATCGACTTACTCAAAAAACGTCGGCTTAATCTTAAGCAATTGTCTATGTTGGTTTTTGATGAAGCCGATCGCATGTTAGACATGGGGTTTATGGATGAGATCCGTGAAATCCTTAAGCATCTGTCGAAAACTCGTCAAACTTTATTATTTTCAGCCACCCTCAATGACCATATTTTCAAATTAAGTAAGCGCCTGCAGCACCAAGCACAGATCATAGAAGTGGATGAGCGCAATACCACTGGGGTGAACATTGTTGAGCAGGTATACCAAGTCGATCCTGAGCGCAAATTGGCATTATTAAGTCATTTGCTCAGCAAGAACTCATGGCCACGGGTGCTGATTTTTAGTCGCCAACGTCAAGATGCGGCGCAATTAAGCCAAGTTTTAAGAGAGCAAGGGATAAATGCCGCCGATTTACATGGGGATTTAACGCAGCATCAACGCGAGCAAACCTTAAACGCTTTTAAAAATAGTGAGATTAACGTCATCGTCGCCACCGACATTGCCGCCCGCGGTTTAGATATTGATGATTTACCTGTGGTCATTAATATGGAGCTACCTTTTAAAACCGAAGATTACGTTCATCGTGTTGGTCGCACTGGCCGCGCCGGTTTAAGCGGTTTAGCCATTAGTTTGCTCGACCCACAAGATGAAAAGTTACTGCATAATCTCGAAACATTTTTAGGTCGCCGCTTACCTGAGCAGTGGTACCCAGGCTTTGAGCCTGATTTAACTAAAGAGTATGAGCGCCCAAAGAGCTTATCTAAAGCGGCGCAAAAACAAGCCGCTCGTAAAAAGGCGCTCGCACCATCAAGTAAACGTCGCTAATTTTGCGTAAATAGCCATAAATTAAGCTGCTGGCTTTAATTCACATTTGAATGAGATAGCAGCCCATCATTTCAATCTAATGAGTAAAGTGAATGGTGGGTTCTCATATTTACCATCATTACAACCTGATTTCGGCCAGTCACTCAATTATCACGTCATCTTCAGTTAGCCCTTATTCCTTCCTTATAAATAGCTACATCGCCCGCTTAAACAACCAATGACCTTTCATTAGCCACTAATTCGCCGCAAAATTACGCAACAAACACACCCCAAGCAAGTTTACGTTGCCACCAACAAATACAACATGTGACAATCAAAACACTTACACAAGATAACGATCACCAACCATTTGTATCTTGGCAATACCGACTTAAGGATGAAGAATGAGATTTCAATCAATGCTGGCGCTGAGTCTATTGTTCAGCGGCGCTAGCTTGGCAACTGACACTAAAGTGATGGAATTAGCCTTAGTATCAGATACAGAGTTAATGGACATATCCCAAGTCTGTCACGACTTAGCTATCGAGCTTGAAGTGCCACTTCTTAATCATGATGCTTATATGCTGCATTGTATTAACTCGCGCCTCAATGAATTAAATTACAGTCCATTAGCGGATTTACCGCATTATCCGGAATGAACTGAGCCTGCCGATGAAGAGAATTAGCCTAGCTTTTATTCTTGCGGCGCTGATGGTGGCGCCACTATGGCGGCTAAACGCTGGCGCCAACTGCGCCCCTTAGCCGTAACATCACACCACATATGTTGCCATTCCACAAAAGTCACGGTAATAGGATTAGTGCTATTTACTGGCTTAGTGATGCCATACACCACGGCCTCCACTTCAGGCTCAAAAGTGCCAAATAACTTGTCCCAGATGATCAACACCCCGGCATAATTTTTATCTATGTACTGCGGATTACGGCCATGGTGCACCCTGTGGTGGCTTGGCGAATTAAACACGAGATCCAACCAGCCAAAGTTCTTAATCCATTGGGTATGAATAATAAACTGCAACCCCAAATTCAACAGCACACTCAGCACCACCCATTTTGGCGGAAAACCAATAATGACTAACGGTACCCAAAATAACCACATGCCGGCAAAGGGGTACATTAAGCTTTGGCGAAATGCGGTACTAAAGTTCATGCTCTCAGAGCTATGATGGGTTGAATGCGCCGCCCACCACCAACGCACTCTATGGCTCGCGCGATGAAACCAGTAATAACAAAAATCTTGCGCCACTATTAGCGCGATAAAGCTCATCAGCCCCATAGAAATATCCAGTAGGCGCCAATCAAATAGCCACAGATAAACTTGTATCACCATAAGCCCAACCGTGATGTCGGTTAATTGATGCAAAGCCCCCAGAGCAAAGTTACAACTGACTTCTTGCCATTGATAACTCGCCGATGGCGGCAATCTGCCGCTTTGCCTTGATACACGCCACTCGAGCACCATACACAACATAAATACCGGCGCTAATATCATAAGTAGCCAATCTGGGTGGGCAACCAACCATTCCATAGTGAGCATCCTGTTATTATTGGTTGTTAAATCTTAGGGTTAACACGTCAATCAACTCTGGCACTAATTCAAGCGCTAACTCGAGCGCTAATTCAAATGCAGGCTACCAGCGGGAATAATGATCTTCAGTTAACCCCAACAAGTTACCTATGATGTGGCGTCGCCCTTGGTTATCAATAACATAACCATTAAACACCCCAATGTTTTGTCTAAAGTTACTTTTTAATAGCCACAAGTTACGCCGCTCGCTGCGTTGATTCAGCCCTTGAAAACTAAGATTGACTCGACCATCGATACTCTTAATTTGCCACGCTTGGTTAAGATTTTTTCGGCTAAATTCAAACTGCACAGGGCCGAGTAAATGGCGCTCACCATTACACCAAAATACATTTTCATTCAGACCCGTTTCATTCACTCCCGCCGCCAAATTTAGGCCAATGGCGCCATCAGCGGTAATGGAGTTAATCGACGCCCAGCGCCAACTGGTATCGCGGCGCATAAAGCCCGCGGAAAAATCATAACCTGCCGAGCTGCCGAGCAAGCTGACGGCGGCGCCATCTATTGTTAATGTACCTTTGACCTTAAGGGCATTATGTTTTTGGGTATAGGTCCAGCCGCTATAGCCGGTGGGATTACACAAGGCGAGCGGCAAACTGAGAGGCGGCGCAATTAAATCAAGCTCAGCGTTAATCGCCATCGATTGCAGTGACAAATGCCATTGGCCGTCTGTGATGGTAAAGCGCACACTGGCATGCCTATCAGCAATGGTGCCTATGCCTTGCTTAGGGGATGGCATGGATTGATAACCCAGCCCTAAAGGTTTAAGCCAATCAATTTGCGTGAGCCGATTAGTCTTGATGTGATAAATATAAGCAAAGCCACTGCCAAGATAGCCAATATCAGCCAAGGCAACACCTATGACATAATCGCGAGTCTTGATACCAACAAATTGAAATTGCTTATAATGAAAGTGTTTAGCTAGGCGTGAAGCGGGTTTATCCATGCAGGTTTGATAGTTAAAATCGTCTAAATTCAATTCAGCAACTATGCCATCAAAATAACCATACTGCGGCTCACCGCTTGGGGCAATTAACTGTGCTGGTGCCTTAATAGTCATGATTTCTGGATAACTCTTAGTATCCATAGGTTCTGTCGCTAGGCTGCCTGCTGCGCTCGTTTGGGCATCAGCATTCGCTAAGTTAACAAGCTGTACCATCTTGGAATTCTCATCCGCCATCAATAGGGTTTTTACTCTACCCCTAAGCGTTCACTGAAAAAAGCCTTAAGTTATCAATTTGTAAAAATAATCACACGAGCTCGATTGCTTGGGATGCTACTAAGCTTGGCTTTGGCTTTATTTTGAATAGGCAAGTAACTATGGCGCAAGTTTCATCCTTATGAATTTCTGGTATGCTCAGCTCAAATTCACAACTTATTATTTATTATGAAATTTAACCCTCTTTTGTTGATAAGCCTTCTGTTCCTCAGCGCTTGTTCAAGCACGCCTAGTATCATAGCGCTCTCGCCGCAGTTAGACCCCATAGCTAAACAGCTACATCAAGTGGTGCCGATTGCGATTTCAAGCTCTGATGCTCGCAGCGATAATGCGGTTGTGAAAATCAATCAAGCCAATGGCAAAGTCACATTGGTGAGCCCAGCGGAATCTCCAAGCTTGCAGCTCGAAAACATGGTGCGCACAGGTCTTAACCAAGCAGGATATAGAATTGATCCCGCCAGCAGCACCCACATGAACATAGCACTAAGCACCTTGCTAACTGATGTCAATCAATCGACATTTGATTATGAAACAAAGAGCAATATCATCATCAATGTCACTGCCACCAGCGGCAATAAAACTCTTACTAAACAATATACTATCCGCGGTTCGCGCTCAGATATATTAACCGCTGATTATGCTAGCCTTGAACTTGAGCTCAATAAGTTACTGGCTGAAATCACCCGTAGCATTATTGTAGACCCTGAACTCAACCGCTTTTTAACTGGAGCTAACCAATGAAAGCATGGATGATTGCCGCCTTATTATTAAGCTGTAATGCCTATGCGCAGGACTCAAGTGCGCCGTTGCAGCTAGAGACTTCGTTCCCACAAGTAAAATTAGAAACGACTATGGGCATAATAGTGGTTGAGCTTGATGCCAATAAGGCGCCAATTACCGTTAAGAATTTTCTGACATATGTCACCAAAGGCCATTATGACAACACCATATTTCATCGGGTGATTGATGGTTTTGTGGTGCAAGGCGGCGGGGTTACGCCTGATTTTAAAGAAAAACCAACTCTCACCGCCATAGCCAATGAATCGGGCAATGGCTTATCCAATCAGCCTGGCACCATAGCAATGGCAAGATCTATGGATCCCCATTCGGCCTCCAGCCAGTTCTTTTTTAACGTCGCCGATAATAGCCGCTTAGATCCATCCCCTAAGCGTTGGGGCTACGCCGTATTTGGTGAAGTCGTGAGTGGTATGGAGGTGATTGATGCCATTGCGAAGGTTGAAACTGGCCAGCAACAAACGCTTAATTGGCAAGATGTGCCGTTACAACCTGTGCTATTAAAAAAAGCGACCTTATTGTCAGATAAATAATAGATTCGACAATGACCTCAAGCGCTTACCTAGTCGATATCAGGTAAATTACAAGGCCATAAACGCTTAAAAAGCGTACATTTAATGCTTGAGCAATGCGAGATATTCCTTAATACTGGACGGGCAATTAACCTTGCAACATGTTTACAACAAATGGAGGCGACGCGATGACCCGAGAAGAGTTCATCGACAATAAGGCGCCCCAGCTGGCGTTTTATACTAATGCTTTTTTGATGGATCAAATTGCATTTGATGAAATCCAGCTTTACCTGTGGGACACCCTGGAGGAATGGCAACAATGGGACTATCAGGGCGAAGCTCAGTCAGATATAGAGCAAGCGTTCTGGCATCTGTTACATAACTTTGATAAATGGCCCGACTGGGTGTTGAGAGGGAATCGATTTTTGCGCCAGCAAATACAGCAGTATTCTGACTATCTCAGCATCGGCGGCGATAAACCGTCATCGTGTGTAGGTATTTGTCCTTAACAAGATTGCTATTAACATGGGTGTAAGCCTTGAAGATGTAAATGATTAGCCCAGCTTGCTGGGCTATTTTTTTAGGCAAATACACCTGCCGAAAACCAAAGCGCTTATTCATGGTTTTACTTGCCCAAGCTGGCAGCGCACCGTAAGCTAGGTTTTCCAATGGTCACTAATTGCTGATATGTCATTGTTTTCTCGCCTTTGCGCGCCTTTTTCTGTGTATTGTCACCGCCGCGTCCTGATCTTATTACTGCTTGGATTTTCAGCAGGCCTGCCTTTAATGCTTGTGTTTTCAACCTTATCGTTTTGGTTAAGGGAAGCTGGCATTGATAGAGCCGCCATAGGTTACTTCAGCTGGATTGCGCTAACCTATGCGTTCAAATGGTTATGGTCTCCTTTGGTCGATAGAATATCGATTCCAGTGCTGACACGCTTAATCGGCCGGCGGCGCAGTTGGATGCTGCTTTCTCAAATCATTCTCATACTCGCGATCATGGGAATGGCAAGCAGCGACCCATTAAAAGATCTCAATCACTTAGTCGCCTTTGCCTTAATGGTAGCTTTTGCTTCTGCTACCCAAGATATTGTCATCGATGCTTTCCGAATTGATTCCGCGCCGCCTAGCATGCAGGCAGCGCTTGCCGCGGCGTATCAAGTAGGTTATCGCAGCGCTATGATAGTAGCCACCGCAGGTGCGCTAACCATAGCCGCGTGGAGCAGTAATTACAGTGACGCTTACAGCTTATCTGGCTGGCAATACGCTTACTGGGTCATGGCCATGGTAATGGGCGTTGGCGTATTGGCCACGCTACTGGCGCGCGAGCCTAAAGTTAATACCGAGCAAAGCGATGCCATACAGCAACAAATGTATTTACGCTTATGCGAGCATCACCCTCAACGCCTAGCACGCTTATACGCTTGGTTTTATAGCGCTTGCGCCCTGCCCTTTATCGACTTTTTTCAGCGTTATGGCCGCAATGCCTTACTCATTTTGGCGCTGATTGCCTGTTATCGTATTTCCGATATTGTCATGGGGATTATGGCCAATGCGTTTTACGTAGATATGGGCTTTAAAAAAGAGGAAATTGCGGCGATAAGCAAAGTCTTTGGCTTGATAATGACGTTAGTGGGCGCGGCTTTTGGTGGCATGTTAGTCAATCGCTTTGGCACCATGAAAATCCTATTTTTAGGCGCGCTGCTGGTTGCTAGCACTAACTTGCTGTTTGCATGGCAAGCCCTCATTGGCTACAACGTGCCGTTTCTAACCTTTGCCATTTCCGTTGATAACTTTAGCGCGGGAATTGCAACGGCGGCCTTTATTGCCTATTTATCCAGTCTCACTAGCAGTGGCTTCAGCGCCACTCAATATGCGCTGTTATCATCCATCATGCTGTTATTCCCTAAGTTTATCGCGGGGTTTTCAGGGGTGTATGTCGATAACTTTGGCTATGTGAACTTCTTTATTGGCTGCAGTTTAATTGGCTTTCCGGTGTTAATTTTAATTAGCCTAGTTAATAAGCGCGTGCCGAGCGCAGAGTTAACCGATGAGCAAACTGTCAGTCATAGTGATAATCCTGGGCTGTAATTGATTGAATGTTTCAGGTAAAAAAATGACGGCCATGGGCTAATGCCGTTCACTTAGTGTGAACGGCATTTTTCTTAGGCTTAATGGGATACTTGTTTTTACTCATTTTTAACGCACGTGGATAGGCCCTATCCCGTTTCCCATCTAGCTTGAACTGCCTTGCATTACGCACTATGTCCAAGACATCTCTCGGAACATTCCCTGGCGTTTGAGATGGCAGCTGAGTCAGTTTGAAAATGATATAACTCGACGCATCTCTAAAGCTCAATTGATTCGGATGTAACGACGGTAAGCTTTTAGCCATCAACACCATCTTGTATCTGATGAGGTTATAGGCCAACAGTACCCCCCCACAATTCTTGGATAACCAGCTCTGGTAATTGACTGCGTAGCGTAAAGCGACTCTCCAGCAGGTGTTGCTTCATCTCCCGATAGCCCACTGCTATCTCCCATCGATGGGCATATAAATCCGCTATTTCGGCCCCCGGATAACGTAAGGGGTCAGTTAATGAGGTCAAAATGGAAACCAACTTACCTTTTACCGTCTTCGTCAGTAAGCGAGCTTCAATATTGTCAGGCAATAGGCCACTTCTTTCTGGCTTGAGCTGTGGTGGTTAACTGCACCAGTTGGTCGTGTTTTCCTAAAGAGCGTACCACTTCATATTGTGTGCCTTTCTTCAACGGCAGCAGCCAGTGGCTGTTAGGTTGAGCCTGTTGCCAGGCGTGCAAAAGCCCCAACGGATAGAAGCCTCTGTCAAACAGAGTCAGGCTGTTATTGGGTATGCTGGATATCAGTTCGGCGGCTAAATTCATTTCACTGACAGCAACAGAATCAAAGGCGCTGTTCAATACCAAGTGGCTGCTTAATTCCATCATGCAAACCATACGAATTTGAGGATAAGCAGCATCACCAGCAGCATTGGCGGTTTTGGCAAAGGCCTGGTTGTTTTGCTCACTATCAGGTGTTCGCCACACGACACCATCGACACCGTAGAGGTTGAGTCCACACCAATGAGGATGCTCGGCTCTCTCATGCCAGGTTTTGGCACTTCGCTTAAACATATCCTGAACAACGTCAGAGCCCAGCCGCTTGCGCGCTTGCGTGACAGCACTGCGAGCCACGTAATCCACCTCTTGAGGTAAGACGATAGCAAGCTTATTGATGAGAGAGCGGACGGACTCGCCTCTGAACAGAGCCATACCAATCACCGCCCAAATCATGGCATCCATAGGTAACTTACGTCGCCGTAAACTGGCAACACCATGTGAATCAAGGCACGACTGAATTAAATCAGGCTCAAGCACATCGGCCAGACAGGTGAATTCGGTATGACGATTGATATGAGTACGCGCCAAAGCGTCTGAAAGTTGCATAAAAAAATCCGATGACATGGGGTCATCGGATTTTGATCCTTTCAGTGAGATCGTCAAGCGATCTGTCTTAACTGATCGGCATTAGGCCATGGGCCGTCATTAAGTGCAGTGAACCAAGGTTAGCCTTGGTTACTGGCAGAAACGGTAATCATTAATCACGGAAATTGTTGAACTGGAACGGTTGCCCCAGCTCAGAATTACGCGCTAACGCCATTACCGCTTGTAAGTCATCACGCTTTTTAGCGGTAATACGCACTGATTCGCCTTGAATGGCGGCCACGACTTTAAGCTTACTGTTCTTAATTTCTTTCACCAACTTTTTGGCGGTTTCAGTATCTATGCCTTGCTTGAATTTCACTTTCAGGGTAAAGAACTTGCCAGAGTGAATGGCTTTGTCTTCCACTTCCATGGCCGCAGGGTCAACATTACGCTTGCTTAACGAACTGCGCAGTACATCAACCATCTGATTACATTGGAAATCAGACTCAGAGCGTAAGCTCACCTGATTATCTTTATATTCTACTTCGCACTCAACGCCACGAAAATCGAAACGAGAATCCAGTTCACGCTTACAGTTAGCAACCGCATTACGCAGTTCTACTTCATCAACTTCAGAAACAATATCAAAAGAAGGCATAATTCATTTTCCTACCATCAAAAACCCAAGAAGATAATTTTAACTGCCATCCGCCTCAAGGTGAAGGTAAAACCTAAGATCATGGATAATTTCAACACCAGAGGTGACAGAATCGAGCTATTTGCATATGATGTGCGTTCAATTAGTTAACGATGTTATGCCGTGATAGTTAAACGTATTATTTTCAAATTCGCGTTATTACTTGCCGTATTAGTGATTAGCTATCTGGTGTTTTCTCGCCCTAACTATTCGCCATCAGTGCCTCATCTCGATAAAATCGGTCACTTAAGCGGTTTCTTTTGCTTGTCTTTATTAACCTATTTGGCTTTCAAACCTAAGTGGCCAATTCTGTTGATGATAATGGCAGGCTACGCCTTGTTGATTGAAATAGTGCAATCCTATTTACCCTATCGCAGCGCCGAATTTGGTGACTGGATAGCCGATATGTCAGGCGTTGTCTTATTTTACGTATCGCTCTGGCTCTATCAGTTATTTAGCCCAGCGCCAAAAAGTATTGAATCCTAATGTCCTTAGCCCCAGCTCATATCGCCATTGTCGGCCCTGGGGCTATTGGTCAGTTAATTTATCATCAACTCAATCTCCATCAACATAAGTGCTTACTGCTGTGGCCCAAAGATCAAAGCGCGATTCCAACGCAATTAACCTTTATTGACCGTCAAGGCGAGCATCATCACAGCCATCATCAAGGCTTGAGCCTTGCAAGTGTTACTAAGGCTGAGCTTGCCTCCATTCAGTTAGTCATAGTCACAGTTAAGGCTCATCAAGTGCTTAGCGCCATAGTACCGCTACTGCCCAAATTAGCACCTAATTGCCAAATACTGTTATTACACAATGGCCTTGGCCCCCATTTAGCGCTAAAAGCGCATTTAAGCGCGCAGCCTCAACCCCTTGGCTTATTGCTTGGTACCACATCTCAAGGCGCCATGCGTATAAATGATTATATCATTGCGCACACAGGCACTGGGATTACCCAGTGGGGACAAGCCAGCGCGCCGGCTATCAACGCAGGCTTACCTATTAGCGCAAGCTTACAGCAAGCGTTTAGCTCTGCTATCCCAGACTGTCAGTGGCAAACTGATATCATCAATGCCTTATGGCAAAAACTCGCCATCAATGCCGCCATTAACCCATTAACCGCCCTTCATAACTGCCGCAATGGTGAGCTAAGTGACGCGCGCTTTACTGGCATAATTACCGCTGTAGTGACTGAATTAGTGCAAGTAGCAGCGGCTGATGGGGTCGCACTAAATTATGCTGAGTTACTCGCACGGGTATATTCTGTGATTGCCTTAACTGCTAACAATTACTCATCTATGCAGCAAGATATGGCGCACGGGCGACAAACAGAAATAGCCGCCATTAATGGCTATATAGTGGCAAGAGCCCAAGCCCATCAACTGGAAGCGCCGCAAAATCAGCAACTACTTGCATCCATTTTGCAGCGCCAAGCGCATTAACGCACAGCTATTATTTCAAAAACTTCTGCACGTACCAGCAGCTAGCTTCTATCTCATAACCTTCTTGCTTAGCCCAAGTAAGCCCAGTGCGCACTAGCTTCTCGGCTATGCCTTGACCGCGCAGCGCTTCTGGCACAAAGGTGCGACTAAAATTAATTGTCTTGCCTTGCTGCTGATAATCCAGAACCGCTTCAATGCCTTGCTGATCCCACACAAACCTCTGTTTATCAATTAAATGCTCAACTGTCATGTTCAACCTCTGTGATTCATCCTGTTAAAAGCTATATACACTGGCATGCAAAAACCACAGCGCCTAAAAGTGCAAATCAGCCTTAGCCCAGCTTCATTTGCTGCGCATCCACGGCTTCTTCAATATCATCTAAGCAGCTTAATAGGGTTGAATGCATTAACACACGCGCATCTTGCAAGCCTTGATTGTACCAATGGGCGCTCGCCTTTTCGGTAATAAAATCCAGCAAGAACTCGGCCTCAAACTGACCAATATCTTGATTAAGCTCATCTTCTATATAGGTTTGCAAGCTTGCTACTAACGCTTGCTTAACTTTACTCTCTAATGGTGTGATAGCCATAATTTCTCGCATATTTGAAACAAAAACGCCCGGAAATCCGGGCGTTTAATGAATAAAAGCTGTTATTACTTACTAGTATCAATCGGTGCAAATGATTTCACTAAATCATCAACGGCCTTCATTTGCGTCAAATAGGCTTCTAATTGATGTAAAGGCAAGGCGCATGGGCCATCACACTTAGCATTGTCTGGATCAGGATGCGCTTCAATGAATAATCCCGCTAAGCCTAAGGCCATACCGCTACGGGCAAGTTCTGTGGCCTGGGCGCGGCGACCGCCGGCAGAATCTTCACGTCCACCAGGGCGCTGCAGAGCGTGGGTAGCATCAAAAATTACTGGGTAGCCAGTGTTCTTCATGTCATCCATACCTAACATATCGACGACTAAATTGTTGTAACCAAAGCTGCTACCGCGCTCACACAGCATGATTTCATCATTGCCGGCTTCATTAAACTTCTTAATGATGTGACGCATTTCGTGGGGGGCTAAAAACTGCGGTTTTTTCACATTGATGACAGCGCCAGTTTGAGCCATAGCCACTACTAAATCCGTTTGACGAGCTAAGAAGGCTGGTAACTGGATAACATCCACCACTTCAGCAACTGGTGCACACTGATACACTTCATGCACGTCGGTGATGATTGGCAGATTAAAGGTACGTTTGATTTCTTCAAAAATCTTTAAGCCTTCTTCCATGCCAGGGCCACGGTAAGAATTGATTGATGAACGGTTAGCCTTATCAAATGAGGCCTTAAATACATAAGGAATACCGAGTTTGCTGGTCACTTCGGCATAATGTTCAGCAATTTTCATCGCTAAATCTCGTGACTCAAGCACGTTCATGCCACCAAACAGCACGAATGGTTTATCGTTGGCCACTTCAATGGCTCCGAGTTGGATGGTTTTCTGGATCATCACAAGGTCTCTCTTATTCGCCGACACCGCCTTGGTATCGAGCCTCTTAGGTAAGGCTGGATTATAACCTCAATTACGCCTAAGCGGCAGTGACTAAGCCCGCGTTAGTGGATTCACTTAACTCTAAGTAATAAAAAGCCCATCAAGTATGGGCTTATTTAATATCACTTAAAGCGCAGCGGCATGAGCACTATTGCACGAATAATTGCATTATCTGGCCACTGAACCAAGCCATATAAGTTCCAAGCGCATAGCCAAGCACGGCCAGTAATACCCCAACCGGAGCTAAAGCCGGATGGAACGCCGCCGCCACTACAGGCGCAGACGCCGCGCCGCCAATATTGGCCTGACTGCCTACCGCCACATAAAAGAGTGGCGCTTTAATGAGTTTGGCCACCACTAACATTAAGCCGCCATGCACTAACATCCAGATAACCCCAATCATAAAGTAAATCGGCGTATCTAAAATCCGTGTCACGTCCATATGTAAGCCTATGGTTGCCACCAAGATATACAGATAAGCAGAGGCCACTTTAGAAGCGCCTGCCGCCTCTAAGTGGCGCGCCGGCGTAAATGACATAGCTAAGCCTATGGTAGTCACTATCACTACTACCCAGAAAAACTTAGAGGTTAAACTGTATTGCTCGGTCCAAGGGTAATGCTCAGTAAAAAATGGCCCCAACAAATCCGCCGCAAAATGCGAAAACCCAGTAACCCCAAAGCCTACCGCCACTATCAGCATTAAATCTGTAAGGTTTGGAATGCGGGAATTCTCAGCCTGATATTTCTCAACGTTGCGCTGCAAGGCCTCAATAGCGCGGGTATCAGCGCCAGTACGCGCATCAATTTCCTTAGCGCGCGAGGCTAAATAGAGCAACACGGCCATCCAGATGTTGGCGACTATCACATCTACTGTCACCATCACTGAGAAAATTTCACCGCCCACATCATAGACTTCCTTCATGGCGGCTTGATTGGCACTGCCACCAATCCAACTGCCTGCCAGAGTCGTCATGCCGCGCCATACCGACTCAGGGCCCATATTCGCTGTGAGACTAGGATCAAAATATGACATCACCAGCAAGGCAATCGGCCCGCCTATGACTATCCCTAAGGTGCCGGTTAGAAACATTATGATAGCTTTAGGGCCAAGGCCAATAATGGCTTTTAAATCAACACTTAAAATAAGCAGCACTAAACAGGCAGGCAGTAAGTAACGCGAGGCCACAAAGTAGAGCGATGAACTATCACCATCAACAATACCAAAGGTATTGAGCAATGACGGTAAGAAATAACATAAGAGTAACGCGGGGATAAACGAATAGAATTTGCGCCAAAATGGATGGGGGCTGGCATTGGTATAAAACACCGCGCCTAAAATCACCGCTAATATGCCAAGGGTTACGGCATCATTGGTGATCAAGGCGCTTTGCGTCGCGACTTGCATGGTTAACTCTCCCTAGTTTTTATAATAATTATTACTGGGAGCTAAACTTAACCAATCAGTGATAGACCTCGGGTTTATCCACTAAATCTTTAAGTTGCAGCTTAACCAGTTCAATCACAGGATCATGCGGACTATGTTCAATAAAGTGCGTCAGATCCGCCGCGGCTAAACTGATACATCCCAGTTGCTGAGCAATAAAAGCTCGTTCGCGGTTTAAATGCGCGTCGTCAGGATGCCACTGCAATAATAAATTGCAACATTCCAATGCCGCTTCAAACTTCCCCTGCAAAATACAGCCTGCTTTCAATTCATGCAACATCCGCGTTAACAATCGCTTAACTGTTACCGCTTTAAGATAACTAGGTTTCAGCGGCGCCGCATTGCCAAGTTCACCGCGCACTATGGCGTGCATAAAGTGTTTATCCACAAATTGACCGGTTAACGGGTCGATATAGTGAATTTGCTGATTATGGCGCCATTGCACTAGGCTGTGGCCTGGCAGCAATACCACTTCTAACGGCAAATCTAACTGCTTAGCGAGCAAGAGTAATAAGCAAGATAAGGTCGTGCTATTGCCCTGACGACTAAGCAAACAGGTGGCCAAGTCAGCCGCTTGCACGCCGTAATAATCTTCGCGCACGCTAAAGCCTAAATCTTGATAGAACCACTTAAGTAAGGCCGTAAAACGTTGTTCTTGATCTACTAAGTAATGGCTTAGTACCGCGCCTGCCAGTTCAAACCACGCCTGCTGCGCACTATCGCCTTGGGTTAGGCCTAAGTGAATAGACAACTCCAATGGCGTTTCCGGTAAAGAGATTGAACTCAAGGCATCTTCTGCCTCGAGTAAAGAGTCATTAACTACAGACATATTGCTCACTGTTACACTAATACTGTGGTTTTTAATACCGCTAACTTAGCAGCAAACATCAACCAACCAATCGCCCCTAAAAAGGCAAAGATTTTAAACACCCGATTGCGGTTGGACTTAATTGCCATATAAGCCAGTAAGATATAAGCCGCGACTGCCATTAACTTTTCAGTTAACCATGGGGCTTCAAGAGGATATTGTTTGATCATAAAACACAAGATGACCCCAGATAGGAGCAAGAAGGTATCAATCACATGGGGGGCAATTTTGAAAAATTTCTTATCAAGCTGCTTTGAGTCTGCCATATGCAAACCAAAACGAACCACAAAAAATAATACGCTGAGTGCAATCAATAAAAGATGTAAGTGCTTGGTTGCTGGATATAAATCGTAGAAGGCTTGCATAGAGTCCCTGTGGCAAAAAATTCAAGGGCGTTAGTGTACCGTAAAGCCAGCACTAGGCCAAACCGTATCCCCAACGCCAGTGCTACAAGATCAATCGCAATTAACCCACTGAGCCAAGGTGCAGCGCTCATTGTCGCCGTAGTCCTTAATAGTGCGCACCGCTTGATAGCCTAAATCTTCAAGCTGCTGGCGCAAGATTGCGCCTTGCTCAAAGCCGTGTTCCATCAACAGGTAACCGTCATTAAGCAGATATTGCCGACTTAAGTCAGCGATATGAAACAAGTCACGATAACCGTTATCCGGCGCGGTTAGGGCGCTTAATGGCTCAAAACGCACATCGCCTTGATTAAGATGATGATCTTCTTCATCTATATAAGGCGGGTTGGAAACGATTAGATCAAAGTGCTGGCCGCTAATGCCACTAAACCAATCACTCTGACAAATGACCACTTGGTTTAAGCCAAGCATTTGCTGGTTTTCGCGCGCTAACGCCACTGCGGCTTCCACTTTATCGACCGCACTCACCTGCCACTGCGGCTGCTCATGGGCCAAGCTTAAGGCAATAGCACCTGTGCCAGTGCCTAAATCAAGCACCTTAGCATTGGCTGGCAAAGCTAACGCCAGAGCGGTTTCCACTAACACTTCAGTATCCGGGCGCGGGATCAAAGTTGTCGCATTGACTTTAAATGGCAGCGAGAAAAATTCACGCTCACCAATTAAATGGGCAATGGGATGGCCTTGCAGGCGCAATTCAAGCAGCAACTGGAACTTAAGCGCTTCGCTACTCGTTAGGCTTTTATCGCCCCAAGTAAACAAATAGGTACGGTTTTTAGCCAGCACAAATTGCAGTAAAATTTCGCTATCTAACGCCGCACTGTCGCTACTATCGCTTAAAAGCAAACAAGCCCTCCGAAGGGCTTGTTGAATGGTTTCAATCACTTGCATTCTAGTTCTGGTCATCCGCCAACGCAGCTAACAAGTCAGCTTGATGCTCTTGCATCAAAGGTTCAATCAAGGTGTCTAACGCCCCTTCCATCACTTCAGTTAAGCGATACAAGGTTAAGTTGATACGATGATCACTCACTCGCCCTTGTGGGAAGTTATAAGTACGAATCCGCTCAGAGCGATCGCCACTGGCTACCAGTGAACGACGAGTTGATTCTTCAGCACTACGGCGCTTCTCATCTTCTGCCGCTTGCAGACGTGCAGCCAGTACACTCATGGCCTGAGCACGGTTTTTATGCTGCGAGCGCTGATCTTGACACTCAACAATAGTACCGGTTGGGATATGCGTAATACGAATCGCCGAATCGGTTTTGTTAACGTGCTGACCACCCGCGCCTGATGCACGGAAAGTATCAACTTTTAAATCAGCAGAGTTAATTTGAATCGCTTCTGCTTCTGGAACTTCAGGCATAACTACCACAGTACAGGCTGAGGTATGAACGCGACCTTGAGATTCAGTTTCAGGTACGCGCTGCACACGATGGCCGCCCGATTCAAACTTAAGTTTGCCGTAAACTGACTCGCCACTAAATTTAGCAATCACTTCTTTAAAGCCACCATGTTCCCCTTCATTGAGGTTCATGATTTCTACTTGCCAGCGATTGGCTTCTGCGTAACGGCTATACATACGGAATAAGTCACCGGCGAAAATCGCCGCTTCATCACCACCGGCGCCAGCACGAATTTCCACGAAGGCGCTGCGATCATCATTAGGATCTTTTGGCAGCAACAGAATTTGTAATTCATCTTCCAAGCTGATTAAGGTCGCTTTCGCTTCTTTAATCTCGTCTTCGGCCATTTCTTTAATTTCAGGATCGTCTTCAGCCAACATTTCTTTAGCTGTGTCTAAGTCGGCCTGAGCTTGCTGATACGCCTTAAAGCCGGTCACGACATCTTCTAATTGGGCATATTCGCGGGATAAACCACGAAATCTGTCTTGATCGCTAATAACGCTTGCATCACTAAGCAGCGCCAGCACTTCTTCGTGGCGCTCGAGCAAGCCTTCAAGCTTGCGAATGACGGAATCTTTCATTGAATAATTTAAACCTTACTCTTTATCCAGCCCAAGCGCGGAACGAAGTTGCGCCAGAGTATTAACATCCCCTGCACGACTGGCCGAGGTTAAGGCCTGAGTCGGTGCATGGATTAAACGGTTAGTGAGCTTATTGGCCAGTTCCAACAGCACTTGTTCGCTGTTAGCCCCCTGTGCCAGTTTATTGATGGCACGCTCTAATAATTCATCTTTAACCGCTAAACTCTGCTGCCGATATTGGCGAATACTGTCCACTGAACTCAGTGAACGGATCCAATCCATAAACAGATGCGCCTGTTCTTCGGCTATCACTTCCGCTTGCTCTGCGGCCTCTTTACGTGAGGCCATATTCTGTTCGATGATGCTTTGCAGGTCGTCAACCGTATAGAGGAAGGCATCGTCAAGATCGGCCACTTCTGCCTCTATATCACGGGGAACGGCAATGTCCACCAGCAGCATTGGCTGATGACGTCGCTGCTTCAGCGCTTTTTCTACCATGCCTTTACCTAAGATAGGTAGAGGACTTGCGGTAGAGGATATCACGATATCGGCTTTAGGTAGATAGTCTGGGATCTGTGTCAAGGTAATTGCCGTGGCATTAAACTCTTCACACATGGCTTGAGCGCGCTCAATCGTGCGATTTGCCACCACCATTGAACTAACACCATTATCTTTTAAGTGACGCGCCACTAGCTCTATGGTTTCACCCGCACCAATCAGCAGCACTTTAGTGTGCGCTAATGATGAGAAGATATGCTTTGCCATACTCACGGCCGCAAAAGCTACCGACACAGCATTGGCACCAATATCAGTTTCTGTTCTGACCTTTTTTGCCACTGAAAAGGTGGTTTGAAATAATCTATCTAAGGTCAAAGCCACAGTGCCGGCTTCTTTAGCCTTAGCAAATGATTGTTTAACTTGACCTAAAATTTGCGGCTCGCCCAAAATCAGCGAATCCAGCCCAGAGGAGACTCGCATTAAATGGCGCGCAACTTGCTGACCCTTTAACTGATAAACGCATGGCATCAAGTCGTCATGGCTTAGGCCATGGTATTGCTCTAACCAATGGATGACATCAGCGGACTCGGCCGCATTGCAATACAATTCAGTTCGATTACAGGTGGAGATAATTACGGCTTCACCGGATTGACTGCGACTTGCGAGACTCTTCATGGCGTCATGAATGATCTCTGGACCAAATGCCACCTTCTCACGTAAATCTACCGTGGCCGTTTTATGGTTAATCCCTATTGCTACTAGGCTCATCTGACTATTTTCAGGCTCTTAGGCGTCATTATCATTAGGCTATTCTACTGAATCGAGGCAATTAAAAACAGAATATGCGTAACAAAACCGAATAAAGGTCTAACTTCTTAATCAAAAATCCAATTAGCACCCAGAAGTCATCGACAATCATTAACCTTTGTATCAAGGCGGTTTTAACAAAAATCCCTTATCGGTATTGGTATTCTGTGACTGGCGTCAGTATCATAAGAACATATCTTGGCTAATGGCGGACAAAGATTTTGAAATTGCTCACAAAAATGCAGCTGTTGTTGCTGTTTTTACTGATTAGCTTAAGTGGCTGTAGCCTGTCGCCACCGCCAAGTTTGCAGCCTGTGTCGGTATCGAGCGCCGCCGAGGCTTATGCTTGGCAACTCAATGGCAACATTTTAGTACGTACCCCTGATGATAAGGTTAGCAGTACCCTCTATTGGCTTGAGCAACCGCAATTAACCGATATTCAGCTTATTAGCCCCATAGGCACAAGTTTATTGGCGTTAACTATCACTCCCAAAGTTGCAAGTTTAACCACTAACGGTGAAACCTATGAAGGCACTAATGGGGAAGAGTTATTGCAAGCCTTAACCGGCTGGGCACTGCCTATTGGCCAAATGCCGCTGTGGATCACCGGGCAAGTCACAGATGATATACAAGTGATTAGCCGTGATGAACAAGGGCGCATAGCGCAAGCTAAAACCACAGGCGCACAGGCCTGGACCATAAATTATCAGCAGTGGCAGCAACAAGGTGGCAGCGAAGTCCCACGCTTAATCCTGCTGCAAAGTGACTCGATACAAGTTAAAATTCAAATCAATCGCTGGCAACCTCTAGCCCCTAGCAGCGCTACTTTGACGACCAACAAACGGTATTAAGAATTAACGGCTGATGGGATGTAATCAATCGAAATTAGCAGCCGCAAGTTAGCCCAAGGAATACATAATGACACTAAGCGCGCCCTCAATGCGCTGGCCAGCACCGGCTAAACTTAATCTTTTTTTGCATATTAATCATCAACGTGCCGATGGTTACCATGAACTGCAAACCTTGTTCCAATTTATCGACTTTTGTGATTATCTAACCATCACGCCCCATGACAATGATGAAGTCACCTTAGCCTCAGAATTAAATCAGGTTGTCGCAGATAGCGATAACTTAATTCTCAAAGCAGCAAAATCATTGAAATTAGCTACAGGTTATCGCGGCGGCGCCCATATTGAATTAGAAAAAAACATCCCTATGGGCGGCGGCTTAGGCGGCGGTTCATCGGATGCAGCTACCACTTTAGTGGCGCTCAATGCCTTATGGCAGACGGGGTTATCTAAGGCGCAACTCGCTGCCATTGGCTTAAGTCTTGGCGCGGATGTTCCTGTTTTTATTAATGGTTATGCCGCATTTGCCGAAGGCGTAGGTGAGCATTTACAAGCAGTGTCCCCCACTGAAGCTTGGTACCTAGTTATCGCGCCCGATGTCCATGTGTCGACAGCCGCAGTGTTTCAAGATCCACAACTTGTGCGTAACACCCCAAAAATGACATTAGCAAGCTTGATGTCATCACCATGGCGTAATGACTGTGAGATGCTAGTCTCAAGGCAGCAGCCTCAAGTTGCCAATGCCTTAGGCTGGCTGTTAGAATATGCGCCGTCAAGAATGACCGGAACGGGCGCATGCGTGTTTGGGTCATTCGAGCAGCGACAAGCGGCTAAAGCGGCGTTGGCTAACCTGCCAAGTCACTGGCGCGGTTTTGTTGCTCAAGGAAAAAATATTTCGCCGTTAGAGCAAATGCTAGATTCGCTCTAATCCATGTACCTAAAGTGATGTTCACTTTAGTCACGACATATTAAGCAAACGCCTGAGGTTCTTACAGTGCCCGACATCAAGCTCTTTGCTGGGAATGCCACCCCCAGTCTCGCGAAAAAGATTGCCGATCGTTTATTTTGCAAACTTGGAGACGCCGTGGTGGGCCGTTTCAGCGATGGTGAAATCAGTGTTCAAATCAACGAGAACGTACGTGGAGCGGATGTTTTCATCATCCAATCAACTTGCGCTCCAACCAATGACAACCTGATGGAGCTGATCGTCATGGTCGATGCTCTGCGCCGAGCTTCGGCCGGTCGTATCACAGCCGTGATCCCTTACTTTGGTTACGCACGTCAAGACCGTCGTGTACGCAGTGCACGTGTTCCTATTACCGCTAAAGTTGTTGCTGACTTCTTATCGAGCGTGGGTGTTGATAGAGTATTAACTTGTGATTTGCACGCTGAGCAAATTCAAGGCTTCTTCGATGTTCCTGTTGATAACGTGTTTGGCAGCCCAGTATTACTGGAAGACATGCTGAGCCGTAAATTGGATAACCCAGTCGTAGTATCTCCTGACATCGGTGGTGTAGTTCGTGCGCGAGCTATTGCTAAATTGCTCGATGATTCTGACTTGGCCATTATCGACAAGCGTCGCCCTCAAGCGAACGTTGCCCAAGTTATGCACATTATTGGTGATGTCCAAGGCCGTGATTGTATTATCGTAGATGACATGATCGACACAGGCGGCACTCTGTGTAAAGCAGCTGAAGCATTAAAGCAGCATGGCGCTAATCGTGTATTTGCTTATGCAACTCACCCGGTTTTCTCTGGCAAAGCCGCTGAGAACATTGCAAATTCAGTAATTGATGAAGTGATCATCACTGACACTGTGCCATTATCTGAAGAAATGCAGAAATTGCCTAATGTGACTCAGTTGACCATGTCAGCTTTATTAGCAGAAGCTATTCGCCGCGTGAGCAACGAAGAATCTATCTCTGCGATGTTTCGTCATTAATTCGCAAAGATAATCAAAACGCACCCTAGGGTGCGTTTTTTATGGCTGAAATTCTAATATTAGCCCCTACGCTTTAATCATTACTCGGCATAGGATAAAAACCGCCAAGAGATGATATCTGCTGACACCAGCGCTGAATATGTGGGTATAGGCTTAAATCAAAACCACCTTGATGCGCCACATGGGTATAGGCAAATAGAGTGAGGTCAGCAAGACTCGGATCATCCCCCACTAAATAAGCGGTTTTAGCAAGCTGCGCGTCCATAATCGCTAGCGCCTTATTGCCACCTGCGTGTAAGCTAATGAACTCAGCACGGCGCGCTGGTGGTAACCCCTGATAATGCTTAATGAATCGTGCCACCGCAATATAAGGCTCATGGCTGTACTGCTCAAAGAACATCCACTCGAACATCTTAGCTTTAGCAAACCTATCAGTTGGGATCCAAGCGCTATCTGCGGCCAAAAACAACAAGATGGCATTAGACTCACAGAGCACGCGTTTATCAGCTAACACTAATGCCGGAATTTTCCCGTTAGGGTTAATGGCTAAATAATTTGGCGTATGCGTCTGCCCGGCCAATACATTCACAGCTTGCCATTGATGCTCAATTGCTAACAGTTGCAAGATAAGTTTTACCTTGTAACAGTTTCCAGAAGCCAAATCGCCATACACTAACATTATCTGCTCCAAGTGCTTGTCCTTGTTATCAGACTAGCACCCAAGCTTCTGGCAAAATAGTCTTTCGTTAGCCCAAAATAAAAAACGCTGCAGCGGCAGCGTTTATTTATTGATCATCGAGCATGTTAAACCATGGCACATAGCTCATCGCGGTTCATCACTAAAACTCATCGCGATAGTTCATAGCAATAGTGCATGGCAATAGTTAGTCCGCCTTAGCAAGCCACTGCGCGATAAATCACATCAGGCTCAGCAATTTGTTCTTGGCTGGCAATCAATTGCAACTCATAGGATTGAGTCTCAAAGGTCTGCTTTAACACACTATCAACCGCAGCATTAGTGCGCTCAAAGGCGGTCACGGCATCAAAACCACGCAATAAGTTACTCAGCATCAAGCCACTCAGTAAATCACCTACGCCCACAGGTTGGCGCTCAAACTCATACAGAGGGCGTGAAATAATAAAATCACCCTGCTCACAGCTTAATAGCATTTGGAACTCATTACTGCTGCCTGCGCGGCTTAAGTGTTTCACTAGGACTAACTTAATGCCAGTATCCAATAATTGCTTAGTCGCAGCTTTAACGCCATTAAGATCGTTAATGCTATGACCTGCCAAGGTTTCTAATTCTAATAAGTTGGGGGCTATCATGTCAGCGCAAGCTAACGCTCGTTGCTTAAAGAATTCCATCACCCCTGGCGCTACTATGCAGCCTTTTTCAGGATGACCCATGACAGGATCGCAAAAATAGAGGGCATACGGATTTGCCGCTTTAATCTTAGCCACAGCCGCTAAAATCTCTTCACCTTGCTCGGCGCTACCAAGATAGCCACTTAGTAAGGCATCACATTGGCTCAAAGCATCAATATTAGCAAGTCCAGTCACAAGTTCGGTAATTTGCCCTGCTGGCATTACCATTCCCTTAAAACCTTGTTGATATTGTGTATGGTTAGAAAACTGGACAGTATTAATCGGCCACACTTCCATGCCGTTACGACGCATAGGAAACACAGCGCTGCTATTGCCGGCACAACCAAATACCACATGAGATTGAATGGATAAGATCCGCTTCATGGACAAAACCTTATTGTAAATAGATGAGATTGCAACGAACAACTCAAGTGTAGGATTGAATTATACCCGAATACACGATTAGCAATAGTAATCACTATCGCATTATTGGCCTTGATGGCTGAGTTCTGGATTAATATTTATTTATTCTAGATAGCAAAAAGCCCATCTATTAAGACGGGCTTTTTAAATTTGGCTGGGGTACAAGGATTCGAACCTTGGAATGCCGAGATCAAAACCCGGTGCCTTACCGCTTGGCGATACCCCAATAAATTGTTCAAGACGATTAAGCAATCAACTTGATAAAAGATGGTGGCTATGGCGGGATTTGAACCTGCGACCCCAGCATTATGAGTGCTGTGCTCTAACCAACTGAGCTACATAGCCTTGGCTGGGGTACAAGGATTCGAACCTTGGAATGCCGAGATCAAAACCCGGTGCCTTACCGCTTGGCGATACCCCAATCATTGGAAATAAGAGGAAAATTGGCTGGGGTACAAGGATTCGAACCTTGGAATGCCGAGATCAAAACCCGGTGCCTTACCGCTTGGCGATACCCCAACTGTTTGTTGCTCATCTAACTTAACTTAAATGGTACGGGAAGAGAGACTTGAACTCTCACACCTTGCGGCACCAGAACCTAAATCTGGCGTGTCTACCAATTTCACCATTCCCGCTCAACAATCTCTTTTTTACATCTGGAGAAGATGGTGGCTATAGCGGGACTTGAACCTGCGACCCCAGCATTATGAGTGCTGTGCTCTAACCAGCTGAGCTACATAGCCATCTTATTTTCCGCGTCCCCTTCATCAGGGAACGGGGCGTATTATGCTTATTCGACCCAAGGAGGTCAACCGCTTTTTTACGAATAATATCGTCAAATGCATCGTTTGCTCATTCCACCAGCAAACTGAACATTAGATGGCCAAAAAAAAGAGGAAAACTATGTTTTCCTCTTAAATTCACTTAATTGCAAATGTTTGCTTGATTAAACATTGAACAGGAAATGCATTACGTCGCCATCTTTAACGATATAAGTTTTACCTTCCACTCGCAATTTACCGGCTTCTTTACAGCCAGACTCGCCTTTGAACTCTAAAAAGTCGTTATACGCCATTACTTGAGCACGAATAAAGCCGCGTTCAAAGTCAGTGTGAATAACACCAGCCGCTTGTGGCGCAGAAGCACCTACTGGCACAGTCCAAGCGCGCACTTCTTTTACACCCGCGGTAAAGTAAGTTTGCAGATCCAGTAATGAGTAGCCACCGCGGATGACGCGATCAAGACCTGGCTCTTCTAAGCCTAAGTCAGCCATAAACTCATCACGCTCTTCAGCATCCATTTCCGCCAGTTCAGATTCAATCGCTGCACATACTGGTACTACAACCGCATTCTCAGCGGCAGCAATGGCCATAACTACGTCTAAATGCGGGTTATTTTCAAAACCGTCTTCAGATACGTTAGCAATGTACATAGTTGGCTTAATGGTCAGCAGGTTCAAATAAGCAACGGCTTCCAACTCTTCTTTTTCCAGCGGTAATGAACGCAGCATTTTGCCTTCATCTAATACTGGACGCAGTTTCTCAAGCACTTCAACTTCGAACTTAGCATCTTTGTCACCGCTCTTAGCGCGTTTTTGCTGGCGAGTAATCGCACGCTCAACACTGTCTAAGTCGGCTAAGGCCAATTCGGTGTTAATGACTTCGATATCGCTGGCAGGATCAATCTTGTTAGCCACGTGAATAATGTTGTCGTTATCAAAACAACGAACCACATGACCAATAGCGTCAGTTTCACGAATGTTGGCTAAGAATTTATTACCTAAGCCTTCACCTTTAGAAGCGCCAGCCACTAAACCTGCAATGTCCACAAATTCCATAGTGGTAGGCAGAATACGCTCAGGTTTAACAATGGCCGCTAACGCATCTAAGCGTGGATCCGGCACTGGCACTACGCCGGTATTAGGCTCAATGGTACAGAAAGGAAAGTTTGCTGCTTCAATCCCAGCCTTTGTCAGTGCGTTAAACAGCGTAGACTTACCTACGTTTGGCAAACCAACGATGCCACATTTAAAACCCATATCGATACCTTTTTATTGACGTAACAACCCAAACTAAAGCAGCTTGAGTTCAAATTTCATGGTGGCTAGTACTAGACGGCTTTGAATGAATGCAGTCTATGTTGCGCCTTAACCATATCTTCTTTAAATCCAATTTCAGTGGAGCGTACGGCTTCATCAATCGCGGCCAAGATTTTTTCTTGATCGTCACTCGATGCTTTATTCAGTACATAAGCTGCCACTTTGTTTTTATCGCCAGGATGACCAATGCCAATCCGTAAGCGATAAAAATTATTATTGTTGGCCATCTTAGCCACTATATCTTTGAGGCCATTATGACCACCGTGACCACCACCTATCTTAAATTTGGCCACGCCCGGAGGCATGTCTAATTCATCGTGGGCCACTAGTATCTCTTCTGGCTCAATTCGAAAAAAATTAGCCAGCGCGGACACAGACTTACCGCTTAAGTTCATGTAAGTCGATGGGATCAACAAACGAACCTCGCGACCAAACAACATGACTCTTGCTGTCATTCCAAAATATTTAGGGTCTGGCACTAAACTTACATTCGCCATGCGAGCTAATTCTTGGACATACCAAGCGCCAGCGTTATGGCGAGTTTGCGCATATTCTGCGCCAGGGTTGGCTAAGCCAACAATCAATTTTATCTGATCCATACCGCTACTATTACTCTATCCGGCATGCCATCTGGCCGCCACTCAGACACAAAGCCCAGTATTCTACCACTGCTAACACTGCTCAACAAATTTACAATTAGCTTAGACTAAGCCCAGCGCATATTTGAGCACCCAATCTTTCAGTGGCCCTGACTTATCAGCAATGCGCAGCGCCGCATTGCGCAGTAATTTAAGCGGTAAGATTCGATTACTAAAGCCAGCATAAAAGGCGTCCATTGTGGTCATCATTAATAAATTGTCGCGATAACGTAAGCTCTGATAATCACTCAGTAGTTTAGTGCTGGCAACATCATGGCCAGCTTGCTGCGCTTTAGCTATCACTTCAATTAACGCCGCCACATCTTTAAAGCCTAAATTCACCCCTTGGCCAGCCAGCGGATTAATAGTGTGGGCAGCATCGCCTAGGATCACTACATTGTCTTGGTAATAACAACTGGCGTGACGGCGCGTTAACGGGAAACTGCCCTTGGCTTCAATCTCAAAATCAGTAGCAAGGCGCGCAGGGAAATGGGTTTGAATCGCGCTTTTTAGCGCCGCATTATTCATCTGCATTAATTGCGCGATGCGCTGCGGTGTATCATACCAAACTAGCGAAGCATGCTTATCTGGCAACGGCAGTAATGAGCGCGGGCCATCAGGCGTAAATTGCTGCCAAGTAATAGCAGGCAAGTCCTCTGTGGTCGCGATATTAATCAGCATGGCACTTTGACTATAATCCCAACCACTGACACCTATGCCCGCCCATTGGCGCACATGCGAATTAGCACCATCACAACCCACTAACAAGCGGCAATCAATACTGGTGCCATCATCGAGTAGCACAGTAACCCCATTATCATGGCGCTGATATTTAGCCACGGCCGCAGGGCAATACAGATTAAGGTTGGGATAATTAGCCATTTGTTGCCAAATACCTAATTGAACCACACGGTTCTCAAGGATATAGCCTAACTGTTCAAGCTTAACTTGGCTGGCACTAAAGCGCGTGGCAGCACCTTCCATTTCCCAAGTTTCTAGCCCAGTGTAAGCCACATGGCGCATCGCTAAAATGGCATCCATAGCGCCTAATGATTGCAGTAACCGCACTGATGCCATGCTAATGGCGGATACGCGCACATCTAAGGGTTGGCTTGGGTCATAATCTTCTTGGCGACGATTTTCCACCAGCGCCACAGATAGGCCAAGTTTTGCCAAGCCGACAGCCGTCGCGGCGCCCACCATTCCACCACCTATGATGCAGACATCAGTTTGCGCTCGTTGTTGTGTCACCTTGTGCTTCCTTATTGATTGAACATTGCATAGCTACAATAGTTAGAACTGTTGGCCGAGTCGAATAACCAAAGATGGCTTAAAAGCGCGAGTATGCTTGCACAGAACGCTGGCGCTTTATCATCACTCAGACCTTTTTGATGAACAATTTTACGCAATTATCATTAGTAGGATTATGCCTTAAATCACAGCGCGACTAAATCGGCGGATACCAGACGTGGATTCTGACCCTTTACTCAATAATAAATGTGGCGCAACCCATGCGTTCAGGATTATTTCCGCTATGATGGCGCATCAAATGCAGCGCCTTAATCCCTAGTAATTGCAAGCCTATTAAGAGATATTGCTTAAAGTTAGTCCGACCACTGGAAAGCTTGGGTGCGAGGGGGTAAAATGCTGCGCTATTTTTCCGTGGTTCGAAGAGCGAAATTAACTGATGAGTAAAAAACTCCATATCAAAACCTGGGGCTGTCAAATGAATGAGTATGACTCATCCAAAATGGCAGACTTGCTGGGTGAAGCTCAGGGATACACTCTGACAGAAACAGCCGAAGAGGCTGACATCCTGCTGCTGAACACCTGCTCAATTCGTGAGAAAGCGCAGGAAAAGGTGTTTCATCAGCTCGGCCGCTGGAAGACCCTGAAAGATAAAAACCCAAACCTAATCATAGGTGTGGGTGGTTGTGTTGCCTCCCAAGAAGGCAAAGCCATTAAAGATCGCGCCCATTGCGTTGATATTATTTTTGGCCCGCAAACGCTGCACCGCTTGCCAGAAATGATTGAGCAAGTGCGTCGTGGTGATAAAGCGGTTATCGATGTCAGCTTCCCTGAGATTGAAAAGTTTGACCGTTTACCTGAGCCGCGCGCTGATGGCCCAAGCGCCTTCGTATCTATTATGGAAGGCTGCAGTAAGTACTGTTCATTCTGCGTGGTGCCTTATACCCGCGGTGAAGAAGTGAGCCGTCCGCTTGATGATATTATCCTTGAGATTGCCCAGTTAGCTGAGCAAGGCGTGCGTGAAGTCAATTTACTTGGCCAAAACGTGAACGCCTATCGCGGCGCGACTCATGATGATGAAATCTGTAGCTTCGCTGAATTACTGCGCTTTGTGGCAGCGATTGATGGCATTGATAGAATTCGTTTTACCACCAGCCATCCTATCGAGTTCACTCAAGATATTATTGACGTGTACACAGATACGCCTGAGCTTGTAAGCTTCTTGCACCTGCCAGTGCAATCAGGTTCAGATCGCATTCTGACCCTGATGAAACGTAACCATATGGCGATTGAATACAAATCAATTATTCGCCGTTTACGTGTCGCGCGCCCAGATATCAACATCAGCTCTGACTTCATTATTGGTTTCCCTGGTGAAACTAAAGAAGACTTCGCTGATACCATGAAGCTGATTGAAGAAGTGAACTTCGATCATAGCTTTAGCTTTATCTACTCAGCGCGCCCTGGCACGCCAGCGGCTGATCTGCCTGATGATGTTAGCTTGGAAGAAAAGAAACAGCGTTTAGCTATCTTACAAGACCGCATTACTCAGCAAGCCCTGCGTTATAGCCGTCATATGTTAGGCACAGTGCAGCGCATCTTAGTTGAAGGTCCATCAGTGAAAAACCCGATGGAACTGCGTGGCCGTACTGAAAACAGTCGCGTAGTAAACTTTGAAGCCGATATGAAGCATATCGGTAGCTTTGTGGATGTTGAGATTGTTGATGTGCTAACTAACTCACTTCGCGGTAAATTTATCCGCGGTGAAGATGAAATGGACTTACGTCGTGAATTGCGCCCAGCCGATATTTTATCGCAGCGTAAACAAGATGATGCTTTAGGTGTAACCACATATAAGCCTTAGTTGCTAAGAGCATTAGCGCCGCGCGCCATCTAGCGTGCGGCCATAAGATAAGCTCTAGAATAAGGCGGCTTAGGTCGCCTTTTTTCATACCTAATTGCGGTAAGTTAGGTTATATTCATCCCTTATTATCACCGCAGATATCTCTATATACCTTCTGGGTAAAACTGAATTCGGAGTGTTTATTTGTCTGGTAAAATGACTACGCTCAATCTTTATCTTGAGCCTGCTGAAACTCGTCGTTTGGCTTCTTTGTGTGGTCCGTTTGATGACAACATCAAGCAACTTGAGCGCCGCATCGGGGTAAAAATTAGCTACCGCAACAACCATTTCCAGATTGTCGGTTTACCGAGAAACTGCCTAACTGCCAATAACTTGCTGCGTGATTTATATGTCGAGACTCAAACAGTTAAAGGCAGCACCCCAGATTTAGAGCCAGATACTGTGCATTTAGCCATTCAACAAGCAGTATCGATTGAGGCTGCGAGTGAATCTGATGACAAGCATCTACATATCAAAACCAAGCGGGGCGTCATTAAGCCGCGTAATCCGAATCAAGGCCAATATGTTGCCAATATAGTGACCCATGACATTACCTTTGGTATTGGTCCTGCGGGCACAGGCAAAACCTATTTAGCCGTCGCGGCCGCCGTTGACGCCTTAGAGCGCCAAGAGATTCGCCGCATTATTCTAACGCGCCCAGCGGTTGAAGCCGGTGAAAAACTAGGTTTTTTACCTGGGGATTTAAGTCAGAAAGTCGACCCGTATTTACGCCCGCTGTATGACGCCTTGTTTGAAATGTTAGGCTTTGAAAAGGTTGAAAAACTGATAGAGCGCAGCGTCATTGAAGTCGCGCCTTTAGCCT
The DNA here is from genome assembly GCF_056522965.1 of Shewanella sp. ISS20. Classification (NCBI taxonomy): domain Bacteria; kingdom Pseudomonadati; phylum Pseudomonadota; class Gammaproteobacteria; order Alteromonadales; family Shewanellaceae; genus Shewanella; species Shewanella sp. ISS20. The sequence continues at coordinate 1,895,925 of NZ_JAWRZK010000001.1, forward strand.
ATATGCGCGGTCGCACCTTAAACGATGCCTTTATCATTCTTGATGAAAGCCAAAACACCACCATAGAACAAATGAAGATGTTCTTAACTCGAATAGGCTTTAATTCTCGAGCGGTGATCACTGGCGACATTACTCAGATAGATTTACCTAAGCATCAAAAATCAGGGTTGCGTCATGCCATTGAAGTGCTTAATAGCGTCAATGAAATTAGTTTTAATTTCTTCCAATCCCATGACGTAGTTCGCCATCCCGTCGTGGCGCGTATCGTTGATGCTTATGAAGCGTATGAGCAAAAAACCGCGAAAGCGGGCCACGATAATCAGCACCAATTACAGGACACTCATCATGAGTCTTGAGTTATTTATCGATTTACAAATTGCCACAGATAACAACCAGCTACCGTCTGAATCTGATTTTGAATTATGGGTTCGTGCCGCATTGGGCAACACCATGACGGAAGCAGAACTCACCATTCGTATTGTCGATGAAGCAGAAAGCCAAAGCTTAAATCACGATTATCGCGGTAAAGATAAACCGACCAATGTGTTATCTTTCCCATTTGAAGCGCCGCCAGGAATTGAATTACCCCTGCTTGGCGATCTTGTTATTTGTGCTAAGGTAGTCGAAAATGAAGCGTTAACCCAAAATAAAGCCTTACAGGCTCATTGGGCGCACATGGTTATCCATGGATGCTTGCATTTACTTGGCTATGATCATATTAATGATGAAGAAGCCGAAGAAATGGAATTACTTGAAATCGAGTTGATCCAATCTCTTGGTTACCCAGACCCTTACAAGGAGCAAAACTGAACTCAGCCGTTGGCTTAAGAGTTTAAGAAATACTATGAGTGATGATATCCCACCGAGTACCAGCGCCCACAAAAAAAGTTGGCTTGATAGAGTAAGTCAGATTTTTCAGGGCGAACCCCAGAATCGCGATGATCTGGTGGACGTGATCCATGATGCCGAGCAGCGTGATTTGATCACAGAAGATACCCGCGAAATGATTAAAGGCGTATTGGAAGTTTCTGACTTACGAGTACGCGACATTATGATCCCACGGGCGCAAATCGTCGCCGTCCAGATCAATAACAGTGTCGAAGAATTATTGTCTACCGTCATAGGTTCAGCGCATTCTCGCTTCCCTGTGGTTAATGAAGATAAAGATCATATCGAAGGAATTTTGCTCGCCAAAGACCTCATTCGTTATGGCTTTAATTTAGAAGCCGATTTCAGCTTAGACAAGGTCATTCGACCTGCAGTCGTTGTTCCAGAAAGCAAACGCGTAGATGTGTTACTTAAAGAATTTCGCTCACAACGTTACCATATGGCCATAGTGGTCGATGAATATGGCGGCGTATCGGGTCTAGTGACCATTGAAGATATTCTGGAAGAAATTGTCGGTGAAATTGAAGACGAATTTGACCATGACAGCAGTGAAGATACTGAAATTCGTAAAATCAGTCCTAAAGTGTTTATGGTTAAAGCCCTAACCCCAATCGATGATTTCAATGAACACTTCAACACTCACTTTAGTGATGAAGAGTTTGATACCGTTGGCGGCTTAGTGTCACATGCTTTTGGTCACTTACCTGAACGTAACGAAAAAATCACCATAGATGGCATTGAGTTTAAAATCGTCAACGCTGATACCCGCCGTCTTATTCAGTTACGAGTATCTTGGCCAGAATCCGAAGATAATCAAACAGTTGAAAATTAATTCGTGCATAAAACTCTGCAAACTTTTTTGATGGCAATTTGCCATAATGCAGGTCTACGACTGGCGATCGGCTATTTAGCCGGCGCCAGTACAGCCCTCGCCTTCGCCCCCTACAGTCTTTGGGTCATTTATCCACTCGCTATCACTGTTGGTATGTGGCAATCACGCCACTTAACGACCAAGCAAACTTTCTATTACTGGTGGGCCTTTGGCTTTGGCGCCTTTAGCGTCGGCATCAGCTGGGTGCATGTCAGCATGGCGCAATTTGGCGGTATGCCGTTAATTGCCTCTATCGGCCTAATGGCGCTGCTAGCTCTCTATCTGGCGATTTATCCCGCGCTCTCTGGCGCCCTTGCCCGCTATTTAAGCCCGCATTCTCTCACTTGGCGCTATTTAGCCTTATTCCCCGCGCTGTGGGTATTAACTGAATGGGCCCGGGGCTGGGTGCTGACAGGATTCCCGTGGCTATGGGCAGGTTATTCGCAAGTTGATGGACCGCTGCGCCCAGTCGCAGCCGACATTGGCACCTTAGGCTTAAGTTACCTAGTGATTATAATCGCGGCCGCACTCATGCTTGTCACTGCCCGCCGTTATCGCTTAGCTAGCGCCGCACTAGTCATAGTCGCTATCACGCCGCTCGCCACGCAGTTGCAACCTAAGCTGACACCGCAAGACAAAGCCGTGAATGTCGTATTAGTTCAAGGTAATATCGCCCAAAGCATGAAATGGCAGCCTGAAGCCCTGTGGCCGACACTGCTTAAATACATGGATTTATCTCGACCAGAACTCGATGCTGATATTGTTATTTGGCCAGAAGCTGCCATTCCAGCGCCTGAATACATGGTGCAATCGTTTTTAGATAATGCCAATCAAGTCGCTAACTTAAATGATGCTGCCATCATTACCGGCATTATCAGCAATCATAACGATGACTTTTATAATTCGTTAATAGTGCTAGGCAATCATAATAACAAGCAACAAGCGCAAGCGGATTATGTGGGTGGCGGCATCAATGAATACCGTAAGCATCAACTACTACCTATTGGAGAATTTGTTCCACTAGAGTCGCTGTTAAGACCGCTGGCACCGTTTTTCAATCTACCAATGTCATCGTTTGCTCGCGGTGATTACCAGCAAACTAACCTATCGGCGCTCGGTTATCATATTGAGCCTGCTATTTGTTATGAAATCGTCTTCCCTGAGCTGCTGCGTGCCAACTTCAATGAGCACACCGACATGCTACTGACCGTATCTAACGATGCCTGGTTTGGTGATTCCAATGGACCACTGCAGCATTTTGATATTGCTAGAATGCGCTCGGTAGAATTAGGCAGGCCGTTAGTGCGCGCTACCAACAACGGCGTCACAGCTGTGGTGGATGCCAAAGGCAATGTAGTTGATAAGTTGCCGCAATTTGAAACTGGCGTACTTAGGGTGGCCGTGCCATTAGTGACCGGCCAGACTTTATTTAGTTATGTGGGTGAGAAACCCATACTAGGGTTAAGCAGCTTATTAGTGTTGTTTGGTTTTATCTTAGGTTGGCGTCAGCGCCGAGTGCATAACGCTAAGCTCAATCATAGCGAACCATAAACAACGCTAGCCGAAACAACCAACAAAAAAGCCAGAGTCATCATACTCTGGCTTTTTTATTTAAAGCGGGTTCAAGCTCAGCATTACACCCAGCCTTGCTGCCTAAATTGAATTAAGGTGCGACAAAATTTTTCCATTTGCTCTGGCGTCCCTAAGGTTAAGCGGTTCCAACCAATAGTATGATTAAACTTACGCCCTACTAAAATGCCAGCAGCCTTCATGCGCTGCTGATATAAATCAGTGTCACCATTCACCTGATGAAACATAAAGTTAGCATTGCAATCAAGGTGCTTAAGCCCTAGGGCATCTAAGGTTTGGGTCACTAACGCTAATGCGCGCGCTTGCGAAGCAAGGCTTAATGCCAACCAAGTTTTATCGCTAAGCGCCGCCGTTGCTGCCACGCAGCCCGCTAAGTTAGCATTATCTATGCTGGCTTGACGTGTCATCGCCACTATCATCTGCGGATGAGCTACGCCATAACCAACCCGTAGTCCAGCTAAGCCATAAATTTTAGAAAAGGTGCGTGTTACCACTAAATACGGATTTTCTGCCTTTACCGCGCCTATAGCTGATACAAAGGTCTTGGGATTGGCATATTCGCCATAAGCTTCATCGACAATAAATTGCAGCTTTACCGATGCTTGAGCTAACCAAGCTTGCAGCGGATCAGTTGCCATCAATAAACTGGTGGGGTTATTGGGGTTACATAAGTAGATGATAGAGCAGCCATTAAAAGAGTCGACCTGCGCTTGCATAGCCACTAAATCAATCTGTAACTCTGAGTTAAGTGGCACAGCAACCACTTTTACACCGCGGGCACTGGCATAATCAGCCACTACGCCATAACTTGGATCTGGCATCACTAATTGAATCTCAGTGACCTTAGCGCCCGCATTATCAATGGCATTAGTCACCATGGCATCCACTGCCATTTTAAGCACTTCTGACGAGCCATTGCCGTAAATCAGCTGCTCGGCGGTAACGCCATGGTATTGAGCTAACGCCACCATAAACTCAGCCTTTGGCGCATCTGGATATAAAAATGCTTGTGGCAATTGCTGGCTTAATGCCCGCATGCTGCTTGGTGGAACACCTAAAGCGTTCTCATTGAAATTAAGCAATAAAGGCGCAGCACTGGCCGATGCTTTAGTTGCATGACTCACAGACTGACAACCCGTTAATGCCAATACGCACGCCGCGCCGCCTGCGCCTAATAATTCCCGTCTTGATAATTCCACGCCTTCACCTATGTGAATAATTATTCTTTTTATTATCATATTCAATCAACCAAGCTTTACTATCGACACCCCTAAAAAGTGTGAAGTAGGTCAACAACGAGCTGTTTCATCAGACATTTTTATAGCAACAACAAAAAAGCATGCCTCACGACATGCTTTAGATTGCACAATAAGTGAATAGAAAATCGACTTAGGTCATATAGTTTGCCATTAACTGCCTTGGGCTAATTTGGCAAATTGCTTTTGCCAAGTCACATGCCAGCTTATTAAGCTGGAAAGTGAGCGCGGCTTACTGATTAAGAAGCCTTGAATAAGCATTTCATCGTAATGACCAAATAAATAAGTTAACTCTTCAACCTGCTCAATGCCTTCGGCCACTAAATTCACATCCATTTGCGAGGCGATTTCAATCAAAGAGTGCACCACAGCCTGACAAAATACGTCCCTATGGATGTTAATGATCAATGATCTATCAATTTTAATTTCACTGTAAGGCAAGTGCCTTAACTGATTAATATTAGTAAAACCGGTACCAAAATCATCTAAGGACACGCCAAAACCGCGCATACGTAAGCGATTTAAGGTTTCAAGTTGATGAGTACTGCGCAGGGCATTATCTTCGGTAATTTCAAGCACTAGTTGTTCAGGGCTCACGCCATTACTTGAAAACATTAACTGTAACTCATCCACTAACGCCAAGTTCTCTAGTTGTGGGGGCGCTAAATTGATGCACAGATGTACTGAGTCACCAAACTGTTTCTTTAACTTAGGTAAATCCGCAATCGCTTTTTTTATCATTATGTTAGTCATAACATCTAATAAATTAAGCGATACCGCCAAAGGTAAGAAACGATTTGGAGTTACGGCATCGGTTTCGCCTTGAAGCCTAATTCGAATCAGCGCCTCAACCGAGCTCACCTCGTGAGTTTTCATATTCACTTTTGGCTGGTAATAAGCCTCGATTCGCTCATCAGCGATAGCTGCGCGCAGTTGCTGCTCACTTAATAAATCAAGAGAATGATGCTGATTGGCGAGTAAGCTATCAGCCTTTAATAACAAACCATGGAGATCTGCAGGTTGCAAAGGTTTAGCTATGCAGCCAATCAGGCGCAGTCTATATCCTTTAGCGATATCGGCCGCCAGATGCACAATTCGTTTTTCCATTTCCGAGATTATGCCAACCGTACCTTGATAACCGATTTCACCTAACCCCCGTAGCACCGCCATGCCATCTATGTTCGGCATATTTAAATCCGTCAAAATTAAGCTATAACGCTTAGGGTTGCGGGCAATAATAGACAACGCTTTGGCGGGATTGTCAGTCACAGTAGTTTGAAAATCACCAAAGGTGGAGAGGATATTTTTTACGATAAGCAAAATCGCTTTAGAATCATCAATCACTAACACGTGATCAATGTGGGGATATTTTTCGCTAGCAGATGAAAAATATGGGGTTAAATTGTCCATGAAACATCTCACTTTCATCACACATCCGTGTCGTCCATCAAGTGTAGACTGAGATATTTTTTTCTGCAAAAGTGCAAAAAACTTAAGCAATATTTTTTGCTACAGCGTAATAACTTGAAATTTCGAGTAAGCAATTAGCACCTTACAATCAGTAAGTTAACCACCAAAAAGCACGCCAATGCGTAATGCCGTTCACTTAGTGTGAACGGCAATTTTCTTAGGCTTAATGGGATACTTGTTTTTACTCATTTTTAACGCACGTGGATAGGCTCTATCCCGTTTCCCATCGAGCTTGAACTGCCTCGCATTACGCACTATGTCCAAGACATCTCTCGGGACATTCCCTGGCGTTTGAGATGACAGCTGAGTCAGTTTTAAAATGATATAACTCGACGCATCTCTAAAGCTTAATTGGTTCGGATGTAACGACGGTAAGCTTTTAGCCATCAACACCATCTTGTATCTGATGAGGTTATAGGCCAACAGTACCCCCCACAATTCTTGGATAACCAGCTCTGGCAATTGACTGCGTAACGTAAAGCGACTCTCCAGCAGATGTTGCTTCATCTCCCGATAGCCCACTGCTATCTCCCATCGATGGGCATATAAATCCACTATCTCGGCCCCCGGATAACGTAAGGGGTCAGTTAATGAGGTCAAAATGGAAACCAACTTACCTTTTACCGTCTTCGTCAGTAAGCGAGCTTCAATATTGTCAGGCAATAGGCCACTTCTTTCTGGCTTGAGCTGTGGTGGTTAACTGCACCAGTTGGTCGTGTTTTCCTACAGAGCGTACCACTTCATATTGTGTGCCTTTCTTCAACGGCAGCAGCCAGTGACTGTTAGGTTGAGCCTGTTGCCAGGCGTGCAAAAGCCCCAAGGAATAGAAGCCTCTGTCAAACAGAGTCAGGCTGTTATTGGGTATGCTGGATATCAGTTCGGCGGCTAAATTCATTTCACTGACAGCAACAGAATCAAAGGCACTGTTCAATACCAAGTGGCTGCTTAATTCCATCATGCAAACCATACGAATTTGAGGATAGGTAGCATCACCAGCAGCATTGGCGGTTTTGGCAAAGGCCTGATTGTTTTGCTCACTATCAGGTGTTCGCCACACGACACCATCGATACCGTAGAGGTTGAGTCCACACCAATGAGGATGCTCTGCTCTCTCATGCCAGGTCTTGGCACTTCGCTTAAACACATCCTGAACAACGTCAGAGCCTAGCCGCTTACGCGCTTGCGTGACAGCGCTGCGAGCCACGTAATCCACTTCTTGAGGTAAGACGATATCAAGCTTATTGATGAGAGAGCGGACGGACTCGCCTCTGAACAGAGCCATACCAATCACCGCCCAAATCATGGCATCCATAGGTAACTTACGTCGCCGTAAACTGGCAACACCATGTGAATCAAGGCACGACTGAATTAAATCAGGCTCAAGCACATCGGCCAGACAGGTGAATTCGGTATGACGATTGATATGAGTACGCGCCAAAGCGTCTGAAAGTTGCATAAAAAAATCCGATGACATGGGGTCATCGGATTTTGATCCTTTCAGTGAGATCGTCAAGCAATCTGTCTTAACTGATCGGCATTACGCCAATGCGTGCTTTAACTTAACTACAACCCGCTCGAATCAGCCGATCTTAACTTGAACAACAACGCTAAGGGGTTAAGGCTTCGCGAATAAACTCACCTTGTTCGCACTGCGGACAATCAGGAATAAGTCCGGTGAATTCAATATGCATTTTATGGCCACAATGAATACACGTCAGTGTGCCTTGACTAATAATGTCACCACTTTGGTATTCGCCATGCTGCTTAAAATCTTGGCTAAGCTCATGCCACTCTACTTGGCTACGGTCAGTAATTTCACTTAACCAGTGCCAAAAGGTATTTTCCATCGCAATCATGGTTGGGCTATAGCTGAGCTCATCGGCATGCTGCTCGTTGAGAAAGGCGATAATGTCGCGTTTAAGAAAATGCTCCACCAGCGCTAACTCTTCACTATCGGCGATTTGTTTGAGTTTTAAATAATCAGTGCCCTTAGTCACTGACGCCATTAAATCTTTAGTACTGAGTTGATTATTATCACCAAAATCGACTTTAACCTTGTCAATCAGCGTCTGATATAAGGCTAACATCTGTGAACTTCGATCACTCATGTTGAATACTCCTTCATTGGAACCTTTTTAATACAACGCATCTGGTTTATTCTATGCAGATCCCACCGCGCATATACAGCGCGAGATCAAAAAAAGGCGGCTTGGCCGGTAAATATTAATGCAAGAGCAATATAATCCCTCAGAAATCGAGACCTTAGTGCAACAGCATTGGGCCGATAACAAAACATTTGAAGTCACTGAAGATAATACCAAGGAAAAGTACTATTGCCTTTCCATGTTCCCTTATCCATCTGGACGCCTGCACATGGGCCATGTGCGTAACTACACCATAGGTGATGTGGTTGCTCGCTACCAGAGACTGCAAGGAAAAAATGTTCTGCAACCTATCGGTTGGGACTCATTTGGCTTGCCAGCGGAAAACGCGGCGATTAATAATAAAACTGCCCCGGCGCCATGGACTTACGAAAACATCGATTACATGAAAAACCAGCTAAAATTGCTGGGTTTTGGTTATGACTGGAGCCGTGAAATCGCCACTTGTACCCCAGAATACTATCGCTGGGAACAATGGTTCTTCACTAAGTTGTATGAAAAAGGCTTAGTGTACAAGAAGACCTCAGCGGTTAACTGGTGTCCGAATGACCAAACTGTACTGGCTAACGAGCAAGTACAAGACGGTTGCTGCTGGCGCTGTGATACTAAGGTTGAGCAGAAAGAAATTCCGCAGTGGTTTATTAAAATCACAGCCTATGCCGATGAACTATTATCTGAATTAGATAACTTAGACGGCTGGCCTGAGCAAGTGAAATCCATGCAACGTCATTGGATTGGCCGCAGCGAAGGCATAGAAATGACCTTCCAAGTCGCTGACAGCGATCAGAGCTTTGATATTTACACCACTCGCCCTGATACCGTCATGGGGGTGACTTATGTTGCTATTGCTGCAGGTCACCCATTAGTTGAAGAAGCGGCTATCAATAATCCAGCCTTAGCGGCCTTTATTGAAGAGTGTAAAGAATCTTCTACCGCAGAAGCCGATATCGCCACCATGGAAAAACTGGGTGTTGATACTGGCCTTAAAGCCGTTCACCCATTAACCGGTGAATTAGTGCCTGTATGGGCTGCTAACTTTGTACTGATGAACTATGGCACTGGCGCGGTAATGTCAGTTCCTGGCCATGATCAGCGTGATTATGAGTTTGCGAAGAAATACGGCTTAGACATCAAGGCAGTTATTAAGCCAGTTGATAGCGAAGTCGATATTAGCGAAGCAGCTTACACTGAAAAAGGTGTGTTATTTAACTCATCTGAATTTGATGGCTTAGATTTCCAAGCGGCATTTGATGCTATTGATGCCAAGCTGAGCGCTGAAGGCAAAGGTAAGCGTCAAGTAAACTTCCGTCTGCGTGACTGGGGCGTATCGCGTCAACGTTACTGGGGCGCGCCTATCCCTATGGTGACTCTGGAAGATGGCACTGTGATGCCAACGCCTGAAGATCAACTGCCAGTGATCCTGCCAGAAGATGTAGTCATGGACGGTATTCAAAGCCCAATCAAGGCAGACAAAGAGTGGGCAAAGACCACAGTCAATGGCCAGCCAGCGCTACGTGAAACCGATACCTTTGATACCTTTATGGAATCATCATGGTACTACGCACGCTACTGTAGCCCACACGCTGATCAAATGATTGATCCCGCTAAAGCTAACTACTGGTTGCCAGTAGATCAGTATATCGGCGGTATTGAACACGCTTGTATGCATTTGCTGTATTTCCGCTTCTTCCACAAGTTGCTGCGTGATGCGGGTCTGGTAAACAGCAATGAGCCAGCTAAGCAATTGCTGACTCAAGGCATGGTGTTAGCCGATGCCTTCTATTACACCAACGACAAAGGCGGCCGTGTATGGGTATCGCCACTTGACGTGACTGTACTTGAGAAAGATGACAAAGGCCGCATCCTTGCCTGTGTTGACCAAGAAGGTCATGAGCTGGTGTATACCGGCATGAGCAAGATGTCTAAGTCGAAAAACAACGGTATTGATCCACAAATGATGGTGGAAAAATACGGCGCCGATACTGTGCGTTTGTTCATGATGTTCGCAGCCCCACCAGAGCTTACCTTAGAATGGCAAGAGTCTGGCGTAGAAGGCGCGCATCGCTTCATTAAGCGTTTATGGAAGCTGGCGAGCGATCATATTGGTTTAGGTGCTACTGAAGCGTTAGACATCAAAGCCTTAAGCCCAGAGCAAAAAGCGCTGCGCCGCGAGCTGCACAAGACAATTGTTAAAGTAAGCGATGATATTAGCCGTCGTCAGATGTTCAACACTGCCGTTGCTGCGGTAATGGAACTGATGAACCACCTGCAAAAAGCGCCAATGGCAAGCGCTCAAGATCGCGCCTTGATGGAAGAAGCATTATCTGCTGTGGTACGTTTGCTTTACCCTATCATTCCACACTTGTGCTTCCAGTTATGGCAGCAACTGGGTAATGAAGGCGTGATTGAAGATTCGCGTTGGCCTGAAGTTGACCAAGATGCCTTGGTTGAAGACAGCAAGCTCATCGTGGTGCAAGTGAACGGTAAAGTTCGCGCTAAAATCACGGTAGCGGCCGATGCCAGCAAGGAAACGGTAGAAGCCTTAGGCTTAGCCGATGAGCATGTGGCTAAACATCTTAATGGTTTAACCGTACGTAAAGTAATTTTTGTACCTGGTAAGCTGTTGAGCATTGTTGCTAACTAACCCAAGGATACGACGCTAAATGAAGTTAACTCAACGGATAAGTAGCGTCGTACTGGCACTGGTCGTGTTGACCAGTGCTGGTTGCGGCTTTCACTTACAGAGCAGTTATTTTATTCCTGCATCATTAACAACTCTGCATTTGAGTTCTAGTGATAATTACAGTGAATTAACGCGACTGGTGCGCGAGCGCCTGCGCCTCAATAACATTACTTTAGTTAATGCCGCGGCCGATATTCCAACCTTACGTTTAGTCCATGATAGTTTGGAGCGTTCAACCTTGTCCCTGTATCCCTCGGGCAATGTTGCTGAATATGAACTGATTTATCAGGTCCACTTTTCAGTACGCTTTGATAAGCAAGAGGCTAAAGAGTTTGATGTGGTCATTCGCCGCGATTATTTAGATGATCCGCGTACTGCATTAGCAAAGAGTAAAGAAATGGAATTGCTGCTCAAAGAAATGCGAGCGCAAGCGGCCGATAAAATTATCCAAGCCCTATCGACGGTTGAAACTAACTAATGCGGGTCTATCCTGAACAACTTGCTAGCCAGCTATCATCGCTGGCTAGCTGTTTTTTACTCTTTGGTGATGATCCTTGGCTGCTAGGCCAGTGTCGTCAACAAATTCTTAGCGCTGCCAAAGCTCAAGGTTTTGATGAGCATATTCAACTGGTGCAAGAAGGCCAATTTCAATGGCAAGAATTGCAGCAAGAATGGCAAAGCTTAAGCCTATTTGCTAACCGCCGCGTGATTGAACTGACCTTGCCACAAGCTAAACCTGGCACTGAAGGTAGTCAGTGTTTGCAGCAATTACTGGCAACGCCTAATCCTGATTTAATACTTATTCTGCAAGGCCCAAAACTTGCAGCCGATCAAACCAAAAGCAAATGGTTTAAGCAGTTAGATAATCACGGAATTTACTTACCTTGCCTAACCCCTGAAGGGCCACAATTTTTACGTTGGCTCACTGCGCGCATCAAGCATTACGCTTTAACCTTAGATAAAGAAGCCGCGAGCTTACTTGCCTATCTGTATGAAGGTAATTTATTAGCCTGCGATCAAGCGCTGCAGTTATTGCAGTTATTGCACAGCCAAGAGTTAGTACCGGCGCACAAGCTGCACGAGTATTTTGATGATCAGTCGCGCTTTAGCGTCTTTCAATTAACTGATGCCTTACTTGAAAACCACACCAATAAAGCCATGCATATGCTAGCTCAGCTCAAGGCTGAAGGTACGGCTATGCCAATTTTACTGTGGGGATTACTACGGGAACTGAGCTTATTGCTGGCACTGAAGCAACCGGGCGCCGACCAAAGGCTGCTATTTAATCAGCATAGAGTCTGGGATAAACGCCAGCAGGCCTATAAACAAAGCGCAGGCCGCCTAACTTTATCGCAAATTGAAACCATGTTAGCCATGACATCCAATTTAGAATTGGCCTTAAAACAACAAGGGCAAGAAAATTGGATTTTATTAGCCCACATCTGTTTGCTGTTTAACCCTAAGGCCCATCAAGCCCTACCGCAATTTAGCCAATAGGATAACAGGTGAGAATCGCATTATTGGGGGGCACATTTGACCCCATACATTTAGGTCATATTCAATTAGCGCTGGCGGCCAAGTCGCAATTAGCGGTTGATCAAGTATGGCTACTCCCCAATGCCACGCCGCCCCACAAGCCTCAGCCCAAGGCCAATGTGCAGCAGCGTTTAGCTATGCTGAGCTTGGTATGTAAGCAGTGGCCTGAGCTTAACGTCTGCGACTATGAGCTTAAACAAACGGGTCCTAATTACACCTATTTAACCTTGCAAGGACTGCATAAGTTATATCCACAGCATCAATGGGTATTTTTGATGGGAATGGATAGCTTAGTGAATTTGCCATTATGGCGCTCGTGGCAAGAGTTATTAACGCTTTGCCATATTGGCGTTTATCAACGCCCAGGTTGGCAACTGGAAGCACAAACCCAAGTGGCCGCCTATTATCAAGCGCACTTAGTGACACAAGATAAGATATGGCAGCGCGCCAGTGGCGCCTTTACGCCCTGCATAATGCCAGACATGCCCATATCCTCTAGCGATATACGCGCGCAGCTGCAAGCAAATACCCCCTATGACTTAGTCACCGGCTTACCTCACTGCGTGCAAAATTACATAGCAGCAGAGCATCTTTATCGCTAATTTGCGCTGCAAAACTCAGGTTATCGCCCCTCAACACTTAGGCTAAATAACTTCAACCCCCAGGCAAAACCACCACAATCTTCATGCTCAAACACCTCAACTTTTCTCTTAAATTAGCTCAAAATAATCGCAAGTGGGCAAAGCGTATATTTGCCGTACGTTACTTGCTATAATACTCGGCTATTTCATACACCCAGAGGACCGCTTAGGTGCAAAGTGAGCAACTAAAGCAATTCGTATTCGACAAAGTCGATGATTTAAAAGCAAAAGATATTCAAGTTTTTGATGTATCTGCACATTCAAATATTACCGATACTATGGTGATTTGTACTGGTACTTCAAAGACTCACGTCCGTGCCATTGCAGAAAACTTAGTTTGTGAAGCTAAAACTGCCAACCTGCCAATCATTGGCGTTGAAGGCCGTGAAGGTTGCGAGTGGGTATTAGTCGACTTAGGCGAAGTGATCCTGCATGTAATGCAAGAGCAAACTCGTGAGTTGTACCAGCTTGAAAAACTTTGGCAAGATTTCGCCTAATGAAGTTACAACTGATTGCTGTCGGCACTAAAATGCCCGACTGGGTAACCCGTGGATTTGAAGAATATCAGCGTCGTTTCCCCCGTGATATGCCGTTGGAGTTAATTGAAATTCCAGCAGGTAAACGTGGTAAGAATGCTGATATTGCCCGGATTTTACAGAAGGAAGGCGAACAGACAATGGCCGTCATTCCCAAAGGCAATCATATTGTGACGCTCGATCTTCCCGGTAAAACTTGGGATACTCCAGCGCTCGCAACACAAATGCAAAAATGGCAACTTGATGGTCGAGATGTCAGTCTACTGATAGGTGGTCCAGAAGGTCTTGCATCCGAATGCAAGGCAGCGGCACATCAAAGTTGGTGTTTATCAGCACTGACCTTACCGCATCCTCTGGTCAGAATTGTCGTAGCAGAAAGCTTATATCGCGCATGGAGCGTGAACAATAACCACCCCTATCATAGGGAATAAAAGGCTAGGCTGATGGAACCTTTCCTCTCAGCCTAGGTCTATTAGCCGCCCACTGGCGGCTTATATTGACAACTATTCCGAGGAGATAGCATTAGTGTCCCCGAGAAAGCGCATCACAATGCACAACCACGCTGCCGAAGCGTCACTGTTTAAGAGCCGAGCTCTTTTCACCTTTTTGTGTGTAATCATTCTTTTATCCCTATTAGTGGCCAACCTATATCGGCTACAGATTTCCTCTTATAAAGATTACACCACCCGCTCCAACGATAACCGTATCCGCGTTGTCCCTGTTGCGCCAAGTCGTGGCCTGATTTATGACAGGCATGGCCATCTATTGGCCGAAAATCGTCCGTTTTATACCTTAGAAGTGATCCCAGAAAAAGCCGTCAATCTTGATGACAGCTTAAATGAACTGGCGAGCATTATTGAAATTACCGACGATGAACGCGAAGAATTTGCCAAGACCTTAAAATTCCACCGCCGCTTTAAGCCTTTGCCGCTAAAAAACCGCCTAACCGAAGAACAAGTGGCAACGTTTAGTGTCAATCAGCATAGATTCCCAGGCTTTTATGTAGAAGCGGGTCTTAAACGCCATTACCCCTATGAGCACTTGCTGACTCACGCCTTAGGCTATGTTGGCAAGATTAACCCGCGCGATCGCGAAATCCTTGAGCGCAATGATGAATGGCAATTCTACCCAGCCACCCGCGATATCGGTAAGCAAGGGGTAGAAAAGTTTTACGAATCTTTACTGCATGGCAAGCCAGGTCATCTTGAGGAAGAGGTCAATAACCGTGGCCGCGCGATTCGGATTTTAAACACTACAGCGCCCGTGCCAGGTAAAGACATAGTCCTGACCTTAGATTTAGATTTACAACGTAAAGCTATGGAGTTACTCGATGGTCGCCGCGGCACTGTGGTTGCTATCGACCCGCGCGATGGCGGCATTTTAGCTTTGGTTTCAAGCCCAAGTTACGATCCTAACGTGTTTGTGCATGGTATTAGCTCTAAGGGCTATAACGCCTTGTTGAACGACACCTCGCGTCCATTAGTTAACCGCGCGAGTCAAGGTCAATATTCTCCAGCCTCAACCATTAAACCTATGATGGCTATCTTGGGCCTAGAAGAAAAAGTCATTACCGATAGAACCCGAATTTGGGATCCGGGTTTTTGGCAAATCCCAGGGGTTGAACATAAGTATCGCGACTGGAAACGTTGGGGCCACGGCTGGGTTGACCTGTACCATGCCCTGATAGATTCCTGTGATACCTATTTTTATGATCTCGCTTATAAGGTCGGCATAGATAAAATTGCCAACTTTATGGGCGATTTCGGCTTTGGTGATTCAACTGGCATAGATATCTATGAAGAATCCAAGGGTAACTTGCCATCAAAAGACTGGAAGCGCTTGCGCTACAACCAGCCTTGGTATGTGGGCGACACCATTTCTGTGGGTATTGGCCAAGGTTACTGGACAGTAACGCCATTGCAATTAGCTAATGCTACCGCCATTTTAGCCAACAAAGGTAAACGCTTTACCCCGCATTTACTCAAAGCGCTTAAAGATGAAAATGTCACTTTAGATACCCCCATTGAAGAGTTACCACCAATTGTGCTTGAAAATAACAAGCACTGGGACTCAGTCAATGAAGCCATGCGTCAGTCTGCTAGCAAAGCTCGCTTTAGCGATGCTAAATATACTGCGGCAATGAAGACTGGTACGGCGCAGGTATTTACCGTAAGACAAGATGCTAAATACGACAAAGACAACGTGGATGAGCGTTTGCGAGATAACGCCCTAATTGTGGCTTATGCCCCCTTTGAAAACCCTAAGATAGTGTTAGCCGTGGTGATTGAAAACGCCGGCTTTGGCGGCGCCAGTGCAGGCCCTGTCGCGCGTGCATTATTAGATGAATACTTGTTAAGGGATGACTGGAAAAACCAATGATGAGCCAACACCCACATCAAATGACATTTTGGCAGCGCTTTCATATCGACATGCCGTTATTTCTTGGCATCTTATCTATGTTTGCCTTTGGTTTATTTGTGATTTTCTCGGCCAGTGGTGGCAATTTGGCCATGATGGATAGACAACTATTTCGCATGGGTATTTCACTGGTGGTTATGTTACTGGTCGCCCAAATCAATCCCGAAGTATTAAAGCGCTGGGCCTTACCTATTTATCTAATCGGCATTTTGTTACTGATAGCGGTGCATTTTTTCGGTGAGATAAATAAGGGCGCGCAGCGCTGGCTCAACTTAGGATTTATGGAGTTCCAACCATCAGAATTGATGAAGCTCGCCTTCCCTATCATGATGGCTTGGTATATAAGTAAGTATCCACTGCCGCCGAAAAAACGCTATTTAGCGGGCGGGATCATGATTTTATTAGTGCCAACATTACTTATTGCCAGTCAGCCCGATCTCGGTACTTCTATCTTAGTGGCAGCCTCAGGTATTTTCGTGCTGTTTTTAGCCGGCATGAGCTGGACTATTGTCGGCGGCGCTGTCGCCGCCGTCTTACTATTTTTGCCAATTCTGTGGTTTTTCTTAATGCATGATTATCAGCGCACCCGCGTGATGACCTTGCTCGACCCAGAGAAAGATCCTCTTGGCGCGGGTTATCACATTATTCAATCGCAAATTGCCATTGGCTCCGGCGGCTTTTGGGGCAAGGGCTGGCTTGAAGGCACACAGTCACAATTGGAGTTTTTACCAGAGCGTCACACTGACTTCATTTTTGCCGTGATTGGTGAAGAATTTGGCATGCTCGGCTCCCTATTCCTTTTGGCCATGTATCTCTATATTATTGCTCGAGGCTTGATTATTGCATCGCGCGCGCAAACCAGTTTTGCACGCCTGTTAGCAGGTTCAATCACCTTAACATTTTTCGTGTATGTGTTTGTTAATATTGGGATGGTGTCAGGAATACTACCCGTTGTAGGTGTGCCCTTACCACTTATCAGTTATGGGGGAACGTCAATGATCACCTTGATGATAGGCTTTGGTATTTTAATGAGCATTCACACCCATAGACGCTTTGTGGACAGATAAAAGGATTCACTATGTACCATAAATTTGCGCCGTGGTTACTCGCTGCGGGATTGGTTATTCAAGCCTCAGCGCAGGCCGATGATAAGCACCAACAATTACAGCAAGAGTTTTTGGCAAGCCAAGAACAACAAGGTTTTAGCCAACAGCAAACCTTGGACTTTATCGGCCAAGCTCAGTTTAATCAGCAAGTGCTAGATGCCATTTCTAGGCCTTGGGAAGCCAAGCCTTGGCATGAGTATTTCCCCATTTTCTTGACCGAAAAGCGCCTGCAAGCAGGCGTTAATTTCTGGCGGCAACATGCCAGCATCATAGATAAAGCCAGCAAAGAGTTTGGGGTTGAACCGCAAATCATAGTGGCCATTATTGGCATTGAAACCTTCTATGGTCAGTACATGGGTAAATACCCTGTGCGTGACGCCTTATTTACCTTAGGGTTTTATTACCCACCGCGCGCCGACTTCTTTCGTAAAGAGTTTGGTCAATTGCAGCTATTGCTTAAAGAAGAGCAACTGGATGCCAATAACTTGTTTGGATCCTACGCGGGCGCCATGGGATTTGGTCAGTTTATCCCGTCAAGTTATCGCAACTTTGCGGTAGATTTTGATGGCGATGGTAAGCGTGATTTACTCACAAGCCCAAGTGATGCGATTGCGAGTGTAGCAAATTACTTCCACCAACATGGCTGGCAAGCGGGCGCCGATGTGGTTTTACCACTGCAAGCGTTAGTTAATGGCAAAGCCATAGATAAACCACAACCGGGCGCAGCAACCACTATTGCGCCGTGGGCAGGAGAGGCACTATCGCTGACGGTAGCCGATATTTTAAGCCCTACCTTAGCGTTAAAACACAGCAAAGATATTGATGTTAGTCAGCAAGCGTTATTAATTGAGTTAGCACAACCTGAAATGACTGAGTATTGGTTAGGGCTTAATAACTTTTATGTTATTACCCGCTACAACCGAAGCCCATTGTATGCCATGGCTGTATATCAATTTAGCGAGCAACTAAAACATGCCTATCAAAAAAATTAGCCATTTAACTCCTCCTGCTGCCGTTACTCTATGGGTCGCACTAGCCATCTCAGGCTGTAGCAGTCACTCCCGAGATATCAGCAGCAATGATGTAGATATTGCTCAAACCCAGTCAGAAGAAGCGCAAGCTGATGACTCTCAGGTAGAAGATGAGCAAGACACGCAAGATGTTAGCAATGAACCAAGCGAAATCGTAGAGCAAGCTGATAATGAAGCTATGCCTGCAAGCGCTGACTATCAAGTCATCACCTCAGCCAATGCCTATAAAGCCACAGGCAAAGCCTCATTTTATAGCGCTGCCCTGCAAGGCAATAAAACCGCCAGCGGTGAGCGCTATGACAAATACGCCTTGACTGCCGCCCATAAAACCTTGCCATTAGGGAGCTTTGCAAAAGTCACTAATTTAACTAGTAACAAATCAGTGATAGTTAAAATTAACGACCGCGGCCCGTTTCATCGCAGTCGCCTCATAGATGTGTCTTATGCTGCGGCCGATAAGATTGGTATGGTGCAAAGTGGCACGGCTAAAGTTAAAGTCGAAGCAGTTAAATTAGATGCCAATGCCAAAACGGCACTGGCCAATTATAAATCGCCGGCTAAATCTAACCGTCAGTCAAAAAGCCAAGCTCAAGGCAAAGGTCATTACATTCAAATTAGCTCGTCTAAAAATAGGCAGCGACTGTTTGAATTAGGTGAGCAACTTGCCAGTAAAAAGGGCTATGAATATCGCCTAGAAACGGCGGGCACTTGGCATCAATTACAACTTGGCCCCATTGATAATACCAAGCAAGCTAAAAAGCTACTTAAAAAGATGAAGCAGCAAGGTTATCCCGACAGTTACTTAATCCAATAATAACTATTTATTCATGGTTAACTAATGCAAGGAACCTATACTGAATTTCTTTGTCTACTAGTGGTATACTCGCACGCTGTCATTTAGCCAGTGGCTAAATTTTCTCCCATTTTCGAGCGGTAATGCCTAGTTGTTACCGCAAATTATTCAACACTGACTGTTGTCAAAAACCAAAAGAACCGTCTTACTGATGAAGAATTTAGTGATAAAACCAATTTCAGCGTTACTGTTATTTTCCAGCATTTGTGTGGCCGCTAGTGCCAATAACGCTCCGATGGTGATCCCTGACGCTCCTAATGTCGCCGCTAAAGCGTATATTTTAATGGATTACAACACGGGCAAAGTGATTGCCGAAACCAATGCCTATGAGAGCCTAAATCCAGCCAGTTTGACTAAAATGATGACCAGTTATGTGGTAGGTCATGAAATCAAAGTCGGCAATATTTCTCCTGATGACAAAGTCACTATCAGCAAGAATGCTTGGTCAAAGAATTTCACTGACTCATCTAAGATGTTTATTGAAGTGGGCACCCAAGTTTCTGTAGACGATCTGAACCACGGCATTATCATTCAATCAGGTAACGATGCTTGTGTAGCTATGGCTGAGCACATTGCTGGCACCGAAGATGCTTTCGTTGACTTAATGAATTCTTGGGCCAAGCAATTAGGCATGCAAGACAGCCATTTTGAAAACTCTCATGGTTTAGATTCAGCGCAGCATAAAACCACTGCCTATGACATGGCTATATTAGGCGCAGCGCTGATTCGCGACGTTCCCAATGAATACCGTGTTTACAGTGAAAAATCATTTACCTTTAATGGCATTAAGCAATACAACCGTAATGGCTTATTGTGGGATAAGAGCTTAAACGTAGACGGCATTAAAACTGGCCACACTTCAGGTGCTGGTTATAACTTAGTGAGCTCTGCCACGAAAGATGGTATGCGCTTGATTTCTGTGGTTATGGGCACAGGCAGCGAAGCTGCGCGTAAGGCTGAAAGCAAGAAGCTACTTAACTACGGTTTCCGCTTCTTTGAAACTGTGACTCCTTACAAAGCCGGTGATACTTTCGTTGAACAGGACATTTGGTACGGCGATCGCCCTAAAGTAAAACTTGGCGTAGCCACCGATACCCCTATCACTATCAATCGTGGTATGGCTAAGAATTTACAAGCTAACTTTGAACTGACTAAGCCATTAGAAGCACCGATTGTTAAAGGTGAAACGGTTGGCCGCGTATTTTTCCAATTGGATGGCAAAGATATCGCCCAGTTCCCACTGGTAGCCTTAGAAGATGTGCAGCCAGGCAGCTGGTTTAGCAAATTAATGGATTACTTTAAACAACTCTTTGCGAGCTGGATAAGTTAATCAATACGCCACCGCAAGGTGGCGTTTTTTTATGGTGTAACTTGAAATATTCGATTTCGACACCATATTAAGTTCAACAGTATTAAAGGGAGTATCCCATGTCAGATTTAGATACACGTTTTGATGAATTAATGGAGTTTCCTAACTCATTTCCTTTTAAAGTTGTTGGCAGTGCCAGCGACACCTTGGCTGAACGCATTGTTGCCGTAGTCCAGCGCCATGTGCCAGGTGATTACGCCCCAACCACCAACATCTCAAGTAAAGGCACCTATTACTCGATTACCATTCGTGTCATGGTGCAAGATAAGCCGCAAATTGAAAGTTTATATACTGAATTAGCAGCTATTGAAGGCGTTAAACGCGTACTTTAATCCAAGCCTTTTCAGGCGAAGCTCTCCTTTCGATAGTTTCGCCTTTTTTACCCATTAAATTTGTGGCTTAACAAACAGATTTTTGTCGGCTGTGATCTCTGTTACATTTCTTACCCCTCGCGTATAATGACCCCACATTTAGTTGAAAGAGGCCGCGACAGTGTCCGTTGAGCTTAACACCGCAGATCTTGCTAGCTGTTTACATGTACGCCATTTAGGCAACATGGATTACCAGACAGTCTGGCATGCGATGCAACACTATACCGACCATCGCACCGAGCACGACCAAGACGAATTATGGTTAGTGGAACACCCTCCCGTATTTACCCAAGGTCAAGCGGGCAAGAGTGAACATATTTTGGCGCCTGGTGATATCCCAGTCATTCAAGTCGATCGCGGCGGACAAGTGACTTATCACGGTCCAGGGCAATTAGTAGCCTACCCATTACTTGACTTAAAGCGTAAAAAACTTGGAGTTAGGCAATTAGTCACCGCTATTGAAAACAGCATAATTGCGATGTTAACGTCTTACGGTATTGACGCATTTGCTAAGGCTGATGCCCCAGGCGTGTATGTAGGCGCGGGCAAAATTGCTTCATTAGGCTTACGTATTCGTAAAGGATGCTCGTTTCACGGCTTAGCGCTTAACGTCAATATGGACTTAGCGCCCTTTCAACGCATTAATCCTTGTGGATATGCTGGGATGGAAATGGTCCAATGCCAAGCATTAGCTGGACCGCAATCGGTTGAGCAAGCAGCTGCGGCATTGACTGACACCCTTAGCCAACAACTAGCCTATCCCCAAGTTATTCATCATCACGGATTATCCACTACAAGTACTGAGGAAGTATCTCATACATGAACAGGCCAGAACGATTACAGCCAGGAGTTAAACTCCGCGATGCTGACAAAGTAGCTCGAATTCCAGTGAAGGTTGTGCCTTCTGAAAAAGACACTATGTTACGCAAACCCGACTGGCTGCGAGTAAAGCTGCCAGCGTCGAATCAGCGCATCAATGACATTAAGCAAGCCTTGCGTAGTAATGGCTTACATTCAGTGTGTGAAGAGGCTTCATGCCCTAACCTGGCTGAATGTTTTAACCATGGTACGGCTACCTTTATGATCTTAGGTGCCATTTGTACTCGTCGCTGCCCATTTTGCGACGTGGCTCATGGCCGTCCACTTAAGCCGGATAGTGCCGAGCCTAAAAAGTTGGCAAAAACTATTGCCGACATGAAGCTTAAGTATGTCGTAATTACTTCTGTTGACCGTGATGATTTACGTGATGGTGGCGCGCAGCACTTTGCCGATTGTATTCGCGAAATTCGTCTGTTAAATCCTGAAATTAAGATTGAAATCTTAGTACCAGATTTTCGTGGTCGCATCGATGCCGCTTTGGACATCTTGGCCAATGAGCCACCAGATGTTTTCAATCACAACTTAGAAACGGCGCCAGCCCATTATCGCAAGGCAAGACCCGGTGCTAACTATCAGTGGTCATTAGACTTACTAAAACGCTTTAAAGAGCGTCATCCAAACATTCCTACTAAATCCGGCATCATGCTGGGTCTGGGTGAAGCGAATGAAGAGATAGTACAAGTACTCAAGGACTTGCGTGACCATAATGTCAACATGCTAACCTTAGGTCAGTACTTGCAGCCATCTAAGTTCCATTTGCCGGTCGAGCGTTACGTCACGCCAGATGAGTTTGCTGAATTCAAACGCATTGCCGATGACTTAGGCTTTAGCCATGCCGCTTGTGGCCCATTAGTGCGTTCAAGTTATCACGCTGACTTACAAGCTCAAGGCAAAGAAGTTAAGTAACTTTAAACGCCAATAAAAAAGCCGCAGTGATAACACTGCGGCTTTTTTGTATCTGTGCATTGCTAACTAAAATCTTTACCCGTGCTTAGCTAAGTGTCTTTTAAACTTAGCTAAAGCATTAATCACAAGCCTTAAACGCTAACTTGCCAATCCATTAGAATCGCATCCTCGCGTCCCGCTGGCGTTTGATAATAATTAGCTCTGATACCTGTTTCGATAAACCCAAGTTTTTGATAAAGATGCCTAGCGCCATGGTTAGATGCCTTAACCTCAAGCATGATCACGACCGCGCTAGCCGCTTTGGCTTCGTCATACATATGCTTAAGTAACCAAGCGCCTATGCCTTGCCCTTGAAATTGCGGCGCGACACATATATCCATCAGCGTGACTTCATCGATGATCTGCTGGCAAATACTAAAACCAAGCAATTGCTTATCTACATAAAGCCCTGACACTCGATACAAGGGGCCAAAACAGCCCTGTAAGCTACTTTCTGATAGCGGATAACCTAAGTCGCTGGCAATCGATGCCATAGCCTTCACATCGCTTAACGACAGCGCGACTAATTGTTTATTACTGCTCATTATTTTTACCACTGCTTTGCTGCGCTAACCACTCCCATAGACACGCCCATAAGTGCCGCTTAGTTGCAGCATCAGCGAGCTGAGTTAACTCATGTAACGCTAAAGAATGCACTAGCCCATCATCTTTGCCGGTGAGATCCCATAGCAAGTGTTGCCCCGCGTCAACATTAGGCTGCGCAGAACAAGTGCTTGGCGCGATATCCGCTAACTTGAGTAATGCTTGCATCACAGGGTGTCCTAGCAAGCTCTCAGCGCTTACTTGCGTATCGGCGGCTAACTTAACAACCCAAGGTGATAGCGCAGCGCTAGCCCCTTGCTCTGTTAACGCAATACTTGCAGATCCCGTGATAGGAAATTGCTTACGACCACGCTCATTGAGTCGTAACGGCGTAATACCCATAGCGAGTAGTTGAGATCGTTGCGTCATGATATTTATCCTTAACACTCAGTCGGTGAAGTTTACGCTGTTAACGGCTGAGGCAGAAGAGTGGGACTGTGAGTTAATGCATCGGACTTAATAAACTGATTTATTGTAAACGTCCGGTGATCTACACCTTGCCTTGATCAACCTGCCAAGGTAAGAGGCTATTGAGGTCGCAGTGAGGGTGAGATAATTGCTCTAAACAGTGTTCAATGTAATCGAATGGCGTTAGCCCATTTGCCTTGGCCGTTTCTATGATGCTGTATAAAATAGCACTCGCCTCAGCACCACGATGGTTGTGGTTAAACAGCCAGTTCTTACGCCCTATCACAAACGGTTTTACTGCGCGTTCGGCACGGTTGTTGTCGATATTCAGTCGGCCGTCTTCTGTATAAAGACTCAGCTTTGACCATTGATTGAGGCTGTAATGGATGGCTTGGCCTAGAGGGCTTTGCTTTGACACTTGCTGCGCTGATTTATCCAGCCATTGCTTAAATAACGCCAGGTGGGCAGTTGAGTGCGTGCGCCTAAAATACAGCCGTTCCTGTAAACTCAGTGATTGTATTTGCATTTCAATGCGGTACAGCTTGGCTATCATGCTCAGTGCCATATCTGCTTTAATGACTTTGCCTGTTTTGTTTTTTCCTTGTGCCACTATCGCTTCTTTGAACTTACGCCGCGCGTGTGCCCACGACTGCATGGATGCAGGAGGTAGAGCGACTCAGGAGACTAAGCCCAACAGCCCACAAGTTTATGACTTACCTGCTGGTAAGCTGCGTAACCATCGACCGGTAAATAACCATTAAACACCGTTTGCTCGGTGGCAAGAAAATGACTCACGCACGAGCTCGCACGGCTACCGTCTTGATAGTCGTACAGTACAATGCTGCGTAAACCTTGATATCTAGGCTCAGTGCTTGGTCCATCCGCACCGGAGCAATACACCCACATATAGGATTTTACCCGCTCATCGTTAATCACGTTGAGCGTGGTTTCGTCCGCATGGATGACTTCTTGTGTTAACAAATGCTGGTGCAGTAAATCATATAAGGGTTTAAACAGCGCGGCCGATTTCATCATTCAATCTGCCATGGTTTGCCGACTTAAGGCGATACCATGTTGCTTGAACAAGGTTTCTTGCCGGTACAGCGGTAATGCGTACTGATACTTACTGGTGATAAGTTGGCTTAATAGGCTTGGAGTGGCAAAGCTTTTAGGAATAGGACTGGCGGGCACCGGCGCTTGTTTAATATTGGCCTGAGTGCCTTGCGTTTCGCAATGCTTGCAGCTGTATTTTAATCTAACGTGTTCAATCACACTGATTTGTGCCGGAATAAACTGAAGCTTCTCGCTGCTATCTTGGCCCATTAACGCCAGCTGATGTCCACAGCAATCACACTGCTTATCTTCATCACTGATGTCATGGATAATAATTTCTCGCGGCAGGTCTTTAGGCAATAATTTACGCTTGGCCCGTTGTTTAGGCGGTACTGACACATCAGCATCTGCCGTTAATTCAACGGGCTCATCAACCGTGACTTCAACTTCGTTAAACAACTCACCTTGATAATCATGGCTTTCACTGCTGGCACCAAAACGCTTTTGCTGGGTTAACCTAAATTGCTCAAGTAACCGTTGCACCGATTGTTTGAGCGCCGCGATTTCCGCCTCTTTTAACGCGAGAGCATTATCGTTAGCCGCCAACGTCTCAAGCAATAATTGCTTAAGTAAATCAACGTCGTTGGGTAGGTTTTCAGGGCTTAATTACATGGTGTGATTGTACCAAAACGCTCCTTAGATAAGGGTGAAACAGTGATCTAATTAT
This sequence comes from Shewanella sp. ISS20, assembly GCF_056522965.1. NCBI lineage: Bacteria > Pseudomonadati > Pseudomonadota > Gammaproteobacteria > Alteromonadales > Shewanellaceae > Shewanella > Shewanella sp. ISS20. The sequence continues at coordinate 1,921,321 of NZ_JAWRZK010000001.1, forward strand.
GGGAAACAGCATACGTAATGGCGATCAGCTGTAACTCAAGCCCTTAATATGCTGATGGCCTAATACGTCAAATCCTGAAAGTAGCCAATGAAACTGCTGCTCAGATAAGCGCATACACTCATCTTCGCTTTGAGTTGGCCACTTGACTTTAGCCTGTTCGAGGCGCTTGTACCAAAGTGCAAAATCTGTGTTATCCCAATACAAAATCTTGAGTTTGTCACGGGCTTTATTACAAAACACAAACACGCTGCCATCGGTGGCTGATAGCGACAATTGTTGCTCAACGATGACGGCTAAGCCATTTATTGATTGACGAAAATCCACTGGTGCTCGATGCAGGTACACGCGAGGAAGCTCACGAAACATCAACATGCTTGCAGGCCTTTGATGATATCAAGCAAATAAGTTGCGGGTAATGAACAGGGAAAAGTCCATAAACCTGTTTGATGTTGTAAGCAGATACTTTGTTGAGGAGGGCCAGGTTGAGCTTGGGTCGTCATCGCTGTCGGCGAGGCCACGGTGGCCTGAACAAACGGCGTAACCTTTGGACTGCTTGTTTTAGTCATATCGGCTTTACGGGCGTAAAATCCGCTAAGACTAAGCTTATACTGACGGCAAAAAGCGGTAATCGTTAAGCCGCTAGCGGGTTGCTGTTGTATCAAAACAGCCCAGTCTTCATGGGAACGTTTAGCCATATTAACTCCTGATGAAATGGTCAGTCGTTAAGATAGAGGTTCAACAATATAAGCTGAAGATGTACTTGCCCGGACGCTTACGATTTATTAATCTGTAAATGCAAAAAAGGCCATTCATTGCTGAATGGCCTTTTTCTAGAATTTGGCAGGGGTGGCAGGACTCGAACCCGCAACCATCGGTTTTGGAGACCGCTGTTCTACCAATTGGAACTACACCCCTGTTGACGAGACGGATTATGCGTAAAAGTGGGGTAAAGGTAAAGTACTTTTTCACTAAGAACGACCCGACTGCTGAGCTTTTAAGCGATGCGTCGATAATTACGCCAAGTAAGCGTATAATAATGAAATTAATCGCTTAATTTTATGCAAAGGCCGCAGCCATGTTAGTATTTTTTCCTCAGCTAAATATCACTAAAATTCTGAAATTATCGTCACTGTGCTTAAGTTTTTCACTCATTAGTAGCCAAAGTTATGCCGACCCGCAGGCACTGCTGCAAAATCTATCCGGCCAATGGCAAGGAAGCACCTACTACGCCCAAAGTGAGCCCACGAAAGTTGCCACCCAAATCGCAGCCAACCTCACCCCAGATCAAGGCATATTGACCTTTAACATCACCTATTCTGCCGATGGCTTACAAAACTATGCCGTTAAGGTAATGAGTTTTGATAAAGAAGCACAGCTACTTTACTCCAGCGACTTTCATGACCATAGCGGCACTTTAAGTCAGGCTGAGATAACCCCGAACCAAGGCCTCAGCAATTACACTGAGTTGCAGCAAGATAACCTCAGCAATGGCTTACCCTTTAATACCGACAGCACACTCGATCAGCAGTTAACTATTCAATACCAAGGTGTGTATCAACAGCGACCGGCAAAGTACATTGAGCACTGGCAATTATCAGCCACTGAATTTACTCGTCACACTAAAATGTGCTTCCAAGATGTGAATGATTGCCAATATGTACCCTTAAGCACCAGTAAGTTAACGCGAGTGACTAATGACTCTTTTTAAGAGCCAAGGTTAAGCCTCAATTTTTAAAGCACTTAGCACTTAGCACTTAGCACTTAGCACTTAGCGGCAATAATTAGCCACTCAGTGATGAGAGTTAAACTGTTCATTGATAGATAACAAAAAGCCCTAACATGGCTGTTAGGGCTTTTTGTTTTGAGAAATTGTGTGATGTGAACTGCTAGCCTACCAATCATTCGTTTGAGCTAAAGTGGCGCGAAGCAATGCCTCATAAAAGCTAAAATGCCACAACGAAAAATGCCTCAGCATTGCTGCTGAGGCTTTGATTTTAATGTTGATGGGTGAATATTGCGCAGCGATGAGCTTATGATCGCGAAGCTGGGGCGAACAGGACAGCCCCACTAAATCACAGCATCAAATTTAAGATACGAAAAAGCCCTAACATTACTGTTAGGGCTTATCGAAATGTTGGCGGAGCGGACGGGACTCGAACCCGCGACCCCCGGCGTGACAGGCCGGTATTCTAACCAACTGAACTACCGCTCCTTTAGTGATGGCTTGCGCTTCTCACTAAATTCTTTTAGCGTCGCTAACGTGTCAGCGTTAGGAGACGTGCTTTTGCAAGCAAATTAGGCGCCTGGAGATGACCTACTCTCGCATGGGGAAACCCCACACTACCATCGGCGCGACTGCGTTTCACTTCTGAGTTCGGAATGGGATCAGGTGGTGCCACAGTGCTATGGTCTCCAGACAAATTTGGAATTCGGAAAGCTGTCAAAAATTGGTGGTCGCTACTGGGCTCGAACCAGTGACCCCCTCCTTGTAAGGGAGGTGCTCTCCCAGCTGAGCTAAGCGACCTGGGATTTTTTGCTATTGAGTACTCAATCTTCAATCAAGTATTTTTCGATTCTTTCAGGCTTGTTCAGTAAAACCCATCTGGGTTGTATGGTTAAGCCTCTCGGGTCATTAGTACAAGTTAGCTCAACGCCTCACAACGCTTACACACCTTGCCTATCAACGTCCTAGTCTCGGACGGCCCTTCAGAGGACTTATAGTCCTAGGGATGACTCATCTTGGGGCTCGCTTCCCGCTTAGATGCTTTCAGCGGTTATCGATTCCGAACGTAGCTACCGGGCAATGCCATTGGCATGACAACCCGAACACCAGCGGTTCGTCCACTCCGGTCCTCTCGTACTAGGAGCAGCTCCCCTCAATCATCCAACGCCCACGGCAGATAGGGACCGAACTGTCTCACGACGTTCTGAACCCAGCTCGCGTACCACTTTAAATGGCGAACAGCCATACCCTTGGGACCGACTTCAGCCCCAGGATGTGATGAGCCGACATCGAGGTGCCAAACACCGCCGTCGATATGAACTCTTGGGCGGTATCAGCCTGTTATCCCCGGAGTACCTTTTATCCGTTGAGCGATGGCCCTTCCATTCAGAACCACCGGATCACTATGACCTACTTTCGTACCTGCTCGACGTGTCTGTCTCGCAGTTAAGCTGGCTTATGCCATTGCACTAACCGTACGATGTCCGACCGTACTTAGCCAACCTTCGTGCTCCTCCGTTACTCTTTGGGAGGAGACCGCCCCAGTCAAACTACCCACCAGGCACTGTCCCTAATCCCGATAAGGGACCTAGGTTAGAACATCAAAACTACAAGGGTGGTATTTCAAGGACGACTCCACACAAACTAGCGTTCATGCTTCAAAGTCTCCCACCTATCCTACACATGTAGGTTCAATGTTCAGTGCCAAGCTATAGTAAAGGTTCACGGGGTCTTTCCGTCTAGCCGCGGGTATACGGCATCTTCACCGCAATTTCAACTTCACTGAGTCTCGGCTGGAGACAGCGTGGCCATCATTACGCCATTCGTGCAGGTCGGAACTTACCCGACAAGGAATTTCGCTACCTTAGGACCGTTATAGTTACGGCCGCCGTTTACCGGGGCTTCGATCATGAGCTTCTCCGAAGATAACCCAATCAATTAACCTTCCGGCACCGGGCAGGCGTCACACCGTATACTTCATCTTGCGATTTTGCACAGTGCTGTGTTTTTGATAAACAGTTGCAGCCACCTGGTATCTGCGACTCCCGCTAGCTTAGAGAGCAAGTCTCATCACCGGCAGGAGCGTACCTTCTCCCGAAGTTACGGTACCATTTTGCCTAGTTCCTTCAGCCGAGTTCTCTCAAGCGCCTTGGTATTCTCTACCCGACCACCTGTGTCGGTTTGGGGTACGATTCCTGCTAACCTGAAGCTTAGAAGATTTTCCTGGAAGCATGGCATCAACTACTTCAGTCCCGTAGGACCTCGTCATCAGCTCTCAGCGTATGTATTCCCGGATTTGCCTAAGAATACCGCCTACCACCTTAAACGCGGACTACCAACGCCGCGCTAGCCTAGCCTTCTCCGTCTCTCCATCGCAGTTAGCACAAGTACGGGAATATTAACCCGTTTCCCATCGACTACGCCTTTCGGCCTCGCCTTAGGGGTCGACTCACCCTGCCCCGATTAACGTTGGACAGGAACCCTTGGTCTTCCGGCGAGGGGGTTTTTCACCCCCTTTATCGTTACTCATGTCAGCATTCGCACTTCTGATACCTCCAGCGTGGGTTACCCCTTCACCTTCAACGGCTTACAGAACGCTCCTCTACCGCGCATCTCTAATGAAATGCACCCGTAGCTTCGGTGACTAGCTTAGCCCCGTTACATCTTCCGCGCAGGCCGACTCGACTAGTGAGCTATTACGCTTTCTTTAAATGATGGCTGCTTCTAAGCCAACATCCTAGCTGTCTAAGCCTTCCCACATCGTTTCCCACTTAGCTAGTACTTTGGGACCTTAGCTGACGGTCTGGGTTGTTTCCCTTTTGACAACGGACGTTAGCACCCGCTGTCTGTCTCCCGCATAGTACTCATTGGTATTCGGAGTTTGCAAAGGGTTGGTAAGTCGGGATGACCCCCTAGCCTTAACAGTGCTCTACCCCCAATGGTATTCGTGCGAGGCGCTACCTAAATAGCTTTCGAGGAGAACCAGATATCTCCCGGTTTGATTGGCCTTTCACCCCCAGCCACAAGTCATCCGCTAATTTTTCAACATTAGTCGGTTCGGTCCTCCAGTTGATGTTACTCAACCTTCAACCTGCCCATGGCTAGATCACCGGGTTTCGGGTCTACACCTAGCAACTAAACGCGCAGTTAACACTCGGTTTCCCTACGGCTCCGCTATTCGCTTAACCTCGCTACTAAATGTAAGTCGCTGACCCATTATACAAAAGGTACGCAGTCACGGTCTCAAGAACCGCTCCCACTGCTTGTACGTATACGGTTTCAGGTTCTATTTCACTCCCCTCACAGGGGTTCTTTTCGCCTTTCCCTCACGGTACTGGTTCACTATCGGTCAGTCAGGAGTATTTAGCCTTGGAGGATGGTCCCCCCATGTTCAGACAACATATCACGTGTGCCGCCTTACTCGTTTTCATCTAAGGTTAGTTTTCATGTACGGGACTATCACCCTGTACCGTTGGACTTTCCAGACCATTCCACTAACACCCCCTAGACTTAAGGGCTAATCCCCGTTCGCTCGCCGCTACTTAGGGAATCTCGGTTGATTTCTTTTCCTCTGGGTACTTAGATGTTTCAGTTCCCCAGGTTCGCCTCATACAGCTATGTATTCACTGTATGATGACCACTTATGTGGCCGGGTTTCCCCATTCGGACATCGTTAGCTCAAATGCTTGTTACTAGCTCGCCAACGCTTTTCGCAAGTTACTACGTCCTTCATCGCCTCTGACTGCCAAGGCATCCACCGTATACGCTTAGTCACTTAACCATACAACCCAAATGAGTTTCACTTGAGCGTATTGCAACTAGCTGGTTTTTACTGTCTCTTGCTTTCGCAAAAGAACGCCTTGATTTACTTCATTTCTGAAGTTAAAGAATATCCAAAACACTTGATTAAAGTATTTTGAGAACTCAATTTTGTATCACCTAATGCTCGCGCATTAAGTTCTACTATCAGCTTTCCAAATTTTTAAAGAACGACACCCCTTCAAAGGAAGGTAATGTTTTGCTCGTCAACAAGACAAGGCAATCTGTGTGAACACTCAACAGTAATGCTAAATCGCATAGGTAAGGAGGTGATCCAGCCCCAGGTTCCCCTAGGGCTACCTTGTTACGACTTCACCCCAGTCATGAACCACACCGTGGTAAACGCCCTCCCCGAAGGGTTAAGCTATCTACTTCTGGTGCAGCCCACTCCCATGGTGTGACGGGCGGTGTGTACAAGGCCCGGGAACGTATTCACCGTGGCATTCTGATCCACGATTACTAGCGATTCCGACTTCATGGAGTCGAGTTGCAGACTCCAATCCGGACTACGATCGGCTTTGTGAGATTAGCTCCACCTCGCGGCTTTGCAACCCTCTGTACCGACCATTGTAGCACGTGTGTAGCCCTACTCGTAAGGGCCATGATGACTTGACGTCGTCCCCACCTTCCTCCGGTTTATCACCGGCAGTCTCCCTAGAGTTCCCACCATTACGTGCTGGCAAATAAGGATAAGGGTTGCGCTCGTTGCGGGACTTAACCCAACATTTCACAACACGAGCTGACGACAGCCATGCAGCACCTGTCTCAGAGTTCCCGAAGGCACTAAGCTATCTCTAGCGAATTCTCTGGATGTCAAGAGTAGGTAAGGTTCTTCGCGTTGCATCGAATTAAACCACATGCTCCACCGCTTGTGCGGGCCCCCGTCAATTCATTTGAGTTTTAACCTTGCGGCCGTACTCCCCAGGCGGTCTACTTAATGCGTTAGCTTGAGAGCCCAGTGTTCAAGACACCAAACTCCGAGTAGACATCGTTTACGGCGTGGACTACCAGGGTATCTAATCCTGTTTGCTCCCCACGCTTTCGTGCATGAGCGTCAGTCTTTGTCCAGGGGGCCGCCTTCGCCACCGGTATTCCTTCAGATCTCTACGCATTTCACCGCTACACCTGAAATTCTACCCCCCTCTACAAGACTCTAGTTTGCCAGTTCAAAATGCAATTCCCAGGTTGAGCCCGGGGCTTTCACATCTCGCTTAACAAACCGCCTGCGCACGCTTTACGCCCAGTAATTCCGATTAACGCTCGGACCCTCCGTATTACCGCGGCTGCTGGCACGGAGTTAGCCGGTCCTTCTTCTGTAGGTAACGTCACAGCTAACGGGTATTAACCGTCAACCTTTCCTCCCTACTGAAAGTGCTTTACAACCCGAAGGCCTTCTTCACACACGCGGCATGGCTGCATCAGGGTTTCCCCCATTGTGCAATATTCCCCACTGCTGCCTCCCGTAGGAGTCTGGGCCGTGTCTCAGTCCCAGTGTGGCTGATCATCCTCTCAGAACAGCTAGGGATCGTCGCCTAGGTGAGCCTTTACCTCACCTACTAGCTAATCCCACCTGGGCTTATCCATCAGCGCAAGGACCCGAAGGCTCCCCTGCTTTCCCCCGTAGGGCGTATGCGGTATTAGCAGTCGTTTCCAACTGTTATCCCCCACAAATGGGCAAATTCCCAGGCATTACTCACCCGTCCGCCGCTCGCCGGCAAAGTAACAAGTTACTTCCCGCTGCCGCTCGACTTGCATGTGTTAGGCCTGCCGCCAGCGTTCAATCTGAGCCATGATCAAACTCTTCAATTAAAGTTTTGTTCGGACCCAAAGGTCCTGCTCAATGAATTCTGTCGATTCGATGATAAATCACCGAATTTGCATGTTATGCGGACATCTTCGTTGAAGTCTCTTGCGAGACGTTTTAAATCGTTGTCGATTTATCAACTACTGTGAATGTCCACACAGATTTGCTTGTCTTCTACTTGTTAAAGAACGTTGCCGCTACGTGCTAGGGATGCGTATTTTACGCATAAACCTGAGTGGGTCAAGCCCTTATTTCAGGCTTGGATTCACGCGGTTAAACTTTCGCCTAACACCCTTAATCACTCATGGTTAACTTGCTTCGCAAGTTCCATCCTGACCCAGTATCGTTGCCTTACAGCGCCGTTTTCCGTGTCAGTGGGGCGCATTATAGGGCGCTGCCGCAATTGCGCAAGCGCTTATTGAGTCAAACCACACCAAGCGCTCAAATATCAACCAAAACCATCCGATTGACGACCATTTCGAGCAATTAATCCCGCTTTTATGTTTAGTTCTGAGTTTTAGCTGGCCATATGGGCATATTTAGCTATGAATAGACTAAGGTTAATCTTGGTTATGTGTCGTTAGCAGTTGGCAAGGTTGCTGAGCTTGAGTAAACTTTAACCACCACGACTGAGATATGGCCGCAAGGAACTGCACATGCCACACTTTTTAAGTTTATCTAAGCGGGCTCTCTTTATCATTAGCTTAAGTGTATCAACTCAGGTTATGGCAAGTGAAGTCATTTACTCTTGGGTGGATGCCAATGGCCTAGTCCACTATAGTCAGCAGCCGCCCGCAAACGATATAAAATTCACTCAAGTTTATAACGATGATATTGAGCCGCAAAAATCGGGATATGTCAGTGCACCGACAAAACAACCGACTCAATCGACAGCCGCTGAAATAGCCAGTGCCGAGGCGTTACTTATTCAGGCCAAAGATCCTGCTCAAACAAAAATGTTGTGTGAATTGGCGCAGGAAAAACTAAAACTACTTAATAGTCAAAATCGACTGACCCGCAAAGGCACAAAATCAGGTGAACAAGTGACCTTAAGCGATCAAGAGCGGGCAGCAGAAATTACCACGCAGCAACAACGTATTGATGAATTTTGCCCCAAAGCTTAAGTCATAATTTCAAGTCGCTATTTTGAGTACCAGTCGTTGAGTGCCAGTTTTGATGAATCTTTTCGCTCTACATAAACAAGGCGCCCATGAGGCGCCTTAATGTTTAGTTACTACTAACTACCATCAGTTAATCTAGCTTATTGAACGAAGTCTAACTGTTCATTCACTACTTTAACCCGAATCGGCCGACCGGGGAGTAAGTCCCCCCGCAGTAAGCGCTGCGCTAATGGGTTTTCGATGGCTTGTTGCAAAGTGCGTTTTAGCGGTCTGGCGCCATACAGCGGATCAAAGCCCATAGCCGCTATATACGATAAAGCTTCATCACTGACTTCAAGTTCAAATTCTTTATCGGCCAAACGGCGACGTAAGGATTCAATTTGAATGCTGGCAATGCGTTTTATGTTTTCTTTATCTAATGGATGGAACACGACAGTTTCATCGATGCGATTTAAAAACTCGGGGCGGAAACTTTGAGTCACAACCCCCATCACCCGCGCTTTCATCGCATGGTAACTCATGGTATCGGCTGACTCTTGAATAATGTCTGAGCCTAAGTTAGAAGTCATGATCACGACAGTATTTCTAAAATCTACTGTTCGCCCTTGGCCATCCGTTAAGCGGCCATCATCGAGTACTTGCAGCAAGATATTAAACACATCAGGGTGCGCCTTTTCGACTTCATCCAGCAAAATCACGGAATAAGGCTTGCGGCGAACCGCTTCTGTTAAATAGCCGCCTTCTTCATAACCTACATATCCTGGAGGCGCCCCGACTAAGCGTGATACTGAATGCTTTTCCATAAATTCCGACATATCAATACGGATTAAGGCCGATTCAGTATCAAACAAGAAACGCGCTAAGGTTTTACACAGCTCAGTTTTACCAACCCCTGTAGGACCTAAGAATAAGAAAGAGCCGATGGGCTTATCGGGATCGGCAAGACCCGCGCGGCTGCGACGTATGGCGTTCGCCACAGCATCGACGGCTTCGTTTTGACCGATAACCCGCTCATGCAAGGCATCTTCCATTTGCAGCAGCTTTTCGCGCTCGCCTTCCAGCATTTTACTGACGGGAATACCTGTGGCTTTAGATAAGACTTCAGCAATTTCAACGTCAGTGACTTTATTTCTTAATAAGGTCATGTCTTGCATTTCAGCTTGCGAGGCTAAATCAAGCTGCTTTTCCAGTGCAGGAATGCGGCCATACTGCAATTCTGACATATGGGTTAGGTCGCCGGCGCGTCTTGCAACTTCTAATTCCATCCGCGCTTGCTCTAAATCGGCCTTAATGTGTTGAGTACCCGCCAAGGCGGCTTTTTCTGTGTACCAGATTTCATTAAGCTCACCAGCGCGCATTTCGACGTCCACTAATTCGTGACGCAGAATATCTAAACGCTTACGACTGGCTTCATCGCCCTCTTTGGCCAGCGCTTGCTCTTCTAGCTTAAGCTGAATAGCGCGGCGCTCAAGCCTATCGAGTTGCTCAGGCTTAGAATCAATTTGCATGCGAATACTGGACGCCGCTTCATCGATAAGATCTATGGCTTTATCGGGTAACTTACGATCTGAGATATAGCGATGCGACATAGTGGCTGCAGCTACGATTGCAGGGTCGGTAATTTCCACATGGTGATGCAGCTCATAACGCTCTTTTAAACCGCGTAAAATCGCTATGGTGTCAGTAACACTAGGTTCATCCACCAGCACTTTTTGGAAACGGCGCTCTAATGCCGCATCTTTTTCTATGTATTGGCGATATTCATCAAGGGTGGTCGCGCCCACGCAATGCAAATCACCGCGCGCAAGCGCAGGTTTTAGCATATTGCCCGCATCCATAGCGCCTTCACCTTTGCCTGCGCCGACCATGGTATGCAGTTCATCAATAAATAAAATTACCTGCCCTTCTTCTTGGGCTAATTCATTGAGCACCGCTTTTAAGCGCTCTTCAAATTCACCGCGATACTTAGCGCCCGCTATCAAGGCGCCCATATCTAAGGATAACACGCGTTTATTCTTAATGCCTTCAGGTACTTCACCATTAATAATTCGCTGCGCTAATCCTTCAACAATCGCAGTTTTACCCACGCCCGGCTCACCGATGAGCACTGGATTATTTTTACTGCGGCGCTGCAACACTTGAATCGTGCGGCGGATTTCATCATCGCGGCCAATCACAGGGTCAAGTTTGCCTTGCTCGGCGCGTTCGGTCAGATCGACGGTAAATTTTTTCAGGGCTTGGCGCTGATCTTCAGCATTTGGGTCATCAATATTTTGGCCACCGCGCATAGTTGAGATAGTGCTCTCCATTAACTCTTTAGTCGCTCCCGCCTGAATAAGGCATTGAGCTAAGGTATCTTTGCCCTCAAGCGCAGCTAAAATGAACAACTCACTTGAGATGTACTTATCTTGACGCTTTTGAGCGAGCTTATCGCATAAATTAAGCAAACGAATTAATGCTTGAGATAACTGAACATCGCCACCTGAACCATCTACTTGCGGTAAACGTGCTAATTCTTGAGTTAACAAGGAGCGAAGATTACTGACGCGAATGCCAGCCTGGGTGAGTAGCGGATGAATGGACCCTGAATCTTGATTCAGCAAGGCCATCATTAAGTGAATCGGCTCAATAAATTGGTTATCTCTACCCAGTGCAAGTGACTGAGCATCGGAAATAGCCAGCTGGAATTTATTGGTCATACGGTCTAATCGCATATTACCTCCTCAGCGAACTAACAAATATAAGAATACATTTGCCTACTAAGATGGAGATTAATAGCGAAATTTCAAGCTATACCATCAATCTTTAAGCCAAATTAATGATGCTTGACGCCCGGTAACACCATCACGGCGATAGGAAAAATAATCTGCAGCTAAGGCAAAAGTACACTGATGACTATGGTAAAACTGCGTGACACCAAGGCGCGCTAAACGATTTTGCGCCAGCAAAGTTAAATCAGCTAAAAATTTACCATTGGCATTTGGCTTAAAAGCGGCGGCATCTTCAGCATGACGACTGACAAAAGCGGCTTTTACTTCGGCGCCGACTTCAAAGGCTTGTGGGCCGATACAAGGGCCAAAATAGGCTCTAAGCTCATGGGCTTCTGCCATAAATTTGGCAACGCCTGCCTCTAAAATACCATCACATAAACCGCGCCAGCCTGCATGTAAAGCAGCAACTTCAGTGCCAGCATTGTCACATAACAATACAGGTAAGCAGTCAGCTGTCATTACGCAGCACACCAGACCTTGTTCGCGCGAATAGCTGCCATCGGCAATATTATCGCCCGCTAACGGCAATTCAAGCACGGCAGTGCCATGCACTTGGGTTAACCAAGCCGGAGGTGATGATAAGCCCAAGTCTTTATGTAAGCGCAGACGATTGGCAACCACATGGATAGGGTTATCCCCTACATGATCGCCAAGATTGAAACTATTCCAAGGTGCCAAGCTATGGCCGTTACTCCGTTGAGTTAACGCCATACCGACATTTGCAGGTAACAACCAATGACTTGGCAGCATCTTAGATATATTCCATTGGGTGAGCTTCAGTGTCAGCTCGCAGCGCTTTAGTCAGTTGTACCATGTCATCAGGAATAGGCGCTTGCCAGCTCATTAAGAACCCTGTGATCGGGTGGTATAACTCTAAGCGCACAGCATGCAGCGCTTGACGCTTAAAGCCACGCAATACTTCCATAAACTCAGGGCTTGCCGCTTTTGGTGGACGAGGACGACCACCATACACAGGGTCACCCACCAGCACATGGCCGATATGTGCCATATGAACACGGATTTGGTGAGTACGCCCTGTTTCTAAGCGTAAACGTAAACGAGTATGGGCTCTGAATTTTTCTGACACGCGATAATGGGTGACCGATGGACGACCATTATGGATAACTGCCATGTGGGTACGCTTAGTGGCGTGACGCGCAATTGGCTCATCCACAGTGCCGCCAGCTGTCATAGTGCCTGTAACAATGGCTTCATATTCACGAGTGATTTCACGCTCTTGCAGCGCTGCCACTAAGTGAGTCTGAGCTTCCACTGTTTTAGCTACAACCATTAAACCTGTGGTGTCTTTATCAAGACGATGAACAATACCAGCGCGTGGCACTAATTCAATCTCAGGACAATGATGCAGCAAGGCATTCATTAACGTGCCGTTGTGATTGCCAGCGCCTGGGTGAACCACTAAGCCTGCAGGCTTGTTGATCACCATAATATCGTCATCTTCATAGACGATATCTAAATCCATGGCCTGCGCTTCAGCAACCACTTCTTCTTCAAGAGTCGCTTCAACCTCAATAATTTGAGATTCAAGCACTTTTTCTCTAGGCTTGGTCACTGCAATACCATCGACATAGACAGCACCGGATACAATCCATTCCTTGATACGGGTGCGCGAATAGTCTGGAAATAATTCAGCGACTGCTTGATCTAATCTCAGTCCAGTTTGGCTTGCTGAGATCTCGCTTTTTAGATTAATCTGTTGAGTCATAGGAACCGTACCCCGCTTTTGGGGTCCAAAAGTGTGTGCTATCTGATACTATCGAGTTTTCTATTTTATCCCGAAATGGAAAAATTCTTAACAACAACTTATAAAAGAATTGAATTCAGCATGTATAAATTTGCCAAGCGCACTGCCATTCTTGTGCTCACATTGAGCCTTGGAGCCTGTAGCAGTACAGATCAACAGGATGATCTAATCAACCAACAATCTCCAGAAGCCCTTTATAATCAGGCTCGTACATCAATGGAGCTAGGTAATTTTGCCAAGGCAGTACGTTCTTTAGAAGGCTTGGATACTCGCTATCCTTTCGGCCCTCACAAGACTCAAGTACAGCTAGATTTAATTTATGCTTACTACAAGCTAAACGATCCAGCCTCGGGAATTGCCAATATTGACCGTTTTTTACGCTTAAATCCAACTCATCCTGACATTGACTACGTTTATTATATGCGCGGCTTAGTCAATATGCAGTCAGATAGCTACCTGTTTCATGACATGTTGGACATAGACAGAACCGATCGTGACCCGAAAGCGGCCATGGCGGCATTTAAGGATTTTGAGCGTTTACTTAAGGCTTACCCTAATAGTAAATATGCCCCTGATGCTCAAAAACGTATGCAGTTCTTGAAAAATCGTTTGGCCCAATATTCAATTCGTGTGGCTCAGTATTACATCAAGATGAATGCTTGGAGCGCTGCGGCAATTCGCGCCCAATATGTGCTGGAAACTTTCCCTGGCACGCCATCGGTTGAGCAAGCTCTCGAAGTTATGATTGAAGCTTACGGTGAACTTGGGCAAAACAAATTAAAGCAGCATGCTGAACAAGTATTAGCGGCTAATTACCCTGGAAATGAGTTAGTAAAGCAAGCGAACTAAGTAATTTCGTTGTCACGCTAAGCATTTTCGCAAAGTATTAGTGACTCATTACGCCAATAATAACCAACTCATAGGCAATTAATAATGCCATGAGTTGGTTGTTTGTGTTTTTCATGGTCTTTATCCTGCTTATGGCGCCTGCCTATGATGATAGACAAAGCCGCCATAGATATATTTAGTCGCCTCAGCCCCGAGCACTAATACCTTATCGCCAGCCTCTAGCTTACCGGAATGAATTAAGCGCGACAGACTGACCCAAATGGCCGCCGAACCTAAATTACCTAGCTGGCAGGCATCATTAATAATACGCTCGCGCGCTATCTGCCAATGGCTACTTAACAAAGCATCTATATGACCATTGGCTTGATGGGGCAAAATATAAGTGAAATCACTAAGCTTATGGCCTCGAGCTAACACCGCCTCTAACCCCAACTCAAATAATTTAGGCCCCATAGCACGCACCGCATTGGCATCATGATAAAAGCGGCTAAACTCCCCTTGCCACACAGAATCACTGCCTCCCGCCAAATAAAAGCCTGGCGACTGACCAATCCCATGATGGCCAATATATATATCGCTTAAATATGGCTTATCAGGCTGCCAAGCACTTACCATCACAGCGCCTGCGCCATCGCCCATTTGCATGACATTAATCAGCTGCGCCGTATCTAAAAACTCAGCGCTAAACTGACTATACACTGAGCCGGTTTCACTGCCGGTGATCACTATGGGCGCAGCGCTTGCGCCAATCATAGCCGCCGCAATTTGCAAACTATTGGCAAAGCCGCAGCAAGCTTGGCGCAGCTCTAAATAGGGCGCGCTAAATGCCAAAGCATCGCTTATCCAAGCGCTGTTACCTGGCACTTGGGTGTGCGGCGTGCAAGTATGACTAATAAGATACTGACAATCTTGCAGTTGCACCTGCGCGCTATGCTGCAACATTTGCTCTATAGCAGCCAAACTCAATTCAATGCCATTGGGCTTAGCAGCGCTTGCCACTTGATCAAGCCGCCGACTTAAATACCTGTGCTGAACGCCAATAAGCTCGCCTAGGGCTTGCGCCTTACGCGCAATTCTTGGATTAGTCAGTGCTTCTAATGCTGTTAATAATTGCTCATTATTAACCCCGGCCCCTGGTAGGGCATGACCAATACCTAAGACACTTAATCTTTGCTCGGCAAACCTAACATTCATTAAAACCTCCGCAGATGATCATTCATCTTAAATAAGACACGGCAAATCTAACTAAACCTAAGCAAATCAGTGCATGTTTACATGATTTCAATGCAGCAGTTCATCAAGCTTGATGCCTACCGCTTCAAAATGCTGTTGATAAGGCAGCAATAACTGCCCCAAATTAGCATTCACTTGATGGCGGAAATAATGAAAGTCATAGCTTGTCGCGCCAAGCAACTTGGCATAATGACGACTGACATACACATGCTTAGCTTCATCTTTGGCAATGGCGAGACATAACTCACCAAAGGCGCGATTAGCTTGCCATTGATTACAGCCTAACTGATGCATCAACTGCGAAACCAAGGTATCAAGTACGCTAATGCTGACAAAATGGCTCGCGAGGGTTTCCCCCTTAGCCAGTTGCTGATAAAAAGACTTGGCTTGTTGCTGCGCCACTTGCGCCTCACTATGGCACGGCACTTGATTAGCCACTAAGGTCAGCGCCTGATCGTGCCAATATTCTTCTTGGCCAATCAGCGCGAGTTGCTTGGATGCTTGCTGATAACCGCCTTGCTCTGCCCTGCGACTTTCGCTGGCAAATACCCACTGCGCTGATTGCTCGCCGCACAATAGCAAAGGCAATAATAAGCCTAAATGTTCAGCAAGATTATCTGAAAGATGCAATGGCTTATCATGCACTTGGCACCATTGTTTAACGTTAAGGCAGCCTTTCTCTTGCAATGGGTTTAGAGCTGTTGACCTTGATGGCACCAAGCTAGGCACTCCTGCCAAGTTAATTGCCCTAAAGCAGCGGGGAGTGGTCATCACTAGAGCTCCTCAGTAAACGCCCATAAAGATGAGGCAGCAGCAATAAATCGGCCCACCAAGCTGCCGCTATCATTAAGGCCGACAAGCCACTTAAGTCGCGAATGGGCCCAAAATCGGATAACCCCCCTTAGCCAAAACCTGCCACTAAAATTACGCTGGTTAAAGTAATTGCTGGGGTAATTTTGGCTAATGCGGCGTTCATCACTTGCCTTTGTATTGCTCCCTGCGCTGGCAATTTCAGCAGTAGATGCAAGCTATCATCTACAACAACCCCCATGATGATGCCAACAGCCACAGCGCTACCTAGACTAATGCCACCCCCTAAAAACCCCCATAAACCAAACACCCATAAAATGGGTAACAGATTCATCAATAACGCCAGAATGGCAAGCTGTATAGAGCGACGCAGCCAAGCGACTAACACCACTAACAGCAAGGCACTCATAGCAAACGACATCAGCATGTTTATACCGTTATCGCGGCTTAATCTCGCAAACATCATTTGTGGCCCGAGCGCCTGACTCAAGGTTAATTGCGCTGGCAGCGTTTGCTGCGCCAACCAAGTATTAATGTTCGCCTCTAATGCCAACATACTGCTGGTATCTGTTGAGCTGAGGTGCACTGTAATGGCGCTCTTTGATAACTCGGCATTAAGCTCGCGCCGCAGTACCTGGCTAATATTAGGGTGATTATCCAGTAAACGCTTTAACGTGCTACCACTAATGCCGGTTGCTTTTAACCAATCCACATAAGTATCAACCGACACCACTTGGGCTTGGCTCACTAAAAATCGCTTAAATTGATTAGTAAAAGACACTACTTCTGGCTGCAACAAGCCATAAGAGCTTTTCGTTGGAGTATTCAATTGAAAATAGACATGATTTGCCCCAGAAAATTGCCGTTCTAGCACTTGGCGAGCCTGAGATAAGGGATTATCAGCACTGAAATAACTTACGGGATCGTCGCGCACACTTAACTGAGTTAACCCAGCGCAAGCCATTACAGTGGCAACAATAGATACTGACCAAAAAAAACAGGGTTGCCGACACGCCAGAAACGCCCACCTTAATGACCATAATTTGGGCGCTTGCATCGAAGTAGTGCGCGCCCAGCGACTAAACCACAGCAACAGACTTAAATTCAGCGCTAACGCCAGCAGCACAGCAAAAGTCACCATCACGCCAAACCCTTGAATAGCGGGCGATGGGCTCAACATTAATAAAGCAAAACCAACCGCAGTGGTAAGTGACGCAAAAACCATAGGTTTACCGTGTTCACTTACACTTAAGTGCATAGCTTCTGAAGGCGCTACGCCTAAACGCACATGCCGCGCCCAGCCTAAATATAAATGACAGCTGCCACTTAAAAGTAAAGTCACTATGACGACTGGCACAAAGCCGCTAATCGCCGCTAAGGTCAGTGATAAAAATCCCGCTAACGCTAAGGTTAAATACAAGCAGATGAAGACATTAGTGATGATTGCCGTAAGCCACACGAGTGAGCGCATGCGCCAATACAGACAAACCAAGATGAGCACTAATAAACCGGGAGTAAACCATAACAAGTCGGCTTTCAACACTTGGGCGTATTGCCAATTTAATGCCAAGGGGCCGTAAAAATAATGCCTACTTTCTGCGGGCAATAAGCCTGCGACTAATTGACTGAGCTGCGTAATAGATTGATTAAGTTGGCGCGGATTGGCCGCTTGGCGATTAAGGCTAATCTCCACTAAACAAGTAGTGCCATCACTGGATAATAAACTGTTTAAGCGCGGAAAGGCTTTATAAGGCAATAACGGTAAACCATTATCGGCAGATAACAGGCTTGCCACACTCAGCACTGAAGTAACCGACGCTTGCTGACCTAGCGCCTCCTCTATTGAGCTTAATAACGCAAGTTGCTGACGCCAATCAAAGCTTGATTGCAGCACTAACTATAAACTATCAGTACGTTCAAACTGCCGCTCAAATTGACTGTTGGCGATAAAATCGGCGGAATCATTAGCAAAATAGGCATCATACCGACTATTGAGCTCTAAATTCGCTAATCCTGGGG
The DNA here is from genome assembly GCF_056522965.1 of Shewanella sp. ISS20. Taxonomy (NCBI): domain Bacteria; kingdom Pseudomonadati; phylum Pseudomonadota; class Gammaproteobacteria; order Alteromonadales; family Shewanellaceae; genus Shewanella; species Shewanella sp. ISS20. Next base: position 1,939,235 of record NZ_JAWRZK010000001.1, read on the forward strand.
TCATAATAGCCACTAACACTAGCCAAAATAGCGGCACCCCAAGGCGATGATTAGATAAGGTTAAGATCCAAGTCATTATAATTACTTATGGTTAGCTGTACTTTAGTGTAGTCACTCACAGATAGACCTAGGCAAAGAGATTATTCATTCACTGAGCGATTGATTTAGTTTTTAGCTTAACCATTCACTTTTCAAGCCGTCAAAAAACCAATTGCGACCATAAAAACATCAGCATTAACATAGCTCGCGTAAAACTTAGGCAAAAGCGCTGATTTTTTCATTTCTCACTAGAAAAGTGTTGACTCAAATCCACAAAAGCTTTTTAATGCACGCCGTTGCCCGAATAGCTCAGTCGGTAGAGCAGAGGATTGAAAATCCTCGTGTCCCTGGTTCGATTCCGGGTTCGGGCACCAATCAATTTCTGCTTATAGCAAAAGTTGATATTAACAAGAGTACAGCGCAGGTGTGGTGGAATTGGTAGACACGCTAGCTTCAGGTGCTAGTGCCCTCACGGGCGTGGAAGTTCAAGTCTTCTCACCTGTACCATCTTGTTAATAAGTTAAACAACACACAGGTTGTCAGTGCAGGTGTGGTGGAATTGGTAGACACGCTAGCTTCAGGTGCTAGTGCCCTCACGGGCGTGGAAGTTCAAGTCTTCTCACCTGTACCAATTTCTGACAATCAAAAGTGTGCGCAGTGCAGGTGTGGTGGAATTGGTAGACACGCTAGCTTCAGGTGCTAGTGCCCTCACGGGCGTGGAAGTTCAAGTCTTCTCACCTGTACCAAATTTGATGCAAATCATATTAGGTGCAAAAAGTCACAAGATAGTAAGATGCCCGAATAGCTCAGTCGGTAGAGCAGAGGATTGAAAATCCTCGTGTCCCTGGTTCGATTCCGGGTTCGGGCACCAATCTTGAGCATGACCTATCGTCAGACTAAGACGTTAACCAGTCAACAATGCAGGTGTGGTGGAATTGGTAGACACGCTAGCTTCAGGTGCTAGTGCCCTCACGGGCGTGGAAGTTCAAGTCTTCTCACCTGTACCAATTATTTTAAGAATCTCGCTGATGTGAGTTTTTTAGCGCAAGAATTAGCCCGAATAGCTCAGTCGGTAGAGCAGAGGATTGAAAATCCTCGTGTCCCTGGTTCGATTCCGGGTTCGGGCACCATCTCTTCGTCTATACTAAGACGTGAAATCAGTACAATGCAGGTGTGGTGGAATTGGTAGACACGCTAGCTTCAGGTGCTAGTGCCCTAACGGGCGTGGAAGTTCAAGTCTTCTCACCTGTACCAATTAAGAAAAAATCTCGCTAAGGCGAGATTTTTTTTGCCTAAAATTTGCTGAATAACTTAGTTGAGTGTAAAAACTTTAGCGCTTGAACCAAACTCCCCCTTCCTCTTTTGTCATCAAATTTAGGCTGCAACCCTTAGTAATCCTTTCAGCGTGATTTCATTGATTAATTGCTGATAAAGACCAGTAGCATGGGCAAACTTAGTCATGACCAAACCAAATTGAGCCGGGATTTGCGGTAGATCATCGGCGCAGATAAGGCGCAGCGTGCCGCAAGCCAACTCGCCACTGATAGCAATTTTCGGGGTAATGGCAATTAAATCAGATTGCATGATCGAGCTTTTAATAGGTTCAAATTGGTCATAACGTAACAGGCCAGAAAAATCATAACGCTGCGGACTAAAGAGATCGCCAAATTGCTGCAAACAGTGTTGCGATAACTGCCGCGGCACCGCCAATGGATAATGTCGCAGCGTTTTAGCTGTTTGAGGCACGCTAAAAATAGGATGATCAGGCCGGCAGCAAAAAACCGCAGCCGTGGCTGGCAAGGGTAAAATGGCAAGATCCGCATGAGCTTGCATCAAGCTATCTTCAATTTCCGCGACAAATAAACCTATGTGTCCAGCCAATAAGCGACTTAATAATACCGACCAATCCTCAATTTGCAGCTCAATTTGAATCTGGGGTTGTTTGACTAATAATCTCGCAATTGCTTGCCCTATCAAGGCATTGGCTACTATGGAGCTGGCACCTATGACGATTTCCCCTTGTAGCCGCCCTTGTAAAGTTAAGATGTCATGATAAAGATGCGACACACCTGTCAATATAGGTTCAGCGCGAGTCCCTAATAACTTGCCATATTGAGTCAAGCTAATCCCTGTGTGACTACGATTGAATAAGGTGACCCCAAGGGATGATTCCAATTTTTGGATGCTGCGAGTTAAAGAAGGCTGCGCAATATTTAGCGCATTGGCAGCTTGCTGATAATTCAGCTGCTGCGCCAACATCATAAAATGTTTGAGATGTCTAAGTTCCACGTTGCTCACCACCACGACTAACAATTAAGCAACAAAGTAATCAAAGATCAATTGTTTAACAAGTGAGTTCACCTGCCAATCAGTGACAATTTGTATCTAGCTGCACAATACCTATCACGCCACCAGCCAACCAAGCAACTAATTATGTTAACAAAAAAATGTTAACCACCGTCGTCATAGCTAACGCGCATTACCTCAATAGCTAAAACGCATTGGAACTATCTTGGGCTTACTGCCAACAATCGATTGCGACATTAACAATTTTGCAACCACCCTAGGTAAGCACATGAAACTGAAAAAAATCAGCATGATGACGCTCGCAGCCTTGTATGCTGCTGGCGCAGGAAGCATCTCTGCCTCGCCCGTCACACAAGGACAGTCAGTCAATGGCATCAAGGCCGTTAAGATCACGCCTGAAATATTGTCTCAAGCACAAGAAAAACAATCTCACCCCGCTTTAGAGCAAGCCTTACGTCCTGGTCAATCGGGCGTTAACGTCCACCGTGCGCTGCAATCGGGTAACACTAAAGTGCCGTTCCAGTGGGAAAAAGATATCGATGGCGAGCAGACCTATATCATCCAGCTAATCGATGCTCCGGTCGCTCTTTATCAAGGTGAGAGAGCAGGCTTTAAAGCCACGTCTCCTCGCAGCCAACAACCTAATATACGAAGCAATCAACGCTATGGCGTATTGAATGCCAAAAGCCCTGCAGTTAAAAGCTATCGTCAATTTCTAACCGAACGCCAAGATACCGTCGCTGAAGAAATTCGCAGCCTAGCCCCCCAAGCTGAAATTAAGCGTCGCTTTAACCTAGCCTTAAATGGCATGACGATGAGCTTAACTCAAGAGCAAGCAGCTGAAATTGCCAAACTGTCGAGCGTTAAAGCCATAGCACGGGCCAAAAAATATGAACTGTTTACTGACGTTGGCCCTCAACACATAGGCGCTGATAAGATTTGGCAAGGTCAAGGCGTGCCAAGTAATGTACCAATGCGTGGTGAAGGCATAATCGCAGGTATCATAGATACAGGTATTAACTCAGATCATCCTTCGTTTGCCGCAGAAGCTGCCGATGGTTATCAACATATTAACCCTTTAGGTAATGGCAAATATGTCGGCGACTGCGTCGAATCCCCTGCTATGTGTAACAACAAGCTTATCGGTATCCGCTCTTACGATATCATTACCGACACCTATAAAGACCCGCTATTCCAACCTGACTTACCTGAATCAGATGTCGGCTATAAGCGCGCCCCAACAGGTGAAGACTATAACGGTCATGGCTCGCATACGGCTGGAACCGTTGCTGGTAACTTACTCTATAACGTGCCTTACAAATTATCTGAACCTAAAGAGCAAGGCGATGGTTTTAACACGCCTTTAGTTTTCCCCGAAGTATCCGGGGTCGCTCCTAGAGCTAACGTTATTGCCTACCAAGTATGTTTTCCTGGGGATGGCAGTTTTGGTGAAGAATTTGGCGGTTGTCCAGGGGATGCCTTAGTGGCCGCCATTGAAGATGCCATTTTAGATGGCGTTGATGTGATCAACTTCTCCATCGGTGGTTTAGAAAGCTTGCCTTGGCATGATGCCATTGAAATGGCCTTCCTTGCGGCCCGCGAAGCAGGTATCTCAGTGGCAGCGTCTGCCGGTAACTGGGGACAATACGGTGATGGTTATATTGACCACGTGTCGCCTTGGTTAACTTCTGTGGCTGCCAGTACTCATGGCCGTAAAATTGAACCAGTTGCTGGTAAATTGGCTAACTTTGTGGGTGATAACGCCCCAAGTGAAATGAAGGGCCAAGGTATTACTGGCAGTTTCACCGGCACTGTAGTGAATGCCGCAGACTTTGGTGATGAACTCTGTAGTGAACCATTCCCAGAAGATACTTTTGAAGCTAACCAAATTGTATTGTGTAAGCGTGGAGGGATAGCTCGCGTTGATAAGGGCGTTAACGTTGCAGCCGGTGGTGCTGGCGCCATTATTTTATATAATGCCACTAAGGTTGATGATGGAACGGGCGCTAATAGCTTAAATCTAAATGCCTTCCCTATTCCGGGTTTACATGTTGATTTTGACGCAGGACGAAATTTAGTGACTTGGGTTGCTGCCAGCCCAACTAACCAAGCTTCAATTTATGCTTCTGAAATCACGATTAAAGAACGTGAAGCCGATGTGTTAGCTAACTTCTCATCACGCGGCCCAAGTCGAACGAACCCCAATGTAATGGTGCCTAATGTGTCAGCCCCTGGAGTTGATGTGTTTGCCGCCTACGCTGATGAAATGCCCTTTAGCAAGTATCCATCCACCAGCGACTATGTGGCTATCAGCGGCACTTCTATGTCAGGCCCTCATGTAGCTGGCGCGCTGGCCTTGTTAACTCAAGCGCATCCAGAGTGGACACCAGCTATGATCCAGTCAGCCTTAATGATGACGGCTGGTGCAGGTAAAACCCCAGGGCGCGATTACAACTATAAGCCAGTGTTACTAGATTCAAGCTTCTATGAAATGGGCAGCGGCGTTATTAATTTGGAGCGCGCCGTAAAAGCCGGTTTAGTGCTGGATGAAAACGGCGATAACTATCGCGCCGCCAACCCTGCTGAAGGCGGTGATGTCACGGCTCTTAACGTGCCATATTTAGCTAATGCTAATTGCCAAGGTACTTGTACTTGGATGCGAACCTTTACCGCCACCGAAGATGGTGAATGGCAAGCTGGCACCGAAGTGATGAGCGCCGAAGGCGCGCCATTCTTGCAGCTAGATGTTTATCCAAAAAGCTTTAGCGTTCGCGCGGGTCAAACCCAGAGCATTATGGTCACAGCCAAAATTTTAGATGTCGAGTCGGTTAATGCTTCATCTGCATTTAACGAAGTCTTTGGCAAACTAGTCCTGACCCCCACCAATACCAGTGCCCTACCCCAACAGCATTTACCTGTGATGGCGCGCTTTAGCGGTAGCGACTTACCGAAAATTGTCACAGGTCAAATTCATCGCGATACAGGCACCATCTTGACCCCTGAACTATTAAGCAAAGAAATCGATTCTCTTAATATCAAGGTCAGTGGCTTAGTCGCCGGTGAGCTTGAAACTCACGCTTTAGGTTTGCCTGATAGCTATAGCTTTAGAAAGCCAGAAACCTTAATGAACAACAAAGGGATTAACGTACAATTCTTTGATATTCCCGAAGGCACTAAACGTGTAGTTTGGGAGCAAGTATCCGAACAAAAAGGCATGGCCACTTCGCTTGATATAGGTATGGATCTTAACAATAACGGCTTAGTTGAATGGTTTGATGAAGCCATCTGTTATTCATTTACCGATGTGCAAGAGTATTGCGCTATCAACGATCCTATCCCTGGTCGCTACTGGGTTATGGTCGGTAATTACCAACGTAATAATGACGATGCAGCAGCAATAACCAAAGAAGTTGTCACTAGCTTAGCCATAATCGGCGATGCTGATAGCAACAACTTGACAGTCACAGGCCCACAAACCACAGATGGTTTAACTCCTTACCAGCTACAGATGGATTGGAAAGTGGCCGCAGCCAAAAAAGGCGACAGATTTTATGCCCAAGTTGAGGTCGGTAACAGCGCGGACAATATAGGCAATATTGGTACTATGGCGGTTAATCTCGTTCATGCAGGTGATGATATGATCATCCATGCAAGTAAACCCCAAGCCGCCGAGGGCGATATTGTTAGCTTTAGTGTCAATATGGCCGCCAATACTCTAGGTCTAGAGCGTACTGTCAATATGGCATTAACCTTGCCAGAAGGCTTACAGCTAGTAAATGACAGTGTCAAAGTATCTAGCAATAACCAAGATTTAAAAGACCAACTGGTAATTGCAGGACAAAAGCTGAGTCTAAGCACCACGCAAATGGCCAGTAATGCCCAAAAGCGACAGTATCAATTTACCACCAGTGATGATGATTTGACTTGTCGTATTCCAATTGGTAGTAATCCTTATTATCTTGACCTATTCACCGAAGCTAACATTGAGCCTATACCAAGCATTCAAGGCCGTGCTAATGAAGGCATAATATTGCCGTTAAGTGCTTTTGGTGTCGACAGGATCCCTTTGTATAATAACGACCCAGCTTATATGGAAAGCGACACGCTTAACATCTCGCCAGCAGGTTTTATTCAACTCGATAGCACGCCATTATTCTGGCCAGCTCACTATCCAATGGAAGCTTCTTTCTTCCCAGATACTGTGATTGCGCCGCTTTGGCGTGGTGATGGTTTGATAGTACCCGAGTTTAACCTGGACACCGAAGCCTTTGATGGTGTGTCTTTGGCAAGCACGACTGACGGGCGTTACTTGATAGTCGAATGGGATAACATGCGTCAGGAATTTGCCTTTGGGATTAACTTTGAGCCAGATCCTAACGCCCGATATAGCTTTGAACTGTTAGCTTCAACCGAATTAGACTTCGCGCCAGGTGAACATGAAATTATCTTTGCCTATGACAAGCTAACTGGTAGTAAAGGTCACTTAGGTTCAATTGGTACCCATGGTTTCCATGGCCCGCGCGGCACCTTTGGTCCATCCTACGGCTATATTGGCGATAGCTTTGCCTTTAACGATATAGATCAGAAAATTAAAGAAGGCTTAGTGGTTTGTGGTAACTATTTTGGCCCTGAGCAATCAGCCATTACTATGACTTTTGATGCTCGCATCGGTGCTAAAGCCGTCGGTCAAACGTTAACACTGGCAATGACCAGTGATTATACCGGCAGTAATAGCGTTACCAATTTTGCCGAGGTCAAAGTGCCTTCAAACTTAAGCATTGGTAGCCTTGCTGATATGCAAACCCCTGAAAATAAAGCCCTGGGCTTTGAAGTCATGGTGCGCGATCGCGAAAACAGTGCCAATGGTATCCAAGTAACAGGCGAGAACATCACTGCCGCAGTGAAAGGTAATAGAGTGACTTTGACGCCAAAAGCTAATTGGCATGGCAGCACCAAGGTCACCGTTAAAGCCTACGATCTAGCATTCAACAATGATGCAGTGACTACAAGCTTTACCCTAACTGTGGTATCTGATGGCGTCGAACCGACACCGACGCCTGTGCCACCAACTACTCCAGAACCAACACCGGTACCACCACCAACTACGGTTCCGCCAACAACGCCAGTGCCACCACCAACTCTGGAGCCAACGCCAGACCCTGAAATCACCCCAGATGGCGGTAGTTTAGGTGGCGGTTTGCTGATGCTATTAGGCTTGGGCGCCGCTATTCGCCGTCGTAGCCCTCATAAGAAATACCATTCATAACAAATGATATTGGCTTAAAAACAAAAAGGGCTTGCCAGTGGCAAGCCCTTCTTTATTGGCTGCGGTTAATGCTAAACAACACTTAATGCGCAAGCACTTATATTAACTCACGCCAACTTAAGCGCCGATACTGGCAACTTCTGCAGCGGTTAACAGACGCCATTCACCTTCAGCTAAATCACTATCCAGTTCAATCGCGCCGATTTGTTCACGATGCAAAGCCACCACCTTATTACCCACAGCAGCAAACATCCGTTTTACTTGATGATATTTGCCTTCATTAATGGTTAATAACGCCTCATGGGAGGCCAAAATTTCAAGCTTAGCTGGCAAGGTCGGGTTATCTTCACCGCGCAGCGCTAAACCCGTAGCAAAAGGTTCGATGAGCTCTTCAGTTACAGGTTCAGCTAGTTCCACCCGATAGCGCTTAGCGCACTGCTTTTTAGGGGATGTCACTTGATGCGACCATTGGCCATCATCAGTTATTAGCACTAGCCCTGTGGTATCGACATCTAAACGGCCAGCAATATGCAGTTTTTCCACTTGAGGCACATCCAGCAGATTTAATACTGACTGATGCACTTCATCTTGGGTTGAACAAATATAGCCTTGCGGCTTATGGAGCATGATGTAGCGATTACCCAGCACTTGGATAACCTCATCATTGAAAGTCACAATACTGCCATCCACTAGCTGTAATGAGGCATCTTTTACCATGATGCCATCAACCTTTATCTCTCCACGCTTAAGCGCTCGTTTAGCTAAAGAACGAGTCAAGCCAGTAGATTCACATATGTATTTATCAAGACGCACTGTCATACCCACCCAATCAAATAGCTGCCGATTATAGCCAAACTAAGCTAACAAGGCTTGTGATACCGCCCATAAGCCTCGACAAAATTTTAGTTACATTTTTTATTCAGTAGAACGACTGAAAAAACACCCATTAGCTTTACATTATTGCAACACCACATACCATAGGCGTCATTGCCCATGTCAGGGCTCACTATAACAAGGGATATTTATGCGCAAGTTAATCTTAGGCAGCGTATGTGTGTCAGCAATCTCGCTGTTAACGGCCTGTAATCCAAGCGATATTAGCCAGCAAGCCGCAACGCCAACTACAGAGGCTGCAAGCCCTGCGGTATCTAAAGTTGCCGCTGCGGTTAAGCAAGAGCTGAGCTCCGGAATTGATTTTGAAAACTTTGACAGTTCAGTGCGCCCGCAAGATGACTTTTATACCTATGTGAATGGCGCTTGGATAAACAATGCCGAAATTCCTGGCGATCAAGTGAGCATTGGCGCCTTTTATGATTTACGTGAGCAAGCCCAGCAAGACGTTAAAACCATTATTGAAGAAGTGGCCGCAACGCCTAACCTCACCCCAGGCAGTGACGAGCAAAAGGTGGCCGACTTATATCGCGCCTATATGGATGTAGCCACCATAGATAAACTTGGTGTCACGCCACTTAAGCCATATTTTGCTGAGATCAATGCTATCGCCAGCCCATCGCAATTAATGAGCTATTTTGCCCAAAGCCAAATCATGGGCGGCGGCACACCATTTGCGTTTTATATTAATGCCGATGCCAAAGATTCAACCCGTTATGCTGCCCACATTTGGCAAGCGGGATTAAGCTTACCCGACCGCGATTATTACTTATCTGCTGAACCCAGATACCTAGAAATTCGCGCAGCCTATCTTGCTCATATTGCCAAAATGTTTACCTTGGCAGGCTTAGCCAATCCAGAAGAAAGCGCTAAGCAAGTGTTAGCCCTAGAAACCGACATAGCTAAGCTGCATTGGGATAAAGTGGAAACGCGCGATAGCACTAAAACCTACAACCTTGTTGCCACTAAAGATTTAGCGACCTTAAGTCCTGGCATTGATTGGCAAGCTTACTTAACCGCCCTTGGCGTTGATAAACAAGCTCAAATTATTATTAACCAGCCAAGCTTTATTACTGGTATGGGTAAGCTGATTAACCAAGATACTCTGCCAGAGTGGAAAACCTACCTCACATGGCAGTTATTAACTCAGTTTGCGAGCGACTTAAGCACGCCTCTTAACGATGAAAACTTCGCGTTTTTCGCCAAGTCCCTTAACGGTCAAGCCGAGCCAAAACCTAGATGGAAGCTTGGGGTAGATAACGTTAATGGCGTGCTCGGTGAAATTGTCGGCAAGATTTATATCAAGCGTCACTTCACCCCAGAAGCCAAACAAAGAATGCAGCAGTTAGTTGAAAACCTGCGCTCCGCTTATGGCCAAAGCATTGATGAACTCAGCTGGATGAGCCCAGAAACTAAAGTCGCTGCCAAAGAAAAGCTGGCTAAGTTTAATCCTAAAATTGGCTATCCTGACCAATGGCGCGATTATTCAGCCCTGACCATAAGCGCTAGCGATCTGGTCGGCAACATAGTCAACGCCAATCGCCTTAATCATCAATTAGAGTTAGAAAAGCTTGGCGGCCCAATAAGAAAGTGGGAATGGTTTATGACGCCGCAAACCGTCAATGCCTACTACAACCCGACCATGAATGAAATCGTGTTCCCTGCGGCGATTTTGCAACCGCCCTTCTTTACTATGGATGCCGATGATGCCGTCAATTACGGCGGTATTGGCGCTGTGATTGGCCATGAAATGGGCCATGGTTTTGATGACCAAGGCGCTAAATTTGATGGTGATGGCAACCTTAAAGATTGGTGGACAGAAAAAGACTTAGCCGAGTTTACTCTGCGCGGTAACACCCTCATCAAGCAATATAATGGCTATAAAGTCTTTGATGATTTACACGTGAATGGCGAGCTTACTTTAGGCGAGAATATTGGCGATTTATCTGGGGTCACTATCGCCTATAAAGCCTATCAAATGTCCTTAAATAACCAACAAGCCCCTGTCATTGATGGCTTAAGTGGTAATGAGCGTTTCTTTATTGGCTTTAGCCAAATCTGGCGCAGCAAGCTTAAAGATGAAGCCATGCGTAACCGGGTTGCCACTGACCCGCACTCACCGGGTAAGTTCCGCGCCATTGGCTCGCTCGCTAACATGCCAGAATTCTATCAAACCTTTGATGTAAAACCTGGCGATGGCATGTATCTGCCTGAGGACCAAAGAGTCAAAATCTGGTAATCGTGATTATCACGCCAGATTCGCTGTAATAACCCATAGCAATCCCCTAAGGCTGCGCCATTTTGGCGCAGCCTTTTTATCGAGTTCGCCTCACAAACGATTAGCCAGCCTTAACCACAAAAGGCTATACTGCCGCCAAATTTAGATAGCGGAACATCACATGAATGAATTGATTGAACGCCTGCAGGAACTTAACCAAACCGTTCCCGTCCCGTTGGAATTACCTGAGTATGACCAACTGGTGCAAGCCGAAGAACAACTATTAATCGGCTTTCCTCGAGAACTAAAAGAGTTTTTGCTGTATGCCAGCGATGTGATTGTTGGCCGTATTGAGCCAGTAACAGTATCAGACCCGAGCTCCCACACCTATTTACCTGAAGTCGCCTCTTACGCTTGGTCCATTGGCCTGCCGCGGGATTTATTGCCGATTTGTCAAGTTGGTGATGATTTTTATTGTATAGATCAAGAAGGTAGGGTTTATTTATGGCAAGATGGCTATCTTGACGAAGAAACCACTTGGGAATCCTTCTGGGAATGGGTGGACAACGTGTGGCTAGCCCACTGCTAATTGGTAAGCAATAGGATAATAATTATGGCAAAGCAACCTGATTTAAATGCTGTTGAGATGCAATATTTACGCATGTCTCTCGGCCTAGATGCACAGCTACTTGCACAGTTAACCCAAACAACCGTAGAGCAAGTGCTTGCTTGGGAAGCGGGTACCACTATTGCGCCTGAATTAGTGCAAAAGAAACTGCTCGAAATCGATGAAACCATTGAACTGCGTGTTGCTGATACTTGTGATGGTATTGAAACCTTGTTTAAGCAGGAGCCTAAGCGCCGCTTAGCGTTCGTGGTGTACCCAACTCAAGCTGTGTATACCCAATACAATCCAGAATTTTTAAGCTCATTGCCGTTAACTGAGCTTTACACTACTTGCGCTTGGCGCATCAAAAAAGAATGTAAGCTAATTCTTGATGTGGAAGTCACTTTAGTGCAATTGGACGCTGAAGCTTATAAGAGCTATCGCGCCGAGCATAACTTAGGTGAAAGCCCAAATAATCGCGCCAAGTGGGCCGCGACTCAAATCAAGTAACTCAAATTAAGTAACTCGATTAAAAAACTAATCAAATGACTGAATTAATTGATCCTTTTTAATAAGGCTCAATTGATATAAAAAAGCGGCCTTGTAGCCGCTTTTTTTATGCGCCATGTAAAGCGCCAACACGCAGCCCTTTGGAGGCGCGCTCAGCGTTTGCATCGATCTCAGCCCGCAATCTGTGCTATTATCCCGCGCAATATTTCTACAAGCTTTTTAACTAGCTATGTCAACCCGCTAGAGCCGCGATAAATGCTGCTCAGTCATCGCATATAAATGCTGGAAAACCATGATAAACAACGATAAATTTAGACAGATTCGCTACATCTTCAACTATAACAACACTCATGCCTTAAAAATATTTAAGAAGATGGGTGCGGCTATGACTGAGGCTGAATTATTGGCCTTTATGAAAAAAGAAGAAGACGCTGGGTTTGTATTGCTAAGCGATGAACTGTTATGCCGCTTTTTAGATGGCATTATTATTGAAAAACGCGGTTTGAAAGAAGGCGCAGAATTGCCAAAGCCTCTGACTGAACTCAATAACAATATGATTTTACGTAAAATCAAAATTGCCTTGCAGTTAAAAGATGATGATATTTTAGCGGCTCTTAAGATGGCTGATTTTCGTCTTTCTAAATCAGAATTAGGCGCATTATTCCAAAAGCCTGAGCACAAGAATTATCGCAATTGTGGCGATCAAATTCTGCGCTACACCATTAAAGGCTTAGGCTTAATTCACCGCGAAAAATAAGACCCTCATCGTCATTGATGCTCGGCTGCGATTGATTTTGCACAAAAAGCAGCCGACAAATACAACAAAGATCACATTCCGTGTTAACCTTAACGCATTGAACTTTCTATAACTCTAATGCCAAACAAGGTTTACCATGGAAGATAATAAACGCCCTCTGTATCTCCCTTTCGCAGGTCCTGCCATTCTCGAAGCACCGTTAATCAATAAAGGCAGTGCATTTAGCCACGAAGAACGGATGTTTTTCAATCTCGAAGGCTTAGTGCCACACGTGATTGAAACCATTGAAGAGCAAGCCTCGCGTGCCTACGATCAGTTCAAAAGCTTTAGTCGTGATGTCGATAAGCATATTTATCTGCGTAATATTCAAGACACCAATGAAACCCTGTTTCATCGGTTAATTCAAAACCATATTACCGAGATGATGCCCATCATCTACACCCCGACTGTGGGTAAAGCCTGCGAGCGTTTCTCTCAGGATTATCGCCGTAACCGCGGTTTATTTGTGTCCTATCCCAATAAAGACCGCATTGATGACATCTTAAATAACTCCACCCGTCATAAAGTTAAAGTCATAGTAGTTACCGATGGCGAGCGCATTTTAGGCCTTGGCGATCAAGGCATTGGTGGCATGGGGATTCCTATTGGTAAGTTGTCACTGTACACAAGTTGCGGCGGCATAAGCCCGGCGTATACCTTGCCTATCACCTTAGATGTGGGCACGGATAATCCTAATTTATTAGAAGATCCTATGTATATGGGCTGGCGTCATCCGCGCATTGGTGGTGAGGAATACGCCAACTTTGTGGAAGCCTTTATGCAAGCCGTGCAGCGCCGCTGGCCTAATGCCCTGATTCAATTTGAGGATTTTGCGCAAAAGAATGCCATGCCACTACTTGAGCGCTATAAAGATAAATACTGCTGCTTTAATGATGATATTCAAGGCACAGCGGCGGTGACTGTTGGCTCATTGCTGGCAGCCTGCAAAGCCGCCGGTAGCCAGCTTAAAGATCAACGAGTGGCCTTTCTTGGCGCCGGTAGCGCTGGCTGCGGCATAGCTGAAGCCATCATTGCGCAAATGGTGTCTGAAGGCATCAGTGATGAGCAAGCACGCAGCCAAATCTACATGGTCGACCGCTGGGGATTATTACTCGATAACATGCCGAATCTATTGAGCTTCCAAGCTAAGCTTGGGCAAAAAGCCGATGCGATAGGCCAGTGGCAAAACGGCAATGATAATGTCTCTTTACTTGATGTCGCGAATAACGCAAAACCTACCGTATTAATAGGTGTAAGCGGCGCGCCAGGCTTATTTACTGAAGAAATTATTAAGGCCATGCATAGCCATTGCCCACGACCTATTATCTTCCCGCTGTCTAACCCCACTAGCCGTGTAGAAGCTACCCCTAAAGACTTAATCCACTGGACTCAAGGTCAGGCGTTAGTGGCCACAGGTAGCCCGTTTGAGCCTGTGGTGTATGAAGGTAAAACCTATGAAATTGCGCAGTGCAATAATAGTTTTATCTTCCCAGGCATAGGCCTTGGCGTATTAGCGAGCGGCGCGCGCCGCGTTAGCGATGAAATGCTAATGGCATCCAGCCGCGCCTTGGCTGAATGCTCACCGTTAGCCAGCGATGGTGAAGGCGGCTTATTGCCGAAACTTGAAGATATTCATGCCGTGAGCCAATACATTGCCTTTGCTGTTGGCCGCGTGGCTATGGATCAAGACCTAGCACTGCCGACCACCAATGAAATATTAAGACAAGCGATTGAAAGTAACTTTTGGAAGCCCGAGTATCGCAGCTATAAGCGCACCTCCTTCTAAATCGTTACCCATAAAAAAACCGCCTTTCGGCGGTTTTTTTTATGCTGACAAGCCTTACGCAATCACTTGCTTAATCGCATTAAGCATAGAGCGATCGGTACGGGCTTTTTTCAGCTTCTTAATGCTTTCTTTGAGCGCCTGCTCAATCAGCTTAGCGAAGATACCCGCATAAGCCTGTTCATTAACAGCATCCTCTGAATCCTGACGGTCAGCGATTTCTTGGCCAGCCATGGTCAGCTTTAACCAAGCGTGACCAATGAAGAAACCATGAAACTCAGCGTCACTGATTAACGCGCGGGCACTGGCAGGAATGGCCTGATAATGAGTGGAAAACAAGCTATCACTATCTAGCATTAATTGCTCATACAGATCGGCAAAAGCTTCATGCAAGCTTTCTGGCATCTCATTCATAGGAAACACTTGCGCCGCAACGTTAATGGCAGCGAGGCGAGCGGTTTCGCGGTATTGAGCACTTACTTCAGTCATAGGAATTCTCTAACGATTAGAAACGGCCGCTAATATACAGACCATACTGGCCATTGCCTACTATTGGCGTGATATTTATATTTTCATAAGGGTCAGTAAAGTACCAACCCGCTAATGCGCCAATGGCTGCGCCCGCAAGCACATCACCGACATAATGCTTGTCACTCTCAACGCGGCTATAAGCCACAAAAGTCGCGGCAACATAGGCTGGCGCGCCATATTGCCAGCCATAGCGCTGCTGAATAAATGTCGCTGCCATAAAACTATCTGTGGTGTGGCCAGACGGAAACGAGTCATTGCCACTGCCATCTGGGCGCTCTTTATAAACCGCAAGTTTTAAGCCTTCAGTAATTAAGCGCGCTGATACCGCAGCTTTTGCGAGCTGCCACATGCCTGCATCGCCCTCTTCATAAAACACTGTGGCGGCAAGCGCACTAACTGGCAAAGCTAAGTGCACTATGTCACCACTGGTCTCTAAGCTCGAGCTTGCCAACGCAGGCGTTGAGAGCGCCATAGCTCCCACGGCCAAGAGCCATTTTTTTACTGAGGTCATTCGCGATTCCTAAAAATTAAATCCAATCAAATTTAAGTACGTTGTGGCCAAGCCACTATCAAGGGCTTTGACCATCACTATGGCTTAGTCATACCTAAGCCATAAACAAGGACGCGATTATAACAGAAACAAGCTATTAGCGCTGAACTCACTCTGTCGCTTACCTTTAGGCTAAATGTCCATGTGGCTGTGATTTGGCGCTCACCCTTAGGCAAGGTAAACTAGCCACATTATTTCTATACCTTGTACGCCATGTCGCCAGCTTGTCCACTCAGTTCAACTCAATTAGCCCACTTAGCCACTCAAATTAAACTATGGGGGCAAGAACTAGGCTTTGCCGCAATCGGTATTACTGATACCGACTTAAGCAGCCATGAACCTAAGCTGCAAGCGTGGTTAGACCAAGGCTATCACGGTGACATGAACTATATGGCGCAGCACGGCATGATGCGTGCCCGCCCCCATGAGTTGCACCCAGGCTGCGTTCGAGTCATTAGTGCGCGCATGGATTATTTACCGACTAACGCCCGTTTTACCCGTGAACTTAAAGAGCCGATGCATGGCTATATCTCTCGCTATGCTGGCGGCCGTGATTACCACAAGCTATTAAGGCAACGCCTTAAAAAGCTTGGCGATAAAATTGCGGCAGAGCTTGCCACCTTTAGTGAGTGGCACACAGACTATCGCCCGTTTGTGGATTCAGCGCCCATATTAGAGCGGCCATTAGCGCACAAGGCTGGTCTTGGCTGGACGGGAAAACACACCTTATTACTCAGTGAAGAAGCTGGCAGTTGGTTTTTTCTAGGTGAGTTACTGATTAACTTACCGCTCCCCATAGATACACCCAATCAGCAAGACTGTGGGGCTTGCACCGCTTGCATCACCAGCTGCCCAACGGGCGCCATAGTTGCGCCTTTTACCGTTGATGCTAGGCGCTGCATCTCTTATTTAACCATTGAATTAGATGGCCCGATTGCTGAACATCTGCGCCCCCTCATAGGGAATCGAATTTATGGCTGTGATGATTGCCAATTGGTGTGCCCTTACAACCGCGCCGCGCCTTTAAGTCAGGAAGCAGATTTTCAAACTCGCGATGTTTGGCAAGATACTAATCTTTTAAGCTTATTTGCATGGGATGAAACATATTTTTTAGCCAAAACGGAAGGCAGCCCTATTCGGCGCATTGGCCATAGGCGCTGGTTAAGAAATATTTCAGTAGCGCTCGGCAATGCGCCAAGTCATAGCGATATTATTGCGGCGCTTAAGGCTAAATTAGAGCAGTACCCACACGATAGCATGCTGCTAGAGCACTTTACTTGGGCGCTTACTCGCCAGTTACAAGCAGAAGTTAATCAAGACCGTAAAACAGCGCGCTTGATTCGCATTATTGAAAAAGGATTAAGCCGCGACGCCTAATCCTATTGATAAATGCCATTAGGCTGCCTTGTGTGCAGCCCAATGCTTAACTGTGAGGCGTTAAGGTAAAACCAAGCTTAATCGTCACCTGCCAATGAGCCACGGCATTATTTTCTAAATGACCGCGAGTTTCGATAACTTCAAACCAACGTAAATGATCTAAGGTTTCGGCTGCCGATGCGATGGCATTGCGGATGGCTTCATCACTACTAATGGGCGACGATCCTGTCAATTCAATAATCTTATAGGTATGGCTCATAACTTGCTCCTTGGTGTTTTTTACTCAGTATAGACGGCTGCGCTTAAAAAATGAGTCAAGCCCACCATGGTTAATAGTTAGCTAAGTGGTTGTAAATTTAAAGCGGCAACCATCTAGACGTCCAGAAGTTTGCTGTGCTAATCTTGAGCAACAATGAACCAAACCTAAGCGCTAAGAGTGGACTTATGATTGAGCTCAGACATTTACGAACCCTTTTGGCTCTTAAGGAAAGCGGCAGCTTAGCAGCAGCGGCTAAACTGCGTTTTGTGACCCAATCGGCGCTTTCTCATCAGATTAAAGAGCTAGAAACTAGAATCAACTCGCCGGTATTTATTCGTAAGAGTAAGCCCTTATGTTTTACCGAAGAAGGCGCAAGGCTGCTGAAATTAGCTGAAGATATCTTGCCAAAAGTGCAGCACGCCGAGCAGCAGTTAAAGCATGGCTCAACGCAAGCGCCCCCTAAAATTCGCGCCGCCGCGCATTGGCCAGTATTAAATGGCTGGTTAGCCCAAGTGGCTGAAAATAAGCGTCAGGAATTAAGTAGCAGCGAATTACAGTTAACCAGTCAGCATCCACAAGCGGCGCTACATTCACTCGTGAGCGGCCAGCAAGACTTGGTATTAACTTCTAAGCTCAGCCGCGACCCAGCGCTTGCCTATCAGCATGTATTTGATTATGAGATTCGCTTATTGGTGGCCGCTAATCATCCACTAGCAGAGCGCCAACAAATTCAAGCGCAAGATTTAGCGGGCCTGACCTTATTTAGTTTTCCGCTCTTGCCTGCCAAAACCGAATTAGTGCAGCATTTTTTAGAACCTGCAGGTATTACTCTGGGCAAGGAAATTCCTTGTGATAGCTTAGGGCAAGTGGCGAAATTACTGCTGCAAGCACAAGGTGTAGCAGCGCTACCGCACTGGGCGCTGAAGGAGCTTAAGGCCTATCCATTAGTAAGTTTACGTTTAGGTGATAAAGGCTTTTTCAGACCACTGTTTGCCGCTTATCGCAAAAGCGATGCGCTTAATCAGCCGCTGCAAGCCTGCATTCAATCCTTAAGTCATCAAGAACTGCAGCACTAAGCTAAATAGCACCCATGATAGAGCTAGTTAGGCATAGCCTCGCTAGCTCACAAAGGATTGAGTAATAAGCCGCGGCGCGATAACACCCGTCGTAAAATCAGGCCGGCGGAATTGGGATTAGTGGATTGATTGAGATTATGGGCAATCAAAAACTCATCTATCAGTTCTTGATCTAATTGCAGCGCTTCAAAGGCATCTAAGGTTAATGACTGCTGCTCATGATCGATAATACTTTTCATGACTTCAAGTGGAATGGTTTGCTCAGCTTTGGCATTTAAATAGGCAAAAGCCGTTAATGCGATAATTTGGCCAAACACGCTAAATAAGGCGATGGTTTGCAATTCATCGGCATCGACTTTTAGGCCTTCGAGCTCTTTTAGGCACAGCATGGCATCTTCAGCAATATTCTCGTTTAACTTCCAATAGCCAAACACTAACTTTTTATAGGGTTGTGGCAATTCATCCAGCCGCTCTTTTAAATAAAAAGAGAAGGCATAACGATAGATATTGATTTGACCGAGACGAATCAAGGCTTCTTTAATACTGCGATTTTTACTTTGACCGCTAGAGCTTGCGGCCGTATTTGAGCGCCATAATAAATGGGCTGAAAGTGCGGGATCGCTCGCCACAATATCAATCACATTTTGAATATCGCCATCGGCAATAATGGCCTTTTTTAGGGGGAGTAAGGTTCCTTTTCGGCCAAGAATTTGTTCTTCATTGCCCATAATGGAACGAATTTGCTGGAACACCAACTGCTCTAATTCTGTCATGATAGAGGGAGCCTGATTATGGTTATTTTTATCGTGTGCTAACACAAGTGTCTCCCCTAAAAATAACCATAGGGTCAAGCTTTTACAAGTATTGCGCCCGAGATATTAACAATCTTGCTAATCCTCTCGGGCGAATCTTAGTTAAAACTGATATTGCAGGGTCAATTGCAGATTGCGACCCGTACCAGAATAATAGCCATTGCCGTTTGCACTGTAATAACTAGAAGCCACATATTGCTTATCCAATACGTTATCAATACGCATGCTCAAGCTCCAATCATCCAAATAATAATTCGCCGCCAGATTCATTAATCCGTAAGACGGCAATTTACTATCAACATTGGCACTATCACCTTCCACAAAGCGTGATGAAGTAAATACCCCTTCAACTTGCCACTGCCAATGCTCACCAAGTGTTTGGCTCAGTTGCACTCGCCCTGTGTGCGGCGCCACCCAAGATAAACGCTTATTTTGATTAACCCCTTCGGTTAACTTAGCATCGATATATTGATACTCACCAATCAGCTCAAAGTCTTGCGGTAATTGCCACGTCGCTGAGGTATTAACGCCATAGCGCCGCGATGCTTCAGCATTAATATTGGCGCCATTAAAGGCGCCACCTTCTGGGGTTAATTCGGGATTACTATCAAAGATAATTTCATCTTCTAAATCTAAGCGATAAAGGTTAAGGCTTAAATTAAGCGCGGAATACGCCCAGTCCACTCCAGTTTCATAAGAGCGCCCAGTTTGTGGTTTAAGCCCAATCACACCTTTAGGGGTGTAAGCTTGCTCATCCACTTTGGCAAAGCGAAAGTTATCATCCATGCGAATGTACCAACGCACATCATTGCTTGGACGATAATTTAGCCCCAATTCAAAAGCGGTCGCATCTTGTGATAACTCAACCCCACCTGGGTATACGTTATTATCAAACAAATGATCGCGCGCTTCAGCGTAACGGCCACCCACCACATAACTTAAGCTTGAGTTTAATGGCACAGTGGCCTGCACATAGCCACTGCTCACGCTTTGGGTATTTTCACGCCCAAAACTAAATTCTGAAGTGCCGCGGGTAAAATCACCGCCCACTATCATGGTCATAGGGCCGCGGTCGGTCGCAAAGTTAGCTAACACCTTAGGCATGATACTAAAAAGGCTGCGCTCATTGCGCCCAGCGCTGCCCCAGTTCACAGAGGTCACTAAGCTATCGCTATAATCGGCATCAGCCACTAAGGTCCACACAGAATTTAGTTGATGACTAGCGCCAAGACGCCAAGCATTGGTCATATCATGCTGATAGTCTTTAGTGTCAGGACTAGACGCTTGCCTTGGGTCGGCGGCAAATTGCGCGGCGGTTAACGCGCCTGGAGATTGTACTTTATTATCAAAATAACTCGCCTCAGCGTAAAAACTGCTCTTAGTATCATCATAATTAATGCGCGCTAAAGCAGAGCCGGTGTCGGAGTCATTATGGGCGCGATAATTATCTGAGCTATGTAAACTGGCAGAACCGTAATAACTCCAGTCTTGATTAAAGCGGCCATAAACGTCGCCTTGGCCTTGATAACTCTCAAAACTGCCGCCGCCTAATTGCACATTAGCGCCGTTATTTTCAGGTTTACGAGTAATGATATTAATCACCCCGCCTACCGCTTGGTCGCCATATAATACGCCGGCACTGCCCGATAAGACTTCAATGCTTTTCACTAAACTTAAGGGAATGGCGCGCAGCGCAGGCGCCGCAAGATCAATATTATTGAGTCTGCGGCCATCAAGTAAAATTAAGGTGTTATTGGACGCTTGCGAGCCTGTAAAGCCGCGCATAGCAATAGTCGCTTGGGTATTATTATCCGAGATTTGGATGCCATTTACGCCGCGCAGTAAGTCAATTAGATTGGTGGCACCGCTATTGGCTATAGCGAGTTCACCTATGACTTGCACATTGGCAGCCATGGCCATAATGTCGGCATCGCTGCGACCTAAGACTAAGATATGTTCTACATCGTTATTGCTCGCAGCCACTTGACCATTTAATAACAGCCCAAGTAAAACCGCGAGTTGAGTCGCTTTCATCTGTGTCATCTTCCCATTTACCTGTTTTATTCTAAGGAAATGGGGCAATATCGCCGCGCACAGTCAATTAAGCCTGCGTGAAATCGCACCTCAGGATCTGCCCACCGAAATCACTGAAATCGCTTTAAAGGCCGGTCTCCGGACTTAGGTTCTGCTATTACGCACGTAAACAGTTATTAACGCCTAAACGCACTGTTTACTCACCATTCACCGTTGCGGGGGCAGTATCAGCATCGCACTGATTTCCCGATTATCCCACTCAAAAGCAGGCACCATTTAAAGTTGACGAGTGCAAAAAATTTGCGCTCGAATTATAGCCATCTATACGTATGAATGTCTAATTAATTTGAACCGCCATCACAGCGATCATCTTGTTGAATATGAACTAAATGATTTTTAGCGCAGTGAGCGAGATAAAAGGCGCAAGCAGTAAACGCCGCCGTAAATACCAATAAAATGGCATAACCTAAGGGCATAAGAAGATTGAATCCCAATACACTTAAATAGCTTACGACGAGGGCGATGAGCGCCCAAGCCAGCAGACTGGGCTTAATGGTCACTATTTGTTTGGCGATAACAACTGGGGGTGACTGACTATCCATAGTAATGACTCTGCAAATATCCCTGTGCGATTACGATATGCTGTCCAAGCTGAGCTCACATTATCAAATTATTAAAAAATTACCAATAGCGCGCGCATTTTAAACTACTGCGCTATTGGTTATTAAGACAGTAATTACAGAAATAATTACACCAACCATTACAGCTATAACAATCTTATCCGTTGGCTTATAAGGCTAAGGTTAAAATTTCACGGCTCTTAATCACATCGATATCTTCGTGCTCACCTAAGGCCACCATGCCGTGCTGCTCTAACTGAGCTAACACGTTATCGATTGCTGCTTGAGATAAATCATAAGCAGCTAAACGCGTAGGTAACCCCATGGTTTCAAAAAAGGCGCGAGTATTAGCGATAGCTTGAGTGATTTTTTGCTGCTCACTGCCATCACGAATCTGCCATACGCGCTCGGCATATTGCAGTAATTTCTCGCGTTTTGCCGTTTGAGTCACTGTCAGCAATGCCGGCAGAATAATGGCTAAAGTGCGGGCATGGTCGATATCATACAGCGCGGTTAACTCATGACCTATCATGTGGGTCGCCCAGTCATGGGGTACGCCGGAGGCTAAGGTGCCATTAAGGGCTGTGGTGGCTGTCCACATTAAATTGGCCCGAATATCGTAGTTTTGTGGGTCGTTTAATACTTGCGGCCCAAGCTCAATCAATATTTGCAGCAAACCTTCAGCAAATTTATCCTGCACCGCGGCGTTCACTGGGTAAGTTAAATACTGCTCGGTAATATGCACAAACGCATCCACCACACCATTGGCAACTTGACGCGGCGGTAAGGTGTAAGTTTTGGTGGGGTCAAGAATCGAAAACTGCGGATACACACATGGGTTTCTAAAAGGCAATTTAGCTTGCAGTGATTGGCGAGTCACTACAGCAGCGCAGTTCATTTCACTGCCGGTGGCTGGTAAAGTTAATACCGTGCCTAATGGCAGCGCCTTTGTGACATTAGCGCCAAAGCTTTGCAAAATCTCCCAAGGCTCACCGTCATAAAGCGCCGCAGCCGCAACAAACTTAGTGCCATCAATCACAGAGCCACCGCCAACCGCCAGCAAGAAATCAATCTTATGCTCATGCACTAGCGCTACGGCTTGCATTAAGGTTTCATAACTGGGATTGGGCTCAATACCATTAAATTCAAAAACAATGCGCTCACCTAAGGCTTGCTGCACTTCGGCTAAAGTGCCAAAGCGCCGCGCACTATCGCCGCCCAATAAAATCAATACCTGGGCATCCTGAGGAATTAAGCTATCAAGCTGCTGCACTTGACCTTGCCCAAAGCAAATACGAGTCGGATTATAATGATCAAAATTAAACATGTACGTCCTTTACTCGGCCTGTTACTGCGATATGGCGCATAGGCTCTACTAATTGAATCAATAAGAAATTTCCCTCGCAGAGTAGATGATATGCCGCTGAGCGTCTAGCCATAATCCATGCCAGCCATGGCAAACTTAAGGTATGAATTGATGAGAAAAAGGTGCGATTTGAAGAAGTGTTATTAAGGAGTGGCGCTGCTTAGCACTAATAAAGGAGGCGCAGTTAACCCGCCGCCAAATAAGCGGCCTCTAACCAAGAAATGACCTTAGTATCTATCTCAACTACTGAGCTTAAGCGCAGTTTATACTGGCACATTTGCCCTGCTGGCATGACTTTTAAGCGTTCATCCGCTTCCAAGTGCTTAATATTAAGACCGATTTCAATCTGACTATTAGTGGCAGGCCCTATCATGCAAAACTGCTTATTCCGCCGATAACTTATGTAGTTTTGTTTCGGCGCTATGATAAATGGCCCCAAGCTATTAAGCGTGACAAGTAACGCCTGATGAATAATAAGTAGCGGCGCTTTTTTATCAGGATATAAGCTAGTTAACAGCTCTTCATCACTTAAGGGTATGGGCGCTGTAACGGCTTGGGATTGCTTTGCCATATGCACGACTACATTGGCATCACCATGGCCCATACCATAAGCGGTTTTTAGCATAGCGAGTCGTTCGCTATGTTTAACTAAGCCACTTTGATTCACAATCGTCATTAATTCCGCCATGGTTTTACCGCTACGAGTTTCAATATTGGCCAATTGACTTGCCAGCGCCTTTTCCATATCCGCCATACTCGCCTCCGCTAAATTAATTGAGATGTCAGCAAGTTAAGCCGTCTCCCGTTGATATTAACACCATAGGATATGGCGCTAATTTTGCCAGGCGGCACCATTAATACCGTTACTTGCGGGTGTAAAACAGCGATAATGCGCCATAGCCTCTGATGCTGACAGGCCGTCAACATCTGCATTCATTTTATTATTTTGACTCATTAGGACTTAGATCCCATGCGTGCCTTTGTATTACGAGCCCGAGCAGCCCCGACCGACAATCAAGCCTTTTTAGCCGCCGTTGGCCAAGATGCCCATACCGAAATTTTGGCGCACACATTAATGAATACCATTTTTGTGGCCCAGTCTCATCGTGATGATGTGATTGTGTATTTAGTGCTTGAAAGCACTCAAGATTACTCTCGAACCATTTGCTTTCAACCTAACCTTATCCATGATTTAGGTGGCTTTCACGAGCAAGCCTTAATCAACACCATAGCCACAGCGCTGCAATTATCAAAAGGCATGGAAAAGGAACAAGTTAGGCAGGTTAAAAGCGGTATTACCGTCAGCACCACTAGCTTTGAAAAGTTGGTTAAAGATCTCTCAGAAGATTATCAACTGTATATGATGGATAAAAAAGGCAGCTCGATTCGTGATGTCGAATTTGCGCCTAATCCATGTTTTTTACTGACAGATCATATTCCTATGCCAAAAAAGAGCTTTAATACCTTAAAGCGTCTAGGCGCAGAGAAAATTAGCCTAGGCCCTAAGATGCTATTTGCTTCTCAGTGCGTGGTACTGATCCACAATGAGCTCGATATTGCAGAAGCTGCGCGCTAACCGCGATTAACTGCAGGCAAGCCTAGATCAAATAAAGGTGTTAACGCCGCTGCCTCAACAAAAAAGGCGTGAAGAATAAGCTTCACGCCTTTTTGTTTATTTCTGCCTACAGCGCTTAGTTCGTAGCACTTAGTTACCAACGCTTAATTCCCAGCGCTTAATTCCCAGCGCTTACTGACGGCGCTAGATTGCGAAAGTCTTTATCGTGCAAACTCACCAACAATAAATCGCCATTAGTTGCGACTTTAAAGTATCCAAAGCGAGCAGACTCAAACGCCGCAGCTTGGCCTTCTTCAAAAAAGAAAGCATTACTAGCAAGCTTAATCTCGCCATCGCGCAAACGATATTTAATCAGTAATTGCTTCGCGCCGAGCGCCTTGCCATTATAAATTTGCAGGAAACTCGCTTGCTGATTATCATCGAGTGCCACCAACACTAAGCCATCATGATTTGAGCTATCAACAAAGCTGATTTCAGCACTTGTAGAAAGATTCTCGTCAGCTATCTCGCCGCTCTCGCTAGTGTCGCTACCTTCAATACTGCCGCTATTATCAACACCCTCAGCAAGATCCACTGTAGCGGTTGCGCGGGTATTATTAGTAACAAGCAGCGCGGCCGCAACTTGCTCAGCCAAGGCAAAACCTAATGCCATATAATCGCCCTGCATCAGCGAGCGCGGATCCACAGGGACAAGCGCTAAATACATGCCTTGGCCGTGGGCTATCAACTGCTCTTTTTGATAAATAGACCAATTAACCGCCGCAAGAATTACTCCTAAGGTGATGACAACCACTAACTTATTCATGGGTTACTCCTTGCTGAGTCTTAGCTCCTCGCACTAACGCCCAGCGCGCCGCCAATAAGACAACGCCTAGCAGCAATAAGCTTTGGGCTTTTAGCAATAAACTCGTGTCTAACTGGTAATAATAGTAACTGACATAACAGAGCAAAGAGGCAATCCCAAGGCCTAACAACTGGCGATTACTGCCATAAAAACCTAGCAATAAGATTAATACCGCCAAACTAATGCCAGGGGCATACATGGTTGCGGCGCACACTAGCGCAATAAGTACATACATCCATAAGCTAAGTAGGCTCACCAGAGGAAACCCAAGCCGGCTGACTATGTGATTGGCCACATAACAGAGCGCTAATCCAGTGAGCACAGCGTCAAGCCAAGGCGGCGGGATAACCCTAAATATGTCCGGGGCGTTAAACCAGTAACTCACGTCACCATACCAATTTACGCAAGCGGTAATCACTAGTCCCAGCAGTAATCCATAGCCAAGCGCATTAATATCGCTAAGCCATTTAGGATAGCTAAATTCATTGACCCACAGCCAAGCTGCTAGCGCCATTAATAGGCTCGGAATAATCCCAACTATGCCGACTAACAAAGTCCCAGCACAAGCGCATAGCGTAAAACATAAGGCGCACAAACAACGGTGTAATGTATTAGGGATTACCAGCGCTAGCAGTAATTGCATGGCCGCTAATAGTAACCAAGCATTGGCCTCAATCGTGAGTTCAAAAATCACCCACCCAATTAACATTTGGCCGGCAAAGCTCACCGCCAGCGCGATGTGTTCCATAAACTCACTGACTTGTGTGCGAAAAAAACCAGAAGCTGCTGCTATCATGCCAACACCAATCAATGCAGAGATAGGCGGCTCTTGAAAGATAACATCAAAAGAGACAGCTAAAAAAATCAGCACGAATATCGCCGCTAACCAGCCAGATAACGCCATTAACAATTTCACATACCAAGGTGAGCTTATGCTTGGCACTGGCGCCTCGCCGACCACTAATTTAGCCTGCTGTAACTCACGCCATAGACTCTCGTTATTAGGACTCATTGCTGCCATCCTCGCTGAACATTTCTAAGCCATATGGCTGAACCTACCCCTAAACCAATGATGATTAGCGCTAGCACTAAAAAACCGCCGATATCAAAGTCATTGAGCAATAAGCGCGCAAATAAACACACCACTAAGGTCTCAAAGGATAAGGCTGCGCCCGCCAACATAAATAAATCGCGGCGCCAATAACGGTAACAAACCACAGAGCCCAATAACCATAAGCCCCACACCACTACCGCGGTATTGTCTACTTGGCTGTACTCGTTGTGATTGATGATGGGTTCGAGCGCTAATAGGGTTAGCGAGGTGCCGGCAACTGTCGCAATTAAGCGAAATGACCAGCGCTCAGTCAGCGCTAAACACGGGCGCAAGATTAGCTCCCAAGCCAAGAGCGCTAAGCCGTTAACTATACATATGGCCCAGAGCAGTGACTCATACATGGGGAAGAATAACCACCTCGGCCTTAAGTCCACCAGCCACAACACTAAGGCCAAATTCACTAGCGCCAGCCACAACATCCATAATGCCGAAAAGCGCCCGACTATGACCCAAGGTAAAATCAGCGCCGCCCAAATGGCAAACAATTGCCAAGGATCGGCGCCGGTTTGATAGGTTTGACCGAAAAAAGCGAGTAAGACACCGACGGCAATAGACGCGGCCATTAATGACACTTGCGCCACTAACGCCTGTTTACCCCACTTAAGGTAACTGGCCACAGCGAGTATCACTAACACTTCAAGGCCGGCAAATTTACTAAAACGGCCGAAGTCATCCCAGTTATAAGCAATAAAAAACAGCGCCGCGATAACGAGCGCCAATGCGGCGCACCACAGTAACAGCTGATCGATAAAGGTAAACCATTGCCCACGATTCGGCCTGAGTTTACTCACTTGTAGCGCCGCAGCGACATGTTCTGGCGCAATATCTTTGGCCGCTATATAGCCTTGCAGTTGCTTTCTGATGGACATGCTTAACGCTCCCCCATGATATACATGACGAAGTATTGCTGATAATTCCTAACATTACAGCCCCTAGCCGCCAAGCTGAGTCATCAATCACCGAGCGTAAATTCATGCAAGTAATCCATTAGATAGCGATACCAAGGAGTTCACTCACGGCAAAAACATGACTGTAGCTTGCGCTATGTCGATAAGACAAAGCACTAAAAGGATAAAAAATTTGAATACTTATCAAGCGGTTTAAATAGGGGTAACATGAAAGTTATTATCAGCCTAATGACGGCGCGCAGGCTGACTTAAACAAGCCAGTTTTGAGCATAGCGCTAGGCATGGTTTTTTTGTGTGATTTATGTAGCAGCAAGCTTTACTCATGAATACTTAACCGCCCCAAGGCCGTGAGTGCTTTCCTCGACAATACCCTTGATTGAGAATGAATATGCCTAATCCAAAAATAAGTACCTTATTAGTGACTGCGGGTCGCAGTGAACGCGTAAGCCAAGGCTCAGTAAACCCTGTGATTCAGCGCGCATCATCGTTAGTATTTTCATCGGTCAAAGCTAAAAAAGAAGCCGCGAAAAAACGCACCAATGGCGCCTTATTTTATGGCCGGCGCGGCACCTTAACTCACTTCGCGCTGCAAGATGCCATGGTGGCATTAGAAGGCGGCGCTGGTTGCGCGTTATATCCTTGCGGCGCAGCAGCAGTTGCCAATAGCATTTTATCCTTTGTGAAGAGTGGCGATCATGTATTGATGACAGGCGCCGCCTATGAGCCAACTCAAGATTTCTGTAACATCATCTTAAAAGATATGAATATCAGCACCACTTTTTATGACCCGTTAATTGGTGCCGGTATTGCTGACTTAATGACGCCAGCCACTAAAGTGGTATTCATGGAATCACCAAGCTCAGTGACTATGGAAGTGCAAGATATTCCAGCCATGGTTAAGGCCATTCGTAGCGTAAACCCAGAAGTTATTATCATGATAGATAACACTTGGGCGGCGGGTATTTTGTTTAAAGCCTTAGAGCATGACATAGATATTTCGATTCAAGCCGGCACTAAATACATAGTCGGCCATTCTGATGCCATGCTCGGCACCGCAGTAGCTAATGCGCGCAGCTGGGATCAATTGCGAGAACGTTCATACCTGATGGGGCAAATGGTTGATGCCGATACTGCCTATGTAGCAGCCCGCGGCCTGCGCACTATGGCGGTTCGTTTAAAGCAGCATCAAGAAAGCAGTATCAAGATTGCCCATTGGTTAGCGGCGCGCCCAGAAGTTGAGCGCGTAAACCACCCAGAACTACCAAGCTGCAAAGGTCATGAGTTTTATAAGCGCGACTTTAAGGGTTGCAACGGCTTGTTCTCATTTGTATTAAAAGAAAAATTATCCGATGCCCAGCTGGCAGAGTATTTAGATAACTTCCATCACTTCAGCATGGCTTACTCATGGGGCGGTTATGAATCACTGATTTTAGCCAACCAGCCTGAAGAGTTAAACGCTATTCGCCCTGCTGGCAAAGTGGATTTTAACGGCACCTTAGTACGAGTTCACATAGGTCTGGAAGACTGTGATGACTTGATTGCTGACTTAGCGGCTGGCTTTGAGCGCTTAAAGAGCTAAGCGCTTATTTCTATCAGCGCAGCTTGCAAGCAAGCCTAACAACTAAGCTAAATAATTAAGTTTTCTAACTAGCACCTGCGCCCAGCACGGCTTAAGCCATTCATTGCTGGGCGCATTTTATTTTCTGCTTGCTGCATGCACCTATATGTACCCGGCTATATATTGCAGTATGCATAGGAATGAATATGCGCCTGTAGCTATGCGTTTTTTAAACTGAGTGATGTCTAGCATTAACGCTAACCAAAGCCGCGCCTCTGCAACTTTGATATCATGCAAGTCACCATCATACCAAGCCATAATAATAACCATGACGCAGTTAACCGTTAGCCCTACTCAAATCAGCTTTAGCCAAGGTATATATCAGCAAAATAGCCCAGTTCTTTATTGTGAACATGATGACAGCAGCAGCGTTGTCATTACTGCGGCCACGCCATTTCATCCGATATCTCATATTTGGCCCGATCACCCCGCCGACAAAGGCGTGCTAGTCATCAACCAGCAAGAATATAAGGTTATCGATTGCTTGGTTGGCGCTTGGCATAGTGAAGAGGCTTATCTTACTATCGGCGCGGATATTCCAGTGAAGCGCGATGAAGCCGGTTGGCAGTTTGTGGTCGTGCACCGCATTAATGCCAGCTTATCCATCACGCTAGGCACAGTGGTGAGCTTAAAAGTCGACAGTGACTATCAGCAAGCCTTAAGCCGAGCTCACAGCGGCGCGCATTTGGCGGCGCTTGCCCTTAATAAAGTGCTGCACTCAGCTTTTTGGCGCAAAGCCCCTAGCAGGTTTGATGCCTTAGGCCATTACGATTTTCACAGTTACGCCGAAGAAACCAGTTTTGTCGGTAAAGATGTCTGCCTTGATAGTTATCGCTTAGGTAAAACCTTAAAAAAGCGCGGCTTTAATAATGATGAGTTTATTGCGGCGCTCACCCATGTAGGGGCGCAAGTAAATGCGCAATTGCAGTTGTGGCTACAAACCGGCGCCAAGATTGATGTAGTGTGTGACGGCCCTCATTTAACCGATTCCCGTTACTGGCAATGCCAATTAGATGAGCACAAGGTCAGTATTCCTTGCGGCGGCACTCATATCTCAACACTGCAAGCATTGGCGGATATTACCGTAACCTTGGCAGTCAATGCCGAAGGTAATATTGATATGACAACCCGCACCAGTAAAAGCCTTTAGCGTTAAGGTTAAGGTTAAGGTTAAGGTTAAGGTTAAGCGAATTACGTGAGTTACGTGAGTTACGTGAGTTACACAAATAACACCAAGTGTCGCTATTGATTGAGCCGCGAACAATAATGCCAAGCGCGGCCGTAAACTCAGCACTTAACACAAGGCAGCAAATTTTAAGCAAGTGCTAGCAAGCAGATATAGGTATGATGTCGGCCATTGCATCCCAAGAGACACATTCATGCCTAACATATCCGCCAATAACACTATTCTTGTGGATGATTTTGTCGCGCCCCTATGCCATGAGTTAGTCACTATCTTGTATCAAGATGAAGATATCTTACTGATTAATAAGCCAAACGGTTTATTAAGCTTGTCAGGTAAAAATCAGAAAAACTGGGACTCAGTGCATTACCGCTTAGTGAATGGTCAAGCAGGGGCAACGCCTGCCTTTATTCATGCCAAATTGCCCCACAGGTTAGATTTTGGCACCTCTGGCATTATGGTCGTCGCCCTTAATGCACAGGCCGCGAGCCAGCTTAATCGCCAGTTTCAAGACCGCAACGTCAGTAAGCAATATATGGCCATGTTGGCCGGCTGGGTTAAGGATGATAACGGCCGCATTAATGGCGCCATAGCTAAAGATAAAGACTTGTTTCCGTGCGTAAAAATCTGCGCCGAGACAGGAAAAGCGGCAATGAGTGATTATCAAGTTCTAGCGCGCTTAAATGAGCCCAAGCGCACCTTGGTTAAATACACGCCTCACACTGGCCGCACCCATCAACTGCGCATTCATAGCTTAAGCTTTGGCCACCCCATTCTTGGCTGCGACTTGTATTCAAAGCTTGATAGCCAAGCCATGGCGCCAAGGCTGCAATTACACGCCAGCGACTTGTATTTTGAGCATCCACGCCTTGCCACACCTATGCATGGTTTCAGCCCCTGCCCATTTTAGGTGTCGCTCTACTACCAACAATGGATAATCTAATCAGCGTTTAACACTCATGATTTTGACTTTTTCAGTCAAATTAACGAGTTGAGTCGTTAATAAACTCATGCATAAACCAAGGGCAGAGCCAATTAATAATGGCGGGATAATGGCACTTAAATCTGCACTTAAGGCAAAAGTAATGCAGCAACCAATAAAGGCGCCAGGAATGAAGGCCAAACGCTGATGGCTTGCCTGTAAACACATGGCCGAAGTGGCTATGCCAGTTAAAATGTAAGCCATTGAAGGCGCAGCAAACAAGCTGCTACCTGAGATGATAAGCCAGCCCCAGAATACGCCAGACAGATTCGTGGCCATCGCCATAAGCATGCCTTTCACCCCAGCATGGGTTTGCGCAAAAAAGGTGCTACAGCTTAAAAAGCCAATCCAAGTGACTAAATGCAGCGCATCGGCCGCGCCCGCCCACAGCGTTGCTAACAGCCCTGCAGAAATAGCCACTTGCCAACGATGTTTCATACCTTACCCCTCAGCTCGCAATTCACTTTGGTGAGTGAATTAGTTTAAGGCGAGCTAAGCTACCTTGTTTATCGGTAAAAAAACACAATTTCACACCAATAATTGGCCTAAGTGACTATTAATGCCGTACACCTGCCAGTTATCGAGTAAAGCAACCGAGCAAGTGGCCGCGGGTTAAGTAATGCAACTTACGTGATTAACCTTGCGCTGATTAACCTTATGCAGATTATCCTTGGGATTTCATTTGCTGCGCTGCCGCCAATCCCAAAGCTAAATAGTCGGCCAACTTTTTATCCTCAATATCAGCGATTGAATGCAATTTGATATGGCGCCGCCCTTTGCCACAGCCCTCAAGCAAACCCCATGGATCACAGATATCCGCGCCATGGCTAAATTCAAATGACACATGATGTTTATAAGCAAACACACCACCAAATTGGCCATTGGTGGAAAACAAAATGCCGCCGTATTTCACTTCTTCCGCTGCGAGTAAGGTGCGTGCCATTAGCACCCTAACCGCTTCCACTATGGCGTATTGTTCGCCCTTCAGCAGACGAATATCATCAAGCAAAGCTTGCACTGTTATAGCTGCCATACTCCCTCCAACGCCTGTAAACCTTCAATTAACCCAAATACTGCTTTTGTTAGCCGTCAAAGCTGCAACTCTTAATGGAAAATGTCGGATTTAGCGTTAGCCGCTATACCAAGCCTGCTGATTCCAGTACAGAATGTTTAACAGTGCTGGTGGCGCTAAGCCATAACCACCCTTAATCTAAGCGGCGCCACACTTCGACTTCTTTCAGCTCGCCATCTTCTGTGCGGCGGGTATGCCATTCATCACCGATTAGCTCAAAGGCAAAGCTAAAGCTCTGCCTTTCTTGCATTTCAAAGGATGTGAGACTTGGATATTCAATATATTGATTGGCTTCGATTCGGTACTTACCCGCGCCTGCCGCCCAAATTTGCTTATGATTGTCCTCTTTTTGAATCGTCGTAAAACTAAAGTGGCCATTGGATAACACCTTGATAGCCACTAAATCTAAGCTCGTATAATCAACCCAATGGCCTTCACCATCAAGATAACGCCCTGAGACTAACTCCCAACTGCCGTTTAACGCCAACGCCGCCAGAGTGGCTATGGGTTCATCTGTGTTTTTAGGTACTGCGGCTATTTGAGAATCTGCTGCTAATGCTTTTGTCATTAACGCATCAGTAGCTAATGCTTCTGTGGCTAATACATCAGTAGCTAATGCATCAGTAGCTAATGCTTTTGTGGCTAATGCTGCAGAGGCTTCAGCGCTTGGCGCATCTGCTACTTCGCGGCTGGGTGTCGCGGTTTTTGCGGTTAACTCTGAAGTGTCCGTCACCACAGGGCTTGGCTCAGGGGCTTTAGCATTCGAATCCATAGCTTCGGCATTCACGGCAAAAGCAGGCAACATAACGCTAAGCAAGCAACTCGCCAGTAAAGCTGATGGCATTAGACGGCGCGACTCTACAAACATCATTAATCTTTCCCTATCAATGGCCTATCTTGACCAATCAATTGATTAAAACGCGAACACTGCCGTGATTTTCTCAGTTTTTAAATAAAAGGCAATCTCGGATGCGGCAAATAAAGCCGCTGCGCTTTAGTGCACCAAAAAAGTAGTGCAACAAAAAAGTCGCATAATAAAAAAGCGAACCTAAGGTTCGCTTTTAATTAGCTGATGACAGCGATTCACTCTGCGTTAGCAGCGCTAATTACTCATAGTCACTTAACGGCACACAACTACACATCAAGTTACGGTCACCATAAACATCATCAATGCGATTGACCGATGGCCAGAACTTATTGGCGCGCACGGCATTCGATGGGAAGACTGCTTGCTCGCGGGTATAAGGACGCGCATCAAACTCAGCGTCCATAATGTCCGCAAGTGTATGGGGGGCATTGTGCAGCGGATTGTTATCGGCAGGCCATTCACCCGCTTCTACTTTGGCAACTTCGGCGCGAATCGACACCATAGCTTCGATAAAGCGGTCAAGCTCCACCTTAGCTTCTGATTCAGTAGGCTCAATCATCAAGGTGCCAGCGACAGGAAAACTCATGGTCGGTGAATGGAAACCATAGTCATTTAAGCGCTTGGCGATATCCATTTCAGTGATCCCTGAGGCCTCCTTCAGTGGACGTAAATCAATAATGCATTCGTGGGCAATTCTGTCATTGCGACCGCGGTACAAAATTGGGAAATGCTCCGACAGCTTTTTAGCCACATAGTTAGCATTCAGCATGGCCACTTGGGTGGCGCGCACTAAGCCTTGGCTACCGAGCAAGCGAATATACATCCAGCTAATTGGTAAAATGCCAGCGCTACCAAAAGGAGCCGCCGACACAGCGCCATTGTTCTGGGAAATATCACCATTTTTTACTATGACATGGCCTGCCACAAACGGCGCTAAATGGGCTTTAACACCGATAGGCCCCATACCAGGACCGCCGCCGCCATGCGGAATAGCAAAGGTCTTGTGCAAGTTTAAATGCGACACGTCAGCACCAATAAAGCCAGGCGCAGTTAAGCCCACCTGCGCATTCATGTTGGCGCCATCAAGATACACTTGACCGCCATGCTGATGAATAATATCGCAAATCTCACGCGCAGTTTCTTCGTACACGCCATGAGTCGATGGGTAGGTAATCATCACGCACGCGAGGTTATCGGCAAGCTCGGACGCTTTAGTGCGTAAATCGTCTAAATCTACGTTACCCAACTTGTCGCAAGCGGTAACTACGACTTTCATGCCCGCTAACTGCGCCGTGGCTGGATTGGTGCCGTGGGCCGATTGCGGAATTAAGCACACATCTCTGTGACCTTCGCCGCGCGACTCATGATATTTACGAATGGCCAGTAAGCCCGCATATTCGCCCTGCGCGCCTGAGTTAGGCTGCATGCACATGGCATCATACCCTGTGATATCCACCAGCCAGCTGGCAAGCTCACTTATCATGGCGCGATAACCCGCCGCTTGCTCTTGTGGGCAAAAAGGGTGCATGTTAGCAAATTCTGGCCAGCTAACAGGGATCATCTCCACTGCCGCGTTAAGCTTCATGGTGCATGAACCCAATGAAATCATGGAGTGATTGAGTGCCATGTCTTTATTTTCTAAGCGCTTGAGATAACGCATCATCTCAGTTTCGCTATGATAAGAATTAAAAGTTGGATGACTTAAAATCGCATCATCCCTAAGCTCACTCGCGCTTAACGTAGGTGCGACGGCCATCACTTCTGAATCGAGCGCACCAACATCTAAGCCATGACCACAGCCTAATATCACATCAAACAACTCAGCAATATCAGCGCGGGTAGTGATTTCATCAATACTAATACCCACAGTGCTCGCGCCTTGGCTGTGTGTGCCATCAAGACGTAAGTTAATGCCGGCATCTTCGGCGCGTCGCAGTGCATCAGGGGTAACGTCGCTTAAGGTTAAGGTATCAAACCAGCGCTGGTTAACGAGCTCAATGCCTTTACGGCTTAAGCCAAGGGCTAAGATACCGGTTAAGCGATGAATGCGTGAAGCAATAGTGTGTAAGCCTTGCGGACCATGGTACACGGCGTAGAAAGAGGCCATGTTGGCCAATAATACTTGGGCTGTACAAATGTTGGAGTTGGCTTTTTCGCGGCGAATATGTTGCTCACGAGTTTGCATCGCCATACGCAGCGCCTTGTTACCGCGAGCATCCTTAGACACCCCGATAATGCGCCCAGGCATGGAGCGCTTGTGCTCATCTCGGGTCACAAAGAAAGCGGCATGCGGGCCACCAAAGCCCATAGGCACGCCAAAACGCTGAGCACTACCAAAGACTACATCGGCACCTAAGCTGCCAGGAGATTTAAGCAGCACCAGCGACATCATATCGGCGGCCACACAAATAATGGCTTTTTTAGCTTTTAATGGCGCGATTACACTCGGTAAATCAGTAATATCACCAAAGCGGTTAGTGTATTGGAATAAGGCGCCAAATAATTCGAATTGACTGGCATCACTAGCCTTACCGACGACGACTTCTATGCCTAAGTATTCGGCGCGGGTTTTGATGACATCTATGGTTTGCGGGAACACATCATCCGCCACAAAGAAGATGTTGGCGTTTTTCGCCTTAGACACTCGCTTAGCTAAGGCCATAGCCTCAGCGCCTGCTGTGGCTTCATCGAGCAGAGATGCTGAAGCTAAATCTAAACCGCTTAAGTCCATAGACACTTGCTGGAAGTTTAAAATAGCTTCCAAGCGGCCTTGAGCAATCTCAGGCTGATACGGCGTATAAGCTGTGTACCAACCTGGGTTTTCCAGCACGTTACGCAAAATCACATTCGGTACTAACGTGCCGTAGTAACCCATGCCTATATAGTTCTTTTTCAGCTGGTTACGCTTGGCATAATCTTTAATGATGGCTAAGCCTTCAGCTTCTGAGCGCGACTCACCAACGATTAAGGGCTTAGTTAAGCGAATATCATCCGGCACAATTTGAGCGGTCAACTGCTCTAACGACTCAGCACCAACATAGTTGAGCATGGTTTGCAGTTCAGCTTGGCTAGGGCCTATATGGCGACGCAGGAACATGTCATGCTGTTCCAATTGGGTAAGAGTATTAGAGCTCATGGGTAACCTTTAATGTATTGCCGGCTGTAACCGGTCTCTTAATAAGGGGGCAATATCAACAAAGCCCCAGAGGGGCTTTGAATTGGGCGACTATTCTTCGTCGATAATTTCTTGATAAGCATCGGCTTCAAGTAAGCTATCAATTTCAGATTCATCACTTGGCATGACGCGAAATAACCAGCCATCGCCAAAGGCATCTGAGTTGACTAACTCAGGTGAGTCTTCGAGGGCCGAGTTAACCGCTAAGATTTCACCAGACAAAGGCGCATAAATATCAGAGGCAGCCTTAACCGATTCAGCCACGGCGCAATCATCACCGGCAGTGACACTATCGCCAACTTCTGGTAACTCAACAAACACCATATCACCGAGTAACTCTTGGGCGTGCTCGGTAATACCTACGGTATAACTACCATCGTCTTCACGACGCGCCCATTCATGGGAAGCGGCATACTTAAGTTCAGACGGAATATTGCTCATCGTTTTGGTTCCTTGTTCGATTTAATCAGAATGCTTGTTGTCCATTGCGTACAAACACTGGCGCGACCACGCGTACAGGCACGCGCTTATTGCGGATAGCGACTTCAGCGCAATCGCCAATATCTGCCCCTACCCGCGCCATGGCAATAGCATAGCCTAAGGTCGGCGAGAAAGTCCCGCTAGTGATCACACCTTCAGCCTCTTGGCCTTGGGCGTTAGTAAAGTGTACTGTCATGCCGTGGCGCAGTACGCCTTTAGCTTCCATCACTAGCCCTACTAGCTTATCTGTGCCAGTTGCGCGCAGCCTTGTTAAGGCGCTGCGGCCAATAAAATCACGATATTCTGGTTGCCAAGCGATAGTCCAGCCCATGTTGGCGGCTAAGGGATTTACGCTTTCATCCATATCTTGGCCATAAAGATTCATGCCAGCTTCTAAGCGCAATGTATCACGAGCGCCTAACCCGCAAGGGCGCACGCCAGCATCGAGCAAGGCTTGCCATAAGGCTTCAGCTTCACTCACTGGCACGATAATCTCGTAACCCGCTTCACCTGTGTAACCTGTGGTGGCAATAAAAAGAGAGCCTGTTTGCACGCCAAAAAAGGGCTTCATGCTGGCAACGGCAGCAATTTGCTCAGGGGTAAATACGCGGGCAGCACGTTCTTTAGCGTTCGGGCCTTGCACAGCTATCATGGCAAGCTCAGCGCGCTCAGTCACAGTGACGTTAAAGCCTTCACTTTGGCGAGTGATCCACGCTAAGTCTTTATCTCGGGTGGCTGAGTTCACCACAACCCGGTAAAAGGTCTCAGTAAGATAGTAAGTGATTAAGTCATCAATCACCCCGGCGTTATCATCGAGCATGCCGCTATACAGGGCTTTACCGGCTTGGGTGAGTTTAGCGATATCGTTGGCCAGTAAATGGCGCAGGAAAGGTTTAGCGTCAACGCCTGTGATGTCCACAACTGTCATGTGGGAGACATCAAACATACCGGCATCTTGGCGCACCGCGTGATGTTCTTCGATTTGTGAGCCGTAATTCAGTGGCATATCCCAGCCATGAAAGTCGACCATTTTCGCGTTGGATTCAAGATGCTTATTGTAGAGTACAGTTTTAGCCATTTTCAGCCCTTATCCTGGGAGTAAAAATTGTTGTTCAATCTTGCGATTAAACCGCAGAAATGCTGTGCTTTGCTGTGTTGTTGTGCAGATTTTGTAGGGGAAGCATCTGCTTTGGTGTAACTATTGCCGAATATAAAAATTGCCAAAATTATACATTGAGCAACAAGTTTGTATACAACAAATAATCTTATGCATCACCCCAGCAGCATTAGATTAGCTAATGCTAACTAGAGTGAATATTTTGCGATGAGAAGGCTCGTCACCAGTTGCTAGCCCTTGATTAGGCTGGCTAGCGCCATTAAGAGGAGTGCGGCGCGCGGCAAATTTCTGGCAAGCGGCCGTGTTGCCCCATGGCTTGTTCGATAAACAGTGTTTTCAGGCCAGAGGATGAATCCACTAAGTTAAGACCAAGCTCGCGCACTAACTTTTTCAGCGGATGACCGCCACTAAAGCACTGCTTAAAGCCTTCCATTGCCGCAATCATAGTCATGGCATCGGCCTTACGATTACGCTCTAGCGCCCGTAAATGCCGATATTCCCCGATATCTTTACCGGCATTTTTTAACTCGTTTAAGGTTTCAATGATCCACGCCGCGTCCATCAAACCTAAGTTCACGCCCTGCCCCGCCAATGGATGTATGGTATGGGCGGCATCTCCTGCCAGCAATAAGCGATGGCGGGCAAAATGACGGGCATAGCGCATGCGCAGTGGAAAACTTTGGCGTGAACTATTAAGGCTACATAAACCAAGCTTGCCATCAAAGGCAGCGGTTAATGCGCGGCCAAAGGTTTGCGCCTCACACTCTAATAACTCTTGAGTAACTATGGGCGGTTGTGACCACACCATGGAGCATAAATGCGGGTCAGCCAAAGGCAGTAAAGCCAAAATACCATGTTCAGAAAAAACTTGGCGCGCGCAGCCATCATGAGGCAATTCAGTGCGTATGGTGGCGACCATGGCATTATGACCATAATCCCAAAAGGTTAAGGGGATTTTTGCTTGGCTGCGCACCACAGATTCTGCGCCATCGGCAGCTATGACTAAGCGCGCGCTCACTTCGAGGTTATCGCTTAAATGCAGCCAAGCTTCGCGATCACCAAAGCTTAATCTTAATAAGCTGTGCTGCTGCAAGTGGGTAAGTTTTTCAAGCTCAGCGGCCCGCCGCCCTAATGCAAAGCTTAAGACATCGTTCTCGACGATATAGCCTAAACGCGGTTGCTGCACGCTATCGGCATCGAAATCTATTTGGCCCATGCCGTTTTTAGTCCACACCGACATAGACTGATACGGCCCTAAACGCTGCTGGTCGATATAAGTCCAAGCGCCTAAGTTATCCAGTAACTGCTGACTGCCTAAGTTAATGGCGCTAACGCGCAGTTTAGGCTCGCCCGTCACCATTTTCAGCTGACTGCTATCGATAACTACGACGCTAAGGCCAGCTTCAGCTAAGCCAATGGCTGTGGTTAGCCCCACCATACCGCCGCCGACTATGGCGACATCATAGGTTTGAGTTGTAAACATCAATCAAAATTCCTTGCTAACTATTCCTTGCTAACTAAGACGTCGAAGCGGCCAACCACTGGCGGCGCTCACAATAGGACGTTTTAATGGCGGACACCAAGATAAGAGGCGCAGCCCCAGATTACGGCCAAGCACTAAGGGAAACGCTTGATTGGAAAAACCGCGCACTAGGCTTTCTATCGCCGTTAAGGTGGCTTGTCTATCTTGGCTTCTATGGGCTAAATAGTCGTGGGTGACTTCACTCGCGCCAGCATCTTGGCCACTATTAAGCACAGGCGTTAATACTTGCACTAAGGTGGCTATGTCTCTTAATCCTAAATTAAACCCTTGGCCAGCAATGGGATGCAAGGTTTGGGCGGCATTGCCCACAAACACGCAGCGATGATAAATCGGCCTTGGCATTACCGACATAATCAAAGGATACCCATGACGCTGGCTGATCTTAGTCAATTTGCCAGCGCGATAACCAAAACCACTTTGTAATGCGTGTAAAAAGTCACTGTCAGATAATGCTAAGTAGCGCGCTTGCTCATCGGCCTTCATCGCCCACACCAAGGACATACATTTGCCATCGCCTTGCGCCATAGGTAATAGCGCAAGCGGCCCATGCTCAGTGAAACGCTCAAAGGCGCGGCCTGCATGAGGTCTATCAAGGCTAACATTGGCAATCACAGCGCTTTGATTAAAATCTATGTGCTCGCTTTCAAGCTTAAGACTTTGACGCACAAAAGATTGCGCGCCATCGGCGGCCACGAGCAAACGCCCGCGCAGGCGCCGACCAGAATCTAAAGTGACTTCTTGATAATCTGAATGACTTTTAAGCGCTGTAACATGATCTGGGCAAAATAAATCAATCTCAGCATTGATTAACGCCTGCTGCAACTGCCTGCCAGCATCTTCTAGCCCCAGCACATGGCCAAAACTATCACAGTCAAATTGCGCCGCCGCTAACTGCGTCATGCCAAAATGACCGCGGTCAGATACATGAATATCAGCAATCGCCGTGGCATTGGGCGCCAGATTAGACCACAAGTGCCAACGCTTAAGCTGCTCAACACTGCCGCGCGATAAGGCAATTGAGCGCGCATCGAACCCTGGGTGCTGCGAGTTCACAGTTTGCGCTTCAACCAAAGCTATTTTGGCGGGCGTTAGCGAGCGCAGCGCCAAGGCCAGCAAGGCGCCGGTCATGCCGCCACCTACTATGACTAGATCCCAAAGTTCGGCGTCTTGCTTCATCACACTATCCCTTAATGCACTGTCTTTGGTTCAGCATCCATTTCAGGCTCAGGACCAAACTCTGAGTAACACAGCATGGCGCCCATGCGGACAAATTCCACCAGCTCCATCAAGGCCGCTTCTGACTCTTCATCTTCAACGACGTCAAGCTCAACGCGGGCGATTTCAGACAAGTCATCAATCACTTCACGTACTTCAGCTGATGCTTGCTTAAGCTTAGGTTGGATAATCGCAAGGCCAGTTAAGAAGCTTTGCACCCATAACGATAAGGCTTCTAAGCGCGCAGCTAAGGCTTCTTCTTCATCTGGCAATAATGGCGTAAAGCCAAATTCCATTTCCGCTAAGTTCGTCACCGCATCGTGATACATGTCACTGACCAACACTTCTAATGGCTTAGGCAGTGGCTGACCATCATTCATCAATTCACTTAAGGGCTTTTGCCACCCTTGTGGGCTGGTTTGTACCCCGCCACAGATTAAGCCAACCAAGGCGCCATGAACCTCAACCGCGTCCTGACCGATTTCAGCCTCGCGCAAGGTATTATTCACATGTTCAATGCGTAAAGAAGGAGGGGTGGCCATAGTTAATTTCCAATTACGATATATTGTTAGCAATGCTAGCAGATTGACCTAGGCAGCCCAAGGACTTTGATCCCATCGCCTACAAGTCCCCGTGATTACTCGCTTCGTAAATAAGCAAACACTGACCAAACAGGCAGCAATTAAGTCATCAATACTAAAATCAACGCTTTGTTGGCTTGCACTTTTGCCAGCGCCCTTATATAGTCCGCCTCAAGAGCAAATCACAGGACATAACGCTAGATGAGTAATCGTGCAGTAGAAATCACCCTTTTGGGTCGCACCTACTCTATTGCCTGTCCGGTGGGGCAGGAAGCCGCGCTCAAGCAAGTAGCCGTTAAGATAGAGCAACAGCTAAATGCGATGCGGGCAAGAACCAATAGCCTAAGTCGCGAAGATATAGCCATCATGGCCGCCTTAAATATTGGCTATGAGCTATATGAAGAAAAAATGAAGAACCAAGACTACATAAAACAAATGGATACACGTATCGGTTTGCTGCAGTCCACCTTAGAAAATGCCCTGGTTGAACGTAGTCAACCTGTATCAGCGCCTGCTAAAGCTAGCGCTGATGAGCCCGCTAAGGTATAACTTATTTTGCTCCCTGGGATGTTCGTTGAAGGTAATGTCCCTGTGCCGATATTTACAAACTTAGGGTAGCTGTTTTTACTGACATTGAGCATGCTCGGTTTTCCGAGAAGCCTTAGGAGGTAATCAGTTTCCCGCCTTGAACCTACGGTTCAAGGGCTACACCCGAGACGGCATTCTGGGGAGCATCCCAAGCTTCACATCTAGAGACAAGTCAGCGCCATGGATAAACCTGCGGACTTAGATGCTAGCCCAAAGCATCACTCAATTAGCCAGCCAGCGGTTAATAGCGCTCAGCCTATGCCGCTGCCCTCAGTAAACACCACAACTGCGCCAACAGATAAGTCACAGCAACAAGCTCTTAGGCAATCGCTTAGACAAAACCTCAAGCAAGCTCGCGCAGCGCTAAGTCCAGAACAACAAGCCCAAAGCGCCAAGCAAGCAGCGCATTTAGCCCTAGAGCTCATCACACACTTATGCGCTCAAGAAGTAAATCTTCAAGCTGCAAGCTCTCAAACAGTAACAATCCCAACAATAAACAAGCCGCGCCCAATCAAGCGTATTGCCTTGTACCATACCTTAGGTAGTGAACTTAACACTTTGCCACTTATCGATTTATTGCGCCAACACTTACCAGAATGCGAGCTTTATTTACCGCGCTTACATCCGTTTTGCGCAGGCCATTTGTTGTTTTTGCGATACTCAAAAGAAAGCAAAATGACACACAATCAATTTGGCATAGCTGAGCCCAAGCTTGATTGCCGCGAAGTGATGGCAGCGTCAAAGCTCGACATCATCTTAACGCCTTTAGTCGGGTTTGACCGCCAAGGGCAACGCATGGGAATGGGCGGCGGTTATTATGATCGCACTTTAGTGCATAGCCAAGCCATCACCATAGGCTTTGCTCACCAAGTGCAGCAGGTTGAAAGCCTGCCGATTGAAGTGTGGGATCAAGGACTTGACTATGTAGTGACCCCAAGCGAGGTTCATGACTTTACTCAAAGTTAAGCGCGCCTTACGCGATTAACTTTGAGATTTAAACAATTGCTATCAGCCGCGCAGTTTTTTCACTAAGGTAAACACCACTACCGCGATAGCGCCGCACACTACTCCAAATAACGCATTTAATACAGTTGGTAAGCTATAAGTTAAGGCGGGTCCCACTACTGCTATGCCATGCAGAGCCTGCGCCCACGCTTGAAACACATCGCCCACAGCATGTATGCCGTGCACTAAAATACCGCCGCCCACCATAAACATGGCGATAGTGCCTATCACAGTTAAGGCGTGCATTAATTTAGGGGCAAGGGCTAAAAGGCCGCGGCCCAAGGCGCGGGTGCCAGCACTGGCGCCCGGTTTATTCTGTAAGTACAAACCGGCATCATCAAGCTTAACTATGCCTGCCACTAAGCCATAAACGCCCACGGTCATCAAGATAGCCACAACCACTAAGGTCACGGCCTGTAAGGTAAAACTGCTAGCGGCGACGACTCCTAAGCTGATAGCTATGATTTCTGCCGATAATACAAAATCGGTGCGAATAGCCCCTTTGATTTTTTCAGCCTCCCACGCCGCTAAATCATCAGGAATATCATCATCTTGTTCAATTTCAGTATGCAGCCATTTTTCGGCAAGCTTTTCAGCGCCCTCAAAGCATAAATATAAACCGCCAACCATAAGGAGCGGCGTAATTAGCCAAGGGGCAAAGGCGCTGATGACTAGTGCCAGCGGCACTAAGATGGCTTTATTGATAAATGAGCCTTTAGCCACAGCCCATACCACAGGCAATTCACGCTCGGCGCTAACGCCTGACACTTGCTGCGCGTTAAGGGCTAAATCATCACCCAACACGCCCACGGTTTTATGAGCGGCCATTTTGCTCATTAACGCCACATCATCGAGCATGCTGGCAATATCATCTAACAAGGTTAATAAACTGGCTGCAGCCATAACCGCCTCTAACTATGGATGAAAGTAATGTCCATCATAAGTCATAGTATTGAAATTACCACTGCCGGCATAGGTAGATAACTAACTATTAATCAAACTGAAACTTCACATAATTCATCTTTAGGTAATCACAAAGGCGCCCGCTTCCTAGGGATTATGTATATAATCGGTCACACATAAGCACTGCTAACAAGGATTACAGCATGACCCAAGATGAAATGAAAAAAGCTGCCGCCTGGGCCGCCCTTAAGTATGTTGAGAAAGATACCATTGTCGGTGTTGGTACTGGCTCAACCGTTAACCACTTTATCGATGCGTTAGCGACAATGAAGGCTGATATTGAAGGCGCAGTGTCAAGCTCTGAAGCATCAACGGCCAAGATGAAGGCGCTGGGCATTCCTGTATTTGATCTTAATAGTGTTAATGACTTGGCCTTGTACGTTGATGGCGCCGATGAAATCAATCCTCACATGGATATGATTAAAGGCGGCGGCGCAGCATTAACGCGCGAGAAAATTGTTGCTGCTGTAGCTAAGACCTTTGTGTGTATCGCTGATGTCAGTAAGCAAGTGGATGTGTTAGGTCAATTCCCACTGCCAGTTGAAGTAATTCCTATGGCTCGCTCTTATGTGGCGCGCCAATTAGTGAAATTAGGCGGCGACCCTGTGTATCGTGAAGGCGTAGTGACAGACAACGGTAACATCATTTTAGATGTGTACAACATGAGCATTGTTGACCCTAAAACCTTAGAAAAGCAGATTAACAATATTGTTGGTGTTGTGACTAACGGCTTGTTTGCCGC
This sequence comes from Shewanella sp. ISS20, assembly GCF_056522965.1. Taxonomy (NCBI): domain Bacteria; kingdom Pseudomonadati; phylum Pseudomonadota; class Gammaproteobacteria; order Alteromonadales; family Shewanellaceae; genus Shewanella; species Shewanella sp. ISS20. Next base: position 1,983,851 of record NZ_JAWRZK010000001.1, read on the forward strand.
TCGCGGCGCAGATATTTTGCTGGTTGGCGCCGCTACTGGCGTGACAACAATTAAGGCCTAATGATTAAGGTCTAATTATCAATGCATAAACGCCTGTTAATGGCACTTATGCATGAGCATGCCATTAAGCTCGGCAAGTGACACAAGCCATTAACAACAAGACCCGCAATTGCGGGTCTTATATTTTGGTAACTAGCTAAGCCGTTAATACGCTACTGCGCTTCGATTTGCTCCACCAGCAACTGCAAGCTTTGATTACCGCGATACTCATTGACATCAAGCTTATACACTAAGCGCACTTGTTTAATGCTGGCATCTGGCCAAATCTTGGTATCAACATTAAAAGCGATGGCATCCACCATAATGGCGCCGCACTCAGTTTCTAACATCATTTTTAGATGCTTTTCCCCGACTATGCGCTGCTGAATTAAACGAAAATTGCCATCAAACAAGGGCTCTTCAAACGACTGCCCCCAAGGCCCCGCTTGCCTTAGCATTTGCGCGGTTTCTAAGTTGAAATTACTCAGACTTAATTCGCCATCACTGTGCAATTCACCTGTGAGTTCAGTGAGCGTTAACTGCTCGCGCACCGCTTGATCAAACGCCTCGGCAAACTGCGCATAACAAGCGGCATTAATGGTTAACCCCGCCGCCATCGCATGGCCACCAAACTTGAGTATCATGCCAGGGTAGCGACTATTAATCAGCTCTAAGGTATCGCGCATATGCAGCCCCTTAATCGAGCGGGCTGAGCCTTTGATTTCATCATCATTGCCATGGGCAAAAGCGATGACAGGTCTATGATATTTATCCTTAATGCGCGACGCTAAAATCCCTATCACCCCTTGATGCCAATCGGCTTGGAACAAGGCTATGCCCCAAGGCAAGTTGGCATCATCAAGCCCAAGCTTAGCCAAATGCACTAATGCTTCTTGCTGCATGCCAGTTTCAAGTTCACGTCGCTCGGCATTCAGACCATCAAGCTCTGATGCCATGCGCCGCGCGCGATTAATATCATCACACAATAAGGTTTCGACCCCGAGCGCCATTTCATCTAAGCGCCCAGCAGCATTTAATCTAGGGCCCACCGCAAAACCAAAGTCAGCGGCCACTAACTTGACAGGGTCACGCTTGGCTACATCTAAAATGGCAGTAATACCTGGGCGACATTGACCTGCGCGCACGCGCTTTAAGCCTGCATTCACTAAAATACGGTTATTGGTATCAAGGCTCACCACATCAGCGACTGTGCCAAGCGCGACTATATCAAGTAAGCTGGCAAGGTTAGGATCGCTAATGCCTTGGCGCTCAAACCAGCCGCGCGCTCTAAGCTCTGCTCGCAGCGCTGACATCACATAAAAAGCAACGCCCACACCGGCAATAGATTTACTGGCAAACGGGCAACCCCCTTGATTGGGATTAACTATGGCATCGGCCAGCGGCAATTCGCTGCCCGCCAAATGGTGATCGGTAACCACAACTGTCATGCCAGCGGCTTTTGCCGCGGCAACGCCCTCAATGGATGAAATACCGTTATCCACAGTAATTAAGCACTGTGCCTGCATTGACTGCGCCACTTCAACAATTTGCGGGCTTAAGCCATACCCAAAATCAAAGCGATTAGGAATAAGGTAATCAAGGGCGGTTGCGCCCATCATCCGCAGCGCCAAAATACACACAGCGGTAGATGTCGCACCATCGGCATCAAAATCGCCCATGATCAATATCTTATGCTGCTGCTCAATCGCATCAGCCACAATGGCCGCAGCCTTGCCCATATCTTTCATTGTGCTCGGGCGCAAAAGGTTAGCAAGCGCTAACTCAACCTCGTTGGCATTAACGCCGCGGCGGGCATAAATTTGCTTAAGTAATGGCGGTAAGCTGGCGGGTAAATGCGAGTCGTCTACCCAAGGGCGGCGAATTATGTGTCGAATCAAAACCACATCCTGTCACTGAAAATCTAATGCTGCACCATAGCAAAAAGGCGAGCTATCAGCTCGCCTTTTTTATCTATGCTAGGCGTTGATCAACGCCGTTAGGCATCAACGCAGACGCTATGCACTTCAACTCATTACTGAGTGCGCATGTCTAACATTTTCTTTAAATCGCTCGCAGGCTGATAACCTGGGATCATGCTGCCATCGGCTAACACTATGGCTGGAGTACCGCTAACGCCTATGCTCGCACCCATTTTATATTGACCAGCAATGTCGGCATCACATTTAGCTAATGGTACGGCTTGACCATTTTGTGCGTCGCTCATGGCTTGATTCGGATTAGCCGCGCACCAGATAGAGCGCATATCATCGGCATTCTTAGATGGCACACCTTGACGTGGGAAAGCTAAATAACGCACGGTAATGCCGGCATCATTGTAGTCTTTCATCTCAGCATGCAACTTGCGGCAATAGCCGCAGCTAATGTCGGTAAACACAGTCACCACATGCTTTTCGTTTTTAGCTGGGAACACTAACATCTGATTGGTAAAGCTATTGATCATATCAAGGCGCGGACCGGCTAATGCCAGCTCAGTTAAGTTTTTCATGCCTTGATCAAGATCGTAAATATTGCCGTGAAACAGCTTAGTACCATCTTCCGTGATATACACCACACCGCGATCGGTAATGGCCTGAACTAAGCCAGGTAATGGTGATTCTTGCATGCTTGCCACATCAATACTCAGGCTATCGCTCAGCTTGGTCTTGATTTTTTGCATCTGTGCATCAGTTAAATCAGCAGCTTGGGTCAATGGCGCCAGGCTCAAGGCCAACAGCAAAGAAATGGCTCGGGTCGACTTCATATCTATTCCTTGTGGGTATCGGGTCAGAGAACTACGGCACGTACTGCCTAGCTCTTCTATCTATGACCGCATAACTGCCGCAAAAGTTACACGGCAGATGAATTTAAATCAATCAGTTAGTTTTAATCAGCAGCAAGTCTGCAAGCAAACTCTCATCCGCGCGGGTGATGTTCACTGTGTATTTGCGCCAATCTTAATTGGGCAACATGGGTATAAATCTGAGTGGTAGATAATGATGAGTGCCCAAGCAGCAACTGCACAACCCGCAAATCCGCACCATGATTGAGCAAATGAGTCGCAAAGGCGTGGCGCAAGGTGTGCGGCGATAATTCAGTTTGAATGTCAGCCCGCAGCGCATACAGCTTAATGCGGTGCCAAAAGGTTTGGCGAGTCATCATTTGGGCGCGGCTTGATGGAAACAAGACATCACTGCTTTGCCCTTTCAGCAATTGGGCGCGGGCTTGCTTTAAATACAGCTCAATGGCGGTTTGCGCCATTTCCCCTAATGGCACTAGTCTATCTTTATTGCCCTTACCTGTCACTCGCACTAAGCCTTGCCTTAGGCTCAGCATATTCATGGTTAAACTCACAAGCTCAGTTACCCGCAGACCCGTGGCATACAGTAATTCCAACATGGCAGCGTCGCGGCACTCAATGGCATCCTCAGTATTGGGCTCATTAAGCAAGCGCTCCACTTGCTGCTCACTTAAGCTGACAGGTAAATGCTTACCTAGTTTGGGTGCATCCAATAAGGCACAGGGGTCTTCGCTGATGAGTTGATGATTGACTAGATAGCGATAATAGCGGCGCAGGCTAGATAACTGCCGAGCACTACTAGTCTTAGCCATGCCAAGCTCAGCGCGCATGGCAATAAAATCCAGTAAGGCGGCTTGTGTGGCGCTCGTTAAGCATAAATTCTGCGTAGCAAGGTAGCGCGCTAAGTGCATTAAATCGGTGCGATATGCGCTTAAGGTGTTATCACTTAAGCCTTTTAGCGCCCACATTTCTTCAATGAAGGCATCAATCGATGTTTGACTAAGTTGTAGCTGGGCAGAATTCAAATCCATCATTTACTCAAATAACTTAAGCGCTAGCAATTTCGCGAGTCTAACAAAAGGACGCAAATATCGCGCCCTTAATTTACTCCCCGAAAAGGTGATTACTCACTCGCGTATTAGTTGCTTGCTTTAGCCTTTGAGGTCAGTAAGCACAACACCACAGCCAAAATAGTAGGTAACAACCATGCCATGCTGACATCATACAAAGGTAAGAAGTTCACTGAGCTAGTATCCACGCCTGCCGCTTTAAAGCCGTCAATCAGGCCAAAAATTAAGGCTACTGACAGAACTAAACGATGAGCAAATTGTGGGCGGGCAAAACGTTCAGTCAAGAAGGTCACTAACACTAAGGCCATGGCCACAGGATAGATGCTCACTAATACTGGGATGCTGATGCTAATCAGCGCCGTCAGACCTACGTTAGCGACCAAGGCACAAATAATACTGAAAACCACCACTAATAAGCGATAAGACAGCTTAGGTAATAGCTCATTAAAGTATTCAGCACATGCGCTCACTAAGCCTACCGCGGTAGTTAAACAAGCCAGTGTTACAACTAAGGCTAATAACGCTACTCCAACGGTGCCAAAATGATGAGTGACATAAGCCGTTAAGATTTGACCGCCGTTAGCTGCACCTTGCGCTATATCACCAGCGCTGACGCCTAAGAAGAACAAGGCGACATAAACAAAGGCTAAACCTGCAGCAGCAATCAAAGCCGCGCGCACTAAGTACAAGGTCTGGCTAGCGGTATCGACAATGCCTTTTTTACGCAAGATATCAATAATCAGCATACCGAAAATCAGTGAGGCTAAGGCGTCCATAGTGTTATAGCCTTCTAATACCCCTTTGATTAATGGGTCAGAAGCATATTCACCTTGTGGAATACCAGGGGCCGCGCCCGCAACTAGCATCACAGAAATCGCTAAGCCCACCAGCAGCACTAATAATACCGGCGTTAAGATTTTGCCTACGTTATCAAGTAACTTACCTGGGAACATAGACAGCAGCATAGTCACTGCGAAAAAGCCTAAGGTGTAACACAGCTGCGCTTGATTTAAAGCGACACCCGCAATATTGATCATTACATCTGGGTCGCTAATAAATGGGCGCGCGCCGATTTCAAAAGCCACTAAGCCAGTACGCGGAATCGCAAATGCTGGGCCAATAATGATGTAAATGGCAACCGCTAAAGCGGTAGCGGCAAATACAGGTAACATGGCCATGATCTTACCATTGGCTCTAGCGACTGCTACCAACGCTATCAAAGGTAAGCCCACGGCTGTGATTAGAAAGCCCGCCATAGCAGAGAACATGTATTCTCCAGCCATTAAGCCTGCGAGCGGCGGAAAGATTAAGTTGCCAGCACCTAAAAAGAAGGCAAAGGTCATAAAGCCTAAACTTAAGGTGTCCATAAATGTCAGTTGTTGTTTCTGCACAGAATGCCTCGTCTTGTTGTTATATTATTTTTTAAAACCAATTGATTATCTAGTCTTGTACCCGTAGGGAGGCATCCCTAATTTGCACGTGTAAATCAAAGTTTACAGACATTAATCTAATTATTCATTGATTATCGTTCATTTTCCAACCAAAACGAGCAATTGCTACTATATATCTTGCTATTTTTAGCCATAAAACAACCAAAACAATGCTTGTTAACTAGGTAACAAGTTTAATCTTTACCAGACTAGTTTAATGAAAACAAGTTTTTTACCCCGTTTGAGCACGAAAAGTAGCTTAAGTCGTTTTAATTGTAAGTTAATCGTTAGTTACCCCCCTTAAAAAAGCATTAGCAACAACTAAAAAATAACATAGTGACCACAGCGCCACTATGTGGTCTGACCAATACAGAGACTCGAATTTCTGATACACTAGCGCCGCTTGTTGAACGTTAACCCAGCCGATAGAATCCAGCCGACCATGCCTTTTAGTTTTAAACAATTTCATATCGATGATAGCCAATGCGGCATGCCAGTGAGTACCGATGGCGTGATCTTAGGCGCTTGGGCAGAGTTATCCCAAGCCCGCCATATTATTGATATCGGCGCTGGCAGTGGCTTATTAAGCTTAATGGCGGCGCAGCGCAGCTTGGCTCGCATCACGGCCATTGAAATTGATGCTATGGCCGCAAACGCTTGCCGCCTTAATGCAGCCAACAGCCCATGGCTTGAGCGCATTGATGTGATTGAGCAGGATGTGTGTGAGTTAGCCGCATTAACTCAGTGGCAAGCTGCCGCGGATTTCATTATTTGTAATCCGCCCTACTTTGGCTCAGGGCCGCAATCGCAAAAACCTGGGCGTTCACAAGCGCGCCATACTGATAGCCTAAGCTTTACGCAGTTGCTTAACGCCATGACGGCCTTAATGCAACCTCAAGCACAAGCGGCATTGATATTACCCGAGGCAAGCCTGAGCGATTTTTTGGCGGCCTTAAACAATTCTGACTTACAAGTATTGCGCCATCAAACAGTGCAAACTGTGGCGCACAAGCCTGTGAGTCGCCATTTATTAGCCTTAGGCTTTGAGGCTAGTGCCAATACTGCTGCCAAAGCTAAGCCATTAGCCCCCTTGTTAATCCGCACCTCAAGCCATGACTATAGTGATGAGATGCGGGCATTAACGGCGGATTTTTACTTAAGCTTTTAATCTTTACCCTGTGATAAATAAGGCCGCACGAGTAACTAAATGGTACACTCTGCGACCAAGCTTAACCCGATAGCTTTATTTCTCGGCGCTAACTATAATGCGCCCCGTATATTTTTTGAGATGCTGCGCATGCAATTTGACAACTTTGATTTAGATACTGACCTGCTCGATTCCCTTAAGGCAATGGGCCATTTGACCCCAACCACTATCCAGCAGGAAGTGTTGCCTATGGCGCTGGAACAGCGCGATATTTTGGCCAAAGCGCCTACAGGTACAGGTAAAACGGCCAGTTTTCTGTTGCCAGCATTACAGCATCTCATCGACTTTCCGCGTCGCCGCCAAGGCCAAGCACGCGTATTGATTTTGACCCCAACCCGCGAGTTGGCCAGTCAAATTCATCGTTATGCTTGCCACTTAGCCACAGATTTAGGCCTAAATATCGGCATCATTACTGGCGGCCTGCCATATGGCCCGCAAGAAGAGTTGCTGGCTAATGACTTAGATATTCTGGTTGCAACCCCAGGTCGCTTACTTGAGTATTTAGATAAGCGCCGCTTTACCGCTGAAGACGTTGAAATCTTAGTTATCGATGAAGCTGACCGCATGCTCGACATGGGCTTTAGCACCACAGTGAAATCCATTGCAATGGAAGCGCAAGGTCGTAAGCAGACCATGCTGTTTTCAGCAACCTTGGAAGGCTTTGGTGTTAACTCGTTTGCCCGTGAACTGTTAAACGACCCAATTTCAATCACTACCATTCCGCCTCGCAGCGAAAAGGCCAAAATCCACCAGTGGATCCACTTAGCCGACAACAAGGAGCATAAGTTTGCTCTGTTATGTCATTTGCTGCGCCAAGAAGATGCCACTAGCATTATCGTGTTCTGTAAGACCCGTGACATAGTGCAATCTCTGGACGGTATGTTGGCGCACGAAGGCATTCCTTGTGCCTTTATGCGTGGTGATATGGAGCAGAAACGTCGCTTCCAAGCCTTAAGCCGCTTTACTAAAGGTGAGGTTAAAGTCTTGCTGGCTACCGATGTTGCAGCTCGCGGTATCGATATCGACAATGTTAGCCATGTGATTAACTTTGACATGCCACGCACTGCTGATGCCTATGTGCATCGTATTGGCCGTACTGGCCGCGCGGGTAACAAAGGCACTGCCATTTCATTAGTTGAAGCTCATGATATGCGCGTGTTATCTAAGATTGAGCGCTACATTGAGATGGGCCTGAAGCGCCGCTTTATTGAAGGCTTACGCCCTAACAATAAAGAAGCTAAGGTTCCGACCAAGAAGAAGCCAAAAGAAAAGGCAAAATTAGCCGCTAAAAAATCGCCAAAAGAAAAAGCGAAAATGGCCGCTAAGAAGAAGCTTAAAAAAGCGAAGAAAAGTTAAAAACAGCTGATTAATCTGAACTAATTCAGTATCAATCAGACTAAAGCGCAGTAACTAACCTTACTGTGACTCTAAAAAAGCCGCTATGCGGCTTTTTTTGTATCTCGCCATTGGCCTGCACTATTCAAGGGCGGCAATTAGCTACTTGCCATTTCCCCTCAACACAGTCATGTTTAGAAACATTTTGGTTACAAAAACAATTTCGCCGCCTTAAATGACTCTGTTAATTTAGGCATAACGCGATCGCATGGATAGAATTCACATGGCTACATTAACACTGATACTCAGACGCTTAAGTCCATTACTCATCATAGCGTTGGCCTTTATTGGCGCGGCGTTACTTATGAGTAGCAAGCAAGAGCCTGAGAAAAAAAGCACTGAAGCCAAACCGCCTGTCGTGACTGTTATGGCTGTTGAACCTCAAAGCTTTACCTTAGATCTCAACTCTTATGGAGTTGCCTCCCCGAAAAATAAGACCCAATTGGTGAGTGAAGTCCAAGGGCGAATTTTATCCATAGCCGATGAATTTGTAGCGGGCGGCGTCGTTAAACAAGGCCAAGCCTTAGCGGTAATTGAGCCATCGGATTATCAAGCAGACTTAATGCAAGCCCAAGCTGGATTAGCGCAGGCAGAAGCGGCGCTCAATGAAGAAATCGCCCGCGGCGCTGTCGCTAAAATAGAATTTAAAGATTACAACAATGGCTTGCCGCCAGAACTTGGCCTGCGTATTCCGCAGCTTAAAAAAGAGCAAGCTAACGTAAAATCGGCGCAAGCCGCCTTAAAGCGCGCCGAGCGTAATCTTGAACGTACCACGATTCGCGCGCCATTTGATGGCCTAGTGCGCAGCCGCCAAGTCGACTTAGGCCAATATGTCACTATGGGGAATCTTTTAGGTGAACTTTACGACACTTCAGTGGCCGAGATTCGACTGCCATTAGCTAACGAAGAATTAGCCTATTTAGAGTCCATCGATAACCCGAATAGCCAAGTTGCCCTTAAGGCTAATCTGGCCGGTAACACCGTGCATTGGACAGGAAAAATCGTACGCAGTGAAGGCGTTATCGATCCCAACAATCGCATGGTGTATTTAGTGGCCGAAGTCCCCGACCCTTATCAGCGTTTAAGGGACAATCAGCACGGCTTGCCGCTAAAATTTGGCACCTTTGTCAACGCTAGCATCACAGGGCGAGAAGTCAGCGGCATAGTAAAATTACCGCGCCACTTATTAAAAAATCAGACGATTGCCTTAGTCAGTAGTGATAACACCATAGAGATGCGCAGCGTCAACGTGGTGCGCCAAGATCTTGATAGCATTTATATTAAGGACAGTTTGCAGCTAGGCGATAGAGTGAGCTTAACCTTACTCAACGACATGAATACTGGCCTGTTAGTAACAGTCGCGACAGACAAGAAAGGCAAGAAAGATAAGCATCAAGCTGAGGTTAGCTCTGGATCAGAATCTGACACCAAAGCCAATGCGCCGGCAGAGGCTAAGTCAAAAGCCGAGTCAAACGCTGCCAATATTGCCGTCGCCGTTGATAACCAAGGATAATGTCCATGCAAACTGAACCATCACAGTCAGGAATTATTGCCTGGTTTGCCAATAACAGTGTCGCGGCTAATTTACTAATGTTGGTGCTGTTACTTGGTGGCCTCATAAGTGCTGCGCTGATTAATAAAGAGATTTTTCCAAGCTTTGATCTCAACTATTTACGGATTTCGGTGGCCTACCCAGGCGCGGCGCCGCAAGAGATTGAAGAAGGCATTACCATCAAGATTGAAGAAGCCATTGAAGATGTCTCCGGCATCAAAAAAGTGTCATCTGTGGCCAGTGATGGCGTTGGCTCAGTCACCATAGAGGTGGATGATGGCTATGAGACTCAAAATGTACTCGATGAAGTAAAATTACGCATAGATGCGATTTCAACCTTTCCCGTCAATATTGAAAAGCCAGATATTTTTCAGATAAAACCCGAAAGCAATGTCATTTGGGTGTCGGTCTATGGCGACATGACAGACAAAGAAATGAAGGAAATGGCTAAGGTGATGCGCGATGACATTATCGCCCTGCCAGCTGTGACTCGCGCCAGTGTTAGCGGGGTGCGCGACTATGAAATTGCCATTGAGTTATCTGAAAACAAACTGCGCGAATATGGCTTAACCTTTGCTCAAGTGGCGAGCGCAGTACAATCCTCATCTATCGACTTACCTGGCGGCAGCATACGCGCTGAAAATGGCGACATTTTATTACGCACTAAAGGCCAAGCTTATACGGGGGAGGATTTTGCCAATATAGTCGTCAGCACTCAGGCCGATGGTAGCCGCATTATGCTACCGCAAGTAGCGACTATTAAAGATGATTTTGAAGAGCGCCTCGACTACACCCGCTTTAATGGTAAGCCTGCTGCCATCATAGAAGTCAGCAGTATTGACGATCAAAACGCCATAGATATTGCCAATCAGGTTAAGCAATACGTTGCCGATAAGAGCAAGGTATTACCTGCGCACATTAAGCTTGATACTTGGGGTGACTTAACCCATTACCTTAAGGGTCGCCTTAACATGATGCTGTCTAACATGTTTTATGGCGCCCTTTTAGTATTCCTGATTTTAGCCCTATTTTTAGACCTGAAACTCGCATTTTGGGTGATCATGGGCATTCCAGTATGCTTCCTGGGCACCTTACTGATCATGCCGCTGGAACCTTTTTCGTTATCGATTAACCTGCTGACCCTCTTTGCTTTTATTCTGGTGCTCGGGATAGTCGTCGATGACGCCATAGTTATAGGTGAAAGCGCCTATACCGAGATAGAACAACACGGTCACAGCATCAATAACGTGATTGTGGGCGCCCAGAAAGTGGCCATGCCAGCCACCTTTGGAGTGCTGACCACAGTCGCCGCTTTTATGCCTATGCTGCTGGTTTCAGGCCCTATGGGGATTATTTGGAAATCCATCGGCATGGTGGTTATCTTATGTCTGCTGTTTTCATTAGTTGAGTCTAAGTTTATTTTGCCGGCACACTTAGCCCATATGAAAGTCAAACCTAAGCAAGCGCCTACCAATGCCATATCTCGCGCTAAGGTCAAGTTTAATGAGCAAGTGCAGCGCTTTATTCATGTCAGCTATCGCGGCTTTTTAGAGCGCTGTATTAAGCACAGATATAACGTGATTGCCGTGTTCATTGGGGTAGTCATTTTATCCATAGCATTAGTTGCCAGTGGCAAGGTGCGCTGGGTCTTCTTCCCTGATTTACCGTCAGACTTTATCCAAGTTAACTTACAAATGGATAATGGCAGTTCAGAGCAAAACACCTTAAACGTGGTGCAAGATATTGAAACGGCACTCTTTGCTATGAATGAAAAAATGGAGCAAGAGTACGGCTTCCCAGTGCTTAAGCACACCTTTATCAATATGAGCTCGCGCACTTCGGCAATGATTTTTGCCGAATTAACTAAGGCTGAAGATCGCGACATTGATGGCGTGGCCATTGCAGCCGCTTGGCGGGCGCAGTTACCCCAGTTACCTGCGGTGAAAAAACTCGATATCGCGGCCAGCACCAATGACAGCGGTGGCGCCATTGCCTTTCGTTTGCAATCCAATGATCTCGAGCAATTATCGCAAGCCGCCGCCGTGCTTAAAGCCAAATTAGCCCAGTATGAAGGCGTTTATGACATTGCTGATGATTTCTCATCGGGCAGCCAAGAAGTACGTTTAAGTATTTTGCCAGGCGCTGAGGCCTTAGGCTTAACCTTGGCAGATTTAGCTAAACAAGTGCGTTATGGCTTTTACGGCGTTGAGGCACAGCGGATTTTACGCAATAAAGAAGAAATCAAGGTGATGGTGCGCTACCCCAAAGAAGAGCGCAGCACCTTAGGTTACCTTGAAAACATGATGATACGCACGCCATCCGGCCTTGCTGTGCCCTTTTCCAGTGTCGCCAAAATTGAACTTGGGCAGTCGTATGCAGCCATTAACCGGGTTGATGGCCACCGCGCCATTACTGTGATTGCCAATGCCGACAAAAATAAAGTGGAACCCAACAAGGTAGTTAACGAAATTCAAGAAGACTATTTGTCTGAGTTACAACAGCAATTTCCAGCCATCACCACCAGTCTCGACGGTGAAAGCTTAGAAGAACAAAATGCCATGCTGAGCTTAATGCAAGGCTTCTTCTTTGCGCTGTTTACCATTTATGCCTTAATGGCCGTGCCGCTTAAGTCCTATAGTCAGCCGCTCATCATAATGTCCGTCATTCCTTTTGGGATCATAGGCGCGCTCTTTGGCCACTTTATCTTAGGTTTATCCATGAGCGTTTTGAGCCTATGCGGCATCATTGCCTTATCTGGGGTAGTGGTGAATGATTCCTTAATCTTGGTTGATTTTGTTAACCGTGCGCGCCTTGAAGGCCAAAGCTTAAAGGATTCAACGGTTAACGCTGGTTGCTACCGTTTTCGGGCCATCATACTCACCTCACTCACTACCTTTGTTGGTTTAGTGCCGATTATTTTGGAAAAGAGTTTACAGGCGCAAATCGTTATCCCAATGGCGACCTCCTTAGCCTTTGGTATCTTGTTCTCGACGTTTGTGACCTTGATTTTAGTGCCAGTGCTGTATGTAGTGATGGATGATGGCCGGCGTTTACTTGCTTGGTGGTGGCAGCCTAGCGCTTATCGCGCCGCCAAATCTGTGGCTTCTGTAGATAATTCATCGCTAGCCAATGTTCGGCTAGATAGTGCTCAGCTAGACAGTGTTAGGTTAGATAGCACTCAGTTAAATAAGTCGCCAGAAGATAGTAAATAACACTTAACCCTGCGATTAATTGTTAGTAATGGGTAGCAGCGCTGCCCATTTACTTGATCTAAGTCTCAACGCTGAGCTTAACCAATAACCACAATTGCGCTACAAATTGCCAACCAAATCGTTTATGCCTGCCATGTCAGCTACCTTAGTTTATGATATTCGCCATAGTCGCTATTTAAATATCACTGGCCGCTGCACATTGCGCTGTCAATTTTGCCCCAAACAACAAGGCAGTAAGCAAGTTCATCAATACCAATTGGCGCTGCAACACCAACCTAAGGCTGCAGATGTCATAGCGCTATTAGGTCAAGTTGATGATTTTGATGAGTATGTGTTTTGCGGTTATGGTGAACCCACTTTAAACCTCAATACCTTGATTGAGGTGGCTCGCACTATTAAAGAGCGCGGTGGCAAAGTGCGCCTCAATACCGACGGTTTAGCCAATCATTTTCATCGCCGTAATGTATTGCCAGAACTGGCCCCTTGGGTTGATAGCTTGTCAATTTCCCTTAATGCCCACAATGAAACCCTCTATCAACAGCACTGCCAACCTAAACTGGCGGGCAGTTGGCAGGCACTACTCACCTTTATTAAGTTAGCTCCGCATTATATAAGCAAGGTGCAAGTGTCGGCGATTAATGGCCTAGCTGGTGTTGATATTGAGGCATGTCGGCAAATTGTGGCCAACAGTGGTTGTGAATTTAAGCTCAGACAGCTCGATATTGTTGGCTAACTGATTACCGCAGATAGCTTTTTACATGTTAATATGACAGCAAATCTTTAGCCTAACGATAACAATGCCTAGTAAGCCTAACGCGCCCCGATTACCTAAAAAATTAATGCCAGAACAAGGCATTATTTGGTCACAACAACGCATTTTAGGCTTAGTGAGCCAAATTGCCGTGTTGTTATTTTGTATTGTGGTTCTCGCTAATGTCATTATTGAGTTAGGCCAACAAACTATCCTTAAGGAGCGGGCAAGCCAGCGCTACAGCGAATTGCAAAGTGTTGCCAATGATCTTACCGATCAAATTAATTTTCAGCATTTTCAAACCCGAAGCTTAGCCAAAAGCACCTTATTAAAGTCATTTTTGCAAAACCCGCAGCCAGAGTTCCACCAACAATTGCTATCGAGCTGGCAAGAATTACAAGCGAACTTAGATAGCTTACAAGGCATTGCTGTCTATGATGGCAAAGGCCAGCAATTGATCAATTTTAATGATGATCTCGGCGCGGCGACCTTATCAGACAAACTATTAACTAAAATCAGTGCATTAGAGCACGACCAAGTTTATCTATCGCCAATTACCTTTAGCTCTGGCAATGGCAAGATAAAACCTGTGGTTTATCAAGTTACTAAAATTAACTATCCCGAATTCAATAGCCCTATCTACCTCATTACCTTTCATGCCATGGACGTTAATCTCGCGCGCTTACAAAACAGCTTTGGCGATCCTAACGCATCACTGTTTTTATTTAATGTCGATGGCCAGCTGCATACCCTGTCATCCAATCAACAAACATCGAGTCGCATTCCAACAAAGCTTGGCACTAACTTAAATGATAGTTATCCCGCATTGTGGAAGAACATGGAGAAAGAGCATTACGGCCAATTTCAAGGTGAAAATGTCACCTTAGTGTTTTTAAAATTCCAATTACAAAATGGCCAGTTTAACGATTACTCTTACTTCTTATTGTCTTACATAGACAAGGCCTACCTTTATAACCAATTTGCTGTGTCACGTTACTTAGTGCTGATTTTATTGGTGTGTTTAGGTCTGTTAGCTATGGCTTTCATTGGGCTGAAACATAGCAGTCACTTACAAAAGCGCGCGGGGTTTTTCAGCATGCAGCTAGCCGAGCATCTGTTTGATGACGGCCAAGGGCGAATTATTAGTACAGATCAAGGACGCATAATCACAGTCAACGCCCAAGCGGCAACAACCTTGTTAATGTTGGAAGAAGATCTAAAAGACAGAAGCTTACAGCGCTGCTTACAGCTGCAAGATAAAGAGTTTAGCGCCATGCTGACGACACTCAATCAATACAATATCTGGAAGGGTGAGCTCGATTTGCGCCAGCAGCAAGGGGATTACTTAGCCATTACTATTCGCAAAGTCCCCTTTGGCCGTCACCGTGATTATTACTTGCTACTGACAATCACTCAACAGACTGACCTTTGCCTTAGTCGCGAGCAAGTCAGCCGTTTAACCATGTTTAGTGATGGCGCCATAGCTGGTGCCCTATTTGCACCCGATGGTCAGTTAATTGAAGTCAATCCCGCCTTTAGCCATCAACTCAAGCAAGAGATGGATGATATCAATCTAATAAGCTTAGTTAATCACGAGCAAGCAGGGCTATGGACTCGTGTGCAAGAGCAGTTAACTAGCTTAGATCATTGGCACGGCAATCTGGTCATTACTCTATTCAGCCAAAGCGCGCAGGAATGGCAACTTATGCTAACGAGTCACACAGATTCAGCAGGTGAAGTCTTAGCCATTACTAGTTATTGGTTACCAGCTTGCCCTAAGCATACCCTTGAAAACCCGCAGGATATCGCTAGCGCTAAACATAATGATGACTTCTTGGGTGATCAGCACGAGCTGCAACGCTGCTTTGAAAAACTAGATAAATCATCTAAGCATCCAGCCAGCTTGTTACTCATTGATATCAGTCCAGAGATAGCGCACCATCATATCAGCGCTTTAAATCAGCTGGATACGCATCAGCACAGTATTGAAATGCACTTGATTGAGTTCATTACTCCGAATTTTAAGCTGTGCCGCGGCCAAACTGGGCAATTGTTACTGTTAATGCCTGAGACCTTGCCGAATCAAGCGCATCTCTATGCCAGTGACCTAATGAACTATTTGATTAAATTCGACTTAGGCGATGGGCTTAACATAGGGATTGCGGCGGGAACCCAGCAAGATAACTTAGCCACCCTGATAAGCCACGCCGACATTGCCTTGCACCGTGCCAAGCAAACCGGCGAACAACAAATTTGTCAAGCCTATACGCGGCCATTAAGCGCTCTTTAGGCTTAAATCTAAAGAGAATAAGCTGATTAATGGGTATCTGGCGCTTCTAATTCTGAGTTAATCGCCAAGATGTTTTCAGGTAAGCTGCTTTGGGTGAGCTCCACAATCCCAGAGCGGTTAACGGTTAACTTATATCTGGCATAACTTGGCGCTTGTTTGCCTTTTCGCAACGAAACCACCACGTTGATTTGGTAGCGACGCTCAGCCGAATCACTACTGACGTTACCATCTTGCTCGCGATACACCTTAATGTTACTGCGCTCTAAGTGACGTAAAAATGGCACTAAGTTGAAGTTAATCGATTCTTGAATTCTATGATATCCCGCTAAAAAACCTGTCTTGCTGACCTTAGCGTGCACCGCATAATGTAAGGTTTCTGACTCGACCTTATTCTGGCTATGGCGCCGTTGTAAAATATCTCTAACGGTATCAGGCATGTCTTTGCTGGTGACAAAATCCAGCCAAATACGCTGCTTGGCAATCACGCTTTGACTGACAGTATCGCGCAATATTCGGCTCCAACGTGGCCGCCCGCGCTGAATGCGGCGCCAAATGGCATCACGAATATCATCTTTAAAAATTTCGCGAAAACCGTAAATAATGGCGAGTACTACCACTAATGCCATGGTCAAGCCGCTCAGCATACCTTGCGCCTGAAACACCATGCTATAGACCACCATCATCACTAGCGCTGTTGCTACGCCTGTGGTCAGCTTTTTTAAGCCCTTACCCAATGAGCGCTGCTCTTGTTTAAGTACCACCCCTTGTTGCAGCAAGCGCCTTAATAGCAGCATCTTATTAGATATGCGGTTAGGGTCATTAACGGTTTGCGCTGAGTTATAGCGATTCACTTCGCGATAACTCGACTCTTCACGGCAAAAGGCTAAAGCGAGTTCTTTGCATTCAGCAAATTCGCTGGTGCGCGGGCTATGGCTTAAGAGTTTTAAAATCGCTTGCTCGCAAAACCATGACAAATAGTTATCGGCGTTTTCAAAGTAGGATTGCCATTTAGGATCGGCAGGTGAGCTGCGCCGAAACTTTTTTAGCATGACGGCTAATAGCCCAAGTTGTTCCTGCAGCGATGGGTAAAATAATTCAGGATCGCTAAGGCGCGCTAATTCTTTGCTATCGGTTTCAATGGCCACAGCAAATTGATAAGCAAAAAGGTTGAGGTAAATACGATAGTCCTCAAGGCTTTGCTTTTTAAAACTAGTGAAACGACCTTGAACTAAAGGTAAATGCAGGCCTTGCGAAAAATAAGAACGACGACCCAGTACCGCGCTATGGTGGAAGTCTTCTTCATTGAGCGACTTAGGGTTAATACCTAAATCTTGCGGCAGTGAGAAATATAAATCTACGCGCTGATCAGCGCCAGCTTCCAGCACTTGGCTGAACTTAATCGAATTGGAGGATTCTTGCTTAACTTGAATATCGGCCAATGAAGACTCCTCTGGCTATTAGTTCATACTGCGCCACAGTATAAGGCTCAAGCAGAGATTAAACCTAGTGAATTACTCACGCTTAACTCTTGATTACTGGTTTACTAAATTATGTTTTTGACAACCAAGTGTAGCTGTTCATGACTTAATATAGCTTTTGACAACTCCAGATATTATTGCCCGGCATAAAGCGTATGAATACTTGATTGTCTTGCTTAAATACTTGCGAAACTTGCATGGCAAGTGGCAGTTGGTTGTTGGTGAGGTTCAGCGCCTTGCGTCCTTGGTCGAGCACACGCACTATCTCAGCAGGAATATTCTTAGCGGTTAAATCCATATCGAACTCACCCGAGTGAATGATGAAATGATAAGTCATGTCTGATACATGAATAGATTCCAAACTGCCATGTAAAGTCACGCCGCCCACTCGGTCTTGGCCAGAAAAATAGTCATAGTCAAATATGACTTTATCCTGATTAATATTGACGCTAAGTTTGAGATTATTATGACCTTGCAATTTGTTAGCATCGTTATACACCACAGAGGCACACTGAAACTGCTCCTTAGCTGTATATTTACTAAGCAGAACTATGCCACCATAAACCACACCAACCACTAATACTATGGCTAAGACACAAATACCAAAGGCCATGCGCCAATCATTTAACTTAACCACAAATACCGACCTCAGTTAACCAAGCTGAATTAATTGCATAAATATTAAGCTCATGCTGAAATAACTTAATATTGCGGTATTCTGGAATCTCATTGTTATGCTTCATCAATACAAAATGAATCATAGAAGTATCATTGGAGATCGCATAGCCAATCATTTGCCAAGGAATATGTTTACAGGTTAATAATTGTTCCTGTAAATGATCGCTATTATTGACCACTTTATTCACTTGATCTTTTTCATGGGGAAAGACTTGCAGGGTTAATGTTTGGCCATAATCAGTGGTTATTTGCTGCTCGTAGACATTTTCAAAAGTCACCTCAATATCATCGATTTTTGGCAGTAACCAAAAGATCAATAACGCAATAACCACCACTACCATACTATACGCTAACAGAGGGATAGCTTGATAGGGGGAAGCATTTAACTGCGAACGTGGCGGTTTGCGGCCATGGAGCAAGTAACCCTGCACGCCGACAATTTCAAGTAAGGTGGCGTCTTTCGGCCCGATAAAATGATGCAACTTATGTATTATGGGGTTGAGTTGGAGTTGTTTATTGTCGCCGTTAAAATAGACGTATAACGTCTGGCGTGAAACCACTTTGTCACGATTATTCAGCAAGCAAAAAATCACAGCTAACTCAGTGTGATCTAATTGCCAAATCTGGCCTTCATCGGAAATTAATTGCTGTTTCTGATTATCTAACCAACAGCGGCCAATATGCATACTCACTCAATCTCAATAAATTTGGCATAGCAGTATACAAATAGAAGTTAAAAGCATAAGTGCTTAATATTCTATTTCGTGATCTTTACCTCAAAATAATATTCAGCCATAAATCCTTATTTAGTTTTATGAATGATTCATTGTTATTAGCCGACTTGCTGCTACTGAATGTTGTCGATACCGTGCTCTCTATTCATAAGAGTCAGTGTAGATTAGTGCCAATATAGGGAGCTGCCCCCCTATATTTATCGCATGTCTGTTTGTGTGACTTAGAACATGATTTGATATGCAACTTATGGTGTTATTTCTTGTGTGACTCAGTGCTTGATTTAGCGCGCGATTAACATGCTTCACTACGTATGGACACAGCAGTAATAAGCCCAGTCAAATGAGGAAAAACTAACATTTGCAAAGATAACAGCCTAGAACGAATATAATAAGGCTATGTTAGTTTCTGTATCTGTACTTTTTTTATCATCTAACGGTTCACTGTTATAACGCACTATCACAGAAAACTTCATGGCAAGGGCGCCAATAATATTGGCAGTAATAGAGGTTTCACTGCGACCATCAAGCTTATCGCCATAATCCGCCACCAATCTTTGGTTAAAGGTCGAGCTTTCACTGATTTTACTTTCAAAATTAACCCCAGCGTGCGCCACCCAGCTTTGCTCAGTTTCTTCGCCCA
Organism: Shewanella sp. ISS20; assembly: GCF_056522965.1. Classification (NCBI taxonomy): domain Bacteria; kingdom Pseudomonadati; phylum Pseudomonadota; class Gammaproteobacteria; order Alteromonadales; family Shewanellaceae; genus Shewanella; species Shewanella sp. ISS20. The sequence goes on from NZ_JAWRZK010000001.1 coordinate 2,003,124, forward strand.
ATAACAGCGCTTGCTCTGCATTTAAACGTTGATATACATAACCAGGACCAATTTGCACATCTAACTTAGTCGCTAAATCTTCAAAGACGGTATAGCCATAACCTGTGGCCGCCGTGATGGTATAGTCATAACCGGTAAAGGGATCTTTAAGATAACTTGAGTTCACAAACAAATAACTGCGCTCATCTAAGGCGTAATCGCCCTGCGCGCCGGCAAAATAACGCTCAGCAGTGACTACATCGGTATCCTTACTATAAAGCGCATTGGCCTCATAAGTGTTGTGCCAGTTAGCTATGTCATGCTCAAGTTTAACTGCGCCTTTGACCGATGACGTATCGGTATTGCCTGTGGTTAATGTGCCCCCTAATTCTGCCGCGCCACTAAAAGTCTTGTTCGCATTATCATCGGCAGCCAGTGCCGCTATTGGCAAACTGCAACACGCAGCCATTACCATTGCTTTAAATGTCATCAATACACCCTCTTGAAAATCAACGGAAGTTACTAAAAACACCTAAACATTAGCAAAATGTTAGTAATTTGACATTAAAAAACCCGCCAAGGCGTAATGCCGTTCACTTAGTGTGAACGGCATTAGGCAATAGGCCACTTCTTTCTGGCTTGAGGTGTGGTGGTTAACTGCACCAGTTGGTCGTGTTTTCCTAAAGAGAGTACCACTTCATATTGTGTGCCTTTCTTCAACGGCAGCAGCCAGTGGCTGTTAGGTTGAGCCTGTTGCCAGGCGTGCAAAAGCCCCAACGAATAGAAGCCTCTGTCAAACAGAGTCAGGCTGTTATTGGGTATGCTGGATATCAGTTCGGCGGCTAAATTCATTTCATTGACAGCAACAGAATCAAAGGTGCTGTTCAATACCAAGTGGCTGCTTAATTTCATCATGCAAACCATACGAATTTGAGGATAGGCAGCATCACCAGCAGCATTGGCGGTTTTGGCAAAGGCCTGGTTGTTTTGCTCACTATCAGGTGTTCGCCACACGACACCATCGACACCGTAGAGGTTGAGTCCACACCAATGAGGATGCTCTGCTCTCTCATGCCAGGTTTTGGCACTTCGCTTAAACACATCCTGAACAACGTCAGAGCCCAGCCGCTTGCGCGCTTGCGTGACAGCACTGCGAGCCACGTAATCCACCTCTTGAGGTAAGACGATAGCAAGCTTATTGATGAGAGAGCGGACGGACTCGCCTCTGAACAGAGCCATACCAATCACCGCCCAAATCATGGCATCCATAGGTAACTTACGTCGCCGTAAACTGGCAACACCATGTGAATCAAGGCACGACTGAATTAAATCAGGCTCAAGCACATCGGCCAGACAGGTGAATTCGGTATGACGATTGATATGAGTACGCGCCAAAGCGTCTGAAAGTTGCATAAAAAAATCCGATGACATGGGGTCATCGGATTTTGATCCTTTCAGTGAGATCGTCAAGCAATCTGTCTTAACTGATCGGCATTAGGCCAAGGCGGGCTTTCATAGCATCAGGGATTACATTAGAAGTTGATGCGTGGATCTAATTCGCCAGTTTGATAACGCTTATACATGGCTTGCAGCGACAATGGCTTGATTTTAGACGCCATACCCGCACAACCAAAGGCTTCATAGCGCTCAGTACAGATAGAATCCATAGCATCCATTGACGCCTTTAAGAATTTACGAGGATCAAATTCGGCTGGATGTTCAGCTAAGAACTTACGCACAGCGCCAGTTGAAGCCAAACGTAAATCAGTATCAATGTTCACTTTACGCACACCGTGCTTAATGCCTTCGACGATTTCTTCTAACGGCACGCCGTAAGTTTCTGGAATTTGACCACCGTATTGGTTGATGATCTTCAACCATTCTTGTGGCACTGACGATGAACCATGCATCACTAAGTGAGTGTTAGGAATGCGGGCATGAATTTCTTTGATGCGATCGATGCGCAGTACGTCACCCGTAGGTTTACGGCTGAACTTGTACGCGCCATGGCTAGTACCAATGGCAATAGCTAAGGCATCAACGTGCGTGGCAGCAACAAACTTAGCGGCTTCATCTGGAGTCGTCAGCATTTGGTCGTGGCTTAAAATGCCTTCGGCGCCAATGCCATCTTCTTCACCAGCCATGCCAGTTTCTAAACTACCTAAACAGCCAATTTCGCCTTCCACAGAAACGCCACAAGCGTGAGCAAAAGCTACGGTTCTGCGAGTCACATCAACGTTATATTCATAGCTTGCTGGAGTTTTGCCATCAGCCATTAAGGAGCCATCCATCATCACAGATGACATGCCTAATTGAATTGAACGCTGACATACATCTGGGTGAGTACCGTGATCTTGATGAATACACACAGGGATATCTGGATATTGCTCTAACGCCGCCGCCATTAAATACTTAAGAAACTGTGGACGAGCATATTTGCGAGCACCAGCAGATGCTTGAACAATCACAGGACTGTCAGTGGCTTCTGCGGCCTGCATAATGGCGCGCATTTGCTCTAAGTTATTAACATTGAATGCTGGCACACCATAGCTATGTTCAGCAGCATGGTCCAGCAATTGACGTAGGGAAATAAGGGCCATTTTAAACTCCAATAATAGGGTGATGTTTCACCGAGGTCGCTATCGATTGACTCGACATTGATTGTGCCGACTTACGCCGGCTCCTTAGTGGCAATAGAATTATTATTATTTACCACGACTTAACAGCATAGCCACTGCTGGTAACTCTTTACCTTCAAGAAACTCAAGGAAAGCGCCGCCGCCAGTAGAGATGTAAGACACTTTATCGGCAATGCCATACTTATCAACGGCTGCTAAGGTATCGCCGCCGCCAGCAATTGAGAAGGCTTCAGAATCTGCAATCGCTTGGGCAATACGCTTAGTACCTTCGCCGAACTGATCAAACTCGAACACGCCCACAGGGCCGTTCCACACGATAGTGCCAGCGTTGGCAATAATGGCAGCTAAGGCTTCAGCGCTATCTGGGCCGATATCAAAAATCATTTCGGTATCAGAGACTTCTGATACATCTTTTAAGGTAGCGCTCGCCGTTGGGCTAAACTCACTCGCAACCACTACATCGGTAGGGACAGGAATGTCACCGCCGCGGCTTTGGGCATTAGCCACTAAGCGCTTAGCTTCATCAAGCAGGTCAGCTTCATACAGGGATTTACCAACATTGTGGCCTGCCGCTGCAATAAATGTGTTAGCAATACCGCCGCCAACCACTAACTGGTCAACTATCTTAGATAAGCTTTCTAATACCGTCAGTTTGGTGGATACTTTTGAGCCGCCAACAATAGCAACTAATGGACGCTTAGGGTTATCCATAGCGCGACCTAAAGCATCAAGTTCACCGGCTAACAACGGGCCAGCACAAGCAATCGGCGCATATAAACCAACACCATGGGTTGAGGCTTGGGCGCGATGAGCAGTGCCAAAAGCATCCATCACATAGATGTCACACAGACTTGCCAGTTTGCGAGCTAAAGTTTCATCATCCTTTTTCTCGCCTTTGTTAAAGCGCACGTTTTCAAATACCACTAACTCACCAGCAGCAACTGTTATGCCATCAAGATAATCACTTGCTAAGCGCACTGGATAATCTAACGCTTGCGCTAAATAATCGACCACTGGCTGCATTGAGAATTCAGCAGCAAACTCACCTTCTACTGGGCGGCCTAAATGTGACATGACCATCACAGCAGCGCCCTGCTCTAAGGCTAATTTCAAGGTAGGCAAAGACGCACGAATACGGGCATCACTAGTCACTTTACCTGCGCTCACTGGCACATTGAGGTCTTGACGGATCAGTACGCGTTTACCGGCAAGTGCTAAATCTGTCATATTAATAATTGGCATGGGTTATTTCCTTATTTCGTAAATAGAATTCGTTATTGTTTGATTTGATGCCAAGCCAAGCTGGTATCTAGCATCCGCTGCGCAAAGCCCCATTCGTTATCGCACCACAATAATAATTTGACCAAGTGGCCGGCGCTGACACGGGTTTGGGTACCATCCACTATGCAGGAGCGGGGATCATGATTGAAGTCACACGAGACCAAAGGCTCATTGGTGTAACCTAAAATCCCGGAAAACATGCCGAGCGCCGAACGCTCAAGCAATTGATTAACTGTGGCGATATCAACCTTACTCACCAAAGTCACTGACAAATCAATGGCGGTGACATTAATCGTCGGCACGCGCACTGAAATGGCTTCAAACTTATCTTTCATTTGCGGCAAAATGCGCTCAATACCGCGGGCAAGCTTAGTATCCACAGGGATAATAGATTGACTGGCAGCGCGGGTGCGGCGCAAATCGTCATGATAAGCATCGATAACAGGTTGGTCATTCATGGCTGAATGAATAGTAGTGATGGCGCCACTTTTAACGCCAAAATGCTCATCAAGCACTTTAATCACGGGCACAATACAGTTAGTCGTGCAGGATGCATTAGAGACTATAGTGTGACTGGCTTGCAAGCTGTCATGGTTGACTCCATAGACTATGGTGGCATCCACATCAGCTGAAGAAGGGTTAGAAATTAATACTTTGCGAGCGCCTGCCTGCAAATGCGCTTCACAGGCTTGCCTGTCGTTAAGGCTACCCGATGCTTCAAGCACTAAATCAATGGCTAGCGCTTGCCAAGGCAATAAGTGCGCCTGCGCTTCATGCAGTAATACAATGTTATCATCGCCAATACACATATGGTTTTGGTGATATTCCACCGGCAATGGAAAGCGACCATGAGTGGTGTCGTAACGGGTTAAATGCACCATAGCCTCAGGTGTCGCCAATTCGTTAATTGCGACTATCTGAATATGCTGGCGTTTTCCTGATTCGTATAAGGCTCTTAATAAAGAACGCCCTATTCGACCATAGCCGTTTATCGCAACTCTAATCATAGGCAGACACTTCCTCCATGGCGGACGCAGATATAGCACAGCGGCCTATCCTAATCACTAGGTAAGCCGCTGTTATAGGTCAGCTTAATGCCGACCTTATCAGTAAGCACCATCACACTGGTACTCACTGAGTGTGATTAATTCAGCAGTTCGTTGGCGGCGTTAACCACATTTTCTGTGGTAAAGCCGAACATTTTGAATAATTCACCCGCTGGTGCTGACTCTCCAAAGCTAGTCATACCAATAATGCGGCCATTTAAGCCCACATACTTGTACCAGAAATCAGCAATACCAGCTTCAATGGCTACGCGCGCTGTCACTGAGCTTGGCAGTACCGCTTCGCGGTAAGCTTTATCTTGCTTATCAAACATATCGGTAGCTGGCATAGACACAACGCGTACTGCGCGGCCATTGGCAGTTAACTGCTCGTAAGCTGACATAGCTAATTCCACTTCAGAACCTGTGGCAATCAAGATCAGCTCAGGTGTGCCAGCGCAATCTTTAAGGATGTAACCACCCTTGGCGATATTGGCTAACTGCTGCGCATCACGAGTTTGCTGCGCTAAATTCTGGCGCGAGAAAATCAGTGAAGTTGGGCCATCTTTACGCTCGATAGCAAACTTCCAAGCCACGGCTGATTCTACCTGATCACATGGGCGCCAAGTGCTCATGTTTGGCGTCAAACGCAGTGAAGCAATTTGCTCAACCGGCTGATGGGTAGGACCATCTTCACCCAGACCAATAGAGTCATGGGTATAGACCTGAATATTTTGAATCTTCATCAGGGCAGCCATACGCATAGCATTGCGGGCATATTCCATAAACATCAGGAAAGTCGCGCCGTACGGTACAAAACCGCCATGCAGAGCGATACCGTTGATGATGGCGGTCATACCAAATTCACGCACACCATAATGGATATAGTTGCCAGACGCATCATCATGAGTCAGCGCTTTTGAGCCAGACCACATAGTCAGGTTGGATGGCGCTAAGTCAGCGCTGCCGCCCATAAATTCTGGTAACAACTTACCATAATGCTCTAACGCATTTTGTGATGCTTTACGTGACGCTATGCTAGCTGGATTGGCTTGCAGTTCAGCAATATAAGCATCGGCTTTTTCAGCAAAGTCAGCTGGCAGTTCACCGTTTACGCGGCGTAAATACTCAGCAGCTAACTCAGGATGCGCTGCGCTATAGGCCGCAAATTTCTCATTCCACGCCGCTTCTTTGGCAGCGCCTGCTGATTTAGCATCCCAAGACGCATAAATTTCTGCAGGGATTTCAAATGGACCATGAGCCCAGCCTAGGAATTCACGAGTCGCTGCAATTTCAGCAGCACCTAATGGTGCGCCGTGGCAGTCATGAGAACCTGACTTATTTGGTGAGCCGTAACCAATAATGGTTTTGCAGCAAATTAAGCTTGGGCGTGGGTCAGCTTTAGCGGCAACGATGGCAGCATTAATAGCAGCGCTATCGTGACCATCAACGCCAGCGACTACATGCCAGCCGTATGCTTCAAAGCGCTTAGGGGTATCATCACTAAACCAGCCTTCAACATGACCGTCGATAGAAATACCGTTGTCATCCCAAAACGCGACTAACTTGCCTAAGCCTAAAGTGCCAGCTAACGAACAGGCTTCGTGAGAAATACCTTCCATTAAGCAACCGTCGCCAAGGAAAGTATAAGTATGGTGATCAACAATCTCGTGGCCGTCACGGTTAAACTGGGCGGCTAATGCACGCTCAGCCAGCGCCATACCTACAGCATTAGTAATACCTTGACCTAATGGACCAGTAGTCGTTTCAATCCCTGGCGCATAACCATACTCAGGGTGACCTGGAGTACGTGAATGCAATTGGCGGAATTGTTTTAAATCTTCGATGGTTAAGTCATAACCACTGAGGTGAAGCAGCGAGTAATGCAGCATAGAACCATGACCATTTGACAATACAAAACGATCGCGATCTGCCCAGGTAGGATTGTGTGGGTTATGGTTTAAATGGTCGCGCCATAAAACTTCGGCGATATCTGCCATGCCCATAGGTGCACCAGGATGCCCTGAGTTTGCTTTTTGAACTGCGTCCATACTTAACGCACGGATAGCGTTGGCGAGTACTTTACGGGAAGACATGCTCTCTCCTGCTTATTATTGAGACTTGCGTGCAACAACCAATGATGGAGCCACATTTTCCCTTACATACGAGGTTGAAGCAAATGAAAATGTCGCATTTTCACGCATCAGTTTGGGGCTATTTTTAGGGTGAAAAAACTCAACTAGCTCACAAACTGCATGAATTTTTGCTCACTGAGGGTGATCATAGGGCAAATTTCATCTAGAATAGCCGTCTAGATGTAGATGCTTCTACATAATTAACTTATTTAACGAGATTTTGTGAATATGGCAAATCACCTGTTTACTTCTGAGTCAGTATCAGAAGGTCATCCCGATAAAATCGCCGATCAGATCTCTGATGCGGTATTAGATGCAATCCTAGAGCAAGATCCTAAGGCACGCGTTGCCTGTGAAACTTATGTCAAAACTGGCATGGTTCTGGTCGGTGGTGAAGTAACCACTTCTGCGTGGGTTGATATTGAAGAACTGACTCGTAAAACAGTTCGTGAAATTGGTTATACCAACTCAGACATGGGCTTTGATGCCGATTCATGTGCGATTCTGAATGCTATCGGTAAGCAATCACCTGATATTAACCAAGGTGTTGATAGAGCCGATCCTAAAGAGCAAGGCGCTGGTGACCAAGGCTTGATGTTTGGTTACGCCAACAATGAAACTGACGTGCTGATGCCAGCACCTATCACTTACGCACACGCACTGGTTAAGCGCCAGTCTGAAGTGCGTAAGAGTGGTCTGTTACCTTGGTTGCGTCCAGATGCTAAGAGCCAAGTAACTTTCGCTTATGATGACAACAAGATTGTAGGCATTGATGCCATCGTGTTGTCGACTCAACATTGCGACAGCGTTAGCCAGAAAGATTTAATCGAAGGCGTGATGGAAACTATCATCAAGCCAGTACTGCCTGAGCAGTGGTTAAATGCCAATACTAAGTACTTCATTAACCCAACTGGTCGCTTTGTGATTGGTGGCCCTATGGGTGACTGTGGTTTGACTGGCCGTAAAATCATCGTAGATACCTACGGCGGTATGGCTCGTCACGGTGGTGGTGCTTTCTCTGGTAAAGATCCATCAAAAGTAGACCGTAGCGCGGCTTATGCAGCTCGCTATGTTGCTAAGAATATCGTGGCAGCAGGCTTAGCCGATCGCTGTGAAATTCAAGTGTCTTACGCTATTGGTGTGGCTGAACCTACTTCTATCAGCGTTGAAACTTTCGGTACTGGCAAGCTGTCTGAAGACAAGCTGATCCAACTGGTACGTCAGCACTTCGACCTGCGCCCATACGGCTTAACTGAAATGTTAGATTTGGCTCGTCCTATCTATCAAGCGACTGCGGCTTACGGCCACTTTGGTCGTGAAGAGTTCCCATGGGAGCGTACTGACAAGGCTGATGATCTGCGCACTGACGCCGGTTTATAACTTTGTTGTTAGTCAAAAAGCGAACCTAGGTTCGCTTTTTTTGTGCCTAAAAACCGCTGAGCTAACCTTAGATATGATCAAAATGATTGTATTGCATCATTAGCATAGGCAAGTGGCTTAAGGGTAAGGCGGCCATAGTCACAGCCGTTAATGTCGTAAGCTCTGGCATAGACTCATTATCAAGCGCCGTTAAATTCGATTGCAAACTGCGCTCATCACCGCAATCAAAGCAGCCATCATCAGACTCAATTACAAGCCGAGTAGTTTGTCCTTGCGCTTGGCGCCATACCTTAACGGTTAAGCCTTCATGACTCCACAGCGACAATAAACACTGAGCCAAATGCTGACTTGATAGCACTAACTTGGAGGCGATAAATTGCTCGGATGTCATCTATGCCTCATTAAATATCACGGTTGAGCAAATAATAATCTTGCCCTTGGCTTGAGAAGTAACTTGCGACTGTCATCATGCCCTCGCGGCTATGGGCCTGAAACGATGCCTCATTATCTTCTGCCACTATGGCCTGGATCGAGCGGTATTGTTGTTCTAAATGCGTTAAGGCGAAAGCAAATAATTGCCCGCATAAGCCATGACCACGCTCAGAAGGACTCACCCACACAGGCCCCCAATGACAGCAAGGCGCCGCTTTTCGTTCTTGCTTAACCAGATCAAAGCCTTTTTTATACAGAGGCATAGACACCATAGTTTGCCAATCAGCGGCTATGCCATAAGCAATCGCTTTGGATTCTTTAGTGGCGAATACCACCAGATGTTTTTCCAGCAGAAGACTCAGCAGTTGCCGAGGTAAGGCCTCACTTTGCCAATGGCCGCGACTTTCTTGCCGAGCGTGACAGGACTCAAGCTGACACAAGATATCGAGATCACTTAAGCTCGCAATTCGTAGCTGATACATAAGGCACTCCTCTTTAAAAAGGCATTATATGCCTGATAGCACTTGCTATTAATATCAAAATCTGGATTTTTAATTTACAAATTTCAGCATCTGCCCCACACTGATTAAATAACAGCCATGCAAGGACGCAACAGATGTTAACCAGCGAGTTCGACCCGTCACAAAGTATTTTAGAAAATGAGCATAATACGATTAACCTCGTTCGTTGGTTTCAACAATGTGAATTACTAAACGACTATTACAAATCATCTAAAATCATAGTTTTACAAAGAACCAATGCAGGTTATGAGGTAATTACTTGCGCAGGCGATCATTTATTGCACCCAGGCCTGGTGATAGAATTAGCTAACCCTCTTATTGAGCAATGCATAAAAGCACCTTGGCAAGGCTTACAAATCAAACTGTCAGAAACTCAGCTATCCCTGCCTGAGCAAGTTGGCCAACTGGAATATATTATTTCGCGGCCAATCCGCTGGCCTGACAGTAGTGACTTTGGTTGCTTAATTGTCTTATCTGAAAGTGACCCATTAACTGCTCATGCCTCATTGGCCATGCTGGAACCGGTTCAAGTCTTACTGCAACAAGACTTAGCCTTAATGTGTCAAAATCAGCGCATAAGCTCACTCTCTATGCGTGACCGCCTGACAGGCATGCTCAATCAATATGGCTTCTTAATGATGGCGCCACGGCAATTAGCCTTAGGTCGCCGTTTTGGATCTCATGCGGGTATTTTATTTTTTGAATTAATGAATAACTCCAGTTATGGCGAAATCACAGAGAAAGATCAGCAAGTGTTAGGCCGCGTGATCCAAGATACGATTCGTACCGCAGATATTGCCGCAAGATACACTGATAAGGACTTTGTGGTGTTAGTGTTCCTTGATTCAGATAGGGATTTACAGCACATTATTCGCCGTGCCGAAAAATCACTGCAGCAGCAGGCCGATCATCTTGTCCTTGATGCTTACGCGTGCTTCTTTAGCCCAGATTCATCGTCTAAGCTTGCGCCTATGATCCAAATCACCCGTGCAGGCCTTAAATCTCAGCAAACTAAGCCAAGTGTTACTAGTGATTCTCAGATGCCAGTGTAATTAATCGACAATTGTCGCTTTCTTTTTTTGCTATCAAGCAATACTTAGATACACTAAGGCCTTAGTACACTTTATTGGGGATGTATTCATGTTTAAACGCGTACTCGCAATCACCACTTTGGCTCTCACTTTAGGTGGTTGCCAAGCTACCACGCCAAGCAGTGACTTAGAGCTGATTGGTCAATGGAAAATTGAAACCATCATGGGTCAACCTACGGTTGATTACAGCCCAGCAGAACTAATTTTCAGCGCAGATGGCACCTTAACCGGTAACAACAGCTGTAATCAATTCTTTGGCAAATATGAGTTTGCGAATAACCAATTAACCTTGATGCCTGCTGGCACGACCATGAAGGCTTGTGTTGATGCTTTGATGGCTCAAGAGCAATTAGTGAATCAAGCTATGCCTGTTGTAGCCAGCACTCAATATGCCAATGGCCAATTGAGCCTGCTCGATGGCGAAGGTCAAGTATTGCTGGTGTTAACTAAGCAGTAATTTGATGCAAAAAACCGCCCGATGGCGGTTTTTTAATGGCTACAACTGATAACCTTGCGGTTGTCTTTACTGACTCATGCTTGCTTCTGCTCAGCTTCATTCGCCATACGTACGCTGTCTTGAATATCGGCATTATAATGTTCTTCATCAAGCGCATTTTCAGACTTAGCAATCACAGTAGTCGCAACCAAATCGCCTGATACATTGACAACAGTTCGCGCCATATCAAGCAACCTATCAATTCCTGCAATCAAAGCGACACCTTCAAGGGGTAAACCGACGGTAGTTAATATCAAGGTCAGCATAACTAAGCCTGCGCCCGGCACACCCGCGGTTCCAATCGATGCTAAGGTTGCTGTTAACACTATCGTCAGGTAATCCACCCAAGTCAAACTGATACCAAAGGCTTGTGCCACAAATAGTGCGGTAACCCCCTGATATAAAGCAGTACCATCCATATTAATGGTAGTGCCAAGGGGCAACACAAAGCTTGAAATCTTCTTATTAACACCAAGATATTCACTGGCGCACTTCATGCTTGCAGGCAATGTCCCTGCAGTACTTGAGGTGGTAAATGCCACAGCCATGGCGTTACTAATTCCTTTAAAAAATTGCTGCGGGCTTAAGCCTGCCATCAGTTTTAACACTAGGGAATAAAAGCCAAGAATATGCAGCGCGCAGCCAAGATATACGGCAAAAATCACTTTAATTAAGGGCAGTAACATCGCGGCGCCATACTCACCGGCCACCCATGCCATTAAGCCAAACACGCCATAAGGAGCGAGCTTCATCACCATATCGGTAAGCTTATACATGGCTTCCGCCAAGCTTGTAAATAACGCGATAGCAGGCTTGCCTTGTTCGCCAATCAGCACTAGCGCAATACCTAGAGCCACTGCAAAAACAATTACTTGTAATATTTGACCATTAGCGAGTGCAGCGATGGGGTTAGTCGGAACAATATTGATTAAGGTATCCATGAGTGATGGCGCGGCAACAATGACATCAGAGGTCACAGTAGTGGTTAATCCTAAGCCAGCACCAGGTTCAATCAATACGCCGATAGCCAGACCAATACTGATAGCTATGGTTGTGGTCACCAAATAAAAAGCGAAGGATTTAAAGCCAACACGGCGCATGCTCACTGTATCTTGCATTGAGGTGACACCGACTATCAGGGAGCAAAACACCAACGGTACAATCAACATCTTAATGGTATTAACGAACAAGGTTCCTATGGGTTTTAACGCCACCGCATCAGGACCTAAGATGATACCTGCCAGAATACCTAGGACCATACCAATCAAGATTTGGCTCCATAGAGGCAAAGATAACCAGCGCGCCCAAGTCGTCGGTCGCGGGGGTGAAGAAGCAGTTTTTGTCATGGTAGGCAAACCTTGTTATGCAGTAAATTGACGTCCATCCATGGTGTTGAGCGTCAGCCCAAAAAAGGGGGGCAAAGTCTACCACAGACACAAAATTGACGCGGGTGATCTGCATCACATTTAACGGCGCGCCGCCCTGCGGTTATGCGCTAAATTCAGATTTAGCGGGATTTGCATCAAACTGCTGTGGATACAGGGATGATGGCGGTTGCTCCCTTAAGATTAAGTGCTGCCAATAAGCCTCATCAAATGCCGAAAACAAATGAAATTGTCGCCCTTCGGCCTTGAGCACAAGTATCCACCATACCAGCCCCCACAAACCTAAGGTAATAATGGTTAACACAAAATGAACCACTAACATTCGAGTGGAAAATGACGGCGCAGGAACTGCTGGATACTGATAGGGTTTATCTTGCACTTTACTCATTGCTACACCTAATTAATGACCATGCATAAGAGTTAGTGTAGCAAGCTTACGACTTTAGTCTAATGCCAGACTTAGACAACTCAGCTCCGTAATTCCCCGATAAGCTCTGAACTCGCAGCCTAATTAGCGACATAAATTTTAGGAAAAAAAAACCACAATCAACGATTGTGGTTTGTAAGCAAAGGCTTGCGATTAAGTCATTATAAGTTAATGACGTTAATGGCTAAACCACCTTGGCTAGTTTCACGGTACTTAGGCAGCATGTCCTTACCGGTTTCATACATGGTAGCAATCACTTTATCTAAGCTCACGGTTGGCTCAGAGCTGCGACGCATCGCCATACGAGTTGAGTTAATCGCTTTCATTGAAGCAATCGCGTTACGCTCGATACATGGCACCTGTACTTGACCAGCTACTGGATCGCACGTTAAGCCCAAATTATGCTCCATGCCGATTTCAGCAGCGATACATACTTGTACTGGGCTTGCACCCATCAATTCAGCCAGACCTGCAGCAGCCATAGAACAAGCTACACCGACTTCACCCTGACAGCCAACTTCAGCGCCAGAGATAGAAGCGTTACGCTTGTATAAAGAACCAATAGCGGCAGCAGCTAAGTAGAACTTAGTAGATTCTTTCTGACCCACGCTTTGAATGAACTTGTCATAGTAAGCGATTACCGCAGGAATGATACCAGCAGCGCCGTTGGTTGGGGCAGTTACTACGCGGCCACCGGCAGCGTTTTCTTCACTCACAGCTAAGGCAAACATGTTAACCCAATCAACAATTACCATAGGGTCAGCAGATAAACGCTCACCAGTAACTAATTGACGGTATAAGGCAGGAGCACGACGTGGAACACGCAGTGGGCCGGCTAAAATGCCTTCAGTATGACAACCGCGCTCGATACCTTCACGCATCACATTCCATACGCGACCAAAGCCAGCATAAACTTCTTCTTCAGTGCGGAATGACATTTCATTAGCCATCATGATGGCGCTGATGCTCATACCGGTTTCTTTACAAATCGCCAGTAATTCTTCAGCGTTAGCAAAAGGATGAGCCACAGTAATATCAGTCGCTGCAGTTTTGCCGAAGTTTTCTTCGTCAACCACAAAACCACCACCGATAGAGTAGTAAGTCTTGCTGTACTCAAGCTTGTCACCCACCCATGCGTGGATCTTCATGCCATTCTCATGCAAAGCCAAAGCTTCAGTATGGAAAACCATTGCATCACTTGGGAAATCAACAGTATGGCAATGCAGACCTACAGCTAAACGACCAGTTTGCTCAACACGCTGAATGAACTCAGGAATAGCTTCAATATCAACATTTTCAGGGCTGTTACCAGCTAAACCCATGATGATAGCGATATCAGTATGGTGACCTTTACCGGTTAATGACAGTGAACCGTACACATCCACAGTAATTTTGGTAATGTCACGTAAGCTTCCTTTCGAACGTAAATCATCAATAAATTCTTTAGCCGCTTTCATAGGGCCAACAGTATGTGAACTCGAAGGGCCCACACCAATTTTAAAAATATCAAATGCGCTAAACATAACTATATAACCTCAAAAACGCAGAAATCGGGCCAAATGGCCCGATCCTTGGGAACACTGTTTAGACTGACTTGGGATTAGCCAAGTAAACCGAACAGGATAGCGGTCATAGACAACAGACCAGCAATAATAACGAAGATATTGCTTACACGACCACGGTATTGCTTGAGAGCTGGAACCTTGTACACAGCGTACATAGGCATCAGGTACAAGATAGCCGCGATGATTGGACCACCCAGAGCTTCAATCATGCCCAAGATACTTGGGTTGATGATGGCAACGCCCCAGATAGTTAGGAACATGAAGCCAAGGATAAACTTGCTGATACCGGCTTCATTCACTTTTTTACCAGAGCTTTCGCACTGCTTAACAATCAGACCACGCATACCTTCGCTAGCACCTAAGTAGTGACCGAAGAAAGACGATACGATGGCGATAAAGGCAATCAGTGGAGCGAAGTAAGTCACAAATGCACTGTCATGAGCGTTGGCTAAGTATGACAGGATAGGCAGGTTTTGTGCTTTTGCTTCAGCTAACTGCGCTGGAGTCAGAGACAATACACAAGAGAATACGAACAACATCACGAAGCCAACCAGCATCAGTGAAGTGTTACGTAAAATGATGTCCGCTTTACGAGAAGCATTCACACCATGGTCACGCTTTTGCGATACCGCAAACTGTGAAATCGCAGGTGAATGGTTGAAAGCGAAAATCAGTACTGGAATAGTTAACCAGATAGTACCTAAGAAATCACCAGCCGCTGGGATTTGCTCTAATGCAGAAGTATTCCAGTTAGGGATTAAGTACAGAGACATAAATGCCAGGATAGCCACTAATGGGTAAACCAGGAACTGAGTTACTTTCAACATCAGTTTCTCACCTGCGATCATCACAGACATCATGCCTAAGATCAGAACGCCAGATAATATCCAACGTGGCAGAGATTCCATGCCTAATTGGTTTACCATGAAGCTATCAACAACGTTGGTGATCCCAACACCGTAAATTAATACGATTGGATAGATAGCGAAGAAGTACAGTAAAGTGATGGCTTTACCAGCGCCTTTACCAAAATGCTCTTCAACTACTTGAGTAATGTCGCTGCCTTCAATTTTTGAAGAACACACGAAACGAGATAAGCCACGGTGAGCCAGATAAGTCATAGGACCAATCAAGATAGCCATCACAACTAGCGGCCAAAAACCGCCCATACCAGCATTGATAGGTAAGAACAAAATACCAGCACCAACAGCAGTACCGAACAAGCTCAGCATCCAAGTGGTATCTTGACGGGTCCAAGGCAGTTTAACGCCCTTGGTCTCGGTTGGTGCTTGAGCACCGGTCGCATTTTTTTGCATATAATTACCTTTGCACTGTAAACAGCTAATATTTATTTTATTTGCGCAAAGGATAGCGTTTTATGCTGCAAAAAACATGTGGAATCGCTAATTTAAGTCATGAAATTTCAGATTAAACCGATATTGAGATCTAGATCGCCAATTTGACGTTATTTTATTCCAAAGGCGCAGCGTTAAATTCACAAAAAGAACGACCAACCGCAACACCGAGATTACCTAAATGACTTGCGATCAATCTTACTCAAAAAAATCGCCCCTAGCAAAAACCTTTGTAGATCACAAATATAGCAATTTCGTGACGAGCGCCAAAGAGGTGTTTAATTAGTGAGACCTGCATCACTATCGAAACTGTTAATATTTAACAACTAACCTCACCTTTTACAACCGCGCTAACTCCACAAAAAAATAAATCATTAAATTACAAACACTTAATAAGATATAAATGCCAAAGGCCGCAGTCTAGACTGCGGCTTTGCTCAACCACTCGTAATCTATTACTTGTTAGTTAACGTCATGCTAGAAATTAGGTTGGCTTCAATCTCCGCTGAGGTAAACAACAGCGGCCTTAAGCCTTCACCGCGACTATAACGCTCAGTCTGGTCGGCAAATTCCGCGCGCTGAATGTTACTCGACTGCGAATAAGTCAAAATCCCACGAGCCTCTGGCCCCTCATCGGTAAAGTTAACCAAGAAAATCCAACTTGAACCATAACGAATGGGATAACCTTCAGCGGTTAGACCAGAGGCTAGCGGCTTTTTGGTTAACGCATCCACTGAACTTGGATAGCTATGCTGAGGTATTAAGGTGTCATCCCCAGTTAAACGGGTAGAGAACACGTTAAAGCCGCCTTCTACATGATGACTGCCAGGCCAAGGTAAACGCTGCCCGCTAGGCAATCCATTAGGCAAGGAGCGCTCGACAAATTGTACATCCCCAAGAGGCGCTGCCACAGTAAAGCCTGCCGCTTCCAAGTTTAAACTTGCGCGCGCTAAGGTTACTAACGCGCTGCCATCCTTGTTTAAGGTGTTTGGCGTAGTCACAGGATTAGTGGCATCAAACACGCTAGTTAAGTGCTTTGTTTGATCAAACAAATGCGCAAACTCACGAATAAGTGCGCCGCCTATACTGTCGGTATCTTGACGGCCATTCCACTGCGTAAGCGCCGCACATGCCGCGCTAATATCCACTTGTTGAGTGGCGGATACGGCAACGGGCGTACTGCCTTGCGCTTGGCATTGAGCAATCAAATCGCTACCAACTAAGTCCATCAAATAGATGTGATTACCTAGCATGACTTGTTCAAGTTCATCTAAATTAAATTTGCCATCACTGCCGCCACCTGTTTGCAGCAAGCTCAGTCCCATGCGAGTACGCAGCGATAACGCCTTATTAAGATTGCCATACATAGGTGAGAAATAGACTAATGGCTCACTCGGGTTAGTCATCCAAAAAGAATCGTTAGAGTTCTGCACAAAGTCACTGCGCAGCATTTTCGGCGCATATTGATAAGCTGTTGGCCCATCGAAGGCGAACATAGACGTGTTACCCGGCAAAATGGTAAAGCCTGCCTTGGATTTTGCGGCATTGATATCAGGTGAGGTTTTTAACAGTACAACGGCGGCCTCTGACAAACCAGGCACTGCAGAGTCATCAATATAGAAGGCATTACCTTCTTTATCGGCATACATAGTATTATTGAAAATTAAGCCATCATAGTCTTTCATGGCTTGAGTAAATTCATCCAAGTTAGTGGCCATATTCATGGCGAGCCATTGATCTAACGGATCGCTATTGCCTGAGTTAACATCTTGAACCATAAAGGCTTGAGTATCAGTCCAACCAAATGGCGCGACTGATGCCGGCGCTTCTAGCATAGGTCCTTTGGCGGTGAGATAAATATCCTTCTCAGCCACTAAAATCCCAGCGCGCCCAGCATTAACCTTAATTTTTACTGTTTCTTTGCTGATAGGTTTTAATGCGCCATCAAAGAGATAGCTCATGCGATCACCAGATTTAAGCTCCAAGTTATACACCACAAAATGCTCAGACGTTGAGAAAGTATGAGTCCAGGCTAAATCTTTATTAAAACCAATATTAATAAGCCCAGGCATACCGACTAATGAGCCGCCCATCATGTCTAAATGGCCAGGAATAGTGGTATGAGATTGCCAAAAACGTAAATTACCTGTGTGCGGAAAATGCGGATTACCAAGCACCATGCCGCGGCCACTTTCAGTTTTATCGCGGCCAAGGCCCCAACCGTTAGAGCCTAAATCTCTTGGATTTTTTTCAGGTAAGGTGATGTTATTGCCATGGGCTAGCAGTTTGCCCTCAAGCTCAGTGGTAAATTGCTGGCGCGCAGTAGCTAACTGTTCATTAGCCGGCGCAGGTCCAACAATACGCGGTAAGTATTCATCACCATCGCCAGGGTTGGCGTAAAAAATTAAATCTAAGAAGTTAGCTGCGCCCGGTAATGCGGTGATCGAGAATATATAAGTGAGGAAATCGACTTCACTAATCGGCTTAACCCAAGGTTTGCCAGCGCAAAATGGTTCTGGCTGACTTTCTTTACCAGAAGCGATATCCGCCAAATATTGGTTATAGCCAGACACAAAGCCCATGATTAACGCTTTAGACTTATCAGTCATGGTTGGCCATTTAGCTTCGGCCATTGATCGGACTTTTAAAGCTTTATAACCAAAGTCAGAAATCAAGTTGCCGTTATCTTCACTCGTTGGCATACCTGTGGTGAAATCAAGTGAGGCGTGCGGACCAAAATAGAGTGAACGCTCAGAGTTAGCTTTAATAAAACCATCGGCCAAGATACACAAGTTATCTTGCGCCTGCACATAAGCACTGCCATAAGCCAAACTTTGCAAATTATCGGCTTGAATATGGGGCACACCGTAAGTCGTGCGCTTTATGCTAGCGCTGAGCTTACCGTCTGGCGCAAAAATTGGCACCTCGGCGACTTCAGGTCCGACAGCATCATTGCTATCGCTATTGCAGCCAGCCAATAAGAGTGAGCTAGTCACTCCCATCATGGCGAGTATGAGTCTGTTGAATTTCATTATTGTTATCCTTATTTGATTACCCGTGCGACCTAATGCCGACAGGGCGCACTCCATTGACAGTAAGCTTTGTTGTTAGCATAAATGCTGCCGTTTACTCAGCGTGCTGGTGCTTAGCGACTGAGCTGCACTCGCGACTCTTTGGGGCTAAGTCTAAGTTAAGCTTGGCCTTGATGAGCACTTGGGGATAGCTAAGCGCTATGGCACAATGTCATAAGCAAGATACCTAAAGCGCAACAATATTCAAACAAAGCATTAAATAATCGCATGAAAAATAATGTAAGGTAACTTTTTAGATGGCAAGTCAACTTATCTCCATTACAGTGGGCTCACTGAATCCGGTGAAAATTGCCGCAGCGCAGCAAGCTTTCACTGAGCTATTTCCAGATGTTCCCATTGAATGCCGCGGACTTGATGCCCCATCCGGGGTTAATGACCAACCTATGACGGCCAGTGAAACTCGCCTTGGTGCCCTCAATCGCGTCAAATTTTGTCAAGCTCATGCCAAGGCGGATTATTTTCTTGCCATGGAAGGCGGCGTCGATATGTTTGAAGATGGACCGGCCACCTTTGCTTATATAGTGATAGCCCACCAAGACACCTTCAGCGTTAATCGCAGTGCTAGCCTGCCCTTGCCAACACAAGTCTATGACGGCTTAGTTGCAGGTGAGGAGCTAGGTGATGTCATGGACGCCATGTTTAATACCGTCAATGTTAAGCAAGCAGGCGGCGCTATCGGTCTACTCACCAATGGGGTAGCGAGCCGTCAAAGCAATTACGTGCAAGCCATTATTTTAGCCATGGCGCCGTTATTACATCCTGCGAGATACTAATTTATGACAGCCACAGAACAAGGAATGCTAACCACTGTGATGCAACTGCAAGACGACCTCGCTCAACTCACGCAAATAGAGTCCCATGCACTTAACTGGTTACAGTTTCAATATCTAAAACAGCTTAACCAGCAAGCCCTTGGCGTCAGTGCCTTAGCGCAACTATTTAAGGTGGATAAATCCAATGCCAGTCGCCAACTCAAGCAGCTAGCGCTGCACGGCTGGCTTAACATGCTAGATTCGAACCGTGATGGCCGCGCGCGCATGGCCGTGATAACTCCAGCAGGAAGGCTGCAATATTTAGATTATCAAAGCCAAGTGGATAAGCGCTTCGGCTTAATTCAAGCTCAGTTCACAGCGCAGCAATGGCAGCAGCAACAAGAACATATAACGCGCTTACATAAAGCTATTCGTCAAAGCCAATTACAACAAGGGTTTGAATTACGAGAGATTGAACCTAAAGATAATCAGGCCATTGCTAGTATCATTCGCCAAGTATCCGCTGAATATGGCTTAGGCGCCGACCAAGGCTTTGCCGTAGCGGATGTCACTTTGGATAGCTTGGCAGCTGTGTATCAAGCCAATGGCAGTAGTTATTGGGTCATAAGTTATCAGGGCAAGTTACTCGGCGGTGGCGGCATAGCGCCGCTAGTAGGTAGTGATCCCGCGGATAAAATATGTGAACTGCAAAAAATGTACTTTTTACCCAGTATGCGCGGGCGCGGCTTGGCGCGTCGTTTAGCCCAGCACGCCTTACAATTTGCAAAGGATGCGGGTTATCAGCAATGTTACCTTGAAACCACCGCCCGCTTAACGGAAGCCATAGCCCTGTATCAATCCCTTGGGTTTGAATCTTTATGCGCCGCTAAAGGCAATACTGGCCATAACTCCTGTGAATTGGCTATGTTAAAGCAACTCTAATGCATTCACTTTGACTAGCCATAGCGACAAGTGTTTAAGTTTTAGACATATAAACAGCCAAGACTAGGCAGATGTGTCTTGTCCTGTTAGCCTGAAATTCACAGAGATCATTTAGTTAAAGGTGTGCCAATGGAATATTATCGCCTGCCCCATTCTTCTCTTAATGTCAGCAAACTTTGCCTTGGAACTATGACCTGGGGTGAACAAAATACTCAAGCCGAAGCTTATTCACAACTTGACTTTGCCATAGGTAAAGGCATCAATTTTATCGATACCGCAGAAATGTATCCGGTGCCGCCTAAGCACGAAACACAAGGTGAAACCGAGCGTATTTTAGGGCGTTATCTCAAGGAGCGAGGTAACCGCGATCAGTTGATTATTGCCACTAAAATTTCAGCCCCAGGTGGCAAGAGTGACTATATCCGGCCGAACATGGCGCTAGATTGGAATAATATCCAGCAAGCGGTTGATGGCTCATTACAGCGCTTAGGCATTGATTGCATTGATCTCTATCAGCTACATTGGCCAGATCGCAATACTAACTTCTTTGGCCAATTAAATTATGAGGCGCAGGAAAACGAGCACTTTACTCCCATCCTTGAAACCCTTGAAGCCTTAGCTGAAATGATCCGCCTCGGTAAAATTCGCTATATCGGGGTGTCAAATGAGACGCCTTGGGGCTTGATGAAATATCTGCAATTGGCTGAAAAGCATAGCTTGCCGCGCATTGTTTCAGTGCAAAATCCTTATAACTTACTCAATCGCAGCTTTGAAATTGGTATGAGCGAAATTTGTCATCGTGAATCCTTGCCACTGCTAGCTTACTCGCCCATGGCATTTGGTGCCTTAAGCGGCAAATATTGCCATAACCAATGGCCAGAAGACGCACGCATGACAGTGTTTAAGCGCTTTAATCGCTATTCAAACAATCAGCAAGCCCTCGATGCCACTCAAGCTTATGTTGATTTAGCCCATCAACATCAACTGAGCCCAGCGCAACTCGCCCTCGCCTTTGTCAATCAACAATCCTTTGTGGGCAGTAATATTATTGGCGCCACCAATTTAGCCCAGCTCAGTGAAAACATAGGTAGTCTATCGCTCGCCTTAAGCTCTGAAATTAAGCTCGCCCTCAATGAGCTTGCCAAGCAATATCCCGTGCCTTGCCCATAAATCCATGCTTGCAATAGGCCTCGAGATCCTTGAAGATCCCGAGGCCCTTTTCATGCTCTTGGTTTCTAACAATTATGCCGACACGACTTGAGTCAGACTTTAGCTGGCAAAGCGATCTTCGCAGTCAATTTCCCCTGCTAAATAACCAACCTATTTGTTATTTAGATACTGCAGCTACCAGTCAAAAGCCGCGCAATGTCATTCGCTTAATGGATAATTACTACAGTCAGCATAATGCCAATGTGCATCGCGCTGCTCATCAATTATCCGCGAGCGCCACTCAAGATTTTGAAAGCGTAAGAGATAAAGCCAAAGTATTTATTAATGCTAAGCGCCGTGAAGAGATTATTTTTACCTCAGGCACGACTATGGGCGCCAATATGCTGGCCTTTGGTTTAACTGATTTACTGACGGACGCTGATACCATATTAATTGATAGCGCTAACCATCACGCCAACATTGTGCCTTGGCAACAATTGGCCAAACGCACTGGCGCCAAGTTAATCGCCATAGGCTTAGATGCTAACCTGCGTGTTGATAACGCCGCCTATGCGCAGCTATTAACTGAGCATCAAGTCAAAATCGTAGTGCTAAGCCATGTCTCTAACGTATTGGGTACAGTAAGTCCCATTCAAAATCTCTGCCAGCAAGCCAAAGCGCATGGCGCCTTAACGGTTGTCGATGGCGCGCAGGCCATTGCCCATATGCCTGTCGATGTTACAGCTATTGATTGTGATTTTTACTTATTCTCAGGCCATAAAATGTATGGCCCGACTGGCATTGGCATTCTGTATGGCCGCTATCAAGCACTAGATACGCTCGCGCCCATGATGACTGGCGGCGAGATGATAGCCTCAGTGAGTTTTGAGCACAGTGAATTTGCCGCGCTTCCCCATAGGCTAGAAGCCGGCACCCCGCCGATTGCCGAAGTCATTGGCCTTGGCGGCGCCATAGATTTTATCAAGGCTCTGCCAAATAACTGGCAAGCCTGTGAACAGGCATTATTGCACAGGCTGCAAACAGGTCTTAGCGCCTTCCCCAACATCACCTTATATGGTGCTCATAGCGATAACCTAGCCGTCGTCGCATTTAATATCAATAATGAGCATCATCAAGATGTTGGTATGTTATTAGATCAAATGAATATTGCCATTCGCTGCGGCCATCACTGCGCTGAACCCTTAATTCGCAGCCTAGGCATAAGTGGATGCTGCCGCGTATCTATTGGCATTTACACCACAGAAGCTGACATTCAGCAATTTTTAGACGCCATGGCGCAAGTGTTGGAGATATTGAGATGATAATGCCAGCCCCTGAGCAATTTCAGTGGAATACTGCCGCGCTAGAGCAAGCCGTGAACCAATTAGCGTTGCAGCAACAGTGGCAAGATAAATACCGCTTATTGATGCAACTCGGTAAGCAATTACCTAGCCTTGATGGCCAATGGCGAGTTGACAGCGCCCAAGTTCAAGGCTGCGAGAGCCAGGTGTGGCTTTACCATCTTGCTATCGAACAACAGCATTACTTCTTAATCGACAGCGACGCTCGCATCATTAAAGGATTAATCGCACTAGTGCTAAACGGCGTACAAGGCAAAACAGCGGCGCAAATTGCGGGCTTTGATGCCAGCGCCTGTTTTGAACAATTGGGGGTAAGTCAGCAACTAAGTCCATCAAGAACCAACGGCTTAGTCGCAGTCATTAATAAAATTAAAAACTTGAGTGACACTAAAGGATAACCCAAGCTATAGCCTCACAATAATGAACCGCAGATGGATTAAGCTTAATTTATGACTGCACCTAACTTGATATATATCACACTTTGCAAGCTGATTAAGCGTAGCCTTAAGCCATAGGTTATTTAAGGATTGTTATTATGAGTAAGCATGACCACAAGCAAGGCGCGCATCAGCAAACTAGCCATGGCGTTCAACACACTGCTGAATTTGAGCATGAAAAGATGGAGCGCCGTTATGATGATGGCTTGCAACATCAACATGATAAAGATCATCATGACTATCGTGAGCACGAGCAAAGCCATCCACACACTCAACATGGCGGCGACGCTGTAGGACACAAGCATCCCGAGCAAACTCATCCGCATCGCCATGAGCATGATGAACATAAGCATCACAAGACCAAGATGCATGATCACAAAGAGCCAAGCAGAGAGCACCATAAAACTGCTCACAGCCAAGATTAATGCCAGTGCTATTTTAGCCATAAAAAACGCGACGTTAAGTCGCGTTTTTTTATGATTTAGTTAGTTAAAGCTCAAGCAGTTAAAGTACAAAATTGGCTATGGTGCGCTGAATTTCAACCACATCAGTGCCGCGCTTTAACTCTTTAATTAACGGCTCTTTTTGCCCAGAAATCCACAATTTTAGCTCAGAATCCAAATCAAATCGGCCTGCGGTTTCCACCTCAAAAAAGGTAATCGACTTATAAGGGATAGATTGATAACTCACCTTTTTGCCGGTAACGCCTTGTTTATCAATTAAGATTAAACGCTTGTTCGTAAAGATAAACAAGTCGCGCACCATCTTATAAGCCAGTGCTATTGTTTCACTATCGGCCAGAATTGGCCTAAGTTCAGTGTCTAATTCCACTAAATCTACGGCACTGGCATTGCCCATTAAGGCATTTAATAAACTCATACTCACTCCCTTTGGCCAAACATTAACACCTAAGTGCTATTAAGCTACAAAACCTAAGCTTGTGCCAATAAAAACCCACCAATAAGGTGGGTAATGGCGAGCCTAGTTAATCATTAACTAGGTAGACTCAATCAGGAGCCTAGCCAATATTTAAATTAGAGACAGTTTTAGAGACATTATCAGCGCCGCGTTTAATTTCATCCATGACCGCCACAACTTCGCTAATTTGCTGCTTACCGCTTTCAGCCGTATGCGCCACTTTATTCATTAATTCATTCGCGCTTGCCGTTAATGCACGGTTTTCACTCACAACTGCAGCAATTTGATCGGTCGATTGACTGGTACGCGCGGCTAATTGCCGCACCTCATCAGCCACCACAGCAAAGCCGCGACCTTGATCGCCCGCCCGCGCCGCTTCAATCGCCGCATTTAATGCCAATAAATTGGTTTGCTCAGCAATGGCGCTAATGGTGGAGACTATCGCTTCAATGCTTTTTGATTGCTCATTGAGTTGATTGATAGACACTGTGGTTTTATTCACTTGAGCAACAATCACATTGGAGGTTTCAACCGTAGCTTTTAATAAGCTTGCGCCTTGCAACGCAATTCTGGCAGTTTCTTCCGAGGTGGTATAAGCAATGCCTGCGGCATCACGCACTGCGTTATCCTGATTGATCTTATTGGTGATATCTGAGGCAAATTTAATGACTTTACAGACTTTACCAAACTCATCAACAACCGGATTGTAAGTGGCTTCTAACCAGATACTTTGGCCAGATGCTAATTTGCGTTCAAATTGACCTGTCTTAAATTGACCATTTTTTAGTTCATTCCAAAAATTGGGATTATCCTGATAAAACTTATCAAAACAGAACATCTTATGATGTTGCCCAATAATTTGCTCGCGACTGTAACCCATAGCCGAAATGAAATTAGCGTTAGCTGTCAGTATCTTACCTTCAGGAGTAAACTCAATCACAGCTTGCGAGCGATTTAAGGCATCAAATACTGCCGCTTGAGAATCAGCATGTTGCTTCTTCAGTGTCACATCAGCTGCAATTTTCATGACTTTATGGACAGTGCCATTGATGCGGATAGGAAAATAAGTCGCTTCGAGCCAAACGTCTTCACCTTGCTTATTCACGCGCTTTAAGGTTCCCGATTGTGGACGACCCGAGGCTAAATCCGTCCAAAATTGGCGATACTGAGGGCTGTTGCGATATTGAAGAGTACAAAATATTTGGTGATGCTTACCTCGAACTTCATCCAAGGTATAACCTGCGACGCCTAAAAAATGAGAATTGGCATCTAAAATTGTGCCATCTGGGGTAAATTCGATACAAGCGACACTGTCTTTAATGGCCTGAATGAACGACTCCGTCTCTTGCAACCTGATTTCTGCGTCCGCGAGCTGCGCTTTTAATGCTTTATTAAACATTATGTTTCATCCCTGATTTGATATTCAAGATTATCAACGAGTGCGAATCTGAAGAACATCAATGGCTACTAGTAAATAGAGCATAGCAGTTGCGGCAATTCTTACTATGAATGGTGAGGATTCAACCTAAATCAATGACACCATCTTGTTATCAGGTCTAACGGCTAAACTCTAAGGTCAAAGACACTGAATCTGCAAACCTAAGAGCATGGGGTTTATCTATCGTTACGCGCGCAAATGTCACTTGCGCAGGCTCACAGCAAAGCTGCAAGACATCGGCAGTCAGTCTTTCTAGCAACTTAAACTTACCCATTTCAACGTGTTGAATAATCTTTTTAGTGATGATTTTATAATTTAAGGCATGGCTAACATCGTCGCTAATAAAGGATTCACCAACGGGATAATGAATTTCAATATTAATAATCACGTCTTGCTGCTTATCCATTTCATCGGGATTAAAGCCAATATAAGTGCGAAGGCGCAGGTTAGTGATCTTAATAATTGCTTGATGAATTGGTAGTGATGTCTGTTGATTCATACACTTAATACTCCATAAATAATGTTCTTTTACCCTAAATGCAATGACGCTAACTTATTACTTAAACAATGTTTAGGCTTTTGCACACAAAAAAAAAGCGCCCGTAGGCGCTTTAGTAAAGCGAATCTATTACTTTACGAACTCAACACCTAATACGATATCAGCTTTTAAAGTATCTAACATGGCATCACGAGCCTGAGCTTCATAGCTACTGACTTGGCCATAAGGCAGTACTTTTTCAATGCCGTGTTTGCCAAGTAAAATTGGCTGAGCAAAAAACTGTGCATGCTCACTGCCGCCATCAACATAAGCGCATTCAATCACATTCGCTTCGCCATTTAAGCCTTTGACTAAAGACTGGCAGAAACGGAATGCGGCTTGACCCATAGACAAAGTCGCGCTGCCGCCACCGGCCTTAGCTTCAACCACTTCAGTACCAGCGTTTTGAATGCGTTGCGTCATGCTAGCAATTTCAGCATCGCTAAATTGCACGCCTTCAATTTGTGACAATAACGGCAGAATAGTCACGCCGCTATGACCGCCAATCACATTAACTTTAACGTCAGCGACATTAAGACCTTTAGCTTCAGCGACGAAGGTTTCAGCGCGAATAATATCCAAAGTGGTAATACCAAACAGACGTTTCTTATCATACACGCCCGCTTTTTTCAGCACTTCAGCGGCAATGGCAACGGTAGTGTTAACTGGGTTAGTGATGATACCAATCAAGGCTGTTGGTGCAGTAATCGCCACTTTTTCAATGAGATTACGCACTATGCCAGCATTGATATTAAATAAATCCGATCTATCCATGCCAGGCTTACGCGCCACACCAGCAGAGATTAATACGATATCAGCGCCAACTAAGGCTGGCGTTGGATCTTCACCAGCAAAACCTTTGACCGTGACTGCTGTTGGGATATGACTTAAATCCACGGCAACACCTGGGGTCACAGGAGCAATATCATATAAAGAGAGGGAAGAACCTGCGGGCAACTGAGTTTTTAACAGTAAAGCTAGGGCTTGACCAATACCACCGGCGGCACCAAGAACAGCTACTTTCATAATAATCTCCGTATCTTTAAGATATTTGTGACATACATCCAATTCCTTGTTACGCCAACATTACTTCATCGTCAACAGAATAGCAATTATCCGTTAGTCTGAGGTTGTAAGTTGATAACAAATTGAATTTGTCGAATAAAACAAAAATATAAACAGGAATTTCACAGTGAATTTTTATTCACAATAATCGCAATTATGTTGACTAATAGCCGCCTTATATTCAAAATGTAATAGTTTTCATGAATATAATAGAGCCTATATGTCGACCTCAAAGCATCAAGATGATTTAGTTCGTACTTTCAAAGCCGTCTTAAAAGAAGAAAGATTTGGTTCACAAAGCGAAATTGTACATGCCTTGCAAGCTGAAGGTTTTACCAACATAAACCAGTCTAAAGTATCGCGTATGCTCAGCAAGTTTGGCGCTGTGCGTACCCGCAATGCTAAGCAAGAAATGGTGTATTGTTTGCCTGCTGAGCTTGGCGTGCCAACCGCAGGTAGCCCACTTAAAAACTTAGTGCTAGATGTTGATCATAACCAAGCCATGATAGTGGTGAAAACTAGCCCCGGCGCGGCGCAATTAATTGCGCGACTGCTGGACTCCATGGGCAAGTCTGAAGGTATCCTCGGCACTATCGCAGGGGATGATACAATCTTTATTAGCCCATCCAATATCAAGCACATTGATGCTACGTTAGAAACTGTGCGTTCTTTGTTTAACTATTGCGAATAATGACTGCGAATAACACCTGCATCATGACAGACAAAAACGCACCTAATGGTGCGATTCTAAAGGTAAGCTAAACAATAGCTTACCTTTGTTTTCAGTTAGTTATACCTTTTTCCTTGGTATACAAAGTAATTATTAGGCATTCATTTTTGTCAAATTGTGGACAGTGGCCTAAAAGTTATAGCATCCTGTAAATGGTCAGGAGCCAAATGTGCATAGCTCATTGTCTGTGCAATAGTTGAATGCCCAAGAATCCGCTGTAGCGTCAGAATATTCCCCCCATTCATTACAAAATGGCTCGCATAGGTATGTCTTAGTACATGCACGGCTTGCCCCTTTGGTAATTCAAATCCAAGACTTTTTATCGTTGAACGAAAATCACTATAAGATGCCATGAATAGCTTTCCATTTTTCCCTGTATGGATTTCCTTAAACAACTCAAGCGTTATAGGAATCGTACGGTTCTTGCCATTCTTGGTATCTACGAAAGTTATTTTACCATTTGCCAGTTGACTACCTTTGAGGTTTGCGGCCTCACTCCATCTAGCACCGGTATCTAAGCAAACCTTAGCAATTTTCAAAGCATCCCCAGATAAGTTATTAAGTAGAGTTTGTATTTCTATTAAAGATAGAAATGTCATTTCTCTAGCTCTAATCTTCATCTTAGCTAGTCCTTTCAGCGGATGTTCTTGGTAGAAATCACCTGCTTTTATCAACACAGTAAATACACTACTTAATAGCATCTGATTGCGATTTATTGTGCTTGGACTTATACCTTGAGCGGTGAGTTTGCTACGAAAATCAAGCCAGTGCCTAACTTCAATTTGATACGCTTTTGGGTAATTTAATAACTTATCAATTCGCTTTAAACTTCTTAAGTCTTCATCGCCACTTTTTAAATATTGTCCGTGGTGGCTATACCAAAGTTCAATCAGGGCGCTAAGTCGTCTTGCATCCCTAGGTTTTTCTATCCAGTCATTCGCATTCTTAGTGGCAATAACCCACCGTTCAAACTGTAACGCTTCAGCTTTCGTCTTGAAGGTTTTCCTGTAGCGCTTTCCATCTCGCCCTTGCGGGCGCACATCGACCATATAACCGTTAGGGACTGATTTAATTGACATAACAGCCCCCTTGCATATTCCAGCGATAAAACGCTGTTGCATTTATTGTTAAGCTTTTTTCTTTATAGATTCTTGCGCATCTTGAGTTGAGAAAGCCGGGCAAATTTGACCGGACTCGGGCGCCGTAGTGCCCGTCATCAGCCATAGCGTGTATTTCTGAAAGCGAGGATGGTTTGTTATGTTGGTTAAAATCGTCCCGCTTGGAGAGGACGAGCCCATCTCATACTTTTCAATAGTTCCTACAGAAATGCTTAAAGCATTTGCAAATCCCTTTTGCGAAAGCGACTCCGCCTTCCTTATTAATTTTAATCTTTGTGTTATCTCCACTTGACACCTCTACTTTTTACGGTGAATATACGCAAATACCGTAAGAACTTACGGTGTTTGTAGTAAATATTAGTAAACCTAAGGAGTTTAACAAAATGCAGACAGTTCAAGTAGTGATTGCGCTCGATATACCAGCAGTGACATTAGAGGAATATGCCCGCCGATCTGGTCAAGGTCTTGACCGTGTGCGTCAACAAGCAAAGTTAGGGAAGTTACCTATTTTGCAGGCAGGTAAAAATGAAAAGACCTACGTCAATCTTGTGGCCATGTATAAAACATGCGCAGAAGCAGCTCAGTGGGATATGCGAGCGCCATCAACTGAATATCAGGTATGAATTACCGGAAAATAAAGGGCACCACTATTGAGGTGCCCGATTGGGTGTACATCCCTGCATTAGATGAATTTAGCCCAGAAAAAAGAGAACGCAGCAGGATTTTAATAAGGGCGTTACGCCAACGACATGGATTAGGGGGCAAACGAAGTAAGCCAGAAACAAGAAAGCCATAACCGCACCAACGGTTATGGCTCATATCATCAATGAACTTAATGAGAAACATCAAATGATGAAACAGAGCATAGCAGCAAGCATTATTAATACGCAAGCCCAGTCACCACAGTTCGATTTAACCAATCATGTTCATTTGAAAATTCGCAAGTTATTGGCAGACGTGTATGCGCGTCACGCCAGAGCGCTTGAGCGCAAGCTGCCCTTAGATGCTGCTCAATACCGCGGCATGGGAAAAGGAATTGAGCGTGTTGCCATCCATGTTTTATGCGACCCCGCGCTTGGCTATTTGTGTGCGTCACTCAATTGCGCATTGAACGACCAGCTAACCATGCATCAATTCAAGGAGTTCGTATGAAACTTGCAGACGTAGAAAAGAGCGAAATCAATATCGCCTCTGTTTATGAGCTCAAATGCTTCATGTGTGACAAAACCTTATATATCGACTTTTTTGGTAGTGGCAGCGTTAGTGATGCCGCTAAAACCGCAGCATCCCAAGGATGGCATAGCTACGAAACGCCTTCTGAATGCTGTTCAATCGCCTGCCCTAGCTGCATCAAAGAAGTGCAAGAAGGCCTAGCAGAAACAACTGAGGAACCAACAAAATGAAAACTGCACACACTAAAAATCCAAACCATACCGACACGTTAATGCTTCAAGAAAAAATGAAGACCACTTGCACTTGTTTCGCCGACACACTAGCCAGAGCCAAAGAGCACTTTAAGGAAAATGTGGGCGAGGTCACTGAGTTTGATGCTAGCTGGCAGGGCTACTCCTACTTTCTTACTGGCGACTTTTGCCCAGTAAATCCAGAAATCGAACTGACTTATCGTGAACTCAAGGGTAACAGACAACCAAAAGCAAACCTTACAAAAAAACTAATCAAGGTCACCTGTGGCTTCTGCCCAATGTGCGGCCGCAAGCTGGCAAAAGACGGAAATCAATCATGAAACAACCAAGATTATATTTATCAGAGTTAACTGGATCAATTTACGTTGCTGAAACAAATGCCAGCGGCAAGGTTATTGGGGAAAAACATGATGTGGCATCTGATTTTTTAAAGGTGCTTGAACTTATGTATCCGGTATCAACAGTCGCAGCTATCTCGGCAGACGGAAAAGATAGGCTTCTTTTGGTCACAGCACTACCTGCAAGCGAAGTCATTATTGAAGGTGAAGTACTGACTGGTTCTGAATGGCAACACCAAAAATTAAGCCAAGAAGGTATAGAACATCTACGTAAATGCATTAGTAATGAGATTAGTGACTATTTAATGTCAATTGAACACGTTGGAGCACCAGAAACAATTAATGAGTTGTATCGAGGGCTTGTAAAGAGAACACATTTGATGTTCCAGCGTAGAGAATTAATTTCGTTAGATAAATGTGAAGCGACCACGCCCCATGTAGGGGTTCGGAATGCTTGATGCAACAAACCTCTTGAGATGCATCACTACTCAGCCTGTTGAATGTGATTAGAGGCTGAGTTCTGCTGTAAAAATCACGATCACATTCCCTTTATGGCTCGAAGTTTAACTACTGGCAGAATGAGAAAAGCAACTTGAACAAATCAAATATAAATTTAGTGCAAGTTCCTGAAACCTTGCCGCCCCTCCCCCA
This sequence comes from Shewanella sp. ISS20, assembly GCF_056522965.1. NCBI lineage: Bacteria > Pseudomonadati > Pseudomonadota > Gammaproteobacteria > Alteromonadales > Shewanellaceae > Shewanella > Shewanella sp. ISS20. Next base: position 2,034,806 of record NZ_JAWRZK010000001.1, read on the forward strand.
AAAGCCCGCTAACTCTGTCGGGCTTCTTTTTTGCTCGCCTATTTCCGCAAGACCAGATGAAGCGCAATTATTGTCGGCGTCAAAAATGACTGCCGAAGTTAGGCGACTATCTGCTAATTGGCGCTCAGGAAATTACACCGAATTTAGCCCCGCAGGGCGCCGCGAAGTGGCGAAAGGCAATAGGCTCGTCAAGGAGTGCAAAAGTCCGACAAAAAACTCTAAGGCCGCTGAAATCGCTCTTAAGCACCGCGCACTGAGTAGTTTTAGCGACTATCTGGCGGGTCGTGGCGTGGTTGCCCCAGAAATTGAGCCGCCTCATGTAGTGCGCCATGCTGCGCCTGATGAGATTCCGTTTGCGCCTGGTTTTCATGGCAATGGCGCAGTTTGTTTTGATACGGGTGAAATTCGTAGTCCGTTGCGCATTGGCGCGGGGCGTTCAGCTGTCCTTCGGGTTCTGCATCGTCAATGGTCTAATCAATGGCGCGTTAGGGTTGAGTGCTCGGCTAGTCCATCAACTCCGCCACCAACTCAAGCGGGCGAGCGCATTACCAAAGCGTTAACGCCTAAGGCGGTAAGTAAAATCATTGATTCGGGAGCATACATGGCGGTAGCTCGCGGTGGGTTTAAGTCATTTTTCACCTTCACATTCAACAAGGAAGCGCGGGAGCGTATCACCTTAGGTGAAATCACTATCGGCGGTGAAGTTAGTCGTTTTATGGATGCGGCCAACGCTATGCGTAAGCGTGGCTGGTCTTGCCGCAATAAAGTGTTGAAGGCTCAAAATGGCTTTGAGTGTATAGGCGCTAACGCCAAGGTTAATGGCTGCAAAGAACCGCTAGATTATATTTGGGTTTCCGAAAACCCCAAGAGTGCGAGTGGGGACGATAACCCCCACGTTCATGTGCTTTTTGCGTGGGAGGTTGAACCATATCTATTTTGTGATTGGGCGGCTCGAATTGAGAAAATGTGGGGGCATGGCACAGCGCACATTGAGCGCATTCGCAACCCAGAATCGGCAGGGAGTTACATCATTAAAGCCATTGGATACTTGACCAAAGGCGGCGATTACAAAAGCGCTGACCAAGGCGAAATCATTGGCAATCGTTACGGCATGTCTGCTGCTGTTCGTGCGCCAGCATGGGAGCTTATCGAGTCATTTCACGCTGAACATATGGCGTCAATTATTGGTGAAGTGAATAGCAAGCTTGAGGCAAGGGAGCGACCAACTAGGCGACTACTCAAAAAAGCCAATGAACAATTGGCAACGGCCAAGCGTGATTTTTCCGTTCTAAAAAATATTGACGCAGATAAGGCGCAGCGAGTTCGAAAGCGCATCAGGGATCTTGAGCAGAAAATAAAAACCAACGCGGAATTTATTAGTGAACGCAAGCGCAAAGTGTGGGCGCGTGATTTCCAGCTAACTGTTACGGGGAAAAATGAATTTTCTAAGTTTCTTAACTGGGCAGTTGGCGCTAGAAGCTGGTCAGCAAGATTACGCAATGGAGAGTTTTTGAATACCGAACCGGTCGTAAGAGCATTTAGCAGCGTTCGCCAGCGATTTGAAGATAATCAATATTGGTGGCGAGCCATTCTATCTAGCGAAATAAATCCAATCCTAGAGCAATGGAAGCTTTTGCTTTTCCAAATGGGTGAGGTACCTCCTGAACAATCAGAAAGAATGGATTTTAATGAGTATGAAAGCTGGTGCAGCCATGAAAATGTCGAGCAGACATAATTAATTCAGCCATAAAAAATTGCCAATAAGCTAAGGGCAATTGCTGATGGCTGAAAAAGTTTACTTAGGGATGTTATTGGTGACAGGTGAGTTTAATTCTTGAATAAGCTTAACTGCTTGTTTTATGAAATCAGTAAGATCAACACTGTCAGGTTCAGGAAGTTGTGGGAAGAAATTTTTTAAAGCTGGCACAGTTTCTAGTACATCAAATGAACTTCCGACATCATCGCTGTAAATGTTATAAGACAAATATTTAGCAACGGGCGGAAGCTGACTAATGAAATCTTGAACGTCAGCATCACTAACAAAATTACTATCCCCATATCCGGGATCAGGGGCGTATGCAGTTGCTATTGATGCGCAGAAATAGTCAATTCCATCTTCTTTGGCTTCTTCGCATAGAGATATTTGCAAGGTTTGAAAACAGATACGGTTATTAGCAAACATGAAGGAAATTCCAACCACCTGCTCATCAGAATCTAATAATTTCTGATAGTTTTTTTTGGCATATTCTATTGCTTCGTAGATGTTCATAATTTAAAACTCAATTAGTTAAATGTTGAATTAAAAGGAAATAGCGAGCAAAACAATACTATAGATGGAGGTAGTGGTAAATGGTGGTTGATGATGGCCAACTGCTTAATGACCCATACCGCTACCACGATATTGGAACTATTCCGCTAGATGAGTTGGTTGCAGAAATGAAAGCGTGGCCAAAAAACAGCAAGCTGTTGGAGCGAAATCAATGAAGGTACTCGTGCAAGGCTGTGAATCACCAGAGCAGTTTGAAATATTGCTGCAACTGACGGGGATCACCAGTGAAAATAAAAAAAATGCGCTGCGCGCTCATTTAGTCGAAGGGGTGCCAGCGGTCAGAGCTTACGCTCGCTTTCATGTTACCCAGCAGCATTTTAGTAAGGCGTTGATGCTGATGAACCGCAAAGCAGACTTAGCCATGAGGTACGCAAGCAAATAAATTTAACACTACTTAAATGGTGTTAAATTTTGCTTTTAATTGATGTCAAACCGACCATTTTAATCATTGTTTTTAGGGAGTTTATTCATCTGTTTTTTTGATGAAAAAGGCGATGAAAAACGCCTACAAACAATGATTCAACCCAGTGATTTTGTTATACTTTTTATGAATTAAGCTCGCTTGTTTTGGTTGGTTTTTTATTGTTTTTCTTGAGAGTTTAGCAATTGATTTATTGCATTAAACAAGGGGTTTTTCATTGGCAAGAAAGTCTATGGTCGAGTGTCCGCGATGTTTATCACAAGGGCGCATAGCGTCATCAAAGCGATTGGCCACCGGATTGCGCGAACTGTATTGCCAGTGTCTAAACCTGAATTGCGCAGAAGTGTTTGTTCTACATCTTTCTTTTTCGCACTACACGAAACGCACCGGCGCAAAACCTGACCCAGAGTTACAGCCAGAACTGTGCCAGGGCGAGGAGCAATTGGATATGTTTACTCAAAGTTCAGCATAATTTTTAGTGAGTAAATCGGTCAAAACAGGTGCCAAAAAATTAAGTCCGTGTAAATAACACCAAAAACGAACGATCGCGATCTAAGGCGATCATTATTTACTTACTTTTTCGCCAAATGTTTGTGAATTAAATCAAATGCTTACCGTGCAGTTCATAGCGTGGCTATGCAGTCGTGTATTTTTCGTTTTTTTAACGTGGACACTTTCGGTGTGGAGGGGAGGGAGAGCCGACGCAACGCATGCGCGCCTCCGTCACGCATAACTATGTGCGCTAGTGCATACCATTGGAGATTTATTGCTAAATGTGGGAACGAATATATGAACAGGGACGCTGGAACGGCTTAGCGCTGAACATCTTAAGCACCACGCTTGACGGTGGGCAGCGCCTGCATATCAGTGAAATCCCGTATGCCGATTTACCTCTGATTAAGGTCATGGGTAGCGCGGCCAGTAATGTGTCACTTGAGGTGGTCATGGTGGGGGCTAACTCATTGGTTGATGCCAATGCGCTGCTTGCGTCTTTAGCCACTACCCCCAAGGGCGAGCTTGAGCACCCGTGGCTAGGTGAGTTGCCGCTGGTGTTTAAGACGCACTCATTAACCATCGACACCAAGCGCGGCGTGGTCACGCTATCTCTATCTTTCGTGGTGGACGGCAAAGCCCCAGCGCTCAGCCCTGTGGTGGCTGGCCAAGTGGTGCATGTTGTAGCCCAAGCGGATGCAGTCATTGAGGTGTCAACGGCGTCATTTATTGAGGAGATTTATGCCGCGAGTGTGGCGCAGATTAATGAAGTACGGGCGGACTTTACAGCGCTTGTCACTCAGCTGCAGCGCGTATCAAATATGTTGGCCATTCCTAGTCAAATACTGTCTGAGTTGAGCACTGAACTTAATAGCGCCTTGGTTGCCATTTCAAGCATTGCCAATGCACCTGCACAGTTTGCGGGGCAGCTAAGCCATACCATTAAGCGCGTGGCCAAAGTGGTGCGCAGTGAAGGCAGTCATGCCAGCACTATGTTAGCTGGTCGCGGTGGGCGCGTAGGTGTTAGTGCTGATACCAGCATGACGCTAGTGAGTTCGGCCATTGATAACGCCCGCATTGCGCAAGCGGCCATGCTAAGCCTCGTTAACCCTGACAGTCCAAGCCATCATTTTAACGTGCAGCTTGTCGTTGCTGCCGCCTTGATGAATAAGGATATCGCCGCCCTTGAGCAGCGAGACAGTTATTCCGTGGTGGCGTCAGGTGTGCAACCCGTAGTGGTGCTCAATGACTTGCAACGCTTAACCGCCCAGATAGATGCGCGCATTGTGGAAGCGACCGAAGTGTCTACCGTGGAAAGCCTGGCACTATTCAATGCCTTGGTGGTGCTCAGGGATAGCGTGGGGGCGCAAGTGGATAAGGTTAAGCTTGGCAGCACACCGGTGCAATATGACACGCTCATGCGCGGCTTGCCTGCGCTAGCCTTGGCTCACAACCATCACGCCTCCGATGCGCTTGTGGTGGCGCTTAACCCGTCACTGCACCCGTTGTTTTTATGTGGTGATGTAGCGATAGCGGTGGCCTCATGAGCACGTTAACCCTGCTGGTAGCGGGTAAGCCCACGGTATTTATGAGCGCAGAGCTGACCTTTGACATAGAGCAGTTGGCGCACACCTTTAGTTGCACCATTGAACCCATGGCTATCACCTCCCCTTTGCCTGTGGAGTTCTTGCTCAATCATGCGCGGGTATTCATTGGCACCATAGACACGGTAGGCACCAACACGGCCAGCAGTGAATACGCTATGCGCCTATCTGGGCGTTCGCTCAGTGCCAACATGATTGATTCAAAAATAACGATGGATGCACTGTATGACCAGCCATTGCCCACGCTATTAGCGAGTGTGGCGAGCGACTTTGGCTTATCGGTGCAGTCATACGTTGACCCAAGCGCTCTTGAAGTGGTTGAGGAATTTCAAATTAATGCGGAATCGCCGGTTGATAACCTGGCGCAAATAGCCAAGGAGCAAGGCGTGGTGTTGGTTGAGCGCAATGGCGTGTTGGTGTTAGAGAGCCCAGCCCACGCAGTGTTGGCAGGCATTCGCCTTGAGGTTGGCGTCAATATCGAATCACTGGCGATTGAGCGCAACTTTGCCAAGCAGTTTTATCACATTGAGGTGCAAGGCCAGTGGGATGATGCGCATGCGGTGGTGACTTACGCGCCGGCGAATACCCAGCGCAAGCTGGTGATTGTGTCTGACCAATTACAAAGCGCCGATTCATGCCTGGCTCGCGCGAACTATGAACGCGACTTAGCCATTGCTCAAGGTGTCACCGTATCAACCGCTATCCCTGGTTTATTCCCTGAACTGACTGGCGACGCCATTAACCGCACCGTAAGCGTGGTCGATGCCCGCCAAAGGTTTAATGAAATCATGCTGATTAAATCGGTGTCGCTATCGGTCAGTGATACCGATGCGCAAACCTCGCTATCACTGTTTAGACCCTTTGAGGAAAACACCGATGTTTAACCGATTAATGAGCCGCATTAAGAACGTATTCGCCATGGGTGACGTCACCGGTGTTGAAACCAAAGTATTGCAGATTAAGACGTCCACCGGTCGCGCCTCAGACCGCATAAAACGGCTACACAACTACGGCTTTATGAGTCGCCCCAATATCGGCGCCCGCGCGTACTTGTTGTTTTTGGGTGGCGTTCGCAGTCGTGGCGTGTCGTTTTGTGTTGAAGATGAAGAGCATGAAATGGAGCTGCAGCCTGGCGAAGTCGCCATGCTTGATGACAAGGGCAATCTGGTGCATTTCACCAAGAATGGGATTGTTATCACCACTAATGAAAATGTCACGGTGAACGCCAAGAAGAATGTGGACGTCACTGCAGGCGGTGATGTCATTGCCCATGGCAAAAACATCAAGCTCAACGATGGAACGGGCGTTGTCACTTGCGAAAGCATTTGCCCGTTCACCGGCAGCCCTCATGTTGATGGCTCAAGCACAGTATTTGCGGGGAAAACCTAATGGCACTTAATCCACAATCGCTCAAGGGCAAGATAGTGGCAGAAATGATAAAAAAAGGCTTTGTGGTTGAGGGCGAGTTTGCCCGTTCAGCGGAGCTTGCGGAGGCTATCGCCAACGCCGTGGTTGAAGAAATCACCACCAATGCGCTGGTGAATGTCACCAGTGGCAGCTCAGCAGGGAGTTATAAAGTGACATGAGTTATTTCACCTTACGCGCCATTAGTGCGCCTCTGGCCAGCCTTGAGGGGTTAACGCATGCAGTGCTGCAAAGTGTGCTCAATCATGGCAGCGCCACCGCCAATGACCAAGCCCGCATGGGCAACAAACAGCGTGGCGGCTGCTGGCATGATACCTATGTGCCAGCGGTAGGCTCGCGCGACTGGACGCTTGAGCGCGAAAAGCTCACTGACCAAACCTTGAGCCGCGCCAAGCGATTTTATGAAGACGCCCTGCAGTGGTTGGTGGATAAAGGTCACGTTGCCTCTTTTGAGGTTGAAGTGAAACGCCTATCACCAACTGCCATTGGTCGCACCGTCAAGATAACCACCAACACCGGCATAATATTAGAGGTGCCTTTATGAGTACGCAGCGCAGCCTAGCCTCACTGATTGAGCGGGCTACATCGACCTTGATAGCCAAAACAGGGCAACGCAACCCTGCCATTGATGCGATTGCTTGCGCCATTGCTGGGGTGAGTTACGGCCAATACGGTTATCAAGACCAACTGTTTCGCGAGTTATTGCCAGAAACCGCCTCTGAGCCATGGTTATACCTTCATGCTAAGCGTCATGATGTTGAGCGGTTGCTGCCAAGTTTTGCGCAAGGCTTGGTACGCCTTGAGCAGTTGAGCGGCGCAGTGCCTATCCCTAAAGGCACTGTGATGGTGAGTAAGGCGGGTCATGAGTATGTCACCACTAAGGCGCAGCTCAGTGATACCGATATTGAAGTGATGTCCCTTGTTGCTGGCAACGCATTCAACCTTGAGACGGGCGCCGCTCTTAGCCTATCAAAAGCCATTAGTGGCATTAATCCCAATAACATTGTCAGCCTGGGTATTGATGGTGGCGCTGACATTGAAGATGTGGAGCATTGGCGCGAGCGTATTTGTACTGCTTTTAACATGGGCGTATTGGTTGGACGGCGCAGTGATTATGAAGCGTGGGCGCGCTCTGCGCATGCTGATGTGGATTATGCCTGGGCGCTAGATAACACCCCAGAGCGTGGCATGGTTCAGGTGTACATTGGTGCCAGGCAAAACGACCCGTCACTGCCATCTGCCGTCATTGATACGGTCAAGGCATACATTGAAGATGTGCGCCTTGCAGGCTGTCACCCCAATGTGATGCTACCAACCAAAAAGCCAATCGATATTGAAATCCAAAATGTTCAAGATGAAAGCATCAGGCTCAATATCACTAAAGCCATTGAAGAGCTGTTTATGCGCAAAATGGGGCAACGTGACCATAGTGTTGTGCCGCCGGTGCCGGTGTCCTTGTCCCCTACTGAAATCGTCATCGCGATTGCACCTATCACCAGCAACTACTTGGTTAAGCGACCAACAGAAGAGTTGTTCCTCACTGACAGCGAAATCCACACGTTAGGAGAAATCACATGGACACCGCTGACTTAATCATTGACCGCAGTGACAAGGACTTTGCCCTCGCTCTGCGCCAATTATTGCCCCAAGGGCAGTATTGGCAAGACCCCACCAATAGTGAGCTAAATAACTTAATTGCTGGCATGGGGGCTGACTTTAAGATGACGCATGATGAAGTGCAGCTAGCACTACTGACTGAGTTCGGTGCAGAGCTGTTTGGATGGCGCCTTAAGGACTATCAACGCTTGATGGCTGAGCATGGCGTGAATGGCCTTGTCAGTGACAGCTCCGATACACCGAACTTAATTACTGTGATGGTTGATGCCAGTAAGGACTACAACCCGATGGTGAGCGCCTTTAATCAAGAGCGTTTGCCCCACACTGAATTTCAGTGGCAGTTTGATATTACCGCCTCTAAGCCGCCAATGAATGCTTATGTGGGCGCTTATCACACAGTGGTGCATGAAATTACTATTGGCGACAAACCGCTTGATGTGTACGGCTCATTATTTATTGCGCCGTACTTAACAACCGTTGAACATATAGAAGTGAGATTGAAATGACAAAAATAGCGAGTGATAGCGAACAATTCGCTATTGTTACCAACATAGGAAAAACCAAGCTTAACCAGCTTGCCGCAGGACAGCGCCTTGTGATCACCTCGTTGGTGCTAGGAGATGGTAATGGCACTTCCGTCATACCCAATGCAGACGGCAAAAGCCTCACTCATGAGATTGGCCGCGAAGCCATCACTGAGCAATCAAGCGACTATCTGGCCGCAGGCGTGTTTATGTCATCTGCCATGTCCGCTAAATATCAAGGTCAATGGTTGCGTGAAGTGGGACTCATTGATAGTGAGGGCGATTTAATTGTATGGGGCGCACTAGCCTCCACCTTAGTATCGGCATTATCAGAGCGAACCATTATGGTGCATTTACCGCTGTCTGATGTGGATCATATTACTGTAGTCGTGGATACCGCTAAAAAGTTCGCATCTATTGATGACGTCTCTCAGGCAATAAGTCAGCATGCTAAAGAGGACAATCCGCATGAGCAATACACCACTCATGATGAACTGAATGCAGCCATTAAGTCAGTTGAAAGCAAAGTTCCTCACGCAGCCACTCATGATGAAGTTGCGCAAGGCGTCAATGACAAAAATTTTGTCACTCCGGAAACACTGAATAAAAAGGGACTGATTCAACAGCTACATGACTATGCCACCCAGGCAGCGGACAAGGTCAAAGAAGATATTTATGGCGGAGTTCCCGTCGAAACACTTGATACCATTAAAGAAGTGGCTGATGCGCTATCTCAAACAGGTGATGCAACAAAGTCCATCCTCGCCAAGCTTGGTTCGCTCACCGCTACCGCGGATGACAATAAAAATGCGATCAATAACCATCAAGAGAGTCGTGCTGCACACACACCAGCGCAAGTGGGTGCTGCGCCAGCAGTTCACACTCACACACTTGAGCAAGTGGGTGCTGCGCCAGCAGTTCACACTCACACACTTGAGCAAGTGGGTGCCGCACCAGCAGTTCACGGTCACACACCTGAGCAAGTTGGTGCCGCGCCAGTGGTTCACGGTCACACACCAGCGCAAGTGGGTGCTGCGCCAGCAGTTCACACTCACGCTCCTGAGCAAGTAGGTGCTGCGCCAGCAGTTCACACTCACACACCCGAGCAAGTGGGTGCTGCGCCAGCAGTTCACGGTCACACACCTGAGCAAGTAGGTGCTGCGCCAGCGGTTCACAGTCATACACCCGAGCAAGTGGGTGCCGCGCCAGTGGTTCACGGTCACACACATGAACAAGTTGGTGCCGCACCAGCAGCTCACACTCACGCTCCTGCGCAAGTGGGTGCTGCACCAGCAGTTCACGGTCACACACCTGAGCAAGTAGGTGCCGCACCAGCAGCTCACACTCACGCTCCTGCGCAAGTGGGTGCCGCGCCAGCAGCGCATTCTCATGATTGGGCATCTATTGGTCAAAAACCGGCATTCTTAACGGCTGCAGATAAAATGATGACCAGAAGGTGGCGTAAAACATTATATGAGCAATATACAGGCAGCTCGCACACTAGCTATGACAGTGGTGAAGTCAACAACGATAGTGGTTGCGAAATGATGGTGTCTATTATGGCCTTGGCAAGTAACAACACCCCAAGAGCGTCAATCACCGTAAGCACGGGTAGCGGCAGCGAATACTGCACAATTGCTAGCGATACAATTCAAGGCACAACAGCTATGGCTACCTGTGTGGCAACAATACCCGCTAATACGACTTACAGAATTCGAGTAATAAGTCGCATCACTGAAATATCAACGCTGAAATATTGGGGATAGCATTGATTCTTCTACAAACCCTATATGCCCCCCAATATCTAAGCGCTCGTACAAGCCTTATCATCAAGAACACTGAGCAATTTAAATCAATGATGAACGCTCTGCGAACATCAATAGGAGCGTAAATGAATTTGTATTACACCATCATGACCTTGCGCGGTCAGCAAAAGCTTGAAGAATATTACCATGCCGATAAAACGCTAAAGCTTACCCACATGGGCTTTGGTGGTATTAATGGCGACCCCGCAAATTATATTGCTCCAGATGTAAATGCGACTGAGATTGCCCATGAGTGGGCGCGCATTGAACTTGAGCGTGCATCCACCGAAGGGTTTATTGGCGGTGGTGTTACCATTAACAATGATAATCCTGACCACAAAGGCCACTGGATATGCAACGTGGGTATTTATGATGAAGATGGGGAGCTGATATTAATCAGTGCTTACCGCCCGACACTCATAGACCCAAGTCGTTCGGTTATCGCGGCCTATATCATCAATATCCAAACGGTATTATCAAACGCTGCCAATGTTGTAGTGGTGACCGATACGTCATTAACGCACCCCACTCATGATGAACTCAATGTGGCCATTGCGTCCGTTGAAGGCAAAATCCCTCATGCTGCCACCCATGATGAAGTGGCACAAAGCGCTAATGACAAGAAGTTTGTCACGCCAGCAACGCTGAATAAAAAGGGGCTTATTCAGCAACTGCAAGACTATGCCACCCAGACCGCAAACAAGGTCAAAGAAGATATTTATGGCGGCGTACCCGCCGCAACGCTTGATACCATCAAGGAAGTGGCCGATGCGCTATTGCAAACCGGTGACGCCGTTAAATCCATCTTCACTAAACTTGGCGCGCTCAACACGGCGGTGGATAGCAATAAAAACGCGATTAATAACCATCAAACGAGTCACGCCGCGCACACGCCTGCGCAAGTGGGGGCTGCGCCAGCAGTTCACAGTCATACCCCCGAGCAAGTGGGAGCCGCGCCCGTATCCCACTCCCACAACTGGAACAGTGTCACTGACAAACCCAGCTTCTTAAGTGCTGCCGATAAAATGATGACTAGAAGGTGGCGCAAAACTTTGTATGAGGAATATACAGGCAGCTCGCACACTAGCTATGACAGTGGTGAAGTCAACAACGATAGTGGTTGCGAAATGATGGTGTCTATTATTGCCTTGGCAAGTAACAACATCCCAAGAGCGTCAATCACCGTAAGCACGGGTAGCGGCAGCGAATACTGCACAATTGCTAGCGATATAATTCAAGGCACAACAGCTATGGCTACCTGTGTGGCAACAATACCCGCTAATACGACTTACAGAATTCGAGTAATAAGTCGCATCACTGAAATATCAACGCTGAAATATTGGGGATAGTATTGATTCTTCTACAAATGCTATGTAGAAAGCCCCATCATTTTTAAGTACTCGCGCAAGCCTTATTATCAATCTCAAATGACCTATTTGAGATTGATATGCCAGAAAAAGATATTGCTCGCATTGATGCCACCATGAAACACCTGGTGGCATTGACGCAAGAGCAAAACATCATCATGCGCCAAATGCTTGAGTCACTCACCGAAACCCGCACCAAGCAGGATGACCTCACCAAGCGCGTAGTAAATTTAGAGTCTGATAAAACATGGATGGTGCGGTTAATCATTGGCTCACTCATAGCGGGCGCTTTTGGCGTTGCTAAGGCGGTTTTATGAATCGCTTTAGCCGCACTAGCGCTTCACGATTGGCGACCTGTCACCCAGACTTGCAAGCTGTCATGACGCAAGTCTTACAAGTGTGTGATTGCACGATTTTATGCGGCTATCGCAACGAATCAGAGCAAAACGCATTATTCAGTGAAGGAAAAACCCAATTGCGCTATCCCAAAGGCGGGCACAACGCTTCACCCAGCCTTGCCGTTGATGTTGCGCCTTACCCGATTGATTGGCATGACCGTGAGCGCTTTAGTTATTTCGCCGGTGTCGTTATCGGCATTGGTGCCTCTATGGGGATTGCTATTCGCTGGGGCGGTGATTGGGATGGCGACTTTGACCTCAACGACAACAACTTTGATGACCTCGTGCATTTTGAGTTGCGCTTATGAGTCCAGAGCAATTTAATCAATGGCGCGTATGGCCACGCTTAATGAGCGTGTTTGTTGGTTGGATATGGGTTGAGGTGAATACTTATTTTTTCTCACTCCCAATTAATGAACATAGCGAATTTGCGCTAGTGCAGTACGCCGCCATTACTGGTGTGTTTATTGGTTTTTGTAAGTTCTACATGGACACGGGACGCGCGCATCATGCCGATTAAGTGGGTAGTCGTGGCCGCAGCGCTAATATCTATATTGCTGGCTGCGCTGTTTGGGGCATATCGCACTGGTTACGCTAGCGGCGCCAGCGCGGTATTGCAGCAGGCGCAGCAAGGCACCATTAGCCAAACAGATAAGGCCATTAGCCTGGCTAATCAGCAGACCCAAAAACAGAGCGTGATTGTTCATCAATTGATGAACAATCAAACGGACTTTTTAGCCAGTGTGGATAAGGTCATTGCCGCCGAACACCTTGAACTAGCGCAGCCGCAGGCCACCCCTGCGCCCTTAACTCAACCAGTAGATAGAGTGACTTATGATAAACAGCAAACTCTTGTTTGTGTGCCTGGCATTGACGCTGACGAGCTGCGCAAGCTACAACATATCACCCAAGCCGCTAACGCCTATTGATAGGCACATTGATAGCGCACTATCAGCGCCTTGCCCACCACTGCCAATCCCTGACAGCACAGCAACAGATGCGCACTTTCAGTGGAAAACCGCCGTCATTATCTTGTACCAGGAATGCCGCGCTAAACATCGAGCGTTGCTACAGGCGCTTAAGCCTTAATGCTTGCATTAGCCGGCACGTCATTTTAGGGGCTCTAGCCCCTCATAGCCTTTAATCGTGACAACCTCAGCACCCACGAAATCATTTAATTCAATCACAGACTCCAGCAGTGGCACCAGTTCGTTCTTATAGAAAATCCTGTCCACCTTGTTTAAGTCCCCATTACTGCTAAAGCCTTCTCGCACTATGCTCATTAGATCCAGTGGTATGCGGTGACTGGCTAACACGTCTGCCGTGGTGGTGTTCTTAATGGCCTGAAAGGCATCTTTCGCTTCCACTTGCCCAATGGGAGTAAGTTCAGGCTTTTTGCTGTCTTTACCTTTTCCGTTCACAAACAGATTTTTAAAGGCATCTTGTGTCGACAGTTTGTGCTTAATTTCTTTTTCTTGATCATCGCTGAGATTGGCGTCATTCATATACAGCAAATAACCTGCATGCGAGCCGTTGCGGTAATACTTGCGGCGAAATAAGGTCGCATCTTCATTTAGCCAGATAGAGCTTAAGGCACCTATGTATTGCGGTAATCCATACAGCTCTTGCGTTACGTCATATTCACTTAAATGGAAGACTTGCTCAGGGCGGTAATGCACTTGCCCCTCGTCGCTATATTCCCTGGGTTTATATGTGTATTCGTCCACTTTGGCTTTTCTGCGCATATACAGCGCCGGTAAGTGCTTAATCGCCACCACTTGCTGCAAGCCGTTGCGCACTATCTGCAAATAGCCATTACCAAAGGTTAAGTAATCCGTCATAAAGCGCCTAAAGTCGCGCTTTTTAAGTACGGTCGATAACGCCACAGCACTGCAAGCCATATTGCCTTTAACATACAGCGCTGAGCCATGCATGGGGTTAGCCCGCACTGCTTTAGCCAGTGTGTCCAGTGGGATAGGCGGCGCATACAGCCCATCAATCAGCGCCACTTCCATGTAACTTAAAATATCGGCGACCATGACGCTTTCAGGGGTATCAAAAGTGATCAATGCTAGTTCCTCACAAAAACGCGATTGTTGTTTCGTTGTCGTTCATTATGTCGATGGGTTCCCAGTGCAATACGTGCATGGCTGCCCAGGCTAAATCGGCATGCGAGCCTTTTTTGGTGCGCGCTGACACCATAGTGATTTGATTGCTGGCCTTAGTGGTGTGTTGGCGGATCATCAAAAATGAATGCACCACATCATCCCAGCTATCATCAAATTGCAGCCGCCCTGCGTTAATAATTTCACGCGCCTTGTACGCCATCATGCGTTTTACATCGGGGCTATAATCCACTTCTTTAAGGCTGGGGTAGAATTTGCGCACGAGTTCAGCCACTGCCGAGCCCACGCCGCCAGTGTCCATTTCTAAATGCACCACGTTGTATTTTTGGGTGACTGCTTCAATAGCCTTAGCTTGTTCTTCATAGCTTGAGCCTTTGAGCCTGACGCGCTCTAAAAATCGAAACACGCCGCCTTTTTTTGTGGGTTTTAAGGCAATAACAAGCCCCGCATCATCTGCGCCTTCCCCTTGGCCACCGCCTCTTGGGTCATAACCCACCAACACTTCCGCATCCCCTACGGGGCGCGGCGATTCAAAATCAACGTCTTTCCACTTGGCAGAATCTGTCTTACAGGCCAGTAGTTTATTGATACTAAAAAAGGATTCGGAATCATCCAGGAACACGCAGCGCAGCAAGTTATCAAAAATGCTTTTGATGGGGTATTTGCGGCGCAGCTTGTCCATGTTGAAAAAGGTGGCGCCGCCCTTAATGGCATCATCCACCGTGATGATTTGCCGAAAAATACCATCCGCGCCTAAGCTGCCTTTTTTCAGGGCTTTATGGCTAATATCAATGCCAAGCGCTTTTGGTCCTGTCCATTTCGGGTAGGCCTCATGCGCGGTCGATGATGGCGTAGATAGGTAGGTGGTTCTGAACTTGGCTTGAATTGACATGCCGCCTGCATAATCATCCAAACGCTGAAAGCTGGGGATCCAAAACACTTCGTCATAATACATGTGGCCGTTAAAGCCCTGACTGGTGTAGATGTTGGTTGACATGAAATGCAGCTCTGCGCCATTGCTGAGCGTGATACTGTCTTTGCCCTTAAGTTCCACCCCACCAATCTCAAGCGCGAACTTGCGAATGTAGTTTTTAAAAATTTCAGCTTGCTTGCGTGACGCCGAGATAAACACTTGGTTATCACCGTTCACCACCGCATCTTCAAACGCTTCAAATGAAAAGTAGTCACTCAAGCCAATTTGCCGCGACTTTAAATAAAAGCGCGTTTCATTGATGCTATCGTCCTGCTTTTGGGCGTGAATGGCTTTTTGGTAAGCAAAGTATTTCTTGTCGTAATACTCACGCAGCATTTCAGGGGTAATCCCTGAAATATCATTTTTAGTCTTGTTGGTTGGTCTGCCAATTGTCGCGCCACTGCGACCTTCACTTTGCTGAGTGTGGCGTTTTTTACGCTGCGCCGCTTCGTCCTGCTTGTGCTTTTGCTCAAGCAGCATTTCAAGCTCCCGCATTTGCTCCGCATGCTTTCTATCAATCCACAGCAAATACGCAATGCGCTGGCGCAGCATTAATTCAACGGGTGAATCATCGCGCATCTTTTTCCACGCGAATTTAGCGATCCATTGCTGAACAGTGCGCGCATTCACACCGAGTTCAGTCGCAATTTCTTTGGTGTCGTATTGACGTAAATACAGCCCCAGCGCCTGAGTTTGCGCGTGGGTGTAAATCGGTGTTTCAGTCTGCATACCGTCCTTTCATTCATCCTTTGGGCGCCAGCCATTAGCGCACTCGCGCCTTCAATGCTTTTAGTGTGCGACAGAAAGCGAAATCACTCAGTAATCCTTGTTTCTACAAAGGCTTATATAGAATGCGCGCCGCTGTAAAAGGTAGGGGTGAGTGGGTAAATTGAGATAACGACAATCAGAGGGAATACACATGTTTCAATCAGAGCCGGTTTGTATCTTGACGGCAGGCCCAACTATTGACGGTCGCAATATTGAGCAGAAAGCTATTGATGATATGGCAGAGTTGTACGACCCCAAGAAATACAACGCCCGCATTAATGCTGAGCATTCTTTTTGGAGTGAGAAGTACGGTTCAGTGCTGAGCCTTGAGGCGCGAGGCAGCGAACTATGGGCTGTCCTTAAGCCCAACTCCAAGATGTTGGCGTCGATAGAACGTGATCAACTTTTGCATACCTCCTGCGAAATTGAGCCGAATTACTGCAATACGGGCAAAAGCTATTTAACTGGCTTAGCACTGACGGATGAACCTGCATCACTGGGGACTACCCAAATACACCTATCTTCCAAGCGCGTGGGTGACGATGGCAAAGCCTTTTTATCTTCTGGCGCCACAATGGGCGGTCATGGCGAATTGGCAACAACGCACAAGCCTGCGACACCGCATAAGCCGGCAACCAACACGCCTGCGCTGGACGGTGAAGATAAAAGCCTATTTAAGCGGTTTGTGACTTTCCTGACTAGCCACCCTGATTTTACTGAGTCAGATGCTCATGAATCAAATAACCAAGAGGATGAACCCGTGGATAAAGAACTTAAAGAATTACTCTCAAAAAACAACGAACAAAACGCTGCTATCCAAACGAGCCTAAGCGCTTTAACTGGCGCCATTACTAAACTATCCGCTGTGCCACCTGTTGTGCTCACTACGCCGCCCGCTGATGGTGCTACTACTACTACGCCGCCAGAAGATGAAGCCACCGCCCTTGAAAAGCTCACCGCTCAAGTTGAGACGTTAAGCGCTGAATCGGCGGAAATGAAAACATTGCTCAGCAAGATCAATGATGGCGGTGACCGCACCCTTGCGGGCGGTGGTGAGCATGAATATTGGCTATAAGCCACACCCAGCACTAAGCGCACAACTCATTCATTAGTTTATATTTTTCAGAGCGAAATATTATGCAAGAAGCAACCAAAATTCAGCTAGCCAAGTACGTGCAGACTGTGGCAAAGCAACATGGCGTGGCGGATGCCACCGAAAAATTCAGCGTCACCCCTGCTGCCACGCAGCACATTGTGGCGAAACTGCGCGAAAGTAACTGGTTTTTAAGCCGCATCAACATTGTTCCAGTGAACAACCAAAAAGGCGAAGCCTTGGGGCTGGGAGTGTCAGGCATGATTGCCGGTCGCACCAATACCAAAGAGGGCGCCATTCGCAAAACTAAAAGCGTGTTTGATTTAACGCCTATGCCGTATTTATGCGAGCAAGTGAACTTTGATACTCACATTCGCTATAGCCAGTTGGATGCGTTCGCTCACCTGCCAAACTTTGCGCCCCTGATTGCTGCGCAAACCCGTGACCAGATTGCGGCCAACCAAATCACGATTGGCTTTTACGGTAAGGAGTGCGCCGCTGACACCAACGCCACTACCCACCCCAATGGTGAAGACGTGTGCAAAGGCTGGTTCCAAGCCATTCGTGAGCACAACCCAGGCGCCATGATGACCGAAGGCGCAACAACGGGTGAAATTCGCATTGGTGAAGGGGGTGATTACCTCAACCTTGACTTGGCCGTCATGAACGTTAAGGGATTACTGAGTGATGCTTGCGCTAACTCGCCAGACTTAGTGGCCATTATTGGTACGGATTTGCTGGCGTATGAAAAAGCCAAGTTCTATGCGGCGCAAGGCAACACACCTAGCGAAAAAGCCAAGATTGAAGACTTACAGGTCATTGGTACTTACGGCGGCTTACCTGCGGTCACAGTGCCAGGTTTTCCTGCCAGTGGCATTTTAGTCACTAGCTATAAGAACTTATCCATTTACATTCAAAACGGCTCAGTGCGCCGTGCTGTGGGCAAGAAAAACGATGAGCGCGACCAAGTAGAAAACTTTGAGTCCATGAACATGGCCTATGTGATTGAAGAGCTGGGCAAAGCCGCTGCCGTTGAATTTGATAACGTCAAACTCTTGATTGATGGCGCGTGGGTATAACCCGCCGCTAAACCGACTCCACCCCGTGTAGGCTCTCGATTGCGCTATCAAGAAAATGCGTTTCTTGTGACACGCTGCCGTTGAGCCTGCATTCCAAAGGATTATTTATGTCTCGTATGGCGTTTGTGGGTGATAAGAATGAAGTCTTTGATGGCCGCTTACCCGCGACCAATAGCTATCCCACCCTCAGTGTGGCTGAGTTTCAAGGGCTATTTCACTTCTTAAGCAATGAAACCGAAAACGGCATGTTGCACCGCCTAGGTTTAGCGCGCATCACAGTGCATCAAGAGTTAGCCGCCGCCATTGCCAAACATGATTCACTGGATGCGTTATCACTGCACTGGTTTGGCGATTCTGCCGCTGGGATAGCGCTGTACAAGCAAGCGGTATTTTCACTGGCCGCGCACAACGTCATTGGCAACAAACTCAGCACAGACGCGACCGCCGAAGCCGCCGACAGGCAAGAGGCACTGCAGAGCAAAGCCGAACATTGTCTGGTGCAATATCGCCAAGCCGTGGACTTATTGCTTAACGGCAAGCCCATGTACACCTTTGAGGTTGTCTAACCATGAAAGCACTGCAAAGCCTGACTGAATTGTTTACCCAGTCCATTGTTGACCCTAAGAACCTTGAAGTGTGGGCGGAGGACGGAAGCCTAGAGTGCGCTCAAGGGCTCACCATTGATGGCTTTGATATTAGTTACCTGGTGCACGTGAACATGACTGATGTGAACGTGCAGCCACACATTTTGATGATGCACTTAGTGAACTGGCTTAATCAGTTTGATGTTGACCGCTCAAGCAAGGGGCTAGAGTCGCCATCATTTGCCACGCAGCGACTGGATAACGGCAATTTTGACCTGTACTTAAAAATCCCAATGCGCGAAGCCTATTCCCTCAGTGAGAACCCTGCGGGCATTTGGCAGCAAGGCAGCACCCGCTTTGAATGTATGAGTGACTTTGCGCTAGCGGCCATTGAGTCAGAGCTGCCGCCCCTTGAGTTTGTTGGCGTGATTGGGGGGCTGTGTGATGGAGCTTTATAGCCCCAAGCCATTAACTGACATGCTGGAAGGTGCTGCGCTTTCGCCCACTCAAAAAATAGCACTTAACCGCATGCTGGCCAACCATCCTCGCAAGTTCTTTCGTGGTCAAATTCGCCAGCAGCGAGATATAGATGGCGCGCCCTATCAGCCGCGCTCAACCAAGCTACGAACGCGCAACCGTTTAGCGCAAAAAGAAGCGATTAACACCAACAGTTCACGAAACATGTTGGCGGGATTAAGTCGCTCATTAAGAACCCAAGCAGATGCTGTGGGGTTTGAAGTTGGCCTGACAGGCATTGCCGCCAAGATTGGCCGCGAGCACAACGACGGCGCCACCTTGTCATTTGCCACTCGCGTAAAAGGTTTTTATGACACCCGCACCAATAAGTGGGGCGGCGGTCGCCTACAAAAACGAAATTACCGCATGGCCAAGCGAACCTTTATCGGTTGGACGCCAACCCTTGAGCGTGAACTCATGAGCATGATGCGCGCTGAATTACTTAAGAATGTGGAGGATTAAATGTCTGTATTCAACATTAAACCGACCAGTAAAACCTTACTGGTACGCGACCCAATCACCCGCGCACCATTGGCGCAAAAAGGGGAAACCAAACCGCGCAGCAGTTATTGGTTGCGCCGCATCATGGATGGCTCTGTGGTCATGATGAATGATAAGAACAAGCAAGGGGAATAACCGTGAGTATTAGCTTTAGTGAAGTACCCAGCAATGCCCGTGTACCAGGTGTGTACATTGAAATTGATAACAGCTTAGCCAATAGCGCCGAGCAGCAGCAATCCATACTGGTGATTGGCAACGCGCTACCCGCTGGCTCAACGAAACCCAATAACGCTGAACAAACAGCGCCCACTACACCGGCTAATAAAGTCGTCTTGTGCATGAATGAAGACACCGCCATTGAGCAATTTGGCGCAGGCTCTGACATTGCCAAAATGATGCGCTACTTAGATAAGCAGCAAGTCACGCTGCCGATTTACGCCATTAGCGTGGCGGGTGATGACATTGCGATGGCATTGGCCGCGCTAGGTGACACGCAATATCACCATATTATTTGCGCGCTCAACGATGACACTACTATTCGTGATTTAGGTGAATTTTTAGAGGCGCGTTATAGCGCATTAGAAATGATCCCCGGCATTGCCTATATCCCCAAAAAAGGAAGCCATGCTGAGCTTGTCACCTTTGGCAATAAATCCAATTGCCCTTTAATCAACATCTTGTCGATTAATGCGCTGTGCGACTCAAATAACGTCCTACTTGCCGATAGCGAAGCTGTGGCAGCGTGGGCAGGCCAAATTGCGAAATCACTGGCAAATGACCCGTGTCGCCCACTGCAAACCTTGGGGCTTAATGGCGTGTACTCAATGGCGGCCAGTGAGTTTGATTGGACTGAGCGCAACCTGCTACTGCATGAAGGCATGAGCACGTACACCGTGACCGCGACCGGCGCGGTGCAAGTGGAGCGCGCTGTTACTGCCTACACCGAAAATGCCGCTGGCGTGAGTGATGACAGTTACCTCGATGTTATGACACCAGCAACGGCCATGTACTTTCGTGAAAAGCAGCGTTCATTGATTTTAAGCCGCTACGGTCGCCACAAATTGGCCGCTGATGGCACGAGCTTTGCGCAAGGGCAAGCCATTGCCACCCCAACCATGGTCAAGGGTGAATTGCTGGCGCTGTACCGCACCTTAGAGTATGCGGGCATAGTGCAGGATTTTGACGGCTACAAAAAGAGCCTCATTGTCACACTCGATAAGAACAACAAAACTCGCCTCAACTATCAAGACAGCCCGCAGTTCGTCAACGGTCTGATTATTGTTGCTGGCAAAATTCAATTTCGTAAATAGCAACGGAGTAAGCAATGAGCACAAAAATAACTAGCCGTGGCTTTTTAGATGCAGGCTCCCTTGGGCGCCTACCTACCAAAGACGGCGGCACCTTGTCTTTTGGCGGTGTTACCCGCGAGCCTGTTTATGGTGATGCTGGAGTGCTGGGGCATTCTGAATCGTTCAGCACTGCGCCAAGCATTAAAGTGACCATAGTCCATGCTGCAAGCACTGATGAAACCGCTATTGCTAACTTTGTAGGGGAAAACCTCACCCTTAACTTAAACAGCGGCAAAAGTTACACCCTAATGAATGCCTGGGTAAGTAACCCGCTAGAGCTGGCGGTTAAAGACGGCCAGCTTGAAGTTACGTTTATCGGTACCGAACTCATTCCACAATAAGGGATAGCCATGCAGACGTTACTTAAAAAACGCCAGGCACGAGCTGCCGTGAAAGCTGCGTTAGTTGCTGCGGCTAATGCAACACCAGCGGCAGCGCCTTTTGCCTTAGGTGAAACCACCGAAGAAAGCGCACCGCAAGGCAGTGAAGTGAGCACAGGAAAAAGCGCAAGCAACACAGCAACCAATCTGCCTATCCATAACCCACTGAAAGGTAAGTCATGGAGTGATATTCAGTACATGCTGGAGGTTGACTTAGAGCTGGTGCGCACACTGGCAGGCTTTGATGAAAAAAACGCCTTTAGAGCGGAGCTGATTAAGAAGTACCAAGCCACCGCGCAAGAGCTATTAGCGACCAAAAAGAGCTTTGAAGGACTGGATTTATTGTGGTGGTACTTCTTGTGGCAAGTGGACTGCGGCCAACTTGAGCAAGTGCATGATGACTTTAAGGCCGCGGTCGAGCGTGGACTTAGCACCCCGAGGCGCTGGAACACCAACGGCCAAACCGCCTTTTGTGACATCGTGTTTAAACATGCTCATGCGGCGCGCATTGAAAAGCGCAAATTTAACCGCATTAACTTAGTGCAATTGGTGGCGGATATTTCTCATGGCAAGTTTGCCATTAATTCGGCGCTGAAAGTGAAAATGTACCGCCTTGTGGGGGATTTGATGCTGGAAGATGGCCGAAAGCAAGAAGCGCTAATCCTATTTAAAGCCGTGATGACCATCGACCCTAATCGCGGCGGGCGTAAAACCCTGGTGCAAGAGCTAACTGAAGAACTTGGTGACATTGATGACTCAAAAAACAGTTAACGTAACCCTAGCCAAGCCGTTTGAGAAGGCGGGCGCCATGATTGACACGATTGAGCTGCGTAAACCGTGCGCTGGCGACTTGCGCGGCCTAACCTTGGTCGATGTTGTGCAAATGGACTTTGCGGCCTGTGGCACCCTGTTAACGCGCATTAGCTGCCTGAATGAGCGCGACTTGCTTAACCTTGATGTTGAGAACTTAACGCCACTACTGTTGCAGATTGCCAGTTTTTTCGTCAACACGAACAAATAGCGCATCAACTCAATCATGTAGAGGACTTTTATGCCGACCTTGCGGTGGTATTTCACTGGCCACCCAGTGAGATTGATAAATTAAGTTTCGATGATTTGATTTTGTTTCGTGAATTGGCGCGAGTTCGCCACCAAAGGGAGGGCTAACGCTCTCCCTTTTTTTATAAGGAATAATTACCATGAAAATGAACCTCTCAGTGGTCATGGGGTTGATTGATAAAGTTAGCGCCCCACTTAAAGCCATCACTAGCGAATCCAATCACCACACAAGAAAAATCAAAGAGATGCAGCAAGCGCAATCAGATACCGGCGCCGCGCTGCACATGATTGACTCGCACCGGCTAATCAATAAAGAAATGGAGAAAAACACCTTAAGCCTGAATGAAGCCAAGGACAAGTTAGCCGAACTGCAAGCCAAAGAAGATGCCAGCGCCAAGAAAAAACAGGCGCTCAATGATGCTATCACTGAGCAAACCGAGCAATTAGCCAGGCAAACAGAGCAGCTCGCCAAACTCAAGGCTGGGACTGAAAACTCCACCGCCGCTAGCAGTAAGCTTAACGCTAAAATTATCGCCCAATCAAAAGCACTTGAAGCGCTAAAGGCGAATGCGGCCGCAGCCAACAAGCCTAATCACGCCCTCACTATGGCGATATTTAGACAAACTGAGCGAGTCGATAAGCTTACCCAAGCCAGTGATGACCACGCGCTACGACTTAAGCAAAACAGCAAGGGCATGAAAAAAGCAGGCATTGATGCCAGCCAGCTTGATAGTGAATATGCGCGATTAACAGAACGCTTTGATAAACACGGTAAAGCGGTGGATAAAGTCAGCAAGCGTTATGACACGCTGAAAAAGTACGGCGCGCCCCTCAAAAAGATGAATAACGCCATCAAACTGCCCTCAATGGAAGCCGTCAAAGGCGGCGCGGCCATTGGCGCAGGAGCGCTGGCATCGGTTGCCGCTTATGGCGCCATCATTAACGATACCGCTAACCAGGTAAAGCAGTTATCCCTTGCCGCTAAAGATGTTGATATGCCCGTAGAACAACTGCAAGCCCTGCGCCTACAGGCACAAATGGCTGGGGCAGAAGTTGATGACATGGATGCCGCCATTAAAGAAATGAGCTTGCGCTGGGGTGAAATGAAAAGCCTAGGCACAGGTGCCATGAATGACTATTTCAAAGACACCGGCAACAGGCAGGCTTATAACGACCTTAAGAACGCAAAAGACGTCATGGCCGCTTACGAGGTCATCGTTCGTGAAATTGCCAAAGAAACTGATGTGGCTAAGCAAAACTTTATGGCGGACGAGTTCTTTGGTGGTGACAGTGAGAAAATGCTGTCAGTGCTTAAAGGCGGTGTTGATGGCCTGAACAAAGCTAAGCAAGAGCTGCGCGACACAGGCGGTCCTACTGATGAAAGCTCAATCACTGCCGCCAGTGATTTTAGTGCGGGACTTAAAAAGCTACTGCGCATCATGGACTCGCTCAAGGTCAGCGCGCTAACCCCAGTAATGAAAGAGCTATCAGTGGTATTTAGCGACCTAGCTGAAAACATGAAAAACATGGACTGGCGCAATGATGCCATAGTGCAGCTTAGGGAAACCGTAAGCAGCGTGTTTACCGTGTTTAAATCCCTGGGCGGCGGCATTCTCTTTTTGAGTGAAAACTTCAAAGAAATTATCGCCACCATTGCGCTGGTAAAACTGGGATTTGTCGCACTTAATGTCGCTATGTACGCCAACCCTATCGGCTTAATCGTGACAGGTATTGCGGCAGCAGTTGTTGCCGTGACATACCTTATTGATAAGTTCGTGGGGCTGGGCTACATCATGGACTCAGTAAAAAACCTTTTTAGCTGGGGAAGTGATGCAGACGAACCTATCAATCAAATAAATGAGATATCCAGCAAAATGGATGAACTCAACGGCAAACGCGCAAAACTGGATATAACCACCAATGAAGCAATTAACACCAAGAGCATCCACCTATTTGAACGCGCCGGCACAGACCCGACACTAAGCCAGCTTAACGACCTGCAAGCAATGGCGCAGCAACTAGAGATTAGAAAACCGAACGCGCAAGACACAGCAGCCAACCACAAAAGCAGCAATGAACCAGAACTTGCCAGGCTTAGCCCAATGAAACCTATTGCCCCACTGATGAACTATGCGGTGCAAAGCCAATCTGAAGTGGCGCTAACCATTAAATCAGACAAGCCCGTGATTGTGGATAAGGTGAAAAGCGACAAAGGCACTAGCCTTAATGTCGATGTTGGCAGCATGGCAATGAGTTATTGAAATCAAACCTATACTAAGATAGCTAATTGGATACCGCAGAAGCAACCTGCATTGCCTTGCTATCAAATCGTATCTAAGTGTGCTATAAAGCTGAGCTATTTTTTTATGAGTTGAAACATGAAGTTTATTGATCTTTTTGCTGGTATTGGTGGTTTTCATTTAGCTTTTCATGAGTTAGGGCATGAATGTGTTTTTGCTTCAGAAATAGATAAAAATGCACGGATTACTTATGAAGCAAATCTATCACCGCTATCTCCTAAGCTATTTAAGTCTGGAATGTATAATGATGACATTCGAAAAATAACTACACCAGCAACTCAAATCCCTGATTTTGATATTCTTTGTGCTGGCTTTCCATGTCAGCCCTTTAGCCAAGCTGGTTTCAAAAAAGGGTTTGATGAAGACAAAGATGATAGAGGCAATATGTTTTTTAACATTTGCTCCATTATTGAAAGTAAGCGTCCAAAAGCTTTTTTTCTTGAGAATGTTAGGCATCTTTTAAAGCATGATAATGGGCAAACATTTAATATCATTAAAGACTATTTAGAAACTCGTCTCGGTTATACATTTGATTATAAAGTGGTTAAAGCATCTGATCATGGTTTACCACAACATAGACCTAGAGTTTTTATTGTCGGCTTTCGAAAAGATCTAGCTGAAATGCCTCCCTTTAAATTCCCTGAACCAGAACCATTACAGTTGACTATGTCAGATATTTGGGGTGGCGAATGTCCAAAAAAAATTGGATACACATTAAGAGTTGGTGGTAAAGGTTCTGGCTTACATGACCGACGTAACTGGGATACCTACCTTGTAGATGGTGTTGAAAGAAGACTAACTCCAATTCAAGGGGTCAAAATGATGGGGTTCCCATCAGATTTTAAATTTCCAGTTTCAACAACACAAGCAATGAAACAACTAGGTAATAGTGTTGCAGTTAATGCCATCAAAGCGACAGCTCAGAGCATTACATCTTATTTAGAAGATAATTCAAGTTTATTTAATCAGCATAATCAATCGAATGCAGGGTAAAATGCCAAAACCTAATCAATGTAAAAATGCTGGCGAATGGGCTGAATTTTACGTTTTGCTAAATGTGTTGTCAGAAGGCAGATTATATGCTGCCGACGGTGATCTAAATAAACTTGCTCAGAATTACTTTCCGGTAATTAACATCGAAATGCAAAAAAATGGTCAACCTAAAGACCAGCCTGTACGTATTAATTATCACATTGATACAAGCAAAAAAACTATTAGGGTTTCAACTGATGGCAATGACTCCGAAATAAAGATGTCAGAACTCAAAGAAGAAGCTGATAAATTTTTTAGAATTATTTCTAATAAAAAAAGTAAAGGGTCTTTTCCAGTTCCAGAAATATCAAATATTCTAAGTAAATTACACGACCCAACAACAAAACAATCTTCGGCTCAAAAAGCTGATATCCATATTGTTATCCATGACATAATGACGGGCGCTGAAAATGAAGTTGGTTTTAGTATAAAATCACAACATAGCAGCCCAGCATCATTAATTAACGCATCTGGCCAAACTCTTTTTCAATATAAAATAGCCTGCAAAACAAACACTAACGTTGCAGACATGCAGAAATCGTTAGCTCCAATTACCACTACTGATGATGGTGCGGAATTAAAGGTTGGACCGAAAGAAAGAATTAACAAACTTATCGAAGCAGGTTTTGACTTAAAATTTAAAACAGTAAAAAGTATTTATTTTAGAGAAAATTTACAGCTTATAGATTCAACAATGGATATTTTTTTAGCCGAATGCTTATTCGTGTTTATGCAAAATAAAATATCTGGATTAAAAGAAATTGTAGATGTGGTTTCTGAACGCAATCCATGTAACTTTGAAACGAGCTGTCCTAAAAGACGATTAGATTTTTATCAATATAAAATGAAGAGACTTATTGTTGACGCAGCTCTCGGTATGCAACCTAAAAAAGCATGGACAGGAGTTTATGATGCTTCAGGTGGTTACATTATTGTAAAATCGAAGGGAGATGTAGTCTGTTACCATTTATACAATTGGAACGCCTTACAAGACTACCTATTTAAAAACCTCAAATTTGAAACTCCAACATCAACGGGTCGTGGTAGTAAAGCTTCATTCAATTATGGGTTGTATTACAATGAAAACAATGTTCACTATTTGGATATCTGTCTTCAACTTAGGTTTAAGTGATCTATTTCGCAATAACTACCAAAACATTAATGGTATTGAAAACACTCAAGCTGAATAGAGTTAGAAAACTAACTATCCAAATTGTCTTGAGCCATTAAAGCATCTCAAACAAATAAGATCAGAATTTGTTAGATAAAAAACCGCCAATGAAGGCGGTTTTTTATTGTGTGCTAACAGTTGTGGTCGATGTGTGGACAATGTTTTTTGCAATCCCTTATGCATCAAGGGTTTCAGGCTATACTCTCACGAACCTAATGTTGAATTGTAAACATAACAAACGCTTTAAGACGGATTCGCAACGCGTAACATTTTTATCATGCGCTATTTTTAGTGCTTAAGATCGTGTGCGGAAACAATGTATTGCTCACAAATTAAGCGGCATTATTCTTAGGGGGAAGGGATAGTTGAATTACCCCTTAATTCAAAAGGTACATTATTGGTTATTTATGAAATCGCGAACTCCATGAGTGTAACCAAGTGCAAATGCTTGATGAACGCTTTTGTGACGACCATCAATATTGGCTTGACTGCTGCCTAAATTATCAATATCTAAAACTATATTCTCTTTTAGAACAATACCTTGTTCATAGCCTGAATTATAAGCACATTGGCAGCATTTGTGACGTCCATGATGATGCATTTGATGACCTTCAAGAGTCGTAAGTGTATCTTCATCAATAATTCTTAAGTGTTGATTATTACAAGGCATTATTTTTCCTATCCATGAATTAGTTTTTATGATTATCCCTTAAATGCACTGATATTTGTACAAATATAAATCAATTGATGAAAATGAAATGGCATACTCGGGTAGCTGGAGATATCTAGCCTCCAGCCTTCTTGTTGCATCCAAAGCGGGAAGGTTGACCACTACAGTCCTAGATTGATTTGCGTCAGCGACTAAACAACCCGATCTCATACCGTATTTTCCTTCTTAACAACAATATTTTATAGTGCTGGCGCTATAAAAAAACTGCTAAACTGTGTTTTTATACAGCATACAGAGATTGTGCATGAAATCAGTACATTGCTCTCGATGTAACAAAAAACTGTGTTATATCGAATATGGCCGTATCAACATAAAATGCCCACGTTGCAAATTTATTACTGACCAGAACACCCCGAGTGTCCACGCTGGAAATTACAGTAATGCCAAAGAAATTAACGATTCTCAACAGTGATTGCTTAACAGCATTAAAGACTTTATCTGATAATAGCATTGACCTTATTGTTACCGACCCGC
Organism: Shewanella sp. ISS20; assembly: GCF_056522965.1. Lineage (NCBI taxonomy): Bacteria > Pseudomonadati > Pseudomonadota > Gammaproteobacteria > Alteromonadales > Shewanellaceae > Shewanella > Shewanella sp. ISS20. The sequence goes on from NZ_JAWRZK010000001.1 coordinate 2,062,923, forward strand.
CTTACTACAAAGTAAAGCGAGATGCTTGGGATAACCAATGGGCTACTCAAGCAGAATTTTTGTCCTGGCTTGATAATGTGGCCTTAGAATTATGGCGTGTATTAAAACCATCAGGAACTTTGTACTTGTTCTGTAGCTCTCGCCTTGGCGCAGAAACTGAGATGCTGCTTAAGCAACGCTTTGACGTACTAAGCCATATCATATGGACAAAGCCAAGTGGCCCTTGGAATCGTACTTGCAAAGAAGCTCTACGCACATTTTTCCCCGCAACAGAGCGAGTTATCATGTGTGGCCACTATGGCTCTGAAGGTTTCGCTAAAGGTGCATCGAATTATCAAGCAAAGTGCCAGGACTTAAAAACCAAAGTCTTTGCTCCTCTTATAAATTACTTCAAAGATGCTAAAGAGCGACTGAACGTACCAGCTAAAGAGATCAATAAGGTGACAGGCACTCAAATGTCCTCACATTGGTTTAGTTGTTCACAGTGGAAATTACCATCTAAAGAGCAATATAAACAACTGCAGGCACTGTTTAGACAGTATGAACACCCAGCGCTTGAGGTTTCTCACGAGGAGTTATCCGGTCAATTTACTGCGTTAAATGATGACTACTTGACGTTGGTTCGTCAGCATGATGATTTAAAAGAAGAATATCATCGACTTAAAAGGCCGTTCAGTGTAACTAAAGAAGTGCCGTTTACTGATGTCTGGTCATTTGCTGCCGTTCAGTATTATCCTGGCAAGCACCCATGCGAAAAGCCAGCACCAATGCTTGAGCATATTATTAAGGCAAGCAGTCGAGAAAACGATGTTGTGCTGGATTGTTTCATGGGTAGTGGTTCAACAGGTAAAGCGGCGTTAAAATTAGGGCGCAGGTTCATAGGGATTGAAATGGATAGTGATATTTTCAATCAAACAGCGTCAAATATTCGCTAGAAAGAAAAACCGCCAATGAAGGCGGTTTTTTATTGTGTCCTAACAGTTGTGGTCGATGTGTGGACAATGTTTTTTGCAATCCCTTATGCATCAAGGGTTCCAAGCGATACTCTCACGCACCTAATGGTGCGTTTTTAGTCTCTAAAACATCAGTCTAGGTTCAATCAAGATCTCTTAGCATGAAATCTAATGACGGCGCGAAGAACGCTGAACCTGTGACTGCACGGGTAAAGTGCAGTAAGTGATCGTGATGCCCGTGACCGTCACCATGGATCATGCTACGCAGCATCAATTCAAAGTGACTTGGATTACAGCACACAGAAATAAACATCAAACCTTGGTTAGTCATTGAGCCATAAGGCATGCTTTGGCGTAAAATTTCTAAACTATTACCGTCAGCATCTTTCAGATTAACCCGTTTAATATGGCTAGTTAATGGCTTATCAGCACTGGCATATTCAATATTATCTTGCTTAGTGCGACCAATAATATCTTCTTGTTTTTTAATCGCTAAGCGCTGCCATTTAGGCAACATATGCGCATATTTCTGCACATGAATATAACTGCCACCTTTAAATTCGCTATCATTTGCACCCACTAAAGCCACTTGCTGTCTGTGCTGACCTTTAGGGTTTTCTGTGCCATCGACAAAGCCGGTTAAGTCACGGCTATCTTGATATCTAAAGCCGCGCTCTTCATCACTAATGTTCACTAGCCCATCTAACATTTGGCAGCATTCGTTAGCAATTTGATGCAGTACATCGTAGCGATCGCAGCGTAAATGCACGAACAAATCATATTCAACCGCAGGCGCTTCAGTATGAGTGGTGCTCATCGCTGGAAATGGTGCTAATTGGGCAGGACGAGCTAAGGGATACAAGCTATCCCAGTAATTGGCTCCTATGGCAACAAAGCCATTAAAGGCGCAATCACTATGAGTATCTGAACTTTCAAACAGATGCTGCGCCACTGAAGCTAAGCTTGCTTTTAACGCGGGCTCAGCGCCCTCTTTGGCATTAAGCATCAAATAAATGCTATGCAGATTTCCTTCGGCACAAATCCCAAGCTGCTCACGAGGCATAAGCTGGTTATCCATGGTCATTGCATTCCTATCAAAGTTACTTTTTTATTATTATCAATAACTTTGACTATGCACGCAGTATAAAGATCAAACTAGCCGAGAAAAGTGTGAACTCTGGCACACACCATCATTTACCCTTGATCATCTTTTAGGCGTTCACACTGAGATGAGTCTGCTCCTTTCCATCTCAGCGCTGCCTATCAGTTCAAACTAACATCTGCGATGCAATAACTGCAAGTGCCTAAAAAATGACAAGTTGATCTGTTTTACACTACCGCACTTTCAAAAACCACTAATGGATGAACTAATACGCTGATATCGACCTGCTCTCCACATTGAAATTCTTGCTGACTACGCGCTATCAGTAACTCGCCATTCCAGTGCAAACGGTATTCACAGCCATAGCCTAAAAACTGGCGCGATACTATGTGCGCGGCGCCATTGGGGTTGGGCTGCAAACCAATATATTCAGGGCGCAATAATAAACGCCCCTTAACCCCAATAGCCTGAGTTAAGGCTTCAGGGCTTGAAACCTTACCTAAGGCGGTCATCACATCGTGAGTCGATATGACCTTAGCATCGAGATAATTGGCCGCGCCCAGATAATCAGCCACATACTGACTTGCTGGCCGCGCATACAGGGTCTCAGCCTTGCCTTGCTGCAAAATTTTACCTGAGCTTAAAATCGCTAATTGATCTGCAAAAACAAAGGCTTCTTCTTTACTGTGGGTCACGAAAATGGCACTGACTTGCCGCGCTTTTAAAATATCGCGCATTTCCATCATAAGCGCGTGGCGCACCTGTGCATCAATATTCGAAAACGGCTCATCAAGTAATAATAAGCTTGGCTCATACGCTAAGGCGCGAGCGATGGCGACTCTTTGCTGCTGCCCGCCCGATAATTGATGCGGATATCTATGGCCTAAACCGTCAAGCCTGACTAAAGCAAGCATCTCTTCAGTCACTTGCCTTTGCTCACGGGCAGACTTAGCTTTTAGGCCAAAGACTATATTTTGCGCCACAGTTAAGTGCGGGAATAACGCATAATCTTGAAATATCATGCCCATGCCGCGCCTTTCAGCGGGCACAAAGACATCGTTATTACATAAGGTTTTGCCTGCTAACACTAAAGTGCCAGCGCTTATCGGTTGCAGTCCAGCAATGGCGCGCAGCAAGGTAGTTTTACCGCAGCCACTTGGGCCCAATAACGCGAGGATTTGCCCACGTTCTAAGCTAAACCCTAATTGATTTAATACCTTATGGCCTTGATATGCGCAGCTTAAGTCACTGACTGTCAGCGCTAACTCTTCTTTAAGAGGAAAATGCAGTGGCGGCGGCAAGCTGGTCATTGTTGCTCCATGGAACGATTCAATAAAAATAACGGCAATAAACCTACTAACACAATCACGACTGCCCCTAAGGCTGCATGCTCTAACTGTTCATCAGAGACATACTGAAACACATACGTGGCTAAATTCTCATAACCTATGGGTCGCAGCAATAAGGCGGCAGGCAACTCTTTCATGCTTTCAATAAAGACTAATAACATAGCCACCACAGCGCCTTTTTTCAGCAAAGGTAAGTGTACTTGGGCAAATAAGCGCCAAGGTTGGCTACCCATAGTTAACGCCGCCATATCCAAGCTTGGACTAATGCGCTTATAACTGCCCTCTATACTCCCAATGGCTATGGCCGCAAAACGAATGCAAAACGCCAGTACTAAGGCGACTAACGAGCCAGTTAACAGTAATCCTGGTTCAGGCAGTCCCAAAAAATGCATACCATCGTTGATAGCAAAATCAAGCCAAGTCAAAGGGATTAACACAGCAATGGCCAGCACAGTGCCAGGTAAGGCGTAACCCAGAGTGCATAAACGCGCTGGCATAGTATCAAGCTTACGCGGGCTTACCCGTGAGACAAACTGTAAGAACAAGGCGAACAACAAACACAACACACTCACCACAGCCGCTAACCCTAAGCTGTTAAGACTGTATTGCCAAAAATTGCTATGCCAACTAACCGCGAAATAGTGAATGCTGTAGGAAATGAGTACCGCCATGGGGATAGCAAATGCCAGCAGCAATAATAGCAAGCAGTAGGCTGTGACTAGCCAAGCTTGCCAGCGTGCTAAGGGCAACAATTCAATGGCAGCAACCTGCCCTGATTTTTGAAATAACTGCTGTTTTCGCCGAGCAAAGCGCTCACTGCCTACTAATAGCAGCACTAACATGAGGATCATCAAGGACAAACGCGCCGCGGTTGTCATGCTGCCATAGCCAAGCCAAGCATCATACACACCAGTGGTTAAGGTCGGGACGGCAAAGTAGCTCACAGTGGCAAAGTCAGCCGCGGTTTCCATGGCAACCAATGCCACGCCGACCGCTAAAGCGGGGCGAGCAAGCGGCAAGGAGATTCGCCAAAACACTTGCCATGAACTCGCGCCCATCACTTTGGCCGCCTGCGGCAAATGCACAGATTGCTCCATAAAGGCAGCGCGCCCGAGCAAGTAAATATACGGGAATAACACCAATGCCAGCATAACCGCGGCGCCACTTAACGAGCGCACTTGCCAAAAGGAATAATCATGACTAGTTTGCCAACCAAGTACGGAGCGTAAGGTGCGTTGCACTGGGCCTGCGTAATCCAGCAAGTCAGTGTAGACATAAGCCACTATGTAGGCGGGCATAGATAAGGGCAGCAATAACGCCCACTGCAACCATGAGCGTCCAGGGAAATCACAGCGGGCAACCCAAAAGGCAGCTGGCAAAGCCAATAGCAAGGCGCCAACCGCCACGAGGCCGACTAAGAGTAAGGTATTAACTATGTATTGGGATAAGACGGTATCGCGCAAATGAGTAAACACATCAGCGCTTGGCAGTAAGGCTTGAAACACCAAAGCTGCCAAGGGCGATGCAATAATAACAACTATCAATAAGGCGCTGAATGACCAGCGCCGTGACAAGGTAAGGATCATGAATCTTCCGAATACAACTGAAAAATCAGACGATTAAGCATTTTCAGCAATTTACAAATCAAATTTCACTTCATCAAGCAGCTTAACCGCGGCGCTATGGTTATCGGCCAGCGCTTGAATAGGTAAATGATCTTCTTTGAATTTACCCCACGAGGCGACCATAGCTGATGCTGGTACTTGTGGATTGACTGGGTACTCGAAATTGACCTCGGCATATTTAGTTTGAGCTTCATTAGAGGCTAAATATTCCATCAATTTAAGGGTCGATGCTTGATGAGGCGCATGCTTAGTCATAGCCATACCCGAGACATTAATATGAGCGCCGCGAGAAGATTGGTTAGGAAAATTAATCACCACAGATTCAGCCCAAGCTTGCTGCTCTGGGTCCATCATCATGCTGCCTAAGTAGTAACTGTTACCTATGGCAATATCACATAAACCTTCTTTAACCGCTTTTACCTGCGCTCTATCGTTACCTTGTGGGCGCTGGGCTAAGTTCGCTTTAAAGCCTTCTAACCATGCGCGAGTTTGGGCCTCACCATGATGGGACAACATAGAGGCAACTAAGGCAATGTTGTAAGGGTGCTTGCCACTGCGGGTACAGATTTTGCCTTTAAATTGCGGTGAGGCTAAGTCTTCATAAGAAACATCAATGGCGCCAAGGCGCTCTTTCGATGAATAAATGTTACGTACGCGCTTAGTGAGGGAAAACCATAAGTCATCGCGAGAGCGAAATTGTTCAGGAATGGCAGCGCTCAGGCTATCACTCGCGACGGGTTGCACTAAATCTAATTCAACCAATTCCATTAAACGTGAGAAATCAGACGTTAACACTAGATCGGCAGGAGATAATCGGCCTTCGCGCTTAATGCGCTCTGCGATACCATCTTTGGCAAATACCACATCAACCTTAATCCCTGTTTTAGCAGTAAAGTCTTTCAAAATAGGTTCAATTAAAAACGGCTGACGATAGGAATAGACTGTCACGCTATCAGGGGCTGCCATCAGGGGCGCAGAGATAGTAGCCATAGCCAACACGAGTCCAGATAGTAATCTCATTATGTACAACTCCTGTGCAAGATGGTAAGTGTTAACGCGCACGCTAATGATAATGGTTATCAATATCGCGAATACTAAACCAAAGTATAACAAGTTGCAATCACATAGCATGGGGATTAATAAAGGATTTTTAACATCCACTAACCCACTCGGTTACCGCCTTATTAAGCGTCGTTATTAGGGAATAACAGCTAACCACCCAAAGAGGGATATTCCTTGTGTGAGCAGATATTAGCTTACACCAGAGTGATATCAGCGAGCGCTAAGGGGCAGACTAGCGCTCGCTACACAGTTAACTTGGGCGTGAGCTTAAAAATACTGCAGAATCCATCAGCCCTTGGTGCCACTTAGCTACCGCCGGCACTACCTTGTACCAAGCTAAGTTACTGTGGCGAAAATCCAGATAATCAAGCAAACACACCAAAGCAATCCGCTCCGCATTGAGGGAATTGCTAGCAATAATGCCTGATCTTTCGATTTCTCGCAGGCCGCGCAGTAAGCTTTGCTCATAGCGCCCGCGCCAGAAATCAGACGACAGGCCTTCAGCCGCGCGCATTTGCTCTTGCCTTAACGCCACCGCCGCATCAAGTAATCCTTTCACTAACGAGAACTGACATTGACGCTGCCAATCGTGACCCGGCTCAGGGAATAAACTTGCGTGCGGGGAAAGGCTATCTAAATATCTGGCAATCACTTCGCTATCAAATAACGAGCTGCCGTCACTTAATAGTAAGCACGGGATCTTACCCAGAGGATTGGCTTCTAATAAACGTTGGCTATTATCAAACGGATTAACCATCTCGGTTTGGATAGCAGTAAGCTCTAAGACTTCGGCCATGACTCTGACCATGCGAGCGTAGGGTGATGTTTGAGAATAAAGTAAAGTAATCATGATCCTACCAATATTTTTCTAAGGTGATATTGCCTGGCGCACGCCGTAAATTTTTGGTTAACCCCAAAGACTGCAAATAGATATCTGCCTCTTTTACCATCTCGGGATTACCGCATAACATGACTTGTGAATCTGCAGCATTCAATGTCAGCCCGGTTTGAGCTTCAATCTCGCCAGCGATTAACCCTTGGGTAATACGACAAGATAGACCGCCGGCAAAGGGTTCACGGGTTACGCTAATCACTAACCTAAACTGCTGCGGATACGCCTGCTCTAGTGCCCTAAGCTCAGCTAAATAAGCGAGATCGTCCACTTGGCGCACCCCAAAAACTAGCACCACCTTGTCAAATCGCTGCCAAGGCTCAGCTGTTAACATCATAGAGATAAATGGGCCGACCGCAGTACCTGTGGCAATTAACCATAAATGCTTAAAGCCGTTAGGCACTTCGTTTAAGGTCAAAAAGCCGGCGGCACTGACCGTCATCTCTATCTCATCCCCTGCAACTAATGATTGCAGATGAGTCGATAATTCGCCGCCATTAACGGCAACCGCGAGGATTTCACAGTAATCTCGCCCGGGCGGATTGACCAGCGAATAAGCCCGAGCAATACGTTTATCATCTCGCATTATGCTGAGTTTAATAAATTGCCCAGCGATAAAATCCGTTACTCCTGCGCTTACTTTCAGAGAAAATAGCCGGCTATTCCAGTCTCGCCGTTCAAGCACTTTCGCCTTGACCCACATATCAGCCCCTATAAGCCTATGATGATTCAGCATAAGGCAAGAATGACTCTGCTAACAAGCGCATAATTTAAGCAGAAGACTAAAACTGACTCATTTGCTATCTAGCGGCTTTTTAATAAACGCATTTCACAGGCTCAGCTCGCAACTGCCGCCAACTACCCATAAATAAATACATTGCCGTCGCACACAAAAAACACGAATTCAACCAAGACAATCAACTATCGCAACCACGACAAACGCAAATTGCAACACGGTAAAAACACAAGTGAAACAATCAGAATTAATTATCACGTTAAGGCGTTTTTGATTTGTATTTGTACGGAAATGTTTATATCATCCCCAAAAAAGTGTGCACTTCATCACAACCAAAAGCACTTTTGCGAGCAAGATTAGATGAGCAAACCATTAATAAGCGCAGAGCCCTCATGAACATAGATCCAATGATATCTGTCAATAAAATCGCCAGCGTTAGCTGTAGAAATTGCAGTCGCCTCACTGAGCTTGAAGGTCAAATGCTGTGTTTTAGACAAGGGAAGATTTTTCATCTCACCCCAGTCAAAACCAATGCCAATGCGCTTATCTGTGATGGTTGGCAGCAAGGCACTATTAAGCACTCTTAGCAATTAACCCTTAGCGCTTAAATTTCAGTCTTTAGCATTCATCACTATAAAAAATAAGCGCCACAGGCAGCCATTAATCTTGATGCTGGTGCTGAATCGTCCACAGCCGCGCGTAATGCCCATTAAGCGCTAACAATTGTTGATGATGCCCTTGCTCAACTATCCGCCCATCATGCATCACTAAAATCCTATCAGCATCGACTATGGTCGATAACCTATGCGCCACCACTAAAGATGTACGCTTACGCGCTACCGCATTAATTGCCTGCAAAATCGCTTGCTCAGCGCCACTGTCTAATGACGATGTTGCCTCATCAAACACTAAAATCGGCGCCCCCTTTAAAATCGCCCGCGCGATAGCAACCCGCTGCTTCTCGCCGCCCGATAATTTCATGCCACGCTCACCGACCTTAGTCGCCATGCCTTGGGGAATACTATTGATAAAGTGAGTCAAGTACGCCATATCGGCGGCATCTTTGACCTCATCATCACTTGCGTCCGGTCTGCCATAACGTATGTTTTCTAAAATAGTGTCATTAAATAGCACGGTATCTTGCGGCACTATCGCCAATTGCTGCCTTAGACTGAGCTGACTTAATTCCCGAATATCCACACCACCGAGTAAAATTGCGCCGGCAGAAACATCATAAAAACGAAACAAGAGTTTAATCAGGGTTGACTTGCCTGCGCCCGAATCGCCAACCACGGCGACTTTAGTGCCTGGCGCTAATTCAAAACTGACTTCATCTAATAAGCGCTTATCACCATAGCTAAAATTTACACGATCAAACTTGAGGTGCGCCGCGCCAATGGTGGCGGTAATGGCATTCTCTTTATCGACAATTTTTGGCGTTAAGGCTAATAAACCAAACATGCGCTCAATATTGGCTAAAGCGCCGCGAATTTCGCGATACACAAAGCCTAAAAAGTTTAATGGTAAAAACAGTTGCAACATGAAGGCGTTCACTAGCACAAAATCACCAATGTTCATCTTGCCAAGGGTGACGGCTTTGGCCGCCATAAACATCATAATCGTCATAGCCGCAGCAATGATCAGCGCCTGGCCACCGTTTAACACTAACAGCGACAAGCGGTTATTTCTCTTAGCAATTTCCCACTGAGCTAGGGATTTATCGTATTGATTAGATTCATAGTGCTCGTTGTTAAAATACTTAACTGTTTCATAGTTGAGTAAGCTGTCTATGGCGCGAGTGTTGGTATTGGAATCAGCCACCGCGGCGTCGCGCACATAATCCGTGCGCCATTCTGTAACTACCACAGAAAAGACCCCGTAACCTGCCACAGCCAAGAGAATGACCAGCGCGAAATCAACGCCATATTTACTCCAGAAAATACCGATAACCACCACAATTTCAAACAAGGTTGGCACTATATTAAAAATCATAAAACGCAGTAAAAATGAGACGCCGCTAGTACCCCGCTCAATATCGCGCGACAAACCGCCGGTTTGCCTATCGAGATGAAAACTTAAATCCAGCTGATGCAAATGATCAAATACTTTGCGGCCAAGGCGCCGAATAGCGCGCTCGGTCACTCGCCCAAACAAGGTGTCACGGATTTCACCTATGATGACTGACATAAACCGCAGCGCGCCATAACTCAGCACTAAGGCCAGCGGCACCAGTAATAGACCTTGCTCAGGAGTGAGGCTTAAGGCATTCACTAAGTCTTTGAGCACAAAGGGCATGGCTATGGTGGCAAGTTTCGCCACCACTAAGCATGCCAACGCCAATAACACCCGACCTTTAAACTCTAATAAATATGGCCAAAGCAAACGTATTACCGACCAGTGTAATTTTTCTGGACGCGGATCTGTGGAAATCACCGAGCGCATAAGTATCCTTATCATAAAAGTTTAAAAATCGCGCAAACAAGGGAGCAGCAGAGGTTATTAACTCGTTTTTGATTTCACAATCACAGTTAATTTGATACGATTTACCTACCTAGCGCATACCAATTTGATACAAAAATAACGCTAGTGAGTGCAAACAACAAAATAGAGTGAAGGAAAGTTATGTTAGACACAGCAAAAATTATGTATCCACCACTACCTCTGATTAAAACGTGGATTTGGATGATGCTAGAATCAGGTAATCCTGAAATTGCAGATAAAGGACGCAACAATTTAATCGCTTCATTCGGCAGCCTCGCAGAAGCTAACCGCTATTTAAACGAGCAACAGCAGTAAACTCCCCAAGCATTTACCCTCAGGGAGTGAGGGGATGCTGATTACCCCCGCCCTGCGACTCGGCGAAATTGAATTCCATGAGCCAAGGATTTGATCACTTGTTCAGTTTCCTGCCAGCCGATACAAGCATCGGTAATACTCTGCCCATAGGTTAATTGAACAGGCGATTTAAGCTGCTGATTACCCGCGACTAAATTGCTTTCAATCATTACCCCTATAATGGCATCCTCACCTGCTGCCAACTGCGACACTATGTCATCAACCACCACTAATTGGCGCTTATAGTCTTTTTGACTATTAGCATGGCTGCAATCAATCATCACCTTAGGTGCTAATCCGGCTTCAATGAGTTCAGCTTTTACGCGGCTAACATCGGCGCGGCTGTAATTTGGCTCACGGCCACCACGCAAAATGATATGGCAATCAGGATTGCCCTTGGTGGAGACTATGGCGGAATGGCCAAACTTAGTCACAGACAAGAAGTGATGGGGCGCAGCAGCGGCGCCAATGGCATCTATGGCAATCTTAATCGTACCATCTGTGCCATTCTTAAAGCCCACAGGACAAGACAAGCCAGAGGCTAATTCGCGGTGAACTTGCGACTCAGTGGTGCGAGCGCCAATAGCGCCCCAACACATTAAATCGGCCACATATTGCGGAGTGATCATATCGAGATACTCACCCGCAGTGGGCATGCCACTGTCATTCAATTGCGCCAATAATTGGCGCGCGGCGCGCAGGCCATCATTGAGCTGAAAACTATTGTCGAGATAAGGATCGTTAATTAGCCCCTTCCACCCCACAGTGGTGCGCGGTTTTTCAAAATATACCCGCATCACAATGTTCAAATCATCTTGATAACGCTGTCTTAATGCCAGTAATTTTTGGCCATATTCTAGGGCAGCCTTGGGGTCGTGAATTGAACAAGGGCCTATGACCACCAGCAGACGATCATCATTACCGTTAAGAATTTCAGCAATGGCATGACGCGTGGAATACACAGTCGCAGATGCAGCTTCAGTGGCAGGAAATCGCTCGAGCACGGCAATCGGTGGCAGTAACTCTTTAACCTCATTGATGCGTACATCATCATTCTTAAAGTGCATGGCAAAACTCCGTTACGTGCAGCGACTAAACAACTATTGGCGCGCAGCAAATAACCACGCCAGTCTAGCAATCTAACCAGCAGCCACTAACATTGCAACCCAGATACCTGACATCAATAGTTTTTTTCATACCCCTTAGGCTTAATGCTTAGATTGCATATGACCAGAATTGGTCTACAAGTCAGTTGATTTAGTGCTCAATCAACATGAGTTAACGAGTCTAATTTATCGCGATAGCGCTGCCGCTCTTTATCGTTAAGGCTCAATTGCAACGCCCTTTGAAGATAGTTTTGTGCTTGCTGCACTTGCCCTTGGCGAAAGTAACTTTTAGCAAGACCATGATAAAACTCAGGACGATAATCAGCCTTGCCTAACGCTCTTTGGTACCAGTCTATCGCGCTATTGTAGTCGCCATCGCGATAGGCCTGCTCTGCCATATCAAAGTAATAAAAAGGGTTAGCAATTCTTGATAGCTCTATCTTTTGATGGATTTGCGCCCACTCATCGAGCCTGCCTTGAGATGACAATAATATCGCCAGATTATGCAGCAAGCTCATATCATCGGGTTCGAGTAAGCGACCATAGTGATAGGCAGTTTCCGCCTCTTTATCTAACCCTTGGTGGCGATAAATGAGTGCTAAGGTATTGATGGCAATAGCCAATGGGTCGTGAGTCAAACTGAGTTTAATCAAGCGGTAAGCCTTAGGCGCATCATTATTAATTAAGGCTTCGGCGGCTAAATTATTATAAAACAAGGCCAATACCGTATTTTCCTGCACTTGATAATCCCGGTATTGGCGCATTGTGGCCTCTGGTAAAAAGTCTAACTGAATATCATCACTAAAATTAAGCCGATTAACGTCTTGCGGCGCGCTAAGGCGAATATTGATATGGCCATTGAGTAAATAAAATTGACCTTGTCTATCCCAATGGGGGCTGACTTCCACCACTTGATAAGTCACCGGAATATCGAGCACTTTTGCCATGCTCGATGCCAGAACCACCAGTGACATACAATTCCCTTGGCGACTTGCAAAGGTTTGCTCGGCGGTTTGAGTCACATAGCCATAGTAAGAAAAACGCCCCTTGCTAGAATCAAGTTCAGAGGCTAACCATTGATACGCTTGAAAACGACTGCCCTTGCTAAGCTGCGCCTGACGCATGGCCTTAAGTAACGCTTGCTGCGCGGCCTCGCTTAAGGCAAACACTTGTTCTGGAGTTGGAATTGGGGTTTCAATCGCTGTTGCCGCAGAACTTGCATGAGAAGCATCTGGCGCCGCAACAATTAAGGCATCATCAATCAGTAACGTGCGCCACGATGGCACAATTGGCTCACTCGCGCATCCCACCAAAACGCCAACCATAAGCCAGTGAATTAACCATAAGCGCGTGAAGTATTGCATGACTCATTCCTCCATAGCCCTCTTTTGACTATAGAAGAAAACCCGCTTAAGGGGCGGTAACCTCAGGCGCTGGAATACCGATATAAAGCTCTTTGCCTTGATATTGATAAGGGCGATAAAATTGCTGACCGCATTGGTAATCCCTGTTGGCACTATTATGGCCGCTAGCTCTTGGCTCAGGTCGGCGCGGCGCGACTAACACGCAATTGATAGGTAAGGCCTGCAAAATTCTTAACTGCCGCTCAAAGGCAAGCGTCTGTTGCCACTGCTTTTCTTCTCGCAGGGCATTTCTTACGGCAAAGGCATCAAAAGACTCAGTCGCATCATGCACTACCACTTTGCCTGCATAGGCAGTGCTACTTGCCAGCGCTGCCATGGCCACTAACACAATAACCGCTAATACCAGCGCCGTTAACATGAATGCCGCTTGCCGCATCAATGCAGCAACACCAACCACTAACGGCTTATGCTTGGGCGCACTAAATTTACACTTAAGTGTACGGTTAAACATACCTTCCCTTGGCATAAGTTAACTCCTAACTGTTTATGGGGTAATCACTTATGACTCATCAAAAACAAGGCAACCATTAGGGTTGCCTTAGTGATAAAAGCCCTACTATTAACAGTTTAGCTTAATGGCTATTTTTTATAGAAACGAACTCAGGGTAAGCATCTACGCCGCAATCCGAGGCATCCATACCATGGTATTCCTCTTCTTCTGACACCCGAATGCCCATGGTTTGCTTTAACAGCCACCACACCAATAATGAGCTTGAAAACACCCAAGTAAAAATCACTAAGGCGCCCAGTAATTGCTTCACCACAGTGGCATCAGTATTAGATAAAGGCACTAACATTAAGCCTAAAAATCCTGCGACTCCATGCACTGAAATCGCACCCACGGGATCATCAATTTTAAATCTATCTAGCATCACGATAGAGAATACCACTACGCCGCCTGCGACTATGCCGATACATGCGGCTAGTAATATTGAAGGTGATAATGGATCGGCTGTAATCGCCACTAATCCTGCTAACGCGCCGTTTAAAATCATGGTGAGATCAGCTTTGCCCCAAATAAGCTTGCACACTATTAAGGCCGCAATCGAGCCAAAGGCAGCTGCTGAGTTAGTATTGACAAAAATCTTAGCCACAGCGCTGGCGTTACTGGCATCACTGATTGCCAGCTGCGAGCCACCATTAAAGCCAAACCAGCCCATCCATAGAATAAAGGTGCCTAAGGTGGCTAAAGGCAAGTTAGAACCAGGAATAGGATTTACCTGACCATTGGCGCCATATTTACCTTTACGAGCGCCCAGTAATAACACCCCAGCTAAAGCAGCAGATGCGCCAGCCATGTGCACTATGCCGCTGCCCGCAAAATCCACAAACCCCATGGCAGACACAAAGCCTTTACCCCAAGTCCAGTAACCTTCTACCGGGTAAATGACTGCTGTCATAAATACGCAAAATATTAAAAAGGCCCATAATTTCATGCGCTCAGCCACAGCGCCAGACACGATTGAGGTCGCCGTTGCCACAAATACCACTTGAAAGAAAAAATCCGATTCAAGCGCATGACCAAGCTCACCACTCTCTTCACCAATTAAGCTGCCAAAACTCGGTAACCAACCGCCCGCTTGGTTATCGACATACATAATGTTGTAACCCACCAGCAAGAAGGTGATACAAGCAATCGAATATAAACACAGGTTTTTAGTTAAAATTTCAGTGGTGTTTTTAGAGCGCACTAAGCCTGCTTCGAGCATGGCAAAACCGGCCGCCATCCACATGACTAACGCGCCCGATATCAATAAGTAAAAGGTATCTAATGCATATTTTACTTGGGTAAGGCTTAAGCCCAATTCGGTTAATTGTTCCATGGCCATTCCCCTTACAAAGCGTCGCAGTCGGTTTCACTGGTGCGGATACGGATCACTTGCTCAAGTGAGGTGACAAATATTTTGCCATCACCAATCTTGCCCGTGTGCGCCGCCGCTATGATGGCCTCAATTAAATGATCAACATTTTCAGTACGAGTGGCTATTTCAAGCTTCACCTTAGGCAGAAAATCCACTTGGTATTCGGCGCCGCGATAAAGCTCAGTATGTCCTTTCTGCCGACCAAATCCTTTAACTTCAGTCACTGTCATGCCTTCAATACCAAGGCTAGCAATGGCTTCGCGTACATCATCTAATTTGAAAGGTTTAATAATTGCAGTAACTAGCTTCATCGTTATCTCCACTATCATGGATTGATTGGTGATAACTATGCACTTCAAACCTTAGGCCAAGTATGCAACAGCATGTTTTATAATGAGTTAGTCATTTTTAGTCGGTAAATAGTGCCAACTTACGCACTAAATATGTGCATTTATTAAACACTTGCACCTATTTCGAGCAAGGTGCACACTCAGGTAAATTCATTGTGGGAGTAACACTATGTTGCAGTTAGATAAATGCGTATTGGTCTTAATCGATGTGCAAGGCAAATTGGCGCAAAGCGTGCGGCACTCCAAAGAGTTGCATCACAAATTACAACAGGCTATCAGTGCTTGGTCTGTGTTCGACCGCCCCTTATTATGGGTCGAACAACTACCCGATAAGCTTGGCCATACCAGTGAGGTGCTGCAGCCATTATTGAGCCACTATGCGCCTGTGATAGCCAAGCAGCATTTCAGCGCTATGGCCAATGCGGAATTTGTCGAGCGCTTACAGGCTAATGGTTGCAAGCAAGTCGTATTGGCTGGCATTGAAACCCATATTTGCGTCTATCAGACGTGTCGCGATTTAATTCATGCGGGGTTTGAAGTGTTTATCTTGGTTGATGCCATGTCATCGCGCAACAAACAAGATTATCAGGTCGGCATTCAAATGATGCAGGCCTTAGGTGCTAAGCTGCATACGGTTGAATCTATGGTGTTTGAGTTGCAGCATGAAGCCACAGGCGAGAGATTTAAGCAGCTACTTAAAATCATTAAGTAGTGGCTAAACGCTTTACATCAGGCAAAAAAACGCCCAGCACAGCTGGGCGTTTTACTTTATTAGTCAATATTATTTGTAAGTTGCTTCACGCGCTTTGGCTTCAGCATCCCACTTAGGCAGGATTTGTTGCTTGAACTGCTCTTTCTCAGCCTTCATCGCTTCCATATCCATCCCCAGAGCCGCTTGTGCATTGGCTTTGGTAGAAATGTCTGGCATAGCTACTGGTTGCTTCACGCCTTTAGTCGCTAAGAGTTGCGCTAACTTAACGCGAGCATCAGCCGCTTTATCTACTGCAGAGCCTAATACGCTTAAGGCTTCCTCAGGAGCGTGCGCTGCAACGCCGTGTGAGGCGATAGCATAATCCCAGCGCCACTGAGCGTGACGGATATCTTTAAGGATTGGCGCCATTTCAGCATCAGTCGCACCCGCTTTCCAAGCCGCAGCCGCTTCAAAGTGAGCTTGAACTAATTGCTTCTCAGCTTTCAGTTGTAACTCTTTAACTTTGGTTTGACGCTCTTTGGTTAGGTTTTCCATGAAGGCCTTGTCTTGAGTATGACAAGTACCACAGGTTTCCTCGAAGCGATCAAATGGGTTACCCACTTTATGGTCGGTAAACTTACGGCCATTTTCAGCAGTCACTTTTGGCATGTGACAAGCAGTACAGCTGACATTGTTTTTACCGTGAACGCCAGCTTTCCAAGTTTCATACTCTGGGTGCTGCGCTTTTAACATTGGCGCCTTAGATAAGGCGTGAGTCCAATCGCTAAATTCGATGGCATCGTAATAAGCTTCCATGTCAGCAACGGTAGTACCGTTATCCCATGGGAATTTAACAAAGCCTTTCTTATCGCCTTTCGCTTCGAAATAGTATTCAACGTGACACTGACCACACACCATAGATTGCTTATCAGCACGAGAGGCTTCTGCAAATGGGGTATTTAGAGCTTCAAGGCCGCGCTCAGCAAATGGACGAGCGACACGTAATTTTGGTGAGCCTTTTTCATGGCAATCGCTACAACCGATAGTATTAGCGATTTCAGCGCCGCCACTACCTAATTTACCTTTAAAATAACCGTCTTCACCTTGCTCTTCAATCATGCGCGGCACGTCTGGGCTCTTACAGCTCCAACAAGCCATCGGCATAGGGCCATCGGTATCTGTCATAGGTCCACCGATACGCAAAGAATTACGAACATCGGTAATGGCATAGACGTGACCACGAGCCTTGTTATAGTCTTTGGCAAAACCATAACCTGCCCATAAGATCACTAAATTAGGGTCTTGCGCCAGTGCATCTACAATTTCAACGCTTTCACTGGTCTGGTGCCAAGTTTCATATTGATTCTTGAACTTGTCTTTATAAACTTCATTACGCGGTTCAGTCTTATCGCTGGCCATGGCCCCTGCTGCCATGAAACAGCCGGCAACTACAGCGCTTAACGCAAATAATTTACCTTTGCTCATCATCTTCTCTCCCATCTTATTGTATTCCACCTTAAAGGTGTCTTCTAAAGGCAAAAATAGATGGATAACCAAACTAAAAATATACTCACAAGGGGGTATACTAAAAGAAGTATGCGCTAGATCAAAAAGCCAATGTGTCGCCGCTCACAATTTTCACAAACAGTTAACTTATTAAGTAATTACTAATATTTGAAGCGCGCATTTTTTGTACACTTTCATTTTCACCAGACTCGTGATCACTCAACTTGATGTAGCTCTAAAGTATGCATATCCTAGAGCCCTGTTTTCGTCATCTGACTTTTCATGAAACAACATAGTCTCACGTCCACCATTTTAAACTTGATGATGGTCTTCATTTTACTGTCGAGCGCTCTGGCCTGTTTCGCCTTAGTAAACTTAAGCTATAGCCTAGGTGATGCTAAAGCCATTAACGCTTCAGGCTCGTTAAGAATGCAAAGCTACCGCTTACTTTTTTTTGCCAATGCCGGCAGTGATAAACTGCAAGCCAATATCGATGAATTTGAGAAAACCTTACATTCAGAGGAATTACGGCAATTAATTGATTGGTCTTCTACCCAAGCCTTGGCAGACCAATACCATTTAGTTATCTCTAAATGGCAGCAAATGCGCCATTATGCAGCCAATGAGAATTCCAGAGCTTATAGCCAGTCGCTGCAAAACTTTGTGGCAAGCATAGATTTACTGGTGCGAGAAATGGAGCAGCACGCCGAATTTAAGCTCAAGCTCCTAGCCATTACCCAAGTGATTGGGCTCGGTATTATGTTGCTATTAACGTTACTCGCCGTGCGCTATACCCGTAAAAAAGTGGTGGGGCCGTTACAAGCCATGATGGATGCCGCTAACGCTATTTCTAAAGGTCAATTTAAGGCAGCTATGCCGCAATCTGATTTTATTGAACTGAGCTCACTAGGTGACGCACTATCGAGTACCGCCGATAAATTATACAAGTTATATCAAGGGCTTGAGCATCAAGTCACTGAAAAAACCATTGCCTTAAGTAAGGCCAATAATGAACTTAGTTTTCTATACGATACCTTATGGATTTTGCATACCCATAAGTTTGATTTTAATGCGATTAAGCAAGCTATTACTCAGTTGAAGACTCAGGAAGACTTTATTGGCGTGCAGCTAGTCATTTATGATGGCAAGCTGAACATTACCTTAGGGGATAGCAATCTGAGCTTATACGCTCAACGTCATGATTTCCCATTAGATTTTGAAGGGGTGCAACTTGGCAGCTTACATGCTTATTGCGAGCATGAACCCAATCAAGCCTTATTGACTAACTTTGCCTTGATGTTGGCTCGCACCTTAATCATTAAACAATTAGATGATAAACAGCAGCAACTGGCGTTATTAGAAGAGCGCGGCATTATCGCGCGCGAATTGCATGATTCTTTAGGCCAAGTCTTGGCCTTTTTGAAAATCCAAATTAGCCTCCTCAGTAAATCACTCAAAAAAGAAGTGCACAGCGATTTAATTGATAGCCAGCTGCAAGAAATCAATGATGGTATTAATACCGCTTATGGCCAATTACGCGAATTGCTATCAACCTTCAGGCTCACCATCAGCGACCCCAATTTAGGTAATGCAATTAATGCAGTCATTGAGCAATTGCAAAGCCAAACCACGGCAAAAATAACAGTGGATTATCAACTCACCACTCAGCAAATTAGCAGTAATCAGCATATCCATATCATTCAAATTACTCGCGAAGCTGTGCTAAATGCGATTAAGCATGCCAAGGCTGACAACATAACAGTGAGGGCTAACATGACTGAGGATGAGATCTACATCCAAATTGATGATGATGGCATAGGAATTGATCACGTTCGCGAGCGGGATCACCATTTTGGCCTTAGTATTATGCAAGAGCGCGCCGCAAAGTTAAGTGGTGTGGTAGAATTTCGGACTAACAATTCTGGCGGAACCTGCGTCAGTTTGCGCTTTCCCTCTCAGGAGTTTGCTTCATGAGTAAGCCTTATTCAGTCTTGGTGGTCGATGACCACCCCCTTTTACGTCGCGGTATTTGTCAGCTGATCGCCTCAGATGATGATTTCACCTTATTTGGTGAAGCGAGCGGTGGCTTGGAAGCCCTGAATCTTTTGCAAACCCAAGAGCCGGAAATTATCTTGCTCGACTTGAATATGAAAGGCATGACCGGCCTAGATACCCTTAACGCCCTGCGTCAAGAAGGTATTACTGCACGTATTGTCATCTTGACCGTCTCTGACGCCAAAGCGGATGTATTAAAGCTGCTACGCGCCGGCGCTGATGGCTATTTGCTGAAAGACACTGAGTCTGATTTACTGCTGGAACAACTCAAGCAAGCCATGCAAGGCCATAGGGTCATCAGTGAAGCGATTCGTGATTATCAATATGAACCACTGCAGCCAAGTGAAGAAGACTGGATTGCACAGCTTACGCCAAGAGAGTTGCAGATTTTGCAGGAACTTGCTGAAGGCCAGAGCAATCGCGATATTTCAGAAAGACTGCATATCAGCGAAGGCACGGTTAAAGTTCACGTTAAAAATTTACTGCGTAAAGCCAATGCTAAATCTCGCACTGAGATGGCAGTGCGCTACCTCAATAATTAGCCTGCGCGCTAATTATCAGTAATGGCTTAACTGCGTAAGAGTAACCAAGGTTGTTGCCTTGGTTACTCTTATTGAAATGCCAGCCAAACAATTGATTGTTTTTATTCAGTAAATTTAAGCTACTCACTTCGTAATTGACGCCGCAATACTTTGCCGACCGTACTTTTAGGTAATTGCTCAACAAAGTCGATGATTTTAGGCAATTTATAGGCGGTTAACTGCTGAGCGCAAAAGTCTTTAATCTCACTCTTTAACTCATCGCAAGCAGCCGTTTCTGGCGTTAAGACAATCACAGCGCGCACCGCTTCACCGCTTTTATCATCGCTAACCCCAACCACAGCACACTCAAGCACCTTGGGATGCGAAGATAAAATCCCTTCCACTTCATTAGGGTAAACATTAAAGCCCGATACGATAATAATGTCTTTTATGCGATCAACTATGGTGTGCATGCCATTAGCATCAGCAATGGCGATATCCCCAGTTCTAAAAAAACCATCGGCGGTCATAACATCTGCGGTTTCTTTAGGGCGCTGCCAATAGCCTTGCATCACTTGTGGCCCTTTGACGGCAAGCTCCCCCGCTTCCCCTAAAGCGACTTCAATACCCTCGCCATTAAGAATACGAACTTCGGTTCCAAGTACTGGCCGGCCAATAGTGCCAAGCACTTCTTTGCCTGGGCAATTGAGCGACACTACCGGGGATGTTTCAGATAAACCATAACCTTCACTAATCGAGCATCCCGTCGTGGCTTGCCACAGTTTGGCTGCAATTGGCGTTAATGCGGCGCCGCCAGAAATAGTGAGTTTAAGCTGGCTAAAATCTAAGCTTTTAAAGCTTGGGTGATGGCATAAACCGACGAACAAGGTATTGATGCCAGCAAAGCCAGTGAACCTGTATTTAGCCATAGTGGCAATTAATGCAGGAATATCGCGCGGATTAGGAATTAATACCGAGCAACCGCCTTGCTCAAAATACAGGACTAGATTCACCAAAAAGGCGTAGATATGATAAATCGGCAAAGGAGCAATAAAAATCTCTTCACCCGCAATAATGCGCCCGCCCAAGCGCGAATGACACTGCCAAGCATTAGCCAGCAAATTACCATGACTTAGTATGGCGCCTTTAGAGATACCCGTGGTTCCGCCGGTATATTGCAGCGCCGCGATATCACTGCTTTGACTATCCACAGCTTGATATTCCAGAGTGGCACCAATGGATAGCATCTTCAGCAATTCAATATTTTTAATCCCAGTTTTGGGCTGCACCTGTGGGCTAATCAAATCCAGTGCGTGCGTCGAAATGACATACTCAATTGCCGTGTTATTCACGACTTTAGCTAAGGTCGGCAACAAGTCCGACAACACCACTAAGGCCTTAGCCCCTGAGTCATTAAATTGATGAGTCAATTCACGCTCTGTGTATAAAGGATTAGTGTTGACTAAGATTAAGCCAGCTCGCAACGCGCCAAAGGCTGCAATCACAAACTGAGTGATATTGGGTAATTGAATGGCAATTCTGTCACCCGGTTTGAGCTTAGTGTTATGTTGCAGATAAGCCGCAAAATGTCGAGAGTCACGCTCAATATCACTGAAGGTGAAGGTTTTACCTAAGCAGGCAAACGCTGTGTGCTCGGCATAGCGTTGACATGATATTTCTATCATATCAACCAAAGACTTATATCGTTCTTGCACTAACTGATGGCAAATATCAAATTCCATAAGGCTATCCGAACCAAGGTGATTTTGAGTACAGCATAGGGGGATAATTAAGCAGAGGTCAATGAATTTTCAAGGGTTTCTCCCCGATTGACATACACGTCAGTCAATCGGGGAAATTAAGATTGACTGCGCCAGCAAGTCAACCAAGCTCCTTGCAGAGCAAGGGTGGTTTCTAAGCGCTGAAGTTTAAGGAGAAATCGCAACATCGTCAGGCAAATCAAATTAATTCGCAGCTTCCATCAGTTAACGTTATCTCACTGCAGTCATCCTTGACTGCCATCAGCGCATTTCAAAACCATCTACGGGAACTTCAAAGTCTACACACATAAAATAACATGTGCATAACCCTGTGGAAAAATGTGTACAAAAGTTGTACAAATTGCAATTAACTATCGGCAAACCTGTTAGTTTATGAAGTTAAAGCAAGATGATGACAATAATATGACAGGCTAAAACTTACCCACAAGTAGTACTTATGTGCCACTTGTGGATAATTCATCAGTTAAATATCGAAATGCAAACCACACTCACGGCCGAGGCCATTGAAACGAGTATCTTCCTCAGACATACCGGCGCTAAGGGGTTGGCTTGAATGCCAATCGCCAACTGACACATAGCCTTGTTCCCACAAAGGGTGATACGGTAAATCATGCAAAGTTAAATATTCATGCACTTGCTTATTGCTCCAATCAATCACAGGCAAACACTTAAAGCGCCCCGCTCGAATGGATAGCACGTCTAAATGACCACGGGTACTGGATTGAGTACGGCGTAAACCCGCGTACCAAGTTTGCACTTGATGTTCCTTTAAGGCGCGCTCCATAGGCTCCACCTTATTAAGGCGGTTATATTGAGTTAACCCCGCTTTGCCTTGCTGCCACAACTGACCAAAACGCGCTTCTTGCCACGCTGGTGATAACTCAGCGCGCACTACGTGCAAGTTAAGCTGAAGCCGAGCTTTTAAGGTATCGATAAAACGGTAAGTCTCAGCAAACAAATATCCGGTATCAGTCAGTAATACGGCAATATCAGGCTGAGTGCGGGTTAATAAATGCAGCATTAACGCCGATTGAATACCAAAGCTTGATGATAACGCCTGGGTTTGCGGCAAATACTGCTGCGCCCACGCAAGACGCGAACTCACGTCCATGCGCGCCAACTCTTGATTGATAACCGCCAAATGCTGCGCTTGTACTTCAGTCTCTTGACTAAGAAGCCAAGAGACTTGCTCGGGGTCGTGCCAATGAATGTGATTAACCATGAAAATCCCTCGCAGCATCAACAATGGCGCTCACGACTTGAGTGCGCACGCAGAAATCACCAAAGCCTTCGTTTGTTTCGGCATGGCTTCGATACGCAGCAAACAAATCATTTAAAGTCGCAAGTATTTGCGCTTCATCAATATTCTCTTGATGAAGCTTATTAAGGCGCGTGCCAGTAAAATTGGCGCCCAGATATAAGTTGTAACGCCCAGGGGCCTTGCCCACTAAGCCAATTTCAGCAGCAAATGGGCGCGCGCAACCATTAGGGCAACCTGTCATACGCACCACAATCGGCAATTGCCCTAAGCCATTGGCCAGTTGCAACTCATCAATCCTATCCATAAATTCTGGGAAATAGCGTTCAGCTTCTGCCATCGCCAGCGGGCAAGTTGGCAACGCCACGCACGAAATCGACCGCGCGCGGCTTAAACTCAACTCATCACGCCACAAGCCATGTACCCTAGCAAGCTGTTCAATCACAGCTTTATCTTTACGAGCCACCCCAGCAATGATGATGTTTTGATTCGCCGTCATTCTAAAATCGCCTTGATGAATAGTGGCGATGGCGCGCATACCTGTCATTAAGCGAGCGCTCGGGGTATCGATGATCCGCCCGCCTTCAATAAATAAAGTTAAGTGCCATTTATCATCAAGCCCTTGCACCCAACCATATCTGTCACCGCGATCGCCAATAATCACTTGGCGCGTGGGCGCAAAAGCTTTACCCGCGCGACGCTCAACTTCGGCCTTAAAGGCTTCAAAGCCATGTTTATCTATGGTGTATTTTAAGCGCGATAATTTTCTATCTTCCCGATTGCCCCAGTCGCGCTGCACTGTCATGACAGCTTTGGCAAAGTCGAGGGTATCTTCGGCGTTAATAAAACCAAAGTCAGACGCTAGCCTTGGGTAAGTGCGGTTATCGCCATGAGTGGTACCCATGCCGCCGCCCGCCACCAAGTTAAAGCCAATCAGCTTGTCGTTATCGGCAACCGCAATAAAACCCAAATCATTGGTATACACATCCACATCATTATCAGGCGGCACGGCTACGGCCATTTTAAATTTACGCGGTAAATAAGTGCTGCCATATACGGGTTCTACTGTCGTGTCTTCGCTCGATACTAGCATGTCTTGATCTAGCCAAATCTCAGCGTAAGCCTTGGTATGGGGCAGTAATTCATCGGATAAACGCTTAGCCCAGTAATAGGCTTGCTGATGCAAACTCGATTGCTGCGGATTAGGGTTACACATAACGTTGCGGTTAACATCGCCGCAAGCGGCAATCGAATCTAGGGCTTGTCTATCTAAGTCTTTAATTAAGGTTTTTAAATTACGTTTAGGAATACCATGGTACTGAAACGTCTGACGAGTCGTTAAACGTATGCTGCCAGATTCAGTAAGATCTGAGGCTATCTTATCCACGGCCAACCACTGCTCTGGGCTACAAATGCCACCAGCCACTCGGGCGCGCAGCATAAAGCTATATAAAGGTTCTAATTTCTGCGCCTTACGTTCTTGGCGTAAATCGCGGTCATCTTGCTGATAAAAGCCGTGAAACTTAATCAACTGTTGGTCGGCATCACTAAAGGCGCCGGTCAGTTGACTGGCCAAGCCTTGCTTAATTGTGCCGCGCAGATAGTCACTTTCAGCCTTTAGATATTCATTAATTGCTAATTTTTTCTCGCTCATCACAGACTTCCTTAACCTTAATAAACATCTTTTTGATAACGTTTTTGACTACGCAAATTATCAACATACTGCAACGCTTGCTCGCTCGATAATCCGCCGTGTTCTGCCACTAAGCTAAGTAAGGCTTGATGCACATCTTTGGCCATACGTTTTTCATCACCGCACACGTAAAAGTGCGCGCCCTCTTGTAACCATTGCCATACCTGCGCGCCTTGAGCTAACAATCTGTGTTGAACATAGACTTTCTCTGCCTGATCGCGCGAGAAGGCCACATCTAAGCGGGACAATACGCCAGATTTAAGGTATTGCTGCCATTCGATTTGATATAAAAAGTCTTGCTCAAAATGCGGATTACCAAAGAATAACCAGGCGCTGCCTTGCACTCCGCTGGCGGCGCGCTCTTGCAAGAAGGCTCTAAAAGGCGCTACTCCGGTTCCTGGCCCCACCATAATGATTTTGGTGTCAGGGTTTGGCGGCAAACGAAAGTTATGATTAGCTTCCACATAAATCTTAATGGCTTGATCGCCAGCGCTTTGGGCTAGAAAGTGCGAGGCGCCGCCAAATCTTGACTTACCGTCACGCTCATCTTGCACCACAGCCACAGTTAAATGCACTTCACTCCCGACTTCCAACTGGCTCGACGCTATGGAGTAAAGCCTTGGCGTCAGCGCGCGCAGGTTATCCACTAACGCCTGCGCGCTGATGGCGGCGGGAAACTCAGTCATAATGTCAGCAAGTTGATGAGTGGCTAAATAAGTGCGCAGCTGATTTTTATCATCACTTAATGCAGTTAAGGTTTTTGACTCACTTAACTGTGCCCACCAAGCAATAGTGGCAGGCGTAAGCTGGGTGAGTTCTTTCTGAGTTAACAAGGCTTGCTGCAAACTCACAGTGCTATCGCCCACTTGCACCAAAGCGCTGCCATCTAACTTGCCAAGCGCAACAATTTCAGACACTAATTCCAGATCATTACTAAACCACACGCCAAGGGCATCACCTGGCTGATAACTAATCTCAGACTCTCCTAAATCAATTTCAATATGGCGAATATCTTTGCTGGAATGTCGCCCGGTGATCTTCTGATTTAACAGTAATTGCCCTTGATAAGGCTGCGCCTTAGTAAATGCAGTCGCGCTTAGCGCTGAGGTTACGGCTACGCTCACAGCACTCGGCTTAGCGCCAGCTAATTCAGTTAATAAAGACAGTAATTGCTGCTGCCACTGATTAACCAGAGCTTGATAATCAACGTCGCAATCAAGCCTAGGCAGCATTGCGCTGGCACCTAGCTGTTGTAAACGCTCATCAAAGTCTTTACCTGTTTGGCAAAAGAATTCATAACTAGAATCACCAAGAGCTATCACCCCATAACGTAAGCCATCGAGTTTAGGCGCGCGGTTAGAGCCTAAAAACTGATGCAACTCAATGGCATCATCCGGCGCTTCGCCTTCACCATGAGTGCTCACTACAACAACTAACCACTGCTCATTTTTTAATTGCCGCACTGAATAGTCAGCCATAGACAATAAAGTGACCGCTATGCCTTGGGCTGCAATGACTTTGGCCATGTCTGTGGCTATGGCGCGGCTATTACCCGTTTGACTGCCGTACAGCAAGGTCAATTTAGCGGATGTAGCACTTGCGCCCGCGGCATAAGTTAAGGTGTCTACGCTTGCTTGCTGGCAACTGGCCGCAAGATAACCACTAAGCCAGGCTTGCTGTAATGGCGACAACTGAGTCGTCAACTGACTCACCAGTTGCTTTTGACTGTCGGATAATAAGGGCAACTCTTGATGATTAAGTGTTAACAGCATAAGCAGGCTCGTAACATGAATGATTGGCCTAGCTTAGCGACTCATTAAAAAAGCAAAAAGAATAAAAACTGCAACATTATTCTATTTGGCTATATGAATTGTTCATGATTTACGCTACAAAAGTGTGACTTAGAGCAAACCTTTTGTATGAGCGCAGGATAAAAACTCAAGTTCATTCAAATTATTCTTGCTCTAAAAGCTAGGCTTGCCACAATAAGTGAATTTTTGTGATGACACACACAAACCAAATAGAGGTGGTCCTTTGATTATTGGAATAGTGAGAGAAACTCTCGCCGGTGAGCGGCGAGTGGCGATGATCCCCGCGCAGGTAGCACAACTTGTTAAGAAACAGCATCAAGTGGTAGTTACTCAAGGTGCCGGTGAAGCCGCGGGTTTCAGTGATGCTGATTATCAAGCCGCCGGAGCCAGTGTGCTGGCAAATAATTTAAGTGTTAGCCAACAGGCTGACATCGTTGCCGCCGTGAATGTGCAAGATGATGACTTAAGCCGCTTATGCGCTGAAGCTAAGCCATCACAAATCATCATAGGCATGATGGACCCGTTAATGAATGCTAAGGCGCTTAATGATGCCGCCGCTTCTGGGGTCACCACTATGGCGCTGGAATTAATTCCACGCATCACCCGCGCGCAAAGCATGGATGTTTTATCATCCATGGCAACCATTGCTGGCTATAAAGCCGTGATTTTAGCCGCCCATAAAGCGCCGCGCTTATTTCCTATGTTAATGACAGCCGCAGGTACCTTAAAGCCAAGTCGAGTGTTTGTGATGGGCGCAGGGGTTGCCGGTTTACAAGCATGCGCCACGGCCAAGCGTCTTGGCGGCGTCGTTGAAGCTTATGATATTCGCCCTGCGGCGCGTGAGCAGATTTTATCTGTGGGCGCGAAACCAGTTGAGCTTGACCTAGAAGCTGAAAACACTGAAACCGCAGGCGGTTACGCTAAAGAGCAAAGCGCTGAGTTTATAGCTAAGCAGCAACAAGCCATGAGCAAAGTATTATCAGTGCAAGATGTAGTAATCACTACCGCAGCGATTCCTGGTCGTAAGGCGCCTATCTTAGTGACTAAGGCTATGGTTGAAGCCATGAAGCCTGGCACTGTGATTATCGACTTAGCGGCAGAAACCGGTGGCAACTGCGAGCTCACTCAATTAGGTCAAGAAGTGCAGCACAACGGCGTACTTATTTTAGGTCCAAGCAATATCGCCTCATCTGCGGCTAACCATGCCAGCCAGATGTACGGCACTAACCTGTCAAATCTATTGAATTTATTGATAGATAAGCAAGGCGTGCTGCAGTTAAACCTTGAAGATGAAATCATTCGCGATACCTTAGTGACTCATCAAGGTGCGTTAGTTAACGAACGCCTGAAAGGCTTATTATCCCCAGTAGGAGCACAATAATATGGAACTGCTACTTCTTATCACCCTCTTTGTGGTGGCGGTATTTCTTGGTGTAGAACTTATCACTAAGGTGCCTCCAACCTTGCATACGCCATTAATGTCTGGCTCTAACGCGATTTCAGGGATTGCTATTGTCGGCGCACTGTTATCTGCCGGCAGCGAGCAAGGTATTTGGGTAAACATTTTTGGCTTTGTCGCCGTTACTTTAGCCACCATCAACGTGGTCGGTGGCTATATGGTCACCAACCGCATGCTGGCCATGTTCAAAAGGAAATAAGCCCAGATGAATATCACTATTATTTACCTCGCCTATTTGGTGGCGTCATGTTTATTCATTTTAGGTATCAAAGGATTAACTAAGCCAAGAACCGCGGTGCGCGGCAATCAGTTATCAGCCTTAGGTATGTTAATCGCTGTAGTTGTGACCTTAGTTGATAAGAGCATCGTTGATTATCAATGGATTATCGCAGGCCTTGTGGTCGGTAGTGCTATTGGCCTCTTCATGGCTAAACGCATTCAAGTAACCTCAATGCCGCAAATGGTGGCCTTGCTCAATGGTTTTGGTGGCGGCGCCTCGTTATTTGTCGCCTTAGCTAACTTTGTTGACCCGACGGCAGCCACCCACTTAGTGGCCTTAATTTCCATTGCTGCGACTGTAGTGATTGGCGGCGTGACCTTATCCGGCTCATTAATTGCCTTTGGTAAACTGCAAGAATTACTGTCTGGTAATCCTATTCGCATTCCAAGTAACAGCCTGATTAACGCCGCATTGTTAGTGGCAAGCTTAGTCTTGTCTGTGATGCTAGTGTTAGACCCAAGCAACCACGCATTGGTTTATAGCTTGATGGTTGTCGCCATACTGCTAGGTATCTTCTTAGTGTTGCCTATTGGCGGCGCAGACATGCCAGTAGTTATTGCCTTACTTAACTCATATTCAGGTATTGCCGCAGCCACTACTGGTTTCATCACAGGTAACACAGTACTGATAGTTTCTGGTGCGTTAGTGGGCGCATCTGGCATTATCCTGACGCAAATCATGTGTAAAGCCATGAACCGCAGCTTGTTTAACGTGTTGTTTGGCGTGATGGCTGAAGCGGGTGAAGTCGCCGATGCTGATGAAGTCTATGCCGGTAAAGTTAAATCTACCTCAGCGGAAGAAGTAGCCATGATGCTGGAAACAGCCACTAAGGTTATTATCGTGCCAGGTTATGGTTTAGCGCAGGCGCAGGCGCAGCACGCAGTGCGTGAATTAGCCTCAGTATTGCAAAAGCGCGGCACTGAAGTGACTTACGCTATTCACCCAGTGGCAGGTCGTATGCCAGGACACATGAACGTACTGTTAGCAGAAGCTGAAGTGCCATACGATCAACTGCTGGAAATGGATGAAGCTAACCCACAATTTGAGCAAACCGATGTTGCCATTGTGATTGGTGCCAACGATGTGACCAACCCTATGGCACGTGAAGACAAGGGCAGTCCAATTTATGGCATGCCAATTCTGAATGTCGATAAAGCGCGTAACGTCATTGTGGTTAAGCGCTCACTGAGCCCAGGCTTTGCTGGCTTACCTAACCCGCTGTTTGCTATGGATAACACCCTGATGTTATTCGGTGATGGTAAAAAGGCTATCGTGGAAGTGACCCAAAGCTTGAATGAAGCCGATTAATGGTGAATTCGCTTACGTTTGAGTTTAAAACCTAAGCAAACAAGCATAGACATCAATAATAACAAGCCGCTGTATTCAGCGGCTTGTTTTATGCCTGACACCTTCGCCAATAAAGACTAGTGAATAAATCCCTTAAACTCTTGCTGCCACTGCTGCAATTCATCTGCCGACAAAAAATGCGCAAAGGTTGGCGAGAGTAAACGCCAAGCTTGCTCGCGCCGCCACAATAAATATTGGCTCAAGACTGGGCCCTTGTGCGGTGCAAAACTTTGAGATATCAAACTTTGCAGTTCACTTAATTCAGCCCTTGGTGGTAATCGCCAGTGAGAAGCTTCACTGTCAATAAAGCGCATAAAGTCGCTAAAGGATGGATTTTGCCACGCTGACAGCGGCACCTCAGTTAATAAGCCATACAGCACAGGCACGCTCCAGTGCGATGCATTAGCCCTTGAGTTTAATAATGCTAAATTACGCCTATGGTATTGCTGCCAACCTAAACGTAAATCTCCAACATGCTGCACGCTGCGCCAAATGCTATAGATATCGGCCAAGGTCTCATGTTGAACAGCCTCATGTTGAGCAACTTCATGTTGAACCGCCTCATGCTGAGTAGCCTCGTGTTGAGTAACTTCATGCTGAACGGCTTCTTGCTGACTTAGACTGGCGTGAGCCGCAAATGCCAAGGCTTCGGGCAACACTCCCTCACCTTGCATTTTTTCCACCAGCAAATGGCCAATTTCATGCCACTCACTCATTAGCGCTTGCTCGGTTAACGGCAATTGCCAATAGCGACCACGGCAATAAGTAGAGACTTCAGTGGGAATATTGTGGGGCGCCAATAAGATCAAGCCAACATCTTGCTGAAATGTGCTAGTCCCTTGTGTTGATGGCGGCAAACTCACGCTGATACTCATGGCGCCATGCCATCCAAAGCTTGCCAGCATCTCATCAACGCTCGGCAAGGCTTGCTGCCAAGAGCGTGGCAACTGCGCCAAACACAAGTTGAGCTCTTTAGCGGCGCACACCTTTACTTGCTGGGCGAGCCAAGTGTCGATATCCGTCTTATCTGAAGCAACAGACGCATTCGCTCCATCCTCAGCATGGGCGCATAAAAAAGGCGCCACAGCAACAGCGGGCGCCCATAGAAATAGTAATAGCGATATCAAGGCGCGTTGGCGCCTAGCTTGATAAGGGCTGCGAGCAAACGCGCTTATCAAGCCAATACCATTATTGACGCGCCATAATGCGCTCAATGATCTTGGTGGTGGAAACCCCTTCTTCAAAGCACAAAACTTGCACTTGCCCACCTGCGGCTATCACTTCGGCGCCGCCAGCGATTTCATTCACTTTATAATCGCCGCCTTTGACTAATAAGTCTGGCAGTAAGCGCGCAATTAAACGCTGCGGCGTATCTTCAGTAAAAGGCACGACCCAATCGACTGACGCTAAGCCGGCTAATACCGCCATGCGTCTATCGGTTGGATTAACAGGACGTCCTTCGCCTTTTAAGCGCTTAACCGAAGCATCATCATTTACTGCCACGATTAAGCGATCGCCAAGGGCGCGCGCTTGCTGCAAGTAGCTGACGTGGCCGGCATGCAAAATATCAAAGCAGCCGTTGGTTAATACGACTTTTTCGCCGCGTAAACGCGCTTGTTCAAGGGCGTACATCAGCTGATCTTCACTGATAACTCCAAGACCAGATTCTTGCACTACGGCTAAGGCATTGATTAATTCAATGCGAGTAACGCTTGATGTTCCAAGCTTACCTACCACAATGCCAGCCGCAGTATTGGCTAAGGCGCAGGCTTTAGCTAAATCACTGCCCGCCGCTAACGCGCAGGCCAAGGTGGAAATTACTGTATCCCCAGCGCCTGTCACGTCATAGACTTCTTTAGCGACTGTGGGAATATGTAATTCCTGCGCGTCACGGGTAATTAAGGTCATGCCTTTTTCCGAGCGCGTCACTAATAATGCGGTAATATCAAAGGCAGCCAATAAGCCTTGCGCTTTAGCGACTAAGTCAGCTTCGTTAGTGACTTTACCAACCACAGCTTCAAACTCTGACATATTAGGAGTCAGTAAATACGCGCCGCGGTAACGTCCAAAATCACTGCCTTTAGGGTCGACTAACACTTTAACGCCCCTGGCATTAGCACTGGCAATCAGCTCAACCGGATTATCGATAGCGCCCTTGGCGTAATCAGACAACAGCATCACCTGACACGAATCGAGCTTAGCTTCGGCGCTCGCAGACAAACATTGGCTATCGGCTTGACTGAATTTTTGTTCAAAATCTAAACGGATAAGCTGCTGATTTCTTGATAAAATCCTAAGTTTGGTGATGGTAGGTTTGTCAGCAACCGTATGCCAATGACTATCGACACCCACAGCATCTAAGGCGCGGGAGAGAATAGTGGCGTTATCATCATTACCGGTAAGCCCGCACAATATAGCTTGGCCACCTAAGGTTGCAATATTGAGCGCCACGTTCGCCGCGCCGCCCGGTCTATCTTCAATTTGTTCAACCTGAACGACAGGGACGGGAGCCTCTGGAGAAATACGACCCGTCGGTCCCACCCAATATCTATCTAACATCACATCACCCACAACTAGCACGCGGGCTTGCTCAAAGGCTGGTAAGGAATGCTTCATAAGGCTCTATATATAATTCAGAAATTAAACGTAATTGTACCTAATTTTCTAACAAAAATGCGTTAGTATAACGGCTAATTTTTGCCTAATTTGAGAGAATGCTGTGGTTGAACAAGCTAAATTCTCCGCCAAACTCCTGCATCCGCGCTTTTGGTTAGTGTGGTTTGGAGTGGGGATTGCGAGATTACTCCTACTATTACCCCTACGCTGGCAGATGAAAATCGGCGCCGCGATTGGGCGTCTTGCCATGAAATTCGTTAAAAGTCGCGTCAATATTGCCAAACGCAATATTGAGCTTTGTTTCCCCCATTTAAGTCCATCAGAGCAAACAGCCCTGCTCACCCGTAATTTTGAAGAAACGGGCAAGGCCATTTTTGATACTGTGAGTGCTTGGTGGTGGCCAGACAGTAAAATTCATCGTCATATGCAGATTAACGGCCAAGAGTTTGTGGAAGAGGCGCGTGCCCAAGGCCATGGCGTTATTCTATTTGCTGTGCACTGCCTGCCGCTTGAGATGGGCGCACGTATTTTTGGGCAATTTCAACCTGGGGTTGGCGTCTATCGTCCCCATAACAACCCTGTGATTGAATACCTACAAGTCAAAGGGCGACTGCGTTCCAACAAGGCGCTAGTGCCTAAACGCGATATACGCCAAATGGTACGCAGCCTTAGATCCACAGATGTTATCTGGTACACGGCAGATCAAGATTTTGGCCGTTCAAGCGCCATTTTTATTCCCTTTTTTGCGGTTAAAGACGCGGCGACCATCACAGGTGCTTCGACCTTAGCCAAATTAGGTAAGGCCAAAGTATTACCTTTCTTTGTAGAGCGCAATCATGATGATAGTGGCTATAACATAGAAATAATGGCACCATTGACCGACTTTCCTGGTGAAAATGAAGTCGTAGATGCAACGCGTGGTAATCGCATCGTTGAGCAAATCATCAGTCGTAATCCGGCGCAATATATGTGGCTGCATCGCCGCTTTAAAACCCGCCCAGATATCGATACCCCTTCACTTTACCATTAACCCACTCGAGAGGATTAATTGCTACCTATGTTTAAACATCTAAGTGCCATCGGCTGTTGGTGGCTTGCTATGTTCAGCGCTCAGGCGCTAGCTGTCGACTATGCGTTGCCAAGTAAAGGTAGCAGCCTAGTGGGTGAAAACATCTATTACACTGTCCCTGAGGGTAAGTTATCCCTTGAAAGTATCGCGGCCGAATTTCAACTGGGTTTAACCAATCTTATCGAGGCCAACCCTGGGGTTGACCCATATTTGCCGCGCCCAGGTAGCACCTTAATCATTCCGCAGCAGCTGATTTTGCCGGCCACTAAACGTGAAGGTTTGGTGATTAATACCGCCGAAATGCGTTTGTACTATTACCCTAAGGGTAAAAACATAGTGCAAGTGTTACCTATTGGCATAGGCCAAATTGGTCGTGATACTCCTGAAAACTGGGTCACTAAGGTGTACCGTAAGCGCGCCAATCCAACTTGGACGCCAACCACTAGAATGCGCAAAGAATATGCCGCCAGAGGCGAGATTTTACCGGACGTTTGGCCGGCAGGTCCTGATAACCCGATGGGATTATTCGCCTTATATGTGGGCGATCTCTATGCCATTCACGGCACTAACGCCGATTTCGGTATTGGTTTGCGCGTAAGCCAAGGCTGCGTGCGTCTGCGTAATGATGATATCGCTGAATTATTCGCTGAAGTGCCCGTGGGCACCCGCGTAGAATTTATCAATGTGCCAATTAAGGCCAGTGTTGAGCCTAATGGTAATCGCTATGTTGAAGTGCATCAGCCATTATCGCGCTCAGAGCAAGAGTTTGAATCAGACGCTGTGGTGCCGTTAGATATTCCTAAAAATATCACCGCCATTATTGCCCATAAAGACACTGACTCGTTTGCCTTAAAGCGCGCATTAGAAGATAGATCTGGCATACCTACCCGTATTAGCCAGTAATAGTTCACGCTGCTCAATGCCGCAAACGCCTAAGCCCTGCTTAGGCGTTTTACTTTGCGGGGAGTTTTTTAATAAATCATAAAGCAATCATATTGTTAGTTAGTCAAATTAATCACAACCAAATGCGTTAAATTATTAGCATTAACAAACACAACAATTTAACATTGAGCGCAATTATGTGGCCGCATGATGAACTAAAGGTTAGATATCAAGCGCTTGGCTACTAACAAGCTCAATAATGGAGTGTGATGATGCGAAAAAGTTTAGTTACCTGCACCCTGCTGTCACTGCTAACCGCCTGCAGTCAAGTTCCCCGCAGTTCACCAAGTACGGCCAATCACTTAGCTGAAACTTTATCGCTTAATTATCAAGTGGTCACCATTAATGGCGAGCATCAAGACCCAAGCTGTCAGCGCCTTGGCGCCGAATGGGGCAATTGCCATATCATCAAGCTTAACTTGCATGCCAGCGACACTATCGCCCCAACAACAGATTGGAGCCTGTATTTTCATAGCGTCCGGCGCGTATTAGCCGTTGATAATCCAGATTTTCGCGTCACTCGCATCACAGGCGATTTACATAAGCTCGAACCGACCAAGAGCTTTACAGGCTTTAGTCGCGGCGCCACCATCAGCATTCCGTTAGTGGCTGAATTTTGGTCGCTGTTTGAATCTGACTTTATGCCAAGGGCATATATCATAGCGGGTGATAGTGAGCCCAAGCTGCTAAGCGCCACAGATACAGAAGACTTAAGCGCCTTGGTGAGCCCCATTGCTGCTAATGGTCAGTTACGCACTCCAGATGACAGCAATATTATCGCCACCGCCCACAGCCGTTTTGATAACAATAGTGACATAAGCTTATTAAGCACAAGCCAACTGCGTGGCCAAATCTTACCAACCCCATTAGCGCAAACATTGGGCAGCGAAGATGTCATGCTTACAGCTGGCATTCACTTTACTCATCAGGGGTTAAGCCCTGTTATGTTAGAGGCAATATCCCAGCAGGCTCGCACTTTAGGCATTGCGCAAGGTAAGTTAGCCGTTAATATTCGCCTTGATAGTGCAAGCTTTGAGGCCAAGTTACAGCAACCCGGCGCTTATCAACTCGAAGTTACGCCAGCAGGCGTAGAAGTCATTGGTTTTGATGCCATAGGCGCGTTTTATGGGGTGCAGTCTTTCTTCAATGCCATTGAATTTAATCCGAGCACACTTAAGCCGATGCAAATTGCTTCGATGCAAGTGATGGATGCACCGCGCTATCAATACCGCGGCTTGATGGTGGATGTCGCTCGCAACTTCAGAAGCCAAGCAGCAATACTGCGCACGATAGAGCAAATGGCAGCAATTAAACTCAATAAGCTTCATTTACATTTAAGTGATGATGAGGGCTGGCGTCTTGCTATTGCTGATTTACCTGAATTAACCACTATCGGCGCTAAGCGCTGCCATGATCTCAGTGAGCGCACTTGCTTGTTGCCGCAATTAGGTTCAGGGCCTGCGACTAACAATCAAGGCAGCGGCTTTTATAGTCGCGACGAGTATATTGAAATAGTCCGCTTTGCCGCCGCTCGCGGTATTGAAGTCATTCCTGAATTTGATATGCCTGGACATTCTCGCGCCGCCGTAGTTTCTATGGAAGCGAGATATCAGCGCTTAATGGCGCAAGGCAACACACAAGCGGCCAATGAATATCGCTTAATCGACCCCTTAGATACCTCCAATGTTATGACAGTACAGTTTTATGATAAAACCAGCTTTATCAATCCTTGTCTGGCCTCATCGACTCGCTTTGCCAGTAAAATCATCAGCGAAGTTAACGCCATGCATCTTGAGGCTGGCGCGCCCTTAACCACTTGGCATTTTGGTGGTGATGAAGCTAAAAACATTCAACTTGGTCAAGGCTTTCAAGATACTAATGCCGCTGCGCCCGACACGTGGCGCGGCACCATAGATTTGAGCGCACAAGATAAACCTTTTGCTAAATCGCCTGTGTGTCAGCAGCTGATTGCCAGTGGCGCCGTCACAGATGCCGCGCACTTGCCAAGCTATTTTGCTAAACAAGTGTCCGCCATCGCCAGCAATCAAGGCATAGGTCATTTCCAAGCTTGGCAAGATGGACTCAAATACGCGAAAGACGCTGCCGCCTTTGACAGCGATGTCATTCGGGTCAACATCTGGGAAACCTTATATTCAGATGGCGCCAAAGCGGCCTACGAATGGGCTAACAAAGGGTATCAAGTAGTGATCTCAAACCCAGATTATGTCTATGTCGACATGCCCTATGAAGTTGACCCTAAAGAGCGTGGCTATTACTGGGCGACGCGCGCTACCGATGAGCGCAAAATGTTTGGTTTTGCCCCGGCCAACTTGCCACAAAATGCCGAGACATCAGTAGATAGAGACGGTCACAGCTTTAACGCCCAAGGCGTAACAAATGCCCCGCCATTTCATGGACTATCAGTGCAGTTATGGAGTGAAACCGTTAGAACCGATGAACAATACGAATACATGGTGTTTCCGCGCCTGCTAGCGGCCGCCGAGCGTGCTTGGCATCAAGCCAGCTGGGAATTGCCTTATCAGGTGGGTATTGAATTTAATCAAGCAACGACACGGGTCGATGACGAGGCGCAACTGAGCGACTGGAGCCGCTTTGCCAATATTTTAGGTCAGCGGCAATTGCTTACGTTAGATAAACATCAAGTGCAATATCGCGTGCCGGTGCCTGGTGCCAAGATTATTGAGGGTAAACTTAATATCAACCTCAGCCTGCCGGGATTACCACTGCAATATTCTCTCAATAACAGTGACTGGCTAGACTATAGTGCCAAGGCGCCGCCAGAGATTAATGGCAAGGTATGGGTGCGAGCTTTAAGTGCCGATGGCAAACGCATTGGCCGCGCTATTAGTGTGCCTTCTGTCAGTCAATAGGCTGACAGCGAGCCAGCAGCAAGAGGTCATTCATATCGCTAATCTATCGGCTGGCTTGATACTGCCTAGATATGTTAACGATTACTAGGCAGCGTTAACATATCAACTAGCCACGCCAGAAATGTCGTTTAGGGGGAGTTATTGGCGACAATAACCCCCTTAGGTGAAACCCATACCCTTTGTTTAAAATCATTGACTTAACCAGCAGTACACATTAACCACCACTAAATTACCCATACCTAAAATAGCTTTCCCCCAGTCGCAAAATGCCAACCACCACAGCGAAAAACCACGCAAACTGCTCAAAAAACGAGTGATTTGTCGCAGCTTAACCCCCACGAATGTGACGCAGATCCCAAATTAATAGCTAATTAATAATGACTTGTGTAAAATCCGCGGCATTCTCGGACATCATTTAAAAAAAAGAATACAATTGAGACAACTAACAACCTGTTTGGCAAAGAAAATGCCGGCTTTTATTAACACTTTTATTCATGCGTCAGTGAACATTGGATTATTTTATGATGTCAAATAAATATAAAACTGATGAAAGCGCTAAATCTTTTTATCGTGCCGCCGACTGGCTGTATTTGCCATTGTTGTTTGTGGTCACTATCACCAGCGCTATTTTGGTGTATCGACAAATTAACGTGCCGATCTCGTCGGCAGACAGTCTATTGCAATGGGTGCTGCATGATGCATTCGCGTTATTCTTAGTAGGTTTCAGCTTAGTATTATTGATTTGGCAAGTGAGCTTTGCCGTGCGTTATAAGGCTTTTCCAAGCGTTGCGAACGAACAGTTACCGACTATGACTGTGGTTATTCCGGCCTATAACGAAGGTTCACAAATTCTAGATACTGTCCGCAGCGTTATGGCCAGTGACTATCCCAAAGATCGCTTACAAGTGATTTGTGTGGATGACGGCTCTAAAGATGACACTTGGAAGTGGATAAATGCTGCACATCAAGAATTTAGTGGCATTACCATCATTAAACAGCCGTTTAACCAAGGCAAGCGCTGCGCCTTATTAGTAGGTTTCGCTAAGGCGACTGGTGATGTCATAGTCACTATTGATTCGGATTCTGAAGTATTAACAGATACCTTAGCTAATATTGCCAGCCCGTTTGTACTGGATAAACGCGTCGCATCGGTTGCCGGGCACGTGCGAGTATTGAATTTAGATCAAGGCTTTATTCCTAAAATTCTTGAAGTCTCTTTTACCAGTGCCTTTGATTTTATTCGCGCCGGCCAAAGCGTTTATGGTGGTGTGTTTTGTACCCCAGGCGCATTATCAGCCTATCGCGGTAGCGCTTTGATGCCACTGTTAGATGAGTGGTCAAAGCAAACCTTTATGGGCAAACATGCCACTATCGGTGAAGATCGCGCGCTAACCAATTTAGTCTTAGCCAATGGTCATCGCGTGGTATATCAGCGCAATTCTGTAGTACTCACCAAAGCGCCATCTAATTTTGGTTCACTGCGCCGCATGTTAACTCGCTGGTCTCGCAGCAGTGTGCGCGAAAGTTTAGTGATGTTTAGCTTTGTGTTTAAAAACTTCAGAAAGAGTGGCGAAGGCGCCAATTGGATCCGCTTTTTCAGCGTAACCCAAGTATTCCGCTTAACCGTATTTGAAGCGATGAAATGCGCCTTAGTGGTGGCTATCATCATGAATACTGCCAGCGCACTACAGGCCATTTTGTACGCCAGCCTATTTGCAACCATCATTCCTGGTACTGTGTACTATTTACGTCACCGCACCACCTTTGGTTATCGCTGGGCATTGCCTTATACCTTATATTGGTTGTTCTGTTTATCTTGGATCCCATTATGGGGCATGTTTACCGCCAGCAATTCTGGTTGGTTAACCCGCACCCTACCAGATACAAACTCACCACTTGAAAGCAAAGAAGAAGAAATCGCTAAAAAGGCCTAATAGACATAGCTAGGCATAACTAAACATAAAATAGAGAGGCGGCGTGAGCTAGGTTCCTAGTGACTGAGATACCAGAATGCGCCGCCTCAATATTGATCTAAGTGAAGACTCTAACAGCCTCTAAAATCAGTAACAGGTTCTAACTCATGACGCGCTGGATAAGGTTTAACGCTTGGGCCGGCTGGATATTCGCAGCCCTTGGCTTAGTTTTGTTGGCCATTGAGAATATCTGCTATCAATACGTGGACGATACTGGCTTATTGCACGAAAGTTTGTTGCTACCTTTAGGATTTACATTGGTGTTCATCGGCTTATTTATGCTCACTTTAGCCCTATGCGCCCTAGTGTTAAGCAGAATACGTAGTCACATTGAGCGCCAATAACGGCGTGTTACTCGCACAATCAAGGCCAAAATACTAACAGTTAATTTGATTAAGCCATGCAAGCTAAACACCAAACGCTCGCCTCAATAAATGCCACATTACTCCCAATATTGCCACTCGCTTAGCGCTAATAATATTCTTGACCTTCAATTTACGCTAAACTCCCTTGTCTTAAATGCCCCATGGCCATAACGTCATGTTCTCGAACAATTTTTACCAGAGCCTTATTTATCAAAACATTATTTAGTCACATGTTAGTACTAAGCCACGTCATCATTATCGCTATCAGCCTTTTAAGTTTAACCCACGCCCATGCAAGCGAGACTAGCGCCTATGATAATACCGCTATGATGGAAACCATTGAGGTGCGCGGTATTCGTGCGTCCCTTAATGCCTCTATGAATGCCAAACGCTATTCAAATGCCGCGCTCGATACCGTGACGGCAGAAGATCTTGGCAAGTTTCCCGACAGTGACGTGGCAGAATCATTGGCACGCATTCCTGGCGTTGCCGTCAATCGTCAATTTGGCCAAGGGCAACAAGTATCGATTCGCGGCGCATCAAATCAGCTCACTAGCACCTTACTTCATGGCCACTCAGTGGCATCGACGGGCTGGTTCGATCAACAAAGCACAGATAGAAGCTTTAACTACTCACTGCTGCCCCCTGAGCTGATTGGTGATATTGAAGTTTATAAATCAGCGCAAGCCGATATCAACGAAGGCGGTATTGGCGGTACGGTGATCATTAATAGCCTCAAGCCTCTAGATTTAGACAGCAACACGCTGTTTGTTAATCATAAACAAGACTATGGCAGCATTTCAGAACAAATAGACCCTGAATATTCCGGCCTCTATAGCTGGAAAAATGCCAATGAAACCTTTGGGGTGTTAATCGCAGCCACAGATGCGAGCAGCCATTATCAGCGCAATGGGATTGAATCGAATATTGGTTTTGGTGAAATAGTCCCCACCACATTTGAGCAAGAGCGTGAGCGCAGCGCTATTAATGCCACCCTGCAATATCGTCCGACAGATAACTTAGCCCTTGGCTTTAATATGCTGCAACTCGATATGCAAGCCAATAATGCCAACACCTCTGTGTTCCTGTTAACCAAAACCAAAGATAGCAATGGTAAAGAAGTAATAGATGCCAGCTGCGAGCAATACAATGCGGCCGGCACTTGTATCTTTTATCGTCGAGATGAAACGAATCACGCCCCAGGCATGCTGCAAACTTGGGTACGTGAAGCCAGCATGGATTCCAAGACTTATACCGCGGACCTAAGCTATCAAGCCGATAGCTTCAGCCTCAAGGGCTTAATTGGCCACACTCGCGCCAATGGTGGCACCAATACCACAGGCAACTATAGTGCCAACATAGGCCAAGGTAGTGATTATGCGGGTATTTATGACGCTACGGGCGACACCATAACTATAGATATTGCTAATAAACATTTTGGCGTAGGTGATATTCATGAGTCATTAGCGCCGGCCGCTTGGTCACTGCGCAAGCAGCCCAATTCCGATAACGAATCATTTGTGCAATTGGATGTGATTACCCCTGTTGATTACGGCCTGATTAGCGCCATTAAAACTGGCATTAGCTATTCTGACCACAATGTTAAGCAAGAATCCTTTGAGGGCATATTTGACCCAAGTGTCATGGCTAAACATCCATCGGCCTATTACGCTGGCACAGTGTCATCAGGGGGCGGATTTATACTGCCCAAACCTATGTTAGATGCCATGCTCAATGATGCCAAGGCCGCCATGTCAGGCTTTAATAGCACAGGGGCAGTTTATAAATCTGGCTATGGCACTATTAATGAAAATAACTTGGCTATGTATGTTATGGCTGACTTTTCAGGGGATAATTTTAGAGGCAATGTCGGCCTGCGCTATATATCTAGCCAACTCGCTTCTGATTATTATCCCTTAATGGCTGATGGCACTTATGCCAATACCTTAAGTACCGCGACTGCCAGTTATGATGATTTTTTACCTAGCATTAATCTGGCCTATGATATTAGCGATAATGTGATAGTTCGAGCCTCGGCCGCACAAGTCATAGCTAGACCGAATTATGATGACATGTTTGCCTCCGCAGCACTCTCTGGTTATAAAGGCGCAATATCAGATGCGCGCGTACTTGACCAAGGTAATATTGGCCTTAATCCATTTAAAGCCCACCAAGCCGATATTGGCGTGGAATGGTATTTTGCCGATGAAAGTTTAGTATCCGCGAACTATTTTATTAAAGACATACGCTCATTTATTACTACTGAGCAAATTCTTAATCAGAGTATAGGTATTATCGACCCGGTTACTGGCGAAGATAACTGGACGGTATCGACCAAAAAGAATGGCTCTGGCGGTAATATTCAAGGCATAGAATTACAGCTGCAAACATCATTTGATCATGGTTTTGGCTACGCAGCTAACTATACGTTTGCGCAATCTTATGCGCCCGCGCACTATTACCCCGACCAAGTTAGCGTATTTTCTGATTCTTCTAAACATACAGTGAATCTGGTTGGCTTTTATGAAAATCAGGATGTTAGTGCGCGCCTTGCCTATAACTGGCGCAGCGCTTATATGATCCGCGAACTTCCAGG
This sequence comes from Shewanella sp. ISS20, assembly GCF_056522965.1. Classification (NCBI taxonomy): domain Bacteria; kingdom Pseudomonadati; phylum Pseudomonadota; class Gammaproteobacteria; order Alteromonadales; family Shewanellaceae; genus Shewanella; species Shewanella sp. ISS20. The sequence goes on from NZ_JAWRZK010000001.1 coordinate 2,105,073, forward strand.
ATATTATGGTAACCGTGAGCATCAGGCTTATGGCACCCTTGATTTTAGTAGCCATATGCAAATCACAGATTATTTAGCACTGACGTTTGAAGTCACTAACCTATTGGCAGAAGATAGTATTCAAATAGGAATAGCGCCTAATCATGCAGAGATTAAACCTGAACTTAAGAATCACTATCCTGTATTTAGCGCCGAAGGTGAAGCTCATTATAAATTAGGCATAGCCATGCGTTTTTAAAAAGCCAGCATACAAAACTGTCTATTAGCACTCCATGGCTTAATCGTATTTTACTAGTTATTATCTGAATTCTGGCTGATGCTAGCAAGCGGCTGCAACATTTGTTCTGCTAATACCTCCTATTGAAAAACAGCAAAAAATCGCAAATGTAAACATTCATTACGCCCTATTAAATGGCGTCAATAAAAAAACAAATTGTAACATCATGGTTAACCCTAACCCCAGCCAAAACAAACCAAACACAAGGCGAGTCAGATTAATTAACAAGCGAAGGAGTTCCAACCAAACCGATATGATTATGGATGACAAACGAGCGAAAATGAAATATCTTACGCAGCCTTTTTGTTGTCGCACCCGCTAGGTTTAATTGATGTTTACACGCCATGTCTATGGGATATTTTCCAATTGGAGCAAAGATTCTAAGCTCTATTTAACGGATCTCGCAGCCATTGCTCTGTTGTTATTACCTCTCACCTTAGCAAGCTCACTGACTATTTTATTAGGTCACGGACTTAAGCTGCTACAACTTAATGAATTATCGGAATTATCTTTTTACACTTCAAATATCTTAATTGATATCTACCCGATAGCATTCTGTATTACCGCCAGTTATTACCTGTCGCAAAAAACTAAAGCGTCAAATGCACTCTTCATTATTTACGCGCTGGTACTATTTTATATATTATCGGTAAACAACCAGAGTTTAGCGTCCGATTGTACCTTACCTAACAATCCCTTGTTGGCGCTACTAAGTGCGTTTGTTACCTACATTTATTATTCGCATTTCCCAATCCGCTTACTAGACCCAAACGCCTTTGATTTTGGCTCACGGCTTGCTAAGCATATATTGCATATTTTTGGCTTTACCTTGATAGCTTTAGCACTCTCTGAGCTAGTGGTATTGACCAGTGCATTAATCACAGATGGCATCATAGCTGCAAAATTTGATCCTCTGACCTTTAGTGGTGGCATGCTCTACCAAAGCACCCTAGGTATGCTGGGAGCGGTTGGTATTAACGGTCATAATCTTTTATTTACGATAAAGCAGCAAATCTATGCTGATACGCTCACCAATATTGATGCCTGGCAGGCGGGGGAAGCCTCACTTAATATCATTAACCAAGGCTTCTATGATGCGTTTTTGTCTATGGGTGGTTCAGGCAACAGCATCAGCCTATTGTTATGCATATTATGCTTTAGCCGCGTAAACAATCATCGCATGCTTGCCATTATCGCTATACCTATGGTGATGTTTAATATCAATGAAGTACTATTATTTGGCCTACCCATATTATTTAACCCGATAATGATCATCCCTTTTATTCTGGTGCCATTAGTGAGTTTCATGCTTGTCTATGCCAGTATATATTTCGGTCTAGTTACCCCCGTTACTAGCATAGTTAATTGGATGACTCCGCCATTTATTAGTGGTTATCTGGCCATGGGTGAGTGTTGGGATGGCGTGATATTACAAGCTGTGATTATTAGCTTAGGCATATTCATCTATCGACCATTTTACTTAGCTTATGCTGGCAAGTATATTGTGACGTGTAATAACACCGACACTAATTTTGCCGCCGAAAGCACTATGTTCGCCCACATATTAAAGAAGGTGAGAAAGTCCACCGCCTTTAATATTAAAAGTTCAAGTGCGCACCAGCGCATGAGCAAGATTTTAAATCAAGGCGAGTTAGTTGTTTTTTATCAAAAGATACAAGATGTAGCTCATCAAGAACAATACAATTATGAAGCTTTAATTCGCTATATTGATGATGATGGTAAGCTGTGCCCGCCCACTTTTATTAGTGATTTCCAGTTACTCGATGCTATGCCAATTCTCGATAAGCTCGTAATTGAATTAGTATTGCGCGACATGCAAACCATGTATTTACCAGAAGGTAGCCGGGTTTCTATCAATATTTCGGTGGCATCCATAAGCCAAGCTGATTTTATTGATACCTTTATGGCACTATTACAAAAATACGCCATTGCCCCGACAACAGTTGAAATAGAAATCACCGAAGAAGCCATGCTCAGCAATAAACTGTATCTCAATCAAGTGATGACAGATATTCAAGCGCAAGGCATTACCATTGCCATGGACGATTTTGGCTCGGGTTACGCCTCATTCCCGCACTTACTTAAATACCCGTTTGATAAAGTAAAAATCGATAGATCTTTACTACTTGATGCCAGCAGTCGCAAGGGCGAGGAAGTCTATCGATTAGTGGCGCAGTTAGGCCAAGTCGCTCATTGTAAAATTGTGGCTGAAGGCATTGAAACTCAAGAGCAATTTGATTTTATTAAGACCTGTGGCGTCGATTTAGTGCAAGGCTATTATTTTGCCAAACCTATGCCGTTAGAGCGTTTAAGTCGCAGTTAACTTAAGTGACGACTGGCTAAAATAAGGCGCAATTCAATCGCTTGCCATTAAAGCGCAAAAATCAAGCGGACTCTCATGGTAGACTAATCCAAAACCTTACATTGGATGCTAACCATGAATAAACGTTTTATCGCTGCCGGATTATCTTTGTTATTAGTGGCCTGCTCAGATAATGAAGTGGGGGACGTGTCTTTGGGCATGTTTACTTTAAAAGACATTAAACTCAATTCGCTCATTGACCCAGAAGTGCCAGGGGTGACTTGTCATATCGCCTCAATCGAAGCAAATTTTAGTTTGGCTGACCCAAGTGATAGCTCAATCTCATGTCGGCAAACCGGTGAAATTACTCAAGCTATGATCAATGCCATAGATAAGAGTAAATCGGGCGCTGTGGTGTTTTCTCAGTCCAAAAGTATCTTTTTTAAATCGATGAAAATCAGACGTATTTTTGATGCTGAGCATCAATCACTGCTGTATTTATCTTATTCCACCAAAGAAACTTCAGGTAGCTTTAAACACAGCTTATCGACTGTGCCATTATGGGGCACGGCAGCCTATATTCAGCCTCAAGTTCAACCGCGCTAACGCCTTGAAGCTTATTATTTCATTAAACATAACGCCGCCACTGGACGTTATGTTTATGAGCCTCGCTTTCAACCAATAAGAGTTACTCCAGCGACTGTTTATCTAGCTCATGCAGCCTTGCCATAAAGCCTTCTAACGCAGTGACATCAGGATATTCCAGTTCATATTTATGATGGAAAAATAACGTGAGTTTAGCCCGGCCATCAGTGAGCTTAATGGTGTAGCCGTCAATATCAGTTTCTAAGGTGATGGTTCCTAAGCGATATTCAAGGGTGGGATCATCTGAGTTACTAATGAGAGTGCCTTGATCGCGAATTTTACCAGCCAGTGTTAATGCCCAGCGTATATCTAGTTCATTGTGCATACGTCATCCTTGTGTCGACTATTTGTACTTATATTAACTATTTTTTACGCAAACAAATGCCAACCAAGATCACAGCGCTGAACTTTTGTTAATCGAGTTATTACCTATTTAGTTGTAGTTTGTTAATTTTTTATTTTTATTCATGGCTTTGTTAGGCAAAATAGGCGCAATTTAGCAAGGAGCTGTCATGCCAGATATAGTTATCGCATTTTTCGCGTTAGGTTTGCTCGCTGGTTGGATTAAGTCCGATCTCAAAGTGCCTCAGTCCATTTACGAGACCTTATCGATTCTATTGATGCTGACCTTAGGCGTGAAAGGTGGCATGGCGCTGCATGGCCATAGCGATAGCCTCAATCTAGGGGCACTGGCCTTGATTGCCAGTCTTGGGGTGCTAACACCGCTTGCCTTATATCCACTGCTCACTCAAGTTATCAAGCTAAAACAGGCCGATGCCATCAGTATTGCCGCTCATTATGGCTCGGTTAGTGCGGGAACCTTTGCCGTCGTAATCGCTATGGCCGATCACCTAGGTTGGCAATTGGCGCCTGAAACCACGCTTTATCTCGTGCTATTAGAATTGCCTGCGATCATTATCATGCTGTGGCTGCACCGATGGCTATTGGCCAGAGCAGCCAATGATCGCAAGCAAGGGGATAGCAAACAATATAAAGACACAGCGCAGATCAGCAATGGCAGCATTTGGCATGAGGCGCTCACCAGTCGCGGCGTAGTGTTATTGCTCGGGGGCGTTATCATAGGCTGGGCTTATGGGCCGCAAGGGTTAGCGGATATTACCCCTGTTTTACTGGGCGGCTTTAAAACCTTATTAGCTTTGTTCTTATTGGAAATGGGATTATCGACCGCCAAAGTATGCCGCCCCTTACCTTGGCAGCACTGGCGCCTGATGCTGTTTGCGGCGATCGCGCCCTTTGTGCTCTCTTGGCTCGGTATTGGCGTAGGCCTGTTATTAGGCTTACCCGCGGGCAGCATTCTGGTATTGGCCGCCCTTAGCGCTAGCGGCTCTTATATTGCGGCGCCAGCAGCCATCAAGGCTGCGATCCCAGAGGCCAATATTGGCTTAGCCATGTTAGCCGCCCTTGGGATCACTTTTCCTATCAATGTGCTGATTGGTTTACCCTTGTATCACAGTTGGATCCAAGCCTTAATCCATGGCTGAGTTAGCTACGATCAACTGATAAATAGTCGCAATATGCTCGGCGTGGTCAGCTATCTCTATGATAGGTAATTGAGTTGGTAAGCCAAGCAAGGTAAGCCTATGACTCTCATCGCGCAGCAAACAATAGGCCGAGGTTAATTGCTCGGCGGTGGCTTGCGGCAATAACGACAGCTGAGCCAACAATTCAAATATTCTGACGTTATCAGGCCAAGTGGCTAATTCTGGATATTGATAGCCATGCAGTAGTACTAGATATTGCGCGATAAACTCGATATCGGTAATGCCGCCCACGCCTTGCTTTAAATCAAACTCACCGCTTACAGCATGCAATAAATGCTGACGCATTTTAAGGCGCATTTGGTGAACATCTTTTGCCAAGCCAAGCGGCTCCCGCGGTTTAGCTATCACTTGCGCGCGAATGCTATCAAAGCGTTGCCGCAAACTGGCATCGCCAAAGATACAGCGAGTACGCACTAACGCTTGATGCTCCCAAGTCCAAGCTTCTTGGCATTGATACTCACCAAAGCGCTCAATCTCGCTCACCATAAGCCCTGACGCGCCAGAAGGGCGAAGGCGCATATCGACCTCATACAGCTCACCAGAATTGGTGCGAGTCGAGAACAAATGCAAAATACGCTGCGCCAATTTTAAATAAAAATGACCGCATTCAATGGCCTTGTCACCTGTGGTCATGACTTGCAAATCAGCGTTATGTAAAAACACTAGATCCAAATCTGATCCATAACCAAGCTCAAGCCCACCAAGTTTGCCATAAGCTATGACCGCAAAGCCCATATCGTCATCACTAAGCCCAGGCGGCTTACCATAACGTAACGTCATTTGCTGCCACGCTTGGCGCGCGACTTGGGCAACTATGGCTTCGGCCAAATAGGTAAGATGATCGCTCACCTTCATCACAGGCAAGACACCAGTGACATCCGCCGCCGCAATCTTTAGTTGCTGCGCCAGCTTAAACTGACGCAAGTATTCCATTTGCTGCTCCATATCATCATCGGCCACTCGTAACAGACTTTGATGCAGCAAGGCGCCATATTCAGTTAATGGGCAAATATCATAAAGATGACTGGGTTCAATTAATTCATCCAGCAACATAGGAAAGCGCGATAATTGCTTGGCAATCCAAGGACTCGCGCTGCACAAGGTCACAAGTTGTGAGCGTGCGCCTGGGTTTTCACACAAAAGCTCTAAATAAGTCGTGCGAGTTAATATGCTATCAAGCACCTTACTCATGCTTTTAAACACAGTGGCTGGGCTTGATATCTGTAGCACTTCATCCAAAAGCTTAGGCATTAATTTATCTAAGGTTTCTTGCCCTCTTGGCCCCATAGATTTTTGCATAGCTTGCTGGCGCCAAGCCGTTAAGCCCACTAAAAACTCATCATCAATTTGGCCGTGTTGATGCAGCATTTCTTGCACTACGGCTATGTCTTGCTCAAGCCATAAGGCGCAGGTCCAATGCACAGTATCATCAGAGCCTTCACCGCCCACAGTGTCACGAAAATGCTGATGAATTTTATTCATAGCGGCTTCTAAATGGGTGCGAAAATCCATCACGTTGACGTGATTTAATACCCAGCACAAACGCTGCCAGTCTAGGGTGTTAGTGGGCAAAGTTTGGGTTTGCTCATCATTAAAGGCTTGTAGGATGTTTTCTATCCGCCGCAGCATAATGTAGCTAGTTTTTAGCTCATCATAATTGCCAAAACTTAATTGATCGCATTGATATAACGCAGCTAATGCGGCAAATATACTTTGCTGACGCAAACTTGGCTCGCGCCCGCCGCGGATTAATTGCAGGCTTTGCACCACAAACTCCACTTCACGAATGCCGCCGGCCCCAAGCTTAATATTATCGGTAAGCTGGCGCCGCCTTACTTCCCGCGCAATCATGGCTTTCATTTTACGCAGCGCATCTATGGCAGAAAAATCAATGTAGCGGCGATAAACAAAGGGGCGCAGCAACTGATGGAGCTCATCACTATGACGACTCCAAGGCCCTAACGCGCGGGCTTTGACCATGGCATAACGCTCCCAATCGCGCCCCTGCTCCTGATAATAATCTTCAAGGGCGCTATAACTCACCACCAGCGGGCCGCTATCACCATAAGGGCGCAGGCGCATATCCACCCGATAGACAAAGCCATCCATAGTAGTGTCATGGAGTAAATCAACTAAGCGCTGCCCCATGCGAATAAAAAACTGCTGATTATCTAAGGCGCGCCGGCCACCTCGGGTTTCGCCGTGTTCAGGAAAGGTAAAAATCAAATCAATATCAGATGAGAAATTAAGCTCGCGCCCGCCAAGTTTACCCATGCCTAAAATCATTAACGGCTGCACTTTGCCATTGCTATCCATAGGCGTGCCATATTGCTGGCATAACTGGGAAAACAACCAATCGCGGCCAGCAATAATCAAGGATTCAGCCAGCACACTTAAATCTAACAGCTGCTCATCAATAGTGAGCTCGCCGCAAAAATCTAACCAAGCAAGGCGCACCATTTGCCGATTGCGATATTGACGCAAGACTCTTTTGGCACTGGCATCATCATGGGCATCGCCCATTAACAAGGCTATTTGCTCGGCATAGCATTGGCGCGCCATGGCGCCAAGCCCACCTTGATGCAGCCACAATAGCCACTCTGGGTGGCGCTGAATTTGGGTATCAATAAAATCACTGAGCGCCAACATCACTCGGGTTTGCGCTTGGGCTTGAGTATCAAGCTGCGCCACTATGTCTGGTTGCTGTCGCTGTAACTGTTGCCATCTATCGTCAGCGAGTTGAGATAAGGCTTGGGGCAGAGAATCGATGCTAAAATTTCGGTCAGCCATAATAATCCCTGTTATGGTGTAATAACTTAGCTGTAGACGCTGAATAAAAGTGGCGCTTGGCAGCAACAAATAAAGTTATGGTACTTATATTTTATGCACTTGTATTTATGCTGCTTAGATTTAATGCCAACTTTTGCGGCCGAGGCCTAAATCCAGGGCGCAAATCCCGACTAAAGTTACTCTAGATGTGATAGGCAAACCATGAGGCGAACATTCTATGTTGACTAGGTTTTACCAGCACAATTTACCGCCTAAGCCATTGTTTTATGAATTGGTTGCTGGATGGTTTAATGCATTGTTTGCTGACTCATTTGAGCTAAGGCTGAGCTTGTTAGCGCGCTTGCCATTACTCACCGCGGCACTCTTGCTGCTACAAGCGTGCTCAGATAATCAAGCTGCACAAATCGCTAAATATGAGCAACTGGCAAGCGAGCAAGTCACTGAATTAGGCCGACTGCTTGATAGCAATCAAGTGCGAAATGCCGGGATTTTGAGCCAATACGCCCAGCTTTTAGCGCAAAAAGACCCGCAATATCAACCCTTACTGCAACAGCTAAGCTTAGATGCCACTACCCAAGGCGCATCATATCAAGCGTTAATGCGTCGTCTTAGCGCCGCAAAATCAGCCACTAATTTTGTGGCGCCAGAAGATCAATTACAGGAACTTAAAAACATCTACGAAGCGGCCAACCCAGCCATCTTTAACGACTTATTATCAGACCCTATCAATGTGATTGCCGATTTATCTCAAGGCCAATTGCCACGGGTGAATGCCATGAGTAAAGAAGCTGAAATGCTCGCCAACCAAGCCGATGACTTTGGCCCTGGTAGCCAACTTGTGGGTAATCCCAGTTATGGCGAATGGCAAACCGCCAGTAATGGCAGCTCTTTTTGGGCCTGGTATGGCATGTATGCCATGCTATCGAATGTTATTCGCCCTATCAGTTATGATTCTTGGTCTGGGCGGCGCGGGTATAGTTATTACAACGACGTTGGCCGCTATCGCTATTCATCCCCTGAACAAATTCGCCGCCAAGATAATTTTAGCGCCCAAAGACAAAAGCAATTTTCATCACAAGGAAAACCTTTTGTTAGCCCTTACGCCAAAAATCGCAGCGGCTCGGCATCTTTATCTACCGCCAGTCGCCAAGCCCCAAGCAGTCCTGCGCAATTTCGCTCTAACTACAGTAAAAGCAGCAGTATGCGCACTTCAAGCTCGCGCACCAAGCTCAGCCTGAGACGAGGAAAATAATGGAAAGCATAATGAATTTTTTAAATGAATACGGCCTAAGCCAAGACTTACTGATTTTCTTGGGCATAGATTTAGCCATAGCTATCTTGCTGTTGGTGTTCATGCGTTATCTGTCGGGCTGGAGCATAGATGTTAACAGTACCTCTGAGCTTGCGGTGCGCGATAACTTTGCCTTTGGTATTAGTACGGCGGGCTCAATCACAGCCATGGGGATAGTGCTCACAGGGGCTATTACTGGCGCAGCAGGCTCATCTTACTTAGTTGAAGTCATAGGCATGACAGCCTACGGCTTGACTGGCTTATTACTCATACGCACAGGGCGCTATATCCATGACAAATTTGCGCTCACTGAAGTGGATAAAAACGCTGAAATTCGAGCAGGCAATGTGTCAGTCGCGTTAGTGGATGCCAGCGCCACTATTGCTACCGCGTTAATTATTCGCTCAGTGCTGTTGTGGGCCGAAGGACTCACCCTTGATACTTTAATCGCCGTTATCAGCGTATTTGTGATCGCGCAGTTTTTATTTGTGCTGTTAACACGCATCCGCGAATATCGCTATCGGCGCGGTAACCAAGGCGATTCAATGCAAGAAGCATTAGCGCAAGACAGCTTAGCCCTCGCCATTCGCCACAGCGGCTATTTAATCTCTCTGGGCTTAACCTTTAAAGCGGCCAGCTATTTTCTGCTTTATGATCCCAAAGCCTATGCCATGAATATTTTTGGCTGGCTGGCGTTCTCCATCATAATGCTAGTCATACTTAACCTCTTACTCTGGCTCGTAAAACGCTTAGTACTTGCCAATATTAATACTGATACTGAGGTTGAGCAGCAACATAACGTCGGCATAGCCACAGTTGAAATGGCAGTTAGCATAGTGGTTGCTTTACTGCTTACGTCTCTGATGAGTTAACCATTAATGAGCCGCGCGCAGCCTCGTCCCGCTAAGCTGGCCGTGATTGATGATGCCATTTTATTGCTGATCATGGCGGCATTAGCTGGTTGCGGCTTAATTTACGAGTATTTACTGTCTCATTACGCGGGCCGCATTCTAGGCGCGATGGAAGCGGCCATCTATACCATGATTGGCCTGATGATAGTGTTCATGGGCTTAGGCGCCTTAGCCGCGCGCACCATTCACGACCCTTTTAGCCGCTTTGCCCAATTAGAGCTCGGGCTTGCCTTCATTGGCGCCTCTGCGGTAATTATGATTGCCGCCGTTATTGGCTTTACTCAGTACTTACCTATCTATTTAGCCAATATCTTATTGCTGCCAAGTGACATGCTGCCACTTGGCTCCCCCATTGCCCAATTGCAAGCCCTTAGCAGTTATCTGCCGTATGTGTTTGGCGCAGTGTTAGGTTTTATGATTGGTATGGAAATTCCACTCATAGCTAGGGTGCGCCAATCTTTGAGCGAGCAGCATTTGCTCCACAATGCTGGCACTATTTATGGCGCGGATTACATTGGCGCCGGTATAGGCGCCGCCATTTGGGTCAGCCTAATGCTGTCGATGGAAATTCAGCGCGCCGCCGCTTTAACCGCTTGCATCAATCTAGCGGCAGGTCTCTTATTCTTAATTCGCTATTGGCAGCAAATTCACCGCCCTAAGTTACTGCTGTTTGGCCATGGCATGATTGCCATACTAGTGGTCATGCTATTTAGGCTTGGCCCTGGATGGCAGCAAGATTTTAATAACCTAATTTATCGCGACCAAGTAGTGTTTAATCAAGCGAGCCGCTTTGCTCAGCACACCATTACTGAGCGCCTGCGCGGCGGCGGTTTAGCGCCGGTATATAGCTTGTATCTTAATGGCCGGCTGCAATTTTCTGGCGATGATGAGCATATTTATCACAGCTTTTTAGTGGAACCTGCCATGCATGCCAGCGCGCGCCAGCAGCAAGTATTAATTATTGGCGGCGGTGATGGCCTAGCGCTTAGGGATGTTCTTAAATGGCAACCCACACAAGTCACCTTAATAGATTTAGACCAGCAGTTAGTGCAGCTGTTTAAGCAACCCAAGCAGATTAACGATTTACCGCCGCGGGTAGCGAATGCCATCAGCGCCCTCAATCAAGATGCTTTTAACGACCCTAGGCTTGAGCTTGTTTTTGATGATGCCTTTAATGGCGTTGATAATCTTCTAGCAGAGCAGCGCCACTTTGATGTGATTATTGTTGATTTACCCGATCCTAATCATCCCGACCTTAACAAGCTCTACAGCGATGTGTTTTATCGAAAATTGGCGCAACTTCTTAATGCCGATGGCGCCATGACAGTGCAATCCACGTCGCCATTTCATGCCCGTAAAGCCTTTATCGCCATAGGAAAAACCTTAGCCGCGGCGGGATTTAAGGTAGATCAATATCAATACAATGTGCCAAGTTTTGGACAATGGGGCTGGAGCCTTGCCACCTTAAGTGGTGTTAGTGGCCGCGAGCGTCTTAAGGCATTAAAAGTGCTCAATCATGCCCAGACGTGGTTTTCACTTGAACTTATGCAAGCAAGTTTTGCCGCACCAAGCAATCTATATTTAGATAGCGAGCAGATAAAAATCAATACCTTAGATTCGATGATGCTCTATCAATATCACCAAGAAGCCTGGAGTGAAGAAACTCGAGGTTTAGGATTATTTTAACGCAACCGATTAAATAACGAACACCACCTTGACATAATATGTCGAGGTGATATCTTTTTTAGAGACATATCATGTCAACGAGGACAGTAATGAATCTGCATGCCATAGCGAATAAACTGAACGCCTTGCCTGCCGAGCAAGCACTCTCAATGCAATTTGATTGTTACCCCATAGCGGGTGACGTTGAAGTGTTACAGGTCAATATTTTAGGCCGCGAAGAACTGCCTATTTTCCTGTCGGTCACTGACAATCAAATCTTGTGTATCACCTACCTGTGGGGCAAAGACGAAGTCATTGCCGATAAGCAGTTTGAAATGATGTCGGCCATGTTAGAACTCAACATACCTATGCCATTGTCAGCGTTTGCCAGCATAGACAACAAATATGTGCTGTATGGCGCCTTGTCGACTCAGGCCGATATCCAGCAAATAGCACAAGAACTCACAGTACTCTCTGACAATTGTCTAGAAGTCATAGACGAAATGGCAGACTACCTCATTTAAGGAGACGCTCATGGGCATTCTCAACAAAATTCTGACCGCGTTTCGTGGCGGCGCCACTGAAGTCGGCCAATCCATAGTCGATGCCAATTCCACTCGGATTTTTGAGCAAGAAATTCGCGATGCTGAGCGTCATCTCAATAAAGCCAAGCGCGACTTAACTGAAGTTATGGCTAAAGAAATGCAGGCTGGCCGAGAAATTGACAGCTTAAAGCGCAGCATAGCTGAGCATGAAGGCTATGCCACCCAAGCGTTAGCGCAAAATAATGAGGGATTGGCCTTAGAAGTCGCCGCTAAAATTGCCGAGCTAGAACAAGCACTTGGCGAGCGGCAAGGCGCGAACGACAGTTTTAGCGCGAACGCCACCCGCCTTAAAAATTTAGTAACACAAACTGAAAGGCAACTCGCTGATTATCAAAGACAATTGTCCATGGTAAAAACCACCGACAGTGTGCAAAAGGCAACGGCGTCTATCTCTAGCTCATTTGCCGATAGCAATTCTAAGCTGATGAATGCCAAAGAATCACTCGAGCGTATTAAAGCCCGCCAGCAAGCTTTTGATGACAAGCTGAAAGCCGCAGAAACCTTAGAAGCTGATAATAGCGATAACTCACTGCAAGCTAAACTTCAAGCCGCAGGTATAGGCGAAACTAAGCAGTCAGCGCAATCAGTACTCGATAGGCTCAAAGCTAAGAGTTAACTTAATTGAACGCCGAACTTTTATGAGTTCGGCGTCAGTTAAACTCTAGTGTTAACCGCTTTTGAGTCATCTTTGGAGTCACTATGGGATTTTTCAGCAAATGGTTTGGCGCAGATAAATCTAGCAATAGCTCTGATAGTTCTAATCATCCTGTAAACACCGCTGCCATTGAGCGCCTCGATCAACTAAACCGCCAAGATATGATCACCTTAGATAACGGCTTTGGTTTACCGCCCATGGTGCGCGGCCAAACGTTAATGCTAGAACATGTCTATTGCGATGAATATCAATACCGCTTAGAGGCGGTATATTGGTTTAAAACCAAGCAAGATCAAACCCTAAGACTAGTAGAGCACAAGGATAAACTGCTATTGTACTTACCATTAACGCGCGCCCAAGTTGAACAACTATTTAATCTGGATGAATTTAGTTATCTGTTTGATATAGATAGCCATACAGCACTGACCCCGTTAACCACTGCATTTGCCAGCGATTTAAGTGCTTGGCTTGGACAGCAATACCATCGAGTACGCTTTGCCGAATTTGGTTATCGCCATCAGCAGGATTATCGGCAGCGAACACCACCGCAATCGGATGATCGCCAAGGTGGCCAAGCCTTTGAAAGTTATTATCTTGAAACCAATGACGAGCAGCACGCATTATTGGCACAAGTAATGACATCGGGAGACACTGATGTATATCTAGCAATGGCGCGCCCCATGACAGATATCCATGAATTTTGGCCAAGAGGTAATCCATGAGCCGAGACAAAAATGCCCTGCCGCCAAGCTGGCAACAGAACCAACAAGCCGCGCGGGCATCGCAAATTGCTTTTGATTTAGATGAGCAATTTCAATACGCCATTCGTAAAGCTGCGTTAGAGGCAGGAGTGAGTCCATCGGATCAAATTCGCTCAATTTTAGGGCTGGCGGGCCCTAAACGCCCTAAAAGACCGAGACTGACTGTCTCTCTTAGCGCCAACGATTATCAGGCCTTAGCCTTAAAGTACGGCATTGACGATCAACTCGAAATAAAAAAAAGAGTGCTCGATGATTTAATTGACTATGTTCATCTAGCCGCAGAATAAATGCAGAGCTTGCTTAAATAAATGCACCTTTTGATCAAGAGTTACTACTCACTAAGCCTAAAGAATAAGAATTAAAATAAGAGTCATAGGAATAGCCATGTCCAATACGCCAAATAGCGGCGGCACTGCAGAAAATCGTCCCAGTAAAATACGCGCCATAGTCACGCCAACCCCGTTTGAGTTAGCCATGATGGTGATGTCACTGGTATCAGTATTGCTAGTGCTGAGCCTCACCTTTGCCAATCTTGCGCCGCAAACCCATCAATTACTGTTAATGATAGATACCGGCATCTGCTTTATTTTCTTAGCTAACTTTTTTTACGGCTTATTTCGCGCCCGCGATAAAGTGTTTTATGTTAAGCATCATTGGATAGATTTCGTAGCGAGTATCCCCACCATAGAAGCCTTAAGGATGATGCGCTTATTTCAAGTGCTACGGGTTATCCGACTCATTCGCACTACGCGCCATATTCTTATTCCACTGTTAAAACAAAGAAAACAAACTACGCTCGTCAGCCTAATGTTTGCCATGTTTACCATCTTGGCCTTGTCATCATTAATGATTTTATTAATGGAAAGTGGTGAGCCTGGCGCCAATATAACTACCGCGCAAGAAGCCTTATGGTGGTCATTAGTGACGGTCTCAACCGTAGGGTATGGCGATTTTTATCCCGTAACTACCGCAGGCCATGTTATCGGCGCCATAGTTATTATTTGCGGGGTCAGTTTTTTCGGGGTGATTTCAGGCTATATGGCATCTGTATTTGTTAATTCTAATGACAGTGAAAACGATGAACACCAAGCGCAAATGCGCCAAGAGTTATACGCCACTATTGCAAGGTTAGAGCAGAACCAACACCAATTAATGGCGCAAATGACAGCGCTTAACGAAAAGTTAGCGGCAAATGACAATAATCAAAATAACGCGGCAAATGCACAAGATACAAAAGATAATATGCCGCAGTAGTGTAGCGCGATGATAAAAATTTGATGATGAAACTTATTCCCCACAGCGCAAACATACCGCGCTGCGGGCAAATAATCGCCAAGGGGTAAGTGACTCACTCATTACCCAGATTAAGCATAATTAGGTTCATTAAGCCTTAAACTCTTAAACTCTTAAACCTTGGCATTATTTTTTATGAGTTAACTTGCTCTTGCAGATTAGCCTTCACTATTTGCCGCTACCTGCCAATAGCAAACCTAATAAATTAAGCTGCAATTGCCCCATCACAAGATTGTGCTGTAACTGCTTAAGTTGCTCTAGCCAATTAAATTGCAGCAACTCTTGAGTCTGCTCTGGCGTTTGTTCTGAGGTAATTTGCGGCCAAGCGTTTGGCGCTTCTGAAGCGTTAGCAAGCGTATTAAGTAATTCAATCACTTGAGATAAACAATCTTTAACCTTAGTAAACTCCAAGTTAACTGCAGCAAGTTTTGCCGGCTCAATCTTGGGTGAAATTGTGACCACAGCCCCTTGCAATAATTCCAGCACGCTAATTAACTGACTCCAAGCGTCAATAATGGCGCTTAAATTTACGTCGTTCATTAACGGCGTTAACACAGTTAAATTTTCAAGTAATAATGGCCAAGCATCCAGCCCATATTCAAGTACTGCGATGGCACCACTCCCTTGAGATAACTCACTAATATCCGCAATGGCTTTAAGTTTAGGCAGAGCGCCAAGACCTGCGATACGGTAACCGCGCTGCGCCTTACTCGCTCGGGCAATCGCCACCGGAACCTTGGCCGCTAAGTCTTGAGCTAACGTTAATAGCGCCGCGGGCTTACCGCTTAATAATTCAAACTCAAGTTCACAAATGGGCTCACTAACATGACTCACTGCAGCCTCGCCCTTAGCGTTATCTGAGCTAATACTGCCTAAATCTAATGCTACTTCAACTAAGCTCTCGCCCAGCGGAATATGCCAACAGCGCCGCTCAAAATCCGTATTAAACAAGCAATATAATTGCGTCTGTAAGCTTGCAGCAGACTCAGAGGATGGCCATATGTGGGGCGGAAATAACGCTAATTCAGGAAAGTGACCACTAATATCAACATTATATTCTGGGCGACTATGAATACCGCCCACTACCTTGCCTGAGGTTTTAATGGTTTGTTCCTTTACGTTTATGCCGCTGCGAATTCTAAGCCCCATGTCGAGCGCGCGTAAATCCAACTGCGGCGTATCAAAATAAGCATTAGCTAAATATATCGGCTCTTGGCTAATTGCAGCCTCTAAGCGACTAAAGTGAGTTATAATATCGCTTCGAACTTGTGGTGGGAAAAATAGCTTTAATTCAATTTCTGCAGGCATAGGTTCGTCTTAATGTAATAAGATATTCATAAAATATTCACCTTATGAATATATTGTAATATTGTTGTCACAAAGCGACCTTAGGATGCGTCCCAAGAGTGCTTTAGAGCTCGAAAACGGTAAAACTGTGTTCAAGAGAGAAAAACACAGTTTCAATGCGCGGTCGCTTGGGTTAATATGCGCCCGCTTTTTCCAAAGATGGAATAACCAAAATAGGTAACGGCTATGCCAGTAAACTCTATTTTAGGCGTGTTTGCAAAATCGCCAATTAAACCTCTGCTAGATCACATTGACAAAGTACATGACTGCGCTTCATTACTAGTCCCATTTTTCGAAGCTTCGATGTCGGGTGACTGGGATCAAGCAGTTGAGTTGAGAAAACAAATCAGCCAATTAGAAAGAGAAGGCGACCTCCTTAAAAGAGAAATTCGTTTAACTCTGCCTAGCGGCTTATTTATGCCTGTAGAACGCACCGATTTGCTGGAGCTTTTAACTCAGCAAGACAAAATCGCCAATAAAGCCAAAGATATTTCTGGTCGTGTTATCGGCCGTCAATTACAAGTGCCTGCCAGTATGCAAGCGCCGTTTTTAGCTTATTTAGCGCGTTGTATCGATGCGACTGCTTTGGCAAAAAGTGCCATCAATGAGTTAGATGATTTATTAGAAACAGGTTTTCGCGGACGCGAAGTAGACTTAGTGGCTAAAATGATTGCTGAACTCGATGTCATCGAAGAAGATACCGACGACTTACAGATCCAAGTGCGTCGTCAACTGTTTGCCATGGAAGCCGAGCTGAACCCTATCGATGTCATGTTCCTTTATAAAATTATTGAATGGGTTGGCGATCTGTCAGATTTGTCAGAACGTGTCGGTTCCCGTTTAGAGCTGTTGTTGGCTCGTGTCTAATAACTTGATTTTCAAGGTAATAACATGGTTGAAGTATTAGTAACCAATGGACCGATGCTGATTGGTCTCGCGGCACTGTTTGGTTTTTTAATGGCTTGGGGTATTGGTGCCAACGACGTGGCTAACGCCATGGGTACTTCAGTAGGTTCCAACGCCATCACGATTAAACAAGCGATTATCATTGCGATGATCTTCGAATTTGCCGGTGCCTATTTAGCCGGTGGTGAAGTAACTAGTACCATACGCAATGGTATTATTGATTCCTCCTATTTTACGGCTCAGCCTGAACTATTAGTTTACGGTATGATTTCAGCCTTACTGGCTGCGGGTATTTGGTTAGTTGTAGCCTCGGCATTAGGCTGGCCAGTATCTACTACTCACTCTATTGTTGGCGCCATCATAGGTTTCGCCTCAGTCGGCGTGGGTATGGATGCAGTATCTTGGGGCAAAGTAGGCGGTATTGTTGGCTCATGGGTGGTTACGCCGGCGATCTCCGGTTTCCTCGCATTCTTGATTTTCCAAAGCGTACAGAAGTTAATTTTCAACACTGATGATCCTCTGGCGAATGCCAAGCGTTATGTGCCATTTTACATGGCATTCGCAGGCTTCATCATGTCGTTAGTGACTATCACTAAAGGTTTGACCCATATTGGCTTGAACTTATCTAATACCGAAGCTTATTCACTGGCATTAGCAATTGCTATCGTCGTGGGTTTAATAGGTAAGATAATGATTTCACGCTTAAAAATGGATTCAAACAGTACTCGTGCAACCTTGTATGCCAACGTTGAAAAAGTATTCGCTATCCTAATGGTAGTTACTGCTTGTTCTATGGCATTTGCTCACGGTTCGAACGATGTTGCTAATGCTATTGGTCCTTTGGCTGCAGTTGTATCTGTGGTTGAAAGCGGCGGCGTTATTTCATCAACATCTACTCTGGTGTGGTGGATTTTACCACTGGGCGCCTTTGGTATTGTGTTGGGTCTGGCTATCTTTGGTCAGCGCGTAATGCAAACCATTGGTAAGAACATTACTCACTTAACCCCAAGCCGTGGTTTTGCTGCTGAAATGGCTGCTGCTACCACAGTAGTTATTGCATCTGGTACTGGTTTACCTATCTCTACCACTCAAACCTTAGTAGGTGCAGTGTTAGGTGTGGGCATGGCTCGTGGTATTGCTGCGATTAACTTAGGTGTAGTGCGTAATATCGTAGTGTCTTGGGTTGTTACCCTGCCTGCGGGTGCTGGCTTGGCCATCATCTTCTTCTACATCATTAAGGGTATTTTTGGCTCCTAACGTCTGTTAGGCCACAAAAACTCACTTACAAGAGGGAAGTCTAACGACTTCCCTCTTGCATTGGTGCCTGACAATCCCTAGCATGTGTGCAACTTTATGACTGTGAGACAAAAAAGTGTTTAGAGTGCTTTCTTTGATATGTGTATTTTTGGCCAGCCCAATGGCATTGGCTAATCCGCAAACCAGCTACGTTTCAGAAGATATTTTCACTTACATCCATGGTGGTCCAGGCAAAGAGTTTCGTATTCTAGGCAGCGTTGAAGCCGGCCAACAAGTGAAAAAGCTCGGTGAAGTCAGCGGTGCTTACACTAAAATCATTGACCACAAAGGTCGTGAAGGTTGGATTAAGAGCGCAGAACTCAATAGTCAACCAAGCTTTAGAGTCCGTGTGCCTGAGCTTGAAAAGCAACTGGCAGCGAGCCAAGCACAAGTTAAGCAATTGATTGAAGATAAAGCGTCAACCTCTTCTGACAATAGTCAGATGTCGGCGCAACTGGCTGAGCTTAATCAAACACTCACGACTACCACGCAAGAGCGCGATAGTCTGGCGTCTGAGTTAAAGCAAATCAAAGACAGCCAAGAATATAAGCTGTGGCAAGAAGGCGCCTTGATTGCGTTTGTTGGCTTAGTCTTAGGGATATTCTTAGTCTACCTGCCAAAACCTCAGCGTCGTAAAAAAAATCGCTGGATGTAAGTTAGTCGCGTCAAATTGCCAAATTTAACACTTAAGCCGCAGTTCCTACTGCGGCTTTTTTATGCCTGATTGCCACTCATCACAAACAACAGCGTCAACAAAAACATCCGTCATACCAAGCGTAAAACAGCGCAAAATCACACGTAACACTCAAGTGTCCAAGCTCACATTCTCAGGTTATAATCGCCGCAAGCTTATACATTTTAGATACAAAACAAAACAACTAACCACACAAAATGTCCCTATCGACTTACAGGCCAAAGGATCATGACCATGTTCAATGCGAGTACTGTACTGGCAGGGCAATATGCCCAAGCCCCTCTCGATGAGCTATTTAACGCTATCAGTAATAACTATATCGTCGATGAAGAATCATACCTTAAACAACTCATCACACTGCTTCCTAGTGATGCCAACGACATAGAAGCTATCACTCGCAATGCGAGTCATTTAGTGACTAAAGTTCGGCAGTTTGAAAAGAAAGGCATGATGATAGGCGTCGATGCCTTTTTGCAGCAATATACCCTGGAAACCGATGAAGGCATTATCTTGATGTGCCTTGCCGAAGCTTTACTGCGTATCCCTGATGCCGCAACGGCTGATGCATTAATTGAAGATAAGTTATCTGGCGCCAAATGGGATAAACACATCAAGCAAAGTGACTCTGTGTTAGTCAATGCCTCAACCTGGGGCTTACTGCTGACGGGCAAAATAGTGGCTATGGACAAGCAAGTCGATGGCACTCCAAGTCACTTACTTAATCGCCTAATCAATCGTTTGGGTGAACCCGTTATTCGCAAAGCCATGTATGCCGCCATGAAAATCATGGGCAAACAGTTTGTGCTTGGTCGCACTGTCACTGAGGCGATTAGCAACAGCCAAGATACTCGTAAACTGGGATATACCCATTCTTACGATATGCTTGGGGAAGCGGCCTTAACCGCCGCCGATGCGCGTAAATATTTTAACGATTATGCCGAAGCCATTCGCACCCTTGGCCGTCATGAATATAACGAGCAAGAGTCGCCGCGCCCCACCATTTCTATCAAGTTATCGGCGCTGCACCCAAGGTATGAAGTCGCCAATCAAGAACGAGTTCTCACTGAACTTTATGCCACCGTGATGCAACTTATCACCATAGCTCGCAGCGTGAATGTCGGTATTTCGATAGATGCCGAAGAAGTCGATAGATTAGAGTTGTCGTTACGCTTATTCCAAAAACTGTTTGAATCCAGCGCTGTGCGTGGCTGGGGCTTATTAGGCTTAGTGGTACAAGCCTATTCCAAACGTGCGCTGCCAGTATTGTGCTGGATTACCCGCTTAGCCAAAGAGCATGGCGACATCATCCCGGTGCGTTTAGTCAAAGGTGCCTATTGGGACAGTGAAATCAAGTGGGCACAAGTGGCAGGCGAAGGCGGCTACCCGCTATTTACCCGTAAAGCCTCAACCGATGTATCCTATTTAGCCTGCGCTCGCTACTTATTAAGCGAACACACACTTGGTGCCATTTATCCGCAATTTGCCACTCACAACGCCCAATCTGTCGCCTCAATTTTGCACATGTATGATGGCGCGCGCCCGCTTGAATTCCAGCGCCTGCATGGCATGGGGCAAGAATTGTATGACACTATGCTCAGCCAAAAGTTAATCAAAACAGTACGCATTTATGCCCCAGTTGGTGCTCATAAAGATTTACTGCCCTACTTGGTCAGACGCTTATTAGAAAATGGTGCTAATACCTCGTTCGTGCATAAACTGGTGGACCCAAAAACCCCGATAGAGACCTTAGTCGCCCACCCACTCATCACACTTAACGGATTTGCCAGTTTAGCTAATACTAAGATTGCCCTGCCAACCCATATTTTTGGCGAGGAGCGACGTAATTCAAAAGGACTTAACATGAACATTCAATCCCAAGCCACGCCATTTTTCAGCGCTATTGAAGAGTTTAAGCAGCATCAATGGCAAGCAGGTCCCGTGGTCAATGGCGAAGTGTTATCAGGCGCGCGTCACCCGGTGTTAAGCCCCTTTGATACTCGCCAACAAGTAGGCACCATCGATTTTGCCGACAAACAAGCCGTAGAAATGGCTCTGGCGAGCGCTAATACCGCCTTTGCCAGCTGGCGCGATACTCCAGTTGAGCAGCGCGCCCAAGCCTTACAAAAATTGGCCGATGCACTGGAAGAAAATCGCGATGAGTTAATTGCGTTATGTGTGCGCGAAGCTGGCAAGAGCTTACAAGACAGTATTGATGAAGTGCGTGAAGCCGTGGATTTTTGCCGCTATTACGCCCTTAACGCCAAAAAGATGATGGCTAAACCTGAATTATTAGCAGGCCCAACGGGCGAGCTTAATCAATTATTTTTGCTTGGGCGCGGCACCTTTGTGTGTATTAGCCCATGGAACTTTCCACTCGCTATCTTCTTAGGCCAAGTATCTGCCGCCTTAGCCACAGGAAACTGCGTTATAGCTAAACCTGCTGAGCAAACCAGTATCATCGCCTATCGCGCGGTGCAACTGGCGCACGCCTCCGGTATTCCAAGCAATGTATTGCAATTTTTACCCGGCACCGGTGCCGACGTTGGCGCGCAGTTAACCTCTGATGCCCGCATTGCTGGCGTGTGTTTTACCGGTTCCACCCAAACTGCTAAGCGCATCAATATGACGTTAGCGGAGCGCCCAGGCGCCATTTTACCTTTGATTGCAGAAACCGGTGGTCAAAATGCCATGATAGTGGACTCCACCGCCCTGCCTGAGCAAGTGGTGAACGATGTTGTATCATCATCATTTACCAGTGCGGGCCAGCGCTGCTCAGCCCTTAGAGTGCTCTATCTGCAGGAAGAAATTGCCGAGCGAGTACTTGAGTTACTGCAAGGCGCTATGGATGAATTGGTGATAGGTAATCCGAGTGACTATCAAACCGATGTTGGCCCTGTAATTGATGCTACCGCTAAAGCGAATTTGAATGCGCACATCAATCACATCCAACAAGTTGGTCGCACCATTAAACAGCTAGCGCTGCCAAGTGTCTGTGAGCATGGTCATTTTGTCAGCCCTTATGCCGTTGAAATTAGTTCGATTAAAATGCTAGAGAAAGAGCATTTTGGCCCAATTTTGCATGTCATTCGTTATCAAGCCGACAAGATAGATACCGTGATTAACGAAATCAACAGCACAGGTTATGGCCTAACCTTGGGCATACATAGCCGCAACGAAGGTCACGCCCTTAATTTAGCCAGCCGCCTTAATGTGGGTAACGTCTATATTAACCGTAACCAAATTGGCGCGGTGGTTGGCGTGCAACCCTTTGGTGGCCAAGGTTTATCGGGCACAGGCCCCAAAGCTGGCGGCCCACATTACTTAAGCCGCTTTGTGACTGAAAAGACCCGCACTAACAACATCACGGCCATTGGCGGTAACACTACCTTGCTGTCATTGGGGGATAGTTAATCGCTCTCCATCAAGCGTTAACGGCCATGCTGCTAATAATGTTTGATAGATAGTAGTGATTATACCTAAGCAGCCTACGGGCTGCTTTTTTGCTAACAACCAGCCACATAATCCTCAGCAAAAGTGGCAAAATTTTACCAGCCATGTATGTTATCCTCTCGCAATTTGCCGTTAATAATGAGTAAGCATGATCATTCAAGCTGTGGCCGTAAATGTGATTACCGGATTTTTGGGAGCAGGTAAAACTAGCCTAATTCAGCAGCTCTTGGCTGAAAAACCTGACCATGAAACCTGGGCGGTACTGGTCAATGAATTTGGCCAAGTGGGCTTAGATGCAGCATTACTTTCATCCAAACACCAAGTGCATATTAAGCAAGTCTCTGGCGGCTGTATGTGCTGCGCCAGTGGCGTGCCGACCCATATCGCCATTAATCAGATTTTACGCCAAGTGCGTCCCGACCGCTTGTTGATTGAACCCTCTGGTCTTGGTCATCCCCGACAAATCCTTAAATTATTGCAATCAGAGCATTTTGCCAACGTACTTAAACTGCAAACCAGCCTGTGTTTAGTCGATGCCACTAAGCTTAGCGATGAGCGCTACCTGCAATCTGCGCACTTTTTAGAACAGCTCTCTATCAGTGACTTAATCATTGCCACCAAAGCCGATAGCTATCAAGCGGATGAATTGACGGCGCTGCAACAATTAACCACAGAGCTAGCACTTAAGGCGCCGATTTTAGCCCATGGTTATCAGCAGTCCGCCATTGCCAATATTCTGCAAACACTGGCGCAAGCAACCACGGTGAACCTCAAAAGTTCAAAAGCGGCCAGCGCGAATTTATTACGCCCAGCCATTGCTGAAAATAGCGCCACCGAGCTGCCAACATTTAACCCTCAAGGCATAGCCAGTTATCAGCAGCAGCTTGATGGCCATTTCAGCTCTGGCTGGATGTTTAATAGTCAGTGGCAATTTGATTTACGCGGCTTATTAGCCACTATCGATGGCATTACCAGCCTAAGACTCAAGGCGGTATTTATTACCCCAGATGGCATTGCGGCTTTTAATCGCTTAGAGAGTGATTTAACTATTACAGAATTAGACGATGCCATGGATTCGCGCATTGAAATCATTAGCGACCAAGCCATTAACAGCCAAGAGATACTGTCAGCCTTGATTGCGCTTAAGTGCTAACTCTTAAGTGCCAACTATTAAGCGCTAACAATTAAGCACTAGCTCTAAACCTTGCATACCAAAAGTCACAATAAATAAACGCCAGCTAAGCTGGCGTTTATTATTAGGCATGTCGTTTTAAGTCTAACGTTTAGCTCTGTTTATCCATAGCGGCATCATCCAGCATAAACACGCCCGCTGACAGTGGATTTTTGCTACGCATTCGCTGATAAATAACAAATGGAATAATCAAGGTCACCACTAACATGGCCATAAACTTTGCTGGCGCGTGAATTACTACAAGGTCATAAAAAACACTACTAGGATGGGCACAGCCAAACTCAAAATAAAGCCGCTGACAATGGCAATAGGCACAAACTGATTACCGCCCGCTTGCTGAATAACTGGTAAGGTAAAATCCATAGCCGTGGCCCCCGCGTAACCCACAGTAGTGTAAGGGTAGCGCTGAATGAGTGCAGGGATTAGTAGCAAGGCCACCAGTTCGCGCATGAGTTCATTTAAAAACGCGCCAGTGCCAATCACAGGCCCTAAGTGATCGCTCACTAAAATCCCAGTTAACGAATACCAGCCAAAGCCAGACGCTAAGGCCAAGCCTTGATTCCAGCTAAAGCCTAATATCCAAGCGGCAATTAAACCGCCCGGCAAAGATGACAAGATAACGGCGCCAGCTAAAATCATCGCCTTGGGATTGACCAAAATTTGCTTAAGTGACATGCCTGAATTACGCAGCCCAATGCCAATAAGCAGCAGTAAAAACAATAAAATTAGCTCACTACCGCGCTCGACCCAAAACAAGCCATTAGCCACCACACTCACTACGACTAAACCAACCAGAAGCCCTACTATCACAGAGCCAATCAGTTTGCCGGAATCCTTAAGCATAGATTTAAACGGTAACGGCACTTTATGGGCATCGACTTTAGGGTGCCATAAGCGGTCAAGTAACGGTAATACCAGCAAGTTACCCACGCTGATACACACAAATAAGGTGCCCGCTATGGTGACAATTTGCGTCAGGTTTTGCCCCAATTGATCTAATTTGGCAAGGCTCATGCCCATCAAAAACAAAATCACTATCACCAAGTAACCGCAGACACTATTAATAAGCTCAAGCCATTTAGCGCGCTTTAACACCACTAAATAGCCAAGTAACAGAGGGACTAATACAAATAACAAACCTGACAACATAGCACCGCCTAACAAAAACCGATGCGCTACTTTACCGAGTGTTTTCAAACAAGTAAAACCTTAGCATGGCGAAATGGGCGCAAGCTAAGTGAGCTCAGCATTCTTTGACTATACTTGCCACAGGCCTAGTTTTTGGATAAATCGCAGGTCTTAGCCCCACAGGATCACAGAGGAAATGGAATCATGAGTGACAAGTTACTGACATTGGAAGAAGTGTGTAAAATTTTGGATAAATCCCCAGCGACCATCAAACGTTATGCTCGTGAAAATTTACTCAGTAGTGTTAGCGAAGGGAATGAAATACGTTTTCCGGAAGCTGAAGTGATGCGTTATCTAGATTTTGCCAAACGCCTAGGCTAGTTTAATATTTTGACGCTGACCTGCCCGCTAGCGCGGGCAAACCCACCAAAACACACAAACGTATCAAAATGATACCCTAATCTTACAATTTGATGAACTCAGCTTCATTCGCTAGATAATGGCATTATCAAAGAGTAAGATTATGCCAATTTCAATTAGCCAAGAGCATTTATCATGAAGCGCAGCCTTTATATTTTACCTTTAGTCGCGGGTTTATCAGCTTGTGGTGGTTCAGGTAGTGATGACACTATTGTAACTCCACCAACACCAACCCCATTAGCTAAGGTGATCTCTGGTGAATTGACTAAGATATCTTTAGAAAAAAGCACCTTGACCATCAACAAGCAAGAAGTGAATGTATCTGGTGCCACCATTAATCCAGTACCTAGCCGCACGCAACCACCACTGGATTTGGCTAACTTAAAAGTTGGCATGCAATTAACTATTTCAAGTGATGCTAAAACCATCATCTTTGATAGCTTGATGACGGCGCCAGTTAGCACTATTGATGCTGATAACAACCTAATGATCGCTGGCATGAAAGTGCTGACCAAGAATGCCCAATTCGATGGCGTTTTAGATGAAAAAATCATTGGCAAATTTGTTGAGATCAGTGGCTATGCTATCGATGGCAACATCATTCAAGCGACCTATATTGAACTCGAAGATGATGCTAACCCTAAGACTGAACTCGAAGGCCTAGTAACTGAACTTAAGGGTAATAGCTTCAAATTAGGCAAAGTGACTGTAACTGCTAGCCTAAGCGAATTGAACGATATTAAGCAAGGTGATTGGGTTGAAGTTGAAGGTGTATTAACTGAGGAAAATGATGTATTTACCTTAACAGCGACTGACGTTGAAATCGATAACCCAAACTACAAAGACTTGCTTGGTGAAGACAACGAATTAGAAGTTGAAGGCATCATTAGCTGGGTTAGCCCAAATAAAGATCACTTAGTGATCAACCAAAACCGCTCAGTTGCCATTCCCAAAGAAACTAAATTCGAAGATGGCGATATAAACAGCCTTAAACCTGGTGTCAGCATTGAAGTTGAAGGCACATGGGATTTAAGTGCTGCCAATATTAAAGCTTCCAAAATTGAATTTGATGATGCCGATCACAAGGTCACTGGTATCGAAAGCGCTGAATTTGAAGTGCCAGGTAAGGCTCAATACGATAACACACTGAATAAAATCACCATGAATGGTATTGAGTTCATTGCAGCAGCAAATATCCAGTTTGATGACATTCCGTCAAATCAAGTGAATGGCACTCAATGGGTTGAACTCTCTGGCTACGAGCAAAATGACCAGTATATAGTGGTTGAAATTGAGCGCGGCGATGACGAGAGCAACATAGAAATTGAGGGTGTGGTTCAGGCTGGTACTGATGGCATCCCAACTATCTTCGGTTATAAAGATGTTGATGGCGCCTTAAAGCAGTACGTGGGCAAACGGGTTGAAATTGAATGTGAAATAGTTGGTATCAACCAAATTTCAAATTGCGAAGTAGAAATCGACAACGATTAATTTCATTTCTTACTAATCACCTAGTAAAAGGCTGCCGTGGCAGCCTTTTTTGTTATTCTGCAATTATTAGCGCCGCGCAGTAAAATCCAGCTTGTAAATGCTCAATAAGCTTCATCTTCAGAGCCGTAAAATGAGAAGGTAGCCACAGACCTTAAGCCTTATCTTGGGCAAAATAACCGCTCTGTTATTGCTCCCTGCTGCCAATTGGCCATCACTGCCCAAGCTGCAACATTTACCGAGGTAACCATGCTAGCAATCCCCATCAGTCGCAATCATATGGCCACTCACTTTACTAAGGCTAAAACTATTGCTCTTTATGATGCCAATGGCGCCATTAGCGAATTTGATAACCCAGCAGTAGCACCCGATGCTAAAAGCGGCTGCGCGGCCAAAAAAGCTATGCTCAACCTGATTAAGCGCCAAGGCGCCAAAGCCATCATAGTGCAGAATATTGGTGAGCGTATGCTCGGCAAATTACACAGCGCAGGCATTAAGGTGTATCAAGGCGATTACCGCCAAGGCATAGATAATTTACGCTCGCAATATATGGCGGGTGAATTAGCCCTGATAGCTATGTCTGATGCGCGGCCATCGCTTAATCATGCCAAAAAAGGTGGCTGTGGCGGCGGTTGTGGTTGCGGCGGTCATGAAACAGCGCCAAGCCTGATAACAGCGCCAGTAGCGCTGCCAGAGCCTGTAGGACAGTTATCCTTTAACAAGTTTACCCGCAGCCGCTAAAAAGTTTAGCCGCAGCCACTAATTCCAAATTAGTCGCCGAATTTTAGCGATAAAAAAAGTGAGTGCGACTTTTGCCACACTCACTTTCTCTTAATGCTTAAGACTTAATATTTAGTGCATAGACTTAGTCTTAGTGCAGGCTAGCGACCATAGCTCAAGACGATTAACCATCCCCTAGTTCCAACCCGCTAAATCTAGAAAACTAAATCCAACAAGCTAAAGCCAACAAGCTAAAACCAACAAGCTAAAACCAATACACTAAACCATTCGAGCTAAAGCATGTCAATGCAGCGCCGAGCATTCTCCAAGACTGCATCATTCACACTGCATAACTGATTAAATACGTTGATATAAGCTCTGATAATATTCATTGCTTGCAAGCAAACTCGTATGATCGCCGCTTGCGCTTATCACGCCATCATCCAGCAAATGAATTTCATCCATATGCGCCATGGCCGTTAAACGATGACTAATCATCAGCAAGGTTTTATCTTTAGCAAATTCAAATAGTAGTGCCAGAATTTCACGCTCTGTGCGCTTATCTAAGCCCTCTGTTGGTTCATCCAGCAGTAATAACGGCGCATCACGCAATAGCAAACGCGCAATACCTATGCGCCGGCGCTCACCGCCCGATAATTGTCTGCCACCATCCCCTAGCCATTCAGCTAACGGATCATCGCCTTGGGTTAATACTTCAAGACCGACTCGCTCAAGCACGGCAATCAGTTCAGCGTCGGTGACTTGTTGCTGTGGCATAAGCGCAAGCTTAAGGTTATCGCGCACGGTTGCACTTAACAGCACCACACGCTGACTCATGACCGACATGCCAAGGCGCAGATTATGCTCGCTGTAATCTTGAAGCTCTGTGCCATCAATGCTGATAGTGCCAATGGACGCCAACCAATCACGGGTTAATAAGGCTAGCAGGCTTGATTTACCAGACCCTGTTTGCCCAAGTAGCGCGACTTTACTGCCAGCTTTTACGGTGAGATTAATGCCCTTAAGCACAGGAGTATTGGCAAGATAGCCAAAGCTGAGATTAGCAAGCTCAATCTCACCGCGACTAATAAGCTTATCGCTATCACCAAAAGTGACCGCAGGGGTTTGCGATGTCAGCTCATCTAAACGCTGCGCCGCCAAAACGCATGAAGATAAATGCTGAAACGCGCCCGCTAACGGCATCAACATCTCTAAGCAAGCCATGGCGGCAAACACCATTAAGGCAAACATTGGGCCAGGCGCGGCATTGTCACCCACGCCATCGGCTGCCAACACCAACATCAGTAAAATAGTGGTGCCACTGGCAATAACTAAGGCGGCTTGACTCCAAGCCGTGACAGTTGCCATTTTCACTTGGCTACTTAACAAGGCCTGCTCCGCCTTATCTAAGCGCTGGCGATAACGTTTATCGGCGCCAAACAAGGTTAGCTCTGCTTGACCTTGAATAAATTCAAGTAGTTGAATGCGATATTGGCGCTTAGTATCAACTAAGGCGCGGCCATGATCTTTGCCTAACCAATAAAATAATGCGGGTAATAGCCCCCATGCCAATAGCAACGATGACACCATCACTAAGGCTAAGCTCGCATCTATCCATGACATCAAACCATACAAGCAAGCAATCATCACTAATGCTGCCACTAATGGCGTCAGCAAGCGTAAATAGAGATGATCTAAGGTATCAATGTCCGCCACTAGGCGATTCAACATATCGCCTTGGCGCAAGCCTTTAAGGTTGGCCGCGCTTAATGGCAGAATTTTTTGCCAGACAAAAACCCTAAGCTCAGTCAGTAATCTAAAAGTGGCTTCGTGGGTGACTAAACGCTCGCCATAACGGCTTGCAGTGCGCGATATCGATAAAAAACGCACCCCAGCCGCTGGGGTAAAAAAGTTAAACGCCTGCGCTGTAGCAACCGTTAATCCCGCCACTGCCGTTGCTGATAAAAACCAGCCCGATAACGACAACAAGCCTAAGCCTGTGGCCAACGTCGTGAAGCTCAGTAAAATACCTAAACTCATCAATAATGATTGGCGCGAGAACAATTTAATTAGCGGCAATAATACGCGCATTAGTTATTCTCCTTGCTTGGAGCCACGCTCGTCATTAACTGCGAGCTTAGCGACAACTCACTTAACATATCGTTAAATACCCCAGGAGTTTGCGCGAGCTCAGCATAACTGCCCTGCTGCACTAACAAGCCTTTATCTAGCACTAAAATATCGCTTTGCTGTTTCAGCAAATCTAATCTGTGGCTGATCATTATGCAGGAGCGCGCCGCCGTCGCCTCATTTAGCGCCGCCACTACATGTTGCTCACTATGAAAATCTAAACTGGCGGTAGGTTCGTCGAGTAAATACAACTGCGGCGATTGCGCCAAGGCGCGCGCTAAGGCAATGCGCTGGGCTTGCCCCACAGAAATGCCGCCACTGTGCTCATCGATGATGCAATCGAGCTTGTCGCTAAATTCGCTAATATGCGCCGCCGTTAATAACTTGCGGCACTCATCAGCACTTAATTCAGTTTGCCCCATGGCAATATTGTCGCGCACTGAGCCAAAAAATAGCTGCGGCTCTTGCCCGAGCCAAGCAAGCTTAGCGCGCCATGCCGCCATATCTAATTGATTAAGCTCAACCCCATTAATAACAAGTGACCCCTGATAAGGTAAAAAACCAAGCAATGCATTGATTAAGCTAGTTTTACCCGCGCCACTTGGCCCAACTAACGCCATAGATTGATTGGCTGCCAGCTCAAAACTAATCGGCCCCAGCAAAGTTTGACCTTCATGGCTATACACCACTAAGTCTTTGGCGCTAATAGCAATCGGCCCATCTACGCTTGCGGTGCCAGAGTTAAGGCTTTCATCGTGGGATAACAATTCAAGTAAAGATTCAGCGGCACCCACCGCTTGCGCTTTAGCATGATAATGCGTGCCCATATCACGCAGCGGCTGATAAAACTCAGGCGCTAAAATCAGCACAAATAGCCCGATAAACAAGGTAATGGGCTCGCCATAATGACCAAAATTCAAATGGCCTAAATAGCTAAAACCAAAATACACAGCCAATACCGCAATGGAAACCGCCGCAAAGAATTCAAGCACAGCCGAGCTTAAAAAGGCCAGCTTTAGCACTGACATAGTGCGGCTTCTAAATTCTTCACTGGCATTGGAAATGGCTTGTAACTCACTGTCACCGCGATAGAACAACTTAAGGCTAGCTAAGGCGGCAAGCCTATCCATGAAGTGGCCACTTAAGCGCGCTAAGGCTTGAAAGTTTTGACGATTCGCTTCCGCTGCGCCCCAGCCCACTAAGATCATAAACAGTGGTATGAGCGGCGCTGTCAGCAATAAAATCGCGCCAGCCACCCAATTTAACGGAAAAACCACCGCCAGAATTATCACAGGGATGAATGCCGCTAGGCTCATTTGCGGTAAATATCTGGCATAAAAATCTTGCAAGTCTTCTACTTGCTCAAGCACCACACTGGCCCAGCTGCCGGCAGGTCGCCCTTTAATGTAGGCAGGGCCTAAACGCGCCAGCTTATCAAGCACTGCTGCGCGCAATGTTTGCCGAAGGCGCATTCCTGCCATAAAGCTTAAACGCTCACGCCCGTAGGCTAAGGCGGCGCGCACTAATAATAAGGCGACAAAGGCGAGATAATACTCGCTAAAATCAGCGGCGCTACGGCCTGCCATCACCACACCATCTAACACTTTTGCCAGCAAATACGCCTGAGCCACTAAGGCCACACCGTTTACTAACCCCAGTAGTACCGTTAACTGCACAAAACGACCACAAGCCTTTTGTTGCTGCTTGAGCCATTGGATCAGCTGTTTTTCCCGCGACTTATCCATGAAACCTTACTTACTACTTTAACTACTTATGTATTGCCGCCAGTATCGCAGGCCACAGGCCAGAGATAAACCATCACGCTGACTTTTGTTAGCCGACTCACATAAATTGATGTAGATCAAAAAAACACAGTAAATGCAGCCATTAAGCTTGGAAGTGCCGCTGTTTATGGCCACAGCTAAGGCCAAGACTGTTTAATTGATAGCCATTAAGCCCAAGATCGGGTAAGCTGCCCGACCTTCAGGCCGCATTGCTAATTTAATGCTGCCGCCGTATTTGGCGTAGGGGCTTATTAGCACTACGCAACAAGAGATTAATGCATGAGCTTTGCCTCCCTGGGTCTGTCGGCCCCGATTTTAAAAGCGGTAGCTGAACAAGGTTACCAAACTCCTTCCCCAATCCAAGCACAAGCCATCCCAGCCGTATTAACTGGCCGTGATATTATGGCGGCTGCGCAAACGGGGACAGGCAAGACTGCAGGTTTTACCCTGCCAATGTTACAGTTATTAAGCAGTGGCGGGCGAACTCGCGGCGTGAGTATCCGTGCCTTAGTGCTGACTCCAACTCGTGAGTTAGCAGCACAGATTAGCGAAAACGTTAAGCAATACAGTGCGTATTTACCGTTAAAAAGCACAGTCGTATTCGGCGGCGTGTCTATCAATCCACAAATCGCTGAATTGCGTCGTGGCGTTGATGTACTGGTTGCCACCCCAGGCCGTTTACTGGACTTGCAACAGCAAGGCGCTGTGAAATTCGATAAACTCGAAATTCTGGTATTAGATGAAGCCGACCGCATGCTGGACATGGGCTTTATTCACGATATTCGCCGCATCTTAAAAATGTTGCCGCCTAAGCGTCAGAACTTAATGTTCTCGGCCACCTTTAGCGATGACATTCGTGAACTGGCTAAAGGCTTAGTGAACGATCCGGTTGAAATTTCTGTGACCCCAAGAAATAGCACAGCAACGACTGTCACTCAGTGGATCACTACCGTTGATAAAAGCCGCAAAGCTGCCCTGTTAACTGAACTGTTTGCAGTGTATGACTGGACCCAAGTATTAGTGTTCTCGCGCACTAAGCATGGCGCTAATCGTCTGGCACGTTATTTAGATGACCACGGTATTTCTGCCGCGGCCATTCATGGCAACAAGAGCCAGAATGCTCGTACTCAAGCCTTAGCTGACTTTAAAGCCGGTAAAGTAAAAGCCTTAGTGGCAACCGATATCGCCGCCCGCGGTTTAGATATCGAGCAATTACCGCAAGTAGTTAACTTTGACTTACCACAAGTGGCTGAAGACTATGTGCACCGTATTGGCCGTACTGGCCGCGCAGGCGCCACTGGTCATGCCGTATCTTTGGTGAGCAGCGAAGAAACTAAAATGCTGCGCGACATTGAGAAGCTAATTCGTCAAACCTTAACCCGTAAGGTGTTTGAAGGTTATGAGCCGACTCAAGAAGTACCAACTGGCCCAGGCGCCACTAGCACTTCAACCAAGCCTAAGCAAAGCCAAGGCCGCGGCCCAGCTAAACCAAGAGCTAATGCTGAAGGTCAGCGTCGCTCAAGCAATGCTAATGCCGGTAATGGCAATAGCCGCACCAGTGCGGCTAGCAAGAGCCAAGCGCCGCGCCCAGCACGAGCTAAAAGCGAAGGTGAAAACCCATACGCTAACAGCAAGCCGCAGCGTCAAGCTGAAGGCAGCCGCTCTGATGCTAAGCCTGCGCCTAAAGCCAACAAAGGTAACTTTCAAGGCCAGCGTCGCTCGCACTCTGCCTAATAGCCTTAAGGCTGTCATGGGGGATTACTGCTTAAATCAGTACCCCCCCGATGAACGCCCATAAAAAAACGCCGATAACTCAGTTATCGGCGTTTTTTTATGAGCTGGATTAATTCAGGCGCTAGTGACTAATGTCTAGAAGCTTGCACTAGAAGCCAAGCGCTAGCGTTAATCAAGTTAACGCTAGCAAAGCCAATACTAGTCGCGATTTTGCATTAAGGTCGCGCGGAAGTTTTTACCCTTAAGCTTACCTTTGGCCAGAATCGCTAACGCAATACGGGCTGAAGGACGCTTGATAGCCACAAAGCTGCGGATATCAGTAATCATAATTTTACCAATATCATCACCGGTTAACTGCTTGTCGGCGGTTAATGCGCCAAGCACATCACCTGGGCGTAACTTATCTTTCTTACCGCCATCAATCAGCACAGTAATCATTTGTGGCTCAGCCGGCATACGGCTTAACACGCTATCACTTGGCAAATGATCATATTGAATGCTGATATCTAAAGCTTCTTCCAGCAAGGCAATCTTGTAGTCATCATTGCTGCGGCAAAAGCTAAAGGCTTTACCTTGGGCGCCAGCACGGCCAGTACGACCAATGCGGTGAATGTGCAATTCAGGCTCATGGGCTAACTCAAAGTTAAATACCGCATCAAGATTATCGATATCTAAACCACGGGCGGCTACGTCGGTAGCTACCAGCACGTTGATGCTCTTGTTAGCAAACTGCACTAAGGTGCGGTCACGATCGCGCTGATCTAAATCACCATTAAGTGATAAGGCGCTAAAACCCCAGTTTTGCAAGCTAGTGGCCACTTGCTCACACTCACTTTTGGTATTACAAAATACCACGGCAGATTCTGGTTGCTCGGCCAGTAACAATAAGCGCAAGGCGTCTAAACGCTCGCTGCGATCTAACTGATAAAAATGCTGGGCAATGGCTAAATTGTCATGGCCACCGGCCACTTCGACCATTTCAGGCTTAGTCATGAAACGCGCTGACATGGCCTTAATCTTTTCAGGATAGGTCGCGCTAAACAGCATGGTTTGACGATAATGCGGCGTGCTATCCACAATCGCTTGCAGCGGCTTTTCAAAGCCCATTTCTAACATGCGATCGGCTTCATCTAATACCAGAGTGGTCAGATGGCTTAAATCTAAACGGCCGCGATCTAAATGATCTAATACGCGACCTGGGGTGCCAACAATAATGTGGGCGCCATGTTCTAATGAACCAATTTGTGGGCCAACAGCCATGCCACCACATAAGGTCAGCACTTTAATGTTGTGAATACCGCGCGCGAGGTTTCTGATTTCCTGCGCTACTTGATCGGCTAATTCGCGCGTTGGGCATAACACCAGAGTTTGAATGCGAAAACGCTGCACATCCAATTTATTGAGTAAGCACAAACCAAAGGCAGCCGTTTTACCACTACCAGTTTTGGCTTTAGCAATCAGATCTTTACCATTCAATGTCAAAGGTAAAGAGGCGGCTTGGATTGGCGTCATTTGGGTGTAACCCAAGGTCGTCAGGTTAGTCAGCAACTCAGTGCGCAGTGGCAAAGTAGCAAATAAACAGGTATCAGAAACTGGAGCGGTCAAGGGTAAACCTCTAGCCCGAAGGCGAGTTATAAACATAAAAACGGCGCCGACAAGGCGCCGCACACGGTCGCAATCATAGCAAATTGGCACCCTATCAGCCATGACTAACTGGCTTATCCCGATAAATTCCTCGAAGGCGCTACGAGCTTATTGCCGCAATTGCACTGTCACCATCACGACCCCATGATCTGTGCTGTGACTATCTAAGGCATAATCTGGGCGCAATAGGTGGCGATCAAACACTTCATAGCCCTCAACACAAGCCAGTTGCCAGCAATAGCTAGGCGCAAAATCTTGGCTTAACAATATATAATCAAGCACTTGGCCATGGCCGCCATAATAGTGGGTTGGGATCGCCGCTAACGTTTGGCCGGTTTCTTGTTCAAACAGATGAAAGCTATCAAAGAGTTGTAAGGCCGCGCCCTGAGATTGCGCTTGTGGCTGTGATGACGTTTGCGCTGTTGATTGCGCTTGGGTTTGAGCGTGCGGCGCATTGGCTTTAGTTACCCTATTGGGGCTGACTAACCCCTGCAATAAGTCACTGGTGAGCGCATCATTAAAATCCCCCATCAATATCATAGGTAAGCCGCATTCACGATAACGGCTACGCAAGGCGCTGCGCACTAAGCTAGCTTCCGCTAAGCGCTGAATACTGGCAGCGGCATCACCAAAATCTGCATTGATATTGCCGTTTTCACACTCATTAAATTGCGATCGCTTTGATTTAAAATGCACCACGTAGCAATCGCACAAGCCAAGCCCTGGGATATTAACTTGTGCCCATAAGGGCTTGCGACTAAAGCTAAAATCAGCGCTCAGCCCAAGTTGCGCGCGTGCTTGCGGCGCTACCTTAAGGGCATCAGAATTTACTATGGGATAACGACTAGCAAGCGCTGTAACTGGTTGCTGATAGATATAGGCATCGATTAGCTCTGGATTATCGATTACAGCAAAATAGGGGTAACCCGCTTGCAGCAGTAATTGCTGCAACTCAACAACACTAAACACTTCTTGAAAGCCTATGATATCGGGCTGATGCTCAGCCAAATAACGGCTTATCCAGTGGCACTTTTGCTGCCACTGCGGCTCAGAATAGATATTAAATTGCTCGTAATAAGCCAAGGGCGGCGCAATAAAATTAAATAAATTAAGGGTCGCAATTCTAATGGGCGCAGAGAGCACATCAACAGCAGTCATTAGCCAATATGTCCTTTGATTATTTCACTTAGCACTTGGCGGAGGCAATAAAGGCATCTATATCGCCACTGCAAACTAGCGGCATCTGCGCTTGCAACTTTGCTAATGGCCAATCCCACCATTTAAGCGCTAATAAGGCTGTTATTTGTGATTCACTAAAGCGATAGCGTAATAGTCGATTTTGCCCAACCACTATGGCATAAGGCGGCACATCTTTAGTAATAACAGCACGGGCACCGATGACAGCGCCATCGCCAATATGCACGCCCGGCATGATCATAGCTTCAGTGCCAATCCACACATCATTACCAATGACAGTATCACCTGAGCGCTCAAAGCCGCTTTTGACTTGCTCACCAAATTGCTTAGCATCAAAAGGAAAAGTCGATATCCAATCGAGACGATGGCCTTGGTTACCAGCCAGCATAAAGGTGGCGCCAGAGGCAATGGAGCAGAACTTACCTATAATAAGTTTATCAACTTCCCCATAAATTCCCGCTTCCCAAACATCTTGGGTGACGCTATCGCCAAGTAAATAGCGCACACAAATGTCTTCAAAAGATTTGCCATGATAATAGCCAGAATAATAACTGTATTCACCTACTTGAATATTAGGATGAGTGACATGCTCGGCTAAGGCTTGGCCGCTCAGCCAACTAGCAAAAACATTGGCAGATGTTTGCGTCATGGGACTTCCTTGATGGTAATAAATAGCGCAATGGTTAGCTCATGCTGAGTGTTATGGGGCATTAAATCCACATGCCCCAGATAAGTCGCGGCCAAAGCGTGTTGCTCAAAAGAAAAATCACGACTTAAGTGAGTTACGGCTTAAATGAATCACGACTTTAACGAGCACAACCTAAAGCCCATCATTATAAAAAGGTCGCTAACTGCGCCAAGCTTTTTTTCTGGAGTGCATGCTCTGGCACAGTCGCATCTGGGGCTGGATAGCCTGCCACTATCAAGATAAAGGGCCGCTCATTGTCGGCATCGCGGCCGCAAATCTCAGTTAAAAAGCTCATAGGCTTAGGGGTATGAGTCAAGGTTGCCAATCCAGCATGATGCAGCGCCTGAATCAAAAAGCCTGTGGCTATGCCTACAGATTCATGCACATAGTAGTTTTGGCTGTGGCCATCTTGCTGCGCGCCGCCGCGCTTTTGACTAAATACCGCAATTAACCACGGCGCTTCGCTTAAATAAGGTTTACTGGCATTGGTGCCTAAAGGTTTTAGCGCCGTTAGCCATTCCTCGCCGCCGCGCCCCTCATAAAAGGCGCGCTCAATGGCTTCAGCTTCCGCGCGGATTTTGGCTTTCACATCAGCGCTTTGAATCGCCACAAAATGCCACGGCTGATGATTAGCGCCATTAGGCGCCGTGCCTGCTGCCAATAAGCATTGCTCGATAATGGCGGCAGCCACCGGGCGCGAGCTAAATTTACGAATGGAATGGCGCCGCTTAATGTCTTGATAGTTTTGCTCGGCGCGCATCAGCATCTCTGCTGCTGAGTACTCAATAAAATCGACTAACGCTTGGTGCTCACTCATTACGACTCCATGTGACAGGTTACTTTTATAGCGATAACACCACACTAAGCCAAGGCGCGGGCAACATCAATATGGAACTTATCTATGTCAGCATCGACCATGAACGCAAATCTCCAGCAAAACCTTGCAGCGCAAATACACAGAAATAGAACTTAAGTGATTCTGAATGTTATTTAAAATCAATTAAAAACAATGCGTTAAAAAGTTAATTGAACTTTACGAGCAACTTATTCATTTTTTACATTGACCTCAGCGTTTAAATCCATAAAATGCGCAAAATTTGCCTAAAAATTTGTGACAACAAAAAAATAAGAGGTGGGAAAATGAGCAGTGATAATAATTTCAGTTTGGGTCAGGTGCCGCAACACGCACGGCAAAGTACACTGTCCTTAACTATGGTGATGTTAGGACTGACGTTTTTCTCAGCAAGTATGTGGACCGGCGGCACTTTAGGCACAGGTCTTAATCTCAATGACTTTCTACTAGCCGTGATCATAGGCAACTTAATCTTAGGTATTTACACTTCTTGTTTAGGCTATATCGGCGCATCGACTGGCTTATCTACGCACTTACTGGCGCGCTACTCATTCGGCGAAAAAGGCTCGTGGTTACCCTCATTGCTGCTTGGCGGCACTCAAGTCGGTTGGTTTGGTGTTGGCGTCGCCATGTTTGCCATTCCCGTACACAAGGCCACAGGCATAGATACCCAAGTGCTGATCTTAGTCTCTGGCGCCTTAATGACAGCCACTGTTTACTTTGGCATTAAAGCCCTAATGATCTTATCGGCCATAGCTGTGCCTGCCATCGCTATGCTCGGCGGTTATAGTGTGATTGAAGCCATTGCCAGCATGGGCGGCATATCAGCGTTACAAGAACTCGCCCCAAGTGAGCAAATGAGCTTAACCTTAGCCATCGCCATGGTAGTGGGGTCATTTATTTCTGCTGGCACCTTAACGGCCGATTTTGTCCGTTTCGGACGTAATGCTAAAACAGCGGTTGTGGTCACTATGGTGGCCTTTTTTATGGGCAATACCTTGATGTTTATCTTTGGCGCCGCGGGCGCTGCCGCCACTGGGCATGCGGATATTTCAGAAGTGATGATAGCCCAAGGCCTACTTATCCCCGCCATTATCGTGTTAGGGCTAAATATCTGGACCACTAACGATAATGCCCTCTACGCTTCTGGCCTAGGTTTTGCCAACATCACTGGTCTTTCAAGCAAATACTTATCCATAGTCAATGGCGTAATCGGCACCTTTTGCGCTTTGTGGCTGTATAATAATTTCGTCGGTTGGTTAACCTTTTTATCCGCAGCTATTCCGCCTATCGGTGGTATTTTGATTGCTGATTTTATTAAGAACCGCAAGCGCTATAGCGACATTGCCAACACGTTACACCAACAAGTGATGGTTAATTGGTCCGCCATTATAGGGGTTGCCATAGGTGTCGCCGCTGGCCATTTATTACCTGGCATAGTGCCACTGAATGCCGTGCTGGCTGGTGCTGGCAGTTACTTATTACTCGATACCTTGAGCCGCCATTTTCGCCAACTGCCGATTCAAGCCAAACAAGCCTAAATTTCAGGAAACGTTATGAATAACTCCTTGCTCATTACCAATGTCACAGTGCGCGGTCAGACTGGGCTTAAGAAAATTGTCATTGACAATGGTCGCTTCAGCGCCATTTATCCAGCCGACGCCCCGCTTGAGATCAATGCCACTGTGATTGATGGTGAAGGCGGCATGGCCATGGCGCCTTTTTGTGAACCACATATTCACTTAGATACCACTCAAACCGCTGGTGAACCTAACTGGAATATTTCAGGCACTTTATTTGAAGGCATTGAGCGCTGGGCTGAGCGCAAGGCATTACTGTCCATTGAAGATGTTAAAGCGCGCGCTAAGCAAACCTTGTCATGGCAGATTGCTAACGGTATTCAACATGTGCGTACCCATGTGGATGTATCAGATCCAAGCTTGACGGCGCTGCGCGCTATGTTAGAAGTTAAAGCTGAGATGAAAGACGTAGTTGACTTGCAAATCGTCGCATTTCCGCAAGAAGGTATCTTGTCATACCCAAATGGCAAGGCCTTGATGGAAGAAGCCTTAGGGCTTGGCGCCGATGTGATTGGCGCGATTCCGCACTTTGAATTCACCCGTGAATACGGCATTGAATCTCTGCACTATATTTTTGAATTAGCGCAAAAATATGACCGTTTAATCGACGTGCACTGCGATGAAATTGATGATGAGCAATCGCGCTTTATCGAAACCTTAGCAGCCCTGGCCCACAAATATGACATAGGCCACAAGGTCACGGCTAGCCACACCACCGCCATGCATTCTTATAACTGTGCCTATGCTTCACGCTTGTTCCGTTTACTTAAGATGGCGGGCATTAGTTTTGTGGCTAACCCGCTAGTTAACATTCACTTGCAAGGCCGCTTTGATGATTATCCAAAACGCCGCGGTGTAACCCGAGTTAAAGAGATGCTGGCCAGCAATATCAATGTGTGTTTAGGCCATGATGATGTGTTTGACCCTTGGTATCCACTGGGCACTGCCAACATGCTGCAAGTACTGCACATGGGGCTGCATGTGTGTCAAATCATGGGCTATGAGCAATTAGATAAGTCTTTGGATTTAATCAGTACCCACAGTGCCAAAGCCTTAGCTTTAGGTGAGCAATACGGTATTGAAATTGGCCGTCCAGGCAACTTAATCATACTACCGGCTGATAGTGATTTTGATGCCCTGCGCCGCCAAGTGCCTGTGCGTTACTCCATTAGAGGCGGCAAACTAATTGCCAGCACACAACCTGCGGTGAGTCATATTTACCATGATGGTGAGCAGCGTATCGATTTTCGCCGTTAATGACCCATGTCTTTGGCCATACAATCAAGGGCAGATTAAATATTGTCAGGAAACTTAAGCCGACTTAGTTTTTAACCTATACTGGCAAAAAAACTACGATGCGACTGGCAATTGAAACACTTTAAGCATTTGATAAAAAAGGCCGTAAACTTCTGGATCGCCATACGCCACAACTTAGTGGCGTTAGCGGTTCTGCTCAATGGTTTATTAATCTTTAAAACCGTCTACGGCACCTCAAGCAATATCATTGAACTGCTGCATATCGCTAACTTCTCCGAAGCCAGCATTACTGCATTAACTAATGCACCTTGGTTTATGCTGGGTGTGTTTTTAGTCTTAAATTCCGCTGGATTAGTCTTTAGGGCGCGTATCGCTTGGGTCATGAGCTTAGTGCTACTAGTCACTACCCTACTGTTTACTTTCCATTTCATACCCGATCAGCAGCACAGTATTAATCTGTGTATTTTTACATTAGGGTTATTGTTATTGCTGCGCAAAGATTTTACCCGCAGCAGCGCCACCGCAGGCGGCATATTTTCGTTAATTACCTTCGTTATTTTAGTGGCTTACGCTACTTATGGCAGCCTGTATTTCGGTGATGGTTTTGCGCCTAAAATCGATAATATTATGACTGCCTTTTACTTCTCCATGGTTACTATGACAACCGTTGGTTATGGCGATATTTTACCTGTAAGTGAGGCTGCGAGACTCTTTACTATTTCGGTCATCATTTCAGGTATTACTGTATTTGCCACCTCAGTGACGACTATTTTTGGGCCGCTTATTCGCGGTGGACTTGATAAACTGGTTAAAGGAAACAAGACCCTAATGAAACGTGAAGACCATTTTATTGTCTGTGGCACCTCTATGATGGCCATGAATACCATTAACCAACTGCATCAGCGCGGCCTGGATGTCACCATAATTACTGTGCGCCCCGAAGATGAATTTGCCATGATAGAACAAAGTCTTGAAGGTAAATTCGATATTATTTCAGGGGATAGTAGCGACAGCGCGGTACTCAAAAAGGCTGGGCTTGAAAACTGCCGAGCCATTTTAGCCCTCGCTGAAAACGATGCCGACAACGCCTTTATCTTATTATCGGCAAGAGACTTATCTGCCGATGTAAAAACTGTCGTAATAGTGAACGATAGTAAAAATATCAATAAGATAAAGATGGTGCAGCCGGATATTATCTTATCGCCACAACTGTTTGGCAGCGAAGTGCTAGCGAGAATGCTTAACGGTGAAGAAATCGACAATAAGGTTCTGATTTCTATGCTATTAAATTCTGGCCATGGCATTTTTGATAAAAAAGTGACGCCTGAGCCCACCAAGAGCTAAACCCTCTATGCTTGAGGTGGCAGCTTGATCATGACTCAAACGCGCAGGCGCGCTAATATAGCCAGCATTATTGATTGACTACCTCAACAACACCCATGAATAAAGAAAAAATCGGTCTAATTATACTTGCCATAGTGGCTATTGGCTTTGGCATTTACGCTATCGATGGCAGTCGTCAGGTATTAGCGCAATTTGGCATAAACTCACCTTGGCCTGTCATTGGCGTATTTAGTGGCTTAATTGCCTTAACTTGGTGTGCTAATCGCTGGTTTTGGCCAACCTTAGTGGCCGCAGCACTCATCCCCCTTGGCATCATAGTCTTTGGCTAAAGCGCACATATCCCCTCTTAAGTGGTGTTGAACTCACCAACACTTGATGCCGAGTTCAACACTTAGCGCACCATCACTTCCTCATACACTGACCTATACTCATTACCGCCAAATAATCATTGAGGAAACAATATGTCAGTATCATCAATCTTAGCCATGCTAATCATAGGCGCCATTGCCGGTTGGTTAGCAGGAAAAATCATGCAAGGCCAAGGCTTTGGCCTGCTTGGTAATATTGCTGTCGGAATTGTGGGTTCTCTTCTTGGAGGCTTAGTATTTGGCATGCTGGGATTTGCGTCCATCGGCATTATTGGCTCGATTATTAGTGCTACTGTGGGCGCAGTATTACTGCTATATATCATCCAGAAAGTGAAAAGCTAACGTTGACACTCACTGCATTAGCCTAAAAGCTCACGCACTTATATAACCATGCCATAATAACCATGCCCATACCCTTGCCCATGACCCCTGCACAGGGATGTGCATAAGCCTTTACCCTTTCCTATCCCTCAATATGTTTTTATAACTTTTCACATACCAAAAAGTGACTAAAAATAGTTAGCTCAGCGCATTAAATCCCAAATATTTACGATAAACAGCAAGCTTATGCTTTTACAAATATTTTTTGCTAAAAGCTTGGTGAACTGCTGCCCGCATCCTTGCGAAGGAATTGTTGTCTGACCAATATGGTGGCATTCAATCAAGCCACATGAGAAATAACCATAATGAAAATTAGAATTATCAGTGCATTAGCCTTAACTGCTTTATTTACTGGCGCCGTCAATGCCGCTAACTATAATGCCGAACTTGCCGCTAGCTATTATGAGCATTTTGCGCCAATACAAGGCGCTGCTGCCGGTAAAAATCTCGGATTAATGAGCCCTGAAGTATTTGTAAACAGCATTAAGGCTGGTAATAAACTGGTTGCCGTGGATATAAGAACCCCAGCTGAAATGGATATCTTTGGTTTGGCTTTGCCTGGCAGCCTTGCAATGTCAGCTGAAACTGTATTCTTGCCAGAGAACTTAGCTAAACTGCCAACCGACAAACCTGTCGTGATTATATGTAAATCAGGGGCGCGAGCTACTGCTATTGGCACAGCGCTGCGCCACGCTGGTTTTGATAATGTAAAGATTCTAAAGGGTGGGTTTAAAGGCTTAAGTGCGTATTTAGGACCAGTTGAAGCGAATCAAGGCTAACAGCATGATTGCCACTATTTATGACCCTTGGCATGCCCTATTTAGCATATCAATAGCGGCTGATAAATAGTGGCTAGAGGACTGCTTAACGACTATGGTAAGTGATAGGAATAGCTGTTGATGAATTTGGCACATTGCTTAATCAGCCACATTTCAGAGAACTTAACAATGAAAACTCTACACCCACATCCTATCAGCGAAATTGATCATCTCATCCAACCCAACCATTTTGATGATATAAATCTGAGTTCAGCGGCGTGCGAAATTTTAGTCGATTTTCACCATAGCCCACCGAGTATGATAGATGCCGATACCCAAGTGGTGGCTGCACTAGAAATGATGCTGCACGAACATAGCCAAATTAAAATGGTGATAGATATCAATCAAGAATTAATCGGTATTATCACTCAAGATGCCCTATCACCGCAGGCGATTACCACTCATCAGAACAAATTCACGCCCAAGCGGGAAATCACAGTTGAAGACTTGATGATACCTCGTGAGCAGTTACTGGCCTTAGACTATGAGCAAGTATTAGCGGCCAACGTGGGCGACATACTTAACACTCTTAAGCAGAGCGGCGTTCATCATTGCTTAGTGGTGGATGCTAGTAATCATCAAATTCGCGGCTTACTCAATTCAGCCGATATAGCAGCGCGCTTACATATTGCGCCGCCAACAGCCGAAGAAAAACCCTCATTCTTTAGCATCTTTAAGCACTTAAGTCATCGCTTAGCTCAGCTAAAAGAAGCGCATCAGGCTTTATAAGCAGCCAATACTTACTCCTGCTTAGAGATAATAATCTTTAAGCGGGGGAAAGCCATTAAAGCAAACGGCCGAATAAGTCGTGGTATAAGCGCCTGTCGTTAACCAATACATACGATCGCCTATGGCTAAATCTTGCGGCAAACCATAACGGTAATGCTCATACATAATATCAGCGCTATCACAGGTAGGCCCGGCGATTACACAAGCGCCTAATGACCCTTGTTTATCGGTAACAATCGGGAATTTAATCGCTTCATCTAAGGTTTCAATTAACCCTGAGAATTTACCTACATCCGCAAATACCCAACGCTCATTGGCATCATTAGATTTATGAGAAATAAGCACAACTTCTGATACCAATACGCCAGCATTAGAAATCAGTGAACGCCCAGGCTCTAATATGATTTCAGGCAATTTAATGGGGAAGGCTTGATGTAAATAACTAATAATCTCATCAGCATAACGAGCAAGCGCTTGAGTCTTATCCAAGTAATTAGCTGGAAACCCCCCGCCCATATTAATCATGGCTAACTCAATGCCGGCATCTGCTTTTAAGCGCGCAAATAAGTTAGCTACTTGGTTAATCGCAATTTGCCAAGCGCCGATGTCGCGTTGCTGTGAGCCCACATGAAAAGAGATACCGTAAGGCGTTAACCCTAAAGATTGTGCCAATACCAATAAGTCGTAAGCCATTTCTGGCTGACAACCAAATTTACGTGACAATGGCCAATCAGCCGTATCATTGCCAGCCGTTAAAATTCGCACATAAACGCGACTACCTGGGGCAGCCTCTGCCAACATGCGGATATCCGCTTCTGAATCAGATGCAAATAGGCGCACGCCGCGCTCATAAAAAGCTTCAACATCTTTACGCTTCTTGATGGTATT
Organism: Shewanella sp. ISS20; assembly: GCF_056522965.1. Taxonomy (NCBI): domain Bacteria; kingdom Pseudomonadati; phylum Pseudomonadota; class Gammaproteobacteria; order Alteromonadales; family Shewanellaceae; genus Shewanella; species Shewanella sp. ISS20. The sequence continues at coordinate 2,149,887 of NZ_JAWRZK010000001.1, forward strand.
ACCAAAACTAACGCGATCGCAACTAACCCCATGGGCCAAAACGGCGTCAAGCTCATAAATAGAGGCAATATCAAAGTTGGCTTGTTTTTGCTGCAGCAATTGCAGAATTGGCGCTCCCGGATTGGCTTTTACAGCATAATAAATATGAGCAAAAGGGAAATATTTAGTCATTTCGTCATATTGTTCGGCAACGATTGCTGTATCTATCACCACAAACGGGGTTGGCTTATTGGCGGAAAACTGCTTTATACGCTCAAACCTTGACTGTTCATAGTAATCATCAATCTCAATTGTCTTAAAATGACTCATAAAAACGATATCTCCTAGGGTTAGCAATAGTGAATGTTCGCGCAGTAGACGATATTTCATTGAAATAATCAATGACTATTTATTCATTAAAATTAATTTATTATTGAATTTGGTATGACATTGGTTTCATTCGATTTAACTTTCTATCCGATGGCCTATCCCGTTAAAATCATCACAGCCAATTATCAATGCACAGGATAAGCTATGTTAATTTCATGCCCCAATTGCGCAGGACTCAATCGTGTCGCAGACACAACAATGTCGCAGCAACCTAAGTGTGGTCACTGCCAAGCACCACTGGTAAGCGGTCAAGTCGTCACCTTAACGGCGCAAAACTTTACCCGCCATGCTAATCAGTCACAACTGCCTTTAGTTATCGATTTTTGGGCGGATTGGTGTGGCCCTTGTAAGAGCTTTGCGCCAACATTTAGCGCTGTAGCGCAAACCATGGCAGGGCGTTTTCGCTTTGGTAAGCTTGATACCCAAACCCAAGTGGAAATTGCCAATCAATTTGGGATCCGGTCAATTCCAACACTCATGATCATTAAGGAAGGTCAAATTGTGGCGCAGCAAGCTGGTGCCATGTCAGGCCAAGATTTTCAACATTGGTTAAATGCACACGCCTAAGCTCAAACTTGTGACCATAACAGGTTAATTGACACTAATTGGTGATAATCCACTTGATCAAACATGATAGGCTTGCTAATTTCAGGGGATAAGGATAAAAATTCGCCAGCCAAAGTAACCTACAGGACGAGATTTATGAGTACACGCTCACCCGCTAACAATCACTTCGAGCCTAAAGCCTCTAAGCTTAATTACGAGCAAATGGCCGATGATTTTGTGACTATGTTTACCGCTATTGCCAAACAGCGTCATGGACAAGTGGTCGAACAACAACATGATGTTGAGATGAGTGTTACGCCTAAGCTTAAGTGACAATAACTCAAATTACAGGTACAAAAAAGGTCGCTCGAGGCGACCTTTTTAACTTCTTATTGCCGGCTAATTACAGCGCAACAACGTTAGAAGCTTGAGGACCTTTAGGACCTTGTTCCAGAGCGAAAGACACTTTTTGGCCTTCTGCTAAGGTTTTGAAGCCTTCAGAAACGATTGAACGGAAATGTACGAATACATCTGGACCGCCGTTATCTTGAGCAATGAAACCGAAACCTTTCTCTTCGTTAAACCATTTTACTGAACCAGTGCTAGACATGTGATGTCCCTTTAATTATAAAAAAACTAAAAAATTATTTGTCGAAGTAATTCTGTAATTACAGAGCAACAACGTTAGCAGCTTGAGGACCCTTAGGACCTTGCTCAAGCATGAAAGAAACCTTCTGACCTTCAGATAAAGTCTTGAAGCCTTCAGAAGCAATAGCGCGGAAATGTACGAATACATCTGGGCCGCCATTGTCTTGAGCGATAAAACCAAAACCTTTATCTTCGTTAAACCATTTTACTGAACCAGTGTTTGAATTAGACATTTGATGTCCCTTATAAATAAATAATTAAATTAATTTCCAAAAAATTTGGAATGCTAAAGCTCGAATTATTAATATTTACGAAGAAGCGAAAGAAACACTGAGGACAAAAACGAAACGAGAATGCGTCTTAGGGTTTTGCTTGAACTTATGCTTATTTTAATAACTCTACTCTCAAGTAGCGCCAGAATAATAGCAGTGTGACCTTCGCAAAGTAAAGCAGTATTTTGTTTATTTTTTGATAGCCTTCTAGCTGTCTAATCTTCAGGTTTCATCAGGCTTTGCGCCATTGCGCCCATCAGTGCAACTAAGCCGTTAATATCTAAAAGGTCGGCCTATGCCATCTTGATAGCCTATGATGCTTTCAGGCGTGTCAGAGGAGATAAGACAAGTTTGAAAAGCATGCATTACTTGCAAGTAAGATGTCAGTACGCCCCAATTCTTCAGCAAAAAACATCATGTTTCAGACATTAAAAAGCCCAGAAATTTCTGTAATGCCGATCAGTTAAGACAGATTGCTTGACGATCTCACTGAAAGGATCAAAATCCGATGACCCCATGTCATCGGATTTTTTTATGCAACTTTCAGACGCTTTGGCGCGTACTCATATCAATCGCCATACCGAATTCACCTGTCTGGCCGATGTGCTTGAGCCTGATTTAATTCAGTCGTGCCTTGATTCTCATGGTGTTGCCAGTTTACAGCCACGTAAGTTACTTATGGATGCCATGATTTGGGCGGTGATTGGTATGGCTCTGTTCAGAGGCGAGTCCGTCCGCTCTCTCATCAATAAGCTTGCTATCGTCTTACCTCAAGAAGTGGATTACGTGGCTCGCAGTGCTGTCACGCAAGCGCGTAAGTGGCTAGGCTCTGACGTTGTTCAGGATGTGTTTAAGCGAAGTGCCAAAACCTGGCATGAGAGAGCAGAGCATCCTCATTGGTGTGGACTCAACCTCTACGGTGTCGATGGTGTCGTGTGGCGAACACCTGATAGTGAGCAAAACAATCAAGCAGCCACTTGGTATTGAACAGCGCCTTTGATTCTGTTGCTGTCAGTGAAATGAATTTAGCCGCCGAACTGATATCCAGCATACCCAATAACAGCCTGACTCTGTTTGACAGAGGCTTCTATTCGTTAGGGCTTTTGCACGCCTGGCAACAGGCTCAACCTAACAGCCACTGGCTGCTGCCGTTGAAGAAAGGCACACAATATGAAGTGGTACGCTCTTTAGGAAAACACGACCAACTGGTGCAGTTAACCACCACACCTCAAGCCAGAAAGAAATGGCCTATTGCCTGACAATATTGAAGCTCGCTTACTGACGAAGACGGTAAAAGGTAAGTTGGTTTCCATTTTGACCTGATTAACTGACCCCTTACGTTATCCGGGGGCCGAGATAGTGGATTTATATGCCCATCGATGGGAGATAGAAGTGGGCTATCGGGAGATGAAGCAGCATCTGCTGGAGAGTCGCTTTACGCTACGCAGTCAATTACCAGAGCTGGTTATCCAAGAATTGTGGGGGGTACTGTTGGCCTATAACCTCATCAGATACAAGATGGTGTTGATGGCTAAAAGCTTACCGTCGTTACATCCGAACCAATTAAGCTTTAGAGATGCGTCGAGTTATATCATTTTCAAACTGACTCAGCTGCCATCTCAAACGCCAGGGAATGTTCCGAGAGATGTCTTGGACATAGTGCGTAATGCGAGGCAGTTCAAGCTTGATGGGAAACGGGATAGAGCCTATCCATGTGCGTTAAAAATGAGTAAAAACAAGTATCCCATTAAGCCTAAGAAAAATGCCGTTCACACTAAGTGAACGGCATTAGAGCATGCTCTGGCTTTTTTTATGAGTCGCACTTAGCTAATCAAAAATGAGAAATGATTAAGCTTGCGGACGCATAGCTGGGAATAAAATCACGTCACGGATGGTGTGAGTGTTAGTGAACAACATCACTAAACGATCGATACCAATACCTTGACCAGCCGTTGGTGGTAAACCGTGCTCTAACGCTGTGATGTAGTCAGCGTCATAGAACATAGCTTCATCATCACCCGCGTCTTTAGCATCAACCTGAGCCTTAAAGCGTGCATCTTGGTCTTCAGCATCGTTTAACTCGCTGAAACCGTTAGCCACTTCACGACCACCAATGAAGAACTCGAAACGATCAGTAATGAAATCATTGCCATCGCTACGACGAGCTAAAGGTGAAATATCAGCTGGATAACCCGTGATAAAGGTTGGCTGCATTAACTTAGGCTCAGCGGTTTCACCGAAGATTTCTTCTAACAGCTGACCACAGCTCCAGAAAGTTTCAACGTCAATGTGTAAGCTCTTAGCCAGTGAACGCATGAATTCTAAATCTTTCACTTGCTCATAAGTCATGGCTTGAATAGTGGCATTGTCAGGATTGTAATGCTGAATCGCTTCCAGCATGCTCATTCTGGCGTAAGGGCCACCGAAATCTACTGTATGCTCGCCGTATGGCAGCTTAGTATCGCCACATAAATCTTTAGCGATTGAGCTCAGCATTTCTTCAGTTAAATCAATCAGATCATTATAGTCAGCATACGCCATATAGAATTCCATCATAGTGAATTCTGGGTTATGGCGTGGCGACAAACCTTCGTTACGGAAGTTACGGTTAATTTCGAACACACGCTCAAAACCACCAACAACTAAACGCTTCAGGTATAACTCAGGGGCAATACGCAGATACATAGACATATCTAAAGCATTGTGATGAGTAATAAAAGGACGGGCAGAAGCACCACCTGGGATGACGTGCATCATAGGGGTTTCAACTTCCATGAACTCTTTTTTAACCATGAAGTTACGGATTGCCGCAACCACTTTAGAGCGCATAATGAAAGCTTGACGAGAATCTTCGTTCACAATCAGGTCAACATAACGTTGACGATAACGAGTTTCTTGGTCAGTCAGGCCGTGGAATTTTTCTGGCAGAGGACGCAGCGCTTTAGTCAGCAACTGATACTCTTCCATGTTGACGTATAAATCGCCTTTACCTGACAAATGCAGTTGACCGGTTACACCTATGATGTCACCAATATCTAAACCTTGGAAACGCTCTTTAATATCAGCCTGAACGCCTTTTTCGGCATAGGCTTGAATGCGACCAGACACATCTTGGATCACCAAGAATGGACCACGCTTAGCCATGATACGGCCAGCAATGCTGGTCTTAAAGCCTAATGCTTCCAGTTCTTCTTTAGTGTTGTGACCATACTCAGCCTGCAGTTCAGCCGCTTTATGGGTGCGACGGAAAGTATTTGGGTGAGCGTTAGCAGGACACTGCTGACGGACATGTTCAAGCTTAGCGCGACGCTCGGCGATCAGCTTGTTCTCATCTTGGATTACTTGCACTTGTTCAGTCATATCTTTCTCTCTGTGCCAACATTGGCCGGCGAACCGACCACCTGGTCAATCTGAATAGCCCTTACAGGCCGGACTTCAGGCTGGCCTCAATAAATTTATCTAGGTCACCATCTAATACCGCTTGGGTATTACGGGTTTCAACCCCAGTACGCAAATCCTTAATACGTGAATCATCGAGCACGTATGAACGAATTTGACTGCCCCAACCGATATCTGACTTGGCATCTTCAGCGGCCTGCTTTTCAGCATTCTGCTTCTGGATTTCCAGTTCATACAGCTTAGCTTTCAATTGCTTCATGGCTGTATCACGGTTTTTATGCTGCGAGCGGTCGTTTTGACACTGCACCACAGTATTGGTTGGAACGTGGGTAATACGAATCGCCGATTCAGTACGGTTAACGTGCTGACCACCCGCACCTGAGGCGCGGTAAGTATCAACCCGTAAATCGGCAGGGTTGATATCAATCTCAATATCATCATCAATTTCTGGATAGACGAACACTGAGCAGAATGACGTATGGCGACGTCCACCTGAATCAAAAGGTGACTTACGTACTAAGCGGTGCACACCCGTTTCAGTGCGCAGCCAACCAAAGGCGTACTCACCAGAAAACTTAATGGTAGCGCTCTTAATGCCGGCAACATCACCGTCTGATACTTCAATCAGCTCAGGGGCAAAGTCGTGGGCATCGCCCCAACGTAAGAACATCCGCAGCACCATATTGGCCCAATCTTGCGCTTCGGTACCGCCCGAGCCAGATTGAATATCCAAATAACAGTCATTGCTGTCATGAGGGCCAGAAAACATACGGCGGAATTCCAGTTCAGCTAATCGAGCTTCAAGATCATCTAATTCCGCTTGCGCATCATTAAAAGTTTCTTGATCTTGCTCTTCAATCGCTAATTCCAGCAGACCTTCCACATCTTCAAGACCAGTGTCTAATGCGTCTATGGTTTCCACCACAGCTTCCAGACTTGAACGCTCTTTGCCTAAGGCTTGAGCACGTTCAGGTTCATTCCAAACTTCAGAGCTTTCTAACTCGCGGCTAACTTCTTCTAGACGCTCTTTTTTGGCGTCATAGTCAAAGATACCCCCTAAGAAGCTGTGTGCGCTCGGCCAGCTCCTTAATCTTAAATTTCACAGGATTGACTTCAAACATGATGATTTACTTTTGAGTTGGAGTTAAAAGGCGATAAAGACGGCATTTTACCTCAATTAACTCGCAAATCCCAGTTGAATAGCCATCAAAAATACTCAACTTTATGGAGCTAACTCGCTAGCATCCCACGGCTTTATCTTGGCTTAAAAAAACACTGAAAAGTGTGACTTCTGCACCTGATTAATAATAAATCATCATTTATTCATGACCTTGTAAACTTAAGTCCAAAAAAATTTATGGCGCTGGACGAGTAGTTTGTTAAGCAGTGGCTATACTTAACTACATGGAAAATACAAAAACATGTTGTTACAAGGAAGATATAGGACATGAGTGCCACGCGCCTGCGTTGGCATCCGACTTATGTTTTTGGCACGACGCCAAACAAGTCAAAGATGGTCCCGATATAGTCCACCAACTCGAAGAGCACGCTCGCAGCGGCGGCATGCTTAGAGGTATTCATTTACGTCACGCCCAACTCAAGGGTATAGATCTCGTTCATCATCACAGCAAAACAGGCTATGACATGAGTCATGCAGATTTATATCGCGCTAACTTGCATGGGGCGCATTTATTTAACCTCAATCTTGAACACGCCAACGTCATGAAGGCTGACTTACGCGATGCTAATTTGCATCTCACTCGCTTGCATCAAACCAATTTATTAGGTGCCAAGTGGACTGGCGCTAAAATAGAAAACGTTCATATCGGCCCACATATTATTCAAGAACAACAAGCCTATCGCGCCGAAACTGTCGGTGAACAAGAAATCGCCCAAGACTATTTTGAGCAAGCCGAAGAGATTTATCGCGATCTGCGCCGCGCGGCTGAACATGAAGGGCTATTTTCCATGGCGGGCGAATACATACAAAAAGAGCTAGTCATGCGCCGCATGCAAATGCCCAAATACAGCAAGAGACGCATGATATCTAAGCTTATTGATATTTTTTGTGGTTACGGTGAAGCGCCGCTGCGGGTAATTTTCTTTTCAATGGCATTAATCTTGGGCTGCGCTTGTGTGTATTTTTTCACCGGCCTAATGTTTGGCGGCCAATTACATGTGGCTACCGACACTATGCAATGGGGTGAGTATCTATCACTCTTTCTTAACTGCGTTTATTACTCTGTCGTCACCTTTACCACCTTAGGCTATGGCGATTTTACGCCCATAGGTTACTCCAAAGCTGTCGCCGCCTTTGAGGCATTTACTGGCAGCTTTACCATAGCCTTATTCGTGGTGGTGTTTGTGAATAAAATGACCCGTTAACCCCAAAATTCATGTTAAATGGCTATTACTGGTTTCGCCATCAAACGACTTATCTTATTTTAAAGTCAGTTTTGCAATCACTACCCACCCCGCAGATTACGCACCAGTTCACACAATCAATAGCTAACATAAAACCCTAAGCACGCTATGGCGTAAAGCGTGAAGCACACCACTTTTTCACCACAAAGATGCACTGGCATGACCAAAGTGCCGACCTCCCCTAGGTATACTGAAACCAATGTATGCATCATCAGCTATACATCAACGACTTATCGTCTTCTTATCGCGCTGTTTTATAAAAGATTAAGGTCCAAACAATGGTTACTCTCATTATTGATGGTCAGACTATTCAGGCACACGCCTCTGACACCATACTGCAAGCCAGCCTCAAGGCCGGTATAGATATTCCCCATTTATGCGCCAATCCAGGAGCCGATAAGTCCCCGCAAGAATGTCACTTATGTACTGTGGCCTTGCATTTTGATGATGGCATCCAATATCGCCAAGCCTGCTCGACCCAAGTGATGGCCGATTTAACTATCACCACTCAATCTCAAGCCTTAAGTGCTATGCGCCAAAAGGCATTGCAACTGATATTGAGCGATCACTTTGCTGACTGTGAAGCCCCGTGTCAGCAGGCCTGTCCCGCTGGGGTTGATGTGCAATCGTACTTGTATCACATGGCCCAAGGAAATCATCAGCAAGCGGTAAAAGTGATTAAGCAAGCCTTACCTATGCCGTTATCCATTGGCCGCGTGTGCCCCGCCTTTTGTGAGACTGAATGTCGCCGCAACTTAGTCGATGACTCGTTAGCGATTCGCCAATTAAAGCGCCACGCCGCCGATATCGACCTTGAAAGTGAAGAGCCTTGGATGCCAATGCGCGCCGCTGACACAGGTAAAAAAGTCGCGATTATTGGCGCTGGGCCGGCTGGCTTAAGCGCGGGTTATTTCTTATCTAACCAAGGTCATGACGTCACTATTTTTGATGCCATGCCCAAAGCTGGCGGCTGGTTACGCTATGGCATACCAGAATATCGCCTACCTAAGGCGATTTTAGATAAAGAAATCGAGCTTATGTGCCGTAACGGCCTAAAAATCGAGACCAATTGCCGCTTGGGCGAGCACATTCAACTGCCGGATTTAGTGGCTAATTTCGATGCTGTTTGTTTAGCTATTGGCGCGCAAAAAGCGGTAGCTATGGATTACCCCGGCAGCGAACTAGCTGGCTGCTATTTAGGTGTGGATTACCTTAAAGATTTTTGCACTGAGCGCCATCTCATCACAGGTAAAAAGGTCGCGGTTATTGGTGGCGGCAATACTGCCATTGATTGCGCGCGCACCGCAGTGCGCACTGGCGCCGATGTCACCTTGATTTATCGCCGTACCCGCGCCGATATGCCGGCCGAGCCTTATGAAATTCATGAAGCGGAAGTGGAAGGTGTTAAGTTTCACTTTCTAACGAACCCACTTGAAAATCATAGTGATGAACATGGCCGCGTCAGCGCCATCACGTTAAGTAAAATGGCCTTAACTGAGCCCGATGCCTCAGGGCGATGCTCACCCAAAGCCACAGGTGAAAGCTTTACCGAAGCCTTTGATACCGTGATTGCCGCAGTATCGCAAATGCCCGACATGGACTTTTTACAGCAACCACAAAGCCAATTAGCCAATGGCCAATTAGCATTAACGCGCTGGAATACCTTTGCGGGCTGCGAGCATACTATGTCGGCCGGTATTGAGAAGTTATTTGTGATTGGTGATTCGCGCCGCGGCCCTGCCACTGCAGTTGCCGCCATTGGTGATGGTCGGCGCGCCAGCGAAGCCATACATAAGCAGCTCACCACAGGCTTAGTGTGCGAGCTAGTACCGCACCCATTTAATGCCAGTAAAGGGCCGCTTAAGAGTCAGCAGCTTGATGCTGATTTGTACGCCAACGTCGTTAATCAGCCGCGCAAAAAAATGACAGAATTATCAGGCTTAGAGCGGCAATTAAACTTTAGCGAAGTTGAGCGTGGCTTTAGTGAAGATGATGCCTTAGCTGAGGCGGCGCGCTGTTTAGAATGTGCTTGCCAAGCCAACACTCAATGCTCACTTCGCGACTATGCCACTGAATATAAAGTGGATAGCGCCAATTTAACCAGTGAAGCGAGTCAGCGCTTTACGGTAGATAAGAGCGCCCCTTTCATTCAATTTGATGCCAATCGCTGCATTAGCTGCGGTGCCTGCGTCGATATGTGTCAGCGCCAAAGTGGTCACAATGCCATTTGTTTTGAGCCTAATAATTTCTCAGCCGTGCCAGATGCAAATCCCCCTCTCATGCGCCGCGCGCCAAGGGCTGGCTTTAGCGCTACCATGGCAGATAGCGACTGCGTGCAATGCGGTAACTGCGTGCAAGTGTGCCCAACAGGCGCCTTAACCGATGCCCGCGATAAATCCCAAGCGCGCATCACTAAGCTTGAAACCGTATCAAGCGTCTGCACTTATTGCGGCGTCGGTTGCCGTTTAGTCATGCATGTCGATAAAGCCAACAATGTGATTAAACATGTTTCAGGTGATGTGGAATCTCAAGTCAATGAAGGCATGCTATGCGTTAAAGGCCGCTTTGGCTTTGACTTTATCGGTAGCGACTTGCGCTTAACTACGCCGCTCATTCGGCGCAATGGTAAGTTAGAACCCGCCAGTTGGGATGACGCCATTAGCTTGATAGCTAAGCGTTTTAGCAACATTAAGGCTGTGCATGGCGCCAAAGCGATAGCGGCGTTATCGTCAGCTAAAGCCACTAACGAAGAAAACTATTTACTGCAGAAATTTGTGCGCGCCGTACTAGGCAGCAACAACATAGATCACTGCGCCCGTCTTTGTCATTCATCAACCGTTAGCGCCCTCAATGCCAACTTAGGTAGCGGCGCCATGACCAATGATATCCAAGGCATTAAGCAGGCGGATTTAATCTTTATTTTAGGCTCTGACACTGAATCGGCGCACCCCATCATAGCGTCCAGAATTAAAGAAGCGGTGAATTATCACAAGGCGCGCTTAGTGGTCGCTGACCCGAAAAAAGTGTCGATTGCCGATAAAGCTGAGTTTTATATCAGCCATAAACCGGGCACAGATGTCATGCTCCTTAATGCCCTGATGCAGCAAATCTTAATCAATCACTGGCATGACCTTGATTATATTAATGAGCGCACTGAAGGCTTTGAGGCGCTTTACACTGAATTGATGAAGCCAGATTACAATTTAGAGACGGCGGCAAACATTACCGGCGTATCGCAAGATAATCTCGCAAAATTAGCCCGCATGCTCGGCACTGCCAGCAAAACTGCTGTCTTCTATGCCATGGGCATTACCCAGCATACTTCTGGACATGACAATGTTACCGCCATTGCTAACCTGCAATTATTGCTAGGCAATATTGGCATAGAAGGCGCGGGGATTAATCCCCTGCGCGGTCAAAGCAATGTGCAAGGCGCTTGTGACATGGGTGCCCTGCCCGACTACTTACCTGGGTATCGCCGTTATCATGACAGTGACAATCTCGCGCGCTTATCTGAGTTATGGCAAGCGCCATTAAGCACAGATGAAGGCATTGCCGCGACCTTTATGATGAAAGCCTTAAGTTCAGGCGAGCTTAAAGCCATGTACATCATGGGGGAAAACCCAGTATTGAGCGACCCAGATCAAGCCCACGTACTGCAAGGCTTAACGAGCGCAGAATTTATTGTGGTGCAAGATATCTTCTTAACCGAAACCGCAGCTTACGCCGATGTGGTATTGCCAGCAGCAGCGTTTGCCGAAAAACGTGGGCATTTCACTAATACTGAGCGCCGCGTGCAGCAATTGCAGCAAGCAGTAAATCCGCCGGGGCAAGCTCTCGCTGATTGGCGCATTATTCAGGCAATTGCCAATGCCATGGACGCTAACTGGCGCTATGACTCAGAAGAAACCATCTGGACTGAAGCCATTATTGCTACGCCGCAGTACCGCGGTATGTCTTGGGACAGATTACGTCCTATTACACTCACGGGTAAACAAGGCCTGCAGTGGCCATGCCCAGATACTAGCCATGCTGGCACTAAAGTGCTGCATCAAGGCGGTTTTATCCGCGGTAAAGCTAAGCTTGAGGCGGTAAGTTATCGCCTGCCCGCTGAAATGCCTTGTGATGATTATCCGCTAATTTTATCAACCGGCCGCTTACTTGAGCAGTTCCATACAGGCACGCTTACCCGTAAGACCCCAGGGCTTGATTTACTCGGTAGCCCTAAGGTGATGATGTCTGTGTATGACGCCGAGCACTATGGCATTAATAATGGCGATACTTTAGAGCTCAGCACTCGCCGCGGCACCATTACCATTGATGCCTTTGTGAGTAAACGCGCTCAGGTAGGAGTGCTGTTTTTGCCGTTCCACTTTGCTGAAGCGGCGGCCAATAAGCTCACTAACAATGCGCTCGACCCTGTGGCTAAAATTCCAGAATATAAAATCTGCGCGGTGAAGCTTAGAAAAGCTGAAGAGCCAGTAAGCGCTTAACACAGCTAATCATAAGTATCAGGCAGCCACACTAATGGCCGCCTGATACTGATAGTTAAGCCTTAAACCGTTAAACCTTTAAATCTGTATACAGTTAAATCATGGCCAGCACAGCGCCTGTCACCACAAAACTTGCTACTAGCAGTAAAATTGATGACCTAAACCAGCGCAATAAAGCCAAGCCCGTTAGCACTAAGGCCACATCCAAAGAATCCGTCACTGCGCTAGTAAATACTGGGTCATACAAGGTACTCACTAATAACCCCACCACAGCGGCATTTAATCCAGCCACAGCGGCCATGACTTGGGGTCTGCGGCAAAGCGCTTGCCACGCACCAATCAATGCCAATAACAGTAAAAATCCCGGTAAAAAAATGGCCACCGTAGCCACCAAGGCTGCCATAAGTGGTGCTTGTGGCCACATTTGCGCGCCAAAGAAACTCGCCACACTAAACATGGGGCCTGGGACTGCTTGCGCTAGCGCATAACCACTTAAAAAAGTGTCGGCACTTAAGCTTCGGCCAACACTGTTTTCAAGTAATGGCAGTACTACATGACCGCCACCAAATACTAAGCTACCGGCTTGATAAAACTCTGCAAATATCGACATCAAGCCATTACTAGCCAGCGTTAATTGCCACAGACTGAGCATTAACAGCAAGGCAAACGCCAATAACCACCACCAGTTGATACCAGTCATGCCATGGCCACTCAGGCTCGGTAAATCATGACCCTTGGGTGAATGTTTATCGCTTGATAACCAGCGCCAACCCGCCAATGCCGCGAGCGCAAGCACTAGCATTTGCGCGGCGGTGCCTGGCACTAGCAGTAAAGCCACTGTGGCACTTAACATGATCAAACGCGCGGCGAGCTTATGGCAAAACTGCGCAAATAACGCCATCACGGCGTCAGCAACTATCACTACGGCGAGCAGCTTCAGCCCATGAATTGCGCCTTGCACGGCAGCTAGATGTAAAAATTGACTGCTAGTGATGGCAAATAAATATAAGAGTAGAAATGATGGCAGGGTAAAACCGATAAATGCGGCGATAGCGCCGCTAAGCCCAGCTTTATGATGACCTATGGCAAAGCCTAATTGCGACGAACCAGGGCCCGGTAAAAACTGGCTAACGGCCACTAAGTTGGCAAATTCACGCTCATCGAGCCAGCGCAATTGCTCAACAAAGGTATAGCGAAAATAACCAATGTGGGCGGCAGGCCCGCCAAAGCACACCCAGCCTAAGGTAAAAAATCGCACCAATACTTGCCACGTCATATTGCATCCCCGCCATTATAGAAGGGCTAGCATATGACACTTTGATGACAATTCAATGACCTAACTGATGTTTAAATTCGCTCCAGCAGCGCCATTACTTCAAAGTGATGGGTATGGGGAAACATGTCGAATAATTGTACCCGAGTCACCTTGTAACCACGGATATGCTGTAAATCTTGCGCCATGGTTTTAGCATTGCAGCTTGAATAAATAATATGAGCGGGCGCAAATTCACTTAACGACTCACATAAGGCGGCGCCTATGCCCCGTCTTGGCGGGTTCACTATGATGATATCGGGCACGTCGCTAGCCTCTTTGCCGGCCGCAAATTGGGTCGAATCTAACGCGCTAAAACTGACATTACTCAGGCCCAACTCTTGGGCAGACATTAACGCGCAGGCAATCGCTTCAGCTTCAATTTCAATACCGGTCACAGCCACAGTTTGACTCGCGCAGTGCAAGCCAAAGCCGCCAACACCGCAGAATAAATCCCACACACATTTAGGTGCTGAGTCAACGGCCATTAATTCTGCCACCCAATCGCGGGCGGTAGAGTATAGGCGCTCAGCCACTTGCGGGTTAGTTTGAAAAAAGCTTTTCGGGCGAATGTATAAAGGCACCTGATTAAATACTTCCGCTAAACGGGTTTGTTCAGTGAGAAATATCTCTTCATCGCCTTCTAAACGCGCCATATGCACAGGCTGCAGATTGACTGACACCACTTTAATTTGCGGATATTCACTTAATAACTTAGGTAATTCACGCTCAATTCTGGCAATAGCTTGCTCACTTCTCAGCACAAAGCGCAGCAGATATTCGCCATTGACTTGGCTGCGGGTTAACAGCACAAATTTAAGCTCACCTTTGGCTTTATCTACTCGATAAGGCGGAATGCCCGCTTGTTGCACAAACACTTGTAGGCGCGCCAATAACTCTTGCATATCGGTAGGATATAACGGGCAATCACATAAACTTATGCTCTGGCCTTGCGGGCTCACTATGCCTAACAGCGGCTGATGAGCCGCACCTAAGGCCACCATTTTGGCTTTATTGCGAAACGCCAATTCAGGACCTGTTACGGGCGCTAAAAATACGTTTGGGTCTACTTGCGGCAACAGGCTCTTGAGCTCTGTCATTTTGGTGTGTAATTGCAACACCATAGGCTGGTCGAGAAGGGGGCAAGATAGACATTCGGCGGCGGCAAAATGACGACAAACAGGCATAGCTTAGACTCATAATAAAAGTTGCGGCGTACTTTACCGTTTTTATATTTAAGGCTCAAGTCTTGGATATCGAGTTTGATACTTAAGCTTTATACCTTAAATTTTAAGGTGTTAGCCTTGTGGCCCGAGTTTTAAAAATGAGTTTTAAGAGGGATAGTTAAGAATGAGTTTGAAGATTGAATTAGATGATTAAGCGAGTCGGCTAAAAATGCACTAGGCAATGTTTAGCCGACCACTATGGCTATAAACGCCCTTGATTAAACTCTTGCTTAAATTGCAGTACTTTTTGCAAATAGCGCCGCGCTTCATCCTTAGGGTGGCGCGTCGTTAACGCCCAGTACAACTGCTCAGGTTTTAAGCGATTAATATCATCAACCGCGCGCACTCTGTCGTTATTAAAGGTTGTCAGCACGCCGCCCGCGCCGCCGTTGTAAGCGGAAATCATGCTGTACTGCAAATTAGTCGGATGGGTCACCCCTTTTAAATACCTAAGCTTAAGTATTTGAAAGTAAGCCACGCCGGTATCTATGTTATTGGCTGGATTAAACAAATAAGCACGGCTTGGCACGCCGCTGCGATTTTTCACTAACCTAAACACATCCGCGCCCGCAGTATTGGGCATGACTTGCATCAAACCATAGGCGCCAGAGCGACTCACGGCATAAGGGTTAAAGCTACTTTCGGTTTTGATAATCGCATAAATCAAATCTTCAGCAATGCCGTAACGCTTAGCCGCTGCGGTAATTAAGGGCGCATATTGGCGTTCGCGCTGCAATAAGTGATCGCTCACCATATCAATCACTATGTAGTGCACCTTGATATCGCCTTGCTGTTGATGACTTAACTTATTGGCAAGCAAGTAATCGGCAAAACGCTCAGCCCGCCACTCCCACTCAATTAGCTGACCATTTTGATCTACCACTTGCCCCAGTAAAAACGGCTTTTGGCTCACAGCGACTTTAGAATCTGTGTATAAATCCACCTCGCTAGGATCGCCGCTCATCAGCAAGGTTTCAATTATCGCGTGACGTAAACTCGCTTGAGTTTTTTTATTATCAACTGTGCCTATATAGATTTTGCCTTGATTAAAATCGATATGGGCACGGGTACGGTAGCCATCGATATATTTGACATAGTGATGACGACTGGCCTCAAGATAATTGTCATCGCCCCACTCTTTTTTAACGCCCTTGGCAAAGGATGCCATTAGCACTTCAACCCCAGGGTCAAGCGGGCTTCCACCGCCTTTAATGGGCGGCTTAATCGCATCGGGCGTTTGGCTACAGGCGGTAAGCCAGAGCGCAGCAATCACAAATAATAATTTCTTCATCGTATTTAGCTATATCCACCGAAAGTCGAGATAATAACACCAAGCACTAATTTACGGGTATCCCACTAATATAACGGCTTGAATTACCGCCACATTAACCAACAAACCATTAAAAACTCATTAAAGATACTACGTTTTAGCAACAAGTAACATGCGCGTCTCCCCTCGCGACCACTGAGCGCTAGGCTTGTCAGGATCTTTAGCCGCAGATTTGCTATCATGACCCAGTCAACATCGACATCCTCCAGCTAAAGAGCCATCCTCCATGTCCATTACTCAGGCACTGCAACAAGCTTTGCAGCAACGCCAGGCCTTTTTTTCACTATCCCAGCAACAAGATACCGATTGTTATCGAGTATTCCATGGCACAGTCGAAGGCTGTAATGGTCTCAATATTGACCGCTATGGTGATGCTTGGCTGGTGCAAAGTTTTCACGATCCGCTTGATGCTGCGCAGCTGGATGAAATCAGCGCATGTTTGACCACTCATTTAGATTTGCCTGTGATCTATAACGATCGCTCACGGGGAAATTCGCGCATTAACAACGATCTCAGCCCGCAGCATGATGCTTTAGCTCATGATGAGCAGATCATGCGTGAAAATGGCATTAAATTTACTAGCCGTTTACGCCACGAAGGCCAAGATCCGCTGCTGTTTTTAGATATGCGTATTGGCCGCGAATACATGCAGTGCCACGCCCAAGATAAAAACGTATTAAACCTATTCTCTTATACTTGCGGCATAGGCACAGCCGCGGCCGTTGGCGGCGCCAAGCAAGTCATCAACGTTGATTTTTCATCGTTTGCACTGGCGGCTGGGCAACGCAATGCCAACCTAAACCAAGTCTCTGATGTGTGCGAGTTTGTGCAAAGTGATGTGTTCCCTGCCATACGTCAGTTAGCAGGATTAACAGTGGGCGGACGTCGCCAGCAGAAATTACCAAGCTATCCCAAGCTTAAGCAGCAACAGTTTGATTTAGTGTTTCTTGACCCACCAAGATACGCCAAAAGCCCGTTTGGCATAGTAGATTTAATCAATGACTATCAAAGCTTGTTTAAACCTGCGCTACTTGCCACTAAAAAAGGTGGCACTATCGTTTGCTGTAATAACGTCGCTAAAGTCGATAAAACCGCGTGGTTTGATAGCTTAGTGCGCTGCGTTAACAAGCAAGGCTTAAGCGTGAGCAAGGTAGAATGGCTTGATTGTCATCCAGATTTCCCAGCCTTTGATGATAATCACCCACTTAAAATCGTCGCCCTGACGATTGTTGATAACCTGGAATAATCTGTCTAAGTTGCATGAATTAACCTCCCAATGCTTTGCGAGGGAGGTTAACAAGCCAACTTAACCCTAATGGTTAACTAAGGTATGGGCATATTGACTCGGGGTGACGCCAAACTGCTGTTTAAAGCGCGCGCTGAAGCGACTATCCGACAGATAACCGCAGGCTTTAGCGACATCACCTAAAGATTGCTGTTGCTGCAATAAACCTAAGGCGTGATTCATCCGAATTTGCGCTAATAAATCACTAAAATGCTCACCTTCTTGCGCTAACTTGCGGGTTATGGTGGCGCGGCTCATGCCTAACTGCTGGCCCGCGGATGCTAAAGTATGCTCGGCGCTCGGCTCATTCATCAGTAAGCGACAAAGCTTGTGTTTAACGCTTTGCTGCTGAAAGCTAAACAGCATAGATAAGGCGCCAACGCTAGCCAGTTCGCTATATAGCCCCAGCAAAAATGCCGCTTGGGTGTCTTCACTTAAGCTTTGTTTTTGCATCTGCCATAACACTTCAAAACACCAAGCTAAATTAGAGCCGACGCTTAGCGTAATCGACTCAAGTTGTACTTGGCTTGATTGCGCCAATAAATGACTGGGGGGCGGCATTAATAAACTTAAGGTGCGCGAGTAGAACTCGCCTTGATGCGGGTGATTTACGAAAGTTAAATACTGGCCAGCAGAGCTCAAGAGCCACACATCTTTAGTGAGCGGTAATTCTTGCTGTTGCCACCATAAGGCCTTACTGCCCTTTTGCACCCAAGTAATAGTGGGGGCGAACATTTGCACATTGTGCAAATGCTGCGGGTGCCGACTCTTAAAGGTTGAAAACTGACAGATTGACATCGATAGCCCCAGCTAAATACATTTGCTCACCTATGATGCTGTTATAAGAGGCTTGTTGTACCACAGCCTCTTATACAAACAGCTTAAATACTAAGGCTATTCTTGCACATAAATGGCAGTCAAGGTGGCAGATGCGCTCGCGGTGGCGTTAAGCATAAAGCCGACCATAGCCGCCGATGGATTTTCTGGTAAATCTAAGCTAGCCACAGGCAATGCCCATAAGGTGAAATGGTATCTGTGCATACCGTGGCCTGCTGGAGGGCAAGCGCCGCCATAACCTAAGCTGCCGTAATCATTTCTTAACTCACGCGATCCCGCAATAGTGCCTGAAGCGCCGCGGCCAATAGAGATAACGCTGGCAGGAATATTAACCACTTGCCAATGCCACCAGCCTGAACCTGTAGGAGCATCTGGGTCAAACACAGTAATGGCATAGCTTTTAGTATTAGCAGGGGCACCTTGCCAGCTTAACTGGGGGGATAAGTTGAGCTGGCCATCACCAAAGGTAAAATCATCTCCCATGGGGCGGCCTTCAAAAATGTCATCACTGCTTAACGTCATGCCAACGCTGTTTTCGCTCAATACATGTATTGCTCTCATCACGCTATCCTCTTTGATTTGATAGCCAAAGAATAGTCCTATTTTAATAGCAATGTATTACGCAAAGGCTCAATTCTAATTAAATATGAATAATTTTGAGCCTTAGAGCCTTTAAAACTGACTAGCTATGATAAATCAGAACTAAGTAAGCGCTGACTAGATACATCAGCGCCTAAGACAGGGAACTTTACACTAAAGAAGGTGCAGCGCTGCTGCTGATGGCTTGAGATTGGAGTGCTGAGCTTGGCGCAGCAGGTGTTGAATCATTGGTGTATAACCGATAGAGGGCGGCGCAAACTAAAATCACCACAGCTATTACGATTAATCGCCCAAAGCTAAACAGCCAAGTAGGCTGGCTTACAGCGGCAACAACAGCTTGGGGTTCAATGGGCTGAGGTTTGGTTTGCTGGCAAGCATCAATTGCGGAATTAATGGCTTTGACTTTACCGTCGGCCTGCCTATCTAACTGAAACAAAATAATATCACCAATTTCAGGCGGGCGACTTGGCTGTTTCAGCGACGAGATATGAATAAAGACTTCGCGGCCAGCATTAACGCTAACGTCAGGCTTAATAAAGCCATAACCTTGGTTATGATGCCAACGAACCAGTTTTCCTTTGAGTAAGCTGCCCAAACGTCCTCCAACAGTGGGAAGGCATTAAATGGTTAGCACCTTCTTAAATTAGAATGACAGTCTGTCAGGACACATGAAAGCTTACAAGGGGTTAGCTAGGCTTATTTTTGGCAGCAAGCAATTGGCGCCCCCCAAACTCCCCCCTTAATCCACTAAAGCATCACTTGAGTGACAGCTAAAGGCTCATCTCGCTTACTTAGCAACACCGCAAGCCATACGCGCGCCGCCACCACCTAATGGCGCAGGATGATCTGAGTGATTATCACCGCCTATGTGCACCATAATCGCCTTACCTTTAATATCGCTGGCGGTTAAGCGCGGCGCTAATACAGGTGTGGTCGCTGTGCCATCGGCATTAACGCTTAAGCTAGGTAAATCGCCTTTATGATTATCTTTAGTCCAAGGATAGCCATGCTTACCAGTATTATCTGGGTCGAAATGACCACCAGCGGCGCCGCCTAATACAGTTTTACCCTCTTTAGTGCTAGGGTCGCAGCTGCCATTGGCATGCACATGGAATCCATGCTGACCCGCGCTTAAGCCTTTAAGATTAGGCGTGAATACTAAGCCATAGTCAGTTTCGCTAATTACGATTTCACCGATTGCTTGATTGCCATCTGCGCTTAATAAAGCCATGTCGACCACGCTGACATCGGCGGCATGAGCGGCGCTAAAACCTAAGCTAGATACGAGTGTGCCAATTACCAACATCTTGTTCATTTAAAGCTCCTTTTTTTACATTAGGTATTTTACATCAAGTGGGTTACATCCAATCGATACTTTCCAAGCGGCTAGCCAGCACAGGGTTAGTTGTGCATAGGTGCCAAGCTTAAGCCCAGTTTGAGCCTAGCTTGAGCTTAGCCATCAGGGTAACTATTTTTTCCTAGCAGCATCTAACGCCTGACACAGAGAACGAATACCAAGTAAGGCGCGTGGCGTAGGCCTGTGCAGTAAATCTGCATTTAACTGGGTGATATGCTTATTTTTTACCGCGGGGATCATGGGCCATTTACCCCAATCTATCCCTGATACATTACCATGATTTTCGCTTTGCAAAATCACTTGCGGCATAGCCATCACTACTTGCTCTACATTGACTTGTGGGTACTCAGACATGGAATCAGCAAAAATATTATCCCCATGACAAATGCTGATGATTTGCTGGATCCAACTGCCGTTAGCGACTGTCATCAATGGCTTAGGCCATAACTGATAAAACACGCTCACAGGAGGGATCATCTGGTATTGCTGTTCTATCATAGCCAATTGCGCTAAGTAATCAGCCGCCACCTTATCAGCCTCAGCTTGTAAGCCTGTTAGCTGCCCAAGCTCGCTTAAGGTAGTAGCAACAGATGAAAGCGTCTTAGCGTCTGAATTATAAAGCGTAATGCCAAGGCTTTTTAGGCGCTCAATATCTTCTGGACGATTGCCTGTTTGCCAATACACCACGAGATCAGGCTTAAGTGACACCACTTTTTCAATGGAAATCCCATAATAACCGCCAATGCTTGGGATTTTTTTGGCGTCTTCAGGAAAATCCGCATGATCTATGGTCGCCACAATGCGATTCCCCGCACCTATGGCATAAAGCAGCTCAACACTGTGGGGCGATAAGGCCACAATTGTCATGGCAGGCGAGCGCGCTGCCACAACTGGCGTATCAGCTTGACTAGCTTCTGTGTCAACCACGGTTTCAGCAACTGCCTGCAGCCCCATAAGTAACACTAATAAAAACACACAACGATTAACCAACCCTGTCATTATCTTTTCCATGATTATTCTTTTTTAAAACGCTTACTTACGTTTTCGGCCAACATTGAGGATTAACGCTAAAGCTTAGCCTTAGCCACCACCTCAGCCAAGTCATCAATATTTAGTCATCAGTGCTTAGTAATCAAAGCCTGGCTGCGCCTTAATGCCATTATCAAAGGCATGTTTAACCGATTGCACTTCACTCACAGTATCGGCAATCTCAATCACGGCGCGATGACAAGCGCGGCCAGTAATGATGACGTGCTGCATCGGCGGGCGATTTTGTAGCGCCTTAATCACTCTATCAACATCAAGGTAGTGATAACTCAGCATATAAGTGAGCTCATCAAGCATCACGCAATCTATGCTTTCATCTTGCAGTAACTGCTCAGCCGCAAGCCAAGCCTCTTCTGCGGCGGCGGTATCTTTTTGCTTATCTTGAGTCTCCCAAGTAAAGCCTGTGGCCATCACATGAAAAGTCACCCCAGCGCCTTCTAGCAAATTACGCTCACCGCACTCCCACGCGCCTTTAATAAACTGCACTACCGCCGCGCGTTTGCCATGGCCGACAGCGCGCGCCACAGTGCCAAAGCCCGAGCTAGATTTACCTTTGCCGTTACCTGTGAGCACCAATAAAATGCCCTTTTCATCTTGGGCGGCGGCAATCTTGACATCAACGCCAGCTTTAAGTTTTTGCTGGCGCTGTTTATGACGTTCAGCGTTAGTGTCGGTCGTTGGCATTTCAGTCGGCTTATCCATAATGTTGTTGATTTCCAGTATCTAGGCAGAGTTGTAGCAGTGAAAAATCTAAGTGTTGCTCTAAGGTATCAGCCAAGCGATTAAGGTTATCTTCGCGCAGCTTGTCCATATCTATGGCTTGCTGGCTATTGCCAAGACCTGCCCATTGCAGCAATAAGTTAGCGGCCTCTGGGTTATCAAATAGGCCGTGCACATAAGTGCCGAGAATTTGATTATCATCAGAAACCATACCATCAAGGCGCGCCTGCGTATCGCTTGTAGATTCAAGCGCTATGGCCTGCACATTAGGGCGCAGTAATTGACTCACGCCGCAGTGAATTTCATAGCCGTCAACAGCGGCGGTTTGTCCATTTAATTGCAGCTCACCGCTAACATTGCGCAGTTGCTTGTGTGGCTTAAGCTCGGTCACCATAGGCAGTAAACCTAGACCATCACTGACCCCTGCCTCGCCTTCAATGCCTTGGCTATCATCAATTTCAAGCCCGAGCATTTGATAGCCGCCGCAAATACCTATGACCTTACCGCCATAACGTAAATGCCGCTTAATCGCTGTATCCCACCCTTGTTGATACAGATACGCTAAATCGTCCCGCACTTGCTTGCTACCAGGAATAATAATTAAATCCGCCGCCGGCAGCGAGCTTAGCTCACTACTGGCATGCACTAAGGTGAGGTTTACTCGCGGGTGCTGACGCAAGGCATCAATATCGGTGTGATTACTAATGCGCGGCGTCACCAACACCAGCACATTGATGCAGTCTTGCTGCTCTGTTGGCATAGGTAAATCGGCAAAACCATCTTCAGCATCAAGCTGCAGATTATCCAAATAAGGCAGCACCCCAATCACAGGTTTGCCGGTGCGCTCTTCTAGCATCTTAAGGCCTGGCTCTAGCAGACTAATGTCGCCGCGAAAACGGTTAATCACAAAGCCTTTAATGCGCGCCTGCTCTGACGGCGATAACAGCATTAAGGTGCCAATCAACTGGGCAAATACGCCGCCTTTATCGATATCAGCCACTAAGATCACCGGGCAATCCACGGTTTCTGCAAAGCCCATGTTTGCCATATCACCCGCACGCAAATTGATTTCCGCTGGGCTGCCCGCGCCTTCCACCAGCACCATTTCAAATTGCTGCTGCAAGTTACGGTACGAGCTTAAAATGGCTTCAAACACTTGCGCCTTGGCTTTAAGGCTATGGGGTCCAAAAAACTCTTTAGCGGCAACTGAGCTGAGCACTTGGCCTTGCACAACCACTTGCGCTTGAGTATCGTTTTGAGGCTTTAACAACAGCGGATTAAAATCGTTACGCGGCGCTTGATAACAAGCCGCCGCTTGCAAGGCTTGGGCGCGGCCAATTTCGCCGCCATCAATAGTAACAGCGCTATTAAGCGCCATATTTTGCGGTTTAAAAGGGGCAACCTTATGGCCTTGACGCGCAAAGACGCGGCATAAACCTGCAACCACTGTGGTTTTACCGGCATCGGACGTGGTGCCTTGCACCATTAAGCAGCGAGCTGCGCGCTTTTGAGAGCTTTGAGTCATAATGGGGACCAATGTGTTCATACACAATCCTTTGTATTTTTTAGATAATTTGCTATCAGCGCCAAGGCCTTTTGGGCTCAGCGCTTACGTGTCGCTACTGTTAGTATCGACACAGCTCTTATCGATAGGATGCTATCGATACGGTTTTATCACTTCGGTGCTAACACTGCTGTCTTTGCGAACATAGCGTTAAGGCCTTGATTTAAGTGGCAAAGGCAGTCCTGCCACCACTAAAGTAACCTTATCAGCGCACGCGGCTACCGCTTGGTTGAGCCAACCGGCTTCATCAGTGAAGCGGCGCGATAACTCGCCTAAAGGCACTATGCCTGAGCCCACTTCATTACTGACGATAACTAAGTGACCACTAAAATCTGTGATGGCCACCAGCAGTTGCTGCTTAACTTGGTTAAAATGCTCTGTATCGGCCACTAGATGCTTAGCGTCATCACATAAATTAGCTTCATCACATAAATAGCCGCTTAACCACAAGGTTAAACAGTCCACTAGCACTAGTTGCTGGGGATGATTTAAGGCGTGTAACGTCGCCGCTAATTCAGTGCCTACTTCATGGGTGTGCCACTTGATGGCGCCGCCTTGCCTGTCTTTTTGATGGCGCTCAATACGCGCGCGCATTTCATCATCCAGTGCCAAGGCTGTCGCCACATAATGGCAAGAATAGCCAGGATAAGTTTGCACTAAATCGGCAATACACTGCTCAGCAAAGCGACTCTTACCACTGCGACAGCCGCCTATGACTAAATGCTTCATATAAGTGGTATCCATGGCATTAATTGACTGCCTGTAATGGCAAGTAGCAACAGATAAATCAACACTTCACTAAGCTGCTGCGCCGCACCTAAGGTATCGCCGGTATAACCGCCAATTTGGCGGCGAAACCATAAGACCAACAGTTGCCGACAGGCAATAAGACCTATGCCTAACACCATAATAGTGCTTAACGGCAGCGAGAATACCAGTACTAATGCCGTGAGTAATAATACACCTAAATCAATAGGTTGCTGCTGATTAGCCAGCGGCTTAGATTTACCTTCATCACGCACATAAGTTTCAGTGTAAATAAGGCTCGCCGCTAATACGCGGCTTAAACCGTGAGCGAGCACGAGCGCCACGACCGCAGCCATTAACGAATGCTCAGCCAGTAAGGTTAAGGCTTGCCATTTCAGCAATAAAATAAGCAATATGGCGACCGCGCCATAAGTGCCAAGACGCGAGTCCTTCATGATCGCAAGCTTATCGCTCACTTGCCAGCCGCCGCCAAAACCATCGGCAGTATCGGCTAAACCATCTTCATGAAAGGCGCCGGTGAGTAGCACGCTCAGCAGCATCACAATAATGACCACGACTGAGATAGGTAACCACTGGGCCAATATCACTAATGCTAGGCCGCACAGGGCGCCCATTAAAATACCGACTAAACCAAAGTAGCGACTGGCATGATTAAGCTTGTCGCTATCAACTTGTATGCTGGCAGGCACAGGAATGCGGGTGAAAAAGCCGATGGCAACCAGCATTAATTGCCATTCTTTGATGAGACGCGCCATCACAGCGCGCTGTCATCGTTAGCATTGGCAGGAACCACAGCATCGACCTTAGCATCATCAAAGCTTGCCATCTGGTTATAAAAATTCACTGCGGCCTCAACCATAGGTAAACATAAGGCGGCGCCGCTACCTTCACCAAGGCGCATGCCTAAATCTAAAATCGGCTCAGCATTTAATAAGTTCAGCATCAGCTGATGACCACGCTCGGCGCTGTTATGGGCAAAAATTAAATAATCGCGGCACTCTGGGTGCATGTTCACGGCAAGTAGCGCAGCGGCGGTAACAATAAAACCATCAATAATCACCAGCATGCCTTGCTCAGCGGCCGCTAAAATGGCGCCCGTCAGCATGACTATTTCAAAGCCGCCCACGGCAGCTAAAATCGCTTTAGCATCTTTCATTTTTTTGCGGTGAGTATTTAAGGCTAATTGCACTAAACGCACTTTATGCTCAAGGGCATCATCGCTTATGCCAGTGCCGCGTCCCACACAATCTTTGGCGTCCAAATCGGTTAAGGCCGCTAAAATGGCGGCGGCCGATGAGGTATTACCTATGCCCATTTCGCCAAGGGCCAATAAATTACAGCCTTGAGCTTGATAGTGATTCACTAAGGTGCGCGCCTGCGTTAAGCCTTGCTCCACTTGCTCTAAACTCATGGCATCACGCAAATGAAAGGCGCGAGTACCCGCCCCTAAACGGCAGCTAAAGAAATCCCCTTGATTGGTGACTTGCTCAGGTGCCGTTAACGGTTTAACTATGCCAGCATCCACTAAGCCCAGCTTAAAGCCCGTTTGCCGACAAAACACATTCACCGCGGCGCCGCCGGCTAAAAAGTTCTGCAACATCTGGCGCGTTACCGCTTGCGGCGCAATCGATACACCTTCATTGGCTATGCCATGATCGCCTGCAAACACCAACATGGTTGGTGATGAAATTGCTAATTTAGCTTGGTTTTGCACTAATGCCACTTGCAGCGCTAAGGATTCAAGCTTACCAAGCGCGCCTAACGGCTTAGTTTTTTGATTGATAACATGCTGAATGCTTGCTTGATTACTCTTATCTAATGACTTGATATTAAACATCGTGTTCCTGTTGCCGCCGCTTAAGTACAAAGAGAAAAAATACGCTACCTAGTGCGGCTGTAATAACGCCTACAGGTAACTCTTGATTAGGGATTAATAAACGCGCTAAAACATCCACCCATACCATAAAAATGCCGCCCGTAAGAGCTATCAGCAATAATGGCTGCCGCCCGGGGAGCAATAACCTAACTGTGTGTGGGATCATCAAGCCAACAAAGCCAATGCCGCCACAAGTGGCAACCAGCACAGCTGTAATTAATGAGCATAATAACAATACCTTAAGCCGTAAATTGGCGACGTTCAAGCCTAAAGTATGGGCAGTTTCATCGCCGCCTAACATGGCTAATAACTGCCGTTTCATCGCTAGCAATATGCCAAGGCTCACAAGCACTACCACGCTTGGCAGTAATAACCCTTGCCAAGTAGCAGCGCTAAAGCTGCCCAAGGTCCAAAACAGCACAGAGGCCGCAGCCATAGGATCAGAGAAATACAGCAATAAGCTCGCCAAGGCGGCAAACATAAAGGATGTGGCCACCCCAGCTAATAGCATGCGTTCCACCTGTCCATGCAAGCCTTTGCCGCTAACGCCTAACACTAAAAGCGCTGATAGACTCGCGCCAATAAAAGCGCCTATGGGCAAACTTAACCAAGACAATGCCGCGCTACCGAGCGCCGAGGTCATAACAACCACAGCCCCTAATGAGGCCCCCGATGAGATACCAAATAAATAAGGGTCGGCCAATGGGTTACGAGTCACCATTTGTAATACGGCGCCCGCTATGGATAAGCCTGCGCCTGCGATAAAGGCGAGTAAAACCCGCGGTAAACGCAGTTGCCACCATATTTGCCAGCTTAATGAATCCGGCGCGGCACCTGTGATAAAACTCATTACATCCTTGAGAATATGACTCATAGATAAAGGCACAGCCCCGAAACTGCTGGCCAGCAATAAGCTCAATAATAAACTCAATAACAAGCCCAGTAACATCATCACTAAGGCGGCGCTATAACTGAGCCCAGCCAGAGTGCTTGCTTTGATATGTGTCTTAAACAGCATGTTAGTTATTGACCTTGTGCTGATTAATCCCTTGATGAAGTGATTGGCTAGAGACTTGGTTAGGCGATCGATTTTGAAATTCATAACCGTAAAAATATTGAATACATGGGCGCGAGTGCTGCGGATGCTTAACTAGCTGACAGCACACACCAAAGACATCGGCAATGCGCGCTTCTGTCAGCACTTCTGCGGGCGTGCCCATGGCCACTACTTGGCCGTGATTAAGCATTAATAACTGATCGCACAAGGCGCTGGCTAAATTGAGATCGTGAATCGAGGCTATGACTGTCATATCCAGCGAATGCACTAATTCCATAATTTGGATTTGATAGCGAATATCCAGATGATTGGTGGGTTCATCTAAGATGAGTAATTGCGGTTGCTGCAATAAGGCTCTGGCAATTAAGGCGCGCTGTTTCTCGCCGCCCGATAGGCCGTGATAAGGGCGCTTTGCTAATAGGGAGATGCCCACGCGCTCAAGCACGGCTGCAATATTGGCTTTATCGCTGGCGGTAAGTGAAGCAAACCAACCTTTATGCGGCGTTAACCCTAGAGCCACTAGTTGCTCAACCGTCATATCCAGTTCAACAGGAGTATCTTGCTGCACCACAGCGACTTTACGGGCAAATTCCTTGGCAGAATACTGAGCAATCGGCTCGCCATTAAGCTCAATAGTGGCCGCTGTTGGCACTATATAGCGGTAAAGGCAGCGCAGCAATGATGACTTACCCGCGCCATTGGGGCCAATAATGCCAAGCATTTGCCCTGTCTTTACAGAAAAAGCGATAGCATCGAGTAAGGCGCGATCGCCCACTTGCCAGTGTAAGCCGTTAACCTCAAGCGATGCCATGGCGCGCCCCGAGCAAATAAGCGGTGCGGCCAAGCTTGGCGTCAAGAGGGGCGCGAGCCATTGAAATTGCGCTGTGATTCACTGTGTCTCTCCGGCTAGGTGACCCGCCTAGCATGATAAGTGGTTGTCAAAGGCAGGTATTCTGACTTGAGCCTAAGCTCTTACAGTTGCGGGTACAGTTCGGGCTTATGAGCTAACGCTCCCCGATTCCCTTTATCGCCAAGTTGCAGCATGCTGCCTTGGCACCTTTGACTCGATTGTGTGGCAAGCTTAGTTCGAGTTTGTGTTTGTATTTTTAGCGAAAGCCCAAGCCAAGCCGCGGGCAATTCTAACGTAATTTTTGCGCTCAAGTTACTGTTAAGTGTTGAGTGTTGAGTGTTAAGCGCTATCACCCTTAGGTGCTAAACCTTGCACTGTTAAGCTGTAAACTCAGATACCACGCCCTTTTTAGCTTCAGCCAGCCGCGCTTGGCCAAATCAAGCGTAAATGCCACTGACCTTTATCTAAACAAGCCATGATTTCCACCTCAGCGCCATAGCCTAGCTGTAACTGACTATAAATACCGGCATGCTGCCCAAGCCCTAAGGCTTTAGCCATTAAGTAGCGCATCACGCCGCCATGAGTGACTAGCCACACACACGGCGTACTGTGATTATGGCGATTAGCAGGCGCGCGCGTAAGAACACTGGTCAACACTTGCTGCCACAGGCTATCAAGCCGCGCGGCAAAGGCTGCCATGGTTTCAGCATTTGGCGGCGCAAATGCCCAAGGGTCGGCATAAAAATCTTCAACGGCGCTTGGCGTGTGCTGATAAATATTGCTAATTAACTGCCCGTCCCAATCGCCATAATTAAGCTCACGTAATTGCTCAGTCACTTCAACCTTGGGCCCTGCGCCATTCGGCCAATGCTGCTGATAAAACGTCATCAGCCCTTGGCGGCAGCGCCCAAGATCTGAGCTCACAATCAAATGAGGTGCGCCCAAGCGCGCATAGCTATGAGTCAGGGCTTGCTGCAATTGTTGCAAGCCAAGCGCGCTCGGCGCGACATCGCTATGGCCACGAAAGATTGCGCCGCCATGACACTGCCCGTGTCGAAACAGCATAATGCGCACGTTGGTAAACTCAGTGCTATCCCCATCTGATTTTGTAGCATCAATGGTGGTGTTTGTAGCACTAGTAGTAGCTCTTGGCATTAGCCCCTCGCAGTTGCATAAAACAATCAATTAAAAACAGTGGTAGCCAAGTGCCATTGGCTACCAGTATTAGCGCCATCTCAGTTAGCTAATCTGACTAACTCATTCCAGTTAACTCACTCCGGAAAACTCACTTAAGCCAATTTAAGCCAACTTAAGCTAGCCAGTCTCCACCAATTAAGCTGAGCTTGGTACTGTGATGCCCCTACTTGCATTAGCCATCAAAAAACATGATTATAGACGTCTATACGTTTAAACATCCAAAACATTTTAGACCAGAGACACAAAACTAGGTGGGTAAGATTACCGAACAAGGCAATAACCACAACAAGATCACAACAAAAACTGGCATCTAAAGCGCGGCTACTCCATAGTGGATTGGCCGATAACTATAAGATAAATAACAGTTAGCACGATAATAACTAGCAGGAAGATGATCATGGAACGCGAATCTCAAGCTCAACAAGGTAATTCTGTACGCGCGGCATTAACCCAAGCATTGACCGAGCGCATTCTGGTGCTCGATGGCGCCATGGGCACTATGATCCAAGGCCATCAATTACAAGAAGCCGATTACCGCGGTGAGCGCTTTAAGGATTGGCATACCGATGTTAAAGGTAACAACGACCTCTTGGTATTATCTCAACCACAGATCATCAAACAAATTCATCGAGATTACCTGCTTGCTGGCGCCGATATTATTGAAACTAATACCTTTAACGCCACTACTATCGCTATGGCTGATTATGACATGCAGTCACTGTCGGCCGAGATTAACTTTGCAGGCGCGCGCTTAGCCCGTGAGGCCTGTGATGAAGTCACACTCGCAACCGGAGTTCGCCGCTATGTGGCGGGTGTGTTAGGCCCCACTAACCGTACTTGCTCCATTAGCCCTGATGTTAATGACCCTGGCTTTCGCAACGTCAGCTTTGATGAGTTAGTGACCGCTTACACTGAATCTACCAAAGCCCTCATCGAAGGCGGCAGCGATATTATCTTAGTTGAAACCATCTTTGATACCTTAAATGCGAAAGCCGCCTTATTTGCCATTGAAACTGTCTTTGATGAACTCTTTGGGGTGCATTCACCAAATCGCCCACCGGTAATGATATCTGGCACTATTACCGATGCCTCGGGTCGCACCTTAACCGGCCAAACCACAGAAGCCTTTTATAATTCACTGCGCCATATCAAGCCGCTATCCATTGGCCTTAACTGCGCCCTTGGCCCAAAAGAACTGCGCCCTTATGTGGAAGAATTAGCGCGCATTAGCGAATGCTTTGTATCGGCGCACCCGAATGCCGGCTTACCTAACGAATTTGGTGGCTATGATGAAACGCCCCACGACATGGCGCGGGTAATTAAAGAATGGGCGGCCGAAGGCTTACTGAATATTATTGGCGGCTGCTGCGGCAGTACCCCAGAGCATATCCGCGTTATTCGTGACGCTGTGCTTAAACACCCGCCAAGACTGATACCAAATATTCCGGTTGCATGCCGCCTAGCAGGTTTGGAACCACTGACTATCGCTGCCAAAACCTTGTTTGTAAACGTGGGGGAGCGCACTAACGTCACAGGTTCAGCTAAGTTTTTACGCCTGATTAAAGAAGGAAAATTTGAAGAAGCGCTCGATGTTGCCCGCGAGCAAGTAGAAAGCGGCGCGCAAATTATTGATATCAACATGGATGAAGGCATGCTCGATGGCGCTGAAATCATGCATAAGTTTTTAAATTTAATTGCCTCTGAGCCAGATATTAGCCGCGTGCCGATTATGATCGACTCCTCTAAATGGGAAGTGATAGAAGCTGGGCTTAAATGCGTTCAAGGCAAGAGCATAGTTAACTCTATATCCTTAAAAGAAGGCGAAGCTAAGTTTATTGAGCAAGCCACCTTAGTGAAGCGCTACGGCGCCGCGGCCATCATCATGGCGTTTGATGAACAAGGCCAAGCCGATACTAAGGCGCGCAAAATTGAAATTTGTACCCGCGCTTATCGGGTGTTAGTTGATAAGGTTGGTTTTCCGCCCGAAGACATTATTTTTGACCCCAATATTTTTGCCATCGCCACAGGTATAGATGAGCACGACAACTATGCCGTCGATTTTATTGATGCCATTAAAGAAATTAAGGCCACCCTGCCCCACGCCATGATTTCTGGCGGCGTATCGAATGTGTCGTTTTCGTTTCGCGGTAATAATCCGGTGCGCGAAGCCATACATGCCGTGTTTTTATATCACGCCATTAATGTCGGTATGGACATGGGCATAGTCAACGCTGGGCAGTTAGCGATTTATGATGATATTGACCCCGAATTAAAAGCGCGGGTTGAAAATGTAGTGCTTAATTTGCCATGTAAAGTGGCGGACTCCAGCAATACCGAGCAACTGTTAGAAATCGCCGAGCAGTACCGCGGCGATGGAGCCACTGTGAGTAAAAAAGAAGATCTTGAGTGGCGTACTTGGCCAGTCAAGCAACGCCTCGCCCACGCACTCGTTAAAGGTATTACCGAGTTTATCGACCAAGATACCGAAGAAGCGCGCCAACTTGCCACCCGTCCGCTCGATGTGATTGAAGGGCCATTAATGGATGGCATGAACATAGTCGGTGACCTCTTTGGCTCAGGCAAAATGTTCTTACCCCAAGTGGTTAAATCGGCGCGCGTCATGAAAAAGGCGGTGGCCTACTTAAACCCTTATATAGAACTAGAAAAAGCCGAAGGTCAGTCTAACGGCAGAATTTTAATGGTGACAGTCAAGGGCGATGTGCACGATATCGGCAAGAATATCGTCGGCGTAGTGCTCGCCTGTAACGGTTTTGAAGTGTTTGATTTAGGCGTTATGGTATCGGTTGATAAGATTCTAGAAGCAGTGAAAACCCACAAGATTGATATTATCGGCATGTCAGGCTTAATTACCCCAAGCCTTGATGAAATGGTGCATAACGTTAAAACCTTCCACCGCGAAGGCTTAACTATACCGGCGATTATTGGCGGCGCCACTTGCTCGAAAATTCATACCGCAGTAAAAATAGCCCCCCATTATCCCCATGGCGCCATTTACATTGCCGATGCGTCCCGCGCTGTGCCTATGGTCAGTAAACTGATTAGCAATGAGACGCGCCAAGCCACCATAGATCAAACCTATGCCGAATATGCGGATATGCGCGAAAAGCGCTTAGCTCAGGCTAAACGCAAAAATATCGTCTCCATTGAAGAGGCTCGCGCTAATAGCTGCCAGCATGATTGGGCCAATTACACCCCAGTTACGCCTAAGGTACTCGGCCGCCAAGTGTTTGATGATTATCCGCTCGCCGATTTAGTGGAGCGCATCGATTGGACACCGTTTTTCCGCGCGTGGGAATTGCACGGCCATTACCCCGAAATCCTTACCGATAAAGTAGTCGGCGAAGAAGCCCAAAAACTGTTTGCCGATGGCAAGGCCATGCTTAATACCATAATCCAAGAAAAATGGCTGACCGCCAAAGGCGTTATCGGTTTATTCCCAGCCAATACAGTCAATTTTGATGATATTGAACTTTATACCGATGACAGCCGCACTGAGCTTGAGTTAACGACTCATCACCTGCGGATGCAAATCGAGCGCGTCGGCAACCATAACTTCTGCCTTGCCGATTTTGTGGCACCAAAAGACAGCGGCATTGCTGATTACATGGGCGGTTTTGCAGTTACCACAGGTCACGGCATAGATGAGCATGTGGCGCGCTTTGAAGCCAATCACGATGACTACAATGCCATTATGCTTAAATGCTTAGCAGACCGTTTAGCCGAAGCCTTTGCTGAGCGGATGCACGAGCGTGTGCGCAAAGAGTTTTGGGGTTACGCCAGTGATGAAATGCTTGATAACGAAGCCTTAATTCGCGAAAAATATAAAGGCATACGCCCAGCCCCAGGGTATCCCGCTTGCCCTGATCACACCGAAAAAGGCTTATTGTGGGACTTACTTAAGCCCGATGAAACTATCAATCTTAACATTACAGAAAGCTATGCCATGTACCCCACAGCCGCGGTTTCTGGCTGGTACTTTGCCCACCCACAATCGCGCTACTTTGGCATCACCAATATTGGTCGCGATCAAGTGGCAGACTATGCCAAGCGCAAAGGCATGTCAGTGACAGACACCGAGAAGTGGTTAGCACCTGTGCTTGATTATGATCCAGAGTAATCAACGCCCAGTGTAAACAGGTTCGGAATTTTTCTGCTGATGGTGTGGTTATGAGTTTCGCTGTTGGTATGGTTTACACGGATGTGGAGGTTAGTTTCACTTGCCGTGTAAACCAAGTTTTGCTGGCAACTATGATGAGTGATACTCATTAACTTGTCATGGCTATTCGCCTGCGGCGGGCTACCGTGTTGTCGATTTCTCGACTCGCCGCGAGTACATCCTTGTAGGCTCAACTGCGGCATCCTTGCCGCAGATGGTCTCGAACTCGACAACACACTATCTATTCCAACCGTCCACTTTCTAATATTCTTTTTACCATCGTCTTAACTTAATATTGCTATATATAAATTAGTAGTCATTTAAATTAGCAAACTTAAATTGAGTGGTCGTCAATAGAAATTAAATGGTTAAGACGACAATTAGCATTTATCAGTCTAGATAATTTATTAGCTGGCTGATATAAAACAAGCCTACTAATGCAAAACAAGAGTAATAAAATGGACTTTATTGAACGCGTCAACATATTAGCAAAACGAATCCCGCAAATTCAGGATAAGTTGCAGACCGAAGAAGCAACAAAAAACGCCTTAATTATGCCATTTCTTGGCACAGTATTGGGATGGGATGTTTTTGACCCAACAGAGGTCATTCCAGAATTTACCGCTGATACGGTCGGTAAAAAGGCTGAAAAAGTTGATTATGCGCTGATGAAAGATAATGAAGTGCAAATATTAATCGAGTGCAAAAAGTATGGTGAAAAACTTTCCATAAAACATGCAGCACAGCTATTTAGATATTTTTCAGTCACAAATGCTCGATTAGCAATACTTACCAATGGCATTGAATATCAAGTATTTACAGATATGGACGCGCCAAACAAGATGGACGAGAAGCCATATTTAGAATTCAATATCCAAGATATAGACGAGCACATCATAGTTGAAATCAAAAAGTTATCGAAAACCGTTTTTGACATTGATTCAATTGTAAGCTCTGCGGGTGAATTGAAATATCTCAGCCAAATAAAGAAAATAATCTCTGAGCAATTCAAAGATCCCGAAGATGAGTTTGTGAGATTTTTTGCATCAAGAGCCTATGATGGAACGCTGACTGCAAAAGTAAAACAGCAGTTCTATGAAATTACGCAAAAAGCACTTAGACAATTCCTCAATGACAGCATTAATGAGCGTCTTAAGTCTGCATTAGGTAATGACAAAGCTGAGACTGAAACAACACCAATTATCGAGTCAAAAGTTACTGACGAAGATGAAAAGTCAAAAATAAATACAACTGCAGAAGAGATTGAAGGCTTTAACATCACAAAAGCAATTTTAAGGCAGAAAGTGGATGTTAGCCGAATTACCAGTAGAGACACCCAAAGCTATTTTGGCATCTTACTTGACGATAATAATAGAAAGCCATTATGTAGACTTCACTTCAATGCTAAACAAAAGTACATAGGGATTCTTGATTATGATAAAAATGAAACTCGCCATCCTATAGAAACTGTCGATGACATTTTCAATTTTACTGAGCAACTACTAAATACCGTTTCTTTATATGAATAACAAAAAGGCCCGGTAAGGGCCTTCTTCTTTTATGTAACATAAAAGCCACTAGACACACGATTTGCCAAGCATTGCCGTGATATTTAGCCCGAAGCGAACAACTTACTTTGGGCTAGTTTGATCAATTAAACATTTAATGATTAAAGATAAAACGACCTTAATTCTGCTAATGCTTGCTGCAAATATTCTGGCTGCAATTTCTCGTTAGGAACAGGGCGATTATGATTGTCTAGCAGCTGCATTTGCCCACCGGCACCGACTTCTAAAATACGATCGGGCGTCATAATGGCATAACTGCTGTAACTGGAAGCCATCACAAATGGTCGCTCCACCACTGGGCCAAGTAAATCCGCGCCTTGTGCAAAATCTGAGACCGGATTTTGCACCCCTAAAAAATGCTTAGCTAAGGTTGGTGCCACATCTAAATGAGTCGTTACAGTATCGGCAGGCCAAAACTTATCGGCACTGATATTAGGCGCGACCATAACAAAGGGAACATGCACTTGTACTGAGGTAAAGTTACTGTTGTGACCCCAAAAGTTTAAGCCATTGTCATTAATCTCTTGGCCATGATCGCCTGTGATAATCACTAAGGTATTCGCGAGATCGCCACTGCGCTCTAAGGTTGTTAGTACTTGCTGCACTAAACTGTCGACATAATGAACACTATTCTTGTAGCGATTAATCAGCGGCTTAGGGTCAGAGCTGTTGTTTAACGCTAAGAAATTCACGCCACTGGCCTGCGGTTCATACACTAAGGGGTAGTCATCTGGCATATCAAAGCCATGGGGCGCATCATAAAATAAGAAGGAAAAGCTTGGACGCTTAACATCGCGCGCGCCATACCATGCTTGCCAATCTTGGGTGATGTCTTGATCTAATTCCGCAGGGCGACTGCCATCGGACTCAAGGCGTAAGTCGTTAATTTTACTAAATACGGTTTGATTAAATTCAGGCGAGCGTAAATGGGCGGCAGCAAAAATACCGGTTTGATAACCCAATTGCTGCATTCTATCGACCAATAATGGTGACGTTTGATTGGCTAAAAAGCTGTGCCAATAGGTGCCATGCACGCCATAAAACAAGCCAAAAATACCAGTGCGGGTAGAGTTACCTGTGGCGTAATGCTGGTTGAAATTCTGCCCTTGCTTGGCAAATTGCCACATATGCGGCGTATTTTGCGCGTTAAAGGTATCAAAGCGCCATGAATCAACCACTATCATCATGATATTCATGGGCTGTTCTATGGGTTCAAGCAGTAATGGCGCTTTCGGGTAATTAAGATCGCCCTGACGCTTAATATTCAGCGCCTTTTGCGCAGCAATTTCATCTGCATTAACTAGTCCATACTTAGCCAGTAAGCCATTGGCAGTTAACGGATAAAACAGAGGAAAATACCGTTTTAACACAGTCACAGGTTGATAACCGTGGGCAGCGGCCCAAATGTGAATGCCATTACTAGCCAGCAAACACACAACACCTATTGCGGCTAAGATGCGAAAACGAATTTTTTGCGGTTTGGCCAATCCTATAAGCAGCAAGACTTGAGCCACAAAAATAGCGGCTATGGTGGCGGCAGTCGCCAGATACATAACGACTGGAAAACTAACCACTTGCCCAGAGAGCACTAATTCTAAGACCACGGCATTAATATGAAAGCGATACTGAGCAAATACAAAGGTATCTATGATCAAGGCCGTCAGGGGTAAGGTCGCTAACAATGCCTGACTCAATAAGCGCGCCCGAGCGGGCAGTAATAATAACGGCAGGCCCACTAAGCTTAAGCCTGCAGTTAACACCATGAAATGGCTGATGTTGGAACTCACCAAGAACACTTGCGCCAATAACTCTGCTGGCCACTGGGGTAAATAAGCCAAATAATGACACGCTATGACCATAGCTATTAGCGCATTCACCATCACAAAGCGCCCATAGTTACTTAATTTATCTTGCACCGCACATCCTCCAAGCCAAAATCAATATCTGCAATCTTATTAAAATCGCGCGATTATGGATTGAAATGACTGACAGGTACATTAATTTTAGGATAATAATCAATAGTTAATTCAGGATGAGCTAGTGTTGCTATGGTGCCGTTAGCCGCAAAACTAACCGCCCAATCAAACGAAGAACACGCGATCAACAAGCGTTACAGCAGCCTAAGCGCTGATATGCGCCTGTGCTTAAGCTGTGATAACATCTGGCGCAGTCAAAACCCATTCACTATTGATAACGAGTCCGCGATGAATCCCATTATTGCTATGTTAAAAGAACACCAAGTCAGTGATAGCCAAATTCAGTCATTATTTCAAACCTTGACCGAAAACCCATTAATGGCCATGGGTGTGATCAGTCAGTTAGGCATAGCGCCTGAAAAACTGCAGCAATTAATGGCTATGGTCATGCAAAATCCAGGCTTGATTAAGCAAGCCGTGGAAGAGCTAGGATTAGATTTTGCCAAGGTTGAAGCCGCAAAAGCTCAACTGCAAAAGTAAGCTCAACGGAAAACCTGCCCGCCTAGCTAAGCCGCGCCCCATAAAATAAGCCACTCAATTGAGTGGCTTATTGTTAATGACCAAGGCCATATTTAGCGCGCTATTTGCCTGCTATTTTCCAAGCTCAGTGGGAAATGCTGGCGCTTGCTGGTGCACGACTGGCTTAGCGGTTTTTAGCTGCAAGGTTACTTCGGCTAAGGCGCTATCAAGCTGTGGGTCGCGGCCTTGATTGACTGCGACAGGGTCTAACTCCACCTCGATATCTGGCGCTACCCCTTCGTTTTCAATACGCCATTCATGATCTGGGGTAAAGAAGCGGAAGTTAGGCACAGTGACAGTGCCACCATCGACAAATGGACGGTTAGCATAAATGCCAATCAAGCCGCCCCAAGTGGTTTTACCTATCAAGGTGCCAAGCTTTAAGCGTTTAAAGGCGTATGGCAAAAAGTCACCGCCAGAGCCCGCATCCTGGTCAATCAGCATCACTTTCGGGCCGTACATGGCGCCCGATGGCGTAGAGAACATCATCTCATCAGAGCGATATTTCCAGCCAGATAAATACTGGCGACTCAAGACATCGGTAATATAGTTGGCCGCTTGGCCGCCGCCATTACTGCGCTCATCTAAAATCATGCCCTGCTTGTCGACTTGGGCAAAATACATGCGGTTAAAGCTGCTGTAACCCGCGGTCGTGGTGTTAGGTAAATACACATAACCTATCTGGCCTTTGGAGGCTTCATCCACATACTGGCGGTTGGTTTCTACCCAATGCACATGGCGCAATTCGCTCTCGCTTGCTATGGGTTCAACCACCACCACTTTGCTGTTAGCAAAGCTGCCATCATGACTCACGGTAAGGCGCACTTGCTTATCGGCCTTATTGACAAAATAAGAGTAAAAACTCACGTCTGTATTTAGGTTTTTGCCATCCACCGCCAAAATATAATCGCCGACGTTAACATCTAAGCCAGGCACGGCCAGCGGCGCTTTTAAATGCGGATTCCAGCGCTCACCGTTATAAATCTTAGTGAGTTGATAAAAGCCTTTGTTAATAGCGACATCCGCGCCTAATAGCCCAACCTTAACGCTCGGCTCTTGATGAATATCGCCGCCCACTATGTAGTTATGGCCTACCTGCATTTCAGAAATCATGTCGCGCATTAAGCTGTTTAAGTCTTCGCGGCGCGCCACATGCTTCACTAGCGGTTGATATTTATGGTAAACCGCTTGCCAATCTAGGCCATGCATATTGGCATCGTAAAAATAATCCCGCTCGTTCCGCCAGGCTTCATCAAAGATTTGCTGCCATTCATCTTGTGGATCGATAAGCGCTTTAACATCGGTAGTGACTAACACTTCAGGTTTAATGGTTTCACCAACGGCAGCCGTCGACAGTGTCTTATCCTTACTGACTAACAATAACTGTTTGCCATCACCCGACACGCTTACGCTGCTAACATCCGGCGCTAAGCTTTCAACCTTGCGCTCGGTCAGATTAAAACGCTTAAGCTCTGAGCTCGCTAAACCTTGGCCATCAACTTCAATACTGGCGCCAGCCTGCACGCCTTCAATAAAGTAGAGATGATTATCATCGGCGCTGACTAAATCCCAATAATTACGCTGGGCAACAGGGAGCGCGACTATGCGCTGCGCTAAGTTGTCAGTATCGATAACCACAGGCGCTGCCGCTTCTGGAGTTTTAGGGCTAACACTTGACTCAGCAGTTTTGCCTGCAACCGCTGGGGTTGCAGGGGTTGCTGGTTTTTCAGTGGCATTAATTTCAGCTTCATCGCTAAGCTTAGGCAGTAAGGGCGACTTGCCATCTTGTTGCAACACTAAGGCGTATAAACCATAGCGCCTTGGTTGCTCTTGGCTGGATAAATCTAAGTCAAAGGCTGACGGCCCTTGGTTAGTGGATGAGGCAAAATACAAGTACTGACCATCACGGCTAAACACAGGTTCGCTGTTATCACTCATGCCATCTGTGACTTTAAAATGCTTGGCCGACTTAATGTTATATAAATATAAGTCACTTAAATAATTAGGATTAAGCTTGGTATAGGCTAACCACTGGCTATCGGGCGAGCTAGCAACACCAGAGGCTTTAATGCCAAAACTCTTAGCCACTAACTGGCTTTTACCTGAATTGATATTCAGTAGCCATAATCCCGCTTCAGCATCGCCATAGACAATATGATCGCCATCATTAAGCCATTCAAACAAGAAGGCATCACCGAGATCGCCGCCAAGATTAACGGTTTTGAGCACCTTGCCAAATTGGTCACTCAATACCAGCTGATAACTGCGGCTCTTATCTGTGATGTAAGCGAGCTTATCGCCCTTAGGTGACCACAAGCCGTCGCGCTCATTGGCGGCGGCATTATTAGTTAAGTTATAAGTGCTGCCATCTTTGACTGGCACGCTATACACATCGCCGCGCGCGCTCACTAACACTCGCTTGCCAGTGGTAGACAGTTGGCTGCTCGTTAACGATTTCATCGCATCTTTCCACTGCGGCCGGCGCTGGGGTAAATCTGCTTGAATATCTATGCCTATGGCTTTACTTAGGCCAGTGACAGTATCAAAGATGAACAGGGCACCGCCCTTTTCAAACACAATTTCAGTGCCAT
Source organism: Shewanella sp. ISS20 (assembly GCF_056522965.1). NCBI lineage: Bacteria > Pseudomonadati > Pseudomonadota > Gammaproteobacteria > Alteromonadales > Shewanellaceae > Shewanella > Shewanella sp. ISS20. Next base: position 2,189,895 of record NZ_JAWRZK010000001.1, read on the forward strand.
AGGCATCGGCGTTGGCAATGTCCCAATCGGTAAATTCTGTGACTTGGCTGACTTTACCCGCGCTATAGCGGTAGAGGTTTTTATGGTTATTACGATCAGAAATAAAATAAACATCATCGCCCACCCACATAGGAGAGCAGTCACTAAAGTTGCCGTGAGGGATTTCGGTATAACTGTGTAGCGCTAGGTCATAAATCCAAATGGGCGGCGTAGTGCCGCCCCTATGATTACGCCAACCGTTTTTGCCGCCATGGGCTAAACGTTCAGGATTGTAAGCTAATTTTTTACCGTCGCGGGATAACTCACCATCAAATACCGCCGCTTGCATCACTTTGGCTGGCATGCCGCCATGAATGCTTACGGTAAATAATTGGCCAGTGCGGTTATGGGCGATATCGCGGTGCGAGGTAAAGAGCACTTGCTTGCCATCGGGCGACCAGCCTTTCACTTCATCAATGCCGGGGTGCCATGTTAAGCGCTGCGGTTGCCCACCAGCCGTTGGCACTATATAGACGTCTTGATTACCATCATAGCCACCGGTAAAGGCAATCCACTGACCATCGGGAGATAAATGCGGGTTAGTTTCGCTGGCAGGATGTGACGTGACGCGTTTGACTTGCAATCCTTGCTTATCGGCCACATAAATATCACCCCCATACACAAAGGCTAAGTTGCCTTTAGCCAAACTTGGCTCTTGCAATAAAAAGGTCTCAGCATGGGCGCTCGCCGCCAAACAGGCCGCCGCAACCGCACTGATAATAAAGCGCTTGTTCTTCATCATGATCCCCTAACTTCTTATCACTTAGGGCCAGTAGCCGCTAAGCTGGTATTGCAACTAATGAGTCGTTATTGATCTATGTTGGCTTTGGCTCATTAGTGGTGCTTATTCTTCAGCCCACACTTTGAATTGATAACGACAAATCGTCAAGCCAACAACTTGTTAGCAACAAGATAAATACAGTGAATTCATCATTTTCGTGATAACCGAGCTAATTAACAGACTGATGACGATTCATTGCTGCCATTAAGTGACTAGGGCTCGATAAATACACCTTAAAAAAAGACCTCGCAAGCGAGGTCTTATTTAGTTAACAATCACTAATTAACAGCTACTTACGCCGCAGCGGCAGCCGCAAGCTTGTATTTTCTATCCACTAACACTACGGCTATCAAGCAGACAATAGCGACAGCAATACCTATGGGTCGGCTTAGCTCTTGGGCTAATCCAAGACCTATGCCTGCGGTCATAATGTAAGAGAAGGTAACGCTGGTACCAATCACAGCCGGTAAGCTCACCACCCAATGGAAGGCATTGCGGTCTAATAAATACTTAGTGGCCAACCACAAGACGCTGGTTGATAACAGCATGTTAGAGAACGCGAAGTAACGCCAAATTAAGGTGAAATCGATTTTAGTCATAAAGTAAGCAATGACTAAAATAGGCACTGACAACAATAAACGGTTGCGCAGATTTTGAGGAATATTAAAGGCGTCTACCATGGTTAAACGCAGCGATCTAAAGGCGGTATCACCCGAAGTAATAGGGAATACAGCCACGGCAATAATCGCCATTACGCCGCCCATTACGCCTAAATAACTCGTAGCAATCTGATTAACCACTAGACCTGGGCCACCTTGGTCAAGCACTTGCTTTAATTCAACATAACCACCTGGGAAAGCAGCAATACCCGCCAGTGCCCATACGCAAGCCACTACGCCTTCAGACATCATGGCGCCAAAATACACAGGGCGCACATATTTTTCATTGGTTAAGCAGCGCGCCATAATTGGGGCTTGAGTTGAATGGAAACCACTGATGGCGCCACAGGTAATAGTCACAAATAACAAGGGCCATACAGGTAAGCCGTCTGGGTTAGGTTGCAATAACTCTTCGTTGTAATGACTGTGATCGAAATAGGCAAGAAAATCGGCCGGCATAGGTAAGTGCGGTGCATTAAATAATAACGCCACAGCTAAGGACACTGTCATCACTATCATTAATAAACCAAAGGCTGGATATAACTTAGTAATGATTTTATCAATCGGCAGTAAGGTGGCTAAAAAGTAGTAAATTAAAATCACTAATACCCAAAAAGTGTTGCCGCTTAAAAAGGTACCTTCAAAATAACTTAAGTTACTTAACAGCCCCGCTGGGCTCATGATAAATACCACGCCCACAAAAAACAGCAGCATGGCAGTAAACACTAACATTAAGCCTTTAAAGAATACGTTAAAGTAGTGACCGGCAATTTCAGGCAAGCTTTTACCATCTTCCTTAATACTTAATACCCCAGAGAAGTAATCATGCACTGCGCCGCCAAGAATATTACCTATCACAATCCACACTAAGGCAATCGGGCCGTATAACGCGCCTAAAATAGGACCAAAGATTGGACCCACGCCAGCGACGTTCAAAAATTGAATAAGGAAGGCTTTTATCGGACTCACTTCCACATAATCGACCCCATCATTAAAGCGTTGCTGCGGGGTTTTGGCATGTTCATCCATCCCCGCTTGGCGCTCCACAAAGGGGCTATAAAATTTATACGCTAGAACTAGCAAGGCAAGGCAACCAAAGAAAATCAGCATGATTATTATCCAGTGTTATTGGCGATGTATTATTTGTTCATTTTTTTTGGATATTCACTATCGCCAGCCTTTAACTTGTCGGGGCAAGGTTGGCAAAGGTAGTCAGAAACTAGACATTAACTATTCAGGTAAGCACCACAGAGCCATTATAAAAAGTTGGCCTAGTGTTAACGACTTGCTGCATTTGGTCAATAGCTTAGCCATTAGACTAAAGTCTATATTAGCAATAACAGCTAAGATATTGATGTAAAAGGCTTATGTAGCATGTGCTTATACGCTATTCATCAACCAAGCTTGCATTAAATGACAGCGTCGATAGCCGCGATTAAATACTACCAATTGCATTAATAACGCTTATTTATCTCGCCCAAATACTGATAAATACCGCCACTCAATTAGCCAGCGTTCATATCACAACACTAATCGCTATTAATTAACATCTTCCGCTAATGCTCGGCATTTTTCCGATAGTTTGCGGCAGAAATTCGCTAGTTTTGATGGGGGTAATCTATAAAGATGAATTCCAGCCAAAGGAATGTAAGTACATGAATGCTAGTATTTAGATGGCGTTCTGCTGCATAAGAATAAATACAATAAGGACGAGCTAATGTTTACCAATTATTGGACGTTAGATGCATTTATTATTGCCAGTTTACTGCTTTGTATTTTTGTCATAGTGATTTTTTCTTACCATGAATATCACGGCAGCGGAGAATTGGCGCCCTATGTGGCCAAGGAACTAGCATGAATTTCTTACTCAATTGGCTGCTATTACTGATCACAGTCGCCATCATGTTAGGCTTATCGGTTTATAGCAATCGCGTCATGCACTCAGGCAAAGGTGAAAGTGGATTCTTATTAGCCTCTAACTGTTTAGGGCCATTTATCGGCGCCGCCACCATAGTCGCTACCGCCTTTTCTGGCTGGGGATTTATGGGCTCACCTGGGGTGGCCTATAAATACGGCATGATAGAACTCTTAGGTAATTTCTTTTTCGCGCCAGCCATAGTGCTGGCGGTCTTATTATGTGCGCGCTTCTTACATCAAAAAGCGCAATCTATGGGCACCCTCACCATAGCTGAATATATTGCCAATAGTCACGATGGCCCAAGCCATATAAAACGCATTACCCAAGCGTTTGCCGCCATTATTATTATTTTATTACTACTGGTATTTCTGGTCGGGCAAATTAAAGCCTTAGGCTTATTAGGCAGCCAATGGTTAGGTATTAGCCCCACCACCGCCTCGATTATTATGGTCAGTATTATTATTTTATATACGGCCACAGGCGGATTAGCGGCGGTGGCATTTACTGATACCTTTATGGTCATGGGCATGTGTATTTCGGCGGTTATTATTGTCGCCACAGTATTTAGTGATATTGCCCCGCTAGACTTATTTAATCAGCTTCACGCCATCGACAGTGATTTACTCGCCCCCGATCATTCTGGCCCCTATGGTTCAAGCCGCTGGCATGTACTTATGGTGCTGCCCTATGCCTTTATTTATAGTGCGACCCTGCCTTATATGTCGTCGCGCTTTATGGCTTTTGCCAATACCACTAAGGTGCATCACGTCGCCGCTTATATTACCCCGATGGCATTATTATTAAGTTTAGTGCCGATTGTCGGCTGCTATATCCGCCTTAAAGTACCGAATTTAGCCAATCCCGATGATGCCATGCCGGTATTTTTAACCCAGTTTTTATCACCCGGCCTTGCGGCAATCGTCACCTTATTTATTTTGTTCGCCATGAAATCTACCGCTAATTCAGTGCTGCATGCCATAGCAAGCGCTGCCTCCCACGATTTGCGCCAAGCCATTTGGCCGCATAAAAAGCTTAATAGCACCCAAGTATTAGTGCTTAATCGCAGCGCAGTGGTCACCCTTGGCCTGTTAGGTTTTGTGTTAATGCTGTTTGCGCCGCCCGTCATGCTCTCTATGTTAGCGATTTTAGGTTCAGGCACCTTAATGGCCGCCTTAGTTGCCCCGACCTTATTGGCGCACTGGCTGCCAGGTAATATATACGCGGCGCTCACATCCTTGCTTACCGGCTTTATTAGCGGCGCCCTCTTATTTACCTGCTTTGATTTAGGCTGGGTTGAAGCGCCGTTATATTCATCAATACTTGCTTGCCTAAGTTACGCCTTAGTGGTTAAAGGCTTTCAATACCAAGTCGCCACTCACTGTAAGTCGTAATTCAATTAGCTGTTACTTAAACGGCCATTTTCAAATCACTATGCAATCTGAGTTGGCAGCTTGCTTTAACTCAATGTTGCCCCAAAGCAAGATAACTTTATTGTCAGTTTGCAGCATGAATTGTCATTGTTTCCCCTGTGACTCGCCATAAACTCGTCCCTGAGGGCTCGATGACGGCATCCATGCCGCCAACGGTCACAGTTGCAACAATGCCAATCTTAATTAACACTTCTGCTGCTCGTTTAGCTAAAAAGCTATTGCCCCTTTATCGTTTAGAGTTGAAGATCATTCAAATGCTGTTAATGTGTATTTACCCTACCGAAACTTATCCGATAAATTTATCGTTATCATGGTGTTTGGCTTTTGTGTTGAATATTTGCCCGCATTAGTAATACGGTAGGGAACTTCTCCTAAAAAATTCTAAGATTTTCTTCATACATCATTAAAAAATGTATGTATAGTGTTGAGAGAAGTAAAGTTATCTTGAGGATTTTATGGCTAAACCTAAATGTAAATTGTGTCGGTTCCCTCGTGACTTAAGGTATTCACACGCAATACCAAATGCATATTTCAAGTTTATATTTAGACAAGGTGAAGGCAAAGGTATATTGGTAAATACTGAAGAGGGTATCCCTGTAATACCTTGTGCAGATAGCTGGGCTAGTTATCAACTATGTGATGATTGTGAAACAAAACTAAACTTAAAATATGAAGATTATTTACATAAAGTCTTAACTAATAAAGGCCAATGTACTGTTAGCCAGACTGATGAAGGAGTTCTTTTTGAGAACCTTGATACAAGAAGAGTAAAAGTGTGTTTGTTATCTATACTTTGGCGATGTTCTGTATCGAATGTAGATGCATACAAAAAAATAAAATTACCTGATTTGCTATCCGAAAAACTCAGAGTATCGTTAAATTCAGGTATCGAGTTTAAAGATAAGCACTTGCATATCGATTGTCGAAGACTGACAGATGTATCAGGTTATATCGATAAAGATAAGCTACGTAGCCTCATTATTCAGCCTCATCATATCACTTATAATGAGGGGGCCAAGGCTTGGGTGTTCGTTTTTCTGGGTTATTATTTCGAGTTTTTTTATAATATTAAAATTACTACGCCTAAGGATAAATCATCTTTCTTAGGTTACAATAAGAACTCATTTTTATTTCATTATCTAGATATAATTAAAATTCCAGAGTTTGTTCATATGGGCGTGGCTGCAATTGATAAGAAAGAGAAAGGGCAAGTTAAATTATAATGGTGGGATTTTCATTCTTAAAGGTTATTCCTTTTTTGCTAAATAACAAACAAGACATTTTGCATCTAATGACATCGTCCAAGTTTTTCTGATACTGCACTATGTGTTTGGTTGACTAACCTTTTCCAATTCAGAGATGAAATATAATCCCATATGATCAATGCTCTATTTGACCTCTATCCACATGACAAACTGACCTATTCTCCCTGGTGATTTTATGATAAGTTAAGTTTATTTTGATTCTTGATAAGCTTCTCAGTGATAGACGGATGCTATTGAGAATTCAGACCAACGCACTGTTAAGAGAATATAACTGTCAACATCTATGAAACCACCTAGACATTTAGAAACTAAATTTCGTAAAGAACTTGGCGCAGTGAGTCCATATCTTTCCTTGATCGATATAGCTTCAAAAGAGTTAATCGAGCAAAATGATAGAAATAGGATCTCTGAACTCTCCAAAATATATGGGCATAAGAGGCTTGCTGTAAATCATCTGGATTTGAATGAGATCCCCTTTTTCGTTCATCTTTCACACCTAGCTTTCATTCACAGTAGGGCTGAAAAATTTTGTGATGAGTATAGGGAACATCATAAGGAAATACACCAAGATAAGTCATCCCCAAACCTTAAGGAACTCGATAAGCTCAGACGTATTATCTTTCACCTACATGCACAGAAATGCAGTGGTTCAATAACAGTAAAATCTATCAATGATGATGTTTATAGTAATTATACAGGGGAGGTTGAATTAAAAATATATGACTACTATAGACGAATTAGAAATATTGAGTTTCACGGCGGGCTAGATAGGTCTGAGTTGAAAGATTTTTCAGATTTAGAAAATAAATCTATCTATAAAAAATATGGATATATTCCACAAAAGCCAGAAAATCTGTCTATTAGAGATGTCATCTTATACTCCCAGACATGGCAGTCAATAGCAGTCAATTTATGCAAAAACATGGTAGAATTAGAACCAATAATTCATGATCTATGTACTAAATACAAAGAAAGTTCTAAGCAGAGACGGGATCAAGCAATCTCAAATAAATTAAGGGCTGATTACTTGCAAAATGAACACGACATCAGTAAGCTTCGCAGTCAGACAAATGGCTGGGTAGCTTAGTGGTAAAGCACCTTGGTTCCTCTCTACTTTACTTTGGTAGAGAGGGACAACCTTCCAATAGATTTATGTTTATGTGAATCTATTGGAAGAGGTTTCCGAGGTTCGAATCCTCGTCCTGCCATCATATCCTCCTCCTTGCTCCAACGTAATGAAAAAAAGTACATATCGCGATACTTGAAATTATCCGTAAAATTCTAATTTAGTAAAGTCGCTAACTCAGAAATGTCCAAAAATGAGCTAGGTTGTATCAAGTTGAGATCGGACGATTAATCATCAAAGCTGCAGTTCACTTATGAACGCCTTTGAATGAATACATCAAAAAGCCAGCACTCGTGCTGGCTTTCTTTTTTTAGCTAGCTTTACGCCCTAGATGACATGGCTTAGTGCGGTGCCATCAATCCCTCAATGGCTTAAGCCTGCTCAAAGGCTAGCACTCGTTTTTCGATGCGGCTCATGCTTAAGGTAATCACCAAATTTAGGCTTAAGTAGAGTAAACCTGCGGCGGAAAACACCACTAGAGTGTCATAGGTTTGCGAGTTAAGTCGCTGCGCCCAGCCCATGATATCCATGATGGTAATGGTGGACGCTAACGATGAGCCTTTAAGCAGTAATACCACTTCATTGGAATAGGCAGGCAGCGCGCGGCGCAGCGCATAAGGCATTAATACGCTTAAGGTTTGCTTATGGCTCATGCCTAAGCTGGCGCAGCTATCCCACTGGCCTTGATTGATGCTGTTTAACGCGCCATAAAACAATAAGGTTGTGTACGCGGCGCAGTTTAATGACAAGGCAAGCGCGGCGCAGAAAAACGGCTCAGATAACCAGTACCAAAACACGCTAGCGGTTAAGCCAGCAAACTGACCTGGGCCGTAATAAATCAAGAAAATCTGCACCAATAAGGGCGTACCAGTAAAGACTGTGATGTAGCCCTTAACGCTTAAGTAAATCAAGCGATTACTTGAGGTTAAGGCTAAGGTGCATAACAGGGCAAGTAAGCTGCCAATCAGCAAGGAAATCGCCGTCAGCCCTAAGGTCATGACTAGGCCATGACCTAAAACTTGCAAATATTCGAGTAAGTTAATCAGCATATTAATGATCTCCACGCTCATAGCGAGTGACATACCAGCTGGCGCGCTTAAGGCCGTATTGACTCACTAAGGTGATGATTAAATAAATTAGCGCCGCGCAGGCAAACCAAGTAAACGGCTGCCAAGTGGAGGACGCCACCATTTGCGCTTGCTTCATTAAGTCATTAACGCCAATCAGTGACACTAGCGCAGTATCTTTTAATAACACTAACCATTGATTACCTAAGGCGGGCAAGGCGTGGCGCCACACTTGCGGCAGTAAGATAGTAAAAAATATCGATAACCGCCCCATGCCTAAGGCAACGCCGGCTTCCCACTGTCCTGCGGGAATGGCAAGTAACGCGCCGCGCAAAATTTGCGACACGTACACAGAAAAAATGGTGCTAAGTGCTAACACGCCGCAAGCAAAGGCGCTCACTTCAATAAAGACGCCAGTGGCTAAAAACAGCAAATGACTTGAGCCGAAATACACTAGCAGCACCACTAGCAGTTCAGGCAGGCCCCTTAACACCATGATATAAACGCGGGTAAGTTTGCCAAGCCACACTATGGGGGTGGATTCTAGTAAGGCTAAAATAATCGCCATCACTAAGCCGAGCATGGCTGAAACCACCGCCAGCGCTATGGTAGTGAATGATGCCAAGAGTAATAACAAGAGTAAGTCATTCATAAGTAGCCACTCGCTTAAAGGTAATCACTACTCGCTTATTGAAACCAGCGCTGATAGATGTGCTGATAGGTACCATTGGCCATGATGGTGGTGAGCGCCTGATTTAATTCATCGCGCAGTGCATGGTTTTGCAGGTTAACGGCTATGCCATAACCGCGGCCAAAGTATTGAGTATCAGTAATTATCTCCCCTACCCCTTCATAGTTAGCGCTACGGGTTAACCACTGTTCAACCACCGCAGTATCACCAAATACCGCATCGACGCGGCCATTTTGCAAATCAATAAAGGCATGTTGGACACTGGTATAAGCGGAAGTCTTTTGCTTTGGGTAGTTATCGTGAATGTACCTTTGATGGGTCGAGCCGTTTTGCAGGCCAATCTTGTGCTTGGCTAAATCCGCCATGCTGGTAAAGCGGTCTTTCGCGGCCACCACTATGGCGGCATTTTGATAATAAGGCTCAGTAAACAGCACTTGTTTTTCGCGATCGGCGGTGATATCCATGCCCGAAATCGCGGCATCAAAACGGCGAAATTTAAGGCTGGCAATTAAGCTGTCAAACGGTTGAATATGAAAGCTGCACTGCTTGTTGAGCTCAGTACACAAGGCCTTAGCTAAATCGACATCAAAGCCTATCACTTCATTTTTATCATTGGTAAATTCAAACGGCGGATAGGTGGCTTCCATGGCAAAGCGAATTTCTTGCGCCTGTAGCGGCGCCCATGACAACAGCATAGTGATTACTAGGGTTAATGAAATTTGTAGTCCTTTTTTCATGTCGTCACCTTTTTATATGTAAATCAATTAACTAATTGAGCTGCTAATAAAAAACCTAGTGGAATAAATAGCGCGTTAATGCGGGCGTCATCGGAGTGGTTAATACGCTCACCCCGCCTTGCTCGACGATGCGCCCAGCCTCCATAAACACTACCCGATTGGCCACTTTGGCCGCTAAAGCCACTTCATGGGTGACTATGATTTGGCAAATACCCACGGCACTGAGTTCAGCCACTATGTCGGCAAATTGGGCCGTCATTTGTGGGTCAAGGGCAGCGGTAGGTTCATCGTATAAAATCACTTGCGGCGACATCATCAAGGCGCGCGCTATCGCCACTCGTTGCTGCTGACCGCCGGATAATTGCACTGGGTATCTGTGCTCTAAATCATGCAAACGTAAACGCAGTAATAACGCCATGGCCTGCTCAATGGCGGCGGCTTTATCTAACTTAAGTACCTTACATGGCGCTTCAATCAGATTTTCTAGCACAGTGAAATGCGGCCACAGATGATATTGCTGAAACACCATGCCGACATTGGTGCGCAGTTTGCGCACCGCATCACTGCTGGGTTTGTCATTAAAATTAAAGCGTTGTTCGCCTGCTTGATAGGTGCCTGCGGTCGGTATTTCCATGAGGTTAAATACCCGCAGCAATGAGCTTTTGCCCGCGCCGCTGGCGCCTAGTAGCGCAATCACATCGCCAGATTTAGCAGTAAAATTGATATCGAACAGCGACTGGGTTTGGCCGTAAAAACAATTCACTTGTTGCAGCTGAATATTGGTCATAGTGACTCCTTAATGGCGGCCTAAAAAACATTAACCCGCAGATGCGGGTTAATGACTCACCATTAGATGGCTTTAGCAGCGGCAGTTTGCTTATTGAGATAACCCTTAATGCCATTGACCGCCATTTCACTGGTGCCGCCCAAAATAATTAAGAAGCCACCCACAAACTGCATGGTTGATAACGGCTCACTGAACACCACAATCCCAATCAGGGATGCCACCACACACTCCCAGTAAGAGATAGTGGCAAACTCCACCGCTAATAGATTTTTAGTGGCTATGGTGCATAAGGTTAAGGCGCCAAAACCGCAGACTATGCCAATGGCAATCCACCACATCCAATCACTGGCGGTCATTTGCGCTATGGTCGGTTGACTGAAAATAAACAAGGCGCCAATGCCCACTAGCGCAAATAAGAAGTTCCAGAACGAGCGCACATCGCTTGGTACATCTTGACGATAGCGCCCTAAAAATAAGAACAAGCCGTAACCCACCCCAGAGGCCAAGGCCAGCATGTCGCCAGCAAAGGTTTTAGCATCAAAGGACAAGCCCACCGTAACCGCGCCATCGTTAAATTGCACTAAGCCCACAATCAGCATCATGCCTGCAAACACTATGCTAATGGCAAACATGGTGATCGGCTTAAAGGGCTCTTTGAGGAAGATAATCGCCAAAATAGTGGAAATGATGGGGCCGATATAAATAAAGAACACGGCATTAGCGATGGAGGTTAATTGAGTTGCGGCAATATAGGCTGATAAACAGGTGCCCATAAAAATGCCACTAAACACCATAGATGGCGAAATGCGGTAGCGAGTTAGGTCTTTAAGACGCCCCATTCCCAGTAAAATAAAGAAAAACAATACTGCGCCACACAGCATACGCGAGAAGGCAATGACATCACCCTGGGCATTAATATGACGGGCAAAAAATCCAACAAAACCCATCAGAGTCGCGGCGCCAAAGGCAGCCAATAAGCCATTTATTTTGGTTTTATTCATAATAGAATTCCTAGCATATCTAGGCCTAACTCTATGAGCGCAAAAGGCTTAGATACTCAATGAGGCAAACGCATATCGATGAGCTGAACAGTCCAAAGCCGCCACAAGTATGTGGCGGCGACTGCTGAGCTTACGAACCTAAAGTAGCAACCATCACAGCTTTGATGGTGTGCATGCGGTTTTCGGCTTCATCAAACACGATTGAGTGATGTGATTCAAACACGTCATCAGTCACTTCCAAGCCTTTCATGCCATAAGTTGCAGCAATTTCTTTGCCCATGGTGGTGTGCTCATCATGGAAAGCAGGTAAGCAATGCAGGAACTTAACTTCTGGGTTACCGGTTTGCTTAATCACTTTCATGTTGACTTGATAAGGAGTCATCACACGGATGCGCTCTGCCCACACTTCTTTTGGCTCGCCCATAGATACCCATACGTCGGTGTAAATGAAGTCAACACCAGCAACGCCTTCGCTCACATCTTCAGTCAGAATGATTTTAGCGCCAGTGGTCGCGGCCACTTCCATGCACTGCTTGACTAACGCTGGCTCTGGCCAGTAAGCCTTAGGAGCCACTAAGCGAATTTCCATACCCATCTTCGCCGCGCCCACCATCAAGGAGTTACCCATGTTGAATCTGGCATCACCCATATAGGCAAACTTGATTTTATTGAGTGGCGTGCCTGGTAAGTGCTCCATCATGGTCATAAAGTCGGCCAAGATTTGAGTTGGGTGGAATTCATCGGTTAAACCATTCCATACGGGTACGCCGGCATATTTACCCAGCTCTTCCACGATTTCTTGTCCAAAACCACGGTACTCAATACCGTCATACATACGGCCTAATACGCGGGCAGTATCTTTCATGGATTCTTTATGGCCAATTTGCGAACCGCTTGGGCCTAAGTAAGTGACTAAGGCGCCTTGGTCAAACGCGGCTACTTCAAAGGCGCAGCGAGTACGAGTAGAGGTTTTTTCAAAAATCAGCGCAATATTCTTGCCAAGTAATTTCTTTTGCTCAACGCCGGCATATTTAGCTTTCTTTAAGTCAATCGACAGATTCAATAAGAACATGATTTCGGCTGGGGTATAGTCTAATAACTTTAAGAAATTACGATTTTTTAAATTAAAAGCCATGATAAATATCCTTAAATAAAATAATAATTATGAACTAATCAAATATCACTCAATGAATCGCTAGGTAGTAATCTGCTACTCGCTTTAGGTTAAGCTTTTAGCAATAGGTTTGGCCGTGATAAGCGTACCCTTAACCCCTGTTAAAATAGCGGCAGCATCTTTTAAACAACCGATACCTACCATGCCCTTAGTGGCATTAACAAATTCGCAGGCGGCGCTAATTTTTGGCCCCATGGAGCCGGCATCAAACTCCATAGTTTCTAATAATGCTGGCTGAGCATTGCGCAGCGCTTTTTGCTGATCCGTGCCCCAATTTAAATACACGGCATCGGCATCAGTTAAAATTAATAAGGCGTCAGCCTTAATTTGCTTCGCTAAATAAGCGGCTGATAAATCTTTATCGATAACAGCTTCAATACCAACCATCTTATTATTCTTACGTATGACTGGAATACCGCCGCCGCCTGCGCAAATCACTAAGCTTCCGGTCGCAATTAATTGCTTAATCGATTCTGATTCCACAATATTAAGTGGCTTAGGCGATGGCACGACTCGGCGAATATATTTACCGTCTTGCTTAAATTCCCAGCCCTTATCTAACGATAATTGATTGGCTTCGGCTTGGTCATACACAGGGCCGATATACTTAGTTGGCAATAAGAAGGCGGGATCTTTGCTATCCACTTCTACCTGAGTCAGCAAAGTGACGACATTGGTCTGTGGCAGTTCGTTTTTCAGTTCCTGCATTAACATGCAGCCAATCATGCCTTGGGTTTCGGCCACTAAAATATCTAATGGATAAGGCTTAACTGCCTTGTACGCCGCATTTTGTAAGGCCAGTAAACCGACCTGAGGGCCATTGCCGTGAACTAATACTACGTTCCAGTCTTGAGTCAAAGTAGTGATAGCCTTAGCCGCTACACCTATGTTTACCCGCTGTACATCAGCTTCTAAAGGCTCGCCTCGGCATAACAAGGCATTACCGCCTAAAGCAACTACCAGTGTTGGTTTAGTCATTTTTCAATTCCTCTAACAATACAATTTATGATTAAAAATTAAATGCCGTCGCGCTCAATTGGGCAGCTCATACAGCGAGCCCCACCGCGTCCACGTCCTAATTGATCACCTTCAAAACTTAAAACTTCTATGCCAGCTTCCAGATATTTATCATTGGTTAAGGTGTTGCACTCGTAACCAATCACTACCCCTGGGCGAATCGTCAGTACGTTGTTAGCATCATTCCACTGCTCGCGTTCTTGACCGTAAATGTCGCCGCCTGTGGTAATCACTTTCAGATCGCTTAATTGCAGCGCGCTCATAATGGCTTGGCGATAACCTAACTCTTGCTTAATGCCTAAGCGGTTATTCACGCCTGGCGTTAACGTCCAGCAGCGGGTTGAATCATTAATCACTGCGGGATAGGCAGAGAACACATTGATATCTAGCTGAGTCAGCACAGTATCTAAGTGCATGCAGGCTCTATCTTTGGGTAGCTCAATCACGACTACTTTCTTGGCTTGGCCGGTGTTAAATAACGACTGGGCTAAGGCTTCAATGTCTTCTGGCGAAGTGCGCTCTGACAAACCAATTAATACCGCGCCGCGACCGATAATTAAGACATCGCCGCCTTCAATGGTGGTGTTGTCGTAATTAACGCTTTCATTGCCCAAGTAGTAATTGAAATCTTGCTTAACAAATAATGGATGCCAGCGATAAATGGCTTTTAAATTATTTGATTCACGGCGACGAACCGCTTTCGCCATGGGGTTAATAGAGACACCGTTATATATCCAGCATGAGGTATCACGGGTAAATAAATGATTGGGCAGCGGCTTTAATACAAAGTGTTCCCAATCATAGGAATCAAATAACGGCTTAAAGAATGGCTCTGGAATTTCGCTATAAGCTAAACCACCGGTTAAATAGCGCGCTATCTGCTCATGGGGTAATTCACCTAACCAGGTTTTGACACTGTGCGCTAAACTTTTGCCTAAGCGATAATCACTGAGCTGCGTATCCAACAACCACGCTTTGGCTTCTGGAATATCTAAAGTTTCATCCAATAATTTATTGAGGTATAAAACGTTAACGCCTTGTTCTTCTAAAATTGTCGCAAATTGATTATGTTCTTCAGCCGCTTTATTGACTGACAAGACATCATCAAATAATAACTCATGGCAATTTGAGGGCGTTAAGCGCTCAAATGCCAAACTATCGTAGTGAAGTAATACACTTCGTAGTTGACCAACTTCGGAACCCACATAATTTTTAACCATGATCTATTCTCTTTTTATCGACTAAATTGAGTAATTACAAGATTAAATAGGTAGCATGAATATTTGCCCTTACCGACTCAACTCATAACCTTTTATTCATTTTGCCTGTTCTGGCGGGGGTTAATATCGAAATTACGCTGGCAATTAACGAATTTCTGCCGAGTGTAATGGTTAAATTGGAGCCATAAAAAAAGCCCCTAAAATAAGGGGCCAGATGACATGAACACTATTAATGCTTAGGCATTAACCACTATGGACTAATAGGTCCAGTGATCAATATTGTGAGCGCCTTTGAACTGGCTACCGAAGTAATCTTCACGAGTACCTTCACGATGTACGTCAGCAGTCGCACAATGTAAGCCGCCGCCGAAGGCATAAGCATCACGCAAGTTAACAGGTAACACTTCAAAGCCAAGCTTATCAAACTGTTCCATTTGCGCAGTTTCAGTGGCTTCAACACACACTGTCTTATGGTCAAGAATCAAGGTATTCATTGATAACCAAGTACTTGAGTAGCACAGTGGTGGCGGGGTATCCCACGCTGGAGCCACGGCTTCCACAATCTGCCAATCATTCTTTTCAAAGATTTCACGCTGGCCTTCAAACAGTGGACGGTGCGGGTTCAACAGCATCAAACCTGGACGCAGTGGGCAGAAAGTCGCGTCGATATGGATTGGGTGGTTATCCTTAAAGCTTAAGGTATGAACACGGTATCCTTGTGGCTCATACTTACGTTTAATCCAACGAATACCGGCTAAGTTAGTGGTTAAGCCGTGTTGAACGAAGATGTCTTTACCTAAACGCATAACGTCAGCGGCATCAAACAGAATATCAGTTTCTTTAGTTGAATATTCTTTACGGCATGAACGTGCCATAGTTTCTTCGTCTGACAGGAATTCGTAAGCTGCAACATAATCCATACGGAAGCTGTCATCAGACAGACGTGGACGTGGCGCTTGCTCAATTAAACACTCAGAGTCAGATTCAAAATATTCACGCAGTAAGTCAACATAGGCCAGATATTCAAAATAACGGCTACGGAAGCTCATTGGCGCCATTAAAATGCTCTTGCCCATAGTTAATAAGCAATCACGTGGTGGCATAACGCCAAAGCCTGAGCTGATGCTGAAATCTGGAGTAGTAATACGAGCATTCCAATCTACAGCGCCTGGACGGTCAACAATAATGCCGCGGCCTTCAAGCATTTTGGCAAAACCATTTAAACACTCGTTGGCTTGGTCAATACTTTCTTGAGTACGACGACCGGCTTTACCACCACGCATTGGTGAATCAGCAGGGATTTTTTCATTACTAGCAGGGCAAGCTTCTGGAATTTGCTGGTTATCCGCAATACCAACAATCACGTGCTTTAATGGATCAAAATCATTGTATGATTCAACTTTCAGCCCTTTACGGACTAATGGAACACCAGATTCTTTACGCTCTAGTGGGGCTGAAGCATTTGGGTATAGATCATTAGAAACGCTCATTGCAAACTCTCCAAAAGAAGGAAACATAGTAATAAAATAATTGATTGATATATATCATTGAATTATTCGCCATTCCTGTTTAGCAATAAGTAATCATTTGCATATCAGCATCAAACAATGGCAACCAATAATTCGATAGCGCTATATCTCAATAAAGTAGATTGAAAGGGTAGATAATATTTTCCGTTTCAATGGCGACTATCATCATCCTAAAAAATCATGGTTAATATCGGAAAAGCGCTAACTATTACCGAAATCCTGCTAGCCATGAATTAGCGTTAATCACGATCACTTTTTTGAGCTAACCCGCGGGCTTGGCTGAGGCATTGATGACGATGAGATTAACGCAATAAACGTATAATTCGAGCGCGCAACCTAAGATAACACCATGAATTACAAAGCAATATGATTTTCCAAATATATTCATTCCAGCAACCTAGTCGTATTTTCACAGCCATGAATGTCAGCAAAAAATAATTAATTAATTTAGTTGAAATTGACTTATTCAACACCGGTTTGTAGGGGGCGCGAATAATTAAGTAGATATTGATGTATCTCGCAAAAAACACACAATAAAGGTGCGATAACTCACACCCTGAAAGTGTAGAGCATTGCATTAGTGAAATAAGGATTTACACTCGCAAGAGTATCAAGGAGAGATATCATGACTACTAAAATCGTCGCTAACACACCTAAGTTTGTGGTATTTGATTTACAGAAGTTATCTGAAACGCAGCATCTTATTTTTGGAGCCGACTACGTTCTCATCAGGCCCATGACTAAGGGCTGTACGCTCCATTTAACCAATACCAAGTTCCGACTCACCCAAGGCCAAGTTGTCCTTTTAGCGCCGTTTAATCCGTTTAGATTATCCCTTGATAAGCACACCTCGCGTGATACCCAGGTCGATTGCGATGTGCTGCATTTTAGACTCAATGGCATAGGCCTCACCTTTGTGGATAGCCCGCAATTTCGCGAAATCAAAACCATGCTCGATGACGCTAAGCTTGGTCTCTTGTATGAAGGCGATGCTATTGCTGAGATAGGTAACATCTTTGATTCAATCGAAAATTCCTTTGATTTCTGCCAGATACTTAACGTTTTAACCATACTTGAACGCCTATCTAAGCAAGCGCCTAAGCAGTTGCTAGAGGCTGCGACTGATATTTGTCACGTTAAAAAGACCGAAGATAAACTCAATACCAGCTTGGAATATATACAACAGCATTTAAATGAGCCTTTGACTGTGGCTATGGTCGCAGGGCAAATTTACATGGCCGAAAGCACTTTTTCGCGCTTCTTTAATGCCAATATGGGCATTACTTTTTGGCAATATGTGATTGAACAAAGAGTGCGCCAAGCCGCGCGCTTACTGATCAATACGGATAACAGCATTTCCTATATCAGCGCCGAAGTGGGCTTTACTTCAATTTCATCATTTAATACTAAATTCAAAGAGTTGCTTAACATTACCCCTAAGCAATATCGCAAAAACCACTTAAATATGCGCAGTGACAGCGTTAGCCCAGAAACCGTGAATCTCAAAGCCAATATGCTCAATAATCAAGGCATGCAGGCGCAAGCTGAATCTCACTAAGCCCCAGCCCTGTCCTTAGCATTAGCCCTCAATACCATAAATGAGCAAGACTTAGGCCTAGCCTGAGTCTTGCTATCGTTTGCATTGAATTGATTAATTGAGCGAATTAGTTAATTGAGCGCATTTTTAGCCCAACGATTTTTTAACGAGTAACAGGCTCAATACACTGGCCATAGATTTCAAATAAACGTCGACTAAACTCGCCGCATACTAATAGCGCACCTTAAAAGCTTATTATCATTACCAGCAGAATTTCGGTAAAACTTAGCATGATTTCGATATTCACCATGCCATTTTCCAGTAATTATAATCACCATTGAAAAGGCGAACCGTTCCAATTCAATGCTATCCATAGACATGACAAATAATGGCCAAGCTCGGCCATTATTTTATGTTTAGGTAGCCATGGCTATTTATGCCTAATGGCTGTTATTACTCATGGTTATTAACGATTTTTAAATAATACCAATAACAGCCAAGGCAACTAATTAATATCAAACACTCGTTACTCTCGAAATTCATTAATCATTCTTGATGATAACTTATTAACGATTAATGGCTATTTCATACTGATCAATAGGAAATAATACTATGAGCGGCAATATCATTAAGTTTTCAAGAAATACCGAGCGTGCGCCACAAAGCCCGTTTTCAACCCAAACGGTCGCCTTCTCGCATTATAATAATATTTCAGCGCAATTACCCATTGACCCAATCACAGGCAAAGTGGTGATGGGCGGAATTACCGTGCAAGCTAAACAGTGTCTCAATAATATTAAAGCCATAGTTGAGAGCATTAATCATGTGATGGACGATGTGGTTAAACTCAATATTTTTGTTAAGCATATCGAAGATGTTGAAGCGATTAATCAGGTTTATAGTTCATATTTCGAGGGGCCACTGCCAACACGTACTACAGTTGCTGTTGCAGCATTGCCACTGCAAGAGGCCTTAGTACAAATTGATGCGCTGATTTCTAACGGCGAAGGCACGACTCCACAAGCGCCATGCCCACTGATTAAAATCTCCAGAAACACAGATAAGGCGCCGCTCGGCTTATATTCACAAACTGTGGCTTTCTCTCATTACAACAACCTTGCCTCACAGCTACCACTTAACTCTCTGACCGGCACCTTAGTGAGCGGCGGTGTAAAAGAGCAAACTCATCAGTGCTTAATCAATATCAAAGCCGTGCTGAGCAGCATAGATCACTCGATGGAAGACATAGTGAAGACGACTATTTTCGTGCGCAACATTGCCGATATTGACGTGGTTAATCAGGTTTGTAATGCTTTCTTCCCAGCTTATGTTCCAGCGCGCACCATCATTAATGTCGCCGCCTTACCTATGGATGCACTGGTGCAAATTGATACTGTGGTATCTCATGGTGATGGCACCCCGCCGCAGTTGCCAGAAGATACTCGCTTCTTAGTGATTGAAGCCAATAACACGCCTAAAGTGCCAGCTCAGCCTTACTCCCATACTGTGGCTTTCTCGCATTACAACCATATTTCTGGCCAGTTACCGCTGGATGTTAAAACCGGACAATTAGTCAGTGGTGGCGTCAATGAGCAAGCAAGACAGTGCCTTAACAACATCAAGACCATTATTGAAAGTGTTGATCACGTCATGGACGATATAGTCAAAGTGAACATTCAAGTGAGAAACATCGCCGATATGGAAGCCATTAACGATGTATATACCACCTTCTTTAGTGGTGATTTACCCGCGCGCACTTGCTACGCCGTAGGTGCTATTCCTATGGGCGCCTTAGTGCAAATAGATGCGGTAGTATCTAACTGCGAAGGCACGCCGCCACAAGCGTAAATCGCATTTGGTTAAGTTACGCGCCATCAACTCCTGCACTGGTGACGCGACTTAACCATTTGCGACCTTTATCGTCCACCGTCTGTGTCATTCCACTTTCATACACAACAAAGGAATGACACAGATTTTTTTTGCCCCGCCGTCTTAATTAGCGGCGCCATGGCGCAAAATATCGAAATGAGTGGTTTGCAGCACCAAATACTCACCCACCTGCGGATTCATATAAAAAGGCTGTTTCACCACTAAGCTTTCGCCTTTGCTGCCATCAGGCTTGCGGCTTGAAAAGCGATAACGCACTGTGTGATATTTAGGCGCAACATCAGTTAACTCAGCCGCCTTAAAGTCTGCTGCCATGGATTGATACCAAGCATACGGCATGCGAAACACTAGCGGCATGCTGCCATGAGCCGTAGTTAAATGATAACCCCCAAGATCTTGCACGCCCTCAGGGCATAGACTGGCATCCCCTTTACATGGCGCGACCCAATCAGCGCCCTTGCTGCCAGGGCTAGTGCCACCAGTATCTTGAGTCGTACCAACAAGATCGCTCAGGGTAATAGTCTTAACTGGCTGCGATAATGCCGTTAAATCACCATCTTGTTCATGGATAAAATATTCCATAGTTACGCTGATAGTTTCTTGGGTTTCAGCCTTATCAGCTTTAGCAATTGGGCTGACAAAATCAGTATTGAACTTAACTGACACGCTCTGGTTATTCTGACTTAAGGCAAAAAATGGATAATAACCATGGGATGGGTGCATGGTGACACCCGTTGGCGTAGCGCCTACTGGGTAGCTATCAAAAATAGCTTTTTGCTCAGCGCCGCCTAAACCAGCGCCATCATTGGCCATAGGGTTACTTCCCCAAGACACCCAAGTATGAAAACCTGCCACTAAGCCAATCCCCACATCGCGCCCGGGAGCAAACATAAACGAATTACGATGACCTAGGCCTGCGATACCGTCCCACTCACCTTCATTCCAAATACGGGTCAAATCACCATTACGCGGTAATTGTTTCATGACCTCATAATCAGCGGTTTTATTGACCTTGCCGCCCATTAAGTTGCCACTTTCACGGCCAAAACGCGCCACCTTATAAAGCTCAGTGCTAAGACCTGCTGCTTGTCCCATTTCTGCTGAGGGATAATGCCCGCCCCCCAAATCAGACCAAGAAGACGCCTGCGCCGATATTTGCTTATAGCCCGACATATAAACGCGCTGAGCACCGAATAAGGCGCGCATAAAGTTATAATAATCGAGGGCATTTTCAGCATAAGGCTGACTAAAGACCCCAATTTTATGGCTAGTCTCCCAGCTTGGTACTTCACGAAACACGAAATCGGAACCATCAAAGTTACGGAAAATATCACTGTTATCGCTATGGCGAATGGCGTTATACCAAGTGATCAAATCTTCTTTTTTGGTACTGCCATTATCCTTGCCTTTGCTTGACTCCAGATTATAAGAATCTGAGGTTTCACGGGCAAAGCTTAGGCTGTCAGTCGCCACCTCTGGCAACTCAGTTAAGACAGTGTCTTTATTATAAAAAGCGCCGCCAGACGTATTGCTATCGTCATTACTAGCACTACTGCCACCACAGCCATAAAGTACTGAGCTGCACATAATGGCAGTCACTAAATTTGATAATTTCATTCTATTCCTAAGGAAGTCGCAACTAAAACAGGGAGGTTCTTGCGACAAGCATGTCAAAGCTCACCCATAAATGGGCGCCATAATAACTAACTTGCTAGAAAAATCAGAGAGTAAAAGCTAATTAACCACAGATGAAAAAGCCTTAAGCGTGGTGCATAGCAGGCAGAATGAAGGGTTTAGGCACTATGGGTAAGTGATAAAATGCTCGGAAATAAAAAGTTAGCTGCCGCGGCGCTTTAGCATTAATACGCGCCGCCTTGATTTAATACTTACAGAACAATGTTCATCGAATGATATCCCTCTCACTCCAGCAAACTTTCAAGCGCTTGCAGCAATAGCTTACGGTCATGTAAACCATCCGTTGTCGATTGCACTAATGGTCGGTAGTAATAGCGGCTGTGCTCGTGTTGGCAGAGCTTTGGTTGCCAAGGCTTTGGCTGGCAGAACTCTGGCTGGCTGGCCATTGCTTGTGTGCCATGGCACAAGATTTTATCAATAGGGCGGCCATTAAGCAGATGCTCAATAAAGTCGACCTTTTGGGCGGTGCTGAGCTTATCTACCTGTGTGTGTTCAGGTTGCAAATTATCAATAAACACTAAAGTTGCGGGACTTAACGCTATGGTGTTAGCCACTTCGGTTAACAATAACGGCGGCACTAAGCTGGTAAAAAAACTGCCGGGCCCCAGCAAAATCAGCTCGGCTTGTTGCAAACGCGTCACCACTTCTGGCGTGGCGTTAGTTGGTGGGGTTAAGGCCAATTGCTTGGGTAACGATGTCATCTCATCCACGGCGACCTCACCAAAAGCGCGCCGCCCTTGGCTATCTATGGCGGTTAAATGGCAGGCTTGTTCGGCCATGGGGAGCAATTCCACGGTGACATCGAGCATTTTAGAAATAATCCGCACGGTTTCTAATGGCCGCACCGATAACTGATCTAAGGCGTACAGCATCAAGTTACCTAAGGAGTGGCCATGCAATTCGTTGGCTATGGTGAAGCGATATTCAAACAATATGGTGTTTATGGAGGGGTGCTCGCTGAGTTGCGATAGGCAGTTGCGTAAATCGCCCCACGCAATACAAGCATCGGCGGCGCGCAATTTACCGGTCGAGCCACCATTATCGGTAGTCGCCACTATGGCGCTTAAGCGTGATTGCAGCTCAGATAAAGCGCTGACTACGCGCCCGAGCCCATGGCCGCCGCCTATGGCCACTACCCGCGTCATAGCATCTAACTTACCCATCCTTGCCATAATTCCTCCTTTTCTTTCCAACTAAGCATAGATGCCAAGCCGCTTTAGTGCAGGTTACGACGCAGATCAATGCCTTGTACCCACCTTCATCATCCTTGCCATTACGCTCGATGATTTATCTAGGCTGCAATGCAAAATGCAATTGCCAGTCAGTTTGCGCTTCAACTTAGTCACTCAAAAAAGCCATGACATTGAAAAACAATGATTTTATTTGTTGGCACGATAATCGCTTATCTATAAGCAAGAAAGCAGAACCCAGCAAAACCGACAACGATGGCACTACTGATAGCGAGGCACGCATATGAACATTACACTCGACAACCAAGCAGACCAAGGTTTCAAGGTAGCAATCAGCGGCGATATGGATGCCATCGGCTGCAAAGAAATCAAAGAAGTGGTCGATCGCATAATTACTATGAATTTCAATGGTGAAATCACCATGGATCTGGAGCAAGTAAATTTCATGGATTCCTCCGGTATTGGCGCAATAGTCTATCTTTATAAAAGGTTAAAGGAAGTTGATCGGGTAATTAGTCTGCATAACGTCTCAGGCCAGCCTTTAGAGTTAATGCAATTACTTAGAATCGATAGCGCGATAGCCATACATAGCAAACATGCTAATGCTTACAGGGATTGTTTATGAAAATTTGGTTCTGTGGATGTCTATTGATATTCCTTTATGGATGCACCGCCTGGCCAGAGCACGGCCAAGGCGGAATGGCAGAGCTGTACAGCGCCGAACTTTATCCAGTCAATAACCAGCAAGATTTAGGCCCAAAGCAAGGATTACGCTTTGAATGGGAGTTAAGCGGTCGCAAGCTTGACGTGCTCGTGCTGCAAGGCGCTGAGTTATGCTTCCCTGCCACCATAGTTCAAGCTGAGCTCAATCAAAAACGCATAGTGCGGCAACTGCAAGGTGGCCTGTTATACGATGCTGCCACCGACATCATAGCCCAGCGTCAATTACTCGCGCGCCTTGAACAAAGATTAGACATTGCCACCACAGAAGGTAAATGTATTCTGCCCGACACGGGCGAATTGGCTGAGCTTGATGCCATTGATAACACTAACTTGGCAGCGAATAATGTTGCTAATGAACTCAGCAATTTACTTAATCACGACAATCAATTTGCGGTTAACTCCTATCAATTAAACCCCAAGTTTATTGGCAATTTAGCTAAAGCCGCGGCGCAGCTTACTGAACTGCCGCAGTATTCACTCCTCATTACCGGTCATGCCGATGACCAAGGCAGCTTGGAATATAACTTCCAATTAGCCAATGCGCGCGCTGAGCAAGTAAAACGCTACTTAATGATTTTTGGCCTGAATGGCGAGCAGATATCCCTAGATTCTGTGGGCGAAGATGAGCCCCTGCTAAAAGGCACCCAAGAAGAAGTGCGCCTCACCAATAGACGCGTCACTATCGCTGTGATTGATAGCGAGCTCACGCCAGCACAAGCAACCAGTGCCAAGAAGCCCGCAAAAAATACAAGAGCAAATTCCAAGTCTAATTCAACTTCAAATTCATCGTCTGGCTCAACCCAAAGCTATCCAGCGACCCCTTTACCACCTGCCGCTACGCTTAAGGAGGATAGACAATGAACCTTTGCCGCAATCTTTCTCTTAGCTTAGCTATCATGATGTTAACGCTCATTATGTTAGCCTCAAGCGCGCACGCCAATGAGTACCAAACCCAAGTCGGGGATGAGATTAAAATCTTACTGCCAGGGGAAGCTGAGCTTAATCAAAACTATCAAATCGATCGCCAAGGCCGAATTATTTTGCCGGAAGTAGGCGCAGTGCAAGTGGTCAATCAAACCGAGCAGCAGTTAGCCGAAACCGTAAGACTCGCGCTCAGCGCCATTTTTCGTGATTTAACCAACCTGCAAGTCTTCATCAATAAGCGGCAATTACTGATAAGCATTCAAGGCTATGTCAATCAGCCGGGGGAATTTACCCTGCCGGCCAATTCCACGGTGCAAACGGCGCTTCATGCCGCCAGTGGTTTAAGAGCGGGCGCGCAGCTAGATAAATTGCAATTACAGCGCAATGGCGAAACCAATATTTTCAATTACAAGGCGTTTCTTGATAGCGGCGATATGAGTTTATTGCCTGAGCTTAAACCCTTAGATGTGTTGTTTATCCCAGCATCGCCGATTATGGGCAATGTCGAGCAAACCTTTAATCCTCTCAATCTTGCCGATGGCGGCGATGCCGCCGATGATGTTGGCGCCGTCAAAGTCTTTGGCGAAGTGAACCGCCCCGGCAGTTTTTCCTATAAAGAAGGCGTGACCTTAGTGGATTTATTAATGCGCGCGGGCGGCGTAACCCGCTACGCAGGCGTTGAGCAAATCCGCGTTATCGCCGATAACGAACCCACTATTTTTAACCTTAAGGGCTATTTAGACAGTGGCAATGAAAAGCTGCTGCCCAACATACATGCCGGCACCACCATCTTTGTGCCGATTCAAGTGGAAGAAGTGAAATCGGGCGCCAATACCGTCTATATCATGGGGGAGGTCGATAAACCCGGCGCCTTTGAAAATAAAGCGGGCACCACTTTTATGGATATTTTGGCCAATGCCGGCGGTCCGACCCGTTTTGCTGAATCGCGCCAAATTCGGGTTATTAAGGCCGATGGCACCATTAAAAGCTTTGATTTAGCCGGTTACACTGAAGGCACAGTTGTGCAAGAAATGCCGACAATCGCCGCGGGAGACGCTATCTTTGTGCCCGAAAAAACCGATATGAATGAAAAGTCGTGGCTAAAAATTGCGCCCAATCGCGCCGTACGAGTGTTTGGTGAAGTGGTAGCGCCGGGGCGTATCGAATGGTCGGCGGAAATGAACTTGCTGGAATTGTTAGCTCATGTGGGCGGCCCCAATCCCAAGGCTGATACTGCCAATATTGAAATCTTAACGCCCGATGATAATGGCAATATCACTCGCACCCAATTCAACTTAGATACCTTTATGAAAGAAGGGCAGCCTGATTCCGCCCTGCCCTTTATTAAAGCGGGCTCCACCATTCGGGTATCAAACCTGCCTGATGACCCGAGCGACAATAAATCGCAGTGGGTGCGCCAAAGCAGTGATAGTTCGATTTACGTCTTTGGCCAAGTGGGCGCTCCTGGGCGCTATCGCTTTACCGAAGAACTGCATTTTCTTGATATTCTCGCCGCCGCCGATGGGCCAACGGGTAGCGCTGACTTACACAATATCCGCATCACCCACAGAAGCGATGGCCATGCCAGAGTCAGCCAATTAAACCTTAATCGCTATTTTGATACTGGCGATGAAAGCTTGCTGCCCATAGTCAAACCCGGCGACACTATATTTGTGCCAGAAAAAGACAAGCAATGGCTTGATGAACCGAGCGCCCGAACGGTTAAGGTCTTAGGCGCAGTGAATCGCCCCGGCCGTTATCGCTTTGACGATACTATGACGCTGCTGGATGTGCTTGCCGAAGCGGGCGGCACTAACTCCAACGCCTATATAGAAAAAATTACTGTGGTCAATATGAGCTGCTGCGCCGATCAAGCCACCAGCTTTAACTTACTTAAGTTTGCCAAAACCGGTAACTATCGCATGCTGCCAGTGCTGCGGGCGGGCGATACTGTGTTTGTCCCTGAAAAGAGTGAAACCTTCTTTGAGTACTTCCAAGACTCGTTGCAAGTGATCCTTGGCATTGCCGTATTAGGGGCGCTGTAATGTTATTGCCGCCGACCAACAATGAAGTCGAGCATATCTACAGCCATCTGCATCGCCTTGAAGCGCGCTCAGTGGCGGTAACTTCGGCCAACCCTGGCGAAGGTTGCACTTCTGTGGTCATAGCGCTAGCTCAGCGGCATTTGTTATCGGGTCACTCTACCTTAGTGGTGGATTTTAATTTGTTTCGCCCGACCTTAGTGGATTTAGAGCTGCAACCAAAACATGATTACCGTACCCCAGTGTTGGTCAGCCTTCGCAACGAAACATTAGCATTTCAAGGAATTACTGCGCCGCAATGCAAGGAGGCCGTCATGTCACTGCGCCAAAGCGAATTTTTAGGTGAGTTAATCAAGCAGTGGCAGCAAGACTACAGTTTAATCATTTTTGATACCTCGCCCCTGCTGAGAAATAACGCCAATAATATCTCGGCCGATGTAGTGGCTGCGGCTTGCGATCAAACCTTGCTGGTGATGATGGCAGGTATCACTACTAAAGCTATGTTGACTGAGTCCTGCAATGCCCTTAAACAAGCCGAGGCCACCTTAGGTGGCTGCATCATCAATGACTGGCATAATCCAAGCTTAAGAACCGAAATGCTACGCGAAGCCGACCGCCTTAAAAACATATCCCCCACTTGGCAGCAACGCATAAAAAAGTGGTTGTTTAATAACAAATTTATTTCCATGGGAGTCTAACTCATGGATAAATGCCTGATTAATGATACTCGCCCCGCCAGCCTAGAAGCCGTGCGCGATATGCGCCAATTACTGCAACGGGTATTAACTCAGCAGTTGCAACATCCACAGCAATTGCAGCGCATGTTATTGTGCTTTTCGGAGCTCGCCACCAATATAGTGCGCCACAGCGCGCCCCCTGCCCGCGCCATCGGAGTGCAGTTATGGCTTAGCAATCATCAATGGCAAATTCATATCACAGATGATGGCGGCAGTTGGCAAGCCTGCGACATAGTGCCGCTTGATGAGCACGAGGTGAGCGCTACTGGCGGGCGCGGCCTGTCGTTAATTACTCATTATTGCGATAACTATCAATACATTGCTGGAAAACTAAATCTATCTAAATTGCAGTGGCCACGAGTCTTTAGCCAAAACAAACCCCATGTATTGATAGTCGAAGATGACAGCAGTCAGCAGCGATTGCTGCGCGCCTATTTAAAAGATGAATATCAGGTCGACTGCGTGTCTGATGGCGAGCAAGCTCTAGCCCTGCTAGATAGGCTGCCCATAGATTTGATTCTCTCTGATGTAAACATGCCAAAAATGAATGGCTTAACTTTACGGGAGCGGCTTAATCAAGCGGGCAATCGCCGCCTCATTCCATTTATTTTTATTACCCAAGACACTAAGCGCACTAGCATGAATTACAGCTTAGGTTTTGATGACTTACTGACTAAACCTGTGACTAAAAGTCAGCTTCTGCAAACTATCACCCGGGTATTAAGCCGATCGGCGCAAGTGTATACCAGCGTCAATGAGCATATTAATCAGCAAATTAGCCGTTCGTTACTGCCTAATCTGCCAAGTCACTTTCAAGACTGGTCGCTTGGGTATGCTAGTCGCTCGGCGGGCAGTGGCGGTGGTGATTTTGTGTTATGTCAGCGCCATGACTGCGTTAAAGATGAAGCCAAGGATGAAGCCCTAAGCGTGCTGCTGGTCGATATTATGGGGCATAACATCGAAGCTAAGTTTTTCTCCTACGCCTATGCCGGCTATATGCGCGGCTTATTGAGCCATAAGCAGCAAGCATCCCCTAGCGCCTTACTAGCGGCAATTTCTAACGCGGCTTATCAAGACAGCATGTTAAGCCAGACTTTAATGACCTGCTGCGCTTGCACTCTGTTTGCTAACCACACCTTACTTTTTAGTTGCGCCGGTCACCCGCCGCCATTATTGATTACTGAGTCTGAACTTATCCCTATCCCCAGCCAAGGCACGCTGCCTGGGCTAATTGCCGACATTCATTTTTCTGAGCATAAGTTGCAATTGCACCAAGGCCAGCGCGTGGCCTTATATACAGATGGCTTGTTTGAGTCTGGCGGCAGTATAGAGCGGCGCCAAAGCTTAGAAACCATTATCAAGAAACGCTTAGTTGATACCTTGTCTATGGATATTCAAGCGGCAGCCGAAAGTTGCATGCAAACCTTTGATCGCCATGGCGGCGTGCCAGCGCGCGACGACGCTCTATTGCTACTCATAGAGCCAAACAGCGGAGTGACCAAAAATGTCAATTAAGCTTAAAGCCTTATGCTACTTAATCGTCTTCGAAGCGCTATTTTTACTGCTGCTAACCACCTACCCCATCAGCCCTAGCGCCACCCCGCCCTTAGTGCCCAGCATAGCGGCGCAGTTTAGCCCGCAGTGGCTTAATTCTGATGGAGCATTATCAAAAACCTTACCCGAATCCTTAAGGGCGCAGTTACCCGCAAGCCCTATTACTCGCATTGAATTCACGCCGCGGGGCAGAGAGCCCATTAACCTCTATCAGGCGCCGCACTTGAATGCAAAAACCGGCTTAGGTGCCGGTGCTGTGCCTAGTTCTGGTTTTGATTCTGGTTCTGGCGCAATTTATAGCTCAAGTGCTATGTCTGGCGCAGACATAGCTGCCCCTTGGTTATATCAAGAAGACATAGCTGGCCTTGGGCGCTTAATCATTAGCTATCATCAAGCGGCATTCACCCCATTGCCAGCGCGCCAAGCATTGGTGCTGTTTATCAGTCAATTGGCCTTTATTGTGTTAGCGACTGTACTCATCTATCTGGTAATACATAGGCGCAAACGTAAAATTATTCACGCCATCAATACCTTGTCGCGCTTTGGTGTTGGCCCGCAAATGAATATTGCCAATGCCGATGAGTTTTCCGATATCGAGCTTGCCATTAATCGCATGTCTAAGAGTTTGCAAATCGATCAAGAGATGCTGCAAGAAAACCTTGAAAAACAAAAAGACAGTTATCGCACCATTTCTGATGAAAAAATCAAACAAAGGGCCATTCTCGACGCCTCACTTGATGCCATCATATCCATCAATGAAAAGCAGCAAGTGGTTGAATATAACAAGGTTGCAGAGGAAATCTTTGGCTACACCAAAGAAGAAGTGCTCAATCAGCCCATGATGGATTTAATTCTGCCGCCCCACTATCGCGAGCCCCATAAAGCTGGGATTGAGCGCTTTATGAGTAGCGGTAAAAGCGTAGTCATAGGTCAGCGTTTGAGTCTGTGCGCCTTGCGTAAAAACGGTGAAACCTTTCCCATTGAAATCTGTATTTCATCCCTTAATACCGACAATGGTTATCTGTTTATCGCCAATATCCGCGACATTACTGAGCGCGATAAAGTTGATACTGAACTGAAATTAGCCGCTCACGCCTTTGCCAGTAGCGATGCCATGTTTATTTGCGATTTAAGTTATAAGGTCATCCGCTGTAATAACGCTTTTACTCGCATGACCGGCTTTAGCGAGGCGCAAGTGTTTAATCAGCATCTGCGCCACCTTGCCGCCAAAGGCACAGACAAAATAGTGTATCGCAGCATTTGGATTAAATTGTGGGAGAAATTGCGCTGGGAAGGCGAAGTGTTAGTTAAACGCCAAGATGGCAGCAATTTTCCGGCGTTAGTGACTATTTCGGCGGTGCAAGGCGCTAAATATAAAACCACCCATTACGTGGCACATTTCATTGATATTTCTAAGCAAAAACAATCAGAAGCGATTTTGCAGCAAGCTAAAATTGATGCCGAGCGTGCTAGCGTCAGTAAGAGCCGCTTCTTAGCCTCCATGAGCCATGAGATTCGCACTCCCATTAATGGCGTGTTGGGGCTGCTGACCATGCTTGAAGACTCGCAGCTAAATGCCGCTCAGCAAAACATAGTTAATACCGCTAAAGCCTCAGGCAAGATGCTGCTTTCTATCATTAATGACGTGCTCGATTTCTCAAAAATGGAGTCGGGAAATTTATCCTTAGTGGCGCAGCCCTTTGATATCCGCGACACCTTTAAGCAAACCTTAGAGCTACTGCTGCCCATAGCCAACCGCAAAGGCATAGCGCTGCGATTCAACTTAGATAATACCTTGCCGCCATGGGTTGAGGGCGATGCCGATAGATTGGCGCAGGTGCTGATGAATATCACCAATAACGCCATTAAATTTACTCATAAAGGTTATGTCAATGTTGAGCTCAGCTACCGCCCGCTGGGCGCCAATAGCATAGAGGCCATGTGCAAAATCACAGATACCGGCATAGGCATAGCTGAGGACTTACTGCCTAACTTATTTAATGAATTTACTATGGCAGATCAAAGCTTTGCTCGGAGCAAAGAAGGCACAGGCTTAGGGCTTGCTATTAGCGCCAGGCTTATCAATCTAATGCACGGCGAAATTCACGTGGAAAGTGAGCTCAATCATGGCAGCTGCTTTAGCTTTAGCCTGCCACTGCTATTAGGCTTTGCACCCAGTCATTATCAAGAAGTGACTCAAGCTAATGGCTCCGAAAACACATTGGAAGCCAGTAACCTCATTAACGACATTAATAGCGACCCATCATTAAAACCGCTGATCTTAGTGGTGGAAGATAACCTAGCTAACTGCATGGTAGTACAGCATCAATTAGCCAAAGCCAATTATGATTTTATGATAGCCAATAACGGCTTTAAGGCGATTGAGCTATTAAAGGATTTAATGACTCAAGGCGAGCGCAGCGAGTTATCGCGCTTACCCGCAGCCATCTTAATGGATATCTCTATGCCCGAGATGGACGGCATGGAAACCACCCGCATTATTCGCGCTATGCCAGCGCCGTTTGGGCAATTGCCCATCATCGCGCTCACTGCCCACGCCTTAAGCGGCGATAAAGAGCGCTTTATCGCCGCGGGTATGGATGATTACTTATCTAAGCCTACTAATCGCAAGCTACTTGAGCAGCATATTCAGGTATTTATTCAGCGTAGTGGCGCAAGTGGCGAGACTCCTGACATTAGCCATGATAGCCAGAGTGATGCTCTTATTGATGAAAAGGTAATAAATCAATTAATCAGCGATATTGATGCCCAAGATATGCCTGAAATTCTCACCCTCTATTTGCAAGATACCCGTCAACGCTTGCAGCAATTTACCGAAGCCTTGCAGCAAAACGATATAGCGCGCCTTGAATTTGAAGGCCACACCATAGGCAGCAGCGCCGCGGCCCACGGCAACGCTAGCTTATGTCGCATTATGCGCAGCGTCGAAGCCTTATGTCAGCAAGGCGATATTGTGGGCGCCAAGTTGCAGGCCGAGCAGGCAATTTTAATAGCTACGCGCTCATTTATCGCCGTAGAAATTCGCATTAAGCGCGGATTTATCGCCGCCGCTGGCTAGCAAAATCTCAATATTCTCTTAGACTTAACCCTAAGTACACTAAGGTTAAGGATTACCATGAGTGCAGCTATTACTATTGTCATCATTGAAGATGCGGCGCCCATAGCGACCCAATATCGTTTCTTTTTGAAATATCTACATGCCAATATTGAGATAGCTGCCACGGGCGAAGACGCTAAACAATTGATTGAGCGCCTACGCCCTGAAATCATCTTGCTCGACCTTAAACTCCCCGACATGCAAGGCCAAGACATTTTAAAGTGGCTTAAGCAGCAACCCTTTGAATCCATAGTGATAGTCACCACAGGTCATGGTTCTGTCGATATTGCAGTGGATTTAATGCGCCTCGGCGCTGATGACTTTTTAGAAAAACCAGTGTCAGCCGAGCGCCTGCGCACCACCATTAATACCCATTTAGACAAGGGGTTACTAAAAAAGCAGCTCAAGCAACTGACAGAGTCTGGCCATCGCGATCATTTTCATGGCTTTATCGGCAAGAGCCTTGCCATGCAAACCGTCTATCGCATCATAGAGTGCGCCGCCAATAGTCAGGCCACCATTTTTATTACCGGTGAAAGCGGCACAGGCAAGGAGGTGTGCGCCGAGGCTATACACCAACAAAGCCAACGCAAGCATCACGCCTTTGTCGCCTTAAACTGCGCCGCCATTCCTAAAGATTTAATGGAAAGTGAAATCTTTGGCCACATTAAAGGCTCGTTTACTGGCGCCATTAGCGATAGAAAAGGCGCAGCGTTACTGGCCGATGGTGGCACGCTATTTCTCGATGAAATCTGCGAAATGGACGTTGAACTACAAAAGAAATTATTACGTTTCTTACAGACTGGGCGCTTTCAGCGCGTCGGCAGCAGCCAAGAGTTACAAGTGGACGTACGTATTTTATGCGCCACCAATCGCGACCCATTAGTGGAAGTGCAAGCTGGGCATTTTCGTGAAGATCTCTATTATCGCCTGCATGTGGTGCCCATTCATTTGCCGCCTCTGCGCGAGCGCGGCCACGACATTATTGATATTGCTACTCATCTACTGCGCCAATATAGCCAAGACGATGGTAAACATTTCACTCAGTTTGCCAGCGATGTTATGCAGATTTTTAAGCGCTATCAATGGCCTGGTAATGTGCGTCAATTACAAAATGTCATCCGCAACATAGTGGTACTGAATCAAGGCGACACGGTTCTCACCGATCATTTACCTGCGCCCTTAAATGCCCTGTTAGCCCAGCCTATGCCGGTTAATAGCAGCGCTATCAATCAAGAATCGTTAAGCGCTAATGCTAGTGTTAGCGCGGCAAGGGAGCGCCCCAAAGCGCACCCAATTCTTGAGTTGCACCAAATCCGCCCCTTGGCTGAAATCGAGAAAGATGTGATTGAGCAAGCCATTAGCCTCTGTGATGGCAATATTCAAAAGGCGGCCAACTTGCTTGAAGTCAGCCCATCAACCATATATCGCAAAAAACAAAGCTGGGATGACATGGCCAATTCATGTGGCAATGAATCTGCCAATTGATGAGGCTGCGAACAACGCTATGGTGCGCGCCTTAAACGCCCACCAAACCTAACCCATAAATCACAGCGATCAACAGAGTCAAGCCATGACAACTCAGCAACCCCACACAGTAGTGCTAATGCTTGATAGCCGCAGTCAAGGCGGCATAGAAACCCATGTGGTGGAACTCGCTAAAGGGCTAGTGCGCGCCAACCTTATGGTGCGGGTGTGCTTTATGCGCCGCTATGACGCTGAGCATCCCATAGCCGCAGCGCTAAAACATGCGGGAGTCACAGTGGATTACCTGCCGTCAGGCGTAAGGGCGCTTTATGCCTATCTTGCCACTATTAAGCCTTGGATACTGCATACCCATGGCTATAAGGCCGGCATTCTTGGGCGCATTATCGCCAAATGGCAAGGCGTAGCGACCATCAGCACTTATCATGCCGGCGAAATCTCTCACGGCAAGCTTGGTCTCTACGATGTTATTGATAGATATAGCCATTTTTTAGCAAGTGAAGTGCTTTCCGTCAGTCAAGAAATCGCTATGCGCTTACCCTTGGCTCGTGCCCACGTATTTCGCAATTTTATTGATACCGAGCATTTGCCATTAAGTTGTGGCCAGCAAGTGGCGTTCGTTGGCCGCCTTAGCCATGAAAAAGGCGGCGATAGGATAATTGAATTTGCCCGCGCCTTACCTAAGGTTGATTTTCATATTTATGGCGACGGCCCTGATGCCAATGGCCTACAAGCAGTGGCCAGCAGCAATGTCCACTTTCATGGCTTTTGCCAAATGAGTCAGCATTGGCAAAACATAGGGTTAATGGTGATGCCATCACGGCATGAAGGACTGCCCATGGCCGCCCTTGAAGCTATGGCCCGCGGCATCCCCGTGGCTGCAACTAAGGTCGGTGATTTAAGTCAGCTTATCAATAATGGCATGAGTGGCTATGTCGTGGCAGAGCCAGATTATCTGCAATTAATTCAGGCCATTGAGCACTGGCTGCAATTAACGCCAAGCCAGCGCTTATTACTTGGGCAGACAGCCAAAACCAAGATAGAGCAGGAATATTCACTCAGCGCCTTAATGCCCAGCATGCTAGCCCTGTATCACCAAGCCCATGAGCCCGTTAGTTCGAGCTAACACGACCGCTAAAGACAGATGTTTTATTTTGCAAAGCAATTTGCAGTTTAGGGCTTAATGCGAGCGAGATGAAATTAAAAGGCACATATAAACAATTAGTTAACTCTTGGCCTAAAGCTTGAATAGCATAATGAATGCAGCACTCGTTTGGACATAGGCATGAAGCATTACCATAAACATAAAATAGTTATTCTCTATATTCACTACAGTGAATCTTGGAGTTATGGCAGCGAGCAAAGCCTAGTCACTCTGATTAATCAGCTTGATAAAGACATCTATGAGCCAATTGTGTGGACTAATCAGCCAAAGTTGGTTACTCAACTGCAACTACTTGGCATATGCACCCAATTTGATGAGCACTGCCTATTTAACCCTTGGTACACCCCCAGATTAGGCCTGCGTCTTAGGTATCGGCAATATCAAGCTTGCTGTCAGTTGATTAATCAATATTTGGTCGACCTTATTCATTGTAATAGCGCAGGCCCTTTGCAATGGGCAATTTTGGCGGCGCATACCATGAATATTCCGATTATTTATCATTTACATTCGCGCTTTCCCACCCGCGGCAAATTAGCGCTCGGCGTGTATTTATGCCCAGTCATAGTTGGGGTGAATCAAGTGGTAAATGACGCGCTTATTCATGATGGCTACCCGCAGTCTTGCACTGAACTTATTTATAACGGCATAGATACCAAGCAGTTACTCGCCCAGCCCGGCAAAGATATGCGCGCCAAATTTAACTTAAAGCCACAAGATATTTTACTGGCCAGTATTGCCAGCCAAAACCCACATCAAAGCATAGATAAGCTCATTACCATTACGGCGAGCTTGCGCCGCCAAGGTTATCCAGTGCAACTGCTGATCTTAGGCGCCGCCAAAATGAGCGCATTACAAGCCCACGCCCAAAGCCTTAACGTCAGTGAGCAAGTGCACTTTATTGCCGAGCCCACCCAAGTCGTAAGTTACCTTAAAGGCGGAGTCGATATTTATCTGGCTGGCCCTGATGAAGAAGTATTTGGCTTATCGTTAATTGAGGCGCAATTAATGGGCTTAAGCGTCGTTGCCCCCAATATTGGCGGCACAGCTGAGGTCATCATTTCTGGACAAACTGGGCTAATTACCACCACAGAGTTAGAAGATGTTAGCGCCGCGATTGAGCGTTTAATTAGCCAGCCGAGCTTTAGGCGCCATTTAGGCAAGTGCGGCGCCGAGCGCGTGCTCTATCATTTTAATTCCCACTATTTTTATCAGCAGTTCAGCGATTTATACCAAAAACTTATTTTTGAACACGGTCAATTTGATAACCCTTACCTACTCCAAAAAATGCGGGCCTTGGCAAAAGCCAGCCTCAAATTTGCTGGCAGGTTGATAGTGAATAAATTGACCCGAAAAACCACTCAGCGCAGGGTATTTAAATGAGCCAAAACTATCCCAACATACTGCTAATTGATGCCATTCCGTTTCAGGGCGGCTCAAAAGTAGCCACCCGCACCTTATTGCATGAACTAACCACTGAGCATCAGTTATGTATTTTTACTCAGACCCCGCAAAGCTGGCAGGGATTAAACGCCCGTTTTTATCCCTTGTATATGCCGCGCTGGCTTATCAATAAAGACCAAAGAATTATCTACTTTATCAAGTACCTGTTAATTGCCCTGCAAGTGCTGCTACGCAAACCAAGCCTTGGCAAGATAACCCTCGCAGTAGGCGCATCAGGCCCAAGTGTCGACTTAGCCTTATACATGTTAAAGCCGCTGCTGGGATTTACGCTAATGCAACTGGTGCATGGAGGCGTGGCTTGCTCTAAAACCAATGCTCGCTGTTTGCTGCGCGCCGATAGCATCCATTATTTGCCCAGTAGCCGCGCCTCTATGGTGGCCGCGCTAGCAAGATATGGCATCACTGACATGATGCTTAATGAGCCAAGATTCACGCCCATGCTTAACGGCTTAGATAAAAGTGAGTGGCCAAGTGAGGCCTTAATGCACAGCAGTGAACCTACGCGGCCGGTGATTTTTTGGGCGGCATCGTTACTTAAATGGAAAGGCTTATCCATTCTTAAACAGGCGCTGCAAGAGCTAAATGCTGCCGAACTAAATGCTGAGGCAAACGGCTCTGAACAAGGCTTTAGCGCCAATATATGTTATATCCAGCCTAAAGATATTGCCCTTGAGTATGATGAGCCTGAGGATGATAGCGCCAACATTCATTGGTTTAATCAGCCAACCAATCTTGATGAACTGCGCCGCCAAAGCAGCATCTATGTGTCCACCAGCCAGCAAGAGCCCTTTGGTTTATCAACCTTAGAAGCCATGGCCGCCGGTTTATGCGTGGTTATTCCAAGTGATGCGAGTTATTGGGATTTAGCCTTAATTGATGGCGCTAACTGCATTAAATATCGCCCAGGGGATAGCCAAGATTTACGCCAAAAACTTGAGCATTTAATTAAGCATCCGCAATTGATGATAAGCCTTGGCCGCCACGCTATGTTTATCAGCCGCAATTATCATGCTGAGCAAGTGTACCTGCCGCAATTGCAAGTCATTGATAGCTATTTAGGCGCGGGCTCAAGCAAAGCTCAAGCATCAATAACTGGCGTTATCTAGATGTTTGGCAGGCGATTAACATCAACCAATCCCGCCTTAAAGGCCATGGTGCTCTATGGCTTAGGGCTTGGCATTATGAAAGGCGTGTCGTTACTGATGCTGCCTTGGCTCACTAAGGTGTTGCCGCAAGCGGACTTTGGCCGTTTAGAATTGATTATGAGTATCGCCATGTTTAGCAGCATAGTAGCTGGCATGGGGCTACAAGAAGCCATGTGCCGCTTTATTGGCGATGCCACCGATGCCGCGCACAAGCGCACTATCGCCGCTGAATTTTATGGATTAGCCCTACTCATAGCCCTATTGTCATTGCCGCTATTGCTTGGGCTGGCTTGGTTTATCAGTCAGCAGTTTCCCGCATTATTTAGCCTGTATCAATTGGGGTTAGTGCTGAGCTTACTGGCGTTTGAGTCTTGTATCAGCTTGCCGCTTACTTGGATGCGTATGGCTGATAAACCTTGGCTATTTTTCTTAGCCACCACCAGCCGCGCCTTATTAAACGTAGTGCTAATTTTAGCGTTCACGGAGGCTGGCCGCGGCCTTGATGGCATAGTGGAAGCGGGCTCAGCCGCTGCCCTTTGCCAGCTTATCATCTTAACTGGCTATCAATGTCAAGCCACAGGCGTCCGGCTAAGCCGCCGTTTTTTGCGGCCATTAGCGGTTTATGGCTTGCCGATTATCGCCACCGGCTTAATGGCTTTTACTTTGAATGGTTTAGATCGCTGGATTTTGCAAGCTTTTACCTCGGCCGAAAGCGTAGCGATTTTTGCGGTAGCTGCAAAATTTGCCATTGGCTTAGTGCTATTGCAGCAACCTTTTACCTTCTGGTGGTTTCCGCGCCGCTTTGATGTGCTGTTTAATCAAGGTCAGCAAGCCGCCGTAAAAACGACTAGCCTTGGCGTGGGGATTTTATGTGTACTTGCCATTACCCTTGGCACCCTCACCCCTGCACTGATTGTAAGCGTTATGCCAAGCGCCTACGCTCCTGCCATTAATATCGCCATGATACTTATCATGGCGGCCTTGTTTAAAGAAAGTGCAGAACTGATGAACCTTGCAAGCCTAAGCCAAGGGTCGAGTGAAAAGCAGCTTTATATCAATATATTAGCATCCATGATTGGCGTCGCGCTTATGCTAGCTCTAACCCCAAACCATGGGGTATTAGGGCTTAGCATGAGCTTAGTATTCGCCCAAGGGTTACGACTGGTGCTGCTGACTTGGCTTGGCCATAAGATGCTGCCACTGCCTTATCCCGCGCTTACTTTAATCGCCATGATTTTACTGACCTTTGGCTTGTTACTGCTTGGCATGCTGGATTTAGCCCTGTGGCAACGCCTCTGCCTAGGCGTGATTGGAGTAACTACCTTAGGATTTTTGCTAGTGAGTTCCGGCCTAGTCTTTAACCAGCGTGGGCGCTGGAAACTGGCGTCAAGGTCAGTATGATTAGCCGCGACTCTATTCTAGGTAAGTGGCTAGATTCGCAGGCGCCATGGCCTGTACCCTTAGGCATAGTCATACTCTTTTTACTTATCGCCGCGGCCTGGTTTTTCCTGCCTCACCCCTTATTAATGTTAGTGCTAGGCCTTATTCCTTTTGCCTTACTGCTGGTCATCAAAGAAGCATTTTTGATGGTGCTGTTATTTGTGATTTTTTCATTTTTTCGCATCCACGAAGTCATTCCGCAGCTGTATAACTTTAAAATTCCCTTAATGCTGTCAGCGGCCTCACTCATCACCTTATTTTGGCACTTAGTGATTAGTCAAAATATCAAACTCTACTGGACCAAGAGCTTAGGTTTGTTGTCGTTATTTACCTTGCTAGTCATAGTGGGATTAGTGCTCGCAGCCAATCGCCCTGTGGCCATTACCTATTTTATGGAGATTTACTGGAAGATTATCTTAATGACTTTTGCGGTGGCGTATCTTACCCGCACAGCCAATGATTTTAACCGCGCCAATCATTTAATCGCAGGGGCTGGCATCTTAGTCGCCTGCGTAGCTATTTATAATAAAATCAATGAAATCGGTCTAGTGGAAGGCACAAGGGTGACTATTGGGCGCGATATCGGCTCCATGCTTGGCGATCCTAACGATTTAGCCTTAGTGCTGATGTTTCCCGCCTCATTTTCATTAAGCTTAATCATGACCTCTAAGCTATTCATAGCGTCAAGACTCTTAGGCCTAGTGACTTTCCCGCTTATTTTCTACGCCATTATTGCCACTCAAAGCCGCGGCGGCTTGCTGGGGATTTTGACCATTATGGGGGTAATCATCTATCGGCGCGTGCCCTCAAAAACCCTATTTTTTGGCGCCGCGGGCGTTGCCGCGATACTGCTCTACGCTGTGG
This sequence comes from Shewanella sp. ISS20, assembly GCF_056522965.1. Lineage (NCBI taxonomy): Bacteria > Pseudomonadati > Pseudomonadota > Gammaproteobacteria > Alteromonadales > Shewanellaceae > Shewanella > Shewanella sp. ISS20. The sequence goes on from NZ_JAWRZK010000001.1 coordinate 2,229,303, forward strand.
CCGGTATTAGCGAGCGCGCATCTGGCGGCGCCCATGAAGAAGGCGTAGATGCCTCAGCCATGGGGCGCATCTATGCATGGCAAGCCGCCTTTGGCATGGCGTTGGATAATCCGCTGACAGGCGTTGGCCTTGATAATTTTTACGTGAATTACTATTTTTACTCGCCTCACTGGGATGGCTTAAATCATGCGGTGCATAGCACTTGGTTTGGGGTTTTAGCCGAAACCGGATTTTTGGGCTTAATCATTTTTATCGTCTTTGTGACTTCGGCTATGCTGAGCGCTAAATCGACCCTTGAAAAAGTAGAAGCCCATGTGAATGAACTGCCCATCAGCTTTTATTGCTCGGCGCAGGCGCTCCTTGGCGGACTTGCCGCGACTATCGTCTCTGGCACCTTTTTAACTCAAGGCTTTAACTGGCCGATTTATCTGTTATCAGGCTTAGTGATAGCCCTCACTCGCGCCACCGATGAATTTTTGGCAAAACCTAAATAGCCACGACTCGTCATTGCAAATTGCAACACCAGCACTAGTCTTTTACCCGCAGCCTAAGCTGCCACCAAACTAACTTAATGATTTCATTAACAATCAACTAATCACCAACTAATGGCATAACACTTGCTGCATGAGCTTAAGTTCACTTATCCGCTCAAGAAGGCAGCTATGGCCAATATCATCCCCATTGATAGCCGCAAAAAGGCAAAGGTTGCAGAAGATACTGCAGTAACTCAGCGAGTTGCGCACTCCACTTCTATAATAAAACTGACTGCAGCGGATGATTGCAGTCCATTTTCAGCGCGCACTGACATTAATTCATTTGCAAAGGATAGCGCCAACCCCATGACGGATAATGTCGAGACTCAAGCTGCAAGCTTAACTCAGCCCCCCAATAAGCTTACAAATCAGCCTTTAAGCCTGCCTTATAGCCAAGCTTTAGGCCAAGCGGGAACTCGCGCTGATTTAGTCGTATTTGGTGAAGATTGGGGCGGCTTACCGTCGAGTACTCAGCATTTAATTGCTCGATTAAGTCAGCATTACCGCGTTTTTTGGGTTAATTCCATAGGGTTACGTCAGCCACAATGGCATAGGCGCGATAGCTATCGCATTGTGCAAAAACTGCTGGCGGCCATAAGTAAAGGGCGCTCCCGTGATGATGGCCGCGGCTCAAATAAAGCAAACGCTACCAATGAAACACACGGCACAAGCAATCAGGCTTCAACACTCAATGCCGCCAATGTCGATGACAAACATTCAGACTATTGCCCCATCATCATCAAGCCGCTGACTATTCCGGCGCCCCAAGGGCGATTGGCTCGCCTACTCGCAAACTGGCTATTGCTGCAGCAAATCAAGCCGGTATTAACGCGCTTTAAGGTTGTGAAACCTCTAGTGTGGACATCCCTGCCTACTGCCGTGGATATTTGTCAGGCGTTAAATCCAGAGCGAATTGTTTACTATTGCGGTGATGATTTTTCGGCATTAGCAGGGGTTGATCATCACACTGTCAGTGGTGATGAAGAGCGTTTAGTCGCAAAAGCTCAGCTGATTTTGGCGGCAAGCCCAGCGCTTGCTAAAAAATTCCCGCACGCTAAAACCGAGCTTATGCCCCATGGGGTTGATGTTAGTTTGTTTCGCACCGCAAGCCTGCGCGCCCCTGATTTACCTAAAGATGGCAAACCCATAGCAGGCTTTTATGGCAGCCTATCTAGCTGGCTGGATTATCAATTGCTGTTTCAAGTGGCAAGTCACTTACCCGATTGGCATTTTGTATTTATCGGCAACATTGAAACCGAGATAGGCGCCTTAATGGCGCTACCCAATGTGCGCTTTCTTGGGGCTAGGCGCCATGAAGAGCTGCCCAGTTATAGCCAGCATTGGCAAGTATCCCTACTGCCATTTCGCAATACTCCGCAAATTCAGGCCTGCAATCCGTTAAAGCTCCTTGAATATATTGCCTGCGGTCGCCCGATTGTTAGCACTGAGTTTCCGGCAGCGCAGCAATGGCCAGAGCAAGTACACCTAGTGAATAACGCCGGCGATATGATCCGCACCTTGCAGCAATTGCGCCAGCCACTAAGGGTTGCCAGCCAAGTGGATTTGAGTCAACACAGCTGGGAGGCGCGTGCCACCTCGCTCCACCACTTATTGGAGCAAATATGAAAGGCCTAAGTTATCGACTCATGGTGTTGCTATGCGGGGCGTGGCGCCAACGCTATATCATAGTGGTGCCGGCCTTATTCTTTCCGCTCGTGGGTCTTGCTATTGGTACCTTAAGCCCAAGAATTTACACTTCGCACACCAGTATGTTGCTGCAAGAAACCGCCAACATGAACCCCTTCTTAAAAGATTTGGGCATGTCGGCCATGATCAAAGAAAGGATGGATAGCTTAACCACCTTGCTCCATAGCCGCCATATTCTGGCATTAGTGGCTAAAGATATGGGCCAAATTACGGAAGACACTTCAGATAAGGATGCCAATGAGATTATTGCGGCGCTATCGGCTGGCCTTAGCGTACAAATGGCGGGCAAAGAGTTAATTAGCATTCAGCTAGTCTCTGGTCATCCGCAGCGCATGCGTGAAACCTTAGAGAGCGTGAGTAAACACTTCATCGAGCAAATGTTGGCGCCCGAGCGCTCATCCATGAAAGATTCCAGCAGCTTCTTATCGGAAAACTTAGATACCCGCCGTAAGGAGTTAGAACAAGCCGAACAAAAATTGGCAGAATACCGCAGCGCCAATGCCGCCGATATGCCAGAGATGCAAATGGATAAGCTCACCCGCTTAGCCAAACTCAAACAAACCTTATCAGAGCGCAAAGCTGAACTGGCTGGCGCCGAAAAAAGCTTAGGCAGCTTAGATCAGCAGCTTTCGCGCACCAACCCTGTGATAGGAAAGTTAGAAGAACAAATCATAATGCTGCGCAGTGAATTAACCTTGCTGCAAGCCAAATACACGGCTAATCACAGTAAGGTTCAAGGGCTTAAACGTAACTTATCAGAATTAGAAAATGAGCGCGCCGCACTGTTAACTCAGCATCAAGTCACTTTAGATACCACCCAGCTATTTGATTTAGCGAGTGTGGCAAGCTCAGGCAAACTTGATGGTCAGCAGCCGTTACTGATATCGCAATTAGAGCACTTGCAGTTAGGGCGCTCAAAAGTGAGTAGCTTAATCGAAGAAGTGAGCAGCCTAACGGCCATGATTACAGAATTAGAGCAAGACACTAAAAGTTTAGGCTCGCGCCAACAGCAACTGGCGAAACTTGAGCGCGACTTAGTGATTAAGCGCCAAATGTATGATGACTTAATGGAGCGCTACGAGATGGCGCGCCTGACCAGCTCCTTTGGGGTGTTTGAGCAAGATAAACGTATTCGCGTCATCGACAGTCCTTACATTCCCACTAACCCATCTAATCCACATATTTTGTTATTCGTAATTGGCGGCCTTTTTGGCGGCTTCTTTATCGGTGCTGGTATTGGCACAGTCAGAGAGCTTACCGACACTAGCATTCGCCTGCGCCAAGACGTGGAAGAGTTAACTGGCGCCACTGTGCTGTGCCGCATTCCTCTTATCGTACCAAGAACCAGCGAGCTTACGTTTGGGCCTGCGCCAGTCACAAGTTGCAGTCGCAATAGTGCTAACACTTAAGGTCGGTATGCATAATCACATTCACAGCATCATTAAGCTTATTGCCATGACTCAGCTTGCGATCATAAGTAGCTTGATGCTCAAGGCTTTCTTGGGGGCAAGCATAAGCACTGCTAATGCCAGCAGCGCGACTCGCCTTGAACTTACGCAAGATGCTGACATTTCTGCCCATAAAATTACCTTAAGCCTGAGCCGTAGCGATAGTCAGCAAATAACTAAAGCCACAGACATAGTCATCAGCGGCATAAATCACAGCGCAAAGCCTGCCATCTTAGTGTTACGAGTCGATGATAAAGACAATCCGCCCTATAACGATCGCATTAATCTCGAGCGCGTCATTGCCCCAGGGCCATTTACTATCAGTCAGTTACTTGGCGGCCTTACCACAGCAAGTCAGCGCCAGTTAAGCCTTAACCAAATTCAGCAAATCATTATTTTTAGTGACGATAACGCCATTAGTCTTGAGCGCGCTGAGCTTATTACCCATCCGCCCTTGCCTGCTGGCAGCATAGGCTGGGACTTTGGCCCCGCAGGCAGTGCCCTGTGGCCAGGGTTTCAAGCGGTAACTATTACTGACTCTATGATAACTGGCGGGCAAATGTTGGCTATCGATAGAGGCAGTAAAATGCAGGCGAACGAAGGGCTGACGACCGATGGCATTAATGGCATCACCCAAGTGCATTTACCTTTAGCCCCAGGGCTTTGGGGCATCAGCTTATGGTTAAGAGACCCAGGTGAATGGGAATATTTACCAGCAGTAACGACGCGCAGCATTAGCGTTAATGGCACTACAGTGGATGAGCTCAAGCTAAGCAGTGAAGAGTGGTTTGACAAGGTTTATCTTAGCCGCCAATGGCCAGAAGCGGATGCCAATGACAATAGTTATCAGCGCTTTGCCTTAAGTCCCTTTGATAGTTTGCAAGTAATAGCGGCAAGCCAAGGCCAAGGCGTCACTATCAATCTCAGTGGCAATCAACCTCAAGCCGGTTTTATTGCCGCCATTTTGGCTGAACCTATCACTCAATCATCAAGCAATCCAAGCAATCCAAGCAATCCAAGCTACTTACTGCCACAAAAAATCAGTGCCGATAAACTTAAAGTGTTAGCGGGCATAGAGCAGGCGCGCGCGCTGTGGTGGCAAAGCAATTGGCCGCTAGCGCCTTGGCCAGAGCCCCAGTCTAAGCAAGAACATAAGCCAGAACATAAGCTAACAAATAAAGCCGACAATAAAGCGAAAGCCATAACCAAAGCAGATGGTGCTAACAGTATTCACAATTACAAAAACGACGTAATTATGCTGAGCAAAGCGCCCAGCCTAGTGGCGCCTGGCTCTTGGTTTAATGTCAGTTATCGCCTCGATGAACACTTAAGTGACAGCGATATAATGGTGCAGGCGCCGCGCCTTAATAGCACGTCACTACCCACTCAAATTCGTTATGGCCATTGGCAGTGGCAGCGCAGCGGACTTAAATCCACCTTGTTAGTTGCTGATGATCAGTTGCTTAAGTCGGGCTTACCACCAAAAGCCTCTCAATACGCTTCTCAACACACGCCGCAAAATACGTATTTAGGTCAGCGGCGCGCGCAGCAAATCGCCCCGCACACGCCATCACGAATGCTGCATTTACGCATTAAAGTGCCATCAAGCGCAGCGCCCGGCCGCTACCTTGGTCAAGTGGATATAAATAAGGGCACTGCCACTATTAGCCTGCCGATTGCAGTGGAAGTGATGCCTGATGCGCTGCCCCATGTTAAGCAATCCATAGGCGTGTATCTTGAGCCACAAGTGCAATTTGGCTGGCTTAACGATACCCAAGCTATGTTAGAGCAAGGCATAAGCTGCGATCTCGCCTTTTTAAAGCAACAAGGGTTACCTTCGGTCGCGCCGCCACTAACTACCCCCACAGATAAAGCAAAAATTCAAAAATTAATCAGTGAATTGCAAGAGTTAACACAGCAAGGTTTTGCCGCCCCAGTGCTGGCCTACACCCCACTAAAACGCTTAATTGCCAGCCAAGGGGTCGAACAAGCCACAGCAACTTTGGCCGATGTGAGCCAACAGCTAAGCGCTTTGGGGTTAAGTGAACCTATTTGGGTCAGCGCCGATGAACCTTCAAACCCTGACGGCCTCAACCATCTTGAAGCTAGCTTTCGCTATATGCGGGCGTTTTCGCCAAAATCGCGCTTAGCCGGTCATTTAAATCATCAAGGCGATAGTAAATGGCTGAATTTTTTTGATTTAGTCTTACTCAATGATGGCTTTGGGATTAATCAAGCTGAGTTAAATAAGCTACCAGAGGCCCTTGAGGTATGGCTGTATAACTTAACGCCAACGCGCCACGCCGCGGGTTTTTATCTGTGGCAATCCCAAGCCGAAGGCTTAATGCTATGGCACGGGCGAATGCCCACTGCCGACCCCTTTAACCCAACTGATGGCCGCGAGTCTGATATTCAATTTTTATACCCAAGCGCCATGCCTTGCCCGTTAGAGCCAGATGTAAACTTGGCACTTTTTGATCTCACCGATGGCATCACAGATTTGCAATGGTTGTTATGGCTTGAGCAGCAAGCGAGTGTCAGTAATAACCATCTTACAGGCCAAGCGGCCGCCCGCGCCTTATTAGTTAAATTGCAACATCAAGTGCCCAAAGAATGGCAAGCCATGGCGGCCATACCGTCTTCGCGTTTAGATGACTGGCGCCAACAAATCATGACGCTTTATGCACAGTCTACGGGCCAAACCAAGCATGCAAACTGAGAATCGCCATTTGCAAACTGCAAGCTCAGTTGGCGAACACCTAAAGCCACACAAAAATAAACCGCTAAATTACAATACCTTAAGTGTTGGCACGGCAAATGCTTTACCTAAGTATCTTAGGTTTTTTTCACTTATGTATCGTGCAATATTGAGGTGGCGCCATGTTAAAAGTATTCCAAGTGGTACAACATCTTCGTCCCGGCGGACTTGAAAATATGGTGTTAGATATCCAGCAGTTTTCTGATTTCAATCAAAATACTTGGATAGTGAGCCTAGAAGGCGAGCTTGAAACTGCCATCGCCGCTTGGCCTAAACTTAAGCACTGCGCCGATAGGCTGATTTTTATGAATAAACAGCCTGGACTCACCGCCAGTACTTATCACAAATTGTGTCAGTTATTTACTGAGCACCAGCCTGATGTGGTTCATACCCACCATATCGGCCCCTTGTTTTATGCCAGTACGGCCGCTAAGCATAGCGGCGTCAAAGTGCGCATTCATACCGAGCATGATGCTTGGCATTTAGATGATATGAAGCAAAGACTCATTCAAAAATGTGCCTTAAAAATCGCTAACCCGATAGTGATTGCCGATGGCCATGCCGTGGCCGCAAGCTTAGATCACCACCTTGGGCTTGATAAGGTAAAAACCATTCACAATGGCATAGATACCAATAAGTTTTTCCCAGGATCACAGCATAAGGCGCGCCGCAGTTTAGGCCTGCCGCTTGATGTCAAATTCATTGGTTGCAGCGGCCGCATGGAGCTAGTTAAGAATCAAGAACTGCTGATTTATGCCATGCGCTATTTACCCGAAGATGTGCACTTAGCGCTTGCAGGCCATGGCAGTTGCTTTGAGGCACTTAAATATCGCACCTTAATTGAAGGCTTAAGCCACAGGGTTCACTTTGTCGGTTTTACCGATAACATGCGGGATTTCTACCTCGCCTTAGATTTATTTTGCCTGCCATCCCTTAATGAAGGCTTTCCACTAGCACCGCTTGAAGCGCAGGCCTGTAATATTCGCGCCTTAGTAACAGATGTGGGCGGCGCCAAAGAAACCTTATGCCCAGAAAGCGGCAAGCTGTTACCTAGCCATCACGCTAAAGAAGCGGCCGAATTAATTAACACTATGCTCAATGGCAAAATGTCGATTTCGCCCCGCAATTTTATCACCCGCCACTTTGATGTGCGCGAGATGGCCAAAGCCTATGATGATGTTTGTCATCAAGGTTATCGCGACACCTCTACGCCGCTGGAGCACTAATCATGAACCAGGTTATCGCCGTCATCACCTTAGTGAGTATCGCGCTCATTATTTATCACCACGCCTTATTCCCACTGTTACTTAAGTGGTTAGCGCGGCGCCGATTAGTGGCGGCTAAGGGTGATATGAGCGCAACCCCTAAGGCGCATGATGATGCCAGCAAGCTTGCGAGCATTAGCCTGATAGTGCCTGCCTATAACGAAAGCGCATGGATTGCCGATAAGATTCGTAATCTTGCCAGCCTTAATTATCCCAGCGACAAACTTACCGTGCATATTGGCTTTGATGGCTGCACCGATGACAGCGCCGCCATAGCGCGTCAAACCTTACAAGAACCCTTGTGCGCGCTCCTTAATTGCCAGTTACATGAGTTCAGTGACAATCGCGGCAAAGTCGCCGTGCTTAATCAACTCATAGCCCAGTGCGATAGCCAGTTGGTGGGCTTAAGTGATACCTCAGCGCTGTTATCTATCGATGCGTTATTGCTAGGTGGCAGCCATTTTACGGACCCACAGGTTGGCATAGTCAACAGCCATTATTTACTGCTAACTCCTACGGATGCGGGGGAAACTAAATATTGGCAATATCAAAATACTATTAAGAATCTTGAAGCTAGCATGGGCAGCCCCATGGGAACTCATGGCGCCTTTTACTTATTTCGCCGCGAATTATTCAGCGCGTTGGCCAGTGACACTATCAATGATGACTTTATCTTGCCCATGTCGATTGTGGCGCAAGGCTATCTTGGGGTGCAGGATAATCGCATTCACGCCCTCGAGCAGGAAGGCAGCACTCAAGAGCAAAACTTTGCCAGACGCAGACGCATTGGCGCTGGCAATATGCAGCAAATCATTCGTTTAAGTCATTTGCTATGGCCTGCTAAACATGGCCGCATCAGCTTTATCTTTTGGTCAGGAAAAACCTTACGGGTGGCCTGCAGTTATTTAATGCTACTGGCACTCCTTGGCTCACTCTACTTAGCGCCATCATCCATGCTATTTGCCGGATTAGCGGCGCTGCAACTCAGTTGCTATGGCGTAGCCATATTAGGTTTGTGCGCGCCTAAATTACAAAAATACGCAGCAATCCAAGCCATGAGTTATTTGGTCTCTGGCCACTTTGCTATATTTATTGGAAGTCTCAGATACTTGTGTGGTCTTGAGCAAGGACGTTGGCAAAAGGTCAGCGCATCGACAAGGGAAAAGTCACAATGAATATTATCCATCCAGTCACAGCTAAGATAAAACGCTGCAGTGATATTTTGCTTGCCAGCATAGGTTTGCTGCTCACTTTGCCGCTACTCCCAGTCATAGCTCTGGCCATAAAACTTGATAGCAAGGGGCCGGTGTTTTATAAGCAACTGCGCATTGGCCAATCCCTTAAAGATCGCACCTTATTATTTAATATGATTAAATTTCGCACCATGCGCATAGATGCCGAAAGCATGAGCGGCGCCGTGTGGGCCAGTAAGTGCGACCCCCGCATTACTCGGGTTGGGTTATTTTTACGTAAAACTCGCCTTGATGAAATTCCGCAGTTTTTTAATGTGTTAAAAGGCGACATGTCCATGATAGGCCCGCGCCCTGAGCGCCCAGGTTTTTATCAAACCTTAGAAGATGCTATTCCCTTTTTTGCCGATCGCACCTATGGCTTGCTGCCCGGGATCACCGGACTTGCGCAAGTAAAACAAGGCTATGACACTTGCATTGATGATGTAAAAAGCAAGGTAGGTTATGACCATAGTTACTGCCTCGCCTTAACCAGCTTAAGCGGTTGGATAAAAATGGATACCTACATAGTATTTGCCACTTTAAATGTAATGTTTCACGGCCGCGGCCAGTAGGATGCCTGCAGGATTAGAAGTAAGTTAAAGAGCTAAGTTCAGAGTCGGTTGCAAGAAGACAAGGGCTACACTTAACGGGCGACCACGACTTAGCGGTTAAGCTTAAGCGCGTTAACATCCGCGCCCAAACAAGAGCTTAAAGCAAGCCCTTAAAGCAAGCCTTTAAACCAAGCCTTTAAACCAAGCCTTTAAAACAGTGTCGCAGTTGCTGTATTTAGTTTTAATATCAAGACCTAATACCAGCAGTCACCAACAGCTAGGCACAATAAACACTTGGAGATACATCCATGAAAAACATCGTATTAGCAGTATTAGTCATTCTGCTTATCAGTTGCAGTTCTCGGCCACTACTTAGTAATCAGCAGTGGCAAGCAGAAGTGACGGAAAAAGTTTCGCAGTGGCAACTAGAAACCGTTGATAGCATTACCGCGTTTAGTCTCAGCAGCTGGTCATCCCTTGGCGAAAAATACTTAATTCTAAGAACTAACCCTTTCACCCCTTACTTGATTGAACTAAATGCTCGCTGCCCAGGGCTGAGCTTTGCCAACGCCATTGTAACCAATCAGTTTTCAAGCACTTCCCTTAGCGCTAAATTTGATTCCATCGCTATTCCGGGAGAGGCTGGGCTTAGCTGCCAGATCAGTAAAATTTATCCGTTAACGCGCGAGCAAGATAAAGCACTCGTAGGCTTAGATAGCCCAATAGATACCGACGCCAGCCCAGATGTGAATGCTAACAGCGTGAGTTATCCCTAAGCCATGCTAACTCGGCAATAGCGCTCTACATCCTCATTCGCTATCACTTATCTTTGGGAGTGGCTACACATGCTACTCCTGCGACTGCCAAGCCTTACGCCAAAAGCTAAACCTTAAACCTTAAACCTTAAACCTTAAACCTTAAACCTTAAACCAATCATTAGGCTTAAGGTTTAGCTAACAAACACTTATGTGATACCCCTCTGCAAAAAAGGCGCGCCTTAAGTAAGTTGCTTGTACCCCACGTCTATTTCCCCAATACTGTGGCAGTCACGCTCACTCTTGGTTTAAGCCCATGATTAAAAAAAATAAAAATAATCGCATCACACTACAAGATGTCGCCAATCAAGTGGGCATCACTAAAATGACGGCTTCGCGTTATTTAAGAAATCCTAAGGCAGTAGCCGCCAAAACCGGCGAGAAAATAGCGCAAGCGATTGAAGAATTAGGCTATATCGAAAATAAAGCGCCAGCCATGCTGTCTAAAGCCTCAAGCCGCGCCATTGGCGTGCTCATTCCATCGTTATCTAACCAGATTTTTTCAGCGCTAGTACACGGCATAGAAGCTGTCACTAAGGCTCATGGTTATGAAACCTTATTGGCACACTTTAGTTATGATGAACATGAAGAAGAGCAAAGAATTGCCGCGCTGTTAGCCTATCAAGTAGATGGCTTGATTTTAACCGCCAGTCAGCACACGCCGCGCACCTTACAAATGATCCGTAATGCAGGCATTCCTGTGGTGGAAACCATGGAATTACCGCCAAACCCCATTGATATGGTGGTCGGCCTTGATCATGTCCAAGCCTCATTTGAAGTAGTAAATATGATGATTGCCAGCGGCAAGCGCTCCATTGCCTATTTTGGCGCGCGCCTTGATAGCCGCACTAAGCTGCGCATGACAGGCTTTGATAACGCCATGACAGCGGCGGGCTTACCTCTGATACATGTTTTGACCGGTGAACATTCAAGCTATTCCTTGGCGGCTAAATTACTCGACCAAGCATTAGCCCAGCATCCAACACTTGATGGCGTATTTTGCACTAATGATGATATCGCCATAGGCACGTTACTGCGGGCGCAGCAACTAGGCTTAAAGGTGCCAGATGATTTGGCGGTGGTTGGCTATAATGCCCTAGATATTGGTCAAAGCGTGCTGCCAAAACTCACCAGTGTCGATACCCCGCGTTTTGCCATTGGCCAAAAAAGCGCTGAGTTACTACTAGCAAAGCTTCGCGGTGAAGCGATAGAGTCCACCATTGTGGATATGGGTTATCGCATCACAGATGGCGCCAGCCATTAATCGCTCGCTAATATGGCAAAAACAAAAAAAGGCAATGAGTTAAGGAGTTAACTCATTGCCTTTTTGATTGCCGGCTCTATGCCAACAATTGTCGAATTTATGCAAACAACACGGCCAACGCACTACCCCTGATGCTAAAAACTAGTTAGCAGACTGCGCCAAAATAGCGGCTACCGCGCGCTCTACCACAGTCTCAATATCGCAATCTATGCCTACGACTATGGTCTTAGGCTCGTCGTCTGGACGCTCTAAGGTTGCGAACTGGCTGTTGACCATCACTTCTTTCATAAAATGACCATTGCGTGCACGTACCCGCGCCATGATCAAATCATAATCGCCATCAAGGAATAAGAAGCTAACATTGCTATTACCGGCGCGGATTTGATCGCGGTAAGACTTTTTCAAGGCCGAACACACTATCACCCCATGCTCGTTTTTACTTTCAAGGCTGTAAGCCGCATCACCAATACGCTCCAGCCACGGCTTACGGTCGTCATCATTGAGCGGTTCGCCAGAGCTCATTTTTTGAATGTTGGCACGCGGATGCAAATCATCGCCATCAATGAATTTGCGCTTAAGACGCTTGGCCACTAATTCACCAATTGTGGTCTTGCCACTGGCACATACACCCATAACTATGACACTACTTCCCGCCATGATAACTCCTATTCCCGAATCTGCGCGTGATCTCAATTTTGACATTCACGTTGAAATATTTGTTTATCTTACGAATGTTATCGGTAACATGTTACCCGTAACCTCAAAAAATGTGAACTTGCACACAAACAGCAACCCAAGCCATGTGAACTCATGCGCAAACAATAACTATGCTAAAAGGTGTAACTATGGAGCAGTTAGTTCAACCCGCAGATCCGCTAATGCTGTTAACAATCGCCGCGCTAGCGATTACCGCATTGCTGATATTAATCATTAAATTAAAAGTCCATGCCTTTGTGTCGCTCACCATTGTGAGTTTAGGCACAGCCATAGCAACAGGCGTAGCCTCAGACAAAGTAGTTCCGACTATGATGTCAGGCTTTGGCGGCACCTTAGCCTCAGTCGCGCTACTGGTTGGGCTCGGCGCCATGATAGGCAAAATTCTCGAAATCAGTGGCGGCGCCCAAGTATTGGCTGACACCCTTATCGGCCGCTTTGGTGAAAAAAAAGCGCCCATGGCACTCGGAGTGGCCTCACTGATGTTTGGCTTCCCTATTTTCTTCGATGCCGGTTTAGTGGTGATGATGCCCATTATTCTTAGTGTCGCCAGCCGCTTTGGTGGTTCACCGCTTAAATACGCCCTGCCATCCGCTGGCGCCTTTGCGGTAATGCACGCCTTTGTGCCGCCGCACCCAGGCCCAGTAGCAGCCTCTGAATTTTTAGGCGCTAACCTTGGACTGCTGTTGGTGGTGGGTTTATTGGTCGCTATTCCGACTTGGTATATTGGCGCCTATCTCTTTGGTCAGTACGCCGGCAAGAAATTCAACATTCCACTCTCGAAAGCATTCTTTAATGCCGACACCATTGTTGATGCCTCGAAACTGCCTAAATTTACGACAGTAATGAGCATCTTAGTGCTGCCCGTTATTCTTATCTGTCTTGATACTGGCCTGCATACCTTAGCGGTTGCTGGCGTGATTGATGGCAATACACCCCTGGTCGAGTTTTTACGCATGCTAGGTAAAACTCCGGTGGCATTACTTATCACCTTATTGGTGTGCTTAGTGATTTTTGCCAAAGATTACGGCATGGCGAAACTTGAAAAACTGTGCGGTGACTCATTAGCCCCCATTTGCGGCGTAGTGCTAGTCACAGGTGCTGGCGGCATGTTTGGCGGCGTACTGCGCTCAAGCGGTATTGGTGATGCGCTCGCGGGCGTATTAACTGATACCGGCATGCCAGTCATTGTCGCAGCTTTCGTTATTGCTACCTGTTTACGTGTAGCTCAAGGTTCAGCAACCGTGGCCTTAACCACTACGGCGGCGTTAATTGCTCCAGTGGTAGCAGTTACGACTGGCCTTAGCGATTTGGATTTATGTTTTATCGTGATTGCGATTGCCAGTGGCGCCACAGTACTGTCGCACTTTAACGATTCAGGCTTCTGGCTGGTATCTCGTCTGTTAGAGATGGATGAGAAAACTACCTTAAAAACTTGGACCGTGATGGAAACTCTGCTTGGCACCATCGCCTTTATCATAGTTGCCGCCTTAAGCTTTGTGCTTTAAGCCCAATTGCTAAGCTTCCCAATAGAAAAGAGTGTGGCGCTGCGCCACACTCTTTTTTTCCTTCAAAGCTCAGCAAACACTTCCCCCCCCGTTAAAGCCTCCAGCTTAACCTAGCGAATAACCAAACTCGTTAGCGCCATAGCGTTAGCTGTACCCCATCAGCGCAAGCACTTAATAGCATCTGTGGTCTAGAGAATAGCCAGTTAAATGATTAAAAGGCCGAAATGAGAGCAAAACCTTAGGCGAGCAATGCTGCCAAACAAAGGCAAAACTAATGGCTAATGGCTAATGGCTAATGGCTAGCAATAATTGGGGACAAATACGCGGGATAAACAGCAGAAGTGTTGGTCGGCAGGCACCGACCAAATATCATGATCGCAACAGCAATAGCGGCTTACTTTTGGCTGGCGCGGTAATGATCAAAATGCTCGATATAGTCATCCATATTGGACTCCAGCATTTCTTTGTAGCGCTCGATATAGTATTCCATCATTTCTTGCTTTTTCGACTGCATTTGCTCTTTAGAATCAAAGCTAGTTGAGCCAAACCAAGCGTTGTAGCGCGCTAAACCATACATAAATGAAGCGCTAATTTCGCCCGTTTTAAGCTTGGGATCTTGATTCTGCTGATTGGCAACTTGGATTAATTCACTGGCACGCTGGTAAAACGCTTTATCTAACTCAGACATCCTAAATTCCTGTAGCAACCGCGAGATCGCCATGACCTCACCTATGCCTAATACCCTACTCATTTTTGGGTAAAAGAGACAGTAACCAGCTTCACACTATTGATGACTATGACTTAAAAATGATGCGCAGAATCTCAATTTAAGAGAAAGGTAAATTGCGAAGTTAAGCGGAGTTAAAAAAACGTGTGTTTCACAGCCTCAAACGAGCTTGAAGCTGTGAACCTCTAGCTAGCCTATTTGCTTTTAGGAATAGCTAAAACATCCCAAATAGCAGCAAGATTTAAGCTAAGTAGCTGCAGCAGTAATCAGTCACGGTATGAATTTTTAATTTAAAGCTAGAATTAGCCGCCACTTCAAAAGATTGACCCGCCACTATGGTTTGCCACGCTTCACCGGCTAATTGAATTTCAAGCTCACCGGCTAAAATTTCCATTAACTCTTTGGCGGCAGTACTGAACTCATAATCCCCAGGCAACATAATCCCTAAGGTCTTATGGCTGCCATCGCTGAACTTAACCGTGCGACTGGTAACTTTACCGTCAAAGTAAATATTGGCGGCCTTAACGACGGTGACATGATCAAATTGTGACATGGTAACAAGCTCCTTTAATAGTAATGGGGACTCAGTGTTGACTGCGCGCTATCAGATAACCACATGGTTATAAGCGCCTGTTTAGCAAGCCTAAGCCGCGCCATAATAGCAGGCTTAGTCACTAACTAGCAGCACTTAGCGAGCGCCATACCTTAAGTTAAGTCAACGCATTAAGCTTAAACATCTGCACCAAGATACACGTCAGACTAGCGTCTCGCGGCTTTTACGATAGAATGAATAACTAGCTATAACAATAAATTAACTCGTTACCGCTTGGAGATGCTATGGATAAGCAGGTCAGCTCACGCAGCACTAAGGATAAAGCCCTTCGCCTCAACCTCGATGAAAAAAAATACGGCACTATCGTTGAAATTGGCGCAGGCCAAGAAGTTGCACGTAATTTTTTTGTCGCTGGCGCCGCCGCGGGCACCATAGCTAAAACCATGTCAGCCTATGACATGAACTTCTCCGATGCAATTTACGGGGTGCAGCAAGATGGCCGCTATGTCAGCAAGGCCAGAGTTATCGCCATGATGGAGCAAGAGTTTGCCCTAGTGGTTGAACGTGTAGCGAATGTGCGCTCAAAATCATCTCGCTACTTTACTTACGCGGCCACTGTGGCCGCCAAAAGCTTTAATCGCAACAATGAATGCCACGCTTGGTGCGGCGTACGCATTCAAATGTACCCAGGGGCTGAGCCCTCTAACTTAGTGGTGCATGTGCGCATGTTTGATGATAACGCCGAGGCGCAGCAGCAAGCCTTAGGCATACTTGGGGTTAACCTGATTTACGCCGCCTATTACTACTTTGAAGACCCCAAACGCATCATAGACTCCTTAAGCGACAACTTGAAATCAAACCGCATTGAGATTGATTGTATTGATTTTCAAGGGCCTTATTTTGATGACATCAATAATCAGGCGCAAAATATTCACCTCATTCGTAGCCATAAAACTCGCGCTGTGATGTTTAAGCCCGATGGCAGTGTCGCTGTGCCCGCCGAGATGCTGTATAAAAAAAATGTGCTCACTATTCGCGGCGCCTTTAAGCCGGTTACTCGCCTCAATGTCGATATGATAGAGCAAGGCCAAAAAGCCTTTGAATGCTTAGAAAATGTCAACGCCAGCAATACGGTCGTGATCACTGAGATTTCCTTAAACGATCGCCACGGCAAAGATGCCAATATTGCTGCCACCGATATTATCGAGCGCGTGCGTTTACTGAATCTGCTCGGCTACCATGTGATGATTTCTGACTATACTCGCTACTTTTCGCTGCGCGCCTATTTTCGCCAATACACTAAGCTGCAAATCGGCATAGTGATAGGCATGGTCAATATTCAACAGATTTTTGATGAGAAGTTTTACGATGGTTTAGAAGGCGGTATTTTAGAAGGCTTTGGTAAGTTGTTTCCCGACCATACCCGCTTATTTGTCTACCCTGAGCTTAATGCTCAAGGGCAAGCAAGTGATTTATCTCAAATATCTGTGCCCAATAACTTACGCTATTTATATCAGCACTTGCTGGCCAATGGCTTTTTTACTGGCATAGAATCCAGTAATCCAGAGCTGCTTAATATCTACTCCCGCGAAATCTTGCAGCAACTCACCAAAGGCTTAGACGACTGGCAACATGCGCTACCGCCGATTGTGAGCGAAACCATAATGAGCGCTAAGTTGTTTGGCTTTCGCCGTTAAACGCTAAGACATAGTAATAACAACGGCTATTAACATTGCCTTAGCGTTTAATCATGCCAATTACAATGGCAGCTTAGTACAGTGACGCCTCGCCTTCAGGGCGAGTCTTAAAACGGCGATGCAGCCACATGTATTGGCTCGGCGCTGCCATAATGGCGTCTTCTACCATGCCATTGATAAACACGGCCGCAGCTTCCACATCACCTTTAGGGAACTTATCAATTAACGGCTCGCCAAAGGTCAGCACATAACGGCCACTGTCGTGCTTACGCACCATGGAAAACGGCACTACAGCGCAATCGGTTTCATCCACTAAAATGCTGGTACCTGTGGTAGTACAGGCTTGCTTAACCGCAAATAACGGCGCAAACGTCGAGCGGCGACGGCCATAGTCATGATCAGGGGCATACCATACCCGCGCGCCCTGGCGCAGCGAATCAAGCATAAATTTAAGGTTTTTGCGATCGATTAAGGTGCGGTTGGAGCGCGAGCGACCACGATACTGAAAGTAATCAAAACATGGATTATTGTTAGGGCGATAAACCCCCATGCCCGACATATGAATACCAAAGGCGCGAGCTCCCAATTCTAAATTAAGGGAGTGAATAGCCAGCAGCATAGCGCCCTTGCCTTGAGCTTCAAGTGCTTGCAGGTGCTCAAGACCAACCACTTCCACATGGCTAGATACGCGCTTATCTGACCAATACCATGCCATGCAAGTTTCAAATAAGGCTAGCCCAGTATTGTCGATATTGAGTTTGACTAGCGCCGCGCGCTCGTGCTCGCTCATGTGCGGAAAACATAAGCTCAAATTGCGCTCAATAGTGCGTTTGCGCTTAGGCATCATGCGCATTGCCACACGGCCACACACCTTACCTAAACGAAATAATACGGCGTAAGGCAATAAGCTCATGAGATACATGACAGCCATTAAGCACAAGGTGCCCCAATAGCGCGGATGCAACAATTTGAGGGTGAATGTTGGTGCGGTATATTTACTCATAATGCCTCAGGCCCAGTGATGAGCTCACTAGTTCAATAGCAAGCGGGGCAAATCACAACAAAGGAGCGGCATTTTATTCGTCTCAGCTAAAATAACAAGGCGCTTAACCCTTAAAGCGCGGCTCGCGCCCATTTTTTGGTCAAACTCGCGCCTTATGGCGCAAGTTACACTACATTGGCTAAATGATTCAGCCCAGTTGGCGCCGCTGATGCAAGCCTAAACGCTACAATGCGCGTAATAACTAGCCAGTGTTTATCCCAGTTAAGTGACCCTATTACAGCCAAGGACCAAAGCGAGTAAGGGAGCGCGATACACTAAAATCTAAGCGGCTCGATAACTCATCTATACCGACCTTTAAGCCATGGTCTCGCAATATACCAGGCTGCTTAGCGGCAAAGACCACCCAGTTACTGCCAGAGGTGAGACACGCGTAAACGTCAGCAAAACTTGCTTGCAGTCGGGCGAGTAATTCCAAATCGCGGCTATGCTCTTTCCAGCAATTAAGCACTAACAGACCATCGGCTTTTAGCAAGTTAAAGGCATTATCGATAAAAACTTGCGATAACTGCTGCTCATCTATGCCAGCATCGGTATAGATATCGGCATATATCACGTCACAGCGCTTATGATCGCCAGCAGCTAAAAACTTCATGGCATCGGCTTCAATCAATTGCAATTTTTTGCTGGGCTGCACCCGAAAATAACGCTTCGCTAACTCAATCACTTGCGGGCGCAATTCCACGGCAGTGAGCTTAATCGCGGGATCATAATGTTTAAGTGAATGCAGTAAGGCACCGCCACCTAGCCCTAGCACTATGGCTGATTTAGGTTTAATAAATAACAGACTGAGTAGCATCGCCTGCACATAAGTATGCTGCGGGATATGGGGCGCACTTTTTAATTGCTTACTTTGCTCATCGTTATCGCCAAAGGCCAACAATCGATAATCATTGTCTTCAACCACACTGATAGGACCAAATTGATCCTCTCCCTGCCACAAGCAGTGATAGTCACTCATGCGTCTTGCTCGAAAAGAAAAAAGCTATTTTGCCACAGCTTGGCTTAATCCTCGCATATTTAACGTAAGGCTATTTAAGCGCAAGATATTGAAAGATTACTTTTCACACAAGGCCAACAAAAAGCCATAGATTGATTAAATAGCGCCCACAACAGACCACAACCAACCCCAAAACCACCAAGCCAGCAAAACAAACCAAAATAAAACAACAAGATCAACAGTTCATTTACTCGCAACTTTGATCTTGATCACGGGAAAATCTTACCAACTGATTAAAATTCGCGCTCAATTTATTAACCATTGAGACAACCAATGACTTCTACAAAAAAACTGGCCATCGGCGCCTCACTACTTATCTGTACTCAACTGGCAGGTTGCATGGGTACCATGGGTCTTAGTGGTTTAGTCACTAAGGGTAACCTGAGTGTGGTTGACAACCGTTTTGGCCGTGCTGGTGTGTATATCTTATTGGCGCCTGTGTATGCCTTTGCTGCTACCGGTGACTTGTTCATTTTCAACACTATCGAATTCTGGACTGGTACTAACCCTATTACTGGTAAATCACCAGCCTTAGTAGATATGCCTGTTGAAGCGGTATTCAAAGTAAACCAACACTTAGATAAAGACTTAACTAAGGCTCCTTTAACTGGCGTTAAGTTAACTAAAGCGACTGTGACTCCAGTGAATGCTAACAAACTGGATATGCTGCTGACTTATGAAGATGGTAGCGAACAAATCATGTCTGGCGAGAAGACTGGCGATAACGTTAACTTCTATCTTGACGGTCAAATCGTAGCCACAGCGTCAACGGCTGAGCTGCAAGCTTATTACGCTAGCCGTCAAAGCTAAAATCTTACTAACAGTAAGCCATGGCTAAATGCTCAAGCTTACTGCACGCAACAACAATAAGGCTGCCAATGGCAGCCTTATTGCTATCTAGTGGTTTATTCTTATGACTTGTGAGCTAGTTGCTTAGCCACTTATCGCACCGAGTCATCCACTGATTAGCACAACAGGTTAGGACACACTTCTCCAGCCAAGGTCTGCTGCACATTGGTTAAGGTAGTTTCAGCAATAGCGTCGAGCGCTTCGACGGTTAAGAACGCCTGATGACCAGTAAAGACCACATTATGGCAAGCCGATAAACGCCTAAAGACATCATCTTGAATGATTTCATTAGACTTATCTTGGAAGAACAAGTCTTTTTCATTCTCGTACACATCAAGCCCTAACGAGCCAATTTTCCCAAGTTTCAAGGCTTCCATGGCATCAACGGCGTTCAGTAGGCCGCCACGACTGGTGTTAATCACCATCATCCCAGGTTTCATCTTATCAAAACTCGCTTGGCACAAAAGGTGATGATTTTCAGCAGTTAATGGGCAATGCAAACTGATGATGTCGCACACTGGGAACATCTCATCTAGGCTCACATACTCAACCCCTAAGGCGATGACCGCAGGGTTTGGATAAGGATCAAAAGCTAACACCTTGCAGCCAAAGCCTTGAATAATCTTGATGGTGGCTAAACCAATTTTACCTGTGCCTATAATGCCAACGGTTTTACCAAATAAGTTAAAACCGACTAAACCATCGAGGGAGAAGTTAGCGTCGCGGGTCCGTTGATAGGCTTTATGGATTTTGCGGTTTAAGGTCAAAATCAAGGCTATGGTATGTTCAGCGACCGATTCCGGTGAGTAAGCTGGCACGTTAACTACATGTATGCCTAAGCGCTTAGCTGCCACTAAATCCACATTGTTAAACCCAGCGCAGCGCATGGCAATAATCTTAGTGCCATGCTCGGCTAATTCAGTCAGTACTTCAGCACTGAGATCATCATTAACGAAGGCACAAATCACTTCAAAGCCATGGGCCAAAGGCACGGTTTTCGAGCTTAAGCGTAAATCAAAATATTCTATTTCAGCGCTAAATTGAGCCGCGCTCTGATTAAAGTGATGAATGTCGTAATGTTTAGCGCTAAAGAAACCAATTCTCATGTCCTACTCCTTGATGACGACTGGGCTGGCTGTTGCTACTTAGTCTAAACGAAATTGGCAGGCGATAACGCTGATGTGCTCAACTAACGGTCACGTTAACTGAAGATAATTTATGACTCATGTCCCAAATGCGGTGAAGATGAAACAAGTGACCACTAAGGTGTTAATCGCAGTAAGTCAATGACAAGCAGCATTCACTTAACGCCCCGCTTAGCAAAACGGGCCCCTAAGGACCCGTTGATTAACTCATACTAAGCCGTTAGTTTTTCTCAGCGTAAGCCGCTGCATCTGTACCAGCAATACGGCCAAAGGTGACGATATCAGAAATGGCGTTACCTCCTAAACGGTTAGCGCCATGCACGCCGCCTGTGATTTCACCAGCAGCATACAAGCCCTTGATGATTTGACCATTTTGAC
Organism: Shewanella sp. ISS20; assembly: GCF_056522965.1. NCBI lineage: Bacteria > Pseudomonadati > Pseudomonadota > Gammaproteobacteria > Alteromonadales > Shewanellaceae > Shewanella > Shewanella sp. ISS20. The sequence goes on from NZ_JAWRZK010000001.1 coordinate 2,250,507, forward strand.
CTTGTACTTCACCCTTAGTATCAATTTTCACGCCGCCCATGGTGTGATGCACAGCAGGCTTCACTTCCATGGCATAGTAAGGGCCTTTATTAAGCTCTCTTGGTAAATCTGGGCGCCCAAAGGCATCATCTTTACCTGCTAATACTGCCTTGTTATAGCTAGCAATACTGGCTTCTAAGTTAACCGGCGGTACGCCCATCTTCTTAGCTAAATCCGCTACAGTTTGGCCTTCTTCAACGATATGCAAATGCACATAGCCTTCAATCTTACTTAATGATTTACGCACGGCATCATCAAATACCAAGTAAGCACTAGCACCTTTTTGTGCCAAAATAGCGGCAGAGGCTTTATCGCGAGTGGTGATTTCGTTAACGAATCTCTGACCTTCACGGTTAATAAGAATAGCGCCGTTACCACGCACAGCTTCTGTTACCATGACGCCGCCAACTGGCGAGTAAGTTGGATGCGCTTGAATGTATTCAAGATCGCGCGTTGCCGCGCCCGCTTGCATAGCAACATCTAGGCCATCACCGGTAGCACCTGGGTGATTGGTGGCAGCAAAGCCAGCCAGTTTCGGATCGTACTGAGCCACGCGCTCATTGTTACGGGCAAAACCGCCAGTTGCTAGCACTACGGCATCGGCCTTAATGACGTAATAACCTGTGTGCTCACCTTTAACCAGCACGCCAGTCACTTTGCCACCCGTTTCTAAAATACGCACCACGCGGCTATTTAAGCGAATGTCAGTACCGCGCTCAGTGGCGGCGTCCCATAATACTTGCGCGACTTCAGCACCAACACCAGCGCCACCCGTTGGGCGGTGAGAGCGGTTAACACTAGCGCCGCCCATACGGCCGACATCATTCATGTCCGCGCCCATGGCCATTAACCAATCTATAGAGTCTGATGACTCATTGGCTAACACTTTGACTAATTCAGGATCATTAAGATTGCGACCACCTTTCATGGTGTCTTCAATCATGATGGCTTTCTTATCTTCAATGCCAAGCTTAGCTTGCGGCTTAGTTTCAGCAGCATTCATACCACCGGCAGCCAGCTTAGTGTTACCGCCCGCAATAGGCTCTTTTTCCAGCACTATGACAGAGGCACCATGGTTACGCGCAGCGACCGCAGCCGCTAAGCCTGCGCCACCTGAACCAATAACCACTACATCGGTTGATTCGCTTGGGCCTGAAGCAATGGCTTGATCTTGCGCTTTCTTATCGGCATCAACCGGAACAAACTTGCGCTCCCACTTACCTTCATAAGGCATGTTATAGTCAAAGCTATGGCAAGCATCACAGTAAGCGACTGATTTTTCATGGCCCTTATGACATGCGGTACAAGCAATATCACCAATGAGGTGCGAGCTATGGGGGGAGACTATGGTTTTAGGATCGTTTAGCGCCACTTCTTTCAGCGTGCCATGACAGCTAACGCACTGACTGTTCTCATGCTTGAGATTATCATCAGTAGGGCCCTTTTCAGTGGCGTGACAAGTTTCACAACCACCCATTTCAGTATGAAAATCTGCCAAGTAATCAGCGGCAGCCCACACATTGCCCGCCATAACTCCAGAAACCATCACGGCTAATACCGTTTTACGCATGATACGAATCATCTATTCCACCCATTTAGTAGTAAATACACCAACTGCAATATATTAAGGCCGCCTAATAAAAGCCTTTATTTACAGGCATATTGCTTATTGGCGCAAATGTACCACTACCAAAAGAGGTATATATTTATGCGTATCACAGATTATCTATTGTTAATTTTAACCCGTTAAAAATCCAAGCAAGCTCACATTGTTAGCATGAATAGTCTGCCTCTAACTCAGCGCTAGTCATTTCATCCTTTTCATGGTCATCTCACAATTTTTGCTTTGGCTCACGGCAATTCTTGCGTTTTAAGCCGCTTTAACTCCATGATATCCGCCATATTGGCTTTATTTTTACCTTAGGTGTACCTGTGACTGAGACTCAATTCTGGCTGCAACGCTTGGCAAAAACTGGTCTGCGAGCCCTGCATATCGTCGGTGTGTGCGGCGCCGCGGGCGGCATTTTATTAGCAGTACCCATGGATGCTTGGCTCACCTACTGGATTATCGCCATGGTGACGGGTTTAATCTTGATGCTGTGGGAAGTTATTCGCGATTGGCGCTGGCTTATCCAGCTAAAGGGCGTACTCACCTTAGTGAAGATTGGGTTATTACTGCTGTTCATTCCATTGGCGAGCGCGAAACCTGCGCTCATCATAGCCATCATTTTATTGTCTGTGATTGTGTCACACGGCCCATCTGGGCTTAGGCATTACTCCATCATTCATCGCCGCCGCTTAGATAGCAAAAAAGAGATTAAAGGCTAATAGGCCTAGGCTGAACAGCTGCCAATAAAAAGCCCCCGAACATGACTACTCGAGGGCTTTTTTCAAAATCACTAGCGACTCACATTGACTTAATGCTTAGAAGCGATACGACACTTCTGCGCGATAAGCGGCGCCAATCGCAGCTCCAGGATAAGAGAAGCTGTTGTAATACGGCCAGCTGTTATGAGTTACGTCGACTTCTGGGCGTTCGTTAAGAATATTCTCACCAATTAACTGCACTGTCAGGTTGTCAGTAAATTGATAACCCACAGACATGTTAACCGTGAAATATTGCTGTAAACGGTCAACTTTAACAACATCACCCGTCACAGGGTCGTAGTTGCCGGCAGGTTGCTCCCATACAGGGATACTCCCCATACGATCGCCACGAATCGCAGCTTGCCACTCTTGATAATCCCAGCTCACAGTTAAGTTCACTTTTGAGCGCGGCTCGCTGTTATCTTTATCATCACGTAATTCTTGCAGTTCGGCTTCGCTATTGGCTTGATAACGGGTATTTAAAATATGAGTCCAACCTAAGTTGAAGCCCCAATCACCGTATTGAGTATCTAAACCATAGCTAATTTGTGTATCTATACCTCGCTGCTGATATAACGCTTTGTTTTCAGGAGTAACGTTAATGGTTTCAATTTCACCCGCATTTGGGCTACCAGCAGGCGCTCGATTAATTTTGGCCGAGTTAGCAAGACATTCAGGGCTATTAGGTGACTTACCATTTAAGCTGTAATTACAGTCATACTCTAAATCCAGCAAGGTTTGCGCACTTTCGTCACGAATTAAGTCTTCAAGCTTAATATCGTAGAAATCAATAGTCATGCTCAAATCTTCAATCGGCTCTATGATAACGCCAAGACCCCAGTTGGTACCCTTCTCTTCTTCCAAGGTTAAACTGCCTGAGCGACTACCTTTAAAATTAGACGGATCGCAGGCGCTTTCTGATGGCACAAAGCTTGGGTCATCGTTGAAATCATCACGGCGACAACTGGTCCAGTCAAAGGCATTAGAGAAGAAACCAGACTTACCGGCAAACACATAATGCATATCTGGCGCGCGGAAACTTTGTCCCCAGTTACCACGGAACTTCACTTCTTCAATCGGTTGATACGTTAAACTCACTGATGGCGATAAACGGCCGCCAACATCGGTAGTATCATCATCATATTGGTCATAACGACCCGCTAATCCTAAATCTAACCCTTCAATCACAGGCACTAATAACTCGGCGCCCACGGCATAACGATTGCGATCACCGCCACCTTCAGTGCCAGTTAAGCCCTGCCACCCCATACCCGTTTGGTTTAAGGTGCGCTCATCAACCTCTAAGCTGTAACCTTGTTTGTTGTATTCAATAATGGCAGCAAAGCCCACCATACCTGCAGGTAATTCAAATAGGTCGCCATTGATATCGGCGGAGAAAGTGCGAGCATATGAATCGCCGTTAATGATTTGGGTACCAATTAACTCATTACGAATATCTGGCGTAATTTTGTCATAAAGACCCACTTTACCGGCGCCGTTATACAGACCAAAAGAGTTATCTATGGTACCTAAAAACATTTCTTTAACTTTCTCTTCCTTCATCCAGTCACGGGCACTTTGATAGTCATAACGACTTTCAGAGTAATAAGCCTGCCAGTTGTAATCACTAAAGACGCTGCCTTTTAAACCCGCGGTAAAGTTATATACATCTTCATCAAATTCGGTATTGCGCTGCCCCATTTCATCAAAGCTAAATAAACGCTGATGCAAGACATAATCACGCTTACCACCAAACATGTTGCCCGTGCCGTTTGGAGTATTAACTAATAAGTTTTCGCTATAGAAATGGCGCGAACCATAAACCGCTGAATCAATAGTGGTATACATACCATCAGCAAAGAATTGCAGGCTGTCGCTGATATCATAGGTACCAAAGACATAACCTGTGGTGTTTTTACGCTCGTTACGAATAGTGTTATCGCCTGTGGTATCAACACCACAATAGTTACCAAATTTTTCACGAGAGGTATGCTCATAACCCGAACCAGAATCGGCGCACGCCTGCGCGCCGGGGTCGCGATACTTACGGGTTTTATTGTCTAACAACAAGATACCACGGCTTAATGGGCTTGCACCTGCAGGGTTATCATCAACAGAATCCAAAAAGTCACGTTCACGTGAATAAATGGGCTCTTGCTTATAAAACTCTAAGGTACCGCCAATCGAGTAATTTGAACCTGTGGTGCCAGATGTCAGCGAGAAGCGCTGTTGATCGCCACCGCCTTCATAGGTAGTACCATACATGGCATTGACAGTTGTAGCGTCGATATCTTTCTTCAAAATGATGTTAACAACACCAGCTACCGCATCAGAGCCGTAAATGGCAGATGCGCCAGCGGTGACAATTTCAATGCGATCAATGGCTGCAAACGGAATACCGGCTAAGTTAACAAAGTTACTTTGGCCATTATACGGGGTTGGGTTTTCAGCAATGCGACGACCATTGAGCAGCACTAAGGTATAGCCAGGGCCAAAGCCACGTAAGTCAATCACGTCAGCGTTAGGGGTAAAGCCGCCTTGGGCGCCAAACTCGTTACCTTGAACGGTACCAGTATTTTGTGACAAACCTTGCAGCGCATCAAATGCCGTACTAAAGCCTTCGTTTTTCATGTCTTCAGCGGTAAGAACGACTATCGGCTGCGCCGTTTCTAAATCGGAGCGGCTAATACGGCTGCCCGTCACTTCAATGCGTTCAACTTTTTCATCTTCTTTTTTTACGTCATCAGCCGCTATGGTAACGCCCGCAAACATTAAGCTTGATGAGACAATACCTAAGTGAATTGCTTTGGCCATTTTGGAAATCTTCAACATACATCCTCCACAATCTTGCTGACTCTCTAAGAAGTCTCACAAGCAAGTAACTCGTTATTTATGATTTTTTTGTTGTTGCCACGACAGCAGCAGGTAAGACGCTACCCTATTGTTTACGCCATGTAAACAATGTTACGCTGATGTTACCAAAGTTTTTTTAGGGGATGAGGTTTACAATGTTGAAAAAAATGTCTAGCTGGCTTCTGCCACTCACCTTACTTGGCGCTCCCATCAGTGTTTATGCGGCATCTGACTCTGGAGTGTCTATCGATGATTTTGCTAAACACAGCATGTTTAGCAATGTTAAAATTTCCCCTTCCGGCGAATTTTTAGCAGCCACTTACCCTTATAAAGAGCATAAGCGTTTGGCCATTATTAATAATGCCAATCAAAAAATTATCTGTAATTTTGTGTTCAAATCCGATGAATCTGTGATGGAATTTTGGTGGGCTAACCCTGAGCGGATATTAATGACGATTTCCAAACAATCGGGCCAATATGCCTCGCCGTTCTGGACGGGTGAGTTGTTTGCTGGCAATGCCGATTGCAGTGAGCGCATTCAATTATTTGGCGCGCGAAACAACGATGGCGCAGCCGCAAATATCGAAAGCCTACTGTCTGATGACCCTAAACATATTCTAATTTCATCCAATCTTGATAAAAAACAATATAGCAATCTCTATAAGCTCAATATCTATAACGGCAAGCGCAGTTTAGTCGAAAAGGCTGAGCACGAAAATGCAGCCATTACCTTAGACAATAAAGATGTATGGCGCGCATCGCAATCAAGTAAGACAGAACGCAAAGGCCTGCAAAGCGCAGAAGCCTCAGGCGAAATGATTACCTATTTACGCGCTGATACCGCCTCCCCTTGGCAAGCGGTATCCATAGTCGATATGACTCGCCAAAGTGCCAAAGGCGCCACCAGCATCATAGGCTTTAGCGCTGATAATCAATACATGTTTACCAGCGATAATACTGAGGCCAGCACTGACGGAATTTATCGAATTAAACTCGCCGATGGCAAGCGTGAACTTATGTATCGCCATGACACAGTTGATGCCTTCCCTTTTATCAACACCTATTACAGTGACGAGGGTAAGCGTATTCGAGAGCCAATAGGCGCTGTTGTGTACGACGGCATTCCTAAGGTCATCTTCTTTGATGAAAACAGCGCGTTCGCTAAAGATTACCGCGCGTTAGAACAAGCCTTTGCAGGCAATTTTATCAAGATCACCTCAACAACTAGTGACAACCAAAAATGGTTGATTTCTGCCAGTTCAGATGTCAATCCAGGTAAGTTTTACTTGTTTGATAAAGCCAATAATAAGGTTTCATTTTTATCGGCATCACGCCCATGGATAGATGAAGCTAAGATGGCAAACATGCAGCCTATCAGCTTTAAAACCCGTGATGGCATAGAGCTACATGGCTACTTAACTACCCCCAAAGGCAGTGACGGTAAAAATATGCCTTTGATCGTCCATCCCCACGGCGGTCCTCACGGTCCACGCGACTATTGGGGCTTTAATGATGAAGTTCAGTTTTATGCCAGCCAAGGCTATAGCGTATTGCAAATCAACTTCCGCGGTTCTGGTGGCTATGGCCGCGAATTTGAAGATAGTGGTTATGGCCAATGGGGCGGAGCTATGCAAGATGACCTAACCGATGGCACCTTGTGGGCGATAACACAAGGCTATGCCAATAAAGATAAAATCTGTATTTCTGGCGCCAGTTATGGCGGCTATGCCTCATTAATGGGAGTCGTTAAAGAGCCAGATCTGTATAAGTGCGCTATCGGTTATGTTGGTGTGTACGATTTACCTTTGATGTTTAAAAAGGGCAATGTGGCTGAACGCTTAGGTTGGGGCAAACGCTATATGGAACAAGCCTTTGGTGGTTCAGAGTCAGAGATGAAACGCCACTCACCCGCCCATAATGCTGACAAGATAAAAGCGGGAGTCATGATAGTGCATGGCGGCCGTGACGAGCAGGCTCATTATGAAAATGCCTATGTGATGCGCGACGCCTTAAAGAAGGTCGGTAAAGATCCTGTCTGGGTGTGGAAAGAAACCGAAGGCCATGGTTTTTATGATGAAGACAACCGTAAAGATTTGTACATTCAAATGCAAAGCTTTTTGGGAAAATATCTGAATTAATTGAGCTAAGATCAAACACCGCGATGTTTATCGCGGTGTTTTTTTAAAGGCAATTAGGTCGGTTTTACCGCACGGCTGATAGGGTTTTGCAGACTGATTAAGGTTTCTGTCGATTGTATTTCATCAATGGACTGAATGCGGTTAATCAATACATGTTGCAAGCCATCAATCGACTGACACATGACTTTGACGAAAATACTGTAATGACCCGTGGTGTAATACGCTTCAACCACTTCTTCTAAGGCATTAAGCTTGGCAATCGCGGCGGGATAATCCCCGGCACTCTTTAAATTAATGCCAATAAAACAGCAAACATCGTATCCCAGCGCTTTAGGATTCACTGAGATTTGCGCGCCGGTAATGATACCGGCTTGGCGCATTTTCTCGACCCGTACATGAATAGTGCCAGCGCTAACGCCAAAGCGCTTAGCTAATTCAGCAAAAGGGCTGCGCGCATCTTGCATCAAGGCTTCTAGAATTTGATTATCTAGTTGGTCGCGTTGAAATGAGTGATCAATAGTATTCATAGGGATTATTGATTTTCTTCTAATGTTTTTGTAGGGATATTACGAATTTAACAACCCTATTATTGATCAGCTTCAGCTTCCATAAAAGGGGCCGCTGCCGTAAAAGTTAGGGCCAGACCTGAATAAGGGTGGGTTATTTGCAGTTCTGCCGCGTGCAATAACAACCTTGGCGCCAAGCGTTTTGCTAGCGGATCGGCATAAAAATTATCCCCAAGAATAGGGTGACCTATGGCCATCATATGCACCCGCAGTTGATGTGAGCGGCCTGTTATCGGCGTGAGCTTAACTAAGGTTGAGCGCTTGCCATAACTAATCACTTCATAATGGGTCAGGCTTGGTTTGCCTATCTTGTGATCAACCATTTGCTTAGGCCGATTTGGCCAATCACAAATCAGTGGATAATCAACGCTGCCTTGCGCTTGCTTCACGTGACCTGCCACCCGCGCATAATAGATTTTATGGGTTTCACGGTCGTGAAACTGCCGCTTTAATTCAATTTCTGCGCTCCGGCGTAGCGCTAATACTATGATGCCAGACGTTGCCATATCCAGACGATGCACCACTTGCGCGTTGGGATGCTCAGCTAACACGCGGCTATAAACACTGTCTTTATGGGCAAGCGCACGCCCAGGCACAGACAATAATCCTGACGGCTTATCGATAACTATGATGTCTTTGTCGCAGTGAACTTGAGATAACCACGGGTCGGTCGGTGGGCAATAGATAAAATCCGGCATAACTATACTCTGGCAAATAAGGCGGCGTCACGATACCCGCAGGACAAGCGAGTCGCAAGCAAAAGCTCGAAATTATCCGCTTAAGCTACACACAAATCCCGAGTCTAACCAATTACCAACCGCGTCCAGACATTTGCATGATGGCAAAAATCCAAATCACAAACGCCAAGGGTAAGTGCACTAAGGCATAAAAGGCCTGATCTAAGCGCTTAATTCCGGGCGAAAGCAAAATTAAGTAACCATGGCCCAGCACACTCACGGCAAAGGTGGCAAATAACGGGTACAGATACCAAGCAAAGGCCCCTGCCTCAGCCACAGATAACCATTGCCATACTGGGGTCAGTAACGCCCAAACCACCATGAATAGGCTGCACAAGGGCGGAACAGCTAGGCGGTAACTTTCAGGATAAGGATTCATAATGATGCCCATGGTTAGCAATGATAATAAATACCCCAGAGTGGAACGAAACCATTAAAAACACAACATAATTAACCATCCCTTCACTTTTGTTGTTGCCCGATAATCCTCGCAAGTGCCCAGTTCTCTCCTAGAATTAAATCAAAGGAATGCAGTTGATATTAACAGGGTGAAATAACGACTATGACGAGATTAATAAGCAAGGCGACACTAAGTAAGCGCAGCCGATTAACCTTAGGCGTAGCTCTATTAATCATGACCCATAGCGCCTTGACTCCTAATGCATTGGCCAATAATGCATTAGCCAATAGTGATAATGCCGCGCCCACTTATCTTGAAAACGCCCCTGAAATAAATCGCTTTTATGCCAAGCCACTCGCCAACAAAACCGCTGTGCAGACAAGTATTGCTGCCGATGTATCTGCGCCGATTAAACCCTCCTATATTGTTGAGCTCACTGCCAAGCCAATGGCGATGCACGATAGCTTTAGGCAATCCAAAAGAGGTAACATCCAATCTGCCGGTATATCTTCACGCACTCCCCCTCAAGTTCAGGCTCAAGCTCAAATTCAAGCAAATGCATTAGCACTGCAGCAAATTAACCAGCAACAGCAAAGTGTTATCAAGCAAATCCTTGGTAGCAAGGCGATGATTGAGCAGCAATATCACACGCTATTTAATGGCTTTAGCGCCCCATTATCAGTCAAAGAAGTCAATGCGTTACGCCAACATAGCGCTGTTAAAGCAGTTTATCCGGTGCGTTACTATCGCCAGTCCATGGATGCCGCTAATACCTTGATGAGTAGTCAATCCTTGTGGCAGTTAGTCGGTGGCCAAAGCCGCGCGGCCGAAGGCATTAAGATTGCGATTATCGATAGCGGTATTATCCCTGAGCACCCGATGTTTTCTGGCACAGGGTTTAGCGCAAGCAGCCCTGCCAGCAATGATTACTGCAAAGCTAATCCTAACTTTTGTAATAACAAGATTACTGTCGCGCGCTGGTATCAACCTGACTTTAGTCTTTGCGCCGATGAACACTTAAGCCCAAGGGATTACAACGGCCATGGCACTCATGTGGCAGGCATTGCCGCTGGCAACTTAGTCAGCGCCGCCATAGGCGCTGATACTATTAATTTATCTGGGGTCGCGCCTGGTGCTAATTTAATGATTTACAAAGCCTTGTTTAGCGGTGATGACTGCCAAGGTGCCATAGGTTCAGACACTATGCTGCTCGCGGCATTAGAGGATGCTGTAAATGATGGCAGTGATGTGATTAATAATTCTTGGGGCGGCGCGCCGGGAGAAGATCCTAATTCCAGCCCGTATCAAAGCGTATTTCGCGCCGCAGAAGCTGCCGGTATTTTAATGGTAAGCGCCGCCGGTAACGATGGCACTATGGGCGCGAGTTCTATTAGTTGCCCGGCCTGCGTGGATGCAGGCTTAGCTGTGGCTAATACCAGCACAGGTAAAATCACCGCTCATTTACTGACGACTACTAATAGAGAGCTTGCGGCCGTTGCCGCCGATGGCCCCAAATTAAGCGCTAACCTTAATGCGCCGCTAAATCATGCCAGCGCCATCAGTGCCAATAATCGCGATGCTTGCAAGCCATTTGCGGCAGCAAGCTTTAATCAAGCTATAGCCTTGGTTGAGCGTGGCACTTGTACCTTTGAGCAAAAAGCGGCCAATGTCAGCGCCGCTGGCGCGCGTATGCTATTAACTTATAACAATGATAACAGTGCGCCCTTTACCATGTTTATGCCCCAAGCCAGTATCCCAGGTTTTATGGTATCGGCGCTTGATGGCCAATGGTTAGAGAGCAATCACACCTCAGGCAGCGCTGTCAGCATTCGCGCTAATTCGCAGCAACTTATCCAAGCAGAATTTGCTGATCAAGTGAATATTGATAGCGGCCAAGGCCCAGTCATAGGTCTTAACGCATTAAAACCAGAGCTTAGCGCGCCCGGTACGGATATTTTATCGGCCAATGAAGCGAGTGACTTTATTGAATTTACCGGTACTAGTATGGCGAGCCCGCAAGTGGCTGGCGCTGGCGCCTTATTGATGGCGCGCTACCCGCAATTAAGCGTTAGCGCGATAAAAAGTATATTGGTTTCTAGCAGTAAATTTAGTGGATTAACCAGCGCCAATGGCAGCGATGTCACGCCCTTTGTTACTGGTGCAGGACGCCTAGCCCTAGATAATGCCGCAAGCGCCCCTTTAAGTTTTGCAAGCTTAGCCATCATCAATGATGAGTGCACTTTTGACTGCGCCGCTAGCCTCACAATCTATAACCATAGCGCAACCGCGAGTAGCGTTAGTATCAGTAGCATCAGTAATCAACTGACTATCACTCCTACCGCGACTAACATCACAATTGCCCCCACTAGCAGTTATGAATTAGCGTTTAATGTCAGCACCTTAGAGGCCAGCAATAGTAACTGGCAATTTGGCCGGTTATTATTTACGCCAAATACGGGAGCAACGCAGCAATTGCCACTCTTGCTTAAGTTTGGTAAAAATACGCGTCCAGAAATTCTTAGCTTTAGCAGTAACGCCGCCACACTTACCCCAGATGGCAGCGCCCGATTACGCTGGCAAGTCACTAATTTATTAGCTGCCAGCAATGTGACGTTAACGGCAGAGGCGCCCGCGAATCTTGTCTTTGATAGCCAAAGCGCGTCCATAAACTTACAAGATGGTCAAACTGACAAACTTAACGTCAGTGAGCACTCCTTAAGTTGGCAGGGGCAATTAAGCAGTGGTGCGCTCGCTATTAGTCCTGCTGCCATGAGTTTGCCGAGTATCAGCGGCACAGTCGCGCCGCTGTCTTGCACAGGCACCTGCGATGATGTGAGTTTCACCCTAACGACACCAAGCTTTAACTATCAAGGTGTTAACTATCAAGCCATCTCAGTATCTGATAACGGATTTGTGGTACCTGGCGATCACAATCTAAGCAATGACACCACCAACCAAGCCATACCTCAAGTGCACACTTCCAATAATGTTATTGCCCCCTTCTCGACAGATTTTGATTTACAGGGATCTGCGGAAACCAGTGGCGGTAACATTTATAGCCGCACTATGACGTTCGCTGGCAATGATTATTTCGTGATTGAATGGGCAAATGCGGCGCTTTTTGACAATACCACTAACCAAACTTTTAGCTTTGCCCTCTGGCTTGGCTTAGGCGCTCATCAACAAATTTATTTTAACTATATTAATGTCACCAATGCGCCAAGTACGTTAACCATAGGCGCAGAAAATAGCCGCGGCACTCACGCAAGTCAGCAATATTATAATGGCGATGGCGTGTTACCCAATAATGGCGATGTGTGGGGACTCGCTTCTACCTCCCCAGGCGAACTGCAATTAAGTGTTGATGTCAGCCCCATCAACGTGGTGTTTCCAACGCCAGATACCGTCACGCTTAACGAAGATAGCTCGCTGGAATTTAATGTACTGACGAATGACAATCGTCTTGAGCAGCTACTGACAACCAAGCTTACTATTGGCAGTGATAACGCCACCGCAGTGCTGCCACTCGTTATTGTGCCAATGAGCACGTTTGAGCAAATTAGCATTAATAGTGCGCCAAGCCATGGCCAATTAAGTGTGATTAATGCAGGCACTGTGAGATACCAAGCACAGGCCAATTACTTTGGCACCGACTCTTTTAGCTATAAAGCAACCAACGCCAATAATGAGCCGAGCCAAGCCGTGACTGTGAATTTAGTGATTAACTCAGTCAATGATGCGCCAAGTGTTAACCCTGCCCCCTTAACGCAAACCGTCAATGCTGGCGCCACAGTCAATATTAGCGCCAACGGTAGCGATATTGATGGCGATACACTCAGCTATCAATGGCAACAAGTATCAGGCTCGCAAGTGACTATTAATGTGGATGGCGCTGGCAACCTAAGCTTTATCGCCCCAAGTTCTGGCCCATTAAGCTTTGCCCTTAGCGCCAATGACGGTCAGCAAAATTCGCCGCCAGTGACAGTTAGCATCAGTATCACGCCAGCGACTTCCCCACCGACTGATAATGGCGGAGGCGGTGGCGGTGGCGGTAGTATGGGGAGCACCTTACTGCTGTTAGCCTGTTTATGGATATTTAGGCAGGTAAGAACACCAGCCCTGCGCTAGTTTGATGGGTGTTAATTTGATTGATAATGGTTGGCTTCTGGAAAGCTGGATTTATATGAGTTGATAGGTTTGAGCTTACGGATTTGAAAGAAGGCGCTTGGCTCAGTCACATCACTGAGCCAAGCTAATTAACTAAAACGATATTCGCTAGAGACTAAAAACATTAAGTTGGTATCTTAAGCCACATCAAATAAGCGTTGATGCAAGGTCGCGACTAATTGCGGCACATCGGCCTCTGCCACTAACACACATAAATTATGTGGACTCGCGCCTTGGCAAACCATGCGCACATTAATGTTTTCCAGCACCTCAAAAACCAATTTGCACACACCAGGAGTTGTCGCAATACGATTACCGATAATCGCGACTAACGCTAACCCCTGCTCCACTTGCACCCGGCAATGCTGAGCTAATTCAGTGAGTAAATGATCGCTTAGCAAGCCTTCACCACTCGAATCTGAACCGGTTTTATCTAAGGTAAGCGCCACGTTCACTTCTGAAGTAGTAATTAAATCAACGCTTATCTTATGACGCGCTAACGTCGCAAAGGTTTCAGCTAAGAAGCCTCGAGCGTGCAACATTTGTAAACTGTGCAAATTTAATAAGGTTTGATCGCGCCTTACCGCAATGGCGCGATACAAAGGAGGATTATCGATGCGATTGCGAATCCAAGTGCCGCCGCGCTCTGGCTCACGACTTGAACCCACAAACACTTCAATACCGCGGCGCACCGCAGGTAAAATGGTGGCAGGATGGAGTACTTTGGCGCCAAACGTCGCCATTTCCGCTGCTTCATTAAAGCTGATTTCAGCCAGTGGCTTAGCATTAGCCGCAAGTCTTGGGTCAGTAGTATAAATACCCGCAACATCGGTCCAAATTTCAACCGCATTGGCGCCTAAGGCTTCAGCTAATAACGCCGCTGAGTAATCACTGCCACCGCGACCTAAGGTAGTCGTCATGCCGTGGTCATCACTGCCAATAAAGCCTTGAGTGACGACCACTTGCTTATCAAATAGAGGCGCTAAATGTAATTGTGCCAACTGAGCTATCATATCAATTTGTGGCTCAGCGCGGCCAAAGTGACTGTCTGTGCGCAGAATTTGCCGCACATCGAAACTAATCGCGTTTACGCCTAATTCTCTTAAGGTGGCGGCAAACAATTGTGATGAACACAATTCGCCGCACGCGAGCAACTCATCTTTAAGCGCTTTAGTGCTTTCTATTAATAAACGCTCGCTCAATACGGCAATGCGACTTAATAGACCATCGATACTAGCAGCAACATCGTTGGGACGATGCAGCGCATCTAAAATTTTATATTGAATGGCGGCGATATCTTTTAATAGTTTAAAGCGCTGCTCATCATCTGTCACAGTCGTTAATTCGACTAACAGATTAGTGACTCCGGCGGCCGCGCTCACCACTACTACACGGCGACTCGCATCATTTAAAATTATCTTGGCACTGAGTGTTAAGGCATCGCTATTGGCAAGGGATGTGCCGCCAAACTTAGCGACTACTAGTTTATCGATAGACATAAATCACCCTCCAACCTATGAGCGAGGATAGACAATATATTAAGATTGTTAGACATAACACACTCCGAACCCAAAAATGTTCGAAGAGCCTGGGGCGAAATGAGATCAACAGCCTGCTAAAGCAACAGAAGGAGATAATTGCCACCAGAAGCTCTCCACCTAAACTCAGGTGACAATCAGTGGGATTCAGCCCACTTGACCGCAATCAGCACTCACATTCGTGCGTCTCACTCGGCGTTGCTCCCCCTTCGCAATAATAATCAGGGAATGTGCCCTTATTATTGCGTACCTGGTCAACGCGCCTCTTCTGAATGTTCATTACAATGAACACCTGAACGTTAACAATTGTTTATACTCGAGGTCAACAAAAAACAAAGGAGGTCAAAAAATAACTTGTGTTGATGACCAATAGAAAATTAACAATGCCCAGATTAATCATCAGCTATAGCTAGGTAACTCATTGACTAAGGTTACGCGCTCACTAAAAGCCCCTAAATCAAGCCGAGAATTAGCATCGCTACAGCTAAATAACCCCAGACGATTACCACTCACATAGTAAATGGCTAATTGTTGCCAGCGCCGCCCTAAATCTAAGGCATCGGCTAAAGGTAAAATTACCGCCCAACTCGCCTCAACATGAGATAAATCTGGGCTAGCCCCAAGAATGCGCCGATATGGCACTCTTAGCTCATCAATATCTTGTTGCAATTGCCTATCATAGAGGCGGTTTTGACCGGGTAAATGAGGTACACCTAAAGGGTTGGCCGCGGTAATAATGGCAAAATCAATACTGGGGGTTAGCGCTTGTGTTAACATGAACACACTACTCTAATAAGCCCGCCACAGTTCAATTGTGATCTGTGTCATAGACAAATACCTTTTAATGAACAAAAATGCATCCACAGTTTAGTCTGCTTTAGCAGCAAATTCAGAAAAACTGGCTCAAGCTCACTATGGCAACCCCTTGGGCATGGTGCTTTTGCAAACGATTTCTGCAAAAATTGATTAAGATCACGTCAATTCACGATTTTTTTAACAATTAATTTGTTAACAAATGCCTAAAACGAGTACACTATTAGGGTTGATTAGCTAACCACCATCCTAGGGCGTCAACACCGACACTCACATTTCACGAATCGGTTTAAAAGGATGGCAACTCAGTTGCAATGAAACTCATTTTTGAATTGATGATTTAATAACCTTCACAAACCTACAACTGTGACGGAACTTATTTCGTTAATTGTTACTCGAAGTGTAAGCAACTATCGTATTTTCCCTGGGAGTTTCAAAAAAACTCCATGGATATTGCAGATTTTACTAACCTTATACAGTGCTGTTTAGCCCCTTCAATTATTGATAGGGACTGGCTAGTTGTTATTGCAATTTAGCTGAGTGAAATATTGACTCGTAACTGTTTATCGTTAGCGATAATTTGATTAAATTTTTTTAGGTAAATGACATGCAAAACCCGCACATTCTGATCGTTGAAGATGAAGCAGTTACCCGCAATACGCTGAGAAGTATTTTTGAAGCAGAAGGATATGTGGTAACTGAGGCCAATGATGGCGCAGAAATGCATAAAGCCCTGCAGGAAAATAAAATCAACCTAGTGGTGATGGATATTAACTTGCCAGGTAAAAATGGTTTGCTGTTAGCGCGCGAATTGCGTGAAATCAACAACATTGGCCTGATTTTCTTAACTGGCCGTGACAATGAAGTTGATAAAATCTTAGGTTTGGAAATTGGTGCTGATGATTATATCACTAAGCCATTCAACCCAAGAGAATTGACCATTCGTGCTCGTAACCTGCTGACTCGCGTAAGCAGCACTGGCCAAGACGTTGAAGAAAAGAGTTCAGTTGAATTCTACCGCTTCAATGGCTGGTCTTTGGAAATCAACAGCCGCTCATTAGTGAGCCCGCAAGGCGAATCATACAAGCTGCCACGCAGTGAGTTCCGCGCTATGCTGCACTTTGTTGAGAACCCAGGTAAGATTCTGAGCCGCGCTGACTTACTGATGAAGATGACTGGTCGTGAGCTTAAGCCACACGATCGTACTGTTGACGTGACGATTCGTCGTATCCGTAAGCATTTCGAAAGCCAGCCTGATACTCCAGAAATCATCGCCACCATTCATGGTGAAGGCTACCGTTTTTGCGGTAACTTAGAAGATTAATCACTTCGGTGATACAAAAAAGCCGCTATGATTAGCGGCTTTTTTATTGGCTTACATTTAAGTTTTTGTTTAAAGCTTTTATTAATTAAGCCTTTAAGCCTTTAAGCCTTTAAGCCTTTAAGCCTTTATTAAGTCAGTCATTAACCAAATAATTAAGCCAGAAAACTAACTCTGAACATAATCGCTAAAAATAATCGCCAATTATAAACGTTATTAAAGCGGCGATTAGCCGCCTTAATACTTTAAGCTAAACGCCTTAGGGCAGTTTATAACTCACGGTCAAGAAAATCCGCAATCGATAAATATAAATGACTGCGCACCGCATTGCCCTGCATTGAATGCTTTGAGCCAGGATAATCAATCATTTGGAATAATTTGCCTTGATCTTG
Source organism: Shewanella sp. ISS20 (assembly GCF_056522965.1). Classification (NCBI taxonomy): domain Bacteria; kingdom Pseudomonadati; phylum Pseudomonadota; class Gammaproteobacteria; order Alteromonadales; family Shewanellaceae; genus Shewanella; species Shewanella sp. ISS20. Next base: position 2,267,838 of record NZ_JAWRZK010000001.1, read on the forward strand.
TAAGGCCTTATAAACCCGCGTGCTATTTTCAAACAACACATTATCATCCGCCATACCGTGATACATCAATAAACCTCTGTCATATTGGCCGACATGAGGCAATACCGAGGCGCGCTGATATCCAGCGGCATTGGTCAGTGGATGCCCCATATAACGCTCAGTATAATACGTATCATATAGGCTCCAATCTGTGACTGGCGCCCCTGAAATTGCAACTTTAAAATCCTGCGGCGCTTTAAACTTACTCATTAACGCCATATAACCGCCATAGCTATGGCCAAAAATAGCAATCCGATCATCGGCCACGTAAGGTAAATTACGCAGATACTTAACCCCAAGCTGCTGATCGATAACTTCAAGCTCGCCTAAGTTTTGATAAATCACCTGCTCAAATCGAGTACCGCGATTAGCACTGCCGCGATTATCTAACTGAAAGACTAAATAGCCGCGCTGCAATAAATGCTGCGTAAAATAATCATGATTACTCCAGCTGTTAGTCACTAATTGTGCATGGGGGCCGCCATAAACCCGCACTACTACAGGGTATTGCTTAGTTGCATTAAAATCTGCGGGCTTAAATAAGCGGTACACTAAGGCTTGGCCATCAGCAGCCGCTAAGGTACCAAACTCTGGCAATTGCCATAAACCAAAATAGGGATATAAAGGATGCTGTTTATCAACCGTATTTTGCTCAACCCAAGTTAATAACTTGCCAGCGCCATCATGCAAACTCACCTGAGGCGGCTGCGCAAGGGAGCTAAAGTAATCAAGATAAATAGCGCGATTTTTAGCAAATACTGGGGCGTGCATGCCAGCACGCACGCCAACATCTTCAATGGCACCTGAGGCTATGGCAACCCGATAAATTCGGCTTTCAATGACAGTATCTTTACGGCCGGTAAAATACACCCAACCATTGGCTTCATCGACATATTCAATCTTATCCACCGCCCACTTGCCAGAGGTTAATGGCTTTTGCAATTGACCTTTAGCGTCATACAGATATAAATGCTTATAGCCACTGCGCTCTGACGCCCAAATAAAACCTGATGGGGTTAAAAAAGTTAAGTCGTCATTGAGGTTAATCCAAGCATCACTCTTTTCCGTGAGTAAGGTTACAGTGCTCAATGTGGTCACTGCTTGCGACTCTGTTGCTGCCGGTTTCAAACTGGCTAAGCGTAAATCTAACTGCTGCTGACTGCGATTTTGCCACTGAAAACTTAAACCAGAAGCATCAGGCAACCAGTCGACTCGCGCCAAATAACCATTGGTATCAGCACCTAAATCCAGCCAAGTCGTTTTTCCAGAGCCCAGAGATAATACGCCAAGCTCAATCAACACATTGGCCTTGCCCGCATAAGGGTAGCGCTGCTCAGTGAGCTTAATGCCATCAGCATAAATCTCATTACGCGTAACTAATTCCACTGGCGATTCATCAATGCGGGTATAGGCAAGCGCGCTATCATCGGGCGCCCACCAGTAACCTGTCATGCGCCCCATTTCTTCTTGGGCCACAAATTCTGCCATGCCATTTTTAATGTGCTCGCCACCATCAAAGGTCAGTTGCCGTTCGCTGTTTGTGGCTAACTCATAAATAAACAAATTTTGATCTTTAATGTAAGACACAAATTTGCCTTGGGGCGACACTTTGGCATCGGTGGCAAACCCTGTAATTGCTAAGGGTTGTAATTGCTCTGTGTTAACTTGATATAAATACAGGTTACCGGCAGAAGGAATCAGCACACTCTTGCCATCGCTCGACCAGTCATATTCCATAATGCCGGCGCCATAAATACGTTGGCGCTCGCGCCGAGCTTTTTCTTCGTCAGACAACTCGTTAGCTTTAAGTAAACTGGCATCGAGTAAACGTGAATGTTTACCTGAACTTATCTCCATCTGCCACAAATCAAAAAAATGCTGATTATCGCTGCGCGGCGCTAAATAGGTTACTCGCTGGCCATCAGGGGATAATTTTAGCCCGCGCGGACTATTGCCTTCTAAAGCTGGCGAGTCATGCATTCTAGCAATGGCTAATGGGGTCGAATCTCCCATAGGCGCGGTTAATACGGGGGTAAGCGCCTCGGCAGAGAGCGCAAAGGGCATGGCAAGCGCTGCCAGCGGGATCCATTTTCTAGTCATTATTATTCCCTGATGATTTTATCTTCGCCTGATTCTGCCTGAATTTGGGTAAAAACCAAACTCTGTCGCTGAATTTTACTTTTGTCTGCGTTATTATCCGCACCATCTCGCGTGAATGACCCTATTTTAATAATGAAAATGAGGATTTCAGATGCAAACCTTGACTCAAGTGCTAGCTTCACAGCCACTTAACGCTTCACTGACGCAAGTCATACACACTCTGGCTAACAGTGCTAAAGACATTAGCAGCGCCGTTAGACAAGGCGCACTTGCCGGCGTACTTGGTGCGACAGAGCAAGAAAACGTGCAAGGTGAAACTCAGAAAAAACTGGATATCATCACTAACGACATGCTCAAAGATGCCTTAGCCCAAGACAGCCATGTCAAAGCCTTAGCCTCTGAAGAAGAAGATGATATCGTTGCCTTCAATAGCCAAGGCAGTTATTTAGTGTGTTTCGACCCACTGGATGGCTCATCAAACATTGATATTAACTCCTTAGTGGGCACTATTTTTTCTGTACTGCCAGCGCCAGCAGGGGATGTGAGCGCTAAGAGTTTCTTGCAATCTGGCCGCGCCCAAGTGGCTGCCGGTTATGTCCTTTATGGGCCATCAACTATGTTGGCCTTAACCACAGGTCATGGCGTGCAACTGTTCACCTTAGATCCGAGCACCAATGAATTTTTACTGACTGACGCCGCCATGAGCATCAGCCCAGATACCAGCGAATTTGCCATTAACATGTCAAATCAGCGTTTCTGGGAAGCGCCAATGCAAAGTTATATCAGTGACTTATTGCTGGGTAAAATTGGCCCTCGTGAGCGCAACTTCAATATGCGCTGGATTGCAGCTATGGTAGGCGACGTGCACCGCGTCTTATGTCGCGGCGGGATTTTTACTTATCCGGCTGACAACAAAGACTCTAAAAAACCTTTTAAGCTGCGCCTTATGTATGAAGCCAACCCTATGGCATTCTTGGTAGAGCAAGCGGGCGGCGTAGCCTCAACCGGTTACGAAACCATTTTAGATATTGAGCCACAGCATATTCATGAACGCGTAGCCGTGATTTTAGGCTCAGCCAACGAAGTGAATGCCTGCCTTGAATATCATGGTCAGCATTACGATGACCAAGAGCCAGAATGCTAATAAAAAGCCCTAAAAATAGCGCTAATAAATAGTATGTGAACTCAATAGAAATCCGGCCAGTGCCGGATTTTTTATTGCAGCGCCTAAAGTGAGTTAAACCATAAATGGAACCGTGAATTGAGGCGAATCAAACCGCTAATTTAAGCGCCCATTAAAGTGCTCAAAGAAAGCCGCTTACCCCTCAAACTCCCTGCGCGCTATTATGCTGCTTTTCGGTTTGATCAACGATAGTCAGCACTGCGGTATCCCCGACGACGTTGCACGACGTCACTATGGTATCAATTAATCTATCAAGGGCTGCCACAAAGGCAAAGGCTTCAATGGGTAAGCCCATTTGATAGATAAGCACACCTATCATCACCATACCGCCGCCAGGCACGCCGCCTGCACCTACTGATAACAAGAACACGCTAAACAACACGGTTGGTACTTGCTCCAAGGTAATTGGCATACCAAAAGCATTGGCAATAAAGAAAGTAGCGACAGTAATGTAAATCGACACCCCGCCCATGTTCATAGTCGCGCCAAGCGGCACCCCAAAACCTGCCACGGCGCGGCTCACGCCAAGTTTGTCGGTTAAGGTGCGCATGGTGACTGGTATGGTGGCGTTTGAGCTGGCAGTTGATAATGAAAACAGTATTTGCTCACGGGTTTGGCGCCTAAATTCAGCGGCGCTAATGGGGGTAAATATACCAACGGCGGCGGGATACACCACAAACACCCACAGCACTAACAAGCCAATATTAAGCAGCAAATATTGCAGCAAACTAGTAAATACCGCGGCATCTAACGTGGCACCTAACTTAAACATCAAACAAAACACCCCAATAGGCGCTAGCGACATCACCACGCCAATCAGTTTCATCATTATGCTATTTAGGATTTGAAAGCCATCAACCGCACCAACTACGCTCTCGCCCATGGATTTCATAACGCCGCCAAAGAGCAGTGCCATAAAAATGATTTGCAGCATGTTGCCCGAGGTAAAGGCAGCGATAGGATTGCTCGGCACTATATTGACTATCAAGGTCATTAAACTTGGCAGCTCAGTCGAGCTTAATGTCACCTCGGTGCCGCTGCGCATATCAACCCCGGAGCCTGGGTTAATCAGCATGACCACAGTAAAGGCGGCGCCTATGGAAAGCACAGTATTAATCACATAAAAACTAAAGGTTTTGGTACCTAAGCGGCCAAAACTTTTCAAATCTTGCAGCTCACACACGCCGCACACTATGGAGACAAAGACTAAGGGCACCACCAGCATCATGATCATGTTGACGAACATAGTGCCTAAGCCACCTGCCAACACCACCAAGTCATTGCCAAAGAAGCCAATATCACTTAAGACATATTGCACTACTGAGCCTAAGCACAGACCCAAAAGTAACCCCAAAAAGATACGAACTGATAATGAACGACTAGTCATATAATCCCTTCAAACAGCAGAAGTGCCCGTTTTTATTATTATTTTTTATGTTTGTAGGTCTTGGATAGTGAAACATGCGGCCATAAATTTCAACCCAAAAAACCAACAAGCAAGCAACCAAAGCTTAAGCGCAGCAATTAGAAAAGAAGTAACACCTTGATTTTAAATAAAATTATTCAAGTATGATTTTGTGCTAAAAATAATCATGAGTGTCAGAGTGGGCTAAGCGCTTGCTTTAACAGGAATAACTTAACAACTAACCAGTGAAAACAACTAAAGTAAGCATAAGTAAAGGTGAAATAAGCTAGCAATAGTAAAGCCGCTAGTCTTGGAGCGAGATTTAACGCGATTAATGAGTGCAATACACGCTAAATTTCGCTCAATAAAAAGCAGTCATTGACTGCTTTTTCTTAAATCGCTTAGTGCTAAAGGCCTAGATGATGGCCAAATGCAAATGGCTTACGCCATCCACAACTCCACATCGCGAATGATAAAATTACCTGTATATACAGGATGATTATCACCTATTGGTTCAAGCTCGAAAAATTGGCGATACTCATCGGCCAAGCCGTCATAGCCACAAATCACTTGATATAACCATGCTTCACTGCCCCAAGTAAGCTGTTGCGATTGCAGATACTCAAGCGCCGATTGGCGCACACCTGAATCAATCACGGCCATGAAATATTGCTCAACCGCGAGTTTCAGCGGGTCGTCAGCCACAGTAAAATCATCATTTTCGCCAAGGGACATCAACTGCGGCTCAGCGTTCGCCTTATCAGCCAAGTTTAAATGACTAATACTTTTGATTTTAGAGACGATTTCAAGCAAATCGGTTTCATGCAGGCTGTTATGCACATCCACATGGGCTGGGGCTAAAATGGCATCGGCGCGATTAAACAAATTGGCTATCTGTTGATGGGCCACATGATTTTCAACCCGATAATCTGGGTGTAAATCCGTGTGTAACAAAAAGCCCTTGAGTAATCGCGTACGCCCCTGAATTTGACGAAAACGCCCAAGTAGCTCAAGCAAGCGCCCTTGCACGACCGACAGTTCCTGCGCGCAGTAACTCATTTGATCTTGCAGGCTAGTGACCAATAAACGCCTAAGCTCGCGAATATCACCCGCTATCGTCGCCAGCTCATCAAAATGCAGCATAGCTAAGCCATTAAGTAATTCAGTCACTTGGCTTTGGGCTAATTCATTTTCACGAATTTTGGCACTAATAGTACCGACATAACCAAACTCGTTGTTAATCCGGCTCCACAATACCCGAATGGCATAACGTAAACCTTCGGTAAAGCTATACACATGCTCATTTAAATCATTGAGATAGGCTTCTGCAGCGCTAAAATCCAGCTGATGGCGCGCTTCTTTATAGTGCTCTGCCAAGGTCTTAATGGTAGCTAGTGCTGAGCCCGCATTGGCATCGATTTGACGATTGCGATCATCACTTAAGCCCTCTTCCAGCAAGGCGCGTAAAGTACGCTTTAGGCGCAGCGGTTCTTGCGGCTCTGGGCGCCACAAAATCCCCGCCTTTTGCAGCTTATCTATTACAGCAGGATCATGCTGATTGTCGCTAAGGGAACCGGCTAAATACACGTCCATGATCACATCACTGTGGCGGCCAAGCTGCTTTAGCAGTTTGACCCCAGCCTGATGCAAGTTAGTACTCATAACAAATCCCTCTGGGTGGCAGTTTCTGCTTGAGCCTCTAACTGCAAACCTTCGGTTTCATCAATAAAGCGGATCACTTCATAAAGATAATCAACCTTGCCCGTGGCCAGATAAATTTGCTTTTCTGGGTTAGGTTTAAGCAAATAGCCAAGCTCGACTAAGCGCTTAAATACTAACTTAATTTGCGCGTCCACATTGGTCGAGGTTGAGCCAAATAAGCGGTACTGACTTAACGTTGTAAGCTGCTCGCGCAGCGCAGGGGTATCTTCAATGCGAGTTTGCAATTCAGTCAAGCGTAACGCTGAGCCTTCGACTAATGAGGCATCTTGGCCTGAAGCTTCTTGCATCAGCACTAACCATTCCACCATAGGAATGAGTGTCTGACAGATTTCCTTAAACTGCGCGGAAATAACTTTGCGCTCGTGTTCACCCAGTTGCAGATAACCGCAAAAGAATACTTCGCCTTCGGCGGCGCTACATAAAGTGCGATTGATTTGATTAAGATAATGCTCAATCTGCTCGCGGTTAGCTGGGTTTTTAAGGGCGCGCCATTGATCTTCACCGCTAGTGCGGCAAATAAACTCGCCTTTTAATAAACGCTCAACCAGCTCGCCTTGGCTCGCCATCAAAGTGACTTGTTCCATTTACACCACCTCTTGTGCGGCTAAGGCTTTTAATTTATCCGCCAGCGGATTCACCTTAGGTTTAACGACTTGTAACTTGCGGGTCTGCTTATTGATAATGTAGCGATTCGCAAACAAATTAAGCACTTCCGATTCAGGATTCGGGAAGGCGCCAAGCACACTAATGTTGTTGTTTTCACAGGCATCAAAGATTTTTTTGACGTTGTTGTGATGCAAGGTGCCGAGCTCATCTATCGGCCAATGCACAGTCACTTCGGCATCGCCGCGCAATAAGCGGGTAAAGGCCAGCAAAAACTTACATAAAATCAAATAGGCCATGCCGTGACTTGAGGATTCATTAAGCTGACGGTCAGTGCGGATAATCAAATCTGAATGACCTTCTTTAAGGCGCAGTTCAATTTCCAGCAACTTAGCTACGCCGCCCGTAAGTGCGCTGCGGCCAATAATATCTAACGCGCGGCGCATGCTGTTGACGTAATCTTCAGCCGGCAGACCGCTAAAGCCATCGGCTTGCCATTGACGGAACGCCTTAACAAACTGCTCAAGCTCGGGCCAGAACTCTAATTCACTGATGCGCGAGCGAATGCGCACCGCCGATTCTGACACGCCATCTAGGAATAACTCTTCACCCACTTCGCGGGTAATACGGGCGCTTTGACTGGCAATACGGCGGTCAATATCGGCCAACACATCGTAATAAGCCGTTAAATCCACACCGAAAATTCGGCCTTGTTCCCGCAGCGCCGTAATAGATTGCGGCACCATAACATTAAGCAACTGCGCCAAGGCTGGCACCAATTTACGGTAATCCAGTAAGCGAATGCCCTTGTCGTTGATGAGGGTGGCTTCTGTGCGCGCGCGCTCCCAAGTTTCAGCTAGGCTTGAGCCAGATTGACTAACAATCACGCTATCAAAGTGATCAACGTACTGTTTTACCGAGCTTAATAGGCTTTCACGTTTAAGCAGTAACTCATCACCTTGGCGCAGGCGCTCGGCAATGCTACCGGCCGCTTCTTCAAGGTTTTTAGGTAACTTAATATCCGCCAGTTTTCTTAATAACGAGCGCAGCTTAGTTAAGTTTTCTGACGCTTCGACTTGGCTATTATCCGATAGGCGCTTGGCGGCTTCTAATTCGCCGCGCTTATGCTTAACTTCGGCGGTTTTGGTTTTTAGCTGTTGATCTAACAGGGTATAACTGGTTTTAACGTCGGCCAATTGGGTTTGCAGTTTAGGTTTGCGCTGGCGCCAACTGTGTTGATACCAATCATCAAAGCGCAATACTTGGCTGCGACCTTGCTCAGCCCCCGCCATTTTAGCTTCAATGGCTTTGATGTCGCGTTTGAGCTGCAGAATTTGGTCTTCATCGACACCGCGGGATTTAAGCTCGCTCTTATACCAGCTGTCACACGCCTTTTGCTCGCTTTTGGCGTGCTCGCGTCTATGGCTAATTTGTTGTTGTTGCTGAGTTAAGGTTAATTCCAGCGCGCCGATAATTTCTTGCCAGAACGCGGTTTTCTCCATCTTCAGCTCCATAGCATCATCATGATGCTGAGCCAACCAAGCTTGCTTGTCGCTAATAAGCTGCTTTATTTCAGCTTGCAGCAAGGTAAGCTGCTTACCGGCTTGCTGTTTACGCTCACTTAAGGCAGCGTTCACTTGCGCTTGCAGCGTGCGTTTTTCATCTAATAAGCGGCGCAGCTCTTCACGGCTATGCTGATTATTCGCCCGCGCTTGGGTGAGCTCTCGGCCAATAGCCTCAAGGGCTTGATTGCTTGATACCAGCATGTCTTCAGCTTGCTGCTGGGCTAAGTGTGCGGCGGCTAATGCCTCTTGCGCTTGCTGCAATTGCTGGCGTAAATCTTGTTCAGAGGCGGCGTAGGCTGGTACATCTAAACTTTTTAAATCAAAGGTTAAACCAAAGATTTCTTGATTAGCTTCACTGCTACGCACAGGGCGCAAATCAGTGCGATGCAATAATTCAGGGGCGATGATTTTACCTAGGCCAAGCTCCCAGCCTGGCGCTTCACGGCGCAAATACTCAAGTAAGGTATGAGATTCAGGGAATAACACATGCTTAATGTTATCGAGCTGAGACAAGCGCTCATTTACGCGCTTACTGACTAAACGCAGGCCATCATCGGCTCTATCGCGCTCACTTCTGAGCTTACGTTCCTGCGCGCTGAGACGCTCAAGCTTAGCGGCGCACACTTCTTGCTCTTCATCGGCAAGACTAATGCGCTCATCGAGCACGGCCAAGGCCATCTTTTCTTCTTCGGTATAACTCACGCTATCAATTTTTAACTGATGAGCGGCCATGGCTAATTTGAGCTGATATTCTTGCTCGTTAAAGCGCGCTACACCTTGCTGCTCAGCGTCGCGGTTAGCTTGGGCGAGCTTTTCCAGTTCAGCGCGCGCCAATTCTTTTTGGCTATCGCGCTGCTCACGGCTTTTATCGACTTGGTTGTGTAGCTTTTCTAATTCGCTATTTAACTGCTCACCTAATTCACTGCGACGGGCGTTGTAAGCGGCCTCTATGTCTTGATGCTGTTCGGTTTGCAGCTTATGTCTATCATTAAGGGTTTGTAAGTCTTGGCGCCACTGCGGCAACGTCGCTAACGCCGCTTTTGCCGCATCAATATCTGCATCCATAAAGCTTTGATATTGATTTTCAATGGCATCTAACTCATCTTCAAACTTGTTGATATCGCCTTTGGCCGCCGAGAGCTCAAGGTTTAATTCATCGCGGCTGTCTTTCCATTCTTCATCAAGCTGTTTCAGTGCGAGATTAGTGGCTTTAGAATCGAGCTGCGCTTGATCTTGTCGCTGCACTTCTAAGCTTTCGTCGTGACGATAGCCTTTATGTAAGCTGGCCAGACGCACTTCAGTGCCTTGCAGCTGCTCAAATTCATCGGCCAACTTGTCAAATTCAGGGCGAATTTGCTCAAATCCCGCAATAAGCTGACTTTCACGGATCCAGGCTTCCACGCGCTGCGGATTTAAGCGCGAGCTTGGCGGATTAACGCCGTCTTCTTCTAAAATCGCGGCTACCATCGACTTGACGGTTTCCATCTTGCCTTCTTTGGAATGCACGGCTTTAGCGAGTTTTTCAATATGGCGCAGGGAAAATTCAGGATCGCATAAGGCAAACTGGCGAGCATAAGCGCGCAGCTCTTGACGATTAGTGCCCGTGCTTAACAGCGCGCGATCGTTTTGAATAATGGCGCGATATTCACGGGTATTAAGTAAATTGGTGGTGGCTACCTGCAAGCGCTTGTATTGCCGCCCAAGCTCAGAGGCTGGGTAGCAAATAACTTCATTGCCTTGGCGCTGCTTAATATAATCTTCAAGCTCAAAACCTGTGGCCACAAAGCGATAGTTAACGCCTTTGCCGTCACCGGCTGAGGATAAAATCGCTTGATAGAGCTGATTATCGCTCTTGCGATATTCATAAATGATGTAGCTCGCTTCATTAGGTAAATACCAACGCTCAAAGCTGTCACGAGTTGATGGCACAACGCGGCTTGGGTATTCACCATAAAATACCGGCACTAGGCGCTGCAATGTGGTTTTACCCGAGGCATTGGTACCACAAATGTTGGTATGGCCATCAAGGGCCAGCTCTACGACACCTGGCAAATGAGTGTCTATTAAAATAATACGATTTAGGCTCGACATGGTATTCCTTGCATGGCCATCAAACTCTGGCACAAAACCTTAAATGGCGACTGAAACACCACTTTATTCCGTTGTGAACTATGACGTTAAGCGTCACTGATATTCAAAGGTGAATAAGGTAATCCAAAGCCAGTGTGCAAGCAAATTACCTCAAGGTAATTGCCGTTTTTGCCGACAAAACTGAGAGTTAAGTGGCTTATCGCGCTATCTAATAGCCAAGCGCTATAACAAACTCTAGTTGCTGAGTAAAAATGACTATGGCATGACTAAGTTTTGGCAAATAGAGAAAGGCGTATTAAATAAGGGAATGAAGGCTTGCGCTTTGGCTTAAGCGCTGCACTGTGATGGGCAAGCTCACCCATCACAGCGGCATGATGGAAAATTACTTCACCATAAAATTGGCGGTACGCAGGGCGTATTCATCACACATGGCCGCTACGCTTTCTTCTTCAAAAGGCCTTAAGCCGCTTAAGACTAAACGCTTATAGCCCTTACCTATCAAGGCGCCATTGGCATGAATGGCAAAATCAATATCCACTTGGCCGCGCTTACCTTCATGACTAAGGCGCGCATCGACTAATGTCAGTTCAATATCTTCAAAATCAAGCGTCGATAAGCTAAAACCCATGCGCTCATAAATGACTAAGGGTCGGTCGGCATTAATCATCACGCCCTGCTCACGCATTAATGGCACCATGATATGGACAAAGTTAAGCCCAGAAAATGCCACATAACGGCGAATAAACTGCTCAATTTGGCGAGTTTCTTTGGTGATATCGCCACTTGCATCGGCTTGTAAAATCAACTTGTCGTTAGTATCTAGTAACTGCATGCAGTCTTGCGCCGCCGGTAAGCGTAAGCTTTTATTGGCCGGCACCATATCGGCAAACCGAAAATCCATGTGCGAGCGTAAACCGTTATGCATTAATAAGATGGCGAACAGTAAATCGCCAGGCACACAAAAGCGTTTAGCATCAATATCATGAATGGGATTAAAGTCACCTGCGACCGACTTAGCAAACAAGCTCGCTTGCTCTGCATCAATATCGATAAAGCCTTGGCGCTCATTAAAAAACTTATTTAAAAACATCATGATTCTCTTATCCATCCCAGATTGGCCCACAGTGTAACCGTGAATCACGCAAACACAGAGCCGATGACTTAACCCTTAGCCACAATCAGCCCTTGATGGCTTGGCCATGAATGACGGCTAATCCTTAGCCTTAGTGAGTTGCTAACGGCTGCAATAATTTTGCATCCTTGGGGATCAATCAGTCCCGCAGCATTAGGCTAATGTAAATTGCTCAAACAACCAACAAAACAATTAACCGCGCCAGTAATTAAATCGCCAAAACCAACCTCAACAAACGCAACAAACAAAACAAACTGTTTACATAAGTGTGATTGCACCTATAATGCGAATCATTATCGTTATCAGCAACCTTAGAGTTAGCTATTAGGAGTTTTCATGTTTGCGGCGAAACCACTTCAATTGTCTATATTAACCTCGGCATTACTGCTGAGCTTCTCATCGCCCTTGCTGGCTGATGACGATATTAATGTGTCTGAACACATCACTATTTTTGGGCAGCAGAACCCACTCAATAAGTCACCATCAAGTAGCCATGAGATAACCCAAGCTGAGTTAGATAAATTTAAATACACAGATATCATGCGTACCCTAGCGACTATTCCTGGCATTTATATTCAGGAAGAAGATGGTTATGGCCTGCGCCCCAATATTGGTATGCGCGGCACAGGGCAGAATCGCTCAGAAAAAATTACTGTCATGGAAGATGGCGTCTTAGCCGCGCCCGCGCCTTACGCCTCACCTGAAGCTTATTATTTCCCAACGCCTGGGCGAATGGAGCGGATTGAAGCCATGAAAGGCGGCTCAACCATTAAGTACGGCCCGCGCACCACAGGCGGCGTGATTAACTTGATATCGCGCAGCATTCCCAATGAAGATATGGCCGGAAAAATTGATGTCGCCCTTGGCCAAGATGGCTTTGCTAAAGGCCATGTGTATGGCGGCGGCCAAGGCGAGCAAGTGGGCGCTGTGGCTGAAGTGTTCCGCTATCAAGCCGATGGCTTTCGGGACATTAACCATGTCGGCGGTAACACCGGCTTTGAGCGTAATGATGCCTTAGCTAAAGTCAGTTTTAATAGCGACAAAAGCGCAACTTACGCCCAAGCCTTACAAATTAAACTTAAATATTCAGATGAAACCTCAAACGAAACTTATATGGGATTAACTGAGGCCGACTACAACAGCGCGCCATTTAGCCGCTATAGCGCCTCGCAAAAAGATAAGATGACCACAGATCATCAACAAATTCAGGTCAATCATGTGATTGAGTGGAGCGATACCCTTAATCTCGCCTCGGTTGCTTACTACAATAAATTCCACCGCAACTGGTACAAAACCAACAAGGTCAATGGCAAAGGCTTAAGTAGTGGCGGCATAGACGCGGCGGCTTTGTTCGATTCAGGTCTGTCACCATTAAGCAGCATGAAGGTTGAAGTTAAGGCCAATAATCGTGATTACTTGTCTCAAGGCCTGCAAACTCAGCTCAACTGGGACTTAGAGCAACATCAATTCGCCTTTGGCGTGCGCTACCATGAAGATCAAATGGAGCGCTTCCAGTGGGTCGATAATTATCAGTTAACCCAAGAATATCAAATGACCTTAGCGCCAAGTGATGCCGGCGTGCCGGGCACAGATGCTAACTTGCTCGATAACGCTAAGGCTTGGGCGTTTTTCGCTGAAGACAAGATGAGCTTTAACAAGTTTACTGTGACCGCAGGTTTACGTTATGAAGACATCACCACTCAGCGCCAAGATTGGGGTAAAGCTAACCCAGGGCGTATCGGCGCGCCAATTAAAGATATCAGTAATAGCTTTGATGCCTTACTGCCAGCCTTGGCTGTGAGTTACACCATCACAGATGAATGGCTAGTATTTACTGGGGTGCAAAAAGGCTTTGCGCCCGCAGCGCCTGGCAATGAAGCCGAGGAAGTAGAAAAGAGCTGGAACTATGAGTTAGGCACGCGTTTCAGCCAAGAGGCAGTTACTGCCGAAGCAGTGGCCTTTTACAGTGATTACAGCAATATGCATGGTAACTGCACAGCCGCGCAGGGCTGCGCTGATGACAACATAGGTAATCAGTACAATGCTGGCGAAGTGGATGTTAAAGGCTTAGAAGTGAGCGCAGGCTATGAGCTTAATGCCGACGGACAAGTAAGCTTCCCAGTGAAGATTGCTTACACTTACACCCACACCGAATTTAGCAATAGCTTTACCTCTGACTTCTGGGGACAAGTGAATGCGGGTGATGAATTACCGTATTTACCTACCAATCAGTTGTATTTAGGCTTAGGCGCGCAAACCGATGACTGGCAAGTTACCCTTGCTGGCCGTTATACCAGTGATATGCGCACGGAAGCGGGGCAAGGTAGCATAGCCAGCAATGAGTTGATTGCCGCTAAAACTGTGGTCGATTTATCCGCGCGCTACTTTATTACCAAGCAGCAAGAAGTGTATCTGCAAGCTGAGAACTTATTGGATGAGACTTATATGACAACTCGCATTCATGGCTCGATTTTCTCAGGAAAACCTAGAACTGTGACTTTAGGTTATAGCTATCAGTTCTAACCGAGCGAATTCCCTAAGACCAGCACTTAATAGCAGAGCTTAAAACCAAAGCTTAATACCAAAGCTTAAAACTCTGAGCACTCATAAACATAAGGCGACCCTGTGGTCGCCTTATGTTTATGAGTGCTCATTTGCGGTTTACAGTGTTAGCCGCCTATCAGGTTCTGCCACCAATTAAGTGGCTCGCCGCAATTGGCCGCAGGCTGGTAACTATCAAGTAAAGCTGGCACAGCTGACACATTAGCGCAGCCCGCTTGCATAGCCACGCCGCTCTTGCGATTAAAGTAAGCGTTAATCACCCCTTGCGGCGGTTGCATCCGTAAACTTATAGGCGCATGGGCTTGTAAATATGCCTGATAAACCGCCATGGCGCCACTGCTACCATAAAGATTGGTCTTGCCGTTATCATCAAGCCCCACCCAAATAGCGGCGACATTGCGCTCATCAAAGCCTGCGAACCACGCATCACGGCCATCATTACTGGTCCCAGTTTTACCGGCTATGGTGGCATTTGGAAATTGCTGACCTAAACGTTTAGCCGTGCCATTAGCGACAACTTGCGTCATAGCATATTTCACTAAGTAATCGGCGCCTTGAGGAATTGCACTTGCTGACGCTAAGCTGCTGCCTTCAATGGCCTCATTTTGCTTATTGATAACATGAGTCACTGCATGCAATTGTCGATAACGCCCGCCATCGGCTAAGGTCTGATACACCTGCGCTACCATTAACGGCGAGCCATCAACGGCGCCAAGGAAAATCGATGGATAGTTGCTGACGGGGCCATTCCAGCCAGAGCGCATTAACGTGTGTTTAACCGCATCCACCCCAAGTGCCATGCCCAAATTCACAGTTGGTACGTTCATAGATTGCACCAATGCCTGCATTAGGCTTACTTCACCACTAAAGGTTTTAGTCACGTTTTGCGGCGACCAACTTTTGCCTTGTCCATTGTTTAAGGTAATCGGCTGATCTTTAAGGGGTGACATTAAGTTATAACGCTGCCCTTGCTCAAGCGCAGTGGCATACACAAAAGGTTTAACTAAAGATCCTATCGGGCGGCGAATATCCGAGGCGCGATCAAACCCTGCAAACTCAGGTTGTCTATCACCCACCATGGCCGCGATACCAGCGCTGTATTTATCTGTCACTACCATGCCAGCTTGGATATCTTTGGCGCGCTTATCTAACTGTTTTAAGGTGTGCGATACCGCCTTTTCTGCCGCTTGCTGGGCAATAGGATCTAAAGTGGTGTACACCTTAATACCTGATTGCTTAAGTAAAGCGTCACCATAACGGCTGGTAAGTTCCCGTTTTACTTGGGCAAAAAACGCCGGTAAACGCGCGCGCACAGGTTTAGATTCTTTGCGAACTCCTAATGGCGATTCAACGGCCACAGTGTATTCATTAACAGAAATTTTATTATTTTCCATCAATAACTTAAGCACCAGATCGCGCCGCTCTAACGCGCGCGCTGGCGATCGCCACGGATTGTAATAAGACGGCCCTTTAATGCTAGCGATCAAAAATGCTTGCTGAGCCAAGGTCAGTTCAGCCACCGGTCTGCCGAAATAAAACTGCGATGCTAAGCCGATACCATGCACAGATCGCGACTTATCTTGACCCATATACACTTCGTTTAAGTAAGCTTCTAAGATCTCTTGCTTGCTGTAACGAAAATCTATGATCACTGCCATCAAGGCTTCACGAATTTTACGCTCAAGGGAGCGCTCACTGCTTAAAAAGAAGTTTTTAGCTAACTGCTGAGTAATAGTCGAGCCGCCTTGCACAGTTCGACCGGCGCTAACGTTAACTAACGCCGCGCGTAAAATAGCTATGGGGTTAATGCCGTGATGATCGTAAAAACTTCTATCTTCCACCAGCAATAATGACTCAACTATGTACTTAGGCATCTCGGCCGTTGGTACAAAAATTCGGTCTTCTGCATCCGATGCAATAATTCTATCTAGCAGCACTGGCTCTAAATAAAACACCGCTAGCTCGCGTTTATCAGACATGCGCGCCACACTAGTCACCCCTTGGCTATCAAAGGTTAACATTACTTGCTGCTCGGGCTGCTTACCGTCGGGATGCAAGAACGGGCGACGCCATAACTGAATACGGGTCGCAGAGGCAGAATACTCACCCACTTCTCTGGGATTGGCCACCTTGCGATACCCAAGCACAGCTAATTCTTGCAGCACTTGTTGATGACTAATGGCGGCGCCAGGATATAGGCTCATTGGCCGACTAAAGATTTGCGCCGGTAAATACCACTTCTGCCCTTCAAACTTGCTGGCGATGATTTGATCTAAATAAATGCAATAGCTAGCCACGACTGTGGTCACTACTAAAGCCAATTTCCAACTAATAGACCATAAGCGCTTCATCATAGTAGGAGACTGACGGGCTGACTTGGCCCTAGGCTTACGCGCTTTAGGGCTTGGTTTTTCTGAGGTATTTTTTTTAACTGTCATAAATCCTGTCTTTTACACTGATATGGCAATGGCTTAAGTCGCAAGGCCACTGAACCATGGCGTTAAAGGCGATTATCCCAGAACATCCAGTAACTTGATAGTTAAGCTCTCTTGGCCTTGAGATAGGCTCCGCCCATCACAAGGCTGTAGCTAAATTGTCACTAACTCTTTTTGGCCGCTAGCTCTTGGCTGCGCTTTTTGGTGTGTTTAGTAGGCTCACTGTCTTGGGGGTTATCTGGCCATAAATGCTTGGGATAGCGCCCCTTCATTTCTTTTTTAACTTCCACATAAGGCCCTGCCCAAAAACTAGCAAGATCTTGAGTTAAGGCTAAAGGCCGTCTTGCTGGAGAGAGTAATTCCATAGTCACAGTGAGTTCACCATTAGCCACTTTAGGGCTAGCGGCTAACCCTAAGGCTTCTTGCAAACGCACGCTTAATAAGGCGCGCCCCGCATCATCATAACGTATGGGCGCGCGGCTGCCGGTCGCCATTTTCCATGACACAGGTAAATAGTTATCTAGGTTATTAAGCAGCGGCCAAGGCAGAGCGCTGTGCAACATAGCTAACACATCAAGCTTAGCGAGCTGCGCCACACTATTGATATTAATCAGATAAGGAGCGAGCCAAGTATCAAGACTTGCCATTAAGGCGCTATCACTAAAATCTGGCCAAGAATGATTAGTATCCTTTTGGCGCGCAATCGCAAGGCGCAGTTGCAACTGCTTCACATCATCGGTGATGGTTAAAAGATTCAACCCCTTACGGGCAATTTGCTGCAACAAGGCTTGTTGCACCATAGCGGGATCAAAGGTGGTTAAGGCTTGCTCGCGCCATAACACTTGGCCGATGCGCCACTCATTTTTACCGCTAACCCTCTGAGTATTATCATCAAAACCTAGCATTGAATGGCGCGTCACTAAATGCGCGAGCGCATCATCAAAATGGGCTAGATCTAAAGGGCTCGCTAAATATACCCGCCCCGCCGCTTGGCCTTGATGCAACTGAAAATCAGCCACCACTAACCAAGCTTGCTGCGACAGCGCGGCGCAGTCCACTGTCACTCCAGTGCCATTGGCCAGTAAAAAACCATCACTAGAGCGGCGTTTAGCAATGCGATCGGGAAAGGCTAAAGCCAGTAATAAACCGATATCAGAAGGATGCGTGGCCAAGGCCGCCTTGGCAAAATCACCACCAACGCCAAGCTTAGTTAGCCACTGGCGTGCTTGCTGCAATAATGGCCCTGATTGCGCTACGCCTAAATAATCAAAAATATCTGCGCCTTTATTAGGTAAGCCGCGCGCCTCAATAATACTTGCCAGCAAGCAAGCTAAGGCCGGCAAATGCGGCTGCGATTGCGCAAGCGTTACTGATGCCAGCAGCATGTGCGCAAGCCTTGGATCGCAGCCTAAACTGTGGGCTTGTCGCCCTAAGGGGGTGAGTTTGCGCTGGCTATCCACTAAGGTTAAGTCTTGCAGTAACTGCCACGCCTGCGCTTCATGCACGCTTGGCGGCGGCGTTAATAAAGGCAAATCAGTTAATTGATGCACGCCCCAGAGACTGGCGTCCAGCGCCATAGCGGTGAGATCGGCATGCAAAATACTGGGATCTTCAGCAAGTGCTTGGCGATCAAAAGTTTCAGCGGGCCATAAACGCACGCACCAACCGGCGGCGGTTCGACCGGCGCGGCCACTGCGCTGCACGGCAGACGCCTGACTAATGCGGTTAAGTCGCAATAAATTAACCCCAGATCGCGGCTGGTAACTGGCTTGCCTATGCCAGCCGCTATCAACCACCATAGTGACGCCTGGGATAGTCAAACTCGATTCGGCGACATTGGTAGCTAGCACCACTTTTACTCGCCCTTGGCTATCTTCAGCCAACGCTAAATCTTGGGCAGCCGATGACATGGCGCCATATAAAGGCGTAACTAAAAATTGGCGGCTATCTAAGCGATCGTTAAGGTACTGTTGTAACTTATTGATTTCACCTTTACCTGGCAAAAATGCCAACAAGTTACCCGCCAGAGGCGGCGCGCTAAGTAGCTCAGTGATAGTGCGCCCCATATGGGTCAGCCAATCGGCAGCGGTTTTAGGCGCTTGATAACTAATAGAAACGGGATAACTGCGCCCTTGGGATTGTATATGGGGCGCATCTGGCATCAGCTCATTTAAGGGTAAACCTGATAAGGTGGCTGACATCGCCAAAATTCGTAGATCTTCGCGCACACTGGCCTGCACTTCTAAGGCTAATGCGAGGGAGAGATCGGTCGTAAGATGACGTTCATGGATTTCATCGAAAATCACCACATCAACCCCAGTTAACTCGGGATCGGCTTGGATCATGCGGGTTAGCACGCCTTCAGTCACAATTTCCAAACGAGTGTTGCGACCCACTTTAGTTTCACCACGCACCCTAAAACCGACCTCATCGCCAACGCTTTGCTTACGCTGCTTGGCAATAAAATGGGCTATCGATCGCGCCGCTACTCGCCTTGGTTCCAACATTATGATCCGGCCAATAATTTCAGGCCAATCCAACATAGCCAAAGGCAAGGCTGTGGACTTACCCGCGCCAGTCGAGGCTTCTAGAATAACTTGAGTGGATTCGTTAAGCGCCTTGCGCAGAGCAGGCAAAAGATCATAAATAGGAAGATGTGACAAAATCGCGACTTTTTTAACTGAGATTGGCCTCAGTGTACTCATTCTCAGGCGCAGATGCTACGCGGCGAATGCTACGCGCTATTGGCGATTAGCCATAGGCTTGCTTAGGGTTGATGAGTGAGCTTAGCGGCATAGGTTTAGCAAAATGATAACCTTGGCCATAATCCACGCCAATTTCAGTCAACAGGTTACTGATATTTTGATCTTCCACAAATTCACCTATGGTTAGAAAATGCATGTCTTGGCCAAGTTGACGTATGGCGCGCACAATCGCTTGATCATCTTTACTGCTGCAAAGGTGTTTTACAAACTGCCCATCGATTTTGACTACATCTAAATCCCAGCGTTTAAGATAAGCAAAACTTGAAAAGCCAGCGCCAAAATCATCAAGCGCTAACTTACAACCATACTGGCGCACCATAAGAATAAAGTCGCTGGCAAGCTCTAACTGACTCACGGCCGCAGTTTCTGTGATTTCAAAACAGAGCTTAGAGGCGTACTGCGGGCAAGATTGCAGCTTTAATTCCAGCCATTGTAAAAAGCCTCTATCCCCTAAGGAGGTGGCGGACAAGTTCACCGACACCATACTTAATCCGTCCCAAATCTGGCTATTGTTTTCAGCCCATTGCAACAAGTGATCAACCACCCAAGTATCAACCTTAGCCGCCAAGTTATAGCGCTCGGCTGCAGGTAAAAACGTATCAGGAGATAGCACCTTGCCATCGGCCGCCGATAAACGCAGTAATATTTCTAAATGCAGGCCGGCTTCTAAGCCTTGCAACGGGATAATTGGCTGAAAAAACAACTCAAAATTATCCCGATTTAATGCGGATAAAATATCGGTACTCGCCAGCATTTCATTGTGAAGCTTATTCATTCTGGGGTCGTGATTATCATAAAAATGCCAACCATTGCGGCCTAACTCTTTAGCTAGGCTACAAGCGGCATCCGCATGGCTCATCACTTGGTAAATATCGGGATCAGTGCGATCAATTTTCGCCAACCCAATGCTAATGCTGACGCTATGCTGCCGCCCTTGCCAGCTAAACTCATGGCTTGAGATCTGCTGACAAATGCGTGACGCGATTAAACTTGCTGACTCGCTATTGGCTTGGTGCATTAAAATAGCAAACTCATCACCACCAATACGGGCAAGTATGTCGCCGCGGCGAATCAGTTGTTTAAGGCGCATCGCCACCTGACACAAGAGCTTATCTCCTGCCATATGGCCACTGATATTATTCACTACTTGGAATTGATCTAAATCCAAAAAAGCCACGCAAGCGGGAGCTGAAACCTCTTCACGCATCACTTGCCCTAAGGAAGTTTCAAAGTAACAACGATTAGGTAAACCAGTTAAGGCATCATAATTGGCCTGAAACGATAACTCAGCCGCCAACCTATGTTGCTCACTAATATCTTCGGCTAACAGCACGATAGAATCTGGCGAGCTTTGCATGCGGCTGAAATTCAAGCGCTGCCAACTTTGGCGCAGTGAGGTGTGATTGGTCTTATTGATTTTGAACGCCACCTCACACCAAGACTGATGCAAGATACCATCGCGCACCATGTTAATAGCTTCAGTTAATACCGCTTTATCATCATCAGGCAGCAAGCTGGTTAAGTCTTGCCCCTCAAAGACGCCTAGGCTGTGGCGCGCCACTTGGTTAAGTAAAGACAAGCGATTTTGGTTATCAACCACAGCGCACGCCAGCGGTAACTGATTAAATAGCATCTGGTATTTATGTTCGCTGGCTAGCAGGGCATTGGCAATGCGCGTCAACTCTAAGGCAGACGATATCAAGGTCTGGGTATGATTAAGTTCTTGAATGAAACTGTCAGACCATGGCCGCGCCTTGCGACTCACAGCGCCCAATGCCAGCTTAGTACTACCAAAACTGATGGGAGATAAGACTAATAAGGATTGTACTTGCCACTTTTTAAGCAGCATCTTTTCTTGGCGGGCCAGTGCCGGCAAGAGATTAACATCAGGGATTAATACTTGTTCGCCAGCGCGAATCAGTTCTCTAAAATAATTTAATCGAGCCAATGGCCAATCACGGCCCAGCATACCTTCTGAGTGTTTAGTGTATAAATGATGAGGGCGTAATCTATGCAGGCCATTTTGATTAGGCAAACCAAGCACAAACACCCCATCGCAATCTAATTGCTCGGTAATGGCTTGCAATGCCTTGTCGACATTTTGCTGGAGTGTCGCGCTGGGGCTGTGACTAAAAATGTCTTTCAGCACCTGCTGTAATAGCTGTCCTTGCATACTTTCCATGAACAATATCTATAAAAGTCCTTTTGGATAAGCATAGTCTTTAAAAATGTATGTGCACTTTTAACCTTGGATTGAATAGGGGAAATAATCATTTAGCTATGGCATGTTTAAGCTGCAAATGTGGCTTGCAAGCCACATTGTCTCGCTCAATATTACTCAAGGCGAATACTTCGCCTTGGGTGTATAACTGCGCCTATTGCTTAAGTAGCTCGGCCACTGTCAACACGCCATGGGCGGTAGCGCCCGCAGAATTAAGTGACGTCGCTGAATCTTCAAAGGCCGCAGCCAAATCCATATGTAACCACTGGCAATCTGGAGAGACAAAACGCCACAAGAAGCCCGCGGCATTAGAAGCGCCGCCCGCACCGCCACCTTTTATTGGCCGGCTATTAGCGGTATCAGCGTAGGCTGATGGACACATGTCCTTATGCCAAGGGGCTAATGGCAAGGGCCACACTTGCTCATCCACTTGCGCGGCTTTTTGTTGTGTCAGACTAAGTAATTCAGTGTGCGGTGAAAAGATAGCGTTATAGCTGCGACCAAGTGCCATTACAGCTGCGCCGGTTAACGTAGCGGCATCTATCACTAATTTAGCGCCGGACTCACAGGCCGCTTGTAAACCATCGGCCAACACTAAACGGCCTTCAGCGTCGGTATTAACGACTTCTACACTTACACCATTTTTATAGGTAAGAATATCGCCAAGCTTATAGGCGCCGCCGCTGATTAAATTCTCGGCGCAGCATAAGTACAACTTAACTCTTTGCTTCAAACCGCGGCTAATGGCAAGACCTAAGGCCGCAGTCACAGTCGCCGCGCCGCCCATGTCGCACTTCATGGTCAGCATGCCTTCTGATGGCTTGATGCTGTAACCGCCAGAATCAAAGGTAATGCCTTTACCCACAAGCGCCACAGCAACTGGGGCATCTTCAGCCAGCGGATTGTAATCTAGCTCAAGCAAAGCGGGCGATCTAACACTGCCACGGCCAACGGCGTGAATCCCAATCCAGCCATGCTCTAATAAAGCCTCGCCTTCAATAATGCGATAAGTCACTTGCTTGGGGGCTAACTCAGTAAGCCAGTTAGCCGCGCTTTGCGCTAATACTAACGGCGAGAGATTCTCAGGGGTTTCATTAACCAGCTGCCGCGCAAAACCAGTGCAAGCCGCGCGCAGTTTAAGTTCACTAATGTCGTTATCTGAACCCGTCCATGTCAGTTCATAATCATTTTTAGCGCAATAATAGCCTTGGCCAAAACGCCATTGCTGCTCGAGTGACCAAACGCCCGCTAAGGCCACTTGATTTATCCCTAAAGTGCGCAGTTTTCGCGCCACTTTTTGAATTTGGCGCAGTTCATCACCGCTCGCTAGATGTATGGTGGCTGTGGGCGTTTTAGCATCGGCGCCAAAAATCACATCGGCCTTCCCCCAAGAAGACGGCACGGGATCGCGACTTAAACTAACCTGCATGGTAACTACTTGCATAACATATCCTTCGTTGTTGCTTATGATTGTCTGGTACTCTAACTTGCTCGCAGTGCTAATGCCACCTACCCTAGCAGACATCTTTTATTGATAATTATCCCCTATGCATTTTTCTCCGCCATTGCAATCAGGCCGCCTGATTAAACGCTACAAACGCTTTTTAACTGACGTCAAACTCGATGACGGCAGTGAAATCACAATTCATTGCCCCAATACTGGCTCAATGAAAAACTGCCTATTTGAAAATGAAGTGCTGTGGTATTCGTTATCAGATAATCCCAAGCGTAAATACCCTGGCACCTTTGAAGTCATGACCACGCCTCAAGGCCACTTAATTGGCTTAAATACTACCCGCGCCAATGCGTTAGCAGAAGAAGCGATACAGAAAGGCGTGATTAGTGAACTAAGTGGCTACAGCCGCTGCCAGCGCGAAGTGAAATATGGGGATGAAAATAGCCGCATTGATTTACTGCTAACCAGCCCAGATAAAGCCGATTGCTACATTGAAGTTAAAAGCTGCACTTTATTAGAACAAGAATGGGGATACTTTCCCGATGCTGTCACTACGCGCGGCCAAAAGCATCTGCGCGAATTAATGGCCATGACACTATTAGGTCATAGAGCCGTGTTACTGTTTGTTATTCAGCACACAGGTATTAGCCAAATGCGCGCCGCAGAACATATTGACCCGCTTTACTGTCAACTGCTGCGCCAAGCCATTGCCATGGGGGTTGAGGTCATTGCTTATAATGTCAATATTTCCGCCACGGAAATCACTCTTAGCCATAAGTGTCGATTTGAAAATTAATCAGTCACCTTTTTTGTGATAAAATTTGAAATTCCTTGAATTAAAGGACATAGTCAAATAATTGATACAAGTGAATGTAAAAAAATTGCCTCCGTGTAAAGATTCTGATATAGATAGCGGCCGTTAAAATACCGACGCCCCACGACGCAAAAGATTACAGGAGATGCGTTATGCCTGAAGGCACTAAAAAACTCGGCGTTCTCGCTATCGCAGGTGTAGAACCCTACCAGGAAAAACCTGGTGAAGAGTACATGAACTCTGCTCAACTGGGCCATTTCAGGAAGATCCTCGAAGCTTGGCGTAATCAGCTGCGCGAAGAAGTGGACCGTACTCTGAACCATATGCAGGATGAAGCCGCAAACTTCCCCGATCCCGTTGACCGAGCAGCTCAAGAAGAAGAGTTTAGCTTAGAGTTACGTGCCCGCGATCGTGAGCGTAAGCTGATCAAAAAGATTGAAAAGACACTTCAAAAAATTGAAGAAGATGATTTTGGTTTCTGTGATACCTGCGGTATCGAAATCGGAATTCGTCGTCTAGAAGCTCGTCCAACGGCCGATCAATGTATCGACTGTAAGACGCTAGCTGAAATCAAAGAAAAGCAAATGGCTGGTTAATTCTGTCCTCATTTACGGGAGCTTAAGCTCCCGTAAAATATTGAACTGTGAAAAATATTCATTATCATGGCCGATTCGCGCCCTCTCCTTCTGGTGCCTTACATTTTGGTTCTTTAGTCGCTGCCCTAGGCAGTTATTTGCGTGCCCGTCATTTAGGTGGCAAATGGTTAGTGCGCATTGAAGATATTGACCCTCCGCGTGAAGTACCCGGCGCCGCTGATGACATACTGCGAACCTTAGAAGCCTTTGGCTTGCATTGGGATGGCGCAGTGGTTTACCAAAGCCAATGTTTAGCTAACTATCAAGCCCAAATCGATACTTGGTTAGCACAAGGTCATGCCTATTACTGCCAATGCAGCCGCCAGCAAATTCGTACCATGGGCGGCATCTATGATGGCCGCTGCCAGAGTCAACCTAAGCAGCATGGCGCTATTCGATGGCACAATGACCAAGGTTGTCAGCAGTTTAATGACCAACTGCAAGGACATGTGGCTACCGATCATGCTTTTGCTCAAGAAGATTTTATTATTCGTCGCAGT
The DNA here is from genome assembly GCF_056522965.1 of Shewanella sp. ISS20. Taxonomy (NCBI): domain Bacteria; kingdom Pseudomonadati; phylum Pseudomonadota; class Gammaproteobacteria; order Alteromonadales; family Shewanellaceae; genus Shewanella; species Shewanella sp. ISS20. The sequence goes on from NZ_JAWRZK010000001.1 coordinate 2,293,066, forward strand.
GACGGCTTGTACGCCTATCAGTTAGCCGTAGTGATGGATGATATTACTGCAGGCATTACAGAAGTTGTACGCGGCGCCGATTTACTTGAAGCCACAGTGCGGCAAATCAGTTTATACCAAGCATTAGATGCCAAAGCGCCTGACTGGCTTCATTTACCCTTAGCTTGCCAGCAACCTGGCAGTAAGCTTTCCAAGCAAAATCATGCCACTCCAGTGGATAAACAGCATCCCCATGCCGCATTCAGTGCAGCATTAGCGTTTTTAGGTCAAACTCCAGTGACAATGACTGGTAATATAGGCGATATGCTAGCAGAAGCTGTGGCTCAATTTGATCTTGAGGCGATTCCTAAGCAAAAGGAAATTCTCCTGCGTTAGTCAGAGTGCGTGAATATACTCAAATCTTGTCAGATGTTATATCATAGCGCCTGATCTTACCCTTTACCCAGACAGTGACGAGGTGTCCCATTTTTCGCCGTATTAGTCAATTCTGTAAACAGCTATTTGCACCTTCCAAGGTGACAATGACAGAACCAGCCCAGCCGACTTCAGTGTTGGCATCAGCGCCTGCAGGCCTAAGCAAGCAAATCGTGTCTCGCGATGGCCATACTATTTCTCGCAAACAAATCAGTGAGAATGCTCTTAAGGTGTTGTATCGCTTAAATAGATCTGGCTATCAGGCCTATCTAGTTGGCGGCGGCGTGCGTGACATTCTGCTGGGATTAGCCCCTAAAGATTTTGACGTTGTGACCAATGCGACGCCTGAGGAAATCAAAAAACTCTTTCGTAATTGTCGTTTAGTTGGCCGCCGTTTTCGTCTGGCGCACATAGTCTTCGGTCGCGATGTGATTGAAGTGGCGACCTTTCGTGGTCACCATGAAGATGGCGATGACAAAACCTCGAAAGCCAATGCTACTGGCAGACTGCTAAGAGATAACGTCTATGGCAATATCGATGAAGATGCTGAGCGCCGCGACTTTACTGTGAATGCCCTGTATTACAATATCGCCGATTACTCCATCCATAGCTATGGTGGCGGTATTGACGATCTTGAACGCGGTCAGCTGAAACTGATTGGCGATCCGCAAAAGCGCTACCGTGAAGATCCAGTGCGTATGCTAAGAGCCGTGCGTTTTGCCACTAAATTGTCTATGACTATCGACAAGCCTGCGGCCGACCCAATTCCTGAATTGGCGCATTTACTCGGCGATATTCCTGCCGCGCGCATGTATGAAGAAGTATTAAAACTCTTCTTCTCTGGCCAAGCGAAAGCCACTTATTTAATGATGCAAGAATACGGCTTATTCACGCCGTTATTCCCAGCCTTAGATAAGCTGCTGAAAGAATATCCGAAAGGTCCAGCCTGCAAGATGGTTGAGTTAGTGATGGCTAATACCGATACTCGCATACAAGAAGAAAAGAGTGTGACTCCGGCCTTCTTCTATGCCGCCTTGCTTTGGTATCCATTAGCCCAGCGCGGTGATGATATTGCCTTAGAAAGTGGTTTGCCTAAGTACGATGCTTACTTTGCCGCCATGGGCGACATTATTGAAGATCAGTGCCGCACTATTAGCATTCCACGCCGCTTTACTGCGCCAGCCAGAGACATTTGGCAAATGCAGTTACGCTTTGAACGCAGCTTGAATACTCGCGCGTTTAAGCTGATGGAAAATCCAAAGTTCCGCGCAGCTTATGACTTATTGTTACTGCGCGGCGCCGCCGAAGGCGGTCAAGTGGCTAAGACAGCCACTTGGTGGCAAGAATTTGTCGATAGCGATGAAGAGCAAAGATTACAACTGGCTAAAGGCGGTAATCGCGAAGGTGGCAATAGTCGTAGTCGCAATACTAAGCGTCGCAAAAAGCCAAGAAAACCTAAGGCCGATAGCGAGTGAATCGAGTCTATATCGCCCTAGGCGCTAATCTTGATGAGCCACAGCAACAATTAGCCGACGCGTGCTTAGCTTTACAGCAAATAGCCGCGCCGGGCAGTTTTGCCGTGGCAAGTCTGTATCGCTCTAAGCCTATGGGCGATGTAGTGCAGCCTGACTATATCAATACGGTCGCAAGCTTTGACACGAGTCTTGCGCCTCTTGCCTTGCTTGATGCGCTGCAACACATTGAATTACAGCAAGGTCGTCAACGCTTAGAGCGTTGGGGGCCGCGTACCTTAGATTTAGATATCTTGCTCTATGGTCAACTCACTATGGCCAGTGAGCGTCTTACCATACCCCATTACGGCATGCATCAGCGCAGCTTTGTGCTAGTCCCATTATTTGAATTAGCCCCTGAACTCATCTTGCCAAACGGCGTGAGCTTAGCCTCATTGCTCACTCCTCAATATCAATCACAACTCGAAAAACTCGACTGACTAAGATTGCCCTTGCGTTGGCAATCGCTTATAACAACCAAACTGAGTGTGCCAACATAGGGAAATCGACAACAATGTCAAAAGTCACCAGCTCCAGTCTGCAAAAATTTAAGCAAGAAGGCCGCAAATTCACGGCCCTGACCGCCTATGATGCGAGCTTTGCCGCTGCCTTTGATGCCGAAGGCGTCGATGTATTATTGGTCGGTGATTCATTAGGTATGGTGCTGCAAGGACACAGCGACACTTTACCTGTGACAGTGGCTGATATTGCCTATCACACCCGCTGCGCCGCCCGCGGTGCCCAGCGTGCATTGCTGATTGCCGACATGCCTTTCATGAGTTATGCCACAACCGAGCAAACCATGCACAATGCCGCCTTGCTGATGCAAGCGGGTGCCAACATGGTTAAGGTTGAAGGCGGTGAGTGGTTATTGCCATCGGTAACCAGCCTCACTGAGCGCGGTATTCCTGTGTGTGGTCATCTTGGCTTAACGCCTCAATCTGTGCATGTGTTTGGCGGCTTTAAAGTCCAAGGACGTGATGAGAATAATAGTCAGCGCATATTGCGTGAAGCCAAAGCGCTGCAAGCTGCTGGCGCGCAATTGTTAGTGCTCGAATGTATTCCCGCCAAACTTGCCAAGCAAATCACTGAAGCCCTCAGCATTCCGGTTATCGGCATAGGCGCAGGCAAAGACACTGACGGTCAAATCTTAGTGATGCATGATGTGTTAGGCATTTCTAGCGGTTATATTCCGCGTTTTTCTAAAAACTACTTACAACAAAGTGGCGATATTCGCGCTGCGGTTCGAAGCTATATTGACGAAGTAACCGCTGGCACCTTTCCTAGTGAAGAGCATACCTTTAATTAAGGCAGTACTATGATTTGCTTAGACAATATCCAGCAGTTACGTCAACAAATCCGCACTTGGCGCCAGCAAGGTTTAACCATAGCTATGGTGCCGACCATGGGCAACTTACATCAAGGTCATTTACATTTAGTGACCTCAGCGCTTGCCCGCGCCGATAAAGTGGTAGTGTCGATTTTTGTTAATCCCATGCAATTTGGCGTTAACGAAGATTTAGATGCCTACCCACGAACCTTAAACGCAGATACTCAAGCCTTAACGGCTGTTGGCGCCGATTTACTATTTACCCCACAAGTGTCAACCATGTATCCAAGGGGGTTAGCAGCGCAAACTGTGGTTGATGTGCCAGGCATTAGTGAAGCTTGGTGCGGCGCCAGTCGCCCAGGGCATTTTCGCGGCGTTGCGACTGTGGTTGCTAAGCTATTTAACTTAGTGCAGCCCGATATAGCCTTATTTGGCAATAAGGACTATCAGCAATTACAAGTCATTAAGACTATGGTGGCCGACCTATGCTTACCCATTGAAATTGTTGGCATTGACACTCAAAGAGCAGAGTCTGGCTTAGCATTAAGCTCGCGTAATGGCTATTTGACCGCCGAGCAAATGCAACTAGCTCCACAATTAAAGCAAGGGCTAGATAGGCTAGAGCAGGCGGTTATTCAAGGGCTGGATATAGATAACGCCATTGCCAACACTTTGCAGCAATGGCAAGCATTGGGCTTTAAGCCCGATTATTTGGCCGTGTGTAATGCTAGCAATTTACACCCCGCAGAGCCTACTGATAAACACTTAGTGATTTTAGCCGCCGCTTACTTAGGTAAGACTCGGCTAATTGATAATCTCGAGTTTACTCGCGACTAAATCAAACTAATTCAAGCCCAGCTCAAGCCTTTGGCTATGTATTCAAACACATATTTAGCTATGAGGCTTAGCCCTTACTAAGTTAAAAAGCTGGTATTACTCAATATCATCACGCATAATGTTAACCGATAGTTAAATATCATGATACTAAGCGCTCTAGTTTGACGCCAGTAATATCAGTAGCTAAAAAAGGATTTTCAGCAAAATGAGCGATCCCAGACTGAGCTTATTGACTATTGTTGCTATTGGACTAATAAGTTCATCTAGCCACGGAGCAATTTATAAATGCATTAAAGAAGGCAAAGTCATCTTTTCGCAAACCACCTGCCCGAATGATTTCCGTCAGCACGAAATTGAATTCCAACTCGGTTTTACCAAAGTCACAGACAGCGACAAACTTAAGCAACCTAAAGATCCCCTGCTGGTGCTGCTTAATCAACAAACCTTATCGAAAGATAAATTACTGCAATTAGTCGATGATGAAGTATTTAGGCTTAAACAAGAAATTGCCTATTACAAAATTCTTAAACGCAGTGAACTCCAAAAACTCGAACGGCACCGTTTTTGGCAGAAACAAGAAAAGACCCACCCGGAATACGTGAAGGCTCAAGCTCAGTTAGAAAATCATTTCAATGAATTAACGACTGAAAACCAAACTGCCATAGAACAACTGTTAGAGCATAAAAACTCTATTGTTGAAAATCCTAACTAAGGATAATTCTCTCTTTTTCATACACTTTAAATTGATATTTAATTTTCATGACTATACTGAACTTAGGAACAATAGTGCGACAAGGATAGTTATGACAATCGCAAATCGAATCATTTTGGCCTGTATGTTGATGTGTAGCTTAGGTATTTTTGCTGCTGGCGGCATTATTAGTTGGCGCACTTATATCCATTCAGAAGATGCCATCACCAACCGTGCCAGTGAGCAACTGCTCTCCATCCGTGAAATCAAAAAAGAAGAAATCGAAGCTTACTTCGGGACTATCGCGAGCCAAGTGACGACTATGGCGTCATCACCCATGATCCAAGAAGCCATGAAGGGCTTTTCCCAAGGTTTCGCCGACTTTGGTCAACAGACCTATGGCAACTACGATAATCAAGTCTCAAGCCTAACTGCTTATTACGATAACGACTTTAGCCAGCAATATCGCAAGCTTAATCAGGATTATGACAGCAATGCCAGCGCTAAGCTCACACAATTGTCAGACAATGCCAAGCTAGTTCAAACCGCTTATATCGCCAGTAACACTAACCCCTTAGGCGAAAAAAATAAGCTTAATGCGACCAATGACGATACTGACTACACTAAGTTCCACACTAAATATCATCCCAATATCAATGAGTTTTTACAGGCCTTTGGTTACTACGACGTCTTCTTAGTCGATCGTGAAGGTAATGTGGTCTACTCAGTGTTTAAAGAATTAGATTTTGCCACTAACTTAGTCTCAGGCCCCTATGCCGACTCTGGTTTAGGCAAGGTTTTTAAGCGAGCCTTAGCCGAGCCAGGCAAAGTGGTATTAGAAGATTTTGCTAAGTACTACCCTTCCTATGAAAATGCTGCCTCATTTATCGCTACCGAAATCCACGATGCTTCCGGCGCCATTGGCGTGCTTATTTTCCAAATGCCAGTGGATTACATCAATGGCATCATGACCTTCCACCAACACTGGAAAAATTCCGGCTTAGGTGACAGCGGTCAGGTCTACTTAGTCGGGGCTGATGGTTTATTACGCAGCCAAAACCGCTTCTTACTGGAAAATAAAGACAGTTATTTACAGGCCATGCGTCAAAGTAATGCATCCGCAGATACTATCGCTAACCTGTCAGCTAAAAATACGGCTATCGGTATTCAAGCGGTAGATACGCCAAGCGCGCGCCGCGCCCTTAAAGGTGAAAATGGCGTAGAAATCATCAAGGATTTTCGCAATAACAATGTTATTTCAGCGTTTGCCACTATGCATATACTCGGCCTTGAGTGGGCCATATTAAGTGAAATCGATGAAGCTGAAGCCGTTCAAGACTTACAACAATTAAAAACCTCTACCTACCAGACACTCGCCTTCGTGTGCTTGGTATTACTGCTAGTCGCCTTAGTCGTCGGCACCATCATTGGCCGCAGCATTGCGGGCCCAATAGTGGCAACTATCGATAAAATTAGTCTTATCAGCGCCAACAAAGACCTTTCCACTCGCTTAGATACCAATACTAGTGGTGAGCTAGGTAAATTAAGTCATGGCTTGAATCAGTTTTTCTCGGAAATTCAATCGTTACTTGGGCAATCAGACAACACATCAAAAAACATCTTTAAGCACAGCTCGCTTATCGTTCAAGACATGAAAACTGCGCGTTCCACCACAGAGCAGCAATCAGCCATAGCGAGCACTGTTGTTCACTCCATAGATAGGCTGACTACATCGGTAGAAAGCGTGGCCATGTCTGCCGAGCAAGCGGCGACAGGCGTAGATATTGCTAATAACAAGTGCAAGCAAACGGCTGTGGTGGCGCAAGACCTAGGCGATGAGATGGATAGCTTAACGAGTCGCATGAGTCAGGTGACGCTATCGATTAATAATCTCGCGCAAGAGAGTTTATCTATCGCCTCAGTGCTTGATGTCATTCAAGGCATTGCTGAGCAAACTAACTTACTCGCCTTAAACGCCGCCATTGAAGCCGCAAGAGCCGGTGAGCAAGGACGCGGCTTTGCTGTGGTTGCTGATGAAGTGCGTACCTTAGCTAGCCGCACTCAAAGCTCGACCGAAGAAATCCGCAAGAAAATTGAGCGCCTACAAAATGAAACGCAAAATGTAGTACAGCAAGTGGGCACTGTTAGCACTATGGCGGCTAAGGGTAAAACGGCTTGTGTCACCAATGGTGAAATGCTTAATGATATTGTCAGCATGATAGAAAAGCTTAACGCCATGAATTTACAAATTGCCAGTTCAGCCAAGCAACAAGCACTGCAGACCAAGGAGATAGGCTTAAGTTGCCACAACATTTCGCTGTCTGCCGATGATATTGCTAATAAAACTAAGACCTCAGAGGGCTTGTCATCAGACCTAGAAGTTGAAGCTAACTTATTGATGAAGCAGTTATCTAACTTTAGGTTTTAACTAGTTAATTCATCACGCCAAGTCACGCCGCAAGGTCACAACCTTTAAGCAGATAAACACAAGGGGAGCCAATGCTCCCCTTGTTTATTACTCTGTTTAGCCGATGTTAACCACTAATTCTTTGGCGCTAGCACTTAGCTTCTAAGGCCAATGCCGCGCGACACTAGATAATAAGCCAGCCACCAAAACACCACGCAAAAGCTCATCATAATCGCCACAGATAAAGGCACGCTAATATCGGCAATGCCTAAAAATCCATAACGAAATACGTTAATCATATAAACCACAGGGTTTAGCGTCGATACGCCGCGCCAAAACTCAGGCAGCAGTGATAAGGAATAAAATACGCCGCCAAGGTAAGTTAATGGCGTTAACACGAAGGTAGGTATGATACTGATGTCATCAAAACTCTTAGCAAAGACCGCATTAATGAGGCCGGCTAACGAAAACATCATCGAGGTAAGTAACACGGTCAGCACGACTAAACCCCAATGTTCTACGTGCAAGTCCACAAAGAAACTCGCCACTAAGGTGACTATCAAGCCCACGCATAGGCCGCGGGCAACACCGCCGCCAACATAACCCGCAATCATCACATAATGCGGCACAGGCGCCACCATCAGTTCTTCAAGGTTACGTTGAAATTTTGCGCTATAAAATGACGAGGCCACGTTGGAATAAGAGTTAGTGATCACCGACATCATGATAAGACCCGGCGCAATAAACGACATATAAGATACGCCGCCCATTTCACCGATGCGACTGCCCACTAAATTACCAAAAATCAGGAAGTATAAGGTCATAGTAATCGCTGGCGGCACTAAGGTTTGCACCCAAATACGGGTAAAGCGATTAATCTCTTTTACCAAAATACTTTTAAATGCCACTAAATATAAGTGGTTCATGAGGCACTCCCCTGTTCGCCTTGCTGCACTAAACGGACAAATAACTCTTCGAGACGATTGGACTTATTACGCATGGAGGCAATGGATATGCTCTGCTCTGTTAAGGCGTGAAATAATTGATTAAGACTGTGATGCTTTTCAATATCCACTTCGACAGTATGCTTATCAACTAAGCGGCACTCCATACCATCAAGCACAGGCGCGCTTTCAAGCCCTTGTGGACAATCTAAAATAAAGGTTTCTTTGGTGAGCTGGCTTAATAGCTTCTTCATGCTAGTGCATTCAACTAAGCGGCCTTTGTCGATAATGCCTATGTGGCGACACAGCATTTCAGCTTCTTCAAGATAATGAGTCGTCAAGATAATAGTGACGCCTTGCTGATTAAGGTTGCGTAGAAAGTCCCACATAGAGCGGCGCAGCTCAATATCAACCCCAGCCGTAGGCTCATCGAGGATTAATAACTTAGGTTCATGCATTAACGCGCGGGCAATCATTAAACGGCGTTTCATACCGCCCGATAACTCCCGTGACTGACTATTGCGTTTTTCCCATAAATCGAGCTGACTTAAATAAGTTTTAGCGCGATCCATGGCGATAGAACGCGGCACACCATAATAACCGGCTTGATTGACAACCACCTGCAGTACTGTTTCAAACTGGTTGAAATTGAACTCTTGCGGAACTAAACCGATACATAACTTGGCTTGTTCTAACTCAGTATCTAAGTCATGGCCAAACACTTTAACCGCGCCAGCACTCTTTTGCACCAATGAGCTAATAATGCCTATGGTGGTCGACTTGCCAGCACCATTAGGACCTAATAATGCAAAAAAGTCGCCTTGTGGCACGCTTAAGCTAATGCCTTTGACGGCATGCACACCCGTTTTATAGGTTTTTTGTAATCCGATTATTTCAAGCGCGGCCTGAGTCATGAAGTTATCCTAACAAAAGTCAAAATGAAGCCTAGATAAAAAAACTCCCGCAGCAGCGGGAGTCTTTAGGTTTATTCCAGTGGAATAACCTTAGCGATATAAGGTAGATTTCGGTATTGCTCAGCGTAATCGATACCATAACCAACAATAAACTCATCAGGAATGGTAAAGCCAACGAAATCAACAGGCACATTGACTTCGCGACGCTCAGGCTTATCTAACAAGGTGCATAAGGCTAGGCTCTTAGGCTCGCGCAGCAACAGCATTTCGCGGATCTTGTTAAGGGTGTTACCTGAGTCGATTAAGTCTTCAACGATTAATACATCACGACCTTGAATGTCTGACTGTATGTCTTTGAGGATTTTTACATCACGAGAGCTGGTCATGGCTGAACCATAACTAGAAACCGCCATAAAATCGAGTTCAACGTGTCCCTGAATACGACGGCATAAATCTGCCATAAACACAGCCGAGCCTTTCAGTAAGCCCACCATTAATAAACGCTCACTGTTGACGTAATGGGCGTTGATTTTCTCGGCCAACTCGTCCAGCTTAATATTAATCTCTGCGGTTGAGATCATCTCTTCAATGGTGTGTTTCATATCATTCTCAATTGTCGGTGTCAGCCTTAACGCCTGAGTCATAGCCCCAGCGTTGGCTTAATACATGGTCAACGCCTAAATGATCTAAAATTCGGGCGACCACGAAGTTTACCAGATCTTGAATTGATTTGGGATCATGATAAAAGCCTGGCGACGCAGGCATGATCACAGCGCCCATTTGAGTAAGCTTAAGCATGTGCTCTAAGTGGATGCTATTAAACGGCATTTCCCGCGGCACTAAGATTAATTGACCGCGCTCTTTAAGCATGACATCGGCGGCTCTTTCTAATAAATTGTTACTCATACCAGTGGCAATCGCGGCTAATGAGCCAGTAGAGCACGGACACACCACCATTTGCTTAGGGGCGGCGCTGCCGGATGCGGGCGGCGAGAACCATTGATCTTTGCCAAGCACCACCAGATCGCCGCTTTGACAACCTAAGCGCGCTAAGATTTGCGCCTTAGCTTGCTCAGGATTAGCGCTCAGTTTAAGCCCTTCTTCAGTCGCAAGAACTACGCGCGCAGCCGATGAAATCATCAAAAACACCCGATAATTCGCATCCAGCAAACACTTTAATAAAGTTAAGCCATAAGGGGCGCCCGAGGCGCCTGTCCAGCCAAGGCTAATACTTTTAACATGGTGCTCCATTAAGCCTTCCCTGCCAATTTAGCTAAAATCTTGCCATGTATGCCTTCAAAGCCGCCGTTACTCATGACTAAAATATGCTTAGATGGAGCGCTGCAGGCGCGTTCCACAATTTCATCCACCTGAGTTAATACTTCAGCATCGATATTGGCAGCCTTCATAGCGGCGAGAATATCCCACTGCACGGCATCTGATTGATAGCAATAAACTTTGTCAGCTAACACCAGTGAGCCAGCTAAGGTATCTTTATGAACACCGCTTTTCATAGTGTTAGAGCGCGCTTCTAAAATCACGCTAATAGACTCAGAACCCACTTTGGCGCGCAGCGCCGCTAAGGTAGTTGCGATAGCGGTAGGATGATGAGCAAAGTCATCATATACAGTCACGCCATTAACCTCGCCTAACTGCTCAAGGCGACGCTTTGGTGGAACAAATTGCGCTAAGGATTCAATGGCAATAGCAGGAGCAACCCCAACGTGGCGCGCAGCCGCAATCGCCATCAGGCCGTTTTCCATATTATGGCGACCAATTAAGCTCCAGTTAACAACCCCTTGAAGCTCGCCATCAAGATACACGGCAAACTCATGGCCATCATCACACAAGGCTTCTAAATACCAGCCAGCATTGGCCTTATCTAGATTTAAGGTTTCTTGCTCGCTCCAGCAGCCCTGTGCAATCACGTCACGCACGGCATTATTCGCGCTTGGCCAAATGACCTTGCCTTGGGAAGGAATGGTGCGAATAACATGATTAAATTGGCGCTGAATGGCCGCTAAATCGGCAAAGATATCGGCGTGATCAAACTCTAAGTTATTAATAACAAAGGTTCTTGGGTGGTAGTGGACAAATTTAGAACGCTTATCAAAAAAGGCGCTGTCATATTCATCGGCTTCGACCACAAAAAAGTCGGTAGCGCCTAATCTGGCTGAAACCCCAAAATTTTGCGGCACGCCGCCAATTAAAAAGCCAGGTTGATAACCCGCAGCTTCCAGCACCCACGCCAGCATGCTCGCCGTTGAGGTTTTACCATGGGTGCCCGCCACGGCTAATACCCATTTATTCGGTAAAATATAGTCGGCTAAAAATTGCGGCCCAGAAGTATATTTAAGTCCGCGGTCGAGCACGGCTTCAACACAAGGATTACCGCGACTCATCGCATTGCCTATCACCACCAGATCGGGGCCATGATCTAGTTGCGCAGGATCAAAGCCTTGGATCAAGCTGATCCCCTGCTCTTCAAGCTGAGTGCTCATAGGAGGATAAACATTGGCATCACTACCAGTCACTTGATGACCCATAGCCCTTGCTAGCAAGGCAATACCCCCCATGAAAGTGCCACAAATACCGAGAATATGAATATGCATATCGTGCTCATTAGATTGACTTAACAACTATTGTACGCAGCATCGATGCCGACACAAACAGCAAATTTACCCAAGACCATATAAATGCCAACTGGCGCGCGGTTTTTAAAGGACATGCTCGTGGATTTGGCTAGCTTAATAGCAAGGGGGCCACCATAAAAATCAGTATTAACAATTTATAAGCTCAAAAAGCCTTACGGATTTATCCGATTTAGCTCACAAAAGCGTCGCAGCAGTAAAAACATCTAGACGGCTAAATTGACAGAGACCGATCATTCACTTATTCTTGCCGTAAATTAAGGTCAGAATGTGTTTTGATCTTCCGAATTTGCCGTCACAGCAGTCCATGGATGTTCGTGTGTTAGGCCTACTACAATAAGAGAGAAGACCATTGAGCAATCCTGTTATCGCCAAACCTAAATCGGGCTCGATTATTGCCCTGTTACCATTAACCGTATTTTTAGTGCTATTTATCGGCGCTGGTTTATATTTCCAAGCCCAAGGCGTAGATTTTGCCTTTTACCAACTGCCAAGCGTAGTCGCGATTTTACCGGCCATTATCATTGCCGTGTTGTTATCTAAGCAGCGCTTGAATCAAACCATTGAGACCTTTATTGCCGGCATAGGCCATAGCAACATTATTGCTATGTGTTTGATTTATTTATTAGCAGGTGCATTCGCTTCTGTGGCTAAAGCCACTGGCGGCGTCGATGCGACTGTGGCATTAGGCTTATCGTTAATTCCATCTCAGTTACTGCTGCCGGGCTTCTTTGTCATCGCCGCTTTTATTGCCACCGCCATGGGTACCTCGATGGGCACTATTGCAGCAGTAGCCCCCATCGCCCTAGGGGTAGCCACTCAAGCAGGGATCAGCTTACCGCTAATGGCTGGTGCCGTAATGTCTGGCGCTTTATTTGGTGACAACTTATCGATTATTTCTGATACCACAATTGCGGCCACTCGGACTCAAGGCTGTGAAATGAAAGATAAATTCCGTGAGAATTTAATCTTCGCCTTACCAGCATCACTCATCACCTTAGTGGTATTTACTCTCTTAGGTCAGGGCCATGTTGAACTAGCAAGCCAACCTATCGATTTTGTTAAAGTTATTCCGTATTTAACTATTCTGATTTTGGCTGTGGCAGGGCTTAACGTGTTTGTGGTGCTGGCTATTGGTATTTTACTGGCAGGCGGCACTGGGCTAATTAGCGGTCAATATGACGTGATTACCTTTGGTAAAGATATCTATGCTGGCTTTACCAACATGCAGGAAATTTTCATCCTATCTATGCTGGTTGGCGGTTTAGCGGCATTAATGCAGCAGCAAGGTGGCCTGACATTTGTGAGTGCTCAAATTGAAAAGCTGATTGCTCGCTTTTCTAAAGCCCAAGGCGAAGCTTCATGCCGCGCCGCTGAGCTTGGTATGGCCGCGATAGTTGCAGCCACTAACGCTTGTGTGGCTAACAACACAGTTTCTATCGTAGTCACAGGTGATATAGCTAAAGACTTAGCCGAAAAACACGGGGTATCACCAAAGCGCGCCGCCAGTGTATTAGATATTTTCGCCTGTATTATTCAAGGTTTACTGCCTTATGGCGCTCAAGCCTTGTTATTGGCGTCTATCTTTACCATCAGCCCGCTGGCCGTAGTGACTTACTCTTGGTACGGCATGATCTTAGCGGTAGTAGCGATTGCGATTGTTATCTTCCGTAAGCGCCACTAATCACGCGAGAGAAAAGACAGTAAGCCGCGGCTTGCTATACTCAGTGAATACTTGATGAAGGAATAACTCAGTGCAGCCGCCGCCTTTTGAACTCGATAGCTTTGACCCATACCGACTAGTGTTCCATATGACACTGGTTAGCGTATTAATCTCAAGCATAGGTATGTCGATCACTACCTTATTGATGTTCCAAAAATTAAGTTTCAGCTTGTTTACTGTCAATATCGATATCTTGGGTGATTACTTGCAATCACCCTTAGCTATTATCTACAACATCAGCCTGTTACTCACAGGCTGTTGTTTTATTTTAGCTATGATAAGCTTGATTTTTTTAAGACTGCACGCCTTATGCCAAGCTATCGCTTATGTGGGTATTCTCGCGGGCGTTAGCATCATGCTATTAGGGCTATTTCCGGTAAATGACACTTTCCCCCACCAAATGGCCATGCTGATTTTTCATATTGCCACAGGGGTGTTTTTTGGCTTGCTATTAATTTCCCGCAGGTTAGATCCTAACTGGTGTCATCCCTTTTTATCCATCACCAGCTTTATCGGTTTACTGTGCGTGTTAGCTCTGTCTTTTCATTTTGATCTAAATAAGCTCAGCTTCATTCAAATTGACCAACCTTACTTGTGGGTATCTATGGGTAGCTTAACCTGGATCCACGCGATTATGACCATATTCACTGGCCTTGGTTTAGCCTTAGCTGTCCACAGATTGATGCTGGAAAGGTATAATGTACATCTTAAATTGTGACAGTTATAACTATTCACTTCGACTGATAATGTTAATGTCCCGCTGCCTCCTTAGCCTGTAGTAATCATTTTGCCTGACCACCATCAAGACTATCAATTTTGCGACCTGCATCATTTAATTATTTTGCTAATCTTTGCCAGTACCATAGTGGCTTGTATTGGCATAGGTGTCGTGCTGCTAGAGCAGTATTTCACGATAGGGTTCAATGCCTTCCACTTTAGACCCGAGCAACTGGGTAACTATAGCACTTTTAAGTTGGCCTTCATTTTTAACGGCTCGTTAATTATTGCCAGCACCTGCATGTTTATTGCCATGATAGGGCTAATGTCATTGCCTATCGGCGGCCTCACTAAATTAGTCGCTTGGATTGGTATTTATTCATCGATTTGTTTATTCATGCTGGGCGTGCTGCCCCTGAATGTCGGCCATTGGCACTTTGTAGCTCACTACAATGCCGTAATCGCCACCACGCTACTGGGTTGCACTAGCTTATTGGCGGGGATAATGTATCGCGCCTATTTCAGTAAGTTTTTAATGCTATGTAGCTTTTTATTATTATTTTTTAGCATCAGCCATATTAGCCACTTAGATATCAGTGACCCTCAATTATTATCACCCCATGTGCGCCATGATGAGTTCTGCTTCGACCCAATGTTCGCTTGGTGCTTAGTCATCACCCATCTATTGTGGGATATTGCCTTAGCGCTTAAAGTGCGCAAACTAGTGCCACAACACTTTAGTAAGTAACCCCTTTGATGAGAATGCCATCATGCGATTAAGCCAATATATAGCCCTGTGCGGCGAGCATTCGCGCCGCCAAGCCTGCCGCTTAATCGAGGCTGGACATGTGCGCCTTAATGGCAAGAGTGCCAGCCATACTGATATCGTTGAATATTGTCATGGCGATGATGTGTTATTGCAGGTCGAGATTGATGGTCGCCCGATTTGCCCCATAGCCAATTACAGCTATTGGATTTATCACAAGCCTGTGGGCATTGATTGCCGCTTACTGCCCCATATGCCCAGCAGCATCATCCATCAACTGGATTTACCCACACGCGTTTATCCCGCTGGGCGCTTAGATAAGGATTCTCGCGGCTTATTGCTACTGACTAATGATGGCTACTTAACTCAGCACTTACTTCATCCTGACTTTGGTCATTACAAAGATTATCTAGTGACTGTGACGCCTGCTATCAATCAGGCCTTTATTGATGCTATGGCGCGCGGAGTGAGCTATCAAGAAGTCACCACCTTGCCGTGTGAGTGCGCAAAACTTAGTGCTACCCAATTTAGCATTCGCCTCACTCAAGGGCTCAATCGCCAGATTCGGCGCATGTGTCAGGCACTTGGTTTTAAAGTGATAAATTTACAGCGAATCGGCATGATGACCCTAAGTCTGGATGGGTTGGATGAAAATAATAAGCGGCCCCTAGAGGCCGCTGAAATCAAGGCGCTTTATCGCGCCTGTGGGCTCAAGCTTACGTAGCTGCCCCCCCCTTACTTAACTATCACCATTTCATTGAGTAAGTTGTCAGCATTATCTACATATTGCATTACCCATAACATGTAACGGCTATCGACCTGAATCGAGCGGTTAATGTCATTATTGTAACCCCAGTCGCCTATGATGCTTTCATAAACGCCATCAAACAGCAGCCCCACTAATTCAGCGCGGCCATTTAAGGTCGGCGAGCCTGAATTGCCGCCCGTGGTATCTAAGGTCGATAAGAAATTAACCGGCACAGAATCAATGGCGGCCATATAGTAATCACCATATTGCTTGTCATTAATCAGTTGTAACTGCTTAGCGGGTGCATCAAATGGCTCAGCGCCAGTATCTTTTTGCGTAATACCTTCTAAGCGGGTAAAAGGCAGTGCCTGCAAACCATCTTTTGGCTGATAGCCTTTAACGTGGCCGACAGTGACTCTAAGGCTTGAGTTAGCATCAGAATACACAGGTTTACCTTGCTCACGGTTATAGGCAATGATGGCGTCCATGTATTGCGGCCGCACCTTCATTAAATTACCCGCCAATTCTTTCGCCTTAGCTTCTTCTGCCATGTCAGATGCATACAAGGCCACAGCTAAGCGGATAAAACTGTCATTGGACGCTGTAAAGTCATTAACTGATTTATCTAACCACGCCAACCGCGTTGCCTGATCATTAAGCTCAGTGCGGGCATAGAGCTTATCGACGATTTTTGCGAGCTGCTTAGGAGTCGTGCTTTGATTGATTTTGAAGGCTTTATCAAAGGCAGGGAGTCGCTGATCGGCTGATAACAACTGATAACGGCTCAGCACTTCGAGCATCAAGGCTTTATCCACACTCGCGGCGTAGCGGCGATCAATACGCTCCATGCCAGACTTAATGCTAACCATATCGCGCTGTTGATACCCAGGCTCACGCTCCATATCGGTCAGCAGCTTTTCATTGGCGAGACGATATAACTTGCGCGCGGTGGGCAGCATAGTGCTTGAGTTCAAATAACTCATGAGCAAGTCGCGGTCTTGATTGTCTTGGCTTTGCTCAACTAAACGCTCAAGCTCATTTAAGGCATCGCCATATTGCAAGCTGCGCTCTGGTGATTGCTTAATCCATTGTGCCAATGCCGCTTCTTGAGCTTGGCGCTCGGCGAGCATGTTAGATTTGCCGTAAAACTCTATCATAGAGCCAAAGTTTTTCGCGTAATTGGCAAGACCTGCCAAGGTACTTTCGTACTTGATTCGCTCATCACTGCCCTCAGGCGCGGTTGACTTGATGATATCGATAAAGGTTTCGCGCAGCTCTTTACCACGGGGATAAGCCCAAATAAATTGGTTTTCTACTTCTTGCGCAGTGCGATAACGGTTAGTGCGACCAGGATAACCCGCAACCATCACAAAATCGCCGTCACTCACACCTTTGGCCGAGACTTTAAGGAAGCTTTTAGGCTCATAAGGCACGTTATCTTTGCTAAAGTCAGCAGGCTTACCGTCTTTGCCCACATAGGCGCGATAAAACGAGAAATCGCCAGTGTGGCGCGGCCACATCCAGTTATCGATATCGCCGCCATATTTACCGACACTGCCGGCTGGATTATAGGTTAAGCGCACATCACGAATTTCTAATTGCTTAACCAAGTAATACTCTAGTCCATTATGAAAGCTGTAAACCTGACAACGATAACCGCCGCCTTGCTCGCAATTAGCGACTAACTGCTTTTCTTTCGCTTCAACGCCCTTGTAATACTCATTGCCTTGCTTAGCGGCAACATCAGCCAAAACCTCTTGAGTCACATTGCTAATGTCTTCAGTGACATAAATACGTGAGCCAGGGGTTGCTGGTAATTCCTCAGCATAGGTTTTGGCTAGAAAACCGTCTTTCAGCAAGTTTTTTTCTGGGGTCGAATTATATTGAATTGCACCATGAGCGCAGTGATGGTTAGTGACCACTAAGCCTTTAGGGGACACAAAGGATGCGGTGCACCCCCCTAAACTAATCACAGCATTCATAGGATATTCGGTGAGTTTGGCTATGTTGTTAACATCAATTTCTAAGCCTTTCGCCTTAAGCTCATCAGCCATTGCCGGCAATTGATGCGGCTGCCACATGCCCTCATCAGCGAAGGCCGGTAAACTAGTTGCGACCACAACTGTTAGTAACCATTTTTTCATTAGTAATTTCCATCTAGACCTATTATTAGCTTTCCCTAACGCTGCCAAATTAAAGACAAAAAAAAGCCGAGTTTCTACCCGACTTTATCATATCAAAACCTAGTGATTACACTGTTTTACAAATATCGTTACAAAGCAACCCACAATTGTGCAGCGATAATAACGACACCGGCAATCCCAGCTAAGCCTAAGGCTAACTTGCCACCGGCCACTTGATAGCCAGAAGTCTGCTGCTGACGCTGCTTAAGTGCCATCACAATTGGTAAGAAAATAATCATAAATACTAATGGAATAGCCGCAAAACCTAGCACAGCCACAAAGCCTTCTGGAATATAGAGCGCGCAGGCTAACGGCGGCACAAAGGTCAGTAACCAAGTTAAGCTGCGACCTTTAATGCTATTATCAGCTCGAATTAGTTCAGCCACAAAATCATACAGGCTTAAGGTCACCCCAAGGAAAGAAGTAATTAAGGCGAGATCGGCGAAGAATGAAATGGCTTTGCTCACCATAGGGCTTGCCACAATTTGCTGCAAAGCCGTAACTAACTGCGCTAATGAACCTGAAAATGAATCTATGTGAGTGGCGCCAACTGTGCCTAAGGTCACCAGTAACCATAAGATATAACACAGTAATGGTATGGTTGAGCCGATTAATAAGACTCGCTTTAGGCTCTTGGCATCCCCGTCTAAATAGCGCACTAAGGTGGCAATACATACATGAAAACCAAAGGAGGTGAAGATCACAGGAATGGCTATCATCCAGCTATTAGTGAATGAACCCACTACCGTTTGCGATAAAGATACTGAGTTAACTTCAGGCAGTAAAGTCAACACCACTAAGATGAGTAAGGCTATCATGAGTGAAAATAACACCCGTGAGACTTTATCAACCCAAGACACACCTAAGGCAGCAAAACCACCTAAGGCCAAGGTAAAAATAATCACAGCTAATTGGTTATCAAGCTGCATATCGAATAGATTTTGCGCTTTTAA
This sequence comes from Shewanella sp. ISS20, assembly GCF_056522965.1. Taxonomy (NCBI): domain Bacteria; kingdom Pseudomonadati; phylum Pseudomonadota; class Gammaproteobacteria; order Alteromonadales; family Shewanellaceae; genus Shewanella; species Shewanella sp. ISS20. The sequence continues at coordinate 2,311,855 of NZ_JAWRZK010000001.1, forward strand.
TACCAATAACGACGAGCCGCCAGTTAAATAGGCCGCGGTTAATGCAAATAATAAACTTAAGAAGGAAGCCCCTTGAATAAGTTGGCCTTTTTTACCGAGGATTTTACCAGTAATGGCATGGACGTTATCACCTACGCCTGAGCGTAAGTTAATTTCTAACATAAGTAAGGCGGTATAAGCCGATACACCCCATACCAGCAGTAGTAACACCATGGCAGGTATGATACCCAGAGCCGCTGTTGCTAAGGGTAATGCCAACATGCCAGCACCAATGGCAGTGCCTGCCACTATGGCGATTGAGCCTAATATCTTTGAATTCAAAGTTTACGTCCTGTTTTATTTATTATTTATTTTGAGAAAGGACATCAGAACTGCACAAAAGCGTATTGATATTAATATCGCTGTGGAAGCACTTATCCCCAATCGTATACCACTAAATACAATATTTAGTGTGACAATTGGCCCCTATAGCTAAGTGGATCCTAGAGAGATCTATCTCAGCCACAGGGGCTGACTAAATCGCTTAACGCATTCTTTCAACATTGACATATCACATATATTTTTTTGAAGACTATCGCGACCATAGCAAAGCTATTTCATCGGCACAAGTCCAATGACTTACCCTATTGTTAGGTTTTAACCCATCTCATGGGTTTTTTAGGCGCAAATGCTCAAAAATTACAGTCAGGCATTGGCAGGGTGAATAATTACAATCTTTGATTGGCAAAGCGCCATGGCTTGATTACAATGCTCGCCGCTTCGGGGGAGTAGCTAACCTAGACAGACAATTCCAATGGATAACGTCAGTGTAGGGATGGATATCAACACAATTGGCCACATGCCATGGTATTCATAGCAAGCATACATAGCCTTATGTATCCGCGCCCAGCAAGACCTGAGCACAAGATCCGCACTATTGGGGTGGCGGGATCATTGTGCTTTTGTTTTCTTGCCTCATTATGAGCGCCCCCCGAGAAAGATGATTTATGGACGCCCTACTTACCTCAACATTCGCTGTTGCTATCGCCGAAGTTGGCGATAAAACTCAATTACTGGCCTTATTGCTAGCTGCGCGTTTTCGCAATAAAACTGCCATTATTGCCGGTATTTTATTTGCCACCATACTCAACCATGCCGCCGCTGCCAGTCTTGGCCATTGGGCCATGGGCTTCATATCCGAGCAGATGGCGCACTACCTATTAGCCGCCTCTTTCTTTGCCATCGCCTTATGGGTATTAGTGCCAGATAAAATGGATGATGAGCAAACCGGCTTTTACCGCTATGGCGCCTTTATTGCCACCTTCGTGTTATTTTTCTTGGCCGAAATGGGCGATAAAACTCAAGTGGCGACAGTCGTACTGGCTGGCCGTTTTGATGATTTAGCTATGGTAATTTTAGGGACGACCATCGGCATGCTACTTGCCAATGTACCCGTGGTGATGATGGGCGATTATAGCGCGGAAAAACTGCCATTAACCTTGATTAGACGCAGCTGCGCAATCCTCTTTACCTTAATTGGCATAGTGACCTTATTGTGGCGCTAAGACCAATTAAGCGAGCTATTACTGCAACCTAAAAAACAATGCCAGCATAGGCTGGCATTGGATTTAGCTATTAAGTTAGCTGCTGTTTACTTGGCTAATTTTACTTAGCTAGTTTTACTTAGCTAAGCCTTGCTTAACGCGCAGGCCATAATCGCTATCCGCGTAAGTAAAATGCTCAACCATACGCTGCTGCACCGCTAAGCTAGTTTGGCTTAAGGTAGAGCAAATATTGCTCACCAAGCGCTGCTTTTCATCTTCACTAAAGATGCGGTACAAGTTACCGGCTTGGCTATAGTCATCTTGCTCGTAACGGCTGTATCGCGCCGCTTCTCCTTCTAAGCGTAATGGTGGCTCGCTCAAGTTTGGCGCTTCCATTAACGTATCTTGAGTGTTTGGACCATAGTTAGCGCTGCTATCACCGCCAGTTTGATGGCTATGATATGGGCACTGACTGCCTGCCATAGCACCAGCGCGCTGGTAATGATTGCTGCTTGTTGCATGTGGGCAGTTAACCGCTAATTGATTGTAGTTAGCTCCGATGCGATAACGCTGGGCATCGGCATAAGCAAACAAACGCGCTTGCAGCATTTTATCTGGTGAGGCACCCACACCTGGCACTAAGTTACTTGGCGCCATTGCCGCTTGCTCAACTTCAGCAAAATAGTTTTGGGGCAGACGGTTAAGTTCCAACACACCAATTTCCATCAGCGGATAATCTTGATGTGGCCACACTTTGGTCAAATCAAACGGATTGATACGGTAATGGTTAGCATCCGCTTCTGGCATGATTTGCACGTTCACCGACCAGCGTGGGAACTGCTTATCCATGATAGCAACCACCATATCGCGCTGGCTTGAGTCTGGATCTATGCCTTTTAAAATATCCGCTTGCTCAGCCGTTAAGTTAGCTATGCCTTGCTGACTCTTGAAATGGAACTTCACCCAAAAACGCTCGCCCTTGGCATTCCATAATGAGAAAGTATGGGAGCCATAACCGTGCATTTGACGATAGTTAGCTGGAATGCCGCGATCTGACATTAAGATGGTGACTTGATGCATAGCTTCTGGATTCAGCGCCCAGAAATCCCACATCGCTTGTGGATCTTTTAAATTAGTGTGCGGATTACGCTTTTGGGTATGAATAAAGTCTGGAAACTTAATGCCATCGCGTAAAAAGAAGGTCGGGGTATTATTACCCACAATGTCGTGATTTCCGCGCTCAGTATAAAAGCGCACCGCAAAGCCACGCGGATCGCGCTCAGCATCGGCAGAACCCATTTCGCCGCCAACGGTAGAAAAGCGCACGAAAGTTTCGGTTTGCTTACCGACACCATTGAAATGGTCGGCAATCGTATAGTCACTCAAGTCTTTGGTTAAGGTAAACACCCCATATACACCGGTTCCTTTGGCATGCACGATTCGCTCAGGAATACGTTCACGGTTGAAATGCGCGAGCTTCTCAATTAAGTGCCAATCTTGCAGTAATAACGGGCCACGTTCACCGGCAGACAGCGAGTTTTGATCGTCGCTAATCGGTGCACCATTTTGAGAAGTAAGATATTGAGGTTGCTTGTCCATTTAACACTCCAATGCATCATTTATGATGCTAAAAATTTGAATTCCTAAGCCAAATTATTGGCTTCAATCTGATTGCAATTAGAATAGCGAGTTATCGATTTTATACAAAACGATTAAAACAAATGAAAGCAATCGCAATTACAGATTAAAAGACCAATCTAGAGAATAAGTTCAAATTTTTGTTAATACTTTGATGTGTATCAAGTTAGAGTGGTAAATGACAATTATTTGCAAGAACGCTTAGTTATTGCGCACGTTTAACCACGGCAGCTGTCATGCGCGTAATACAAGTTAATTCACCGGCCGCATTAGTAATGCGCACTTCCCAGACTGAGGTGCGTTTGCCCAAATGAATCGGCTTAGCCGTTGCAGTTAACAGGCCTTTGCGCGCCGCTTTAATGTGATTGGCATTAATTTCCTGACCCACACAAAAATAGCGAGTGAAATCCACCGCAAAATTAGCAGCATAACTAGCCACAGTTTCGGCCAATACCACATTGGCGCCGCCGTGAACTATCCCCAAGGGATTATGCACAGCTGGAGTCGCTTCCATAGTGGCTGTCATGTAATCATCGCCAATCTCAGTGATACGAATGCCCATGGTTTGCATCAAGGTTCCTTTACCATTGATGCCCATATCTAATTGTTCACATTGTTCTATGGTGACAGGTTGAAACCAGATACTCATATTTGCATCCTAGAGCATGAAAAAGAAAACAGTGTAATGGGTTTAGCTAAGGGGATGCTAGCGCTTTTACACGACTTGAGACCTTGCAGCGCACTGATTACTCGAAAAAATAGTAAAAATGCGTGTTTATAGCGCCAAGATTGCGCCTGCAATCGTCAGCAAACAGAAAAAAATGAGGAGTAAAAAGTGGCAATGCTCGCGCAGAATTTGAACTCATGATGAATGTGAGATCAATTAATCAAACACAATCAGCCAGAACAGCAGCAAAAAATAGCAGGGGTGGTGTCAACGCCCCTTTTTTATTGGGATGGGTACGCTGACACCTGTAGGGTAAATCTTCACTTTTTTATAAGGTATGAATCGCCGCTAAGGTCAGCTTAATCATTTCATTGAGAGTATGCTGACGCTCTTCTGCCGTTAAGTGCTGGCCTAAACGGATATGGTCAGTGACAGTCATCATGGCCAACGCTTTAGCACCGTATTCAGCAGCAACGGCATATAAACCAGCGGCTTCCATTTCAACGCCCAAAATGCCGTATTTTTCCATTAAATCATAACGATTATCATCGCTTGAATAGAATAAATCCGATGAATACAAGTTACCTACACGGTAATTCACGCCTTGCTGCTCAGCGGCATCTACTGCGCGGCGCAGCAAACCAAAGTCAGCAATCATAGCAAAGTCAGTGTTAGCAAAACGGCTGCGGTTCACCTGCGAATCCGTGCTCGCGCCCATGGCCATCACTACGTCCATCAGCTTGATATCTTCGCTAATGGCGCCACACGAACCGATACGGATAATATTTTCAACACCGTATTCAGTGATTAACTCTTTGGCATAAATCGAGATAGAAGGAATGCCCATACCAGAACCCATCACAGACACTGGCTTACCTTGATACTCACCGGTATAACCTAACATGTTGCGCACATCTGTCACTAAACGGGCATTGTCTAAGAAGTTCTCAGCAATGTATTTAGCGCGCAGTGGGTCGCCTGGCATCAACAGTGTCTTAGCAAAATCACCCTTCTGGGCATTAATATGTGGTGTCATGTTACGCTCCTAAACTAAACAATAAGCCAGCAATGGTGCCGCTCATTAAGTTGGCCATTGCGGCTGCAATTAAAGCCTTGATACCCATAGCGCTGAGATCTTTACGACGCTCAGGGGCCAGCGCCGCCAACCCTCCAATCACCATGGCAAGCGAGCCTAAGTTGGCAAAGCCACACAAGGCAAAACTGATAATAATTTGGGTTTTTTCAGAAAGTTGCTCTTTGATGGCTAAGAAGTCCATGTAGGCCACAAACTCATTAATAATCATCTTTTGACCAATGAAAGAGGCCGCAAGTGGAGCTTCACTCCAAGGCACGCCCATCACCCAAGCGAGCGGTGCTAAAACGAATCCGAGTAGGTATTGCATGGTTAAGTTTTCAATACCAAACCAAGCGCCAGCGCCACCAATCAGGCCATTGACTAACGAAATCAAGCCCACGAATGCAAGCAATAACGCGGCAACTGACAGCACTTGTTGCAGACCCATGGCGGCGCCATTGGCAGCAGCGTCTAATACGTTGGCAGGCTTGTCTTCTTGATCGTCGATGATTTTGTTGATGTCGTTCTCAACGGTGCCAGTTTCAGGCCACATTAATTTGGCAAATAACAAACCGGCTGGCGCCGTCATAAAGGCGGCTGTGAGTATGTATTTAACATCAACGCCCATTTGGATATAACCTATCATAGTGCCGCCAGACACTGAGGCTAGACCGCCGGTCATTACTGCAAATAATTCAGAACGCGTCATGCGCTTGATGAAAGGGCGCACCATAGATGGCGCTTCAATAGGACCTACTAGGATATTGGCGGTGGCTGATAAGGATTCAGCACGGCTGGTGCCAAGAATGCGCGATAAGGCGCCGCCCACAACACCAATCACCAATTGCATTATGCCAAGATAATACAAGGTCGCGATTAATGAGCTGATGAATACCACCACGCACAGCACGTTAATCACAAAGATAAAGCCCAAGCTAAAATTAGCTAAATCGCCAAATAAGAAGCTTAAGCCTTGATTACCGTAGCCAATAACCTGCATCACCCCCGATGACACGCTATCAAGCACAGCTTGCCCCGCTGGCACATAGAGCACGAAAGCACCAAAGAACACTTGAAATATCAAGGCCCCAAGCACAGTGCGTAATTTAATGGCGCGGCGGTTTTCCGACAACATCACCGCTAAGCCAATTAAGCACATCATGCCAACCAAACTGATGAAAACTTCCATACAAATTACACCCCATGTCTTCGCAATGGCAGCAGTGTAACCAGTGAAATAATAAGGACAAGAGACAAAGATCACTTAGTTTAAATGAATATTAGAATATCCAACATTAACCACTGGTTTATCAATTTTTTGTTGTTAACTGCTAGGCGCTCGACAACAAACCAACAACAAACCAACAACAAACCAACAGCAAGCGCAAAGTTTTAACCAAACAAACACAACATGTGCGCGCAAAAATCCAGCGCCACAAATATTGCTAATCATTGGGCCTTACGCCAGATCCCGCCCCACTTTCTGAAATTAAACTACCAAAATGAAATAAAAAATCTAAGAAGTATCGCCATCATTAGTCGCAAAACCACGGGACAGTTTCGCTATGTTTAGTTGCTACTGCTTGTAAACGTGCCCCAGCCACTAGCACTTAGCCAGTGATAGCCAGTGTGGCTAGATTGCTACCGCCAATTGTTCGCCATAAAAAACTATTACTTCAGCCATCTAGACCTCTACAACTCAAGATAAAAGTGATAAGTTAATTTTTAACTGTAATCACCACCAATGGCGCAACAAGGTGATACAGGTAACAGTGCAATTGATTTACACGCGTTAAGCTGATATTTCTCCCATTATTGGCTCTTGGCAAAGACATAAAACACTCAATTGAAGGTGCCCTATGGCGAAACACTCGCTTAATAAAGATAAAATAAAAATTCTGTTACTTGAGGGCCTGCACCCTTCATCCATGGAAGTGTTAAAGAGAGCGGGCTACAGCAATATTGTTAGCCACAAAGGCTCATTAACTGGCGATGAGCTCATTGCCGCCATTAGTGATGCTCACTTTATCGGCATACGTTCTCGTACCCATTTGAGCGCTGAAGTCTTGCAGCATGCCAGCAAATTAATTGCCATTGGCTGCTTTTGTATTGGCACTAATCAAGTGGATATCAAGGTCGCAGAAAAGCTTGGCATTCCAGTGTTTAACGCGCCATTTTCTAATACCCGCAGCGTAGCGGAACTTGTGCTGGGTGAAATTATTATGCTGCTTCGGGGCATTCCTGAGCGCAATGCTTTAGCGCATCAAGGCGGTTGGCTTAAGAGTGCCGTTGGCAGCTTTGAGGCGCGAGGCAAAACCTTAGGCGTCATAGGTTATGGCCATATTGGCACTCAGCTTGGCATATTGGCTGAAACCTTAGGTATGCGGGTTACTTTCTATGATATTGAAGATAAATTGCCGCTCGGTAATGCCCAGCAAATCCATAGCCTGACGCAATTATTAGCCAACTCTGACGTGGTTAGTTTGCACGTGCCTGAAACCGATGCAACGCGCAACATGATAGGCGCAGAGCAATTAGCGTCTATGCGCCAAGGCAGTATTTTGATCAATGCCTCGCGCGGCACAGTCGTAGATATTGATGCCTTAACCGTGGCATTAAAGGAGCGCAAGCTTAGCGGCGCCGCCATTGACGTGTTCCCCGTCGAGCCAACCTCCAATGACGAGGCCTTTGTATCGCCGCTGCAAGGTTTACACAATGTCATTTTAACCCCGCATGTGGGCGGCAGCACCGCCGAAGCACAGGAAAACATTGGTATTGAAGTCGCGGGCAAACTCGCTAAATACTCAGACAATGGCTCAACCGTATCTGCGGTTAACTTCCCTGAAGTGTCATTACCACAGCACACAGGTACTTCGCGATTACTGCATATTCACAGCAATCGCCCAGGGGTATTAATTCAAATCAACCAAGCCTTTGCGGTAAAAGGCATCAACATTGCTGCCCAGTACCTGCAAACCACCGCCGACATAGGTTATGTAGTGATGGAAGTTGATACTAGCGATGCTGAAGAAGCTTTAGCGCAACTGCAAGTGATTGACGGCACCATTCGCACCCGACTGTTACACTAAGCCTGAGTTGATGGCCTGCTGTAGCACATGAATTAATGGCAATCAGAGACAACAACACCCAGAGTCAGTGATGCTGAATCTGGGTGTTTTTTTATTGCAAGACAGAAGGTTAAACCAGCTAGTCTGGCGATTACTTAGCGACTAGTGCTCGGGCGATTAACACACGCGCGCCACTAAGCCCTTAAGATAAAATCCTTCAGGGAAGCCGCCAGCAATCGGATGATCCGATGCCTGACTTAAACGCTCGATAAACTGAATATCACGCTTAGCATCAAGCGCCGCGTCTGCGACTACTTTTTGGAATAAGTCAGCCGGCATTAATCCTGAGCACGAAAAGGTCAATAATATGCCGTTAGGGTTCAGTAACTGCATAGCAATCATGTTGATATCTTTGTAACCGCGACAAGCACCGTTAAGTTGCGCCTTGTTATCCGCAAACTTAGGTGGGTCGAGCACTATCACATCAAAGGTTTTACCTTGGTCGCGATAATCACGCAGCAACTTAAACACGTCGGCTTCGTTGTAATTGACATGAGCGTCATCAATGGCGTTAATCGCCATGTTTTCGCGGGCAGTGGCTAATGCTAACGCTGATACATCAACGTTCTCAATGCTGCTGGCGCCAGCTTTAGCGGCATATAAACCAAAGGTGCCGGTATAGCAAAAACAGTTAAGTACTGACTTACCTTTGACAAAACGGCCAGCGATGGCGCGGTTATCACGTTGATCTAAATAAAAACCTGTTTTATGGCCTTTAATCACATCCACAGCTATCTTGATGCCGTTTTCTTCAATAATCACAGGCATAGCTGGCAATTCACCGTGCAATAAGCCAGTGACCAATGGCAAGCCTTCTTTCTTGCGCGACTCTACGTCTGAGCGCTCGTAAATGGCGCAATCAGGATAAAGCTCAGCCAAGACAGACACTAAGGTATCACGCCAAAAATCGGCGCCAGCGCTTAATAACTGACACACCAGCACATTGGCGTACTTATCTATGGTAATGCCAGGTAAGCCATCAGATTCTGCCGCCACTAAGCGATAACCCGTTAAGCCTTGCTCAGCAATCACATGCTCGCGGCCTGCTTGGGCGCGAATGATGCGGCGCATAAAGAAGTCTCTATCTATTTGTTCTTCTTTATCAAAAGTCCAAACCCGCACTTGAATTTGTGAGGCTTCTGACCACGCCCCTCTGGCCAACCATTTGCCATCATGGGCAACCACATCAACGGTATCACCATTGACTGGCTTACCTTTGATATTGTGAATACCACTGGCAAACACCCAAGGATGATGACGTTCTAGGGATTTCTCCCTTTTTGGGTGAAGCTTAATACGAATGGCCATAGTTAATCCTAATCATTACCCTGCGCAGAAATTAGCTTCCGCGCTCAAATTGGCCAATATTCTACTAGGTTAGAGGGATAAAATCAGATTAATCCTAAGCAGTGAGCAATTCGCCTTAATCATCAGCAGCTTGTTATGTTGCTTGAGCTGTAAACCCCTTAAGCATACAATCGCTGTCATTCATATATTTGTAGGAACTTGCCATGAAAACCGTCGCTGATTGTTGGCCATTAGCCATATCCCAACCCACCCTAGCCATTTGTCAGCTGACTCACTTTGGTGTGTTACAGCTTATGGGTGAGCAGGCACGGATTTTTTTAAATGGCCAAGTCACTGCAGATATTACTCGTTTAGACGCTGAGACTTGGCGCTTTGGCGCGCACTGCGACCCTAAAGGCAAGATGATCGCAAGTTTTCGCGTGTTTGGCCGCGATGATTACCTGCAGCTATTAATGCCAAAAGATACCTTAGCCATTGATTTACCGCAGATGCAAAAGTACGCAGTATTTAGCAAGGTTGAGCTCAGTGATGTATCTGAGCAGTGGCAGATTTTAGGTGTGACTGGCCGCGATAGTGACGCCTTTATTACCAAGCATTTTGGTGAATTGCCGCACTCAGTCAATTATTTAGCCGATGGCAGCACTCTGCTTAAATGCGATTACGGTTACTTGTTAATGCTCACTAAAGAGCAAAGCGAGCGTATTAGTCATGAGCAAAGCATTCAAGACTCAAGCCTATGGCAAGCCTTAGAAATTAGCGCAGGCATAGCTAACATTGGCGCTAATCATAGTGCGCAATTTGTGCCGCAAATGGCCAACATCCAAGCCATTGACGGTATTAGCTTTACTAAAGGCTGTTACATGGGGCAAGAAACCATAGCGCGCATGAAATATCGCGGTGGTAATAAGCGCGCCCTCTATGTAGTGACTGGTCAGTTAGCGCAAGCGCCAACAAGCGATGCCGAACTGGAAATGGACATGGGTGAAAGCTGGCGCAAAGTGGGTAGCATCATAGAATCAAGCTTCATTGATGGTCATTTCTGGTGCAGCGCGGTTCTGCCGAATGATACAGCCATGGATAGCTTGCTGCGCCTATCGACCCAAACCGATGTGCGTTTATCCTTGCAAGCTCTGCCATACTCATTAGAAGAAAGCGTATAAGTAAGCGCGCATGATTTGAAATGAAAAAAGTTTAAAATGAAAAAAGTTAGGGGCGCTAAAATAGCGCCCCCAATTATTTAACATGTATCAATCAAGGCATTAGCCTTGTGGCGACGCTAAACATAGCGTCACTTAGTATTCATCTACTTAGGCTTACTCATAAGCGGTTGCAATTCCTGCAGCGCCTTATCAAATTCAAACTTACTGATTAATCCAAACACTGACTGATAATCTGCCAAATGCTCATGTCGGCAAGCTTGCAACTGCGTCACTAAAGTGACTGCGGCGGCGTCTGATTGCTGCAAAAACACTTGCAGCTTTAGCAGGCACTGGTGCAACTGCAAATCACTAATCGACTCGCCAAGCTCATTGAGATGCTGCAATTCTCGCCACGAATTAATGGCCATAATAATGTCCATTAATAAGCTCAGCATGGACTCACTTGACCACTCTTTGCCTTGATTAATAATATCGCCCGCTTCAGTGGCTAAATGCGACAAGCGATCGCTGCCTAAGCTTGCGGCCACACCTTTAAGCGTGTGTAGCAAACGCGCTAAGGTTTGCCAATCACCGGCGCCATAAGCTTCTGGGATTTGGGTTAATAATTGTGGCTGTCCGGTTGCAAAGCGCACCAATAAATCGGCGTAGAGTTCACCATCAAAATTAAGCCGCGCCAAGGCCTTATGACAATCCAGCGCGGCGTGCGCTGGCCACACACCTTTATCAATGTCAGCAATACTTTGCGCTTCCTCGCAGTCTATTCCAAATTGATGCAGCACTTGCTTTAGGTAGCAAAAATCAAATGGCTTAGGCAGCACGGCATTAAAACCTATGTTTAAGTAACCTTGCACATGGCTGTCGGTATGATTAGCAGAAAGCGCAATCACAGCTAAGTGTTGCCATTTTGGTTGAGCGCGCAGCCGCTTTAAGGCTGTTACTCCATCCATGACTGGCATTTGAATATCCATTAACACCAGTTGGACGCGATTTTCTGCCAAATATTGCAGCGCTTCCAAGCCATTTTCAGCAATCGCCGGTAATGGCAGTTGTAAGCGCTCAAACATAGCCATGACGAGTTGTCGATTAAGACCGTGATCATCAACCAGTAATATAGGTAAATCCTGATCGGCTTGAGGGATAATGCCGGTGCCACCACCGTCGCGTGGACGCTCGCAATTAAGTTCAAATTGAAAGCCAAATTCGCCCTCAAAAGATAATAATCGCAGTTGACCACCGAGCACGCCAGCAAGCTTCTTCGCCAGCGATAGGCCCGATGACATATCGAAGATTTTTTCTAACTGACTTAAATTACCATTGCCACCCCAATGGCTTGGAATGATTTCCACCTGCAAATTGACTTGATTAATATCCGCCATCGACCTGGCTCTACACACAGGTGTCCCGCCTTGCTTAGCCACAAAATGCAGTAAACAGCTCAGCAAACGCTGCAACTTAGTGCCATCCGCCACTATCTTGCCACATTGCGGCCAATCAAAAATCAACTGTTGTAGATCTCGCCCCCACAACCGCCACTGTTCTTCTAGCCCTTGTTTTAAGCCCAGAATATACAAGGCTTGGCTGTCGAAAGTGAATTTTTGACTATCAAGTTCCGCCAGCATAAGTAAGTTATTAATTTGCCACTCAAGCTGGTGATTGGCTAAATTGATGGCTTCTAATTCGGTGCGGTTTTGGGGTTCAAGCGAGCTTTGCAGGCACAACTGCGTCATGCCATTGATAGTATGCATGGGCGATTTTAAATCGTCATTGAGTGATGCCAGCCATAACCGCATTTGGCCCAGTAAGGGCGCACTATTGTCGGCCGATGCAGGCACCGGCGCTGAGGGGGGAAGTGGGCGCAATTATGTCCTCCATTACAATATTGTCGCCACAGGAAGCTTAACTTGCCGCTAATCCAGTAGCTGATTTCAATTGTTTAAAGTAGTCATAGGTTTCAGCCAAAATAACTTGTCTTAAACCGATAATGGCAATCAAGTTAGGTATCGCCATCAAGCCATTGACTGTATCTGCCAGTAACCAAATTAAATCCAATTTGATAAAGGCGCCACCAGCAATCAAGGTCAGAAATATCAGCTGATAGACTCGGCTTCCACGACCTTTAGTTAAATAATGCCAGCAGCGCTCACCATAATAATTCCAGCCCAAAATAGTGGTAAAAGCAAAACACACTAGGGCTATGGTAACTAAGTATTGACCAATAATTGCATTTCCGCCTGTGGCAAATGCAGCGCTAGTCATAGCCGCGCCCGAAGCGTCGCCATTCCACACCCCAGTGATAATCAATACTAAGCCAGTCATAGTGCAGATAATGATGGTATCGAAAAAGGTGCCCGTCATGCTGACTAGGCCTTGCTCGGCAGGAGAGTTGGTTTTGGCCGCAGCCGCTGCAATCGGCGCACTACCTAGCCCTGACTCGTTAGAAAACACGCCGCGGGCAATACCAATTTGAATGGCCTGCGCTACGCCTGCACCTAAAAAGCCGCCAGTAGCTGACATAGGGGTGAATGCCGCGTGCAGCACTAACTCTAGTGCTGGAATAATTTGATCGTAAAAGCTCACCAAAATCCAGCCACAAGCAAGTAAATAGCCTGTTGCCATGGCTGGCACTAAGCGCTGCGCCACCGCGGAAATGCGGCTCACACCCCCAAGCACCACTAAGGCCACCACACTGGTCAACACCACGGCGGTCATTTCATGAGGGATTTTAAAGGCGATATCTAAAGCATCACTAATGGCATTTACTTGGGCAAAGGTACCTATACCAAAAAAGGCGACCCCAACCCCAAATACTGCAAAGGTTTTAGCCAGCCAAGGCAGGCCGAGTCCTTTTTCTATGTAGTACATAGGGCCACCAGCAATGCGGCCATTGCTATCAACTGTGCGATATTTTACGGCGAGCAGACATTCGGCATACTTGGTTGCCATGCCAAAAAAGGCGGCTAACCACATCCAAAATAAGGCCCCAGGTCCACCAATTTTAATGGCGGTGGCCACACCCACAATATTACCTGTACCTATGGTGGCCGATAACGCAGTGCATAACGCGGCAAATGGGCTGATATCTCCCTTACCTTGGGATGGTTTAAACAATAAACCTAAGGCCATAGGCAAACGAAATACCTGCATAAAACCTAAACGTAACGTCAGGTAAACACCGGTACCAACCAGTAAAATTAGGGTAGCAGGCCCCCAGACAAGGGCGTTAATGTGGGCAATAACATCGTGCAAATTCATACAAATCCTCAGTTTACAAAACAACCTAAGTAATAAACGAGGAGGAAAAGAAATGGCTGGCAAATCCGCCCAACAAATAGGCAGATGCAGTTTAGACCGAGAGCAAAAGACCAAAGTCCAGCCTCTAGGCAAACAGGCAAAGCAGTCACCCTCTCCTCTGTCCTTTTGCCTGAGCGTTTCACTGAAACAAGCTCACATCATCTCGATAGTCATCAAGATAAGTTAACCTTATTCCAGCTTGCGCCTTCGGCGCTGGCGTTAAGCTATGCCAGTCTCTCCAGAGGCTCGTCCAGTAACAGTCCACGCCTTGCGGCACCTGAAAGAGTGCTTCTTTACCTGCTGCGTTGTCGCAGTGGCAAGAAGTTGCCTCGTCGGTGTGGGGTCAATTCCCCACTCTCCTGCTACCTTCATCCGAACGGATAGTCGCCTAAGCGACAAGGTGAGAATAGTGCCGCGTTTGCCCCCTAATGACAAGCAAGAATGCAGCCGCGCAAAACCTGCCGATCAAAAATCAAACAATCATCACAAAATAATTAGTTGGCGCATAAAAATCATTCAGTTATCTTATAAGTGAATGCTCTCAACACAGGAAGTGGTCGTGGCTGAACTTGTGATAGTCGATAGTGTCAGTAAGGGCTTTAATGATGGTGCGGATTATCATGGCGTCTTAAATGATGTCAGCTTGAGCTTAGCTCAAGGTCAAACTGTGGCGCTTACTGGCCCCAGTGGTAGCGGAAAAAGCACCTTACTTAACTTAATGGCTGGCTTTGAATTTGCTGATAGCGGTCAGCTGTTTTTAGACGGTGAATCCACCTTGCATTGGAAAGATGCCCGCTGGAGCGATTTTCGCCGCCGCCACCTTGGCGTAGTGTTTCAGCAATTTAACTTATTGACCCCCCTTAACGTCAAAGATAACATTGCCTTTCCCCTGCACTTACTTGGTCAAGAATGGACCCCTTGGTGCGATCATCTCCTCAATAAACTTGAACTCACCAATCTTAGTCATCGCAGCGTAGAGCAACTGTCTGGCGGCCAGCAACAGCGTGTTGCCGTCGCGCGCGCCCTAGCCCATCAACCTAAGTTGTTACTGGCCGATGAGCCCACCGGTAATCTTGATAGACAAGTAGGTCTGCAAGTCATTGAGCTACTGCGAGAACTAGCCGCAGAAGCTGGCAGCTCCATCTTAATGGTGACGCATTCTATGGAGTGCGCCAGCTTTATGCAGCGTCATTGGCAATTAAGAGAAGGCAAACTCCTAGAATTACCTCAAGTTGAATTGCCTCAAGTTGAAATACTGCAGCACTTAAGCCCAGAGACTAACGCCTACCCGACTCAAGTGCTCAAGGCCTAAATCATGAACGTCATGCTCATCACGAAAGAGTCGCTCACCCTTAGCTTGATGAGCCTTAAGGTGTTTCTAGCCCACTATCGCCACAAGCCGCTGCAAGCGTGCTCAATTCTGCTCGGCATTGTTTTAGCTGTCACTTTACTCATAGGTGTTAAAGCCACCAATGAAAATGCGGTGCGCAGCTACAGCGAAGCCACTGAACTTTTAAGTCGCCAAGCCACAGCGCATATCTTGCCACCAAGCTCGACAGGCACTTTAGATGAGTCGCAATATTTTGTGTTGCGACAAGCAGGTTTACCCGTGCTTGCAGTATTAGACGGCCAAGTTGTTGATGATCAAGGGCAACGCTGGCAAATTAATGGCAGCGACATCATAGCTGCCACCGCATTATTAAGAAGCGCAAAAACTAGCCACCAAGATAGTTCAGCATCAGCCAACAGCCATATTGATAAACAGCAAGATGCCATGCCGGACTTGCCTTTAGGGCGCTTATTGCAAGGGCAAATGCTCGCCATTGTTAGCCAAAGTCTGGCAGATAGGTTAAATGCAAAGCTCGCGGATACCCCAAGAGACAGTACTGCTGGCAATCAAACCACTAACAAAACCAGTAATAATTCAGCCTCATTAGTGCTGGCAGGCCAAATCATCAGCTTGCAACCATTGCCTGACAGCGCGGGACTTGGCCTCAATATCTTGCTAGATATAGGCGTGGCACAGCAATTATTAAATTTACCGGGGCGGCTTAGCTATATTGCGGTGATGACTGACGACCCGCTAATGCTCGCGCAGGTCGAGCGCTTACTGCGTGCAGGTAACAGTTTAAAAATGGGCGACCAAGGTGAGGCATTAACTGAGCTCACCGCCAGTTTTCACCTTAATTTACAAGCCATGGCCATGCTGGCATTTGTGGTCGGTTTATTTATTGCTTATAACGGCATTCGCTACAGCTTAATGAAGCGCCAGCGCTTATTGCTTAAATTGCTACAAGCTGGGGTCACGCGCCACGCCTTAATGCTGGCATTGCTGCTGGAGCTGCTGCTACTTGTGCTCGTTGGCGCGAGCCTTGGATTTGTTTTAGGGCTGCAGCTGAGCCAATGGTTGCAACCTATGGTGGCCATCACATTAGAGCAACTTTATGGTGCGCGTTTGCTGCCAGGTTACTGGCAACTTGCTTGGTTAGGTGAAGCCATAGCGCTAACCTTAGCTGCGGCGCTGCTTGCCTGCATTCCTTTATACCGCGCGCTCACAACACAATCATTAGCCCGCGCTGGCACTCAATATACTCAAAGCCTTATTCAGTATCGCAGCCACAAACTGCAATTTATAACGGCTTGCATCTTAATGTCTGGCGCAGCTGCGCTCATTCCTTTCAGTACGGATTATCGCTACAGCTTAGCGCTCCTTGGCGTACTGACGTTAGCTATGCCCTTACTATTACCTCAGCTGATGTTATGGCTAGTCAATGTACTGGAGAAATTTGCGCCCAAGGGACTCACTCAGTATTTATTGGCCGAAACCCGTGAGCTAACAGCGCCGCTCGCCCTTGCCATGATGGCGCTGCTACTGGCGCTAAGCGCTAATATCTCGATGAATACTTTGGTTGACAGCTTTGAGCAAACCTTAAAAACTTGGATGGATAATCGCCTCCATGCGGATTTATACATACGCCCTAACCCTGATGACACCGATAAGATTGAGCAGTGGCTGCACCAAACCCCAGGCATTGATAGCGTATCTATTCAATGGGAAGGCTTTAGCCATATAAGCCTCTCTCATCAAAGCGATATTCAAGGCGAAAGCTCATTAGCCAAAAATGGCGCCACGCTAGCATTGCCGCGTCATCGCATCATGCTGCTATCCCGCGATAATGATGCCATGCAGGCCACGGTGTCCATCAAGGAGGCGAGTGCTACTCACTGGCAAGAACTGCTTCAAGGTCAAAGCCTAATGCTAAGCGAGCCTTTGGCATTAAGGCATAACATCAAGGTTGGTGATCGCCTGCAACTGGGTGCTACTGAACATTTATTCCCACAAGGACTAATGGTTAGCGCCATTTATTATGACTATGGCAAACCCTTAGGCGAAGTGATGATAAGTGAAGACCTATGGCAAAAGGCAGGGCTATCCAATAAGCAGCGCAACTTTGCCGTGAACTGGCAAGGCGATATCGAGCAATTGCAATTACAGTTGCAACAGCAAGGCATAGCTAGCGCCATGATGTACAGCCAAGGCAAGATAAAAACCGAAGCGATTAAATTGTTTAAACGCACTTTTTCTATTACCGTCGTGCTTAACAGCTTGACCTTAATCGTTGCCGCCATTGGTCTCTTTAGTGCCAGCATGATGCTCATGCAAAACCGCCAAGCGCCACTGGCGCGCCTCTACGCCTTAGGTGTGCCTCGCCCGCAACTATTTGCCATGGTGAGCATACAAATGCTGTTAATGGTATTAATGACTTGCCTCTTGGCATTACCGGCAGGCGCCATCTTTGGCTGGTTACTCATACATAAAGTCACCCTGCAAGCGTTTGGCTGGAGCATAGTCATGGTGTGGGATTGGTGGGCCTATGTGCAGGTGAGCCTACTGGCGTTATTGGCCTGCGCCATTGCCGTTGCTATTCCGTTAATCCGCCAAACCCGCCGACCATTAATCAGTAGCTTGCAGCAGGAGGTGCTCTAATGCTTAAGAGACTGTTCTTTAGCGCGCTACTGTTAACCACAGCCTGCGAACCAATAGACAATCTAAGTGACATAAGTAACCCAGAAAGTAACAGCATGGGTAAGTTTATGGGGTCAGGGACTCTCGACCCAAATGAAGCAAGCTATGCCAAGGTCTTGCCGCAAACTCCTATTATTTTTCCAGAAGACCATCAAGCCCATAATGATTATCGTATTGAGTGGTGGTATCTCACCGCGAATCTGACGACAGAGCAAGGTGAAAGCTTGGGGCTACAATGGACGCAGTTTCGAATCGCGACGGCCACAAGCCCAGCACCAGAGCGCGAAAGTGTTAATGCTCCCAGCCCCAATGCTTGGGCGACTGAGCAGCTATACCTAGCCCATAGTGCTGTCACCACCCACAAGCAGCATCTTGCCAGTGAACTTTGGTCCCGCGGCCACCCCCAATTAGCTGGGGTGGCTAGCTCGCCGCTACGCGTTTTTATTGATGATTGGCAATGGCGAAGCGCTAGCGATGACTTATTTCCCGCCACACTCAATGGTCGCGATGAAGCCTTTAGCTATCAACTGCAACTAAGCAGTCAGGCGCCTTACCAATTGCAAGGCACTAATGGCTATAGCATTAAAAGCGACGATGGCACTGTTGCCTCGCACTATTACAGCCAGCCGTTTATTGATGTTAGTGGTGAAGTGACTATTGAAGGCAAAGTGGTGCCAGTGACAGGTCAAGCTTGGCTTGATAGAGAGTGGAGCTCGCAATTTTTAACCCAAGGCCAGCAAGGCTGGGACTGGTTTGCACTGCGCTTAAATCAAGATACAGCGCTAATGCTATTTCAGCTACGAGGTGATGGCAGTGAACAAGCGAACTTTTATGCAGGCCGCTTAATGCACCGCGACGGTCAAGGCGAAAGCTTGGCATCAAGTGACATAAAAGTCACAGCACTAGAAACCCATGACATAGATGGCAAAACCATCCCCATAGCATGGCAAGTCGAAGTCGCTAAACATCAGATTGATGTCACTGTCAGTGCGCTCAACCCTGACGCTTTAATGCCATTATCGATTCGCTATTGGGAAGGACCGGTCACCCTTACCGGCACTCACCAAGGCGTTGGCTATATGGAGCTCACAGGTTATTAAAAGGCGCTAGGACTTAGACTTAGGTGTTCTGAGTGATTTAGTCGGCTTAGGCGCAGTTTTTTGCGCCTTAACCGCAGGCGCCGCCGTCGGTACCAGTAAAATCCCACCGTGTTTTAAGCCATGAATGGTCCCAAGCGTGGCAATCAACCAAGCGCACAATAAGCCAATAAATAAGGCTACTGCGCCCCAAGTGAACATACCAAGGCCAGTGTAGTGCGCCAATTGCGTCGTTCCCGTCACGCAAGTGCCCACAGGAAAGGTAAATGCCCACCAAGTTAAAGCAAACGGCATGTTGCGATAGATTGCCCGCAGCGTCAGTAGCGCCGCTATCATGGACCAAAACACAGCAAATCCCCACACAGGCACGCCATAGAGTAACGCCATGGTATGAAAACTAACGCTTAATGGCGCAGGTAAGACCTGCATAGCAACCACACCTAAACTGCCTATGGCCGTGATGGACTGACCAAGTGGCCCCAAGACTATCCATAAGGTTGGCACACGGGCGCTACCTGAAGAACCTGAGTGAGCTAAGCGGCTCCAAATTAAGGTGATAATAATAAGGGATGCCAGCAAACTTAAGCCAAACAAGGCGTAGCAGCCATAGAGCAAGCTTTGCTGCAACGCTAAACTACTCGCATGGGGAATTAACAAGGCGCCAATCGTGGCCGACACCATAGGCGGGACCACAGGCATTAACCAGCCGCCAAAGGCCGCATCCTGTTGCATTTCATAACGGGTAAAGTGCAAATAAGGGATGACAATCGCGGTCAGCACGCCTGTGATAGTGCCAAGTGACCATAGCACCCAGGCAATATTAATAGCGATATTTGGTGGCAACACGTGATGCCCCACCAGCACAGCGCCGCCAGCCACAGTTAACATCGCCATAGGCGGCGCGCCAAAAAACTGCGCCATCACGCCATCATTAAATTGGCGACGCAATACATGGGGGCGAGCTATGGCTTGAGTCACTTTAAGCACAAGTAATAGCACTAACATTAGCGCGGCGATTATCCATACCACTAAGGCAAAACCTTGGAGTCTTTCACCAAATAGCGGTAATCCCACTGCGGCATTGGCAATGATGCCTGTGCCCATGACAGAGGCAAACCAGTTAGGCCCGATTTCTTTGCTGTACTGAGCAATGTCAGGAGTTGGCATAAATATCTCAGCGAATTAGTACTAAGTTTTTGGTTAGTTAAACTGTAGATGGCCAAGACTTAAATGCCAGCGCATAACTGCGAGTCCAAGATTGATGGCTTGGATTAAAAGCCGGCGGCTAATTGCTTAAAATACCAATGTTGACTTTGAGGTTAATGAGTCACTCACGGAAGTTGATTGCATTAAATATAAAAAACTCATAAATAAAACTTATCATAATGAATAAAATGCAGTCTGCACCAAATAAACTATCACTTTCAACAATTAGCATTAGCTAACTCAATTAATTTGCAGCGCCTTTATTAATACCTTTTTCAAATTAACTTTATGCCATTGCGGTATAAACCATAATTTAACCATTAATAGAGTGCCAAACATAAGTCACTACTAATTTACGCATTGGCAATTTATTTTAATTAGCCATTTTTTGCTGTCACTTATTGTCATAAATTATTTTTTAAAACAGAACGCCTTAGCAGTTAATTATGCTAACTAATGATACTTAAGGCACACAATTTAAGAGGATAACGCTAAATTAACGAATGAGAAGTACTGAAGGTGACTTAAATTTAATGAAAAAATAACTGAAACCGTAAATAATCGCCTAGATATTCGGTGAAATTAGCCTTAACACGCGGATTAAACCATTTTTCAGGCAATAGATAGCACTATCACTTAAGGATTAGTCATTATTAAGTAACGGCTCACATTAGCCGCGAAGTTGCGAGCTTTATCTAACAAATACAACAAATAACCAATTAAGCTTAGTTAAGTGATCATGCTCGACATTCTGTTATTCCAATCAAGGTAAGCTTGTTTTGCGTTGCTAAGGAGACACTCCTCCTTCATAAATTCGATGAGTAATTTAAGTGTTGATCTGAATTAAGTAACACTTCCCGACACTCAATATTCGGATAAGCATTTTACTATTAACCTGATTTAATAGGATTGAAATGAAAGATACTAATAGCGTACGGTTAGAAGAAGACTTATTGGGCACCAAAGAAGTATCCAATCAGTGTTATTACGGCATTCACACCCTGCGTGCCATCGAGAACTTTAAGCTCAGTCATCAAAAAATTTCGGATGTTCCTGAATTAGTCCGCGGTATGGTTATCACTAAAAAAGCGGCCGCCATGGCCAATAGTGAATTAGGCGCAATAAGCCAAGAAGTTGCCGATAAGATTATTGCGGCATGCGATTTAATTTTAACGACTGGCAAATTTATTGATCAATTCCCTGTCGATGTTTATCAAGGCGGCGCTGGTACTTCAGTCAATATGAACACCAATGAAGTGGTTGCCAACGTAGCGCTTGAACTCATGGGTCTTGAAAAAGGCCGTTACGATGTGATTAACCCTAACGATCATGTCAATAAGAGCCAGTCTACCAACGACGCTTACCCAACGGGTTTCCGTATTGCCGTCATCAATAGTACCGATCTGTTGCTTGAAACTTTATCTGATCTCATCGATGCCTTCGATGCTAAAGCCAAAGAATTCAAAACTGTATTAAAGATGGGCCGCACCCAGCTGCAAGATGCTGTGCCTATGACCTTAGGCCAAGAGTTCCATGCCTTTGCCGTGACTCTGCGCGAAGAAATTAAGTCTATCAAGCTGTGCCAAGGCTTGTTATTGGAAGTGAACTTAGGCGCAACCGCAATTGGTACAGGTCTTAACACGCCATTAGGCTACTCAAGCTTAGCTATTAAGCGTCTGGCTGAAATCACTGGCCGCGCTTATGTGCCTGCCGATGACTTAATTGAAGCGACCTCAGATTGCGGCGCTTACGTCATGCTGCACAGTGCCATTAAGCGCATGGCAGTTAAAATGTCGAAGATTTGTAACGACTTACGCTTACTGTCATCTGGTCCACGCACCGGCCTTAAAGAGATTAATCTGCCAGAACTGCAAGCCGGTTCATCCATCATGCCAGCCAAGGTTAACCCTGTGATCCCTGAGGTTGTCAATCAAGTGGCCTTTAAGATTGTTGGCAATGACATCACTATCACTATGGCGGCAGAAGCCGGTCAATTACAGCTTAACGTGATGGAGCCTGTGATTGGTCAGGCCATGTTTGAGTCGTTAAGTTTACTGGGCAATGCATGTGTGTCGCTGCGCGAGAAATGCGTATCTGGCATTACCGCTAATCCAGAAATCTGCATGAGCCATGTGATGAACTCTATCGGCATTGTAACTTATCTGAACCCAATTTTAGGTCACCATGAAGGCGACATTATTGGCAAGATTTGCGCTCAAACCGGCAAGAATGTGCGTGAAGTCGTACTAGAGCGCGGCCTATTAACCGCCGAAGAACTTGATGAGATTTTGTCAGTTGAAAACCTCATGAACCCTAAATATCAGGCCAAGCGCAAGTTAAGCAAAGCGTAACTCTTGATGACTCGGGCTGAGATAACTCTCAGCCCACCACTTAAAGCAACGGATGAACAAACCAGAGGGACCTTAGCAGGCATTCGAAACTGCTCAAGGATAAAAACAACAAAAAAGAGCTAAAATAATGATAATACTAGAATTAGTCGTACTATTCGGCGCGATTTTCCTCGGAGCTCGCATGGGCAGCATGGGCATAGGCTTTGCTGGCGGTGTGGGCGTTCTTATTTTAACTATGGGCTTAGGTTTAACCCCAGGCTCTATTCCTATCGATGTAATCCTTATCATCATGGCGGTAATTACTGCCATTGCTGCTATGCAAGTCTCTGGCGGTATGGACTATTTAGTAGCACAAGCTGAAAGGTTGTTGCGTCGTCACCCAAAGCAAATCACCTTTTTAGCGCCTGTGGTCACCTATTTTATGACCCTGTTCGCAGGTACTGGTCACACAGCATTTTCGACCTTACCTGTAATTGCTGAAGTGGCTAAAGAGCAAGGCATTCGTCCATCACGCCCATTATCAATTGCTGTGGTTGCATCACAAATTGCGATTACTGCCTCACCGATTTCTGCCGCTGTAGTATTTTTCTCTGGCATCTTAGATCCACTTGGCGTTGATTATTTAGTGCTGCTGGCTATCTGTATTCCATCAACCTTTATCGCTTGTATGGTCGGCGCTGTCGTTGCCAATTTAATGGGTAAGGAACTGGCTGACGATCCTATCTATCAAGATCGTTTAGCTAAAGGCTTAGTGAAAATCCGCGGCAAAACTAAAGTAGAAATCCAGCCTTGCGCCAAGCGTTCAGTGCTCATTTTCTTAGTGGCGATTGCCACCGTTATGGCTTACGCCACTGCGATTTCTGACATGGTTGGCTTAATCACTAACCCTGTGCTGCCACGTGACTCAGCCATTATGGTGATCATGCTGACTGCCGCTGCCGCCATCACCATTTTCTGCCGCTTAGATGCTGGTGAAATCTCTAACGCTGCCACCTTTAAATCAGGCATGTCTGCTTGTGTGTGCGTATTAGGTGTGGCTTGGTTAGGCGATACCTTCGTATCTAATCATATCAACGAAATTAAAGAGTTATCAGGCAGCTTACTGGAAACCCAACCTTGGATGTTATCCGTTGCCTTATTCTTTGCTTCTATGCTGCTCTACTCACAAGGCGCCACCACCAAAGCCTTAATGCCTGCGGCATTAGCTATCGGTGTTAGCCCATTAACGGCTATTGCTTCATTTGCTGCCGTTAGCGCCCTGTTCGTATTACCAACTTACCCAACCTTGTTAGCAGCGGTTGAGATGGACGATACCGGTTCAACCCGTATTGGTAAGGCAGTATTTAACCATCCGTTCCTCATCCCAGGTGTTATCACTATTGCAACCAGCGTGGCCTTAGGCTTCGTATTTGGCGGCATGATGTTATAGCGCCATATTGTGACCTGCTATCAAGGGGTCAAGCGAGCCGTCAACCCATGCAAGCAGGATGACGGCTTAACTCAACCAGGAAAAACTTGGGTCTAGGGGCGGCGATTAACTCCTAGTCCAAGCCAGTAAAAGGTGAATTGATGTCAACCAAAAACCGAGTCCCTACCGCGATTAATGGCGGGCCATTTGGCCAAGCATGGTCGGCGAAAGCCGATGGTTTACAGAGTCTAACCGGTATTATTCTGGGCGCTTTCTTGTTAGTGCATATGCATTTTGAGGCGAGCATTTTATTAGGTAAAGATGCCTTCTATCACGTAGTGCAACTACTTGAAGGCGGCATGTTTACTGAAAGTGGTCATGGTATCCCTGTAGTGACTCAAATATTTTCTGTGGTGATTTTAGCCATAGTGTTAATTCACGCGGCCTTTGCCTTACGCCGCTTTCCCGTCCAAATTGGTCAATGGCGCGCGCTGCGTGGCTTTATGGTCAACATTAAACATGGTGACACCCGCATTTGGTTTTGGCAGATGGTGACCGGCTTCTTGCTGTTTTTCTTAGTGTCAGTGCATCTTGGAACCATGATTTTAAACCCAGAAATTGGCCCACATCTGTCGGCTGAGCGCGTCTACCACGACAACGCTTGGTTACTGTATGTGCTGCTATTACCCATAGTACTTATCCACGGTTTATTTGGTTTATACCGAGTGATAGTGAAATGGGGTCTCAGTAATAACCGTACGTTAGTGCGTAATATCGCTAAGGTGCTGCTGGTCTATTTATTGTGCTTAGGTTCACTCAGTCTTATCACTTATATCTCCATTGGCAGTGAGTTAACTCAGCCAGTGGTGCCTTATTCCCCTAAGTGAAGTAGTAGCTACAGCCATTAGTCGCTACCAAGCGATGATAGATTAATAAAAAGCTATCTAAATTATTAGATAAGGATTTGATTTGAAAATCATTTATACAGACTCATTAGTAGTTGGTGCCGGTTTAGCAGGCCTACGAGTTGCTATCGCCACCAAGGAGCGCGGCCTTGACACCTTAGTGTTATCGTTAATTCCCGCTAAGCGCTCACATTCAGCCGCCGCGCAAGGCGGCATGCAGGCCAGCCTTGGCAATACTGTCAAGGGCATGGGCGATAACGAAGATGTGCATTTTCACGATACCGTCAAAGGTTCTGACTGGGGCTGCGATCAAGACGTAGCTCGAATGTTTGCCCACTGCGCGCCTAAAGCCATTCGCGAATTAACTCACTGGGGCGTGCCTTGGTCACGAATTTCCGCAGGCCCACGCGAAGTGATCATGAACGCCCAAAAGGTCACACTGAATGAAGCGGAAGAAGCCCATGGCTTAATCAATGCCCGCGACTTTGGTGGCACCAAAAAATGGCGTACTTGTTATACCGCCGATGGCACAGGTCACTCATTACTGTACGCGGTAGATAACCAAGCGATTTCCATGGGCGTACCAGTACATGAGCGCATTGAAGCCTTATCGCTTATTCATGACGGCAAGCGCTGCCATGGCGTAATTGCTCGCTGTTTAATCACAGGTGAGCTGCGTGCCTATGTGGCCAAATCTACCACTATCGCCACTGGCGGTTATGGCAAGATTTATGAAATCTCCACCAACGCCACTATTTGTGAAGGCATAGGCCAAGCCTTAGCACTCGATACCGGTGTTGCCACCTTAGGCAATATGGAAGCGGTGCAATTCCACCCCACCGCTATTGTGCCAGCAGGCATTTTAACCACTGAAGGTTGCCGCGGTGATGGCGGTATTTTGCGGGATAAAGACGGTTATCGCTTTATGCCTGAGTACGAGCCGGAAAAGAAAGAGCTTGCCTCACGGGACGTAGTATCACGGCGCATGACTGAACATATGCGTAAAGGCAAAGGCGTTGATAGCCCTTATGGCCCGCATTTATGGCTAGATATCACCTTGCTTGGCCGCGATCATATTGAAAATAACCTGCGTGAAGTGAAAGAGATTTGCGAGTACTTCTTAGGTATCGACCCTTGTAAAGACTGGATCCCTGTGCGCCCAACCCAGCATTATTCTATGGGCGGCGTGCGCACTAACGCCACCGGTGAAAGCCCGCAGTTAAAAGGCTTGTTTAGCGTTGGCGAAGCGGCTTGTTGGGACATGCACGGCTTTAACCGTTTAGGCGGTAATTCGGTGGCCGAAACTGTGGTAGGCGGCATGATCATCGGCAAATACGTGGCTGATTTTTGTGAGCAAAACCATTTAGAAATCGATACTAAGCTGATTGAACAGTTTGGCACTCAGCTGAAGAGCGAAATCGATCAACTGGTCGATGGCAATGGCGAAGAAAACCCATTCAAGATTAAGCATGAAATGCAGCGCATCATGATGAATTACGTGGGTATTTTCCGTAATGGCCCAGAGCTTGAAAAAGCTGTGACTGAGCTTAAAGCCTTATTAGTACGCGCTAAAAATCTTGGTCTCACCTGTAAAAAACGCCACGCCAACCCTGAACTAGTGGAAGCGCTGCGCGTCACTCGTATGCTACGCGTAGCCCTAACCGTTGCTTGCGGCGCAGCTGCCCGCACTGAAAGCCGCGGCGCCCATTCACGGGAAGATTATCCGCAGCGTAACGATAGAGATTGGCTCAACCGCACTTTGGCCACTTGGCCAGATGCCAACGCCTTAGAGCCAGTACTGCATTATGAAGCCTTAGATGTAATGAAAATGGAATTGCCACCTGGATATCGCGGTTATGGCAACGACAATACTATCCCTCATCCTGACACTGAAAAGCGCCAGCAAGCTATCAAAGAAGTGCTTGCTGACTTAGGTAACGATGCCGATAGATATGCCGTGCAACGGGCATTAATGCCTTTTGACTTGCCAAGCCATTTGCAAGCGCCGAACGAGCGCTTAACCGATACCTTAACCACAATTCCATCTCAACCGGCAGGAAATCAACCATTATGAGCCGTCAAATTAATATCAACATCTTCCGTTACGATCCGTTAGATAGCCAAGATAAGCCGAAGATGCAGCGTTATCAGATCACTGAAACGCCAGGCATGACAGTGTTCATCGCCTTAAATCAACTGCGCGAGCATCAAGACCCATCGCTGCAATTTGATTTTGTTTGCCGCGCCGGTATTTGTGGTAGCTGCGCTATGGTGATTAACGGTTTGCCGACACTGGCGTGTCGCACCTTAACCGCCAATTATCCTGATGGCGAAATCATCTTGATGCCACTGCCAGGCTTTGAATTGATTGGTGATTTATCGGTAAATACCGGTAAGTTTATGCGCGAAATCGCCGAGCGTTTACAGCTGTGGCTGCACCCTAAGCCTGAAGATCAAGATATCCATAGACTGGAAGATCCTATGGCTCCAGAAGAAGCGGCGCGGATTTATGAGCTTGAGCGCTGCGTTGAATGTGGCGTGTGCGTATCTGCCTGCGCCACTAAGCAAATGCGCGATACCTTTGTCGGTGCCGTTGGCCTGATGAAAATCGCGCGCTTTGAAATGGATAGCCGCGATAGCCGCACCGCTGATGATTTCTACCATGTGATTGGTAATCAAGATGGCGTATTTGGCTGCATGACCTTACTGGGTTGCCAAGATAACTGTCCGAAAGATTTACCGCACATGCAGCAAATTGCTTATCTGCGCCGCAAAATGGCCTCGACTATTCTTTAATGGCAAGGCTTAAGAGGCTTAAGAGTCTTCACTCTTAATGCCGCAATTCACATTAATAAACACACTAAAAGTCACCCCTGATTTTTAGTGTGTTTTTATTTAAGCTGGTACTCGAAAGCCCCATCCCAGAGCCAAGTGTTACACTTAGGCGCCCTAGCATAGCCTTCGCCAACAAGGCATAAAACCCCGCCAGCACAACTATCAAACAAGCTTATAAATTGGCCGCTAAATAAGTGTTCTAGCACTTAGCTAAATGCTCAAATTCAAGCCGTAAAAATTAGCTAATTCAGCGTTAATATTGATATTTTTGATGGTGATCACACCCAAAAACATGATCACAATCAAGAAACATTTCTATTATCTCTGATTAGGTATATCGCTGCGCTATCGCTGGCATACACTTAACTCATTCTTTCTCGCAGCTTAATTACTAAGCGCTGAGATTGCCTATTTTCGAGGATTGCCAATGTCAGGCGAATACCATATTACCAGCTTAGTCGTGCACGCCAGCGTCAATGAACTGGCCGAATTACAACGACAAATCAGTGCGCTTGAAGGTGCTGAGTTGCATGCCACTTCCCCTGAGGGCAAGTTAATTGTGACGCTAGAGGCCAATCGGCAAGGGCTGATTTTAGATAATGTGGAAATCATCAACTCCCTGCCCGGCGTCCTGTCTAGCAGTTTGATATATCACCAGGTCGATAACCTGGAACAACCAAGTGAGATCACACCATGAGCATCAGTCGTCGCGAGTTTATAAAAGCCAATGCCGCCGTTGCCGCAGCTACCGCTGTCGGAGTGAGCCTGCCAATCCGTATGGTTGAGGCCGCCGAGCAAAACAATGACATCAGCTGGGATAAAGCCCCGTGCCGCTTTTGCGGTGTCGGTTGTAGCGTATTAGTGGGTACCCGTGAGGGTAAAGTTGTGGCCACTAAAGGTGACCCAGAAAGCTCAGTAAACCGCGGGCTGAACTGTATCAAAGGCTATTTCTTATCAAAAATCATGTATGGCAAGGACCGTTTAACGACGCCGTTACTGCGCATGAAAGATGGCCAATACCATAAAGAAGGTGAGTTTACGCCAGTGAGCTGGGATACCGCCTTTGATGTTATGGCACAAAAGTGGAAGCACACCTTAGCCACTAAAGGCCCGACTGCCATTGGTATGTTTGGCTCAGGCCAATGGACTGTTTGGGAAGGCTATGCCGCCGCTAAACTGCACAAAGCAGGCTTTCGTACCAACAACATAGACCCCAATGCTCGTCACTGCATGGCATCGGCCGTAGTGGGCTTTATGCGTACCTTTGGTATGGATGAGCCTATGGGTTGTTATGACGACTTAGAAGCCGCTGACCACTTTGTATTGTGGGGCGCTAACATGGCCGAAATGCACCCAGTATTGTGGGCGCGTTTATCGGATCGCCGCCTGAGCAATCCTAATGGCAAGGTACATGTACTTTCAACCTTCACTAACCGCAGCTTTGACTTGGCCGATAACGCCATGGTGTTTAAGCCGCAATCTGACTTAGTGATCCTTAACTACATTGCCAACTACATCATAGTAAACGGCGCAGTTAACAAAGACTTCGTTAACAAGCACACTAAGTTTGCCTTAGGCGTCGATGATATTGGTTATGGCCTGCGCCCTGAGCATCCATTAGAGCAAAAAGCCAAAAATCCAGGCGACGGTGGCTCAAGTGCCATTAGCTTTGCTGAATACGCTGAATTCTTAAAGCCATACACGGCCGATTACGCCTCACGAATGAGTGGCGTACCGATTGAACAGTTAGAGCAAATGGCTCAAGCCTATGCTGACCCAAGCATTAAGATCATGAGTCTATGGACCATGGGGATTAACCAGCATACCCGCGGCGTATGGGCTAACAACATGTTGTATAACATACACTTGTTGACCGGCAAGATTGCCACCCCAGGTAACAGCCCATTCTCACTGACAGGTCAACCATCCGCTTGCGGTACTGCCCGTGAAGTAGGTACCTTTGCTCACCGCCTGCCAGCTGACATGGTTGTGACCAACGACAAGCACAGAGAAATTTGTGAGAAAGCCTGGCAAGTGCCAAGCGGCACTATTCCAGCAAAACCTGGCTACCACGCCGTACTGCAAAGCCGTATGCTCAAAGACGGTAAGCTTAATTGTTACTGGACCATGTGTACCAATAACATGCAGGCTGGCCCGAACATTAACGATGAAATTTACCCAGGGTTCCGTAACCCAGAAAACTTTATCGTAGTGTCAGATCCATACCCAACCATTACTGCTATGAGTGCTGACTTAATTCTGCCAACCGCTATGTGGGTTGAGAAAGAAGGTGCCTACGGTAACGCTGAGCGTCGCACTCATATGTGGCACCAGCAAGTTAATGCCCCAACTGGCGCTAAGTCAGACTTGTGGCAATTAATGGAATTTTCCAAGCGCTTTACTGTGGCTGAAGTCTGGCCAGCTGAACTAATTGCTAAGCAGCCAGAACTTGCCACTAAGACTCTGTATGACGTCATCTTCAAAAACGGCGTGATTGATAAATTCCCACAAAGTGATTGCAAGTCAAAGCTTAACGATGAAAGTGAGCACTTTGGCTACTATGTTCAAAAAGGCCTGTTCGAAGAATATGCAGCCTTTGGCCGTGGCCATGGCCACGATTTAGCGAACTTTGACGCTTACCACGAAAGCCGTGGTATGCGCTGGCCAGTGGTTAACGGTAAAGAGACTCTGCGCCGTTATGTCGAAGGTTCAGATCCCTATGTTAAAGCAGGTGAAGGCTTTAACTTCTACGGTAAGCCAGATGGTAAAGCAGTGATTTTCGCCCTGCCATATGAGCCTGCTGCTGAAGAGCCAAACAGTGAATACAACTTGTGGATGAGTACTGGTCGCGTACTTGAACATTGGCACACAGGTTCAATGACGGCCCGCGTCCCTGAACTGCACCGCGCGTACCCTGACGCCCAAATCTTTATGCACCCACAAGATGCTAAAGATCGCGGTCTGCAGCGCGGCGATGAAGTAATGGTGGCCTCGCCTCGCGGTGAAGTGCGTACCCGCGTTGAGACCAAAGGCCGTAACAAGCCACCACAAGGCGTAGTCTTCATGCCGTTCTTTGATGCCCGTCAGTTAGTCAACAAGTTAATCCTTGATGCTACCGACCCGTTATCAAAAGAAACCGACTATAAGAAGTGCCCGGTAAAAGTCACTAAAATCACTGCGTAATCTCAGTGTAAAACCAGCGCAATCACAAGATAAGAGGCCTTGATTGGCCTCTTAAACGCAAACCCGACGAGAATCTTGATGTCTAAAGCCAAACTCACCCCAACCCAAGTTAACCGCCGCCAATTTTTGGCGTCTGCGGCTAAAACGGGTTGCGTGCTTGCTTTAGCCGGTAGCGGTATCACTAGCCTTGCGCTATCAAGCCCGTTAGCGGCGCAAGCACTGCGCCCGCCAGGGGCTGGCACGGAAGCCGATTTTTTATCGGCCTGCGTGCGCTGCGGCTTATGCGTAGAGGCTTGCCCTTACGATACCTTGCATCTTGCTCGCTGGTTTGATGGCGCAGCCACTGGCACGCCTTGGTTTGCGGCGCGCAGCGTGCCATGCGAAATGTGTGAAGACATTCCTTGCGTTAAAGCTTGCCCATCGAAGGCGCTTGACCCAACTCTGACCGATATCACTGCGGCAAAAATGGGGACAGCGGTATTAATCGATGAAGTTAATTGTCTTAACTTTAGGGGATTAAGATGCGATGTCTGTTATCGCGTCTGCCCACTCATAGATGAAGCCATAGTGCTTATCAAGCAGCATAATGCGCGCAGTGGTCACCACGCTGAGTTTATTCCCACAGTGAACCCTGAATTGTGTACAGGTTGCGGTAAGTGCGAGCATGCGTGCGTACTCAGCACGCCTGCCATCAAGGTATTACCTACGGCGTTAGCCACAGGTAAGGCTGATGAACACGACACTTACCAAGACACTGAAAGCACAACCTTAGACATGCTAAATCAGGGGTTTAAACCATGAGTCAGCCACAAGTAAGCACTAAGCCACGTTGGCCAAAATGGCTAATACTGCGCAGGCTCAGTCAGCTCATAGTGTTTAGCACTTTCGCCATTGGCCCTTGGTGCGGTTGGTGGCTGATTAAAGGTAACTTATCGGCCAGTATCATTTTAGATACTGTGCCATTGAGCGATCCTTTAGTGAGCCTGCAAACCTTAATGGCAGGTCACTGGGCCCCAAGCTTATTGCTAGGTGCTGGCATTATTGCGGGCTTTTATGGGGTGTTAGGCGGTCGCAGCTTTTGCAGTTGGGTGTGCCCAGTGAATCTAGTCACTGATTTGGCGGCCTATTTACGATTGCGCTGGCGCTTACCTAAAACCACTAAGCTTGATCGCCGCCTTAAGTATTACCTCTTAGCCTTGGTATTAGGCTTACCTTTGCTGACTGGAGTACTGGCGTGGGAGTGGCTCAATCCTGTGCCTTTGCTATATCGCGCGTTATTGTTCGGCGGTGTTAGCAGCTTATGGTTATTGGCGCTGATATTTATGGTCGATTTATTTATCAGTGAGCGCGCTTGGTGTGGCCATTTATGTCCAACCGGTGCCCTTTATAGTCTGCTTGGCAAACTCAGTGTAGTGCGTATGGCAAGCAAGCCCAAAGCGTGCGACA
The DNA here is from genome assembly GCF_056522965.1 of Shewanella sp. ISS20. Classification (NCBI taxonomy): domain Bacteria; kingdom Pseudomonadati; phylum Pseudomonadota; class Gammaproteobacteria; order Alteromonadales; family Shewanellaceae; genus Shewanella; species Shewanella sp. ISS20. The sequence continues at coordinate 2,344,103 of NZ_JAWRZK010000001.1, forward strand.
TGTGCATGGATTGCTTTGATGTGTGCCCTGAGCCGCAGGTATTAAAACCGGCCCTAAAAGGCGAAACCATTAAGATCACTAGCAGTGATTGCAGCTTATGTGGACGCTGCATCGATGTGTGTCACCAGCAAGTATTTCATTATCGACTTCAGTGCAACACGCCTAACAACGGCAAAGCGCTGACGTCAAACCAAGTTAACACAACAGCCGAAAAGGCGGAGATTACACCATGAAAAAACTCATTACCTTGGCACTTTTCGCCTTAAGCTTAACCGCCTGTTCAGGACAAGAAAAACTCGCTACTGGTGAGCCTGTGAAAGTCACATCCCTTGGTGGCGATAGCCGCATTGAAGATGTGCGCCCAGCCGATGCCATGCCTGAGTATCCAAGCCGCGGCAAATCATTAGCGCGCGATTATCAAGAGCAGCCGCCATTAATTCCGCATAAAGCCGATTACAGCATTACCATAGATAAAAATAGCTGCATGAATTGTCATAGCTGGGATAAAGCGACTCGCATGAAGGCAACGCCAATTGCTAAGTCACATGTGATTGATGATAAAGGTACTTTGAATGGTAAGAACTACTTCTGTACTCAGTGCCACGTGCCGCAAGCCGATAATAAGCAAGCCATAGTGGAAAACAGCTTTAACCACTAAGCTATATTCATCACTAAGCCACCTTAAGCGCCGAGCTTAGCTGGCTATAGAGTTAATCAACAACCACCCTTGGGTGGTTGTTTTTTATGGCAAAAAAAACTTAAAAAAAAGCCTCAGAACAAGTCTGAGGCGAAAAAAGGTTTTTATACCAAATATGCAATGTAACCAAATAAACGACGATCAAGAAAGAGCTATTCACTCTCTGTAGCAAGTTTGTCAGCGTCCTCAACAGGATCCTCTGACACTTGAACCGAGGGTAAGGAAATCGCGCTGATATCCACCACTGACGACCATAGAGCGCTAACCCATAAACCTTCAAATGTTGGCATTGGCATTGCCATTCCCTTGTTCAATCAAGATGGGGCTATAATACGCAACCGCGCGCAATAGGTAAAATGAATTAATACCATAGATATGATAACCATTTGGAATGCACGGTACCTATCACTTAGCCGCTGATACTGGCCAATAGCCAGTGTTCAGCGTATGGTGTCAATAAAACCTAAGGTGGTACGCAATGAAGAAAAATAAACATGATGCGCAGCTATTTAAAACGGCAATCAAGATAGGTTTAGCCTATGCCTTAAAACGCGGTTATTCCCTTCCCGAAGTCCCGCTGAGCGACCCACAGAAAGCCGAAATCATCTATCGCTTGTTAGTGCAAGATAAGCTCATTATCGCCCTCCCCCAAGACAAAGAAGACGGCCCACAAATTAAGCACAGATTGGTAGTGTGGATAAGTAAACAGTTGCCACCTGAACACCCGTTATTGAATTGAGCCAAATCACACTTTGCGGCAATAGTGCAGAAATTCAACAAGCACCAGCGTAAACTGCATGTTCTGATTATTTTGGATTCCATGTTGGCATGAATGTTCCTCTTAAGAGTTTGCGCTGTTTTTTAACCTTAGCTGAGATGGGCAACTATACCCGCGCCGCAGAGAAGCTTTACCTTACCCAACCTACCTTAACTAAGCTTATACAGCGCTTAGAAGAGAGCCTAGGGGAGCCGCTGCTGGTTCGTAACAACCAAAGGGTAGCCCTGACCCCTGCGGGCGTATTATTGGTGGATAGCGCCACTCAGATGCTTGGTCAATGGCATCGTCTACAAGAAGAGTTAACTAACCGCCGCGGACTCAAGTCAGGACAATTACGTTTAGGCATATGCCCTATGATGAGTTCGCTCACTATTGACTTGCTAACGGAATTTAGACGCCGCTATCCGGCCATTCAGTTAGAAATGTCTGAATACGGCGGTTACGGCTGCGAGCAAGCTTTGCTCAAAGACGCGCTCGATATTGCCTTTACCGCACTGCCGACCAGCCATGATGAATTTTTAAGTCAGCCACTTAAAGAATATCCTTTACTGGCCTGCATTCCGACAGACCATCCGCTCAACAGCAAGAGCAGCTTATGTTGGCAAGATTTTGCCGATCATCCATTTATTATGTACAACGAAGATTTCTCGCTGGCTAAGCTGTTAACGCGCTTAAGCCTGCAAGCTGGCGTAAACCTTAATGTGGCGTTTCGCAGTGGCCAATGGGACTTTATCGCCTCTATGGTAGAGTCCAAAATGGGGCTGGCAATCTTACCTGAGCCAATTTGTGCGCAATTACCTGAGCGCAAATTAGCCTTCAAACCTATTTGCGGCGAAACCACTTGGAACTTAGCGCTGATTTGGCGTGAGCAGCTGGCGTTAACTCCCGCCGCTAAGGCCTTATTGGCATTAGCGCAAGAAATGTATAGCCAACCACAAGCACTGAATTAATAGTGATGGCATCAAGTCCTGAGCCGCTCTAATAGCGGTTCACAGCTAACCGAAGGCGCTCTTACTAATTGTAAGCTAAGTGGCTGTAATTGCTATTCATAGCCACTTAGCTTATTTGAGAAATTTATCCCAAAGCCACAGTAAAGCGTCTTGTTCAAACACATTCAAGCGCATTAGTTATCAAATACTAACCATAAAAAAACCCGCCAGTAGCGGGTTTTTTGACTCAACTATTAAGAGTAATAATTACTTCTTAGCAGCAGCGTCTTTAGCTTTAGTTTCAGCAATAACAACTTCAGCTACGTTGTTTGGACATGGTGCGTAGTGTGAGAACTCCATAGAGAACTGACCGCGACCAGAAGTCATAGTACGTAATTGACCGATATAACCGAACATTTCTGCTAATGGCACGTCAGCTTTAACGCGAACGCCAGTCAGACCAGCTTCCTGGTCTTTGATCATGCCGCGACGACGGTTCAAGTCACCGATAACGTCACCAACGTGGTCATCTGGAGTGAACACGTCAACTTTCATGATAGGCTCAAGCAACTGTGGCTTAGCCTTAGGCATAGATTGACGGAAAGCGCCTTTAGCAGCGATTTCGAACGCGATAGCTGAAGAGTCAACTGCGTGGTAAGAACCATCTAACAGTTCAACTTCAACGTCAAGAACAGGGAAGCCAGCCAAAGGACCAGTACCCATCATCATCTCAAAGCCTTTCTCAACTGCTGGCCAGAATTCCTTAGGAACGTTACCACCAACAACTTTAGAGGTAAACTTGAAGCCAGAACCTTGCTCGCCAGGAATGATCTTATAATCAATCTTACCGAATTGGCCTGAACCACCAGACTGCTTCTTGTGAGTGTAGCTGTCTTCGATAGCTTGAGTGATAGTCTCACGGTAAGCTACCTGTGGAGCACCTACAGTCAGTTCAACACCGTGAGTACGCTTCAGGATGTCTACTTTGATGTCTAAGTGCAGTTCGCCCATACCTTTCAGGATGGTGTCACCAGTTTCTTGGTCGGTTTCAACCAGGAATGATGGATCTTCTGCAACCATTTTACCCAGAGCAACACCTAATTTCTCAGAAGCGCCTTTGTCCTTAGGAGTTACAGCGATAGAGATAACTGGTACTGGGAATACCATTGGCTCAAGAGTACAAGGGTGCTTAGGATCACACAGAGTGTGACCAGTTTGTACGTTCTTCATACCAACGATAGCAATAATGTCACCAGCTTGGGCTTTATCGATTTCGTTACGGTCATCAGCGTGCATTTCAACCATACGGCCGATACGCTCAGTCTTACCGGTGAAAGAGTTCATGATAGTCATGCCCTTTTCCAGCTTACCTGAGTAGATGCGGATAAAGGTCAGGGCGCCGAAACGGTCATCCATGATCTTGAACGCTAATGCGCGGAAAGGCTCAGTAACAGATACAGTAGCAACTTCGCCAGTGGCGATGCCTTCTTCATCAGTCAGTGGCTGTGGCTCAACTTCAGTTGGACATGGCAGGTAATCAACCACGCCGTCCAGAACCAGTTGCATACCTTTGTTCTTAAACGCACTACCACAGAAGGTAGGGAAGAATGACAGGTTGATGGTACCCTTACGGATACAACGCTTCAGCTCTTCAATAGAAGGTTCAGTACCTTCCATGTAAGATTCCATCAGATCGTCGTCCTGCTCAACAGCAGTTTCAACCATCATTTCACGGTATTCTTCTACCAAGTCAACCATGTCTTCTGGAATTTCTTTGATTTCGAAGTTTTCTGGCAGACCAGAGTCATCCCATACGAAGGCTTGACGAGTCAGAACGTCAACAACACCAACGAATTCATCTTCACGGCCGATAGGCAGAGTCATAACTAATGGGTTTGCACCCAATACTTTCTTGATCTGGCCAACAACGCGTAAGAAGTCAGCACCCATACGGTCTAACTTGTTTACGAAGATGATACGAGCAACTTCAGATTCGTTAGCATAACGCCAGTTAGTTTCTGATTGTGGTTCTACACCACCGCTACCACAGAATACACCAACGCCGCCATCCAGTACTTTTAGAGAACGATAAACTTCAACGGTGAAGTCAACGTGACCAGGGGTGTCGATTACGTTAAAACGGTGATCTTTCCAGAAACAGGTAGTCGCCGCTGACTGAATGGTAATACCACGTTCAGCTTCTTGATCCATGAAGTCCATGGTTGAAGCGCCATCGTGCACTTCACCCAGACGGTGGATTTTACCTGTGAGCTTGAGGATACGCTCGGTGGTCGTGGTTTTACCCGCGTCAACGTGAGCGAAAATACCAATATTTCTGTATTTTGATAAGTCGGTCATGATTCAACTTTATATGCTTAGTTTAGAAAGTAGACGGAGTATGCCACAGATCGTAGCAAACCACACATCAGATTTAGTGGCATATTGTAAAGGGGAACCTGAGCTTGCGCAAATAACCCTTGCACTTTTTCGCAACCACGGTCCAAAAAACCTACCTTAAGCGCAATAGTGACAAATACTAGCGTTAAAACACGCGGGATTTAATTTAAGCTGATGAGAAGATTTAAGATAATAACAATTATACGCTAGAGCTAAGCTTCGAGTTTGCGCACAAACGCATAGCTTTGTTTACCAGACTCTTTGACTTGATACATAGCAATATCCGCGGCGTCCAGAAGCCTAGCTAATTCTAAGCCGTTATAGGGATACAAGGCCATACCAATACTCGCGCCTACCTTACATTGCACACCCGAATCCAAATAGATAGGTAAAGCAATAATGGCTAATAGCTCTTGAGCTAAAGCCGCGGTTAATACATGGGGATTAATGTCATCGAGTAAATATGCTAATACAAATTCATCGCCGCCCCAGCGAATGCACACGGCATCGGTTCCAGCAATGAGTACCATGCGCTCACTGACTTCTTTTAAGACTATATCACCCGCATCATGGCCAAATTTATCGTTAATGGGCTTAAAAGCATCTAAATCAATCAGCATGACCACCATCACCCGCCTTTGCTCCTGCGCGCGATTAAGCATGTCTTGCAATAAACGCTCACCACTACGGCGATTTTTGAGCCGAGTTAAAGGATCATGGTCAGCTTCAAAGCGTGTCATCGACTCTTCCATGGTGCGTTCAGTAACATCGTACATTAACACTTCTATCATCATTTGCTCTTGGCCCATACTCGTCGTGAGCTTGGAGAATAAACAATGCACCCAGCGTGAATAGCCAGACTCATGGCGCTTGAGCTTAAGATCCATGGCCACAGTTTCAAGGTCATTACTGCGTAATTGCTCGAGAAATAAAGCTATCTCGTGCTGATCTTCAAACGCCGCGGTTAAATCATCTTCTTCTCTGCACACGTTATCGGCAGACACTAATTTGGCAAACGCGGGGTTAAATACCAGCAGGAGATTTTTCTCATCGATTAAGCAGATACCGGCGCTGGCAGATTCAAAAATAAGTCTAAATTTTTGCTCCAGCACTTCTGTTTTCTGACGTAAACGCCGTTCTTCAACAATCGAGGTATTAAGTGAATCGAGCAACTGATTAATGCCTGTGACAAGCGCGCCAATTTCATCACGCTGATGATGTTTAAGCATGGCGATATGATGATCTTGCCCTGGGGTAATCTGGGAAAATTCTTTAGTTAATAAGGCCAAGGGCGCAGTTAACATACGGTGCACTAAGTAAGATACTGCCAATACCACTAATGCAGTGTACAAGAGCAGTAACACGGCTTGACGTTTAGCTAGTGTTTCAGCCTTTTGCGCAATAAAGTTTTGATCTGGCGCTATCTCTAAACTGCCAAGCAGTTCATCGTCAAAGAAGGGATGATATAAAGGGAAACTAACTGAAGACACTATTTTATCGGTTTTAGAAACAGCTGCTACTCCCGCTAAATACTTGCCGTTGTTGTTACGAATAGCGGCATTGGCCACTAAATCATTAGCTACTAGACCATCGACTATCTCTTGCGCCAATTCAACGTTATTAACAAAGCTTGCCACTTCGGCGGTTTTTTTTACGGTTAACGCCAGTTGGCTAATCAAATTATCAGCGCTTTGGCGCTCACGTTGCGCCACATCAAAATAAAAATAACTGGATGCCATGATAGCGAAAATACTCGCCACCACGGCAATGGCTATAGCAACGACCACATAAAGTTTACTGGCGGGGCGCGGAGAATTCATACACAACCTTTAATTCATCCACTAATTTGTCCCGCGAAATATAGGCAATGCCTCCCGGAGTTTGTACTACCTTTTGCACTAACTCGTCCATGCCCTTGATCATGGTTGGCGGCGTGGTGCGACCAGAGAAAAGTAATCGTGCCCAATAGGCATCAATTTGCGTCTCACTGCGATTAACTAGTTGCCGATAAAAAGACTCACGGATGCCAGTCACAGTATTTTGATCAAACACCCGATATTTTTGGTCACTATTGAGCATGTTATTGCGGCCCATAAAAATATCGACCACTTGATGCTGGTCGAGCTTTTCGACAGGGGCATTTTTCTGCATTACTACCAGAAGGTCTGCTGCAGCATAAGCAGAGGTCAGCAGCGTAAAATTAAGTATCACCATGGCTAGTATTCGCATCATCAAAACACCATGTTCCAATTCAGTGATACCAGGTTTACATTTTGCTCACCCTTAATATCGGTTTTTCGCTCCCACAAGGCTGAGCCATTGTCATCTACCTGAAAATAATCCCATTGCAGCTTTAACGCCATTTTGGGATAAAAATCCCAGCGCACCCCTAGGCTATATCCAGTTTGCGATACTCTGGTGGAATTAACGGCAATACTAGTGCCATCATAAATGGCATCAATTTGCGCTTGAAAATTTGGCGGCAGATATTGCACTAACGATGATGGCGGCGGAACTGTGGCGGCGTCTTCGGTATTTTCGATGTGAGAGAGAGCGCCAAATCCTGTGAAATCGCGATAACGATACGCCAATGCGCCATAGCCATTCATGTTGGACTGGAAGTAAATCCAGCTTGAGTCGGTGTAACCAAGTTCAGTTTGAAATAACCAAGGACCAGAGTCGTATTGAAATCCTAAGGCAAAGTAATTGATCTGCCTATCATCCAGCACTAAGTCTGCAGCAATATCACTGGCCGCCGGCCAGAATGGATGAGGGATTTGATTGAGGGCATCTAGGAGGATGTTATTTTCCACTGACTCCCCTGTAAGGGACGTTTTGGCTATCGCAAAACGCCACAGCATGGTTTCATTTCGAAGCGAAGCAGTAAAGGCCAGATTACCATCAAGGGACAACATAAGAGGGTTATCTGCGCCTTGCAGCTTAAATTCGTTGCTGCCATAGGCCAGTTTAAGTTCGAGATCATATTCGCCTAAGGCAGTGAAATAACTGATATCGGCGCCATCAATTCGTGAGATAGAAGAAGTTAAGCCATAGAATTCTGTAAAAGGACGCGACCAAACATAGGCATAATCCACATTGCGATATTCGCTCATCATGTACAAGTCTAAGCCAATACGCCCCACGCGAATGGCCCAATGGTGATTAGGGCGATAACGCACAAAGGCCCATTGCAACGCGTTGGCTAAATCATTATCAAAACTATCTTGCCACACCACTTGCCCCATGGCGTCCCACTCATCGCTCAGCTGCACATTGGTTTGCAAGCCAAGCAAGCTGTCTGACTTAACACTAAAGTGTTCATCATCGGCATTTAAGCTGTAATTACGATGGAAAAATAGGTCATGGTGATCGCGATAAGTCACCCCTAAGGTGGCAAATCCGCTCCAATCGATTTCAGGCGATGACTCAGCGATAGCCCCCTTAGGAACCAAGCTAAAAGCGCAGGCAAAAAAAACGACACCCCATAAGTGACGGTTCTTCCTTGAGCATTTCAATATCGCATCCCTCTTTTATTCCTTTTATAAAGATAGATGACTCGTTGGATTAAATGGAAAATAAGCAAAAAAAAACCGCCTAACGGCGGTTTTTATATCAAAATGTAACCTTTACGCTTCGACCGGTGATACCACAAACAGCAAGTCACCTTGTGAAATCTGCTGACCGTTAGTATTAAGAATACGCTCAATACGATAACGCTGATCTTCAGGATACAACACGGCGCCTTTACGGTTAAAGCTAGCTAAATTCAGCTGCGAGAACATCTTCATCGCTTCAGTTAATGCTAACACTTGATCGACAGTGACTATGTCGCCTTCACAGACAAAATCAGGTTCACCTGGCGCTGGTGAGCTATAGAAAATACCTGCGCCTTGTGCTAATACTTTAAGCTCATTAGTTTCACCAACACGCAGTGACTCAGTGTTAATACCACCGGTTTCTGCGGCAGCTTCCATCTCCGCAATCAACTCAGGCACATCTAACTCAGCCAATAAGCGCGGCAGATAGTTAGTGTCGTAAACGCCTTCACGGAAGGTGCCATCTTTAAGAATACGCTTAAGCAGCGGAATATTAGTCGCAATGCCTTTAATCGACACAGAGTCTAAATACTCACACATTTTATCTATGGTATCTTCACGCTTATCGCCATGGATAATGATTTGCGCGATTAAGCTGTCGTAATAAGGTGACACTTCTTTATTTGGCGCCACCATAGCAATGATTTCAACATCATCACGCTCAGGCAAAATACATTCAGTCAACTTACCTGGGTTAGGCACAAGTTGCAGTATGCCTTGGCTATCGAGTGCAGCTTTTTCAGCGGTAACTCGTACCTCAATGGCATAACCCAATTCTTGTGGCACTAAGTCCGCAATTGAGCGACCAGCCGCAATATCAAATTGCGCGCTAACAATATCAATGCCCGACGTCACCTCAGTCACCGGATGCTCTACCTGCAGACGAGTGTTCATTTCCATGAAGTAAACTTCGTTGGCATCTAAGTTATAAATAAACTCAACGGTACCGGCACCCATGTAATCAGTGGCATCCCCCAGAGCACTAGTGTATTTCAACACCAACTGCTTGAGATCGTCAGGCAACATAGTTGAACCCGACTCTTCAATCACTTTTTGGTTATTGCGCTGTACCGAACAATCTCGAATACCTAATACCTTAGTATTGCCAAACTTATCGCGCAGTAACTGCACTTCAATATGACGCAGTGAAGTCACATACTTTTCTAAATACAAGTCGCCATTACCAAAGGCCGCCGCCGCTTCTGTGGCCGTCTTTTGAAATAGACCTATCATGTCTTCAGAGCGCTTAACGACCTGAATACCTTTACCACCGCCACCTTGTACGGCTTTAAGCAGAACTGGATAACCAATTTCGTTAGCCACGTTTACCGCTTGCTCGGCATTGTTCAAAATACCGTGTGAGCCAGGAACCACTGGCACTTGCTGCGCTTGTGAAGTTTTAATGGCGTTGGATTTATTACCCATAGTGGTCATAGAGTTAACGCTAGGACCAATAAAGTTAACGCCATTATTCACACACAAGGCGGCAAATTGTGGGCTTTCAGACAAGAAGCCAATACCAGGATGCAGCGCGTCAACTTGCTCATATTCAGCCACTTTTAGTACTGAGTAAGCGTTCAGATAAGACTCATCCGAGGTGTTACCACCAATACAGACTAACTTATCATTTTCTTTGAGCATGTCGGCAGGTACTGATGTCATGTCAGGGTCAGATGCCACTAACACTACATTAATGCCATTATCATGCGCCTTACGGATAAGCTTAACCGCAGTACAACCACGCGCATGGATCAGCACTTTCTTAATCGGCTTCATCAAGATACGTGGATCGTCTTGCACTATCTCATCTTCTTCAGCTTCCGTTTCAGGCACTAAGCTTGATAAGGCTTTCGCTATGACTTCTTCAATATTTTGCTGCGGCATAGGCATTAAAGCGTCTATGCTCGCTAACTGGTTATTTAAGCTGTCATTAAATGGGTTGTTTACTAAGCCATTCATGGAACCTGGGATCTTAGACAAGTAGTTGGATAAGGTCGAGGTTGATGGCAAGTAAGCTGGAACCACCATTTGGCCAGCAAATGGCATGTTAGTGCCAGATAAGTAATAGGTTTGCACCAATGGATGGGTCACAAACGATGCTTGAGCGCCACCAGTACAATCACCAAAACCAAACATCAGCACAGGTAATTCGTTATCACGAATAAAGCGAGTAATACGATCGTTCACCACGGCCATAGAGAACAGTGCCGCAGCGCCTTCTTTGGTTTGCATGCCGCCCGATGAAATAAAGCAAATCACCGGCAGCTTGCGCTTAGCACACTCAATCAGTAATGATGAGAACTTCTCAGCGCTCGCCATATCAAAGGCGCCGGCTTGGAAGGCCGTATTTGATACCGCAATACCCGCGCGGATTTTTTTGCCTTGCTGATTAAGCTCGCCTATACCAGTAATCAAACCACAAGGACGAATACCTTTATCCAGCGCATCTTCAATGGACAGACGGAAACCTGGGAAGTTTAATTGGTTTGCAGACATCTTATCGGCATTAATTTCGTCGAAGTTCTTAAAGAACTTAGCGACAATATTTTGCCAAGTTAAATGACCCGCGCGCTTATCTTCACGCAGCACTTTTTGGATTAATAAATCCTGATAACCCATAGTTAAGCGGTTCCAGAAGTCTTTACGACGACCGATACGCACAGGGTTAATCGTGCCTGTGTACTTACCACTTTCTTCTTCGCTATCAAAATACTCTGGCAGCAAACGCTCGAAGAAATAAGTCAAAATCACAAACAATGAGTTGTTTAATTGTGGGAAACCAACACTCTTCCACTGCTCAACGCGCACCAATAAATCGGCACGATTTGACTGTGACATGAAGTATTTCAGCCACTTATAAAACTTACTCTTATCGTTGGCTACGTTTTCATTGGATAACGCTTTATCGATAGAAGTATGTAATAAGCTATCCACTGAATCGCGTGACAGACTCTTGGTCGACATGGCTTCTTTTGCAATCGATGCCAGATTAATCACGACATTGTCATAAAGCGCGTTGAATATCATGATGTTATGGCAATGCCAAATGAAGTCATTACGCAGCTCTTCATTGACAACCACATCCAGCACTGTCAGCTGGTTAAGATCCGGCCAAGGACGCTTAGTCACTTCTGGCTTGATATTTTCCAGGTACTCAATCAGACCCACAAAGTTGTTGGCTGAGTTATTTTTCCAACGATGATACAAAGACCAACCCAGATTAAATAACAAAGCCTTACGGGCTTTCTTATAGTTTTCTTTAGGCTCGCCTAAGATTAAGCGCGTCAGCACGTTACGCTCAGTACTCACCTCTGAACGCTTAGTCATAAACTGAGTCCACAACTTGTTTAGCTCTTCGTCGTAGACAATTTTATCAGGGTTAGTTAACCAGCTTTGGAAGACTTTTTCTTGCTCTTGCGTGATTCGAGCACGTAAATCACCTTCAGGGACACTCACCTTAGATAAACGTCCGTACTGATCTTGAGAAATCGAATGAATACGGCTGCGTAAGGTTAGATAGCGCAAATAACGATAGGCACTACCAAACAAGTTAAGGTGCATGGTCGGGTTTTGAGCCACGGCCATTTTGGCATTGTTTTCAAGCGCAGCCAGATTGGTTGATGGCGTCAAAAAGCGCTGCAGTGAGCGGTCGTGATGCTCACGTAAATCCCGCGATTCTTTAACAAACGATATAGCCGCACGTTCAACGGCGGTGATCGATGAAATAATGGCCCGGCGTAAGTTATGTTGACGCTCATCGCGATCGCTTGGCGTGAAATCAATAATGCCGTCAATACAGCCTAAGGTGTAAAGCTCTTCTGGCGCTACACCCACTGATTTAGCACATTCTTGCCATGACAAGTTGTATTTACGGGCAATGCTTTGCAAGCCTTGCGGCTGAATAGTATTGAAAATACCATCACGCAGCGACAGCAAGATATTGGCAGACGCTAAAGGAATCGCGCCACCTGAGTAACCAGCACCGATAACAATACCCACAGTCGGTACATCGACGTTGGCACTTTCGGCAATAGCTTTAGAAATAGAATGCGCTTGGTTATGACTATTAGCTAACTCACCAGCATCAGCGCCAGGAGTATCAATCATATAAATAATTGGCATAGACAATTCGGCGAAATGACGAATCGCATCACAACAAGCAAGGTGATGCTCAGGCATCCAAGCACCATTGGCCGTGGTTCGCTCTTGAGCAATAAAACCAATACGACGAGTGCGACCACCAAAATTTAATGCAATTTCAGCACTGTAAAAAGGCCCCATATGGGTATCAGTGATCAGCTTGCCTTTTAAATCAGCAATGATGCGCTTAGCACCAGGGCGATTTTTGTCTAAGGTAGGTTGGATAACCTTAGCCACATAACCATCGACATCTAACTGTGACAGTTTTTTTAAGTTAGCCTGAATAGCATCGTCATCTAATAGGCCTTCTACTTCCGCTGACAGACTACGTTTACTGTGCTCTGGAAATAGTGAAAAGTCTTTTGCTAAATGTTCCGCCTGAAGAAATAGCGGATCAGCAGTTTTATAAACTTGAGTCATTTGCATGGGCTGATTTTTGCTCGTCATCTAAAGATCCTCGGCGATAGCCTCTTTATGTTTTACATTTTTAGCCCGTAATTAAACTTTAATCACAACGCAATTGCCATTAAACTGCCGTAGACGCTTTGTTCCAAAAATGAGACAGTGGAGAAAAGATGCCTGACGTAAACGGTATGATGCTGTTTGCAGCCGTAGTGCGTGCTAAAGGTTTTTCACAAGCAGCCAGAGAAACTGGATTGCCGAAATCTACCATTAGTCGCAAGGTTGCACAACTTGAAGAGCACTTAGGCGTGCGATTATTACAACGAGATACCCGTAATTTAAGTCTGACTCAAGTTGGCGCGCTGTTTTATCAGCACTGTGAAAGCATTAATAGTGAAGTTGAGGCCGCCAAGGCAACCATAGAAAATACTCACTCGAATATTTCAGGATCGCTGCGAGTCGCTATTCCCGTCTCTTTTAGTCAAGAATTAATCAGTCATCTTTGCAGTGGCTTTATGCGCCTGCATCCTGGGATAGAGCTCGATGTGCAATTTACCGATAATGATGTGGGATTAGTCGGTGAAGGTTTCGATATCGCCATTAAATATGGACCGTTACAATCATCGGACTTAGTGGCTAGATTACTGTTTGAACGCCAAGCCATACTGGTCGCAAGCCCTAGTTACTTAAAGCATAATGGCACCCCAGCCACACCAAAAGAGCTCAGCCATCATAATGGAATATTAATGGGCACTTCACGTTCTGCGCCTATTTGGCCGCTCGGAAAAGGCAACCGTAAAACCATGGCGAGCTTTAAACGTAAAGCCCGCGCTAATAGCGCAGTCATGGTGCGCCAACTTGCTTTGGATGATTTTGGTATAGCGTTACTGTCTTACTCAAGCTGCAAAAACGAGCTTGCTAGCGGCGCTTTAGTTCCGATATTACAAGAATGGCCCATTGAGCCATTTAAAGTGTACGGGGTTTATTCAAGTCGGCGCCAACTTGCAAACAATATCAGCGCCTTCCTTGATTTTTTAAGCAAACGTTTTAATGCCCAAGAATCACTTCAGTCATTAATGTGCTAAGCGTTAAAATCGATACGGGAAACGTAAGCTGATTTGATAATCGGGGGTGTCTTCGGTAAGTCCTGCGCCAACACTCGTCACCATAGAAAGGTTTTCAGTTAATGCTAACGTAGCCCCCAATCCTAAAGTGGCAGTATTTGTATCTGATCTAGGTATTTTTTCCCAGGCTTGATCATCAAGGCGCTGCTGAGTTCGGCCATAAAAGCGTTGGTTAAAACTCATCCCCAAGCTCATGCGCTCAGACACAGCAAAGGCTAACCCTAAGCTGTAATCAATATAATCACCTAAATCCACTTCGCCAGGAACATCGGCCACACCTAGCCCAGAGATATCATCAAAATGCTGCGGGATATTCCAGCCATAGTTGAGATTAAAAAATACAATGGCAGGATCATAAGTCTTAGCCAAACTAAAACCAGTGGATACCCCCCATGCCCCAGCTCCCGATGGTGTTTCTATCGGGTAAGTCAAATTACCCGATTCTGAACTCACGAGTTCAATATCATAAGGATGCTTACCTGTTGGCGCTCTCATCCTGACATTCCACACCCAATCAGGCCAACTTTCCTCCTCGGCCATAATGCGGTAATACACCCCTGCGCTAACATCCCCCAGCAAACCATCGTTCACTTGAGCACTTTCATAACGCTGACTTGAATTCCCCTCCCCCACAGAGTCATATTGATTCATACGGTAAAGATAAGGCACTGCCAATTCAAATTGCCAATTAGGAGTTAAGGTATAACGACCAACCACATCTAATTGCAAATTATTAGTACGAATTCTATCGAGATTTAAGTTACCAAGAAAAATGGCGTCTAACGCCAAAAAACCTCGTAAAATAAGGTCTTTACGGCTGAAATAACTGTAACTTATTGATGACTCTAAGGTAAATTTACGAGTAAATACATTATGAGTTTCAGCTAATACATCTTCAGTGCTGCGCCCCATATCAGGCGCTTTTTTAGTGGCAACCTCTTGCGGGGGCTGAGGAGTCGGCGGAGGTACTACTTGTTGTGCGCTAGTGTCATTCTTGATTTGAGGGTTGATCGCTTGTTCACGCGCTTGCACCTGTTGCGCCATCTTTTGCAACGCTTGTTGCTGCTGCTGCACTTGCTGATTCATCAAGACTAGTTGGCGCTTTAATAATTGCAGCTGTTGCTGCTCTTGAGCTAAAGCTTCCGCAGACATGGCTGCCGGAGCTGGCTCAGCCAATACTGTGGGTGTAAGTAGCATGACACTGGCTATCCAACCAATATGATTTTTCTGCTCCATCGAGAGATCCTTATCTTTCATAGTGACATTTAAACTAAATACCCCACACAACACCATTTACTAGGGTGATTATTGACCGTGAAAATTATTACCTAACAATTGCTGCGCTAACATACTGCTGTTAAGGCGACCAAAACTAATACCTGACACATGCAACTGAGTGGTATTAATCATTTGAAAATGAGATCCCGATATTTGAGCCATTTGCAGTAATTGCCGTCCACCATTTTGATTTAATAACATTTGCTGGCTTTGGTTCTGCCCTAATTGCACCTGCATACCGAACTGCCCAGCTACGGCAGAATACTGCCTCTGCCCATCTTGGCTTTGCAGCACTTGACCAAGAGCAATAGTTTGCCCTTGAGCTAACGGAGCTAACTGATCAGAACCTAAACGAAAATCATTACCTACTGAATTATTTTCTCCTGCAATTTGAATACGCTGCTGTAAGCCAGACTTCTGTCCATACACTTCAGGTGAAGCTTGCTCACCAGATACTAAGCCTTGATCTGCAACTGTCACTACCAAGCCTTGTGGCCGAATTTCAACTTGCATGCTCGCCTTTTGACTCACGCCAGCATGGTCAAGATATTGAGTTTGCATCAATAGGCCAAAGTAATAAGCTTGGCCATTCTCTATATATCGCCCTCGCTGCTCGGCTAATTCAGTATCAGTCAGTAATGGCTGTGTTGTTAACGCCATAAAAGCGCTATCAATATTTTCTGCCGCCAAGCTAATAGGAGCCAAAGCCATTAAAATCGACACATAAACTCCCGTCCCAATCTGTGAAATCATGTTCAACCTCCATAGAGAAAAACACTGTGGCATCTCATAGCAAATCTGAATAAGTAAAACCGTATTCAATAAGCTCAGCATCTGAGAGTGGCGTCTTCACCATAGTTTGCGACAATGTCAAACGCTCTCTCGGGGCCAGCAAAGGGTTAAGCTTGTTATAATTTTGGCCTATCACCACAAACACTATTTGGTTCCATTGCGTCACAAATTCAGTCATTGGCAAAATTCTATTTCCCAGAACTGGATCGCCTAAGTATATATTTTGGTCAACTATTTGCCGAAAAACTACAAAGTGGCTATAACCTTTATCATTGATAAGCAATATTACTGGTACCTTAAGTACCCTTAACTCCTCAATTCCCAATCGATAACCACGGCCACGATAATTGTTATGCTGTAAGTAAGTTTTCATATCCAATAATGAAAAACCTTTGGTTTCGACCTGGGCCATATCGGCATGCTTCAGCATACCTAGCATGACTTGCTGCTCAGATATTTCTTGACCATAAGCATATTTAAGAATGGTAGCTAAACTTGCTGCGCCGCAGGAGAAGTCCGTTTGCTGCATAACAATAGACTCAAACTTGCGTTCGCGAATACTTTGAAGAGGCTTTTCATAACTCCCCATACCAGGCACCATGCCATCGAGTACTTGAATGGCAGCGGTCACATCGCTTGCCATCGATAAAACCATCAATGCGATTACGTTGAAATTTTTCATTAAAAAAAGGGAGAGCGAGCTCTCCCAACTCCACTTAGTTTCTAGCGCCTTCGGAGATAACTGCTCCCGCGCTATTTACAGTAGTTAATGACAAATTATTGGCTTGTAGGTTGCCTGTACCTGATGCCATATTCACCCCGATGTTACCGCTAGCACCTGAAAATGAAGAACCAGAGATACTCGCATTATTACTAGTTCTTTCTTTCACTTGCTGAACTATCATAGGTAATTGACCAGTGACTGAACCTGACAGTGCTAAAGTTCCCACTTCCTCAAAAGTCATGGTTTCATCAGCATTAGCAGGAGCATGCCCTTCAGAAGGAGTGCTTTGATCAAAATCAATATGACCTACTAATTTTTCATCACCAGAGTTGTGTTTACCATCTGCGTCCATCCAAATTTCAGGATAATATTGGGACGTCATTTTCGAGGTACCTTTATAGGTACCATCACCATCTAAGCTAAGATTAATACCTACGGTTTCGTAGGTGTCTGCAATTACACTGCTATTGTTAGTGACGTTATGCCCTGATTGCTGCACGTTTGATACACTAGCTTCGGCTAGGCGACCATTAGAAACGGCTGCAGCCATGTTATTTGCTTGAATATTATTATTACCCGCTGTGACGTTAACGCCAATATTACCTGAGGCTCCACTAAACGCATTACCACTGAGACTAGATGAATTAGTTGAAGCTAGGTTACTAGTCAGATTGGCAGCGCCTTGCTGTTGACTGAAAATCTCAGCATCACCAGAGCCAAAAGCAAAGTCAGCATCAATTTCAGCTAAAGCAGCAGAGTTGGCCTGCACATTATTGTCACCGGCGGCTTGGTTGACGCCTATATTACCGCTAGCATTTTGAAAGCTATTATCAGAGATGGAAGTGCTGTTACTGTGATAATAATTATTACCTTTATTTGCTGTTGATGATTGTGCATTTTCAACAACCGCCATACCTAAACCATTGGCAATGGCTACGCCTCCAATCAAAACTGTACCTTTATATTTTAGATCCTTTTCAACCGACACTTTTTTAGTTAACTTGACACTACTATCATCATTGCTTTGTTCTTGTGTGGCCCAAGCAGGTAAACTGACTAAAGTTGCTATAACCACAGCTAATGGTAACTTTTTCATTCCTACATCCTCAGTATGGATTTATACACTTGCACGTTAATTCCCGCCGACTAGAAACTGTAACGAGAACTGATTCACGGCCGCATTATTACTGCCGGAAATTTGATTAATCTGGACTAAGCCTCGTACCTGCGACAGGCTATCTGTGGCGATTTCTGTGATATAAGTAGATGATGCACTCGCGGCCTGAGGTAGCTTGGCCGCTGTATTAATCGTTAGCATGTCGGCATCGCTTAGCGTTTGGGATGACAAATCCATGCCGATGACGCCAAGATTGGCTTGTAGGTTATGCTGTCCACTGACTTGATTAATACTAAGCAAGCCTTCGGCATTTCCAAAACTAGCACTACCTATTTGAGAAATGTCGACACTGTTAGTCGGTGTATCAAGATGACTGTTTTGCAGGTTAAGGTGAATACTGGCTAAAGCGCCGATTGCATGACTATTGGTTTGAGTATTATCTTCACCAGCAGCCTGATTGACCGCCAACCGACCTCGAACTTGGCTAAATGCGTTGGCCTCAATTAACGATGCATTAGTCATCAATGCCGCAAAGGGATCAGGATTAATCTCATCTGTGGCCAGCGCATTTAATGGCATCATCAGTAATGTCATTACCATCAAAACAGCTGAAAATGATTTAAGCGCTAACTGGCGCTGATGGCTACCGCGGTATTCACACTGAGTCTGCATAACCTTCCCCTTTGATAGTCGCTGTAATATTGGTGCAGCCACTACTTGTACATAGATAAGAGCAAGTAGCAGGCCACAAATTAAAACAGTTAACATTCAAACACTTGAATAGTGAATCTCAGATTTTACTATCTCAAATTTAAGACAGTTATTATTTAACTTATTGAATATAATTAGGATTAACAGGAAATAGAACGCTCTTAAAATTAAGAAAAGACATGTTTAAGACGCCAAGAGTTAACATACGGCGTTTAACCAATAGAGTAGGCAATGATGAATAGACAGAGATTTTAGAAAGTGAGCAATAAGAAATTACTTGATAAAACAACAATGAGGTGAGTATTTACCGTTATGGCACAGATAGAATCCATTACCTGCACCATAGCCAATGGCCGCTGTTTAAAACAGGCTGATGAATATCAAGTAAGTAAGTCGTGTTTTTCCAATAATCGATATAAGGTAGCACGTGACACCTTAAGATTTTTAGCTGCTAGGTTAACTTGTCCTCCCGTTTGTTTCAGTGCCTGACTTAGCGCTAAACGTTCAGCTTGCTCTTTGTGATGGCGCAAAGAGCAAGAAAGTGGGTGAGAACTCACTGAGATCTCAAACGGTAGATCAAGATCTTTAGGCCCGATCTCCATACCTTCAGACATCACCAACGCACGCCTTAAGCGATTAATTAATTCCCTGACATTACCAGGCCAAGCATATTTTAAGATAGCTGTCATAGCTTCATCGGATAACGGTTTCACCGGCCCGCCGACACTCGTCGCAGCTTCGAGTAGCAAGTTGTGCGCAAGTTCAGGTAAATCTTCAATGCGATCGCTAAGGGATGGCACTTCTAAATTGACGCCATTTAGTCGATAGAACAAATCTAATCTAAAATGCCCCTCGTCAATCGCTTTTAATAGGTCAACATGAGTCGCGGATACAACGCGAACATCAGCGCGGCAGCTTTTACCGCCGACAACATCGAAGCAACCCTCTTGCAGAAATCTTAATAAGTGCGTTTGCTGATCCATTGGCAAATCACCTATTTCATCAAGAAATAAAGTGCCGCCATCGGCTTGAGCTAACTTACCTACATGGCGATGGATCGCGCCAGTAAAGGCACCTTTTTCATGACCAAACAATTCTGAGGATGATAAGCCAGTTGCAATAGCGCCACAGTTAACAACCACCCAAGCGCCTTTAGCGCGCCCTGAGTGTTGATGGATTTTACGAGCCACTAACTCTTTACCCGCGCCACTAGGGCCAGTAACTAATACTGGAATATTGGTCGGAGCGACTTTTAAAATCTGACATTGCAGTTTTTGCATAGCAACCGAGCAAATAACGGGTTGATGGCTACTGCTAATCTGCCTTAAGCGTCGATTTAGCCAAGGCTTACGCATATGTAAAATACCGCGCATCCGCCCCATAGTAACGAGCAGCCTATCTATGACAACAGGCGTAGTGTGGTAATCCCAAGCGTACAATGAAATAACATCGTTAATATTAATCAGTGATAAATGTCTAGGCTCAGCTATCACCAACAATAATGTATTGGCATGCACAGTACGAACCCAAGATTCTAACCAATCAAGTTCATTAAGATGCTGCAAATCTATTATCGTGATACCTGCTGAGCTCGCTTGACCTAATTGTTTATGGGTCAATACAGTAACGTAGTAATCAGCAGACAATAACGATTCGATATATGGCATATTCTTGTTATTGCTCACAATAAGTACTGAGCACATACCACCATTCCTTAGCCCCTAACTAGAAGCTCTTATTCCAATTGGCATAACCCTTCATAGGTATAAACATAAAACAACCCACTTAACTCCAAATAAAATTGTGATTTTATACGCCGACTAAGCATAGCTAACTATTATTTCTTGCGCTGCCGATAATCACGTTATCTTTGCGTTAACCCCTCATAAATGTTGTTCAATCGGTAATAGCTATTGCAATGGTTTTGTTCCATCACAGGCTCAGGCATACTGAAACCGTTATTGTCTGGAAAAAAGGAAACTTCCATGCCAAATCCCTTGTGTAACTCACTGTTTTCCATGTCTGCTGTCGTTATGGCAACATTATGCGTGGCAACGCCAAGTATGGCAGGTCCCAATTTACCGACCGCCAATACAGTAGAAGAAGCGCGTCTAGCCCAAGCCATAGCAGCCATGCCAGAGGTGACTCAGCGCTATCAGGCATTTCCTTATCAATTACAACAAAGATTAACCGCCGCCAATAACGAGTTAACTCTCACTCAAGATACCGCAGCATTAGCTCGGCGTTTATGGCAGCAAGCCGTACGTGATGTTCAAGCCGGCAATCCTGACGATAGATCTTTATATTGGTCCAGATTAGCCATGCGCGAGATTATTCTTAGTGGCAAGGTAGGATTTAACATAGCGCCGTGGCAGCGCCAAATACTATTGACCAGCATAGAGCTGGCCTCGCGAGGCATGAGCGATGTCAGCTTCGATCACAAGTCTTCCATCCGCATACTAGTGACAGGTTTCGATCCGTTTTTTCTCGATAAACATATAGATCAAAGCAACCCTTCCGGATTAGGCGCGCTTCACTTAGATGGCCACAAATTTAGCGTTAATGGCAAGCAGGCCGAAATTCAAAGTGTCATGATCCCAGTGCGTTTTGATGATTTTGATCAAGGCATGATAGAAGCGCTGATGACGCCCTATTTTCGTGACAATAATATTGATTTAGTGATCACTACGAGTATGGGACGCGATCACTTTGATCTTGAGCGTTTTGTAGGGCGCAATCGCAGCGCCTCTGCGCCTGATAATCGCAACCTAATCACAGGGGCGAGTCTGCAACTACCTAAAGCGCCACTGTTTGAGCAATCCGCCATCAAGGGCCAGTCGTTCTATGAATTTTCACTGCCAGTGACAGCCATGGCAAGTATCAGTGGCAAATGGCAAGTTAATGATAATCGTGAGGTCAATACCTTAGAGCAAGGCCCAATGGAAGCTTCAAGTTTAGACTCCATATTGAATATGACCTCAGTTGAAGGCAGTGGCGGCGGCTACTTGTCCAATGAAATTACATATCGCACCTTAAGAGTTAAAGACCTACTTAATAGCAAGGTGCGCTCTGGCCATATTCACACCCCTAAGGTTCAAGGGCATGATGGCGATTATGAAGCCGCCATCGTCAGGCAACTGACACTATTAATAGAAACCGCGGCGGCACACTAATGTGGTGCAAAGAAGCGCAAACGGCTAGTATGAGGCGTTTGTGTTTCTAACCTTAAAGCTAATGCCTAGCCCAGTACCCATTGCCAATGACTTAATTATCCAGCTTAAACAAGCGTGTGAAGACAGCTACCTTCGCGCGGAAGAGCAGTTACAGCGAAAAATACCCAGAGCCAGTATCAGCTTGGCATTGCGGGGGCGTAGCGCAGGCACAGCGCATTTGCAGCAAAATAAGCTCAGGTTTAATCCGGTGTTATTACAAGAAAATTCATCTGAATTTTTTACTACAGTAGTGCCCCATGAAATCTGTCACTTACTGTGCTTTCAACTCTTTGGCAGGGTAAAACCTCATGGCAAAGAATGGCAGCACTTAATGCGCTCAATTTACGGCTTAACGCCGCGGGTTACCCATAGCTTTGATGTGCAGTCGGTCAGTGGCTCGCAATTTACTTATTACTGCCAATGCGGCCCTATCATGCTAACGATACGCCGCCACAACAAGGTGGTTAAGCAGCAGATGAAATATCGCTGTCGCCGCTGCCAACAAATATTAGCCCCAGAGATGGCAACACTTGCCAAGCTGAGCTAGCAGCCATAGACTTTGGCCATAACTATAAGCATTTATTGATTTTTTAGGGGTAAACCTTGCTCAAACACTTATTGTGGGGACTCGCCTTGGGTCTCCTATGGCTCGCGCCTGCACACGCTTCTGGGCAGCATCCCAAGAATTTCAGCCAAGCGAAGAAAATAGCCCAGCAGCTTTATAAAGAACTGGGGGAAGTGCAAAGCTTTTATTGTGGCTGCGATATAGATACTGCCACCAAAAAATGGCAACCCTCATTCAGCGCTTGTGGTTATCAAGTACGCAAACAAGAAGTGAGAGCGAATCGGATTGAATGGGAACATATAGTACCAGCCTGGGATTTTGGCCACCAGCGTCAATGCTGGCAAACAGGCGGACGTAGCCAATGCCATACCGACTCTGAATTTGTCAAAATGGAAGCCGATCTTCACAACTTAGTGCCAGCCATAGGTGAAGTGAATGGCGATCGCAGTAATTATCGTTTTAGTGATTGGAATGCTAAATCCGAACAATATGGCCAATGCCCGATGGTAGTAGATTTTAGTGCCAAAAAAGCGCAGCCGCCAAAAGCCAGTCGCGGCGCAATCGCCCGAACTTATTTATACATGCAGCAAACTTATCATCTGAAAATCGCTAAGAGTCAGTTACAATTATTCCACGCTTGGGATAAGACCTTTCCCGTGACTGAAGCCGAGTGTCGCCGCGATCAAGCCATAGCGCGTCATCAAGGCAATCATAATCCTTTTGTTCAAACTCGTTGTAATGCCGCCAATCTAGCTCAAATTGCAACGGAATAAAGTAAGAGTATCCCATGAGAATACCAAGAATTTATCAAGCCACAGAGTTAACCCTTAATAGCAGCGTGAGCTTAGATGAAGACGGTGCGGCCCATATTGGCCGAGTATTACGCATGACAGCAGGCGAGCACATTAGCTTATTTAATGGCGATGGCCGTGATTATTTAGCCTGCATCACTGAGTCTGGCAAAAAACATGTACTGGTTGATATCATAGAAGTCACTGATAACTTAAGTGAGTCGCCGTTAAACCTGCATCTTGGGCAAGTGATTTCCCGTGGCGATCGCATGGACTTTACCATTCAAAAATCCGTAGAGTTAGGGGTTAATACGATTACGCCACTATTTTCTGAACGCTGCGGCGTTAAGTTAACCGGTGAGCGCTTAGAGAAGAAAATTCAGCAATGGCAAAAAATCGCCATTAGCGCTTGTGAGCAAAGTGGCCGCAGC
The DNA here is from genome assembly GCF_056522965.1 of Shewanella sp. ISS20. Classification (NCBI taxonomy): domain Bacteria; kingdom Pseudomonadati; phylum Pseudomonadota; class Gammaproteobacteria; order Alteromonadales; family Shewanellaceae; genus Shewanella; species Shewanella sp. ISS20. Next base: position 2,367,787 of record NZ_JAWRZK010000001.1, read on the forward strand.
CGCGTACCAGTTATTCGCCCCGCCATGGACTTACAAGCTTGGTGCAGCGAAGACACCCAAGCCTTAAAGCTTAACCTGCACCCACGCGCAGCCACAGGAATTAGCGGTTTGGCGCCAGATAATCGCCGCATCCGTTTATTGATTGGCCCTGAGGGCGGTTTATCCCGCGAGGAAATCATAATGACTGAGCAGCATACATTTACTGATGTGCTCCTTGGGCCACGCGTGCTGCGCACTGAAACCGCGTCACTCACGGCCATCAGCTTACTGCAACTCCATTTAGGCGATTTAGGCTAACCACCTAAAACGACCACAGCTTTGGCTTAGCCAACATAATGACAAGGACAACCTCATGATCAAGCTCGGCATAGTGATGGATCCCATCAGCTCTATCAATATTAAAAAAGACTCTAGTTTTGCCATGTTATTGGCGGCACAAGCCCGTGGTTATCAGCTCTATTATATGGAAATGGGCGACCTTGCCATTGAAGATGGCCAAACTATGGCGCGCATGCGCCCACTGACTGTGGCCATGGATAGCGATAATTGGTATCAAATGGGAGAGGCAGTTATCGCCCCGCTAGCAAGTTTAGATGTGGTGTTAATGCGTAAAGACCCACCATTTGATACTGAATATATCTACGCCACTTACATGCTAGAGCGCGCAGAAGAGCAAGGCTGCTTAATCATTAATAAGCCGCAAAGCCTGCGTGATGCCAATGAAAAACTCTTTACTTCATGGTTTAGTCAGTTTACGCCTAAAACCTTAGTGACAAGTGATGCTGCGCGCCTGCGCGCCTTTCATCAAACCTATGGCGATATCATTCTTAAGCCATTAGATGGCATGGGTGGCAGCTCAATTTTCCGGATTAAACAAGACGATCCAAACTTAGCTGTGATCATAGAAACCTTGACCGAACATGGCCGCTGTTATGCCATGGCGCAGCAATTTATTCCTGACATCAGTGCCGGTGATAAACGCATTTTAGTGGTTGATGGCGAGCCAGTGCCTTACTGCTTAGCCCGCATTCCGGCAAAAGGCGAAACCCGTGGCAACTTAGCAGCTGGCGGCACTGGGGTGGCGCAAGCATTATCTGAATCCGACTGGCACATTGCCCGCACTATTGGCCCTGAGCTTAAACGCCGCGGCTTAGTGTTTGTCGGTCTGGATGTCATTGGTGATAAGCTGACTGAAATTAACGTCACCAGCCCAACTTGTATCCGCGAAATTGAAGCGGCATTTAAGGTGGATATTACTGGCATGTTGATGGATGCTATTGAGCGCCGCTTGGCCGCTAAGTAAATAATAAAAAAGGATTTGCTAGTATGTCTATGATGACAAGGCTTTTAGGAACTTTACTTGTTCTTACCTCTATTTCCCCTATGGCAAGTGCCGAAGGGTTAGCGCAACTACCTGCGCGTCCTCAAAATATCATCATAATGATAGGTGATGGCATGGGGCCGGCTTACACCAGTGCTTATCGATTATATCGCGACGAACCTGCCAGCGAAGAAGTCGAAGAAACAGTATTTAATCGCCTGTTAGTCGGCAATGCTAGCACCTTTCCAGCCCATCAAAGCGGCTATGTCACAGATTCTGCCGCCGCCGCTACAGCGCTTGCCACAGGTGTCAAAACCTATAATGGCGCCGTGAGTGTCGATACCGAGCAAAAGCCAGTACAGACCTTATTTGAAGAAGCAAAAAAGCGCGGCATGGCGACCGGTGTAGCCGTGACCTCGCAGATTAACCACGCTACTCCTGCCGCCTTTTTAAGCCATAACGTCAGTCGTAAAAACTATGATGAGTTAGCTCAAAGCTATCTCACCACTGGGGCTGATGTATTACTTGGCGGTGGGCAGCGCTATTTTCCACCAGAATTACGCGACCAATTTGCCAGCCAAGGCTATCAAGTACTGCTTGATATCAAGGAGCTTGAAAGCGTCAAATCTGGCAAGGTGCTAGGCCTGTTTGCCGATGTGCAGCTCCCTTGGGCGCTGGATGAGCCAGAGAGCAATAGCTTAAGCCTGCTCACCACTAAGGCGCTTGAATTGTTATCGCAGCAACCTAATGGTTTTGTGCTGTTAGTCGAAGGCAGCTTAATTGATTGGGCTGGCCATAATAATGATATTGCGACCTTATTAGGTGAGATGCATCAATTTGCCAATGCCATTGAAATGGCCGAGCAGTTTGTCCGCCAGCACCCTAATACCTTACTTGTTGTCACTGCTGATCATGATACCGGCGGTTTAACTTTAGGGCGCGATGATCAATACCTGTGGGATCCAAGCTTAGTGCGCGCCATGACTATGACCCCAGATAGCTTAGCCAAGCACTTGCTGGCCTTTGAAGATACAGATGCAACGACTTGGCAAGATGAGTTACAGCGCTTATGGCCTGCGCCTCTTAGCCCTGAGCAAATCACGCAAATAAGCGCAGCCAAAAGCCAAGACCAAGAAGCCCATGAGGCGTTAGTTAAAACATTTACCCAAATTATCGATATCAGTACTCATACCGGCTGGACCACAGGCGGTCATACAGGTGTTGATGTGCAAGTATTTGCGGCCGGCGCCGGCGCGAATCTCTTTAATGGTCATCAAGATAATACCGATATTGCCACTAAACTCTTTAGCTTATTGCCAGTGCAAAATGCTAAAAAAGTTGCCGCCCCAGCCGCCTCTAAGGCTAGTGCGCCACAGGCTAAAGCTGCAGAAGTTAAAGCACCACTAGTTAACGCGCCAACATCCATTCCAGCAAAAGCACCTGCAGAAATACAAGCTCCAGTACCAAAGCCTGCACCAAAACCTGTGCCAGCACCAATGCCACAAGCCTAAATTCAATAAGGCGTTAGCTGCCTAATTGCCCAAAACGCGCTGCGTCTTGGGCAATGGGCCAGACTAAGCTTGAATTAATCTGCGCCAACATGCTCATGGTTTGCTCTTCACTTAATGGCCGCGCAAACAAATAGCCTTGGCCAAATTCGCAGCCAACCGTTTGTAAGAAAGATAATTGAGCCATATTTTCAATTCCTTCTGCTACCACTTTTCGCCCCATGTTATGGGCTAAGCTAATGACAGTGTCCACTATATGGGTATCCACTTCCTCAACATTAATGCCTGACACAAAGCATCGATCAATTTTTAACACATCAAAGGGTAACTGCTTTAAGTAGCTTAATGACGAGTAGCCAGTACCAAAATCATCGATGGCAATTCTCACCCCAGATAATTTAAGTTCTTCCATCACAATCCGCGCGCGATCCACTTGCGCCATCACACTCTCTTCAGTGACTTCCAGTAATAAGCGCCCTGGGGAAAGTTGATGTTCAGATAACAGATCTGCGATATTTTGACTAAGACAAGGTGATAAATAATGGTTGGCCGATAAATTGACGGCGAGATATAACTCATCCCCCGCTATCGCTTGTAAGCGTTTTAAAATTCGTGCCCCTTCTTGCAACACATAATTACCGACATCAATAATTGCCTGGCTATTCTCAATATCAGGAATAAAGTCCCCTGGCATAATAAGACCACGCAGCGGATGAAACCAACGAATAAGCCCCTCAAAACCACTGACCTTACCAGTATCAAGCGCGATAATCGGCTGCAAATACAGCTTAAGCTGACACTCACGAATCGCCGCCCCAATGTCTTGCTCTATCATCAAACGATTATTGGCTTGATGCAGTAAATCATAAGTAAACACCCGATAGTTACTGCGCCCAGCAGCTTTGGCTTGATACATGGCAAGATCGGCATGTTGGAGAAGCTCAGCAGCGGCCATATGACTCGACTGACACATAGCGACCCCGATACTGGTGGTTACTATCAGTTTGTGGGATTTCAGCACCACAGGTTGCTGCAAGGAGGAAAAAATCTTATGAATGACCTTACGCACTTCTTGTTCATGATCTATGCCCCTTAATAAGATCAAAAACTCATCGCCGCCTTGGCGAAAGACGGTATCCATGGCACGCACGCAGCGGCTTAAGCGCTCAGACACTATGATCAGCATCTCATCGCCTTCGTTATGGCCTAAGGTGTCATTGATCCGCTTAAATTCATCCAGATCGAGAAAGAGTAAGGCGACTTGATTGTGAATTCGGCCCACACAAGCGATCGCTTTTTCTAATTCATGCTCCAGCATGGCCTTGTTAGGCAAGTTAGTTAACGGATCGAGCATGGCCAAGCGCTCCAGTTTTTTGGTATAAGCGGCCAATTCGAGTTCCAAGTGTTCTAACTGTGAGGTGACATCCAAAATCGATCCGTCTAAACAATCTATCTCATCAAGGATCTGGTGCTTATTTTTAGGAATAGCTTCGCGAATTTGACTAAATTGCCGCTCCACCAATAACGGCAATAAGTGTGCATGATTAGCTATGCGTTGCAGCGGCGCCCAAGCAATCAAGAACATAAACACACAGGTCAATAATACTCCCACTAAGAGTATGCCTAAAATGTTGCGCTGAAATTGCTGCAAGGCTTGGTCCCAAGCGCTGATATTAGCGAACACCAGCAACATGGGGCCATTTTCACTGGCAAATAAGGGGTAATTCCACACCAACCAAGACTGCTGCTTGATTGAGTAAACATCTCGATAATGATCAAACACTTGCTGCCATGAGCTCTGACGCTCAATTTGTTGCAATATCGGCTGGATCCGCGCGCGATCGCTCAAACTAAATAGCTGCCGCCCCCAATAGTTATCGCTGCTATTAAGGTTATCATTTGGCCCTAAAATGGCTAATTCAATGCCGCCTTCATGCCGAATGCGATTAAGGATTTCGCTAATGCTGATCTCAAAAAATACTATCGCAGCTTTGTCTGCGATCACAGTTGGGATCAACATTTGTAAGCGACATTCATCGCTACACACAAAGCGCCACTTAGGCTCAATTAAGCCCGCGAGCTTAACGCCCCAGTCACCGACACTATTAAGTCCCAACTGAGTAATCACGTCCCCTTTTGGGGTGAGTATCGCCAAACTGGCTAACTCCCAGAACATTTGGATATCACTCCAAAATTTCTCTAATACTGCAGCAGGAGGCTCTGGATAAGTGCCAAGCACAAAGTTAAGTTGTTCAGCTTCAATCACAGCGTGTTCAACCGATTGATTAATGGCTAACTGCAACTGATTCGCTACCCTTTGATGCTGAGTTTCAAGCTGCTGATTGCGCTCATCAGTCAGCTGGATATAAGCGACTCTGGCAATAATGCCGCCAATGCAAGTCATCATGATAATAACCGCCAGCAACAGTTTCCATTTCAAACTAAAAAACCAGGTTCTTCGCCCTTGAATTGTCATGGATCACCATTGGAATCGGTAAGAGAGTTGAACTGCCACAATCGACCACCCTTTGGCTTGAGTAAGAGGATCACGATTAACAAATAACGGCACCCATGCCGCTCCATCTAACTGATGATATTCAAGGGCTAGCATCCATCTCGGTGAAAACAACCACTGCCCGCCCAAGGTCCAATCTTTACTGTAACTAAAATACTTAGGCTCGCCCTGCACTGCGCTAACAGCCTAAGCATTACGGTTATTGCTATCTAAATCATAATTGTCAAAACGCAAATAAAGCTGCCAATATTTGGGCAGAAACACACGCCCCTCCACACAAAATCCTAGGACATTTCTTTGATCGCCTTGGGTATTATTTGGATTTATGCCTTCAGTAAGATTTGCGAACAGATTAATTTCTGAGGTTAATTGCCACCAGTCTTGGCGATATTGCAAGGATGCAATCCATGGATCTATGTCTATATTGCCATCTAACATGTAACTAGTGCTGTTAAAAACAATATCAGCCTGATAATAAGAAATGCCTACATACCAAGCTGAACTCTGGTACTTAACCGTGGCGGAATAATAAGGTTCTGGTTCAAACTCACCGCTAGAATGATTGCCAAAAATATTATCGGCTAAGTCATCGCCAAAGGCCGGAAACCCCGCGATGACATGCCAATTAATCACCCCACTTGCTAACAGATATTCACCAAACCAGTCGCCGCCATCAATCTTAAGCTGGGCGTCCCGATACAAGTCTGGGTAAATTGATTGCGGCAATATGATGCTTGGCCGAGTAAAAGGCCCATCACGAGTACTGTTATACAGGCCATATTCGCCTTTCACGCGCCCAAGGCGTATGCCTTGCTGCCCTTGCCATAAGCGCCAATTGTATTCCACGAACAAATAATCAAAATTAACGCGACTGTCGGTCAATTCGCCCCATTGTCGATAATTAAGCGTGCCAGCGAAACGTAATGGCGAGTCTGAACGCCAAGAGGCGGCAAGCATAGCTTCGGTCAGAGCAAAACTGTCGCTATCATCACCCACAATAAAGCGGCTATTTTCGGTATGCATATAAGCTTGGCTAATAAAGCCATTGGCCTGCCAAGATGTTGCCAGTAAATGGGGGCTAATAAGCGCGACGCACAAGCAAATGAATATCCGTGGATTAATGACTGCCATTGCGATTTCCTTGCGCTTGATACTCAGACGATAAATAGCCAATGGCCCCTGGCGTAGCTTTCACTTTTTGCCACATGTCTTGCTCATTATTGACCACTTCAGGCCGGTCGCCCGTGCCAGAAAACACCCTTTGGTCCCATTTTTTTTGCAAAAAATAGGGCATTAGTTTCAACTCTTGTCGGCAAAAATCTTGATGTAAGCTTGATAGCGGCGGCAGAATAAACACCCGAATAGGCTGGCCATCTTGCCAAAATGTTCGCTGCTTAGAAAAAATCAGCCGTAAGTCACTTTCAGACAGAGTCTCAGCGTTAGAGTCATGAGTAATCACAAAAAATTGCGCATTAAGATTACTGCTAACACATAAACACAGCAGCAATAACGCTAGCTTGTACATAGCAGAACTTCCATGCCTAAGGGGATATAAAGCAACACATCCTTGTTGCCATTAACATTCTATCTTAGCCACTTAAGCATAGATAAAAATAATGACATCCGTGAGGCGCTGTCAAAAAAAGGCTTAGTTAGGATATAATTGCCATCATTCTCATTGAACCGATGACCCCAAAGTGCTCACTAATCCATCTCAACTTATTATGCGCAACCACTCGCTAGTTTCTGGCAAAAGCGTGTTACTTCTCAATCATGAAGGTGACTCATTAGCCGTGGAACTCAGCCATAGCACGCCCCAAGTCGGCGCGCTCGCGTTGGATTATCATCACCATTTAGGTCTTAACAATCAGGCGAATAAGCAGCTCACCTGTCATTTTGGTCACAGATGGCCACAGCCAGATAAGTTTGATTCAGTGATCATCTATTTTCCTAAGGCTAAGAATTTATTCCCGTATTTACTGCAACTGGCCGCCCATCACCTCAATATTGGTGGTCAAGTGCTAGTGACCGGCGAAAACAAAGGCGGTATTAAATCCATCGCTAAGATGATGCCAGCGTGGTTTAGCCCAGCACATAAAATCGATAATGCCCGTCATAGTCTGCTGTATGTGAGTGAGTTAATGGCAGCGCCTGCGCCACTCAATCTCAATGATTTTGCTAGCCAATATCAATTACAAACGCCGCAAGGCGAGCTCACCATTTGCAATTTGGTCGGGGTATTTAGTGAATCTAAGCTTGATTTGGGCACGCAGTTATTACTGCAGCATTTACCGCAGCTTAAGGGTCGAGTGTTAGATTTTGGCTGTGGCGCCGGGGTGATTGCCGCAGCGTTACTTAAAGCTCAGCCAGAATTACAGCTGGAATGTGTGGACATTAATGCCATGGCATTGGCCGCGTGTGAATTAACCCTCAAAGCGAATAACATGCAGGCTAAGGTTTATCCATCGGATGGTTTGGCTCAGACTCAAGGTCAATTTGATGCGGTCATTTCTAACCCACCGTTTCATGATGGCTTACAAAGCACCACCCAAATTGCCACCGACTTTGTTAGCGATAGCGCTAAGCAACTGGCGAAAGGTGGTCAATGGCAGATTGTGGCTAATGGACACTTACCTTATGGCGATGCTATCGCCAGCGCCTTTAAACAAAGCGTTAACGTGATAGCGAGCACTAATAAATATAAGCTCTATCGCCAACAAGGCTAAATTAGCTTATCAAGTCAAGATATAGGGTTAGTAAGCTGGTTTACATTCTTGCTAACCCTAGCGCCCCCTCAACTGCTGCGAAAAATTAGTTACAACTAGCGCACGCCCACAGGCTAAAACTTTGGCATAATGACGTTTTTTCTCACTGGATGAACAAGTGCAACTGCTGAATATTGATTGTTTAGGAAAACCGCTACGTCTCGAAGCGTCGTTAGCTGGCTGGCAGGCCGTATATTGGGACAATGCCTTAGTGGCACAATGCCCTGCAAGCGCCGATAACCAAGGACAGCGCAGTCATCAATTCCAGCTCCAATCCGGTGAGCAAACGCTCACTATTACCTTAAAGATAGATCTAAATTGGCAGCCATTTTCCCTGTCTTATCAACTATACGCGCAAGATAAATTAGTCACAGAAGGCCAGCGCAACCAGCACGATATTGAGCAGCAAACACCTGTGGTGGCACCGGTTAAAGTCTCGCAATTAAGCTTAGTGGGCTTAGCGTCTTTAGGTTTTAAGTTACTAAAAAGCGCTAAGGTGATTAAAGTTGTGCTCGCTGGCGCCAGTATTGCCGCTTACTCTTGGCTATTTTCATTTCAATTTGCTTTAGCACTGATAGCTTGCTTAGTGTTTCACGAGTATGGCCATATTCGCGCCATGAAATACTTTGGCATGAAAACCAAAGGTATCTATCTCATCCCCTTTATGGGCGGCTTAGCCCTCAGTGATGAAAAGATAAATACCCGCTGGCAAGATGTAGTGATATCTATCATGGGCCCGACCTTTGGCCTATTTATGTCGCTGTTATCTTTAGTGGCTTACTGGATCACTGGCAATATCTTTTTTGCGGGCCTTGCGAGCTTTAATGCCCTGTTAAATCTATTTAATTTACTGCCAATTTTGCCGTTAGACGGTGGCCATATCCTAAAAAGCATCAGCTTTTCTATGAATAGCATAGTGGGGTTAGCAGCTTGCATTATCGGCGCGGCCATCGGCGTTTATATCAGTTACAGCTTGGGATTAGCCTTATTGGGCTTTTTGTTATTGATAGGCAGTGTTGAAATAGTATTTGAATGGCGCAGTCGTCATCACAGCCATTTATTGCCCTTAGATAGATATGGCCAAGTGTTTTCAGCCATCTGGTATTTACTGACAGTTGGCGCCTTAATCGCAATCATTTGGTATTTCGCCAGTAGCGGCGATGACATCTTAGCCCTGCCATTAAAAATCTTAAGCAGCTAAGTTTGCCATTCATTCACAATTAAGCCTGGATGGCTAAGCTTAGCCCTTATATTGACTTGGCCATCTACTTCATCTGAGCATCATGCCCCGTTATTTCCAATGGTTGTTAGTACTGCTAATTATCCTCATCATCAAAACCTCGCTACTTGGCATGGCCATGTTGAGCATGGGCTTAGCCTTGCTTGGACTCATGTTAACGAGTGTGTATCAGCGCTGGAATAAAAGCTTAGAGAAGCAGAGGCTTGAACTGAAGTTTCGCCAAGTGTTTTTGGCCACACTGCTGCTGCACACCAGCCTGTATCTTGGCTTGCTAGTAAAGTTAGCGCTCATAGATAGTTGGCAAGATATCACCACTTTCATCTTAAGCCATTTACTACTGCACCACGGTTTAAGCGCTGCCATAGCAGGCATTATCACCTTATTAGCCGTAAGTATTTATGCTCAAGTGAAGCCGATAACAGGACTTACCGTTACCCCTGATAAGCCATTAACAGCGAAAGATAATCAGCAGCCACTTGGTATGGACTAATTAATGGCTTATTTTGACCAATAATGACGGTTAAAATATTTTTATACCACATGGTGTTCATACTAAACCCAGTAACTTTACTGACGCGATAAAGTATCTAAATATCTATTCTGCCAACAGTTAGCATAAGGCTGACGTCATCTGATAAATGCCTCAATTAGCGCAACTGAAGCGCAGATAAATTGCTTTAGCAAAAAAGCAATGGTGTAATGAGCGACACCTTTTTGACTATCAACTCCTGCCTAAGGCTAGTATTTAATGAAGTATATTATTGGCGCCTATGCCAGCGCGCCCTCTGGCGTGAGCTGGAATAAAGAGTTAGAAACCGAGTATTACCAACAGCTTAAATCACAAGATAACATAGGTGGCATCGAACACCCGTTCACAGGAACTTTGCATCCCTTTGATGATGAGTGGTTTCTTAATAATATCGATAAAGATTGGCAATTTGTCTTTACCTCAATTCCGGGTGTGATGGCGCAATTAGCCAAAAATCCACACTTTGGTATTGCCTCCACCAATGAAGCCGGCAGACAAGCGGCGATAGCTTTTTATCAACAAGCGCAAGCAGCTATCAAAAAACTGAATGATCATTTAGGCCGCCAAGCCGTCAGCGCCATCATGATACATACTGCGCCTAAGATCACCGCAGCTAGCCAATCATCCATAGCGGCGCTTGAAGCCTCGTTAACTAGCTTGCAGTCTAGTAACTGGCATGGTGCAAAGTTGGTGATTGAGCATTGTGATGCCTATATGGCGGGTCAAGCGCCAGCGAAAGGCTTTATGCGCTTAGAAGATGAAATCACGGCTATTGCCAATGTAAATAAAGCGCTTAATGGCGATATTGGTATCTGCATTAACTGGGGACGCTCTGCCATTGAAACTCGTAGTACTGCCGGCCCATTACAGCATATCGAGCTAGCTAAAAAAGCTAACTTATTAACTGGATTAATGTTTTCTGGCGCGAGCGATTACGCAGGCCCTTATGGTCAATGGCAAGACACTCATATGCCACCAGCTCAAGCTTTAGGCATTAAAGATTATGCTGAGCGTTCATTATTGACCTTAGAGCAAATCCGTCAGTGTATCGCCTTAAGCGCCCCGTCAACATTAGGCTTTTTAGGTGCCAAGATATCACTGCGTCCAAATCAAGCCAGCGTTGAGCAAAGAATGTCATACGTTAATGGCTTAACTCACTTGATGCAAAGCGCGAGCGAAACTGTTTAAACCTGTAAAGAGCTCAAGCCCTAAAATCAATATCCTAAAACGCTAGTCGGCTATGACTCAGTATTTTTAACAGCGTGTAATTGGCTACTTATGACTAAGTAGCCAATTTTTTATCCCCAAGATTTAGCTCAAATTAAGTTAGCTAGTCTCGACCACTGTTGCTATTCCAGAAAATCAACACCCACAAGTATGATCAAATAATTACGCGCACTCATCACCAAGGTTAGCGCCTAAAGCCAAGCCACTTAATATAAGTTATAGGAATACATTAGGAGGCGTTATAAAAAACAAGCAGCCAAGTATAATTTTTAATTAGCTGCTTGTTGGAGTTGAGTGGCTACTTGATATTAATTTCGACAACCACCTTACCCGCATATTGCTGATGTAGTTTTCTTATAAAAACATTAGAAAACCAGTTTAGATATAAAGTAACCAGCAGCCACAGACGAAATAATCATGACAAATCCGGGCATTATATAGCTGTGGTTTATCACGTAGGTGCCAAGCCTAGTGGTTCCCGTGCGGTCAAATGACACGCAGCCAATTTGCCCCGCACCTGGCACGATAAAATCACCACAAGTTGCTGGATATAATGCAACTAATAGTCCTGGCGGGATCCCCATTGCAGCGCCTAATGGCATTAAGGCCGAAACTGTAGCGGATGGGCGGTTCTGTCGCAAACTGAGGAACAGGTTTATCATGAGCGATGCTCTGTTAACTAACATCATCAATGTCACTAAACTTTTCTGGACGCCATTTCCCAACAGATATCATCATGCAAGCCCTACGATATTACCTGGCCTATAAACTGAGTTACCGTGAAATTGAGGAGATGTTCGCTGAACGTAATATCCATTTTGACCACTCAACACTGAACCGACCGTTGGGTTATCAAATATGCGCCGCAACTCGAAGCCATATTCAGGAAGAGAAAGCGTCGAGTATCAGGGGCGTGGCGAATGGACGAAACCTACATAAAGATTAAAGGTCGCTGGGTTTACTATTATCGCGCCGTGGATACATACGGCGCTATTATTGATTTTTATTTGAGTGAGACCCGTGATGAACCTGCTGCTCGGGCATTTTTCAATAAAGCTATCAACCAACATGGCTTACCTGAAAAGGTCGTCATTGATCAAAGTAGGGCGAATGCTACGGCATTAGACACCATGAATATTCGTCTTTGGCTGTCTGGTTGCATGTTGTTTATGATTGAGGTTTTAGCCATAAAATATCTGAATAATATTGTTGAGCAAAGCCACCGGAAAGTGAAAGATAAAATGCATCAATGTTTGGGTTGGAAGTCTTGGGAAGGTGCCGAATCAACGCTTGCTGGCGTTGAACTTTGGTCCATGATTAAGCAAGGGCAAATGAACACCACCGAAAAGATGACACCATGGGAACAATTTTATTCTTTAGCTGCATAATTGTATCTGAGAGATCCTGCGCCCTTAAAATATAACAGCAAGATCTCAGTTTGCGACAGAACCGCAGTTTAAAGAGTGGCAAGCCAATTACCGCCAAAAGGGTTGTATCTAAGCGGGCAACAATACCTTAACTAGCGCCATAAACGTGGCTATACAGCTCAGGGCCCCAAAAACTCACTTTTACTTTTGAGGTTCGTAACCAAAGTATTCACACAGCAAGTGATAAGCCAAAACCTTATCGTCGTGGGGCGCAGCTTGAATGATTGCCTGAGTATTTACCTTTCCAGTTGCAGAGTTCCAGTAATTCTTTTTCATCACTTGATGCCTTCCGCATAAAGCCTGCCACTGGGAGGAATCACTTGGGTCGGTATTGGGATTTAGTGAATGAGGATCCACATGATCTGGTGTTAGCTTTACTGTACCACCACCAATCGGATCTTTTTCACCATCTTTAAGAAGACAAAGCTCACCACTGTCATTCCATTCACAGCAGTTTTTGGCTCTATTTAAAACAGCTTGCCAAGTATCTTTTGTAGGTAAAACTCGCTTACCAGCACTCTCACGTCTTTGAGTTGACATCAGAATATACTCTCCAACTGCAAGATAGCTTCTGTCTCTTTTAGACAGAATCGTATAACCCGAGTCAGTTCTCAGCTCAGACAGACGTTGGTGCCAGTTCTCAGGATCCTTTCCTGTAATTGGGTCTCTTGCAACTTGTATCAACATTTCATTTGTAACGATCTTGCCAACATTATCAATGAAAAAGGCTTCCAGCCTCTTTTGGATACTCTTTTGTGAATATGTTTTGCCAACGCTCCCAATTGGGTAATCGTTACGACCAGCCATAAACCTCCCCTTAAACGGCCAACTTTAGGAAAACAGGCCTATATGTTAGAATTCAATGCCAGTGGAGTATAGTGCACAATATGAACAATCAAATCAACAAATTAAATCAAGACTTTGCGTTGAGTTTAAACATTCAACCAGACTTATTGCCTATGAATTATTTACCTAAACTGAGTTTGGGAAGATCTTCATGTCGTTTGTTCAGAGGTGATAACGCTGTCGTATTAAAACACCTTGTAGAGCAGCACGAAGAGTTCGATTTTTGCTATATAGATCCGCCTTACAACACCAGAAACAAATTTATCTACGATGACTCGAGAGTATCTAAAGGGCACTCTATTTGGGGAAGCCATTGCCAGTGGATAGAGTTCATGGCAGAGCGACTCATCCCGCTTCATAAGATCTTGAAAAAAAGTGGCATAATAGCTATCAGTATTGATGACTATGAGCAACCATATTTACGAGTTCTTTTGGATAAAATTTTTGGAGAGAGCAATTTTATTGCTTGTATAGCTATTTGCCGAAGTAAGAATGGCAAGGGTAGTAAACCTGGGATTTCTACAAATCACGAATATGTTGTCCTATATGGCAAATCCAGTGACTCAAAATTGGTAGGAGTAAGGGAAGCCTGTGACGCTTCTTACGATAAGAAAGATATCCACGGGCCCTTCAAAGTCAATGGCCTATTTAGGAAAAAAGGCGATGGGAGTCGCCGCGAAGATCGGCCAACAATGTATTACCCTTTGTACTTTGACAAGCAAGGTAATGTATATACTGAGAATCTTTCTGGCGATTTGAAATCTGCCTATCCCATAGATAGCAAAGGTATTGAACGAAGATGGCTTTGGGGACGTGATAAAGCTAGCCAAGAATCTTGGAAGCTTTATGCTAGCCCTAATGGTGTTATATACGTTAAAAATTACTTCACAGAAGGCAAGCGTGTTAAACCTAAGAGCCTATGGACTGACAACCGTTACTTAACGGAAAGAGCAACCAATCAAATTAAGGAAATATTTGGTAGCAAAATCTTTGATACACCAAAACCAATTGATTTGATTGAGGATATCATAGACTGCTGTTGTGATAATAATGCTAAGATCATCGACGTTTTTGCTGGTTCAGGAACTACAGCACATGCAGCCCACAATCTAAACGTTCGTGATGGTGGAAATAGAACCGTTGTCTTAGTCGAACAAGAACAAAAGATCGCATCATCACACGAAGCTTTTGCCTTTGGCTATAAAACGATTGCAGATATCACTGAAGATCGATTAAAGAGACTATCGACTAATGACAATAGTTTTTGCTATGAGGTTTTGTAATTTACAACCTTCATTCATTAACTATCAGCCAGCACTTTGTAGTGGCATAGTAAACTTGGCCACTACAAACGAGATACTTAGCATTTAAAGCTCACGATTCTGTTTTGCATTTTAATATGTATTAACATGCTGAAATCGCGTGTTTACGAGCAGAATGCAGCTATTTTCGAAGCGAATTGCTAGATTATGTCGATAGACTTCGTTTATGCACATAAAACTGCATAAACAGTCAGATTTTGACTCATCTCTGACTTCTAACTCGCTTAGGTGTGCAGAAACACGTAAGCAAAGAACTAACACGAGATCGCTAAGCTTTATGTGTGAATCAGTCTCTCATAGGCTGATTCACACATAAAGCTCACTTTCGGACAAAAGTGAGTTAGAAAACTTACTTTAGTGCAGATAGGTAAGATGAAAAAAGTATCTCAAATACCCTAATTCAATCCGATCCTTTATCTTGAAGCAAGGAGGGAAAATATTGCTGACTCCTCCCAGTATAAAGTTTCTATCGGATCATGACTAAAATGCGTTCAAAGCAACTAATTTATGAAATTTGCCATTTTCGTGAAGCGACCACCAATCTCCATCGCGGCCAACAACTGCCACTAGGCAAGGTTTTTGGCCACGTAAACTCAATTTCCAGTTTTTAAAGTCGATACTTGAAGGGTAAGGCAGATCTTGAGGATGAGTATGCCACTCACCCAAATAGTTACTAGTTCCACCAGAACGTCGATTGGCATTAACAACCGCTAACTGATGGTGGAAAAAATTCCGGACAAAACGAAAACGCGAAGCACGGTCGTCCAATGAGGGCGTCGTAACTTCCTTAATTACAAAGTTTCCCCCTCTTCGCTCGCCAATCAACACTCCTCCCGCTTCGTGGTCGGCAGGATCAATTTGACGTAATGCGCGCATAGAGTTAATTGCGAGAGGCTCTATTACTACGAAACGCGTACCGTTAGAACCTTCTACCTCGTAAACTAATTCAATATCACACTTACTCAACGAACTTTTCCTCTGCCACAAACTTTACAATCATTCCAAGGCTTGAGCACTGATCGTTTCTGCGACTTCACGTTTTCACTCGTTACCTTGCTATAAGTCCACTTAAGTTTCGGTTCTAACGTACTCAATACGGCCTCAACTACCAAAGCAGCAGAAATCACGCTGACATTCACATCGTATGGTGTATAAACACTCCCGCAGGAATATCGAGAAGTATCGAAAACTGGCTGGTCGGCTTCCGCCTTGGTAAATTTATCGAGGCAACCATAACAAGCCTTACCATTGTCGATAAATACAACTGACTCTTGACCCCAGCGATAGTTCAATCCATGAATAATAGTCGGTGGATTCATAGGGATTTTTCTAACTGCACCTGCAAGGGCTAGGCTTACAGGTACGCGTCCAGTAGCGTCTATCACCACATCGTAATCTTTTAGATTTCCAGCAAAGATTTCAAAATCCTCCTTCTTAACATAAACCGATACAGGGTGTAACGCCTCATCCTCGATTAATTTCGCAAGTCCATCTGCTTTATTCCAACCCACGAAACTAACGGGTAAACGATGCCGACCAAGGTTACCAATACTCAACCGATCTGAGTCATAGAGTGTTAAACTACCTCGAATTCCAGCTCCCGCTCCGGCCTTAACCAAATATTCTGCCACGTAACCACCGATCGTTCCGCAACCGATTAGAGCGATACGCTTATCACGTATATCACCCATTTCTAGCTTAGGCCGATTTCTTAGGAAGACCGCATCACGATCAACGGCCTCAACGTGAAGTCGCACAAAAAACTCAATCGCCTTTGAACTACGGATAGGCGCAATCATTGACCGGACCGAACGTTTCTTACGACTACTCCACGATTCAAGTAATTTCTGATACTGAGCGCTAAACGTCAATTTGAAACCAAGATTGCCTTCATCGGTTATCTGAAGAATCACTAACGCTCGTTTAACCGATAATTTTACTAACTGGAATATAAGATTATCGCGGGCACTACAGTCTGCTTTAGCTAACCAGTCGATTACGTCAGCAAGGCTATTTGGAGGCCAAACTGCAATGGGGGTCCAATTATTTGGCTTAACCGTTACAACAATCGCTACACCATCTTCCACAGCAGACTTTTCACCACGCAACTCCAACCAGCGATTACGTTCATCTTGCTCAGTGTAGACAACAAACTCTGACGTTTCTTTAACATCACGACCAGTTTTAACCCTAAGCGAACAATATTTCAGCACCTTGTTCTTCGTAGGTAAGGCTTCAAAGCTAAACGCACTACAATATCCTTCCCAATAATTGGAGAACTCATTTCGGTATTCTTCTGGATTTTCATAGTTATCAACGGCAATATTTAGCGTTTTAGCAATACTATTATCAATTGCCTCAGCAAAGCTTGCGCCATCTAGTGGGTTCCATTGGCTCTGATCGTTATCAGCAAAGCATAAGTAGCCATTATTACTAATATGAGGTAATGCAACTTCATTAAACTGAACTGGTTTTTCCAGTATATAAGTGAGCGGTAACTTAGTCAGATCTTGATGAGTACGGATCAGCAATATTTTAAAGTCACCAACAGCGGTCACATAGCGCTTAATGAACTTAGTTCCTTTAAGCGCTCTAAACCGTTCAGGTAGCCCGCGGGTCGGTGGCTGTAACCACTCAAAGCCCGCGCGTAACAAATGACTTCGAAACTTCAAGTTAGCCACTCGTCATTGTTTTTTCAATTTCGGCAGGCTTACTTTTCTCCGCAGGCGTCGCATAGACGGGAGCGGCCAAAGCAGAGACCAGCAGCGCAACATTAACCCCACGTTCACCGAAAATTTGGCTCAAGTTGCTAGACGCATCATCTCGGTTTTTGGCAGTCATTGCTGAATGAAGACATAAGTCCAAGTTTCTTGCTGCAAGTACAATCTTGCGCAGCTCATCGGTATGCTGGCTACTATCAGGGAACAAAGGGCGATCATCAGATGGGTCAGGGCTTGCGACACCAGCATTAAACTGCTTAGCAAGGTTACTTGCCACCGCCTTGATAATCAACCCAAGGTCTGTACCGTCAAGTGGCGATTGGCCAAGAGTATCTACAGCACACTTCATCAAAGCAATAGAAGATGGGCCACCGCCATTTTCCCACGTAACATCACGCCACCCCTTTAAAAAACGACAAGCTAAACGTAAGTGCTCACCAACTTCTTTTACGGATTCGATAAACCACTGCTGAATGTTCTGGTCTAATTCCATCGGACACTTAATTTTGAGACAGTATGGTCAATAAATTAAGAGGTCGATATGAGTTTAAAAAAATCACATAAAAGTTATCCGCAGACATTCAAAGACGAAGCCGTCTTAATGGTGCTAGAACAGGGCTATAGTATTGCTGAGGCAGCAAAGTCTCTTGGGATTAGCACAAGCCTGCTTTATAACTGGAAGGAAAAACACCAAGCATTGCAACAGGGTATCGCCCTACAAGAATCTGAACGTGATGAGTTAAAGAGATTACGTAGAGAAAACAAAGAACTACGCATGGAGAAAGAAATTCTAAAAAAGGCAAGCGCCTTCTTTGCGAGAGAAATGAAGTAAAATTTCGCTTCATTAAACAGTTATCTAACCAGTTTCCTACTGCGCTGTTATGCCGAGTAATGAGTGTCAGTAAGTCAGGCTATTACGATTGGCATAAACGCCCTGCAAACGTGATAAGTCTTGAAACACTGAAGCTTTATCGCCTTGTTCGAAAGCTATTTAAGCAAAGTCGAGGCAGCTTAGGTAATCGTGAAATGGTGAAGAAATTGCGCAAGGAAGGCTACCAGGTTGGTCGCTATCTCGTTCGTAAAATTATGCACCGCCTTCGACTCAAAGCAACCCAGCGACGGGCTTATAAGGTGACGACACAGCGCAAACACTCTGATGCCGTGGCTAATAACCTGCTAAACATGAACTTTAACCCAGTATCTGTTAATCAGGTTTGGGCAGGTGACGTGACCTATTTAAAGACAGGTGAAGGCTGGATGTATTTGGCGGTGGTGATGGATTTATATTCACGCCGGATTGTGGGGTGGCACATAGACAAACGCATGACCACGGATCTGATATCTAAGGCATTAATGAAAGCTTACAACCTGCGCCGACCGCCAAGAGGGTTGGTATTTCACAGTGACCGAGGCTCGCAATATACCAGTAAGCAATTCGGTAGGCTGCTCTCGAGTTATGGTATCCGAGCCAGCATGGGTGATGTTGGCGCGTGTTGGGATAATGCCGTTGTTGAGCGTTTCTTTGGTAGCTTAAAACACGATTGGATTTTTAAGGTTAGTCAACCAACAAATGAGTTTATGAAGTCGGATGTGGCCGCTTATATGAGGTATTACAACTTAGAGCACCTTCATTCAGCTAATAATGATTTATCACCAGTAGAGTTTGAAAATTCTCAACTAAAAGTGTCCAGTTTGAGTTGACCAGTACAGTCTTTAGCAGTCAGATGTAAACCAATGCGGATGTAATCTATATCAACGGTATCCTCGCTGATGCTATTGATTGCAGCCTCAATGAGATTTTGTTGGTACTGAACAATCTCTCTATCTTGCAGTACACCCATAATCTTTGCGATATTTGTTGTGTAGTTTAATGTCTTGGGATTTATAAGGGCTGCAATTTTACGATTAAGTTCTGGCTGAACTAATGGGTAATCATCTGCTCTTGAGATATCAAAAATCTTACTTGGAACAAAGTTTTCAAAAATATTGGTTTCGTCTACACCACTCTTAGAACTATTGAAATGATTATTATATGGCTTAGAACTACTCATCCTTGAATACCTATATTACAGTATATTGGGCTGACATTTAAGCAAGTCCCAGTGATTATCCACATGCAGTAGCTGTGCACGACATCGAAATCCAGTACGGACGACTTAAGCATCCCTTTCATCGCAGATTCATCTTCACCGATGAGCTCACGAAGCTTTTGATAACAATTATTGAAACATCCTAATGATTTTAGCATTGTAAGGATACAAAAAAATGATATCCACCAGTAAAATCCATCTAGAAATCACGTAGCACAAAGCTTTCTCTAGTTTTTTTCAAGTCAGGACATATGATATATTTTGCATGGACATACCAAAAATTCAGTATGGACATAACAATTTTTTTCAAATGGACATACGATTTATTATGAGAAAACTTACTACTTACAGCCTATGCAATAGGCCATGAAACTAAATATAATCAGCTGGGGAATTTGGTTATAGTAATCACTACATGTGTATATAAGGGAGATTTTCATGGGCAGATGCCGGTCTGAACGGACTACGGAAGAATGGAAAAACTATGGGCACCACTTATTAAGAATGATCGGAAAAAAGCACAAACTATATAATGAAATAGAACGATTAATTAAAGAGCTCAATGAAAGTGGAAATGATAACGATTCCAAACTAAATGGGATCACCCAAACTCTCAATAATCACAATGACAAGCTAGAAGGCTATTGGCGCAAATGGACTCAGAAAATAAAACAACTGCCTAAAGATGCCGAAAGAACCAAGTTCTATATTAAAAAATCAACATTTGAAGATATACTTAAATTCATCCGCCTAACACCAGAAGAGAAAAAAATCAAAGGAAAAAGTGACAACGAGGTATTCGAAACTTTATTAATCCATTTGAACGGCTATGGTATCAATGACACTAAAGAGATGTACGATCTAATAGAGGAGTTAGACAAATACAACGCTGCAACCAGTGAGCGTTATTCAGGAAAAAATTTAACATCTGAAGACGACGTCTATCAAGGCAAAACAAACCAAATCATACACGCCATATTGGAAGAGCTAAAGAGAAATAAAATAACCAACTTCGATAAGTTAAGGAATATAAGAGGTATTGTCAATAAAGAGTTAAATGAAAAGAATAAATTACTCATCAAAGAAAATCATAAGCTGAAATTAGAAATCATTAAACTTAAAAGAGGCAGTTCATGATTCTGTGACAGGTCGATCTCACAGATAGATATGCTTCATAAGCGCCCCTCAACATAAAACTTGAACCGCCTTTAAAAATCGAATTGTATTAAGGTTGCTTTGAAAGCTTGATTATTCCACGCCTAACCGTGTCAAATATAGCGGCTGAAAAATAGCCGCATTTGTGATACCATACTCTTACGCAATGGTATCACCATTCCCTTCCATTTCAACTACATAGTAAAAAATCAATCTAATCCTTACTGGAGTTATCTATGACTACAGCGACCCCTTATGCGCTCTATTTGAGCCGTCTTGCGCACAATAGTCAGCGCTCGATTGCTTCGCAGATGCGCAGTATTGCGCGGCTGATGGACTGGCCTGAGGCAACGATAGACAAGCAGCTCAGTAACATTAACTATCAACAAGCAATGCAGATACGGGCATTGCTCATCCACGAGCAGTGGTCGGCACGCTCGATTAACCGTGCGATGACTGCGATTAAGAGTATCGTCAAGGTCGCCGCCTTGATGGGTGAAGCGGATATGCAGCAAGTCGCGCATATCAACAGCATCGCGAACATGAAACACGGTGTCCATCAGGGCAATCCCCTCAGTGCCGAGCAAGTCACGGAACTTTTTGAATTACTAGCCAAGCGTAAAGGAATCTATGGTCTGCGAACGCTCGCGATTTTCGCTCTGTTCATGGGTACTGGCTTACGCCGTAGTGAGCTCGCAGCCCTGACTATTGCAGATTACGACAGCACTACTTCAACCATTACCGTCGTTGCAGGCAAAGGTAACAAAAGCCGAGTGCTGTTCTTACCCCAATGGGTAGAGCTGCATATCATTGAATGGCTTAAGTCTCGCAGCAAAAAGCCCGGCAAACTCATTTGTAAGTGCACGGCAACAGGCCAGCTGGCCCCTGAAGAGCCAGTAAGCAGTGACACCCTCTATCGGTTGGTGAAAGACAAGCTCGAAGCCATTGGCGTGGTCGGCGCTTCACCCCATGATTTACGCCGCACCTTTATTACTCGGCTACTTGAGCAAAACGTGGATATCAACACGGTACGCCAAATGGCAGGACATGCGGATATCAGCACCACCACTATTTATGACAAGCGCGGAGATGCCTTTATGCGTGAAGCGGCCGCAGCCCTGCATTACGCGCCGAGCTCGAAGCAACGAGGCGGGAAAACAACATGCTAAAGCGCGCTAAATCATCGCGCCAATGGCGCGCCCACCATTGCCACTATCTTGCCTCTCACTATAGTGAAGCATTGATTTTTGCAGTTATTACTGCCGATGAAGAGGTGACATCCTCGATACTAAGAACTATCACTGGTGAGCAGATTGAACCATTTTGTGCTTTAGCTTAGAGGATGCGTTACTCAAGCTACCAAGCAAAGACCGAGCACCGCTTAACAGCGAGCTTGTTAACCATAATGCGCAGTTTCTTTGTCAGCTGTTTGGCTTAATGCCACAGATGCAACCTGTCGTTGAGTTTCTCATTGTCATGAATGCCAACGCCGGACTCAAGGGGTTAACCGAATTGCTCCTAGATAGTGACGTTGGTGTACTTGAGCGAATGCTGCTAGGTAAAACAACGCTCGATTTAGAGGTCATTCTGTCGCAGTTAGCGGTGTTTGAGCGCTATCAACTGATTGCTGAAGCAACCTTGGATGCACCTTACCGATTGCTGTTCCCGAGCGTACTGGTATCCATTTTAGTGTCGCAGAAGTTAACGAGCGCGGTCGACTTCTTAGCCCCTATGCTCAGCAAAAGCCCAGAGGCACAATTTAACCTATCGCAATTTGGGCATGTGAACACTGACTTACTGGCCAACTACCTTGCGGCCATCATCAAGCAACCCTCTGTAGGCATCAATATCCTGCTCTATGGCAAAGCGGGGACAGGTAAAACAGAGCTGGCACGGACACTGGCAAAGACAATTAAGCGCAATCTACTGGAAGTCCAAAGCCAGCAGTTAATTGAAAAACGATACCGAAGCGATAACAGTATGGAGAAGGCAACCAGCATACGCCTTGTTCACCTGAGCTTGTTACAAGGTTTACTGGCTAACAGCGATGACAGCTTGTTACTGGTCGATGAGTGTGAGGCGTTATTTGTGCAAGCCGATGAACAGTATTCCAAAGAACAATTGATGCAGGCGTTAGAGCAAAACCCTGTCCCTGCCATTTGGACTACCAACCATGTTGGCTTGTTAGAACCCAGCTTTATTCGCCGCTTCAAGTTAGTAATGGAAGTCCCTGTACCCGATGAACCCTTTGCCTATGCCATCAATGAGCACTTACTCACACCGCTTAAGGTGTCACAGGACTACCACCTACTCTTGGCAGAGCGGCCAAATATCACTCCCGCAATGGTCGGTAATGCCGCCCATGTAGCAATGACGCTCAAGCTAAAAGGAACTAAGGCTGAAGCCATTATTGATGAGGTGATTGATGCCACCCTAGAGGCATGTGGAGAAGAAGCACCACCGCAAAAGTATCAAGGAGAACTGGTGTTTGATAGCAACATGGTCAACTTCAAGTCCAGCAAAGATACCGTTATTAGTGACACTGCGGAGATACTGGCATCGATTAACCATGCCGTTAAGCAGATCATGCCGATTAGGGTGCTGCTCAGTGGCCCCCCTGGTACAGGTAAGACGGCATGGGTACATCACTTAGCTGAAACTCACGGCTTTAAGCTAATGCACATCAAATGCTCTGACGTACTCAGTAAGTATGTCGGTGACAGTGAGCAGAACATCGCTAGGCTCTTCAGAGAAGCTCACAGACAGCAAAAGCTGATGCTCATCGATGAAGTCGACAGCTTGCTCAGCAAACGCGATAGCGCACAAGCATTACATGAAGTGCAGCTCGTGAATGAACTGCTTTCACAGCTTGAGTGCAATACCATGCCAGTGTTCGCGGCAACCAATGCACTTGCCTGTATTGATAGCGCTGTGATGCGCCGCTTTGACTTCAAATTAGAGTGTGACTATTTAACGAGTGACCAGCGCCAAGGGCTTTATCGACAGATCTTTGGGATTAGACGGCTTACCCATATCGAAATATCAACCCTAAACACCCTAAACCAATTAACGCCCGGGGACTTTGCCATCTTGGCAAGACACCAACGCTTTGAACCAAAGCGCGACCACCGCGCCACCGCCCTTGCGCTACTCACCGCCGAGAACAGCCGCAAACAAGGGCAACCCCGTATCGGATTTATCCGCTAACACCCACCAAAGGAAACACACCATGACGACTGTATTGAGTTCTCTCAAGGTAATCGCTCGCCCCGAAATTGCCCCTAAGCCACCCGTGCTAGGCAAAAGGATGAAGCTACTCGATAAGCTAGACCAGCAACTTGCACTGGCCGAATGCATGATTGAGGGGCGAGAGTTTGAAGCCTACAAAGAGCGTTCGGTTAAGGATGCCGAGACTGGTGAGCGCAAGAAAGTACGCCGCCGCTATATCGTCCGTCCTTGGTTCTATGACAGCAACGAGCACTACTACTTAGAAGTGCGGATTAATAACAAACCCGTCGAACTGCAAAAAGGTTGCCCTGCAATTGATGTAGGTGAAAAAACCAAACTACCAGACGTCATTAAGGTGGTCATTGATGCCGTGGAAAAAGGCGAGTTAGACGAGCAGCTACTCGCCAATGCGCCCAAAATAGGTCAGAAAACCAGCACCGAGAAACCCGCAATAACTACCGATAAACCTGCTGCCAAAGCCAGTAAGTAACAATCTATATCACCACACTACATCAATGCTGGCAGGGGAGCTTGCACTCCCCCTGTGCGGCATTAGTGCAAAGGAAACCAATATGCGCATCATCAATACCAATTTACCTTTACCCGTTTCTCAAGCCTTTGCCATAGCGCTGGCCGAACTGGTGAAAAACATTGATAGCAACGCTGTCACCATTAACTTTCGAGATCCTGATTACAGCCCACAAACAGGTGGATTTCATCCTGTGGAAATCAGATTAGAGAAGCGCACGGACCAGTGGCACTTATGCTACATCACCGACTTTTGCTATGTCGGTCAAATGGGACAATGGGAGTTAGTGAAAGAGCTCGACTTTGACTTTAGCAGCGGCGTATTTCAATCCATTAGCGGCTTATTGGTTATCGAAGCGGCTGCAGAGTTTTACCCAATATGGGAACAAAACTTTTTATGCTATTGGCAGGAGTTAGACGTTTTTAATGTCAATTTGTCGAGCGATTGACCCTCAATATCAGCCCTAGGATGTCATATCACGTTCGTCAATATGGGCTAAACTGAGGCACTGGCAAGCAATGGTTTTCATTTGCTGGTGCCCAGCATTAATGAAGAAGGAGTAACCCTATGTCTGGATGGTATGAGTTAAGTAAAAGCAGTAATGATCAATTCAAGTTTGTACTTAAGGCGGGGAATGGAGAGATCATCTTCACCAGTGAGCTCTACACAGGTAAGAGTGGTGCCATGAATGGTATCGAATCCGTTCAAACCAACTCCCCTATTGAAGCCCGATATGCCAAAGAAGTCGCGAAAAACGATAAGCCGTATTTCAATCTGAAAGCAGCAAACCACCAGATCATTGGAACTAGCCAATTGTATTCCAGTGTCGCAGCAAGGGATAACGGAATAAAGTCGGTGATGGAGAATGGAAAGGCAACCACCATTAAAGATCTGACATCAGAAAATTAAGCCAGTAGGGTGAAGACTAGATGGATACAGAGTGCCTCTGATAGGCAGGTTACATATCTATAAGTATCTAACATGACTGAATTTTAGATACAAAAAAACCGACTTAATGTCGGTCATTTAGATGGTACCAGTGGCCAGACTCGAACTGGCACGCTTTAAGGGCGGGGGATTTTGAATCCCCTGTGTCTACCGATTTCACCACACTGGCATCTACATGTTTCGCAATCACTGTGTCACTGCGAATGTCAGGCATTATACATAGCCTATGGCCAATGACAAGCCTCTGTTTTCACTCAATGATGCAAGTGCGCACTTTTGCAGCAAAGCGGCTATTAGCACCCCCTCACTTGCGTGAATGTTCGCAGCAATCACTCTCAGCGCCAGTTAAAAACACCACAGCGCAACAATTGCGAAACATTTGATCAAGATCATTATGCTTGCGCCATAAGTCATTTAGGATTGCCACTATTACGGATGATGGAGGTGACTTTATGGCTTTTTGGATGGATTTGATGTTTGGCAACGCGATTGGTTTACTGTCTATGCTAGTGATTTTTAGCACACTCACCATCATCAGTTATCTTGGCTGGATGATAGTTAAAAAATCAGCCGATCCTACGGCTTAAGCAGCATAGCCTTTAGCGCCTATTATTGAATCGATAGGCGCTAACGCTTTGAGTGCTAATGGCTTCAGTATTAACTTTAAGTTTCAGTCCGTTAATTATTAGCGCCTTAAGCAACATGCTTACGGTTTTGCACCAGTTGATTCATAAAGGCTGGGCGAGTGCGCAATAATAACTGCATCTCTTCAGGATTCGGCTCCCCCGCTGGCAGGCGCAATATTTTACGATTTAAGTAACTGCGTGCTTTAAGGGCGATGCGATAATCAGCGGTCGGCCCATGAATTGCGTAATGATGCTCATTGCCCACACATTGCAATATGCCGCTATTAGCAAGACCCTTTACCGCCATATCATTGATGGGCAAAGTTAACACGCTCTTTGCTTGTAAAAAAAACTCGCGTAGCACTGCGCGTTCAGCCAAATCGAGCACGGCCACTTTTTGCTCTATGGTTTCACCTAAGCGCTTATCTTTTAATAAGCTTATGGCTTCATCCGTCAAAAAACTCATGATACGGCTAACAAAATAGGCTGCGGCAATCAGCATGACTAAACCAATAAAATGATCGTAAGCCGCCACCACATCGGCCACTCGTAGCCATTCCAGCAAGGACACTGGCATAATAAGTAAGGCGGTTGAGGCTAACAGTAACCATAACATGACAGTCACCAGATGCTCTTGCGATCCTTTATGTTTGAATGAGTTAACTATATTTTTATACATTGCTAGTATCCACCGCCAGAGAATTGACTTACCGCTACTTACAGCCAAATCTAGCAATATAAATGCCAAGATATGGCTAAATTGATACCGACTCACTCAGCAGAGCTCACTATCGGCGACTATGATTAGTCTATTGTCTGAGGTTAAGGAAAACCTTTCGCGGCTATGTGGATATTTTTAAAGCAATTTAATGGCTCAAAAAAAGATAAGCGCATCTGGCTTGGCATCATGCTCGCTTGCTTACTTTCAGTGTTAATTATTTCAGGCTTACAGCTGGCCTTCTTTTATCATGAACATGAACAGCATCAACAGCAGCAACTTACCCAACTCAGTCAGCAACTCGCAAAGCAGCTATCTCAATCCAATCAGTTACAGACTAGCGCACAAATCGAGCACACATTAGCCATCATCACAGCTATGCCACAAGTGGGCGCCGCCAGTATTAAGCTTGGTGAGCACGACTATCAGGCGGGTGCTATCAATGCGCGCTTGTTTCAAGTGAACCAAGCCATTAATGCCGGTAAGGCCGAGTTAATGCTGCAATCCTCGAGTCATTTTAACCAACAACCCTTTATCCATTTAGCCTTATCCACTTTAATACTCAGTAGCTTACAAACCTTGTTAGTGGGGATGATGGCGTTGTTTTTACTGTGGCATTTTGTCAGCCGCCATTTGCGCCAGTTAAGCCAGTATTGCGACCAACTGATGAACGATGACAAGCTGCCAGCCTTAGTGTTCGCCGATGTCAGCCGGCATTCTGATTTCAATAAAGTAGCAGCGGCTATCAATAAAATTCAGCAATATTTGCGCCATTCTTATGCGCAATTATTGCAATCGAAACAGACCTTAGAAGAAGTGTTTAATGAACGCAATCAGTTATTACAAAACGAATTGGCTTATAAAGATGAACTAAGAAAGCAGATAAAAGAGCAAACCAAGGAAGTGGAACAGTCGTTATTACTGTTAAGCCATACCCAGCGCATCATGGTTGAGCAGGAAAAAATGGCGGCCTTAAGCGGTTTAGTCACAGGGGTGGCGCATGAGATTAATACCCCAATTGGCGTGTGTTTAACGGCGGCCAGTAGTCAGCAAGAATCTTTACAACAAATAGAAACCTTACTGCCCTTGCCCAGCACCAGCATGGATGACATTACCGATAGATTGCAAGAATGCGATTTAGCCAGCAGGCTCATCATTAACAATGTCACTAAGGCGGGGGAATTAATCCAGCGTTTTAAAACTGTGGCGGCGCAGCAATGCATTGAATCGCGCTACAGTAAAAACCTATGGCAAGTGGTGGAAGAAATTGAGCAGGCGGTAAACAGCAAGTTTGCCGACTTTGATGTCAAAGTAACGCTGCGTATCGATGCGTCACTGCATGTTACTACCGATCAGAATTTATTAAGCCAAATCATCAGCAATCTTATGACTAATAGCTATTGCCACGCCTTTAGTGCTGGACGCGACAATCAGCTGATTGTCAGCGCCCAAACTGAAGCGTCGCAATTAATTGTGACGGTTGAAGATAATGGCGCCGGCGTATCCGCTATCGAGCAGAGTAAAATATTTGAGCCCTTCTACACCACGCGCCGCAGCGCCGGCAATACTGGCTTAGGTTTGTCGGCAGCCTTTAACGCTGCCACTCAGCTTCAAGGACAATTGAGTTATAGCACTGGCTCAATTGGCGCTTGTTTCACCTTAACTATACCGGCGGAATACTATTACTCTGGGGATATTGAGTTTTTTGATTAGTAGCCCGGCACTTATGCATTAGCCGCCGCGGCTAATTTAGTTAGCACTCGACTCACTGCCACAAAAGCAAAGGTACCGGTGACCACAGTGACAGCACCAAAACCTGAGCTGCAATCCATGCGCATACTGCCACCTTGTTCAGGTTTAGAGTGACAGACTTGGCCATCTTGACCTGGATAAGTTAAATGCTCAGTGGAAAACACAGCGTCGACGCCAAACTTACGGTCAACATTTTTACTGAAGTTATATTCGCGCCGTAAAATATTACGCACCTTGGCTAACAGTGGATCTTGAATCGTTCGCGCTAAATCAACAATCTGAATTTGAGTCGGATCTTTTTGGCCACCAGCGCCACCTATAGTAATAAGCTTAATTTTATGACGCTTACACCAAGCTATTAACGCCGCTTTGGGTTTGACCGCATCGATACAATCCACCACATAAGCAGGCTTAGTGGCATCGGTCGGTAAATATTCGGCCAAATTATCGCTACTTAAAAAGTCTTCAATCTGAGTAACTTGGCATTCTGGATTAATCTCAAGAATACGCTGCGCCATCACTTCCACTTTTGATTGGCCAACCGTTGAGGCTAATGCATGAATTTGACGGTTAGTATTAGTCACGCAGATATCATCAAGATCCATCAAGCTAATATGACCGATACCGCTGCGCGCTAGGGCTTCTGCCACCCAGGTCCCCACGCCGCCAATGCCTATGACTAATACCTGACTCGCGGCAAAGCGCTCTAGTGCATTCGCACCATATAAACGGCCGATACCGCCAAAGCGATTAAGATAGCCTGCTGACAATGTCATGTATTTCACCTATGGATTGCAATGAATGAGCGGCTTAACCACTCAGCTCAACGAAAATATGGACGCGCGTGAGGGCGCAAAAATTAAGGCGATATTTTAGCAGAGCTCACCACTAGCGCAAACCATCCGATTTTTTTAAGGGGGAATACTTAAATAACAGTTTTAATGTCAGCCATATCAGCCGTATATGCTGATAGGAAAAGTAATTAATGAATAAGTTATGAATGAATTAAGTAAATAAATAACACTCAATTGTTTTGCATAAGTAAAATCCTGTTCAATATAGCGCCACCTCAACATCGACAGAGAGTTAGATCACATATTTCAGCCATAAATGTAGGCAGACTCCCGCGCACGACAAGTCAATCAGATACGACTGCGAGTCAACATCTAATTGAAAAACAAAAACAATCCTATGGATTTTTGGGAGCAACAGATGCAACGCAAATTAATTTCTTCATCTATCATCGCGGCTTTAGCCTTAACCTCTACTTCAGCCTTTGCTGCTGAGCCAAGCTTTTATGGTCGTTTAGACTTAGCATTGACCAATGCTGATGATGGCTACACTACCCAAAACAAAAAAAGCGGTACTGTATTAGAAAACAACTTCTCTCATATCGGTCTGAAAGGCAGCGAAACTATCGCTACCGGCTTTGATATCATCTATCAAATGGAATTTCAGGTAGAGAACACTGGCCTTGAAGGCAGCAAAACCCCATTCAAAGCTCGTAACACTTTCTTAGGTTTAAAAACCTCACACGGCACAGTATTAATTGGCCGTAGCGATCCAGTATTCAAACAGTCTGAAGGCAATGTTGATATGTTCGGCAACACCAATGCTGACATCGACCGCTTAGTGGCTGGCCAAGGCCGTGTTGCCGATGGTATCTGGTATTACTCACCTAAGTTTGCTGACTTAGTCACCTTTGATGCCACTTACTTAATGGCTGATAACCACGAAACCAGCAAGGCCCAATATGCCTTAGGTGCCACTGTAGGTGATAAAGGCCTGAAGGCTCATAACTACTATGTCGCTGCTGCCTATATGGACGGTATCGAGAACATCGAAGCTTACCGCGTGGTAGGTCAAGTTAAGTGTAATGACTTCAAGTTTGGCGCTTTATTCCAAAATACTCGCAGCCAAACTTATAGCAATCTTGAAGGTAACACTTACTTTGTTAACGCGGCTTACAACCTAAATGGCGTGAACCTGAAAGTGCAATTTGGTCAAGATGACAGTGGTTTAGGTGGCTTAGTGAAGAACCTAGCGGCAGATCAAACTGATAGCAAAGGATTCCTTTCAACAGTTTCTGACGTTAGCCTGACCAATATCAGCGTGGGTGCGGATTACCGTTTAGCTAAGTCAACCTTAGTGTACGGTCAATTTGCTCACTACAGTGGTGATCTTAAGGCGACTGGCCGTGCCACTACCGATTTAGATGACAGCGTGTTATCTGTGGGCGTGCGTTACGACTTCTAAGACGGCTTAATCGCCCGTCTAAACCTGTAAAAAAGCGGCCTTGAGCCGCTTTTTTTATGGACATAGATAAATATTCAACCTCTGCCCTAGGGGGCAAGTGCCATCAAAGCATCGCACTCGCTGCGCAAAAAATCACCTGCCCAAAAAGACGCCTAAATGATTAAGATTAATTCAACTTTAGTGATAAATAGCTAAAAGTTTGAACTAACACACAATTTCACCAAAACAAAACTGTGAGAATAGTAGGTAATTTGTTACCGATTAGGATATCGGCAGCAATTAAGGATTCAAATAACTAACAAACCTACGGATGTTTTAGGGAGCAATACATGAAGCACACAGTTATTTCCGCTACTATCGCCTCGTTACTGGCACTGTCATCAGCTGCCGCCATGGCCGATGGTCCTAATTTCTATGGTCGCTTAGATTTATCTGTGACTAACTCAGATACAGGTGCTACTACCCAAAATGGTAAAGAAGGCACTGTCTTAGAGAATAACTTCTCATTATTAGGCGTAAATGGTAACGAGAAGCTGTTTGACGGCGTTGATGTTATCTACCAGATGGAATTCCAAGTAGAAAACACCACCATCGAAGGCGGCAACAACCCATTTAAAGCCCGTAATACTTTCTTAGGTTTAAAAACTGACTACGGTACTGCGTTAGTGGGTCGTAACGACACAGTATTTAAGCAAGCTGAAGGCGGCGTCGATTTATTTGGTAATACTAACGCCGATATAGACCGTTTAGTGGCAGGCCAAACCCGTAGCGCTGACGGTATTTGGTACTACTCACCTAAAATCGCTGATTTAATTACCTTAAATGCGACTTATCTAGTAGCAGATAACCAAGCTGACACTCGTGACACTCAGTACGCATTAAGCGCTACTTTAGGTGATAGTGCTCTTAAGGCTCAAAACTATTATGTCGCGGCAGCCTACAACGATGGCATTAGTGGCATTGAAGCGTGGCGTGGTGTGGCTCAAGTAAAATTGGCCGACGTTAAGATTGGTGGTTTGTTCCAAAAATCAGAAAGCCAAAAAACAGGCGAATCCAACATGGAAGGTAACAGCTATTTAGTCAATATAGCTTACAACCTCAATGGTGTTAACCTGAAAGCTGAATACGCTAAAGACGAATCAGGCTTAGGTCTCTACTTTAAGAATACCGGTGTTGTTGGTGCTAACACCACCGACGTTAACGTTAACAGCTACACAGTTGGTGCTGATTACCGTCTGAGCAAATCAACCTTAGTCTTTGGTCACTACGCTTACTACGAAGGTGACTACAAGCTGCTCAACAAGAACACTGAACTGAAAGACGACAACGTAGTGACTGTTGGTTTACGTTACGATTTCTAAAAAGAGACTCGTGCTCTTATCCAAAGCGGCCTAGGCCGCTTTTTTGTTTTTACACAATGAAAAATAAGGATTCTTGACTACACTTTGCCAGTGCCAAGCCATGTGTAACGGCCATTAGAAGCTTTGGGCTTAGCATAATTTAGCGCTACACGCGCGCATAATGAATGCACTGGAGAGAGTGAATATGAAGCAAATCAAACAAGTGTTATCTCTGTCAGCATTGGCACTTGCCACCTTAAGTGTGGAAGCAAGCGCCAGCGGCCCTACCATCTATGGCAGCTTAGAGTTGGCGCTGGCCCATACAGACCAAGGCCGAGCAATCAATCCTAATCCCAATGGCAATGGGCGCGATGTCGTGGTTAACCCCGAGAGCGGCACCTTCTTAGAAAATAACTGGTCTTATGTTGGCTTTAAAGGGGTAGAGAAATTAACGGATGATTTTAGTGTTATCTATCAGATTGAAGTCTCAGTGCAAGACGGTAATATCGCTGGGGTTGAAGATCCCATTTCAAGCCGCAATACCTTTTTAGGCTTTGATACTACTTGGGGCACTTTCACCTTTGGCCGCACCGATACCGCGTTTTATAATGCCGAAGGTAATGTTGATGTGTTTGATAATACTAACGCTTGGATGGCGCAATTAATGCCAGGGGAAGATAGACAAAGCAATAGCGTGAACTATGTATCCCCAAGCTTTGGCTCGCAGCAATTTGCAGTCAGCGGCACAGTATTAATGAATGATGATAATTCCACTTCAGATTATCCCTTTTCAGTGGCCACCACTTTAGGCGATCCCGATCTACAAAGTACCTTGTACTTTGTGTCAGCAGCCTATAGTAAAGATATTGAAGATTTTAAGGGCTATCGCGGCGCCGCGCAGGTGCGCTTTAATGACTTAAAACTTGGGGCAATTTTTCAAAATTCTGAGCACATAAGCTTGCGCAATATCGACGGCAACATGTATTACGTCACCGCCCAATATAATCTTAATAAACTCAATCTCGATGGCGTGAACTTAAAAGCTATGTACGGCCAAGATCAATCTGGGCTTGGGGATTATTTTCAAGGCATAGTGGCATTAAATAGCAATATTAGTGATGTGCAAGTCGAGCAACTGACCTTAGGCGCCAATTATCATGCCTCGCAAGCCGCTATCTTTTATGCTTTCTGGGCCAATTACAAAACTGACTATAATCTTAACGACGTCGACCAAGATGTCGGCACTGAGAACGTTTATACCTTGGGGCTGAGATATTACTTCTAACGCGTTATGTTAAGCAGCAATAAGCCGCTCAATGAGCGGCTTATTTATTAGTGGTTCTTTATTAATAACGCTAATTGTCTCGCCATCAAGCTTTACGGGTGAGCAGATAAGCATTCTCTGTCAGCCAAGGCACTTGGTTTTTGACAAACTTAGGGTTATCGGCAAGCGCATCACTTGATTCAAGTAATTCAATGTCAAAGTAAGCACTGAGATGCGTGTTAAGCCAAGTATCACTGACCGCAAAGGGAGGGCCAGACAGCATAGCTTGAGGATAATCTAAGGTAATTAATAAGCCTTGGGTGTTAGCCGCCACGCTCATTGCCAAACGCTCGGCATAGGCCGCGCGCATGGTTTCCGGCATAGCTATCATGGCGGCCCTATCGTAAAAGGCGCTGCAGTCATGACTTACAGCAGTAGGCAGCGTAAAGAAATCGCCATGCCATAACTGAATTTGATCGCAGCTAAAGACTTGGTGCTGTGCCTGAGTGTGCTGAGTGTAATCGAGTTGATTTTCAGTAAAGAACTCAGTTACTGCAACCTCACTGAGCTCACAACCCATGACATTATGGCCAAGCTCAGCTAAATACAGCATATCTATGCTTTTACCGCACAAAGGCACTAAGACCTTACCGCTAGCCGCTAAGGCTAATCGAGGCCAGTAGCGTTGCAGCAAGGGATTGATTTCAGCCTGATGAAACCCTATTTGGCGATTGTGCCAACGCTCATGCCAAAAAGCCGCGTCCATAAACTTATCTCCTCAAATTGCAGACCACAATGTTGAAGATAAGCTCATCTAAAGTAAAGTGCTTATTCGGTTTCAGCTAATACTGCTTGAACCTTCTTTAACCACAGGCAATTTTCACACTGACATTGGCGGCGTGATAAATGGTAAGGCGTTAAATTAGAGTCAATATAATCCACGGCTATCAGTAATTGCTGGCGTAATTCGCTCACGCTCTTTTGTTCTAATGACACCAATTTATCATTGTGATTCATCCACACGCACTCCATGCCCTGATGGCAAAAAGTACAGGCATCATCCACAGGATTATAAAATCCAGCATGGGGGCACTGACGCAGTTCCATGGATTGAATAATACGTTGACGCGCAAATTCAAACAGAGGAATTAATTGTGCTTTGTGATCGGCGGCCATTAGCCTCTCCTTTAGCGATGAGTCATTAAGCTTGCTCATCACCCAGTAACATTTGCCATTTTGACAAACTTTAAGCAAACTGCTCATAAACTAAGCATAACGATAGCTGGAGCCTAGCTATTTGATTTATATCAATAGAGCCACCAGTTTTTGGTTTACCCAAGTACCCTGCCATTAAGGCCAGCGTTCTTGATTCACTCCATACTAATATTGACAGCCAGCAACACAAGCACGCCTTAGTATTTGCAGGCGATGGATCACATTATTTATGCGGCGCAACGATCGCGGCAATCGAGTCACTGAAGGAACAGGAGAGCTTGCTTGAGCACAGCGCAGATCCAGCAATTTTACATTTCAGAAGAGCAGTCGATTTATTTGCTCAAAGCCAACGATGCCCGCAAACATAAGGCGTGGATCCGCCTGTGTAAGCAGCAGCTCACTCGCCTCGGTTATCAAGACATCAGCTTATTAGGTAAAGGCGCCTATGGCTTTGTATTTGCGGGAATTAGCCCCAATGGCCAGTCGCAAGTGTTTAAGTTTTCAAGAATTACCTTGCCGCAGCATATTCAAGATCGCTTAGAAGAAGAAGCCTATATGCTCGGGCGGCTTAACCATCCTAATATTCCGCCGCTCATTAGTTTCGATCGCCCTAGTCGCCAAGGGATCTTAGTGATGGCGCGAGCAAATGGTGAAGATCTGCAGCTCTATTGTCGCCGCACTGGGCCATTAGCTGTGACTGACATAGTGAATATAGCCAGGCAATTGGCGCAAATTTTAGATTACTTACAGCAATGCGGCATAGTCCATGGCGACATTAAACCGTCGAACTTAGTCTATAACCCTGAGACTGGCCAAGTGGCCTTAATTGATTGGGGATCGGCAGTGTTTGCTCAGCAAGATCGCAGCGGCAATAGTTTAAGTCGCGATCCCATGGGGCTACTCAGCCAAGACTTACAGCACACCAATGCCCGCATGGGAGATGTGTATTTTATCGGTGACGATCAACTTAACGGCGTCTTATCTAACCCAAGGTTTGATGAACAAGGCATAGCTGGCAGCTTGTACGCCCTCGCCTCTGGCCAAGTCAGTCGCTTTGGTAGCCGCGTTATTACCGCCTTAAGTCTTGGATTACCTAAAGAGCTCGCCCTCACACTGGATGCTATGCTCAGTAGCGATAGCGCCACGCGCGCACGCGGCGGCGATCATTTTATTAAAAGCATGCAGCGCGCCCATTTATGGTACTTACCGCCATTAACGCCAAGCATCCCGAGCGCCCAAATTCCTATCTGGCTGCAAGCCAAATATAAGCCAGTAGAAACGGTGAGTTACAGCTCTAGGCAATCCTTTTTAAAGGAGCACAATCCGCAGCTACCCAATACTCCTGAGGCCATGCTGCCTGAGTATTACCGTAATTTTATGCTGGGGATGGGCGACACCGAAAAGGCGTTTATCGCCAGTGTCGGTCAATTAGGTCATTACCCTTTAGTGGGCGGCATTGCCATTCACTGGCAAGAGCAAGGTGTGTATATAGATTCAAGCCTTGGCCTGTTCGACCCAAGTTTACGGCCAGCCTTAGCTGTGGTGGTCAATAACTTAGTGAGTCTCGCGCAAGGCATAAATCGTATTGGTACTTTTAAGGCTTGTTTCTTTAATGCCAAAGACACCTTACATATTGAAGGCAATGCTAAGGGACAGTTTGTGGCGAGTTCCGATCAGCAGTTACCGTTTGAAGTGAGTGATGCGCCAAGCCTTGAAGATAAATCGCGCCTGCATTCCTATTTTGAAGATGGGCGCGATCTCGATGAAAACTTAGAGTTGCCCACTGAAATCATGGCAGAGCTGAGTTATCTCAATCACATACATCATACTGGCTGCATCATTTTTGAAGTACTGGATAATCACATGAAGATCCACAGCTACTTTAGGCTGCTAAATCCGAGAAAACAGGCCAGCTTTCGCGCCTGTCTTGATCGGATCTTACGCCATGTTGACAAAATCCGCGGCAATGGCGTTTCAGGTTTTATGAAATTACCTTATAAAAATACTCGCCGCTTTGAGCATCAAGCGCGCCGCAGCGATCACTTTTATCCGCGTAATCCCAAAGATCATTTATCGCTTGATGGCGAGCGCGGCTCTTGATCTAACACTAAGCGCGGACGGCTATCATCTTTGCGCTCAAACTCCCCTTCAAAAATATCGCCATTGGCGGACGGTTGATCAAAGCCTTGATGAAACTGACCCGAACCAAACTGACTTGAACCAAATTGGCTTGAGCTAAACTGCTGGCTAAATTGAGTTTGCATCCGCATCGATACTAAACGCGCAAACGCATGGCGAGTCCAAGGTAGCAGTAACAACACCCCAAAGGCGTCGGTCACAAAGCCTGGGATCACCAATAAAATGCCGGCCATCACTAACATCATGCCGCCCACAATTTCTTCTGTCGGCGCTTCGCCTCTGGCCATTTTCTCTTGGGCTTGCATTAAAGTTGCGAGCCCCTGACGCTTAACTAACGACACGCCGATAATGGCAGTTAAGATGACTAAGGCCACGGTATTTAGACTACCGACCTCTTCACCCACTTGAATTAACACCGCCAATTCTGCCATCGGCAGAGCAATCAATAACAGCAACCAAGGTAAACGCATGCACACCTCTTTCTTTGGTCAATAAGCACTAACCAAAGATAAAATAAAAATAAATTAATGCTTCTTGAAAACTAAATGGGGTTTTACTTGTCTGTTTTCAAGAGCTAATCAGGTTAACATCCCAAGGCTCAAGTTATCTGGCTCACTGTTTTTTGGTAACAAAGATGCAGATCTAGCCTAAAACACGTAAAGTACGCAACCTTAACGCCAAGAATCGCCATCAGTGTATGGCATTTGGCTTAAACCAGATTTAATCACTCCCTAGGTTGGAATAAGTCACATGGAAAAGCCCCAACTTGACAGCTATTTACTGGTATTAACCACCTGTCCAGATAAAGCCACAGCCCAAACTATCGCCAAGGCCGTGATTAGTGCACAATTAGCCGCCTGCGCGCAAATAGGCCAAGCCATTGAATCGATTTACCAGTGGCAAGGAGAAATGCAGGTAGAGAGCGAAATTCCGCTGCAATTTAAATGCAGCCAGAGCCAATATGTGCCGTTACAACAAACCTTGTTACAACTTCATCCCTATGAAGTACCACAGATAGTCGCCGTTCCCCTGTCTTATGGATTACCCGCTTATTTCAATTGGATAAAAGAAAACAGCCCATCATGAAGAAACTGATAACCCTACTTTTTAGCGTAGCGCTTTTAGCCTCGCCCTTTACGCAAGCAGACAGTATTTTTGGCTCTAAAGGTTTTAGCTTTCTAAAACAAGAACCACAATTAATGCCTGTTGAGCAAGCCTTTGTTTTTGATTTTAAACAACAAGGTAATCAAGTGGCCGTTAGCTGGGTCATAGCCGATGGTTACTATCTGTATCAAGATAAGCTTAAGTTTTCAGCCGATAATGCCACCTTGGGTGAAATCCAATTGCCTAAAGGCGTGATGCATCACGATGATTATTTTGGTGAGCAAGAAGTCTATACCCAGTATGTCGACATCCCAATTGCCATCAAAGAAGCGGCTAAAGATGCCAAGCTCACAGTCACCTTTATGGGCTGCGCCGAGGGTAAACTGTGTTTTCCCCCGACCAAGCAATATGCGCCACTGGCCGAAGTTGCCAGCAATGATGGCTTACTGCCAGTAACAGCCGCCACCAGCCAAGCGGCTGCCGCGACTGATACTAATGCCAGCGAAGGTTTTTTCAGTAACACCAGTAATAGCGAGCATGTCAGTGAGCAAGATGGCCTGAGCAAGTTATTGAGTGATGGCAATCTCGGCTGGACCTTATTAATTTTCTTCGGTTTAGGCATAGGCTTAGCGTTAACCCCCTGCGTATTTCCTATGTATCCGATTTTGTCTGGCATTATTGTCGGCCAAAAACAGCAGTTATCCACCGCTAAAGCCTTCACCTTGTCCATGGCTTATGTGCAAGGCATGGCGATTACTTACTCGCTCCTTGGCTTAGTCGTCGCCTCTGCCGGCCTTAAGTATCAAGCGGCGCTGCAACACCCTGCGGTACTGATTTTCTTAGCCATCATGTTTGCCGTGCTCAGCTTGTCTATGTTTGGCGTGTATGAGCTTAAGCTGCCTAGTCGCTGGCAAGAAAAAATGAATAGCGCGGCTAACAACCAGCAAGGCGGTAAGCTTGCGGGCGTATTCATGATGGGCGTGATTTCAGGCTTAGTGGCTTCTCCTTGCACTACTGCGCCGCTATCTGGCGCCTTAATCTATGTGGCGCAAACCGGTGATTTACTGCAAGGCTTCTTGGCCTTATATGTCCTCAGCATGGGTATGGGCTTACCGCTACTCATCATAGGCACCTCGGGCGGTAAATTGCTACCACGCGCTGGTCAATGGATGGACGTGATTAAAACTGTGTTCGGCTTCTTGCTGATTGCTGTATCTGTGGTAATGATTAGCCGCATTTGGCCAGGACTTGTGACTGACATCCTTTGGTCTGTGTGGGGCGTAAGCTTAATTGCATACTTAATGCATCAGAACAAGTTAACCGCCTTTGACTGGAAACAAACCGTGCGCTCAGTGCTATTAACCTTAGCCCTGCTTGGCAGCTTCTCTTACGGCTTCCAAGCTGTGATGGCAGCCCTTGGTCATGCTAGCCCTGTGATTAGTGGCGAAAAAGCGCCGAATAAAGGCTTCACTAAATTTAAAACCTTAGCTGAACTTGATACTGAGCTTGCCGCCGCCAAGGCGGCTGGTGAGCCTGTGCTTATCGACTTTTATGCTGACTGGTGCGTTGCCTGTAAAGAGTTTGAAAACATCACTTTCAAATCTGAGCAAGTGCAGCAAAGATTCCAGAAAATCCGTTTGCTTAAGGCCGATGTCACTAAGATGGACAGCGATGATGAAGCCTTATTGGATCATTACGGCATCAAAGGCTTACCTACCTTATTGCTATTTAATGCCAATGGCCTTTTAGATAATGGCTTAACCGTCACTGGATTTATGGGACCTGTGGCTTTTGCTGAGCAACTCGATAAACTTAACGCGCAGTAATGTTACATAAGCGCACAAAAACCCTTCATTTCTGAGGGGTTTTTGTTTTCTAAGTTGTGACAAAGCCTGCCATTGGCATTTACAATAGTCACAAGAAATTTAGCTATAAGTGGAATTCATGGAACCAGCAATACTCGTTATCACTCTTTCTTGCGGGCTATTAGTCAATCGCCTCGGCTTACCGCCGCTTATCGGTTACTTAATTGCAGGTTTTGCCCTGTATTTATTCGGCATCAATGACGCAAGCTTACCCCTGCTAGAAACACTCGCTAACCTAGGCGTGACCTTACTGCTGTTTGTTATTGGTCTGAAACTCGACATTAAAAGTCTATTTAAGGCCGAAGTGTGGGCGGGAGCCAGTATTCATCTGATTGGATCCATGCTGTTCTTTATCCCGCTGCTGAAATTACTCGGGTTAATTGGCCTAAGTCAGCTGACCGATTTCACAATTGAGCAATTAAGCTTGTTAGCCTTTGCCTTGAGCTTTTCTAGTACCGTTTTTGCGGTCAAAGTGCTCGAAGACAAAGGCGATATGCAGTCGCTCTATGGCCGCGTTGCCATTGGTATCTTGATTATGCAAGATATCTTCGCGGTAGCGTTTTTAACTATTTCTAAAGGCGAAATTCCAAGTGTTTGGGCTTTTGCTCTACTGCTGTTACCACTAGCCAAACCATTGATTTACCGCGCTCTGGATAAAGCTGGCCACGGTGAATTATTAGTACTGTTTGGCTTAGTGATGGCGCTCGTAGTCGGTGCTTGGCTATTTGAAAGTGTGGGTTTAAAGCCTGATTTAGGTGCCTTGATTGTCGGTATTTTATTAGCCGGCCACCCAAAATCATCTGAGCTTGCTAAGTCATTATTCTATTTTAAAGAATTATTTCTGGTCGCCTTCTTCCTCACCATAGGCCTTAATGGTTTACCAAGTGTGGAAGATGTTGGTTTGGCGATGATTTTAGTGGCTTGTATTCCGCTTAAGATTGCCTTGTTCTTGTATTTATTAACCTTCTTCAAGCTGCGCTCACGCACCGCGGTTCTAACCTCATTTAACTTAGGTAACTACAGTGAGTTCGGTTTGATTGTGGCAGCAGTTGCTACCACCAAGGGCTGGTTACCACAGCAATGGCTGGTGATTATAGCCGTGGCCTTAAGCTTAAGTTTCTTACTGGCAGCGCCACTTAATAGCTTAGTGGGTCTGTTTTATCAAAAATACCAAGGTAAATTACGCCGCCTTGAGCACTATCCACTGCATCCAGAAGATAGACCTATCAGTATCGGCAAAGCTAAGTTCTTAGTCTTTGGTATGGGCCGCATTGGTAGCGGCGCTTATGATGAGCTTAAAGCTAAATATGGCGATGGCGTGGTGGGGATTGAGCATAAGCATGAGTTGGTTGAATACCACTTAAGCGTTGGCCGCAATGTCGTGCATGGCGATGCCGGTGATACTGACTTTTGGGATAAACTGGAGCGCAATACTGAGGTGGAATTAGTGCTACTGGCTATGCCCCATCACCGCGGTAACTTGTTTGCCATCGAGCAATTAAAGCAGCGCGAATACAAAGGCCGTATTAGCGCGATTGTGCAATATCACGATGATGCCGAGTCATTAAAAGAGGCCGGCGTAGATAGCATTTACAACCTCTACGAGGCCGCGGGTGCTGGTTTTGTTGATCACGTGATTAAGGAGCTTGAATTCTTGCAAGCGCTTGAAAACCAGCCGGAATCACGCGCCGCTAACTAAATTACAGAGATAAAAAAAGCTGGCTTAGCCAGCTTTTTTTATGGGTGGATTAGTCGTCGAAATCGTCGGCCCAATCTTCAAAATCATCCCCTAAACCTTCCACTTCGGGCTCAGGTTCAGGCTCAGGTTTTGCTTTACGTGCAGGCGCGGCATAAGCGTTTTCTTCGAGCTCTTCAAGGCTGCGATGCTTTACCATAAAAGCGGCGCGAGCCTCTTTCCATGCGGCGCCATATTGTGTTTGGGCGGCACTTAATGCGTCACCTTCCAATTCATATAAAT
Organism: Shewanella sp. ISS20; assembly: GCF_056522965.1. NCBI lineage: Bacteria > Pseudomonadati > Pseudomonadota > Gammaproteobacteria > Alteromonadales > Shewanellaceae > Shewanella > Shewanella sp. ISS20. The sequence continues at coordinate 2,409,414 of NZ_JAWRZK010000001.1, forward strand.
TGACCTTCACAATATCTTCTACATATTCAATGATCGTGTTGCGCTGAGCATTGAAAAGGTAGATGCGTCCTGGAGATGCATCGGGTAACTGATTATCGTGAACAACCACTGAGTTACCTCGAGAGGTACGAAGTTCACCAAACCAAACCTGTTTTTTTGCGGTGTTGTACATATATGCTAATACCCTTAAATCAACACATACTTTTGAATTTGTCCATTAGATAGCGCTGTCGCTATTGGCTGTCAAGTAACTTATGCAGCCGGACCTCTTTTAAGGCGATATTCTTACAGAATATGAAACAGAATCAATCCTGCAGATGCCAAATTTTCATATTTAACTAAGCGAATTTTCGCCTTACAGCACATTTTCAATGTCTAGTTGCAATTTAGCTGAAAAATACATCTGGGCAAGTCTTTTATTAAAAAAACCTCGCTAAATCATCAAGTCGCCTCACAATTGCGACCAAGCATTGGTTGGTATTACCACTAATGAGTTAGCTATGAGTCAATCTTAACCACTCGATGTTAGTCATGCGAGCGAGTCATGGGAGGGTGCCATGACTAACACTAGCTTGCCGCTAAATTGGCGCGTCGCAAAGACTTGGTGGGCCAACCTCACATCCCTTAACGCAAACGTCTGAAAAATGGGTAAGCTAAGGGGCTGAGTGGCAAATAAGGGCCAAACTTGGCGCAGTAACTGCTGGGCGATTTCGCTCTTGGCCTCATCAGATTGCGCCCGCAAGGTTGAAGCCACCCAAGTTAAGCGCCGACTCATTAATTTGAAAATATCCACTGTCACTTGTCTGCCCGTTTGGCAGGCAATAGAGACTAAGCGGCCTTCATAGGCCAGACTATCTATGGCGGCGTTAAGCCACTGCCCACCTAACTGATCAAGCACCACATCGACCCCGCGCCCTTGTGTTAAGGCGAGCACTTGGTCACTGACATTATCGGCGTCACCCCACAGCACGTCATCGGCGCCTAAATTGAGGCAATACTCACGCTTACTCTCAGAGCTCACTAAGGCAATGACCTTGACATCAAAGGCCTTAGCTAAGCGAATGGCGGCGCTCCCTATGCCGCCAGAGGCGCCTAATACCAGTAAAGTCTCACCCGTCTTAAGGCGGCCGCGCATAAACACATTGCCCCACACGGTAAAAAAGGTTTCTGGCAAAGCGGCAGCTTGGATGAGGGTTAATTCGTTAGGCACAGGTAAGCAGTGATTAGCATGAACCGTGACATACTCGCTATAACCGCCGCCCGCCACCAAAGCGCACACCTTATCACCAAGTTGCCAAGTGGTATGTGAACTGACATCAGCGCCCAAACCAACGATTTCGCCAGCGACTTCTAGCCCGAGTACTGCTGATGCTCCAGCGGGCGGCGGGTAATGACCTTGACGCTGCGCCATATCCGGCCCATTAATACCAGCCGCTGCTACCTTGATTAACACTTGCATGGCACTTGGCCTAGGGATGGGCATTTCACTCAATGCCATCATCTCAACCCCACCGACTCCCTGACATGCCACATAATTCATCATATTCACTACCCTTGTGCGAGACTTGCCTTGCTTAGCTTTTATCTATTAGTAGCATGCTTCTCTATTTAGAAGCATGGTTAATAGCATGAGAGTGGCTAAATTCCAGCAAAAAAAACCGCCGAATAACGGCGGTTTTAATGAGTAATAAATCTAGCGCATAAGCTTATTTACGCAGTAAGAAGCGCACTAATGGCCCTTGCTGACTCAGAGATAACACTTCATAACCATGATTTTTAGCATCTGTCGGTATGTTATTAATCGACTGCAAACAGTCAGTCACGACTTCTAACACTTGGCCACTGGCTAGCTGAGTCATAGCTTCTAAAGTCGCTACCGCTGGATACGGGCAAGGCTCACCCATGATTTCTAATTGAAAATCGGCATTTGGCAAAGATGGTTGCTGCATAATATTTATTTCACTCTATGACTGATGCCAGTCGCTATTTAATGGGGTGTCATGGATAAAACGCGCATGATGAGCGCTTTATCCACTGAGACGTTTGAACTCATACTTTAGACTGAGTTCAGCTTAAGTCATCGACCTAAACTTAATGAGTCGCTGTGCTATTGATTGCAGTAGCCGTTGCCACATTGATGCTTGCCGCATTGCTGTTAGCTAGATTTCGATTCGCCATGGCGCGCTTAAAGAAATAACGCTCCCACAGTAAAATGGCTGCCAAAGATAAGCCTAATAATCCGTAGGTTAAGAGCACTCCGCCCCATGGACCTAACTCAGTCAATAAATTCAACTTAGGCCAGCTGGTCGCTAATGGCGTGGCTAAATCATCCCACCACCAAGCCAGTAAGATTGAGCCCAGAATATTACCAATACCGACATACCAAAAATGCACTTGTCCTTCCATAGCGCGATACATCCAGCCGGTTTCGCAGCCGCCAGCGAGCACTATGCCAAAGCCAAATAATAAACCGCCAATCACGGCATTAGGGCCTGCCCACATGATTTTTTGGGCAACGCCTTGATCAATAAAAGCAAACACGCCAATGGCAGATACCGCCATCCCTAAAATAATGGCTTTAGCCATTTGGGTGCGACCGGTGATCCACATATCGCGAAATGCTGAGGTAAAGCAGATTTGAGCGCGCTCGATTAATAAACCAAAACCAACACCAAACAGTAAGGCGAGCCCCAATTTGGGAGCATCAAATAAACTAATAATGCCCCAAGCAACCAGCGCCACAAACAACATAATGCCTAAGCGGAACTGACGCTGACCTGAACTCATAGTCGTCGCTTTAATGCTCTTATTGCCCGCGGTCAGTTTTAACGGCACACGTAACATAGGTAGCAAACAAAAGCGCGCTCCAGCATAAGAGCCAGCGGCGGTTGCTAGCGCAAACAACCAAGCATGAACGCTGAACTGCGGAATACCGGTAAAGAAGGCTGCTAAATTGCAGCCCATGGCTAAGCGCGCACCAAAGCCTGCGATCATGCCGCCAATTAAGGCTTGGGCAATGCGGCGTTTATGCTGCGGAAAACGCAGCTTAACATTGTTAGCCCACAAGGCCGCGGCCAAAGCGCCGCCAAACATGCCAATAAGCAACATGCCACCTACTCTATCAAGAGGCGTGCCCTTAAGCCCAATAATCTGAAAATACTGCCACTGAGTCGGATCAATGCCAACGCCTTGTAATAAATGACCGCCCCAGCGCGTAAACTCCCCGGTGACAGCCCACAAGCTACCCGTTAGCCCAAAAAAATAGGTCGCCATAACCCCAGCGGCTATCACAGCTGGAATGGGTGACCAAAACTTAATTAAATAGGCTTGCTTGAATGCTTGCCAGCTCATGAAATCTCTCCGCGCTAAATTGAGGGCGCATCATACGCGAAAATGGCCCGATCAATTGGCTTGAGATCGCGTTTATAAAACAAAATTCATCCAATTTAGCTGACGACTTAGCTAAGTGATTGATTTGATCTGGGCTTTGATCGGGTGATGGGATAAATAGAGGCGTTGCGAGTAGATCGCTATGTCGATCTAACAAGTTATCATTGCAGCTCGCCACCTGCGACCTCACCTTCACTGGCCGTAAGATCCCCCCCTAAAATAAAACTAGATCGAATGCGGATCTCAGTGGTCGCTCAGGCCTTAGCTTGAGTCTTAAGTCTTGAGTTTTAAGTAACGACCGCGATCAGTTATTTGGCACTACAATCCACTCAAGTGAGTGACATCTCATTTTTTAACTGCCGCGCACAAGCTGATTAAGCACGCACTTGAACACACGCAAATACAAACCTAAGCAAAAACTAAACTAAGGCATTACCTGATTGATACTTGAGCCCCCAAGCGGCTAGCCCTTGTGTTAGCATGCACGCCGATAAATGACATCAACCCATGAGTAATAACGAGGACGGTATGAAAGCAACCCTAACCCGCGGCCTAATGAATGTACTGCCGATGGCCCTCAGCCTATGGTTGTTTTGGTCACTATTTGAATCGCTAGATGCTTTAGGCGGCTTATTAATCAGCCTAGCGGGAGTGAAACCTTTTCTTGGCACCGGCTTTATATTGGTTATTTTATTAGTGTTTATTGCAGGCTTATTATTTTCAGTCAGTCCATTTGCTTGGGGCTGGCATAAAATCGAAACCGCTTTAATGCGCTTTCCGCTATTTAAATCTGTCTATGGCAGCATTCGCGACATAGCCTCATTAATGAATCGCGACGACAAACTCACCAATCAGCAAGTGGTATTAGTCAAACAAGCTAATGGCGGTTATGTGGTGGGTTTTATCATGACAGATACTGTGCCGGCGCCGCTTAGCGCCGCCTTAGGTGATGATGATTGGGTGCCTGTGCTGTTTCAGCTGTCCTATCAAATGGCTGGCGTAACTAGCCTAGTGCGCCGCGCAGATCTAATCCCTGTGGATTGGCCATTTGAAGATGCCATGCGCTTTAACTTAACCGCAGGCTTGTCTAAGTCGTAACGGCAGTGTGATTTAGCTTAACAGCTAAGTCACTCATAGAGGGCATTAATATCATGCCCTCTATGAGTGACTCTTGGCGACTTGCTAGCGTCAAGATATAATCGCTGAATCCACTATGATCAAAGCTATGGCTACACTCATGGTGTTAAGGATTCGATATGACTAACACTTATTTACTCACAACAAGCTGGGATCATTATCCAAGTGCGGCCAAAGCTTATCTTTTAGCACTTACGCAGCTTATCTATGAGGTTGCAAGCGAGCAACAATTAGGGGAAGTGGCTGCCAGCCTTAAATGGGGGCAAGTCAGCTTTACTGTCAAAGGCAGTAGTTCGGTGCGCTTGGACTGGACTATTAACGCGCCCGAGCAAGTCGCCCTGTATTTTATCTGCCACACCCGCTTAGTTGACACTTTTAAGCAACTCTACGGTGAGCAATTAATCTTGCAAGGCAATCGCGCCATTATCCTGCCTTTAACGCAGCCCATACCTATCAACATATTACGCCACTGCATCAAGCTGACTTTTAGCTATCAGCGCATCAAACACTTGCCTTTGCTTGGGTGTTAATCTTGCGGGGTACTAGATAAAATAATGGATGATATTTAGAGTCACAATTAACTCAGATAAAAATAATAGAGCACTCATGGAGCCTGATGTTATAACGGCACACTTGCATAATTTTGTCTGAGCTTATGAACATAGTCCGCACATTTTTGCTGTTATTAATAGCGATAAGCCCTGCACTACATGCAGATACTTGCTCTGTTACTGAAGATGATATTGTCGGCGCTTGGAGCCAGCAAGGTGAACAAGGATTTTTCGAGGAATTTGCACTTACATCAGACTCAAGTTCAGGCGTAAAAGATTTCAACTCATGGCTTCATCATAGACCAGAGCTAGTTAATGCTGCCTGGGAGTTCAAAGATTGCCAACTCATTATCACGCCGCGCAGAAATGAATTTTCGCCCTTTCAACTCAATATTCTTAGCCTTAAAGAAAATGCACTGCAACTACAAGATGAGTCCGAAGATTTACCATCAGTGTATAAGCGGATTTTGAATTAGCCTTAATAACAGTGGATATTGCCATCAAATATTAAAGCTGCGAAATCATAGAACTTAAGTGAAAATTTTTACCCTAAAAAAACAAAACCCAGCGCTAGGGCTGGGCTTTATATTCATAATCGTTCAGCAAAACTTAACGCTAGAACGGGATATCATCATCCCAACCCTCATCTAAATCTGGGGTATAGTTTTGCTGTGGTGCAGCAGCTGGCGCGGCTTGTGGCTTAGGCGCTGGACGCTGTTGCATTGGTGCAGATTGCTGCGGTGCACTTTGCTGTGGCGCTTGGTAAGCTGGCGCGGCAGGAGCAGATTGATAATTCTGCTGTGGCTGCTGGTAAGCTTGCTGCGGAGCACTTTGTTGTGGCGCTTGATAATTCTGCTGTGGCTGCTGATAACCTTGGTTAGCCGGCTGGCCAGCAAACTGGTTATTCTGACCACCAAAGTTGCCAGCGGCTTGACCTGGTTGACCTTGTGGACGGCCACCCAGCATTTGCATGCTACCGCTTTGATCTACCACGATTTCAGTAGAATATCTGTCTTGACCACTTTGGTCTTTCCACTTGCGAGTCTGCAGCTTGCCTTCCACGTAGACTTGTGAACCTTTGCGCAGGTATTCACCGGCAATTTCAGCTAACTTGCCGAAAAACACCACACGGTGCCATTCAGTTCTTTCTTGCTGCTGTCCTTGCTGATCTTTCCACGATTCACTAGTGGCCACTGTGATGTTGGCCACTGCATTGCCATTTGGCATGTAGCGTACTTCAGGATCTTGTCCTAAATTACCTACCAGAATCACTTTATTCACACCGCGACTGGCCATTTAACTCTCCGCTCAATTCAAAAAAATCAGTCTAATTGACAAAGCCTAACACAGCTCGGGCTTGTCTCAAATCGAAATGCTCTTCAACTTTTAGGTAGGCAACTTTTTCTTCCAATACAACAATGGCTTCGGCAACACCGTCCAGTTCAGATAATTGCATGGCCAGTTTTTTAGCCTCAGCTGTGCTCGAGACTTCTGCCGCTAAAGTATAACTTTTTAGCATCACAGGATTAGCCATACCTAAGGTAATGATGAGCCACAGCACCACTAACGCCGCAGCCAATAAAAACACTCCGGTCGCCCCCAGCAATTGATAAGCGCCGCCGCCGAGTAAGCCACCACAAAACGCCCCTAAAAACTGACTGGTAGAATAAACGCCCATGGCCGTGCCTTTTTCACCCACAGGGCAAAACTTGGCAATTAAGCTAGGTAGTGAGGCTTCAAGGTAGTTAAAACCAGTAAAAAATAGCAATAAGGCTAATGCCAATGCCCATAAGGTGGTGGGCAGCGCAGCTAACAACAATAAAGCAGTTAACAGTAATCCCAGTGCAATTTGAAACATGCCGCGAGCCGTTTTCTTTTTAGCGCTGATAATAATCAGCGGCACCATCAAGATAAACGCGCCGACAAAGGTCGGGAAGTACAATAACCAGTGCTGCTCTTTAACAAGGCCAGCATCGACTAAACCGAGCGGTAAGGCCACAAACACGGCCGTTAAAATCAAATGTAGTAAAAAGATACCCGCATCTAGGCGTACCAATTGGCTGTTTTGCAGCATCTGTTTGATTTTGGCGGGCGCCGCTAAGGTATCGCCTTTAGGCGCCTGACTAATAGGGTTTGGCACAAACAAATACACTATGGCAATGCCGACTAACGCCAGCACAGCGGTTAGTGCAAACAGACCGCTAAGCCCCATATGTTCAGCCACTATCGGCCCCATCAATAACGACAGCGCGAACGATAAGCCGATACACATGCCAATAATCGCCATGACTTTAGTGCGTTGCTCATCACGACTCAAATCAGCCGCTAGCGCTAATACGGCGGCAGCAATGGCGCCCATGCCTTGCACGGCGCGGCCAAACACTACCCCATAAATAGAGTCGGCCATGGCAGCAATGACTGAGCCAATGGCAAATATGATAAGGCCACCAATAATCACCGGCTTGCGGCCGATTTTATCAGACAATATGCCCATGGGAATTTGTAACACGGCTTGGGTGAGGCCATAAGCGCCAATGGCGATTCCGACCCACAAGGGGCTAAATCCAGTGAGGTGTTGGCCATATAAGGCGAACACCGGCATGATCATAAACAAACCCATCATGCGTAAGCCAAAGATACTAGCGAGGGAAAACGCCACCTTCTTTTCCGTTGCCGAAAGACCGTTTGCGGCCATGAGACTGCCCTGTACTGAGATAAATTTTTAGTTGGCGGATAGTAGCATAGCCACAAATGATCCCCAAGCAGCCCAAATAGGCTTAACTCACAAGATATCAAGTTGATGTACCACGCCCATGAGTGAACGCTTATCTAGAGGGGCGATTAAGGCGATGCAAATTTACTCGCGTTTTTGCTAGCAACTCCTCGGCTAAACTGTGCAATACTAATACACTTTTTTTGACTCTACAGGAGCTGCAGCGAACGATGGACACGATTGAAATACGTGGTGCCCGCACCCATAACCTGAAGAACATAAATCTAACCATTCCTCGAGATAAGCTGATTGTGATCACAGGCTTATCTGGTTCCGGCAAATCATCTCTGGCCTTTGATACCTTGTATGCTGAAGGGCAGCGCCGTTATGTTGAGTCATTATCGGCCTATGCGCGCCAGTTCTTGAGCTTGATGGAAAAGCCGGACGTTGATCATATTGAAGGCTTAAGCCCTGCGATTTCTATCGAGCAGAAATCAACCTCACATAATCCGCGCTCAACAGTTGGCACCATTACAGAGATTTACGATTACCTGCGCCTACTGTTTGCCCGCGTCGGTGAACCGCGCTGCCCAACCCACGGCGAGCCATTAGCCGCGCAAACTGTCAGCCAAATGGTCGATAAAGTGCTGGAGATGCCAGAAGGCAGCAAATTAATGCTGCTCGCGCCTGTCATTAAAGCCCGCAAAGGCGAGCACGTTAAACTACTCGAAAGCTTGGCGGCTCAAGGCTATATTCGCGCCCGTATTGATGGCGAAGTGTGTGATTTATCTGACCCACCAACCTTAGATTTACACATTAAACACACCATAGAAGTGGTGGTTGACCGCTTTAAAGTGCGCGATGACATGCAGCAGCGCTTAGCAGAATCCTTTGAAACTACCTTAGCTTTATCGGGCGGCATAGCCACTATCGCCCCCATGGAAGGTGATGGTGAAGAACTCGTGTTTTCCGCCAACTTTGCCTGTAGCCAATGCGGTTACTCGATTGCTGAATTAGAGCCGCGCATTTTCTCGTTTAACAATCCGGCCGGCGCGTGCCAGACCTGTGATGGCCTCGGCGTTCAAACCTTCTTTGATCCGCAGCGGGTTATCACTAATACCGACTTATCTTTAGCGGGCGGAGCCATTCGTGGCTGGGATCGTCGTAACTTCTATTATTTCCAAATGCTGACCTCGTTAGCCGAGCATTACGGTTTTAATGTTGAAGTGCCATTTTCTGAGCTCAGCGACAAAGTTAAAAAAATCGTGTTATTTGGCTCGGGCAAAGACAGTATTTCGTTTAAATACATTAATGATAAAGGCGATGTGGTGGTTCGTAATCACCCGTTTGAAGGCATCATTAATAATATGCAGCGCCGCTATAAAGAAACTGAATCTAACTCAGTGCGCGATGAGTTATCTAAATACATAGCCACTCAGCCGTGTCCAAGTTGCGGCGGCTCGCGCCTCAAAGAAGAAGCGCGCCATGTATTTATCAACGATATTAATTTGCCAACCTTAACCTTCTGGTCGATTGGCGAAACCATGAATTATTTTGAGCAGCTGCAATTTAGCGGTCAAAAGGCGCAAATCGCTGAAAAGATTTTAAAAGAAGTACGCGATCGCTTGGGCTTCTTAGTCAATGTCGGCCTGAATTATTTAAGCTTATCGCGCTCGGCCGAAACCTTATCAGGCGGTGAAGCGCAGCGTATTCGCTTAGCCAGTCAAATTGGCGCTGGGCTTGTGGGCGTAATGTATGTACTTGATGAGCCATCCATTGGTTTACATCAACGCGATAACGAGCGCTTATTAGGCACACTTAAGCACTTACGCGATCTTGGCAATACCGTGATAGTGGTTGAGCATGATGAAGATGCTATCCGCATGGCCGATCATATTATCGATATTGGCCCAGGCGCTGGCGTGCATGGCGGTGAAGTCATTTGTGATGGCTCGCTTGAGGACATTATAAACTGCGAACAATCTGTGACAGGCCAGTACATTAGTGGTCGCAAGCAAATTGAAGTCAGTGTCGCGCGCACGCCCATGGATCCTAAGCAAGTGATTGAGCTTTATGGCGCCACTGGCAATAACCTCAAGAGTGTTGATTTAACTATTCCGATTGGTTTACTAACCTGCGTGACGGGTGTCTCTGGCTCAGGTAAATCCACCCTGATTAACGATACCTTCTTTAAGATTGCCCATCGCATGCTCAATGGCGCTACCGTCGATGAGCCCGCGCCCTATGACAAAATTGTTGGCATGGAACTGTGCGATAAAGTTGTCGATATCGATCAAAGCCCCATTGGCCGCACGCCGCGCTCCAACCCCGCCACTTATACCGGCATTTTCACTCCTATTCGTGAGCTGTTTTCTGGCACCCAAGAATCCCGCAGCCGCGGTTATCAACCAGGGCGTTTCTCGTTTAACGTTAAGGGCGGGCGCTGCGAAGCGTGCCAAGGCGATGGTTTGATTAAGGTTGAAATGCACTTTTTACCCGACGTATACGTGCCTTGCGACACCTGTAAGGGTAAGCGTTATAACCGCGAAACCTTAGAAGTGCGTTACAAGAACAAGAATATTCACGAAGTGCTGCAAATGACCGTCGAAGAAGCCCGCGTATTCTTTGATGCTGTGCCTGCCATAGCCCGTAAGTTGCAAACCTTAATGGATGTGGGCTTGTCGTATATTCGCTTAGGTCAAAGTGCCACGACGTTATCGGGCGGTGAAGCGCAGCGGGTAAAACTGGCTAAAGAGCTATCTAAGCGCGATACCGGTAAAACCTTATACATTTTAGATGAGCCGACCACAGGGTTACACTTTGCTGATATTCAGTTGTTGCTCGATGTATTGCATCGTCTAAAATCACAAGGTAATACCATAGTAGTGATTGAGCATAACCTCGATGTGATTAAAACCGCTGACTGGATTATCGATATGGGACCTGAAGGCGGCGCCGGTGGTGGTACCATTTTAGTGGCTGGCACCCCGGAACAAGTCGCCGCCCATCCAGAGTCACATACGGCTCGATTCTTGCGACCTATGCTGCAGAAATAAGGACTTCAATCCAAAAGTGCCTAACTATTATCCACTTAAACGCTAAGGTTGGCACTTTTGGCAGTTATATTGCATAAGGCATAGTCAAATCGCAAAACCGCTGCTATACTATTTCGTTTTCGGCGCGGGAAATCGACACGGGGTTGATTTTCTGTCTGTGAAGTTATCTAAGCGCAATCGCGCATCCACAAGGCTACAACCCATGTCATCCAGTGAAAAAACATTTCGTGAACTCGGTCTTTCCGAGCCAGTTCTGCGCGCGCTTGACGAGTTAGGTTATGAAAAACCAACTCCAATTCAAGACGCAAGTATTGTTCCTTTGATGCAAGGCCAAGACATTATTGGTCAAGCACAAACAGGTACAGGTAAGACAGGCGCTTTCGCTCTGCCATTACTGAGCGCCATCGACGCTAATCTGAGCGCTCCACAAATTTTAGTGTTAGCGCCTACTCGTGAATTAGCGGTGCAGGTTGCTGAAGCATTCAGCAGCTATGCCAAATATATGAAAAACTTCCATGTACTGCCTATTTATGGCGGTCAGAGCATGCAACAGCAGCTTAACGCTCTGAAGCGTGGCCCACAAGTTATCGTTGGTACTCCAGGTCGTGTGATGGATCACATGCGCCGTGGCACTCTGAAATTAGATTCACTGCACGCCTTAGTGTTAGATGAAGCTGATGAAATGCTGAAAATGGGCTTCATCGATGATATCGAATGGATCCTTGAGCACACGCCAAAGACCAGACAGTTAGCTCTGTTCTCTGCCACTATGCCTGAGCAAATCAAGCGTGTTGCTGGTAAGCACTTAAACAATCCTGCTCATATCAGTATTGCTGCGAGCCACACCACTGTTGAGTCAATCGAACAGCGTTTTGTTCAAGTGTCACAACACAACAAACTGGAAGCTCTGGTACGCGTACTGGAAGTGGAAAACACTGAAGGTATCATCATCTTCGTTCGTACCCGTAACTCATGTATGGAACTGGCTGAAAAGTTAGAAGCCCGTGGTTATGCAGCTTCTCCGCTGCACGGTGATATGAACCAGCAAGCTCGTGAACGCGCTGTTGAACAGCTGAAGAATGGCAAGTTAGACATTCTGATCGCGACCGACGTTGCTGCCCGTGGTCTGGACGTTGAGCGTATTGGTCACGTAGTTAACTACGATATTCCTTACGATACAGAAGCTTATGTACACCGTATTGGCCGTACTGGCCGTGCTGGTCGTACTGGTATGGCAATCTTGTTTGTGACTAGCCGTGAAATGCGCATGCTGCGCACTATCGAGCGCGCCACTAACAGCCGTATTTCACCAATGAAAGTTCCTAGCCCAGAAACTGTGGCTGAGCGTCGCCTGTCTCGTTTAGGTGAGCAACTGTCTAACGTGATCAACAATGAGTCATTAGACTTTATGCGTGATGCTGTGGCTCAGTTGTGTCAACAACTGGAAGTCGATAGCGATGCACTGGCTACTGCTCTGTTGTTCCAAGTACAGCAAGAGCGTCCACTGCAGTTGCCTGTGATGCAAGAACGTCAGCGTGACACTCGTGATGAGCGTCGTGATGGTCAAGGCGGCCGTGATGGTAGTCGCGAAAGCCGAGATGGTGGTCGTGAGCGTCGTCCACGTCCAAGCCCAGAGCGTTTAGGTGCTGCTGATCCGTTGAAAGACAATCCAGATCTGAAGATGTGTCGTTACATCATAGATGTGGGTCGTGACCATGGTGTTGGTGTAGGTAACATCGTTGGCGCTATCGCTAACGAAGCTAACATCGAAAGCCGCTTCATTGGCCACATCCAGTTACTGGATCAAATGACCACTGTTGACTTGCCACAAGGCATGCCAAAAGATGTGATGCTGCACCTGAAAAAAGTACGCGTATGTGGTAAGCCATTAAACATTCGTGAAGTAGGTGATGAAGTTATCCCTGCTGACAGCCGCCCAGCTCGTCGTCGTCGCCCAGAAGGCGCGCGTCCTGAGGGTGCTCGTCCAGAAGGCGCTCGTAGCGCTGAAGGTCAACGTGAGCGTCGTCCACGCCGTCCACGTGACTAATTAAGCTAGCCTTTGGCTAACTAATAAAAAAGCCCCTTCTGGGGCTTTTTTGTTGGCTGCGATTTACTGCGCCTAAATGTTTACGAGACTAATGTTTACGAGACTCAAGCTATGTATCACTTGAGCTGCTTGAGTTAGCTGAGTCACTTGAGTCACTTATGTTAGCTATTAATGAGTTTATTAAGAGCGCTCCTTAAGCTCAGAGAGTAACTCGTGATAACAACGAAAGACCCAATCGGCTTGATGCGCATAATCAGGCACACCTTCGGGGCAATACAAGGCCGCCACGCAACCTGCGTTACGCGCCGTTTGGATATCAAAGAGATAATCACCAATAAACAGGACTTGTTCAGCTGGCAGTTGCCACTGCTCACAAAAAACCTGCACCCCTTCAGGATCAGGCTTAGCTTTAACATCATCGCGAGTTAATAATGGTAAATTCAGGCCTAAACGGCTTAAGGTCAGCTCAGCCGCTGGCGCGATATTACGGGTTAAAATCGCCAGAGGTATACCTTGCTGCTGCCAATAGGCAATCAGCTCTGCCGCGCCATCAATCCAAGTAGCCGCCATTGAGCTTTGTAACTCGTATCTGTGCACTAGCGCCGTTGCCGCCGCTAACTCAGTAGCCCTTAAGCTTGATAGATGCGCCAAGATATCCGTGCCACTAGCAATTCCCAACTCACGCCGCAAGCCGCTAAAATCCGGATTTGAATGAGCCAAGGTGCCATCAAGATCGAAAATAACGGCGCTAATGTCACTGAGTTCTATATTCACTGTGCTTGCTGTATTTACTGCCACCATTACTTAAATCACTGTCCTTAAATTGATACTTATTTATACCGCATATACAGTCAGTTTATACGCTAAATTTGTACATTAAGTTCGGTGCGATCTCAGTTTATAACTTAAATAATACCCAAGCAGCGAAATACGCAAGTAACGCTAAAATTAATACAATCATACGATTACCACCAACAAACCACACTTGTCTTTGCTGACGCTTAGCTATGCTAAAGAATATTAACCCGGGGAAATACAACAGAGTTGCCAGCAATAAGTGATGTAGCCCAGAAGCATACAGCAACCAAAAACCATAGAGCATAGCCACAGCGCCAAAGATGGCCATGCTATAAATTTTATCTTGTCGCCCTTGCTTAACGGCATAAGCTGCCACTAATAAATAAGGCACCAAGATCATCTCAGATGAGATGTTTAACAAGGTATTGTAACCACCGCCCAGTAAGTTAACCGCCAGCAAAATACCTTGAATGACTAAGCTTGTAATTAATAAGGTAAATATCGGAGTGCCAACCTTATTGGTCTTACTAAAAATAGCGGGAAACATCTTATCTTTGGACGCTGTATAAGGCGTTTCAATGGCTAACATGGTCCAGCTTAAATAGGCGCCGCACACAGATATAATCAATCCAATACCCACTATGTATAAGCCTGCGGGCCCCATAATAGATTCAAGTACTTTAGCCGCCGAAGGATTAGGCATTTGCGCCAGTTCCTTGGTGGAAATAACCCCCATAGACATTAAGCTCACCAGCACATAAATCACTAAGGTCAACAATAACCCCATCACGGTGGCGCGGCCAACGTCTTTGCGCACCCGCGCCCGCGTGGATAAAATCACTGCGCCTTCAATACCGATAAAGACCCACACGGTAATCAGCATGGTTTCTTTCACTTGCGATATTAACGACTCACTGGGATTACCGGCCACATGGGAAAAATTAAGGGTAAAAGTCTCCCACTTAAATGCCGTGACCACAGCCACAATAAAGATAAAAATGGGGATAAGCTTAGCCACTGTGGTTAAGAGGTTAATCAAGGCAGCGGTTTGCACTCCCCGCAGCAATAAGAAATACATGCCCCAGACAAAAACCGACGCGCAGGCAATAGATACCGCCGTGGTGCCATTACCAAAAATAACGTGCTGCGGCGTATCAAAGAACAAGCCTAAGGTACTGAAAATAATTACTAAAAATGACACATTGGCAACAACAGCGCTAATCCAATATCCCCACGAAGAAAAGAAACCGATTAACTCACCAAACCCAGATTTAGCGTAACCAAAAACCCCAGTAGAAATTTCGGGTTTATGGATACATAACTGCTGAAAAGTTAAGGCCAGAAAAATCATGCCGCCACCGGAAATGATCCAACCTATCATCACAGCCAGAGGGCTCGCGACTGCGGCCATATTTTGCGGTAAGGCAAACACCCCAGCACCAATAATGGATCCCACGACCAAGGCAGTTAACGAAAATATGCCGAGTTTATTATCAGGATGAGACAAAGCAGTGCTCCTTAGCACAAATAGTTGGTTAACTATGACGATTCAACAGGGATTATACACACCAAGTGTAGACGACTCGGTACAATGTTTTAGGGTAACGGGGAAACGGCCAGCAGCGCTGGCCTACAGACTTCGAAGGCTTAATAATTTAGTGGTATGACGGAAAGTCCCCCTAAACAGCGGGCGCTGGTTAGGGTGTTGAAAAATGATGATAAGCGCAAGTCTTAGGCTTATGCCCATGGCCGCCATCATAGTAAAAGTCGTGACTAGGATCATGACTAGCAGTTAACGATCAATATCAGGATTAATGGTTTTTTCAGCAGCTTGCGCTTGGCGCGTGGCTAAACGCTCGGCACTGCGGCTTACTGAAATCAACACTAGCCCTAAAATAATCAGCTTAACCCCAATCAAGATACCAATCACAAATTCAGTCGATACTGGCCATTGCCACATGATAATGCCGGCCATGATTAATGAAGATACGCCGCCCATGGCTATATATCCCCAGCCATGACGTGGGCGCATTTGCAGGGCGCTGGTTAGGCTTGCCATGCCATCTAGCACAAAATAAATGCCTAAGAATAAGGTTAAGGTGGCAAGCCCTAGGCTTGGCATAAATAGCACCACTAAACCGGCAATACCTGTAATGATGGCAAACACTAAGCGGGCACTAAAACCGCGGCCTTCACCAGGCCAAGCGGCCAAACTTTGCACGAAGCCAACGATAAGCAGTACCACACCAAATAATAAAGTGACCGCTAAGCCCATCACCATAGGTAATGCCAAGGCAATAAGACCAAAAATAAGGGTAATTATGCCCCACTTTTTACTGGCTTTGGACGCCCCAGCAATTAACTGATTCATATCATTCATGGTGCTGCCTGATGTAAATTGTATGTGAAGATAGAGTTTAGCTAAGGCGAGATTCCAACACCAGAATAAACTCAGGCCTGACAGGAGCAATATGGGCACGCGTCCAAAAATATAAACTATCTAATTGTAAATATTGAGTTTTTTACAATTAACTAGTGATGAATTATGATTTACCTAACTAACCCTTAGCAACTATGACCATAGGTAGCCCTCACTAGACTTGTCTCAATTAGGCCAAGGCATGAGCCTGCGGCCTAACGCCTAAGGTGTGGCAAATGGCATAACTAAGCTCAGCGCGATTAAGGGTATAAAAATGAAAATCTTTAACCCCTTCTTGGCACAAGACTTTTACCATATCAATCGCCACATTGGCGCCCACTAATTGCCGAGTGTGAGCATCATCCTCTAAACCATCAAACTGCTTATGCAGCCAAGTTGGCAAGGCTACGTTAGTCATGCCAGCAAAGCGCTTCAGCTGAGTAAAGTTAGTGACAGGTAAGATCCCTGGAATAATTTCCACATCTATGCCAGCTGCCGTGCAGCGATCGCGAAAGCGCAAATACGATTCCACATTGAAGAAAAACTGGGTGATAGCGCGATTGGCGCCCGCATCAATCTTGCGTTTAAGGTGAATTAAATCCGCCTGGGCGCTACTAGCATCGGGATGAACTTCTGGGTAAGCCGCAACTGAAATATCAAAATCCGCCACAGACTTTAATAAGCTCACTAAATCATTGGCAAAGCGTGTGGGCTTGGGGCTACCTGCGGGTAAATCACCACGCAGCGCCACTATATGCTTAATGCCCTGCTGCCAGTAGTTTTGCGCTAATTGGCGCAATTCAACATCACTGGCATCCACTAAGGTGAGATGGGGCGCTGCGATTAAATCTGTTTCACGCTGAATGCGTTCAATCACAGAGTGAGTGCGATCCCGCACCCCAGAATTTGCGCCATAAGTCACAGACACAAACTTAGGCTTAAGTGGCGCTAGGCGTCCAATCGATTGCCACAGCAATTGCTCCATCTCTTGGGTCGCAGGCGGGAAAAATTCAAATGAAACATTAATATCGTCTTTAAGCTCAGCCAGATTCTGATTCAAAGATTGAGCGTAGTGCGCATGATGAAAAGCCATAATATATTCCCTTAAGCTGATGGACGTTTAGACGTCTATACGCCCATATACTAGAGCGCATTTGAGCTAAGTCAAGCGTAAATTTTTCATTCACCCACAATAAAGCCATTAAATGGCAACATACAGTTAAGTTTTGTAACCTTACCCCATGAGTAAGGCTACGCTGTGACGTGCTTTGCTGTGCCAAGTTGTGATTGGCAATTTGCCTTATTCAAGCTGATGTTGCTGCCACCATAAGGCGGCGCCGATAAGGGCGGTATCGCTATTGAGCGCTAACTGAATGGGAACAGGCTGCAAATAATGGCGCACATCATCTTTTGCCATAACCCCATTTATAAACTCATCTTGCTTAATCAAGGGCACTATTTTTGGCAAAATGCCGCCGCAAAGTACCACGCCACCTAAGGCGCCATGAGCCAGCACTAAATCACTCACCACTTGCCCGAGCCAATAACAAAAACATCTAAGAGTGCGAATTGCGAGTACTGAGTTCCCCGCCAAAGCGGCTTCGGTAATGGCCGCAGGGGAATCGAGTAAGCTTGTAGGAATTGCGTTGATTGGTGTCTCTCCAGATTGAGCCTCTCTAAGCATAAGCTCTGCCATTGCTTGACATAAGCGCACTAAACCTGGGCCTGATAAAAAATATTCCACATTAACCACACTGACTTGGCGGCGGGCATGTAGCAGTAAGGCATCTTGCTCAGCATTGGTGGCAGCAAGGCAAATATGGCCCGCTTCACAGCCAACGGGGACAAAGTGCTGCTTCATAGGATGCAAAACCGCAGCGCCAAAACCTGTGCCTGGGCCGAGCACTAAAATCGGGGCGCTAGTGACAGCTTCTCCTGCTCTAAGAGTTAATAACTGTTTGGGATCTAAGGCGGGGACACTGTTGGCGTAAGCTACAAAATCATTAAGCAGCAGCACATGCATATTAAGCACCGCGCTTAATTGAGTAGCACAAGTGCTCCAACCTAAGTTAATAAGATGCACTTGCTGATTAATCACAGGGCCTGCTAAGGCAAGGCTCGCGCCAATTATCTTAAAATCTGTAGGTATCAATGCCAAATATTGCTGCACTAATGCCAATACGCTACGCGCGCCTTTACTGGCTAAAGTCAGGGCTTGTTGGCACATGGGCTTATTCTCTAAATGCCCTCCACTAGCCACCAACATAGGTTCATATAAATTGCTATTAACGTCAGCCGCTACTAATGCAAACCGGCCATTAGTGCCGCCTATATCTGCCACTAAGATCCATGCCTTATTCATCGCCGCGATCCTTCCGTCATTAACTGGCATTTAGTAATTATTGATGATTTTTAAGCACTCTTTGGTATTTTCAACGAATCCCTTCAATTACTTATAGCTTAGGTATGATCTAAAGGTGCAGCCAAATATACAACTCACTGTCGCTATCTAGAAACAAAAAAGCCAATACCTAACGGGCATTGGCTTTTATTAATGGCGAAGTAGTAAGTTAACTTAGTTGCTAAAGATCAAAGGCCACTCACAACTTATTATTGTCTTATTCGTGTAATAGATCGTGGCAAATTTGCGCCAGATCCGATTGCACCGCAGAGGCCGTTACTTCACGGCCAGCACCTGGGCCACGAATGATCAAAGGATTACTGTGATAGCAAGCCGATCGGATCACAAACACATTATCCCCAGGGGTTAAGTTGGCGTAAGGGTGCATTCTTGCAACTGACTCTAATCCCACCTTAGCGCGACACTTGCCGCCCTGTAGATCAAGACTTGCCACATAACGGATCACTTGCCCTTGCGCCGCCGCATGAGCAAGGGCTGTGGCCATGGGGCCATTAAGATCGCTTAACTGATCAATAAATTCAGTTAATGACACATGCTGCAAATGATCTGGCACTAATGAGGTTAACTCAATATCGTCAAGCTCAAGGGGCAAGCCTATCTCGCGGGCTAAGATCAATAATTTGCGCTGCATATCCCGCCCAGAAAGATCATCGCGGGGATCAGGCTCAGTGATCCCTAACTCTTTAGCCTCAAGCACTAACTGTGAAAAATCTTGGCTGCCATCAAATTTCTCAAACAACCAACATAAGGTGCCAGAAAAGATCCCACCTATGGCTTCGACTTTATCGCCTGAATTATGTAAATCATTTAACGAATGTTGCACGGGTAAACCGGCGCCGCAGCTGGCGTTATAGCGCCAAAATAAGCGCCTGACATTAAGCTGCTGCTTTAACTGGCGATAAAAGGGTAATGGACTGGAGCCTGCGAGTTTATTGGCACTCACCATATGAATGCCATGGGCCAAAAATGCCGGATAGTGCAAAGTTAAACTGGCGCTGGCGCTAATATCTAAGGCAATCAGCTCATCACAAGGCAAAGCGGTTAATTGCTCAAATAAATCAGTAAATTGCCACTCTTGCCCTTGCTCGACTAAACGCTCAATGCCAACGCTAGCATCTATGCCTTTCGCATCTATATAGGCCTTGGTAGAACTCACTACCCCTAATAGCTCAAGGCTGATTTGTAATTCATTGCTTAAATTTGCCCGCGCCTTAGCAAATAACTGCAACCAAGCCGAACCTATATTGCCAGCGCCAAGTAAAATCACACCAATACGCTTACGTGGTCCAGCGCAGCGTCTATGCACCTTTTGAGTTAGAGTTGTCACCTGCGCGGCTGGCACTAAGGTTACTAAGCTCAATTCATCTTGGTATAAAGCAAAGGCGCGGCGATTAAGTAAGCGCGCGAAACCGCGGCGATAGACATTGGCATCCGCGCTAACTAAGGCAACTAAGCCGTAGTCATCACAGCGACTAATGGCGCTAAGGCCAAAGGCATCGCTCAGCTGCTGCAATAAGAGCAAGGTTTGCTGGCCATTATCTAAGGTGCAGGCCAAGCTAAGCTCACAAGCCTCTTGCTCATTGGTATGCAGCCAATGGGCTAACAAGGGCACGCCTTGCTGAGTAAGCGCCGCTAATAACTCCTTGCCATCGCCTGCTACTTGGCAGCGTAGTAAGCTTACGCGTTGCAGGCTAGTAACCACTGGCGCGCTGGCGCTATGAGTCACAGGAGAAATCAACGTAAATTTAGTGTGGGATGCATAGCTTGAGCGCACAGCTAAACTCACCTCGGTATCAAACAAAGGCTGCAAAGTACGTTCATGCAATACGGGCGATCCTAGTCGCGCCAAGCGATCGGCTTCAGCTAAGGTCATGGAATCGAGCAGCTGCGCATCGCTGATCTTATTAGGATCGGCATTAAACACGCCTTCGACGTCAGTCCAAATAGTCACTCGATTGATGCCCGCTAACGCGGCGATCAAAGTAGCGCTAAAATCCGATCCATTACGACCCAATAACAAGGTTTCGCCTTGAGGGTTACTGCATATAAAACCTGTGATCACTAAACGTTGATCGCCAGATTCATCCAATAAACGCTGCACTAGTTTCCGCGATTGATCCATACGGATCTTAGGCACTATGCCTTCATCAGCGACTAAAATACTCGGCGCATACACGTGACAAGCTTCAACCCCTGAGCCGCGCAGTAACGCCGCCATGAGCCGCGCCGACCAGCGCTCACCAAAGCTCACTAGATAACTGGTTTGATAATGGGTCATGGCATCGAGCTGCAATAAAGTCACTATCTCAGCTTTATCGGCGCCAAGGCGCTCACGCAAATCACGGGCGCTATCATTGGTGAGTAACTGCTCCACCATATGCTGTTGATACTGAATTAATTCCGCTAAGGCTTCTTGCCAAATAGCGCCTTGCTGACGCAAAGCTAATAAATGATATAGCTTGTTGGTGGTCTTGCCCGCAGCAGACACCACCACCAGATCGTTACTCTGACCATGGGTTAGCAGTATATGAGCCACCCGGCGATAACAATCGGCATCCGCCAAGCTTGAACCACCAAATTTATGCAAATGACGACGCACCATACCTTACTCCTCTAAACCACTGGCCACGGCTAATGCGTGGGACAAATCAGCCACTAGATCCCGTGGATCTTCAATGCCTATTGATAAACGGATCAAATTATCACTAATACCCGCTAAACGCCGCGCCTCTGGATCCATAGCTCTGTGGGTCATAGTGGCAGGAATGGCCACTAAACTTTCCACCCCACCTAAACTTTCGGCCAGCGAGAAAAACTTAAGCTCACTGAGAAAACGGGTCAATTGCGCTTGGCCGCCTTTAAGCTCAAAACTCACCATAGCGCCAAAGCCTTGTTGCTGGCGCACGGCAATGCTGTGGGCGGGATGAGAGCTAAGTCCTGGAAAATGAATCTGGCTCACCGCCGTACTTTGCTGCAATAAGGCCACCACAGCTTGGCAGTTTTCTTGATGTTGGCGCATACGCACACTTAAGGTACGCAGCCCTCTTAAGGTTAAATAGCTATCAAACGCGCCGCCGGTTAAGCCTAGCGTATTGGACCACCAGTTAAGCTTATCAGCGATAGCAGCATCTTTTGCAATCACGGCGCCGCCAACGACATCGCTATGACCATTAATGTATTTAGTGGTGGAATGCACAACTATATCAGCGCCAAGTAACAAGGGTTGCTGCAAGACTGGCGACAGAAAAGTGTTATCGACCACTAATAAGCTGTCAGTCTCTTTAAGCTTGTGGGCAATAGCAGCAATATCGACAATGCGCAGCAAAGGATTGGATGGGGTTTCAAGCCAAACCATAGCAGGCTGTAATGTTAAGGCGGCATCAATTGCTGCGGCATCGGTTTGATCTATGACTTTAAGTTGAAAATGCCCTTTGGCAGCCAAATGAGTAAACAAGCGATAACTGCCGCCATAACAATCATGGGGAATAATCAGCAGCTGCTCAGGAGTCAGTAAACTTGTGACTAGGGTGATGGCAGCCATGCCAGTGGCAGTTACTACTGCGCCGACGCCATGCTCAAGTTCAGCGAGTGCTTCGGCCAACAAACAGCGGGTAGGATTACCAGAGCGGCTGTAATCAAAGGCGCGTGGACTTAAATGATCACTAAAACTGTAATTGGTCGACAGGTATAATGGTGGCACTACCGCCCCATGCTGAGTATCACTTTCAATGCCTTGGCGCACGGCTGCAGTTGCTGTATATCTGTTGGCCATAATCAACTCCGCTTAATGCCATAATAGATGTCTAGACGTCTAAGCTAGCTTATTAAATAATCAAGGTCAATAGCCGTTTAGCGGGATAGACATCCAAACATCAAGAAATCTATTTGCATTGATCCCGAAAACACCGCAATAATTTGACTAGAGATTGTAAGGGGTTAAAATCTGCCCCGAATTCTTGATATCACAGGTGAATCAATGACCGAATGGAATGGCGACTACATCAGCCCTTATGCTGAACATGGCAAAAAGAATGAACAAGTGAAAAAGATCACTGTGTCTATTCCTTTGAAGGTGCTGAAAGTCTTGACTGATGAGCGTACTCGCAGACAAGTTAGCAACCTGCGTCACGCAACTAACAGTGAGTTACTGTGTGAAGCATTTCTGCATGCCTACACTGGCCAGCCATTACCGAATGATGAAGACCTGTCAAAAGACAAGCCTGACAGCATTCCGGCAGATGCCAAGCGTATTATGGATGAGATGGGAATCGCATGGGAAGACATGGAGTAATCCAGGTCTCATGGCAATAACAAGGGGCCTAGGCCCCTTGTTAATGTTTCAAACAGTTAATCACTCAAAACTGGTAACGGGTTTGCAGCGCAGCGCCCAGACTATCGCCAGAGCCAATCATACCGGCTAAATCTATCGAAAAAACATCACCAATGCTGACTCCTGAACCTATGGTGTAAATATCATCATGGGTAGCTTCTATGTCATAGCGATAACCTAAGCGCAAGGATAACCAGTCAGTCGCTTTAAGCTCGCCGCCCATGCGCCAATATTGGCTCGCAGTCATAGCCTCAAATGGCTTATCTTTATTTAAATCAATGTCTGAGCTCAGCATCAATCGCTGCCAATCCCAAGCCACACCTAAGGTATATTTTGGCTCAACATTAAAGCTAAAACTCTGACCATCAATAGCTAAACTGTCTAAGCTGTGGCTAATAAGATCCCGCGCGCTCAGTCCTAAAGTGAGATTGTGCAGAGGCATTATGGTCATGCCCACATCCAAATTAAAATGGGTGGCATTACTGCGGTATTTATCATCGCTAATATCATCATTATCAAAATTATTAGCGCTCGCCACATAGTTAAAACTATCTAAGCGCTGAATTTTGGGGCTTATCCCCACAGTCACAGGCATATTGACGATAGATAAGGGATAACTGAGCGCCACCCCAAGCTCAGACACAGCCCCAGCCACTGCTGTGCCACTTGAAGTTAATGAGCGCGTATCGGGCGGATTACTGGGATCAAGCGCGGCTAACACATCAAGATCCCTTTGAGTGACATCGGCGATCGCCATGCCTTCCACATAGGTTTGATAAAATACAGCGGCAGGAATGCGCCATGACGGCATAGCCACTGCGGCGCCAATAGCCGCATTAACATAGCCACTGTCACCGGCTAATTGCTCGAGATTGGTAATTAATTGCTGCCGATAGGCATCAATCTGCGCCTCATCGGCATTATCTATGGCTTGATTAAGGCCATCATAACTTTGTTGCACTTGATCAAAGCCGCTTTGCAGATCATCGCGATCAGAAAAAGTTGCCATGACTGACGGCAGTAAAAGATCGATATCATTTTTGCGACTGCTAGGTTTGGCGAGTAAGGCAGGATTATAAAACACAGATGCCGCCTGCTGACTACTAGCCACGCCAACGCCGCCCATAGCTAGTGCTCTTGCATCTATATTGGCTTGCCCAGCAAAAGCGCTAGCGCTTATGCCACTAAGACATGCCGTGGTAAATAGCAGCCATCCTTGGTTAGTTTTCATCATTATCTCCCTGATTTATTAGCTTGTAGCACATCAAGAATCATGCTGAAAATATCAAGATCTGCCTTGTATTTACTCTAGCTCAGTAAATCTTAGGCAGAGTAATATCCAGCTATTTTTAGCGGCAGTTTTAGCTAAAAAACCGCTAAGATATTAATCAAATAATTGAACAGCAAGGCGAATTTATTGGAAAATTTTTTTAATGAGTTAATCTTTATAATCAGTCTTAGCACTTTGCAAACGCAGCGCCGTTGTTTACCCTAAGCCTATCTTCAGATAATAAGCTGGATAAGCCTTTGTCCTCTTCGCCGCTGCCATTAGTGCTCGCAGGTCCCATGCTTAGGCATAGCGATCGCAGCCATATAAGTTTATGGCTAGTCACTTCTAAGCCGTTAGCGCAATTAACTTTGAGCCTTGATAATGCGCCCTATTTACTAGATAGCAGCCACATTGAGGCCACGCGCTTAGGCAGGCACGCTTGGCAATATTTGCTCCATTGGCGCAGCGATCAGCTACTAGCTTTGGATCGCGCTATTGAATATCAGTTGCGTGATAGCTTGCATGGCGATCTTTTTGCTGGCATAGACAATCTGACTTACGATCGCAGCAGCTCACCGTCCCTGTATTTACGGCCACGCTTAGAGCAAGTGATCCATGGATCTTGCCGTCAGCCTCATCATCACAGTAGTGATGCCTTAGTGGCCGCCGATGAAACCTTGGCGCAAGGCGCGCAAGCTTTGCCATCACAGCGCCCTGATATCTTGATCATGAGCGGCGATCAAGTGTATGTCGATGATATTGCAGGTCCCATGTTAGTTGCGATCGCCAAAGTCATTGAGATGCTGGGCTTGCCACAAGAAAGCTTTACTAGCGCTGCGATCGCAAACAGCCAAGCCTTTAGTTATGATGCTAGCGCGCTTTATGGCCGCCATAAAAATCTCTTACCTACGACCAATTATGCTGGGATCACAAGTGTTAGCCGCTGGTATCGCAATCATCCCATTTTCACCTCGTCCATGGCCGAAAATCATCTGGTAAGCCTTGCGGAAGTCATCGCCTTATATCTGCTGACATGGTCGCCAGAGCTTTGGAAACTCCTTGATATCCCGCATCAATTACCCGATTTATCACCAGCCAATCAAAGCCGCTGGCAACAGCAATGGCAGCAACTGTTAGTATTTAAGGCGGGCCTTACTCAGGTCAGGCGCTTATTAGCCCATGTCCCCGTGTATATGATTTTTGATGATCATGACATTACCGATGATTGGAATCTCACGGCTAAGTGGGAGCAAGCGGCCTATGGTCATGATTTTTCAAGGCGAATTATTGGCAATGCCTTGATTGGCTACAGCCTATTTCAATGCTTAGGTAATTGCCCAGAGCGCTTTAGTCGCGAGCTTAAATGCGTGAGCACTTGGCTAAATAATGTCGATTATGAGGCGCTGCCGCCCATGCTTGGGGCTGAGCAAGATAACATCATCCATCAGTTATTAGCCTATAACGCTTGGGGTTATGAGCTCAACACTCAGCCAAAAGTCGTGGTACTTGATACCCGCACCCAGCGCTGGCATAGAGAGTCTAACTTAGCTAAGCCCTCAGGCTTAATGGACTGGGAAGCCTTAAGTCAGTTGCAGATGAGTATTTTAGATCAAAGGCAAGTGATCTTAGTGTCACCCGCCCCCATGTTTGGTGTGAAACTAATTGAGGTTATCCAAAAAACAGTCACAGCCATTGGCGGCTCCTTATTAGTGGACGCTGAAAACTGGATGGCGCATCCTGGCACTGCCAATACGCTACTGAGTATTTTTCGCCATAGACGCACGCCTGAAGAGTTTGTGATTTTATCTGGCGATGTTCACTACTCTTTTGCCTACGATATCCATATTCGCTTTCGCCAACACGGCCCGCACATACATCAAATCACCGCCAGTGGTTTTAAAAATCAATTCCCAGAAAAATTGCTACCTTGGTTTGATAAGTTTAATCGCTGGCTATTTGGTTACGCCTCGCCGCTTAATTGGCTCACGCGGCGTAAACGCATGGTGATTCGAAGCCTAAGGCCGAACCACAGTAAGCAGCGACGTTTAGTCAATAAAAGTGGCTTTGGCCGAGTTTATTTTGATGACAAGGGCGCACCAATCTCGATTCAAGTGGTGCATAGCGATCTCAGTGTTAGCGAGTTTTACTCGCCCATGGCGCGTTCAAATAAGCCTGCTAATGCCGCCAAGTAAGAGCTGCCCCAAGGCAGCTAGATGAATCCCTTAGAGTGCTGCTGTGCCCACTAGCTAAGCCAGCGCTCAAGTTCAAGCCCTGGCACTTGCCAGTGATGATCTATATGAGTAATAGGATCGCAAAAACTTAACTCACGCGCCAATAACTGTAATGGCCGCTCAAAATCATCTGGGCCTTTAGGTTGCAACTCAGGATAAAAACGATCGTTTAATAGCGGCATGCCAAGGCTTAGCATATGCACTCGTAACTGATGGGTTTTACCGGTGATAGGGCTTAATTCAAACAGGCCAAGGTTTCCTTTCACCGCCACTAAGCGGATCTCAGAATGAGTATTGGCGTCCCCCGCGACCACTTGCATTAAGAAGCTGGGATCGGCAGGTTTGAGCCGATTTTCAATGGTCCACGCCACAGGCAAGCGTAATTGCCCGGCCTGATATTGCTCAATCAATTCCTGGGTTAACTTAGCTATGGCATGATACTGTTTATTAATGGTTTTTGACTTAAACAAGTCATGATATTGATGGCGCGTGTCAGGGTTGGCGCTCAGTAACACTATGCCGGCGGTTTCGCGATCGAGGCGATGGGCTGGCACTAAGGTATCAATGCCTGTGGCTATTCGTAAGCGATGCACTAGGCATTCGTTGACATAATTTCCACTTGGAGTCACAGGTAAAAAGTGCGGCTTATAGGCAATGACTATCTCAGCATCTTGATACAAGATCTCTACCTTAAAGGGGATCTTAGTTTCAGCCACGACTTCACGGAAATAATACACCCGCGCGCACGATCTATATTGGCTTGTGGGATCGATTAAGCTGCCATCTTGCCAAGTGACTAAGCCTTGGCTCATGCGATCGCGCCAAATAGCGTCCTCTATATGGGGGAAACGCTCACACAAGTAAGCCAGCACAGTCACGCTTGGATCAGGGTGTTGCGGTAATACCAGATAAGAGGCTTGGGCAGCGCGGGCAGAGGTCATAATCATTCACGGCAAAAAATCAGTGGCGCGATCATACCGCTAAACCCCAAAAATCCAAAAAATCAAAATTCATTCAAGCGATCTTAAGCCAGCGCTCACTTAAGTCATTCCAATCAAAACTCATGCTGAATCAAAGATAAGACAAAATTCATCGTCTTATGGCAATCGGGTTGGCTCAGTAACTGATGTTTATCACTGTTATACATGGGCAATAATTCCAGCCAACGCTCACTCACCCAACTGGCATCTTGCAAATGGGTATCACCATAAAGATCGAATAGATCGGGATGCACCTTAAAAAATTCCTGTAAGGCCAAGCTCACAATATGATATTCCCCCACTAACGGCTCAGACTGCCAGTGTTGGCTAGGTAAAGTGTGCAGCATGAAGCGGCCATCTTTTTGCTTCATACTCGAAATCACGCGCACCCGCTGAATGCCTTCTACCACTATCGATAAGCTATTATCTGCTAACTGATTGAAATCAATAATATGGCACTGAGTGGCTATGGGGTAACAAGGCGGGTTGGACTCACTTTCCATGGCAATGGCCAGTTGCTGCTGCAGTTTAAGGCATTCAACTATGGTCACTAGATGTTGCGGTTGCACCACTCGAATTTCACGCCGCCCCCTAGGCAAAATCAGCATATCAGATGAAAACAATGACATAGCTTCAATTTTCATGGCGCGCCTCCGCATAATAGCGGTCGAGATGACTAGGGCTAACGTAAACGCATGGGTTAAATGCTTATAAACACATAACGCATAGCGTAAAGATTAGACAGCTAAGCCGCGAAATTTATTCCATCTCAGATAAATAAGCGCGTACTTAAGTCGCACAGTTAAGTCGCGCTTAATAAGTTAAGAAGCCAGCGGGCGATTCTTAGCGCGCCATAACAGTCCAAGTAATAGCAAGACGATAAGGGATGCAATCATCCAGCTTAACTGCTGATGTTGATGATAAAAATTAAGTATTGGGGTTAATTCGCGCTCAATGAGCGCAGGCCCTAAACCAAACACTAGCGCCCACACGCTAGTTGCTAATAGATTACCGAATAAAAATTGACGCACTGGCATCTTAGCTATGCCGCAGCCTAAACATAAATACTGCTTTAAGCCTTCAACAAAGCGGCTAATCAGTAGGCCAAGGCCGCCATATTGACCAATAAAACTATGAAGCTTGTGCTCTGTGGAGGGCTTTATCCAGCCTTTATCTAGCAGCACCTTGCCAAATCTACCCCCTAAATAATAGCCAATACAGTTACCGCAAAAGGCGCTCACTGCCGCCACTAAGATAACTAATGGCAATGACATTTGACCGCCCGCCGCCAAAATAGCCGCCACGATTAACAAAGACTGACCCGGCGCTGGAATACCAAAGCCTTCAACCGCCACCGCCAGCGCTAACACCAGATAACCATACTGATGCAGCCACGGGCTAAGCTCAGCCACTATATGATTGATTGATTCCAACATTAGGTTATCTCCAAGGCATTTAAGCCATTATTCTAGCTAATAATCATCATGAAGCGCGCGCATAATCCCATGATAATTGCTTCATCTAGCCCATGTTGACTATCAGTTGCATTAGGCCCACTGGCCTTTGATTCATCACTTAGCACAGTTAACTTACCACAACCCCATTATCGCCAGCGCCACACAATTCCTATAATCTCTTGCACTTAGTGACTAAGTTAAGGCGGCCCTTGTTGATAGTTAATCACAGCCGCGCGATTTCATTTAACTCATACAGGAAAGCCTAGTGGCAGGATTACAGTTACTCGCAGGCCCAAGTGCCTTAACTCAGTTGCGTGAGCAAGGATTGCAGCCACAGTTATTTAGCCAAATGCTGGCAGCCTCTGGTGGCCCAAAATTTTTAGGTTTGGCCAAGTTAGATGATTATCTTTTTAGTGACTTTTTTAATGACAGAACAACGCCGCTGCACACCTTAGGCTCATCATCGGGCGCGTGGCGCTTAGCCTGTTTAGCGCAAAACGATAGCCGCAGTGCCTATAATCGCCTAGTGGATGCTTATATCGACCAAAGTTATAGCGCGCGCCCAAGTAGGCAGGAAGTCACTTGCAAGGTTAACTCGTTAGTCAGTCATTTCCTTGGTGATAATGGCGCATCTGAAATCATCAATAACCCGTATATTCACCATCATATTGTGGTGTGCCGCGCTAAGCATTTTAATGCTAGTCGCCATAAAAGCTTGCAGGCATTAGGCTTAAGCTTTGCGGCCATGACTAACCTTGTGCATCGCCGCCTCCTTAATCACAGTTTTGAGCGAGTGCTAGTTAGCCCGCCGCAGCAAGAGTATCAAGCCTTTAGCCAAGTGGATGATCTCAATAGTATTCAAGCCCATTACCACAGCGATAACCTCAATCAAGTATTGCTGGCAAGCGGCAGTATTCCGTTATTGCTTGATGGCGTGCGCGGCATTAAGCATCTGCCTGCTGGCCAGTATTTTGATGGCGGCATCAGTGATTATCACTTTAAGCTCAAGCTAGCACTTGCCGAAGGCTTAACCTTGTACCCGCATTTTTATTCGCATATGAGCCCTGGCTGGTTTGATAAATCCCTGCCGTGGCGTCGCCATGCCAAGACGTTTGATAGGGCCTTAGTGCTAGCGCCAAGCCGTGAATTTATTGAGCGTTTACCATTGCATAAGCTGCCAGATCGCACTGATTTTAGTCAGCTAGATACGGCCACGCGTCTGCGTTACTGGCGTCAAAGTGTGGCTCAAAGCCAGCAGTTGGCCGATGAGTTTCATGAGGCTGTCACTCAGCAAAAATTCAGCATTAAGCCGCTGTTTTAACGCTGCTTCAAAGCTGTTATAAAATAAGAAACATAAAAAAATGCAGCCATTGGGCTGCATTTTTCATAACGCTTAAGTTTTCATTTCGCGCAGTTATTCAGGGCGAGCTAGCCCTTGATGCGCGGCGCGATACAAGGCTGGCAACACCAGCAAAGTTAACGCGGTCGAGCTAAATAAGCCGCCAATCACTACCACAGCTAAAGGCTGCTGAATCTCACTACCTATGCCTGATGACATTAAGATAGGGATTAATCCTAATGCTGAGGTTAAGGCCGTCATTAATACTGGGCGCAAACGCCCTACTGTGCCTTCAAGCACAGCGCTATCTAAAGACTCACCGGTCGCAAGACGCTGATTAATGGCATCCACCAACACCACGCCATTAAGGACAGCTACGCCAAATAAGGTAATAAAACCGATGGAGCTTGGCACAGATAAATAGGTGCCACTTAAATACAAGGCTAATACCCCGCCGATGAGCGCCAATGGCACGTTAGCCATGATTAACGCCGCTTGCTTACCGCTACCAAATGAGAAGAACAGCAGCAAGGCAATCAAGGCCACGGAAATCGGCACCACCAGCATCAGCTTTTGCTGCGCTCTTTGCTGGTTTTCATACTGACCACCCACCATGACGGTATAGCCTGGCGGTAAATCCGCTTGTGGCACTATGGCGTAAATATCATTGACCACTGAGCCCATATCACGGCCAGAGACGTTAGCTTGCACTACCACGCGGCGCTGCACATCATCACGGCGAATATTCGGAGGCGCCATTTCAACGGCAACGCTGGCAACTTCGCCTAAGCGCACTTTAGCGCCGCTGGTACCGGTTAGCAGTAAGTCTTCCAGCACATCCGGGGAGTTACGATATTGCTCAGCTAAGCGCACTTGAATATCGTATCTCGCGTTACCTTCAATCACTTGACCAGCACTGACGCCGCCAATGCCTTCACTCACTAAGGTCATGACTTGATCGACACTTATGCCATAGCGAGCTAAACGATCGCGATACGGACGCACAACCAGCTGAGCTTCACCACTCACTTGCTCCAATGACACATCCACAGCACCTTCAATGCCAGCGACTAGCTCAGATAACTGCTGACCTTTGGCTGATAACACATCCAAATCTGGGCCAAACAGCTTAATCGCGAGCTGCGCTTTTACCCCTGAGAGCAATTCATCCACTCGGGTAGCAATGGGTTGCGAGAACGTCAGTAACAAGCCTGGATACACGGCTAAACGCTCTTGCATCAAGTGTTGTAACTCAAAGCGATCGCTGGCCGATGTCCACTCAGACACTGGCTTTAAACCAATGTAGATTTCTATGTTGCTCACAGGCTCTGGATCGCCGCCAAGCTCAGGGGCGCCAATGCGGCTTAAGGCATATTCCACTTCAGGGAACTCAAGCAAAATGGCCTCAAGTTTAGGGGCTACGTCGATGGCCGTGCCTAAACTGGCGGTTGGCGCTAAGGTCACTCGCAAGTTAATGGTGCCTTCTTCTAACTCAGGCACAAATTCAGTGCCAAGGCGCGGCAATAACAGCATGGTCAGAATAAATAGACTTAACGCCGTAATTAACACTCGCTTAGGCGCGGCTAATGTGGCCACTAACAGGCGGCGATAAGTCGCTTCAAGCCCTGCTAACATAGGGTTATGGCGAACCTTTACTCCGGAATTAAATAAGTACACAGCTAAGGCTGGCACCATAAGCAGTGACACTATTAAGGCGGAAGCCATGGCAAGAATAATACTGACCGCCATTGGCTGGAACAATTTGCCTTCCACCCCTTCTAGTGAAAACAAAGGCGCAAACACTAGCATAATGATTAAGCTGGCAAAGAAGATAGGTCGGCACACTTCTTTGGCGGCCGCAGCCACTTTAGTCATTACGGTAGCGTTAGAGTCGCGGCTTAAATGCTTAAAGATGTTTTCAACCATCACCACTGAGCCGTCCACCAGCATACCAATGGCGATAGCTAAGCCGCCAAGTGACATTAAGTTGGCCGACATATCAAAATACGACATCAGCATTAATGCCAAACCAATAGACACTGGAATCGACAGTAATACCAAGGCAGTAGCGCGGATATTGGTTAAGAAAAACAGCAAGACAATCAAGATGAACACAAAGGCCATCAACAAGGCTTCAATCACAGTCGACACAGCTTGAGTCACTAAGTCGGATTGATC
The DNA here is from genome assembly GCF_056522965.1 of Shewanella sp. ISS20. Taxonomy (NCBI): domain Bacteria; kingdom Pseudomonadati; phylum Pseudomonadota; class Gammaproteobacteria; order Alteromonadales; family Shewanellaceae; genus Shewanella; species Shewanella sp. ISS20. The sequence goes on from NZ_JAWRZK010000001.1 coordinate 2,441,732, forward strand.
GTAAAACACCTCAAAATGCACGCCTTTAGGTAACGACTGCTGAATTAACGGTAAGCGCGCGTTGATTTCATCAATAGTCACCTTGGTATTATCGCCCATGCGCTTAAGCACGACGCCAGCAACCACTTCCCCTAAGTTTTCAACGCCATCATCAGTGCGGCGCGACATAGTCACGGCGCCGACGCGGATTTCACTGCCGTAATCTATCTTGGCAATATCACCTATGCTAACTGGCGTGCCCTGAAACTGAGTTAACGGAATGGAAGCAATGGCGCTAAGACCTTCATCGCCGCTTGGCAACATGCCATAGCCACGTACGACTAATTGCTCTTGGCCTTGGTCCATAAACCAGCCACCAGCATTGCGGTTATTGCTCTCTAACGCCGCCGTGACTTGGCTTAAATCTAAGCCAAAACCCAGCAGTTTATTCGGGTCAACTTGCACTTGATATTGACGGACATGACCACCAAAGGATAAAACATCGGTAACGCCGCCAACAGGCATTAATAGCAGCTTTACTAAGTAGTCATTGAGACTTCTTAACTCATCACTGCTTACGCCAGCATCTTTATCAGCCCTGAGCACGTATTGATAAATCTGACCTAAGCCTGAGGTATTAGGGCCGATTTCAGGCACGCCGACGCCAGATGGGATCATCTCTTTTGCTTGCTGAAGTATTTCAAACACTTGCTGGCGCGCAAAATAAATATCTGTGCCCTCACTAAACACCACAGTCACTATCGATAAGCCGGTGCGCGATAACGAGCGCACTTCTGTTACCGATGGTAAAGCGTACATGGCCGCTTCAACCGGATAAGTAATGAGTTTTTCGACTTCTTCGGCGGCTAAGCCTTCGGCCGCGGTATTCACTGTCACCTGCACATTAGTCACGTCAGGAAACGCGTCTAAATCCAGTTGTGGCAAGATAAAAGCGCTAGCAACAATTGCTGCCAGCAGCGCCATAATCACCAGCAAGCGCTGGCGAATGGTCGCTTCAATAATATTAGCTAACATAGGTCAGGTCTCAGTGGTTATGAATATCAAAGCCAGACTTGGCTTGTTCAGAGGCTAAGAAAAATGCGCCTGCAATCACCACATCGCCTTCACTCGGCATGCCAGTAACCAGATTCATACCGCGCTGTCTGTGACTCACTGTCACTTCAACCGCTTCAAAGGCATCGCCTTTGGCCACAAACACTTGCCAGTGACCATCGCTAGAGCGAGTTAATGCCGTATCTGGCAGCACTAAGCCCATTTGCTCTGAGGTGGTTAAATAGAGCTCGGCAAATTGCCCGGCATGAAGCACATGGCCGGGGTTATCCATACGCGCTAACACTTGCTCAGTGCGCGTTACGTTATCGAGTAAATGGGAGCGGCCAATAATGGTTGCTGGTAGTAACTTATCATTCACTCGCACTAAGGCTTCACTGCCCACGCTTAAACCCGCTGATTGCGCTGGGGTCACTTGAGCTTCCACCCATAGGCTCGACTCATTGGTCAGTTGCATCAAGGCTTCGCCGCCAGTAAATACCTGACCGCGCTGGGCCACATCTTGCTGCACCCGGCCATCAATGGGCGCTAATAATTGGAACTCACCGATATTTTTAGGCTGCGTCGCTAACGCGTTAATCTGCTCTGGCGTCATCTGAAGCGAAAACAAGATAGCGCGCTTAAGCTCAGCATCCACTTCGGCCAATAAACGCCGACTCGCGCTCACGGCTGAATTATCCATAGCTTTCACTCGGCGCCATTCAGCACTGGCATTAACAAACTCAGCTTGAGCTTGCGCTACTGCGGCGCCGCCCAAGGTTAATAATGGCTGACCTTGAGTCACTTGCTGACCGGGCGCTACATGGCGCTCTTGCACCCGCACCGCAAGTTCAGGCGCTAACACTATAGTTTGATCGCGATCGACAATTAAGCTCGCTGTCGCTACCGCTTCTAAGTTAAAGCGACTGTCTTTGAGTGGCATCAGCTCAATACCAGCTAACGCCATTTGCGCTGGCGATAAATGCAGGCCTTCTTCGTGATCATCTTCAGCGGCGTCTTTTGATGCGCTATCCACAGACGTTAACGTCGCGACCGCAGCGTTATTGGGCGCGTCCACAACGCTTGACCCTTGGCTTGCGGGTTCATCGTGATCATGATCAGGGCCGGCTTGCAGCGGCGCGGCCCACACTAAGGTTAATGCCAAAGTAATGGCTGAAATGCGCGGAAAATTATTAAGAGAAGTAGTAATCATGAGCGTGTCACCGAAGATGTGGAAGCAGTTACTTGAGACTGGCTGTAAGCCTGTTCAAACCATTGAGATAATTGACCACTTTGGGCCATCCAATTAATCCATTGGCTATAAATGGCTTGCTCTAATTGCAAACCTACTTGATAGCTACTGGCTAATTGCCTCTGACTTTGCAGGTATTCACCTGTGGCTAAATCACCACTGCGCCACTGCTGACCTAAAGAATTGGCCACTTCGGAGCCCGAGCGATACACCAGCTCGCGCCAATCATGGTAGCGCGCTAACAACTTAGGCACGCTTGTGCTAAAGAGCTGATAGCCTTGCTGCATTTGTCGCTCAATCACTAAATACTCTTGCTCTGCTAATATCACAGCTTCAACTGAGGCTGCGGTTTCGGCGCGGTAGCTGTTGCGAATTTGCAGTGGAATAGAAATGCCCACCCCAAATTTATTCTCGCTGCCTTCGCGCTCCGCATTAACGCTAACGGTTGGGTCAACGCTGGTGGTGCTGCGTACTACATCTTGCAATAGACGACTTTGACGCACTTGCAAATAGGCCACTTGCAGCGCAGGTAAACGGGCATCCACGGTTTGTGAGCTCGCTACACTGACTTCTTTCATAAAATCAGTGAGCGTCAGCTCTTGCCCCAGTAACCCTAACACTTCACTCATCGCCGTTAACTGCGCCTGCTCTGCCAAGGCAAATTCAGCGCTAATACTGGCCAGTTCAAGGGATAACTGCTGCAGTGCCACTTGGGGTAAATCCCCCACATCCACACGCTTACGGCCAATCTCTAATTGCTTTTGGGCATGCTCCAATTGCTGCTTGGCAAAGGTATATTCTTTAGTGGCAATATCTTGGGCCACTATCGCCGTTAAGGCTGATGCCAATAATTGATCTTGAGTTAATTGCTGTTGTAATTCAGCTTGCTGCAGGCTTAATTGCGCCAAGGCTGTCGCGCTGCCGCGCTTATCGCCCCAATCTATGGTCTGGCTCAGGCCTATGCCATAGGTATCTTCAGTGGCATTTTGATAGCTCACATCAAGCTCGGGATTATAAATGGCTTGATTGGCTGCTTCTACGGCGTAACGCTGCTGATTTAACAGCGAAGTTTGCGCGTGCATTTGTGGCAGTGCGGCAATAATAGTCTGTAGCTGCGGCCACCAATGCGCTTGAGCTTGACGCTCAAAGCTAGCCTCTGTCTCCAATTGAGCAGCACTGAGCGTGGGCGCAATTAGCCCGAAGCCCAGCACCATGGAGGCAATAATGGATTTTTTCATGGTTATTTCCAAAAAGTAACTTCAAAGGCTGTAAAACGGCATGCGCGAAAACCATAAGAAAAATTCTTATTTGTTTTCAGTCGCTAATGCGAATACAGCGAACAAGTAACACTCAGGAATTAAACGATGGGAGGACGATATAAGGTGGTGCTAGCCACTAATACTGCGCCTAAGTTAGCGGCTGGTAATAAGGCTTCAATGGGGGATGTTGCCAATTGCGGCAAGAAAGATAATAAACTCACGGCGCCGCCATGACATTGGCAATCAAGACATAAATCAAAGGATTGCCATTCAACGCTTTGGTGTTCATGGCTCAAGAAAGTTAATTCTGAAGCAACACGCGGCGCGCCATCATCAGTATTACATTGGCATTGAACGCACAACTCAGTGACTAAAACAGGGGCGACAAATTGCAAGTGGGGGTGCGAGTTTTCATCAGCGGCGACACCAACATCAAGATGCAACTGATGAGCACCACTATTGGTTGCGACAAATTGCAGCAACACTATGGCGATCAAAGCGCATGTTAATTGGTGTAACATCCTAATGGATATCAAGCTACCAGCCCTGTTGTTTCAGTGAGTTAAGTTTATTAGCTGCGCAATCATAAGCCATTGATTAATGATAGCAAGCGATTTTACCTAACTTGACATTAACCGTGATCAGTTTGTGATCCGTCACGGTTAATCATGCAAAACCTAGCGGTTTAACATTAAGCACTAAGGCTCATTATGCTTTATCAATCAATGGTATTGCCAAAGACGCAGTGCTTAGCATAGCTACCGGCTTCATCTGCCGTCCACTCACCTTTAGGTTTTTTATCCATGTGTTCGCACCAAGCTTTACTGCCCACTTCTGGCGTACAGGCCGCTAACCACACCATGGCCATAACGACTGCTATTATTCTGGTCATTATCATTCACTCCAAAGGTTTAAGGATTTTATCTACCAACAAGTATCATAAATTTAACGGCTTAACTCTTGTCTATGGGCGAGGAAATCGAGGGCATCAGCTTTAAGATGCAGTGGAAACCAAGCCACTTGGCCTTGAATAAGCGGCCCAAATAACTGCAATGCATTACCCACCCAATCTGGGCCGCCTAGCATAACTAAGGTATCAAACGGGGCAAATTGCACTTGGCCGGCGCCAAATAAGGTCGATTTATCCCAGCCTTCAAGTAAGACGTCGGCCTCAATATACAAGTCAATGCGGCCATGCTGCGCCTGATAACTCACCATTAATGGCTGCAAGCGTTCACGATAATCTGCAGCGGAAATACGGCCACTCACAAATAAACTCAACACGCCTGGGGATACATCGGGGATTTGACACAACATGAACACACTCCAAGTCGAATTTTATCTGCGGCATAAGGCAAATCAGTACCTCTTGCCGGCGAATTTGCCCATAATAGCCAATTACCTATGAAGGCGGCTAACTTATTTAGTGAGCATCTTCACTAGTTACTGAATTAAGTTAGGTTAGATCATGATCAAAATCTCAAACCGCGTCATCCTCTCGGATAACGAAATCGAATGGCAATTTATACGAGCCAGTGGCGCCGGTGGACAACATATCAATAAGGTATCAACGGCGGCGCAATTGATATTTTCAATTGCCGACTCATCCTTACCGGAAGAATACCAACAAAAGCTATTAGTGCTTAGGGATCATCGCGTTACCCAAAGCGGTAAAATCATCATTAAATGCCAGCAGAGCCGCAGCCAAGACACCAATCGGCAAACGGCTCTAGAGCAATTTATTGCCTTAGTGCAAAGCGTGATGATTACTCAAAAGAAGCGTATAGCCACGAAAGCCAGCCGTAATAGCCAACGCAAACGTATGGATAGCAAGACCCAGCGCGGCCAAGTGAAACAACTGAGACAGAAAAAATTTGATTGACCCCATAGCCAGTCCATGACAATTTTTGCAAGCAAGCTCATCACAAGGAACTCAAATGTATAAAATTTTGCTGCTTAATGGCCCGAATCTTAATTTACTGGGGCGACGTGAGCCTGAAAAATATGGTCATCAGAGCTTAGATAGCATAGTGACGACCTTGATGCAGCAGGCTTGCCAACTCGGGGTTAGCCTTAGCCATTTTCAGTCTAATGCCGAGCATGAGTTACTGGATGCCATACACACTACTGATGCTGACTTTATTTTGATTAATCCCGCCGCCTTTACTCATACCAGTGTGGCGCTGCGTGATGCCCTGCTTGGGGTGGCCATTCCTTTTATTGAAATCCATTTAAGCAATGTGCATGCGCGCGAGCCGTTTCGTCATCATTCCTATTTATCGGATGTGGCCGTAGGCGTGATTTGCGGCTTAGGTAGCCAAGGCTATGAACTCGGCCTGCAAGCCGCGGTTAAGCAATTGCAAAGTCGCTAACACTAATACAGGCGCTAAATAATGACGCTAACACTCAAGCCAATGGCAGCAGCCATGCCGCCCCCTGTCAGGATTGAGGTATAATCACCGCCATAGGTACTCATTCAATCGCTAACTCCCATGAATCGTAAAAAGAAAATTAACCAAACCTTAATCGCTAAAGACAAGCGTAAAAAGGCCAAGCTTAATGGCCGCCCTAAGTCTGACTATGTGAGTAAAGCCGAACGTGAGCGTTTAGCCTTAATAGCTGAAACCGCAGATGCCTCAGACACGCCATCTGAGATTGCGCCAGAGACAAAAACCGAATCGGTTTAATCTATGGCGGGATGTTTGCTCGAACTTATATAAAAAAAGCGCCCTAAGCTCATGGCTTAAGGCGCTTTTTTTGAGTGCTAACTCATAGAGCTATGGCACTCTTTATCTTTAGGCCGGCTTATTTAATAAACGCAAACGCATCGCCAAACAAGTGCGCTTCTTCAACGCCCATTTGTCTAAACTGCTCACGAGCCGCGCCCACCATAGCAAAACGGCCAGCGATATAAATATCGTATCCCATTAAGCTAATAAAATCTGATTTGATTTGCTCCAGCAAATTGCCTTGCTTGCCACCCCAATCTTCGCGGGCATCTTCAATCACAGGCACAAAGTGCAGCCAAGCATGATCTTGATGCCACTGTCTGGCGATAGATTCAAAATACATGGCATCTTGAGTGCGGCAACCCCAGTACAACTGAGTTTCTACGCTTTGGCCAAGAGCTATCATGTGCTCCACTAAGCTCTTGATATAAGAGAAACCTGTGCCGCCGGCAATCAATAATCTTGGGCGCTGGCTATGCTCACGTAAAAAGGCGTCACCGCCTGGCATTTCAATGTCTATATGGCTGCTAGTCTTTAAACGCTCAACCACTTGCATTGGGTAAGCTTCTGATTCAGCAGCGCCAATATGCAATTCAATATGATCTTGCCCAGGCGCACTGCCAATAGAGAAGGCACGCTTGTCATTCTTATCCATTTTCACCAGCAAGTACTGCCCCGCTTTAAAATCACAGGCAACATCTGGCTTCAGTTTCACTTGATAAACTGAGTCATTAAAAGGCGTAACAGCCAATACTTGGCAGCGAATCGTTTGCATGAGCTTTCCTTGTTACCTTTCTGCGAAGGTTTGTGTCATTGATTAATGAGAGGTATTTGCATCCTGATAGGGTGATTATAAGGTAGGCTGAGGATCTATGCCCAGCTCATCCCAAATGTCATCGACTTTTTGCTTTACAGCGTCATCCATGACAATAGGCGTGCCCCATTCGCGATCGGTTTCACCCGCCCATTTATTGGTAGCATCTAATCCCATTTTCGAGCCAAGGCCCGCAACCGGTGATGCAAAATCCAAATAATCAATCGGCGTGTTATCTATCATCACAGTATCGCGAATAGGATCCATACGGGTAGTAATGGCCCAAATGACATCTTGCCAATTACGGCAATCCACATCGTCATCCACTATGACAATAAACTTGGTATACATAAACTGACGTAAGAAAGACCAAGCCCCCATCATGATGCGCTTGGCATGCCCAGGGTACTGCTTACGAATGGAGATAACGGCCATGCGATAAGAGCAGCCTTCTGGCGGCAAATAAAAATCTACGATTTCAGGATATTGCTTACGCAAAATCGGCACAAATACTTCATTTAATGCCACGCCTAGCATAGCTGGCTCATCTGGTGGACGGCCGGTATAAGTGCTGTGATAAATAGGATCGCGTCTGTGAGTCACATGGGTAATAGTAAACACAGGGAATTTATCGGTTTCGTTGTAATAGCCAGTGTGATCGCCATAAGGGCCTTCAACCGCTAATTCATCGGGGTCGATATAACCTTCAAGAATAATTTCACTGGTAGCTGGCACTTCTAAGTCGCAGCTTAATGCCTTAACCACTTCGGTACGCTCACCACGCAGTAAACCTGCAAAGGCATATTCGCTCATGGTATCTGGCACAGGAGTGACTGCGCCTAAAATAGTCACAGGATCGCTGCCTAAGGCGACTACCACAGGATATTTTTCACCGGGGAATTGCTGCTTAAAATCAGCAAAATCTAAGGCGCCGCCGCGATGGGATAACCAGCGCATAATCAGCTTATTTTTACCCAGTAATTGCTGGCGATAAATCCCTAAATTCTGGCGTTTTTGTCTTGGCCCTTTAGTGATAGTCAGTCCCCAAGTCACTAAGGGGGCTGCATCTCCCGGCCAGCAATGCTGAATAGGTAACTGAGTTAAATCAACGTCATCGCCAGTAATTACGACTTGCTGACAAGGCGCGTTACGCACAGTTTTTGGCGGCATGTTTAAGGCTTGCTTAAACATAGGGATTTTAGCTATGGCATCTTTAAAGCCGCGTGGCGGCTCAGGTTCTTTTAAAAATGCCAGCAATTCACCGACTTCACGCAGGGCAATCGGGTCATCTTTACCTAAGGCCATAGCCACGCGCTTAGGCGTGCCAAATAAGTTGGCCAGCACTGGCATCTTGCTGTTTTTCGGATGCTCAAACAAAATGGCTGGGCCACCTGCGCGCAATACTCGATCGCAGATCTCGGTCATTTCCAAATGAGGATCAACCGGATAACTAATACGTTTAAGTTCGCCATTGGCTTCTAAATGGTCAATGAAACTACGTAAATCCTTAAAACTCATGTGGATATAACCCTGCTATCGTTCGCCTTGATAGCGCGACTATAGCATTAATGCTGGGCATAATTAATAGTTAAGCGTTAAACAACAAGCTGCTATGCTTGCTAAAAGTCGCTACTTATTAACAACTCAGTGGGAGACTCATCATGGTTACTTGGTTCGCTTTAATCCCCTGCTATCCCCTAGATAAGGCTAAGCCCCCTGTTAGCATGAGCCCGCTATTGGCCTTGACTGGCATTAAGATAAGTAGCGCGATTGCAGTCGCAAGTGTTGCGACCTTAGTGAGCTTAAGTGTTATGAGCCCAGCGCTGGCCGAAAACCCATCCTTGAGTCAGCAGCCTAGTCAAACTGTGCAACAAGTCGCTTATGCTGCGCAGCAAGGCGCTGGCATCGAGCAGCAAGGCCCGCATTATCGGCCGCAAAGCTATGATTACAACAATAATTACAGTAACAACTACAATCGGCAGCGCTACAATAATCGCTATGACAATCGCTGGCGCGAGCCCGTAAGGCATAACTCCTATTGGCGCAGTGGATTTAACTCGTTCAACCATACCCCTTATTACAATCACTCTTTTAGTCGCTTTGGTAGTTCGTGGATTATTGGCAGTGGCTTAGGTCTGTGGAATAACAATAACCAATGGGGTAATAACGGCTGGGGCAATGGCAACTGGAATAATAACGCTTGGCATAATGGTAATTGGAACGCCTATGACAAGTATGATAGCTACCCTTATCGCGCCTCCAATGCTTGGGGAAATAGCTATCGCAACCCCTATGATAATTATCAGCGCCCGCGCCCAGAAGTGGGAGTTATTACAGTGCCAGCGCCCACAGTAATGACAGAGCCTGCCCGCGCATTTAGCCCGCAAACCCGTGGCCTAGAGCGCTTAGGCACTGATGCCCAAGTGGTGGTGGTTGATGGCCATTATCGCTACCGCTGGCAAGATAACGTCTGGTGCCTTGATTGGAAAACTGAGCGCTATTTCCCCGCCGCCAGTCAGCAATGCCAAAAACCTTAACCGATATGAATAAGCGCATTGGCCTTAGCTTACCCTTACCTTACTTTAGAAAGTAAAAGTGCAAGCCTAAGGCCAATGCCGAACTAACGCTTATCTAACCCTTAGCCCCCATCAAATCCACTAGCTTAGCCGCGGCTTGTTGTGGGTTGCTGGCATGACAAATGGCTGTGACTAACGCTATGCCATCTACCCCTGTCGCGGCTATTTCTTGAATATTAGCTTCATTAATACCGCCAATGGCCACCAGCGGCAACTGACTAGAATTGACCGCCTGAGTGAGGCCAGCAATGCCCCATTGGTTAATGATGTTGGTCTTAGTAGGGGTTGCAAATATCGCGCTAATGCCGAGGTAATCCACAGGAAGCGTCTGCGCCTCCCTAAGCTGAGTGTCATTTTCAACCGACAAGCCCAATATCATCTTGGGGCCGATTAAGGCGCGCGCCAGCGCGGCAGGCATATCCGATTGACCTAAATGCACGCCATCGGCTTTTACGGCTAAAGCAACGTCCACGCGATCGTTAATGATAAGCGGCACGCCGCTGCCCTTAAGCACTTGCTTAATGGCGGCGGCGCGCTCAATAAAGGCGCGCACATCGCCGTGTTTTTCACGCACTTGCACCATAGTCACACCGCCCTTGATGGCTGCGCTAACTAGCTCGCATAAGGTGGTAATGTCTTGCTGTTCGTCTGTCACTAAATACAAACGGTAAGGGTTGTTCGTCATCATAAGTACCTAAAATGAGTGCCTAAAATAAGTGCCCCGAAAAGTGGCTGATTTACCCGCTAATCGATACGCGTGAGTTGTAAGTGCTGCGCCAGCGTTTGCGCATCTAACTGATAAAGCACGTCTAATAGATTCATCTGCAAACTGCCAGGGCCTGCCGACATAGTTGCAGCTATCTCTCCTGCCACCCCTAAAATGGCGGTAGCAGCCACGCCGGAGCATTCACCTATGGCAGCAAAGGCGCCAGTTAGGGCGCTATGAGTGCACCCCATGCCGGTAACTTTCGGCATCGTGGCGTGGCCATTTTTAAGCTGATAAGTCGCAGTGGCGGTTACCACATAATCTGTGGCGCCAGATATCACAACGCTGCATTGATAATGCTCACTAATATAGCGCGCCGCGCCTAAGGCGGAATCACTGCTATCAAGGGCATCAACCCCTTTGCTGCGGGCGTTATCGCCAGCCAGCGCAATAATTTCAGAGGCATTAGCACGCACAATTAAGCGCTTGGCGGCGGAGACAATTAGCCGCGCCGTGTCGGTGCGCAGTACACTGGCGCCGCAGCCCACAGGGTCAAGCACCACCACCTTGTTATATTGATTGGCTTGCTCAACTGCGAACTGCATTCTTGGGATCCACTGGCTATCTAAGGTGCCGATATTAATTACTAAGGCGCCTGCGATATTCATCATCTCAGCCATTTCGTGGCGGCTGTGGGCCATAATCGGCGAAGCGCCAATGGCCAATAAGGCATTGGCGCTATTGTTCATCACCACGTAATTGGTGATGTTCACTACCAGAGGTTTGTGCGCCCGCAAGGCGGCCAAGGCTTCAATAATCGTTTGAGTGTTCATTATCATTATGCTTATTCCTTTTTGCTTTAATCATGATGAATAGGCTAAGCGTTATCTAAGCCTTGCTGCCAAAATGCCACTTCCATCCGGGTCGCGGTTTTAAATATCTGGCATAAGCGCTGACCGCGCTGACTCGTAAGTTCAATATCCGCCAGCAAGTGATTTAGCTGAGTCATGCTTCTTTCGACCCCAGCTTGAAACTCTTCGCCGCCATACATTTTTATCCAATTGGCGTAAGGATTAGCGTCAAATTTAGTGGTATCACAGGCGAGTAACTGCGCGCCAATCACGCCATAGCCCAGAGCACACGGCGCCAATGCCGCGTATAAATCAATGATATCCCCAGACATTCCTGTATCTAACACAAAGCGGGTATAAGCGACTGTGCCAAAGGCTTCAGGCTCAGCTTCCATCTGCGCTTCTGTTATGCCCCACTTAGCGCAATACGCCACATGATGGGCAATTTCAGCGCTTAACAAGGCTTGCACGCTCGGTAAGGCAAGGCGCATTTCATCTAAAGTGCGCGCCTTATAAATGGCTAACGCATAGGCGCGGGTGTATTGCTTTAAAAACAAAAAATCTTGTTTGAGGTAATGCAAAAATGAACCATGGGCCAACTCGCCCTGCGCCAATTGCTGCACGAAACTGTGCTCTGTGTATTCGCGCCAATCACTTAAACAGGCCGCGACTAAATCTTGATACTTCATACTGACTCTCTACAAATTAATAAACATGGGCTGCCATTACAGCGCAGGTACAAAATTTTGCGCTTGAGGAAGGCTGGCAATGATCTGGTGCTGATACATGAACTTGGCAAAATTATCGTAACGGGCTAAATCAATGGCCGCGGGGCGCAGCGCAAAGCGGGTCAACGTGTCATTCCAAGCGCGTTTATTTAACTCATTGTTAAGCGTATCGGGCGCGTAAGACACAAAGGTTTGCCACGACTCTTCGGGGTGATTCACAATAAATTGCGTTGCCTTTTCAAGGGCGCGGGTAAATTTTTTGATGGCTTTGGCATCATAGGTGTTAGCGTTGGCCACAAACACTAGCTCATCATATGGCGGCACGCCGTGCTCTTCAGGGAAGAAGGATTTAACTTTATAGCCTTCTAAGGCCAATTGATTGGTTTCAAAATTGCGTAAGCCGCCCCAAATGGCATCGACCTTGCCTGAGGCCAGTGCCGATGATAATGCCCAGCCGACATTGATAATTTTCACTTGGTTATAGTCAACACCCGCCCGGCTTAACATAGTGCCAATTGTCGCCTCTTCATTGCCCGCAATGGCAATGCCGATAGTTTTACCTTTTAAATCTGCCAGTGAATTTATCTTGCCGTTATCTAGCACCATTAAGGCATTTAATGGTGTGGCGATAAGGGTTGCGGCGCGAATTAACGGCAAGCCAGCTGCAACATCTATGGTTACATTGGGCTGGTAAGATATGGCTAAGTCGATGTTATTGGCTGCCACTAATTTAGCGGGCATGCTGGGGTCTGCGGGTTCTTGAATCTTGACGCTTAAGCCTTCGTCGTTGAAATAGCCTTTTTGCTGGGCGATAACCACAGGGCCATGATTGGGATTCACAAACCAATCCAGCATTAAGGTTAAGGAATTATCAGCGGCATTAGCCGCGGCGCCATAGCCTGCCATTAGCGCCACAAGAGCGAATTTTACTAGGGTGTTTTTTATTGCATTTTTCTCATTAGTATTTTGCACATTCATATCTTGCTCATTAGCAGGTAAATTCACTTGGGTTTATTGCTGCCAAGACGCTTGGCTAAAGTTGCTTATAACTTGGCTTAAAAAGTTGCTTATACAGTCATTTATCATCATTTATCTTGTTGCCAGGGGATGAGTTTTTGAATCAAAAAATCGGCAACAAAATACAAGCTCACCGACAGCGCCGCGAGAATAAATAAGGCCGCGAACATCTCATCTATCATCATGCGAGCATTGGCTTGCAGCATTAAATATCCTAGCCCTTCACTGGAACCTACCCATTCACCAACCACTGCACCTATGGGCGCAACCACCACGGCCACCCGTATTCCCGATGCTAGTGCTGGCAAGGCGGCCGGTAAGCGCACACGCCTTAATACTTGCCACTTTGTGGCGCCCATGGTTTTAGCTAAATCAAGATACCCAGTGGGGGTATTACGCAGGCCGTCGTAACAACACGTCGTCACCGGGAAAAAGATGATTATGGCCGCCATCACTACTTTGGAGGCTATACCATAGCCTAACCACAGCATTAAAATTGGCGCTATGGCAAACATAGGTATGGCTTGGCTTGCAATCAAGATTGGCAGTAACCAGCGCCGCAGTGGCTCAAACAGCAGCATTTGCAGGGCAAATATCAAACCCATAGATAAGCCTAAGGCTAAGCCCAGTAAAATCTCTTGCGCCGTCACCCAAGAATGGCTGAGCAGCACTTCATGCCGATGAATTAACTTATTAAATACCGCCAGCGGGCTTGGCAAAATAAAGCTCGGCAAGGCAAAGGCTATTACCAAGCATTGCCATTACAGCTAGCGACCGCTCATGGCTATCACGCCATGAGTCACTGGCACACAAGCCGTTAGGCTTTCAAACCAAAGAAGTGATTCACAGGCCCATGGCCTTGGCCAATATTGAGCTCATCGGCATGAATAAGCGCGGCGGTAATATAATCTTTACCAAGGGCGACAGCCGCGGGTAAATCATGGCCTTGGGCTAAGTAAGAGGCGATGGCCGCCGATAAGGTGCAACCTGTGCCATGGGTGTTGCGGGTGTTGATGCGCGCGGCCGATAAGCGAATAATCTCGTCAGCTAAAATCAATAAATCTGTGCTGTTTTGATCTTGCTCTAAATGCCCGCCCTTAAGTAACACTGACTTAGCGCCTAATGCACGCAGCTCACTTATCATGGCTGTCATAGCAGTTTCGCTAGCTGGCACGTCCTTATTGATGAGGGCAGCGGCTTCTGGCAAGTTAGGGGTGATCACATCCGCTAACGGCAGTAATTCAGCCTTAAGGCAATCGATGGCCGAACTTTGCAGCAGCAGATCGCCACTGGTCGCTACCATCACAGGGTCAACCACTAAAAAGCGCGGCGCGTATTGAATGAGTTTTTTGGCCACAGAGCGAATAATGTTGGCATCACTGAGCATACCCACTTTAACCGCAACCACATTAAGGTCGGTGAACACAGCATCTAATTGCTGCTCGACAAAATCGCTGCTGATGGGGTAAATGCCAGACACGCCTTGGGTATTTTGCGCCGTTAATGCCGTAATCACAGAGCAGGCATAACTGCCGGTGGCCGAAATCGCTTTAATATCCGCTTGAATTCCCGCACCGCCACCACTGTCGGAACCGGCAATGGTTAAAACAATCGGGGTGTTAGCTATGGATGTGGCAGGAGCTTTAGAGGTTAACGCAGGCATAAGTATTTCCTCGTTAACGCAGAGGAAAAATAGCCAAGTGAGATAAGTGGTAACAAGCCTTGCTAACTATACGCATCGCCTTGTGCATCACCATGAAAGCCATGAATCAGCGCCAAGCAGTTACTACCTATCCCTAGTTGATACGACTCGTAATGAGTGTGTCACAGGACCATTAGTTCCCTACGTCAGTATTAACTGAATCAGGTTCAACGGGTTCATGTGACTTAAGAGGATTACACCCTCTTAGCAGTAGATCTCAGCCTAACGGCTCCCCGACTAATGGGGGCATACTATCATCTATGCTTTCAAAAATCGTATGATTTTTATCAATATTTCAATGACTAGTCATTATGAATTGATGCAATTGGCCTAGCCGAGGTTCAAACTTCGTTTGAAATAAAGTCGTGGGATTGCTGACCTGATCGTTGTTGGCTCAACATGAGCGCTTGAGGTTCAAACTTCGTTTGAAATAAAGTCGCGGGATTCCATCCCCCCCCCGGGCAAGGAGGACTGCTCGTCCTACCCTCCTTGCAACCACCCTGACGCCCCAACTCAGCGGAAAGCCCCTCAGTCTTATTGGTTAAATCGCTAGCACATCAGACGCACGTCCATGTTTGACTGATGCTAGCTCGGTATCCATACCTCGCTCACGCAATTTATGCCAAACGCCCTCGGCCGCTTCAATGGGGATCAGGCGGAGTCTGTAAGTTCAAAGCAACTATTAATAATTAAAGTTTACAGCAAGTAGCTAATTCACCTACCAAAAACTGTCAGTGAATCAAATTTACCTAGTCAGTTTCATGCGCAACACGCTGGCATTTTGCTTGAGCTTCATGCTCACGCGCTTTGATCAAAACTCGTGTCAAGCCAGATCAGTTCTGGCACGTTTATGTCCAAAAATGAGTTAGTGAATCACTCTATACCAGTCTGATTCAAGCCATGAAAACATTTCAAGCAAAATGAGGTTAGGTTTTTTTATTGTGTCCTAACAGTTGTGGTCGATATGTGGACAATGATTACTGCAAACCCTTACACTTCAATGGTTTAAAGTGGTAGACTCAGGTACCTTACGATCGCAAGCTCGCGCCGTTTATGGCGGCGTTATATTCTCACCAGCTCCGTAAACTTTCCGTACGAATTGAATGTGCTTTAAGTTTGGACTATAATCTCTCATCTTACGGAATCTATCCGTACGCAGGAGGGGTTATGGCAACGGCACGTTTAGATATCCGCCTTGATGAAGAGATCAAGGCAAAAGCCGAAAAAGCATCGGCTTTACTTGGTTTAAAAAGTCTCACTGAATATGTGGTGAAACTTATGGATGAAAATGCGACTCATGTTATTGAGGAGCATGAAAGTATTATGGTTAAAGACAGTGTTTTTGACGAGTTTATGGCTGCGTGTAATAAAGTCAAAGCACCGAATCAAGCTTTGCTTGAAGCTGTTAAATTTACAGAGAAGAGCGGTATCAAGTGAGTTGGGGCAAAGAGTTTGTAGAACTTAGTAAATCAAAGCATGACCGCGACTCATTTGACTGTGGTGAGCAAGAGCTAAACACATTTATTAAAATTCAAGCTGCAAAGCACATGCAAGCAGGTATTAGCCGAACAATGGTTTTACCTAGTGCTCAACCACTGTTAAATCAAAAATTCGCTATTTGTGCATTTTATAGTGTTGCACCGAGTTCAATCAGTCGAGAAACATTGCCGACACAACTAGCAAAGAAACTTCCTAGGTATCCAATACCTGTTTTTCTTTTGGCTCAATTAGCTGTGCACAAAGAGTTTCATGGCTCTGGGCTCGGAAAAGTTAGTCTAATTCGCGCGCTGAAGTACTTGTGGGAAGTGAATCATCACATGAGGGTATACGCAATTGTTGTGGACTGTCTGACAGATTCCGCTCAAGCGTTCTATACGAAGTTCGGCTTTGAAGTGTTATGCGAACATAATGGGCGTATTCGTATGTTCTTACCAATGAAAACGGTAGAACAGCTTTTTAATCAATAGGCTACGAATATAAAAACGGTTCAAGAGCGGTGTTTTTCAAGGTAGTTGTCGCTTGAGCTATTAAGCTGCCTCTTTTTTCCTCTCCGGATTTAGATCCACATCGCCAACATGATCCCAGTTCCTAACCTCTTTGGACCAGCGATTTGGATTCAGTGTTCTTGCCTTTGCATACAACTCTGAACGATTAGCCAGTATTGCCTGATCCTCACCTTTATGTCGCTGCGCTGGGGTGACAAATTTTATCCTGCTGTGACGATGCTCAGTGTTGTACCATTGAACAAAGTCTCTGACCCAGGCCCTGGCATCGTCCAGTGTTTTAAAGCCTTCACTCGGCCATCGACGACTGTATTTGACTGTGCGAAACAGGGATTCTGAGTAAGGATTATCATTGCTGACACCTGGTCGGCTACGTGAGCCAACAACTCCCATTTCCATCATCTTTGCTTGCATGGTCAAACTCTTCATTGGGCTGCCATTGTCAGAGTGCAAAACAAGCTTTTCATTGACGCATTTCTCAGACCATAAGGTGCGTTCCAGAAGGTTGGCTGCATGCTCACCCGACTCGCTGTCATGCACTTCCCATCCCACCACTTTGCGGCTAAATATATCCATTATCATATACAGATAGAAAAACCGACCAATGACTGTTGAGGGGCAATACGAAATATCCCAAGTCCACACTTCACAAGGCCCTGTAGCGGTAAACCCATTTGGTTTTGCTATGCTCCCTTTAGGTTTAGCCTTGCCCCTGTGTTTCAGCTGATTATGGGCTTTGAGGATACGATAAAAGCTCGATTCCGAACCCAGATACACGGCTTCATCAGCCAATATCGGTACGATTTGGCTGGGTGACAGGCTGGCAAATCGCTCCTGGCTACTGATGTCTAATATGGCTTGTTGTTCCGCTTCTGTTAACTTGTTAGCAGGCACGGGTCTGGCCGCCTCTGGCCGTTTATCTGCACTGACACAACCCGTTTCCAACCATCGTTGTAATGTGCGTAGGGATAATCCGATTTCCGCACAGGCTTTATGCTTTCTCGCACCTGCGCTGACAGCATCATCAACCAAAGATACATAGTATTGCCTATCTGAGAGCGTGGTTAATTGTCCTCGTCTTCCCCCCAGTAGGCATTTAACTTTTTTCTGAGCACCAGAAGAGCTGCGGTTTCGGCCAAGGCTGCATCTTTCCGTTTTAACTCTCTCTCCAACTCTTTAATGCGTTTTTTGTCGGCTTTACGCTCTTGTGCCTGCTGCTTGCGCTTCTGTGCCTCGGTCTGATTACCTGAAATACAGCTCAGTTTCCATTGCTGGATTTGCTCAGGAAACAGTCCTTTCTTGCGACAATACTCACTTAACTCAACTGCCGACATTGCGGCCGTTTCTATCACCGCAGAAAACTTCCGCTCCGCGGACCAATCATCTGGTTCATTACTTTTTGTCAAACTGAAATCGGCCTCTGCATACTTTTCCCGCCAACCATACAGAGTAGAAAGACTGATACCTTCTCTCTGTGAAAACTGACGCAATGATAAACCGCTTTCCATCAACTTACTAACGACTGCTTTTTTGTGCGCTTCAGGATAATGTCTCACTCAAACCTAACTTCCGCCTCCTGTCCAATAGTATTAAAAACTGAGGTGACAACAATCCTGACACAGGGGGAGTTCGAGACCATCGACAACAGGGTGAACGTTCATCGGTGATGAACATGCTTGCGAACGCGAGATATGGATGTCGATCTGGCCTGTGTTCATGGATGAATTTTGTGTCGTTGAGCCCACATGGATGTGCTTGCGGCGTGTCGAGAAATCGACAACAAGTAGCCCGCCGCAGGCGATTAGCTGATAGATAGCATCAATGCAAAAAATGCAGATTAACCAATCTTCATCCAAGCTGGGTGAGCTAAGCGTTATAATCGCGCTTACAAGGGGAGTAACTCTGGTATCAAGGCCGATACCGCCGGTCAGTCGTCATCTCGTTGCCAACTTTGGCATCCGGTTACCGGGCTTGCATCATGTTAATGTTGCCAGTGAGTGAGACCTTGCCATTTGGCAAGGTGACTTCTTCTGAAACAGCCTTGTCTGTTATTTTTTCAGGAGAATGTCGTGGAACCAATCTTGTATTCCCCTGCCACTTTGTGGCTCACCTTTGCTGCCATCATCACAGCCCTGCTATGGATAGATCTTAAATTTGTCGGTGGTGGAAAATCCCATGTGGTCTCAATCAAAGAAGCTGGCATTTGGTCAATTATCTGGGTCAGCATCTCTATGCTATTTGCGGTGGTGATTTGGTTTTACTACCAACACCAAGCGGGCGATGTTATTGCGCATCAAAAATCCATGGAATTCATTACAGGGTATGTGCTGGAAAAAGCCTTAGCCGTTGATAACGTGTTCGTATGGTTAATGATTTTTAGCTACTTTGCCGTACCCGCTGAACTGCAGCGCCGCGTGCTGCTGTACGGGGTATTGGGCGCCATAGTGCTGCGCACCATTATGGTGTTTGCGGGCAGTTACCTTATCAATCAATTCCACTGGATTTTGTATGTCTTTGGCGCGTTTTTACTGGTAAGCGGCATCAAAATGTTGTTCAGCCATGATGATGACGAAGGCAAGCCCAAGGGCTTATTAGAGTGGATAAAAAGCCGCATGCGCGTGACAGATACGCTAGAGGGCGAGCAATTTTGGGTAGTAAAACAAGGCATACGTTATGCCACGCCTTTGCTGTTAGTTGTTATTTTGGTGGAGATCAGCGATATCATTTTTGCGGTTGATAGTATCCCAGCCATCTTTGCTGTGACGACTGACCCTTTTATCGTTTTAACCTCTAATATTTTTGCCATCATGGGGCTGCGCGCCATGTTCTTTTTACTCGCTGGGGTGGCTGACAGGTTTGCCTTATTAAAATATGGACTGGCGGCGATATTAGTCTTTATTGGCGTTAAGATGCTGATTATTGAGTATTACCATATCTCAATTGGGGTGTCGTTAGCCGTGATCGCCACCATCTTAAGTGCCTCTATGGCCGCAAGCTGGCTATTCAGTCGCAACGCCGCCCATAAGCCTTTAAGTGACCAGCCATTAAGAGATAAGCCTTAAGAGGCAAGCGATAAACTCATTAAGGCCGCGCTAATAAGCGCTGCCCCAAACAACAGAGCCAGACTGAGGGCTTCAGTCTGGCTCTGTGATTAACGAGGCGATTTATTAGCGCTGCGCTAGCTAAGCGCGGCGTTATTTAATGGCGTCAGTATCAACATTAGCATCAGCGTCAGCATCAGCATCAGCGTTGGTCTTAACATTAGCATCGGCGCTAACTGCATTGGCCTACATAACCGCGCTAGCACTGGCATTGCGCTTGAGGCGATAACTCACCCCAAGCCAAGCTAATACGCCAAAGCCTAACACCATCAGCCATAGCTGGCAGTAAGGCCAGAGAATGGCGCCAAAACCGCTGCCCATCTGATTCATTGCTAGCATAGCCATGATGGCGGGTACGGCGGGTATCAGTTGCGCTATGGCAACTAACGGCTCAGGAATTAACGCCAGTGGCCACACGAATCCTGAAACAAACAAGATAGGCATAGAGGAAATTAAATAGGCTTGTGTGGGTAATTCGCGCCGCACAAACAAGCTACTTAAGGCAATGCCCGCTAAGCAGCTCGACAATAAAAATGGCAGCATGAGTAAACCAACTTCCGCGAGGGTGGCATTAAGCTCAGCGTCATAAACTAAGTAACACCAACCCACGTAATAACTGGCAAAGAAAGTGTAAATCAGCATAAAGGCCAGCACTCGCCCCAGCAGTAATTGCCCAGTACTAAGCTCACTCCAATAACCGCGTTTTTGCCATTGGCCTGCGCCTAAAATGCCTGTGCCCACTAATAAGGTTTGCTGCAAAATCAGTAAGAATAAGCCCGGCACTACATAAGGGGTGTAACCCAAAGATAAGTTAAAGGCAGGTACGGCATCTATGCTGACTGGGCTAATTTGAATGCTCGCGCTTTGTGGCGATACGCCGTGGGCAAGTAAGCTTTGGTATTTAAGGCTAGCGGCCAAGTCTTGGCTTACGCCAATCAAGCCTTCGGCTATGGTGGAGTACACCAAGAAATAACTGGCATCTCCCGCCGCGGCCACAGTAACGCCTTTGCCACTGACTAAATCACGCTCAAACCCCGCAGGTATAGCCAATAAGCCATGGGCCTTACCGTTAATAATGGCGTTTTTAGCCTCAACTAAACTTGCCACAATGCCTATGACTTTAAGCTTAGGGCTAGCTTCCGCTTGGCGAATAAACTCGCGGCTGAGTGACGATAAGTCATTATCTACTACCACGATTAATTGCTTAGTCGGCACTTCATTCAAATAGGGCAAAGGGTAAAGCACAGAGTAAAACAGCACGCCACCAAACAAAGTGATAGCTATGGCTTTATCACTAATAATGGCTTTAAGCTCCAAGCTAATCAGCTTAAGTAAATCCATGTTATTGCTCCCCTTTGCGTCTTAAACGCAGCAAACCGAATAACAGCGGCAATAACACTAGCAATAAGCCGTAACTAAGCTGCTGCGGCAATAAGGTATCAAGCCCTTGGCCATAATTCACCACAGCCACTTGGGAGTCAATGTAATGGCTACTAGGAATGAGTAAGCGCCACCACTGCGCCAGCATTGGCATTTCGTGCACCGGGAAAGTAATACCCATAAACGCAAAGGCTGGGGCAAATAAGGCAGTGCAAAAGCTAACCACGCGGGCAGGCTCGGCCAGCAGCAAGAAAATCACTAGCACCCATAAGCCAATAAATAGCAGCATGACTGTCATGGCAAGCGCTAGGTCAAGCAAGCTGCCCGCCATAGGTAAGCCTATGATGTGATACAAAAAGACTTGCATCGCCATGCCTTGCAGTAGCGCAATGGGAAGATATAAGGCAAATTTTGCGGTTACGCTCGGCCAAAAATCTTGGCGCACCCAAGTAGTAAATCTTGGGGTGAGCTCTTCATTAAGAGCATTAGCAAACATCAACATTGCCGAAATTTGCAATAACGCCAACAAGATAGGCGGCATTAAAAAGGCTAAGTAATTACTGCTTTGATTAAATAACGGCGTTAACTGCACGGCGATGGGGCTAATAGTCACAGCCGTGGCCGCAGGTAACACGCCTTTGGCCAATAACTGCTGGCGCGCCACGCCTTGCAGCGCATCGGCCAAGCCTTGTTGCAAGGCGCTAGAGAGCAATTTGCCCACCAGCAAAAACTGGCCGTTATAGTGCAGCACTAGCTGAGGTTGTTGCTGCGTCATTAATTGCCGAGAAAACTGCGGCGGAATTAAAATCAAGGCAAACACTTGGCCTTCGCGCATGGCTTGCTCGGCGGCGGGCAACTGGCTAAATTGCTGCAAACTGACCGCAGGGCTTGCCTGCATTTGCCGCGCTAATTGCCGACTTAAGCTAGTGGCATCTTGGTCAACTAAGGCCACCGGCAGGCTGCGCGGCACTGCGGCACTAAAAATGCCATACAGAAACAATAAGGCCAGCACAGGCACCCAAGTTACCAAGGCTAGTTGCCACGGGCTGCGCCATAAATGGCGCGCCTCATGGCAAAATCTATCACTCCAACTCACCGCCACCGACATCTTAAGCTCCGCTTATAAAGGCAATAATACCGACATACCTACCCGCAGTAGCGGCTCAGCTGTCACTGGCTTAAGTTCAATGCTAAAGGTGCGCATATCAAAGTCATGACCTGATTCTGTGGCGCGCCACGTGGCGTATTGCCCCATGGGGCTTACATAAGTCACTTTAAAATCAAGGCTCTTATTCAGCGCAGGCACGGTAAGGCTAATGGTTTTACCCATAGGAAAATGACTTAATAAGTCTTCTCTTACCTGTAAAATCGCCCAAGCATCGCTCATATCCAGCAGGCTCACCACAGGAAAACCTGACGGGGCTAACTCGCCATCAAACAGTAAAACTTCGCTAATTTCACCTTTATGGCTAGCGCGCATTTGGCTGTCATTGAGTACAGCATTGACTTCATCGACCGCGCCTTTAGCCATCATGGCTTTACCCGCTGCGGCCACTTTAGTTTCAGGGCGCGCGCCTTCTTCAGTCATTTGATACATAGCCAAAGCCGCTTGCTCGGTATATTTAGCCGCTTGCCACTGGGTATAAGCTTCGTCGCGTTTTTGGCGGGCTAAGACGCCGTCATTAAACAGGTTTTCCACGCGCAAATAGGTAGTAGAGGCCAGTTCTGACGCCACTTTAGCTTTTTGCCATTGCTCTTTGGCCGCTAAGATTTGTTGGCTGCGAGCGCCATTATCGGCTTCTTGTTGCAAGGCTTTGGCGGCGGTATAGCCCCCTTGCGCCTGCGTTAACTTGGCATCAAGCTCTGGGCTACTCACGCTAAACAGTAAGTCACCGACCGCGACTTTATCGCCTTTGCGCACTAAGACTTGCTCAATTCGCCCCGGCACTTTGGAAGACACATGGTATTCTCGCGCTTCAATTTGACCTTGCAGCACAGTGGCCTTAGGTTGATAGGCTTTTACTAGCCCCCAGCCAAACAGCACAGCTAAGGCTAAGATGGCCGCTATGGCCAGAATTTTATTAGTTCGCATTGGTTTCCTCCAACACCCGAGCGCGGGCAATAAACTCGTCTAACTGGCCAGAAATTGACATTAAATGGGCGTAGGCTTGGATATAACGATATCGAGCAGCTAAGCGCTTAGTCATGACCGAAGTCAGCCCAAGCTGGGCATCGACGCGCTCCAGCGAGGTCGATAAACCTTGATTAAAAGCAAGCTCGCGCAGGCGCAGGTTTTCTTTAGCTAAGGATTCAGTCGTGGCTAACGACTGGTATTCTTCTCGCGCTTGCTCCATCTGCCGATAGGTTTGATCGAGCAATAAGCTTAAATCTTCACGGGTTTGCGCTTGGGTGTAACGCGCCTGCAAGATAGCACTTTTGGCAGCCGCCACTTTGCCACTGCGACCATCGCGGCTCACCAGTGGAATTTTAACGCCCACGCCAACCATCCAATCGGGCTCAACTTGCGACATCAAGCTGTCATCTTCATAAAGGCTGTAATTACCATACAAAAAGACATTGGGGTAATACTTACCCTTTTCCATATCTTCCAAGCCCTTGGCTTGCTGCTCTTTGGCGGCCAAGAGTTTTAACGCTGGATGCTGAGTCATAGTGAGCTCCATCAAGCGCGGTAAACTTGGGTCTTGCGGTAACATAAATAATGGCGAGCTGGGGGTGACTGACAGCTTTAGCATGCGATTAAGAGCAATCGAAGCCATTTGTACCTGACGCCGAGCGCTGGCGGTGGCCACTTTGGCATTATCTAACGCCACTTCGGCATTGAGGCGCTCAACGGCGGCGATTTGCCCTTGCTGCTCTAGCGCCTTAGCGTGAGAGACATGCTCAGTTAATGCCACCACTAGCTGCTCTTGGGTGTTAAGCACAGCTTTAGTGACTATGGCGCCATAATATCTGTCCACCAACAGAGTAAACAATTCGCGCGACGCTAATAGCTGCGCTTGCTGCTCTTCAGCGACTTGCGCCGCTAAAATACCTTGCGCGGCAGACACTTGCCCACCGGTGTAAATCGGCCACAAAGCTTGCAAGCTAGCGCGAAAGACATCTTGCTGAGTAAAAGGCGTGACGAATAAGCTGCTAGGAATGCTGGCTATCGCGCCGCCTATGGCGGGCGGTAAACTGCCAGGATTAAGCGAGGCTAATGGATTAAGATCGCGTAAATCCAGTTCAATCGGCTTTTCAAGATAAGTGTAACTGCCAGCAATATTAATCGAGGGTAAGGATAAATCATTACCACTCTCTTGCTGGGCATTGGCACGTTCGAGTTGTTGTTGTTGCGCCTTAAGCTTATCGCTCACTTGTTGTAATTGTGTCCAAGCAGCATCAAAGCTGAGCTCGGTGGCGATTACAGGCAAGGGCAGCAACACGCATAATGCTAGGGCTAACAGTCGCATAAGTTCCTCTAGAGTTCTTGCTCTAACTGGCAGTATTGTACACAAACCACACTTGGCTAAGATGAATAATTATTTAACTCATGCAGGCGGCCAAATCTTGGAAATTAGTCGTTAAAACATGGCTTAAAATCATACGTTAAAAACATGCGTTCAGAACATTGCTTAAAAACAGCGGCAATAAAAAAGGCCAGACTTAAGTCCAGCCTTTACCACTTGTATAGTCAAGTCGCGCTAGCCGTTAACAAGCATAGGAATACATTAAGCTTATGCTGTGCCGCCAACCGTTAATAAATCTAACTTCAAGCTTGGCTGGCCCACGCCCACAGGCACGCTTTGACCATCTTTACCACATACGCCAACGCCTTGATCCAGCGCCATATCATCACCGACCATAGAGATAAGCTTCATGGCTTCTGGGCCGTTACCAATTAAGGTGGCGCCTTTAACTGGCGTGGTGATTTTACCATCTTCAATCAAATAAGCTTCAGAGGCTGAGAACACAAACTTACCCGAAGTAATGTCCACTTGGCCGCCACCAAAGTTAGGCGCGTACAGGCCCTTTTTAACTGAGGCGATAATGTCCGCAGGCTTTGACTGGCCGCCCAGCATATAAGTGTTAGTCATACGCGGCATAGGCAGATGCGCGTAAGATTCGCGGCGACCGTTACCGGTTGGCGCAACGCCCATGAGTCTGGCGTTAAGCTTATCTTGCATGTAGCATTTTAAAATACCATCTTCAATCAACACATTGCGCTGACTTGGGGTACCTTCATCATCAATAGATAATGAGCCGCGGCGATTAGCCAGCGTGCCATCATCCACCACTGTCACTAATGATGACGCCACTTGTTGACCGACCTTACCACTGAACGCGCTGCTACCTTTACGGTTAAAGTCACCTTCTAAGCCATGACCAACAGCTTCGTGCAGTAACACGCCTGGCCAACCTGCCCCTAATACCACAGGCATTTCACCGGCTGGCGCATCGATGGCTACCAATGCCACTTGCGCTTGACGCACGGCTTCGCGGGCAAAGGCAAAACACATGGGTAAGTGAGTATCATCATTAGCAAAGAAGATTTCATAGCCATGACGACCACCGCCGCCGGCTGAGCCGCGCTCGCGCTGATCATTATCTTCCATAATCACAGAGCAGTTAAAGCGCACTAATGGGCGCACATCGGCGGCTAGCGTGCCGTCACTGGCGGCCACGAGAATTTCTTCATGGACGCCTGAGAGGCTCACGACTACTTGAATAATGCGATCATCTAAGCTTCGGATATAAGCATCGGCTTCACGCAGCAATTGAATCTTTTTAACTTCTTCCATGGCCGCAATCGGGTCGGCGCTAACATACAAGCTGTGGGCATGTGTTTGCTTAAAGGCTTGCACTGAACCTTGCTGACCTGCCATGGCAATACCGCGAGCGGCAGCGCAGGCGCTAGCTAAGGCGTCGCTAGTTATATCATCAGCATAAGCAAAACCAGTTTTCTCACCACTAATGGCGCGCACACCAACGCCGCGTTCAATGTGGAAGCTGCCTTCTTTAATGATGCCATCCTCTAGCACCCAAGATTCATGGCGACAGCCTTGAAAATACAAGTCGGCGAAATCGATTTTATGGGCAAACAAGCTCTCAAGATGTTTATTCAAGCCCTCAAGACTCAAATTATCGCGTAATAAACTGGCACTGACTTGGGTTAATAATGGCATTCGCTCTCGCTTAAGATCGGTTTGATCTCTTGGTAATTAATCCTGAACTGACGTCGATTTAAGCGACGGCAATTGAAATCTATTGTGGGCCGCTAACGGTAAGGCGGCGCGCACTTTGGCTAACTCATCTTTATTTATATGGCAGTGCAGCCAACCAACGCCCGTAGGCTTTTGCGCAATAATGTCGCCCCAAGGGCCAACCACCATGCTCTGCCCCCAGGTTTGCCTCACCCCTTGAGGGTGCCATTGGCCTGTGGCTAAGATAAAGCACTGACTGTCGAGCGCGCGCGCTTGCACTAAGGTTTGCCAATGGGCGGCGCCTGTCACCGCAGTAAAGGCTGCCGGCACGACTATCACATCGCAACCAGCCTGCGCTAACGCCCGAAATAATTCTGGAAAGCGCAAATCATAACAAATGGCGAGACCTAACTTGCCAAATTCAGTGTCGATAACACTGATATGATCGCCTGGATAAAAAGTATGGCTCTCGCAATAGCGACCTGTGGCATCGCCAATGGTGGCATCAAACAAATGCAGCTTGTCATAATCTCCCAGTAATTGACCTTGTGGGCCAAAAACATGGCAGCGACTGTAACAGCGGCCATCACTGGCGCGCACAGGTAAGGTACCTGCCACTAAGGTGATAGCAAATTCAGCGGCTAGGCTGGCAAGCTTGGCAAGCATAGTTAAGTCATCGGCCAATTGCTGCTGCTCAGATTCAATGCCGCCAAACAATAAGGCGCATTCAGGCAAAACCACTAATCTTGGCTCAGCGCAGTTATCTAAGGCGCGCAATTGCGCATAGATAAACTCAAGATTTTCTTGGGGGCTGCGACTGCTCTGACACTGTAACAGACTGACTTTCATTTGCTTTACGCCCATCCGTGTTGGGTTGGTTCATTGCCGCGTTTGCAGCGCGGCTATCCTTTGGCGCCATACCATCGTGAGCTATCGCCAGCGGCTGAGTCGATAAGATAGCATCTGGAATCACGATTTCTTTACTCTTACGCTCAAGCTCATCAATCTTAGGGTCTGACATAGTCCCAGATACTCGAAAACGAATTTCGGCTATCACTTCTATTACAGGCTCAAGCACCTTAGTGAGAGCAAATGCGCCGACACCCATGGTCCAAGCGCTCGTGCTCAGTAGCACCACAGTAGGTACGCTTGAGGCCAATTGCGGCACAAAGCGAATATCGTAATTTAAGCTTTCGGTGGCAAGATCTGTGTAACCACGCACCTTCATGTTGCCGGCGATGGCATCCATTTCACTGTCGGTGGTTTTGACTACGCCATTATCAATTTTTAGATTACCACTAAAGGCATTGAAATACAGACCCTGACCAAAAACATCTGAAAAATCGAAAGATAATTTTCTCAGTAACGAATCTAAGCTAAAGAGTGAGAATATGCGCGCACCTTTATCACTCACCTGCGATAAGTGGCCTTTACCCATATCAAAACTAACGGCGCCATTGAGATTATCTAAATGCAGATCAAAGGGCGAGCCGTGCCAATTAAGCTTAGCAGTAAGCGACAGCGGCGCGTCTTGCACACCTGGGTCTATCTGCAAGCGATCTGATAATAAATCAAAGGCTTTGGCCTTAAGGGTCACATCTAGCTCGGTAGTGTTTTGCTCAAGGGTATTATGCCAAACCCCATTACCACGCAGATTTATGCCGGGCGCAGTTAATGATACGGTTTGGATTTGATAGCCAAGCTCGCTCGGCGCGCCTTGCAAGACTAAATGGCCTAACTGCTTATCTTGATAGCGAAAATCATTCACATCTAAGGCAATGGGCGGCAGTTGCGAACTCAAGGCTTGCAGCGGCGCAGTTTGACGACTGGTATTAGCCGTCTTGCTATTAGTTGCCGCTATTTGCGCACTAAGGGGCGGTACTGGCGTTAAATATAAATGCTGCGCCGACAATTTAACCCCTTGGGCTAACCAATCTGGATACACATGGATGGTGCCCGCAAGTGCGTCACTATCCACATCCATTTGCCAAGAGTCTGGCAAAGGTTTGGCATTAACAGTGATATTTTCAAATAATTGGCCAAAGGCGGTGAGCTGCTTAACCTTGCCTTGCACTTGCTCAAGCGGCGGAAAAACATTGCTATTGCGCCCTTGGCTAAGGGCATCTATTACTTCGAGCCAAGGGGCTAAGTCTACGTTATCTAAGTCGAGCCAAATGGCGCCTTGCTGTTTCGCTAAGTTTTGCCCGAGCTTGAAATTGCGCCCCAGCATTAAGTCGTAATAAGCCAAGTTTTTACCCGACTTAGCATTAAAGCCGCCCCAAAACTCAGCTAATTTGCCAAGCTTAATGCCAAGGTGAGATTCTTGATTATCGCCAATAAATTCAGCGGTTAAAATGAGCTTTTCACCCTTAGCTTTAACTAAAGGCGCAGGCAAAGTTAATTGGGTATTGCGCAAATCACTCTTAATATTGGCTTGAATGCGATAGCCGCCATCATCAAACACCATACCGAGTTTGCCGTTCCAATTAACATTTCCTTGATAATACGGGGCTAACTGAGTGTGCAGCTCAGGCGGTAACTTAGCTAGCTGCCATTGACCGGCAAGCTTTACATCTAAGGCGTAGTCTTGCTTAACGGGTTTAGTGGCAATATCAAACTGTAATGGCTGGCCAAATAATTTGGCAGTTAGCTTATTGCCTGTCACTACATCGTTTTCAAAGGCAAGTGTGGCGCTGACCTCATCAAGCTGTAGGCCGGGCTCTTTTAGATACACAGGCACCTTATTAAGGGTGATTATGCCTTTAAGTACTGGCTCTTCATCATAAATGGGGATAGCTAAATCAAGCTTAGCGCTGACATCACCCTGAACTTGCACCACTTTTAAAGTCTCGCCGACACTGTCATGCAGTGGCGATTGCAGCATGACAGCCGTAGCATCTTGCGCCTTGGCTTTAACATCAGCGGTTATCTCAACTAAGCTGCGCTCGCCAAGCTCTGGAATGGCAATATGGGCGCCGCTAACATCCACTTGCAATATCTTGCCGCGGCGCAGCCATAAATCCATGCGATCGTTATCAAATAAGGCATCGAGGCGAATATCAGTCACCGCCGGCCAATCGGGCTGGAAGGCAAATTCGGCCTTATCTAAGGTAAAAGCGGTTTGAAACTTACCTTGATTATCGCTAAACGGATAATCGCTAAACGCCCCCTGCCACACCACTTGCGCCCCATGACTTTCACCTGCGCGCAGCGCATCGGCCAAGTAATCGGCTAACTCTTGCCCCATGGCATCGGCTGGGAGCAACGGCTTTATCTTAGCGGCGTCATTAAGACTCACTGTGGCGGCCAAGGCTAAGTTAGGGGTATCTAACAAATCTAGCTGCAAGGCGGCATTAAGTGATACTTCAGCGTTTTGCAGTGCGATATCAGCAATAGTCACACTCTGGCTAGCAAACCCATAGTGGATGTTAGTGGCGCCGACATTGAGGTTAAGCTTGTCACTAAAGAGCGCAGGATAATCTAAGGTTAACGGCTGCGGCGCTAAGGCTAACGCTAGCGCGTCTTGGCTGGCACTGACATCAAAGCTAACGCTATTAATTCCAGGAATATTGCCACTGGGGTTCCATCCTAACTGCTTGGCTTTAAGGGATAACTGCCACGGCTGGCTTTGTGTTTGGCCTGGTGCATCGCTCTGGTATTGACTCTGCCACACAATATCCGACACTTGGCCGTGTGGCGCTAAGCGTTGATATTGCAGCAAGCTTGCCAAATCCATGTTTGGCACCAGCGGCAATAACGGCAATAGTAATGCAGGCTCAAGCGTAGCAAGCTGAGCATGCAAGCCTTGATGATTACTACTCACCAACACATCTAACTGCGGCCACAGCTGCTTATTGGTAAAAAGATCAAGGTTATGGCTGAAAAATTGCCAACCGTCAGCATTGGGTATCCATTGCAGTTGCCCTTGCTCGATGGCCAAATCTTGCGGCTTACCCGCTAAATTCCAACGTAAATTGCTGTGGCCAAAATCCACCAGACCATTGCCAAAAGCGCGCCCCTTGATAGCAAGCCAAGCTTCAAAGTTAACCACACCAGAGAGTGGCAAGCTTTCATCGGGCTGATAAGGATTGGCCTGAGTGGCAGCCCATTCGGCTAGATTAAGATCGCTAGCAACCGCATAAATCTCACCTACTAGGCTATCGGGTTTGCGGCTATCGCCGTTAATATCCACCCGCAGCGACAGTAATTCCAGATCTTTAGCGCCACTGTCTAAATACACCACCCCTTGACCGAGATGATGATCGCCGCGATTGCGCCAATTTAAGGTGTCGATATGAATGGGATTAAAGTGTCGATGGCGACTGATGATATCAAGCTGTAAATTGGTGATGGAATAACGCTCCAATTGCCCTAATAGCAAGGAGTACAGCCAGTCCACATTATGCTTTTGTTGCGGCTGCGATAAGGCCAGCGCATCGGTATCTAGGGCTAACTTAACCCCATTAAAGCTCACATCTTGTACTCTAGGCTCAAGATTGATTAAGCTTTGCCAGAAGTTAAGTTTGACCTGAACATTATCAATCTCAAGGCTAAGCGGCACGCCATCTTGCTTAGGGATAGCAAGCTTAACTAACCTAAGCTCTGGCCCATGACTTTGCCAATCGGCTTGAATGCTGGCAAGCTCAACTTTAAGTTGAAACTCACGTTCTAACAGTTGCACTAACTGCTGATGCACTTGCTCAACCTGTGGCAATAACGAGCGCACAAGACTGACCATTAAGGCAAATAGCACCAGCAAGGCAGCTAAGGTCTTCCAGCACACACTGACTATGGATAACCCTCGGCTAAGCCAAGGTCGAGCAGCCTGAGTCACTAAATCATTACCACATCGTATTTGCTTTGAGCGTACATAGGCTCTGAATGCAAACGAATCCGCTTAGCCACATAAACTTCAAGTTCGGCCAATAAGTGACTCTCATCGCCACTTAAACTGGCATGCACTAAGGGTGAGCAATACAGCAAAAACTCATCCGCCTTATAAGTACGATCAAGGCGAATGATTTCTCTGAAGATTTCATAACTCACCGTTTCAACTGTTTTCATGCTACCCGTGCCTTTACAGCTTGGGCATTCTCCACACAACACATGCTCTAAGCTTTCGCGGGTGCGCTTGCGCGTCATCTCCACTAAACCTAAGCCAGAAAAACCATTGACATTGGTCTTAACCCTATCTGGGCTTAACGCGGCCTGTAAACTATCTAGCACGCGCTCTTGATGGTCTTTATCGAGCATATCGATAAAGTCGATAATGATAATGCCGCCAAGGTTACGCAGGCGCAGTTGCCGCGCTATGGCGTGGGTCGCTTCAAGGTTAGTGTTAAAGATGGTTTCTTCAAGATTGCGATGGCCGACAAAGGCGCCGGTATTGATATCCACAGTCGTCATGGCTTCGGTTTGATCTATGATCAAATAGCCGCCAGATTTAAGCTCCACCTTACGCCCTAAAGCGCGCTGAATTTCGTTTTCAACATCGTAGAGATCAAATAACGGCGCAGGACCTGTGTAGTAACTGAGGTTGGCCGCAATTTCTGGCATAAATTCAGTGGCAAACTCTAGCAGCTCGTCATAAGTGCGGCGTGAATCCACTTGAATGCTATCAAGTTCAGTACCCACAAAGTCACGCACTACTCGCACTTGCAGCGGTAAATCTTGATACAGCAAAGCCACACCACGGCGTTTACGGCGCTCACTGACTTTGGCCCACACCCGTCTCAAAAAGGCGGCATCTTGCGCCAGCGCTTCATCACCTACACCTTCAGCGGCGGTGCGAATAATAAAGCCGCCATCAGCATCCACATAAGGTTGGGTAATATTGCGTAAACGTTGACGCTCAGTTTCAGATTCAATCCGCTGCGATACGCCCACATGGCTAGAGCCTGGCATAAATACCAAGTAGCGCGAAGGTAAGGTTAAATCTGTCGTTAAGCGCGCGCCTTTAGTGCCCAAGGGGTCTTTGACCACTTGCACCATAATGTCTTGGCCTTGACGCACTAACTCGGCAATGTCGCGCACCACAAAGTTATGCTTGTCGTTATCATCGACACATTCGGTATGGGGCATGATATCTGAGGCATGCAAAAACGCGGCTTTTTCCAGACCAATATCAACAAAGGCTGCTTGCATGCCAGGCAATACCCGGCTCACTTTACCTTTGTAGATATTACCCACTAGGCCACGCTTTAAGCGGCGCTCAATATGAACTTCTTGTAAGACCCCGTGCTCCACTAAAGCCACACGAGCCTCATTTGGGGTCACATTGATCAATAATTCTGAGCCTAACTTGGCGCTATTTCTTACGGTATTTAATCGATTTGGCACAACACACCCCGTCTGGGATTAAAAACGAATGCAATATAAATGAGCTTAACCGCAACTCACGTAGGGCGAAGCATGCTAGCCGTTATCTTGACATCCATTGTCGTGCAACCGGAATTAGGCCAACTGGGCTAATAATTCTCGAGTTTCCACTAAAGGCAAGCCAACCACAGCGGAATAACTTCCATCAATGGCAGCAACAAAACAACCACCGAGTCCTTG
The DNA here is from genome assembly GCF_056522965.1 of Shewanella sp. ISS20. Lineage (NCBI taxonomy): Bacteria > Pseudomonadati > Pseudomonadota > Gammaproteobacteria > Alteromonadales > Shewanellaceae > Shewanella > Shewanella sp. ISS20. Next base: position 2,474,638 of record NZ_JAWRZK010000001.1, read on the forward strand.
AATGCCGTAAGCGCCCGCTTTATCCATAGGCTCACCTGTAGCTACATAGGCAGCAATATCGGCCTCACTGAGCTGACAAAACTGCACATAGGTTGTGACTAAGCGGCTATCAACCGAGTTCTCTGTCACTAAGGCCACGGCTGTCATAACTTGATGGCGGCGCCCTGATAAGGCTCTCAGTATGGCTTTAGCATCGCTAACATCTTGCGGCTTACCTAATAACTGATTATCTAGCACTACTATTGTATCTGAACCTAGCACGGCAGGATGGGCGATATGCTCACATAACTTAGCACCGGCTTGCGCCTTTTCAATGGCTAAGCGCACTACATAAGCACTGGCCGCTTCATCTTGATGAGGCGTCTCATCAATATCAGGCACAACGATAGAGAATTCAGTCTGCTCGGCAGAAAATAACGCCTGCGCGAGTAACTCTTTACGGCGCGGCGAGCTTGAGGCCAAAACCAAGGTCATGAATTATCTCACTTTATAATGACGGCGTAGACGCCTTAAGGCCCAAAATGCCCAAGGCCAAATAATTAAACTGGATATGGCTGGCAGTAATAGCGACCATTGGAACGTGCTACGCTCAATCACAAACTCAGCCCAAAATATCAGCAAGTGATACAGGCCCACTAACAGCGCCACCAGCATGGCTTGTTGCCACATAGGGAAGTTGCGTAATTTTTGAAAATGCAGCACCACCACATAAATCACTAACGAAAACGCCAGCGAGCGAATGCCTAAGTTGGCGCCCAATAAAATATCGAGCAATACCCCGAAGGTAAAGGCAGTGAGAATATTGTATCTGTGGGGCAAAGCCACGGCCCAGTAAATCATAACCAGCAATAGCCAGTCTGGACGCCACTGCTCTACTGATGCAGGTAATGGCATGATTTGAAACAGCATGCCGACGAGTAAACTCACCCACACTACCAGTCGGCCATTGGCCGCTTGTAAACTCATGGCTGAGCCTCCACTGGCACTAAAGACTCGGCCGCTTCATTTTCTTCTGGCCAAATCAATAACACATAACGAATTCTATCTAATGCTGCTAACGGCTGCGCAATGACATTGGCGTAACTTTGACCGTCATCTTTTTGCACCGATGTGACTCGCGCTACCGGATAGCCTTCAGGGAATCTATGGCCAAGGGCTGAGGTCACGAGTAAGTCACCCACACGAATATCTGTGCTCTTAGCAACATGTCTAAGCTCAATTTCATCCAGTACGCCAGTGCCATTGGCCACTAAGCGCACATCATTGCGAGTATTACGCACCGGTAAGCCGTGGCTAATATCGGATAATAACAACACTCGACTGGTGAGCTTACTTATCTCCACCACTTGGCCTATGACGCCATAAGCATCCACCACAGGTTGACCAACAAATACGCCACTGTTGCTGCCATGGTTAAGCACCACATAATGATGATAAGGATCGCTTGCCACCGACATCACTTCGGCCACCATCTTCTTCGCGTCCATATGCACAGGTGAACCTAGCAAAGAGCGTAAGCGTTGGTTTTCTTGGCGAAGATGTTCAAAGCGCTGCAGGCGTTCGCTCATTAGCAATTGCTGGCGCAAGAGCTCTTTATTTTGAGTTTCTAACATGCTGCGGGTAGCTAGTGTTTCAGCCGACCAATCCAAGGCAAGGCCTGGGACGTTAGCTAAGTACTGAATCGGGCTTAAAAAGGAGGATAAGGTTTGTCTAATTGGCTCTAATCTATCATTGGCCAGCAATAAACCCACCGACAATATCACTGCCAGTGTTAAGCGAAATTGATTTGAGATACCGCGGGAAAAAATAGGCTTCATAGATCAATAAGGGCGGCTTAAGCCGCCCTCGGACTTGTTAGTTTTCCTCAGAGAAAAGATCGCCGCCATGCATGTCGATCATTTCTAATGCACGACCGCCGCCACGAGCCACACAGGTCAGTGGATCATCGGCTACCATCACAGGAATACCGGTTTCTTGCATTAACAGTCGGTCTAAGTCTCTTAACAGCGCGCCGCCACCCGTAAGTACCATGCCGCGCTCAGAAATATCTGAGGCTAATTCTGGTGGTGATTGCTCTAAGGCCACCATCACTGCACTAACAATGCCAGATAATGGCTCTTGCAGCGCTTCCAGAATTTCATTGCTGTTAAGGGTGAAGCTTCTTGGTACACCTTCAGCCAAGTTACGACCACGCACTTCAATTTCAAGCACGTCATCACCTGGGTAAGCAGTACCAATAGTGTGCTTGATGCGCTCAGCCGTGGCTTCACCAATTAAGCTACCGTAGTTACGGCGCACATAATTGATAATGGCTTCATCAAACTTATCACCACCAATACGCACTGATGATGAATACACTACGCCGTTCAATGAAATAATGGCTACTTCAGTGGTACCACCACCGATATCAACCACCATAGAACCGGTCGCTTCTGATACTGGTAAACCAGCACCAATAGCCGCAGCCATTGGCTCTTCAATCAAATACACTTCACGTGCACCAGCGCCCATGGCTGATTCACGAATCGCGCGGCGCTCAACTTGGGTAGCACCTACTGGCACACATACCAGTACGCGTGGGCTTGGACGGAAAAAGCTGTTGTTGTGCACTTGTTTGATAAAGTGCTGCAGCATTTTTTCAGTCACATAGAAATCGGCAATCACACCGTCTTTCATCGGTCTAATTGCTTGAATATTGCCTGGGGTACGACCGAGCATTAGCTTAGCTTCGGTGCCCACGGCGGCCACAGTCTTTTGGCCTGGACTATTGCGTTCACCTCTAATTGCGACCACAGAAGGCTCGTTTAGGACTATGCCTTCGCCACGCACATAAATCAGAGTATTAGCCGTGCCTAGGTCGATCGACAGATCGTTGGAAAAAACGCCTCTCAGCTTCTTGAACATGTAACTAGCCTGTATCTGTGGAGTCAGAAGAAATGAAAAAATCAGCTAACTTTATCAATGCCACCCTCTTTCCACAACCCCTCATCCAGAATGAAGCGTTTTTTTTTGTTGTTGAACTTGAAAAACCCCCATTTAAGCTAATTTCACATCTTTTACGCCTTAGCAAATCTGTGACGCTCACCGCTCAAGGCGATGCGCCGCCTGTGGCCAGGCAATAAATTTGCTTAATTTCATTAAATACCGCGCAAAATCCTAAAGAAAGCGCGCTATTTTAAGCAAGTGAGCATTATTCACTACGCTCACGCCAATAAATCACTTTATCGTTGCCGCGATAGCTGCCAAAAAAAGCACTGGCACGGGGATTTGCTAATACAGTCGGCGAGTTACCATCCCAACTCCAATACCACTGTAACCAAGTAGGCACAATAAGCGGCGCTGTAACTTGGCCGCGATACCCACCAAGCTGCTGCCACATCAAACTAAACTGCCCTTGGTTAATCGCACTGTTTCGCGTGCGAGTTACCGATTGACCCGCCGTTAAATCAGGATCAAACCCATAGCCTAAGCTCGGATTATCAACGCTTGAGGTTAAGCTCGCATTGAGGTTAGTGCACACATCTAAGTTATTGGTTTGCCACAGGGTGCCATCCCAGTACTCGGCGCGGCTAGGCATAGTTAATTCTGCGGTTTCAGGGCCATAGGTATTATCCATCACCACGCGCCCAGCCCGCACTTTAGTGGTTAGCAGCTGCAGCGCATCGCAGCCACCGGAGGCGGCGCTGCAATCACCCATTGAGTTCACGCCCATATCGGGATCCGCCACTATGCCATGACCGCCATCGTTATCATTCACCATTATCCCTATCGCAAGATTATCAAAGGGACCATCAATGGCAGGGGCGAGCGGCCGCGCAAAGTTAAGTTCAGTGGTGACCGGCAGCGCACTTTGGCCTTCTGCCCACACTAATGCAGGCAATGCAGATAGGCGTGGCGATAAGCTTATGCCGTCATTGTTATTTTCAGCGACAGCAGCAGCGCCAGCCTTGGCAAGCGAGCCTAAATAATTGTAAGTTCTTTGGTTTTGCACGTTTTCAGCCGTTAGCGTTAGCCCTAAGGTCATCGGCTGAGCCATATAACTAAAGTCGCCAGTGCTGCAGCCAGGCAATAAGCTTTGACCGCTAATCCTAAACTTGGCGGGTACAAAGCGGCCGACATCGGCACTGATACCATCAGCAATAGGTAAGATTGAACCTAAATATTTATGGGCCTCTAATGGAGCGCCACTGCTAGCTTTCGGTTGCGATGCAATTAACTTATAAATACCCACTTCATTGAGAGATTGATTTAGCCGCATCTCGCCACCAAGCGTTTGGCTATAAACGCTTGGGGTAACGACAGCATCAACACCTAAAGCAGGAGTAACACGCTGACTTTTAAGGGCAAGGTTTGCCATAGTAAAGCTTGGCGTGATGGGGTTATCACAAAAATTGCTATCGCCATTTTGCAGCCACGCCCGCGCAGACACAGTCACAGAGTAACTATCCCCCGCCGGTTTAAAAACGCCATTGCTACCAGCGTTGTAGCTAGCTTCTGGAACTATACATAAACCCGCAGGCACATTGATCATATTGCCATTAGTGCTCGCCATGATAAGGCCCGAATCACTACTACCCGATTGCCCGACATACCTAGCGTTCAGCGCCACTTTACCCGCATCGGCGTACAACACACTTACAGTTGCCTTACCTTCTGCATCAAAACTTAGCGACTTAGACGTCGCGCCAGCCTGATTTTTACCTATGGCAGTGCCGTCAACCTTTAGGGATTCGCCAGTTAATGCGGGATTCGGGTCAAGATAACTGCTCCACAAACTTAAGGACTTAGTTTGATTAGCAAAAGTGGGCTGACATTCAAGTGCGCCAGAGCTACGTCTTACCGCCATGATAGCTGCGCTCACGGGCTTATTAGCATAGGTTTCAACATCATCAATGATAAAACCTGCTTCAGCGAAACTGACGGTGCAGTTAGCGGCGCTTAGTGAACTGCCATTACTGCATAGGGTAGTCGCGAAGGCAACGCTTGAAGGTGACGATGACGACACCCCAAGGATTATAGGTGTTTGATTAAATTGCTTTAAAAACAGCGTGCGTGCGCCATTAACTATGGTCACCTGATTACCAATCGTATTCTTGTTTTCATCAAGCCAGTTAAGCCCAGTGCCATTGACTGGGGTTAAATTCGCTATGACATTGCCACTAAACAGCTGCGAGCAATTCGCGTTTTTACAAGCCTTAACTGTAACTTGCAGCGGCGCGCAGGCCAGCGGACTGCCTGAATACTCAAATTGAAAATGGAAATCGGTCTGCGAACGATTAGGGCACAAGCCACCAAAATCAGCGTCTTCAAAGATATCATCGTCAAAATCAACGTCTCCGTTTCCACTGATATTAAGACTGCCACCGGCGGCTAACGCGCCATCTATCGTCGCATTACCAGTAATGGAGACATTTCCCTTAACATACACTATGCCATTGATAGTATTTTGACCGGCAATACTTAAGTCACCATCAACATAAATGATAAGGTCGCCTTCATCGCCATTAATGTTAAGACTACTATTGGTTAACGATAAACTCTTAAAATATAAGCGCGTGGTGGCGCCATTAGTGGTGATCCGACTGCCAATATCAAAGTCACCATGATCAAAGCCATAATCCCCAGGTAAAAAAGCGCTACTAACCGGACTACAACCTCTCCTTCCGCAATTTAAATCCTTAACATTGTTAAAAATCCCCGCCGGTAAATTTAAGGCATTATTACCATGGCCACCGCTCGGAGGATCAGTAAAAATCTCTTCACAAGATTTGGCCCATGCCCCATGAGTGACGACTAACGTCGCGACCAAAATTAAGCTTCTAATTAACACGGGCTTGCACCTCAACCTGACGATTAACCCGAATGCATTGACTCGCATCCCCAGATACTCCGCCATCACACTGACCACTTTGACACACAGCATTACTACTAATAGCAAACTGGGTCATGCCCGCGACTGTGGTTTTAGTGCAAGCTAATTCCACTTGGCAATCACTAAAACCTATTTCATTGGGCGGCGTCCACGCACTACCTACCGCGGCGCAATCGGTGACGCCGCCCGTCAGTGGAAATAAGCGCGCAAGACCAACCTCCACCCCAGAGTTAGCCGTAAATAACGCGCGCGCGCCCCACACTTCCAGCACTAAGCTATCATCGCCATCATTAAGTACGCGGATTAAGGCGCCAGTGAGTAGAAACATCACAGTAATGATGAAAATGGCGATAACTAATACGCTACCTTGGTGACGCAAGGCTTTATGGCTAAAAGGTTTAGGGCGCATTGATAACTTGAACTTGCTGTTCATACCTGAACGATTCTCCTGCCACGCTAAATTCGGGGGTCAACAACACTAAGGCGTTGTCGATTAAATTGGCTGGGGTAACGGTAATGGCAGGACTTGTTATTAAATCATTAACTATGTCCTCAGCCATCAAGACCCCAGCATTAAGGCCATTACTTGGCTCTGGCTGGCTGGTTTGTATGCCGTAATCAGCATATCGCCTTAGTTCAAGCGTAGTTGAGCCTGGCGCACGAATAAAACAATAACTAATGGGCTGTGCGGCAATATAAAAGCGTTGGCGCGGTGATTGCGCCGCAAATTGCACATTACGCTTAAAGGTTATCGTTTGAATCGAACCCGCAATGGTTGTGCTTGCCAGCGCAAAAATCTTGCCAGTGCTGGCATCAGGACTCGCATACACATCGGCGGGAGTCAGTGGATACACCAGCATATTGTCATTGCTGTTAATATCTTGGCTTGCGGCTATCACCGTAGCGCTATTGCTTGCTGGACTTGGGTAAGCAGGAATAGCAATATAACTTGAGCTCGCCTTTATCGGCATAAATTCAACACACTGCCACTGATTGCTGCTTTTCGCAAAACGCACGCTATTAGGCACAGCAGCGCGAATATCGCGGCTCATGCGCTCTATGGCAAACCGGCTTTGCCCCAACATTTTTTCAACGGAATTGGCTTGCACAAAAATCTGGGTACCAAAAATAATAAAGCTACTAACACCTACGGCTAAAATACCCAAAATAATTATGACAGTGACTAACTCAACTAAGGTAAAACCTGCTTGTGAGCTTGGCCGAGTACAGCGCTTAGGTTGAAGGCGCACCATTAAAAGTTACTCCGCACAGCGCTGTATATTATTTGCTCACCAAAAGGGGTGGTAACTGTGATTTTGATGAGTTTACTGACGCTACTATCAGTGCTAGTCACTGTGACTTGCAATTGATAGTCAGTGTAAACATCGCTATAGGTTAACGAAGAGTTGAGCATAGTCGCCTCTTGAATCATGCCATTATAATCATCGACATCATTAAATTGCTGACGGGTTTCATCTTTGTCGCGGCCCATAACCGTTGAGCACGGGTTTGGATTGAGGCCACAAGGATTGCCACTGGCGGGATTGGTGTTCTGATCGTAGCGCTTACCCCAGATTTCATTCATCACGGCTTGGGCAAGCTCAGCGCTACGCACTCGATGCAAGGTTTCACTGGCTCGATTAGCTTGTGGAAATAACATGCTCGCTATCATGACTAACGCTATCGCCAGCACTAACATGCCAACAATTAACTCAATTAAGCTAAAGCCTTGAGTGCGCTTTGACTTAAGCCGCAACTGGCGATTACCGCGAGTACCAGAACTTAAGCTGTTTTGCGCTTGCATGCCGCGCGCCACGCTCTTAATTACTGTCATGTATGTAGCCTTGCGATTCAATGCTAATGCCAAGCACATCTCCCCCACTCACGGTTAAACAAGGGCCGGCGCAGGCCGGAGATACTTGACCTAAATTATTGAAATCAAGATTGACACTAGCGCTACCTGTGGCCGTGAAAACGACCGAGGAGCCCGCATCAAAGGCTTGCAAACTTTCAGTGCGTACTGCCTGTCCAGTGCAAGTATCGTTAAAGTGCTGTAATTGATAACCAGTAGCGGTAATAGCCACCCGATAACAACGATCGGCATTATTCAAGGCCATGATCTGCGCTTTACGCAGCTCACTAATCAGTTCATCTCTTAAGGTGTAAGCACTCACAGATTGGCTGGATAACAATCGTGGCAGTGCGGTCACAGCCAAAATACTGATGAGCATTATGGTGACTACTAGCTCAACCAAGGTAAAGCCTGGCATTTTGACTAGCTGAGGGGCATCCCTTGTCATACGGCCCTATCTCCTAGCTCGCTAGATTGAATTGAATCAATATTTTAGCGAATATTTTACCTATTGATTATGGCCAATGTCTTGAGTAAAAACAAAAAAGGCCTGCAAGGCAGGCCTTTAATTAATATTCTACCTCTAGCAAGCACTAGCAGCTGGAATAGCAGTAAATGTCGGTAAAACACCAACGCCGCTTGACTGGGTATAAGTTACAAAACAGGCTACAGGGGCGCCGCGCTGCCAAATTTTAGCGCTACCAGCGGTAGTACCATCAATAATCCAATCACCTGTACCTGCCGCAGTTGGCGAAGTGCCAGCCGAGGCATTGATATCGGCGCCAGCCGTGATGGCTGCCAAGCTCCCAGCCATATAACCATAGACAACAGCCACATCGTCAGAAGTCGTAGTAGGTGAATCGCCATTAACATCCACAGAACCAGTGGCAGAACCCTGAATGCCCTGTAATGAAGCCTTAGAATAAATGAGGCTATTGGCACCTTGAATCGCACTTTTTACACCTTCTAACGCCGAAATTCTGGCATCCGCTTGCAAGTTAATAAACTTAGGCGCGGCGGTGACGGCTAAAATCCCCAAGATAATAATCACTACGACCAACTCAATTAAGGTAAAACCTGTTTGTTGTTTCATATATCACCAGTCTACACAGAGATTAAAATGTGAGGTCAGGTTAGCAGAAAAGGTTAGGCACAAATCCATTCCTTTACAGTATTAGCCTACCCCTGTTGAGTTAAGCCAATGCCTTACCTTGATTAACACCATTAATTAACGCATTAAACTAAAGATTTGCATTAATTAACAATAACCTTTGAAACACAAAATAACAACATACCGCAATAATTATCAATCAAACCGCGCAGTGCTTTGCTGCGATTCCCGCAACAAGACATATCAGCAAAATAGTTACAGTCATAGCAAGGCTGAATATTTAGCGAATAAAAACCGACCTGTGGTCGGTTTTTTTAACGATCACTAGATTAACAGCCTTCTTTATCCACTGTAATTACCGGTAACTTACCCGCCGCATCGGCAGCTTCGTAAGTAACACGACACATTGATTTGGATCCCGCTGTACCATCGTCTGGTGAACCTGTCTGAACGATGACCAATGGAGCAGTGCCTTCAAATTTCCAATCATTGGCGTCAATATCAGTACCCGCTGTAATAGCGGATTCAGTTGCTGCCATGTAACCAAAGATTGTTGATACGTCAACAACACTTTCTTTAGTACCAATATTAACTTCTGCTGTGTCGGCATTTTGTTTGCCGACTAAAGATGCCTTCGAGTACACCAAGCTATTAGCCCCTTGAATGGCGCCTTTTAAGCCTTGCAGTGCCGAAGCGCGAGCATCGGTTTGCAGGTTGATAAACTTAGGCGCGGCGGTCACGGCCAAAATACCCAGAATAATAATAACCACGACCAATTCAATCAGTGTGAAACCTTTTTGTTGTTGCATAATAATCCCCTTAGGACAGCAATACGACTATGGCAAACGCCACAATACCTAAATAAATTATTGTAATATCACAAGTTAATACTATATGACAATTAGTTGGTAAAACTTAACACTTGCCCCGTGCCAGGGTTGTACACCACGCCATTACCTATCTCTAAGGTCAGGCTCTCAGTCGGTATGCCCGTCTGAGGGTCTAATTTTACGGCCGCGCTTTGATGGTACACGCATAAATCCACTCCTGGAACGAGAGTGCCATCAATGGCGGTGCCGCTACCACCTGCACCGCCTATCATGGAAACAATAAAGCGGACTTTGCGGGCATCTTGCCCTTGAATCACGTTACGCGGCGCCGATTGCAGCACGGCATTAAATACACGCTGACAACTGTCTTGGCTCATAGCCGTGGCATCGGTATTGGCGCCACTGACAGCATCGGTCGCAAAACCAAATCTTGGGTCAATCGCGATATTGGTACCATCTAACACCACATTAGCATTACGGCGACCATCAACTTCCCACTGTGAGCGAGTAAAACCTACGGCAGTTGCAAGCCCACCCGCGATACCATCAACGCTAGCGTTTTCAGCATCATCCGTGACATTAAGGAAGCGAGGAATAGCAGTCGCCGCCAAAATTCCTAAAATCACTATTACTATCACCAGTTCAATAAGAGAAAAGCCGTGATTATTAACCCGACCGACTCTAAATAATTGCTGTGTCATACACTAACCCTATGTCGAATATGGATATATTCTACTCATTTTTATCAACAAACTAAAGCATTTCGGCAGCCTAAACTATAAACCCGCCAAAAAACTGACTGCACCGCTATCAAGATCATAAAGAATTAACGAACCATTTACAGACTCATATTTACACGCGTTAGCATCAGCAACATATATCGCCATTAGCTCATCAGTGGCTAGATCACTCCCCAATAACTGCCACCATAATCGCTGACAGCCAGCATTGTCATGACTATCAGGTAATGGCCAGCCGCCGGTGGACATAGTGATAACGATGTTACTGGTTGGCTTTGCCTCATTATTGATGGCGAACCAATCAAGGTGTAGCACTTGCGGGCGGTTAACGCCGAGCCACTGCGCGCGCACCATAGCTAATACGTTAAGCAAGCGCGGATGCTCTATTTCAAGCCCTTTCGCGGCCATGCTAGGTAACACATCAAAATACTTACTTCCTAAAATACCAAGCAGCAATAAGATGACAGTCACACTCACCATGCGCCGATAGGCAGTGAGTGGATTGATTTTTTCCGAAGGCGTCACACCCATATCAACTAGCCGCCTTTAACTACGTTGAGCATGTCCCACATAGGTAAGTAAATCCCTAAGGCGAGTACGAGCACAATCGCGGCCACAATCCCAATCAAAATGGGTTCCAGTTTGGCGGTTAAGTTTTTTAAATCGTAATCAACTTCGCCTTCATAAAAATCAGCAGCATCATTAAGTAATTGGTCTATCTGCCCGGTTTCTTCACCTACGGCGACCATTTGCAATACCAAGGGAGTGAACAACTTACATTGATTAGACACCCGCAGCAGTGAATCGCCCGATTCAATCCCTTTGCGCATACCAACTATGCGGTCATGCATATAAGCATTATCTACGGCGTCTGCCACTAAGCTCAGTGCCTGCGTCATAGGCACGCCAGCACTTAACATCATAGAGAAACTGCGGCAATAACGGCTCAAGGTTGAACGTTCAATAATGCTGCCAACGGCCGGCATATGTAATTTCCATTGATCCCATTTTTTCTCGCCGGCATCTGTCTTAAGCCAAGACTTAATGCCAAAAATAGTGCCGACGACGACGGCAAGCATCAGCGGCCAGTAGTTAACAAACATATTGGAAGTGCCAATGAGTACCTTAGTGGCCCAAGGTAAATCGGCGCCAAAGCGGCTAAACATGGAAGCAAATTTAGGGATTACCATGATATTTAAAATCACCATAGCAAGGCTAATGGCCACCAGCACAAATACTGGGTAGCGCATCGCCGATTTAATCCGCTTACGAGTCTCCATTTCGCGCTCGATATAGCCAGAAAGCTGCAAAAACGCTTGCTCTAACTTACCTGTGTTTTCGCCCACATGAACCATAGAGACAAATAAGGATTCAAATACCTTGGGGTGTTGATTCATGGCTGATGATAATGGCCGACCCGCCGTTAGCTGACTGGAAATATCATGCAAGGTTTCTTTAAGCACCTTGGATGAAGTGGTATCTGCTAGGCCTGCAATAGCTCGAAGCATAGGAATGCCGGAGCGCGTTAACGAATACATTTGCCGAGTAAAAATTTGCAGCTCATCTAATCCCACTTTGGGAGCCATTAACGCCTTAAAATCTATGCCTGTCGCTGGCTTTTTTTCGGATAATTCCAGAGGAATAATGCCGCGCGACAGCAACACATCGGCGGCCGCATTGACGCTAAGCGCCTCCAGTTCGCCTTTAACTAAGGCGCCTTGCTTATCGCGGCCCTTATAACTAAAGCTCGGCATCAGAGGTATCCTTATTCAGCATTTGACGTAGGCTTGCTAGCACTTTGCGAATCTTCAACATCTTCCACCAGCTTGGCAACTTCTTCTAAGGTGGTCATGCCATTAAATAAATATTCAATGGCGGACTCTGCCAGCGGGGTAAAGCTTGGGCTGCGATAGGCCGCCTCAGCAAAATCTTGCGGATTACCGCTACGCATAGCGTTAACCATGCTCTCATCGAGTTCCAGAATTTCAAAAATACCGATACGACCACGATAGCCACTGCCATTGCAGCTTTGACAACCTAAACCCACCTGAAACTTATGCTCTGGAATGGGCCGCGAAGTCACGTTCATAATCCAAGTTCTGTCTTGCGGCGTAACTTGATAAGGCGCAGCGCAGTTATGGCACACTCGCCTAACGAGGCGCTGAGCAATAATCACCCGCAAGGCGCTCGCGACCAGATAACTGGCAGCGCCCATATCCAGTAAACGCAAGGCGCTGGTGATGGCATCATTGGTGTGCAAGGTGGATAACACAAAGTGACCCGTTAACGCGCCGCGCAAACCGATTTCTACGGTTTCCCGATCGCGCATCTCACCCACCATGATAATGTCAGGGTCTTGGCGTAACGTGGTGCGCAATACGCTAGAAAAATCTAACCCTATTTTGTGGTTAACTTGCACTTGGTTGATCCGCGGCAATTGATATTCCACAGGATCTTCTACGGTAATTATCTTGCTTTCGGGCTGATTCAACTCAGATAAAATCCCATACAAGGTAGTAGTTTTACCACTACCTGTGGGGCCTGTTACCAACAGCATGCCGTGGGGGCGTTTAATCTGTTTACGCACCCGCGCTAAAATCGCGGGCGGCATGCCGGTTTCATTGAGCGTTAATAAACCTGCCGACTGGTCAAGTAAACGCATTACCACAGATTCGCCATGATAAATGGGCATAGTCGACATACGCACATCTATCTTATGGCCCTTGATTTCCATGCGAAAACGACCATCTTGTGGCAAACGTTTTTCGGAAATATCCAATCCTGCCATCAGCTTTAAGCGCAGCACTAAGGCAGCGGCAATATTGACTTCATTGAGGGTGTTTTCATGCAACAGACCATCGACCCGTTGGCGAATACGCAGCACTTTTTCGCCAGGCTCAATATGAATATCCGATGCGCGCATTTGCACTGCATCTTCAAAAATGGAATGCAGTAACCGCACTACCGTCGTATCAGTGTCGCTATCGGCGGCGGTTAAGGCGCCAAGATCGAAAATATCATCAGCAGCGTATTCTTCTTCCAGCTTACCGGCAATGGCCGCAATTTCATCGGTACGTCGATAAAGAGTATCAAAGGCACTGAGCAACTGCCCTTCTGGCGATACGGCGATATCTAAGCTTTTAGGCGCAAACAACATCTCTAAATGATCAAGCGCTTGCAGATCGGCAGGATCGCTCATGGCGATTAAAATGGAATTACCGCGATCTTCTAATACCAAGGCGCGAAAACGGCGCGCCTGTACTTCGGATAATAAATTGACTACCTGAGATGGAATGGCGCGGCGGCTAACATCGACAAATGGCAGATTAAGCTGTTGTGATAAAAATCGTAGTAATTGATCTTCTTCAATCAGCTTTAAATCTATCAAGGTACGGCCAAGCTTTTTGCCCGATACCTTTTGCTCTGACAATGCCTGCTGCAGATTTTCTTCAGAAATAATATGTTCTTGAACTAAGAGGTCACCTAGACGCATCTTTAACTTAGGCTTCATAAGCTCCCTCCTAACTGGGATAAACGATTTTCAATGTAATTTCTCGCTGAGGCCGACAACCCAGGCGCTTGCAGCGCATTACGATAGGCTTGAGCAGCATCTTGATAACGCGCTTGCGCGTCCATGGCATACGCTAATCCCAGCCACCAGCGGCCAACATCAGGTTCAATCCCCACGAGCTGGCGATAAGCTTGTTCAGCTTGCTCAAATTGCTTGGCATTTTGCGCCCAATCACCGAGTTGGATCCATTTTTGTAGCGCCATTGCGCTGGCATCAGGGATTTTTGCAACCGTGCTAAGCGCTTGGATAACCTGACCATTGGCGTGCTCTATCCGCGCTAACAGCATAAGTAAGTCACTGTTAGTGGGCGTTAATCGTAAACCTTCATTGAGCACTTGCTGCGCTGGCACCAAGCGCCCTTGGCCAAATTCAAGCACGGCCAGCTGAATTCGAGCGGGTACTAAGCTTGGGTCTAACACTAAGGCTTGCCGATAAGCATTAATCGCCGCAGGTACATCATTCATTTGATTGGCCGCATAAGCCTTATCCATATAAGCTCCCGCCATGCGCGCTGGCGCTTTAGTCACGGTCGTGATGGTTACGGGCTCATAGCGAGCAGGTTTAGCTGGCACGGCGACCATACTGGTTTCGTGAGCTACTGCGCTTTCACTCGCTTCAGAGCCATTAAACTCATCATTGTGAGCCATGCTCTCATCTTCACTCAGCACGTCTATATGATTGCCGTTATCGGCATAACTATCATCAGATCCAATCGATTCTTGAGCAGAGTGCTCTGGCTCAGTGCCTGTCACAACTGCTTGAGTTGATACGGCTTGAATAGGTACAGCAGCCATGGCTGTCGCTGCTACCGGGTTAACACTATCAGTCTGCAATTGTGTCAGCGGCTGAATATTCACCCCATCACTATTTGGCGCGCTTGGCCGCGCAAGCGTATTGGCAGCAGTGGCTTCTGCTGGCGCGAGCTCTTTTGGTGCTGCGGTTGGCGCAGTAATTGGCGCCATTTGCGCCGCATAAGTAGGCTGTGAGCTAGCTTGCTGTATGTCCGCAGCAGGCAAAGATTCAGATGATGCTAATGACTCAGGCACAGCCGATTGCGGCGTACCTTGCATTAAACCAGGTAAGCGCATGCCCATCCAAGCCGCGCCTAACATAAGCACCAACGCAACAGTGACTAAGACTATCAGTGACCAAGGTTTTTTAGCTTGGGCGCTGGCCAGTTGGGCACCATAGGCTTTGGCTAAGGCTTGATGATTAACGTTAACGGCCGAGATTAAAGCGGCATCGGCTTGACTGTTATGATTGTGATCATGAGTATCGTCAGTGATCGGCGGCTTTAGCTGACCTCGTTCATCGAGATCTTTTAGCATTTTATTGATAACGCTCATAATAATCGACCAGTCATAACACTTGCAGCAGCCGCTGCAACGGCGGCGCAGCCAAATATACCTAACCAACGCCACAAGGGGGACGCCGTCGGATTGGCATCTTCAGTATCTGAAGCGGCCGAGCGCACTTGTTGCAGACTCACTTGCTGACTACCTTCACCAAAACACACCAATAAAGACTTATGGCAAATCACATTGATAAGCCGTGGAATGCCTCTAGCCGCCTCAAATACTAAGCGGCAGGCTTTAGGACAAAATAAGGCTTGAGTGCGATTACCCGCCACCGACAATCTGTGGTGAATATAATCTCGCGTTTCATTTTCAGTCAGTGGCCGCAGGCCATAACTAAAGGTAATTCGTTGGCGTAATTGCCGAAATTTATCTGTGGCTAAACGCTCATCTAATTCTGGCTGGCCAAACAATACCACTTGGAGCAGCTTAGTTTTTTCAGTCTCAAGATTGGTAAACAACCGCAGTGCTTCGAGGGATTGGTCAGGTAACGCCTGCGCTTCATCCAGCACTAACACTATGCGTAAACCTTGCGCCGCCATCTCTAATAATTTTTGCTGAATTAAGCTGCCTAATTGCTGACGGTCGGTGGCTGTGGTTGCTGCAACCCCAAGCTCCATCGCCAGCGCCCAGCGCAATTCATCTGGCTCAAGAAAAGGATTGGGTAAATAGGCGCAATAATAATTAGCGGGTAAGTCATTCATTAATTTGCGGCAAATTAATGTTTTACCTGTACCCACTTCACCTGTGACTTTAATAAATCCTTCGCCGGTCAGCAAGGCAGTAGTAAGCACCTGCAGCGCCTCATGATGAGGCGGCAGGCCAAAATAAAACTCTGTATTGGGCGTTAAGGTAAAAGGCGCCTGCGTAAAGCCAAAGTGCTGCAGATACATAGGCGGCCTTATTCCTGCGGCTTAGTAGCTTGCTCTTGAGGATACCAGCGATTTAATAAGGCTTCGGTTTTGAGCAATTCTTGGCGCCAAGTATCAGCCCCCACCACAATCGGCTTTAATAAAATCACTAATTCAGTCTTTTGCTTGCTCTTTTTACGGTTAGTGAAAATCTCACCTAACCAAGGAATATCCCCAAGAAAGGGTACCTTAGAGGTGATTTCTTTGTTGGCAGCCTTCATCAAACCACCGATCACCACCACATCGCCCGAAGCCGCTTTAATGATGGTGTCAGACTCACGAATTTCACTTTGCGCCAATGGCAACTCTAAGATGCTATCGCTAATTTTGATGATTTTAGTCTGCTGAGTCACATCGATAACCGATGGGTGAATGTGCAGTAACACATTGCCTAACTTATCGATTTGCGGCGTGACATCGAGCGCGATACCCGAGAAAAATGGCGTAAGCTCAACATCCGGAGTAGTGACTGGCGTGGCAGAAGCTACGGTTGTCGATGACACGTTAGTGACAAAGTACTCATCGGTGCCAACTTTAATCACGGCCTTTTGATTGTTAGAGGCTGTCACTCGCGGACTTGATAACACGTCCACATCGCCTTGGGTGTCGAGTAAGGTAATCATGGCGCTAAAGTCTTTATTGGAGACTTTAATTGAGGTCAAATTACCTAAGATAGCAGTCACAGAATCGCTAGCGCTGCCTGTGGCACTGGTACCAAATTCAACATCGGTACTGCCAATATGGCCTAACACGTTATCCCATTGAATACCTTGCTGATAACCATCTCCCAAAGTCACTTCTAGTACTTTGGCTTCGATGATGACTTGGCGCTGCAGATGATTTTCTGCCGTTTCTAAAAAATTACGCACTTGGCGCAATTCATTGGGCAGAGCGCGCACTGTCACTAAGCCTGCCTGCGGTGTCAGCACTACCTGCCGACCACCGCCGGTTTCACCTATGATATTGACTAAGTTCTCTTTTAATTCACCCCAGAAGTTCGTCTCTGTTACTGAGCGAATAAAGGTGCCATTGGTTTCTTGGCTATTACTATTGCCATTGCTGTTACTGCCATTGGATGAGTTCGAACTGTTGTTACTTGAACTTCCGTTAGAGCCATTATTGCCGCTGCTCGAATTGCTGTTGCCATTATCAGACAAGCGCCCTGCCGACACTGACGTCATAGATAAGCCTTGGCGCTGCATATACAAGTAATTGAGCGGGAAGGTTTCGGTGCGCATACCCGATGGAAATACGCGCATGATATTGCCACTGATATTCACGTCAAAGCCATACATGTCTTCCACTACCTGCAGCACTTCATTTAAGGTGACATTTTTAAGTGACAGCGTAATAGCGCCGCTCACATTGGGATGCACCACAACGCTAATTGGCGAACCTGCCACTAGGCTTGGGAAAAAGGCGCTGGCTGGCACATCATTAGCGGCCACATCAAAGCGACGCTCGGTTGGCTGAAATTGGCTTAACCCGGCCAATAGCTGTGATGACGCCAGTTCTTTTTGCACTTCATCTGGCATCACCGCTGGAGGAATTTCTTTTGGCGGCTGCGGCGTCTCTGGATGCAGTATGCCGGCAATCGCTTCTTTTGCAGCAACAGGCTCAGGTCTATCTGTGGTTTGGCACCCCAAAACTAACAAAGAGAGTAGCGCGGAAATCGCAGTTTTTTTTATCATTATTGGGTTCCTAACTGACTAGTGACACCTTGGAAAACAACCAATTTCCGACCATCGGCCAGTATCACGCTATTATCGGTAATTCGTTGAATTTGGGTATCAGCTATCTTGCTACCCACCTGATATAACTGATTATTTATTAAGGCGTAGCGCCGCGACGCTGAAGTCACAATCGAATGCAGCTTTAAACCGTGATTGGCCGTTGCATGTGCGCCCGACATAGCGCCAGAAGACACTAACGGCCGCGTTGGGTCGCGCAGCATCTCAGCCCACGCACTGTGCGAGCAGCATACTAGCAGCAACAAACTCAACGACAGATTAATTCGCCACACTGATGAAGTCCTTATTGATGCTTAAGGTGTAAAATTCGAGTATCACCTCGGCCTTAGGATAATTGGTGGCGTCATAATCTAAACGCTGCCAATAAAGCTTGTCGGGCAAGGCTTCAACCGCTTTCACAAAATTGAGCACAGCGAAGTAGTCACCCTTAAACTTGATTTCAACCCCATGGTTATACAAGTTCAAATTGGTGCCGTGATCATCTTCTAAGACCAAAAGCGGCTTAGGCGTTAACGAATTAAAGCTAGTGACTTCAAGTCCCTTGGTTTTTGACAACAAACCACTCAAGAGCTTGGGCATATGATTGGCAGGCACAATATTATGGCTAGCAAAATCATTATCAATTGCCAGCAATTGCTGCTCAAGCAATTGTTTGCGCTGATTAAAATCTGTGTTGGGGTCTATGGCTAAGCGCTCTTGATAAAGCGCAACCTGCTGCTTTGCAATCTTGATCTGCTTAAGATGCTGCTCTAGCTGCGCCTTTTCTTTAGTGTATTGCTGAAAATAGCTATCAAGCGGCAGGTAACACAGCATAAAGAGGACAACAACCACAGCCAAAGTTATCATGCCGCGCTCACGCTGGCTCAGTAAATCAAACTTATCGCTAAGCTCATGCCACTTTTTCAAATTCTTATTCATTTACCCACACCTCCAGCAGCCACAACAGGAGCTTCTGGTTGGGAGGTTAAGCTAAAGGCTAAAGGCTTAGCATCATCTCTTAACATGGTCATGGCCGAAAAAGCATAGGCTTGTAAACTTCTGGTTTGCTTTAATTCATCAATCCAAGTCGGCACATTTTCGGCTTTAAGGGCAAAGCCATATAAGCTCACGGCTTGGCCTTGAACTTGAATTTTGCTGAGCCACACGCCTTGCTGCGGCACGCTGGCAAGCTCAGTCATCAGCGGTGAAAATCCCTCGCTAGTGATAGTGCTGCGTCTATCGAGTTCAGTCAGTAATAGCTGCTTTACTCGTAAGCGCTGAGTTAATAAATCCACTTCAGCGACTAAGGCGGGATCAGGTTTGCGCTCAGCTAATTGCCGCTCCATAGTCTGCACTTGAGTTTGCAATTCGCTGGCCATAGCTTGCTGAGTTTGTAGCTGCTGCTGCTGATGATGAATCCAATAACTGGCGAAGGTCACCATTAATACACCAATAGCCAATAGGGCAGCCGAGCCCATCACTAGATGTTGAAATGACAGCAGCAATTTTGGTGGTAATAAATCTTCATTAAATAAGTTTATTTTTGTTTTCAATGATCGACCTCATTTAATAAATTAGCGCAGGCTAATTGCGCAAATTTACTACCGACCGATGATTTTGGCAGTGACACTACCGGCTGATTAAAATTCACACCGACTAACTCAGCTAATTTATCACTGGCACCATCGGTCAAAATGCTAATTGAAGAAACTGGGGCTTGACGTAATTGGCTCTCAAAATAATCCATAGAACGTTGCAATTCGAGACTCAAGTTATCCGCAGCGCCGAAATTTAATTCATCCGCACTCACGGTTTCTAACTCTTGAAAGCCCCTAACGCGGCGCTGTAAATACAGCTGACCATTTTTAATTACCGTTAATAACAAGTCTTGGCCGCGATAATGACTCAATATCATCTGCGCCTGCGGCTCTTCACTCGCCAATAAACTCATGGCAATTTCTTCTGTGCTAATGGCCGCTATTTCCGAGCCTTTATCAAAGAAGCAGTGAACCAAACGCTTGATATAATCTTTATCCACCACCACCACACTGAGCTTGGCTGGCGCTGGCGCTGGCGATTCGTAATAATCTATATGCAACTGAGTGATAGGCAAAGAAACCATGTCTTTAACAGACCACAATAGAGCTTGATTCAGCTCGGGGCCATCGACTGCAGGCTTATCTACTTGCAATAATTGGTAACGCTGGGCTGATAAAATGATATAGCAGCGGGATGGGCCATAATCGTGCAAAATTTGGCTAATAACGGCTTCGAGGTTGTCGTTGACTAATGGGTATTCAATATCGTCTTGGTCAGAATCAATTTGGTGCACCCACAGGCCATCGCTAGCCAAATAAATGCCCAGTGATGTTTGAATAGTCTTTTTATGCCAGAAGAAAATTCTCTGCCACCATGATTTTTCCATATTATTTTATCTACGCTAGCTTAACTAACGTGCCTTTTCCCAAGGTTCATAACGGCCGCTATCTGTGTTCAAATATTGATCGCTATAGGACGCACACCTATATCCAATTGTAAATTTTAGTGAAGATTTAGCCAAACTACTAATAAATAAACTTTAATTTTTTACAAGTTAACATATTTAGGCTAGTAAATCACCGTAAGCGTCAAATTTCAGACGCTGCTATTAGGTCAATAACAGCGGTTCACCAATAAAGCCGCCTTGACCGCCATCCACCCCAAGAATGCTTAATGTTTGCCACTCTTCAAAAGTTTCGACGCCTTCGGCCAGTAACTTAATATCGGTGCGAAACACCCCGCCCATTAAGCTGCGAATGAATAATTGATTCTCAGGGCGCTGATTGACTTGGCGAATCACTGAGCGATGCAATTTAATAATATTAACGCCCAAATCATGCAGGTATTCACTGTCTTGCACTTGTAAACCCACGTGATCGACACAGAGCTTGCAGCCCATGGCTTTAATCATAGCAAGCGGTTCACGCAGATCATCCTTATGCTTCACCACAATATCTTCTGACACTTCAAAGATTAATTGCGGCGTTAGCGGCCTATGCTCCATACAAAAATTTGTTAACCATTTAATAAAGGATTTATTTAAGAGCGAGTCGACACTGAGATTCAAACTATAGACAGGCTTACCTCGGCGTTCGCGGCCAAGTTTGGCGACAACAATTTGAATGGCCTGCTTTTCAATCATGGGCATCAAGCCACATTTTTGTGCCATCGGCATAAATAAGGTGGCGCGAATTAAACTGCCATGTTGATCCACTATTCGGGTAAAGACTTCTGAATGCAGCTCTTGTTTATCTGTGGCCTCCACCCGCTGACAAAACACTTTAATCTGCTGCCTCTCTAACGCATTTTCTAAGATTGAACGCCAGCGCACTGAGCCTTTAGCAAATTCTTCATCTATGGCGCCCTTGTCATACATAAACCAGCTGCTATTACCTTGCAACTGCGCGGCTCGCAGCGCCATGGCCACTTCTTCTAACAGTTGCTGCTGATTATCACCTTCTCTGAAATAAGCTAAACCTAAGTGGAAGAAATTATCTGGCTCTTCTACCTGAGGTAAATTTTGGGCTAAACATATTTTGATAAGCTTTTTAGCTAAGTTTTCGGCCTCAGCTAACGAGATTTGCGGCACTATCATAGCAATTTGATTATCACTGCGGCGCGCCACTATGCTGTTAGGTAAGCCACTGAGCAAATGGTTGATAGCTTCACATAACTGGCTTAATAATGGCACCAACACGCCCTCACCATGATTTTGCTGCAGCCAATCAAGCTCTTCCAGTTCAAGCACAAATAACACCCCAGGCAAGATCATCTTTTGATTGAGGCTTAAGGCTTCTAAACGACTAGTGAAAAACATCGGGTTACCCACGCCGGTTTGTGGGTCAAGGAAAGTGTTAGAGCGAATAAAGGTATCAAACCGGGCGCGCTCGCGACTGGCATCCTGTAATTTGGCCAATAACTGAGTTATGGCGCGATTAGCCACCCGCGGCCGTGCTTTATCGTGGAAGTTTTCGGCTTGTATTAAATCATTCTTTAAAATCAACATGCTGCGAGCAGCTAATGCTTCAATCCCTTGTAATTGGCGGCGAAACCAATAATAGCCGCCCATGACTAAGGCGCACACCAATAATAAGCATATCGCCAGCACTGTGTATTCGGTCGCATCCAGTAATGAGCAGACGCTGGGGTCATCCATGCCGATCACAATTGTAATATTGCCTCGCTGCTTTCTGTGTTGCTTATACGTTGGCATCTCTTGGGCAATTTCTGGCAGGTAATAGAAGATGCGCTGTTTACCATCAAACACTTGTAATTCTTTAACTTGTAACGCCGCCAACATATCTGACAGCCAAGGCGCATCGTGAAGATCGCCTTTACCATAATATTGGTTAAAGATGCTTTGCTGCAGATTGATTAAACGCTGCTGCTGAAATGATTGAGTGAAATGGTCAAAAGCCAATAAGGATGACAACATCATCACCCCCGCGACCGCGCTTAAGGTGATAAACCAAAAGCCAGTTAATTGTTTAGTTAACAGTCGCGTCAACTGCATCTATGCCATCCCTGAAAAGCAATACTAAAGTGTGATTATTTCTGACTCTGCAACAAAAGGCAAACAACTAAAAACAGGAGCTTAATGCTCCTGTTTTTAAGTGCGTTAATGTGCTGCCGTATAATCAGACAACATAATCCGGTACCGTGGTAATAGCAGCAACTCCAGATTCAATGGCGGCGAGTGCTACCGCTTTAGCAATTCGCGGTAACAATCTTGGATCCATCGGCTTTGGCAGCACATATTCTGGGCCAAAGCTTAGCGAGCTAATGCCTTCATAGGCGGCTAAGACGCTCGCAGGAACTTCTTCCTTGGCAATGGCAGCAATGGCATAGACTGCCGCAATCTTCATTTCATCATTGATTTTATTGGCGCGTACATCCAATGCGCCGCGAAAAATAAACGGGAAACATAAGACGTTATTAACTTGGTTCGGATAATCACTGCGACCAGTTCCCATGATGATGTCACTGCGCACCCCATGAGCTAGCTCAGGTTTAATTTCAGGGTCAGGGTTAGAGCAAGCAAAAATCACCGGGTTAGCGGCCATTAAAGCGACTTGCTCAGGACGAAGTAAATTCGCGCCCGATAAGCCTAAAAAGACATCCGCGCCATTAATAGCGTCATCTAAACTGCGCTTATCAGTGTTATTGGCAAATTGCGCTTTATATTGGTTGATATCATCGCGACCAGTATGGATAACGCCCTTTCTATCAAGCATATAAATATTTTCGCGCTTAGCGCCACATTTAACTAGCATGGTCATACAGGCAATGGCGGCCGCACCTGCACCTAAGCACACAAAAATGGCGTTTTCGATTTTTTTACCTTGAATTTCAAGTGCGTTAATCATGCCTGCCGCCGTAACTATGGCAGTACCATGTTGATCGTCATGAAATACCGGAATTTGGCACAGCTCAATCAGGGCTTTTTCGATTTCAAAGCACTCGGGCGCTTTAATATCTTCTAAATTGATGCCGCCAAAGGTATCGGCAATAGCTTCAACCGTATCGATAAAGCCTTGGGTGGTGCGATGTTTAACTTCAATATCTGTGGCATCTATATTAGCAAAGTGCTTAAACAATAATGCTTTGCCTTCCATTACTGGCTTAGATGCTAACGGCCCTAAGTTACCTAAACCTAAAATTGCCGTGCCATTTGAAATCACAGCAACTGTATTGCCTTTATTGGTATAGCGGTAAGCATCGGTTGGGTTAGCCGCGATTTCACGCACAGGCTCGGCAACGCCAGGGCTATAAGCGAGCGCCAGATCTTTACTGTCATTGGCAGGCTTAGTAACAGCGACCGCCATTTTGCCGGGGATTGGAAATTCATGATAATCGAGCGCTTGTTGACGAAAGTCAGTCATCTTGAGGTCCTAGAATACACACTAAAAGTCTTTATGAGGTCGAGAGGCTGGCCGTTGTCACCTTATTAGGAACTGCTTAGTGACTTTACCGCCCAGTCATCGGGCTAACAATACGCGATAGCGCTGGTTATTTAAACCATTCAAAGAGAAATTTTAGCTTTAACATCAGATTGTTGCTCAAGCTTTTATTTATTAATGTTTGCTATAGCTACAAGAGCAAAAACCGCCCACATAAATGTTGATAGATAACATCAAAACTCGGCTAATTGGCTCAATTACGCGATAAATTGATGATAATTTTGGATGAATTACTACCTTGAGGCTTGCGCACGCAATAACGCCATGAAAAAGTTATTTGGCCCTAAAAGCAAAAAGACGCCCGAAGGCGTCTTTTCAAAATAATTACCTAAGTAATTACTTCTTACCAAGCATACCGAAACGCTTGTTGAACTTGTCGATACGACCACCGGTATCAGTAACTTTCTGGGTACCAGTGTAGAATGGGTGACATGCACCACATACGTCCAAGTGCAGGCTCTTACCAGCAGTTGAATTTACTTTGATAACGTTACCGCAAGTACAAGTTGCAGTGATTTCAGCGTATTCAGGATGGATACCTGGTTTCATAGGGATTACCTCAAATAAGGCCATGTCGCTCTCCCAACCCTAAGTTGGGTACCACATGATATTAAAAATCGAATAGGTTTAAGCGGCGGGATTCTACAGCAAGCCTCAGCAACTGACAAGTAGACATCTTAAGCGACTATTGCCGCTTGTTCGTCCGTTTTTAATGTTCATACATGGCTAAGTTCATGGTATTAGTTCAGCAGTTCAAATTGCACTCGCGCAGCGCTCACATCTTGATATTTCGCCAGCAATTCTGCCTTAGGGCAGGTCAAGTCAGCATCAGCGCGCAGCTGGCTGATTTGGCCACGCACAAAGGCGCTGGGGTTAGCCTCATAAATCGCTAACACAGCGGCATAGACATGAGTTTGCTGACTTACCGCATAACGTGTTGCTATGCGCCACAACGTACCATCACTCACCAGCAAACAAGCAGGCTGAGCTGAGTTAGTTACGTTAGTTACGTTAGTTCCGTTAGTTCCGTTAGTTCCGTTAGTTCCGTTAGTTCCGTTAGTTCCGTTAGTTCCGTTAGTTCCGTTAGTTCCGTTAGTTCCGTTAGTTAAATTAGATGAACTAGATGATAGGGGGGAGTTAGCGCCACTTGCCATCGAAGTCATAGAAAGAGTCGCCGCCCCCTGCGAGTTCAGGCCATCAGCGGCACCCTTCATATTAGCTTTATGCCCAGGGTTTTTATTAGCCAACCTGTTACTCGTCTTAACGGCTTGCTGTACTTCAGCGTCAGTAAATAAGGCGATGCTGGCAACTTCTGACCAATGCTCGATTTGATATTCTCGCACCAATAATAGGGCGTTTGGGTCAGTCACATCTTCAACTCCCACTAAAGAGACTTTAAAATCATTGGCCTCATGCACCATCAACTTCTCTTCACCTTGGGCCTGCACTACAAAAAAAGCGAGCCGATTCATAGCCTTGTTATCTGAGACAATATTGACATGGATTTGTGGGTATTGCCCTAAGCTAAATTGCTTGGAATGAATACTAATATGCTCAACGCTGGCTAAAGCGCAGCTTGCTGTCATCCATAACAAAATACCTAGGCCGTTAGCCATAATGGTTTTCATGATTCTTCCTTTCACTCACTTACACAACTCGATACACTGATGCCAATCGCTTATGGCCTAGCCTACTTGCCTGAGTACCGACCTAACCGCTTGCCAATCTAGCGTATTTTATTCTAAGAGATTATTTGTATCATGATAGAAAAGTTTGCCGACGTCGCCCTTCCCGTTCCCATGCGACAAAACTTTAGTTATCGCCTCACTAGCCAACAAGCCATAGATGCCAAGCCAGGCTGCCGGGTACGAGTTCCCTTTGGTCGTCAGCAACTTATTGGCATTATTGCCGCTATAACCGATCACTGTAACTTACCAACAACACAAATCAAGTCAGTGACTAGCTTGCTTGACCTTGAACCTTTACTAGCACCACCTTTATTACAGTTAATTGAGCGCGGCGCCCGTTATTACCTAGCGAGCCTTGGGCAAATGCTTACGCAGGCGCTACCTACCGCCCTGCGAAAAGGTGCTAGCAGTGATGCAAAAACTGAAATTTATTATCAATTAACCGCCGCTGGCCAAGTCCTTAAAGATACTGATTTTAAACGCGCCACCAGCCAGCTTAAAATTTGGCAAACGTTAAGCACTGATAAACTCGCCAAAGAGCAATGCCAAGCATTAGGTTTAAGCGCACCATCGCTTAAGACTATGGAGCAAAAAGGTTGGCTTGAAACTATTGAAGTGGCGCCTATTGAGGATCTTAGTTGGCGCGACAACATTATTCTGCTGGAAACCCCGTTACACTTAAATACCGAGCAAGCGGTGGCGGTCGCCGCCATTAATAGCCGCACTGGTTTTTATCCAAGCTTAATCGAAGGCATTACTGGTTCGGGTAAAACCGAAGTGTATTTATCCCTGCTCGAAAAGGTATTGGCTGCAGGCAAACAGGCCTTAATATTAGTGCCAGAAATTGGCTTGACGCCGCAAACTATTGATCGTTTCCGCAGCCGTTTTAAGGTGCATGTCGCCGTTATCCATTCTGGATTAACTGATAATCAGCGCCTACATGCGTGGCAAAAATCCCGCAGTGGTGAGGCCGCCATTATTATTGGTACGCGCTCGGCGTTATTCACCCCCATGCGCTATCCCGGCATTATTATTCTGGATGAAGAACACGATAGCAGTTTTAAGCAGCAAGAAGGTGTGGGTTATCACGCCCGAGATTTAGCGGTTATGCGCGCGCAATTAGAGCAAATTCCCGTGGTACTGGGCTCAGCTACGCCATCTCTAGAGACACTCAACAATGCCTTATCTGGGCGTTATGGCCATTTAAGCTTAAATGAGCGCGCTGGCAAGGCTAAAAAAGTGCGTCAGGGCATTATTGATATTCGCAATCAACCGCTTAATTGCGGCATGTCGAGTGCCCTTATCAATGAAATGCGCCTTCATCTTGATGCAGGCAATCAAGTTTTGCTGTTTCTTAACCGCCGCGGCTTTGCGCCAGCGCTTATCTGCCATGAATGCGGCCATTTACACGAATGCGATCGCTGTGACGCCTTTTTTACTGTGCATCAAGCCTTAAATGAAATCTGCTGTCATCACTGCGGCAACCAACACCCCATTCCCAAGCAGTGCCATCAATGCGGCAGCACTATGCTCGCAGGCCAAGGCATAGGCACAGAGCAATTAGAGCAAACCTTAGCAGAATTATTCCCGCAATATCCTGTGGTACGCATAGACAGAGACAGCACGCGCCTCAAAGGTTCATTAGAGCGGCACTTAGGCGCCATTCATCGCGGTGAATTTAAGATCTTGGTGGGCACGCAAATGTTGGCCAAGGGTCATCATTTCCCCGATGTCACGTTAGTTGGACTATTAGATGTTGATGGCGCGCTCTTTAGTGCCGATTTTAGGGCGCCAGAGCGGTTCGGGCAGTTGTATACACAAGTGGCGGGTCGCGCTGGCCGCGCGGCAAAACCAGGCACTGTGCTACTGCAAACCCATCAGCATGATAATCCCTTGCTTAAAGAGTTATTGCATAAAGGCTATGGTGATTTTGCCAGACAGCAACTGCAAGAAAGAACTATGGCCTTGTTGCCACCAGTATGGCACATGGTGTTAGTGAGAGCGGAAGCGCATCGCGCAGAAGATGCCGATGCCCTGTTAAATGCCATCGCTAACTTACTCCCCCATGACAGGGAATTTGAAATTATTGGCCCACTGCCAGCACCATTAGATCGCAAAGCCGGCAAATTTAGACGACAACTGATGTTTCAAGCCAAAGATAGACAAAGATTACAACGAGAGTGCGAGCGCATTTTGCCTTTGGTGACTCACTTGCCAGAGACCAAGCGCTGCCGCTGGAGTTTTGATAGAGATCCACAAGACTTGTTGTAATGGGAAGCAGTAATAACAAATAGTGGGGGAGCAATGGGCAGTTGGTCTGCACCAACTGCCTCGAAACAAGCTTAGCCTTTACGCCACTTATGGCGAAACTTAATAATCAGCCAGCTGCTAATAGCCAAAATAAGCGTGATCACAGGGGCTGCCATTAAAATCATGGTAGCCACTTTACTTACAGGCTCAGGTAAAGACGGCAATAAATAGCCAAGCCCCACCAGCAGCGCCGTCCACAGCAAAGCACTTAACCAAGCAAAACCATAAAATTTAACGCTATTGTGCATACGCATGCCCATCATTAACGGCAACAATGAGCGCACTACAGGAATAAAACGGGCGCAAAATAAGGCAATTAAGCCATGACGACTAAGTAGCTTATCAACGGTTTGCAGCCTGTTACTCGGTACAGCATTGACCCAACCTTGAACTCGCGGTAAACGATTCAGTAATCGCCCTTGCACAAAAGCCAAATAACTACCAAAGCCCGCGGCGATAAATATCAGCAACAAAATGACCAAGGGATTGAGCACACCAACTGCCGCTAAGGTGCCAGAAAGAATCACGACGCTATCGCAAGGCAAAGGTGCCGCGGGCAAAAAAGCACTTTCTAAAAAAATCAACGTGGCGACACACGCATAAATCACTAACGCGCTGCCAGGGGATTGCAGCGCGACAAAATCATGATGCCATAAGGCTTGTAACACACTGCCGACTGAGTCCAGCATGATCATACTCCAAATTTAGAAGCTGCCGATTGGCACAAAACAACATCAGAGCCGCTCTTTTAGGGAGCATTACTGCATGGCGAAAACAATGAGAACACAGAATAAAAACTCAGACACAGTATGAGCCAACAAGGCCAAACAACAAGTACTTCTAAGGCAAAATTCATCTCAAGTCTTTTACCGTCAAATCTTATAAAAATCAAGCACAACAATAGCTAACGCAGTATTGCCCTATGATTAAGTGAACGCAATTTAATCATAGGGCAAGACCTAAGCCCAGCTGTGTTTAGCTTGAAATTAGTCACTGAAATCGACTAGGTTGACAAAATTTCATCCTGAAGATGGCTTTTAACCATCACAAGAGGCTAGAATGCTTGATCATTCTGTTCCTATTTTTGCCATCTGTGTCGGTTAAGCCAATGAAATCACATATCCACTCTTTACTCGAACAAACTGTCGATCAATTGAAACAACAAGGCATTTTGCCGTCTGACTTTGAAGCACGTATTCTGGTCGATAGAACCAAAGACAAGAGCCACGGAGATTTGGCGACCAATTTAGCAATGATGCTGACCAAAGCCGCAGGTAAAAATCCACGCGAATTAGCCCAGTTGCTTATCGATAACCTGCCAGCCTCAAGCTATGTTTCTAAAGTAGAAATTGCCGGACCAGGCTTTATCAACTTTTTCATCGATGACAGCGCCTTAGCTAAGCAACTGCAAACCGCATTGGCGGACGATCATTTAGGGATTACCCTGCCTGAACGTCAAACTATCGTAGTGGATTACTCATCCCCTAACCTTGCTAAAGAAATGCACGTAGGCCACTTACGTTCCACCATTATTGGTGATGCATGCGCGCGCGCGTTAGAGTTTTTAGGCCACAAGGTCATTCGTCAAAACCACGTAGGCGACTGGGGTACCCAATTTGGTATGCTGCTGGCCTATATGGAAGAGCTGCGCGCCCAACACGGTGAGCATGCCGAATTAGAATTATCTGATTTAGAAGGTTTTTACCGCGCTGCCAAGTTACGTTTTGATGAGTCTGAAGATTTTGCCACTCGCGCTCGTAATTTAGTGGTTGAGCTGCAATCAGGCGATGAGTATTGCCATAAACTGTGGCAGCAATTTAACGATATCTCACTCAACCATTGTTTTGATATCTATCAGCGTTTAGGCGTCAGCATGACCCGCGCCGATGTTAAAGGTGAAAGCACCTATAACGATGACTTACCAGTGATTGTTAGCGATTTAGCTGCCGAAGGTTTGCTGTCTGAAAGCAACGGTGCCAAAGTGGTGTTCCAAGAAGAATTCCGCACTAAAGAAGGCGAGCCACTGCCCGTTATCATCCAGAAAGCTGATGGCGGTTATCTGTATGCGACTAGCGATTTAGCCTCTATTCGCTATCGCGCTAATGTACTTAAGGCCGATCGCGTACTGTACTTTGTTGACTTACGCCAAGCCCTGCACTTCCAGCAAGTGTTTTCACTGGCGAAGAAAGCCGGCTTTGCTCCAGAATCTGTGAGCTTAGAGCACTTAGGTTTTGGCACAATGAACGGTGAAGATGGTCGTCCGTTTAAGACTCGCTCTGGCGGCGTAGTTAAACTGGTTGATTTGCTGATTGAAGCTAACACCCGCGCGCTGGAATTAGTTCGCAGCAAGAATCCAGACATGGATGCAGAAACGCTGGAAAATATCGCCCGCGTTGTTGGCATTAGCTCAGTGAAGTATGCGGATTTATCCAAGAACCGCGCCAGCGATTATATCTTCAGCTTTGAGCAAATGCTTAGCTTTGAAGGCAATACCGCGCCTTACTTACTGTATGCCTTTACTCGTGTTGCCGGCATCTTTAAGCGCGCCGAAAACATTGATTTAAGCAATGCCAGCATTGAATTAACTCACGACAAAGAGAAAGAGCTTGGCAACAAGTTAGCTCAGTTCGGTGAAGTATTAAATCGCATGGTCGCTAAAGGTCAACCTCACGCCTTATGCGCCTATTTATACGAACTGGCCGGTAACTTCTCAAGCTTCTATGAGGCGTGCCCAGTTTTGGCCGCTGAAAGTGAAACACAAATGAAGAGCCGATTGTTGTTAGCTAAATTAACTGCCAAGACCTTAAAGCAAGGTTTAGATTTACTTGGCATTGAAACGCTTGAAAGGATGTAAGGCGACTAATGACAAACCGTGACTACGCCAATAGAAAACCGCGCAGCACAGGCACCCCCCGCAAAGCGACTGGTGGTCGGACTGCAAAACGCAGTTCGGCTGCAGCTAATGGACAAAAGCCTAACTTTTTGTTGATTGTTATCGCAGTTATCTTGATTGGGGGCTTTGGCTATTTCTTATATTTCCTCAAGTCTGGCAGTGATACTCCAGCAGCCCCTGTAACGGCTGAAGCGCCAGTCAAGGCCACTAAGCCTGCGGCAAAACCCGATCCGAATGCACTACCGCCTAAACCTAAGGAAGAGTGGAGCTATCAAAAGGAGCTGGAAAATAAGCAAGTGATTATCGACTTGCCGGTTGAGACTAAACCCACCAGACCTTATCAGATGCAATGCGGTTCATTTCGCTCTGAATCTCAAGCCAATGAAATGAAAGCGGTTATCGCTTTTCAAGGGTTAGAAGCGCAAGTGCGCAGAACCGATGGTGCTAAAGGTACTTGGTTTAAGGTGGTCTTAGGTCCTTACGAGCGCAAGCGTGAGGCTGAACGCCAGCGCCACAAGCTGCAAAAAGTTGGCATCAATGGTTGTCAAGTGTGGCTGTGGGAAGGATAGGCGAGTTTTAGTCAGCAATTGTTACCGTTATACTCCTAACGCCGAGCCTTATGTGCTCGGCGTTTGTTTATTCTCAACCCCTCACAATTCCCCCCTTGATATTCGTTAAGATACCCCCATATTTATAGTTATCGCACCGCCAATGATTATATTGGCTGGCACTTAAAGAGGAATTATCGTGACCACTATCGTATCTGTACGCCGCAACAATCAAGTCGTTATTGCTGGTGATGGCCAAGTGTCACTCGGCAACACGGTAATGAAAGGCAATGCCAAAAAAGTACGCCGCCTTTACCACGGTAAAGTTTTAGCCGGTTTTGCCGGGGGTACCGCTGATGCCTTTACTCTATTTGAGCGTTTTGAAGCCAAACTCGAAATGCACCAAGGTCACTTGTTAAAATCGGCGGTTGAACTCGCTAAAGATTGGCGCACCGATCGCATGCTCAGAAAACTCGAAGCCATGCTAGTGGTTGCTGACACTGAATGCTCATTAATCATCACAGGTAATGGTGATGTCGTGCAGCCAGAGCATGACTTAATCGCCATTGGCTCAGGAGGCAACTATGCCCAAGCCGCTGCGTTAGCCTTATTACAAAACACTGAACTTGACGCTCGCAACATCTGCGAAAAAGCGCTCACCATAGCCGGTGATATTTGCGTGTTTACCAATCAGTTCAAAACGATTGAAGAAATTAACTATTAATCTTAGAGCGTTAGAGGTATTACCATGTCTGAAATGACTCCACGTGAGATAGTACACGAGTTAGATGCTCACATTATTGGTCAGCACAAGGCCAAACGCTCTGTTGCCATTGCCCTGCGTAATCGCTGGCGCCGGATGCAGTTAGACGCCAATCTTCGTCAAGAAGTCACCCCTAAAAATATTCTAATGATTGGCCCTACCGGTGTTGGTAAAACAGAAATTGCCCGCCGCTTAGCCAAACTTGCCAAAGCGCCATTTATTAAGGTTGAAGCTACTAAATTCACCGAAGTGGGTTATGTGGGTAAAGAAGTGGAACAAATTATCCGCGATCTTACCGATTCCGCAGTTAAGATGACCCGCGAACAACAAATGGTTAAGTGCCGCACGCGCGCTGAAGAAGCCGCCGAAGAGCGTATTCTTGATGCCTTATTGCCTAGACCAAAAGATGACTGGGACAATGACAGCAAGAGCGATACCCAGTCTCATACTCGCCAGATTTTCCGTAAGAAATTACGTGAAGGTGAGCTTAACGATAAAGAAATTGAACTGGATTTAGCTCAGCCACAAGCCGGTGTAAACATCATGTCGCCACCTGGCATGGAAGAAATGACTAACCAGTTACAAAGCCTGTTTCAGAACATGGGTAATGCGCCGACTAAACGCCGTAAGCTAAAAATCAAAGATGCCTTTAAGCAATTGATTGAAGAAGAAGCGGCTAAGTTGGTGAACCAAGAAGACTTAAAAGAGCAAGCGATTGAATTAGTTGAGCAGCACGGCATAGTCTTCTTAGATGAAATCGATAAGATTTGTAAGCGCGGCGAAAGCTCAGGCCCTGATGTGTCTCGCGAAGGCGTGCAGCGCGATTTACTGCCATTAGTGGAAGGTTGTACAGTAACCACTAAGCACGGCATGGTAAAGACTGACCATATTCTGTTTATTGCTTCTGGCGCATTCCAAATGGCTAAGCCATCGGATTTAATTCCAGAACTGCAAGGTCGTCTGCCAATTCGTGTTGAGCTTGATGCGCTAAGCGCTGAAGATTTTGAGCGTATTTTAACTGAACCACATGCCTCACTCACCACTCAGTATATTGCGCTGATGGCCACCGAAGGCGTGCACATTGAATTTGCAGAGTCTGCCATTAAACGCATTGCGCGTGCAGCATGGCAAGTGAACGAGCGCACCGAAAACATTGGTGCTCGACGTCTGCATACTGTGATGGAAAAGCTGATTGAAGATATCTCTTATGATGCTTCTGAACAATCTGGCAGCCGCATAGTTATTGATGCTGAATATGTTGATGCTCACTTAGATGCGTTAGTAGAAGATGAAGATTTAAGCCGCTTTATTCTCTAATACTGCTCTGATGCGCCGCGCTCGATAGTATTTGACACTTGAGAGTGCGGCGTTTTGTTAATGCCGACCTAAGCCGTTACCCACCACTTCCAAATTCAATCGTTAATCTATCTTAAGTAAAGCCACTATAGACCTAGAAATGCCAGCAACTTGCACTGTCACACAGCGAGTTATACTATGACGCTCCTATTTTCAACCAATGCAAAGTTCTCAAGAAGAGAGCGATGAGCACGCCTCATTCGTAGCCACTTGAGCTCAGGCTGATGGATATTGTTTATGACAACCCCACTTGTGACCTCGTTAAAATTAAAAAGAAAGTCTCGCATTCTTGAAGTAGGTTTTAGCGATGGCAGCTTACATCAAATGACCTGTGAATTCTTGCGAGTACACTCACCGTCTGCCGAAGTGCACGGCCATGGTAATCCTGTGTTAGTCACGCACAAAAAAAACGTCAATATCAGTGCCATTGAACCCGTTGGCAATTATGCCGTTAAGTTAGTGTTTGATGATGGCCACGATACTGGGTTGTTTTCATGGCAAGTGCTGTTTGACTTAGCTACTCATCAAACTGAGTTATGGCCGCAATATTTAGCCCGTTTACGCGCCGCTAAAGGCTCGCGCGAACCGCTAATTGCTATGAATATTAAGTATTCAGATTAATAAAAATTAGCCGCTATGGTTTCTTTAAACTTGCACCTGCAATTTTTGCAGCGTTCAACCTTGGGTGTGTTAAAGCTTGGGCGTTAAACCTTGCGGCGCTACATGCTAGCGCATTGCATCTGAGATAGACTCAAAGCGGGTTGTTTCGTTCACTTGACGCCTGCTTTTGGCGGTTGATTTTAATTAAATGATAACTATTTATTCCAGCCACAAAAGCATTCATCACAGCCACAGGCCAAGCTAAAATCAGCACGCCATAAACGGTAAAAGCCACACAGCCGACAAAGTTTAGCCAGCGCAGCCAGATGATGTCTTTCATCATTAATGAAATGGCCACCATCACCGAGGCAAAATAGCCAAGAATGTCAACCCACAGGTTATGCTCCATCGTGCCCTCAGTCACTCAATATTGGCAATCTTAATTATCATTAAAGATTGGCATCATTTGGCTCGACTCGCCAAACTACCGCCCTCGCTAATTTCACTCTTATCTATTCCAAGCCATTGCGTGATTGATAACGCTTTTCTTTTCAATAAAGCCTTATATACTGGCTCAAGACTCTTGATTATTCTGCCTAACCGGCAAGGGGAATTTATATGGAATACAACACTTCAGAACTGTGTGACATGTTCATTGATGTGGTTGATGTGGTCGAACCTATGTTCAGCAATTATGGTGGCTGTAGCTCCTTTGGCGGAGCCATTAGCACCATTAAATGCTATGAAGATAATGGCTTGATTACTGAGGTTCTCTCTGAAGATGGTCAAGGTAAGGTGTTATTAGTCGATGGCGGTGGTTCACTGCGCCGCGCACTCGTGGATGCCAGCATAGCCCAGTTAGCCGTTAATAATAATTGGGAAGGCATACTTGTGTATGGTTCAGTGCGCGATGTCGATGCTTTAGAAGAATTAGACATTGGTATTCAAGCGGTTGCCTCGATTCCTGTCGGCGCCGATGCCAATGGCGTGGGTGAAGTCGATGTGCCGGTCAATTTCGGTGGCGTGACCTTCTTGCCTGGCGATCACCTTTATGCGGACAATACCGGCGTAATTTTATCGCCAGAACCGCTCGATCTTGAATAAACTAATGAACGATATCCACTAGTGCTATCTACTTACTTCAGCTATTAGCGTTAGCTTCAAGCAATAGATATGAACAATAGATATAAACAATAGATATGAGCAATCGATACTCGCACTAGAGTCTATACGCCTACTCGCACCGTTAACTCGGTGACATCATCAGGGAGCATTCGCTCCCTGTTATTTTTTTTATCCGCGCTAAGGGCTATGATGAGCCATCTCATCATGACACGGATAGCCCATGATTCATTTAGCTCACATAAGCCCAAACCACATCAGCGAGATGGTCAGTCAGCGCCCGCTAGAAACTCATATTGGCGAGCAATGTCAGTGGTTAACCGAGTTAAACCCAGCAGCGTTAAGCCAAGCTAAGCAGCAAGGCGCTCGCTTTGCACTGTTAGGTATTAACGAAGACATAGGCCCGCGGGCAAATCTTGGTCGCGGCGGCAGTGGCCCTGGGTTTTTAGCCTGTCTAAAACAACTACTCAATTGGCAAGCTAATGATTTTTTTCAAGCAGAGCAACTGCTGATAATGGGTGAAATCAACTTGTCTATACCCGTTGGCAGCGCTGAGGATTTACGCCAGCAACTACCACTACTTGATGAAACTGTGAGTCACGTGACTCAACAATTACTGCGCGCTGGGCTTGAGCCTATTATCATCGGCGGCGGCCATAACAATGCTTTTGGATTGATAGATGCCCTCTATCAAGTCACATCCCTTCCCGTCACCGCCGTTAATCTTGACCCTCACAGTGATTTCAGACCAACCGAAGGGCGCCACAGTGGTAACGGCTTTAGTTATGCCGCACAAAGCGGCGCCTTAGGCCAATATCAAATACTTGGGCTACATGAACACAAAAACAGCCGCGCGAGTTTGCAGCAATTAGCCCAGTTCAATGGCCGCTTTCACAGCTATCAGGCGATTTGGCAGCGCCGCCAACTGAGCCTAACGGATGCTATTGCCGACATCATCAAGCATTTACACCAAGGCGCGCCATTAGCCTTAGAGCTAGATGTTGATGCGATTAATGACATGCCATCAAGCGCCATGACCTGCGCTGGCGTGCCTTTGGCGGATGCTTGTTATTATCTATACCGTTTTGGCCGCGAATGTCAGCCGCACTATTGTCACTTGGCTGAGGCGGCGCCTAGTTGTCACCCCGCAGGATTTGAGGCTGGTATGCGCCATAGCGGCCAAGCATTAGCAGAACTGGTGATGAGTTATATTCAGGGGCGGTTAAGTCACTTATTACCGCGCTAATTTAGCGACTACAAGCATTTAGCTTAGGGGATAGGTTCACCCCGCCGCCGCTTTATGGTCTAATGCCCAATCTAAAGGTCAAGTACCGGAATCAAGGACTGGATCACAGAGTGTTGGTTTAAGGATTTTGCCCGTGCTGGCTTTATCTTACACTCCCCCATTACTTCTGAAGCGAATAGGATACATTGCCATGTCTGAGGACAAGCCAAATAGCACTCATTTTGGTTATAAAACCGTTGATGCCGATAAGAAAGCCGAGTTAGTTGCTGGGGTTTTCCACTCGGTTGCAGCTAAATACGACATCATGAACGATGTTATGTCCTTTGGGATCCATCGCTTGTGGAAGCGTTTCACCATTCAAACTGCGGGCGCTCGCCCTGGCATGAAGGTGTTAGATTTGGCCGGTGGTACTGGTGATTTAACCGCTAAGTTTTCTAAGTTAGTCGGTGACAAAGGCCAAGTGGTGTTAGCTGACATCAATGATTCCATGCTAAAAGTGGGCCGCAGTAAACTGCGCGACCGCGGCATTATCGGCAATGTTAGCTATGTGCAAGCCAATGCTGAAGCCCTGCCATTTCCTGATAATCATTTTGATATCATTACCATCGCCTTTGGTCTGCGTAACGTCACTGATAAAGATGCGGCGCTGCGCTCTATGCAGCGTGTCTTAAAGCCAGGCGGTAAATTACTGGTGTTAGAGTTTTCAACTCCGCAGCATGAAATCATGCGCAAAGTGTATGATGTTTATAGCTTCAAAGTGCTACCTAAGATGGGTGACTTCATCACTAAAGATGCTGGCAGCTATGAGTATCTGGCTGAATCGATTCGCATGCACCCAGATCAAGAAACCTTAAAAGCTATGATGCAAAATGCTGGTTTTGAGCAAGTGGAATACACCAACATGACTGACGGTGTTGTGGCATTACATAAAGGATTCAAATTCTAACATGTTGATTGAATGGCCTATGTTAGTGTGCGGCTTGGTAGAAACCGGCCTAGAGCGCTTACAAAAGCAAGCCCCCCATGAATATCGCAGCAGTCAGCTTATTGGCAAGGTGATCGTCATTGAGCTTGCCCAGTTGCCATTCCCATTATGTTTGATTTGTCACGATAGCATAGCAGTGCTGAGCGACTACAAAGCTCAGCACGATGTGCGTTTACGCACAGATATCGCCACTTTAATCGCCCTCACTCGCGGCGAGAGCGTTACTGACTTAATCAAGCAAGATAAGTTAGTGCTTGAAGGCGATATTCAGGTGTTGCAAGCATTAAGCCGCTATCTACAAATGAACCCACCTGATTTAGCCGAGCCATTATCGCAGTTAATTGGCGATGTCCCCGTGCATCATCTTGAGCAAGCGGGCCGCTCGGCTATCGAGTTCTCTCAATACTTATGGCAAGCCAGCTGGCAACACATGGGTGAATTAGCGACCGAAGAATATCGAATCGCTCCGCATCGCATTGAATTTATTCACAGATGCGATGAAATTGAACAACTTGAACGTGACACCCAAGCGTTACAACAAAGAATAAGCCAGTTGATTGCTAAGGTAAGCTCATGACTCTCGCTAGTATTCGCCGTGGCTACCATGTGCTGCGCACCTTATTACGTTTTGGGCTAGATAAAGCCATTCCTGCCAAGCAGCGCCCTAAATCATTAACCTTAATTAAATGCGCCTTATTTTGGGTGCGCGATCAGCATCCTGATATGCACCATGCTGAACGGCTGAAATTGGCCATGCAAGAGCTTGGTCCCGTTTACATTAAATTGGGGCAAATGTTATCTACACGCCGCGATTTACTCGATGATGAATGGGCTGAGCAACTGGCCATGCTGCAAGATAGAGTGCCGCCATTTGCCGCGGAACTTGCTCGCGCTGCCATTGAAGCTGAGCTGCAAGCGCCGCTTGCTAGCTTGTTTGATGATTTTGACGATACCCCGCTAGCATCGGCCTCCATTAGCCAAGTGCATACCGCGACGTTAAAATCCACCGGCGAAGCCGTGGTGCTTAAAGTCCTGCGTACTAATGTTGAGCAGCAAATTTTAGCCGACCTTGAGCTCATGGAGCAAAGCGCTAAGCTGCTTAACTGGTTGCTCGGTGATGATAACCGTTTACGCCCGATTGAAGTGGTGGCCGATTATCGCACTACCATTTTAGGTGAGCTCAATTTAAAGCTTGAAGCCCACAATGCTGTGCGCCTGCGCAATAACTTCATTGACTCTAACGCCTTATACATTCCTTATGTCTATGAAGATTTATGCTTTCCACGCCTCATGGTGATGGAGCGTATTTATGGCATTCCAGTGTCTGACATTGCCGCCTTAAAAGCCCAAGGCACTAACTTAAAATTACTGGCTGAACGCGGCGTTGAACTGTTTTTCACACAAGTATTTCGTGATAATTTTTTCCATGCTGATATGCATCCTGGCAATATTTTTATCTCGCGGGAGCATCCAAACGACCCATTTTACATTGGCCTAGACTGTGGCATTATGGGCAGTTTGAACGATGAAGATAAGCGCTATTTAGCCGAAGTGTTACTGGCTTTTTTCAATCGTAATTATCACCGCATTGCCGAAGTCTATTTAGATTCAGGCTGGGTGACGAGTGACACTGACACTCAAGCGTTTGAGCAAGCAATAAAAGCTGTGTGCGAGCCGATGTTTAACAAACCGCTGAATGAAATATCTTTCGGTCATGTCTTGTTAGAACTGTTTCGCACTGCGCGCCAATTTAAAATTGTGGTGCAACCGCAACTGGTGCTGATAGAAAAAACCTTGTTATATATTGAAGGCTTAGGGCGACAACTCTACCCACAGCTGGATTTATGGCAAACAGCAAAACCGTTTCTTGAACAATGGATGACTGAGCAAGTTGGTCCTAAAGCCATGTTCAATAAGGTAAAGGCTAATCTGCCTTCTTGGTCAGACAAGATGCCTGAGTTACCAGAGCTGATTTATGACAACTTAACCATGGGTAAAAAGTTGTTAGGTAGCCAGCAGAAACTGCTCGACCACTACATAAAACACCAAAGACAGTTACATAAAAGCAATTACCTGCTGATATCGAGCGCCAGTTTATTGATCTGTGGCACAATATTTTTCAATCAGCAGGTTACACTATGGCCGGCAATCGTCTGCCTCAGCACAGCCGCAATATTATGGTTGTGGGGATGGCGATCTAGACCAAATAATCGCAAACTTTAGCTAGCACTAAATAACGACAGGTTCATAATAGAACCAAGTATATTCTTGAGAGGAAACCTACACATGGGTGGTATTAGCATTTGGCAACTTTTGATTATCGCACTGATCGTAGTGCTGTTATTCGGTACTAAGAAACTGCGCTCATTGGGCGGTGACTTAGGCGGCGCAGTAAAAGGCTTTAAAAACGCCATGTCTAGCGAAGAAGACAAGAAAGCTATCGAAGAGCAAACTGCTGCCACACAGGCGTCAGCTCAACCTACTCAAACCGCTCAATCAAGTGCGCCGGCCGCTGACAAGAAGCCAGACACTGAAAAGCAGGCGTAAAATCCTATGTTTGACGGTATCGGCTTTATGGAGCTGCTACTCATAGGCATCATAGGCCTAGTTGTACTAGGCCCTGAGCGCTTACCGGTAGCCGTTCGCACCATTTCAGGTTGGATCCGTGCGATGAAACGCATGGCCAACTCAGTCAAAGATGAGCTGGAGCATGAACTCAAAATTGAGCAATTGCATTCAGACCTAAAGAAAGCTGAAGATAAGGGATTATCCAATTTGTCGCCTGAGTTGCAAGAATCTATTGAGCAACTTAAGCAAGCGGCGCAGTCAGTTAACCGTCCTTATCAGGTGGAAGACGTTAAGACTCCAACCCCTGCTGACAGCGTTCAACCTAAGGTTGAACCTAGCGCGGCAGACACGGTTGCGCCGAGTGCAAATAATAATGACTCATCTCCAAAAGCTAACGGATAATTGATGTCGCAACAACAACCTTTAATTAGCCACTTGTTAGAGCTAAGAACCAAGCTGTTGCACGCCGTCGGCAGTGTATTGCTGGTATTTGTGTGCCTAGTGTATTGGGCACAAGATATTTACCACTATATGGCAACCCCTCTGCTGCAAGTCTTGCCAGAAACCGGCAGTATGATTGCAACTGATGTGGCAGCGCCTTTCTTTGCACCTTTCAAGCTGACTTTAGTCCTGTCATTTTTTGTTGCCGTGCCATACGTGCTGTACCAAATTTGGTCTTTTGTGGCGCCTGGGCTCTATAAGCATGAAAAGCGTTTAGTCATCCCCTTATTAGTCAGCAGTACCTTGCTGTTCTATTTAGGGATAGCGTTTGCTTACTATGTAGTTTTCCCTGTGGTGTTTGGTTTCTTCACCAGCGTGGCACCAGAAGGTGTTAATATCGCCACCGATATTAATAGCTACCTCAGTTTTGTATTGAAGCTGTTCTTTGCCTTTGGCCTCGCCTTTGAAATCCCAGTGGCAGTTATCTTGCTATGCTGGGCGGGCGTAACCACGGTTGCGGATCTTAAAGCTAAGCGTCCTTACATAGTGGTTGGCGCCTTTGTGGTCGGCATGATATTAACGCCGCCAGATATCATCTCGCAAACCATGCTAGCCATTCCTATGCTGATTTTATTTGAAGCGGGATTATTAGCAGCGCGTTTTTATAGCAAAAACGATGATGAAGACGACACTGACAAGCCAGAAAGCACAGATAAGTAACTAATACCAATAGACTGTTAGTCTATTGTTTTCGCAGCATTCATCCTTGGTGAATGCTGCGTTTTGTTTTAATCTGCCATGCCGCTGAATCACATAACAAGGACGTACCATGAAGACACCCACGCTCACCACTCTAGCAATTCTCTTTATCGCGACCCCAGCCGTTGCCAATATCCATCAGCAGTTAAGTCAATGCAGCAGCATTAGCGACAAGCTTGAGCGGCTGATTTGTTTTGATGAATTAGCCGCCAATGTCGACCCCGCATTAGCCTTAGCGCCAGCGGCTAAAGCGAGCGCAGCAGATACTGCAACTCAGGCCACATCTCAAGTAACAAGTCAGGCAGCAACCATCAATGCCGACACCAGTGCTGATTTTGGTAAAACTAAAAAAAGCACGAGCGATGAGCTTCAAAAAGTGTATTTAACTGTGGCAAAAGTCGATAGCGATGCCCGCGGCGATCTGGTTGTCACCTTTACCAACGGCCAAGCATGGCGACAAGTGGACGGTCGCCGTTATAAAATAAGCGTTGGCCAAGAGGTTTATATTGAGCGCGGCGCGCTCGGCTCTTTCCTGCTCGGGCAAGATGATAGAAATGGCGCAGTGAGGGTTAAGCGAGTTGACTAACGTGAAGCGTTACATAGATATTGCCGTTAATATTATTGGCAATTCCATGGAGACTCGCCTTGAGCAAGTGCTCGCGGATGCCGCCAGTGTGGGGGTTAGCCCCATCATCAATATTGGTAGTTCTTTAACTGAGAGCCAAGAGAGCCTTGAGTTGTGTCAGCGTTTTCCAAAGCAGATTTGGACAACCGCTGGCACCCATCCACACCATGCCAGTCAATGGGGTCAACACAGCCAGGAGCAATTGCGCCAGCTTTGCCAACAGCCCTGGGTAGTTGCTGTGGGGGAATGTGGCCTTGATTATAATCGCGACTTTTCACCGCGGCCGATGCAGCGCCAAGCCTTTAGCGAGCAGTTAGCGCTAGCCTGCGAATTAGGTTTACCGGTATTAATGCATGAGCGTGATGCCCATGACGACTTTTTGGTTATCCTCAAAGAATATCGCCCACAGCTTAGCCGAGCACTGCTGCATTGCTTTACTGGCACGCAGGCACAGATGGAAGCCTATATAGAACAAGACTTATACCTTGGCATTACTGGCTGGGTATGCGATGAACGCCGCGGCCAAGAGCTCGCGGAAGTAGTAAAACACATCCCAGCTAATCGCCTGCTTATCGAAACCGATAGCCCATATTTGTTACCGCGTTCCATGCGTCCTAAGCCAACATCTAGCCGCAACGAGCCTAAGTACCTCCCCTTTATAAGCGATAGTATTGCAAGCTTAAGACAGCAAGACTCACAGGAGTTTGCCGAGCAATGCTACCTTAATAGCCAACGATTTTTTAAACTTGATTGATATGTTTAAGCTATTCCTTTTATTGGTATTAAGCGGTATTGGCGTCAGCCAAGCTGAGCCGTTATTGTTAGATCATAACAACACTGACACTTACCCGCTCAATAGCTATGTGCAGTTTAATCAGCAGTCACAAGATATTGAAATTAATGAGCTACTGTCGCAAGACCTGCTGTGGCAAGCGCTTCCTAGCGACTCCTTACCTAAGCTTGGCGCCCGTCATTTATGGCTAACTTTTTCTATCGTTAATACTGGCTACAAGCCCGCATGGAGCCTTGAGCTTAATAACCCTCACTTAGATAATATCGAAGTTTTTTTGCTGAAGAACAAGCAGCTTATCAAGCAATGGCGCCTAGGCGACAGCCAAGTATTTACCGAGCGAAACGTCAACATTAGTGAATTTTTACTGCCGCTATACTTAAGCCATAACGATCGCTACGATTTCTACTTAAAGCTCAATACCCAAGGCATAAGTAAGCTGCCGATTACCCTCTATAGTCGCGCCCACTATATTGAAATTGCGCAAACCCAAAATTTAAAGTCCGGCATGCAGATAGGCATCTTATTAGCTATCGGTATTTTTGCGGTATTTTTGGCGATAGCCATGCGCTCAAGCACTTATGGTTATTACGCCGGCTATGTGCTGGCAATGTCTATGCTGGTTGCGACACTACGCGGTTACAGCTTTCAGTATCTTTGGCCTGAATCGCCGTTAATTCAACACTATGCGTTACTGCTCATCATCCCCTTAGTGCTTATTTTCGGTCTCACTTTTACCGAGAAGCTTTTGTGCTTAAAGCGCCATGATATTCCCTTACTACGAGCGCTGCGTACAGCCGTGGCCGTGTGGCTGCTATTAATGTTAGTTGCCTTGGTAGATCAAAGCCTTATGACACTCAAGCTGCAGCTGATTGCGGCCATCGCTAGTTGCAGCTTAATGATTTATACCGCTTGGGTGTTAACTCGCCGCGGCCATACCTTAGCCACCTTATCTTTGATCGCTTGGACCCTGATTCTATTGGGAACCCTTGGCAGTAGCCTGTCTTACCTCAACATTATCTATTTCCAAGGCGGACCCACCTCACCGCTGCTACTGGCCATGTCTACTGAAATCGTATTATTAGCTGGTGTAATGGCCTATCGTTTCCACTTGCAATCAAAGGCGACTCTGCACGCGCAGCAATTGGCGCAGGAGCAAAGCGATCATCTGCAAAAGGTGCGTTTAGAGGCGTTGCGCACTGAGGCGAAACGCGCCGAAGAGTTAGAGGATATGGTGCAGCAACGCACCTTAGAGCTTGAAATTGCTCTTAAAGAACTCGGTGAAGCCAATCATAAGCTCACAGTGCAGACAGAAACGGATAGCCTTACAGGCGTGAGAAATCGCCAAGCATTTGATGCGCGCATCTTAGCTGAATGCCGTATCAGCCGCCGCCAACAGAGCCAGCTATCCCTGCTGATGATAGATATTGATAAGTTTAAATCCATCAATGATACCTTTGGTCATATGGCGGGGGATGAAACC
Source organism: Shewanella sp. ISS20 (assembly GCF_056522965.1). Classification (NCBI taxonomy): domain Bacteria; kingdom Pseudomonadati; phylum Pseudomonadota; class Gammaproteobacteria; order Alteromonadales; family Shewanellaceae; genus Shewanella; species Shewanella sp. ISS20. The sequence continues at coordinate 2,518,786 of NZ_JAWRZK010000001.1, forward strand.
CTCAAAACCATAGCCATAGCTATCCAGCAGCAACTTAAACGCCCAACCGATCTATTGTCACGTTTTGGTGGTGAAGAGTTTGCTATTCTTCTGCCCAATACCGACGTAAGCGGCGCGCAGCATATTGCCGAGCGCATTCGTTTGGCCGTGGCAAATTTACAACTAGATAGGCGTGGGCAAGCTATTGCGCTTACCGTCAGCATAGGTATCAGTACCAAGGTTATCAGCAATGATGATCAAGCCGCTGAATTACTTGAGCAAGCGGATAACGCCTTATATCAAGCTAAAAATCAGGGTCGAAATCGCGTCTGTCTCGCAAGTTAGAGATGCGATTTGTTATTTTATTCAGGAGTCGAATGTGAATATCATTACCAGTGCTTTTCCAAATCGCAGAATGCGCCGCATGCGCAAACATGAATTTAGCCGCCGCTTAATGGCCGAGAACCGTTTAACGGTTAACGACCTGATTTATCCAATGTTTGTTATCGACGGCGACAACCGCACTGAGCAAATTGCTTCTATGCCTGGCATAGAGCGCTACACCATAGACTTGTTACTCAAAGAAGCCGAGCAATTGGTAAAACTAGGCATTCCTTTAATTGCCCTGTTTCCAGTCACGCCGGCTGAAAAGAAGAGCCTATTGGCCGAAGAAGCCTATAACGCTGATGCCTTAGCCCAGCGCGCTGTACGCGCCCTAAAGCAAGCATTCCCGCAACTGGGAGTCATGACAGATGTGGCACTTGATCCTTTCACCACTCATGGCCAAGACGGCATTATTGATGACGAGGGTTATATCCTTAACGATATCACCACTGAAATCTTAGTAAAGCAAGCCTTGTCTCACGCCGAAGCTGGCGCTGATATTGTGGCGCCATCTGACATGATGGATGGCCGCATTGGTGCTATTCGCGCCGCCTTAGAAGCCGCAGGTCACGTCAATACTCAGATCATGGCTTATAGCGCCAAGTATTCGTCTAACTACTACGGCCCGTTCCGTGATGCCGTGGGTTCAGCCGGCAATCTTAAAGGTGGCAACAAGCACAGCTACCAGATGGACCCTGCCAACTCAGATGAAGCCTTGCACGAAGTAGCATTAGATATTCAAGAAGGCGCCGACATGGTGATGGTTAAGCCTGGTATGCCTTACTTAGACATAGTGCATCGCGTCAAAACCGAACTTGCTGTGCCAACCTTTGCTTATCAAGTGAGTGGTGAATATGCCATGCATATGGCGGCCATTGAAAACGGTTGGTTGGCAGAAAAAGCCATAGTGATGGAATCCTTATTATGCTTTAAGCGCGCAGGCGCCGATGGCATTTTAACTTACTTCGCCAAACGTGCGGCGCAGTGGCTGCAGGAAGAAAAAGTCTAAGTACTTATCATGCTTACCAAAAGGCTACCTAGTGTAGCCTTTTTGCTGCCTTAAATTTAGCCGCTAAAAGAGTGATCTGCTTAACAGCCACTAATGCTCTGGCTATACCTTAGCAGCTATCCATGGTTCGATAGGTCATCAAGTTGCAATGGAGCCTTCGATGAGCCAAAAAACAATAATGAACATGAAAACAACTCAAGCCACGACTATCGCCAGCCTGCTATTATCCAGTGTACTAGTTTCCCCATTAGCACTGGCCAACAGTGGTTGCGGATTCAATGATCAAGAACAAAACCTATTTGCCATTTGCGCAGAGGAGCAAGACGAAGTGATTTTAACCGGAGAGGTTAGCCCACAAGCCTTAATGGCGTTAGATGATTTTAGCCATGAGCAAAGCTATCAAGCCGACGCCAACGCGTTAGCGGCATTAAAAGCCATTGATAAGCCGACAGAAGTCATAGTGATTATTGGCACTTGGTGTCCAGATTGCCACCGCGAAACACCGCGATTTATTGAATTAATGGCAGCAGTCAATAACCCCAACATTAGCGTGCGTTATTTAGGGGTTGATAGACAAAAACAAGATCCCAATGGTCTGAGCAGTCAGTATGAATTTAGCCGCATTCCTACCTTTATTATCCAGCAAGAGAATACTGAAATTGGCCGCATTATTGAGCGCCCACAAGTGAGCCTTGAGCAAGATCTAGTGACGATAGTTAATAAAGCCTAGTGACAATAAGTACCTGCAACTAATGCAACTAGCAACTAGCAACTAGCAACTAGCAACTAGCAACTAGCAACTAGCAACTAACGACTCAACAAAAATGACGCACAAAAAAGCCAGAGCATGCTCTGGCTTTTTTTATGCGGCAATATTAGTCATCTAACAAACGATCGGCCAATAACTGCAACACCCCTTCGCGCAAAGCGCCGCCAGAAAGATGCAGTTTTTCCAGCCCTAAGATGTTGAATAATGCCAGTAAGATAGCAACCCCAGCGGCAAACGTCGGCGCACGTTCAGGATTCAAACCACGGATATGACTCAAGTGACTATCAGAGGCCGCTAAGATTTCTTGCTGCAAACTGACTAACACTTCCCGAGTAATAAGCTGAGGTACTTCACGGTGCGCCAATAATTCAATCACAGATTGCACTGAACCAGAAGCGCCAACCACACCATGCCAACCTAGCTCTTTGAGGCGTGCCTTATCACTGCCAAGAATTTCTTCAACCGCCACAGCGGCATCATCAAAATCTTGCAACTGATAAGGGCTATCGGCAAAAAAGCGGCGGGTAAAAGTAACGCAGCCAAAACCGACACTGCCTTTAAACAGCACTTCTTGACCTTCGCCCACAATAAATTCGGTACTGGCGCCACCAATATCAAGCACTAAACGGCGTCCATAGCCTTTAGTATTGGCCACCATTCCTTGATAAATGAGCTCAGCTTCACGCATGCCGGAAATCACCTCGATGGGATGGCCCAATAAAGGCTCAGCTTTAGCGCTGAAATCATCGGCATTATTAATGGTTCTTAACGTCGCGGTCGCCACTACGGCGACATTGCCGTGGGGCACTTGATGATATTGAAGCATGTCACCAAACATAGCTAGGCAGTCCAGTCCCCGCTGCATGACTTCATCATTCAAGCGACCATCAACCACGCCTTCAGCAAGGCGGACTTTACGTTTATATTTTGCAATCACCTGCGGCTGATGCCCACGGGTTCGTGCAACTAACATATTGAAACTGTTAGAACCCAAAGTAATAGCAGCGTACAAATCAACTCGCATATGGAGATTAAGCCCTACGTTGGCGGGTGTGACTGTTACGATTGCGAGGACTCGCTCCTCGTGGGGCACTATTGCGATCCCGCGACGTGCGAGGGTTCGGATGCTTACGATGAATGGCCACAGGCGGCGCGATATCATCTAATAGTGCTTCTCTATCGTATTCGCTCACCGGTATCTGATGGCTAATGTACTCTTCAATGGCAGGCAAATTAAGCGCATATTCTTCACAGGCAAAACTCACTGACACACCTTTTTGACCAGCGCGACCAGTACGACCAATACGGTGCACATAATCTTCGCAATCATCAGGTAAATCATAGTTGTAGACGTGTGACACATCAGAGATATGTAGGCCGCGCGCCGCAACATCGGTGGCTACTAACAGATCTAATTGACCTTCGGTAAACTGCTCAAGAATTTTAAGACGTTTCTTTTGTGGAACATCGCCGGTTAATAAGCCAACTCTGTGACCATCACCTTCTAATGCGGCCCACAATTTTTCACACATGTGTTTAGTGTTGGCAAACACAATCGCTTTTTCAGGCCAATCTTCTTCAATCAAGCTCTGTAATAAACGACTCTTATCTTCCATTGATGGATAGAAGATTTCTTCTTTAATATTTTTAGAGGTTTTTTCTAACGGAGCAATTTCAACTTTTTGCGGATCATTCATATGATCATACGCTAACTCCTGCACTTTCATCGACAAAGTAGCAGAGAACAGCATATTCAAACGGGTATTAGCATCCGGCATACGTCTAAATAAGAAACGGATATCTTTAATAAAGCCCAGATCAAACATACGATCGGCTTCATCTAATACTACCGCTTGAATGCAGCTCAGGTTAATCACCCCTTGACGCACAAAATCAATAATCCGGCCAGTGGTGCCAATTAATACATCAACGCCCTGATTTAATACGTTTAATTGCGCATCATAACCTTCGCCACCATAAATAATCGCCGTTTTCAGGCCGGTGTGCTTGCTCAATAAATTGGCATCTTTAGCAATCTGAATCGCTAATTCGCGAGTCGGTGCCATGATAATGGCGCGAGGTTGATTGGTTTGACGACCTTCAACATCGGCAACCGTCAATAAGTGGTTAAAGGTAGCCACTAAAAACGCCATTGTCTTACCAGTACCTGTTTGTGCTTGACCGGCAAGATCGTGATGATTCAGTAAGATAGGTAATGACATTGCCTGAATTGGCGTACAAAATTCGAAGCCGTTTTCATTTAACGCTTCCAGCACTTGTGGGTGCAAAGGCAAATTGGCAAATTTTTGTGTAGATAAATGTGTTTCGCTCATAGCGGCATTTTACCTGTTGGGGTTGCAATAAGATACTTGATCGTTTGAAATAGCGGCAAGTAAAAACGGTCACTTGAAAATCCGTAATTTGTCCCCAATATACAGCGTAAGCCATTAACAAACCAGCAATGGCAACCAAACTGGAGAATATCATGAGCGATAAAATTATTACCCTGAGCGACGACAGCTTCGAAAACGACGTATTAAAGTCAGAATTACCAATTTTGGTCGATTTTTGGGCTGAATGGTGTGGTCCTTGTAAGATGATTGCTCCTATCCTTGACGACGTTGCCGGTGAGTACCAAGGTAAACTGGTTATCGGTAAATTAAACGTCGATCAAAATAGCGTATCACCTGCGAAATATGGTGTACGTGGTATCCCTACTTTACTGTTATTTAAAGCAGGCGAATTAGTAGCGACTAAAGTTGGTGCTTTATCTAAAACTCAATTAAAAGAGTTTATTGACGCTCAAATTTAATCCAAATTAAGGTTGGCGATCACAAAATCGCCAACCTTGGACATGGCGACGCAGTTAATTCATAAAATTGTGTCGTCATGCTCGCAAATATCTGGACGCTGCAACGCTATGGTGCTACTTTAATAACCAGATAACATATTTTCACCTCTCGCTGTTCAATCACACTCATTGCATCCACTCGAACTAGATTGAGCGCGGTAAGCTCTGTCGCGTACAACAAGACCCATCAAGATGAATTTAACTGAATTAAAAGATACACCGATTTCTGAATTAGTCTCCTTAGCTGATAGCATGAACCTAGAAAATATGGCTCGTGCACGTAAGCAAGATATCATTTTCTCTATCCTGAAAGCCCATGCCAAAAGTGGGGAAGATATTTTCGGTGGTGGTGTTCTTGAAATCCTCCAAGATGGCTTTGGTTTCCTGCGAAGTTCCGACGGTTCTTATTTAGCTGGCCCAGATGACATTTATGTTTCGCCAAGCCAAATCCGCCGCTTTAATATGCGAACCGGTGATACCATTGTTGGTAAAATCCGACCGCCTAAAGAAGGCGAGCGTTATTTCGCACTGCTGAAAGTCAATGAAGTTAACTTCGATAAGCCTGAAAACTCTCGTAATAAAATCTTATTTGAAAACTTAACCCCTTTACATGCTGAAGAACGTATTCGCATGGAGCGTGGTAACGGTTCAACTGAAGATATTACCGCCCGAATTTTAGATTTATGCTCACCTACCGGTAAAGGTCAACGGGGTTTGATCGTGGCTCCTCCTAAAGCCGGTAAAACCATGCTGCTGCAAAACATTGCTCAGTCAATCAGCTACAACAATCCAGAAGTGGTATTGATGGTATTGCTGATCGACGAACGTCCTGAAGAAGTAACTGAAATGCAACGCCTAGTTAAAGGTGAAGTTATTGCTTCTACGTTTGATGAGCCAGCCAGCCGCCATGTACAAGTTGCTGAAATGGTGATTGAAAAAGCTAAGCGTTTAGTTGAACACAAGAAAGACGTAGTTATCTTATTAGATTCTATTACTCGTCTGGCTCGTGCTTATAACACTGTTATTCCATCATCAGGCAAGGTTCTGACTGGTGGTGTTGATGCTAACGCCCTGCACCGTCCAAAGCGTTTCTTTGGTGCGGCGCGTAACATTGAACATGGCGGCAGCTTAACTATTATCGCAACCGCTCTGGTAGATACAGGTTCTAAGATGGACGAAGTGATCTACGAAGAATTTAAAGGTACAGGTAACCAAGAGTTACACCTGTCTCGCAAAGCGGCTGAAAAGCGCGTATTCCCAGCGATTGATTTCAACCGCAGCGGCACTCGTCGTGAAGAAAAATTAACCACGTCTGATGAATTACAAAAGATGTGGATTCTGCGTAAAATCTTGAATCCTATGGATGAAGTAAGCGCGATGGAATTCTTAATCGATAAATTAGCTATGACTAAGACCAATGAAGAATTCTTTACCGCGATGAAACGCGCTAAGTCTTAATCATTCGCTAACGTCTGATGCCAATCAAGCCACCTACTCGGTGGCTTTTTTATTATCTACATACGGCGATTTAATTTAAGCAACAACCTAATTTAAATCACGGCTGAATTTAAGCAACGCTCTTATTCAAACCATTATTCTCTTATTGCGACAAGCAACTCCAACACTTAAGCACGCATTAGCGCTTAAGTTACCCATCTAAGCGCTAAAATGCGGCATTTGTCGCCTGCTACCCTAGGTTTGTATTAGAATAGAGGTTTTCGTCAAATGACTCGCCACAGGGGCAAACAATATGGCCTGGATCCAACTGCGCATCCACACCGGTAAACAAGAAGCCGAATTACTTAGTGATTTACTTATGGAGCTAGGTTCTGTCTCCATCACTTTTGAAGATGGTCAGGATGAGCCAATTTTTGAACCTAAGCTGGGTGAAACCCCACTGTGGAGCGATACGGTAGTCATCGCCTTATTCGATGCCGCTATGGATTTAGCACCAGTCATCGACATGCTGAAAACCTTGCCTTATTTAGGCGAAAACTTCACTCACAAAATTGAGCAAATTGAAGATAAAGACTGGGTGCGTGAATGGATGGAAAACTTCCACCCGATTCAATTTGGCCAGCGTCTGTGGATTTGCCCAAGTTGGCGTGAAATCCCTGACGAGAACGCCGTCAATGTGATTTTAGATCCAGGCTTAGCTTTCGGTACTGGTACCCATCCAACCACCGCCCTGTGTTTAGAGTGGTTAGACAGCTTAAGCCTGCAAGATAAAGACGTCATCGACTTTGGTTGTGGCTCAGGCATCTTGGCCGTTGCCGCCTTAAAACTCGGCGCCAAGGTAGTGACTGGCGTTGATATCGACTATCAAGCCATAGACGCTTCTAAAGCCAACGCTGAGCGCAATGGCGTGGCTGATCAACTGGCGTTATACCTCCCAGAAGATCAACCTAATGGTTTAATGGCCGACGTACTAGTAGCTAACATCCTAGCAGGTCCTCTGCGTGAATTAGCGCCACTGATTGCTGAAAAAGTAAGAACTGGCGGCGTGTTAGCCCTTTCTGGCCTGCTGCGTGAGCAAGCAGATGAAATTAGTGAATGTTACAGCCAGTGGTTCAACATGGATGAAGCTGTTCACAAAGAAGACTGGACACGCTTGACAGGTGTACGAAAATAACGTTTTAGCAACGCAACCCCGCGCCGCTATTGACTTCTGACAATTAAATGTCAAGCAAAAAAGTTATTCCCAGGTTATTTATTAACCTTTCCTCGGCGCGGAAAAAGTCGTACTATAGCGCCCCTTTGAAGCGCAAGGTGATCTAACAATGCAGATTGGACCCTATCAACTGACCAATCAGCTGATCGTGGCCCCAATGGCGGGAGTCACCGATCAAGCCTTTCGAAATCTCTGTATCCGTTATGGCGCTGCCATGGCGGTGTCAGAAATGCTATTGGCCAACCCAGAAGTCTGGGATAGCGCCAAAAGCCGCCAGCGTATGACACATTCTGGTGAGGAAGGCATACGCTCAGTACAAATTGCCGGTGCAGATCCAGATCTGATGGCGATGGCCGCACAGTTCAACGTTGAACAAGGCGCGCACATCATCGACATCAATATGGGCTGCCCAGCCAAAAAGGTGAATAAGAAGTTTGCTGGTTCTGCATTAATGCAAAGTCCAGAGTTGGTAGAAGAAATTCTTAAAGCTGTGGTCAATGCGGTTGATGTACCAGTCACACTGAAAATTCGCACGGGGTGGGATCCTGAACATAAAAATGGTGTTCAAATTGCCCAAATAGCTCAAGACAGTGGCATTGTTGCGCTCGCCGTTCATGGCCGAACTCGACAGTGCATGTACAAGGGTAATGCCGAGTACGACACTATCAAGGCGATAAAACAATCAATCACGATACCTATTATCGCAAATGGCGACATTAGGACACCGGCAGAGGCCCGCCATGTGCTGGATTACACCGGTGCCGACGCCGTGATGATAGGCCGGGGAGCTCAGGGGAAACCCTGGATTTTCAGAGAAATCCAACACTACCTGGAGACAGGGACAGAGCTAGCGCCAATCTCACTTGAAGAGAAACGGCAGGTAATGTTGGAACACTTGTCCAAATTATATGGGTTATATGGCGAATACAAAGGTGTCCGTTTTGCCAGAAAACACATGGGCTGGTATCTGGATGGCGATTCTGAACGGCAATTTCGAGCTGACTTTAATCAACTCGAAACGCCACAAGAACAAGCTTCCCTTGTTGAAAAATTTTTTGACGAATTAGTGCAAAATTAATAAAGAGCAGAATACGAATGTTTGATCAGACAACTCACACAGAAGTTCATCAGCTTACCGTTGGTAAAATTGAAACCGCTAACGGCACCATCAAGCCACAGTTATTACGTGACGCTGTAAAGCGTGCCGTAAGCAACTTCTTCGCTCAGTTGGACGGTCAGGAAGCACAAGAAGTTTATGAAATGGTGCTTTGTGAAGTTGAAGCCCCTCTGCTGGACATCATTATGCAGCACACCCGTGGTAACCAGACTCGCGCAGCGAACATGCTGGGCATCAACCGCGGTACTTTGCGTAAGAAATTAAAGAAATACGGCATGAACTAAGACCCTAAGTCTAAGCAATTGTCTAATAACGGGTTTTTCAGCGATGGAAAGCCCGTTTTTGTTAATATGTACCCCAAGTTGTACACCAACCTAAATTATGACCATAGCTAACAACTTGATGTCCTGCCCCTCACCACCGGCCTTAGCCGCCATACTACTTAGCGCTGATGATACTTATTGCATCTATTCGCGCCAGCCTTAATCCCCGTGCTCAGTAATTTTTGCGCGAATGTCCGACGACTCGGCATCAAAATGTTGCCAGTGTTGTATGGTGATATCGCGCACTTCACTGCCTTGATAAGAGGTGGCGTGATGCACGATAAAATCGCGGATGGCGTAGGCCAGTGGTTTGTCGGTTAATAGCCAGATAGAGCGCATGATGCGGGTAAGGCGTAGTTGATTATGATCATGCCATTTAAGCCAAGCGCAGTTTTTCGGATTAATCGCGCGCGCTGCACTGATCTTACTGCCGCTGCGCTGCATAGAATAATAAGCCAGTAAGCGATCAAGGTTTGCTAGGTGCGCAGCCTTTAGGGCGGGGTCTTGCTCAAAGGCGGCTATCGTCAACTCATTCACTAATGGCGCATGGCGATTAAAGCGGGTACCAGTATCAATGGGGAACAATAACTGAATAAACTTATGGTCATGCTCTAACCAAAAGTCATCATATTTCTAATAGGTATCAATCAAATTACCTCGATTATCGGCAATTTCGCTTTTAAAGAATTTTACGGTTAAGTCGGTATGTTGTTGTGTAGATAGAGTCATAAGGCGAAGGCGAACCATGTAGCGTTGCTGATGATTAACATTACAACTACTGCCATATTTTGTCTCAACTATCATTCGGTTATGTGATTATCTTTAGCATTTCTTGACAATCGGTATGGCAACTAGCAGTGAATATTGCTTTCTATACATTCACTGCTATCACACAGGCTTATGTTGCTAAGTAGTAGCCAATTTAACTCTCCATCGGTACTTTTACCTTGGCTACGTTTATGTCCGGCGCAGACGTAGGAAGTGGCAGCCAGTTTCTGGCTAAGGTAAAAAACTCATCAGCCGGTAACGGTTTGGCATAGCAGTAACCTTGAATTAACCGCACCCCCAATCCATGCAAATAGGCTTGCTGCTGCTTTGTTTCTACGCCTTCGGCAATCATCTCGAGATGCGACTCTTTAGCAAACAAGATGATGGCATCTAAAGTCTTACGACTAAAGTTTTGCTCATGCCCTATGGTATCAACAAACATCTTATCGATTTTAAGCGTGCTAATTCCTAGGTTCTGCACATAGCTAAAACAGCCGTAACCCGTGCTGGCATCATCAAGTTTTAAGTCAATTCCCAGCGAAAATATTTTGTTGAGAGTGGTTTTAGCCAATTCCATATCATTAATCGGCATGCGCTCGGTAATTTCCAGCGATAACTGGTGCTGACCTAACACGCCACTAGCAACTATCAGTTGTAACTGCTGATATAGACGATCATCTTCAAGATGGGCCGGCACAATATTTATGCTAAAAAATAACTCAGGCAGCGCGGCACCATGTTGCTTTATGTCTTCAATCACTAGGCGCAGCATGCTTGCAGTCATAGGTATGATGACATAATGAGACTCAGCAAAGGGAATAAAATGATTCGGTGGTATATAACTACCATTTGGACGTTGCCAGCGCACTAGCACTTCGGCTCCCACCATCTGGCCGCTAATACCATCCACCATAGGTTGATAGAAAGGCACAAATTCATCACGAGCTATGCCGCGATTTATTTTTCCGAGCAAAGACATTCTCACCGTTAGCCAGCGCCAATACATAACACAAGCTAAAGCCGCCAATAACAAGCCGGTGATCAGGCTGATTTCCCATCCCATTTGCGAGTATTGATCTAAAAAGAGTTGATTGCCGGACAATGAGAAAGTGGCACGATAAAAATCACCATGATGCACGACGCTAGAAGACACCACTTCTTCATCGTCAAAGTTATTTAACCCAAATTCAAAATACGGCTCTGAATCCAAAGACACTCGATATTCAAGGCATCGTCTGCAATCAAGCGGTACAAAAAAATAAGGCCGCAACGGCGTAATGCTGGCCATGTAATCGTAACCATCCATATGGCGGATAATAAATATCTCGTGATGCGAGTTTTTAATTTCTGCGGCCACACCTATGCTGATGCTTTCTTTGATTTTATGGCTACTAATCGTTTCAATATTGTGGTTAGTTTCATCGATTTGGCATACCACACGATTATCTTTAGTGATGGCAACCCAGCGAATAAAGTTAGCGTCAAAGGTGGTTTGTTTGAGTAGTTTTTCGATATCGGCGGTGCAACCGTTCGGTGTGGTTAAGCTTGGCAATTCCAGCAATTTATCTGCTGATTCAGACAGATACATATGAAATTTATCGGCAAGCACTGTAGCGTCGCGCTCAATCATGCGCTTAGCGATAAATCTATCGGCCACAGCCACTAACGTCATTCCGAGCGAGAACGAAACTAAAAAAACCAATAGATACTTAAGCTTATCCTTAAACCTAACCATAGTTAATCCATTATTTTGTCGTTCGTTAGCGTCATACTAAATGACTCCCCCCCCCTCAGCCATGAGCCTTGGAATATTCCTCTCGATGGCAGCAATTGCACTCCCATAATCAAGTTAAAACAACCACGAAACTCACCCAACCAAAGGTTACGCAATTGCTGCAACAGTGTGTTATTCATGGCAGCTTTGCAACATGAACAAGTCACTCACAAGGATAAGTATTTCGACTCATGGGATTATACTCACTATTGATGCGCTCCATTTAACCCTTAGATAGCCCAAACGCCCGCCCTGGCCAATTCAATACAGGCAGTGAAACTGCCTAACCCTAGCCTAAACCTAAGCCTAAACCTGCCATGCTAAAGGCTAGTAAACTAAAGGGGAGTAAACCTAGTGCAGTTATCTTGCTAGTCACCTGCCACTAAAGGCGCTATCTTGACTCTAACAACATCGGAGGTTTGCTATGACATTTCATACCTATGCGTTGGATAATATCAATGAGTTAGCAGAATCAGTGCAAGTGGAGTTTAAACTCGCTGGCGGCCGAGATGGTCAAGGCAAAGTGCCTGAAGATATGTGGGAAAGTTATAGTGCCTTTGCCAATACCATTGGCGGTGAAATCATCTTAGGGGTTAGAGAAGTTAAAGGGCATTTCACCCTCGAAGGCATACCTAAACCTGAGCCTCTGCTAGAACACTTGTGGCAGCGTTTTAACGATAAACACCACGTTAGCCATAACTTACTATCCGTTAATGATATTCAGCTTATTCGCATTCAAGATAAAACCCTTATTCGCATTCGCGTGCCACAAGCGCCCTTAGCCTTTCGCCCAATTTTTATTGGTGAAGACCCTTATTCTGGTAGTTACTTTCGCATTAATGATGCCGATATGCGTGCCAGTCATGAGCAAGTCGCGCGCATGTTATTGCAAGCTAAAACGACTCAGTTGGCTCCCCCCCATTAAGCTTGGCTAAAAGCCTTACCCGAGCAATCAACTCAAGTACTGCTTGTGCGAAACAAAAGATGCAATTAAAATGCATCTATTATTTTTATCTAAGGCTTAGCCATGCTTCAAGAACAGGATATTTTGTTGAACTCACGAGTGGGCGAATTAGTCGCTAATGACTTTCGCAGTGCCCATATCTTCAGTCAATTTGGCATAGATTTTTGTTGTGGTGGCGGTATTACGCTGGAGCGTGCCATTAGCCGTTTTAATGCCGACAAAGAGCCACTATTGCAAGCCCTTAGTTCGCTTATGGTGACAGGTGATAAGCAGCAAGGGTTAGATCAATTAGCCTTGCCGCAACTCATCAACTATATCGAGGCGACTCACCACAGTTTTGTGCGAGAAAAAGCAGAGCTATTGCTAGATTACAGCCAAAAAATGGTGCGTGCTCATGGCGAGAAATATGCTGAGATTAAACCGCTAGCGGGTTGGATACGTGCCTTGGTGGCCGATCTTATTCCGCACTTAAACAAAGAAGAGCAAATCTTGTTTCCCGCCATTCGCGATTTACACCAAGGCGTGATCAAGCAGCACTGCTTTACGCACTTAAGCCATCCCATCAATGCCATGAGTTATGAACATGATGAAGCGCTGCAAATCATGGCTAAAATCCGCGCCCTGACTGAAGATTTTCAGCCGCCAAGCCATGCTTGCACGACTTGGCGGGTATGTTACGCCAGTCTGGCTGAATTTGAGCAAGACTTACTTCAACATATTGATATTGAAAATAATCTGTTATTTCCACAAGCCTTAGCGTTAACGGCGCAATAGCTTGTCAGTTCAACGAGTGGTTTGCTGTAGGTACTAGTTGTTTGCTGTAGGTAACAGCTGACTAAGCTCACTTAATTGCTGAATTTGAAAAGTTGGCAGTAATTTGGGCTCGGCGCGTTGCTTGCCACCAAAGGCTGGGCTTAGCCACACACCTTGACACTGAGCCCAGCGCGCGCCCATAACATCAGATTCAGGATGATCGCCTACATGCAGCAGCTCTGCAGGAGTTATATTAAGCCGCTGACACGCCAGCATAAACATGTCACTCGCAGGCTTTTTCGCCACAGTTTGCGAAGGGTGAATAACAAAACGTAACAACTCACCTAAACCAATGGCGACATGATCAACATTGCCATTGGTAATGCCTATCAAAGGATAATAGCGCCCTAGCTGATTAAGGAGCGCTATCACTTCAGACGCAACCTTAAAATTACTGCGATGATGCAAAAATACCGCCATGGCATGAGCAACTTCTGCCTTAACGTCTTTGACGCCAATCTGCTGCAATGCATGGGTTAGCACCGCCGTTCTTGCGGCGGTCGCATCGTTACCTAACCAAGGGGTTTGACGAATTAGCAGCGCCTTCAGCGCCAACCAATCCACGCTCGACCACGCCATCAAGGCTGGGAATTTTGAGCGCAAATACTCATCTAAGCTTTGCTGCGCCTGGCGAATAATCGGGCCGTTGTCATACAAGGTATCATCTAAGTCAAAACTGATAGCGGTAAACGGCTGTGGGCGCAGTAGAATTTTCATCACTTACCGCCTTTTTTCGCGCGCGGATGGGCCATATCGTAAACCTGAGCTAAATGCTGAAAATCGACATGGGTATAAATCTGGGTAGTGGCTAAATCACTATGACCTAACAACTCTTGCACCGCACGCAAATCACCACTGGATTCAAGCATATGGGTTGCAAATGAATGCCTAAGTTTATGTGGGTGCAAAGGCGCATCAAGCGCTTGTTGCTGACCGCGTAACTTAAGCCGCGCTTGAATGCTGCGATGGGATAAACGCTCACCTTTAATGCTAGTAAATAAAGCGGTTTCATCGTTTATGCTAGGGCGAACCTTAAGCCAAGTGGCAATGGCACTTAATGCCATTTTACCCACAGGCACTATGCGCATTTTATCGCCCTTACCCAATACCCGCACTTGCGCGGCTTGCACGTCTATATCCTTGATATCCAGCCCCGCCAGCTCCGCTAAGCGCAGGCCGCTTGAGTAAAATAACTCCATCATGGCATTATCCCTAAGGCTTAACGGCTCATCATCACTGACAGTAAGTAAGTGCGACACAGCGTCGGCATCAAGGTTTTTAGGTAAACTTTTGGCCTGCTTAGGAGCGCTAAGGCCAGCCGCTGGAGATAATTTAAGGTGGCCGCGCTTAAGTAAGAAGCTATAAAACCCTTTAAGGGCGCTCACACATAAAGCAATGGAACGGGCATTTAAGCCTTGGCGATGCAATTTAGCCAGCAAGCTTTGTAGTTGTTTGCTATTGGCCTGCCATAAGGGCGTGCCTTCTAACAACTGCTGACAACGCTTAAGCTCGAACTCATAATTGCGTAAGGTATAAGCTGAAAGGCGGCGCTCGGTTGCTATATAACGACAAAAATCATCAAGATAGATGATGTTATCCATGGGATAAACTCGGCAACACATGATTGAGCAAACGCACTAACTGATTAAGTAGCAAGGAGTCCATCTCGGGATGAAAATGCATAGCATCTGGGCTGGCGATGGCAAAAATCAGCTGACCATCGTCAGTCGCTAAACGGCTTAATGACGCTGAGCCTACTTCACTACCAAATAAGCGCTTAGATTCACTCATGGTTAAACGCCCAAAGTAATGGCTATGAATGAGGCGGGTGCGCCACAGCGTAGTTAGCTCGGCATCATCCTTAGGCACGCTAATTAAGCGCACATGACTAAAGCCAAAGTGCTGCCGCAGGCCTTTGGCGAGTAACTGATGCACTTCACCGATTTCTTTGCATTTTAGTAGTGCAAAACACAGCTCATTTAAGACATTAAAAATGTGCTCGTTACGC
Source organism: Shewanella sp. ISS20 (assembly GCF_056522965.1). Classification (NCBI taxonomy): domain Bacteria; kingdom Pseudomonadati; phylum Pseudomonadota; class Gammaproteobacteria; order Alteromonadales; family Shewanellaceae; genus Shewanella; species Shewanella sp. ISS20. Next base: position 2,534,216 of record NZ_JAWRZK010000001.1, read on the forward strand.
CTTGCTGTGCCAAGCAGCAGAGTAATTTCTTCTTCAAGCTGCATCACCCGTGAGCGCAACATCTGTTGACGACGCTCAACTAAAGACACTGTGCCTTGCTCGCCATGAGGAATGCGCAGCGTCAGTAATAACTCAGGGTGCCGATTAAAAAAATCTGGATTATCTTGCAGATATTCTTTAATAAATTCGCCATCAAACAAGGCGGCCGCGGAAATAGTCACATCTTTCATAACTGAATTTGCCCATCAAACACGGTAACCGCAGGGCCAGTCATCCATAACGGCTTACCCTCGCCTTCCCAATGAATAAGCAAACTGCCACCCGGTAAGTCTACTTTTACTTTCTGCGCTAACTTACCCTGAAAATGTCCAACCACCACAGCAGCGCAAGCACCACTGCCGCACGCCATAGTTTCGGCGGCGCCGCGCTCATATACCCGCAGCTTAATGTGCTCTGGGCTAATGACTTGCATAAAGCCGACATTCACGCCTTTAGGAAAACGCTCATGTTTAGTCAGTAATGAACCAATTCTATCGACATCGACTTCATCTAAAGAGTTCACACTTAAATCACTGATATCAATGACGCAATGCGGATTACCTAAAGAAGCCGCGCCACATAAAAAGGTCTGCACTTCGGTCATTAATAAGTAAGTTTTTTCGGCGCGCTTGGCCTTAAATGGAATATTGCTCGGTTCAAGATTAGGTACGCCCATATTGACTGTGACATTGCCATCACGCTCTAGGCGCAAGGTCATTTTGCCAGCCGTAGTACTCACTCGAATCTTACTTTTATGGGTTAAGCCTTGGTTATGCACAAAGCGCGCAAAGCAGCGCGCCCCATTACCGCACTGCTCAACCTCAGAACCATCGGCATTAAAAATTCGATAATGAAAATCGAGATCCGGATCGTAAGGCGGCTCCACCAATAGCATTTGATCAAAGCCCACGCCTTGGTGCCGGTCTGCTAACCGGCGGATCTGTTCGGGTGAGAAAAAAACATTTTGGGTGATGGCGTCAATCACCATAAAGTCATTGCCCAATCCGTGCATCTTGGTGAAATGGATCAAAAGTTATGTCCTTATTAGCTCAGCTAAATTAGCGACTCAGTGCGCTTAATATCGCTAGTTTACGGCAGGAGCTGTTCGCCTTGCCACAGTTGCTCACGCTTTTCTCGCTGGCGCACTAAATGACTGCGTGCGCCATCTACCATGACCTCCGCCACGCGTGGGCGAGAATTGTAGTTAGATGACATGCTAAAACCATAAGCGCCGGCGCTTCGCACCGCGAGTAAATCACCACTGGCAATTGATAATGGCCTTGATTTACCTAAAAAGTCACCGGTTTCACACACAGGGCCTACCACATCATAGACTTGCTGATGGCGCTCAAGATTCTGGTTTACTTCAATAATTTTTTGCCAAGCACTGTAAAGTGACGGGCGCAGCAAGTCATTCATAGCGCCATCGACAATGGCAAAATGCTTGTCGGCGTTATTTTTAAGATACAAGACTTGGGTAACAAAGATGCCGGCATTTGCCACTATGGCGCGCCCTGGTTCCAGCACTAAACTGAGTTTCCTATCAGCGACCTTAGCTAATAAGGCTTTAGCATAATCATTAGGATGAGGCGGCGTTTCATTGTCATAAGTTACGCCTAAACCGCCGCCAACATCTAAGTGCTGAATGCTAATGCCCTGCAGCGCAAGGCGATCAATCAAGGCCAACATCTTATCTATGGCATCAAGGAAGGGCTTTAATTCGGTTAGCTGTGAGCCAATATGGCAATCAACACCTTTAATCTCGAGATGGCTTAATTGCTGCGCGCGCGCAAAAATGGCTTCGGCTTGCTCCATGGCAATGCCAAACTTATTTTCTTTAAGGCCGGTAGAAATATAAGGATGAGTGCCAGCATCAACGTCAGGATTCACGCGCAGTGAAATCGGCGCCTTAACGCCCATCTCGGCAGCGACTTCATTGAGCACTTCAAGTTCAGCCGCTGATTCAACATTAAAACAATGAATACCCACGCTTAGGGCTTCGCGCATTTCGCTGACGGTTTTACCCACCCCAGAAAACACGACTTTACTAGGGCAGCCGCCCGCTGCTATTACACGGGCTAATTCGCCGCCTGAAACAATATCAAAGCCGCTGCCAAGGCGCGCGAGCACATTGAGCACTGCCAAGTTGGCATTGGCTTTTACGGCATAACAAATCAAATGAGGATGACTACTGACAGCAGAATCAAAGGCATGCCAATGGCGCTCTAAGGTCGCTCGAGAATAGACATACACAGGCGTGCCAAATTCTGCGGCTATATCCTTAACCGCTACGTCTTCGGCAAATAGGGCGCCGTCCCGATATCCAAAGTGATCCAATGCCAGCCTCCTTACTCGTTATTGTTGGGGTAAACCTTGCGCTTGCGTCTTATTCGTCTCTGGCGCCGGCGTCTTATACAGCGGGCCAATCTGGCCGCAACCTGCCAGCGTTAGGCTAGCAAGCAATGCAATTAAAAGCAGTTTCATTTTTCTCATCTTCTGTGCAGCGTCAATGAATGCGCTTATAATCGCATTCATCAGCAAGAATGCAAAGGACAGATAATCATGACGATGACAGACACTGAGTTTCACCGTTTAGCCGATGAAATTTTTCAGCAAATTGAAAATGCTATTGAAGCCGCTATTGATAATGACGGCGCCGATGTTGATATTAATGCGAGCGGTGGCGTGCTGCAGCTTGAATTTGAAGACGGTTCAAAAATTGTCATCAACAAGCAAGAGCCATTGCATCAGATTTGGGTAGCAACCCGTTTTGGTGGTCATCACTTTGAGTTAAAACAAGGCTTATGGCTTGATAACCGCAGTGATGTGGGTGAGTTTATTCCTTTCATTGAGCACTCCATTGCCCGCCAAGCCCAAATTACTATCAAGATCCAATCTTGATGAGTGAGTGCGCTTAGCTTGGTCGCTTTGTAACTTTGTAACTTTGTAACTTTGTCGCTTTGTCGCTTTGTAACTTTGTAACTTGGGCGATTAAAACTGACCGTTAAGCTCAGCACTTGAAAAACCAAAGGGTAAGACGGCAAGCTCGCCGTCTCCTTGCTCTAATGAGTAAAACTGCGGCAAATTAAAGCCAAGCGCGGCTATGGCTTTATCTTCAAATATTGACTCACTACTGATGTTGCGCACTAACGTCACCATATCAAGGTTCGACTCGACATAATGACTGAGCTCATTTTGCTCATTGAGTACAAACACATAAATTCCAGTTTCACGCTCGCGCAAGAAGTATTGCACTACGCCAAAGCTCGCCATTTCGCGCGCGGCAATGGGCAAGACAGATAATGGCTGCTCACCTAAATTGGGACGCGCAATTTCTTCAAACTTAATTTGTGCTTGCGTATCAAGATGCTTGATATCCGGCTCAATACTGTAAGACATGCCATCAGAACCAAAGGTCAGCTTGTAGCAACTTGGACCGATAAATAGATGGCGCACTAAATAAGTACCGCCTTGATGATGACTTAAACGCGCCGCCTGCTGCGCTATGCAATTGACCGCAAGACTTAACTGCTGCTTTAAGCGCTGACTGTGGCAAATAACCGAGATATCTACCTTTTTAGGGGCGCGGCGCAAACCATGACTGACTTTATGCAAGGCTTGTAAGATGGCGCTATTACCTGAATAGCGCACGCAGTGACACTCACCCCAACTATTAACGCTAAAGACATCAATACTGGCGAGCATATTCTGCTTGGCTAACCCCAAAGACAAGACATTGCCTTGAGTGTAATCCACCATCATTTCTTGTCCTTGCCAGCGCGCAGTCGGATCATCTTCTAAATTAAGAATAAAAATCAGCTGTTTAAAATACCAAGGAATAGATAAGTCGCGCCCTGAAATTAGATTCGAGCCCACCTTGATGGTTTGCACTAACTCGCGGCACAGGCGGGCATAATCAATTAACACACTCGGATCGGAGCGATGCGCTTGGCGTACCCATAAGGTGCGCTGATCGGCCACACCATTAAGGCAAGCCCAGCACAATAAGGCGCCCTTAGTTTCTGCGCGCGCCACAACTTGGGCATGCTCGCCCTCACCGCTCCATAATTGATACTTACCAGGGTCGCCCACTATGGTGAGTTTTTGCTCCCAAATCGACTGACTCCACAGCATGTTGAGTTTTACAATTTGGTGTTTTGACTCAACAAAATAGGTGGATAACTTACGCGACAACATATTAAGTTCGCTAAAACGTAAGCGCTCGTTTAATTGCTGACACGAAGCAAATTGCAGCAGCACTTGATAGCACTCGAGCATCACTTCGTTAAGCTGCTGATTAAACCATTGCAGCTGCACGCTATCCCATTGATGGCAATTATCCAGTAGCTCAATTAAATCGCTGTGCCAACCCCAGCTAGTCACTAAACTCTTAATCTTATGAAAGCGCCAGTCATTGCTATTTTGGCTATCGCTTAGGCGCACGCCACATTTTAAATAAAAACAGCGACGTACAACTTCAAGGCGCTTATGTTCTTCGCGTTTAACTAAGTACTTTTCTATCGACAGATACAAGAGCAGATAAGGGTCAGTTTCCGATGAAAAATCCCCTTGAGTTAAGCCTTGCCACACTTGCTCACTAATTAAGGCGGTGCGCGGAAATTGACTGGCATAAGCCTCCAGTAGCATCACCTTTAACAAGGCTTTATGGGGTTTGACTAACCCTTTATAGAGCTGCCATAAACTGGCGCCAAAATACTCACTGGCTGGCAATTGCGACACATCACCCAAATACAACACGCTAGAGTCAGAAGACGCGTTAGGCCACCAAGCGATGGGGCGCCCAGCTAAATGAATATGATTGCGATAAAATTCTTCCAGCAATAACCAATGCTGCACATTGCCGCTATGCTCTTTGCCGAGTAATTGCCGCTGACCACTGCCCTTAGTAATAAACTGATCGGCATGCACTAGATAACAATTCATCTCGAGCTGAAATTCAGCGTACCACTGGCAGATACTGCGGGCTTTAGCCATTAAGGCGTGCGTCTGGGTATCGGTAAATTCTTGCTCTATCACCAACCAAATATCGAGATCGCTTTGCTGATTTTGACCAAAAGTCGCCGTGCTTCCCATGGCAAATACACCGGCAATGGCAGGCGCACCTTGGGCGTTATTATTAATGGCTGGAAAGTCGAAAAGCTTAGCCACATTGTCTTCAATGTCTCCGCCCATATAAGCTTCAACCCCATGGGGTGTGAGCGGGCCATTAAAGCCAGGTAATTGAGGATCGTTATGATGAAACACCCAAGGAATAAGATGCAATAACTGCCGCTGCAAGGGGGTCATCAAGGCTTTGGCACGGGCAAGTCGCACCCGATTTAGGCGCGCTGAAAGCTGAATTTTGTCCCGCAAGCTGGTCGAGTTGAGCAACCCAGTTGTTTGCAATAGTAATGTCCTTGATATTGCTATGAAGTTCCAAAGGCGCATTTTAACAAAAATACTCACGCTGTTGGAATATTTGTGAACTAAATCACTATAAATAGCGTGAATAGACTCTTTCTACTTCAAAGATTTCGGCAGCGCTTCCTGACATCCCCCTAGCCACGGTGATAGCATTAACTAAATTAATCGTCCTGATGGAATAGAAAGCATGTCACAACAACTTATCCGCATTGCCACCCGTAAAAGCCCTTTGGCTATGTGGCAAGCCGAATTTGTCAAAGCCGAATTAGAGCGTATTCACCCAGGGTTGCAAGTGGAATTGCTGCCTATGAGCACCAAAGGTGACATCATTCTCGATACGCCTTTAGCTAAAGTAGGCGGTAAAGGCTTGTTCGTTAAAGAACTCGAAGTGGCAATGTTAGAAAATCAAGCCGATATTGCCGTGCACTCAATGAAAGATGTGCCAGTCGATTTCCCTGAAGGGTTAGGTTTAGAAGTGATTTGTGAGCGCGAAGATCCACGCGATGCCTTCGTATCTAATCACTACCAAACCATTGAAGAATTACCACAAGGCGCCATTGTCGGTACCTCAAGCCTGCGTCGCCAGTGCCAACTGCGCGCTCGTCGTCCAGACTTAGTGATTAAAGACTTACGTGGTAACGTGGGCACTCGTTTAGGCAAGTTAGATAATGGCGAATATGATGCGATTATCTTGGCGGCTGCAGGCTTAATTCGCCTTGAATTACACTCACGCATTGCTAGCTTTATTAGCGCCGAAGATTCGCTGCCAGCCAACGGCCAAGGTGCTGTGGGCATTGAATGCCGCACCGATGACGTGAGAGTTAAAGCATTACTTGCGCCACTTGAGCACATTGAAACTCGCTACCGCGTATTAGCCGAGCGCGCTATGAACACCCGTTTAGAAGGCGGTTGCCAAGTGCCTATTGGTGCTTTTGCTGTAATTGATGGCGATAGCATGCACTTACGTGGTTTAGTGGGCAGCCCAGATGGCAGCCAGATAATTACTGCTGAAATCACAGGTCATAAGCAAGATGCCGTGCAAATGGGTATCGACTTAGCCAATGAGTTACTTGCGAAAGGCGCCAAGACTATTTTAGATGCCGTATACGCGACGGCGTAAATGAAAGTCTTATTGACGCGGCCTCACGGCCGCAATCAAGACATGATAGATAGCTTAACCGCCCGTGGCATTGCGCATCTGGTGGCGCCTTTACTTGCGGTAGCCGAGGTGCCAGCAAGTCAACATTTGCTCACCAAAGAGCAAGTGCTGGGCTCAGATATATTGATATTTGTTAGCACGAATGCCGTTACTTTTGGTAAACAAGCCTTGGGGCAAGAGTGGCCGCAAGATAAGCAATATTTTGCCGTCGGCCAAGCCACTTGGGCGGCGCTAAAAGCCGATGATATTGAAGCATTGCAAGCCCCTATTGATTGCCAAGAAACCGAAGGACTGCTGACATTAGCAGAGCTCAATCAAGTCACTAATAAACAAGTCGTGATAGTGCGCGGTAATGGTGGCCGAGAAGATTTAGGCATCATCTTGCAGCAGCGTGGCGCCAAGGTTAGCTTCTGGCAAGTGTATCAAAGAGTGTGTCCAGCATTAACAACAGGTGCGGCTTTAGCTTGGTACCAATTTGGCATAGATACCATAATTGTCACTAGTGGTGCCGTGCTGGAAAACCTTATCACCTTGGTGCCAAAAGAATTATTTCCTTGGCTGCAAGCATGTCATATTATAGTTCCGAGTAACCGAGTCGAACGCCAGGCAATTGCCTTAGGCATGCTAAAGGTCACCAACGCAGGTGGAGCGCATAGCCAAGCCATGATGGCAGCTTTGTAATCATTGCCTTGATGCCTAGCAAATTATTCAATCTAAGCATCAAGGATTGCTTTCATGAAAAAACCACAGGTCGAGAATAGCCCTATGAGTACTGAAGCCGTAGACACTAATGACGCTTCTGCTCAGTCAGATAAACTCGAGCCTAATCATGGAGCCACTCATGAAAGCAGTCATGAACCCAGCCACGAGGTTAGTTCTAAGACAATTCCTGAGGCCAGCAAGGCCACAACTCCCCGCGTGCGAACTCAAGCGGCAACCAAAACTAACAAACTGGTATGGCTGGTTTTATTCTTGCTACTGCTGATATCTCTCGGGGCATTAGCAGTTAGCGCTTGGCTATATCAGCAAATCACTCAACAAAAATCTGAATTTATGACTGAACTTAGTGAGCAGCAGAGTCAATTCCAGCAAGAATTGAGTGCGCCGCAAGCTAAAATTGCAGAACTCAGCCAGCAACTACAAGCCATATCAAAAACATCCATTCAAGTTGATAATCTGCAAAAGAATCAACAAGGCTTAACCCAAAAAGTGTCAGCATTGGCGCAGCGCAGCCCAACCCATTGGATAGCGGCCGAAGCTCAGTACTTAAGCTCATTAGCCGGCAGAAAACTGCTGCTAGAGCAAGACCCTGCCACAGCGGCGCAGTTATTAATCGCGGCTGATCAGCGCATTGCCGCCATCAATGATCCAGCGTTAATTCCTTTACGCAAAGCCTTCGCCAAAGATATAGCTATGGTGCAATCCATCACACCTGTGGATGTGGCAAGTTCAGCCCTAAGAATTGAGCAAGTCATTGAGATGCTTAACCAATTGCCGCTAAACCGCGAGATTACCAAATCAAACGCCGAAGATACTAATCAAGAGCTCAGCTCTTCATGGTCTGATTGGCGCGCTAATTTAGCTAAGTCTTGGCACACTATTACCAAAGATTTTGTCACTATCAGTCATAGAACCAATAATATCACCCCTTTGTTATCGTCCGATCAGCGCTGGTATCTTACTGAGAATATTAAGAATAAGTTGCTGCAGGCGCAATTAGCCTTATATCGCAATGACCAAGTGAACTTTAGCGCGTCACTTAAGACCGCAAGTTTATGGGTATCGCAATATTATGACGTCAATAATGAGCAAGTCGCTCACATCATCAATACCTTGCACAAGTTATCCGCTCTCGAAATCAAGCCGGTGGCCATTCCTCAACTTGAATCAACCCAGCCATTGCAACAGCTGACAAGTTATGGACAATTACCTATGGCACAAGATGAAGCACCTTTAGTTAACGAGGCAGTACAATGATTAAATCCCTTGTTTATCTAATGGTCATCTTAATTGGCCTGAGCTTAAGCCCTTATATCTTTGGCAATAGCGGCTATGTATATATAGCCTTTGGTGATTGGCAATTAGAAACCAGCCTGATTTTTGCCGCGGTCGCGCTATTTGTGATTATGTCCGCCGTTAAACTGCTCGAAATGTTAGTCGTTGGCCTGTTAGGATTAATGTTTCGCAGTCGCTATTTACCTGTGCGCTGGCGCCAGCAGGCCGCTAAAAAGCACAACTATACTGGTGCACTAGCCTTAGCTGAAGAAAACTGGCAGCAAGCTGAACACTCTTTTGCCAAAGCGGCAGATTCTAGCGAGTTCCCAGCGATCACTTACTTTTCGGCGGCCAGCGCTGCTCATCACTTAGGTAAAAATCAAGAGCGAGACAGCTATTTAGCTAAAGCCATCGAATATCCAGAAGCACAATTAGGCGCCAAAATTACGCAGCTGCGTTACTGGTTGCAACAAGGGGAATTGATTAAAGCCAACGCAAGCCTGCAGCAATTATCATTAACGAGTAAGAGCCCGAACACCCTGCTTAAATTGGCAAGTGATGTGTATAACGCTCATCAAAATTGGCATGAATTAAAGTTGTTACTACCACTTCTAAAAAACAACAAGGTAGTTTCAAAAGCACAATATGAGCAGCTAGAAACCACGACGCTAGTCAGTTTACTGCAAGCCGCCCAGCACGATATTACCGCGCTAGAAACCTGCTGGCATTGGCTAACACGGACGCAGCGGCAGCAAGCGGCGTTTATCAGCGCCTATGCTCTTGGCTTATCCCGTTTGGACAAACATAGCGAGGCCATCAAACTGCTATTAAAAGCTTGTGATAACGCAGCGCCCACTGTCATTCTTAAACAGTTAACCCATGTGTATCGCACTGATGACGTCAAAGTGTTGCCACATTTATATAAGCTATTAGAACGCTTTTATGACAACCCACAACTGCATTCTTGCTTAGCGCAATTAGCGCTACTTAATCGCGACTTTAAAGCAGCCATTACTCACTATCAAAAACTATGTAAATTGGAACCGATGGAAACCAGTCATTGGTTTAATTTAGCTACTATCCAAGAGCGTCTCGGCAACAATCAAGATGCCTTGATAAGCTTCCATCGTGCCAGCGACCTAGTATTAAAAAAGGGTTGACGCTACCATCTGATAACAAAAACTCCTTATTAAGTAGAAGGTTAATTATTGGTAGTCAATTTAGGCGCATTCTAAAAAATCTAAGAATAAACTTTTTAAAAACACCAACTTATAAGCCATCATAAATTTGACTCGGCTTGGCCACACGACTAAACTCAGCCCATATATGTTGCAAATATGTACAACCAGTATGTATTTGCTTTCTAATTGCGTGTGTGTTTTCGAGGTTTGTTATGGCCATTTATGTTTCACCCAAAGCTGGGATGCTTAAGTTTATCGACGGCGAAGCAACTATTACTATCGCCGATAAAGATGTAGTTTTGCAGGCTGGCGACATCATAACCAACGGCGCCAAAATCTCCTTAGCCGCCAACGCAGCCCTCGAAATCGCTTTTAATGATGGCACCACTGAATCATTAAATGGCATGCCAACCGATCAAGAAAACACCGCAGAACAAGAAAATACGGCAGAAACCGCGCAGGCCGATGCACCTTCTGATGCCGATGCAGCCAGTTTGGATGAAATTGCGCAGTTACAGCAATTGATTGAATCAGGCGAAGACCCAACCGCAGGTTTACCTGATACCGCTGCTGGCACTGCCGGTGGTGGCCAAGGTAATAATGGTTTTATCACTGTAGGCAGAAGCGGTGGTGAAACACTTGCAACTGCAGGGTTTGAAACCGATACCAGCACACTTGGCAATACCAGTACTGACAATGAACCGCTCGATACTAGTATCATTAATAATGCCGAATTGACCATAACTGTTACCGTTCCAACTCAAACAAACGATACCACCCCTACAATTACAGGCACCACCAATGCTGTGCCCGGAAGTCAAGTTGAACTCGTGGTGACTGACAGTAATGGCAATCAGCAAACCATAATCACTGTGGTTAACCCTGATGGCACCTTCACTGTGGATGTACCAGCACCTTTACCAGAAGGGGGCTTTACCGTTGATGCAGTAGTGACTGATCCTAATAACAATCAAGTTGTTGGCAATACTAATGGCAATGTCGACATCACCCCGCCCACAATCTCAGTAGAAGCGCCTGATAACACCACTGACGATACTCCAACCATTACAGGTACTACCAATGCTAGCCCTGACAGCACTGTAACAATTGTTATAACCGACAACAATGGCGACACTCAAATTCTGACCACTACAGTCAAGGACGATGGCACCTACGCAATTGATGTAACAAAATCATTACCAGAAGGTGGATACACTGCCGTTGCCAGTGTGACCGACCCCGCGGGCAATATTGGTACCGATAGTGACAATGGGGATGTTGTATATCCAGAAGTAAGCATTGTAGCCAATCAAACCAACGTCAGCGAAGGTGACTCTGCAAGCTTTACAGTTAGCCTAGACCAAGCCTCGACGAAAGAAGATATTACCATTACTTTTACTTATACCGGCACAGCAAACGACGGTAGTGACTTTACTGGTGTTGCCAGCGTTGTAATCCCTGCAGGACAAACCAGTGTTGATTTTAGTGTAAATACAATTAACGACAATATTTACGAAGGATCTGAAGATTTAATCATTACCATCAGTAATGTAACTGGTGGTAATGCTAGTGTTGGCAATAATGGCAGCGCGACCACGACTATTAAAGACGATGGCAGCGGCCCCGGCGAGAACCCGGACAATGACAAGCCTACCCTGGCCGTTACCAATGCTGGCAATATAAATGAAGGCAGCAATGCCGCGTTTACCGTCAGCCTTAGCAACGCCTCTGAAGCACCGCTAACCATCAACTTGGGACTGGTGTATGGCACAGCGGAAGCGTCTGATGCGGGCTCGATGACCGTCACTTATGTGGATGGTCAAAATATCATTCAGACCTTAGCCGTGGACGCCAATGGCAACATCACTGTGCCCGCGGGCATCACCAGCCTGACCGTCACTGTACCCACTAATCAAGATACAACCTATGAAGGCAGTGAAACGTTCAGCCTCAAGGTTACCGAGGCCGGAGGGATCACCACCAATGGCGCCATCGGTGTCACAGGCAGCGCTACCATTAAAGACGATGGCAGCGGCCCCGGCGAGAACCCGGACAATGACAAGCCTACCCTGGCCGTTACCAATGCTGGCAATATAAATGAAGGCAGCAATGCCGCGTTTACCGTCAGCCTTAGCAACGCCTCTGAAGCACCGCTAACCATCAACTTGGGACTGGTGTATGGCACAGCGGAAGCGTCTGATGTGGGCTCGATGACCGTCACTTATGTGGATGGTCAAAATATCATTCAGACCTTAGCCGTGGACGCCAATGGCAACATCACTGTGCCCGCGGGCATCACCAGCCTGACCGTCACTGTACCCACTAATCAAGATACAACCTATGAAGGCAGTGAAACGTTCAGCCTCAAGGTTACCGAGGCCGGAGGGATCACCACCAATGGCGCCATCGGTGTCACAGGCAGCGCTACCATTAAAGACGATGGCAGCGGCCCCGGCGAGAACCCGGACAATGACAAGCCTACCCTGGCCGTTACCAATGCTGGCAATATAAATGAAGGCAGCAATGCCGCGTTTACCGTCAGCCTTAGCAACGCCTCTGAAGCACCGCTAACCATCAACTTGGGACTGGTGTATGGCACAGCGGAAGCGTCTGATGTGGGCTCGATGACCGTCACTTATGTGGATGGTCAAAATATCATTCAGACCTTAGCCGTGGACGCCAATGGCAACATCACTGTGCCCGCGGGCATCACCAGCCTGACCGTCACTGTACCCACTAATCAAGATACAACCTATGAAGGCAGTGAAACGTTCAGCCTCAAGGTTACCGAGGCCGGAGGGATCACCACCAATGGCGCCATCGGTGTCACAGGCAGCGCTACCATTAAAGACGATGGCAGCGGCCCCGGCGAGAACCCGGACAATGACAAGCCTACCCTGGCCGTTACCAATGCTGGCAATATAAATGAAGGCAGCAATGCCGCGTTTACCGTCAGCCTTAGCAACGCCTCTGAAGCACCGCTAACCATCAACTTGGGACTGGTGTATGGCACAGCGGAAGCGTCTGATGTGGGCTCGATGACCGTCACTTATGTGGATGGCCAAAATATCATTCAGACCTTAGCCGTGGACGCCAATGGCAACATCACTGTGCCCGCGGGCATCACCAGCCTGACCGTCACTGTACCCACTAATCAAGATACAACCTATGAAGGCAGTGAAACGTTCAGCCTCAAGGTTACCGAGGCCGGAGGGATCACCACCAATGGCGCCATCGGTGTCACAGGCAGCGCTACCATTAAAGACGATGGCAGCGGCCCCGGCGAGAACCCGGACAATGACAAGCCTACCCTGGCCGTTACCAATGCTGGCAATATAAATGAAGGCAGCAATGCCGTGTTTACCGTCAGCCTTAGCAACGCCTCTGAAGCACCGCTAACCATCAACTTGGGACTGGTGTATGGCACAGCGGAAGCGTCTGATGTGGGCTCGATGACCGTCACTTATGTGGATGGCCAAAATACCATTCAGACCTTAGCCGTGGACGCCAATGGCAACATCACTGTGCCCGCGGGCATCACCAGCCTGACCGTCACTGTACCCACTAATCAAGATACAACCTATGAAGGCAGTGAAACGTTCAGCCTCAAGGTTACCGAGGCCGGAGGGATCACCACCAATGGCGCCATCGGTGTCACAGGCAGCGCTACCATTAAAGACGATGGCAGCGGCCCCGGCGAGAACCCGGACAATGACAAGCCTACCCTGGCCGTTACCAATGCTGGCAATATAAATGAAGGCAGCAATGCCGCGTTTACCGTCAGCCTTAGCAACGCCTCTGAAGCACCGCTAACCATCAACTTGGGACTGGTGTATGGCACAGCGGAAGCGTCTGATGTGGGCTCGATGACCGTCACTTATGTGGATGGCCAAAATACCATTCAGACCTTAGCCGTGGACGCCAATGGCAACATCACTGTGCCCGCGGGCATCACCAGCCTGACCGTCACTGTACCCACTAATCAAGATACAACCTATGAAGGCAGTGAAACGTTCAGCCTCAAGGTTACCGAGGCCGGAGGGATCACCACCAATGGCGCCATCGGTGTCACAGGCAGCGCTACCATTAAAGACGATGGCAGCGGCCCCGGCGAGAACCCGGACAATGACAAGCCTACCCTGGCCGTTACCAATGCTGGCAATATAAATGAAGGCAGCAATGCCGCGTTTACCGTCAGCCTTAGCAACGCCTCTGAAGCACCGCTAACCATCAACTTGGGACTGGTGTATGGCACAGCGGAAGCATCTGATGTGGGCTCGATGACCGTCACTTATGTGGATGGCCAAAATATCATTCAGACCTTAGCCGTGGACGCCAATGGCAACATCACTGTGCCCGCGGGCATCACCAGCCTGACCGTCACTGTACCCACTAATCAAGATACAACCTATGAAGGCAGTGAAACGTTCAGCCTCAAGGTTACCGAGGCCGGAGGGATCACCACCAATGGCGCCATCGGTGTCACAGGCAGCGCTACCATTAAAGACGATGGCACCGGCCCCGGCGAGAACCCGGACAATGACAAGCCTACCCTGGCCGTTACCAATGCTGGCAATATAAATGAAGGCAGCAATGCCGCGTTTACCGTCAGCCTTAGCAACGCCTCTGAAGCACCGCTAACCATCAACTTGGGACTGGTGTATGGCACAGCGGAAGCGTCTGATGTGGGCTCGATGACCGTCACTTATGTGGATGGTCAAAATATCATTCAGACCTTAGCCGTGGACGCCAATGGCAACATCACTGTGCCCACGGGCATCACCAGCCTGACCGTCACTGTACCCACTAATCAAGATACAACCTATGAAGGCAGTGAAACGTTCAGCCTCAAGGTTACCGAGGCCGGAGGGATCACCACCAATGGCGCCATCGGTGTCACAGGCAGCGCTACCATTAAAGACGATGGCAGCGGCCCCGGCGAGAACCCGGACAATGACAAGCCTACCCTGGCCGTTACCAATGCTGGCAATATAAATGAAGGCAGCAATGCCGCGTTTACCGTCAGCCTTAGCAACGCCTCTGAAGCACCGCTAACCATCAACTTGGGACTGGTGTATGGCACAGCGGAAGCGTCTGATGTGGGCTCGATGACCGTCACTTATGTGGATGGCCAAAATATCATTCAGACCTTAGCCGTGGACGCCAATGGCAACATCACTGTGCCCGCGGGCATCACCAGCCTGACCGTCACTGTACCCACTAATCAAGATACAACCTATGAAGGCAGTGAAACGTTCAGCCTCAAGGTTACCGAGGCCGGAGGGATCACCACCAATGGCGCTATCGGTGTCACAGGCAGCGCTACCATTACAGATACTGCTGACCTGCCCAAAGTCAGCAGCGTGGAGGGTGACAGCATCACCGAAGGCGGTATCAACACCTTTACCGTGAGCCTGTCCAACGCCAGCACCACCGCCACCACAGTCACCTTCACCTTGGCCAGTGGCAGCGCCACCAAGGAGGTTGACTTCACCGGCAACTCAGTGATCGTGGTCATCAATGGCGCGAGTCAAACAGTGACAATGGGTACAGATGGCAGCTTCAGCGTAAGTGTGCCTGCCGGCCAAACTAGCTTCCAGGTGAAGGTCAACACTCTCAATGACAGCGCCAATAAAGAAGGCAACGAAACTTATAAACTAACTGCGATTATCAACGGTAGTGGCAGTACTGGCACAGCTACTATCACGGAAACCAGTGAGATAGCAGTTAACGAGTCTGACCTGCGTGATAATGTGCTAAACACTGTAACAACCGACATTAACTTTACTGCTGGCAACGAAGCACTAACCGTATTCACATTTGGTGCTATTGCTAACATTCAAGCCACCAATCTTGCCTCTGGGGTAAACATTGATTGGAGTCTGGCACCAAATGGAAATTTGGTGGGTTCTATCAACAAAATTGAAGTTATCAAGTTGAGCTTAACCAATACTAATGGCATCCTCGCTAATTCCACTGGCAAGATTACAGTTAATGTCGAGTTGCTGGATAACATTAAGCAAGTGAATGGCCTAAAAGCAGACAACCTTAATTCATTAATCAATGGTATTGTGATTGAGGCGGTGGGCAGTAATGGTAGTGTTATTTCTCAGAATATTACTGTGACTGTGGTTGATGACTTAATTTCTGCCTCGGCTACAAACAGTAGCGGCCTGAATATCAAAGATATCCTAATTAATGGAACTATCTCTGTTCAAGGTGCGGATGGAAATGATAACCAAGCTGATGATAAATATACCGCAGATCTATCGGTTAATATTGCAGGTTGGAGTAACACATCAAACTTCGCTGACTCTGGCTTACTGACAGGCGGCAAGGCAATTTACTACTATGTGGATCCTGCTGACACTTCTGTACTAATTGCCTATACTAGTACCAGTAACCCACCAGCCAAGTGGGGCGAAGCTGGTGCGACTCAAACTAAAGTCTTTACTCTGACGCTGGATCCTAATACTGGCAAATATGATTTGGTTCTACATACTCCGATCACTGAAATCAAAAGTAGCAGCGTTATCATTGAAGACAGCATTCCCGGCGGGAATGATGCAGACTTGTTTGTATTACTTAATAACACGATTAAAGGCGAACTAGATGCCGGAGACCCTCTACTTTGCGCTATCACAGCAACAGATTCAAAAGGTGTTAGTACAGTAAATACCAGCCCCAACGGTATTGGCGTAGGCTCAGGCAAAGACATTGGGGACGGGGATACGCTGAAACTTAGCTTCGCCCAGTCTGTCACCAACTTTACTGAATTTGGCCTATCCACTAACAGCGGTGGTGCTTATCTCGGTGTATTTACTATTACCGTTGTCGGTAAAGATGCAGCTGGTAATAGCATAACCAAGACATTTGTCACCACTTCTGCTGATGTGGTAAATAAGATTACAGCTGAAGGCTTTGCCTCATTTAGTACGATTGAGCTTTCCAAGGCCACTGGTGGCGGTGACTTTAATCTTAAGAGCTTCGGCACCAACAGCATAGTAGTTAATCCATTAGGATCAGTATTAAACTTTAACGTCACGATCAAAGATAGTGACGGCGATGCTGACACCGATAACCCATTCAAAATAACACTGACCCCACCCACTTCACCGGCAGCTATTACATCTGCAGCCTTCACCAGCCTTGATGAAGGCGTATTGAAAGCGGCATCTAAGGATACCGACACTGACAACCTCGTATTCAAAGCGGGTATCGCTGATATCAACAGCGTCAGTTTCAGCGCCGATCTGAGCAATATTCGTGTTGCAGGCATTAACCAATCAATGAGTTGGAGGATGGAGGCAGGTACACTTATAGGCTCAATGCCTGGTAAGGGTGATTTACTAAAGCTAACTCTGGATTGGGCCGCAATCAAAGCCGGTCAGCAAGGTTCTGTTGTGGTTAAAGCAGAGCTCCTTGGAAAGCTGCCACATAATGTGGATGAAAATTCCCTGTCGGTGACAGGCATTAAAGTGGTGGCAACGGATACTAGCAATCAAACTGCAAAAGCTGATGTTACTGTCACTGTGGCCGACAGCCAACACACTGCTGTTAATGACACCAATGAAGTCAAGGTGCTAACTGATAGCTTTGAATTACGCGAGGTCACAGCTAAGTGGACTAATTGGACTGTACAATCAAATAAATCCAACGTTAAAACCTCTGATGGTCCAGATGATGATTCAGCCCACGATAAGATTCGCTGGGGTGAAGTCGATAGCGGCGCACCTCGTTCTGGTTATAACTTTGACGAAAATACTAATATCCAAGTGGGTAATCTTGGCCTTAACCAGAATATTGTTTTAGGTAACTTTACCCATGTGAATAATACCATTAACTCCAATTCATCAATCACTAATGCGGCGCTTGAAGTCACTCTAATGATTAATGGCGTGCCCGCAAAAATAACCCTTAATTTTAACCATGATGAGACAGGGGGAAACGGTAACCCACCGGATATAGTGACAGTTGCCAATACTACATCCGAATTCACCTACGATGGTGCTCGATACACATTAAAGGTATTGGGGTTCCTAAATAGTGATGGGCAAGTAGTGACAAGCATTCAAACCGCAGAAGACAAATCCACCAGTTTCCCATTAGTGGTGCAGTTAATTCCAGGGGTTGGATTTACTCTGCCAGAAATTAAGGGCGATGTACTAGAGAACGATATTCAGGGTGCTGATGGTGACATTGAAATCTATGCACTATCACACAGCGGTAGCAGCGCAACTCTATCTAACGGTGACTTTGTACTAAAAGGCACCTACGGCACCCTGACACTTAAAAGTGATGGCAGTTATAGCTATCAAGTCACCACAGTGGGCAGTCTGATCCCCAAAGATGCAGTTGAAATATTTAAATACTCTATCAAAGACAACGACGGTGACACATCAAGCGCAGATTTAACTATCAATGTTAACCCAGTGACAGTAGCTAATTCCTATGTGAATGACGATACCGGCAGTGCCGTTGAAGAAAATATGGTAAGCGGTAATGTGCTAACTAACGATGGTAAACCCAATACCAGTGTTACTTACTTTACTGTCGGGAACAATACCACTCAGCATGGGGTTGGTAGTAAAGTTACCTTAACTCAGGGTGAACTCACGCTCAACGCCGATGGTAACTATAGTTTTAACCCCAAGGACAACTGGAGTGGCGAGCTACCAGAAATTACTTACACAACCAATTCTGGCGCTACAGCCACGCTAAATATCAATGTGACTGCCGTTGCCGATAAACCGACGCTTAACATTAATGGTTTTTCCTCTGCTGCTGCTATCAATTTTGAGGATGCAGTCATTACAGGCGGTTGGAGTGGGGTAAAAGCAAATGATATTAAAGGCCTAAATACCATAGGTACTTGGCATACCAGTAATTCTGGTGGGAAAATTGAGGTTGGCTACGAAAACACTTACGTTGCTGGCGGCTCCAGCAGCAATAAAGTGATGGAAATAGAATTTAATAGCGGTGACAACACGCTTTATACCGATATTCAAGCCGATGCAGGCAGATTCTATGAACTTGGGTTTGATATTACAGCACGCTCAGGTAGCGTGAGCAGCTCGGGGCTGACTATTAAGCTCATCCCACTTGATGAGAGTGGTAATCCAATCAACTCTAAAGCCATTGTTTTATATAATTTTGACCCTACTAACGCTAATTGGTTAAGAGATATAAAAGTCACCTTACCTATCTCTCAAACGGGTAAATATCGCTTGCTGTTTGAGGGCGATAACGCTGACTCTTATGGCGCTATTTTAGATAACTTAGCCTTCAAGGTTGTCGACAATATGGGATATCCCGAGGAGTTTATCAACCTAAGTGATATCTCTGCATCACTAAAAGATACTGATAATTCCGAGTCTTTGCTCATTAAACTGCAAGGCCTGCCTGAAGGCTCAACCTTAAAAGATGGTAATGGAAAATTAGCCATAGTGAGTGTCAACGGTGAAGTCGATATCACGCACTGGGATCATACTAGTTTACAAATTAAAGTGGCGACTAGCGGTAGCTTTAATATCACGGTATCGGCGACAACGACGGAAAGCAGCAACCAGGATAGCGCC
Source organism: Shewanella sp. ISS20 (assembly GCF_056522965.1). NCBI lineage: Bacteria > Pseudomonadati > Pseudomonadota > Gammaproteobacteria > Alteromonadales > Shewanellaceae > Shewanella > Shewanella sp. ISS20. The sequence continues at coordinate 2,553,592 of NZ_JAWRZK010000001.1, forward strand.
ACAAGTACTGCCGTCATCCCAGTCACGATTCTGAAGGTTAGCAAGTCACTACTGACTAAAAACACCACATTTATACAAGACGATCCAATCAATTTAGGTAGTGAAGACGACAAGATTGACAGCGACAGTAATAACCTTATAACTCAAGGTGGTGCGGGAAATGATACATTATCCGGAAACTTAGGGAACGATGTTCTTCGCGGTGGAGAAGGTAACGACACTCTGATCGGCGGCCTAGGCGATGACGTATTAAGAGGCAATAGCGGTGCAGATACCTTCGTATGGCGAGATGCTGAAACTGGTTCTGACCATATTGTCGATTTCAACATTAAGGAAGATAAATTAGATTTAAGCGATCTGCTACAAGGCGAAGATGCAGAAAACTTAGAAGACTATTTAAGCTTCAGCATTGATGGCTCTACAATATTTCTCGATGCCGATGGAAAAGGCAGCGGCACGATACAGCAAGAAATCATACTTGATGGCGTAAACTTATTTGAAATATATGGATTAGATAAAGAAGATATCATCAATGGTTTAATCGGTTTAAATGGTGATGGCCCATTAATATTAGAGTCCCAATTAGACTCAGGAAAAAGTGTGCCTGGTTACACAGATAGCACTTTACTGAAACTGGATGATATTACCAATGTGATCCCATAACTATCTCGATGGGGGCGCAGGTAACCTTTCTGCGCTCCCATTTTAGCCAAAAACATAATAGTGATGCTCCAGAATGAAGTGAATAAATAACAGGAGGAAATAGCCAAAGTTTGATAATTAACTAATCAATTACAAGTTTTATAAAAAATTTAGTTTTAAAAATAATACTCAATTTTGCGGAGGAGCACTGATTTCAATAGCGCAGCCAATATCAAGATATAATCACATCTAAATTATGATTGCGGTTCCTACCGGCCAATACCAAATCATGCCAATATAGTAAAACGCCAAACTCTACTTACACATAAAAATGAATCTAAACTTTGCTGGAAACAAAAATTTCATTAACTATTGCTATAAGGTTTATGGATAAAACAAATAACTCATCAAACAAATGACTAAACTAAAAAGCTTTTACCGAATCATGTTAAGTAATACCAATGTTGACGCAGCATAAAGTTTAAATTACCTGTCATTACATATAAATCCTAGCACGCCAAAATCCCCAACTTATCGACCTTTTAATTTTACCCCACGTCAGATGCTCATATCGCATTGAGAGATAAAAATAGCATAATCCACTAACCACTCAAGATTAGGCTATATATCCACTCGATTTTAAGGCTACATTTTAGTTTATATTGGGCAATCAAAGTCAGGATAGTTGCTTGCACTAACCCAACTAAAAGTAATAGCTACATTATACAAACAACAATCACCACACGAATGGTGAGTGCGCTAGCAACTAAATAGCTTCAAATGCAACATAATTACAACTACAATGAACCATTAGTTATCGCCGTAATAAGGGATTATGTTTACGTGCAGCAACCCATGAGTAATAACTCTGAACAATGGACGATCTCAGCATCACAACGTGTGACTTGCGATCCTCTATTAGACTCCTTAGTACTAATCACTGAGTACTATGGAAGCCCTTGCTCTAGCGACTCATTAGCGGCAGGACTACCCTTGTCGGGAACGGTTATCTCTGCTGACTTACTTCCTCAAGCTGCCGCGCGAGCTGGCTTTAGCGCTAAACTGTTTAGAAAAAATTTAACCCAAATTAACAGCATAATGCTGCCATGTATTATTCTGCTTAAAGACAAGCAAGCCTGCGTGATCCGAGATATTGATACTGAAAATGATAAAGCCGTGGTGCAGCTACCAGAAACTGGCGGCGAGCAAATTTTCACGATTGAAGAACTAGAAGCCCTGTATGTTGGTTACTTATTTCTTATCAAACAGCAATTTCGTTCTGATAAAGGCATGGAAGCCTACCTGCATGACTCAAAAGCTCACTGGTTATGGCAAACCGTCAAAGACTCTTCTTCCATTTATCGTGATGCCTTAATCGCTTCAGTAATGATCAATTTATTTGCGTTAGTTTCCCCCCTTTTTATCATGAACATTTACGACAAGGTGGTTCCTAATCTTGCCTTCGAATCTTTATGGGTTCTTGCTATTGGTGCTTCAGTTGCCTATTTATTTGATTTTATTTTGCGGCAATTGCGTAGCTACATCATAGATGTCGCCGGCAAAAAAGCGGACATCATTATCTCCTCTAAACTATTTGCTAAAGCCATAGGTATCCCACTGCAACAACGATCGCCTAGCATTGGGGCTATGGCCAAAAAACTCAGCGAATTCGACAGTATCAGGGAGTTTTTAACCTCAGCGACATTAACAACCTTGGTCGATTTACCCTTTGCCTTGTTATTTGTATTTATTATTTACATTGTGGCCGGAGACTTAGCCGCTATTCCAGTCGTCGGTGGCCTCATTATTATTGGCTACACCCTCTACATTCAACCAAAACTCAAGGCCGCGATAGAAGAAAGCAGCAAGTATTCCATGCTAAAACATGGCCATCTAATTGAAACTCTCGCCGCTCTTGAATCAATCAAGGCCTACGGCGCTGAAGGAATAGTACAACGAACTTGGCAGCAAATGATTGGCCATACCGCTAACTGGCAGTTAAAAACCAAAAACCTGTCTAACTCAGTGAGTAATGTGGCGAATGTGGTAGTGCAACTAGTCGTGGTCGCGGTAGTGATTTTAGGAGTCTACCGAGTAGCTGATGGCGATATTTCTATGGGTGGTATAATTGCCGCGGTTATGTTGTCCAGCCGTGCCATTTCACCTATGGCGCAGCTAGCCAATTTAATGACCAAAGCTAATCAGACGCAAGCATCATTACAGCAAATTGAAACCATAATGAATTTTGACGATGAACTCGAAAGTAAGGGCCATCTGATCAATGTTCAAAAACTCAATGTCAAGATTGATGCCGACAATATTAGTTTTAGCTATCCAGAGTCAACTAAACCTATTCTGCATCCAATTTCCTTTAGTTTCGCCCCCAATGAGCGAGTCGCCATCATTGGCCGCAATGGTTCAGGAAAATCGACCTTAGCCAAAATGCTCGCAGGGCTTTACCAACCCAGTGGTGGCAGCCTGAGATATGATGGTATTCATAGCAATCAAATTCATCCATGCGATATCCGCCGTAATTTTGGTTACCTCCCGCAAGATATAGTGCTTTTTCATGGGTCTATTAGGGATAATATTTTATTTGGTAGCCGCCAGGTGACTGAGCATCAATTAATCCGCGCCGTGCAACTGTCGGGGGTAAGCTTATTTACTAATTTGGAATCTGAAGGATTAGATCAACAGGTGGGTGAAGGCGGCCTGTCATTATCTCGCGGTCAAAGGCAAACGGTCGCTTTGGCTCGCGCCATCTTAAACGACCCGCCGACGCTCATTATGGATGAACCTACAGCGAGCCTAGATTCACGCGCAGAAAAACAATTTGTTCGCGCTATGCAGCAAGCGACCAATAATCGCGGCCTCATTTTAATCACCCATAAGCTGCAATTATTGTCGTTAGTCGACAGAGTTATCGTGCTTGATAAAGGCAAGATCTTAGCCGATGACAATAAAGATGAAGTATTAAGGCAATTAAGTCTTGGTTTATTAGCGGAAAAATTGTCATGAAAAAAAACCAACCGCTTTCAAATCAAGATCTTGAAATGGTCGATGACCTCTATGGCGCCATGCTTACCGACGCCTCCAAGGGTCATAAATATATTATCTGGGCTATCGCAGGCTTTGTGGTGAGTTTTTTAATCTGGGCCTCGCTATCTAAGCTTGATCGCGTCACCTCAGGTCTTGGCAAAGTGATCCCTTCATCGCAAATTCAAGTCATTCAAAGCCTTGATGGTGGCATCATTCAAAATATTTTTGTTCAAGAAGGTAATCTCGTCACTAAGGGACAACCTTTAGTTAGGATCGATGACACGCGATTTCGCTCTGATTATTCACAGCAAGAACAAGAAGTCGATAGCCTGCAAGCCAATGTAGTGCGCTTAGCGACAGAGTTATTGAGTATTACTTTAGTAGAAGTGGATACCAATTGGCGCGAACAGGTAAAAATCAACAAACAAGCCCTGTTATTTCCTCAGAATTTAATCGAATCACAGGCGGCATTAATCGCCAGTCAAATTCAAGAATACAATAGCCGCCTAGATAATTTACACAATCAATTAGAAATTCAAGCGCGCCAAATTCAGCAACGCCAGCAAGAAGCCGAGGAAGTTAATTCCAAAATCCGCACTATGACGAATAGCTTTCAGCTCATTAGTCGCGAGTTAGAAATGACTAAACCCTTAGCCAAAAAAGGCATAGTTCCTGAAGTTGAACTGCTTAAATTGCAGCGTGCTGTCAATGAAATTCAAGGTGAACTGGCCTCGATGCGTTTAATGCTGCCTAAAATAAAAGCAGCATTAGATGAGGCGATTTTAAAGCGCCGCGAAGCCGCACTAGTGTATATTTCAGACACGCGCGCACAACTCAATGAACAGCAATCGCGTTTATCCCGCCTCAATCAAGCTAAGCTTGGCGCTCAAGATAAAGTAAGCAAGGCCATTATTAACTCCCCGGTCAATGGCACAGTAAAAAGTGTCAATATCAATACACTCGGTGGAGTTATTCAGCCAGGTGTCGATATTATTGAAATTGTGCCATCAGAAGATCAGTTATTAATTGAAACTCAAATATTGCCGCAAGATATTGCGTTTTTATATCCGGGTTTACCTGCAATTGTCAAAATTTCAGCCTATGATTTTACTCGTTATGGAGGTTTAACTGGTGTAGTTGAGCATATCAGCGCAGACACCACTCAAGATGAAGAAGGTAATAGTTTTTATATCATTAAAGTTCGAACTGATGAGTCGAGTTTAATAAAAAAAGATGATGGAACTCGCATGCCCATTATTCCAGGAATGCTAACCACTGTGGATGTCATCATAGGTAAGCGCTCTATTATGGAATACATCTTAAATCCAATTTTAAGAGCCAAGGAAAATGCTCTTCGTGAGCGATAGGTACTACTGGAGAAATGAAATGAAAACCAAGCGATATCTTGGCGCAAAAAAAAGCATTCTGGCAATGTGGTTAGCTTTACTATTGCCTGCAGCTGCACATAGCCAAACCTTAGAACAAGTCGTTGCTCATACTTTGGATACCAATCCTGATCTGCGCATCGCCTTTAACCGTTTTAAAGAAAAAGAAGAACAAGTCAATCAAGCCTTCGGCGGCTTTTTGCCAACGGTTGATGTTAGCGCTGGCTACGGGGTTGAAAATACCGATAGCCCAAGCTCAAGAAGAAGCAATGGTAGAAATAATGGCGATGTGGAACTGAAACGCGGTGAAGCCGGCCTAACTATTCGCCAAATACTTTTCGATGGCTTTTATAGTTTCAGTGAATTGGATAGAACTCAATATGAAGCAAGTGCTGAGCAATGGGCACTGTATTCTGCCGCTGAAGATATGGCGTTAGAAGTCAGTAAGGTCTATATCAATTACCTCAGAAACCAACAAGTATTGACGCTGGCGGAGAAAAATTTACAGACCCATCAAAGCATTTATGATCAAATCAAAGAAAGAACCGACTCAGGCCTAGGTTCTACCGCAGATTTATCACAAATTTCAGGCCGTTTAGCCCGCGCTAACGCCAATGTGATTTCTGCTAGAAATAACTTTTTTGATGCTAAAGCTGAATTTGCCAAAGTCGCAAATCTCGATCCTGACAGCCTAATAACACCTGTGCCGGATACGGATTTACTACCTAAGACCTTCGCTGATGTTTCAGTATTAGCGCAAGAAAATCATCCTATCCTCAAATCAGCAGCGGCCGATATTCAAGCGGCTGAGAATCAAAAAGACTCGGCACAAGCTAATTATTACCCAACAATATCGCTAGAGCTTGATGGTAACTGGAACAATAATCTTGATGGTGAGGATGGCTCGGGCATAGGTTCGGCTCAAGTCGGTGGTTATAACAACGATTTAGTCGCCATGGTTAAAATGAGATACAACCTGTTTGATGGCGGACGAGATCTCGCCAAAGAAAAAGGTGCGGCTTACAAGGTAAGTGAATCCAAAGAAATCAGAGAGCGCGCTTATAGACAAGTGATTGAAGGCGCAAATCTGGCGTGGAATGCTTATGAATCCTTGGGGCCACAAAAAAACTTCATTAAAGAACATGTGATTGCATCAAAAGAAACTCAATCGGCCTACACCCAGCAATTTAATCTTGGACAACGCACCTTACTCGACTTACTCGATACTGAGAATGAATTATTCGAAGCAAGAAAAGATTATTTACAAGCTGAGTACGATGAAATTATTGCTCAGTACCGAGTATTAAATGCCACGGGGCAATTGCTAAATTCTTTGCGGGTATCTAGACCACAAGAATGGCTTGGCGAAGATACTTATGAAGGAGGAGTCACCCAATGAGAACGTTATTAATCGTAAGTATGGCCTTGCTAGTCAGCGCATGTGGCATGCGAGATATACATACAATCAATGGGACCACGCAAGCCAACAATCTCACCGATATTGACCAAGATGGTGTCATTGACGCGAGAGAGCGCTGTAAAGATACCACTAAAGGCGCCGCTATCGATAACTTTGGCTGCGGCAAAATGGCAGAAGATACGACTGCCGAAATGAAATGGACTATCTTTAGTGTTGATGACGAAGATGACCTTGAAGCGGTTGAGCTTGCGGAACCTATTGAAGCGGCTGAAGCTGTTGAAACAGATGAAGTAAAAAAAGAATAACTAACACTAAGGGATTATGCATAAACGACAACGGAAGTTCAGTTTATTCATCCTGAGTTGCTGCTTGATGTTGGCAACTCAGGGCCTCATAGGCCCAGTCAAAGCATCACTCGCCTGGCTGGATGAAAGCACTATCAATCGAGCCCTAATCTCTCGTTACGGTGAAAGAGCTGGCATGCGCTCTGCCGCTTGGTTTAAAGTCCTAGCCAGCCATCAAGCCAGTAGTGAGTTAGAAAAGCTGACTGCCGTTAATCGTTTTTTCAATCTATTTCAATTTGTGGATGACATTAAGCTTTGGGGAGAAGCCAACTATTGGGCGACTCCGCTTGAGTTTATTGGCGCTAATGGTGGGGATTGCGAAGATTTTGCTATCGCTAAATTCTTTTCATTATTGCAGCTAGGCATCCCCGAAGAGAAAATGCGGATTACCATGGTTAAGGCCACCACCGTAAATCAATACCATATGGTTTTAACTTACTATGAAACCCCAGGCTCAATTCCGTTAGTACTCGATAACCTCGATCCCAAATTAAAACCAGCCACTAAACGTAAAGACCTGTTACCTGTGTATAGCTTTAATGGTAAGCAATTATGGTTAAACAAAGAAAAAGGCCAAGGTAAATTGGCAGGTTCATCATCAAAACTGGAAAAATGGACCAACCTGAAACAAAGGTTGAACGTAAAACAACTGAGAAAACCCAAACATTTATTGGAGTAATTGACATGACACTGTTTAGACAGCTTTATGCGCTGTTATTTAGCTTGTTTATTCTCGTCATTGCCACCACTGGCTATGTTCAGTTTACTGAAACCCAAGAGTTTTTAACTAAACAAATGGAATCGGATCTGAATAATACCAGTCACTCTCTGGGATTGATGTTATCCCCAGCATTAGAGGCTGGCGACAATGTGACAGCAGAAACATTAATCAACGTGATTTTTGAAGGCGGCTATTATCAAAAAGTCATCTTATTGTGGAATGTCGATGGCCACCAGCAAGTGTGGAATAATGAATTAGTCATTGAAGGCGTACCGCAATGGTTTATTGATCTTGGCCTTTTTGATGTCATTTCCAATAAGTCGACCATTACTTCAGGTTGGCTGCAACTGGCCGAACTCGAAATTGTCGCGCATCCAGGTTTTGGTTATCTCGAACTCTGGCGCATCCTCAGTAATATGGTGATCTTATTTTCGATTCTGTTTTTGATTGCCATTGTTATCGCCCGCTTTGGGTTAACTTGGATTCTAAAACCTCTGCATCAAATTTCAATTCATGCCAAAAATATTGCTCAGCGCCAGTTCGGCCCAGAAATGGAACATCCTAAAACCGAAGAACTTAAAGAGCTGGTAATAGCTTTTAATAGCATGTCTTCCCAGCTGAAAATGATTTTCGATTCATTGGATGAGGAAGTGTCATCCTTACGCACAAAAAACTTGATGGATCACGCCTCTGGCTTGCCTAATCGGCAATACATGATGGGACGCCTGAGCTCATGGGTCAGTGAACCTAACTCAGGTGCATTTTTCATGGTTAAGATGGACTGGCTTGATGAAGTGCACAATAAATATGGCTATCAAGTTCGAGATGAAACCATACGTATATTATCTAAGGCGCTGCAAGACGAGTTAGCACAAGTGTCCCAATCGGTTATTTGCCGAATTTCCGCCTATGAATTCGCATTTTTACTGACAGATGTTGAGCACGACAAAATCGTGACTTATCTGCAAACCTTAGTCAGAGCGGTCAATCAGGAAATCGCTAAGGCAGGTAGCAACCCCAATGAGGGCTTTGCTATTGGTATTGCGCAGCGCCATAGCCAAATGACAGTGTCAGATATCTTGTCACAAGCAGATAATGCCTTGCAGCAAGCCTTGCAAGCCAATAAAACCTTTCACTGGTTTGAGACTGACACTAAACAGCTTTATACCCGCGAGCAATGGCGCTCTGAACTCAATAGCGCCATTACATCTGATGCTTTCCAGTTCCGCTGGCAAGAAGTGTGCCTCAATGCCGAAGCTGGAGTATTACAGCGAGAAATCTATTGCCAGTTACAACTGCAAGGCAGAACCGTGCATGCGGGGCAATTTATGCCTTATATAGAGTTACTGTCATTAGGATCGTTATTAGATAAATGCCTGATTAGCTCAGTAGCTCAGCGCGGTATCCTCACTAAACTCCCTGAGTCGATAGCCATTAACTTAACCCATCAGAGCTTAACCGATGTTAGCTTCCATCAATGGCTTGGGCAATTTTTAAAGCAACAACACCCACACAAAATTGCTTTTGATATTCCTGAGGCTGGGGTGTATAGCAATCCCGAGGCTTGCCAAGCCTTGTGCCAAATCATTCGCGATTCTGGCTCAAGCTTTGGTATTGATCACTTTGGCCGTCAATTTGGTTCTATGACTTATTTACAAACCTTACGACCAAGCTATGTCAAACTCGATCAATCCTTTGCCTTTTACGATGAAAGCCAACACAACAGCGAATTATGCCGCGCCCTGATTAATGTGGCTAAAGGCCTTAATATTCAAGTGATTGTTACTGGCATTCAAGAACAGGCGCAATTACAACGATTTGAGTCCTTATACACTCAGGCGTATCAAGGATTTATATCGCCACCGCAAGATATAAAAGAAGACTAATGATGGCCACTGGTAGAAGCACTATCAGTGGTTAGTTCTCACAAAAAATAATTCGTGAAAAATGGATACAAAAAAGCCTCGCAATGCGAGGCTTTTTTGTTAAAAGTGGTCGGTGATAGAGGATTCGAACCTCTGACCCTCTGCTCCCAAAGCAGATGCGCTACCGGACTGCGCTAATCACCGAAAACTGGTGTGTCAAACTCAATCGAAATTAAGCTTAAAAATTTGGTCGGTGATAGAGGATTCGAACCTCTGACCCTCTGCTCCCAAAGCAGATGCGCTACCGGACTGCGCTAATCACCGAAATTGTAAAACTATGACACATTAGAATGGGGTGACTGATGGGGCTCGAACCCACGACAACCGGAATCACAATCCGGGACTCTACCAACTGAGCTACAATCACCACTGACTTTCTAATTTGTTAACCGCCGAATCTTTTCTGGTGCGCCCAGAAGGATTCGAACCCTCGGCCTCACCCTCCGGAGGGGTGCGCTCTATCCATCTGAGCTATGGGCGCTTGCCGTGTCAACGAGGCATATAGTATGGGCAAATCACGCCTACGTCTAGCACTGATTGTAACTTCTTGTTCGTTTGCTCAAGATTTAGCTAGTTGGCACCAATATAGTATCCTCCAATAGGCAAAGTTAACTGACTGGTAACTAAATCTTGTTGAAATTGAAAGCGAAAGGTAAATGATTGGACGCAAAACACTCGCGCTGCCGCGTAATAATTTTACCCTTGGCTATAAATCCTCAAAAAAATGAGAATATTTACCATTGGTCAAGACATTCTTAAGTTCAAAAGCCGTCAATAACCATATCGCTTTCCAATAAATAAGATCAAAAAAGGATAATGTCAGTTCAAATCTGAGCATTATCCTTTTCTAAACATTGAGCAATAACCTTGAACCTTGTAAATCTAAGTCATCAACAGCTTCACGATTACTTTTTCAGCATGGCGCGAATGTTGGCGATATTGGCTTTACCTGACTGCTGGCGCTCTTCTGCAGACTGAGTCGATTTGCGGTTTTCCCAAATTAAGTCATCTTGGGGTAATTCCATCAAGAAACGACTCGGTTCACAGCGCAAGGTCTCACCGAATTGCCGACGCTCACGGCACATAGTAAACCATAACTCCCGCTGAGCACGGGTAATCCCCACATAAGCTAAGCGTCGCTCTTCATCAACATTATCCTCATCAATGCTGGTTTGATGCGGCAATATTCGCTCTTCTGTTCCGACCATAAACACATAAGGGTATTCAAGCCCTTTCGAGGCATGCAGAGTCATCAATTGCACTTGATCACCGCTTTCATCTTCACTATTGCGCTCCATCATGTCTCGCAGCGTTAAGCGGGTGACCACTTCAGGTAAGGTCATGCCTTCATCTAGCTCATCACCTTCAAGCATTTCGGTGACCCAGCGATAAAGCTCAGAAATATTTTTCATCCGCATTTCGGCGGCCTTGGCACTCGTACTTGTCTCGTAAAGATAATCTTCGTAGTTAATCTTACGAATAAGCTGTTTGATGGCATCAACTGGCTCGCCGCGCTTAGCGATTTCGCTAGTATCCACAATAAAGCGCCCAAACTCGTACAAGGTGCCCATGGCTGCCGGCGGCAAGTGATGATTCAACTCAGCTTGGAAAATTGCATCAAACATAGAGATATGCTTTTCATTCGCAAAATTACCTAAGCGCTCCAGCGTCGCTGGCCCTATGCCACGTTTAGGTAAATTGACAATGCGCAGGAAGGCATTGTCATCATCAGGATTCACCACTAGTTTGAGGTAAGCCATGATGTCTTTAATCTCAGCGCGCGCGAAGAATGAGGTGCCGCCACTTAATTTATAAGGAATACGGTTAGTCATTAAGGCGCGCTCCAACAAACGCGACTGATGATTGCCGCGATAAAGAATCGCATAACTGCCATACTGACTTCGATTGACAAACTTATGGCGAACAATTTCAGCGACGACTCGCTCCGCTTCTTGTTCTTCATTGGCTGCCGTCAGTACCCGCAGCGGCTCGCCATAAGGCAACTCACTGAACAAGGCTTTGTCGTACACATGCGGATTATTGGCAATTAATATGTTGGCGGCGCGCAATATACGCTGACTCGAGCGATAATTTTGCTCAAGTTTAATCAGTTTAAGTTGTGGGAAGTCCTTTCCAAGCAATACCAAGTTTTGTGGTTTAGCGCCACGCCATGAATAGATGGATTGATCATCATCTCCTACCACAGTGAAACGAGCACGCTCACCAACCAGCAACTTCACTAATTCATACTGACTAGTGTTAGTGTCTTGGTATTCATCCACTAATAAGTATTGAATACGTAACTGCCAGCGCTGGCGCACTTCATCTTTATGCCTTAATAGTAAGGTTGGTAGTAAAATAAGATCGTCAAAATCTAAAGCGTTATAGGCCTTCATATGCAGGGCGTAACGCTGATATAGCAAGGAGAACAGCTGCTCTTGCTCGCCTTTAGCGATTTTTCGCGCATGGTCAGGAATGACTAATGCCCCTTTCCAATTCGATATAGCCGTCGCTAACTGCTTAAGTAAGTCTTTATCTTCCTGTAATTCTTTTTCAGTTAATTCCTTGAGCAAGGCTAAAGTATCTTGATCATCAAACAATGAAAAACCAGGTTTCAAACCCAGGTGTTTATATTCACGCTTAATGATTTCTAACCCTAAAGTATGGAAAGTTGAAATCCATAATCCACGCGCTTCTTTACGCCCCATGGTGCTGGCGACACGCTCTTTCATTTCACGCGCGGCTTTATTAGTAAATGTTACCGCAGCAATGTGTTTGGCTTGGTAGCCACACTTTTGCACTAAATACGCAATTTTATTGATAATAACTCGAGTTTTACCACTACCGGCCCCCGCTAACACTAAGCATGGACCTGACACATAGTGAACCGCATCATCTTGCGCAGCATTCAATTTCATTGACGTATAACCTAAAACACCTGACCTGTCGTGATCATATCAGATCCACCTTCGACTATAACTAAAAGCCATCATTTCACTGATTTTAGTGAGCGGAAGCTAAATGGATAGTGAAACCTACTTCATACCGATGTTCCAGTTAACATCTGTAAAATAAGATAATTTTTAAACTCAACCTACCTGCTACCATTCTTGAACTAAGCTTACATTCGATATGTTTATCTATTTACAACAAGAGGCTTCTGCTATGAAGAAGTGGTTCAGTGTGATGATCATTATTGCAATCCTCGCTTTTGGGAGCGTGATTGCATTCAATCTATTTGTGGAACATAAAACGGCCGAGGCCATTGCTAATATTCCTGAAGCTGAGTTTCCTGTAACCGCCATGACATTGCAACCACAAGGCTGGCAGCCAACGATAAATACCATCGGCTTTATTGAACCTAATCAAGGTGTTGAGCTAGAAAACGAAGTCGCCGGCATAGTCACTAATATCAACTTTGACAATGGCAGCCGAGTTGCAGCCGGGGCCCTATTGATTAGTCTAGATAGCCAAGTACAACTCGCTAACTTAAAAACCAGCCAAGTACAGTTACCAGCACTCCAAGCCGACTATGAACGCTTAAATCGTCTCTATAAGCAAAACTCTGTGTCGCGCCAAGACTTAGACAATGCGCAGTCGCAATATCTTTCTATGCAAGCCAATATTGAGAGCCTAAAAGCCACCATTGCCCAGCGCCAAATAAAAGCGCCGTTTGCGGGTTTAGTTGGTATTCGAAGCGTTAATTTAGGTCAGTATCTGCAAGTTGGTACTGATATAGTGCGCTTAGAAGACCTTAGTAGCATGAAAATCCGCTTCACAATTCCACAAACCCAACTCTCTAAAATTCGCGTCGGCCAAGCACTACAAGTATTTGTGGATGCTTACCCAGATAAAGCCTTTAGCGGCACAATTAGCGCCATTGAACCTGCGGTATTTTACCAAAGTGGTTTAATTCAAGTGCAGGCCAGCATACCTAATGAAGGCGCAGAATTACGCAGCGGTATGTTCGCGCAAGTCTCGATTATTTTACCTGAATTAACTGACCAACTGGTGTTACCACAAACGGCTATCAACTTTGCCCTCTATGGTAATTCTGTGTATGTGATTAATCGCAGCGATGAACAAGGAAAAGCAGTTGATAGAGTCGAGCAAGTGAACGTGGAAGTGCTTGAGCGCAGCGGAAGTCAGGCACTTGTCAAAGGTAAGCTGACGGCAGGTCAACAGATTGCCACTTCAGGCTTAGTACGTTTAAGCAATCAAAGCAAAGTAAAGATTGTACCCGACGAAATCACCACCCCAACGACCTTGCCACAACTGTAGACGGAGGCGGATATGCGCTTTACTGATATTTTTATTCGTCGCCCTGTCTTAGCCGCGTCTATCAGCATATTAATGCTTGTATTAGGCATTAATGCGCTGCTTGGCATGCAGGTGCGCGAATACCCAAAGATGACCAATACCGTTATTACTGTTAGTACAGGTTATTACGGCGCCGATGCTAACTTGATTGAAGGCTTTATCACTCAACCTTTAGAACAAGCACTTGCTCAAGTTGAAAATATCGACTTTATGAGCTCGCAAAGCTTTCTTGGCACATCATCAATTTCAGTCAATATGAAATTGAATACTGACCCAAATGCCGCACTTGCCAATGTGTTATCACAAATAAACTCAGTGGCCTCACAGCTGCCCAAAGAAGCGCAAGATCCGACCGTGACTATGTCAACCGGGTCACAAACCTCAGCGCTGTATATTTCTTTTTCCAGTGAAGAAATCAACTCCAGCCAAATTACCGATTATTTACAGCGGGTGGTAACGCCACAATTCTTTACTATCAATGGTGTATCCAAAGTTAACCTATATGGTGGCACCCCTTACGCCTTAAGAATTTGGCCAGATCCCGCTCGCATGGGTGCATTTAACATTAGTTCCACTGAATTAATGCAAGTCTTGCAAGCCAATAACTTCCAATCCGCAGTAGGGCAAACTGACAGTTTCTTTACCTTGCTCAACGGCACTGCTGATACCCAGGTAACAACCGCGGAAGCACTTGAAAACTTGATCATTAGCAGTAAAAAAGGCGCCATAGTTAGGCTAAAAGATATTGCCTCTGTCAGCCTTGCTAAAAGCCATGATATTTATCGTGCCTTAGCCAATGGCAAAGAAGCTGTGGTAGTTGGCCTTGATGTTACGCCTACCGCCAACCCATTAACGGTTGCGGCCGATGCGAGAGCCATGCTGCCTGAAATTCAGCAAAACTTGCCATCATCTATGTCTGCCAGTATTTTGTATGACTCATCATTAGCCATTAATGACTCTATCGATGAAGTCGCTAAGACCATTATCGAAGCCGCACTGATTGTAATAGTAGTCATCATGTTATTTATGGGCTCGCTGCGCGCGGTGGTGATCCCAATAGTCACTATTCCGCTATCGCTCATTGGCGTGGCTATGGTGATGCAGCTATTCGACTTTTCCATTAACCTCATGACGCTACTCGCTATGGTGCTTGCCATTGGTCTAGTGGTTGATGATGCCATTGTGGTAGTTGAAAATATTGACCGTCATATCAAGCTTGGGGAGCCGCCATTTAGAGCCGCCATTATTGGTACTCGTGAGATTGCCGTCCCCATTATTTCCATGACTATTACCCTTGCGGCAGTGTACGCACCTATTGCTTTAATGGGGGGAGTTACAGGCTCATTATTCAAGGAGTTCGCACTTACGCTCGCAGGGGCAGTATTTATCTCAGGAATAGTCGCCTTAACGCTATCACCTATGATGTGCTCCAAGTTATTGCTTGCTAATGCTACACCGAATGCGTTTGAACGTAGGATTGAGCATTTTCTTGAGACACTCGCAAGTCGCTATAGTCAGGCATTAAAAGCCATCATGAATCATAAACCTGTGATAATTACCTTTGCCGTCATAGTGTTTATTTCGCTACCTATTATGTTCAAGTTTATTCCATCGCAGTTAGCGCCAACGGAAGATCAAGGTGTAGTCATGTTAATGGGCACAGCGCAATCTGATGCTAACCTTGACTATATTCAAAGCAACATGGAGCTAGTAACCAATATCATTAAAACCCACCCACAAGTGGCCGCCTCATTGGCATTTATTGGTATTCCATCCTCTAACCAAGCCATGGGCATAGCCCCGTTAGTGCCGTGGAGCGATCGCAGCTTGAGCCAGCAACAATTGCAAGCTGTCATAGGTAAAGAAGTCAAAGATATCCCTGGCATAGCAGTAACCACCTTTAACATGCCGTCCTTACCAGGAGCTTCTAGTGGGTTACCTGTTCAGTTTGTTATTACTAGCTCAAGCTCATTTGAAAGCCTGTTTCAAATTGGCAGTAGCGTGTTAGACAAAGTGCAAAAGAATCCGCTGTTCGTCTATTCAGAAATCAATTTAAAATATGATTCTGGTACGATGAAAATCAAAATTAATCGTGATTTAGCCGGTGCTTACGGTATTACTATGCAAGATATAGGTACAACCCTAAGCACTATGATCACCGATGGTTACGTCAACCGCGTCAACATTGATGGCAGGGCCTATGAGGTCATCCCTCAAGTTGAACGTAAATATCGTGCCAATCCTGAGGCCTTAAAAGATTATTACTTAGTGGCCGCCGACGGCATGGCGGTGCCATTGTCGAGCTTAGTCAACGTGGATGTTATTTCTGAACCGAGATCGCTACCACACTTCAATCAGATGAACTCAATCACCATTGCTGCAGTGCCCGCACCAGGGGTTGCTATGGGTGACACCATCAACTTCCTACAAAATATTGGTGACAATGAATTACCTAAAGGCTACACCTACGGCTTCCTCGGTGAAGCCCGTCAGTTTGTCCAAGAAGGTAATGCCATGTACACCACCTTCGGCCTAGCCTTATTGATTATTTTCTTAGTGCTTGCCAGCCAATTTGAGAGTCTACGCGACCCCATAGTGATTCTTATTTCTGTACCACTGGCCGTGAGTGGCGCATTAATCGCATTAGGTTGGACCCATATTTTTGGACTCACATCCTTAAATATCTATACCCAGGTGGGACTAATAACCTTAGTGGGTTTAATCAGTAAACACGGTATTTTGATGTGTGAAGTGGCTAAAGAAGAGCAAATGAATAATGGTCTCAATCGCCAAGATGCCATCATGCACGCCGCCGCAATCCGATTACGGCCGATATTAATGACAACCGCAGCCATGATAGCCGGCTTATTACCCTTACTATTTGCCTCGGGCGCAGGCGCTGCATCACGCTTTAACATAGGAATAGTCATAGTCGCAGGCCTTGGCATAGGTACTATTTTCACCTTGTTCGTCTTACCTGTGATCTATACCTTTATCGCCGAAAAACACCATCCTCTGACTGAGTTTGATGAAACTCTAGAATCTAGTCCACAAGAAGTAGCAGTAACAAAGTAGGCCTATGGGCTGTCAGAGTGAATCCATTCTGGCAGCTCAATTAGACGCTTTTGATTACCCTATATTTGTAGATAGAGCGTCTGCATATAGACCCATAAGCTCATGGCGACGACCTTAAAAACTCAGCCCCCCCCTGTAATCTTCCAACATAGCTAACATACTAAGAAGCGGTAACTATTCATGGTTTGATTCATACGCGTCATCAATGACAATCTAGCTAGTGCCAGCACTTTAGTCAGCCACTTTTGGGGTTTCATCTTCCCTAAGGTACACTAGCTAGATTCAATCTAGTACAGAGTGCATTATGCTAAATCCTAAGAAAATTGAAGAAATGGCCAAACAGCTTAGCGACAACTTACCCTCAGGGCTAAAACAAGCGGCCGCAGATTTTGAAGATAAGACCAAACAAATTCTACAACAGCAGCTATTGAAACTTGATATGGTTAGCAGAGAAGAATTTGAAATCCAGCAGCATGTATTGATCAAAACTCGAGAAAAACTTGAAACCTTACAAGGCAAGGTTAATGAGCTAGAAGAACTTATCAAACAGTCAGATAAATAGTTCCTATGGCATTGGCAGTCAGCATTAGCGACTGCCATGCCTCATGCCAATCAACGCGTTAGTGGTAAGGCCTGAGACTTGTAGACACTTTTTATGGTAAAAATTGTAACTTAAACCATAAGAGGTCAATCATGAGTAAAGGCACTCGTTATACCACTGAATTCAAACAAGAAGCCGTCAATCAAGTCATTAAGCACGGTTATTCTGTCAACGATGTATCTGAGCGTTTAGGGATCAGTTATAAAACCTTATATGTTTGGACCAAAACATTCTCAAAATCCTCAAAAACCCCCTGTGTCAGGATAGTTGTCGCCTCAGTTTTTAATACTATTGGACAGGAGGCGGAAGTTAGGTTTGAGTGAGACATTATCCTGAAGCGCACAAAAAAGCAGTCGTTAGTAAGTTGATGGAAAGCGGTTTATCATTGCGTCAGTTTTCACAGAGAGAAGGTATTAGTCTTTCTACTCTGTATGGTTGGCGGGAAAAGTATGCAGAGGCCGATTTCAGTTTGACAAAAAGTAATGAACCAGATGATTGGTCCGCGGAGCGGAAGTTTTCTGCGGTGATAGAAACGGCCGCAATGTCGGCAGTTGAGTTAAGTGAGTATTGTCGCAAGAAAGGACTGTTTCCTGAGCAAATCCAGCAATGGAAACTGAGCTGTATTTCAGGTAATCAGACCGAGGCACAGAAGCGCAAGCAGCAGGCACAAGAGCGTAAAGCCGACAAAAAACGCATTAAAGAGTTGGAGAGAGAGTTAAAACGGAAAGATGCAGCCTTGGCCGAAACCGCAGCTCTTCTGGTGCTCAGAAAAAAGTTAAATGCCTACTGGGGGGAAGACGAGGACAATTAACCACGCTCTCAGATAGGCAATACTATGTATCTTTGGTTGATGATGCTGTCAGCGCAGGTGCGAGAAAGCATAAAGCCTGTGCGGAAATCGGATTATCCCTACGCACATTACAACGATGGTTGGAAACGGGTTGTGTCAGTGCAGATAAACGGCCAGAGGCGGCCAGACCCGTGCCTGCTAACAAGTTAACAGAAGCGGAACAACAAGCCATATTAGACATCAGTAACCAGGAGCGATTTGCCAGCCTGTCACCCAGCCAAATCGTACCGATATTGGCTGATGAAGCCGTGTATCTGGGTTCGGAATCGAGCTTTTATCGTATCCTCAAAGCCCATAATCAGCTGAAACACAGGGGCAAGGCTAAACCTAAAGGGAGCATAGCAAAACCAAATGGGTTTACCGCTACAGGGCCTTGTGAAGTGTGGACTTGGGATATTTCGTATTGCCCCTCAACAGTCATTGGTCGGTTTTTCTATCTGTATATGATAATGGATATATTTAGCCGCAAAGTGGTGGGATGGGAAGTGCATGACAGCGAGTCGGGTGAGCATGCAGCCAACCTTCTGGAACGCACCTTATGGTCTGAGAAATGCGTCAATGAAAAGATTGTTTTGCACTCTGACAATGGCAGCCCAATGAAGAGTTTGACCATGCAAGCAAAGATGATGGAAATGGGAGTTGTTGGCTCACGTAGCCGACCAGGTGTCAGCAATGATAATCCTTACTCAGAATCCCTGTTTCGCACAGTCAAATACAGTCGTCGATGGCCGAGTGAAGGCTTTAAAACACTGGACGATGCCAGGGCCTGGGTCAGAGACTTTGTTCAATGGTACAACACTGAGCATCGTCACAGCAGGATAAAATTTGTCACCCCAGCGCAGCGACATAAAGGTGAGGATCAGGCAATACTGGCTAATCGTTCAGAGTTGTATGCAAAGGCAAGAACACTGAATCCAAATCGCTGGTCCAAAGAGGTTAGGAACTGGGATCATGTTGGCGATGTGGATCTAAATCCGGAGAGGAAAAAAGAGGCAGCTTAATAGCTCAAGCGACAACTACCTTGAAAAACACCGATTTGTATGCCAGGAATATTGTCGCTTGGTCGATGTCGAATCGAATGACAGATGATTTAGTGCTCGATGCGTTAACGATGACTTACTGGCGGCGAAAACCAACTAACACCGTTAAGCTTCATTCTGATCAAGGCAGCCAATACACGAGTCGTCGATACAAGAAATTACTGGCGACATTAAATATTGAGCAAAGCATGAGCCGGCGTGGAAATTGTTGGGATAATGCTGTCGCAGAAAGCTTTTTCAGTAACTTAAAGAAAGAGAAAGTCAGACGTATTCAGTTCAAAACACAAGAAGAAGCTAGGTTAAATATTTTTCAATACATTGAGATGTTTTATAATCCGAAACGGCGTCACACTGCTAATGGCAGGGTTTCACCCACTGAATATGAAAATCGTTATTTTAGGACATTATAAAGTGTCTAGTTATCCTAGGCCTTACCTTAGCGCCATTTAAAACCACATATCCAACATTCTTCAACCCAAAGTAAACGTCCGGTGATCTACACCTTGCCTAGATCAACCTGCCAAGGTAAGAGGCTATTGAGGTCGCAGTGAGGGTGAGATAATTGCTCTAAACAGTGTTCAATGTAATCGAATGGCGTTAGCCCATTTGCCTTGGCCGTTTCTATGATACTGTATAAAATAGCACTCGCCACTGCACCACGATGGTTGTGGTTAAACAGCCAGTTCTTACGCCCTATCACAAACGGTTTTACTGCGCGTTCGGCACGGTTGTTGTCGATATTCAGTCGGCTGTCTTCTGTATAAAGACTCAGCTTTGACCATTGATTGAGGCTGTAATGGATGGCTTGGCCTAGAGGGCTTTGCTTTGACACTTGCTGCGCTGATTTATCCAGCCATTGCTTAAATAACGCCAGTTGGGCAGCTGAGTGCGTGCGCCTAAAATACAGCCGTTCCTGTAAACTCAGTGATTGTATTTGCGTTTCAATCCGGTACAGCTTGGCTATCATGCTCAGTGCCATATCTGCTTTACTGACTTTGCCTGTTTTGTTTTTTCCTTGTGCCACTATCGCTTCTTTGAACTTACGCCGCGCGTGTGCCCACGACTGCATGGATGCAGGAGGTAGAGCGACTCAGGAGACTAAGCCGAACAGCCCACAAGTTTATGACTTACCTGCTGGTAAGCTGCGTAACCATCGACCTGTAAATAACCATTAAACACCGTTTGCTCGGTGGCAAGAAAATGACTCACGCACGAGCTCGCACGGCTACCGTCTTGATAGTCGTACAGTACAATGCTGCGTAAACCTTGATATCTAGGCTCAGTGCTTGGTCCATCCGCACCGGAGCAATACACCCACATATAGGATTTTACCCGCTCATCGTTAATCACGTTGAGCGTGGTTTCGTCCGCATGGATGACTTCTTGTGTTAACAAATGCTGGTGCAGTAAATCATATAAGGGTTTAAACAGCGCCGCCGATTTCATCATCCAATCTGCCATGGTTTGCCGACTTAAGGCGATACCATGTTGCTTGAACAAGGTTTCTTGCCGGTACAGTGGTAACGCATATTGGTATTTGCTAGTAATAAGTTGGCTTAATAGACTTGCCGTGGCAAAGCTTTTAGGAATAGGGCTGGCTGGCACCGGCGCTTGTTTGATATTGGCCTGAGTGCCTTGCGTTTCGCAATGCTTGCAGCTGTATTTTAATCTAACGTGTTCAATCACACTGATTTGTGCCGGAATAAACTGAAGCTTCTCGCTGCTATCTTGGCCCATTAACGCCAGCTGATGTCCACAGCAATCACACTGCTTATCTTCATCACTGATGTCATGGATAATAATTTCTCGCGGCAGGTCTTTAGGCAATAATTTACGCTTGGCCCGTTGTTTAGGCGGTACTGACACATCAGCATCTGCCGTTAATTCAACGGGCTCATCAACCGTGACTTCAGCTTCGTTAAACAACTCACCTTGATAATCATGGCTTTCACTGCTGGCACCAAAACGCTTTTGCTGGGCTAACCTAAATTGCTCAAGTAACCGTTGCACCGATTGTTTGAGCGCCGCGATTTCCGCCTCTTTTAACGCGAGAGCATTATCGTTAGCCGCCAACGTCTCAAGCAATAATTGCTTAAGTAAATCAACGTCGTTGGGTAGGTTTTCAGGGCTTAATTTCATGGTGTGATTGTACCAAAACGCTCCTTAGATAAGGGTGGAACAGTGATCTAATTATGGGAAACAGCATACGTAATGGCGATCAACTGTAACTCAAGCCCTTAATATGCTGATGGCCTAATACGTCAAATCCTGAAAGTAGCCAATGAAACTGCTGCTCAGATAAGCTCATACACTCATCTTCGCTTTGAGTTGGCCACTTGAATTTAGCCTGTTCGAGGCGCTTGTACCACAGTGCAAAACCTGTGTTATCCCAATACAAAATCTTGAGTTTGTCACGAGCTTTATTACAAAACACAAACACGCTGCCATCGGTGGCTGATAGCGACAATTGTTGCTCAACGATAACGGCTAAGCCATTTATTGATTGACGAAAATCCACTGGTGCTCGATGCAGGTACACGCGAGGAAGCTCACGAAACATCAACATGCTTGCAGGCCTTTGATGATATCAAGCAAAATAAGTTGCGGGTAATGAACAGGGAAAAGTCCATAAACCTGTTTGATGTTGTAAGCAGATACTTTGTTGAGGAGGGCCAGGTTGAGCTTGGGTCGTCATCGCTGTCGGCGAGGTCACGGTGGCCTGAACAAACGGCGTAACCTTTGGACTGCTTGTTTTAGTCATATCGGCTTTACGGGCGTAAAATCCGCTAAGACTAAGCTTATGCTGACGGCAAAAAGCGGTAATCGTTAAGCCGCTAGCGGGTTGCTGTTGTATCAAAACAGCCCAGTCTTCATGGGAACGTTTAGCCATATTAACTCCTGATGAAATGGTCAGTCGTTAAGATAGAGGTTCAACAATATAAGCTGAAGATGTACTTGCCCGGACGCTTACAACCCAACGATTAGGATAGCAAGCTCTAGTGTCAGACGTTGTGAACGCAAGTTAATCAAAAATCTAAACGAAAAAAGCCCGTTGCATGGCAACGGGCTTTATCGACTCTCTTCCGAGAAATTAGGCGCCTGGAGATGACCTACTCTCGCATGGGGAAACCCCACACTACCATCGGCGCGACTGCGTTTCACTTCTGAGTTCGGAATGGGATCAGGTGGTGCCACAGTGCTATGGTCTCCAGACAAATTTGGAATTCGGAAAGCTGTCAAAAATTGGTGGTCGCTACTGGGCTCGAACCAGTGACCCCCTCCTTGTAAGGGAGGTGCTCTCCCAGCTGAGCTAAGCGACCTGGGATTTTTTGCTATTGAGTACTCAATCTTCAATCAAGTATTTTTCGATTCTTTCAGGCTTGTTCAGTAAAACCCATCTGGGTTGTATGGTTAAGCCTCTCGGGTCATTAGTACAAGTTAGCTCAACGCCTCACAACGCTTACACACCTTGCCTATCAACGTCCTAGTCTCGGACGGCCCTTCAGAGGACTTATAGTCCTAGGGATGACTCATCTTGGGGCTCGCTTCCCGCTTAGATGCTTTCAGCGGTTATCGATTCCGAACGTAGCTACCGGGCAATGCCATTGGCATGACAACCCGAACACCAGCGGTTCGTCCACTCCGGTCCTCTCGTACTAGGAGCAGCTCCCCTCAATCATCCAACGCCCACGGCAGATAGGGACCGAACTGTCTCACGACGTTCTGAACCCAGCTCGCGTACCACTTTAAATGGCGAACAGCCATACCCTTGGGACCGACTTCAGCCCCAGGATGTGATGAGCCGACATCGAGGTGCCAAACACCGCCGTCGATATGAACTCTTGGGCGGTATCAGCCTGTTATCCCCGGAGTACCTTTTATCCGTTGAGCGATGGCCCTTCCATTCAGAACCACCGGATCACTATGACCTACTTTCGTACCTGCTCGACGTGTCTGTCTCGCAGTTAAGCTGGCTTATGCCATTGCACTAACCGTACGATGTCCGACCGTACTTAGCCAACCTTCGTGCTCCTCCGTTACTCTTTGGGAGGAGACCGCCCCAGTCAAACTACCCACCAGGCACTGTCCCTAATCCCGATAAGGGACCTAGGTTAGAACATCAAAACTACAAGGGTGGTATTTCAAGGACGACTCCACACAAACTAGCGTTCATGCTTCAAAGTCTCCCACCTATCCTACACATGTAGGTTCAATGTTCAGTGCCAAGCTATAGTAAAGGTTCACGGGGTCTTTCCGTCTAGCCGCGGGTATACGGCATCTTCACCGCAATTTCAACTTCACTGAGTCTCGGCTGGAGACAGCGTGGCCATCATTACGCCATTCGTGCAGGTCGGAACTTACCCGACAAGGAATTTCGCTACCTTAGGACCGTTATAGTTACGGCCGCCGTTTACCGGGGCTTCGATCATGAGCTTCTCCGAAGATAACCCAATCAATTAACCTTCCGGCACCGGGCAGGCGTCACACCGTATACTTCATCTTGCGATTTTGCACAGTGCTGTGTTTTTGATAAACAGTTGCAGCCACCTGGTATCTGCGACTCCCGCTAGCTTAGAGAGCAAGTCTCATCACCGGCAGGAGCGTACCTTCTCCCGAAGTTACGGTACCATTTTGCCTAGTTCCTTCAGCCGAGTTCTCTCAAGCGCCTTGGTATTCTCTACCCGACCACCTGTGTCGGTTTGGGGTACGATTCCTGCTAACCTGAAGCTTAGAAGATTTTCCTGGAAGCATGGCATCAACTACTTCAGTCCCGTAGGACCTCGTCATCAGCTCTCAGCGTATGTATTCCCGGATTTGCCTAAGAATACCGCCTACCACCTTAAACGCGGACTACCAACGCCGCGCTAGCCTAGCCTTCTCCGTCTCTCCATCGCAGTTAGCACAAGTACGGGAATATTAACCCGTTTCCCATCGACTACGCCTTTCGGCCTCGCCTTAGGGGTCGACTCACCCTGCCCCGATTAACGTTGGACAGGAACCCTTGGTCTTCCGGCGAGGGGGTTTTTCACCCCCTTTATCGTTACTCATGTCAGCATTCGCACTTCTGATACCTCCAGCGTGGGTTACCCCTTCACCTTCAACGGCTTACAGAACGCTCCTCTACCGCGCATCTCTAATGAAATGCACCCGTAGCTTCGGTGACTAGCTTAGCCCCGTTACATCTTCCGCGCAGGCCGACTCGACTAGTGAGCTATTACGCTTTCTTTAAATGATGGCTGCTTCTAAGCCAACATCCTAGCTGTCTAAGCCTTCCCACATCGTTTCCCACTTAGCTAGTACTTTGGGACCTTAGCTGACGGTCTGGGTTGTTTCCCTTTTGACAACGGACGTTAGCACCCGCTGTCTGTCTCCCGCATAGTACTCATTGGTATTCGGAGTTTGCAAAGGGTTGGTAAGTCGGGATGACCCCCTAGCCTTAACAGTGCTCTACCCCCAATGGTATTCGTGCGAGGCGCTACCTAAATAGCTTTCGAGGAGAACCAGATATCTCCCGGTTTGATTGGCCTTTCACCCCCAGCCACAAGTCATCCGCTAATTTTTCAACATTAGTCGGTTCGGTCCTCCAGTTGATGTTACTCAACCTTCAACCTGCCCATGGCTAGATCACCGGGTTTCGGGTCTACACCTAGCAACTAAACGCGCAGTTAACACTCGGTTTCCCTACGGCTCCGCTATTCGCTTAACCTCGCTACTAAATGTAAGTCGCTGACCCATTATACAAAAGGTACGCAGTCACGGTCTCAAGAACCGCTCCCACTGCTTGTACGTATACGGTTTCAGGTTCTATTTCACTCCCCTCACAGGGGTTCTTTTCGCCTTTCCCTCACGGTACTGGTTCACTATCGGTCAGTCAGGAGTATTTAGCCTTGGAGGATGGTCCCCCCATGTTCAGACAACATATCACGTGTGCCGCCTTACTCGTTTTCATCTAAGGTTAGTTTTCATGTACGGGACTATCACCCTGTACCGTTGGACTTTCCAGACCATTCCACTAACACCCCCTAGACTTAAGGGCTAATCCCCGTTCGCTCGCCGCTACTTAGGGAATCTCGGTTGATTTCTTTTCCTCTGGGTACTTAGATGTTTCAGTTCCCCAGGTTCGCCTCATACAGCTATGTATTCACTGTATGATGACCACTTATGTGGCCGGGTTTCCCCATTCGGACATCGTTAGCTCAAATGCTTGTTACTAGCTCGCCAACGCTTTTCGCAAGTTACTACGTCCTTCATCGCCTCTGACTGCCAAGGCATCCACCGTATACGCTTAGTCACTTAACCATACAACCCAAATGAGTTTCACTTGAGCGTATTGCAACTAGCTGGTTTTTACTGTCTCTTGCTTTCGCAAAAGAACGCCTTGATTTACTTCATTTCTGAAGTTAAAGAATATCCAAAACACTTGATTAAAGTATTTTGAGAACTCAATTTTGTATCACCTAATGCTCGCGCATTAAGTTCTACTATCAGCTTTCCAAATTTTTAAAGAACGACACCCCTTCAAAGGAAGGTAATGTTTTGCTCGTCAACAAGACAAGGCAATCTGTGTGAACACTCAACAGTAATGCTAAATCGCATAGGTAAGGAGGTGATCCAGCCCCAGGTTCCCCTAGGGCTACCTTGTTACGACTTCACCCCAGTCATGAACCACACCGTGGTAAACGCCCTCCCCGAAGGGTTAAGCTATCTACTTCTGGTGCAGCCCACTCCCATGGTGTGACGGGCGGTGTGTACAAGGCCCGGGAACGTATTCACCGTGGCATTCTGATCCACGATTACTAGCGATTCCGACTTCATGGAGTCGAGTTGCAGACTCCAATCCGGACTACGATCGGCTTTGTGAGATTAGCTCCACCTCGCGGCTTTGCAACCCTCTGTACCGACCATTGTAGCACGTGTGTAGCCCTACTCGTAAGGGCCATGATGACTTGACGTCGTCCCCACCTTCCTCCGGTTTATCACCGGCAGTCTCCCTAGAGTTCCCACCATTACGTGCTGGCAAATAAGGATAAGGGTTGCGCTCGTTGCGGGACTTAACCCAACATTTCACAACACGAGCTGACGACAGCCATGCAGCACCTGTCTCAGAGTTCCCGAAGGCACTAAGCTATCTCTAGCGAATTCTCTGGATGTCAAGAGTAGGTAAGGTTCTTCGCGTTGCATCGAATTAAACCACATGCTCCACCGCTTGTGCGGGCCCCCGTCAATTCATTTGAGTTTTAACCTTGCGGCCGTACTCCCCAGGCGGTCTACTTAATGCGTTAGCTTGAGAGCCCAGTGTTCAAGACACCAAACTCCGAGTAGACATCGTTTACGGCGTGGACTACCAGGGTATCTAATCCTGTTTGCTCCCCACGCTTTCGTGCATGAGCGTCAGTCTTTGTCCAGGGGGCCGCCTTCGCCACCGGTATTCCTTCAGATCTCTACGCATTTCACCGCTACACCTGAAATTCTACCCCCCTCTACAAGACTCTAGTTTGCCAGTTCAAAATGCAATTCCCAGGTTGAGCCCGGGGCTTTCACATCTCGCTTAACAAACCGCCTGCGCACGCTTTACGCCCAGTAATTCCGATTAACGCTCGGACCCTCCGTATTACCGCGGCTGCTGGCACGGAGTTAGCCGGTCCTTCTTCTGTAGGTAACGTCACAGCTAACGGGTATTAACCGTCAACCTTTCCTCCCTACTGAAAGTGCTTTACAACCCGAAGGCCTTCTTCACACACGCGGCATGGCTGCATCAGGGTTTCCCCCATTGTGCAATATTCCCCACTGCTGCCTCCCGTAGGAGTCTGGGCCGTGTCTCAGTCCCAGTGTGGCTGATCATCCTCTCAGAACAGCTAGGGATCGTCGCCTAGGTGAGCCTTTACCTCACCTACTAGCTAATCCCACCTGGGCTTATCCATCAGCGCAAGGACCCGAAGGCTCCCCTGCTTTCCCCCGTAGGGCGTATGCGGTATTAGCAGTCGTTTCCAACTGTTATCCCCCACAAATGGGCAAATTCCCAGGCATTACTCACCCGTCCGCCGCTCGCCGGCAAAGTAACAAGTTACTTCCCGCTGCCGCTCGACTTGCATGTGTTAGGCCTGCCGCCAGCGTTCAATCTGAGCCATGATCAAACTCTTCAATTAAAGTTTTGTTCGGACCCAAAGGTCCTGCTCAATGAATTCTGTCGATTCGATGATAAATCACCGAATTTGCATGTTATGCGGACATCTTCGTTGAAGTCTCTTGCGAGACGTTTTAAATCGTTGTCGATTTATCAACTACTGTGAATGTCCACACAGATTTGCTTGTCTTCTACTTGTTAAAGAACGTTGCCGCTACGGGCTAGGGATGCGTATTTTACGCATTTCCTGTTGTGCGTCAAGTGTTTTATTCAACAACTTGTCGTCACTACTGAATACCTTAAGTAGTCAGTAAGTCGTCACTATCTACTGCGTTGCCGCACCATCTCGTGTCGATGGGCTGCATTATAGGGAGTGTTCGCTATTGTGCAAGCGCTTTTCGCCATAAAGTGTCATTATTTATTTACACTCAACTTACGACCATGAGGCGCACAGCTTACCCACAGAGTTACCCACTGCACACTCATAAACTCAGTAGGCTAGACCTCGCGACTCTATCGTTCTATCAAGGTTATCCATGACGAACTTCCCCAGTGAAAGGGCTAATCCCTTTATTTTTCGCTAAGCCACCATCATCAAATAGCACCATAATTTACTTATCGTGCAATAAAAGCCGCTAACCAAGCTTTTTTTAACATGACAATCCATCCCTAAAGTAAAGCACAGGGAGCATTACAGCATTATCACCAGCTGAGGAGCAGTATTGACTATGCCTAGAGCCAATCATCGTGCCGAAGATTAAGCTACGGATAACCATCCTTCACTGAGCAGTTAACTTGATTGTTGCAGCTATGGACTTATCCAAGTAATCCATGCTATCGAGACTCAAGCCGCCACACGTTTAAATAAAGAAGGTGCAATGGCTCACCAAGACCTGATTTATTGATAAATACCACTCTTTACAAAGTAAACGTCCGGTGATCTACACCTTGCCTAGATCAACCTGCCAAGGTAAGAGGCTATTGAGGTCGCAGTGAGGGTGAGATAATTGCTCTAAACAGTGTTCAATGTAATCGAATGGCGTTAGCCCATTTGCCTTGGCCGTTTCTATGATGCTGTATAAAATAGCACTCGCCTCAGCACCACGATGGTTGTGGTTAAATAGCCAATTTTTACGCCCTATCACAAACGGTTTTACTGCGCGTTCGGCACGGTTGTTGTCGATATTCAGTCGGCTGTCTTCTGTATAAAGACTCAGCTTTGACCATTGATTGAGGCTGTAATGGATGGCTTTGCCCAGAGGGCTTTGCTTTGACACTTGCTGCGCTGATTTATCCAGCCATTGCTTAAATAACGCCAGTTGGGCAGCTGAGTGCGTGCGCCTAAAATACAGCCGTTCCTGTAAACTCAGTGATTGTATTTGCGTTTCAATCCGGTACAGCTTGGCTATCATGCTCAGTGCCATATCTGCTTTACTGACTTTGCCTGTTTTGTTTTTTCCTTGTGCCACTATCGCTTCTTTGAACTTACGCCGCGCGTGTGCCCACGACTGCATGGATGCAGGAGGTAGAGCGACTCAGGAGACTAAGCCGAACAGCCCACAAGTTTATGACTTACCTGCTGGTAAGCTGCGTAACCATCGACCGGTAAATAACCATTAAACACCGTTTGCTCGGTGGCCAGAAAATGACTCACGCACGAGCTCGCACGGCTACCGTCTTGATAGTCGTACAGTACAATGCTGCGTAAACCTTGATATCTAGGCTCAGTGCTTGGTCCATCCGCACCGGAGCAATACACCCACATATAGGATTTCACCCGCTCATCGTTAATCACGTTGAGCGTGGTTTCGTCCGCATGGATGACTTCTTGTGTTAACAAATGCTGGTGCAGTAAATCATATAAGGGTTTAAACAGCGCGGCCGATTTCATCATCCAATCTGCCATGGTTTGCCGACTTAAGGCGATACCATGTTGCTTGAACAAGGTTTCTTGCCGGTACAGCGGTAATGCGTACTGATACTTACTGGTGATAAGTTGGCTTAATAGGCTTGGAGTGGCAAAGCTTTTAGGAATAGGACTGGCGGGCACCGGCGCTTGTTTAATATTGGCCTGAGTGCCTTGCGTTTCGCAATGCTTGCAGCTGTATTTTAATATAACGTGTTCAATCACACTGATTTGTGCCGGAATAAACTGAAGCTTCTCGCTGCTATCTTGGCCCATTAACGCCAGCTGATGTCCACAGCAATCACACTGCTTATCTTCATCGCTGATGTCATGGATAATAATTTCTCGCGGCAGGTCTTTAGGCAATAATTTACGCTTGGCCCGTTGTTTAGGCGGTACTGACACATCAGCATCTGCCGTTAATTCAACGGGCTCATCAACCGTGACTTCAGCTTCGTTAAACAACTCACCTTGATAATCATGGCTTTCACTGCTGGCACCAAAACGCTTTTGCTGGGCTAACCTAAACTGCTCCAGCAAACGTTGCACCGATTGTTTGAGCGCCGCGATTTCCGCCTCTTTAGCCGCCAACGTCTCAAGCAATAATTGCTTAAGTAAATCAACGTCGTTGGGTAGGTTTTCAGGGCTTAATTTCATGGTGTGATTATACCAAAACGCTCCTTAGATAAGGGTGAAACAGTGATCTAATTATGGGAAACAGCATACGTAATGGCGATCAACTGTAACTCAAGCCCTTAATATGTTGATGGCCTAATACGTCAAATCCTGAAAGTAGCCAATGAAACTGCTGCTCAGATAAGCTCATACACTCATCTTCGCTTTGAGTTGGCCACTTGAATTTAGCCTGTTCGAGGCGCTTGTACCAAAGTGCAAAACCGGTGTTATCCCAATACAAAATCTTGAGTTTGTCACGGGCTTTATTACAAAACACAAACACGCTGCCATCGGTGGCTGATAGCGACAATTGTTGCTCAACGATAACGGCTAAGCCATTTATTGATTGACAAAAATCCACTGGTGCTCGATGCAGGTACACGCGAGGAAGCTCACGAAACATCAACATGCTTGCAGGCCTTTGATGATATCAAGCAAATAAGTTGCGGGTAATGAACAGGGAAAAGTCCATAAACCTGTTTGATGTTGTAAGCAGATACTTTGTTGAGGAGGGCCAGGTTGAGCTTGGGTCGTCATCGCTGTCGGCGAGGTCACGGTGGCCTGAACAAACGGCGTAACCTTTGGACTGCTTGTTTTAGTCATATCGGCTTTACGGGCGTAAAATCCGCTAAGACTAAGCTTATACTGACGGCAAAAAGCGGTAATCGTTAAGCCGCTAGCGGGTTGTTGTTGTATCAAAACAGCCCAGTCTTCATGGGAACGTTTAGCTATATTAACTCCTGATGAAATGGTCAGTCGTTAAGATAGAGGTTCAACAATATAAGGTGAAGATGTACTTGCCCGGACGCTTACATAGCAAGCTCTAGCGTCAGACGTTGTGAACGCAAGTTAATCAAAAATCTAAACGAAAAAAGCCCGTTGCATGGCAACGGGCTTTATCGACTCTCTTACGAGAAATTAGGCGCCTGGAGATGACCTACTCTCGCATGGGGAAACCCCACACTACCATCGGCGCGACTGCGTTTCACTTCTGAGTTCGGAATGGGATCAGGTGGTGCCACAGTGCTATGGTCTCCAGACAAATTTGGAAATTCAGAAAGCTAATTATTGAGTACTCAATCTTCAATCAAGTATTTTTCGATTCTTTCAGGCTTGTTCAGTAAAACCCATCTGGGTTGTATGGTTAAGCCTCTCGGGTCATTAGTACAAGTTAGCTCAACGCCTCACAACGCTTACACACCTTGCCTATCAACGTCCTAGTCTCGGACGGCCCTTCAGAGGACTTATAGTCCTAGGGATGACTCATCTTGGGGCTCGCTTCCCGCTTAGATGCTTTCAGCGGTTATCGATTCCGAACGTAGCTACCGGGCAATGCCATTGGCATGACAACCCGAACACCAGCGGTTCGTCCACTCCGGTCCTCTCGTACTAGGAGCAGCTCCCCTCAATCATCCAACGCCCACGGCAGATAGGGACCGAACTGTCTCACGACGTTCTGAACCCAGCTCGCGTACCACTTTAAATGGCGAACAGCCATACCCTTGGGACCGACTTCAGCCCCAGGATGTGATGAGCCGACATCGAGGTGCCAAACACCGCCGTCGATATGAACTCTTGGGCGGTATCAGCCTGTTATCCCCGGAGTACCTTTTATCCGTTGAGCGATGGCCCTTCCATTCAGAACCACCGGATCACTATGACCTACTTTCGTACCTGCTCGACGTGTCTGTCTCGCAGTTAAGCTGGCTTATGCCATTGCACTAACCGTACGATGTCCGACCGTACTTAGCCAACCTTCGTGCTCCTCCGTTACTCTTTGGGAGGAGACCGCCCCAGTCAAACTACCCACCAGGCACTGTCCCTAATCCCGATAAGGGACCTAGGTTAGAACATCAAAACTACAAGGGTGGTATTTCAAGGACGACTCCACACAAACTAGCGTTCATGCTTCAAAGTCTCCCACCTATCCTACACATGTAGGTTCAATGTTCAGTGCCAAGCTATAGTAAAGGTTCACGGGGTCTTTCCGTCTAGCCGCGGGTATACGGCATCTTCACCGCAATTTCAACTTCACTGAGTCTCGGCTGGAGACAGCGTGGCCATCATTACGCCATTCGTGCAGGTCGGAACTTACCCGACAAGGAATTTCGCTACCTTAGGACCGTTATAGTTACGGCCGCCGTTTACCGGGGCTTCGATCATGAGCTTCTCCGAAGATAACCCAATCAATTAACCTTCCGGCACCGGGCAGGCGTCACACCGTATACTTCATCTTGCGATTTTGCACAGTGCTGTGTTTTTGATAAACAGTTGCAGCCACCTGGTATCTGCGACTCCCGCTAGCTTAGAGAGCAAGTCTCATCACCGGCAGGAGCGTACCTTCTCCCGAAGTTACGGTACCATTTTGCCTAGTTCCTTCAGCCGAGTTCTCTCAAGCGCCTTGGTATTCTCTACCCGACCACCTGTGTCGGTTTGGGGTACGATTCCTGCTAACCTGAAGCTTAGAAGATTTTCCTGGAAGCATGGCATCAACTACTTCAGTCCCGTAGGACCTCGTCATCAGCTCTCAGCGTATGTATTCCCGGATTTGCCTAAGAATACCGCCTACCACCTTAAACGCGGACTACCAACGCCGCGCTAGCCTAGCCTTCTCCGTCTCTCCATCGCAGTTAGCACAAGTACGGGAATATTAACCCGTTTCCCATCGACTACGCCTTTCGGCCTCGCCTTAGGGGTCGACTCACCCTGCCCCGATTAACGTTGGACAGGAACCCTTGGTCTTCCGGCGAGGGGGTTTTTCACCCCCTTTATCGTTACTCATGTCAGCATTCGCACTTCTGATACCTCCAGCGTGGGTTACCCCTTCACCTTCAACGGCTTACAGAACGCTCCTCTACCGCGCATCTCTAATGAAATGCACCCGTAGCTTCGGTGACTAGCTTAGCCCCGTTACATCTTCCGCGCAGGCCGACTCGACTAGTGAGCTATTACGCTTTCTTTAAATGATGGCTGCTTCTAAGCCAACATCCTAGCTGTCTAAGCCTTCCCACATCGTTTCCCACTTAGCTAGTACTTTGGGACCTTAGCTGACGGTCTGGGTTGTTTCCCTTTTGACAACGGACGTTAGCACCCGCTGTCTGTCTCCCGCATAGTACTCATTGGTATTCGGAGTTTGCAAAGGGTTGGTAAGTCGGGATGACCCCCTAGCCTTAACAGTGCTCTACCCCCAATGGTATTCGTGCGAGGCGCTACCTAAATAGCTTTCGAGGAGAACCAGATATCTCCCGGTTTGATTGGCCTTTCACCCCCAGCCACAAGTCATCCGCTAATTTTTCAACATTAGTCGGTTCGGTCCTCCAGTTGATGTTACTCAACCTTCAACCTGCCCATGGCTAGATCACCGGGTTTCGGGTCTACACCTAGCAACTAAACGCGCAGTTAACACTCGGTTTCCCTACGGCTCCGCTATTCGCTTAACCTCGCTACTAAATGTAAGTCGCTGACCCATTATACAAAAGGTACGCAGTCACGGTCTCAAGAACCGCTCCCACTGCTTGTACGTATACGGTTTCAGGTTCTATTTCACTCCCCTCACAGGGGTTCTTTTCGCCTTTCCCTCACGGTACTGGTTCACTATCGGTCAGTCAGGAGTATTTAGCCTTGGAGGATGGTCCCCCCATGTTCAGACAACATATCACGTGTGCCGCCTTACTCGTTTTCATCTAAGGTTAGTTTTCATGTACGGGACTATCACCCTGTACCGTTGGACTTTCCAGACCATTCCACTAACACCCCCTAGACTTAAGGGCTAATCCCCGTTCGCTCGCCGCTACTTAGGGAATCTCGGTTGATTTCTTTTCCTCTGGGTACTTAGATGTTTCAGTTCCCCAGGTTCGCCTCATACAGCTATGTATTCACTGTATGATGACCACTTATGTGGCCGGGTTTCCCCATTCGGACATCGTTAGCTCAAATGCTTGTTACTAGCTCGCCAACGCTTTTCGCAAGTTACTACGTCCTTCATCGCCTCTGACTGCCAAGGCATCCACCGTATACGCTTAGTCACTTAACCATACAACCCAAATGAGTTTCACTTGAGCGCATTGCAACTAGCTGGTTTTTACTGTCTCTTGCTTTCGCAAAAGAACGCCTTGATTTACTTCATTTCTGAAGTTAAAGAATATCCAAAACACTTGATTAAAGTATTTTGAGAACTCAATTTTGTATCACCTAATGCTCGCGCATTAAGTTCTACTATCAGCTTTCCAAATTTTTAAAGAACGACATCCCTTCAAAGGAAGGTAATGTTTTGCTCGTCAACAAGACAAGGCAATCTGTGTGAACACTCAACAGTAATGCTAAATCGCATAGGTAAGGAGGTGATCCAGCCCCAGGTTCCCCTAGGGCTACCTTGTTACGACTTCACCCCAGTCATGAACCACACCGTGGTAAACGCCCTCCCCGAAGGGTTAAGCTATCTACTTCTGGTGCAGCCCACTCCCATGGTGTGACGGGCGGTGTGTACAAGGCCCGGGAACGTATTCACCGTGGCATTCTGATCCACGATTACTAGCGATTCCGACTTCATGGAGTCGAGTTGCAGACTCCAATCCGGACTACGATCGGCTTTGTGAGATTAGCTCCACCTCGCGGCTTTGCAACCCTCTGTACCGACCATTGTAGCACGTGTGTAGCCCTACTCGTAAGGGCCATGATGACTTGACGTCGTCCCCACCTTCCTCCGGTTTATCACCGGCAGTCTCCCTAGAGTTCCCACCATTACGTGCTGGCAAATAAGGATAAGGGTTGCGCTCGTTGCGGGACTTAACCCAACATTTCACAACACGAGCTGACGACAGCCATGCAGCACCTGTCTCAGAGTTCCCGAAGGCACTAAGCTATCTCTAGCGAATTCTCTGGATGTCAAGAGTAGGTAAGGTTCTTCGCGTTGCATCGAATTAAACCACATGCTCCACCGCTTGTGCGGGCCCCCGTCAATTCATTTGAGTTTTAACCTTGCGGCCGTACTCCCCAGGCGGTCTACTTAATGCGTTAGCTTGAGAGCCCAGTGTTCAAGACACCAAACTCCGAGTAGACATCGTTTACGGCGTGGACTACCAGGGTATCTAATCCTGTTTGCTCCCCACGCTTTCGTGCATGAGCGTCAGTCTTTGTCCAGGGGGCCGCCTTCGCCACCGGTATTCCTTCAGATCTCTACGCATTTCACCGCTACACCTGAAATTCTACCCCCCTCTACAAGACTCTAGTTTGCCAGTTCAAAATGCAATTCCCAGGTTGAGCCCGGGGCTTTCACATCTCGCTTAACAAACCGCCTGCGCACGCTTTACGCCCAGTAATTCCGATTAACGCTCGGACCCTCCGTATTACCGCGGCTGCTGGCACGGAGTTAGCCGGTCCTTCTTCTGTAGGTAACGTCACAGCTAACGGGTATTAACCGTCAACCTTTCCTCCCTACTGAAAGTGCTTTACAACCCGAAGGCCTTCTTCACACACGCGGCATGGCTGCATCAGGGTTTCCCCCATTGTGCAATATTCCCCACTGCTGCCTCCCGTAGGAGTCTGGGCCGTGTCTCAGTCCCAGTGTGGCTGATCATCCTCTCAGAACAGCTAGGGATCGTCGCCTAGGTGAGCCTTTACCTCACCTACTAGCTAATCCCACCTGGGCTTATCCATCAGCGCAAGGACCCGAAGGCTCCCCTGCTTTCCCCCGTAGGGCGTATGCGGTATTAGCAGTCGTTTCCAACTGTTATCCCCCACAAATGGGCAAATTCCCAGGCATTACTCACCCGTCCGCCGCTCGCCGGCAAAGTAACAAGTTACTTCCCGCTGCCGCTCGACTTGCATGTGTTAGGCCTGCCGCCAGCGTTCAATCTGAGCCATGATCAAACTCTTCAATTAAAGTTTTGTTCGGACCCAAAGGTCCTGCTCAATGAATTCTGTCGATTCGATGATAAATCACCGAATTTGCATGTTATGCGGACATCTTCGTTGAAGTCTCTTGCGAGACGTTTTAAATCGTTGTCGATTTATCAACTACTGTGAATGTCCACACAGATTTGCTTGTCTTCTACTTGTTAAAGAACGTTGCCTCGCTGGGCCAAGAGTGCGTATTCTACGTATTTTATCTTTAGCGTCAAGTGTTTTTATTTAAATAATCTGCATTTAGTTTTTCTTCGCTACTGGCGATTAAAAAACGCCTTCCTTAATATACCGAGATAAAGCAGCTAAGATAAAACAGAGATAGGTAAGTAAAGGCACTCCTTACATGGACGGTTATCTAACGCATACAAGGTGGATATAAAAAAACCGAGTCCACAATGGGAACTCGGTATTAAGTAATGACTAAATCACTTAGTAACTGCTTACTTATAGTAGGCTAAGCCATTAGTAAGTTAAGTCATCACTTTGGGCTACTTACTTATGTAACCTGATATCAGGCAAGTGATTACTGATAAGAGTGATCGCCATGTTGATGCTCAGTCACGTCGCGCACCCCCGTCAATTCACCAGCAAAGCGCTCTAGCATTTGCTTTTCGATACCATCTTTCAAGGTAACATCAACCATAGAGCAACCATTACAACCACCGCCAAACTGCAGAATAGCCACACCATCGGTGGTGATTTCTACCAGCATAATATTGCCGCCATGGCTGGCAAGCTGTGGATTGATTTCCGATTGGATCATGTATTCAATCCGCTCATTTAACGATGCATCATCGGCCACTTTACGCATTTTGGCGTTAGGAGCTTTTAATGTCAGTTGTGAACCGAGTTGGTCGGTCACAAAGTCGATGCTAGCTTCAGCCAAAAATGGCGCGCTCTTTTCATCAACCATGGCACTAAAACCATTGAATTCTATTTCAACATCATCGGTTTCAACGGCATCGGGTGGGCAATATGACACACCACACTCAGCTGAAGGGGTACCTGGGCTTATCACAAATACCCGAATATGGGTGCCTTCAGGTTGATCGGCCAATAACTTCGCAAAATGTGCCTGGGCGGCATCGGAAATCGTAATCATCTGAATCCTGCTCTACAGGTTAATACCTGAGTGATTTAGTAAGAATTAACTCTATCATACGCTGACTCAAGTCACCTTTGTAGTCCTGACCTGAGATTATCGGCGTATTTTGAGCTATCTGTCGAATAAACACAAATACAACAACACTTGCCACCAAGGTAAACAAACTGTTAATTTGCAATGAATTTGTTATGAGTTCGGGACAATAAAAGCATGCCTATTTTGAGCTGTAAGCCCCTTATCGCATCCCTGCTGTTACTGGCAGCTATGCTCAGTGACGCGCTAGCAGCCAATGAGCCTTGGCAGCAACTGTCGCTGCACCAGCCTGAGCTGCCAAGTCCCGAGGCATTTTTAGGTTACCCCTTAGGCGAGTGGCATTTACGTCACGACCAACTTAATCAGTATTTACAGCAATTAACGGCCGCCAGCCCAAGATTGAGTATCGAGGCCACAGGCCATAGCCACCAGCACAGGCAGCAGCTGTCGTTAATCATCACATCTGCTGCTAACCAAGCCAATTTGGCGCAAATCAAACAGCAACGCCAACAAGTTAAACCAACGGGGGAGCAAGATAAGTTAGTACTGTGGCTTGCCTATTCTATTCATGGCGATGAAGCGAGTGGTGCCCATGCGGCCATGGCATTAAGCTATTACCTGAGCCATAGCCAAGAGCCTTGGGTGCAAGAGTTACTTAATGATGCGGTAATTATTATCACCCCGAGTCAAAACCCAGATGGCATGGATAGATTTGCTACTTGGGCTAATGATAATAAAAGCCAGCAAGCGGTAAGCCATCCTGATGATAGAGAACACAATCAAGTTTGGCCTGGCGGGCGATTTAACCATTATTTAGCCGATCTTAATCGCGACTGGTTGGCGGTATCGCACCCCGAAACCGCGGGGCGTTTAGCGTTATTTCATCGCTGGATGCCGCACTTAGTGGCTGATTTTCATGAGATGGGGCATCACCAAAGTTACTTTTTTCAACCTGGCGTGCCTGAGCGCACTCACCCCCTCACCTCAGCTAACAACCAAACTCTAACCAATCAATTGGCACAATTTCATCGCCAAGCCTTAGATAAGCTCGATCAGCCTTATTTTAGCCGCGAGTCATTTGATGATTTCTATTACGGCAAAGGCTCAACTTATCCTGACATTAATGGCGCCATTGGCATTTTATTTGAGCAAGCGAGCGCGCGCGGTCAGCGTCAACACTCTAGCGATGGCGAAGTGAGCCTAACCATAGCCATAGGCAATCACTTCGCGACCTCAATCTCAAGCTTACAAGGCGCGTTAGCATTGAAAAAATCGCTACTTAGCCATCAGCAAGATTTTTATCAAGGCAAGAAATTTCAGCCACAAGCGAGCTACGCAGGCCGCTTAGTCGGGACCCAAAGTGATAGTTCGCGCTTACAAGCTTTAGGTAAACTGCTGACGCAGCACCACATTCGTTGGCGCTACCTCAGTCAAACCATTGCACTAAACAAGATTCAATTTACGCCTGAGACCAGCATTTTTATTCCTGAGGCGCAGCCGCAAGCAAGCTTAGTCAATGCGCTCTTTGATAAAACCACAGAATTTAAGGATGCCACTTTTTATGATGTCTCAAGCTGGGACATTAGTGCGGCCTTTAACTTAGATGTTGCCGCGACCAGCCTCACCGACAAGCAATTAAGCGCTAGCCCTGCGAGTAAGCCTGTTAGTTTAACTGCAGGCGCTGCGCTCATCATAGATTGGCACTCCCATGCCAGTGCCCAGTTATTAGTTCAATTGCAGCAACTAGGCATTAAAGTTAGGACTAGCAATCAAGCTTTTACGCTCTCAACCAACGCCGGTGATGTAGCCTTTAGCGCTGGCTCGATAATTATTTTTCAAACGCAGCCGTTAATGGATAAAGCCGAGCTCCTTGCCCAAGTGCAGGAGTTAGGCGCGCGCTATTCACTGCCAGTGTATAGCAGCACTAGCTTTGCCAGCATAAAAGGCATAGATCTTGGTAGTGAGAACATTGCCGCCATAGCCAGTGTCACGCCGCTTATCATCAGCGGCCAAGGCACGAATCCAAGTGAAGTGGGTGAATGGTGGTTTTATCTTGATAAGCAACTGGGATTAACTGCGCAGCGCATAGATATCGACAAGCTCAATAACAATAGCCAGATTAACTTATCGGATTTTAGCCATATTATTCTCGCTGATGGTCGCTATCAGGAACTTAAAGCCGATGTCACCACTAAGCTGCAAACCTTTGTGGCTCAAGGCGGAGTTCTCATCGCCAATCAAGGCGCCTTAAGCTGGCTTAAAAGCAAAAATTTGACTCGTGCCAACCTGATTAGTCACGAGCAGTTAGCCTCGCAATTTAACTCCCTAGGCTTAAGTTATAGCGAGCAAGCTAAGCTCGCTGCCAAAAAAAATATTGGTGGCGCCATAGTGACGCTCGAGCTTGATAACAGCCATCCACTTAACTTTGGCATTCAGTCGGCGCAGATCCGCGTGCTTAAAAACCAAGTGCTCGCCATCGAGCCAGGCATAGAACCATTTTTAAGCGCAGCGACTTATAGTGATGACTTACTTTCAAGCGGCTATTTAGCGCCAGAATATCAGCAAAGCTTTGCGGGTATGACGGCATTACGCGTTGAGCAACAAGGCCAAGGCGCCCTAGTGCTATTAACTGATAACTTATTGTTTAGAAATACTTGGCCGCAAAATGAGAAGATTATTGATAACGCCTTATTTATGGTGCCAACCTTTATGACTAAATAGCTGTTACACAATGTAGTGTGCAGTTAAGCCTTTAGAGTTTAGCTAGCAATACTTACCAAGTTAGCGAGCACTTAGCTCAGGGGCTTCGGCGCGAGCAAGACACCAGACTTGCACCAAGATTCCCTCGGCCTCAAGTAGGGTAATAATTTCACGTACAGTTTCACCGGTAGTGACCACATCATCAATCAGCGCCACACTAAACACTGCGGGGCGCTGCTTAAGCATAAAAGCATGCTGCATATTATGGCGACGCTGCCGACCATCTAACCCAGCTTGCGGCAAGGTATCACGCACTCTCACAAGTATGTCAGTGAGCACTGGCAAACCGCTTATTGCTCCAAGCTCAGTTGCAATCACCCGCGCCTGATTAAACCCCCGCGCCTTTAATCGATTAGGATGCAAAGGCACAGGAATTAGTGCTTGCACCGGCCGCACATACCCTAAAGCTAATAAGTGATTAACTCGAATTAACAAGGCTTTGCATAACGGTGGAATGGCCACAAACTGCCGGCGATATTTAATTGCGGCCACCCAAGGGCCAAGTAAGGTGTGATAACTCATGGGCGCGACTATGCGAGCAGGCTGCAAGCGCTGGCAACTCCCGCAAAAATCGCTGTAGCAAGTTAACTCCCTGCCACAGCCTAAGCATGTCTCTTGCTGATATAAACACGCATGTAAGCAAAATCCGCATAAGCCTTTGCCGGGATGGACAATTGCTTGATGACACAAGAGGCAGCGGTTGGGTAAACTGGCAAGCACTGGGGCAACGACAGCGCGCACTAAGCTTGTATGGATGAACTTGTGCCAATACTGGCGCCAATAATAGTGAAGTGATTGTCGCACTGATAACTCCGCCCTCAAACCCCACATAAACCAAGGAATTCGCCGTGACTCTGCCTGTATCTTCCCCGCTTGCCGTCAACATAATAGGTGAAGGCCCAAATCTAGTGTTATTGCACGGCTGGGGAGTCAATAGCGGCGTATTTATGCCCTTAGTGGCGCAATTGTCTCAGTATAAAGTGCATTTAATTGACCTGCCGGGCTTTGGCCATAGCCAGCTCACTAGTAACGAGTTAAATGTGTGGTTAGAACAATTACAAGCCGTGATGCCAAGCAATGCCATTATCTTGGGTTGGTCGTTAGGCGGGTTGCTAGCGAGTTTACTGGTGCATCAACATCCTCAGCATTACCAAGGCTTAATTACCGTGGCGTCATCGCCATGCTTTTTAGCTCAAGCAGAGCAAGATTGGCCGGGGATAAAACCACAAGTGCTGAGCTTGTTTCACCGCCAACTCGAGTTAGATTTATCCCTCACTATCGAGCGCTTCTTAGCCATTCAAGCCATGGGCTCTGCCAGCGCCAAAACCGATATTAAACAGATAAAAGAGCAAGTATTAGCGCGGCCGCTGCCGCAACTGGCGGCGCTTGAAGTGGGACTAGATTGGTTAGCGAGCTTAGATATTCGCGCGCAAAACCAAGAAATTGAACGCCCATGGTTAAGGTTATGGGGCAAACTCGATGGCTTAGTGCCTAAAGGTGTGGTGGATTTAATGCCGCAGCAGCCACAATTTAGTGATCATGTGTTTGATAAAGCCTCCCATGGCCCGTTTATTTCACACCCACAAGAATTTGTGGCGGTGATCCATGAATGGATTAAGCAGTTGCCGGCTAACTCTCAAGGCTAATTGTCTTTATCGGCCGTTTAGGATTATGCTTTAACCAAGACCACAGGCAGGAGGCCTTATGCAGTTGGTAACCCACTATCCTCATGTTCCGCTGTCCACGACTAATGTGGGAACTGAGTTAGCTCGGGTTGATAATCTGCAAAAACCGCCATTACTGCCACCGCAGCAAGCTACCCCATCAGCAGATGAACCGCCGCTTAATCAATATGATAAATCGCCGCAGCCGTTAAGCATTCAAGAAAAACAGCAGCAACAGCAAGGTAAACAAGGCCAGCAAGAACAAGCTAGTGCTCAACAAGCTGTCGCTGTGGCTGAAAAACTGCCACCCAAACGATTTGTCACTAAACCAGCCCTCAGCCGGCGCGACTTAATTAAGCCTGCCAAAACACCAGTGAGCTACTCTGCGAGTCAGTTGGCTCCGCCTAAACTTGCGAGCCAT
Organism: Shewanella sp. ISS20; assembly: GCF_056522965.1. Classification (NCBI taxonomy): domain Bacteria; kingdom Pseudomonadati; phylum Pseudomonadota; class Gammaproteobacteria; order Alteromonadales; family Shewanellaceae; genus Shewanella; species Shewanella sp. ISS20. The sequence continues at coordinate 2,595,547 of NZ_JAWRZK010000001.1, forward strand.
TTAATTCCGTTGGTGCGCCAACATGTGCAGAACACCTATCAGCTTAATCAGGCAAGTCAAGCAGTTAATGAGTTTGATGTGCATGCTTAAGCCATAAAAAAACCGGCAATGCCGGTTTTTTAAAGTGCTCAATAAGCGCAATACATCTTAGTTTTTCTTAAGCTTGGCAAAAGCATCAGCAAAGGCATTACCCATGGCAGCATTAGCTTGCTTAGGCTGTTTTGCCGCTTTTGGCTGACCGCTAGTTTTAGCGCCTGGCTTAGCACCTGGTTTAGAGGTTGGCTTAGCTGCAGTATTGGCTTTTTCATCAAGGCGCATGCTTAAACCAACACGGCGACGCTCAATATCCACTTCCATTACTTTTACTTTAACCACATCACCCGCTTTCACAACGGTGTGCGGATCTGAGACAAACTTATCGGTCAATGACGAAATATGCACTAAACCATCTTGATGAACACCGACATCCACAAAGGCGCCAAAGTTAGTCACGTTAGTGACTACGCCCTCTAAGATCATATCCAGCTTAAGATCTTTAAGCTCTTCCACCCCTTCTTTAAAGTGAGCGGTTTTAAACTCACCGCGCGGATCACGGCCAGGCTTTTCAAGCTCGCTAATGATGTCGCTAATGGTCGGTAAACCAAAGTTTGCCGTCACAAAAGCGTTGGCATCAACTTTTGCCAATAACTCACTGTTGCCAATAAGCTGCTCGACAGGCACTTGATGATGACGGGCGATATTTTCAACCACGCTATAGGTTTCTGGGTGAACCCCGGAAGCATCCAGCGGGTTATTGCCGTGTAAACGCAAGAAACCCGCGGCTTGTTCAAAGGCCTTAGGCCCTAAACGTGGCACCTTAAGTAGCGACTTACGATCGCTAAACTGGCCGTGTTCATCGCGATAGTTCACTAAATTTTTGGCTAAGGTTTTATTCAAACCAGCAACTTGCGCTAATAACGGCGCGGATGCCATGTTAACGTCAACGCCCACATGGTTTACGCAATCTTCAACCACGGCTTCTAGCGAAGCCGATAACTGGCTTTGGCTCACATCATGCTGATATTGACCAACACCAATAGCTTTAGGCTCAATCTTAACTAATTCAGCCAATGGATCTTGCAGGCGACGGGCAATAGATACTGCGCCGCGAATAGTGACATCAAGATCTGGGAATTCTGCAGCGGCCAGTTCTGATGCTGAATACACAGAAGCGCCCGCCTCTGACACCATGATTTTAGTGACGTTAGCGTGAGTTTCTTTCACATAAGCAATCACTTCGGCGGCCAACTTGTCGGTTTCGCGGGAAGCCGTGCCATTACCAATAGCAATCAATTCCACCTTATGCATTTTGACTAAGTTGCCTAAGCTGCGAACCGACTTTTCCCACTGATTTTGTGGCGCATGAGGATGAATAACCGTATGACCCACAAGCTTGCCTGTGTTATCAACAATCGCCACTTTAACGCCTGTGCGCAAGCCAGGATCTAGCCCCATAGTCGCTTTAGCACCAGCCGGTGGTGCCATCAGCAAATCATTAAGATTGCGGGCAAACACTTTAATGGCTTCAGCTTCCGCTTGCTCACGCATGCGGGTAATAAATTCGTTTTCCATTTGCAGCGCGATTTTAATTCGCCATGTGGCAGTAACTACAGTGCGCAGCCAAGTATCCACTTCGCCTTTGCCTAAGTTCAACTGCAAACGATCAAGAATGATGTGCTCACAAATTGCGGCGCCATCACCTTGACTGTCGGCCTGCATGGCTAGCGATAAAGCGCCTTCATTGCGACCGCGCAGCATAGCCAGCGCGCGATGGGATGGCACCTTGCTAATGGCTTCTTGATGTTCAAAGTAATCGCGAAATTTAGCGCCTTCTTTTTCTTTACCAGCCACCATTTGGCTTTTAATCACGGCTTCATGTTGCAAGTGATTACGGATAGTCAGCAGCAGCTCAGCGTCTTCTGCAAAGCGCTCCATCAAAATATAACGTGCGCCTTCAAGCACTGCTTTTTCGTCACTAAAGCCAGCTTCTAGATTGACATAGGCGTGCGCGCGCTCATTAATATCGCCAGCGCGATCTGCAAGCAGACTATCAGCCAGCGGTAGTAAGCCAGCTTCAATAGCAATCTGGCCTTTAGTGCGACGCTTCGGCTTAAACGGCAGGTATAAATCTTCAAGACGCGTCTTACTATCAGCGCTATCAATGGCACTGCGCAGTGCGGCGCTTAACTGCCCTTGGGCTTCAATGCTGGCCAAAATGACCTGACGTCTATCATTTAACTCCCGCAAATAACCTAAGCGTGAATGCAAAGTACGCAGCTGGCTATCATCTAAGCCGCCAGTTGCTTCTTTACGATAACGCGCCACAAAGGGCACAGTCGCGCCATCATCTAATAAGGCGATAGTAGCGAGTACTTGTTGTTCACGAACATTCAGTTCTTGGGCGATTTGTAGAGCAATATTATGCATAGTCAACTTCTGTCATATCTCTTGGGTTAAGCTCAGCGCTAGCGGCACAATACCATAAGCGTGAAACTTAACCGTAAACTAATCAGTAAATGCTTGATATTGGATGGCATTGACATACCAAAGTTTCAAGCCCAAAGGTGTGTTTACTTGCACTTCATCATCGACTTGCTTGCCAATTAAGGCGCGAGCCATAGGCGAGTCGATGGTGATATAACCTAATTTAGTATCGAGCTCATCTTTGCCGACTATGCGGTAACGCACCACATCCCCTTGTTCGTTCTCAAGTTCAATGTAGGCACCAAAAAATACCTTGCCATCTTGCTGGGGGGAATAATCGACAATCTTTAATTCTTCAAGACGCTTCACCAGATAACGAACTCGGCTATCTATTTGTCTTAACAGGCGTTTATTATAAGTGTAATCAGCGTTCTCTGAGCGATCGCCCTGCGCCGCTGCCTCTTGCACTTTTAAGGTGATCTCTGGACGATATTGCTTCCACAGATACTTAAGTTCGGTATCTAAGGCTTGCCAACCCTTGCGAGTAATCAGGTGTGCTTTCATGTTGTTTTGATCTCACTCTCGACCAAGCAGTTTATCTTGTGCTACTCGAGCTATTAAAGCGGAATGTCAGCTGCGGCTAGTTTATACCAATCACTTTAGGAAAGTGAGTAATTCAAATTTATCAGAGTCACAAGACATTTAGTTAGGGGCATTAGCGCGGGAAGTTTTAACGCTGAATAGATAAATATTGAGACAAATAGATTGGGCGATAAAATCGATAGCATTGAAACCTAAGGTGTTAATCTAAGCTCTGGCTCTACGCATAAGGAATAAACGTTATAAAACGCCGTAAATTCAAGGAGGCAATAACCGCAAGCCAAACACTATCCCACCAGCCTAAATCAAAGTGAACTAGGCCAGTGGTAAGTTTTAGTGAGCTTAATTTGGTGCGCTTAGTTTATTTAAGCATTTGTGCAGGATGGATAACTTGAGCGCGATAACCGGTCGCGAACATATCGTGGCTCTTGATATCTATGCGCACTGCAGGTTTGGTTTCACCATATCTATGTTCAACCAAAATAGAGTGCACTTTACCTGTGGTTTCATCGAGCTTCATGTTGCCGTAACCGCCACCTAAACCAAATAAACCTGCTGAGGCAAAGTAACTCATGATGCTGTCTTTATCGGCTTGATATTTAACGATAGAAGTCACTGGCGAATAGCCATCGTAACCTAGCTCATCTTTACCGTATTGCCACACTTGCTCGACTGTCATCTTGTCTTCATCAATCTTATATTCCACCGCGCGCGAATACTTACCAGTGGGGAACATAGGCTGGGCAAGGTGTCGGCCATCGCCATTATCAAATACGGTAAATGTGCCCTTTTCATCAACTTTATAGGCGGTATGCGGGGTATAGACAAAGTCAAACTCGCTGCCAGCACACATGCCGCGCACTGTGCAGTTAATCACTTTGCCACCAGCATCAACTGGGGTTAGCAGCTTAGTGGCTAAGGCGTCATTCCAACCGCGTGATGGACTTAAAATCCATTTAACTTGCTTGTCGCGGCCAATTTTAATCACGGCCGATTGATGGCGCGAGCTAATAATAATGCTGTCATCTTTAGGATCGTAATCGATGGAGTTAACGTGAGCCCAGTTGCGGCCAGTTTCAACGCCATGAATGTCGCCCATAGGGGCAGTGCGCAGATCGCTAGCGGATGATTGCTTGCCAGCTTGAGTAATGTCTATGTTTAAACACACAGCGCCAGCATCTAGCGACAAAAGGGCCGCGTCACGCATAGGATCTAAAATAGTGTTGAGATCCCAGTAGTCCACCAGCTTACCGCTCGCATCCACTTCGATAATCTGATCGCGCACAGTATTAACCATGACACCATCAGCGCGGCGATAGTTTTTAGCCGCCACTCTTAATAAGAAATTACCGTTTTCCACTTGAATGCCTTCATGGGAGGCATCAATAAAGTTACCCGGTAAACGGTGCGATGACACCATGCGACCCATCAAGGTCATTTGCTTCCACGTCTGGCCTTGCACCCATACCATGTTGCCTTCCGCGGTCACGTTCATGCCCATGGCATAACCGGCGCCATCGTAACGGCTAGCATCGTGGGTGGTATAAGGATTCATGTACCAGCGAATATCGCCAGCGGTATCAATGATAAAGAAGCCGGGCTTTCCGTCCCACGAAAATGCGCCAGGCGCGGTGGGATTATTGTGCATTAATGGCGCGGCCTTACCGTCTGGGTTAGTCCAGTTGACGAAATATAATCTGTCTTTAAAGTCAGCATCGACCTGCTTAACGTCAACTGAGGGCGCTTTGGCCCACTGGCTTTCAGAAAAGCCCATATCAACATCTGGGGTCATCAAGCGATAATCGTGCTGCTTAGCTTCACCATTTTCTTGCCAGCTAATAGTGAATTTATTGTAATGATCTGGGTATAAACCAAAGATCGGCACGCCACCTTCATCCAGCACGCGCATATCGGCCACAGCATAGGAAATATCTACGCCTTGCTCGCCTTTCTTATGCACTTTAACGTTAACGTCCGAAATATGATGACCATCTAAGGTCACTAAAGCGGTTAATGGGGCATTTTCATAAGGGTTATGAATAATATAACCAAGAGGCGCACCTGCCACTGGCATAGGTCGCATTCCGGTTGATGAAGCCAGCGCTATTGATGAAGAACCTGCTGATACTACTACCCATACCAGCGCTAATTTTTTCCACATAACTTCTTCCCTCCTGAAAATTCGGCACCAGTATAAATAGCCTCCTACAGGAAAAAACCTTAGAGACCGAACAAGGGGCGGTGGCTCACAATTTCTGCGAAAAATTGCCCTTAAGAGTGAGTTTATAGCGCCAAATCAGCGGTTGAAATTATGTTAATCTTCAAGGATTTTGGGCCAATGTTGCCAAAAATTAACTCCTAAACTAGGCTGATATTTGCTATTTCTACGCTCAGATAGCTTAAAAATTTAGGGATCATCATGCCAACTACCAACGACAATTCCGCCGACAGTGCTAGCGCGAGCTCCAATAAAGGACGCAACTTGTTCGTATTAGTTGTCATCATCCTTGCCTTTATCGCCGCGGGTTACTTTTATATCCAACATCAAAAAACCTACCCATCCACAGATGATGCTTATATTCACGCCAATATCTTATATGTGGCGCCACAATTAAGCGGCAAAATCCAAGCTGTGGATGTGCAAGATTATCAGCAAGTCAATAAAGGCGATTTACTGGTACAAATCGATCCTGCGCCGTTTGAAGCTCAATTGGCGCAAGCCAAAGCGGTATACGAGATTGCCGCGCAAAATAATAAAGCGACCGATGACGCCATTCTTGCCGCCAGCGCCAACGTCCGCGCGGCCGATGCCAATCTGACTGATGTTCAAAAGAATTATCGCCGTACCATAGACTTAGTAAACCAAGCCTTACTGCCCCAACAAGATGCTGACAATGCTAAAGCTCAGCTTGCGAGTGCCCAAACTAATCTTGAGGCGGCACGCGCTAAAATGAGCCAATTAATCACTCAGCAAGGCGCTAAGGGCGATGAAGCGCCGCAAGTTAAGCAAGCGGCAGCGGCCTTAAGCCAAGCCACGCTCAATTTGTCTTATACCAATATTATGGCGCCCCATGATGGCTATTTAGGCGATGTGTCTGTACGCCCTGGCAGCGTGGTTTCCCCTGGTTTATCTATGATGCCACTGGTGGAATCAGACACTTTTTGGGTTGAAGCTAACTATAAAGAATCCACAGTTGGGCTATTAACCGTGGGCATGCCGGCCAATATCGTGGTGGATATGTACCCAGATGTGACCTATCAAGGGGTGATAGAAGCTATTTCACCTGCCAGTGGCTCATCGTTCTCATTACTGCCCCCTGAAAATGCCACAGGTAACTGGGTGAAAGTGCCGCAGCGCTTCCCGGTTAAAATTAAGTTCCTCTCGTTGGCCGATAAACCCGCGCTGCGCGCTGGGGCGAGCGCCACTGTGACTGTTGATACCTTAGCTGTAGCGGCCAAGTAATGAGTGCTGACACTGCCAGTACCGTATTACCCAAAAACACTCGCACTATGGTGACTTTGGCCGTGATGCTTTCGGCCATCATGGTACTGCTCGACATGACCATCGCCAACGTCGCGCTGCCGCAAATGATGGGCGCCCTCGGCGTGACCTCAGAGCAAGTGACTTGGGTACTCACCTCTTACTCCATGGCTGAAGCCATTTTTATTCCGATTGCCAGTTATTTATCGCTAAAAATTGGCTTGCGCCGGCTGTTACTCGTTTCAGTATCAGGCTTTGTGATTAGCTCAGCCTTGTGCGGCCAAGCCGACTCACTCGCAGAAATGGTGATATTTAGGATAATGCAGGGCGCGTTTGGCGCGTCGGTCATCCCCTTATCGCAATCTATCATGGTGCAAATTTACCCAGCCAATGAGCGCGGTAAAGCCATGGCACTCTTTAGCGTTGGCGTATTACTTGGCCCGATTTTAGGGCCGACACTTGGCGGCATCATCACAGAGAACATGGATTGGCGCTGGATTTTCTATGTCAACTTACCCATAGGTATCTTGTGTTTATCCCTATTGTATTTCTTCGTTAAACTTGATGGCCGCGGTAAAACCAGCGTCGATTGGCCGTTAGTGTTTGGTATGGCTATCGGCATAGGTTTGCTGCAAATGGTGTTAGACAGAGGCAATGAAGAAGGTTGGTTCAGCTCGAATCTAATTCTGTTTGCCACCATCATAAGCGTGTGCGCGTGGATTTTCTTTTTGGCAAGATCCTGGCTCACTAAAGGCGTAATAGCGCCCATGTGGCTACTTAAAGATCGCAACTTAGCAGTGTCATGCTTGTTAATGGCGGGCTTCTCTATGGGCATGTTTGGCATCACTCAGTTGCAACCTATGATGCTTGAGCAATTGCTCAACTATCCAGTTGAGGCCACAGGCTTTGTCATGGCGCCGCGCGGACTCACCTCAGCCATAGTGTTATTAGCCTTAGCGCGTTATATGGATAAACTCGATCCGCGTATGCTAATTGCCATAGGCTTATTACTCAATGCCTTAGGCACCTTCTTTATGATGCAGTATTCCATGGAAATTGATCTGCATTGGATATTATTGCCCTCTATCATTCAAGGCGCTGGCATGGGCTTAGTCTTTGCGCCGTTAAGTCAGCTGGCGTATGCCACCTTAAGCAAAAACGATACTGTCAGCGGCGCCGTGGTATTTAACCTTTGTCGCACCTTAGGCGGCTCTTTTGGTATTTCCATTGTAAACACCTACTTTAGCCGCACCCAGCAAGAGCAATGGCATAGCTTAGGCGCCGAGTTATCACCGACGAATCCCCTATTGCAACAAGCGGCGATGGCGCAACATAGCAGTATTATTGACCCAAGCTTTATTGCTCAAATCACCCAATTGCTGCAACAACAATCAACCTTGTTAGCCTTTGTTTATACCTTCGGTTTTATTATGTTTTCATACTTGGCCTTAGTGCCGTTATTGATGCTATTTAAACGTAAAAAACAGGCCAGCGCTTAATGGCAGCCTTAGGGCTGCCAAGTTAATTCAAACAGATTGCGTAATTTTCTTTCCAGTATTGGTACTTAACTCCTAGTGTCTGTATATTTGCAGCATTATGAGTTCGCTTTGTGTGGCACACTATTTGCCAAGCGGTTACACCAATATGGGTACTATCATGGGACAAGAAACATCTAAAATTTTGATCGTTGATGATGACATGCGCCTGCGTGGGTTATTAGAACGCTATTTATTAGAGCAAGGTTTTCAAGTGCGTAGCGCCGCCAACGCCGAACAGATGAATCGTTTATTGGCCCGCGAAAATTTTCATTTAATGGTTTTAGATCTCATGCTGCCGGGCGAAGATGGATTATCTATTTGTCGCCGTTTACGCCAGCAAGGCAATAACTTACCTATCGTTATGCTCACCGCCAAGGGCGATGAAGTTGACCGCATTATCGGCCTAGAATTAGGCGCCGATGACTACCTGCCCAAGCCATTTAATCCACGTGAATTGCTGGCGCGGATTAATGCCGTAATGCGCCGGCGTGTACAAGATGTTCCGGGCGCGCCGACCCAGCAAGAAGAGCTGGTCACCTTTGGCGAATTTACCTTGAATCTCGCGACCCGCGAAATGTTCCAAGGCGAAACCAATATTCCGCTCACTAGTGGTGAATTTGCCGTGCTTAAAGTGCTAGTTAAGCATCAGCGTGAACCATTATCCCGCGATAAACTGATGAACTTGGCGCGCGGGCGTGATTATTCTGCGCTAGAGCGCTCCATTGACGTGCAAGTATCGCGGCTGCGCCGTCTTATCGAAGTGGATCCGACCAGCCCAAGATACATACAGACTGTCTGGGGTCTAGGTTATGTGTTCGTTCCTGACGGCAGCAAAACCAAATGAGTTTAGCTAAATTACGGCGCTGGCTGCCCCGCAGCGCTTTTAGCCAAATATTTGTATTGATAGCCTTTTTGCTGCTAATCAATCAAGTAGTGTCTTATATCACGGTCGCGGTTTATTTTATTAAACCTAGCTATCAGCAAATCAATCAATTGATTGCTCGCCAAGTCCATATGCTGTTTGCCGAAGGGGTCGAGATTGGCCGCGAAAACTTAACCTTGACCGATGCTCTCAATGCCAAGGTCAAAGATAATGGCATGCAGATTTATAACCAAAAAGATGCTGTACTGTCCGGTGTCGATAAAGCCACTTCTTATCAGCTCCTATCCGCGCAAATGTCAGAATACTTAGGCGGTGAAGCCGAAGTGCGTGTCGCCCAAGGGCGCTCGTTTCAAATCTGGATCAAGCCGCCACAAGCTCCTTCAGTATGGATTAAGGTGCCCTTATCTGACTTTAATGAGTTAGAGCTGTCGCCCTTATTACTGTATTTAATTGTGATTGGCGGCCTCAGTGTCTTTGGCGGTTGGTGGTTTGCCCGCCAGCAAAATCGGCCGCTAAGGCGCTTACAAAAAGCCGCTATTTCAGTATCTAAAGGGCGCTTTCCTGAAACTCTGCCGTTAAGTGGCTCCACTGAATTGATTGAAGTGACCAACGCCTTTAACCACATGGCGCAAAGCATGCGCCAGCTAGAGCAAGATAGAGCCTTGTTAATGGCGGGGATTTCCCATGATTTGCGCACGCCCCTTACCCGTATTCGGCTGGCAAGTGAAATGATGGTTGACGAAGATCAATATCTTAAAGATGGCATAGTCAATGACATCGAAGATATGGACGCCATTATCGATCAATTTATTTCCTACGTGCGCCAAGACTTAGCGGTCAAACGCGAAGCGCATTCTATCAATCGTTTATTGGAAGATGTGGCTGCGGCGGAAGCGGGTCGAATACACATTGAGCTTAAGCTCTCGCCTTGCCAAGACGTACCCATGAATGACATAGCCATTAAGCGGGTGATTGCCAACTTAGTTGAAAACGCCATTAAATATGGCAATGGTTGGGTCAAAATAGAATCGCGCCAGCTTGATGATGCCATTGAATTTACTATCGAAGATAATGGCGGCGGCATAGCCAATAGCGATATCCCTAAGCTATTTGAACCTTTTACTCGCGGCGATAGCGCGCGCAGTAACACCACAGGTTCAGGCCTAGGTTTGGCCATTATCAAACGTATTATTGATATTCATAATGGCCAAGTGGAACTCAGTAATCGTGAGCATGGCGGCTTATTGGCTAAAATCCATTTACCGCTCAGTCAAACTCAATATATTGACGATTGATTGCCAAGATTAATCCCTGATATAAAAATGCCCAGCTTAGCTGGGCATTTTTTGAACCTTAACAAACTTATAGCGTGGCCAATACCGCCTCAGCGCTACTGATCCCAAACTGCTTTTCTGGTTCAACAAACAAGGCTGTCACTACACCATTATCAATCACCATGGCATAACGCTGCGAACGCGTGCCACCAAAACCAGCGGTTTCCATGGTAAGACCCAGTGACTTAGCGAAGTTACCATCGCCATCGGCTAACATGGTAAGCGCTTCAGCGTTATTAGCCTTGCCCCAAGCACGCATCACAAAGGCATCGTTGACTGATACACAAGCAATCAAATCTACACCTTTGGCTTTAAGCTGGTCGGCATACACTACATACCCAGGTAAGTGAGTTTCAGAGCATGTCGGAGTAAATGCACCAGGCACAGCGAATAACACCGCACGTTTACCCGCAAAGAGTTCACGCACTTGGTGCTGAGTCATACCTTCTGCAGATAATTCAGCTAACACACCTTCAGGTAACTTTTGTCCAACGGCTATCATAACGACTCCTGTTAATTATTAAGCTTCTACAGCATAGCCCCATTCTGCCTAGACAAAAACCGATAAGCAGCAAGGGTATTGTATAGAAAGTATCACACCTACAGCCATAATGTATAAGCTAATGATATATCCAATATTTAACCGCGAACCTCAGTTAGCTTTCATTAAACAATTGCCACGCTGTGAAAAACCAAATCCAAAAAACAGCTCACACTTGTTCCACTTTTAATAGCGCAATCATCGCCATGATGGCGGTGCAGCGGCGCCAGAACAAAATACTAACTTCAAGCCATAAAGCCTGCCTGTAAGGAGACTTCAACAAGATTTAATTAAATTCTCGCTGCAATGGCCTGTAACATGCCTAAAAGTCCGGTTGGTTGAAGCCCTACCGCACCACTATATTTAATCCAATAAACCTCTCTGATGGGAAATCACGATGACAACTAAGGCTGTTACAGTAAGTCAGACCAAGTCATTCATGACAGTGTCATTGATCGAAATGTGGGAGCGTTTCGGATTCTACGGCATGCAAGCGCTCATAGTGTACTTTATGGTCGAGCGCCTTGGCTTTGAAGATAGCCGCGCCAACTTAGTGTGGAGTGCCTGCGCCGCATTAATTTACGTATCTCCCGCCATTGGTGGCTGGGTCGGTGATAAGGTGCTTGGCACTAAGCGCACTATGATCATAGGCGCCGTCATTCTCACCTTAGGTTATGCCTTAATGGCAGTCCCCTCTGAAAATACTTGGTTCCTATTTTCCGCCCTTGGCGTGATTGTGGTAGGTAACGGGTTATTTAAACCTAATGCCGGTAACTTAGTGCGTAAGATTTACGATGGTGATGATTCTAAAATCGATAGTGCCTTTACCATCTACTACATGGCCGTCAATATTGGCTCGACTTTTTCCATGTTGCTCACCCCGTTAATCAAAGATTATGTCAACAACACCTATGGCAATGGTTATGGCTGGCATGCTGCCTTCTCTGTGTGCTTTATCGGTTTGATTGTCGGTATCAGCAACTATTTAGTCATGCGCCAAAGCTTAGCGGCCTATGGCTCTGAGCCCGATTCACACCCAGTTAATACCCGTAAATTAGCCATGGTGCTCGGCTGTTCATTGATTGCGGTGGCTATGTCTGCAGTCATTCTTGAATATGAAATGGTCGCGCGGATTTTTGTTTATAGCGCTGGCATTGCCGTACTTGCTATCTTTATTCACCTTATTCGCAGTAGCCATGCCAATGAACGCGCAGGTCTTATTGCTGCGTTAGTGCTCACCATACAAACCGTATTCTTCTTTATTTTTTACCAGCAAATGTCGACCTCATTAGCGCTATTTGCCCTGCGTAATGTCGATTGGGATTTTGTGGTCTTTGGCACCCATTTATGGACTTGGTCACCGGCGCAGTTCCAAGCATTAAACCCGATTTGGATCATGATCCTAAGCCCTGTGCTGGCTTGGGCTTATACTTGGGGAGGCAAGAATAATAAGGATATTTCCATTGCCGCTAAATTTGCCTTGGGCTTTGCCGTCGTGGCCTTAGGTTTCTTTATTTATAGCATTGCCGGCAACTATGCCATTAATGGCAAAACTTCATCTTGGGTGATGATTTGGGGCTATGGCTCGTATTCATTAGGCGAGCTATTAGTCAGTGGTTTAGGGCTAGCTATGATTGCCCGCTACGTGCCTGAGCGCATGGGTGGCTTTATGATGGGCGCCTACTTTGTGGCATCGGGTATTTCACAATACTTAGGCGGAGTTGTCGCTAACTTTGCCAGCGTGCCACAAGGCTTAACTAACCCGCTAGAAACCTTGCCCATCTACACTAGCCTGTTCAATAAGCTTGGGATTGCCGCCCTAGCGTGCACCCTTATCGCCTTGGCTGTATTGCCAATTATGAGCCGCTTAACTAAGACCCATAATAGCCATCAGAACAAAGGCTAATGTCCATCTGCTCTTTTGATATCAGTCTCGCCTTGTTACGTTAAGGCGAGACTGATTTAACCAAACAACCCACCTTAAATGCTGGCGGTGATTTGCACAGCTAACTGATTGACTAACTGGCGCATCACAGCAACTGAGGGTGAATAACCATCAGCTGGCACTTTGGCTTCAAACGCAAACACTTGATCTAATTTATTATCCCCTTGTAAATACTGGTAACGACCAGAAAGCACTACGGTAGATTGATTGGTCACATGAAAATAATCTATCTGCACCTTAAGCACAGGTGTTGCCGCTTGAGCATTGGTGTTAACTTTAGTGTTGGTGCGCGTTTGCACCACAAAGTCATAGCCTTTGTCACCACTTGCGCTTAAGCCATTAAGATCGCTTAGCAGCGCTTTGCGGGTGCTATCTATCAGCGGCTCAGCCCACATATGAAAACTGGCGTAATGGATTTTATGCTTATCGATTTGCATCACTAAATACGGCTCAGCCAAATACTTAGCTAAGCTCACCGCTACCACTACCTTAGGGCGCACTTGCGCTTTATCGGCGTCGCTTAATTGATTTGCAGCCTTAACGCCATCGCTAGGTAGTAATGATGCTTGGGTATTTAGTAAGTAATAACTGGTGGTTTTAGGCTCAGCGCTTGAACTGCAGCCAAGCAGTAAGCTACTGATAGCCAGCAACATTAAGGCGGCGCGCTGGCTCTTCACGTTCTGCTTAATCGCACTCAGGTTTATTGGGCAACAGCGTGCCACTCCTGCAGATAATCGGCTAATCATTGAGTCACCTCAGGATGTTTTTTCGGTTCTACATGCTCAGTCCCAGAATCGAAGATGAGCCCGTTGGGTTGATGTTTTAGCTGCTCTAACAGCGGTTTTAATTCATACATAACATCCGAGATGCTTTGTATGCCTTGCTGCAATTGCTCGTAACCTGTCGAGCCTTGGGAGAAGTCGCCACTTAAACGCGAGATATTTTCAAAGGTGGCGGTTAACTCTTGGATTAATTGCTGCTGATCGGCTGCGGTTAACAGCTTATCTAAGCTATTGGTGCTGCGCTGTAAAGCCACCAACAAGGCCGAAGCATTGGCTAAGGTCGTATTAGCATTGGTGAGCGTGGCATTGGCATTGGTCGCCATATCATTGATGGGCAGACGATTGATTTTATCCACCAACTGACCAAATTTGTCGGTGATCTGCGAGAACTCGTTTTTCACGGTTGGAATAACCGCATAGCCTTTATAGCTAGCTATCTCATTAAGCTTAGGTAAATCAAAATGCTGCAAGTCGACAAACAAGCTTCCCGTCAGCACATTGCCAGTTTTTAAGCTCGCCCGCAGGCCACTTTTCACCCAATTTATGTTTTGTTCATTCATTATCTCAGCCCCTTGCTGAGTATCAGGTAAGCCCACGCGCCCAGGGTTTAAGTTAATCAATACCGGAATACTAATGGCATCGTTATAAAGCGCCTTAGGATCAACGCTGCCCAAATTCACGGCGGTGACTTGGCCAATTTGCACGCCGCGATACTCCACTGGCGCGCCAACATTGAGGCCACGAATACTGTCATTCACTAGCATGACGTAAGGCAGCGACTGCGTATATCTGGCGTTACTGGCACTGAGATAATCTTGATAAATATCAAAATCAGTACGCTCAGTAATTTTGTCCCCAAGCGGCATGCCATCTGGCACATCAAAGGTCACGCCATTGGTGAGCATGGTTTCAACATTGCCGGTATTAATACTTATGCCTTCGGCATTAAGAGAGACAGTTAAGCCGCTTGCATCCCAAAAGCGGGTATTGCTAGTAATCAACTCATGATATGGCGCGTTAATAAAGGCGTTGTAGTAAACCACCCGCTGATCAATGTTAAAAAACACATCATCAATCTGACCCACAGTTAAGCCTTTATAAATGATGGGATCCCCCTTAGCGTAATCAAATTCTTTATTACTATTAAGGGTTAAATGTAAGCCTGGCGTGCCTTTGGGAGTAATAGGGGCAGATTCGAGCGCGGTATAAGTATCGGCGGTTTTTTTAGAAGCGCCGGGCGCAAGCTCAATATAAACCCCTGAAATTAAGGTATCTAAGCCAGATACCCCAGCCAAGGTGATTTTAGGGGTGACCACCCAAAAATTAGTGTCTTCCACCAGCATTTTTTCAGCGCTTTTAGCGAGTCGAGCGGTGATATTAACCCCATCGCCCTCTTCATTGAGGCGAATGCTTTCTACTTCACCGATATTAACGTAACGGGATTTAATTTTAGTTTTGCCAGCTTCCATGCCTTCGGCAGAATCAAAATAAATGGTGATGGCAGGCCCTTGATGGCTTAAGTGGTAATACACCATCCAAACACCAATCAAAAGCGCAACTATGGGCACAAACCAGATGGCAGATATGCTTCTAACTGGCTTAATGTCAGCGTCCATTTGCTTATCTAGGTTCATAGCCAACCTTATCGTTATAAATTAATTTAGGTTCAAAACTCATGGCGGCCAACATGGTCACTATCACCACCCCAGCAAAGGCAAAAGTAGCCGAGCCTGGCACTATGCTCATGGCATTGCCTAGCTGCACTAAGCTCGCCAAAATGATCACCACAAAGATATCTATCATCGACCAACGCCCCACAAATTCCGCCAAGCGATACCAACGAATACGCTGCTTGGTGTAGCGAAACGCGCCAGTTTGCACGCTGTAATTAAGCCAAATCAGTACCAGTATTTTGATAATAGGCACCATCACACTCGCCACAAAAATCACCATAGCGATTGGATAAGAGCCGTGATGCCACAATAGCAACACCCCGCCGATGATAGTGCTCGGATCGTCTTGCCCTAACAGCCGCGTATTCATAATCGGCAAGATATTGGCCGGGATATATAACAAGATAGAAGTGATGATTAATGCCCAAGTGCGCTGAATCGACAGGCTGGGCTGCACAGGGGCATGAGGAACAGAGGCTGTAATAATTGCGCTCGAGTGATTGTCATTAGCTGCCGCCGCGCAAGAGGCAAATGCCTGATTAAACGAGCGCTTATCAATATGCAGTAAGGTCGCCGTCATCGAAATAGAAAACAAAATGAAGGCAAAAAACGACGTCCCCAAATGAATGTCGGCAAGGGAGATAATCTTAACCAAGCTAACTAAGGTACCCACCAGAAAAATCTCTGCCATATTCCAAGGGAGCAAGCGGTAAATAAGCGCCATAATCTCGCGCCCTTGCCATGGCATGCGCCCTAATTTTAGCGATAAGGTCACATACATTAGGCTGATTAAGACCAGCATAGGGATTAACAACACGGTAATCACTTCAATCACGGCCAAAAAACCATAGCCACTACTGATTAAAATGGTCACGCTATCTAGCATCTTTATCTCATTCTCTAAGCCGCTAGATTTAAACGAAATAAAATGAAATGGCAGCGACAAGGCTAAAAAAATCAACGCCGTCAGCGCAAAGGCCAACATACGGTTTAAGGCATTGCGCCGTTTAGCCGCCAGCAAAAAACCACAACGCGGGCACAGCGCCTTTTGATTCACTTGCAAAGGTGGAATGGCAACCTGCAAATCACACTCATGACAAGTGTCATGTTCAACCGCTAGTGATGATTCGCTGCTGTTCATTGTCATTGCCTAAATACATGCCCAAACATCATTCCTTTTACCGCCTGTCATCACTCTTTAGCCGCTCACTCATTGGCGCGGTTTACCCTAACCAAACTCTCAGTATGGCTATGGAGAATGACGATTTCCGACCAAATAGTCAACGAATCAATAACATCCATTATTTGCGAGCCTGTGGCCGTTAATAAAAAGGCGCCATCATTGGCGCCTTGTTTAGCTGAAATCGCTTCATCCAGTTACGATTTAGATTTCAATAAATCGCGGATTTCAGTCAGTAACACTTCTTGCGCCGATGGAGCCGCAGGCGCGGCTGGAGCCTCTTCCGCTTTTCTTTTTAATTTATTAATGACTTTGACCAGCATAAAAATCGCGAAGGCCACAATCATAAAATCGAGCACTGTTTGAATAAAGGCGCCGTAACTGATGACCACAGCAGGCGCGTCACCCGCCGCCTCTTTAACCACCCACGCTAAATCAGAAAAATTAACCCCGCCCAATAACACCCCAATTGGCGGCATGATGACACCAGACACTAACACAGTGACAATTTTACCGAAGGCCGCGCCGATAATAATACCGACCGCCATATCGACTACATTGCCTTTGACTGCAAATTCTTTGAATTCTTTCATCATGCCCATGGTGGTAAACCTCGTTAGTGCTTATTAACTATGTTTGCATTCGGTGGAAATTTTTACGTAAACACCCGTCCGTGTGTCACTCGCGCCAGCGCTAGAGCGTCACGCCGCTTACAGCTAACGGCCATCATAACGCTCTAATAATAGGCTACAAATATAGTGTAAAAAATGCGCAGCGTGAATAACTTATGAACTTTTAGCCGCGAATGAAATTAAAACAAATATCGAGCGCTAAGGCTGCAAGCAGGGAAAAGGGGGATGCACAAAGAAGGGGGAGAATGACAGCAACCAGCAAGGTTGCTGCACCAGATGAATTAGCGGCAGTAACTAAGCGACTTGGGCGCGGCGTTCATTAAGATTAATGGTCATGATTGTGACCTCTGCATACTGATAGCGCTCTTGCTTAATGGCTTGCCAGCCGAGCTTTTCATAAAACTCACGCTGATCTTCAGTAAATAAGTGCAGCAGGTCCAAGCCCTTATCGGCAGCGATGCGCATAACTTCGTTTATCAAGATGCTGCCAAGGCGCTTACCGCGATACTCAGGCTTAATAAATACATTAGCGAGCCAAGGGGATAGCTCAGGATGAGTCGTCATATCTTGAGTTAAAATCGATGCGCTCCCCACCACTTCATCACCATCCACCAGCACCCAAGTGCTTGGCACGGCGTCATCATTTAAGCAGTTATGCAAGTCGTTAACAAAATCTGCCAGCGTGCTGCCTGGATACAAGTCATGCCACTCAGTAAAGTGCCAAGTGGCCACTTCCGTCAGCTTGGGCACATAATTTTCTAATTTTTCAACTTTCATCAATCACACCATAACAATAATCCAAGTATTCACGCAGTTAGCCGTTAAGCCACATAAGGCATGGCCTCACGACCAGCACAAACGCAGGATTCTACACTAATCGGCGCTTTTTTAGCGAATCGCGTAAATAGCTATGCCGGGAGCACTCAAGCCTAAGCAAGGATGAAATCCTCCACGCCTGATACCAACTGACAAGTAGCTTAAGTGCCCTTGTTAGCACGACTATTTCTGTATTATTTGATAATTAGCTTGCTAAATCGTTACGGACAGACGCAATTGCTTGTGGTGACTGTTTTTAATGGCTAGGGTTTGAACAGTTGCAGCCTTACCCGTGTAAAGGGTAAGGTAAACGCCCCCATGTTGATTGAGCGAACAAACGCCATTAATGCAGATTAAGGCTAGCGTGAGCTTTTATTCAAATGGGTTATGTGCGAGCAGCACATAAATAACAATAAACATTATGGTGTAAAGCCTAACTCTTCAAGGATAGAACATGAAGATGAAACCCTCCTGATAGGCTTAACCCTATATAGCGGTTACGCCGCCGCTGCGCCTACTGACACTATCCCGCAACCAGCCCAACTATGTGTGTCTTATCATGGCATGCAAGGTGAGGGCATTGACCCTCTCGGCCCTTGATTAGTGGGATTATCAAGCAAATATATCTCATTGCAGTTACAGCATTTCCAAGCGGGAGCGCGCCAAAACCCGACCATGACCGCCATGGCCATGACGCTGCAAGGGGATGGTATCGAGCAAGTGGCTAATTATTTTTCAGCTAAGCCCGACACTGATGTTAAGCCCCTTATCCGCGGTCAGCAGCTAGTATTTTCTGACGATATCCAGCGCTTAGCTAACCAAGGCGATTGGTCACGAGGCATACCTGCCTGTGTAACCTGTCATGGCCCTTCAGCGCTCGGTGGCGGTTTATTTCCCCGTTTAGCCAATCAACCGGCAAGTTATATTAAGGGTCAATTATTGGCATGGCAGTCTGGCACCCGCAAAGGTGATGTCGATGGCATGATGGCCAATGTAGCTAACAAGCTTACCGCCGCCGAAATCGATGCCTTAGCAAACTACTTTGCTAATTTGAAATAAGGAGCCAGACATGAAATCTTCTACCATGCTATTGCTGGCCGCTATGGGGCCGATTGCACCAACTGCCATATGGATGCAGGCCGCAAAGCCAATGCCTCGCCGCTTTGGGCGGCTTATTTTGCTTATCCGGCTTATCGCAAAAAAGATGATAAGGTCAGCAGTTTTGAAGAGCGTATTCAGGGCTGTTTTAATTATTCCATGAATGGCACCGCCCCCGCATCGGGTAGCCCTGAGTTAGTGGCTCTTTCTGCCTATGCCTATTGGTTAGGCATGGGTGGCTTGATGGACGAGGCGAAAATCAGCGGCCCAGTTCCTGAATTAAGCGACGCCGAGCTAGTTAAAGGTGGCAAACGGTAAGACTTCCCGCTGCCAGACGCATTAGCCAAAGCTATGACGATTGAAGAGCGCGCTAACTTGCCAGGTCGAGCCTATCCAGAAATTCCTAAACCTGAACTGGCCTATTCAGCAGAGTGCGGGAAAGACATATATGTTGCCCACTGCCAAACCTGTCATAGCGCCGATGGTCAAGGTCAGGCGATGGCGGGCGTCTATGTGCTGCCGCCATTATGGGGATCTCAACGTTATAACTGGGGAGCCGGCATGCACAGGGTTAATACCGCCGCATTTTTCATATATGAAAACATGCCTTTTGGTAAGGGCATGCAGCTAACGACTCAACAGGCTTGGGACGTTGCAGCTTACATTAACTCCCACGAGCGCAGCCAAGGGGATGTGAAGCAGACGCAGGAGAAATACCATAATGACAGTGATTACTATGGCATTGCTGTCAATGGCAAAGTATTAGGCACCGAGTCTTACCCCATTTTTCCTAAGAAGATGTAACCCAAGAATTTAGGCACCACTTAGAAACCTTTAGGCGTAGACCCCATATTGGCGGTCTACGCTGAAGCCAAAGCCGCCCTAAGGCTAAATGGTTACAAAGACTATTTCTCAAGGTTGTGGCTAGCGCTTGGCCAACTCGATTTAACTACCTCTTGTAAGAATTTTTGTTTCTCGGCCTTAAGCTGCGCCATATTGAGGCCAATAAAGGCTTGGGCATCGGCTTTAGACCTTAACTCTGGATAGTTAACAGTAGGTGCACCTATGGTCTTTAATATCTGCGCCAACTTGGCTCTAGCCATGTCTACCTGCCGCTGCGCCACATCTAACAAGAACATGGCTTCTTTGCTGTTGTGGGCGTGGGCGCCATGAGATGCCACCACATAATCCCAGCGCCACTGGGCATGGCGAATATCCATCAGCGCACTGTCTAAATCACCCCATGTTAGGCCGCTATCCCACGCAGCGCCGGCCTCTATATGCGCTTTGACCAATAGTTTTTCAACGTCTGTGCGCTTGCTATCTAGCTCACTTTTATTGGTGGCGATTAGCTGAGTTATCTCTGTCGCACTTTCATGACAGCCCGAGCACTTAGTCTCAAAGTTATTAAAACTGCTAGTGATTTTGTGGTTAGTGACTGCTTTACCATCATTTGCTGTCGTGGTCGCCATGTGGCAATTAGCGCAGCCTATTTCACTTTGGGCGTGAACGCTGCGGCTCCAATGTTCAAATTCAGGGTGGCGAGCTTTGATGATAGGAACGCCAGATATTGGGTGAACAAAGTCAGCAAAACGGCGGGTATCATAATATTTTTCAATGTTGTCAGCGTCGTTACCAAATATCCAAGGGATGTTTACCGCATTGGTTTTTTCTTGCTGAAAGTAATAAGTGACATGGCATTGACCGCACACTTGCGAAGCCTTAACCGCTGGGGTTTGAGCATCAAAAGGCATGCGGATTTTATTCATGGCATTACTGGCATGCGCCCGCGGCAAGGCTAATTCTGCTGAGCCTGACTTATGGCAATCATCACAACCCACACTCACGTCCATGGCATAGGCAACATCGGCAAAGCTCTTGCTCGCAAACCCCTGCTCGCCCATGGCTTGAGTCAATGCGACGGCGCCTGGGGCTTTGCAAGACCAGCAACTTGCGCCCGGATCGCCCAAGGCTTTAGTGCCGCTGCCAGTGCGCAATATGTGAGTTGCGTCCATCACAGCGAACTGATGCCCTCTGGGACTATTGTATTCTTTGGCGAAAGATGAACCCGCGTACAGCAGCACTAAATCAGGACGCTCCTCCAATAAATCCACTCTGTGATTCGACTGCGCGGTTGCTTGCCAACTTTGCTGGGCGAGTTCAACGCGATTATCGGTATTGGCTATGGCTACAAATGACATCAGCCCAAGTAGGTAAATTAGTTTTATATTCATGGTGATTTGGCAGAGGTTGTTTTTATATACAATAAGTTACATTAACACCTATTGTTGATACCCCTTTCTAGGTGGCGCCTAATTAATGTGAGACACAACACTTAATCTGACTAACTTAACTCTCTAGGTGTGACATTGACCTTGCCAAACCTAAGGTAACTATATTTATCCTTCTGCAACGGCAAAAAGCGAATCCATGATATGTCGATAGCTATTTTTCCTATCAAAAACAAAAACCGGCATTTAGCCGGCTTTGTCGTAACATCCAATATTTATAAAGTAGGGTAAACTTCAAGCCAATAGCTGCCCCAACCTATCTTGTTACCTTTGCCGTTATACCAGTTACTGTCACCATCGGCCCAGGCAGTATCTTCACCAATAAAGAAATTTAAAGCAGGAACCGCCACCACAGTAATTTGCTGGGTAATCGCTCCAGCGGTATTGCGGCACAAAAGCACTAGCCCTTCAAAACTGCCCGCCTGATAAGTGCTACCATTTTCAACAGCGAGCGCAACTATGGCCAGTGCATTGCTCTCATTCCAGCTAATACCGCCGGCAGAGCCCATAGGATTGCTATCATCGGTCAGCTTCCAGATAGCCCCCTGAATATCTTGCCAAGAATACTGAGGATATAGATTCCAGTCTTGATTCAATATCCAAGAGACTGCATTCAGATTTTGCTCCTTATCGACCACGCCCAAATCAGGATCATTCAATGACCGCAACTCACAGTTGGTGTAGGTGGTGCCCGGAGAGATAGTACGCCCCAAATCCATACACCATGCATTAAAGGGGCCGGAGCCATTGATGGTTGCATCAAAGTAAGAATCGTCACCAGGGAATTTGACCGAGTAGGAAACCGTCCCGCCTATGGGATAGCTCGACTGCTTACTTTCTGCATGATAAGCGACATACTGATCCACTGCGTTGACATCTACCCTATAGATATCACTCCGGGCGCAGCCTAGCTCGTGGCTATAGGGGAATAGCCCAGGCGCGGATGATAGCGGTTCACTCTCACCCACATACAGGTGGGAACGCTCTAGACACCAACCGACTTCAGTCACTTGCACACTCACAACCAACTGATCTCCCAGATAATAAGTTTCTACCTCACCAATCTCTTGGTGTTGCCCAGCAAACAAGGGACGAGTAGATGCCTCAACCCCTCCAGCCAACAAGCTCGCAAAAAGCATGATCAATCCAAACGCTGACTTCATTTTATTACCCCGTTATTTACCTATGAGTAAGGACGAGCACGAAGGGGCAATTTGAATGCCACTTTTAACCTATTGATTTTATTGTGCACGAGATAAGTTAAGTCTTATTTTTAAGATATGTCTTTAGGTTGTTGCCGCAGAATTTTGAATAACTCATTGAATTAAATATCTTTAGCTAAGTCTCAAAAATGAGACAGTTTTGAAAGGCGCTGCCTATAAACTCGGTTTGAACTCAGCCCGCGTTACGATTCCAACAACTGAGACTCGAATGTTATTGTTATGCGATTACAAAGACAGCATGAGGTATCTGTGCTGCCAAACCATTTTTAGATAAGCGTTTCTACCGCTTAAGCTTGGTGTTGCTGCAAGCAGACTGGTGCAGCAACAAATAAATGTCACTGCAAGCAGACTATTGACTTATATCAGACTACTATCATAATAAAATAAATTTATCATCAAAAAACAAACTGTTATCAACTAACCATAGCGGCTTTAACATAGACATCAAAGCGGTTTTTCTTAGTCGCAATCACAGCGTTTGGCTTAAGGCCATCGAGATCCTCGGCGTAATCTGGACGCTTAACTACCACGCGCTTAGTGGCCAAATCTAAGGCTGGTTGCAATAAACCATCGGCATCAAGGTCGGCGCCCACTAAAGATTGAAATACCCGCATTTCTTTTTTCACTAACGCTGATTTTTCGCGGTGCGGATACATAGGGTCGAGATACACCACATCAGGGCTTAAGCCTAAGGCTGGCAGCGCTTGCAAACTTGAGGCGTGCACTAAGCTCATGCGCTCACGCATCCAAGTGCCAATTTCAGCGTCTTGATAAGCGCGGTGTAAACCGTCAGCTAACAAAGCGGCCACTACGGGGTTGCGCTCTAACATAGTCACCTTGCAACCAAGGCTTGCCAGAACAAAGGCGTCGCGGCCAAGGCCAGCAGTACCATCCACCACAGTGGGATTAGAGCCATGTTTTAAACCTACGGCTTTGGCAATGGATTGACCACGACCACCACCAAATTTACGGCGGTGCGCCACGGCGCCAGCAATAAAATCGACACTAATGCCGCCAAGTTTAGGCTCGTCGCGCTTAAGCAGAGTTAACGCCTCATCCACAAAGGTCAATTCAAACAAGGCATCTTGCTCAAAGCCCAGTTGCTGCTCATTGGCAATCGCGACCAGACGGTCATCATTAATATCAAAGTAAATCGCTTGGCTCACGGCATCACATCTAGGTTAAGTATCTCGGCGCCATTATGCCACTGTCTGCTTAGCTATGCACTCAAGCGTCCATGACATCTCGCCTATGGCTAGCTATAATGCGCCATTATTCTTTTGTTATCACAGGCTCCCATGCTTAGTTACCGCCACGGCTATCACGCCGGCAATTATGCCGATGTGCTTAAACACAGTCTGCTGCTGCAGACCATTCGCTTACTGCAAAAAAAAGATAAGCCATTTGTGTATGTCGACACTCATGCCGGCGCGGGTGGATATTCATTAAACGCTGAATTTTCCCAAAAAACCGGTGAGTATTTAGAAGGTATCGCTAAGTTATGGCAAGCCACTGATCTGCCGGAGTCTTTGGCCGATTACGTCCGTGCTGTACGCCTGTTTAATGGCGAGTCGGATGCACTTGAGTACTACCCAGGCTCGCCTTCTATCATGGATATGGAGCTGCGCCCGAAAGATCGCATGGTATTGCACGAACTGCACACCACTGACTTTGACACTATTTCTCAGCAGTTTGCTGGCGAGCGCAAAGTTAAAGTGCGCAATGCAGATGGCTTACAAGGCTTAATTGCTGCCATGCCGCCATTAGAGCGCCGCGCGTTAGTCTTGGTTGACCCAAGCTATGAAATGAAAACCGACTATGAAGATGTCGCCATCAGCGTGATTGAAGCCTATAAGCGCTTTGCCACTGGCGTCTATATGATTTGGTATCCCGTCGTTAATCGCGACCAAACCGAAGCTATGTTCGATATCTTAAAGGCCAGCGGTATTAAGCGCCAACTGCGCATTGAGCAAGCGATTGCTCCCGATAGCAATGAATTTGGCATGACTGCCGCAGGTTTATGGGTGATTAACCCGCCATGGCAACTCGATACCTTGGCAGAAGAGACCTTAAGCTATTTAAGCACTTGTCTAGATCAAGGCGGCGGCTTTACCCAAGTTAAATGGGAAGTTGGCGAATAAGCCTGAGTTTACATGGATTAGCCCAGCCCTGTGCTGGGCTTTTTTATGGGCGGTTAAGGCGGCTAATCAGGATGAAAATCTAGGAGTTTAGACCGCTTGCTTACGGTAACGCGCCAGTAAAATCTTCACCCGCGCCACATAAGCGCGCGTTTCAGCAAAGGGCGGCACGCCATTAAAGCGTTCAACATTGGAGGCACCAGCATTGTAGGCGGCACACGCCTTAGTTAAGTCGCCATTAAAGCGGCGCAGCATACTGGCCAAGTATTCAGTACCCGCCGAGATATTTTGTTCAGGTAAAAAGGCATTGGTGACCCCAAGCTCTTTAGCGGTGGGCGGCATTAATTGCATTAATCCCATGGCGCCGCGGCGCGACACAGCTAAGGGGTTAAAATTCGACTCAGCGTGAATAACGGCCTGAATTAGCGCTTCTTCCACTTGATGCTTATTGGCCGCTTGTTTGATGAGTTGTCGATAAGGCCCAACATGTAGCCCCACCCGCTTCCAATCTAAGCCATCATCACCACAAGCGAAGCAGTCAAACAGTAATAAGGTATAACCTTTGCTGGCAGGAGTTTTGTCGGTAAATACCCATAAACCATCGGCGCGCTGGTAGCGATAAACTGAATATTTTTTGTCAGCTTTAGCGGCTGATGCCGCAAAAGCGTCACTCACTGGCAGCAAGCTTAACAATAATATGCAGAGTAAATACCCTGTCCGTGGTTGCACTATCATCCCTAATTCCAGGTCCTTAAGTCTGCCTAGCACTAACTCTAGCAAATTCACTGCCACACAGGTACAAATAGATAACAAATGTTTTTACGCGCTCTTGTCTTAGCATTTTATCGATAAGCCAGGTTCTGGCGAATTTTTCCTTCCGAAATTACCGAATCATCAATAAAACATAGCATTTACATTATGTTGCGCATAGGTGTTGGCGGTATTTTTTAAGCAGCACGATAATTTAATTTAAGCAAAACTTAGGTTAAACACAAAGTTAACCTTGTGGCGAGGCGGCATAATAAGTATTTTTTGACATATGACGCTAAATATCTGAATATCATAACCATACCTAGTTAAAGCTGTTGTTTTACTTAGGGTGGCGAGAGTGTGAAAAATACACGCCGCAGAATTTAGCTTAAATTCCAATACGCGCCACACAGTCAAAACTGTAACAACCCACCACTACCTGCAAGCTGCACCATAACTACAAATAGCAGCACAGTGATAACAAGAGTGCTTAGCACCTAACTAATTGAAGGAAGTAGCCATGAGTCAATCATCGAGCCACGGGGTGAGCCATTCCCCGCAAGATCTCGCCAGCAAAGGCTGGTTTGTTAAGTTTTTGAACACTATTGAGCGCCTAGGCAATTTGTTGCCGCACCCCATCACCTTGTTTGCCATCTTCTGTCTCGCCATTTTAGTGATAAGCGGTATTGCCGGCTATTTTGGCATGTCGGTAGCAGACCCGCGCCCAGTCGGCGCTTCAGGGCGCAGTGCCGATGGCTTAATTCATGTGGTCAGCTTAATGAATGGCGAAGGCCTGCGGATGATAGTGTCAAACCTTGTCACTAACTTCACTGGTTTTGCGCCATTAGGCACTGTGCTAGTTGCGCTATTAGGTGTAGGTATTGCAGAGCGCTCTGGCATGTTATCCGCCGCCATGCGTTTACTGGTGATTGGCAGCTCCAAGCGCTTAGTGACAGTCACTATTGTGTTTGCTGGCATAGTCTCTAATACCGCCTCTGAGCTAGGTTATGTGGTATTAATTCCTATGGCTGCCATGATTTTCCACTCCCTTGGACGCCACCCATTAGCTGGTTTAGCCGCCGCCTTTGCTGGCGTATCGGGCGGTTATAGCGCCAACTTATTATTAGGGACTGTGGATCCATTGTTATCTGGTATCACAGAAACCGCTGCGCGCATGATTGACCCGCAATATAACGTAGGGCCAGAAGCCAACTGGTACTTTATGTTTGCTTCAACCTTTATCATCACTATCTTAGGCGCTGTTGTTACTGAGAAAATTGTCGAGCCTAACTTAGGCAAGTACGACCCAAGTGAAGCTGGCATAGACTTAAGCGATCAAAAAATGGAAACCGTTAGCCCTGAAGAAAAGCGCGCGCTTAAACTCGCGGGCTGGGCAACGCTGGCGTTTGTACTCACTATTGCCTTGCTAGTTGTGCCTGAAGGCGCGCCGCTGCGCAATCAAGCCACTGGCGCTGTGTCGGGTTCACCTTTCTTAAAAGGCATAGTAGCCTTCATCTTTATTGGTTTTGCTATTCCAGGCTTAGTGTATGGCAAAGCCATTGGCATAATGAAAACCGATAAAGATGTGATTAACTCCATGTCTCACAGCATGAGCTCAATGGGCATGTATATCGTATTGGTATTTTTCGCCTCGCAGTTTGTGGCTTTCTTCCAGTGGACTAACTTAGGCGCAGTATTAGCCGTAGCAGGCGCCGAAGCCTTGACGGCTATTGGCTTAACTGGCCCTATGGTATTTGTGCTGTTTATCTTTATGTGCGGCATTATTAACTTGTCATTAGGCAGCGCCTCAGCGCAGTGGGCGATTACCGCGCCTATCTTTGTGCCTATGCTGATGTTAATTGGTTATGCGCCAGAAACCATTCAAGCAGCTTACCGAATTGGTGATTCAGTGACTAACTTGATCACCCCTATGATGAGTTATTTCGGCCTGATTTTGGCGGTGGCTTGTCGCTATAAGAAAGATCTCGGTATCGGCACGCTGATAGCAACTATGCTGCCCTATACCATCATCTTCTTTATCGGTTGGGTCAGTTTCTTCTTCTTGTGGGTGTTTGTACTTGGTATACCAGTCGGCCCAGGCGCTGCCACTTACTACGTACCTTAAGATAAATACTGACTTGCGATAAATCGTACGTCACGCATCAAGCTAATGGCGGTGAGGGGCAACCTTAGCCGCCATTAGTTTTAATGCCAGCTCAAACCTCTGCGCCATACCCGCGTTATCACGTCCATGATTTACCGCTAACGCTTTACCCTTGCAAAGCTCGGCTTAGGCGCTATATTGACGGCCTGAGTTAGTTTGTAAGGTTTTATCATGACACTCTTTATCGCCTCCGATCTGCACGGTTCACTCACTGCTGGCCAAGCTATGCTTGAGCGCTTTGAGCAATCTGGTGCCCGTTATTTATTGTTACTTGGGGATTTACTCAATCACGGCCCGCGCAATGCTATCCCTGATGGCTATAACCCAGTGCAACTGGCTGAATTATTAAATACTTATGCCGACCGCATCATTGCGGTGCGCGGTAATTGCGACAGTGAAGTCGATCAAATGCTGCTGCAATTTCCTATCACAGCCACTTATCAGCAAGTGTTAATGCCACAAATGCGCTTGTTCTTAACCCATGGCCATATTTACCATCCAGATAATCTGCCGCCGCTGCAAGCAGGCGACGCCTTAGTCTATGGTCACACCCATATTGCGACCGCTGAATATAGTGATGGCATTTTGCTGATAAACCCAGGTTCCACCACCATTCCACGCAATCATGGCCGCGCATCGTACGCGCTGTTAACTGCCAGTCGCTGCGATGTGCATGCGCTCGATGACAATGAGTTACTGCTAACCACGGCAATTCATCACGCGCTGTAAGCTTGGCGCAACTAAATATCCTGCCAATTGCAGCCAATAAAAAACCCGCACTCGGCGTAATGCCGTTCACTTAGTGTGAACGGCAATTTTCTTAGGCTTAATGGGATACTTGTTTTTACTCATTTTTAACGCACGTGGATAGGCTCTATCCCGTTTCCCATCAAGCTTGAACTGCATCGCATTACGCACTATGTCCAAGACATCTCTCGGGACATTCCCTCGCGTTTGAGATGACAGCTGAGTCAGTTTGAAAATGATATAACTCGACGCATCTCTAAAGCTTAATTGGTTCGGATGTAACGACGGTAAGCTTTTAGCCATCAACACCATCTTGTATCTGATGAGGTTATAGGCCAACAGTACCCCCCACAATTCTTGGATAACCAGCTCTGGCAATTGACTGCGTAACGTAAAGCGACTCTCCAGCAGATGTTGCTTCATCTCCCGAGAGCCCACTGCTATCTCCCATCGATGGGCATATAAATTCGCTATTTCGGCCCCCGGATAACGCAAGGGGTCAGTTAATGAGGTCAAAATGGAAACCAACTTACCTTTTACCGTCTTCGTCAGTAAGCGAGCTTCAATATTGTCAGGCAATAGGCCACTTCTTTCTGGCTTGAGGTGTAGTGGTTAACTGCACCAGTTGGTCGTGTTTTCCTAAAGATCGTACCACTTCATATTGTGTGCCTTTCTTCAACAGCAGCAGCCAGTGGCTGTTAGGTTGAGCCTGTTGCCAGGCATGCAAAAGCCCCAACGGATAGAAGCCTCTGTCAAACAGAGTCAGGCTGTTATTGGGTATGCTGGATATCAGTTCGGCGGCTAAATTCATTTCACTGACAGCAACAGAATCAAAGGCACTGTTCAATACCAAGTGGCTGCTTAATTCCATCATGCAAACCATACGAATTTGAGGATAAGCAGCATCACCAGCAGCATTGGCGGTTTTGCCAAAGGCCTGGTTGTTTTGCTCACTATCAGGTGTTCGCCACACGACACCATCGACACCGTAGAGGTTGAGTCCACACCAATGAGGATGCTCTGCTCTCTCATGCCAGGTCTTGGCACTTCGCTTAAACACATCCTGAACAACGTTAGAGCCCAGCCGCTTGCGTGACAGCACTGCGAGCCACGTAATCCACCTCTTGAGGTAAGACGATAGCAAGCTTATTGATGAGAGAGCAGACGGACTCGCCTCTGAACAGAGCCATACCAATCACCGCCCAAATCATGGCATCCATAGGTAACTTACGTCGCCGTAAACTGGCAACACCATGTGAATCAAGGCACGACTGAATTAAATCAGGCTCAAGCACATCGGCCAGACAGGTGAATTCGGTATGGCGATTGATATGAGTACGCGCCAAAGCGTCTGAAAGTTGCATAAAAAAATCCGATGACATGGGGTCATCGGATTTTGATCCTTTCAGTGAGATCGTCAAGCGATCTGTCTTAACTGATCGGCATTACGCACTCGGCGGGTTTTTTAATTAGTTCACTCGTGTGAATTTACTTCTTATCGGTAGTGCTCTCTTTGCCCTTACGTTCACGATGACTGAAGATGCGCTCAACAATCACAAAGAACAATGGGATAAAGAAGATACCTAAGAAGGTAGAGCTCATCATGCCGCCCAGTACACCAGTACCGATAGCATTCTGTGCGCCTGAACCCACACCAGTACTAATGGCAAGAGGCACAACCCCTAGACCAAAGGCTAACGACGTCATTAAGATAGGACGTAAACGCACTCGCACTGCGTGCAAGGTGGCTTCTACTAATCCAGCGCCTTTCTCGTAGTATTCTTTCGCGAATTCAACAATCAAGATGGCGTTCTTAGTCGCTAAGCCAACTGTGGTTAACAGACCTACTTGGAAGAATACGTCGTTGTTAAGGCCGCGGCCATAAGTCGCTAACAAGGCGCCAATAACCCCAAGTGGTACTACTAGAATTACCGCAAAAGGTACTGACCAGCTTTCATACAGAGCCGCGAGTACTAAGAACACCACTAAGATAGACAGTGCATACAGCATAGGCGCTTGGTTACCTGAGAGACGCTCTTCATAAGACAAGCCGCTCCACTCAATACCAAAGCCTGCTGGTAACTGCTTAGCAAAGTTTTCCATGATATCCATGGCAGCACCGGTACTCACACCAGGCGCTGTTGCCCCTTGAATGTTAACCGCTGGCAAACCACCGAAACGCTCAAGACGCGGTGAACCGAATTCCCAAGTGCCAGTGGCAAACGCAGAAAATGGCACCATTTCGCCTTTGCTGTTACGCACGAACCAGCTATCCAAATCTTCAGCCTGCATCCGCGCTTCAGCAGCACCTTGCACGAATACTTTTTTCACGCGGCCGCGGTCGATGTAGTCATTGACATACGATCCACCCCAAGCGGTTGCCAATACGCTATTAACGTCATCCAGATTCAGACTTAAGGCGCGCAGTTTACCGTGATCGATATTCAGTTGATACTGAGGCGCATCTTCCTGACCGTTAGGGCGAACGCCCATTAGGCTTGGATCTTTAGCCGCCATACCGAGCAGTTGGTTACGGGCAGCGATAAGCGCATCGTGTCCTTGACCACTTTTATCCTGCAGGTACATATCAAAACCGTTAGCCGTACCTAGCTCTAATACCGCAGGCGGCACAAAAGCGAACACAAAGGCTTCTTTAATTTGCATAAAGGCGCCCATGGCACGGTTAGCTACCGACTGCACATCAAGACCTGGCGCCGTACGGTCATCCCAAGGCTTCATGTCCACGAAAGCTAGACCCATGTTTTGACCCATACCAGCGAAACTAAATCCTGATACGGTAAACACTGAGTTAACGGCCTTCTCTTCATCCTCAATCAGATAATCATTGACCTTGTCTAACACCTGCTGGGTCATTTCTTGAGTTGAGTTTGGTGGCAAAATGGCTTGCACGAACATCACGCCTTGGTCTTCATCAGGCAAGAAGGCCGTTGGCATGCGCATGAAAATCCAGCCAGTGGCAACCACTAAGGCTAAATAAATCACAAACACGCGGCCAGTACGCTTAACGATAGTGCCTACGGTTGATTCGTACTTGTTGGTCAGATTATCAAAATGACGGTTAAACCAACCAAAGAAACCAGTATTGATATGTGTGTGACCTTGCTTAAGCGGCTTAAGCATAGTGGCACACAAGGCTGGAGTCAGAACGATAGCTACTAATACTGACAGGCCCATGGCCGATACGATAGTAATAGAGAACTGACGATAAATAACCCCGGTCGAACCTGACATAAATGCCATAGGCACGAATACCGCAGACAGAGTTAAACCAATACCTACCAGAGCGCCGGTGATTTGATCCATGGATTTACGGGTGGCCTCAAGTGGGCTTAAGCCCTCTTCAGACATGACTCGCTCCACGTTTTCCACCACCACAATGGCGTCATCCACCAGCAGACCAATGGCGAGCACCATAGCGAACATGGTTAAGGTGTTGATTGAGAAGCCTGCCGCCGCCAAGATACCAAAGGTACCTAACAGCACCACAGGTACCGCAATCATAGGAATTAAGGTAGCACGGAAGTTCTGCAAGAACAGGTACATGATTAAGAAAACCAGTACCACCGCTTCCAGCAGAGTGTGCACTACGCCTTCAATCGACTTACCGACGAATGGAGTAGTGTTAAATGGGATCACCATTTCTAGCCCTTGCGGGAAGAAAGGCTTCATTTCTTCCATTTGCTCAAGCACTGCCGCAGCAGTATCAAGAGCGTTAGCGCCAGTGGCTAACTGAATTGCTAGCCCTGATGCTGGGCGACCGTTATAGAAAGAAGTCACCATGTAACTTTCGGCGCCAACTTCAACCTCAGCCACATCTTTTAAGTACACTTTTGCGCCGCTAGAGTCTGATTTCAGCACTATGGCTTGGAACTCTTCGGCGGTTTGTAAACGTGACTGAGCAGAAATAGTCGCGTTTAACTGCTGGCCTTTCACTGACGGCGTTCCGCCTAATTGACCGGCTGACACCTGCGCGTTTTGCTGGCGAATTGCCATCAAAATGTCATTGGTGGTTAAGCGGTATTGGTTTAATTTCAGCGGATCGAGCCAAATACGCATAGCATATTGAGCGCCGAATAACTGAATATCACCCACGCCTGCCACACGACTTAATGGATCTTGAATGTTACTGGCAACATAGTCACCAATATCCGCTTTATCCATGGAACCGTCTTGCGACACGAAGCCAAGTACCATTAAGAAGCCGGTACTGGACTTAGTTACGCTAATACCTTGCGCCTGTACTTCTTGTGGCAGTAAAGGCATGGCCAGCTGCAGTTTGTTCTGCACTTGCACCTGAGCAATGTCAGCATCGGCTTCAGCGTTAAAGGTTAAGGTGATGGTTGCACCACCAAAACTATCACTTTGCGAAGTGATATAACGCAAGTTATCCAGGCCAGTCATGCGCTGTTCAATAACCTGAGTTACTGTATCTTCAACCGTTTTTGCCGAAGCACCTGGGTAAGTGGCGTTGATAACCACTGTCGGCGGCGCAATGCTTGGATACTGGGAGACGGGCAAGGTCTTAATCGCTAAGACCCCCGCCAGCATAATAATAATGGCGATCACCCATGCAAAGATGGGGCGATCAATAAAATAACGTGCCATGAATTCTTCCCGTTACTTATCAGCAGTATTAGAAACTATCTGTGGAATAGCGGTCGCACCTGGACGTACTTTCTGTAAGCCCTCAACAATCACTAAATCGCCGTCTTGCAAACCACTGGTCACTAACCACTGGTTATTAATCACTTCCGCTGTGGTGACAATGCGAGCTTCAACTTTATTGTCAGCAGCCACAACCATGGCAACACCTTGACCTTTAGGGTTACGAGTTACGCCTTTTTGTGGCACTAAAATCGCTTTAGGATCATTACCTACTGTCATAGTGGTACGCACAAACATACCTGGCAGCAAGATACCATCGGGATTTGGGAACTCAGCGCGCATGCTAACTGAACCTGTGTTTTCATCCACAGTCACTTCAGAGAATTGCAGCTTGCCTTGATGTGGATAGGGCGTGCCATCTTCCAGTACCAGTCTTACCGCTGTGGTTTCTGGTTGCAGCAGTTGACCGCTAGCAATACGAGAATTTAAACGCAGCATTTGGGTGCTTGATTGCACTATGTCAACGTTGATTGGGTCAAGCTGTGAAATTTGCGCCAGCGCTTGGCTCTGATTCGCGGTAACTAAGGCACCTGGTGTCACATTAGACTTACCAATACGGCCAGCAATTGGCGCCGCCATTTTGGTATAGGCTAAGTTGATTTCAGCATTATTAATGGCAGCATTGGCGATAGCGACACTCGCTTTGGCTTCTAAGTAAGAAGCTTTAGCTTGGTCAAAATCTTGATCGCTAATGGCATTGGTTTTAACCAATTTTTGGAAACGGGCGGCGGTCGCCTTGGTTGAGACTTCCATGGCTTCAGCACGGGCTAAGTCAGCTTTAGCGCTCACTAAGGCCGCTTCATAAGTAGAAGGGTCGATTTGATATAACGACTGACCCACTGTCACTAAACCGCCTTCAACGAAACTGCGCGCTTCAATGATACCGCTGACCTGTGGACGCACTTCCGCTTGCATAAATGCGCGGCTGCGACCTGGCAGTTCCATCATGATATCTTGCGCTTGCGTAGTAACCTTAACCACATTCACAGGAACTCCTTGCGGTCCTGCATTGGCTTTTGGCCCCTCAGCTTCAGAATTACAAGCTGTTATCCATAGCGCCGCAGTAATAACTGAGACTATCTTAAGCATATGCCGCATCAGAACTCCTAGAATATTGCAATTTCTCTGGGTTTATCTCGCCGAATGTTGGTGGAGAAGATAAGGAGAATAAGGTGAATATTAAATTAACGTACATTTATCTCATAACGAGGATTAGCAACACAACCAAGGTTGAGATAAAAAGTGTAAACGAATGAAAAAGATGATCGAACCACCAACCAAGCCGTTGCGCAATCGTTAAATCCGGCAAACAACTAGCAACATGGTTACATTTACCCTACATGCAGTAAATATTAATTGATCGCTCTGATTTTAAGGAAAATTATCGGCGGCGTGAAAAATGTCGATGATCAACAATCTGTTTATTAGCAACTGCTATTCTTTAATTCGTGCAAGTACACTTGTCGAAGAATAGGATGAATATGAATACTCAAGCAGCCTCAGTGGCTAATCACCATAGCCAACTCACGTTAGCTATGGCCGGATTATTGTTATGCGGCAGCCAACTAAACTTAGCTAATGCGGCAGACAATCAATTACTCGGCGGTGAAATTACCGGCAAGTTAACCTTTGCCTCTGATTACGTGTTTCGCGGCGAGTCAGAAACCGTCGATGGTGAAGTCCCAGTAGTGCAAGGCACCCTCAATTGGGGCAATGCCCAAGGTTGGTATGCCGGCGTTTTTGCTTCTAACATTAAATTTCAAGATCCCAACCTTGAAATAGTGACCGCCCCTTATATAGGAAAAGCGGGCAACTTTGGAGATAGTGGTTTTAGTTATGATGTGATGGTTTTCTCTTACCTTTATCCTGGGGCGTCTTATTCCAATTACACCGAATTGTGGCTGCGTGTTGCCAAGCAATTTGATCAAGCCAAAGTGCAATTGGAAGTAACCCCAACCTTAGATGATTGGTTTGGCGTTAAAGACTGGTCTGGGGTTAACTATGCCATTCACCCCAGCTATCAATTTAGCAATGGCTTTAATGTGTCAGGCTCTTACGGTTACCAAGATTTAAGTGGCCCAGGGGCGGAAGGTTGGGGACACTGGAATATTGGCGTAAGTAAGCGCTGGGTATCCTTAGATTTTGATTTGCGCTACCACGGCAGCACAGTTGATGGTGAGCACTTAGTGTATGGCGGCCAAACTGAAATTTTTGATGACAGACTTGTCATAGGTGTCAGTAAAAGCTTTTAAGCTACCGCCATATATTTAGATGAATCTATTGCGCAGCGAGATGATTGTCGCCCACGCTCATGGCGACAATCATACTCAAGTGCGCTAACGAATAACCACTTTGTTGTTGCCACTCATTAAACACCGCCTGCATTTGACTTAAGCCTTTTTTGGATGTGATGGCTGCATCTAATAATCCATGGGCTTGAAAATACCCAAGCACATCACGCGTCGCTAAAAAGGTGTCTTTTCCTAATGCTCGCAGTGCATAAGGCCCAGTATTGCCGCCTAAACGTGTGCCATGTTGCTTTAACCACAACCATAGCCCAGTGATATCTTCGCTCGGCCACTCACTAATAAACTGACCAAAGCCACCCCGTTGCGCCGAGGTTTCCATCACCATAATGGCATTATCATAAATGGCTTGGGTTTTCTTTTGATGGCGGATAAGGGCAGGATCGCGCGCGCGCTCAGCCAATTGATCCGGTGACATCATAGCCACTTTAAAAGGCTCAAACCCAAAAAACGCTTGCTCATATTGCGGCCATTTTTGGGTCACTACCCGCCACACAAAACCACTTTTAAACACTTGCCGACTAAAGGCAGATAGATATTCAGCATCACTCAAGAGTGCTAAATCGCTTTGAATTGGGCTTGCTGGCAATAATTGCGCTAATGCTACTGGCCCGCCTTTACGCTCACAAGCGCGGGCATAAATGGTTGAAAATACTTCCAATGTGTTACCTATGCTGGATAAAGTCATTAATCTCTACTAATTTGGTTATTAGCAATGAATAATCAAGGATGAATCATCATGGATGCTACTCAGCTTTATCGCATGCTAGTGTTTGCCAATGTGGTCGATAAGGGATCATTTACTAAGGCGGCGCAGCATTTAGAGATCAGTCGCTCCATGGTCAGTCAACATATCAAGAAACTTGAGCAAACCATAGGGGTGAACTTATTGCAGCGCACTACGCGCTCTGTGCAACCCACCGACAGTGGCCGCCATTATTTTCAGTACTGCAACGAGCTCTTGCATCTGGCAAAGCAGGCGCAACAAGCAGTGATCCCAGATGCTAATACCCTTAATGGCAGCATAAAATTTGCCATGCCAAGAGACCTAGGTCGCCAACTGATTTTACCCCACATAGGTGAGTTTCATCGCCGCTACCCGCATATCAAGTTGACGCTATTAATGGAAGATAACCGCCTTCATCTCGATGAGCACCATATCGACTTAGTGCTATACATGGGGCAAGCGAGGCCAGCAACGCCTCATAAAACTCAGCAGTGGCAAACCCTAAAACTCGCTGAATATGAAGAGATTATTGTCGCCAGCCCCAGTTATTTAAAAAACCATGGCCATTTGGCGCATCCCGATGTACTCAGTTGTCATCACTGGTTAACGGTTGGTAGTAATCAATTGCCCAAACCCATACGTCTTACCAATAGCCATAAAGATCATTTTGATATTCGAGTCAAAGCCGATATTAGCTGCAACTCCAGCCAAGCGGTTTTACAACTGGCATGCCAAGGCTTAGGACTTGCTTGTGTTGCCTCGACACTGGCGCAGCCCTATTTGAATCAGCAAGTGTTAAAACGGGTATTACCTGACTATCAAATTCAGCAAGGCGGCATTTTCTTAAGTCATAACCATAACGACACCCTACCCCCGAGAATACGGGCGCTGGCGGCCTTTCTCAGTGAGCAGGTATTCAAAAAAGAGCTACAGTTATAAATAACTTCAAACAAGCCACAGGAGACCTGCCAGATGGACTTGTATTACCATCCCTTGTCTCGCTACTCACAAAAAGTATTGATTGCGCTTTATGAAAAACAAGCCAATTTTTATCCGCGCATTATAGAGCTTAGCGATCCACTGGCGCGCCAAGATTATCGCCAACTTTCCCCCACAGGTAAGTTGCCTTTGCTGCGTTATCAGCGCACCCAACTCTATCCAGAATCGACCATTATTATCGAGTTTTTAGATAACACCTTTCCCAATTACACTCAGCTGCTATTGCGCGAACAGGCCAATAATCTTGCCACTCGGCTGTGGGATAGATTGGTGGATTTTGAACTCAATGAAGGTTTATGCTTGTATGACAAACACAGCAACACCAACAATCAACTAGAACAACAAGCGCAGCTTAGGAACATACGCCAATTCCTGCTGCGACTTGAACAGCAACTGACAACGCATTATTGGCTATGTGGTGATAGCTTATCCTTAGCCGATTGCGCGCTCATTCCCTGCATACACCACCCGCTAATACTGAATGAAATTCGCGACTTGGAACATTTAAGCCGTTATCGCCAGCAAAGCTTAGTGCGCGGCGCTTGGATGCTAGTCAGTGATGAAATTGAGCAAGCTCGCTCGGCTCATGCAGCAGGCTTAGCCATTCCGCCATTAAGCTAATTGCAGCAGCTATTTTTTAAGTATTTTGCTGCTTTTTCACCTGTAAAAACTCTTTCCACTTAACCACTTCTGGCGGTAACTCCGGCGCCGAGCCATGATAATTGGCTGCGGTCACTAAGGTTTCGATTGGCACTTGGCGACGATCGCACACAAATACTCCGCGCAGATGCGCAATACAGTGCAATCCGCGCTCACTTACGAACCTTTGCTCAATATAAAAATACTTTTCATCCCAGCCGACTAACTTAGTATCGATAGTAAATTTAGCCAACGGCTTAATGTCCTTGATATAAGTAAATTCCGCCGCATTGACTATTGGCATCCACTTAAGTGTGAGGAATTTTTTTAATAAGCCCATGTCAGCCAGCATGTAAGTACGGGCTAAATCCATAAAGGCTGGATAGCGGGAATTAGTGAGATGAAAATTGATATCGCAATCTGTTGGCAGCGCGCGATAACTAATGCTGCTGGTATCCAAAAAACCAATATTGCCACTGTGGCGCACTCGCCACAAAAACAGCCATATCAGGCGAAAATATAAGTTCATGGAACGTCCTTGCAAAGGTGAAAAGCTAACTATTAGCCAAAGGCTCACAGGCTAACAGAGGTCTTACCACACAACAAGTGTGAAATCAGTCACATTTATCCATAAAAAATGCCAGTGCGAGCACTGGCATAAGAGTCATAGCAATGAAACTCGCGCGAATGACTTAGTCTTGGGTTTCTATGATGCCGGAATGACGCAACAAGGCATCAATGCTCGGCTCGCGGCCACGAAAACGCGTGAACAACTCCATCGGCTCTTCACTGCCACCCATTTCTAAAATATGAGTTAAGAAGTCGGCGCCGGTGTGCGGGTTAAAAATACCCTCTTCCTCAAAACGCGAGAAAGCATCAGCCGATAACACTTCTGCCCACTTATAGCTGTAGTAACCTGCCGCATAACCACCCGCAAAAATATGGGCAAAACTATGCTGGAAGCGGTTAAACGCAGGCGGGAATACCACAGCCACCTGCTTGCGCACATCATCAAGAACCGCTTGCACTTTGGCGCCTTGCGCTGGGTCATATTCATAATGCAGACGGAAATCAAATAATGACAATTCGATTTGACGCAGCATCATCATGGCAGATTGGAAATTCTTAGCCGCCAGCATCTTATCTAACATGACTTGCGGTAATGGCTCGCCGGTTTGATAGTGACCAGAAATCTCAACTAACGCTTCTTTTGACCAGCACCAGTTTTCCATGAATTGACTAGGTAATTCAACGGCATCCCAAGGCACACCGTTGATGCCAGACACACCGCCAACTTCTATCTTAGTCAGCATATGATGAATGCCATGGCCAAATTCATGGAATAAGGTAGTCACTTCATCATGGGTAAATAAGGCAGGCTTACCGTCAACGGGCGCATTAAAGTTACAGGTCAGATACGCTACAGGTAATTGCAACTGTTCACCGTCAAGACGACGAACTTTACACTCATCCATCCAAGCGCCACCACGTTTACCGCTACGAGCATAGAGGTCTAAATAAAAGCTGCCACGTAGAATATTGCTAGCATCATAAATGTGGAAAAAACGCACATCTTTATGCCATTTATCAACGTCTTTTTGCTCTTCAATGCGCAGACCAAACAACTGCGACACAGTAAAGAATAAGCCTGATAATACCTTGTCTTCAGGGAAGTAAGGGCGCAATTCTTCTTGAGAGATTTCGTACTTATGCTCTTGTAACTTCTCAGCGTAATAGCTTAAATCCCACGAGGCTAACTCAGTCACACCATAGGTTTGCTCAGCAAATGATTTAAGCTCGGCTAAGTCAGCTTGCCCTTGAGCTTTACTGCGCAGCGCTAATTCATTTAAGAAACTAATGACTTGCTCTGGAGTGTCGGCCATTTTAGTGGCTAACGACTTTTCAGCGTAATTAGCAAAACCCAGAAAATTGGCAAGTTCATGGCGCAGCGCAACAATTTCATCCATTAAGGCTGAGTTGTCGTATTGACCCGCAAACGGCCCTTGATCTGAAGCGCGCGTAACATAGGCGCTATACATTTCTTGGCGTAAGTCGCGGTTATCGCTGTAAGTCATCACCGGCATGTAAGACGGGAAATCTAAGGTAAATACCCAGCCGCTTAACTCTTTTTCTTCAGCCATGGCTTTAGCGGCGGCGATTGCCGATTCTGGTAAGCCCGCCAATAGCGTTTCATCGACTATCTGCTTTTGCCAAGCTTCAGTGGCATCTAATAACTGGTTTGAAAACTGACTGGTGATTTCTGATAAGCGCTTAGCAATTTCGCCGTATCGTTTTTTACCTGCGTCATCTAAGCCTATGCCTGATAACTCAAAATCTCTGAGGCTATGTTCTATGCTGGTTTGCTGCGCTTTCGATAATTGGGCAAATTGCGGCGACTGATGCAGCGCTTTATATGCTTGGTACAGACCTTGATGTTGGCCTATCCATGTTCCATAGTCAGATAATAAAGGTAAGCAGGCATCGTGGGCGGCACGCCATTCTTCAGTGCTCAGGACTGAGTTCATATGAGAAATAGGCGACCACATTTTACTTAAACGGTCATCAGCTGCCTCAAGAGGTGCCACAAGATTTGCCCAGGTAAATTGCTCAGTTCCTGAGACCACTTGTTCAACCAAGCGTCGACAATCTTCAATGGCTTGCTCGATGGCCGGTTGTATATGTTCAGGTTTGATTTTCGAGAACTGGGGTAGATCTGTGTTGCTAAGTAATGGATTACTCATTCCTTTCCCTCAGATGAAATTTTGGTGATAACAGTATAAATAAGGGCGCGATCGGTAATAATCAAGCCGCCAAAGGGGAATAGCAAGATTATTTGCTGCCGTATCCCAGGTTGATTTCAACTTTTACCGAGTTATGAAACACCTTTCTCGCGCCCCTGCTGCTTATTAAAAATCATTAAGAATGATAAAAACCAAACCGATATCACAATTGATAATAGTTATCATTCCTATAATTTAATCATTGTTTAGGCACATTTATCAGTTTAACAGGGACATAATTTCGATGAAAACACCAATCGCGCTTGTATTAGTAGGATCATGCATTAGCAGTGTCGCCATGGCTGGCGATATCAACCTAAGCACTGAATGGGATTCAAAATATATTTCAGAAGGTCGCGACCAACTCACTAAAGGCGGTATTTTTTGGGGCAATGCTTCATATTCCGGTGAAAACTTCGGTAGCTATATCAGCGTCGGTCGCGGTGATAGCGTTAATTACACTGAAATGGACATTGGCGTCGAATATTACCTGCCCACTTTCTACGACATCAACACTACCCTGACCTATCAAAAGGTGGAAGGTTATGGCGATGACAGATATACCGACAATGACTTTATCGCCAACATGGAATACAACGGCATTGAATGGTTAACCCCTAGCATCAACTATCAATATTCAACCGTCAGTAAAGGCGGTTATTTAGAGCTCGGCCTGACTTCTGGATTCCACCCCACCGCAGCGACCTATTTATATGCCAGCGCCGTCCAAGGCTTTAACTATGGTTATGTGAATCATGACTATGAAGGCTCAGATAACACCACTTTGACTATCGGGGCTCAGTTTACGGTTCAGCCAAACCTTACCGTTAGCGTCACTGCCAATCAAGTCTTTGCAGGCCACGCCATGGATCGCGAAACTGAAATCACAGGCGAAAAACACGCCAGCCAAGATGAAACTTGGGCCGGCATTAATTTGAGCTGGGCGATGTAATTTCATTGGTAATAATTATTGATTATCAAACGCTGATAGAGCAGTTTGATAATCAATAAGCCAATAAAGCCGTGATCTAGATTTAGAATATTAATGGCTTAATCGACTACACTCGAATTAATTAACGAGTTGGAGTCTGTTTTGGGATATAAAAGATTATTCAACGTAGCACGTAAACCGCAAACGCTGTTAGGGCTAATAACGGTAGTACTATTATTTACCACAGCAGCAATGGCCGCTGACCCCAAAACCGTACTCAAGGCTGATTATCCACTGCGACAAGAAGGCGCACGCGATGCCAATGGCCAGCTAATCGTCCCAACGAATAATCAACCGCATCTAATACTGCCCGCTCCCAAAATATCACCAAAGCCAACATCCCCGCGCCAGCCTCAATATCAACAGTCTCACTCTCAACAATCTAGGTATAAACAGCCGCAAACTCGCACTAGCACAACCAGCAGCGCGACTGTGAGTCCGACATTTGCCAATGACCCCTCGTGTCGTTGGCTCAATAACCGCATACAACTGTTAAATGAACAGCAACAAGCCTTTGGTCATCAACCTGCCGAGCTCCGCCAGCGCCGACAAGAATGGCGTTGTTTAGACTGCAGTGGCGATGGCCCGACATTAAAG
This sequence comes from Shewanella sp. ISS20, assembly GCF_056522965.1. Classification (NCBI taxonomy): domain Bacteria; kingdom Pseudomonadati; phylum Pseudomonadota; class Gammaproteobacteria; order Alteromonadales; family Shewanellaceae; genus Shewanella; species Shewanella sp. ISS20. The sequence continues at coordinate 2,637,551 of NZ_JAWRZK010000001.1, forward strand.
CAACGTCAGGTCTGTTCATTCAGCCACTAATAGTAAGCACCATCGGCCTTAGCCGCTAAGGCTGGTGACGCAGCGCGGCTATCATTTTGCTTTTATCCTACTTACAATAAGCCATTATTGCTCGTTAGTCGCAAGGATGGAGATATCCAATGACACAACATTTTGACTATATATGCTTAGGTGCTGGCAGTGGCGGTATTGCTTCAGCCAATCGCGCGGCAATGCGTGGCGCCAAGGTTCTATTGATTGAAGCTAAAGCTTTAGGCGGCACTTGTGTCAATGTCGGCTGCGTACCGAAAAAAGTCATGTGGTATGGCGCTCAAGTCGCTGAAGCCATGCACTTATATGCCAAAGATTATGGTTTTGATGTCACAGTGAATAAGTTTGACTGGCAAACCTTAGTCAATAGCCGTGAAGCCTATATTAACCGTATTCATGGTGCCTATGATCGCGGTCTGGCTAGCAATCAAGTGACTGTGATGCGCGGGTTCGGCCGCTTCATCAATGACAACACTATCGAAGTCGATGGTCAGCACTACACAGCTAAACACATTTTAATTGCGACGGGTGGCAGCCCAAGCTTCCCAGATATTCCTGGCGCTGAGCATGGTATTGATTCCGATGGCTTCTTTGCTTTAACCTCGCAACCTAAGCGCGTGGCTGTAGTTGGCGCGGGTTATATCGCCGTTGAAGTAGCAGGCGTTTTGCATGCCCTTGGCAGCGAAACCCATTTATTTGTGCGTAAGCACATGCCACTGCGTAACTTTGATCCGCTGCTTAGTGAAGCTCTGGTCAATGCTATGGCGCAAAACGGCCCGACACTGCACACCAATAGCGTGCCGCAGTCGGTAGAAAAGCAAGCCGATGGCAGCTTAACTCTGACCTTAGAGAATGGTTCGCAGCACAATGTCGACTGCTTGATTTGGGCCATTGGCCGCACACCGTCGACCAACAACATAGGTTTAGAACACACCCAAGTTCAGCTTGATGAGCATGGCTTTGTGATCACAGATGAATATCAAAATACCACGGCAGCAGGCATACATTGTGTCGGCGACATTATGGCCGGCGGCATTGAATTAACCCCTGTTGCCGTTAAAGCGGGACGACTGTTATCTGAGCGTTTATTTGGTAACTTGCCGAACGCTAAGATGGATTACTCCAATGTACCTACCATAGTATTTAGCCACCCACCGATTGGCACTATGGGCTTAACTGAACCGCAAGCAATTGAAAAGTTTGGCAGTGATCAGGTTAAAGTCTATCGCTCTACGTTTGCCTCCATGTATACCGCCGTTACCGCTCATCGCCAAGAATGTAAATTCAAGCTGGTATGCGCTGGCGATAACGAGCAAGTAGTTGGTATTCATGGCATAGGTTTTGGTATGGATGAAATACTGCAAGGCTTTGGCGTTGCTATTAAGATGGGCGCTACTAAGGCTGATTTTGATGCCTGCGTCGCGCTGCACCCTACGGGCGCCGAAGAATTTGTCACTATGCGCTAAGCGTAACCTTGACTCTCTTAGCCGCTTTTAATAGCGGCTTTTTTATAGCCACATATCCCTTCTTAATAACTCAAGGCGATAGCCTGAGCCGCCATAAACAAAACACACTTAGTTACCACTTGCAGTATTTAGCAACTGGTGAATTACCCCTGTCAGCACCATACTGGTTTTTATCTACATCCTTGGAGTATTGCTATGAATAGCGCAACGTTAGCGTTACTGATCCCGATTGTGGCTATTGTGTGTGGGGCACTCATTTCGATTATGAAAATGAAAACTCAACAGCAAAAAAACAATCGTAAGCAGCAGGCCAGTCAAGATGAGTTAAAACAAGAAATTGCGAAACTAAGGGAGCGGATTGAAGTGCTAGAAGCTCTAGCCGTGGATGAACAGCAGCAATTGCGCCGTGAAATTGATGCGCTTAAGCGGGCGTAATCTTAACATTTTAAGCACGCGGTTAACTCGCTAATGCTATACGCTTGATGGCAAGCCTTTAGCCGCCATCAAGCCGCAATGCTCTTACTATCTAACAAAAATGCTTAGTCTTACTACCTAGCAAAAATACTCACAGTCACTACATCTTCATAGTGGCCTGCCCGCGCAAACGGTGAGGCTTGATTCTCAAACACTAAGCTCACGTTTTTACCCATTAACGGTCGCTGGGCAATATCTAGCAGAGCTTCACTGGTCAGCACTATTTCTTGGCCAGCAAATAACATTTTGTAGGGTACGCGGTTTTGGGCGTTACTGGTATGCACTAAGGCGCCTGCATGTTTGGATGACACCCGCATACTCACTAAGGTATTACTTTCTACATATACAGGCAGCTCTCTTTGATTACGCTGACTTAAATCACCAAGATTAACATGCACTGAGGTGCCGACAGCTTGCAACCACTGACCACTCACGCCAGATAACTTAACTCGCACAAAGGGCGTGACTGTGTATTCAAACGCGTGCTGCTGCCAGCTTTGCTCACCCAATTTAGCGCCTTGCAATTTCACATCGAGCAGGCCTTGATAGCGGCCAGGCTCCAGTAATTGGCCTTTGGCAACATACACCCAAAAGTCGACCTTATGCATGCCTTGCACTGGCAACACAAAATAATCACGCCCGATTTGATTGAGGGTTTGCCGATTCGCTCGCATCAACTGATACTCGGCCATAGTACTTTGGCCTTGTAGCATTAATGGTCCGCTTTGAGGTTGGCGCAGCAAGAGTTGCTCGGCGCAGGTATTCAGGCCGCGATCGACACTCACATGCGCGGGTATCCACACCCCTTGTCCTTTAGTATCCATTTGCGCGGCCGCGGGAGTAAAATCCACTTGCCATTGACCATCACATTCAGCCAACGCATTCGAGCAAAAGAGTAGGCATCCAAGCCATACGCCATAGATGTTAATGGCTTTCATGATCATTCTCCTTGGTGCAAGTCATGGACAAAGTGCCGATGTCTATCAGAATTGAATCTCCTGGTGCGATTGTCACGCTCATGCTCTGGCATAGCGCAGTGTGCAGGCGCATCTCATAAACTCCAGGACTTACGCCAGCAATATAAAAACGCCCAGATTTATTGGTAAAGAAAGCCAATGCCTGACCATTAGCAATCAAGTCACCTTGTAAATAACCTAAAGGTTCAGCGTTGTTGTTAACTAAGGTGCCCATAGCGGTATACGAACTATCCGACCCGACTTCCACCACATGACCCGTGGCCGCGCCCGGGGATATATCTAAGCGGCTCTCACCCCAGTCATAACCTAAGGGCGCATTAGGAACATTAATATCAATCACATTGGCTGTGTAAGCTATATCTAACGGCAATAGCGCAGGAATAGTACCTGAAGCGGCGGCCGTATATTGCCCGGACTGATTAACTTCAATTTGCAGCTCACTTTCTGCCAGCGTGGGATGCAGCTTAGCCACTAAAAATGGTCCCAGTTGCGCGCGGCCCCAACCAACATGACCATCCGCAATACCTATGGCGGTATTACCGCGGATCGATGCAGAATAACCGGCATCGCTGTTGCCATTATTACTTTGAGATCGCTGAACTTCCGCCTCCCAGCGCGCTCGGTTGCCGGTATAGCTGACTTGCGCTAATTCGCGGTCGCGCTGATCTTCATACTCTAACTGCGCCCGCATGCCCATGTCGCCGACCCGATCGTTATTGATGCGAGAAATATCTAAGCGCGAACGATTATCTATGGTGTTATAGCTAGTGCCTAAACTTAGGCCTTTATCGGCAAGGGATAAGTACCAATCAAAGGTCAAAAAATATTGGGTATCGGCATTAGAGACATTGTCATTATTGTTATAAGTGATGCCCGCCCCGACATTCATATTGCCAGAGCGCCAATTGACCTGCGCTGTGCCATTAAGCTGCTTATCGGCTAACAACGCACGGTAATAGGAAGCGGATATACTCGCATCCCAAGCATCGTTAATGGTCCAAATATAATTCGCCAATGCGCGCTGATAAGTCTGTGGCAAAGCCGTGTCATCCCAAGGCGAGTTATTAAAACCATCAGCAAACTCAAGGCCTAACCTAAGATTCGGGCTCTGATTGACCGCCGCGCCAACAATAGTGCTTTCAAAGTTGAATGCGTAGATTGAGCCAAGCTCATCGCCATTACTCAGCGCCGCTCTCGAGCTCAAATTACCGTACTCAGTGCCAAAGGTTGCGGTAGCGCCAAGGCCTTCACCAAATTCAGCAGCCGTAGCATTCAGCCCTAAGGTGAGCCAAGATGTGAAACCATACTCAATAAAACCATTTGCGGCCCAGGTTGAGAGGTACTCAATGCCCTCATCACCATAAATAGAAGGTGCGCCCAAGCTAAAGGCGTAATTTACTATGCCTTCTTGCAATAAAGTGCTGTTATAAAACTGACTAAAGGTTAAGGTTTCGGTTCGCCCCGATAAGTAACGCACATAAACAATAATGTCATTGGCGCCATTATTTAACGGTAAATTAGCGAGATTAAAGCGTCCGGCGTCTTGGCGGCCGCTATAAATAACTTGGCCATTAACGGTAATATCTATTTCAGCTGATTCTTGCAGTATCAACATTTGTTGATTATTCGGGCCAATGACGCGATCGGGTTGAAGATTGGCATAATCACTAAAAAGCGCGATACCGCCAAGACTAAGGCTAGATAAAAACCCTGAGGTCGCCGAGGTCACATCGCCTAACGATACTCGCAGCGGTAAACGCGGCGCATCATAAAAAGCCGTCCATTCCCCACGCAAATACTGGCTTTGTTGATCATTGATTTCAAAGTAATTGGCGGTAGAGATATTCAGTCCATTCACGCCACCAAGATTAAATTGTGCCAACCAATCTATATCTGAATTAGAAGTTTGATTATCTCCTAACCAATCTTCGGTATGGGCGAAATTTAAACTATTAAGCCAACTAAATTGGCTACTGCGGCTTGGAATAAACTCAGCATACTCTTCGCCAAAATTTACTCCTATATCCCCCATAGTCGAGGGAGCTATGGCCACAGATAGGGCTAAGGTTTGCGGATCAAATTGCACCTTAATTCCCACCTTGGATAGTTCCGATAACGGGATCATAGCGCTAGAGGGTGTTGCCACTTGCGCAGCTAACGCTTGCCAACTGTGACTTGCAACTCGGCCGCCAAGCTTGGCTTGCAGCGCAGTCAAGGACACGGCACTCACCTCCATTCCAGAGAGGGTGACGGGGATTTCACCAAGTTCACGCTCCCCCACCCACAACGGCAACGACATAGTCATAGCCCCGACCTGTGAGGGGGATAACATCAAGGCAAAGATAATACTTAGCCCGATCCCACCTTTCATTCACTTTCCTTGTCAGCCTAATGCACCTTACTGGTGCGCTAATACAGGCCTAATATCCCGAGGCTTCAACCTGAGTTAATTGCTCATTGTTTGATAATAAGCTCACAGCATTGATGCGCACGCTTTGGCGGGGCGCTAAATACTGGCGCTCAACTAAGGTCTTAATGTCATCCCAAGTCCAGCGGTAACTTTGCTTGCCAGCCTTAGCGCCAAAGGTCATTGCCGACAAGGTCAATACGCCCGCGCCTGTATTAGTAACCAACCATTCATTAGGGTTAGCAGTTAATTCTGTGGTTAATTGTTGCGGCAATTTATCCGACGTCACAAACAGCAAGGCGCCAATTTGAAACAGCATTTTAATGCTACTTTCACTGGCATCATCAGCAATGGGCAGCTGACTAAATACCACGCGATATGACAACGACTCGGCCACAGGAGCGCCAATATATTTCACTTTAACGGTTTGAGTTTTACCTGGAGGAATAAGCACTTGCGGAGGGAACACCATAAAGTCATCAGTCGCTTGTAATTGCTCATTGGCTTCGCCAGTCACTAAGCGTTGTTGGATAAACACTTCAAGAGGCAAGGGTTTGTCAGTGGTATTGTTGACTTTAAAAAAACGCTCGCTTTGTTGGCCTTGATCGCTAATAAAATCGACCATGGGAAATAATTCAAAGCTATGAGCCAAAGGAGAGAACAACAATACAGCATTGAGTAAAAGAGTTGTTAAGCGCATATCAACCTCAAAAGGGGCCTAGCGGCCCCTAATTTACAACTTTACATTGTTATTGTGGGTACAGAGATACATACATATTGGTTTTATAGGTACCCGCTTTTTCCCAACCATTAACAACAGGTTTGATTTTCAGTACGTTCATGTCACCCATATCGAGTGCTGTGGCATTGCTCACCGCAAAGTTAGCATCGATGGCATGGTAATTTGTTGCTGAAGATGAGTGACTGTTTGCATCAATTAGACCTTTAGCATCCTCAAATTCAACCGCTAAAGGGATGATATCCTTTTGGTTATTGTTAATGAATGGAGAAGCTCCAACCACTAATTTACCTTGGCGGCTATCAACATTACACCAAGCTTTGAATTCAAATTGGCTTGCTTTACCCTCTTTTAAATCCATATCTATGGTAAGTTTTTGTTGAGTGATCATACGACAACGCTGCGGTACGTCACCTTGCAGGTTGACGTAAAACTGTGTTTGGCCGTCGTTGTCACGAGCTTCACTCGACCAATTTGCAGCACCAGCACTTGCTGACAACATAGCAGTTAAGATCACACTCACAGTTAAAGCTTTCATTTTAAGGACTCCATTCCAAGTAATGTATGGTTTTGATTTTCATACAATATACTTACAAGGCATCCATTTTAGTATCGGTCACATGGCCAATCAAACACCGCCCTTAGGCCGAATAAATAACTAAAGCAAGTCAAGCGTGATCTAGATCACACACTCAAGCGAGCCCTCTAACAATAAGGCGCTGATTTGACTGCGTCCTTGCTTGCCAGTTTTCTGCAAAATGCTCGCCACATGGCACTTAATGGTGCTTGGACTCAAGTTCATGGCAAGCGCTATGTCTTTATTGGCTTGCCCTTGCACCAAACATAAAAACACTTGTTGCTCGCGCACCGACAAGTTGTACTTAGCACTAAGCACATGAATAGCATTGGTAGGTTGCGGCGATAAATTAAAGTTTTGCTTGAGAGATAATGACATGGCATGGCGACTAAACCACAACTCATTAGCCGTTAAGGTACGAATGGCGCGCGGCATCCGCTCTAAGGTTTGATTTTTAACAATTAACCCTGAGAAACCTAAAGAAATGAGCCCAGGCACGCTCTCTTCATCAAGGCTGTCAGCATTAACTATTAACCACTTACCACCACGCTCGCGTGGATTGATTAATAATGCCGTGGGATTACCTAGGCTAGCTTTATCATAAATAACCAACGCCGAGGACGGCAGGTGCCATAACCCTTGAACATCATTCACAGTAGTAAATTGAATTTCTTCAAAAATACTTGCCATGCCCACGGCCACCATATTCAGCCATCCCGCATCAGCAGAGGCGATATAAATGACTCGGTTTTCCATAACCTTCATCCTGTTCAACTTTCAATACATGCATAAATATTGACCGCACAATACCCCATCAACCTGATGGCAACAAGGAATTAACGGCTAAGGTACTAACAATTATACATTTTGATACAAACTGCGCGGCAGAAGCGGCAATGGAGCCGTTAGCATTCATTAATGCTATCGGCCGAACGATAGGCTGCTTGGTGGCTGGATACTGACAAATACTTACTCTTCGGTTTGCTCTTGGGTATATACCCTATCGCCAAGCCATACGAACACTAAGGTTAATAGCCAAGCTAAGAGTATGGGCGCCGGAATCTTGCCAGCCACAGTAGCGGTTAAGCCAACAAAGGCCATGATGGGCATAGCTTGGGTGATTGCAGGTAAATAGTCAGGAACTGTCAGCATTTTAAGCCGCTGCAAACAATAGATCAGCGCCATCAGCTTAAGCGTTAACAGCAATGGCTGAAATTGACCTAAGCCGAGCAACACTATTAAGGGCAGCAATAACCAAGGATTGGCAATTTCGGTGGGTTGCCAATAACGCCCGCTTAAACACAAGAGTGTTATGGCGAACAATTGCCATAACGTCACCGTCGCATCGCCGGCTAATCGCCCTTCGGCTTGCAACACTGTTAAGCCTAAAAATAATGAACAGGCCATAGTGAGCAACAAGGCGCGAAATTGCCAGACACGCTGATGATCTAAGGCTTGCATGATGACAGGCGCCATCACCCACACACTCAAGCTCATCTCTAACGACTGTTGATCTAAGGTGCTGATATAGACCCACATCCCCAGCAGCAAAGCGCCACAAGCCATTCCAGCCCTTGGCATAAACAAGAGTGCAACCAATACCGCGACCCATTGCGGCATCGCCAAGGGATCTATCCCCAAATCTAAGGCCAACATAGCACTCAAACTGCATGCTGCGAGCCAAAATCCTATGGCATAAGTCATTGCGCCTCCGCTGCCTTAATGGGTTACACAAATTAAGCTAAGGTATTAATTATTGTCTCTATTTGAACATAGCTAGTCTAAGGCGTGCGGTAAATAGCTCGGCTAAAATTTCTCCATTCACACCTGCCATTTTCACTATTGATTGCTTTAGGAGTCAAAACTCGCCACAGTTTGCCAAATTGATTTTGGTATAAGACTTTCCGTGCCCGTCACCCCTATTTTTAGTAGCCACATAGGCCGAATTTGCGGAGCCCCAAGCGCGGCGTTAAGCATCAGTCAGGCCGGTATTAGGTTTCAATCTCAAGGCCAAATGATGGACCTTAGTTGGCGCAGCCTCATAGCCCCGCCGCAGTGGCATTTAAGTTTATTTGGTTGGATTATTCAGCTGCCATGCGCCGATAAAACCTGGCAAATTGCCATGGTCAGTTATGGCGCCGAGCAAACCTATCTGCAGCCAATGCTAACTTTTTGGTTGCAAGCCCAGCGCCAACCCTTACTTAAATTTGTTGAACACCTACGCCCAAGTTTATCGCAGCAATACCCCAGAAATAGTCATTTGCAGCGTCTTCATGAATATGCGCGCCAAGAGCAAAATAAATGGCAGCTGGCTGATATCGCCATTAAAAATAGCCGCTTAGTGATAGACGAGCCACTAGCCCTAGCCATTCAAGAGCTACTGACTATTGCCGCTTGGACAAGGGCTGATAGGCAAGCCGAGCAAGAACGCTTTGTGGCGAGTCAACTCAGTCAATTTCAATCACTGTTTGATAGCATAGAAAGTCGGCCACTGACCTTAAGTCAGCGCCGCGCCTGCATTATTGATGAGCACAATAACTTATTATTAGCAGGCGCTGGCAGCGGCAAAACTAGCGTTATGGTGGGCCGTAGCGCTTATTTGCTGGCAAGTGGTCAAGCGCAAGCAGAGGATTTACTGTTATTGGCCTTTGGCCGAGATGCTGCCAATGAATTATCCATTCGCATTCAAGATAAGCTTAAAGGCGCGGCCGTGCTTGCCACTACCTTTCATAGTTTAGGGCTTAGCATCATTCAGCAAGTAGAAGGGCAAGCCCCAAGTTTGAGCCCGTGGCAGCAAGATAGCCAAGGATTGCATGATTGGGTTAAGGCAGAATTAGCCAACTTGATGCAAGACTCAGCCTATAGCTTTCAAGTGCAAGAGTATTTTGAGCGCTGGCATTTGCTTGAAAAACACCCCCATGATTTTGCATCCAGTAGCGATCATCAAAACTACTTAAACGAGCAGCAAATCGTGAGCCTTAAGGGGGACAAGGTCGCGAACTTTAGCGAGCGCGTGCTCGCTAATTGGCTATTTAGCCGCCAAATCGATTATCACTATCAAGCCGCCCATAAAAATGAACTCAGTCGCTTTCATTTACCTCAGCTTGGGTTGTATTTGCATTTCTTTAGCTTAGATAAAACCAAGCGCAGCCCAGAGTATGTGGATAATGCCCACTATCAGGGGCAAATTGCGGCAACCATTAATGGCTATAAAGAGCAGCAAACACCCCATATCGATTTATATTATTACCAAGCGCAGCAAAGGCAATTACTGCCTGCACTCATCAAGGCATTAGCCCGCTTAGGCATAGAGCCTAGCGCCATCCCCGCCAATCACTGGCTAAGGGATAGCCAATTAGCCCAGCCGTTAATGGCGCAACTAGCAAGGCAATTGGCAGGGCAAATTGGGCTGTTTAAATTGCATCGGCTCGATGATAGTAAGGCAAAAGCTCGCTGGCTCAAGCGCTTAGGGCAAGGCACCAATAAAGCGCCGCTATTGGCTGAGCTTGAACTACTACGCCCCTTAGTGAGCCGCTATCAAGCGCACCTTAAGCAAGCCAATCAAATTGATTTTGACGACATGATTATCCGCGCCTGTCAGTATGTCACTAGTGGCCAATTTGTTAGCCCATGGCGCTTTATCATGGTGGATGAATTTCAGGATATTTCAGCGCCGAGGGCGCAATTAATCTTAGCGCTTCGTAACAGCGTTAAGCCGTCTTCACTCTTTTGTGTGGGCGATGATTGGCAGGCTATTTATCGCTTTGCGGGTTCGGATGTAAATTACACCCGCCACTTTAGCGCTCAATTTGGCGATAGCAGCATCAATCATCTAGATACTAGCTTTCGCTTTAATGAGCGTATTGCCGCGGTGGCCAGCAACTTTGTGCAAACTAATCCGCAGCAAATTGCTAAATCAATTCAGTGCTTAAGCAAAGGCAAAGCCAGTGCAGTGAGCTTAATTAGCGCGCCGCATATTCAGCAGCAAAGCCTTGAAATCATCACTAAGTTATTGGCGCAGCACGCAAGTACCGTGAAGGATGGTGGACATAGCACTATTGGCAAAACAGCGCCGCGCAGCGTGTTAATCCTCAGCCGCTTTCGCTTTCATTTACCAAACGCGGCGCAGCTTAAAAAGTGGCAACGAGAGTGGCCAAATTTAACGATTAGCGCCATGACGATTCACACCAGTAAAGGGATGGAAGCCGATATTGTGATTATCTCGCCGCTCATTAGCGGTCAGTTTGGCTTGCCAGCCCGCCAAGTGACACCGCTATTACTGGATGCCTTATTGCCGCCAAAAGAAGCTTACCCTTTTGCCGAAGAGCGCCGCTTACTGTATGTCGCCCTAACCCGCGCTAAGGAGCAAGTGTATTTGCTCAGTGACAGTGAGCAACCGAGCGAATTTATTGCAGAACTTGCGCTCAAAAAAATGCCGCTTTAATCGCGGCATTAATCATAGCGATGCGCATTAAGCCTTAACTTAATAACTGCCGCAATTGATCGTGATGGCTGATTTCCATGCTAGGTAAAACCTCGGGAACCCTTGGCTTTCCACTAGGGTTGTACCAGCACGTGGCCAAGCCGCTGCGATTGCCGCCTAAGATGTCGGCATGCAAATTATCACCCACCATCAATACCTTGTGAGGCGCAACTTGAGCGCCGCTCACATCACTCATTAGCATTAAGCTATGAGTAAAAATAGCGGGATCTGGCTTGGCCACGCCAACTTGTTCAGAAATAACCACCAGCGAGAAATAATCACTAAGCCCAGTTTTTTGCAAACGCACTTGCTGTAACTGCGTAAAGCCATTGGTAATTATGCCTAAGCGATAGCGCGGGCTAATGCTTGCCAGTAATTCCCTCACCCCAGGTAACGGCTCACAAATATCGGCCATGGCCATTAAAAAACCGTGATTAAGCGCGCTGGCGCTGCAACCGAGTTTAGTGGCCCAAGCGTTAAATCTGGTGGTTTGAAGGTGCTCGGCATCAATAGTGCCGCGCTGGTATTCAAGCCATAATGGCTGATTAATTAATTGATATTCTTCGAAGTCCTGTTCACTAAAGGCCACTCCATGGCGACTGAACAATAGTTTTAAACCGGCAAACGCATCAAAATGGAACAAGGTTTCGTCGGCATCAAACAGAATCCAGTCAAACTGGTAAGCATCTAGATTCATGACTACATCCTCAACGGCGGGAAACGAAAGTATGACGACAAAGTCAGCGTTTGTCTTTACTCAGTGCGCTTTCAGTTAACATTTTATGCCATATTTCCTGCTATTTTGAGCACATAGCTAGACACTCTGGCTAAAAAAATCCGCATGACTAGCGCGCTGTGCTGATGCGCCGCCACCAACAAACGCTGAATAAAACAGCAAGCAAGAGTAATTGCGGCGATAAATAAAGAAAAAATTGGCTCATATTCAATGAGATAATATTAAATTGATGAAAATTTAATTAAAATAGCTTCATTGACTCAAATCTCATTATCACGGTTTTTGCACCAGTGTCTCCCCCAGAGCAGCAACCGCCTTTTAGTGATTAATAACCCAAAAGTTAGCCAAGCGCATTTGCCCGCGCTAACGACTCATTTTGTTTTTTGTTAGGACACACATGAATAAACATCTTATTTGTTGGGCTTTTATCGCCACTCTTGGCGGCTGCGGTGGCAGCAGTAGCTCAAATAACGAAACCCCTCAGCCACCAGAACCAGAAATTCCAGTGCCACCAGAGACGACTCTGTTACACGCCAGCTTTTCTCTCGATGGTAAGAGCACCTTTGATCAAATGGTGATCTGTAATGACGAAGCTGCCGCAGACTTCAAGATTAATGTCGGTGATAGTGTAAATTGTCATTATCAAGACCATGGTCAAGACGTGCTACTGGCAAGCTTTAGCAATGTGCAGGCCGATAAGGCGCGCGCAGGCCAAAGCACTGAGCGCAAGCAACTGCTGCTGGCCGAGAGTGATAATTTTATTGATAACGCAAATGCTAGCAGTAACGCGCAAACCTTAATCGCCACTATGGGGACTGTCCGTGGTGAGTTTATCGATTTACGCTTGAGCAGCCTGCAAGCGCTGCAATTTAGTAATTATTATCAGCATGATCTCAATATGGAGGTTGATGCTTTTGCTGATCTGATTAAGCAAAAAGAAGCCAATGATAACCAAGTAGGTAAATTGCCATCGACCCATGTGCCAGATAGCAAGCCTGCAGTAACCCCTGGGGCATCGAGTGATTTAAATGCGGGTTTTGTGGCGGCCAATGCTGAGGCGAGTTATCACTATCAGCCGAAAGACACCATTTTAAGCCGTGCTATCTTAACTGACTCCGACGGCACGCCAGTAGCTGGGGTTGAATACTTTAGCCGTGGCAGCCGTGGTGTTACCGATGCTAAAGGTAAATTCGAGTTTGTATGGGGCGACACCATAGAATTTGGTATTGATACCTTTACCTTAGGCAGCGTTCGCGGTAATCAGCAGCAAGTTAGCTTGCAACAATTAGGCGAAGGTGATTTAGGCCTCAATGCTCAAACCTTAGTTAAGCGTTATAGCGAAGATAAGGGCGATCATTGGCAAGTCCCAGAGCAAGTTAGCCAAACCTTTGCTCAATACCCTAACGTCATTAACGAAATTATTGCCTTGGGACTGAGCGCCCACGATCAATCATTAGAGCTTGGCAATGGTCAAACCCAAGTAATCGCGGGTGAGTTTTTAGCGCAGTTTAACCAAGGCCAAGCGCAGACAATCGATAAGGCTTTATGCAAGAATAACTGCCAAAGCATTGATGCTTCTATGGTTATGAGCGCAGGTGCCAACGCTAAAGATGAAGCTGGGCAGATTTTAGCTGATGTGCAAAAGCTTTGGGGTAGCACCAGCGCCGTGCAGCAGCAAGGCTGGCAAGCAGTTAACAATTTCCACGTGTTCCATGACAGCACTAACTTCTACGGCAGCACAGGTAATGCCCGCGGCCAAAGTACAGTTAATATCGCCAATACCGCCTTCCCTATCTTGATGGCGCGTAACGATAATAACTACTGGCTGCCATTTGGTAGCAAGAAAGCTTGGGATCCCCAGTCGCTTGCGTATATTACCGAAGTCCCCTCTAAGGTAATAGTTGATAAAGTTGGCGCAGAAACCGCCACCTTTAATCTACCTTTCATTAGCTTAGGTGAAATTGGCCAAGGTAAAATCATGGTCATGGGCAATGCCCGTTATAACTCAGTGTTAGTCTGCCCCAATGGCTACAGTTGGGATGGTGGTGTCACTAACGGTCAATGCATTAAGTCTAACGACAGCAATGATATGAAAGGCTTTTTTCAAAACGTCTTCAAATATCTGACCGCTAATCAAGCAGGCGCCACTTTTAATAACCCGATGACGGTTGGCACTAATATCGCTAAGGCTTATTTTAAGCGTGGTGGACAAGTGCCGGGTAATAACGCCGACTTCGTTATCCACCCTGATTTTGGCGTAACCACTAAGCAGCTAATCAGCTTTGATGGGCTCGATCCTGCCAGCATGCCACTACTGATCCTTAATGGTTTTGAATATGCGCTTGCAACCAATGGTAACAATTACCACTTAGTGATGAGCGCCGATGTTAGCAAACCTAAAATCAGCCAAGATGATGCTACCGCTCTGATTGATTATGTCAGTCGCGGCGGCAGTATCTTAATCATGGAAACCTTGATTTCTAACGACAAGGACACAGCTTATGCCCGCTTGCTCGACAGCGCTGGCATAGCCTTCGGTCAAGGCAACTCTGTGGTGAGTAATGGTAATGGCCCTAGTGGTGGTTATCCAGACCGTCCACGCAACCAGCGTGAACAAGGCATTTGGGTCATCGAGCGCTATAGCGCGGTTAAAAACGCTCAAGATCAAACAGTGGCGCCTTACACCATCGATAGCGACGGCAATGTGACTTGGCTTTATCAAGAAAATAACAAGCCCGACGATAAGCCCAAGCTTGAAGTGGCTAAATGGAGTGAAACTAACGACAAAGGCGAAATCGTTCAATTTACTGCCTTTATTGATGAAACTAGCTCTAAAGATATTATCGCCGATAAAGAGCGTATTCTAAAAGCCTTTACCGATGATAAAGGCAACCGTCTTTACCAAGAGTGCACTGATTCAAGTTATCATTATGAGATCAATTGCTTAGAGTATCGCCCGGGCAACAATATTCCACTTACCGGTGGTATGTATGTGCCGCGCTACACTGAGCTGCGCTTAGGGGATAACGAAGCTAAAGCTATGATCAAGGCCGCCAATTTAGGCAGCAATATCGAGCGCTTATATCAACACGAATTATATTTCCGCACCAAAGGTAAACAAGGTGAGCGCTTAAGCAGCGTTGATCTTAATCGCCTATACCAGAACATGACGGTATGGCTGTGGAATGACTTAGATTATCGCTATGAAGCGGATGCAACTGATGAACTCGGCTTTAAGCGTTTTACTGAGTATCTAAACTGCTATAGCGACAACCGCGCTGGCGGCGGCACCACTTGCCCGGCTGATTTACATAAGCAAATGCGCGACACAGGCATGATGCTAGATGTTACCCAAGGCAGCTATGCGGGTTACATGAACCCAAGCTATCCACTTAATTACATGGAAAAACCAGTCACGCGCTTAATGTTAGGTCGCTCGTTCTGGGACTTAGATATTAAGGTGGATATTCGCCAATACCCAGGTGAAGCGGATGGCGCTAGCAGCCAAGGTCGCAGCCAAGTCGTGCTAGGTGGCAACACAGCCGCCTGGTTTGCTGGCAATCGTCAAGCAACCGGCCAGTGGGCAGTCGCGCAGCAAGCCTTTAGTGTCAGCGTTGATAGCGATAAGCCAATCACAATTACCGTGGCACTCAATGATGATTTAACTGGCCGTGAAAAGCACGAGCTTGGCTTAATGCGCCCACCGCGTATCAGCCAAAGCTTTACTTTGAATAGTGGCAATATTGGTAATAACCATGAGCTTACCGTGCCTTATGGCGGCTTAATCTATGCCCAAGGTCGCAGCGCTGAAACCGTCACCCTGAGCTTTAGTGATACTGTCGATGCGCCCTTGTATCAAGATGATGGCACTACTAGTCGCTGGATAAACCCGCAATCATCACCCGCCCCTATTGGTGATGTCGTGAGCCAAAGCTTTATCTTTACTGCCGCCAAAGCCAACCTCAAGGCCGAAAATTATGACGGTAAGCTGGCAACCTTTGCCGGTGAGCTTGATAAATTTAGCGATGACTTAAATCGTTTTTATGGCCGCGATGAAGGCCTTGCTGGCACAGTCAATCGAAAAGCCACAGATAAGAGCATCAGCAATCATAGACATCACTTTGTTAACGATGTCGCTATCAGCATAGGCGCCGCGCACTCAGGTTATCCTGTGATGAATAGCAGCTTTAACGCTAATAGTAACAATCTAAATATCACGCCACTTAACAATTGGTTGCTGTGGCACGAAGTGGGTCATAACGCCGCCGAAGCGCCATTTACCGTGGAAGGCGCAACTGAAGTGGCCAACAACTTGCTTGGTTTGTACATGCAAGATAAGCACCTTGGCACTATGACCCGTGTGGCCCAAGATATTCGTATCGCCCCTGATTATATTGCAGCGGCTAAAGGCCAAGCGTGGGCTGATGGCGGCGCTGGTGAGCGCTTAGTGATGTTTGCCCAGTTAAAAGAGTGGGCCGAAACTGAGTTTACCATTCAGGATTGGTATCAAAGACAAGTGCCTGATTACTACAGTGTTAGCCAAGGTATGCAAGGCTGGAATCTGTTTACCTTAATGCATCGCTTAACTCGTAATCTCAATGATGGCGAGGTTAACTTACCTGGTGAGAACCTGTGCTATAAGCCAGATAACGGCTTAACTAAGGGGGATCGCTTAATGCTGTGCGCCTCTTACGCCAGTCAAACTGACTTAAGTGAATTTTTCAAGGCATGGAATCCAGGCGCTACCGCCTATATGACGCCAGCAAGCACTACCCCTAATTATGAGGGCGGTATTAGCGATAATGGCATGAACAAGGTCAACGCCCTTAACTTGCGCAAACCAAGTAAAGATCCGCTCAAGATTGATAGCGTCAGTGTTTTTAACAACTAAACACTGATAACTAATTTCTAGTCATCAGTCATTACCCATAAGCCAGTGGCAACCTTGCCGCTGGCTTATGGCATCAGCACCACAATTCCCCGCTTAATCACTCTCTGCCATTAACTTTTATCATGAAACTCTTATGTTCAAACTCTTGTCATGAAACTCACGGCTAACTCAGGCACTAAGCTCTGTTACTCAATGCTGTCACTACACAGCGCCGTTACCTTAAGTGTTAAGTTTCTCGACCACTTAGCACTTAGCTTGAGTCACAAGACTTTAGTTGTTGTTTTAGCAGCAATATGTTCTAGTGAACGGGTAAAATTGCCGTTTAACGACTAGGCTTAGCCAAGACGTTAACATCATTAGGGGTAGTACATGATTGACGCATCACTAACTATCATTGGTTGGCGCGAATGGGTGGTGCTACCGCACATAGCCCCTCAGCCTATCAAGATGAAAGTTGATACTGGCGCCAAAACATCGTGTTTGCATGCGTTCAAAGTGAAGCCATTTAATAAAAATGGCCAAGCGTGGATCCGATTTTGGTTACACCCCAATCAAGACTCAATGGAAGAAACCGTATGTGAAAGCCCAGTGTTTGATAGACGGTATGTCACTGATTCTGGCGGACATAAGCAGCTGCGCTACGTGATTAAAACGCCACTGCAAATTGGCACCCAAGAATTTGACATTGAAATGACCATCACTAACCGTGACAACATGAAATTTAGAATGCTACTGGGGCGACGCGCCTTAGCTGGCCGTTTTATGGTTGATTCGCAAGCCTCGTTTTTAACCAGCGCCCCCACAAGCCGCTAGAATATTCGCCCTACGGCAGTCATTAATACTCAAATCACAGCTAACACGGCCGCCACCAGCGCGGCTTAAATGTGACTTATAGTCCGTGGTCAGTGCCGCGGTAATAACAGACAATATGACCACACAAACTACCGGTATTTCGCATGAACTTTCCAGTCGCAAATCCCAATGACATAAGCAATACCCCAACCTATGAAGAGCAATATCAGGCTATGATGTGGTGATTGAAGCTAACCCAGATAGTTATCGCGGCGAGTTTTCATGGGCGATAAGCCATAAAGACGCAGTCCTCGAATCTGGGTTAGCCTTCAGCCTTGCTGGTGCTATGGATGAAGCAAAAAGTATAAAAATCATGCCAATAGTAACTAAATAGTCCGAGGTAACTTGCAGAGGTCTAACGAGGTTATCCATGACATCGGCTTATCAACTTAAGTCAAAATCAGCATAGAGTTGATATTCATCTTTGACATCACCCCACTGACTAATCTTCGGCAAATATTCAGCTTTAGTGAGCTTGAATTCAAAATGTGCGGCATAGGGTTTTGCGATCGGTCCAGTCAACACTTCAGGCTCGCCGACAAAGTCAAACAGCCAATAATAGTGATTGTCATTGCTATCCTTACCTGTACATTGCCGCTCAATATCCCTTCTGCGCAGTAATTTAACATTCGCTACACGATATAGAAATTTACCTAGCTGATGTGGATCAGTCGGATTATAGCGAACAGTTAACAGTAAATAACGGATTTCTCGAACAATATTGCGATGTACATTTTGCCGATTAGTCGCCAATAACTGGGTATGATAGCCTGTTAGACTACCATTTTTCGCCCTATTCAGATAATCACTATCGCGACCAATTTCATTAATAGGGGCCATCATGGTCAAACCATTATGTCGAACCGAATTTCCCCCGTAAGGCGATATCCGCGCCGAATCCTCCACAAAATAATAATCATTTGATGGCGGCTTGAGATAACTGACTGTATTCGTGCCATAACCTAACTTGCTGGCCAAGTAACCCAGCAGCCAATGGTTATGAGTGTTTTCAGCGACCGATGGCAATAAAGCAAATGCACCAATGCCAATCTCGTTTATAGCCTCATCATAAGGATTAACTTGAGTTGTTTGGTCAAAAAATCCCGGATATAAAGCAAACGCACCCATGACTGGACGGCTCTTTAATGGCCTGTCATTGACGAGGGCTTGCTGATGAATGATGGCGTCACGATAGCGATGCATCTGATTAATCGCATCTTCGGGTACCGCATCACCACGCTTGAATGGTTTAGCATCAATACGATATTTAGCATCAAAGATAATCAAGAATGACTCAGCATTAGACAGCGTGACTCGCAGCACAATATCAGGACGCTGATTGGCTAACCAAGTGCGATTAACCTCACCTTTGGGAGTAAATGACGGCTCATGGGCTAATTCAATCGTCATGCCATCGCGTTGGCGAAAATAGACAAATGCAGCCGCCATTTCATCATCACGAAACTGTCGCTCACATTGAAGCCGTTTTAAACTACTGAGGTTACGCGTTTGCTCTGAAAAACCTAATGCTTCAATAATCGATTTAACTTCTAAAAAGCACCAGACCTCATAAATATCAGCTACAGATTTAATCGAGATCTGTGCATCGCCTTGGGTTTGGTTTAAATAATATTTTAGCTGCTGCCAAACTTTATACACCTTTGCATAACCTGCCCCTTGCTGCAGCACTTTCGACTCACGGCTTTGGCCGGTGAAGTCACCCACTTCTTGCCACAGCCGATGCATCGTATATTGAGTGACCTGATCGCGCCATAATCGTAAATTTTGGCAAAAAGATGCTGAGGCCTTGCCATCAGATGTTTCCATAGCATGGATCAGTGTCGATAAACTGGCTTTTGTGCGTTTCAACACCATTTTGATAAAACGATTTTCCGGCGTATCTACACTAAGGCGCTGATGGTTAACGCGCATACGCGCAGATAAGCGTTTAGATGCGACGATTTCTTTGGCATGTTCTTGCTGTTTGTAGCTTAGCTTTTTATTAATGCGATCTAACTTTTGCTGTAGCGTAAACGACTGCAAGCGATTATGCGGCGCCTGTAAAACACGATGAATGCCTAGATCAAATTCACTTTTCAAACGCTCAAATTGAGCAAGCCAAAATAATTCAAACTTTTCTGGCGACTGTAATGATCGTCCCTGTGACTGAGTTGTCTTACTGCTAATGGCATAACGCCATAAGGGATAAACAGTATCTATTTTTTGATTCATTAAGCCTAAATCTTGGCTTTGAACCATTTTTGTCGCTAATACCGTAAATTCCACGACAACGGACTTAGCAATTCCCTTAACTGTATAGTGAATTTGAAAAACACATCGCCCCACATCATTGCCAAAATTGATCATCGCATGCAGTGAATTTCGCCTCGGGTTTAACGCAAAGCTTTCTTCAATTAATCGATATTTATGGCTAACTTTTGCTGAATGAGATTCAACATGGGTTTTAAATTCGACTTCAAACCAGTATTGGCGATTCTCAAAAAAGAACGGCTGACTCAGTTGATTGCCGGTTTCTGTATCGTTATAAGTTACCGCTAAATGACCATCGACTATAACGGCGATATCAACAGCGTCAGGTGCTGCAAGCCCACGCTGTGTATAGGTTCTCGTTAGCTTATCTCTAAGTACAGATAATCCCTCGCTTGATACCAAAAACTCAAAATCAGCGTGTTGATAGTAAATTGTTTCGCGGTTATTTTTAGTCATTATTTATTACCACCACAATCAGCACGATTTAAGGCCAGAAAGAAGTAAAACCTCGACTTAACTGCTGATTCATTCGTGCTAATTTAGCCGATGAGCGGCAAGGTATTAAAATCGGCGCTTCTAGTGCGTTAACATTCTCCCGCAGCAAATCTGGGCGCTCTTGCTCCCAAATGGCAGACAACTGAGTGGCTAAGACTGCACTTAATAGCTCTAACAAATTCTCGCTGTTATTCCCCACTAGCTTATCGTCATCGCCTTCAATACGTGGCAGTACTTTGCACATTAAAAAGTCATCAAATACCGCGGCTAACTCACTCTCATTGGTCGGAGCAAAGCTAATGACCGCCAAGCACAACTCATTCAACGCTCGATACGCCAATTCAAACTGCGTATTTTTTAGCACGCTATTAATAGCATTAAAAAAGGCTTTAGTTTTCGCCGCATCATTGTCGGCAGCAACTTCGTTAAACAATTCAAGTGTGGCGTGACTGTATACTGGATAACTAAGAAGCTTAGGGGTCAGAGTTTCATTAAAAAATTCATTAATGTCATTAGGGAAAAACTCCCCAAAATCGAAGCTTAAGGCGCGATCTATGACTTTACGCGAAAAACCATGGGTGGTTTCATCCATATTGACTGTGCCAGCAACAATCAAATTAAAAGGAATGGCTATGCCATGATTTATAAAATATTGCCACAAATCACTTTGATAAGTTAAACCTAATTCTTGTTGTAACTTAGTTAGTGCAGGCTCTTTAAGTTGCTCAAATACATCTTTCTTCAACAATGGCTCACAACGATATTCACCGTCTTGCCATTGCCGAGTTTCAATAACCGATAAATAATCCGCAAAATATTGCTCCACCGGAGCAAGATTCATTTCATCAAGACACAACCAAAATGGGCTAATTTGATCTAAGGGTTTCGCCGTCCAGCCATGCTCATCAACAGATTCAATAATATCTAACCAAGCTTGAACCATAAACTTTAAAACATTCGTCACTACATATTCGGCGCCCGCACTACTTAAGCGAGAAACATACCCTAATAAATCACTCGGTTCATGCCAATCTGGTCGCACAGACACTAACTCAAAGTTGGATTTTCCTGCAGCGCTAGCCTCAGCCTGTTTGCGAACATATCGGCTTTTTCCCGTACCGGAAATACCTGCGAGGAGCAAGAATGGCTTGGATAAAGATTGCATTAGAGGCGGTTCTAACTTCGATAATGGCTCTTGAAATGAATTTACTCGCGAGTAAATATCTAAAAGTTCTATCAAGTCAGATAATAGAATATTGTCATCAGGAATATTCTCTAACGGATAATATTTTGCACCAGCCGAAGCCCACTCATAGGATTTCCCAAGGGCAGTTTCTGACCTTAAATCTATATTTTCATTCCAAGAATCCAATCTAGAATCACGTCCCCGGATACTATGACGCAACTCATCAGCTATTATTTTTGCACCAGGGCTTCCGTTTTTACGCGTTAAATCAGTTGTGCCAAAACCTAAAGATAAATAAACACCAGCGCCATCAGCTCTAAATAAATAAACTGGATAAATTCCCATTTGGGTTGATGTGGTAATTTTCTTATTTAAAATAGCAAGCCACGGAACACTTGCCCAATTACCGGAACCTGCGCTCGAACTGATCTTATAGTCAGCACTTTTAGGCAAAATACCACCAACAACTTGAACTAAATCGTTTCTAAGTAAATTAGCAATTGGATGAGCAGTAAATGCCTCGTTTTTAGCTTTTACCCAACCACTAGCTATTTCTGTTAATAATATTTTAAAACTCATCATTAGTCTCAAATTCAAATATAAAAGTGCAAAATCATAGAATTATGTATTAAATTTCTTGCCATTAACTCGTTAGTTTCACATTGCAATCATGACGAGCTTATCTTTCAGATCATACAAAATAATTCAATATTGTGATTTTCATATCGCTAGCTTTAGCTAATTTGGAGGAATAATTCGATCTCAATAGCATGGCTAATGTAGCAACCACGAATAAGTGTTATTACTTGCAAGCTGACTATCTCTTCAAAATTAAAAAGAACATTGATTATAATCCGTCCGCCCCTTTCACACTATTGTTTGTTCTTAATACCCCCTACTATCAGTAGCACCTGAGGTATACTGCCCGCCAATTTACGATGATGTTAGCTGGTTGCCGCAATGCGATTGAATCGCCGAAATAATTTAAGTTGCGCCGCTGACCCCCTTAGCCGTTGAGCCTAGTAATGCCTAACCATGACGCTTCCCCCGCTTTAAAACGCCAACAAAACAAGATATTTATCATAGGTTTGCCGCGTACTGGCACCACTAGCGTGAGTGTGGCCTTGCTTGAACATGGCCTTAAGGTCGCGCATATGGCGTTTACTCAGCACTGCGTGCTGCAAGCTGATGCTATATCCGATGTACCTATGTTCAGTGATTATCGCCAGCTCGATAAGCTGTTTGCTGGGGCTAAGTTTGTGTATTTAGAGCGGCCGCTGTCATTATGGGTACCATCGATGCAGATGTTGCTGGGTAAAATGCTGCCGCATCTTGATGGTAATACCGGTAAATTTCACTCGATCATGAAGCGCAGTTTTAACCAGACTTTTTTATTAGATAGCGTAAAGGATGCCGCTGATGCACAGCACCTTGAGCGCTGCTACCTCAGCCATCAAGAGCAAGTGCTGAGCTATTTTGCAGGTCGCGATGATTTATTACGGCTAGATATCAGTGCGTCGGGCAGTTTATCGCAATTGCTGGACTTTATTGGCCAAGGGCCAAACAGTGAATCACCGCTACCGCTGCTCGATTTCCCTAAGCTTAATTGCGGCACAGATGTGGCAGGCTGGGGCGAATATCAGCACCCCAATAAAATCAGTAGTCATGCCGCAGGACCCATGCATCGCAAGTATTTTGATTACGAGGTCTAAGGGCGTCAGTTTTACGGCCATGAGTTGTTTATTAGCTTTATTTCTTTTTGCGGCGTTTAACGACGGTTAGCCAGTCTAAGCTCATGCCTGATATCGCGTTAAAGCCGCGGATTCTGAACACAATTTTAAGTAGTTGCGGCCTTGGCCTAACTTTAGGTTCAACTGAGCGCGGCACAAACCACAGCACGACTAAGCCGCGCAATAAGCCCGACACTAAAAACACCACAAAAATGGGGCTACTGAGCCAAGTGCCCCAACCTGTCCACTGCAAAAAATCCGCGGCATAGCTTGCAATAGCGCCGCCAGCCATGGCGCCAATAAACACTAAACCAGCACTCAGCGCCGCTTGCAGGGCGGCGTAGGTAGCAAAGTCACTGCGAAATGGGCGAATGTCATAGAGATAATTGGCCGTGCTTAAGGTAAAGCCGCTCCAGGCTAAGCCAGAAAACGCCTGCACGACTAAGATGTAGCCATAGTTGTCTGAAAACAGCCACAACACAGGTAAGCTTGGAATTAAGCTACTGGTAATTATCATCACTAAGCGATTGCCATAACAATCACTAAAGCGCCCCCAAAAACGTAAAGTCACAAACTGAGTTACCACAGAAGCAACGCTCGCCATCACAAACTCAAAGTAAGTAAACTGCAAATCTTCCAGCATATACACGGCAAAAAATGGCGCCGAAATGGCCACCATGCACTGCATACCCGCCACAAATAAGCTGTAGTGGCGAAAGGTCTTATCTCGCCAAGCCCCGCCAAAATTCACTAAGGTTTGCACAAATACGCCTTTAACCTTGGGAATTCTGGCGACTGGGTCGTGCATTTGCCATAGCAACCACGCCGAAACTAAGCGGCCAATGGCGGCAATAGCAAACAATAAACTAAAGCCGAGCCACGCCATCTTGATGCCATCGGTTTGGGTCAATATTAACCCGCCACCAAAGAACACACTTAATGAGGCCATCATAGTTAAGCGAGTACGGGCGGCAAAAAATGCGCCGCGGCGCCGCTCTGGCACAATCGAGCCCATCCACGCACGCCAATGGGGCTGAATAAGGTTGATAAAGCCATGATAAAAAACCGCTAAGGCAATAAATATCCATACCGCATGTTCAGGCTCAAACGCGGCGACTGCGCCCATGGCTAGCACCACCAGCGCTTGTAGTGCTGCGCAGGCGACAATAAAGTGTTTGCGAGAAAAGTGACTGGCGAGCCACACAGACAATAACTGAGCTATGGCGCCAAATAATTGCGGCAGGCCAGTGACCCAGCCCATTTGCGCTAAGCTAGCCCCCAAAAAAATTGCGTAGGCATTAAAGAAGTTGTCGCTGGTTGCCGTCATGGTCGATGACGCTACCGCCTCTTGTTGTGAGCGACGTAAGGTTAAGCGCAGCCATAGTTTTCGCAGGCAGCGATTAAAATTGGTCTCTGCTGTGGGGGGATTTAGCAGCTCAGCCCCTGACTCCATTTCTTTCCCTGTCACCTGTGGACCACTGATTTTTTTGATTATTATCGAGCAATTATCATACAAAGCTCGTTTTTCATCCAGCCCTGTTTCGTCCTAGTTAAGTCCTAGTTAAGCCCATGACTTTAAGCGTGACAGCGATCACGATTTTGACCACATTTAGCTGCACAAAACTCAATAACTGCCTACAGTTCTGCCATCGAAACGATTGCGCAAACGGTTCGCTTGGGTTTTATCAGGATGACAACGCAAAACGAGTCTCCAGGATTAACCAGCCATAGCCGCCAGTGCTGACTTAACGTTGTGGTGAACTAATGAAAAAAACAACCCTACTCAACCCTGCTTTATCAGCCTTGGTGGCCCAGTGCGGTCATTTTGATGAAATTACCCTGTGTGATGCTGGCCTGCCTATTCCTAGCCATGTTGAGCGCATTGATATGGCGTTATCCCCAGGGGTACCGGATTTAGTGGCTTGTATTGATGCCATGTTATCTGAGCTGCAATTGCAATCGGTGACTCTCGCCACTGAAATCATTAATATAAATCCGCAAGTTCATCAGCAAATTCTGCAGCGTATCGAGCAAGAGCAAGCGCGTTGTGGGCGTCAGATTGAGATTCGCTATATCAGCCATGAAGCGTTTAAGCAGCAAAGCCATCGCAGTCGCGCCATTGTGCGAAGTGGTGAGTGTACTCCCTACGCCAATGTGATTTTTAGTTGTGGTGTGCCCTTTTAACTGACTGCCAATAAGGTCTGACAGATATGCAATCAGCCATCCTCAAATTACACAAGATAGTCAAAACCTTTCCCGGCGTTAAGGCGCTCGATGGTGCTAGCCTGCAGGTGTATCCTGGCAAAGTTATGGCACTGATGGGCGAAAATGGTGCCGGCAAATCTACCTTAATGAAGGTGCTCACCGGCATTTACACTTGTGATAGCGGCAGCATTGAATACCAAGGCCAGCCCGCGAGCTTTCAAGGGCCGCGCCAATCACAATTAGCTGGGATCAGCATCATTCATCAAGAACTTAACTTGATCCCAGAATTATCCATTGCCGAAAACATCTTCTTAGGGCGCGAGCCTTGTCACCGCTTTGGCGCCATTGATTGGCCAACCATGTACCAGCAAGCCGATCAATTACTGGCGCGTTTAGATGTGAAGCACAGCAGCCGCACGCCACTGGGACAATTAAGCTTAGGCGAGCAGCAACTCGTTGAAATTGCTAAGGCGATTTCGTTTGAGTCCAAGGTCATCATTATGGATGAGCCCACAGATGCTCTCACTGACGTGGAAACCTTAAGCCTGTTTAAAGTGATTAAGGAGCTCAAAGAGCAAGGCTGCGGTATCGTTTATATCTCTCATCGCCTCAAAGAAATTTTCACCATCTGTGATGATGTCACTGTACTGCGTGATGGTCAGTTTGTTGCTGAGCGCAGCATTCAAGACTTAAACGAAGACGCCATGATTGAACTCATGGTGGGTCGCAAGCTCGATGAGCAATATCCTTATCAAGATCATCGCACCGCAAACACTTGCCTCGAATTACAAGATTTTTGCGCGGTTGATACTGCGCCAGTGAGCTTTAGCCTTAAACAAGGTGAGTTACTTGGGGTAGCAGGTTTAATGGGCGCTGGGCGAACAGAGCTAATGAAGCTGATTTTTGGTGCTATAGCGCACCACTCAGGCAGCATTTTACTCAATGGTCAAAAACTTACGATTAAGTCGAGCCAAGATGCCCTAGCCCAAGGCATAGCTTACATTTCTGAAGACAGAAAAGGCGATGGTTTACTGCTGGAGCTTTCGGTTAAAGAAAACATGTCCATCAGCTGCCTGAAAGAGCTATCGCAGTTTGGTCAAATTCAGCATCAACGCGAGCAAGAGCAAGTCGCCGAGTTTATTCAAGCCTTTAATATTAAAACCCCCACTCAAGAGCAAGCCATTGGCCTGTTATCTGGCGGCAATCAGCAAAAGGTGGCGATTGCTAAAGGCTTAATGACTCAGCCTAAAGTGCTGATCTTAGATGAGCCGACCCGCGGCGTGGATGTTGGCGCCCGCAAAGAAATTTACCAACTGATTAATCAATGTAAAGCCCAAGGGCTGGCGGTGATCATGGTGTCATCGGACATGCCAGAACTGCTGGGGCTGAGCGATCGTATTTTAGTCATGCACCAAGGTCAGATCAGCGCTGAATTTGAGCGTCATCAAGCTGGCCAAGAACAAATCCTTGCCGCTGCCGTCGGCAAATACCACACTGAGGAAACGCTATGAAGTCTGTAAGCACTTGTCCTACGGCCGCGCCATCGCTACAAAGCGCTCGCATTAAAACCTGGATGATTGAACAAAAATCGCTACTGGCGCTGATGCTGTTAATCGCGCTGGTATCTATGCTCAATCCGCATTTTTTCAGTGTTGATAACCTGCTTAATATTCTGCGTCAAACCTCAGTGAACGCCATCATAGCCGTTGGCATGACCTTAGTTATTTTAACGGCGGGCATAGACTTAAGTGTGGGCTCAGTTTTAGCCTTATGCGGCGCGCTCGCAGCCACCTTAATTGGCATGGAAGTGCCTGTATTAGTGGCTGTGCCAACCGCATTAGTGGCGGGCGCAACCTTAGGCGCGATTAGCGGCATTATTATTGCCAAAGGCAAGGTACAAGCCTTTATCGCGACCTTAGTGACTATGACACTGCTGCGCGGCGTCACTATGGTGTACACCGACGGTCGTCCAGTTTCTACTGGCTTTACCGATGTGGCCGATCAGTTTGCTTGGTTTGGTACTGGCTCTGCCCTTGGCATTCCTGTGCCGGTATGGCTGATGGTGATGGTGTTTGCATCTATCTGGTATCTGTTAAACCACACCCGTTTTGGCCGCTACATTTATGCCGTTGGTGGCAATGAAGCCGCAGCTAAGCTTTCTGGCATAAATGTGGATCGCGTAAAAATTGGCGTCTATGCCTTGTGCGGCACCTTATCAGCGCTAGCTGCAATTATCGTAACCTCACGCTTATCTTCAGCGCAGCCGACTGCCGGTATGGGTTATGAGCTCGATGCCATTGCCGCAGTAGTATTAGGCGGCACTAGCCTTGCGGGCGGTAAAGGTCGCATCATGGGCACCTTAGTGGGCGCCTTGATCATCGGCTTCTTAAACAATGCCTTAAACCTACTTGATGTCTCTTCTTACTACCAAATGATAGTCAAGGCCAGTGTAATTTTGCTGGCGGTGATGGTCGATAACAAACATAAATAATAAGGGTATCCCAATGAAATCATTACAACTTGCCATTAAAGCTAGCTTGCTTGGTCTGTCGTTAACTTTGGCCAATAACGCCTTAGCACAAGATACCTTGGCTATGGTGGTATCGACCCTCAATAACCCTTTCTTTGTGACCATGAAGCAAGGCGCTGAAGCCAAAGCGCAGGAACTCGGTTACCGCTTGATAGTGTTAGATTCGCAAAATGATCCGAGCAAAGAATTAGCCAACGTGGAAGATTTAACCATACGTGGCGTTAAGGCGATTCTTATCAATCCAACCGATTCAGATGCTGTGACTAACGCCATTCGTCTGGCCAATAACAGCAATATTCCTGTCATGACCTTAGATAGAGGCGCAAGTCGCGGCGCGATAGCAAGCCACATAGCGTCAGACAATATTGCAGGCGGTAAGTTAGCGGCGCAGTTTATTGCAGAGCGCTTAGGCGCCGATGCCAAAATCATTCAGTTAGAAGGTATTGCAGGAACGTCTGCAGCGCGCGAGCGCGGCCAAGGTTTTGCTGAAGGCGCACAAGCCCATAACCTCACGATTCTTGCCAGTCAGCCAGCGGACTTTGATCGCACTAAAGGCATGAACGTGTTGGAAAACTTATTAATTGCCAATCAAAGCGCCAATGCTGTATTTGCCCAAAATGATGAAATGGCCTTAGGTGCGGTGCGCGCAGCCCAAGCCGCCGGCAAAGAGTTACTGATAGTCGGTTTTGATGGCACAGATGAAGGCATTGCCGTCGTTAAGCGTAAGCGTTTAGGCGCTACCATTGCCCAGCAGCCAGAGCTTATTGGTGCCTTAGGGGTTGAATCCGCCCATAAGTTACTGCAAGGCCAAAGCGTTGAAGCCTTTATTCCCGTGCCATTAAAAGTTATCAGTCAATAATGAAGGAAAGCCCTATGAGTAAGCTTGTTGTCTTAGGTAGTGTTAACGCTGACCATGTGGTGCAAGTACCGAGTTTCCCGCGCCCAGGTGAAACCTTAACGGCGAGCGGTTATCAAGTGATTGCTGGCGGTAAAGGCGCTAACCAAGCAGTTGCCGCTGCGCGCTTAGGGGCCGATGTCGCCTTTATTGCTTGCGTGGGTGATGATGACTTTGGCGCGCGCATGCATAAAGAATATCAAGCCTTAGGCATGGATGTGTCTGGCCTTATGACAGCGCCAGACATGACCACAGGTGTGGCTATGATCCAAGTGGCAGACAGTGGCGAGAACAGCATTTGTATCGCCCAAGGTGCCAATGCCGCATTAACGCCAGCGCGTCTAGCGCCGCATTTAGGCTTAATATCAAACGCTGATACTTTACTGATGCAGTTAGAAACGCCGCTAGATACCATTTTTATGGCGGCATCAGCCGCTAAAGATGCTGGCACCTTAGTGGTACTAAACCCAGCGCCAGCGATGGAATTGAGTGACGAATTATTAGCAAAAGTTGATATCATCACCCCCAATGAAACCGAAGCAGAGTTACTCACCGGCATTAAGGTTGAAAATCTTGAGCACGCAGCCTTAGCTGCCGCCCACTTACATGCTAAAGGCATAGCGACCGTCATGATTACTTTAGGTAGCCAAGGCGTGTTTTTAAGTGAGCGCGGCGAAGGCCAACAAATTGCTGGCTTTACAGTGGAAGTAAAAGACACTACCGCCGCGGGCGATACTTTTAACGCTGGCGTACTCACGGGCTTACAGCAAGGCATGACGTTGCCTGATGCCATAGTGTTTGCCCACGGCGCAGCCGCTATCAGCGTGAGCCGTTTTGGCGCTCAAACATCAATCCCAGTGCGCAGCGAAGTGGATGCTTTTTTAGCGACTCATAGCCGTTAATTTGGTTCTTATGTGAGCTCATTTAGGTACTTATCTCAGTTAAATTTTGCCTGAGTGGCTTAAATGAGCTTCAGCTGCCGCTTACGGCAACTCGATTTTTAGGACAATTAAGCACGCCCATGACCACCATTAAAGACATAGCTAAGCTCGCGCAAGTATCCACCTCGACTGTCAGTCACGTGCTCAATAACACGCGCTTTGTGAGCGATGAAGTTAAAGAGCGAGTGCAGGCGGCCGTTAAGGAGCTCAACTATGCACCCTCGGCACTGGCGCGCAGCTTAAAGACCAAACATACCCGCACCTTTGGCATGCTAGTGACCACCTCCACTAACCCTTTTTTCGCCGAAGTAGTTAAAGGTGTGGAGTCCCATTGTTATCAGCATGGCTACAGCCTAATGCTGTGCAATACCGAAGGCGATGCCGAGCGCATTCGTTTTAACTTATCAACCTTACTGCAAAAACAAGTGGATGGCTTATTGCTGATGTGCAGTGAAGCCGAAGCGCAAGCGTTTGCGCAGCTTAGTAGCCAGCCTAACTTACCAACTGTGGTGATGGATTGGGGACCGACGAATTTTCAGTGCGATAAGATTCAAGATAACTCCCGCCAAGGCGGTTATTTAGCGACGCGCTATTTGATTGAGCAAGGCCATCAACACATAGGTTGCGTCACTGGCCCGCTTGATAAGTTACCAGCGCAGCAACGTTTAGCCGGCTTTATGGATGCCATGAACGAGGCCAAACTCAGCATCAAACCTGAATGGCAAGTCAGCGGTAATTTTGAATGTGATGGCGGCGCTGCCGCTTTTGCCGATTTAATCCAAGCGCCAAACCTGCCTACTGCCATGTTTGTAGGTAACGACATGATGGCCATGGGCTTTATGCACGCCGCCTATAATGCTGGCCTTAACATTCCAGAGCAGTTATCTGTGATTGGTTATGATGACATTGAGCTAGCGCGCTACTTAACCCCAGCGCTAACCACAATCCACCAGCCAAAGCAGCAATTAGGCCACACAGCCGTTGAAGTATTACTGGCGCGCTTAGATAACCCAGGCAGCAGCAAGACCATACAGCTAGAACCTAGCTTAGTGGTCAGGGATTCAGTTAAAAAGATAAACCCATAAGCGCTTACCTTTTTACCTATTGCGACACGACTCTTGCTAATTCCAAAGCCTTAGAAATTCCAGAGCTTTAGTTAAATCAGCGCCTTAGAAATACCAAAGCAAATTAAGATTGGCGTAGGCTTGGCGGCCTTGCCATTCTTGATATCCTACCTCAGAGCGCACCGCCCATTGCTGGCCATAAGTGAGTGATGGCAAGTTAAGCTGCCACTTAAGACTCACCTGCGCGCGCGCATCTATGGCTTTATCGGTTTGCCACAAGTACTGCGCAGACAACCACCATTTATCTAAATTGCTTTGTTCAAACACTAGGCCCGCTTCAGCGCCAAGACCTAAACTCATGGCAGCATCTAATATCGGCGCACTATTGATTTCGCCGCTGGCTAAAACATAAGTGTGCAATCCGCGCGGGTCACCAAAGGCTTTACCGTAACCGCCTTGGGTAAAATAACGATTCTGCCGACCATCATCTAGCACTTGCCTGTCAGTGCCCACACGCACATTCCACGCCCATGAATCAAACAGGCTATTAGATGGTGCTAGCGACATGGCATCGAACAAATACAAGCGGTTAAGCTGCAACTTAGCGCGCTCATCAAGTCCTAATTCAACATCTAAGAAGCTAATTTGCGCGCCCGGCACAAAGCCTAAAGGATTATCGATTAAGTCGTGATAGGCGCCGCGCCACTGCCACGTTAGCGCCTGCGAATCGCCATAACTAGCAACTCCCATTCCTGCGCGCATTGAGCCGTGACTATCGGTTGGTGAGCCATCAGGAACAGCCACAGCCGTAAAGGGAGATGGCGCATCTACTAAACTGCGCTGACGCAATAAGGCCGAGAGCTTAGGCGCTGTGGTGTCTCTATCGAGCCCGTCATTATAAAAGCGAAAATTTAGCATCTCGTAAGCCATTTCTAATAACTTGGCTTGCTCATCAAGGCCAATGCCTGAGGCTTGTTCTTCTGTGCTTAGTTTTTCGGAGCTTAGTTTTTCAGTGCTTTGATTTTCATAGATGGGTTTCTCAGAGAGTGTTGGCTCTGATATTGATTGTTCAGAAATTGCTTGTTCAGAAACTGGCGGCTTAGACGCAGCAACCAAGGTTTCAATGCTGAGCTCATCACGGCTAATCGCGAGCGCTTGTTTAAGCTCAGTCTCAGTTAATTGACCGGCATAATGATGTAAACGCGTACCAAAGGCGGGGCGATATTGCGGCGTTTGCAACAGTCCAGCAGCAGCGAGCACATTCACTGTATCGGCAGGGATAGCATGCAGCGGAAACTCTTGGGTAAATTGCCACTCTTCCCGCGCTAGTTGCAGTACAGAAAGTAGCTGATACGAGCAATTTTCATCGAGAAAATAATACTCAAACGAGGCGTTTTGCAACTCCCACAAGTGCATCAAGATAAAGTGAACTTCAGTCTCACTGAGGTTAAGTTGATATTCCCACATGTCGCGCGATTCAAAGTCGTTGTATTCACGCACTTTGCGATAATAAGGCATCAAGGAAAACGCGGCCTGATAATCCCCTACTAAGCCGCGGTAGGCGTACATCATGGCATTATCGTTTTCGTTGGCATTGGCCGCGAAGTTAATAGCAAACGCCACCAGCTCGCGATGGCGAGTCTGATCTTTAGCATCAATGCGCAGCAAAGTATGGCCAAACATGGATGAGGGGTTATTCATAAAGGCAGTAGGGAAAACTAACGTCATGGCGGCGGGATCAATGATCTTAAGCCACTCGTCACGCTCACCACACACAGGTGCTTGCCACTCATTAAAACCTTGAGTCTGTAACCACTGAAAACGCGCAGGATACAGGCAAGTTTGCACAAACTCACCGCTTGCTTGCTCAGCACTAAATGTTGATATCGTAGCGGCAAGCTCCGCATTCGGGTCATTTTTACCGCTTGGCGCTAAAAAGAAGCGACCCGCATCAATTTGGCTCTGCCAGCTTTCACCTTGCTTTACATAATGGCCAAGCTTGAGCCAAGTGGGCGATTGCGCCAAAGAAGACAAGTCAGCATTGGCATAACTTGGGGCGCAGAATAACAGCAGGACAGCACAGGCGTTGATAGCAGTTCGAGACAAGGTCAAAATTTCCTAAAAAAAAGTCAGCCATTGCTGACTGACTTTTTCGAAACAAAATAGCAATTAAGCTATGGTGTAAGCAGCCAGTTCGCTGTTAGCAACTACTTGATTCAGGTTGGTCATAACCACTTCTGAATTAACGTCTAAGTCAGTGAAAATCACTGCGTAGTTTTGCTTAACCATAGCGTTGAAGCTGGCTTTGTCAGCCTCGTTAATGCCCCAAACTTCAGTCAGAGTAGCTAAGGTTTCACCATTGCCGCGAGCGATGTCACGAGCCAGATTGTCCATGTTGCCGTCGATGAAAGTAGTTAAACGTGCGCGTGAAGTGATAGCGCCGCTTGCTTGACAACCTAAAGTACCAAAAGTGATACCAAAGCTTTGGTTGCCAGAAATACCGTTGGTGGTGGCGCCTAATACTTTAGGAGCAACGCCTGATTTTCCCTCGAATAACATAGAACCGAAACCACAACCGATATCTTGATCAGCCATTACTTGCGAGGCTGGTAACATGGCGATTAATAAGCTTGCGATTGATAATGTTTTTTTCATCATTCATTCCTTAATTTTTTGTTATTCAAAGACAGCTCTGCGCTATGCCACTTCATTATTTACATGCGCCAGCCAGATTCAGCAATGACTAATGCACTACTAAGTCCGTTAGTTTAATCGCTATCGCCACTAAAGACGGAATTAAACCTAAGCGCCTTAACACTAACTGTGATTGGCTTCACAACAACTGTCTGATAATCATATAGTTAACTATTATGAATTTGTTTCATGCTCGCACAGCATGGCTTTGAATTGCGCCTCTTGCGCCAATAAACTCTGATATAAGCTAAATTGGTTGGCTGCGCGCTCTAAATTATGATTCTCTCTATGCACATGGAAATACTTATCGCCATTAAGATGATCGGTTAAGAAGCGCACGCCTATCATCAAGGGCATTATCCGCGCCCCCAGCCACAAGCTTTGGCGTTCATCAGCAGTCAATACTGGCGCCAGTGCCTGAGTATAGCCTTCGCAAATGGCAGCAAAAATATCAGGCCGTGCTACGACTTTATCGAGCGCCGTTGAATCTTCAGCTTCAGGGGAGCAAAAGGTGCGTACCATGTCACCAAAGTCATACATTAAATGACCTTTCATGCAGGTATCTAAATCAATGATCGCCATGGCGGACATGGTACGGTCATCAAAAAGCATGTTATTGATTTTGGTATCGTTATGACAAATGCGCAGCGGCAATTTAGGCTCTAAGCTTTCAAGCTCGGAAATTAAACCTGTCTGACTAAAAGCAAAATCTACCCAATGCTGGCATTGTGCTAATCTGCCTTCACTATCAGCATCAACCGCTGCTTGTAACTGCTGTAAGCGCCCAGGAAAATAGTGAAACTTAGGGATGACATCAATAATCTGATTAGCATCTAAGCCACTTAAACCAAAAGCGAAATCACCAAAGGCGCGCGCGGCTTGTTGGGCTTGCTCTGCGGTTTCGACCACTTCAACACTAGCGCTATGGCGTAAATAGCTAATGGCGCGCCAGTAGCCTTGCTCGCCTAAATCTATGGCGGCATCTTGATTGGCGGTCACGACTGGCTCAACCACTTGCAGTGGATACTGACCAGCAGATGCTTGGGCAAGCAGATGATCACTGATCTTAGTGGCGTTACCCACCAGCGCATCAGCATCGGGAAAAACTTGGGTATTTAGGCGCTGCAACACCATTTCACCTTGAGGCCAACGCACCAAAAAAGTGTCGTTGATATGGCCATTCCCTAGCGGCGAAATCTTAGCTTTCGCGTCATCAATGGCAAAATGTGGCAAGACTTGTTGCCCAATAAAATTAATCACCCCAATACTCCAATAAACTCATTTTTACTCGCTGCGCATCTTGCGGGTAAGTTATCCCGAGCCAGCGGTCTGTGGTTGGCCACACATGTAAGGCTTGGCCATTATCTATGGCGCTTTGCACTACATCGGGTAAATAACATTCAGCAGTCAGCGATAAATGCGCTTGGCTAATAAATTCGCTCAGTGCCAGGGTTAATACATTAAAAATACTTGGAGTGAATCCCCAAAAGGTCATAGAAACAGGCGTATCGGCCAACAAGGCTTGGGTGCGCCCTTGATATTGACCTACAAGCCCTGCATCACTTGTTTGGATTTGAATCCACTCTTGCACTTGCTTAAGCAAGCCGTGCTCAACCTGACAGATGCCGCGATTAACGCCGCCATGTTCAGACAAAGTATTACCTAGCTGATAACTAATCATATTCCAGCTATCGCCGCCCTGAGATAAGGCCCTTGCCATCTCATCAAAGCCTGCTTGGCCATAATAATCATCGGCAGTAATTACCGCCATTGGGCCAGTGACGGCATGTCTTGCGGCGTACAAGGCTTGGGCGGTTCCCCAAGGCTTAGTGCGCCCATCGATGCTAGTTGCCACAGGTAAATCATCAAGGCTTTGATAGACGAAAACTGTCTCGAATTCTGCTGGCAGTGAACTTAGCATTTGCGCCACTGCCGCTTCAATTTCAGGGCGAATAACAAGTACCGCGCGCGTAAAGCCAGCGCGATAAGCACTCAGCAGCGACAAGCATAATAAAGATTCGCCCTTAGGGCCTAAGGCGGCTAATTGTTTATCTCCGCCAAAACGACTGCCCAAACCGGCTGCTAATACCACTAAGGTTAAGCTTGTCGACATAAATTCTTATCCATAAAAATAAAGGCGTATGTGTACGCCAACGGGTAAATGAGGGCTAGTTCAACACTCTAGCAAACTCTGGCGCAGCGCCAAGCGCCGCTTGTGTGCCCTTGAGGGCAAATTGATAGCCACAGAGGTTTAATTGCCCCCGATAAGCCACATCTTCAATGATTTTATCACTATCTAATGGCGAAAAACGGGCTTGAGTCATGCTGTTAGCTTCAATTGTAACTTGCAGCGGGCGGTAGCTATTACCATTGTTAAATACCAACTCACTGCAACGCTTATCACCTTTTGCTGTCGTTAACGACCACAGCTCGCCCATTTGCTTATTTTTGCCAAACCACTGCAGCAATAATTGTCCTTGCTCAAACTGTAAATAGAAACCATCGGGCAAGGCCACGCGCTCGCCCAGCTCTGTGCTTGCTTGAGTTTGCAGCGGACTCACTTCTGGTTTGGCAACACTTGGCGAGCTCACCAACCAATAACCTAAAACAGCTAACACTAATCCCCCCGCTGCTATGCCAAATAGCCAAGGCTTTAATAAAGGCTTTAGCACAGGCAAGCGCGGCTTAATAACCTGGGTGGCAAACTGCTGCGATGACTGCTGCAATGACTGCAACATAGGCTCTAACCAAGCCGTTAGTGAGCCTTGCTCACGGCGCGCGCAGCGTTCTTGTCGATTAAAATCAGCGCCGCCTTCAGCGGCGTGCGAAAAATGCTTAGCTTCAGAAGTATTTGCTGTCTCATGAGAGTGAGTCGCTGGTGCTGAATCAAACTCATCATTAGCGTCATAATCATCAGCATTATAATCATCAAAGCTATCATCAAAACCATGACGTTCAGTATCATAGCTATTCGCCAGCACGGATTCAGATTCAAAGCCGTGGGCATTCATGTTTAGCGCAGAGTGATTAAAGTCCACAACAGGCTCAACACGTTCAGCACTAGCGCGCGCCACTGTGGAGGGCACAATAAAATTCGCGCTCCAATATCCCCAGTGATAAGGCTGCAAGCTCATTGCTGGCGCGGATGGCAAACGCGCTAGAATCACAGATAAGGGCGCAGCTAAAATGACAACTAAGGTCAATGCTAGCCACACAGGCGCAGTCACTAGCGCCATAAACACCAATAAAAATGGTAATAATACAAACAAAATTGCGCGGCTACGAATACCTGAATCGCGGCCACGGCGAATTGCCGTCAGTTGCAACAGCAAGGCTAAAGGTAAGGCAAATAAGGTCAACCAAGTGATACTCGCTAACGAACCGAGTGCAATTAACAATAAATAACAGCCAGCACTAATGCCGCTAAAACGGAGGCGATTATCGCAGCCTTGGGCGGTAAACAATGTTT
Source organism: Shewanella sp. ISS20 (assembly GCF_056522965.1). Lineage (NCBI taxonomy): Bacteria > Pseudomonadati > Pseudomonadota > Gammaproteobacteria > Alteromonadales > Shewanellaceae > Shewanella > Shewanella sp. ISS20. Next base: position 2,674,672 of record NZ_JAWRZK010000001.1, read on the forward strand.
GCAAAACCACTGGGACTCCTACATTAAAATCATCACGCCAGTTGGCGCACGTCAAGAGTAACCAATTGCCATCCTGCTGTCAGCGTTATCCTGCATGCCAAGAGTAACTTTCGTCTGGTGACTTAGGTGGCTAATCGCGAGTATAATTAACGGCTAACCCTTTTTTTATCTCAATGATTAGGTTTTAATCCCTAATTTGAGCTTGGTTTATTAGCAGCGGAATTAATTTATGAGCGCACGCGGCAACTTATTTATCGTGTCAGCCCCAAGTGGTGCTGGCAAATCCTCATTAATTTCGGCGCTGCTGAAAGATAAGCCTGCGGACATGCAGGTGTCTGTGTCGCACACCACGCGTCAACCGCGTCCGGGTGAAGTCAATGGACAGCACTATCATTTCGTTGCTGTGGAAGAGTTCACTCAGTTAATCGAACAAGCATCCTTCTTTGAATGGGCGCTAGTGTTTGGTAATTACTACGGCACGTCACGTACCGTGATTGAGCAAACCTTAGCCCAAGGAATTGATGTCTTTTTAGATATTGATTGGCAAGGCGCGCAGCAGGTTAAAAAATTAATGCCTGAGGCCATTGGTATTTTCATTTTGCCACCCTCACGCGAAGAATTAGAAAGACGCTTAACTGGCCGCGGCCAAGACAGCGCTGAAGTGATTGCCAGCCGTATGCAAGAGGCAGTCTCTGAAATGTCTCACTATAATGAATATGACTTTGTGATAGTAAATGATGATTTTGATATTGCTATCAAAGAGTTAAACTCAATTATCACCAGTCAGCGTTTGACGCTAGCTAGCCAGACCCTAAGGCATAGTGGTATGCTTAACGATCTGTTGGCACGATAGCTGCCTTAGTGTACAATTTTTCGTCGTTTTTCCTTTTCGAGATTACTGGAGTTCCAAAACATGGCTCGCGTTACTGTAGAAGATGCCGTAGATCAAATCGGCAACCGTTTTGACATGATCCTGGTTGCGGCACGCCGTGCTCGCCAAATTTCTGTCCAGGGCAAAGCCCCTATGGTAGAAGAGCAAAACGATAAGCCAACCGTTATCGCCCTGCGCGAAATCGAACTGGGCTTAGTCAATGCTCAAACCTTAGAAGCTGATGAGCGCCAAACTGTGCGTGAACGCGAAGCCGCTGAATTAGCTGCTGTTGCTGCCATCGCTGAAGGTCGTTCTCTGTAAGACTATCGAGTCTTAGTTGTGTAGGAGTGTTGCCACTTGTATCTGTTTGAAGGTCTAAAAGACTCTGCTTCCGCCTATTTACAGGCTGAACAGGTAGAATTACTCAAACAGGCCTATCAAGTGGCTCGCGATGCCCATGAAGGGCAAATGCGTAGCAGTGGTGAGCCCTATATTACTCACCCTGTGGCTGTCGCCCGTATTTTGGCGGATATGCGTCTTGATCATGAGACCTTAATGGCAGCCCTGCTACACGACACTATTGAAGACACATACGTCACTCACCAAGATCTGGCCGAGTTATTTGGTACCAGCGTGGCTGAGTTGGTTGAAGGTGTATCTAAACTTGATAAACTCAAGTTTCGCGACAAGAAAGAAGCGCAAGCCGAAAACTTTCGCAAAATGGTGATGGCCATGACCCAAGATATTCGGGTTATCCTCATCAAACTCGCTGACCGCACCCACAATATGCGCACCCTTGGGTCACTTCGCCCCGATAAACGTCGCCGTATTGCCCGCGAAACCTTAGAAATTTATGCACCTATAGCCAATCGCTTAGGTATCCATAATATTAAATCTGAGCTCGAAGACTTAGGCTTTCAGGCCTATTACCCTATGCGCTATCGCGTTCTTAAAGAAGTCGTGAAAGCGGCGCGCGGTAATCGTAAAGAATTGATCCACAATATTGAAGTTGCCATTCGCGAACGCCTGCAAGATGCCAAAATTCCTGGTAACGTTAAAGGCCGCGAAAAGAATCTGTATTCCATCTACAACAAGATGCGCAATAAAGAGCTGCAATTTCAAGAAGTGATGGATATCTATGCCTTCCGCATTTTGGTAGACAGCATCGACACTTGTTATCGAGTAATGGGCGCTATGCATGGGCTGTATAAGCCAAGGCCTGGGCGCTTTAAAGATTACATCGCCATTCCAAAAGCTAACGGCTACCAATCACTTCATACCTCATTATTTGGCCCACATGGGGTGCCGGTTGAAATTCAAATCCGCACCGAAGACATGGATCAAATGGCCGATAAAGGGGTTGCTGCCCATTGGATGTATAAAGATGGCGGCGAATCCAATCAAGGCACCACCACCCAGATGCGTGCCCGCAAATGGATGCAGTCATTACTTGAGTTACAACAAAGCGCCTCAACCTCGTTTGAATTTGTTGAGAACGTTAAAACAGAATTATTCCCTGTGGAAATCTATGTGTTTACTCCAGAGGGAAGAATTCTTGAATTGCCAGTTGGCGCCACCCCGGTGGATTTCGCCTATGAAGTTCATACCGATGTAGGTAATGCCTGCGTGGGCGCCAAAGTTAACCGCCAAGCTTATCCATTGAGCCAGCCGTTAATTTCAGGCCAAACCGTAGAAATTATTACCGCTAAAGGCGCGCGCCCCAATGCTGCGTGGCTTAACTTTGTGGTGACAGGCAAAGCCCGTGCTCGCATTCGCCAAGTGCTTAAGAATCTTAAGCAAAATGATGCCGTTTCTTTAGGTCGCCGCTTACTCAATCATGCTCTTGGCGCCAATAAGCTTGATAGTTTCTCGCCAGAAACCATAGCTAAAGTCATCAATGAAACTAAGCATGACACCCTTGATGGTTTACTTGCTGACATAGGTCTTGGCAATGCCATGAGCATAGTGGTCGCGCAGCGATTACTGGGCGATATCGTTGGCTCTAACACCCCAGGAGTGATGCCAATTAGCGGCGCCGAAGGCATGCTAGTGACCTTTGCTAAATGCTGCCGTCCTATTCCTGGCGATCCTATTGTCGCCCATGTGAGCCCAGGTAAAGGCTTAGTGGTCCACATGGAAAACTGCGCCAACATTCGTGGCTACCAAGGTGAGCCCAGCAAATATTTAGCGGTGCTGTGGGATACAGTGGAAGATGCCGAGTTCCAAGCCAACCTTAAGATTGAGCTTATCAATCATCAAGGTGCGCTGGCTAAGATCACTTCCATTATTGCCGCCGAAAGCTCAAATATTCACAAACTCAGCACCGAAGAGCGTGACGGCCGTGTTTATTTAATTAGCCTGCGCATTTCAGTGCATGATCGCGTTCATTTAGCTAACGTGATGCGCCGTATTCGCGTCTTACCTGAAGTGGTTCGCACCTCGCGTAATCGCTAAACCTGTCAGGCCAAAAGCATGGCCTGACGCTTTATTTTTTAGTAACCCCTTACCTCACCTCCCCTTACCTCACCTCTCCTTACCTCACCTCCCCTTAACTTCATAGCTACCGCTTAAGCTCACCATAAGCAGCGTTTATCTTAACACCAGCGGCCTATTGCTAATTTAAGCAATTACTTACCTATTATCCCTGAATCAAGCTTATGCCATCGCCTTCAAATCATTTGCGAGTGATCACAAAAATCGCCATACTGGGATCAAAGCAAGCTGACAAAAACTATAAAATAACAGGGATTTGCGAATGGAAACTACATATAAATCACCCGTGGCTATGCTGTACCATTGGGCTGAACATCAGGGCGATGAGGTGTATCTTAAGCAACCCATCGGTGGTCAAATCAAGTCATTTACTTGGCAAGACGTAAAGCGACAAGTTGAACAACTCGCAGGTTCACTGCGCCATTTAGGTTTACAACCTGGCGATAAAATTGCTTTGCTTTCAAAAAATTGCGCAGAATGGTTTATCACTGACTTAGCCCTTATGCTGGGCGGCTATATCAGCGTACCTATTTACCCTACTGCCAATCCTGATACCATTCGCTACGTGTTAGACCACAGTGGCGCCAAAGCTATATTTGTCGGTAAGCTTGATTTTTGGCAGCAACAAGAAGCGGGCGTCGGCGGCGAGATTCTGCGCCTGGCAATGCCTTATGACACTATGCCAGCGCAATATCATTGGCAGCAATTACTCGACTTAGGTCAGTCGTTAAGTGATGCACCTATGCCAGACGCGTCGCAAATCATGACCTTGATCTACACCTCAGGTTCGACCGGTAACCCTAAGGGCGCTATTCAAACCTTTGCCAGTTATGTCTGGACTTGCCAAGCCGTAGTGCGCGATTTAAAAACCAATGGCAAAGACCGCTTAATCTCTTATTTACCATTGGCACACATTACCGAGCGCGTGGCCATTGAAGGTTCATCTTTCTATTCTGGCAGTCAGGTATCCTTTGTGGAGAGCCTAGACTCGTTTGTGGAAGATGTTAAACGTGCTCAGCCAACGGTTTTCTTCTCAGTGCCAAGACTGTGGAGTTTGTTCCAGAAGAATATTCTCGAAAAAGCCGGCGGCGACAAGAAATTATCCCTGTTATTAAAAATTCCAATTTTACGCAGCTTAGTGAAAAAGAAGATTCAAAAAGGCCTAGGGCTAGATCAGTGCCGCTTATTGGGTTCAGGTTCAGCGCCGATTCCACCAGCGCTAATCACTTGGTATCACAGCATAGGTATGAATATCTGTGAAGCGTGGGGCATGACAGAAAACTGCGCTTACTCCATCATCAATCATCCCTTTGACCCGAATAAAATTGGCACTGTCGGTAAGCCTGTGATTGGCTGCGATGTGCGCCTGAGCCCAGAAGGTGAACTGTTAATAAAATCCCCAGGGTTAATGACAGGCTACTATCAGCAGCCTGAAGTTACCGCTCAATGTTTTGATGCCGATGGTTTTTTCCATACTGGTGATTTGTGCAGCATAGATGAAGATGGTTGCATCAGTATCACAGGGCGCGTTAAAGATAACTTCAAAACCGCTAAGGGCAAATATGTGGCCCCAGTGATGATAGAGCGCAAACTGGCACAAAATACCTTGATTGAACTCATTTGCGTTATTGGCTCAGGGTTACCGCACCCAATCGCCTTAGTGCAATTGTCTGAATTTGCTCATCTTGAAGGTAAAGAGCAAGTACGGGCATCACTCAAACAAACCTTAGATAGCATCAATCCAGGCTTAGAGTCGCACGAGCACATAGATGCCATTGTGGTAGTCAATGAGCCGTGGACGATTGAAAATGATGTCTTAACTCCGACCTTAAAGATTAAGCGCCATGTGTTGGAGCAACGCTTTAGCGCTATGGTTGATGGTGTGCGCGGCGCCAAAGTATGCTGGCAAGATGAGCTAACCCCAAAAGCTTAAGGCTACTGCACCAGCTTAATTAATGCCTCACACCAAGAAAGCACGCTAAAAGCGTGCTTTCTTATTGCTGGGTTTTATCTGCAAGATAAATTTTTTAGGGTTTAGATTTTTGCGCTAATGCAAATTGCACTTGCTTGATGGCCGTGCCGCCAAGCACATCCCGCTTCGCTAAACAGGCCTCGATAGTTAAGTGCTGATACACATCAGCATCAATCACAGCGGCAAAGGCTTGTAACTGCTGCACGCTTATTTGCTCAATCGCTTGTTGCTCACCAATAGCGTAAACCACCACTTCACCAACAACATGGTGTGCCTCGCGAAATGGCATACCTTTAGCTACCAGATAGTCCGCTAATTCAGTGGCATTGGCATAGCCTTGCTGCGCCGCTTTTAAGGCTGAGGCGCGGTTCACTTTAAGCCCTGACAACACTAAGGCGGCCATATCTAAGCAAATCGCCCAGCTATCAACTAAGTCAAACAAGCCCTCTTTATCTTCTTGCATGTCCTTGTTGTAAGCCAAGGGCAAGGCCTTCATAGTGGTTAAAATGCCAACTAAACTGCCATAAACACGCCCAGTTTTACCGCGAATAAGCTCTAACGCATCGGGGTTTTTCTTCTGCGGCATCAAGGATGAACCAGAAGTCACTTGATCGCTTAATGAGATAAAATTAGCTTCGCCAGAGTTAAAGAAAATCAAATCTTCAGCCATGCGACTTAAGTGCATCATGCTGATAGAGCCTGCGCTTGCAATCTCAACTACATGATCCCTATCCGATACGCTATCTAAGCTATTTAAGGTTGGGCGCGCAAAATTAAGCGCTGCAGCTAAGGCATGTCTATCTATGTTATAAGCGGTGCCAGCCAAAGCGCCGGCGCCAAGTGGACAAGTATTGGCGCGTGTTAACGCATCTTGCAAACGACTGATATCGCGCTCAAACATTTCGACATACGCCAAACACCAGTGACCAAAAGTAATGGGCTGGGCGCGCTGTAAATGGGTATAGCCCGGCATCACAGCATCAAGCTCGCGCTGCGCTAACGCTAACAAGGCTTGATTTAAAGTTTGCAGTTTTAGCACTAGCATGGCGCCTTCGCTTTGACACCAGAGCTTTAAGTCTGTGGCCACTTGATCGTTACGGCTGCGCCCTGTGTGCAGTTTTTTACCTAAATCACCCACTTTGGCAATTAAGGCTGATTCAACAAAACTGTGAATATCTTCAGCGCCACTAGCGATAATAAGCTCAGGGTTATTACCGACTTCTACAAGTAATTGCCCTAACGCGTTTTTAAGCTCAAGGCATTCATTGGCGTTAATAATACCAACGCTAGCAATGGCATCGGCCCAAGCGATTGAGCCTGTCACGTCTTGCTCGAATAATCGATAATCCACGGGTAATGAGTCATTAAACAGTTTGAATAATGCGCTGGGTTCGCCCTGAAATCTACCGCCCCATAAAGCCATGTGACTATCTCCTGTCATTGCTGATACTGCCGATAACCAAGCCATCAGCCTGAACTTAAACTTAGGCTGAGGCTTGGTGCTATCGTTTAAATAAGATTTAGCGCTACCAAGTTAGCTCTAGTTAGCGCTATTGAGTTCGCGTTATTTAGTTTCGTTAAGCGCGCGAATACGGCTAGCTAAGGTGTACAAACGAATAAAGCCTTCTGCGTGCTTTTGATCGTAAACCTCATCTTCACCAAAGGTCGCAAACGTCTCTGAATACAAGCTATTAGGTGAGCGTTTTTGCACTGCGGTAGCTTGGCCTTTATAGAGCTTCACAACTACTTCACCGTTAACCATCTCAGCTAACGTTTCAGAGGCTGCCAGCAAAGATTTACATAAAGGGGTAAACCAGCGGCCGTCATAAACCAAATGCGCCATTTGCGCCGCCACTTGCTCGCGCCAGCTGCGGCTGCTCTTATCCAGCACTAACTCTTCAATAGCGCGTAAACCGGCAAACATGACAGTGCCACCTGGAGTTTCATAACAACCGCGCGACTTCATGCCCACTAAACGGTTTTCAGTGATATCAATGCGGCCAACACCATGTGCGGCGGCAATTTCATTCAGCGTCATTAATGCCTGATAAGGGGTTAAGCTGACACCATTAACCGCTGTCACGCGGCAATTTTCAATTTTTAGGGTAACGAAATCAGGCGTATTCGGCGCATCTTCTGGGTCAACCGTCATGGTCCACACTTGCTTACTTGGCTGATTCCATGGGTTTTCAAGCTCACCGCCTTCATGAGAAATATGCCAAGCGTTAGCATCACGGCTATATATCTTAGTGGTAGATGCTGACGTCTTAATATTACGTTCCGCTAAGTACTCCAGCAGGTCTTCACGGCTGCGCATATCCCATTCACGCCACGGTGCAATCACAGTTAATTCTGGGGCTAAGGCTGCAAAACAACCTTCAAAGCGCACCTGATCATTACCTTTGCCGGTGCAGCCATGGCATACCGCATCAGCGCCAACTTTACGCGCCACTTCCACTTGGGCCTTGGCGATAATTGGACGCGCCATTGAGGTGCCAAGTAAATAAGTGCCTTCATAAATAGCACCTGTAGCTATGGTGGGATATATGTAGTCTTTAACCAGCTCTTCTTTCAAATCAACAATGTGGCATTCGCTCGCGCCTGAGGCCAAGGCCTTTTCAGTCAGTCCTTGCAGCTCAGCATCGCCCTGACCCACGTCAGCACAAAAAGCAATGATCTCACAATTGTTATAGGTCTCTTTGAGCCAAGGGATAATGGCCGAGGTATCTAAGCCACCTGAATAAGCTAACACGACTTTTTTTACATTGCGTTGTACTGACATATCATTATCCTTAAAAACCAAGCAGTTAAACGTAAATTGATTATTATTGTGCGAGTAATGTGACGAGTAAGGCATTCTGGGCATGCATACGGTTTTCAGCCTGCTGCAAAATTAACGATGACTTACCATCCAGTACATCATCGGTCACTTCCACGCCGCGGTGTGCTGGCAGGCAGTGCATAAAGTAATCGGTGCCAGCCATGGTCATTAGTTCGCTATTAACTTGATAAGGGCCAAACTTAGCTTCGATTTGAGCGAGCGGCGTGTTATCGCCCATGGAAATCCAGCTATCGGTATAAATCACTTGGCAGCCCACCAAGGCCTTAATATCAGAACTGAGTATCAATTCACCACCATTGGCTTTAGCTAACGCCTGCGCTTTAACTACCATCTGACCATCTGGGAAATGCCCCGCAGGGCACACAACTACCATCTTGGCCCCTAAAATGGCAGCGCCAAACATCAGCGAATGAGTGACGTTATTGCCATCGCCCACATAAGCCAAAGTCACTTTACTCACATCTTCAAAGCACTCAGTCAGAGTTAATAAATCCGCCAATGCCTGACAAGGATGGTAAAGATCAGATAACGCATTAATGACAGGAACCTTACTATGCGCCGCTAGTTCTTCAATGGTTTGATGGCTATAGGTTCTGGCAACAATGGCATCGGCCCAGCAACTCAGATTACTGGCAAAATCCGCCACAGATTCCCGCTGACCCAATTGACCATTTTGTTGATCAAGATACAGGCAATGTCCGCCTAACTTATTAATCCCGATATCAAAACTTACTCGGGTGCGCAGCGAAGGCTTCTCAAATAACATCACCACACTTTTACCCGCTAAGGCATGACGGTAGGCGCTAGGATCCGCTTTGATGGTGCGAGCCAGAGTCAACAACTGCACTAATTCTTGCTGACTCAAATTTTGTAAGGTTAATAAATGCTGCATCTTGATGTCCTCTTAACGCTATTGTTATGGCTGGATTTGGGTACCGACTTGCTCACCTTTAATCAGGGCTAGCATTTGCTCGGCGTCGCGCCAACTGGCGACTTGTACCGGTTGCCCCAACATCTGCGCGACTTCTAGCGCCGCCTCAACTTTGACCTTCATGCCAGCTTCAATCACGCCAAGCTTCACTAAGTTAGCGATTTCTGGCGCATCTAAACTGGCAATCAATTTGCCCTTACCATCGAGCACGCCCGACACATCCGATAACAAGACTAATTGGCCGCTGAGCATAGATGTGACAGCGCTCGCCGCTTGGTCGGCATTCACATTTAATAACTGACCTGTAGCGCTAATAGCAATCGAGCTAATCACAGGTAACCAGCCTTGCGACAAAATAAAATCGATAAGTAGAGGGTTGCCCGCAGTGACTTTGCCTACGGCGCCGAGTGACTCATCTTTCACTTCCGCGACCAACAGGCCGCCATCGGCAAGCCCTAAACCTACGCTCTTAATACCGGCTTGCATGGCAGCGGCTTGCAATAACTTGTTGGCAGTACCTGCCAAAGCGCCGGCAATAATTGGCATTTGCTCATCTGGAGTAATACGTAAACCATCGCGCTTTTGGGTCGTCATGCCATTGGCTTGTAATTGCTGATCAACCACGCAGCCGCCGCCATGTACTATCACCACTGACTTGCCAGATTCAATCAGCGCCGAGGCTGTCGCCATTAAGCGCTTAATTCCCATGTCGCACTCTAAAAGCGCGCCACCAACTTTTAACACTAATACGTTTGCTGTTTGCATAATGATGCCACCTGACGCTTATGGATTAGACTTGAAATGAATACTTATGCACTCAAGCGCTTGGCTAGCCGCGCCCTTCATTAAGTTATCAATAACGCTAGAAATCACCAGATAATGGCTATGCTCGTCATATTGCCAACCTAAATGGCAGCGGCCGCTGTGAACCACTTCATCCAATTTCGGAAAGACGCCTTGCTTTACCAATACGTTAGGATTGCCTTGGTAGCACTTAAAAGCAGCGTCAACATCGCCAAGAGTTACGCCCTGCTTAAGTTCCGCGGTAATAGTGGCAATGATGCCGCGCTTAAAATTACCTAAGTGCGGAGTGAAGATGACCTCATGGCCAAGCTGGGTCGCTATTTCTGGTTGATGGCGGTGATTTAATACCCCGTAAGCACTTAAGCTCACTTCGGCAAAGCTAGTATTGAGCTGCGCCTTACGCCCAGCACCAGTGACGCCACTAACCGCATTAATCACAGGGCGAGTGTTAGTTAATAATCCTGCCACTGGGGTTAAGGCTAATAATGAGGCTGTCGGGTAACAGCCAGGCACAGCCACTAAGCGGCTTGCTTGAATCGCTTCGCTATTCCAATCGGTTAAGCCGTAAACCGCCTTATCTAACAGCTCAGGATATTGATGCTCAAACCCGTACCACTTGGAGTACATCTCTTTGTTTTCAAACCTATATGCCCCGCTTAAATCAAACACGGCTAAGCCTTGCTGATAAAACCACGCGGCCAACTTCATACTGACATGATGATCGAGCGCTAACGCCACCGCATCGGCATTGTTGGCAATATCTTGCTGACTAGACTCATTAAGTCCTTGCAAACACTGGCTTAAGTGTGGCCAATTAGGATACAAGCTAGCTAATGATTGACCTAGATCAGCACTGTTGGCTGACACATAGAGTCCATAAATCGCAAACTCAGATTCTTTAGTTATTAATTCTGTGAGTTGTGCGCCTGTGTATCCACTGGCACCAATAATGGCTATTTTTTTCATTGTTGAGTTCTTTACTATTATTGTTTAATTGAAAAATGTAGGGCAGCGGTTACGCCTGTGGCGGATGCCAACAAACGCCAGATTATCGTCGTGAGGAGATAGATGGATTGAATGCAAATGGAAGACAATCAATGTGATGCATAAACAAGTGAGCCACCATATATCCTTACATTATTAAATTTTCTGAACTGATTGACAGATTAACACGAACAATTAATTATGCAACAATAATGAATACTTATTTTAATTGAGGTCGGTAAATGTCGTTGCCAGAACTGAAAACTTGCTTTAGCCAACTGATTAAATCCAATTCCATTAGCGCTATTACCGCCGATGGCGATCATTCCAATTTAGAGGTCATTCAACTTATTCAGGGGTGGTTAACCGACTTAGGCTTTCATTGCCAAATGCAGGCCGTCAAAGATAGCCGCGGTAAATACAACTTATTAGCAAGCTTATTGCCAAGGAATGGTGTGACCCATGGCGGCTTACTGCTGGCAGGACATTCAGATACTGTGCCTGTGGATGAGGGTCATTGGCAGCAAGACCCTTTCCAGTTAACTGAGCGCGATAACCGCTGGTACGGTTTAGGCAGCTGCGATATGAAAGGTTTTTTTGCCATTTGTGTGGCCGCGTTAAAAGAGTTGCATCTAGATAAGCTTAATAAGCCACTCTATATTTTTGCCAGCGCCGATGAAGAAACCACTATGAATGGCGCTAAGGCATTTGTTGAGCAATACGCTAATCAAGATAATTTTTGCCCTGAGTTTGCCATTATCGGTGAGCCAACCGGCATGACACCTGTGTATATGCATAAGGGGCATTTAGCCAAAGGCATTCGCGTCACTGGCCGCAGCGGCCATTCATCGGATCCAGAAAAAGGCCTAAATGCCATAGAAATCATGCATGAAGTCATAAGCCAATTACAAAAGCTCAAACAAGCTCTGGCGACTCAATATCAGCAAACCGCCTTTAGTGTGCCTTACCCGACCCTAAATTTGGGCCATATTCACGGCGGCGATGCGGCCAATCGCATCTGTGGTTGCTGCGAGCTGCATATTGATTTACGCCCAATTCCTGGCATACCACTGCAAGAACTTGAACTCTTAATTCGGCAATATTTAAGTCCTATTCAGCAGCGCTACCCGAATGCTGTGGATATTTTTAGCTTATATCCTGGCAACGAAGCCTTTGGCGGCGATCTTAATGCCAGCTGGACACAAACGGCCGCTAAAATCTGTGGGCAAGAGCCACAAGTGGTTAACTATGCCACCGAAGCGCCATTTATCAGCTTATTGGGATGCCAAACCTTAGTGTTAGGCCCTGGCAGTATCGAGCAGGCGCATCAACCTAACGAATATCTTGAAATGTCAGTGTTAAATCAGGCGCAAACTGTATTTAAAGAATTGATTTATAACTGCTGTTTGAAGTGAGGTACATGTGGCAATATTTACTGTACAGTTGAAATCAAGCCGTTATAGTCAGAACATTATCTATCAGATAATGTGATAACCACCCAATAAACCTGATCAAACGTGAATACATTTTGGGAGCAACCATGGCAGACATGTACGCCTCGCTGAAATCCAATGTCAGCATGCTGGGACAAATACTCGGCGATACTATGGCTCAACATCTGGGCGATGGTTTTGTAGAAAAAGTAGAACAAATTAGGCAGCTGGCTAAAGACTCACGCAAAGGCAATGCCGATGCCCGTGAGCAAATGCTGCTGCTGTTAACCGATCTTCCCGATGAAGAGCTGGTGCCTTTTGCTAAAGCATTTAATCAGTTTTTAAATCTTGCCAACATTGCCGAGCAATTTCATACCATTAGCAGAAATTGTGACGAGCTAGTATGTGTTCCTGATCCGGTTGATCAACTGCTGGGGCGCATGCTCAATGGCCCCATAGATCAAGTACAAATGCTTAAGTGTTTGCAGTCCTTAGATATTGATTTGGTAATGACAGCGCATCCCACTGAAATATCGCGCCGCACCTTAATCCAAAAATATGCCGCCATCATTGATTGCTTAGCTGAGCTTGAAAATAATCAATTGAGCGAGCGTGAGCGCCAAGGCTCAACCTTACGTCTGCGCCAATTAATTGCGCAAATTTGGCATACCAATGAAATTCGCCATCAAAGACCAACGCCAGTTGATGAAGCGCGCTGGGGCTTAGCGACTATTGAAACCTCGCTATGGCAAGCTGTGCCAGATTTCTTACGTCAACTGAACGAGCAAGTAGAAGTACGCACAGGTCAACAACTGCCGAGTGATTTTGCGCCCGTGAGATTTTCTAGTTGGATGGGCGGCGATCGAGATGGCAACCCATTTGTTACCGCCAAAGTCACGGCTGAAGTGTTAGATAGAAACCGCCACGCGGCGGCACGGTTACACTTAAAAGATATAGTGGCGCTGATTGGTGAACTCTCCATGGAAGAGGCCAATGACACACTTAAGCAGCACTCGGCTCACAGCAAAGAACCCTATCGCGATGTTTTAAGAGAATTGCGTAAGAAGTTACGTAACACCATAGATTTTTTAAACGCGCGCATTGAAGGCAGTCCAACTAACTTAAGTACTAGCGATATTATTGAGCATGTCGATGATCTGCGCGAACCCTTAAAAATGCTGTATCAGAGCTTATGCGATTGCAAAATGAGCTTGATTGCCAATGGCTTACTGCTAGATATGCTAAGACGCTTGGCATGTTTTGGCGTGCATATGCTGCGCCTTGATATCCGCCAAGATGCCGACCGCCACAGCGATGTCATTGCCGAACTGACACGTTATCTCGGCATGGGCGATTACAAGCATTGGGATGAAAGCGAAAAGCAGGCATTTTTACTGCGAGAGCTCACCAATCGCCGCCCGCTAATTCCAAACCGTTGGCAGCCAAGCACCGATGTTGCTGAGGTCTTAGATACTTGCCGTTTAATTGCCACTCAATCGCACCACGCTTTAGGCTCTTATGTCATTTCAATGGCAAGTATGCCATCAGACGTGTTAGCGGTATTACTGCTGCTAAAAGAGACAGGTTGCCAATACCCAATGCGTGTTGTGCCATTATTTGAAACCTTAGATGATCTAAATAACGCAGCTCATTGCATTAATAGCCTGCTCGCCATTGATTGGTATCGCGGCTATACCAAGGGCATGCAAGAAGTGATGATAGGCTATTCAGATTCTGCCAAAGATGCCGGCGTAATGGCGGCGGCTTGGGCGCAATATCAAGCCCAAGAACAGCTAGTTAAAGTCTGCCGGCAGCATAGCGTTAACCTCACCTTATTCCATGGTCGCGGCGGCACTATTGGCCGCGGGGGCGGACCTGCTCATCAAGCGATTTTATCTCAGCCGCCAGGTTCTGTGGATGGTCGCATTCGCGTGACTGAGCAAGGGGAAATGATCCGCTTTAAATTTGGCTTACCCAAATTAGCAGTGCAAAGTTTAGCGCTTTACACCTCGGCGGTGATGGAAGCGACACTGCTGCCACCACCTGAGCCGCAAGCCAATTGGCGCCATACTATGGAGCGCATAGCAGCAGACTCTGTGACAGCTTACCGCGAAATAGTTAGAGAAGAGCCTGATTTTGTACCGTATTTTCGCGCGGCAACCCCAGAAGTAGAGTTGGGACAATTGCCACTGGGCAGTCGCCCTGCTAAGCGGCGCACTGATGGCGGTATTGAAAGTCTGCGAGCCATTCCGTGGATCTTCGCTTGGTCGCAAAACCGGTTAATGCTGCCAGCTTGGTTAGGCGCAGGTGAAGCGCTACGCCAAGCTTATGATCGCGGTGAAATGGCGTTACTTAAAGAAATGGAGCAACACTGGCCATTCTTTAATACTCGTGTTTCTATGCTAGAAATGGTGTATGCCAAAGCCGAACCTAACTTAGCCCGTTATTACGAAGCTTGCTTAGTGAAATCTGAATTACACCATTTAGGTTATACCTTGCGCGAACGTCTGCAACTGGGCATAGAAGCGGTTCTGACCCTAACCGGCGAAAGTGAACTCATGGCACACACACCATGGAGCAAAGAATCGGTTAAGTTACGTAATCCCTATATTGACCCACTTAACTTCCTGCAAGCTGAATTGCTGGCGCGTACCCGTAATGGCAATACCAGCGAAAGCGCGCAACTCGCCTTAATGCTTACCATAGCAGGCGTGGCCGCAGGTATGAGGAATACAGGATGATGAGTAAATTAATACTGGCAAGCTTAGTGTTCATGTGCACGTCGCTCACAGGCTGCGCCACTAATTACAGTATCAGCCAAGGCAAACTGACTGATTACTTAAATAAAGAAATGAACTATGAGGTGAAGCAAGGTAATCAATTTATTGGTACTAAGATAAAGCTCAATAAAGTGGCAGTGATATTAGGTGAAACGCCTAATACCATGAAAGTTATCACTAATAGCGAAGTGGCCATCACTAATCCACTGCTGCCATTAAGGGCAACGCTCAATGCCAGCTTTGAAGCCGAGCCTTGGTATGACAACAATAACCACAGCATTTATTTAAAAAATTTACGCTTAGTGGATGTGCAGTCAACGCCTAAAGATATTGAGAAAATCGTTAAAGATGTCGGTCCTCAGCTCATGGGCTTTGTCAGTCGTTTCTTAGAAACTCAGCCTGTGTATGTTTTGGATAAGCAAGATGATAACCAAGCCTTGGCGGCAAAATTAGTCGATAAGATTGAAGTTAAGCCGGGTAAATTAGTGTTTGTCTTTAAATAGCTTGTCTTTCACGAACCTATTTAAATACCAATAAGAAAGGGGGCTGCATGCCCCCTTTTTTTATCACGCCAATCTTTGAATGCTCGGATAAGTCACTAGCACTTCTTGGCCTTTGAGTGCTCGGCGCAGCATGTCATAAGCAACAGCGCAGGCCATTTGTCGCACTAAGTCACGAGAGCGAGACGGAAACTTAACCATTTGCTGATAAGTCACATCGCCACAGGCTAGGGCTATCGCCACTGTGCCAACGGGTTTTAGCTCACTGCCGCCATCGGGACCTGCAATACCACTGGTTGCCAAGGCATAATCACTATCCAGTAAAGTTCGTGCACCTTGCGCCATAGCGGCGACGGTTTCTAATGATACTGCACCAAAATCATCGAGTAATTGCGGGTTAACACCCAAGACTTTGACTTTAGACTCATTGCTATAAGTCACTAAGCTATGGTGTAAATAAGCAGAACTGCCTGCAAATGCGACTAGCTGGCTAGCAAGTAAACCACCAGTGCAAGATTCAGCTAACGCTAAGGTTTTACTGTGATTAATCAGATTGTTATGCACTTCTTCTGCTAACGTCGCCGCGCAGTCAGACACTATGGCATCGCCGAGTAACTGCTTAACTGAAAACACTACAGTATCTAGGGTATTAATGGCCGCATCGCCGCGCGCAAACAGTTTAATTTCGATATAAGGCATGGATGAGCGATAACCAATGCTGACTCCCGCAGGCAAAGGTAGCGGCTCGAGTATATCGGCTAAGCTTGACTCTCCATGGCCAAGGGTCAGTAATTTAATAACTTTTGAGGATTCAATAGCGACAAATTCAGATTTAACAAAGGGGATAAACTGCTCTTTAACCATCTGCTTAAATTCAAATGGCACGCCAGGAGTGAAAAACAGCCAAGCACGATTGAGTTTCACCCTAAAACCGCAAGCGGTTCCCACTGGGTTATCCACCATAATGGCAGACTTAGGCAGCATGGCTTGTTTGAGGTTACTCTCAGGCATGGGATAACTGCGCTGACTAAACCAAGCTTCAATGCGAGCGCGCCATAGGCTATTTTCAACCAAAGGTTCACCTATCGCCTGCGCCATAGCTAACGATGAAAGATCATCACTGGTGGGGCCAAGACCGCCATTAACCAAAATCATATCGGCATGATGGCTTCTTTCAATGAATACCCGTACTAAATCTTCAAGCCTGTCGCCAACGGTTACGCGCTGCGTAAGCTCAATACCGTTATCCATCATAATATTGGCAAACCATGCGGCATTAGTATCGACTATCTGCCCAGATAGCACTTCTTCGCCCGTGCAAATCATTTCTAATTTCATTGCTAATCCCTTCTCTCATGATAAAGATAACTTAAGTGACCCCTAGCGCTTAAGCAAGATATTAAGCCCTGACGATGAGCGTAAGTAGATTAAATAAGTAATAGAACTACTGTAAGCGTCCGGGCAAGTACATCTTCAGCTTATATTGTTGAACCTCTATCTTAACGACTGACTATTATATCAGGAGTTAATATGGCTAAACGTTCCCATGAAGACTGGGCTGTTTTGATACAACAGCAACCCGCTAGCGGCTTAACGATTACCGCTTTTTGCCGTCAGCATAAGCTTAGTCTTAGCGGATTTTACGCCCGTAAAGCCGATATGACTAAAACAAGCAGTCCAAAGGTTACGCCGTTTGTTCAGGCCACCGTGACCTCGCCGACAGCGATGACGACCCAAGCTCAACCTGGCCCTCCTCAACAAAGTATCTGCTTACAACATCAAACAGGTTTATGGACTTTTCCCTGTTCATTACCCGCAACTTATTTGCTTGATATCATCAAAGGCCTGCAAGCATGTTGATGTTTCGTGAGCTTCCTCGCGTGTACCTGCATCGAGCGCCAGTGGATTTTCGTCAATCAATAAATGGCTTAGCCGTCATCGTTGAGCAACAATTGTCGCTATCAGCCACCGATGGCAGTGTGTTTGTGTTTTGTAATAAAGCCCGTGACAAACTCAAGATTTTGTATTGGGATAACACAGGTTTTGCACTGTGGTACAAGCGCCTAGAGCAGGCTAAATTCAAGTGGCCAACTCAAAGCGAAGATGAGTGTATGCGCTTATCTGAGCAACAGTTTCATTGGCTACTTTCAGGATTTGACGTATTAGGCCATCAGCATATTAAGGGCTTGAGTTACAGTTAATTGATCGCCATTACGTATGCTGTTTCCCATAATTAGATCACTGTTTCACCCTTATCTAAGGAGCGTTTTGGTATAATCACACCATGAAATTAAGCCCTAAAAACCTACCCAACGACGTTGATTTACTTAAGCAATTATTGCTTGAGACGTTGGCGGCTAACGATAATGCTCTCGCGTTAAAAGAGGCGGAAATCGCGGCGCTCAAACAATCGGTGCAACGGTTACTTGAGCAATTTAGGTTAGCCCAGCAAAAGCGTTTTGGTGCCAGCAGTGAAAGCCATGATTATCAAGGTGAGTTGTTTAACGAAGTTGAAGTCACGGTTGATGAGCCCGCTGAATTGACGGCAGATGCTGATGTGTCAGTACCGTCTAAACAACGGGCCAAGCGTAAATTATTGCCTAAAGACCTGCCGCGAGAAATTATTATCCATGACATCAGCGATGAAGATAAGCAGTGTGATTGCTGTGGGCATCAGCTGGCGTTAATGGGCCAAGATAGCAGCGAGAAGCTTCAGTTTATTCCGGCACAAATCATTGTGATTGAACACGTTAGATTAAAATACAGCTGCAAGCATTGCGAAACGCAAGGCACTCAGGCCAATATCAAACAAGCGCCGGTGCCCGCCAGTCCTATTCCTAAAAGCTTTGCCACGGCAAGTCTATTAAGCCAACTTATTACTAGCAAATACCAATATGCGTTACCACTGTACCGGCAAGAAACCTTGTTCAAGCAACATGGTATCGCCTTAAGTCGGCAAACCATGGCAGATTGGATGATGAAATCGGCCGCGCTGTTTAAACCCTTATATGATTTACTGCACCAGCATTTGTTAACACAAGAAGTCATCCATGCGGACGAAACCACGCTCAACGTGATTAACGATGAGCGGGTGAAATCCTATATATGGGTGTATTGCGCTGGTGCGGATGGACCAAGCACTGAGCCTAGATATCAAGGTTTACGCAGCATTGTACTGTACGACTATCAAGACGGTAGCCGTGCGAGCTCGTGCGTGAGTCATTTTCTTGCCACCGAGCAAACGGTGTTTAATGGTTATTTACAGGTCGATGGTTACGCAGCTTACCAGCAGGTAAGTCATAAACTTGTGGGCTGTTCGGCTTAGTCTCCTGAGTCGCTCTACCTCCTGCATCCATGCAGTCGTGGGCACACGCGCGGCGTAAGTTCAAAGAAGCGATAGTGGCACAAGGAAAAAACAAAACAGGCAAAGTCAGTAAAGCAGATATGGCACTGAGCATGATAGCCAAGCTGTACCGCATTGAAATGCAAATACAATCACTGAGTTTACAGGAACGGCTGTATTTTAGGCGCACACACTCAGCTGCCCACCTGGCGTTATTTAAGCAATGGCTGGATAAATCAGCGCAGCAAGTGTCAAAGCAAAGCCCTCTGGGCAAAGCCATCCATTACAGCCTCAATCAATGGTCAAAGCTGAGTCTTTATACAGAAGACAGCCGACTGAATATCGACAACAACCGTGCCGAACGCGCAGTAAAACCGTTTGTGATAGGGCGTAAGAACTGGCTGTTTAACCACAACCATCGTGGTGCTGAGGCGAGTGTTATTTTATACAGCATCATAGAAACGGCCAAGGCAAATGGGCTAACGCCATTCGATTACATTGAACACTGTTTAGAGCAATTATCTCACCCTCACTGCGACCTCAATAGCCTCTTACCTTGGCAGGTTGATCTAGGCAAGGTGTAGATCACCGGACGTTTACGAACTACTTATACAGCCAAACGCGTGATCATTGTATTTAGGAATAACGAGGCATTATTGAGGACGCAGAAATATGAAAGCGCTAGGCACTAGCGGATTGCTGTTAGATGTGAGCATATATCCACATGAGATAAGCGCATCAGATAGCTTAAATTAAAAATTGTATAACGAAAAAAGCCTCAGCATTTCTGCTGAGGCTTTCATCTTTATGTTGGCGGAGCGGACGGGACTCGAACCCGCGACCCCCGGCGTGACAGGCCGGTATTCTAACCAACTGAACTACCGCTCCTTTAGTGATGGCTTGCGCTTCTCACTAAATTCTTTTAGCGTCGCTAACATGTCAGCGTTAGGAGACGTGCTTTTGCAAGCAAATTAGGCGCCTGGAGATGACCTACTCTCGCATGGGGAAACCCCACACTACCATCGGCGCGACTGCGTTTCACTTCTGAGTTCGGAATGGGATCAGGTGGTGCCACAGTGCTATGGTCTCCAGACAAATTTGGAATTCGGAAAGCTGTCAAAAAATGGTGGTCGCTACTGGGCTCGAACCAGTGACCCCCTCCTTGTAAGGGAGGTGCTCTCCCAGCTGAGCTAAGCGACCTGGGATTTTTTGCTATTGAGTACTCAATCTTCAATCAAGTATTTTTCGATTCTTTCAGGCTTGTTCAGTAAAACCCATCTGGGTTGTATGGTTAAGCCTCTCGGGTCATTAGTACAAGTTAGCTCAACGCCTCACAACGCTTACACACCTTGCCTATCAACGTCCTAGTCTCGGACGGCCCTTCAGAGGACTTATAGTCCTAGGGATGACTCATCTTGGGGCTCGCTTCCCGCTTAGATGCTTTCAGCGGTTATCGATTCCGAACGTAGCTACCGGGCAATGCCATTGGCATGACAACCCGAACACCAGCGGTTCGTCCACTCCGGTCCTCTCGTACTAGGAGCAGCTCCCCTCAATCATCCAACGCCCACGGCAGATAGGGACCGAACTGTCTCACGACGTTCTGAACCCAGCTCGCGTACCACTTTAAATGGCGAACAGCCATACCCTTGGGACCGACTTCAGCCCCAGGATGTGATGAGCCGACATCGAGGTGCCAAACACCGCCGTCGATATGAACTCTTGGGCGGTATCAGCCTGTTATCCCCGGAGTACCTTTTATCCGTTGAGCGATGGCCCTTCCATTCAGAACCACCGGATCACTATGACCTACTTTCGTACCTGCTCGACGTGTCTGTCTCGCAGTTAAGCTGGCTTATGCCATTGCACTAACCGTACGATGTCCGACCGTACTTAGCCAACCTTCGTGCTCCTCCGTTACTCTTTGGGAGGAGACCGCCCCAGTCAAACTACCCACCAGGCACTGTCCCTAATCCCGATAAGGGACCTAGGTTAGAACATCAAAACTACAAGGGTGGTATTTCAAGGACGACTCCACACAAACTAGCGTTCATGCTTCAAAGTCTCCCACCTATCCTACACATGTAGGTTCAATGTTCAGTGCCAAGCTATAGTAAAGGTTCACGGGGTCTTTCCGTCTAGCCGCGGGTATACGGCATCTTCACCGCAATTTCAACTTCACTGAGTCTCGGCTGGAGACAGCGTGGCCATCATTACGCCATTCGTGCAGGTCGGAACTTACCCGACAAGGAATTTCGCTACCTTAGGACCGTTATAGTTACGGCCGCCGTTTACCGGGGCTTCGATCATGAGCTTCTCCGAAGATAACCCAATCAATTAACCTTCCGGCACCGGGCAGGCGTCACACCGTATACTTCATCTTGCGATTTTGCACAGTGCTGTGTTTTTGATAAACAGTTGCAGCCACCTGGTATCTGCGACTCCCGCTAGCTTAGAGAGCAAGTCTCATCACCGGCAGGAGCGTACCTTCTCCCGAAGTTACGGTACCATTTTGCCTAGTTCCTTCAGCCGAGTTCTCTCAAGCGCCTTGGTATTCTCTACCCGACCACCTGTGTCGGTTTGGGGTACGATTCCTGCTAACCTGAAGCTTAGAAGATTTTCCTGGAAGCATGGCATCAACTACTTCAGTCCCGTAGGACCTCGTCATCAGCTCTCAGCGTATGTATTCCCGGATTTGCCTAAGAATACCGCCTACCACCTTAAACGCGGACTACCAACGCCGCGCTAGCCTAGCCTTCTCCGTCTCTCCATCGCAGTTAGCACAAGTACGGGAATATTAACCCGTTTCCCATCGACTACGCCTTTCGGCCTCGCCTTAGGGGTCGACTCACCCTGCCCCGATTAACGTTGGACAGGAACCCTTGGTCTTCCGGCGAGGGGGTTTTTCACCCCCTTTATCGTTACTCATGTCAGCATTCGCACTTCTGATACCTCCAGCGTGGGTTACCCCTTCACCTTCAACGGCTTACAGAACGCTCCTCTACCGCGCATCTCTAATGAAATGCACCCGTAGCTTCGGTGACTAGCTTAGCCCCGTTACATCTTCCGCGCAGGCCGACTCGACTAGTGAGCTATTACGCTTTCTTTAAATGATGGCTGCTTCTAAGCCAACATCCTAGCTGTCTAAGCCTTCCCACATCGTTTCCCACTTAGCTAGTACTTTGGGACCTTAGCTGACGGTCTGGGTTGTTTCCCTTTTGACAACGGACGTTAGCACCCGCTGTCTGTCTCCCGCATAGTACTCATTGGTATTCGGAGTTTGCAAAGGGTTGGTAAGTCGGGATGACCCCCTAGCCTTAACAGTGCTCTACCCCCAATGGTATTCGTGCGAGGCGCTACCTAAATAGCTTTCGAGGAGAACCAGATATCTCCCGGTTTGATTGGCCTTTCACCCCCAGCCACAAGTCATCCGCTAATTTTTCAACATTAGTCGGTTCGGTCCTCCAGTTGATGTTACTCAACCTTCAACCTGCCCATGGCTAGATCACCGGGTTTCGGGTCTACACCTAGCAACTAAACGCGCAGTTAACACTCGGTTTCCCTACGGCTCCGCTATTCGCTTAACCTCGCTACTAAATGTAAGTCGCTGACCCATTATACAAAAGGTACGCAGTCACGGTCTCAAGAACCGCTCCCACTGCTTGTACGTATACGGTTTCAGGTTCTATTTCACTCCCCTCACAGGGGTTCTTTTCGCCTTTCCCTCACGGTACTGGTTCACTATCGGTCAGTCAGGAGTATTTAGCCTTGGAGGATGGTCCCCCCATGTTCAGACAACATATCACGTGTGCCGCCTTACTCGTTTTCATCTAAGGTTAGTTTTCATGTACGGGACTATCACCCTGTACCGTTGGACTTTCCAGACCATTCCACTAACACCCCCTAGACTTAAGGGCTAATCCCCGTTCGCTCGCCGCTACTTAGGGAATCTCGGTTGATTTCTTTTCCTCTGGGTACTTAGATGTTTCAGTTCCCCAGGTTCGCCTCATACAGCTATGTATTCACTGTATGATGACCACTTATGTGGCCGGGTTTCCCCATTCGGACATCGTTAGCTCAAATGCTTGTTACTAGCTCGCCAACGCTTTTCGCAAGTTACTACGTCCTTCATCGCCTCTGACTGCCAAGGCATCCACCGTATACGCTTAGTCACTTAACCATACAACCCAAATGAGTTTCACTTGAGCGTATTGCAACTAGCTGGTTTTTACTGTCTCTTGCTTTCGCAAAAGAACGCCTTGATTTACTTCATTTCTGAAGTTAAAGAATATCCAAAACACTTGATTAAAGTATTTTGAGAACTCAATTTTGTATCACCTAATGCTCGCGCACTAAGTTCTACTATCAGCTTTCCAAATTTTTAAAGAACATATTCCAACGACTCGGTTGAAATTAGGCTTAAAAAAGCCAAAGATAAATTTTACATTATCTTTGGCATTTCTATTCCAAAATCTGCAATGGTGTCCATTTCTAATCAGAGAAATGGTGGAGCTATGCGGGATCGAACCGCAGACCTCCTGCGTGCAAGGCAGGCGCTCTCCCAGCTGAGCTATAGCCCCATTGCAGCAGTCGAAAACATATTGAAACCTAAAACATCCGCCAAATCGGTTTGATAACAAAACAATTTGGTGGGTCAGAGTGGACTTGAACCACCGACCTCACCCTTATCAGGGGTGCGCTCTAACCAGCTGAGCTACAGACCCATGTTTTGGTCTCGCAATATTCTCTATCTTCTATCAGACAATCTATGTGAACACTCAACAGTAATGCTAAATCGCATAGGTAAGGAGGTGATCCAGCCCCAGGTTCCCCTAGGGCTACCTTGTTACGACTTCACCCCAGTCATGAACCACACCGTGGTAAACGCCCTCCCCGAAGGGTTAAGCTATCTACTTCTGGTGCAGCCCACTCCCATGGTGTGACGGGCGGTGTGTACAAGGCCCGGGAACGTATTCACCGTGGCATTCTGATCCACGATTACTAGCGATTCCGACTTCATGGAGTCGAGTTGCAGACTCCAATCCGGACTACGATCGGCTTTGTGAGATTAGCTCCACCTCGCGGCTTTGCAACCCTCTGTACCGACCATTGTAGCACGTGTGTAGCCCTACTCGTAAGGGCCATGATGACTTGACGTCGTCCCCACCTTCCTCCGGTTTATCACCGGCAGTCTCCCTAGAGTTCCCACCATTACGTGCTGGCAAATAAGGATAAGGGTTGCGCTCGTTGCGGGACTTAACCCAACATTTCACAACACGAGCTGACGACAGCCATGCAGCACCTGTCTCAGAGTTCCCGAAGGCACTAAGCTATCTCTAGCGAATTCTCTGGATGTCAAGAGTAGGTAAGGTTCTTCGCGTTGCATCGAATTAAACCACATGCTCCACCGCTTGTGCGGGCCCCCGTCAATTCATTTGAGTTTTAACCTTGCGGCCGTACTCCCCAGGCGGTCTACTTAATGCGTTAGCTTGAGAGCCCAGTGTTCAAGACACCAAACTCCGAGTAGACATCGTTTACGGCGTGGACTACCAGGGTATCTAATCCTGTTTGCTCCCCACGCTTTCGTGCATGAGCGTCAGTCTTTGTCCAGGGGGCCGCCTTCGCCACCGGTATTCCTTCAGATCTCTACGCATTTCACCGCTACACCTGAAATTCTACCCCCCTCTACAAGACTCTAGTTTGCCAGTTCAAAATGCAATTCCCAGGTTGAGCCCGGGGCTTTCACATCTCGCTTAACAAACCGCCTGCGCACGCTTTACGCCCAGTAATTCCGATTAACGCTCGGACCCTCCGTATTACCGCGGCTGCTGGCACGGAGTTAGCCGGTCCTTCTTCTGTAGGTAACGTCACAGCTAACGGGTATTAACCGTCAACCTTTCCTCCCTACTGAAAGTGCTTTACAACCCGAAGGCCTTCTTCACACACGCGGCATGGCTGCATCAGGGTTTCCCCCATTGTGCAATATTCCCCACTGCTGCCTCCCGTAGGAGTCTGGGCCGTGTCTCAGTCCCAGTGTGGCTGATCATCCTCTCAGAACAGCTAGGGATCGTCGCCTAGGTGAGCCTTTACCTCACCTACTAGCTAATCCCACCTGGGCTTATCCATCAGCGCAAGGACCCGAAGGCTCCCCTGCTTTCCCCCGTAGGGCGTATGCGGTATTAGCAGTCGTTTCCAACTGTTATCCCCCACAAATGGGCAAATTCCCAGGCATTACTCACCCGTCCGCCGCTCGCCGGCAAAGTAACAAGTTACTTCCCGCTGCCGCTCGACTTGCATGTGTTAGGCCTGCCGCCAGCGTTCAATCTGAGCCATGATCAAACTCTTCAATTAAAGTTTTGTTCGGACCCAAAGGTCCTGCTCAATGAATTCTGTCGATTCGATGATAAATTACCGAATTTGCATGTTATGCGGACATCTTCGTTGAAGTCTCTTGTGAGACGTTTTAAATCGTTGTCGATTTAGCAACTACTGTGAATGTCCACATAGATTGTCTGATAAATTGTTAAAGAACGTGACCGTGATTTCTCACTGGTCAGGGCTGCGTATTCTACACACCCTCAATTCAGCGTCAAGTGTTTTTTTGATGTTTTTCACTAATGAAAAACTCGCTAACTCGTTGACTCCCAAGCTTTGAATTACTATTGAACTCAACACTTGTCCGACGCTTACAACTTGTTTTACCAAGTCTGCCGTGTCAGTGGTTGTGGATTATAGAGAAGCGAGCGTTAAGCGCAACCCTTATTTACGCAAACGCCAATCAAGCGCTCACGTTTTCAGCAACCTGTTTTATTAGCCAGCAAAAATGGACGTTTTTGACTTTATTAGGATGGATCATGAGGGCAAACATAGACGCCAAATGGGTCGATATCGACATATTTGGCAATAATGCCTGAAAAAACACCAATACTCTGGTTTAATTTCATACATTTTATTAAGATAGGCAGGTTATTAACAGAATTTTTATTTCTCTTTCACTTAATCAGAGATTTTTCTATGTCTAAGTCATTACTTCTGACTGTTATCGTCGCAGTAATAGGTGCAGTTGTTTTTTATCAATTCCTGCCAGCAATTCATCCAGCAATGGCCTACATTCTTGGCGTTATTCTAGTTGCTATTATTTACAATATTAATTCTGCCTCACAAGCGTCTTCTAACGAAAGCTATAGCGGTCCAACTATGACTCTTTATATAGGTAACTTGCCTTATAAAGTACGCGAGTCTGAGGTTGAAGAATTATTTAGCCAGCACGGCCCGGTTATCAGTGTGCGTTTGGTGAGAGATCGTAAAACGGGTCGCCGTAAAGGCTTTGGCTTCGTTGAGATGTCAGATAAGGGCGCTAAGTCTGCAATGAAAACTTTAAATGATGCGTTATTCCAAGAACGCACCATTAAAGTTAGAGAAGCGAAAACTCAAGATTCGGAAGCTGAAAAAGCTGAGATGGCGTCATAAGCAGTCACTCGACTAAAGCCTTTACGCTGTAAACCGTGCAGCAAGCCAGGACTGATTTGCATGCTTGTATATATGCCAACCAGTTCTGCTTGTTGATTTATCTTAAGCTTATTGTCTGTTTGCTCAAGCAAGCTCACTACCCGCCTCGCAATTGCCGCGCCAGAATCCAATAGCCGTACTTTATCACCTAGCACACTGGAGATTTCATCGCTCAAGAGTGGGAAATGGGTGCACCCCAAAACTAAGGTATCAATATTATCGTTAAGCATTGGCGCTAGGATAGTTGCTAGTTGCTTATGATCCACAGGAATCCCAGCAAGCTTAGCCTCCCCCATCATCACTAATTCAGATGAGGCATATAAGCTAACTTGACAGTGCGGAGTAAATTGCTCAATCAATTGCCGAGTATAAGCGCGCTTAATGGTTCCAGGCGTTGCCAATAAACCAATGCGGCCATTAACCGTAAGTTTGGCAGCGGGCTTAATGGCAGGAACTACACCAACCACGGGAATAGATAGTTTTTGTCTCAGCGGCGGCAACACTAAGGTGCTCGCCGTGTTGCAAGCCACTACCACTAATTTGGCGTTAGTCCTTGCTACTTGTTCGCAAATCAAGGCAACGCAGCCATCGATAAGTACTTGTTCTGCCAGTTCACCATAAGGCAGGCGGGCATTATCAAATACATAGAGATAGTTCTCGCTTGGGAGTAATCGCTGAATTTCAGCAAGTACCGATAAGCCACCAATTCCGGAGTCGAACACTAAAATAGGCTGAGACAAAGTAGGTTCCAGATATTTGCACAAGACGGTGATTTTCCCACAGCAATCCATAAAGCGCAAAAGCCGATACTGGACAAGTTCACCAGCTAGTATACTATTTGCGCCCCAATATAATGTCTATGGTACCACCTTATGAATTTTGCCGCGCTCGATCCAGCCAGCTACCAAACACAACTCGATGATAAAATTAAGCAGCTGTCGGCTGATTTCGCAGAATTCTCACCACCACAAATCCAAGCATTTGCTTCTGCACCGGCTCATTACCGTATGCGCGCCGAGTTTCGTGTATGGCATGAAGGTGAAGACTTGTATTACTACATGTTTGATAACGAAACCCAGCAAAAAGTAAGATGCGATCAGTTCTTACCCGCTAGCAAGCTGATTAATGACATGATGTTGGCGCTGATGGCTGAATTACGCCCGAACAAAGCTTTACGTCATAAGCTCTTTCAAGTGGATTTCCTTTCTACGGTTAGCGGCGAAATATTGGTATCTCTGCTTTATCATCGCCAGCTTGATAGCGAATGGCAGCAAGAGGCTGAAGCCCTGAAAGCTAGACTAGGGCAGCAATTTAACGTCAACTTGATTGGCCGTGCCCGCAAACAGAAAATCACTTTAGATAAAGATTTTGTGGTTGAAGCCATAGAAGTCAAAGGCAAGGTATTAAAGTACAAGCAAATCGAGAATAGCTTTACTCAACCTAACGCTGGCGTATCAGTGCACATGTTGGAGTGGGCAATTGATGTGACTCAAGATAGCCAAGGCGATTTATTAGAGCTGTATTGCGGTAACGGTAACTTCTCTATCGCATTAGCCCCAAACTTTAATCGGGTATTAGCCACTGAGCTTGCTAAACCGTCTGTGGATTCGGCGCAGTACAATATCGCCATCAACAATATAGATAACCTGCAAATTATCCGTATGTCGGCTGAAGATTTTAGCGAAGCTATGAATCACGGCCGTCAATTCACGCGCTTAAAGGATATCGATCTTAAGAGTTATCAGTGCAACACCATATTTGTTGACCCTCCACGGGCGGGCCTAGATCCAGATACGGTAGCATTAGTGCAAGGGTATGAGCGCATTTTGTATATTTCATGCAATCCAGACACCTTAAAAGATAACCTGAAAGTGCTGACCCAAACCCATGACGTTAAACGGTTTGCCCTGTTCGATCAGTTCCCATATACCCACCATAAAGAATGTGGCGTGTTATTGGTGCGCAAATCTGCCTAATCGAAACTAGCGTAAATATTAAAACACCATAAAAAGGAGCCCTACGGCTCCTTTTATACAGCAGTACCTGTAATTCTAAGCTGCAGCATTTCTGCGCCTTTGGCGACCATACGCAGTTGCATCACCAATTGCTCGGCCAAGATTTTACGCTCGACTCGCTTCATATCTAAGGCCGCAGCGCCAGCATTAAACACCAGCGTCACTAAAGCTTCTGCTTGAGCGCGGGCTAAATCAGGAGAACGGCCAGTGGACGCTTCAATATAATGCGTCAGTTCAGAAATAAAGTGCTCGATTTCACGGGCTACTGCGGCTCTAAAGGCTGCCGAGGTGCCTGAGCGTTCATGCAGCAAAATACGAAACACGTTAGGGTTAGAATCCAGCACTTCCATAAAGGTTTCCACTGAAATCCGAATGACACTCCCACCCGCTTCAGCGCGCTGGCGCCCTTTACGCATCATCTGGCGCAAGGTTAAGCCGCCCTCATCCACCATGGTCAGACCTAATTCATTCATGTCTTTAAAGTGGCGATAAAAAGAAGTGGGCGCAATATTGGCCTCACGAGCGACTTCACGCAAACTCAAGCTAGAAAAACTCCGCTCCGCACTTAATTGATTAAATGCGGCATCCACTAATGCTCGCCGTGTCTTCTCTTTTTGCTGCGCGCGGATCCCCATGCTGTCTTCCATATTGATATTGATTTAGCGAATGATACCGTTTTTATTGAGTAAACACAGCCCTCAGTCTTGACCGAAAATCGAACAAAGGCTAAATTAGCTTACAGATGTACGCTCATTCAACATGGAAGCCTTGATGCGCAAACCCCCGATTATTTGGATCAATGTTCTAATCTTCTCAATCACTTTCGCCATTGCCTTTATTTTCGTTCCTTGGCGTGCCATCACCCATGGCTTCGATGGTATGGAATGGCTGGCATTTATCGTGCTGGCATTTTTCAGTGGTTTATCTATCACAGCAGGTTATCACAGACTCTGGTCCCACAAGACTTATAAAGCTCACCCAGTCATCCGCGTGATTTACGCTCTCGGCGGGGCGCTGGCCTTACAAAACAGTGCATTACATTGGTGCAGCGATCATCGCATTCATCATAAGCATGTCGATAATAATGATAGAGACCCCTATTCCGCCAAAATGGGCTTTTGGTACAGCCACATAGGTTGGATGCTACGGGAATACCAACACCAGCGTTATCATGACTACAGCAACGTCAAAGACTTGCAAAATGATGCGATAGTCATGTGGCAACATAAGCATTATGTCAGCCTGTTATTGGTGATGAATCTTGGCCTGCCTTTGTTCTTGGGCTGGCTCAATGGCGATATGCTCTCTATGTTGCTCATGGCTGGTTTCTTACGTTTAGTGGTAGTGCACCACTGCACCTTCTTCATTAACTCGCTGGCCCACATTTGGGGCAAACAGCCATATACAGATAAAAATACCGCGCGGGACAATGGTTTAATCGCGCTGTTAACTTATGGTGAGGGTTACCATAATTTTCATCACATCTTTGAATATGATTATCGCAATGGCATTCACTGGTGGCAGTACGATCCCACCAAGTGGTTAATTAAGCTATTTTCATATTGCGGTCTGGCTAAAGATCTGCGCCAAGTACCGCAAGAGCGCATTGAAACCGCCAAGCTAGAAATGCAGCTGAAGCAGGCGCAAACTCAGCTAGCCAAATTGCCGAATGGCGAAGTGTGGATCAGCAAGCTTGATAATGAATATGAAGATATAAAACAAGCACTTATTGCATACTACCAAGCAAAGAAAGCCTTGCTGGACGCTAAACGGCAAACCCTCAGCTATTGCGATTTAAAGCAAGAAGTAGCCGAACTGCGGATTAATTTGACGCATAAATTTAAGCATTGGCAGCGGGTGACGCGGGAGCTTCCTTTCTAACCACAGACCTTGTGCTAGGCCGCTTATTTACAAGCCTAAGTTGCATGACGCCTATATCTGGCTATTATGTTCGACATAATATTCCGCTTACAGGTGTCTGCAATGGCAAGTAATATCAAATTAACCGAATATAGCCATGGAGCTGGTTGCGGTTGCAAAATCTCTCCTAAAGTTCTGAGCACCATTTTAGGCTCGCAACTCCCTGAATTTAAAGATCCTAACTTGTTAGTTGGTAATCAAAGTCGTGATGATGCCGCGGTTTATCGTTTAAATGATGAAACCGGCATTATCAGCACTACCGACTTCTTCATGCCGATTGTCGATGACCCTTTTACCTTCGGCCGCATTGCTGCCACTAACGCCATCAGTGATATTTATGCCATGGGTGGCACACCTATCATGGCGATTGCGATTTTAGGCTGGCCAGTGAATAAGCTCAGCGCGGAAGTTGCTCAGCAAGTTGTTGATGGCGGACGTCAAGCCTGCGCCGATGCGGGTATTGTTCTTGCCGGTGGCCACAGCATTGATGCCCCTGAGCCAATTTTTGGTTTAGCGGTTACTGGTCAAATCCCATTAACTGAATTAAAGCAAAACAATACCGCGCAAGCGGGCGATCGCTTATATCTGACTAAGCCGATTGGTGTGGGCATTTTGACCACAGCGCAGAAGCAAAAGAAATTGGCCGATGAAGACTTACATATAGCACCAGAAGCTATGTGCCAGTTAAACAAGGTTGGCGCCAAGATAGCTAAAATAAGCAGCGTAAATGCCATGACAGATGTCACAGGCTTTGGTCTTGCGGGTCACTTGCTAGAAATGTGTCACGGCGCCAATGTTAGCGCGCAAATTGATATGGCGGCATTGCCTTTGCTGACTAAGACCCAACATTATTTGGATCTTGGCTGCATTCCTGGTGGCACCCATCGCAACTTTGATAGCTATGGTGAGCACCTGCCAAGCCTGACTGAGCAGCAAAAAGCACTGCTGTGCGATCCACAAACCAGTGGCGGCTTGTTAGTAGCAGTCTCAGCAGAAGGCGAAGCTGAATTGATTAACTTACTGACCGCAGAAGGCATTGCTCCTATCTGTATCGGTAGCTTACTGCCAGCAGACAGCGCGACCACGACTGTGGAGCTCAAATAATGAGTCAAGTCATTCCAGCGAGTCAGTACCGGGATATCTTCCTCGAGGACCGACCGCTGATTGATACTCGGGCTCCGATTGAATTCATCAAGGGCGCATTCCCAAGCTCAGTCAATTTGGTCTTGATGAGCGATGGCGAGCGCCATAAAGTCGGTACTTGCTATAAAGAACAAGGCCCGGAGGCTGCGCTCGCTCTCGGCCATGAACTGGTCAGAGGCAAGCTCAAGCAGCAGCGCGTTGATGCGTGGCTGGATTTTATCAAGGCCAATCCCGATGCCTACATCAACTGTTTTCGTGGCGGCCAACGCTCACGCATTACTCAGCAGTGGATAAAAGACGCTGGGGTGGATGTTGCTTATGTTGAAGGTGGCTATAAGGCCATGCGCCAATATTTGATTGGTGTCATCGATAGTGTGCCACAGCAGTCTATGCAGATATTAAGCGGCATCACAGGTTCAGGTAAGACAGATTTTTTACTGCAGCGCCAAGAAGCGGTTGATCTTGAAGGCATAGCTAATCACAGAGGTTCAAGCTTCGGTAAGAAGCATGAACCGCAGCCAACTCAGATTAATTTTGAGAACAACTTAGCTGTGGCGCTATTAAAGCATCAACAGCGCGCTTGCTCATCACTTTTACTGGAAGATGAAAGCTTTTTGATTGGCCGCTCGGCTATCCCACAAAGCTTTTATGAAAAGATGCAGCAAGCCGATGTGTTAGTGCTGGAAGAATGTCAGGATGCGCGCTTACAACGCTTACTTAATGACTACGTGCATATCATGCACCAAGGTTACGTTGAGCGTTTAGGTGAAGAGCAAGGCTTTATCGCCTTTAGCGGCTATCTTGAGCAAAGTATTACTGGCATTAAAAAGCGCTTAGGCGGCAAGCAATATGCTGAGTTCCAGCAGATTATTGCTAGCGCCTTAGATTTACAGCTGTCACGCAATGATACGTCTGGGCATTTAGCTTGGATATCCTTACTGCTCGATATCTATTACGACCCTATGTATCAATACCAGCTGCAAGAAAAAGCGCCGCGAGTTAAGTTCAAAGGCAGCCATGCAGATATGCATCAGTGGCTCGATGAACAAACCAAATAAACACTAACGCCCTCATCTGAGGGCGTTATTTTTACCGCTGTTTACACTTATCTAGCGATTACTTCCGCGTAAATAACTCAGCGCCGCCCGTTTAAACTTGGGCTTAGTTAAACAGAGTAAATAAATCACTGGCAGATTCATCAATGCAGTAATAGCAAACAATTGCACAATGCTAAGTTCCAGCACTTGCAGCAACACAATCGCTACTAAGGCCGAGGCAATCATAAAGATGGCATTCAAAATATTATTCGCTGCTATCACTTGCGCGCGCTCCGATGGCCGCGCCTCCGCTTGAATGAAGCTATACAGCGGCACAATATAAATGCCGCCACTCAGCCCCACCATAAATAAATCCACCATTAAGCGCCAGTGACTGCTGCTTTGAATAAAGTCGCTCGCAACATACAACTCGCCATTAGCGAGCGGGTTTACGCCCTGCACTGCCCAGACTAAATCCAGCCCGAATACGACTAAGCCCAAAAGGCCAATTGGCAATAAACCTAATTCAATCTGCCCTTTAGCAAGCTTGACGCACATAAATGAGCCACTAGCTATGCCAATGGAAAATAGCGCCAACAGTAATGACACCACCCCAGGATTGGCATGTAAAAATAAACGGGTGAAATTCGGAAACTGAGTAAGATAAATGGCGCCCACAAACCAAAACCAGCTAATGCCAAGCACTGCCGTAAAGATATTGCTTTGCGCTTTAACGCTTTGCAATAAGCGCCAATAGCCTTGATGGCTGTTAGCACTTGCCGCCGCTAATGGCGGTAAAGGCGCTATGGCTAAACTGGCAAACCAACCTATGCCGCCAAAGACAACGACGGCGGATGCACTTAACACAGCAGCGTTACTGCTTGCCATCATTACCCCAGCGCCAATAGTGCCAGCTAAAATAGCAAGAAAGGTGCCGACCTCCACCCAAGCATTGCCGCGCACTAATTCACTACTTGCCAGTGATTGCGGTAATAAGGCGTATTTTACTGGGCCAAAATAAGCCGATTGGGTGCCCATCAAAAACAGTAATGCCAGCATCCACACATAGCTGTGGGTCATAATCGCCACAGCGCCAGCTAACATAAGCACAAATTCTATGGCTTTAAGCCAGCGGATCAACCACGCCTTATCATGGCCATCGGCGATATAGCCTGCATGGGCTGAAAACAGCAAAAATGGCAGGATAAATAACGCGGCCGCTAAATTTACAAATACGTCGATAGGCATAGGCAAGTCGTTAATGCTGGCCCAAGCCACCATTAACAACAGGGTATTTTTAAAGACATTATCATTAAGGGCGCCAAGGCACTGCACGACAAAATAGGGAAAAAAACGTCGACTGAAAAACATCCGTGTATCCTTTAACGCGTGATGATAAGGACTTAAGTGAGCGTCAGCACCATCACTAATCGCGCCTGTTCTGGGCCAAAATAGTCCTCCTCAAAGGCTATTTCCACAAACCCTTGGGCAGCGTACATGTGGCGCGCGGGGTTAGTGGGTGACACAGTTAATAAGATGCGCTCAACTCCAGCAGGCGCCTTAGCAATACCCGCATTAATTAGTTGCTTTCCTATGCCGCGGCCTTGATAAGAGGTGGCGACGGCTAAGGATAAAATCCAATAATCTTTAGGATCCGATGCCCTCACCGCTAATTGATAACCGACTAAGTTAGCCTGCTCATCTTTAGCCAGCACTAAGCCATCATGCCAACAATCAAACACTTGGCGAAAGAAAAAGTCAGGATAAGAATGATGGCCAAACACTTGCTGCTCTAGCGCAAAAATTGCTGCGAGATCCGATTTTTCGGCCACAGGTAAAAAAATATTCGTCACTTATTGCTCCTGCAATATTTCATCCCAAGGTAAAGACGGCATGCCTACTACGATGAAATTAGGGTTTTCCATGGTTTCTCTTTCGTTGTAACTCAAGGGCGACAAGCTAATATCCATAATTTGGCCACCCGCTTCTTCGACAATAATTTGCGCCGCGCCTGTATCCCACTCACCTGTAGGGCCAACTCGTACATAACAATCGGCGCGACCTTCAGCCACTAAGCAAGCTTTAAGGGCGGCGCCGCCCATGACGACTAACTCACAATGTTTAGGGTTAGAAAATAGCTTAAGCACTGACTGCGGATCTTGGCGGCGACTCACGGCCAAGCGCATATTGCTCTTTTGGCCTTGCGCTAGAGTGCGAGTTTGAATGCGGATTTCTTGATTGGCGGCACGCTTATAAGCGCCAAGGCCAGCAATGGCGTAGTAACACACATCTGTCATAGGCACATACACTACCCCCATGATCGGGCGGTTATGTTCAACCAAAGCAATAATCACCGAGAAATCACCACTGCCAGCAATAAACTCACCAGTGCCATCTAATGGGTCCACCAGCCAGTAGCGCGGCCAGTGTTCTCGCATTGATAGCGGAAGGTGGCTGTCTTCTTCAGAAATAACAGGAATATCAGGCGTTAACGCCTTAAGGCGAGTGGTAATTAACTGATGCGCAGCAAGGTCTGCCGAAGTCACTGGCGTGTTATCCAGTTTAGTTTGTTGCTCAAAACAGCCATCAAGATAGATAGCTTTAATTGTTGATGCCGCATCACTGGCTATCTCAATCACGGCTTCAAGCCATTGTTCTGGTTGCATGCTTACTCCAGTGGTTAAGGGCCAATGCAAAACCGCTTAACCTCACACAAAATAGGACGGGTTAATCTACTTGAGTATTAAGACTCATGGTTAAGATGCTTAAGCGCTAAAAATAAGGCGCTCACGCTTCTGGATTCGGTAAAGTCGGGATTGTCTAACAGCTGCTCCCACTGCGCTAATGGGTAAGTTTCAATTTCAATGGGCTCAGGCTCATCGCCTTCTAACTTGCTTGGACTTAAGTCTTGCGCCAAAAAAATCTGCATCTTACTGGAAAAATAACCGGGCGCGAGGGATAGCTCTTTTAGCAAGGTTAAGCGTCCTGCTTGATAACCAATTTCTTCTTGTAGCTCACGATTGGCAGCAGTAATAGCATCTTCACCAGGGTCAATTAAGCCCTTAGGGAAGCCTAGCTCATAATTATCTGTGCCAGCTGCATATTCTCGCCCCAGTAACAGCTCATCACCTAATATGGGAACGACCATTACGGCGCCGCGGCTGCCACCTGCCATGCGCTCATACACGCGCTCCACTTGATTGGAGAACTTGAGATGAATTTGCTCAATCTTAAACAAACGACTATGAGCAACGACTTGCCGATGGAGAATTTCTGGCTTTTGCCTTGAACTCATAGTGTCCTCTAATGAGCTGGGTAAATTGAGTTATCTTTTGCTAGCTAATCTTACTATGCTGCTGCTATTGCACAACTGAAAATATCTAGATCATCACAAAGGACACCTATGTTTCCATGGCAACAAATTGATACTGTGTTATTAGACATGGATGGCACCTTGCTTGACCTGCATTATGACAACTGCATTTGGCAGCAATTAGTACCGCAAGCCCTAAGCGCTAAACATCAAATATCGCTAACTGCAGCCCATGCCTTAGTTGATAACGCTTACCATCAAGTGGCTGGAACATTAGATTGGTATTGCCTAGATTATTGGAGCAATGCTTTAGGCTTAGATATTTTAGCCCTGCATCATGAAGCCGCAGCAAAAATTCAATGGCGCCAAGACAGCTTACCTTTTTTAAAAGCCTTAAAGCAGACCAATAAACGCCGAATCTTACTCACTAACGCGCATCCTGATAACTTAGCGCTCAAATTAGCCCATACAGGTTTAGGGACTGAATTAGAAGGTCAGCTTTCAAGTCATAATACTGGCTTTGCAAAAGAGTGCCCTGAGTTTTGGCGATATGCCATTAAGGCGTTTGACTTGGTGCCAGAGCGCTGCCTATTTATTGATGACAGCCCCAAAATCTTAGTGGCAGCTAAGGCGGCAGGGATTGGTTTTCAGCTCGGAATTACTAATCCGGACTCCCACAAGACGCCACAAGTGATGACAGATTTTAAGGCGATCAGTGATTATCAAGTATTACTGCTACCACTACTTAGCGCCAATGGCTAGTTACTGGGTCTGTGATAAGTGTTTGAATGGTTTGAATGGTTTGAATGAAATATTGATGTGAATATCAGGTCTCTAGGCAAAGGGTTAGCCTTGCCTAGAGTCTCTACATGATTAAATTACAGCCCAGGAATGCGGCCATTAAATTTAAGTGGGTAATAACCCATATCATCGCTGCGGCCTAAGAAGCTCAAGGCTTTTTTAAGATCGCTTGGCATGGTATCTGTTTCACGTATCTTGGCATCTAGCACTAGTTGCATCTTGTCACCAACAACGGCAGTCCCTGAGATCCCAAGGCCATTGGTGGCTTCATCCATAGCCACTTGCACTTGGCCATCGGTGCAACTCATGGCCACTTGTAGCTCACCTAGTGGATACTTGCCAAACTGGTTATTGACTTGTAAGTCGGAGGCAAAGGCCTTGCCATCAAGCGCTTCGCACCAAGGTGTGCCTTGCTTAAAGCCTGTGAGCATCACAGTAATATCGCCCTGCACTTCAGCGCGAAACGGCAAACGCGTATTACCTATTATCCATTTAAGTGGCGCTTCGATTCTGACATCTTTAAGGGCTAAGCCCGCCGCGCTATAACCCAGCCACGCCTTACCATTTACCGCTGAGGCGCGGTTACCTATGATGATATCTGCCGCCGCTTGGCCTTTTAGTAATTGCGCGGGTAATAATTGCCAGCTCAAATTATCTAGTTGGCGACCATCGATATTCGCCTGCGCTATCTTGCCAGCCCACACACTGCCGCTCACGCCTGAGAGCGAGATATTTTTGGGCAGCGTCAGCCAAGAAATAGCGACATTGGCTGGGAACAAGGTCACCATAAACACTAGATACAGCAAGACAAACACTACTAGTTTCTTAAGCACTTTCAAAGCATGTTCCTTATTGCGACAGCTGGATTCGACGCACCTGTACAACGCCAGGGGCATCGGTCTCATTGATATCTAAGCTATCAAGAGACAAGCCTTGCTCTTGTACTAGGTTATCGAGAAAACTCATTAAGGTATTAAAAGGCACATCATCCATCCACAATTGAATCGACTTACCTTGTGGCTGCATCCGGCTAATTTCAAGCTGGAAATCGCCCGCAGTTTTAGTGACTATATTGCTGATGCTACCGCGATTGCCGCCCTTAGCACCCGCTTGTCGCAAGGCGGTGATTTGATTGGCCGTGGTTTTAACATACTGCAAATTTTGCTGCTGGGTGTGCAAACGCTGCTCGGCGTCTTGCAGTGCATTATTGATTGGACTCCATATGCCCCAATAACCTATGCCTATAACTACCATAACCGCCGCCGCCGCGACCATTTGGCGCTCACGCTGCACTAGTGATTCCCACCAGTTCATTAAGCTCTGTTGCATTAAATTCTCCTCAAGGTCAGAGTGCTGGTCACTGACTGTTCCGCGCTATTCATGGCGCCGGCTTCAACCTTGAAATACTTACTGGCTAACTCGCGAAATTTCTCGATTTGCCCATAACTGCCGGCGGTGACTTGTAAGCGCAACTCACTGCGCTGACTATCAAACCGCAAACCACTCGGCTTAAGGGTTGGCACGGCCTTAAACACAGGCTCAAGCTCGCTCAACATAGCAAATAGCTGGCCACCACCGCCTTGGCCTTGCAATTTACGTAGTTCGCCACCGAGCTGATTACGCAAATTCACTATGCGGCTACTGCCTGGCACCATCTTGGTGAAAATGGTTTGGACTTGCTGCTCGACTTGCTCAGCCTGCTGATTCAGGCGATAAATCGACACGCCTTTATCCACTAAAGACAACACCAGCGCCAGCAGCACCATAGCCGCTACCGGGATCCACCGTTTTAAGGCGGCGCCATAGTGTTTTTGCGGCTTGTAAGCACCAGTGAGTAAGTTGCCAGTGGCACTTGCTATGCCTGAAACCAGCACTTGCATAGGTAATTCAAGGGGCTGCTCACGCATCTCGCAATTAGGTAACGCTAACTCAGTAAAGCAGGCCACAACTGGCGGCTCAGTTAATTTGGTAGTCAATTTAGCCCACGCCAAAGGTACCCAAGAGTTAGGTAATTCAAAGCCTAAGGCTTGATTGGTGCGCAGCAATAATTGATCGCCAAAGGCCATGGCGCTCCAATTACAGCCGTCCACCAATGGCAGGCATAAGCTATCAGCCAATAAGCTTCGTGCTGTAATGCCAGCCTCTGTCAGCCAAGTGAGCCAAAGTTGCATTTGCTGATGACTCACGGCCACTACGCCAAGTAAATCACCATCACGAGCCGATGGCACAAAATGCATATCATCCACATTACCCGCTAGGTTTTCTTCCAGCATAAAAGGTAAGGCCTTTAGCGCCTGACGCTGACCTTTAAGTGGCAAATGCACTTGGGTCAAAGTTAAGCCTGCCGATGACACTAATACGTCAACGGGACGATGAGCGGCATGCTCGCTAATAGTGGTTAACTGCGCAGGCGTTGCCAGAACACCAGAGGCGATCACTTCATTGACCGCGGCTGACCAAATCAACCAATGGCAAGGGCTCGCATTATCTATGCCTAGACGTATTATCAGGCGTTCACTCACGTTTATTCTCCACTCCTGCATTGGTGCAAGATTGTTATTTTTGTCCACCAAATTGACGGGCGATCACCGCCATCTTATTGCCGCTTTGTCGCTTAAATACTGTGTCCATTAAAAATACGGCATCATCGACCTCGGCCCCAGCCTGCAACAAGAAGTACTGGCTATCGACGACTATGCTCGACTTCATCACATCATTTTGCTGCAGATTAGACACTGAGCCTATCTCCCAAAACTCTGTTACCTTCTCAAAACCGCCATTGGGGCGCTGACCAATAATGTTTTGCGCCTCGCCCACAGAAATTTGATTATCTAACATGGCAGCAAGCAATGGCGCTTGTTCTGCTTGCAAGGTATTAACGTTCAGTAACTGCCGATCATCGCCTGGAATGGCGCACACATAAGGCTGCAACTTCTGATAAATATCTTGGGTAAAGCCAATGACAGCTCGTAATTCACTGCGATGCTGCAATAGATTATTAGCAGCGCGATAAGGCACAGTTCGCGCTTCATATTCAGCATCTTCCGCGCCCGATGGGCTTACCATATCATCGGCATCCACATAATCTTTAAGGTTATGACTTAAACGCTCGGCGCTAAATTCATCCATGCCTAACGCCACTAACAAGGCTTGAAACTGGCGAGTGGGTAAGGGCATTTTAGGCGCGCCGTTTTCAACTTCTTTAGTCTGCTGCGACAAGGCATTAAGGTTAAAACAAGAGCGCATGTCGGTGATCTTGCCTGAGATCTGCCCGTGCTCCGCCGGAAACACTACATCGGCTAATGCCCAGTATTGCTGTAAATGCACTGTGCCATCGCTGTCATCAAGATCTTGTTTTAGTACCTTTTTTACTAACTGTTCGGCGCTCATGGCATACCAATAGGCTTGATCATACTGCGCCAGATTTAAGGTGCGCCGCACTTCTAATTGATTGCGCGAGCTAATGTCTGTGGCTAACGAGGCCAATATTACGACTATCAGCAACACCACTAATAAGGCGACACCAGACTGGCGTTTGGCGCCAATGCCCTTGGTTGATAAGGGCTTAGTGACTGTGCGCTTAATGTCTCTGCGCTTAATGCCTTCGCGCCTCATGTATTAGTGTCTCCCTCAGCATCACCGCCTGAGGCATTGCCGTTATAATCGGTATCATTACTCCCCGAGCCATTTTGATCGGTATCGTCCTGGTTGCCATCATTGGGGTTGGCATCATTACCGTCATTATTCGGGGCATCATTTTTAACTAATGAGTTTTCCGGCAGTAAAAACTTACGCTGAATAGTGCCATAGCCTTCTTGCTCAACTGAGATGGCAATGGCCAGTGGCATTTGATTGCCATCTATCTTAGTTTGCCAAGCATCATTGATATAAAAGGCATAATTTACGGCTAAGACCTTATCCATCAACACGGTTTTTACCGGCTCAGTACCGATTTCTGGATCTGGGTACGGAAAATGCCAGCGCTCTAATCGCCCTTCCACTAACACATAGGCAATGGCCTGAATGCTGCCCCTTGGCAATAAGCCATTAGGATTTAACCAGCCTAAGCGGTAAAACACTAAGGCTTCATCATCAGAATCTAACAAGCCTTTACCGGCTTGCAGCACAGTATTACTGCGACTACCATCGGCGCCCCTTGGATGGCGCGGCACCATTTGTTGCAAGTCACGGGCAATGGCACCAAAGCCTATTTGTAAGCCTTGCAAATGCTTAGCAAAGTCTTTGGTGACTTCATTATTCTTCATCACAGCTTGCAGCACTGTATTGGACGCTAAACCCAACAAGGCAAAAATCGCGATGGCAATTAGCATTTCCAGCAAAGTAAAGCCGGCTAGATTGCGTTTATAAGTCTGGGTTAGCCACATAACTACTCACTTGGGCATGAACCCTATCAAAACGGCGGTCATCACTCACACTGATACGGATCATGCGAAAGTTATCATCGGTAGTTTTGACTATTTCGCGGCGCCAAAACCACTCTTTGCCGGCTAACTCTTCTGTGCCTTCTTTCTTGCCGATAGGCAAAAAGTTGGGTTCTAATCTCGCATCGACCATTTGATTGTCAGCCACCCACTGGGCTTGGGTACGCTCTTCTAAAATCGGCATGTTGGCCATCAAGTCGCCCAAGCTTTTGGTAATAGCGAGCGCCGCCACCGCAAAAATACCAAGCGCGACCATGACTTCCAATAAGGTCATCCCCTTATTAAATTTCACTCAAGGACTCCCTACTCACTCGGCCTAAAGTGTCGGCAAACACTTTGGCTTGGATAAGCTCTTTGCTATCACCACGAGTGGAGAAAATCACTTCAAAGGCCGTCACTTCACCGCTAGGAAATAATAATATTTGTGGCTCGGGCTGTTTTTTATCTTGCTCAAAGCCAGCGTCAGCCTCTTTAAATGGCTCTTCAAACCAAGAATTATCTTGTTCATCGTCTTGGATAAGCGGCATACCTTCAACAATCACATCAAGCTGCACTTCTGGCTCTAATTCACGCTTACTCAAAAGCCGGTCTTTCTCGAGAACTTGCCACTTATCCTCATGAAAGACCACAAATTCATAGCTGTCAGGCGCGACCACCACCCCCAAAAACTGGCCATTGAGTATGGCTTCATCCAGCACCACGCGCACGGCCGTCATAAACTGGTTGGCATGCTTATCTAGTTG
Source organism: Shewanella sp. ISS20 (assembly GCF_056522965.1). Classification (NCBI taxonomy): domain Bacteria; kingdom Pseudomonadati; phylum Pseudomonadota; class Gammaproteobacteria; order Alteromonadales; family Shewanellaceae; genus Shewanella; species Shewanella sp. ISS20. The sequence continues at coordinate 2,716,548 of NZ_JAWRZK010000001.1, forward strand.
TTGTTGTGGGCCGTTACTGCCAAGCGACAAAGTTACAGCGCTGGCGGCAATCCCCATTAACAGGACCACCAGCAGCACTTCTAGCAAGGTAAAGCCTAGGTGGCGAGAATTAGCCATTACTGAAATTTCTGTAGATTCCAGTTGCCTATGTCATCTTCAGTACCCGCCTGGCCATCAGGGCCCACACTGAACACATCAATCTTGCCATTTTCGCCAGGGCTTAATAACAAGTAGTCGTTGCGCCATGGGTCTTGTGGCAAACGCTTAAGGTAACCTTCGTTACGATAATTGCGCGGCTCAGGTGAACCACTTGGCTTTTGCACTAAGGCATCTAAGCCTTGCTCTGTGGTTGGATAAATACTGTTATCTAACTTGTACATGTCGAGCGAGTTTTCCAGCGCAACTATGTCGGACACAGCTTTCTGTTGGTCGGCTTTCTCTTTGTTACCCATAAGGTTTGGAACCACCATGGATGCCAAAATACCTAAGATCACAATAACGACCATGACTTCCAGTAAGGTGAAGCCCTGTTGTCTTGTATTTCTTTGCATTGATTACTTCTCCAATAAAGGCCTGAGGCCAAATAACATCACTATCCACTAATCATATTGTTAAGGGCTAATATCGGCTGCAAAATCGCGAGCACAATAAATAGCACTACCGCCGCCATAGACACTACCAACATAGGTTCAAACACCCCTAAGGCAATGTTGACGTTGGCTTCAAACTCATTGTCTTGGTTATCTGCCGCGCGCTCTAGCATCTGCTCTAACTGACCACTCTTTTCACCGGACGCTATCATGTACAGCATCATAGGTGGGAACAGCTTAGTATTGCCAAGCGCTGCGCCTAAGCTAGTTCCTTCTCGCACCCGCGCCGTGGCATCTTCCACCGCTTCGCGCACTCGCACGTTTTGCAGTACGTCGCAGGCAATGCGCATGCCCTCAAGTAAAGGCACAGAACTTGCCGATAAAATACTTAACGTACGGGCAAAACGGGCGGTATTCACCCCTTTACTGACCTTGCCCACCACGGGCATTTTCAGCAACAAGGTATGATACTTCATTTTAAACAAGGGCTTTTGCAACAGCTTTTGCATCAATAAACTGCCACTAAGGATTAAGCCCACCATAGCTAGGCCATAGCTTTGCATAAAGTCAGACGCTGCAATCAGGATGCGCGTCGCAGTCGGTAACTCTTGCCCCATGTGCTGAAACTGACCGACCACTTCTGGCACTACTGCTACCAACAAAATCGATATCACACCTATGGCCACTAAGGTCAGCATGATGGGATAGATCATGGCTTGGGTCAGCTTAGATTTAAGCTGTTGGCGCCGCTCGGTATAATCTGCCAAACGATTAAGCACAACCTCTAAGTGACCCGACTTTTCACCTGAGGCCACCATGGCGCGGTACAAATCATCAAACACATGAGGATACTCAGCCATGGAATCAGCTAGCGAGTAACCTTCCACCACGCGCGAACGCACTGCCATGATTAAGCTAGCTAAGCGCGCTTTTTCACACTGCTGACCGACGGCTTTAAGGGTTTCTTCAATGGGAATACCCGCGGCCACTAAGGTCGCAATTTGGCGAGTGATCAATGCCAGTTCAGCCACAGAAACCTTAGGCTTAAACCAGCTAAAGCTTTGACGAGTGTGGGTTTCTTTGGCCGCAATCGGTTGAATGTCTAACGGCATCAACTGTTGATCGCGCAGCTGACTGCGGGCATGACGAGCACTGTCGGCCTCTATCACCCCTTTTTTCTGGGCGCCTTGTTTGGTGAGCGCCTTATATTCAAATGCCGGCACCTATTATTCCTCGCGCGTAACGCGCAGCACTTCTTCTAAGGTAGTGACCCCAGCAAGCACCTTGCTCATGCCATCATGGCGAATACTCGGCGTTTGTTTACGCAAATGCTTTTCAATGGCAAGCTCGCCGCGACCACTGTGGATGAGCTCACGAATATGATCGTCAACCACTAATAACTCATGGATACCAGTACGGCCACGATAACCATTGTGCCCACAAGCAGCGCAGCCATTGGCGCGATAAATCACGACATCGCTGGCATCCTCTTCAATGCCAAGCAACTGACGCTCACGCACATCGGCGGTGTGGGGCAACTTACATTCATGACATAAGGTACGAATTAAGCGCTGCGCCAGCACCCCGAGTAAGCTCGATGACACTAAGAAAGGCTCAACGCCCATATCTTGCAAACGAGTAATGGCGCCAGAGGCGGTATTGGTATGCAAGGTAGAAATCACTAAGTGACCAGTTAACGAGGCTTGCACCGCAATTTGCGCGGTTTCTAAGTCACGGATTTCACCTATCATCACCACATCAGGATCTTGACGCAAAATCGCGCGCAGACCGCGGGCGAAGGTCATATCAACCTTAGTATTGACCTGTGTCTGACCTATGCCGTGCAGCTCATATTCTATCGGGTCCTCAACCGTTAAGATGTTAGTATCTTTAGAGTTAATCTCAGTTAAGCCCGCATAAAGTGTGGTACTTTTACCTGAGCCGGTGGGACCGGTCACCAATAAGATGCCATGGGGTTTACGAATAAGCACATCAAAGCGCACCCGCACACCTTCGGTCATACCTAACTGTTTTAAATCAAGATTGCCGGCGTTTTTGTCAAGCAAACGCAGCACTACCCGCTCGCCATGACTTGATGGCATAGTCGATACCCGCACATCCACCGCGCGGCCACCAATACGCAATGAAATGCGGCCATCTTGCGGCACCCGTTTTTCGGCGATATCAAGCCTTGCCATAACCTTAATACGCGACACCAACAAGGATGACAGCTTGCGATTAGGCTTAAGCACTTCTTTTAAAATGCCATCGACACGGAAGCGAACAATGAGCTGTTTTTCATAGGTTTCAATGTGAATATCTGAGGCTTCTTCTTTAATGGCTTCCGATAACAAGGCATTGATTAAACGAATGATAGGCGCGTCGTCATCACCTTCCAGTAAGTCTTCGGTTTGCGGCATCTCTTCGGCTAAGGTGAACAAGTCCATCTCATTGCCTATGTCTTCCATTAATTGCTGCGCTTCAGAAGAGTTAGCTTGATAAGCGGCGGTTAACCTAGCTTCAAAGGCATCATCGTGTAGAGCAACCAAGGGCAAGGTACACCCAGAGTAGCGGCGCACTTCTAGCAAGACTGCCAGCGGCGTATCGTTACGATGAAACAAGGTAAGCTTATCGTCTTGCTTATCTAAGGTCACCCCAAAGCGATGGGCGAAAGCAAACGGCAAACGGTCGCGACTGTTGCTAACATAGGCCGCATCAATATCGGCCTCTGACAGCAAGTCTTGGTTAACATCGGCAAGCTCAGTCGCAAGCCCAGAGTTTGGCTGAATATCACTCATCGACTTTATCTTTTTGTTTGTTTTCGTCTAACACTTTTAAGGTGCCATCAGTCTGACGCATAGGCGTTGCTAAGCCTTTACCCTCTTTGTAACGCTCTAAAATCGCATTCACTTCATCAGATAAATATTCGGCTTGATCCCACTCTTCAAGGATAGGCACATTAGTGTTTGGCATTAAGTTAACGCCGCGCTCTTGCTGCTCTAACTGCAAGGCTCTGAAATAGTTGTACTTACGGCCGGCAATGCCTTCCATAGTAATGCCATCACGAATAATGGTGGGCTTAATAAACACCATCAGGTTTTTCTTTTTGCGACCCGATGACGATGATTTAAATAAGTGACCAATAATCGGAATGTCACCCAAGAAAGGAACTTTTTGCACGCTTTCTTGCACTTCTTCGTTAATCAAACCACCTAGCACTACGATTTGGCCAGAGTCAGCCATCACAGTAGTAGTTAAACGGCGGGTTGCGAAAGTCACGTCGACACCGGTTTTCCCGTTAATGCCAGAGACTTCTTGCTCAATGGTGAGCTTAACCGAGGTGCCTTCGTTAATTTGCGGCACTACCTTAAGCTTAACCCCGACCTCTTTACGTTCCACGGTTTGGAAAGGGTTAGAGTTACCGTTTGATGAGTTTTGCGAGCCAGTTAATACCGGTACTTCATCACCGACAATAAATGACGCTTCTTGGTTATCTAAGGTAGTGATAGAAGGTGTGGCCAGTACGTTGGAATTAGTATCACTCGACACCGCTTGAATCAGCGCGCCAAAGTCACCCATGGTGACGCCCCACGCCATGCCGTTCACTTTACCTAGCGCCTGCGCCAGTAAGGTAATGTCACCGCGCTTAGGTGGATTTTCAGTACATATTGTACCATCACACACTTTCGAGCCTTCTTCACCTTGGGCCTTCCAAATTCCAGCACCTATCTCACCGATAGTAGGGCCTAAGTTATTAAACTGCGTACCGCCGCCTGCGGTCGTGGCCCACTGAATACCAAAGCCAACATCATCGCCTTCGGCAACTTCCACAATAATGGCTTCAACTAAAACTTGCGCGCGGCGAATATCGAGCTGATTAATCACACTTTCAAGCGTGCGCATTTGCTCAGGATCTGCGCTTATCACTAACGCATTGGTATCGGTATGCGCCATGATATTGATTTCGTTGCGGGCGCGGTTATTACCGCCGTTACCTGGAGCGCCGCCCTCTTGGTTTTGCTGCAGTTTTTCAGCAAACCCCGTTAATACTGTCACTAAATCTTCGGCGTTGGCATAACGCAAATAACGCACCTTGGTATTACCACTGCTAGCTTGCTCGGCATCCAGATTTTCAATCAGACTCACTACGCGCTCGCGGCTTTTTAAATCGCCACTCACAATCACAGCGTTCATGCGCTCATCCGCCACCACTTTAGGCGCTTGCCCTGGTAACTGCGCTTGATTGCCACTGGTGCGATATAAACTGTCGATAATACGCACAATTTCACCGGCAGAGGCATGCTTAAGCTTAACCACTTGAGTTTCAGTATCGCCTTGTTTATCAACGCGTTGAACTATCTCAACTAACTTATTCACCACAGCCGCGCGGCCTGTCAGCATCAACACATTCGATGGGTCGTAGTTAACTACGTTGCCGCCACCGGCGTTATCGTTAAGCTGACGCAATAATGGCGCTAACTGCTTAGCCTCAGTGTTATACAAGGGCACTATGCGCGTCACGAGTTCATCACCCACACCCGGCGCCGCATCATCGGCCACGCGAATGGCAGACACTTTAGCGTCCTTGTCCTTCACGACTTTCAAGACATTGTTTTCCATCTCAACAATGGCGTAGCCATAAACCTGCAACACGTTCAGGAAAAACTGGAAATACTGCTCATCGTTGAGCATGTCATAACTGCGGACATCAATCTTGCCACGCACAGTCGGGTCAACAATGATGGTTTTATCGAGGTTCTTACCCACGATATTGATAAACTCTTTAATGTCTGTGCCTTTGAAATTGGCAGCATATTGTTCAGACCAAGCTGGCGACGATAACATCGCCGCGCCAGCGAGCATGGTCGCTACTAGCTTGCGTCGAAACTGGAAGTTTTTCATTGTTCTGTTTTCCCCTAAAACGTGTGTCATTGCGGCAGGCTAAAGGATATTTCGATCAGTTGCCCTTGGCGTTCAACCATCACAGACACATTGGTCAACTCAGGTAGCTGGGCCATCAATTCGATTGATTGGGTCATGTCAGTTAAGTCAAACCCATTGATTGTTTTTGCTAAATCATTGCCTTGAAAACCGGCGCTAGTAAATAGTTGTGGATCTTTGCCAGGGTTCAGGCGGTATCCCATTAATTCATCATTTTTTCGCACTGGAGAAATGGCAATGTAGTCGGTGATTTTGCCGGGATTGGCGAGCACGTCATCACGGGTCGCTTTTAGCTCAGAAGCCAATTGGGCATCATTGCTTTTATCTTGTTTAATCGGAGTTTGCCGTTTAGTGGCAACAGGTAAACTAGCATTGCTGGCTGGGGTATAGCTTAAGCCATCAAGCATTAAGGTTTCGTAGCGACCACCATTGGTAATGATGATCCTATCGGCATAGACCTCTTTAAGTGAGGCCGAAGTACCATCTATCTTGTCGCCTATGCTGTAGGTATCTTGATTACCACGAGATTCAATGACAGCTAAACCATTTTGCAACTCGGTTGATGCCACTACGCCAGTTAACTGAATCGATAAATTGGTTTTAGGCGCATCTATCACCTTGGCGGTTTCTACGACTTTGGGCTTTTCTGCCTTAGCATTGAGTTGACCAAATAAATTTAACTGCTCCAAGGCACTGATATCATGCTGAGATTGGGCGCTAGCCGCGCTGACTGGCTGAGGTTGCCATGGGATGACTTGCTCTTGGGTTGGCATGAGCTTCCAACTGAGCTGGGCACTAATATAAGCAATAACTGCCAGCAGTAACCACAGCAAAGCCTGATTTAACTTACTGATAGGTAAGGCAGTTAATTTTCCCAATAAACGTTCGAGTAGTGTCATTATCACCGGACCCTAGCTAGGCCTCTATTGTCAATTACATTGATGCATGGCATGCCATGCTACCTAAGCCCTATCCGCGCAACAAGTAGTTAACATGGAGGCTGTTGGCGCGTTGGGGTAAATATGATAACTTTCGCGCCAGCGACGTTTGCGATGGCAGTATACTGGCAAACCCGTCGTAAGTCCTTGAACTAATGTACATGCTATTTCAAATGATGAAATTCCCGCCGTAATCTGCCAGAATACCCGCACCAAGAGGCCTTGTTTGGAGGCACGAATGTCGGAGCAAGATTCCTCTGTTAGACTCGATAAATGGCTGTGGGCCGCCCGTTTTTATAAAACTCGAGCGCTCGCCAAAGAGATGATTAACAGTGGTAAAATACATTACAACGGCCAGCGCCCCAAATCCAGTAAGAATGCTGAGATTGGCGCCTTGATCAGATTACGGCAAGGCTTTGATATCAAAGAAGTCGTAATAGTTCAATTATCAGGGATCCGCAAAAGCGCCGCCCTTGCCAGTGAGCTTTATCAAGAAACGGCTGAAAGCCAGGTAAAGGCTAAAGCCAACGCAGAAGCAAGACGCTTAAATATCTTGCATAATCCTGCGCCAGATACCAAACCAGACAAGAAACAACGCCGCCAATTGCAGCGTTTTAGAGATGTATAGAAGCGAGATCCAATGACTCAAGATACCTTATACCGCTATTTGTTTGACAATGCGGATGTACGCGGCGAGCTGGTACAGTTGCAAGATACTTATCAAAACATCTTGTCGACTCACGAGTACCCACAAGTACTGCAACAACTGATTGGTGAATTAGTGGCGGCCACATCACTATTAACGGCCACCCTTAAGTTTGAAGGTGACATAGGCATACAGTTACAAGGCAATGGCCCGGTTTCTATGGCTGTAGTTAATGCCAATCACCAGCAAGAATTACGTGGCGTAGCGCGCTGGGATGGCGAGCTTGCAGATGATGCCAGCTTAGAGCAATTATTTGGTCAAGGTTACATGGTTATCACCTTAACCCCGACTCACGGTGAGCGCTATCAAGGCGTAGTGGCCTTAGATAAGCCGAACTTAGCTGCGTGTTTAGAAGAGTACTTTGCGCAATCTGAGCAGCTGCCAACCGCGATTTGGTTATTTACCAGCGCGAGCCACGCCGCCGGCATTATGCTGCAAGTATTACCATCAGAGACTGATGAAAATACTATGTTTGAGCATTTATGCCAGCTCACTGCCACTATTAAGGCCGATGAAATTCTGCATTTAGATGCCGAAGAAGTACTGCACCGCTTATATCATCAAGAACAAGTACGCTTGTTTGATCCTGTGGCTGTCAGCTTTAAATGCACTTGTTCACGCGAGCGCAGCGCCAATGCCATTCGCACCATAGAACAAAGTGAAATTAACGAGATAGTTAATGACATAGGTTATGTGGAGCTGGGCTGCGAGTACTGCAACAGCCAGTACCGATTTGATGCCATTGATGTTGCGGGTATTTACTCCAACCACAGTGCGCCCAACGTGCAATAACAGCGAGACCCCCATCCTAAAACACGCCTCGATTGGCGTGTTTTTTTATGTCTAAAATTGGTAAGACCCTTTGACATCGCGGTTTTATTTGGATTTATTTCAAACAGCCCCTCCCACTTCACACCCACAGCGAGTTACACTGAACAAACAAAATAGTTACAAAACTGAAATTAATTCGGCGCAGACCGAACCACTCTTAGCCAATAACGGAGACCTTATCATGGCGGCATGTGTACCCCGCGTGTATACCAATCTTGGAATAGCCGAGCTTGTCGAACTTTCTCTTGCCAAGGGAGAAGGCCAACTCACAGCCAATGGCGCATTAGTCGCGACTACAGGTGTAAGAACCGGTCGCTCCCCCAATGATCGCTTTATCGTCAAGGATGCCGATAGCCAAGCCAACATAGATTGGGGCAAAGTAAACCGCCCATTCGATGCCAGTGCTTTCCATACGCTATGGCAAGAAGTTGAAACCTATCTCAGTGATAAAGATACCTTTGTGTCTGAGTTTGAAGTCGGCGCCGATGCTGAGCACTATCTGCCAGTGCGAGTCACCACAGAATATGCTTGGCATCTGTTATTTGCGCGCAACCTGTTTATTGTTCCCGAGCATTTTAATCAAGCCAATAAGCCGCAATGGCAAATCCTTAATGCGCCTGGTTTTGTCTGCGACCCTAGCCGTCATGGCACCAATTCTGAAGCCTGTGTGATTTTAAACTTTGCTGAGCGCAAGGTGTTATTAGCGGGTTTGCAATATGCCGGTGAAATGAAAAAATCCATGTTCTCAGTGCAAAACTACTTACTGCCCGCCAAAGGCGTACTGCCAATGCACTGCTCTGCTAACGTAGGTGAAGCTGGCGATACCACCTTATTCTTTGGATTATCAGGTACTGGCAAAACCACGCTGTCCGCCGATCCTAGCCGCTTCTTAATCGGTGATGATGAACACGGCTGGGCTCAAGGCGGCGTGTTTAACATTGAGGGCGGTTGCTACGCTAAGTGTGTCGATTTAAGCCAGAAGAACGAGCCGGTGATTTGGGATGCGATTCGCTTTGGCTGCGTACTGGAAAACGTAGTGTTAGACGCAAAGCGCGTACCTGATTTTACTGACATTAGCCTCACTGAAAATACCCGCGCCGCTTATCCGCTGGAACATATTGCTAGACGCCAATTAGAAAATCGCGGCGCCGAACCTAAGTCAGTAGTGTTTTTAACCTGCGATGTATCAGGGGTATTGCCGCCCGTATCCTTGTTATCTAAAGAGCAAGCGGCTTATCACTTCTTATCTGGCTATACCGCCAAAGTGGGTTCTACTGAAATGGGATCATCGGCGGCAATTGAATCAACCTTCTCTACTTGTTTTGGCGCGCCTTTCTTCCCACGCCCTGCCGGCGTGTATGCTGAATTACTGATGAAGCGCATTGAGTCGTTTGGCAGCCAAGTGTACTTAGTCAATACTGGCTGGACTGGGGGCCCATATGGCATAGGTAAGCGTTTTGATATCCCAACCACCCGCGCTGTGATTGATGCCATAGTGCAAGGTAAGTTAGTGGGCGCGGCGACTGAGCATTTAGCCACTCTTAATCTTAATATTCCGCTGGCCGTGCCTGGGGTCGATAGCAAGTTACTTAACCCTATCAATACTTGGCAAGATAAGGCGGCCTATCAACAATACGCCACTAAGTTAGCGCAAGATTTCAATGCTAACTTTGAAAAATACCAAGTGCCTGATTCTATTCGCAGCGCAGGCCCCAAGGGCAGTTAATCTCAGCCAGTGACAGCTGCCAAGGGTTAAGCTTTATGCTCAGCAGCTAACACCATCCAAGGAGGGCTAATGCCCTCCTTGCTTTTATGTGCCAGAATGGCTGCAAATAATTATAGGTGCAGGGATAGAGCATGTTTAGGTTAGTTATGAAGTCCACCTTGGCGGTAAGCTTATTCTTTGCCAACGCGTGTGTTGCGGCCACTGATTTTGCGCATTTAAGTCAAACCCACGAATTATTACCACCAACAACGCCTTGGCAAGGTAGTAGCGAATCCTTATTCCAACCCCAGCACCCCTTAGCCACGGCCTTTGAGCTTAGCCAAGGGTTAACCAGCCCAAACTATCAACAGACTATGGCTTACCTAGATAAGTTAATGGCGCAATCATCCCAAATTAACAAGATAAGCTTAGGTAAAAGCCCGCAGGGGCGCGATATCTGGATGTATGTAGTCTCTAAGGAGGGCGCTGATAATGCCGCCGCCCTAAGGTCCAATCGCAAACCTAGCCTGTTAGTGCAAGCTGGCATTCACTCAGGGGAAATTGACGGTAAAGATGCGGGCATGATGTTAATTCGAGACATAATCACAGGCCCGAAGGCGCACCTGCTCGATAATGCCAATTTGCTATTTATTCCCATATTTAATGTCGATGGCCATGAGCGCCAAGGGCAATTTAATCGCGTTAATCAGCGCGGCCCTGAGATTAGCGGCTGGCGCACTACGGCTCAAAATCTCAATTTAAACCGCGATTACGCCAAGAGCGACAGCGCTGAAATGCAGGCATTATTGCCAGCCATTCATCTGTGGCAACCGTCGTTATATTTAGATGTGCATGTCACTGATGGTATCGACTATCAATATGACATCACCTTTGGCTATAACCTCAAACAAGGCTTAAGCCCAAGCATTAATACTTGGTTTGATAGTGAATATCGCCCCGCGGTGGAGATGAGCCTCAGCCAACATGGCCACATTCCAGGCCCCTTAGTCTTTGCCATTGATAACCGAGATATCAGCCAAGGCATGAGCCACTGGAATCCAGAACCGAGATTTTCAAATGGTTATGGTGATGCGCGCCATTTGCCTACTGTGTTAGTCGAAAACCACAGCTTAAAGCCTTATCGCCAGCGCGTATTAGGCACCTATGTACTGTTAGAGCAAAGTTTGCAGACCTTAGCCGCTAAGCAAGCCTCGCTGAAAGCTGCCATCACTAAAGATCAGAATCGTTACCCAAGCTTAGTGACCTTAAGCTGGATTGATGAAGCACAGCCACAGAGTTGGAATTTTAAAGGCATAGATTATCGAGTTGAAACCAGCGCTATTAGCGGTGATAAAGTGGTGCGCTGGACGGGCGAGCCCAAGCTTTATGAGAACCTTAAGCTCATAGGTAATACCCGCAGCGATAAACAAACTCGGCGACCATCAGCCTATTATGTGTTGCCGCAATGGACCGAAGTCATAGCTAGACTGCAAATTCACGGCATAGACATGAGCCCACTCATGGGTGAAAGCAAACTCAAATTGCAGCAATACACTTTTACTAATCGCCAATTTGGCGACAAAGACTATGAAGGTAGGCAACGAGTTAGCACTACCAGTCGCTTAAAAGACATTAATGCGACTCTGCCTAAAGGCACAATGAAGATTAGTACTCGCCAGCCACTTGGCGATTTAGCGATATTACTGCTGGAACCCGACTCCCCGGATTCGTTATTGCAATGGGGATTCTTTAATCCGATTTTCACTCGCACTGAATATATGGAAGATTATGCCGTTGAGCCATTAGCCCAGCAAATGCTCAAAGATAATCCGCAGTTACAAAAAGAATTTGATACTGCGCTCCAAGATAAAGCGTTTGCGGCCGACCCTAAGGCGCGGCTTGCTTGGTTTTATGGGCGCAGCCCTTATGCTGATGCCCAGTATCAAGTGTACCCAGTGTTAAGAGCTAAATAGCCTGACTGCCACATAGTGGCGCAGACGTTTGATTGGATGCTGTTAAATCAAAGCATTAATGAAGGGCAAACGCTGCGCCACACGCCGCCATCAGTGATGGTAATAAGTCAATGAAGCAACGAATGAGACAACAAGAGACGGCTAACCATTGCTGATTGAAGAGACGGCAGAATTGAGGGCGCTATCAATTAACGCTAACTTTTGCTGACGTTTAAGCTTTTTAACGGCGATTTCTCGGCGCAGCGCATCGCCATGACTGCCGACCACTTCTTGATAAACTAAGGTCAGCGGCCCTTTACCACGCAGAAAGCGCGCCGTTTTTGGAGAGTTAGCTTGATGCTCACTGAACCTGCGCGCGACATCGAGCGTGATGCCAGTGTAAAGCTGACCAGCATGGCACTGCACTATGTATAAATACCACATTCGAGCCAGTGTTTCAGCGCCCATGCATTTCTTCCTTAACTATCGGCAATCCATCTGTAAGTTATTAATAAATTTAAATTTTCTCACTCGCCGCTCTTGGCCATACTAGCGCTACCAACTAGCCCATAGCACTGGCGCAAGCCATAACGGCCTATTCCATAAAAGCTTATAGATTAAAGCAAATACTTAAATAGCTAATACATGGCAAAGTTTGGCTAAGCATGGTGACGGCGCACTTACTGCGAATGCGAGGTTAAGGATTTTACACTGGGTATTGTTGGCTTTAAATAAACAAAGAGCCTAGTTTAGGCTCTTTGTTATGGATTTAAGCTTAAATCGCTGCTGGACTCATGATGCTAGCGCTTGCTTGCGTTGCCATAGCATCGAGCTCTTTATCAATGAAGAATAAGGCTTTGCCGTCTTCACCCACTAAAATGATGCGATCGACAATCGATTTAAACAGCTTTTCTTCTTCGTGCTGCTCGGCCACATACCACTGTAAAAAGTGGAAGGTGGAGTAGTCTTGGGTTATAAAGGCTGTATGCGCTAACTCGTTAATCTTGCAGGTAATTAACTGTTCATGCTCTAAGGTTTGCTGCATTAATTGCAGGAGCGACTGGTAGTGATGGGCAGGAGCGGCAATGGCGCCAATTAACGGTACGCCTCCAGTTTCGCTCACATAAGTAAACAAGCGGCGCATGTGCTGCATTTCTTCATCAGCATGGCTACGCATAAATTTGGCGGCGCCTTCAAAGCCCTTGTCTTCGCACCAGGCGCTCATCTGTAAATACAAATTAGAGGAATAAAATTCCATGTTAATTTGCTCATTTAACTTGTCGATCATTGCACTTGCTAACATAACACTTCCCTTTAACGACACAGATTCTTGTGAGTTATTGTGCCAACCTAAGCTCAAATTGCAACCACTGATAAAATTAACATATTGATTTAAAATAATAATTAATCTTATTCGCCACTAACCATTAATACGATTGGCTTAAGTGCACACTTTTCACGGATATCTGCGCACAATTCATGATCATCCTAGGCTACCGTGGCATAATATTGCCAATTTTTACAGCCCAGAGAACTTCCTATGTCAAGCCGCCATGACCCATGTAGCCAACCAGGTTTGCTTCATCCTGACGCCGCAATTCCTTTATTGTTGGAACAAGTCAATGCTATTACTGCAACCGAAGTGGTATTACTGCCTCAGGCCTTAGGTCGGGTACTGGCTGAAGATCTGGTTTCTGCCATTGATTTGCCTCCATTTGCTAATTCCGCTATGGATGGCTTTGCCTTTCGCCATCAAGACTGGCAAGCAGGCCAAGCTCTGACCTTAATCGGGCAATCATTTGCAGGCCACCCTTACCTTGGCGATTATCAGTCCGGCACTTGTATCCGCATTATGACTGGCGCGCCAGTGCCTGCGGGTTACGATAGCGTGCAGATGCAAGAACTCGCGCAAGTCAATGGCGATCAAGTGCTACTTGAGGCGGTTAAAGAGTTGGGCGAAAACGTGCGCCAGCGCGGTGAAGAACTCAGCCAAGGCACCAAAGTTTTACATAAAGGCTGCCACATAGGCCCCGCCGAAATGGGCGTACTCGCGACCATAGGCATTTCTCAGCTTAAAGTGCTGCGCCGCCTTAAAGTGGCGTTTTTCTCTACTGGCGATGAGCTTATGCCTGTAGGTAGTGAGTTAGGTCATGGTCAAATTTATGATTCTAATCGTTATTCTCTCCAAGGTTTACTGTGCCGCGCCGGTGTTGACGCTATTGATTTAGGCGTGATTAAAGATGATCCAGAAGCCATTCGCGAAGCCTTTATCAATGCGGCCAGCAAGGCAGATTTAGTGTTAACCTCAGGCGGCGTGTCTGTGGGCGAAGCCGATTACACTAAGCAAATTTTGGATGAAGAAGGCCAAATTACTTTCTGGAAACTCGCCATTAAACCCGGTAAGCCTTTTGCCTTTGGTCATATTGCCAAAGCAATTTTCTGCGGGCTGCCAGGTAATCCTGTATCTTCCATGGTGACTTTTTACAAGATAGTGGTGCCTGTTCTAAATAAATTACAAGGCTTACCACAAACGCCACCAGTGCGAATTAAGGCCTCGCTGCAACAAGCGATTCGCAAGCAAACGGGGCGAGTTGAATATCAGCGCGGTATTTTAAGCACTAGCGCCGATGGCGTTGCCACGGTTGCCACCACTGGCAGCCAAGGTTCAGGCATGCTCACCTCTATGACCCTTGCCAACTGCTTTATAGTGCTTGAGCAAATGCAAGGGGACACGCCAGCAGGCAGTGAAGTGTTAGTTGAGCCTTTTAATTACCTATTGGATTAATCCCCATGTCGCACCATGAAGAAATCCTTAGCGATGCTGAAATGCTAAGGTATAGCCGCCAAATTTCGATTAAATCGATTGATCTTGATGGCCAAGAAAAGATTAAGCAAGCCAAGGTGTTGATGATAGGCGCAGGTGGTTTAGGCTGCACGGCCAGCCAATACTTAGTGGTTGCTGGTATTGGCGAGCTCACCTTAGTGGATTTTGATACGGTTGAGCTATCAAACTTACAACGCCAAGTGCTGCATCAAGACCACAACATTGGCCAAGCCAAGGTGAATTCTGCCAAACAAAGCTTAGAGCAACTCAATCCTTATACGCGCATAGTGACAATGCAAGCCGTTCTCGATGATGAGCAAATGCAGCAACTGATAGCTAAGCACGACATAGTGGTGGATTGCACAGATAATGTGGCGGTGCGCGAGCAATTAAACCTCGGCTGCTATCGACATAAAGTGCCGTTAGTGTCAGCCGCCGCGATTCGCATGGAAGGCTTAATCACAATCTTTGACTATCAAGACCATACACCATGCTATCAGTGCTTTAGCCAACTGTTTGGCGAGCAGCAATTAACGTGTGTGGAATCAGGCATATTAGCCCCTGTGGTTGGCCTAGTGGGCTGCCTACAAGCCACAGAAACCATTAAGCTGATTACCGGCATAGGTCGCAGCTTAAGTGGCCGCCTGTTAATGATAGATGCCATGACCATGGAATTTAGAGAAATGAAATTACTGGCGCAGCCCACTTGCCCAGTATGTAGTTCGCACTAACTGCCAAGCTTGATGACCAAACTTCCATTTAAAAACCGCCATTAGGCGGTTTTTAAAACTACTTATGCTTTGGCCAGCTTAACGCCTCAGGCGCTTGCCATGGGCTTAACACTGGAGCCAACACTTCTTCGCTAAACCACTCGCCACTTGTGGGCAGCGCGGCAAACTGACAATCGCGGCCATTAAAACAAAAGCGCAATTGCCAAGCGTGTAAGTAACCGCGATCACTATCATCGCCGCCATAAAGCTTATCCCCTAAAATAGGCACAGCTAATGAGGCTAAAGCCACGCGCAATTGATGGGTCTTGCCACTTAAAGGCTTAAGCAAATATAGCCGCTTACCCGCAACTAAAGATTGCGAGAAAAATTGGGTAATTGCTGGGTTTTCTTTGGTGCGCAATAACTTGTATTGGCTGCGGCGCGATTTGGCCATATCACCAATTACACTGCCCTGCTTTTTCACTGGCTTGCTACCGGCGATGGCTAGGTAATATTTCTGCACTTGATGCTGACTAAAAAGCTCACCAAATTGCTGCGCAGCCAGCAAGGTCTTAGCAAAAATCAATAAGCCTGAGGTAATGGTATCGAGTCGATGGACTGGATATAAGTCCATACCCAAATCCAAAGCTAATTGCGCGGCAACGCCAGCATGGCCGTCTTGAGAGTGAAAATGTACGCCTGCGGCTTTATTGATCACCACAAACTCTGGCTCATTGGCCACGATTTGATACATAACTGTCTTAGTCGTTAAAATCGAATGCTTACTATCAAGCCGGGATGGTTGTCAGTGAGTTCGATAATGGCATGGTGGCGCGATAGTATCGCTTTTACCATCGACAGTCCAAGACCAGTGCCAACATGATGTCGACTAGGGTCTAAGCGCACTAAGCGATCAAACACTTTATCTTTGGCTTCATCAGGAATGCCAGGGCCGTTATCGCAAATCTGAATAAGATTGCCTTGCTGAATAATTTCAATGCGCTCGCCATCACCAGCATATTTAATGG
The DNA here is from genome assembly GCF_056522965.1 of Shewanella sp. ISS20. Classification (NCBI taxonomy): domain Bacteria; kingdom Pseudomonadati; phylum Pseudomonadota; class Gammaproteobacteria; order Alteromonadales; family Shewanellaceae; genus Shewanella; species Shewanella sp. ISS20. The sequence goes on from NZ_JAWRZK010000001.1 coordinate 2,732,773, forward strand.
CGTTATCGACCAAGTTAAATAAGGCAGTAAATAGCAGGTATTTATCAGCCTTAATGCTGTAATCATCGCCGCCAATAAAACTTAAGGTTTGATCTCTATCTTCTGCCACGGCTTGCGCCATATCGAGCAAATCGGCGCATAACTCATGCAAGTTTAATGGCTGCAATTCTAGTTGTTGCTGGCCTTCTTCAATGCGAGTGATAGATAACATGGCATTGAACGTCGCTAAACAGTTATCTAATTCTTCCAGCAATATGGCGCTGTCTTCCGCGATATTATTGGTGTCTGTCGTCGCTAGCTTCTCAATCCCAATGCGGATATGAGATAGCGGCGTGCGTAGGTCATGGGCGATATTATCGGTCACCCCCCGCACTGCCAATAAGTTGCGCTCAAAGGCATCGAGCACAGTATTAAACTGATTAGCTAATACATCAATCTCATCGCACTGCCGACTGATAGGTAAGCGCTTATCATACTGACCTTGCTGGATTTTCTGGCTGATTTTATTGTATTGCACTAAGCGCATGAGTAAGGCTTTAGAAAATAAATAGCCAGCGGCCAAGGTCACGACAATAGTAAACATTACAGCCCAAGTGGCGGCATTTAAAAACTTATTGATTAAGGTCGCCAGCTGGTCGGTGCGGCTCGCAATCAAGACATCGCCATAGCGCGTCTTCAGCAAACCACCGCGATAGATATTCAGCTTTTCATGACCTAAGGTCAAGATAGGAAACTCGCGAGTTTCAGGCAGAAAGGGTAAGTGTTCCGGCAAAAATGATAAGGCGCCGCGCGTAACATCACCGTCTTCCCACGCCACTAAAATGCCATTGGGATCGGGCGCACTCACTTGAATCGCAAAATTTTGGCGATTCACAGTATCAGCCAACTCTTGATAGCGCTGATACTCGCTTTGGAGGTGAAATTCCAACTGATGTTGCTGCTCTATCACCAGTTGGCGATACAGCGAAAATAACAAGGTGCCAATAATGATCGTCACAAGCGAAGTAAATATGATAGTAATTCGCCACACACTGCTGTGGTAAGGACGGATATTTTTCATGTCACCTAGTTATCTTTTAATGATGATGAAAACAAGAAGCGGCCGAAGCCGCAACCAAGCTTAGTGGCGATGACGTAAGCGATAACCGGCGCCACGCACAGTTTCAATCAACTCGCCATGGCCATATTCTTCAAACTTACGACGCAGCTTAGCAATATGTACATCAATCACATTGGTGCGGGGATCGAAGTGATAATCCCATACTGCTTCAAACAATAAGGTGCGGCTAATCACTTGATTAACATGCTCCATCAGATACTTAAGCAACTGGAACTCTTTTGGTTGCAGCATCAGCTCATTGCCATCTAAGGTCACTTCGCGAGTCAGCAATTCCATTTCTAATGGGCCGACTTTCAAATCTGTCATCACTTGAATGGTTTGACCGCGCTGCATCAATTTTTCGGCGCGCACTAACAGCTCAGAGAAGGCAAATGGCTTAGTCATGTAATCATCGCCGCCGGCACGCAGGCCTTTAACGCGCTCATCTACATGGCTTAGTGCCGACAAAATCAGCACAGGAGTTTGACTGCCAGTCGCACGCAGCGCGGCTAACAGTTTTAGGCCGTCAAGTTGCGGTAACATGCGGTCTAACAAAATAAGTTCGTAATGGCCTGTGGTTGCCATTAATAACCCCTGATGGCCATCAGACGCAGTTTCGATATTATACCCTTGCTCCTGAAACCCTTTAACTATGTAATCTAGGGTGGTGGCATCATCTTCTACTAATAATATTTTCATGCAAATTCCTCAGTGCCGGGTCAGTAATGGGATTGGCTGCATTCGATCGATATCAAATGCCTGCGTCTGCGCCTTACTGCCATTTAAAATAGTAAATTCGAGATAATTAATGCCAAGATCATTATCGAGCTTCATGTAGATCAATTTACCAGTATTTTTACCTATGGCTGAAGTGAGTAACTGCTTCATTTTATGGTTGCTAGCAACCAGTGAATTGGCCGCTCGGTATTCCGCCATATCTTTTGCTTGTAGTTTACTGGTGAATTTATGCAGCACTTGGCCAGTTTCGGCATTAACTATAAATTCTGTGTGTGATTTATCTTTGGTGTCAACTAGCTCAATCTGGTAAACCAAACCCTTATCTTCAAGGCGGGTCTCAAACTCAGACACCACCCCTGGGGATAATTGGGCGACCTCAGCTATCACAGTTAATGGCGCGCGCACATCACTCTGATTCAGTGACTTATATAAATTAGCATCGGCTAGCGCACCTAAACTCAATGTGGGTAATAGCAAGCCTAAGCCATAAAGCCAAGGTTTCATGGTCTCTCCGATTGTCGAGCTAAATAGTCTCAATCCAGAATATCTGAATTGCACCAAGAATAGAAAAATTTAACACTAGGCAGTAACGACAATGGCAACGAGGAGGAGCTATTTGCCATGGTTTAACTCATTAAACAATGGCAAATATAAATTAAGAATCAACTACTTAACACTTTTAGTATTGTTAACAGGAACCAAAGTGATAGTTTCAACGTCGACTTCTTGACTACCAATATCGCTGTCCACTTCACCCACTAAAGTCACAGGTGTGGTCGCGTCAATGTCAAGTTCACGTAACAATTTATCATCAATATCCACTTGTACTTGACCAGTTTCATCTTCAAACAAGTAATTGTCATCACCGAGATCCTGAATAAGATAACCTGTGATTTCCACATTAACCTTATCATCAGCTGACGCGGCAGTTTTCGCATCCGTCACTTTAGCGGTAGCACCTGGGCCAGTATAAGCTGCCATTGCAGGCAAGGATAAACAACTGCCAAGCACTAATGCGATACTCAATTTCTTTAACATTTTTGAAGCCTCCGTTAGATAAACTTCATTGAGTGTAGCTAAATGAGGATGGACTGCATATGTGGGTGGATATTAACTTTAAATCATTAGTTAAATTATGCTGAAATAATAACTAATTGAGCACCAAATGATGGTGAACACCAGATTAACTCTAGATCATTTAACAACATCATCCCCAAGAATGTGAACTTGATCCGACTTTAATGCCACCTCAGTTTCAACATTGACCGCTAATTGTAACTTTTCAAGCAAATGCAGCGGGATTTCAGCATTCAAAATACCATCAACCCCATGAATACTGGCCTGAAGGCGCGCGGACTCGCCCATCAACAACACGCTAGTAATTTTGACGGTTAATTTGTTAAAACTGCGGCACAAGCGCCCCTGACTAATAGAGTTAAAGCGAATGCCGGCATTAGGAATGACCCATAATACCGATTGCCCAACCTCTAACCCTGCCGTGCCTTCACAGGCTATCTGCTGATTACCCAATCTTAACCAACTGAGATTGTTGCCTTTATCTATGACGGTGACTTGTGACGTAAACATATTGCGCAGTCCCATTTGCCGCGCAACTATGGCAGTTTTTGGCCGAGATAATACTTCCCGCGGCGCCCCTTGCTGCAGCATTTGCCCTTGACTAATGAGCACCATGTGATCGGCCAGCAATAAGGCTTCATTAAGGTCATGCGTTACCATGATCACAGGTAACGCGAGCTGTGACTTTAGCCGCGCTAACTCTAAATACAAGCGCTCGCGCGTCTCTCTATCAACCGCCGAAAAAGGCTCATCAAGCAGTAAAATATTAGGTTCACGGGCTAAGGCGCGCGCTAACGCTACGCGCTGCTTTTGGCCGCCCGATAACTGGCTCGGTAATCTCTCGGGTAAACCATCAAGGTTGACCCGCTCTAACCAATCTAAAGCGCGCTGACGGCGCCCTTCTTTAGGCAAATGATCAAGGCCAGACATCACATTCTCAAGCACAGTGAGATTGGGAAATAAGCCAAAATGCTGCGGTACATAGCCGATATGACGCTGCTGCGGGCTTAATTGCACCCCAAGCTTGGCGTCACTCCACGGGGTATCGCCAAAATAAATCTGGCTCGAACCTGCAGCGCCAAGACCGGCAATCATGCGCAGCAAGGTAGTTTTACCGCCGCCAGAGGGGCCAACAACCGCTAAGATCTCGCCAGCTTTACAGCTAAATTCAGCTTGCAGCGGAATGGGGCTGGTTTGGGAAATAACACAATGCAAATCAGCGGCGTTCACTATACTGAGCTCCCAAGCGTCGCGATAAACTGGTGGTAATAATTAAGGCGCTAATGGCAAATAGCAGTAGTACTAGCGACATCATGCCGGCCGCATCAAAATCAAAGCCTTGCACACTGTCATAAATGGCAATGGATATGGTTTTGGTTTCGCCAGCAATATTGCCGCCCATCATCAAGACCACGCCAAATTCACCCAAAACGTGCGAAAAACACAGTACCAGCGCAGTTAATACCCCTGGCCAAATTAGCGGTAATTCGATGCGCCAAAATGTGCGCCAACGGCTCATGCCGCAGCAAGATGCGGCGTCGCGCAGTTCCGGCGGAATACTTTCAAATGCCCGCTGAATGGGCTGCACCGCAAAAGGTATGTTCACTATGATGGAAGCGACAACTAGGCCAGAAAAATGAAACACCAGCGCCTGACCAAACCAAGATTCAATCAATTGCCCTATCCAGCTCTGATTACCTAACCCCACCAGCAAGTAGTAGCCGATAACAGTCGGTGGCAGTACTAAGGGCACCATGATTAAGGCTTCAACTGCTGACTTACCGTTAAAATGTCGATACGCCAATAAGCGCCCTGCACCTATCGCCAGCGGCACCAATATCAGCACTGTGACTGCGGCCAGCTTGACCGATAGCCATAAGGCGGTCCAATCCATGATTAAAGCTTTCCTGACTCTGGCACGGCAAAGCCATAATGTTTGAAAATAGTCTGCGCCTTATCGGACAAGATAAACTGATAAAACGCCTTAGCGGTATCGCCAGCATTAGGCAGCAAACTCATGTATTGAGTGAGTGGCTGATGATCGCTTTCGGGTAATTCCAGAATATTGGCTTTAGCGGCAAATTGCGGCGCTTTGGTCAGTGACAAGGCGACAATGCCAGCTTGGGTGGAGCCACTAATGGCAAACTGCGCCGCTTGTGAGGCGTTTTCACCTAAGATGAGAAACGGCTCCATCGGCTGCCATAAGCCATAATGCTCCAGCACTTCTTGGGCGCGCTCGCCATAAGGAGCGTGCTCAGGATTAGCGATAGTAAAACGCTTGATTTGACCTTCAGCCAGCGCTTGTTTAATCCCTTGTAATTCTGGGTCTAAACCTATTGGGCTATTTTTAGGCGTCACTAAGGCGAGCTTACCGCTGGCGTATAATTGCGGCGCCGTAATAGCAACTCCGTCTTGGTTTAGTTGTTGTAGATATTTGTGATCGGCGCTCAGAAATAATTCAAATGGAGCGCCGTGGCGAATTTGCGCCACAAAGTTACCCGATGACCCATAAGAAATTCGCACTTGCTGGCCAGTTTGCTGCTGAAATTCAGCGGCTATTTCATCAAGCGCAAACTTGATATTGGCAGCGGCAGCAATCGCAGGTGGCTGCGCCCATGCGCTCGGCGCCAACAACCCCATAACAACTAACACTAAGCTAGCACGCAAGCCTCGGCACATTTGATCCCAAATATTCATACATCATCCTAATTTTGTTGCCACATACTCGCGGCTTGCTCGTCGCTATCGCGAGCTTCAACCCACTGTTGTTGGTCGCCCTTGCCTTCTAACTTCCAAAAAGGCGCTTTGGTCTTAAGGAAATCAATCAAGAACTCACAAGCCGCAAACGCGGCCTTGCGATGGGCACTAGTGACCCCGATAAATACGATTTGCTCACCTAGCCCCATGGTGCCAACACGGTGAATGATGGTGATTTTATTAAGCGGCCAGCGCGCTCTTGCATCAGCCTCTAACTGATTAAGCACGGCCTCTGTCATGCCAGGATAGTGCTCTAAGGTCAGATCGCTCACTTCACTGCCATCATTAAAATCGCGCACCTTGCCAATGAAATTAACCACAGCGCCATCGCTATTATCATTGGCTAATAAGGCATATTCAGCGGCAACATCAAAATCTTGCTGTTGAACTCGGATCATAACTTAGCCTCCGGTCACTGGCGGGAAGAAGGCGACTTCATCACCTGCCGCCACTGCACTTGACCACTGACTCATGGTTTGATTAACAGCAACCAGCAATTTATCTGAACCTAACACTTGAGCCCATTTGGCATCTTGCGCCGCTAAATGCGCTCGCAGTTGCTCAGCCGTGGTGATGCCTTCACTTGGTACTTGGATTGAGGCTACGCCTAACAGCTCGCGCACTTGGGCAAAAAACAAAACATTAATCATGAGATTACACCTTGAAATGGCCAGACTTGCCGCCACGTTTTTCTAATAAGCGTACTTGAGATATCACCATATCTTTTTGTACCGCCTTACACATGTCATAAATGGTTAATGCCGCGACAGACGCTGCAGTTAATGCTTCCATCTCAACCCCAGTTTTGCCGGATAACTTGCATAAGCTAGTGATCTTAACGCGGTTATGGGCAGGCTCTGCTTCCAATTCCACTTCGACCTTAGTCAGCATTAATGGATGGCATAATGGGATAAGATCTGAAGTCTTTTTAGCGGCCTGAATACCGGCAATACGCGCAGTGGCAAACACATCACCTTTATGGTGGCTGCCACTCATGATCATGGCTAAGGTTTCTGGTGCCATTTCAATATAAGCTTCGGCGCGAGCTTCACGCTCAGTCACTTGCTTATCAGTAACATCGACCATATGGGCATTGCCATCGGCATTAATGTGGGTGAATCCTGTGGTCATAAACATACCTTTTTCAATCTAAGTGAGTCCGCAGATGAGTATTGCTGACAATATTAATGCGGCACAAAATTACTGCGGCGATGGCAGCTAAGCGTTACTACAGAGTGTTGATAGTGATAACGCCGCGCTAGCCTCGTCAACGACGAGTACTAGTATTAGCCGCCAATAGAAGCCAGATGCTGAGTCACGCCAGTTAAGCCATCATGCAATAAATGGGTTTGCTTCTTTTGCACTAATTGCTGCTGTAAGCGCTCAATCAGTTCAGGGCGCCGCTCTGGTGTCTGCAATAAGTCGCGCAGTTCAACCCCAGATTCAGTAAATAGGCAAAGGTGCAATTTACCCATGGCCGATACCCGCAAACGGTTACAGCTTGCGCAGAAGTTTTGCGCATAAGGCATGATAAGACCAATGCGGCCTTGGTAATCTGGATGACTAAAGTTTTGCGCTGGGCCATCATCTGGCGCAGGCATATCGTAGTGCCAACCATTGGCAAGCAGATACTGCTTGATATCAGCACCGGCTAAATGATGGGCTTGAAAGTAATCGCGACCTAAACCCGTTTCCATCAGTTCGATAAAACGTAAGTCGATAGGAGAGTGCTTAATCCAAGCTAAAAAGCGGGGCAAGTCTTTATCATTAAGATCTTTAAGCAATACAGCATTGACTTTAACGCGCTCAAAACCGGCAGTTAAGGCTGCATCTATTCCACGCATCACAGTATCAAATTTGTTCTCGCCTGTAATTTGATAAAACATGCGCGGATCTAAGCTATCTACCGAGACATTAATGCGTCTAAGACCGGCATCAAACCATTCTTGAGCATGCTGCTCGAGGCGATAACCGTTAGTGGTAGTGGCAATTGTCTTGATGTTAGGTTCAGCGGCAACCACTCGAATAATGTCAGTAAAATCTTTGCGCAGTGATGGCTCACCGCCAGTGATACGAATTTTTTGAGTGCCAACAGCCCCAAACGCGCCCACGAGGTTGCTAATTTCGTTCAAAGAAAGAAATTTAGGCTTGCCGTCGGGACGATACCCATCGGGAAGGCAATAAGTGCATTTGAAATTGCACACGTCAGTCACTGACATCCGCAAATAGTGAAATTTACGACCGTAGCTGTCTTGAAGCTGGGACATGTTAACCTTTCCAAGTGTGGGAGGTGAGTGCATTTCTTTACTCACCACGGTGGCAAAATTACCACGGCAATCTGTCCGTATCTGTAGTGACGTAGGACAAAAAGCTCGGAGAACCGTCAATAGCCCATTATAGCCAAACTCCGAGTTTCAATCCCATGCCCCTGTACCAAATTTTCAAATAAGCTCGTTAAAAATGGCTATAAATGTGACCATCATCAGATTGCTAACACCCTAAAACGGATAGATAAAGTATTATTACCTCTGTGATAGACCATGAATTTCGGGTAAAGTGAATAAAAAGAAAACAGCAAGTTGACTTATTGAGGTTGCAAGATGGAACGTGAATCAATGGAGTTTGATGTCGTTATCGTCGGCGCTGGACCTGCGGGTTTAGCCGCAGCATGCCGACTGATGCAAATCGCAGCCAGCGCCAAAAAAACTATCAGTGTATGCGTGGTTGAAAAGGGATCGGAAGTCGGCGCGCATATAGTGTCTGGCGCCGTATTTGAACCAAAAGTACTCAAAGAGCTCTTTCCTGATTGGCAGAACCGCCAAGCCCCCCTTAATACCAAGGTCAATGTTGACGAAATTTATTACCTAACGTCGACGCAAACCGCTAAAAGCGTGCCCCACTCAGTCACGCCAAAAACCATGCACAATCAAGGCAATTATATTATCAGCGTCGGCAATCTAAGCCGCTGGTTGGCCGAACAAGCAGAAAGCTTAGGCGTGGAGATTTTCCCAGGATTTGCGGCGAGTGAATTACTTTATTATCAAGATGGTAGCGTTAAAGGCATATTGATTGGTGATATGGGGGTTGCAGCCAACGGCGAGCCTAAAGATAGCCATATGCCTGGCATGGAATTACACGCTAAATACACCTTACTCACCGAAGGCTGCCGTGGCCATTTAGGCAAGCAAGTTATCTCCAAATTTCAGCTAGATAAAGGCAAAAGCCCACAGCATTATGCCCTCGGCTTCAAAGAAATCTGGACTGTGGCCAATGACAAGCATCAAGCCGGTAAAGTGGTTCATACCGCAGGTTGGCCATTAGATACTGGCGCCTTTGGTGGCGGCTTTATGTATCACATGGAAAACAACCAAGTGTTGGTGGGGCTCATTGTTGATTTGAATTATGACAACCCGCACTTAAGCCCGTTTGATGAGTTCCAGCGTTATAAGACTCACCCCATTATCGCCAATACCTTACAGGGCGGCGAGCGCATCAGCTATGGTGCCCGCGCCATAGCTAAGGGCGGCTTAAATTCATTACCTAAAATGACTTTTAATGGCGGCATGCTGCTAGGTTGCGATGCAGGCACCCTCAACTTTGCCAAAATTAAAGGCACACATACCGCCATGAAGAGCGGCATGTTAGCGGCTGAGACTTTGGCTCAAGCATTGATGTCAGGGGTCAGGAGTGGCAAAGATCTTGACTGTTTTCAGCAGAAATTCGAGCAAAGCTGGCTGTATAAAGAGCTTTATCAATCGCGCAACTTTGGACCAGCGTTACATAAATTTGGCTCCTTAATGGGCGGCGCCTTTAATGTTATCGACCAAAACTGGTTTAATGGTCAATTGCCATTTACCTTGCGTGATAACGAAGCGGATCATTTAAAGCTAAAACCTGCGGCAGCTGCGGTGAAAATTAGCTACCCAAAACCTGACGGTAAGCTCACCTTTGATAAATTGTCGTCTGTGTATTTGGCCAATATTTATCATGATGAAGATCAGCCCTGCCATCTGCGCCTGCAGGATACCGCGATCCCCATCACGGTCAATTTAGCCAAGTTTGATGAGCCAGCGCAGCGCTATTGTCCTGCTGGAGTGTATGAAATTCAGCAGCTTGAAGGCCAAGATCAGCTAGTGATTAATGCGCAAAACTGTATTCACTGCAAAACCTGTGACATTAAAGATCCGAGCCAAAATATCACTTGGGTCACGCCCGAAGGTGGCAGCGGCCCCAATTACCCCAATATGTAAGCAAGCATAAGTAACCACACCACAGAGTGATGTAGCCTGTGGTGTGGTTACCTTATTAACTCTGAACATTCATTCTGCCCATTCACTCAGATCATTGCTGCCCTCAAGCCATGCCACAAACACGGTTTATCATTCATTAAGCACTAGCAACAACTTAAATACTGATTGTTTGTATGCCAAAACTAAACAATCACTCTAATGTATGGCCTAAGTAATCCGCTAACGGTTGACCTGGAATCGATGAATTTGTTGCCACGGCCAATGCCCCCCAACGAGCAGCTTCTTCCATCGCCAGCGCTAATGGCTGCTTAAGCATCAAGCCATGAATTAGCCCTGCGGCATAACCATCACCCGCGCCGGTGCTATCAACGACATTGGTAGCGACAGCCGCGACTCGTGTCACTGAATGTTCCTGATACAACACGGCGCCATCGCCGCCTTCGGTCACGATAAATGCTTGCAAACTGTCACCCGCTATTTGCTTAGCAAACTCCCACGGCGTTAATTGGCTGCATCCAGCTAAATCTGTGGCTGAGGTAATTAAGATATGGCATGGGCGATCACGATCATCTTTAGCCAATTGCGCTACCACTAAGCAATGAGGCAAAGCAGTTTTTGCCCAACTGGCCGCGCCTTGGGCCGATGAGTTGATATATAGGGCATCATAACTTGACCATACGGGCGGCGCGGGAAGTTGAAATGTCGGTCGCAGTGGCCGCACTATAGTGCGCTCTTTATCGGGAGTAATAATAAGTAGCATTTCACAGGTATTAGCCTGATAACGCTTAATATAATGACAATCCATGCCCATCATACTAATTTGCGCCACCAGCCAATCCCCTAAGGTATCTGCGCCCACTTGCGTGGCTAAAGACACTTGATGACCTGCCCACAACAAGCCAATGCCAGTATTGGCTCCACCGCCGCCAATACGCTTGCCACCGTCTTGATAGTGATAACGCCCTCCGACAGATAACGCCTTATCTAAAATCAATAACCTATCGCAATTCAAATTAGCGGAAAGCATGATGCGAGCCATATTCACTTCCAATCTAGGGACCAAATTTGATGGTAAGGGATATTGGCACCAGCAGCAAATATTGCTGGCTTTTGAGGCTATTTGAGGGGTATTTACATTAACAATTTTAAAACATTGTTCTCGTTAGAATTTTTTGCATGAGACTGTCAATTTAACTCACTTTACCTTACCAATTATTGCCAGTAGAGTCCGTCGAATTTTGCCATAGCGCCTCCCAATTAACTCATATTTGGAACCTTCAATCAGTGCCCACAGATATTAATACTGCCCCCCAAACTAGCACCTTAGTTCCTGTCATGGGGTTAAGTTTATTTGCGTTGGCCTCGGGGTTTTTAATGAGCTTAATCCCACTCTCGTTACCGGCATTTAATATAGGCACTCACCTAGCTCCTTGGTTAGCCAGTAGTTTTTATTTTGGCTTACTCATAGGCGCCACTAGCATAGAAGCCATAGTAGCCAAGATTGGCCACAGAATGGCATTTATTGCCTTCTTATTACTGCTGTTACTTACTGTCATCATAATGCCCGCCTTTCCTGACGCTAATCTGTGGTTAGCAGCGCGATTTGTGGCAGGTTTCGCGGTGGCTGGTGTATTTGTGGTGGTTGAGTCTTGGTTATTAATGGCTAATAACGCCAAACAAAGAGCCAAACGTTTAGGCCTGTACATGACATCCTTATATGGTGGCACTGCCACAGGACAGTTGGCGGTTGGGCCCTTAGGTACTGAAGGTTGGCTGCCTTTTTTAGTAGTCGCGGCATTACTGCTACTGGCGTGTTTACCGCCATTACTTATATCTAAAGGTCAGCCAGCAAAGCAAGCCCGCCATGGCATTAGCTTGAGTGCAGTTAAAGATATTTCGCGCCCAGCGATTATGGGCTGCTTAGTGTCAGGATTAGTGCTCGGGCCAATTTATGGCTTATTACCACTCACCTTGCAAATGCAGGCCAAGACCGAGGCTGAAATTGGGGTGATCATGGCCTTAGTGATAGTGGGCGGCATGCTCATTCAACCGCTAGTGAGTTATTTATCCAGCCGTCTTGGCAAGAAATGGTTAATGGCGATGTTTTCACTGCTAGGTGTGGCAGCATTAGGGCTTATTTTAACTAGCCAGCAAGCTCAACTGCAGGCTGGCGCTTACATGATAGTCGGAGCGAGCGCTTTTGCTCTGTATCCTATTGCCATCAGCTTGGCTTGCGATAATAGTGCGCCCAGTAAGATAGTTTCTATTACTCAGTTAATGCTACTTAGCTACAGCGTTGGCTCAGTAGCGGGCCCGATTTTAGTAGAGTTTATGCCTAAAGACAGTAATGCCCTGCTTCATTATTTACTGATTTGCCTTATCACCACCAGCTTGTACATGATGATCAAAAGCTACCGCTCTCGCCAAAACAAACCTATATTGCCGTCTATCTAAACGTGCGATATAACCAGTTCTTATCATGCTAAGCCAATAAATACTTAGATGAAATATTGAATAACCGCCTAGAAAAACTCTCTAGGCAGTTACTCATCACTGTATTTAGCCGCTATGTGCTGAAACTCAGTTTCAATTTCAAAAAAAACATCGATTAAATCAGGATCGAAATGCGTGCCACGGCCATTGCGGATAATATCCATGGCTTGATCATGGGTCATAGCATCTTTATACACCCGCTTACTAATCAGCGCATCGTACACGTCAGCAATCGCCATTAACCTGGCACTTAATGGAATATCTTCACCGCTAAGCCCGTTGGGATAACCACTACCATCCCATTTTTCATGGTGATAATGAGCAATATCTTTCGCTGCGGTTAAGAAAGAATCCTCATAACCTATATCTTCTTCGGCTTCAATTAACGCCCGATAACCAAAGTAAGCATGCTGCTTCATCACAGCAAACTCATCATTATTCAACTTGCCAGGCTTAAGCAAAATATTATCGGGAATACCGACTTTACCTATGTCATGCAAAGGCGCTGATTTGAAATAGGTAGAAATCACTTCAGGGGTCAGACGCTCACTGAATCTTGGTAAAAACCTAGCCTTTTCGGCTAACAATTTTACGTACCACTGAGTACGGCGAATATGATTACCAGTTTCTTGATCGCGCGTTTCGGCAAGGCTTGCGAGCGCCGCTATGGTGACATCTTGCACTTGTGATAATTGATGAATACGGCGCTGAACTTCGGCTTCCAAAAAAGTATTTTGATCTTTCAAAAAGTCTTGGGAAGCTTTAATTTGCAAATGAGTTTTTACCCGCGCAAACACAATCGGTGGACTAATTGGCTTAGCAATGTAATCGCTGGCCCCCAGATCTAGGCCAAATTGTTCATCTTTAGTGGAATCTTTAGCGGTTAAAAAAATCACAGGAATGGAGCGAGTCGCTTCATTTTGTTTGAGGCGGCGACACACTTCATAGCCATCCATGCCAGGCATAATGACATCGAGCAAAATGATATCAATGGGCATTTTGCTCACAATATCAAGTGCAGATTCACCGGAATTAGCGGCTCTAACGAGATAACTATCTTTAAGTAACCCATGAAGAAGCGCTAGATTCTCAGGGGCATCATCCACTATAAGCACGCAGGGTTTAGAGTCCATTGTGTGTTCCATCCTTGTAATAACATTCACTCAATCCGTTTCGAGCAATATCGATTAACTAACCTACACTTAGTGTCAAGCGTCAAAGAGTTAGTTTAAATCTAGACGCTTTATGGAAGAAATTACAACTTTCAAGGAATGAGGTTTGTTTATGGGTTCGATCCGCACAATTTTTATTATGCTTTGTAGCTTAGTCTCGATACTGCTACTGAGTATTGCCTATTTTTCTTACCAGCTTCATTTAAATTCCGTGCAATTAGATACACAGGTGTTAACCATACACAAGCGTATTATGCTGGCGCACGAGCTCAAGCAAAGCTCAGATCACCTGACTAAATTTGCTCGTAGTTATGCCGCCACTGGCAATCCTAAATGGAAAGAATTATTTAATCGGGTCATTGCCGTACGCAATGGTGTGGCGCCGCAACCACCTGGGAATATTTTTGAATATTGGGACGTAGCTTCAGATCCCAATGAGTTACTCATTCCTCACAATAACTCGAATCAAGCGCATCCAAGTTTACTTGAGCGCATGGAAGATGCTGGCATTGCTCCCAACCAAATTATTTTACTGCGCCAAGCCATAGCGCTATCTGACAACTTAATTAATCTAGAAAGAGAAGCCTTTGATGCCATTGAAGGCATAGAGCGTACCGATAAAGGACTGGTTAAGATCGACCCCAATCCAAATAAAGCCATTGAACTGTTATTTAGTAATGCCTACTTTCAAGAAAAACGAAAAATAATGGCGCCCATCGGTGATTTTTATCGCTTACTCAATGAATCCACCCGCAATGAATTAACCCAATATCAACAAAGAATTCATGAGTTATTTGATTATCAGATTACTGGCTTAATTCTATTGTCGGTTTCAGCTCTGGTTTCATTTCTCTTATTGTGGCTCTACGTATTGTCACCCGCCTATCGGATGCAGCGTAAGTTAGTAAAACAAGTCAACAATCATGATTTCGCCTTCCAACTCACGGAAAGCAACAAAGGGGCGCTGCGCCCCTTAGCGCGGGCGCAAAATTTAATCCTGCAAGAAGTGAATCAGCAATTACAGATGAACTCTTCCATCAAAGAATTTACCGACGTAATGCGTGACTCCGCCGACGCCAATCAATTGGGGAGTAATGTGATTAATTTCTTGGCTGAACGCTTTGAAATCCCCTTGATTGGTATTTATAAATTCGTTGATAACCAACTCACACGAGTAGCAGGTTGCGGTTATTCTGGCCGCGGCAGTCAAACCATCGCAGATAAGGATTCGATTCAGATAAGCTTATTGCGTAGCCGTAATCACTTCTCGCTGCGGGATCTCGATGGCAAATATCGCATCCCACTGCTTGATGGTGAATTAGCCTTGGCAGAATTACATTTCTTCCCGCTCAAGGTGAATGACAATATTATTGGTCTGTTAGAGCTAGGCCTCACGAGTCCGCTCACTGAGTCACAATTATCATGGCTCAATAAGGTCCAAGATGACTTAGCCATTAATTTTGAACTTGCCCGAAATAGTGAACTGCAAGCCGCGGCAGAGCGGCGCATTGCTGAACAGCTTGAGTTCAACCAGCAAGTACTCAACGCGATTCCAAGCCCGATGTATTTTAGAAATGCCAATGGCCGCTATCTTGGGGTCAACAATGGTTTTAGTGATTTTCTTGGTTTGTTTGAAGCCGATATTTTGGACTGCACCCCTGCCGATTTATTCCCAGTAGAAGCCACGCTGGTTTTCAATAATGCCGAAAAAACCTTATTGCAAACCCCAGGCACCACTCAATACGATCTCAACCTTAACAATGCCGACAATGAACAACGTCATATCAGTATTTTCGAGGCTACTTACTACTCAAGTAAGGGCGATCCCAAGGGCATTGTGGGACTCTTTGTTGATGTGACTGAACAAAAAGAATTGGAGATTGAGCTGCGCAGTGCCAAAAATGCTGCCGATGAAGCCAGTAAGGCTAAGGGTGAGTTCTTAGCCAATATGAGCCATGAAATCCGCACTCCAATGAACGCCATTATTGGTATGTCGCATTTAGCCCTGCATTCTGGGCTATCGGAAAAACAGCATCACTACGTCAGTAAAATTGATCATGCCGCTAAATCTCTGCTTGGCATCATTAATGACATTCTCGACTTTTCTAAAGTGGAAGCCGGTAAACTTAGCATTGAAAATATCGATTTCTTACTCGATGAAGTGTTAGATAACCTCGCCAACGTGATTGGCATGAAGGCCGATGATAAACACCTTGAGTTTTTATTTGATATCGACCCACACCTACCTTCAGCCTTAGTCGGCGATCCGCTGCGTCTAGGCCAAGTGCTAATTAACCTTTGCGGTAACTCAATCAAGTTTACCGAGAAAGGCGAAATTATCGTTAAAGTTAAGCAGTCAGAGAGCAAGGTTAGCGACAACATAGTTATCCAATTTGAAATTATCGATAGCGGTATTGGCATGAGTGAGGAGCAACTTGGACGCCTGTTCAAATCCTTCTCGCAAGCAGACGGTTCAATCACCCGTAAATATGGCGGCACAGGCTTAGGCTTAACTATCTCGAAAAGCTTGGTCGAATTGATGGGGGGCAGCATTTGGGTGAAGAGCGAGCCAGGTAAAGGCTCAGTCTTTGGTTTTACCATTGAAGCCGGCCTGCAAGATGTTAAAGCCAGAAAATTCTATCAACCTATCGATGATCTACAGGCCAAGCGCGTGTTAGTGGTGGATGATAACGATGCCGCCCGAGAAATCATGATGGGCCTGCTCAAGGCCATGAATTTTAGGGTCATGACAGTCAGTAATGGTTTTGAAGCTGTGACCGCCGTAGAAAAAGGCATTAATGAATTAGACCCTTTTGATGTCGTGTTTATGGACTGGATGTTACCCGGCATTGATGGCATAGAAACCACTAAACAAATTCGCGAAAAAATTGCTGAAGATAAACTGCCGAAACTCATCATGGTCACCGCCTATGGCCGTGAAGTGGGGCTCAGCGGTGATAACGAGAAGTTATTCGATGGCCTAGTCATTAAGCCGGTTAACCCGTCCTTGATATTTGATGCCATCATGAATGCCTTTGGTGTCATGAAGACCACTGAATCACTCAAAGCACGCCGCGCCGAACCTGAGCAAAATGATTACAGCATTATCAATAAGGCCAAAGTGTTATTAGTGGAAGATAACGAAACTAACCAAGAAGTAGCCATTGGCATACTTGAGCCTTATGGCCCAGAGATTAAAGTGGCCAACAATGGCCAAGAGGCGCTCGATTGGCTCGAAAAGCAAAGCTTCCAGCTGATATTGATGGATATGCAAATGCCGGTGATGGACGGTATTACCGCCACCAAGAATATTCGCAATAAGCTCAAGCTCAATGTTCCTATCATAGCCATGACAGCCAACGCCATGAGCCAAGATGTGGAAAACTGTAAAGCCGCGGGCATGAATGATCATCTCGGTAAGCCGATTAACGTCAATGAGCTGTTGAAAAAAATAACGCGCTGGCTGAATGAAAACCCCCAAAATATTACTTATACCTCGCCCCCCCTAAATAATGCCACGCCAGCCAACCATGCTGTCAGCGCCATTCCCGTGATAGAAATTGCCGATGACCCTAATGACATCTGTGAGTTCTTCCAAACGTCACCGAGCCAGCATAACGACGACTCCAGATTTGATGAAAGTATGCCCGCCATTATCAATCTTAATCAGCAAGATGATGTGCCTGCTGAGATTGAAAATACTGTTTATAGCCACCCCCTTGGCGGCGAGCTGCAAATTCTTAATATTGACGATGGCATAAGCCGCTTAGGTGGCAATGTCAAACTCTATTGGCAAATTGTCAGTTCATTTATCAATAGTCGCCTCCAAGAACAAAGCGCCCTGCAACAAGCTGTGGCTAGCAATGATTGGGAGTTTATTGGTCGTGTCGGCCATACCATTAAAGGCGCCGCCGCCAATATCAGTGCCGATAGCTTGTCTGCAATTGGTAAAGAGCTCGAAGATTTAGGCCATAAGCAAATTTTGCCATCCGTTGAGTTTTTATTGCGACTAAGCGACATGCTTCGCCAGTTACAACAAGAAGTACTGACCTTTGGGCCCGTGGTGGCGCCAGCAGTCACCACGGCAGTGAAAGCTTATGATGCCACTGAGCTCATGATTGAACTGCAACAACTGCAAATGCTGCTGGATAACTTTGATACTCAAGCGATAGATTTTATTGCTCTGATGAAGCAAAACGCTGTGGCCATTAATGCCTTAGGCATTGATTTTGCCGCCTTAGAAAAGGCGATTGCTGAGTTTAACTTTACGGCCGCGCAGGAAGAGTTAAATAAACTGATTACTCAGTCAAAATCGGCGTAGTGACTCAGTCTTAACCTTGTCATAGACAACAGCGATTGCGAGAGATGTGTTACTAACACACTTCGCCATCGCCTGCGGCTATCAAGCCAAGCTTGCCGCTCGGGCTAACAATCAATAAGTGTAAGATCAAGATTAGGCGGTGAGATACACGCGAAGGGATACGAAAATCCGTGAAAAATTAGTAAGTCGCTGCTTTTTTAAGGGCTTCAGCCACAATCAAATGACTCATGGCCAAATGAAAAACTTCAAGTTTAGCTTGGTAAACCTTGTACAAGCGGCGGCTATCCTGACAAGTTTCATCCAGACCATAACGCTCACAAAAATCGCTAAATAATAGTATTTGTTCCATGTTCAATCACCGTTTCAACCCCACTTACTGGCGAGACTAAATCAATCGAAATCACAAATCAATTGGGCTTAATTTAACCGCTACATTACTAATATATCCCACAAGGATGAAAATTAACTACATTTGAACGTGCTACACGTCACATTTATGATTACTTTCATGAAGTTAGAATTTTCACGCTGTAACTTAACTACCTCGCTGGGATAAATAAAGTTTAATAAAAAAAGACGCCAGCGGCGTCTTTTTTTTATCCAAATGCAAGGATTACATATCTTGCTGCTGCAGAGGTTTACGTAATTGCGCTCTAACGTTATCCATGCCCGAATAGAACTCTTTCATCATCAACAAGCCCATCATCTTACCGTTATCGGTAACGATCAGATTATCAGGATCGGTTGGGTCATTCTTAATGGCGCCAATCAGCTTCATCGAGGTCATTTCTTTAAATAAGCTGGTATCTAAATTCACCCCAAACGTCTCTCTGAAATACTTACGAGATAACCGCCCAGAGAACATGCCGAGCAAGAAGCGATACTGCATCACGTCTTTCTTGGAATACAGCTTTTGCTGCTCTACGCTCATCTTACCTGCGGCAATACGCTCTTGGTATTTACGCAGTGAGAAGGTATTGACGTGCAATGTATCGTTTAAGAAACTGAACGAGCCAGAACCCACACCTAAGTACTCATCATAATCGATGACGTATTCATCAAAGCCTTCGTTGTTCGCTTTGCCAAAGGCCCATGCGGTTAACTGGTTATATTGGCCATTAAGATTATTAAGAATTTGACGGTATTGATTGACCATCTCGCCTTGCGGCGCGGCAAGGGTACCTTTAACACTTTTGCGAGTTTGATGAGTGATCATCAAAGGATAAGTCGTGATTTGGCGGGGATCTAAACGCTTAGCCATATCTAAATCGTGCTGAATAACCGCTTCAGTTTGGCCACGGAAACCAAAAATCAAGTCGACGTTAATGATCGGGAACAGCTCTTTCGCTGCCATGATTTTATCGAACGTCTGCTGACCTGTACCAAACTTCTCTAACCTATCGGTCATCTTTAAGATGCCATCATCAAAGCTTTGCACGCCAATGGACATTCTATCCACCAGCCCTTTTAAGTCTTTAAAGCCTGGGCTATCTAAATGCACAGGATCCGACTCGCACGAGACTTCCTTGATAGAGGGGAACAGTTTGCGCGCATGTTCAATGGTGCGGGCTAACTCATCTTCTAATACTGTCGTGGTGCCGCCACCTATGTACATGGACTCAAAGTCATAACCTAGGGCTTTGACCATTTCCATTTCTTTACGCAGCGAGATGAAGTAAGCGCGAGCTTTATCTTCATTAAACAAGAATCGATGGAAGGTGCAGTAAGAGCACAAGGTATGACAAAAAGGCACATGGGCATACAGCATGTACTTCTTGCCTTCAATCGGTGCTGGCATAACATCAGCGGATTGGGTGTCTAATCTTAGGTTCTTATCGACATAGAACTGCATCACGCGTTCCATCGAGCTCAGCATCCAATCTGGCACAGTAATATTGGCCTGATATGGGGTAACTATGGTTGAATCTAAGGTTTGAATGATTTGTGACATACCCTTTCCTAAAAGTGAGCCCGTTAACTGTCAGTCGGCCCTGAATACTCTGACCCCCTCAGGCTATCCATTTTGAGATAGTTAAACCGTGAACTGACTAGAAAATAACGCCTCTCATTTCGCTAACCATTAAATTTTTTTAAGATAGATCACACTTTTTAGCGCCAACGCCACCAGAGCCGCGTTTACCTATCACAGCTTTTCCACTAACACCTTGCACTAGAGCGCAGAGTTATTGAAATCTCGCACTTCCACTAAGGGAGTATCGAGTACTACGGCCACGGGGTCTAACTTAACCAAACAGCCCAGCGCACCAAACTCACCAAGATACACTCAAGGGTTAGCCCCACGACTTTACAATGCATCCAGCCTGCAGCCATATCCACTTAACTCACCTCGACATTTCCCCCTGTGATGCGATTACAGCTCTTATTCTCATCACCGCATGATTAGATTAGGCAAGTTATTCAACTCACAAAGTGATTAGATTAAGAGGGTGATTCGAATCAATCGCGTGGATTTAATGCGCCAAGTGGCTCGCGCAGTTTGGCCAATCTAACCACTCTTGCCGTCAGCAGCCCCCCCATTGCCGACAGGCAACAAAAAGCCCCGCGTTGGCGGGGCTTTTGAGGCGCTAAAGTGTTAAGACTTAGTCTTTATACTTCAGGGTACCGTTCTCTTTGATTTCATCAAACCACAGGTTGTGGTGTTGTGAAGCCCAGTTCTCATCACAGTAGCCAGACACCATACATTCCATACCACCTTCAGACATAACAGTTGCCATGAAGATGTGAACAATGGAGAAAGCACAGATGATGATGGCGCTAACGCCATGAACAATCAGAGCCAATAAGCTTAAGTTGCGGCTTGGTTCAAACAGGTTAGGGAACAATAACATCATGCCAGATACTGAGATCAGTAAACCGAACATGGCGAAAGTCCAGAACCATAACTTCTCACCCGCGTTGGCAAAGCCAGCGTCAGGGTGCTGGCCTTTGAAAGGACCGAAGTTAATGTAACCACCAACAACCATGAACCACTTAACGTCGTACATAGTTGGGATTTGGTTTTTGGCCCACAGCACTGTCATCAGTGCCCAACCCAGCATAAATGGAATCGCTACCACGTCATGCACTTGCTTAGCACCATAGACTAAACCAGCCCATACGCCTTCACCCAAATAAGGTTGGAAGAAGAAGCGACCAGCCAGCAGTACCAGACCGGTGACAATCAGCAGTAAGCACGGAATGGCGCCTAACCAGTGAATGGCAACATCGGATTTTGACCAGCGAAATACCATCTTGCCTGAATAACCGTGGTGCAACTTAGAAATACCGTTGACCGCAATAAACAGAACAAAAATGATAATCATGCCAAATAACGAGGCCATTAACGCTGGCGCTAACCAGTCAGCACGGGCTTCCAATACTCGTAAATCATAAGTATTGATAGCTTGACCGTGAAACTCACTCTTAGAGTCGGTGTAACCAACCACGCCATCCTTCAGCTGCGCCCATACCTGCGCATCCTGAGACTGGGCCACGGCCGCGTCACCACCATTGGCAAAAGCGACGGCACTGAATAACAGTGCTATGGCTAAGCCTATGTGTTTGAACAGTTTGTTCATAATCTATCCTCTAGGGTTATCTCTGCCGTAACAGAGACAACTTGATGGACTGTCCTAAACTTGGAAAATTAATCCCAAGCTGCGTTCTTGGCGCCACGGTAAGCCACACGCTCACGGAAGATGGCAGAAACTACATCTGCATCACCCGCTAACAATGACTTAGTCGCACACAATTCAGCACACATTGGCAGCTTGCCTTCAGCCAGACGGTTAGCACCGTACTTCTTCAGTTCAGCTTCTGAGTGGTTCTCTTCTGGGCCACCGGCACAGAAAGTACACTTGTCCATCTTGCCACGGCTGCCGAAAGCACCGCTTTTCGGGAACTGAGGCGCGCCGAAAGGACAAGCATATAAACAGTAACCACAACCAATACAGGTGTCCTTGTCATGCAGTACCAGACCATCTTCAGTCTGGTAGAAGCAGTTCGCAGGACATACCGCCATACATGGGGCATCGCTACAGTGCATACATGCCACAGAGATAGAGGCTTCACCACGTTGACCATCATTGATGGTTACTACGCGACGACGGTTAATACCCCACTCTAAAGCAGAGGCGTTTTCGTTCTTACAAGCAGTGACACAGCCGTTACATTCGATGCAGCGCTTGGTATCACATAAAAATTTCATTGTAGCCATAATGGCAATTCTCCTAGCTTATGCAGCACTTACGCTTTGGCAATCTGACACAGAGACGCTTTAGTCTCTTGCATCTGAGTCACAGGGTCATAACCATAGGTCAGAGCCGTGTTACAAGATTCACCGATCACGTAAGGCACTGTGCCTTCTGGATAGTTAGGTGCCAAGCTTTCGCCGTGCATCACACCTGCGAAGTGGTACGGCATAAAGGTTACGCCAGGCTTAACTCGAGGAGTTAACATAGCTTGTACCTTAATGCGTCCGCCTTCAGCGCCTTCCAGCCATACGTCATCACCATTACGGATGTTACGATCGGCGGCATCAGCTGGGTTAATTTCAACAAACATTTCTTGTTGAAGTTCTGCCAACCATGGGTTAGAACGAGATTCTTCACCACCACCTTCGTACTCAACCAGACGACCAGAAGTCAGTACCAGTGGGTACTTACCAGACAGGTCTTTTTCTTGGATTGACTTGTACAGAGTTGGCAAGCGATGTACTTGCATATCGTCATACGTTGGGTACTTAGATACCAAATCGCGACGAGCAGTGTACAGAGGCTCACGGTGTAACGGGATTTCGTCAGGGAAGGTCCATACGATACAACGCGCTTTAGCGTTACCAAATGGAATACAACCATGCTTAATCGCTACGCGCACGATACCGCCAGATAAGTCAGTCTTCCAGTTTTTGCCTTCAGCAGCCACTTTCTCTTCTGCAGTCAGCTCATCCCACCAGCCTAATTGCTTAAGCATTTGGGCAGAGAATTCTGGGTAACCATCTTCGATGTCAGAACCTTTAGAGAAGGTACCTTCAGCTAAGAGGTTTTCACCTTTGTATTCCACACCATAACGTGCACGGAAGTTACCACCACCGTCTTTAACGTGTTTGCTTGTGTCATACAGGATTTGGGTACCAGGATGCTTCATCTCTGGGGTACCCCAACATGGCCAAGGCATACCATAGGTATCACCCTTACATGGGCCACCTGTGGCTTCCAGCGTCTTGTTGCTGAAAGTGCCCCAGTTCATGGTGTGCTCTTTGATACGCTCAGGGCTTTGACCTGTCATACCAATAGTCCACATACCACGGTTGATTTCGCGGGTAATGTCTTCAATGACAGGAACGCCATTTTCAACAGGAATACGCTTAGTTAACTCTTTATCGATACCGACTTTTTGTGCCAGACGGTACATGATTTCGATGTCAGTCTTAGATTCGAATAACGGCTCGATAACCTGCTCGCGCCACTGCACTGAACGGCCTGAGTTAGATACTGAACCACGAGTCTCAAACTGAGTCGCCGCAGGCAGTAAGTACACGCCATTCTTACGGCGATGCATAACACCTGCCATAGTTGGGAATGGATCGACAACAACTACTGTGTCCATCTTGTCTAAGGCATCACGCACTTCAGACTGACGAGTTTCAGTGTTAACTGATTGACCCCAGAAGAAAGCTAAACGGATGTTATCTTTCTGCGCCAGCTTAGCCTTGTCTTCTAACACACCGTCGTGCCAGCGTGAACAAGGAATACCTGGAGTAGTCATAGGCTCACGACCTAAGTAGGTACCGTGATCGAAGCGGCTCTTCATCCACTCCATATCCAGTTCCCATACGTTGGTCCAGTGCTGCCATGCCGCAGTAGTCAAACCGTAATAACCTGGTAAGTTGTCAAACAGCAGACCTAAGTCAGTAGCTGCCTGTACGTTATCGTGGCCACGGAAAATGTTAGTACCGCCACCAGACACACCCATGTTACCCAGAGCCAACTGCAGAATACAGTAAGCGCGAGTGTTAGAGTTACCCACGTGATGCTGAGTACCACCCATACACCAAACTACGGTACCTGGACGGTTATCGGCCATCAGTTTAGCGGCTTGATAAACCACTTCTTCTGAGCAACCAGTAACGTTTTCAACTTCTTTCGGGTTCCACTTAGCCACTTCTTCACGGATAGTATCCATTTCGAATACGCGTGACTCGATGAATGCCTTATCTTCCCAGCCATTTTGGAAAATGTGCCATAACATACCGTAGATAAACGGAATGTCAGTACCTGGACGAATTGGGCAATGCAGATCAGAGTGAGCAGCAGTACGAGTGAAGCGTGGATCTACCACGATGATCTTAGCGTTGTTCTTCTCTTTAGCGATCAGAATGTGCTGCATGGCCACAGGGTGGGCTTCAGCAGGGTTAGCACCAATGAAGAAAATCGCATTGGCATTCTGAATGTCGTTGAAAGAGTTAGTTTGCGCACCATAGCCCCAAGTGTTAGCAACACCGGCTACCGTGGTAGAGTGACAAATACGTGCTGAGTGGTCGACGTTGTTCGTGCCCCACATAGCCGCCAGCTTACGGTAGAAGTAACAGCCTTCGTTAGAAAACTTAGCGCTACCCATGAAGTAAACTGAATCTGGACCTGATTCCTTGCGGATGTCCAACATCTTGTCGCCAACTTCATTGATAGCTTGTTCCCATGACAGACGCTTCCACTGACCGTCAACCAACTTCATTGGGTACTTCAGACGCTTTTCACCGTGACCATGTTCACGCAGAGCAGCACCTTTAGCACAGTGACCACCAGCGTTAAATGGGTGATCGAATGCTGGCTCTTGACCAGTCCACACGCCATTTTGTACTTCAGCATATAAACCACAACCAACAGCACAAGCAGAACAAATAGTACGCTTAACTTCGATTGGAGCATCATATGGAACGTCAGCCGCTTCAGCGCGACGCATCATACCAGTACCCAGTAATGAGGCAGCCGCAATACCACCAGTGGCGATACCAGCATGCTTCATAAATTGACGACGGCTAATACCTAGCGTCGGCTTGTCAGCCACAGTGGCGACATTTGACTTGCGAGTTAATTTCATCGCGAATTCTCCTGATTAGCTGCGCAGGCTATTGTAATAAGCACGAATATGCGCAGTTTCGTGGTAACCATCTTCCGATTTAGCTACCTTACTGCTCTCACTTGCCTGAGCGACGCTGACACCTGCGGTAGCAATCACGGCACCGGCCGCACTACCTACTGTCAGAGCCTTCAGCAGCGATCTGCGGTTCAGATCTGGCTGTTGTTTTTTCATTGTTGCTCCTGATTAATCGACGTTGAAATACATAGACAACGCCTTGATAAAGCCAATTTACCGCAAGCACAGCTTGTTGCAGATTGGTTAAAAACTCACGATTTTTCATGGTCTTAAAAAGCGAGTTAACTATAAAAGTTTTATCTGAATAAACCTTGATCAGAGTGGGGTTTCCGGGTTGTTTTCGCCACAATTCGGCCAAGAGTGCGACCTTGATCACATTGTTAATCAGACTGACATGGTGGGAGCGGCAAAAAAACTTTCAAAGATTAGTTACAAATGAAAAACACTTAAACTCTTGGTATAAAAAGCCACCATTTGGCGAGTGAATGTGCGCCTTGTTGGCGATTAAAACAGCGAAACTAAACAGTTACACGAGTCAAAGGCGGGGGGTAGCCATAAAAATACCCAGCACTTAGGCTGGGTATGGGGCTGGATATAGGTCACTAAATTAACGGTAACTAAAGCAGTTAAGTTAGCTCATTGGGCTTGTATTTAAGCAGACCTTGGCTTTTAAGCTCGTCATACCAAAGGTTGTGGTGCTGCATCGCCCAGTTTTCATCACAATAACCGGACACCATAGACTCAAGTCCACCTTCATTTAATACGGTAGCCATCCACACATGCACTATGGTAAACGCGATTAAGATCACAGCGGCCGCATCATGGGCCAGTAATGCCAGCACAGAAACATCCCGCGCTAGCTCTAATTTGGGCAATAACAGCAATAACCCCGACACTACGACCACTAGCCCAAACAGAGTTAAGGTCCAAAACCACATCTTTTCACCGGCATTGGCAAAGCCGCTATCAGGATGCTTACCCTTGAACGGCCCAAAGTTAATATAGCCGCCCACGGTCGCAAACCATTTAAGGTCGTACATCTTAAAGGTCTGTAGTGGTAGCCATTTCACTATGCATATTATCCAAGACACCATAAACACTGGGCTTATCCAATCGTGAATCGTTTTGCTGCCATAAATCAGCGCCGCCCAGATGGAAGCTGGCACTAAAGGTTGTAGCACAAAGCGCCCCAACAGAATGTTAAGCCCGGTAAACATCAAGGTTAAACAGCTAATAGCCATCAACCAATGCAGCCAAATATCAAGCTTACTCCAGCGTTCTACCATTTTTCCGGAAAAACCATGAGCCAATTTGGCCGGACCATTAATCAGAAAAAACAATAAGAACAAACCAAAGACACCGACAACCGCAAACGCCATCGCTGGCATCATGTACTCACTGCGAACTAGTTTACCCTCATTGCCAACCACATTAATGAGCTGATCGGCCCCTGTGGTTTGCGCTGAAGTCACCCCTTGATCGCCATTTTTAATGGCCGACCACAACTCGACCTCAGCTTGCTGCGGATGCAACTGTATGGTTTGCATCGCTTGCTGCTGCGCTGCGAGCACTTGTTGTTGCTGCGCCATTAACGCCTGCTCTGACGGCGCCGGCTTAGGGCTAGAGTCAGCGGCATAAGCCATGGGCGCTGTCACCAGTAGCACTAATGCCAACAGGTGACGGATTTGTTGAATCAACATCTGCATCTCCTTACCTAACACTTAGGTGGCATTACTGCGCTGGGATGCCCCCAGTCTCTGGCACATAGCCCCAAATGGCATCTGGGTTGCTGCGCGCCGCGACTCGAGCGCGGTATATGTTTGAAATCACTTCAGCATCGCCTGCCAGCAGCGCCTTGGTGGAACACATCTCAGCGCATAGCGGCAACTTGCCTTCGGCAATCCGGTTGGCGCCATAGAGCTTTTGCTGTTGCTCTGAGAAGTTATCCCCGGGGCCACCCGCGCAAAAGGTGCACTTATCCATTTTTCCGCGCGAACCAAAACTGGTTTTTTGCGGAAATTGGGGCGCACCAAAGGGACAAGCGTAAAAACAATAGCCGCAGCCAATGCAGGTTTCCTTATCGTGCAGCACTATGCCTTCATCGGTTCGATAAAAACAATCGGCAGGACACACGGCCATGCAAGGCGCATCACTGCAATGCATACAGGCCACAGATATTGACGCTTCCCCAGGTTCACCATCGTGCAAGGTCACCACGCGCCGACGCTGAATGCCCCAAACTAAGGCCTCAGAATTGGCATTGGAGCAAGCCGTGACGCAACCGTTACACTCGATGCAGCGCTTGGTGTCACATAAAAATTTCATGACTGCCATGATAGCAATCTCCTCATCAAGGGTTATGCCCGACTAATCTGGCACAGGGTGGCTTTGGTTTCTTGCATTTGAGTCACTATGTCGTAGCCATAGGTCATGGCGGTATTGGCGGACTCACCTATCACATAGGGCTCTGTGCCCTCAGGGTAATCCTTAGCCAAACTCTTAGACTCAAACACACCCGCGAAATGAAATGGCATAAAGGTTTCACCGGGAATTACCCTAGGTGTCACCATGGCCGCCACTTCAATGATCGCCCCTTCTGGACTATGCACTTTGACCTTATCACCATCGCGTATGCCCCGGTCTTGGGCATCCTTAGGATTAAGTTCTATGTACATTTCTTGCTGTAATTGCGCTAACCAAGGGTTTGAACGCGTCTCTTCACCGCCGCCTTCATATTCCACTATCCGCCCTGTGGTCAGCACTAGCGGAAAGTCTTTCGCAAAGTCTTGTTTTTGAATGGACTCGTACAAGGTTGGCAGCCGTGCCACATATTGATCAGCATAAGTTGGGTATAGCGGCACTAAGTCGCGCCTTGGGGTATAAAGCGGCTCTCTATGAATCGGAATATTGTCGGGGAAGGTCCAGACAGTGCAACGCGCCTTAGCATTGCCATAAGGAGTGCAACCATTGGCTATCGCCACGCGCTGAATACCCCCCGACAAATCTGTCTTCCAGTTTTTACCTTCGGCGGCGCTTTGCTCGGCTGGAGTTAACTGACTCCACCAGCCCAGTTGTTTAAGCATGGCATCGGTGAATTCTGGATAACCATCTTCAATGGCGCTGCCCTTAGACCATGAGTCAACCGCCAAGATACTTTTGCCCTCATGCTCAACCCCAAAGCGCGCCCTAAAGGTTCCGCCACCATTACGCACTTCTAGATCGGTGCGATATAAAATCTGGGTGCCTGGGTGCTTCATCTCGGGCGTACCCCAACATGGCCAAGGCAAACCATAGGTTTCACCAGCGCATGGGCCACCAGCGGCTTGCAAACTATCCGCGCTAAACTCGCCCCAGTTTTCTTGATGTAACTTCAAACGTTCTGGGCTTTGGCCGGTATAGCCTATGGTCCACATGCCGCGGTTAAACTCGCGGGTAATGTCTTCAACTAACGGCTCGCTGCCATTGACCTTAATGTTTTTAAACATTTGGGCATCTATGCCCCAATGCTTGGCCAACAAATAGATGATTTCATGATCGGGTTTACATTCAAACAAGGGCTCAATGACCTTAGAGCGCCATTGAATCGAGCGGTTAGTGGCTGAAACTGAACCATAGGTTTCAAACTGAGTGGCCGCGGGCAACAAATACACGCCATCACTGCGCTCAGGCATAACCCCTGCCATAGTAGGAAATGGGTCAACTACGACCACCATATCCATAGCATCTAGTGCTTTACGGACGGTGGGCCCACGGGTTTCAGTATTTACTGACTGCCCCCAGAAAAACGCCATACGGATATTGTCGCGCTGGGCAATTTTATCTTTGGGTTCAAGCACCCCATCTTGCCAACGGGAACACGGAATACCGGTTGAGTGCATTGGCTCTTGGCCGAGATAAGTGCCTTGATCAAAGCGGCTCTTCATCCACGCATATTCAAGCCCCCATACGGCGCCCCAGTGCTCCCACGCACCAGAGGTTAAGCCGTAGTAGCCCGGTAAATTATCAAACAATAAGCCAAAATCTGTGGCGCCTTGCACATTGTCGTGGCCACGGAAAATATTAGTGCCACCGCCAGGCACCCCCATGTTACCTAAGGCCAACTGCAAGATGCAGTAAGCGCGGGTATTGGAGTTGCCCATATGATGCTGAGTCCCCCCCATACACCAGACTATGGCGCCGGGGCGATAATCGGCCAGAATTTTTGCCACTCTAAACATCTGCTCTTTAGTGACACCCGCGATATTTTCGACCACATCCGGCGGGAATTTTTTCACTTCGTCACGGATTAACTCCATGCCGTACACACGCTCTTCTACAAACTGCTTATCTTCCCAGCCATTTTCAAAAATGTGCCATAACAAGCCGTAAATAAAAGGAATATCAGTACCCGGGCGAATATGAACATATTCATCACTCTTGGCCGCGGTATGAGTAAATCTGGGGTCGACCACTATGATTTTGGCGCCGCGCTCTTTACCAATCAAAATATGCTGCATGGCCACAGGGTGCGCTTCACAAGGATTGGCGCCCACAAAGATCATGCTCTTAGCATTACGCATATCATTGATTGAGTTGCTTTGCGCGCCATAGCCCCAAGTGTTGGCCACACCAGCCACCGTGGTTGAGTGACAAATGCGTGCTGAATGATCGACGTTATTTGTGCCCCATAAGGCCGCTAATTTGCGATAGAGATAGGCTTGCTCATTAGAAAATTTGGCGCTGCCCATAAAGAAAATGGAATCTGGCCCGGATTGCTCACGAATTTCGAGGGCTTTATTGCCGACCTCATTAATCGCTTGCTCCCAGCTAATGCGCTTCCACTTACCGCCTTCTTTTTTCATGGGGTATTTAAGACGACGATCGCCATGGCCAACTTCACGCACAGCAGCGCCTTTGGCACAATGACCACCGGAATTAAAGGGGTGATCAAAGGCGGGTTCTTGATCTGTCCACACGCCATTTTGCACATGAGCATAAATGCCACAGCCAACGGCGCAGTGTGTACAAATGGTTTTTTTTACTTCGATAGGGGTATCGTGGGGGATAAATTCGGCATGAGCTTTGCGCATCATGGCCGTGCCAAGCATGGAAGCGGCAGCTATGCCACCTGCGGATAATCCGGCAGTTTTAAGAAACTGACGGCGATTTAGGCCTAAGCCTGATTTGGGCAAGCTGACTTTATCTGATGTGCGTGTTAGTCGCATCACACATCCTCCTCTAATTGTTGACGCCTAAGCGCCTATCCGAAACCGTTTTATACTGCTGCGTTAACGCAAACTGGCATAGTAGGCACGAATATGGGGGGTTTCTCGGTAACCTTCACCTTTAACTACTGCAGGGGTGACGTCGTTTGATTCAGCTGCTACCGGTGCTATTACTATCACCGCTGCGCTCGCTACTGTGCCGACCGTTAAGGCTTTTAAGGCCTCTCGACGACTCATGGCTGCTTGCTGTTTCATGGCCTCTCCTATTAACACAAGGGCATATGCCCAACTTACGGAGGCATCCTTGCCTCCTTAATTCACTGTCTACTTTCCTATTACCGCTTGGGCGGCAGACAGTCCCGATAAGGGCTAATCGCCCTTAATTCACCTTAATCTCTTCCACTGCCGCTGTTTTTATATCGGAATTTCCAGGACAATTCACTGGAATATCTAGGCTTAATTGTTCAAATTCAGCCGCTTCTAATACGAAGAAGGCTTTGGCCAATTGTGCCACTGTGGCATAAAACGCTGCGCTTGGCGCTGCGGCTAAGGTATCGCAAAAACGATTAACCCAGCTGCTCATATGGCGCTGATAGAAAGCCAGTTGACGATAGCTTGGCATCTCTAAAATCAAGGTAGCCATCACTTCACATAAAGCGGCAACGTGATCTTCTGGCTCTTTGACGTTTTCTTCACGCTCAAAACCTAATTGCTTTAAGTCATTGCGCAGTAAGGCTAATGGCTTATCCATCAGCGAACCTGTCATAAACCAGCTACCGTAAGGCAGCACTTCACCGCGACCAACACCTAAGAAGACGTCAAAGTATTCATCTTCTAACTGGGTCGCGTTAAATTGCGCGGCGGCCAGTTTCAGCGCTAACCAGGCGCGGGTCATGTCATTGTCATCATTCGCTTCAATATCAAGCTCAGCTAAAAAGTCTAATAACTCTTGGCTAGGTTGGCGGCGAAGCAGGGCCGCAAGCAACTGATAAATATCGGCTCGCAACTGATCGTTTTCACTTACTTCTCTTACTTGGTCGGTCATATTTGCACTCTATCTCAGTTGCTTTTCTGGATCTTGAAGTATGTCTTCAAACATATCTTTAACGCGGCAATCACCGCACATTTTTAAGCGTTCAATATTGGCGCTAAAGGCACTGTGGGCCCCGACCATATCGAGCATGCGATGCACCATAGACTGGGTTGCAAACGCACTGCCACAGCGGATACATTCAAATGGCGCTTCTTCTTTAATAGTTTTAAGCGTCTGACGACTGTCACTATTAAAGTTGATTTGCGCAGTTAAGCTAATGGCATTTTCAGGACAGGCCGCTTCACACAAGCCGCACTGCACGCAATCTTGCTCAGTAAAGCGCAAGGCTGGCATGTCACCGCCATCACGCAGCGCCTGAGTTGGACAAATAGCCACACAAGACACACACAAGGTGCACTTTTCAAGATTAACATTCACTTGGCCAAACGGAATATTAGCCATAGGCACAATAGACACTACTGCGCCCGCTTGTGCATTAAGGTGATCGATAGCTGTATATAGCACGCTACGCTTAGGCGCTGCGGCAATTTGGGTTGGCGCGATAACCGGCCATAAATTACTGATAGCCAGCTGCGAATCAAGCTCGGCAATGGCAGCATCATGAATTAAGCTGATGCGCTCTGGTTGCCCCATTTCACTTAAGATGCGATTAGCTAAGGCCAATTCACCGTTCAGCATTTGGGTTAAGGTTGGCGCTGTAGTATCGGTTTGCATGATCAACACCTGGCGCGCACCAAAGGCTAACGCCGCAAACCAATGCTCCATCGAAGCGACTGTGATTTCTTCTAAGGCCACAGGCAAGACGTCACCCGCTAATTGCTGCTGCAATTGCTCGGCGGTGACATTGTTGTCATGGAATAAAATCACCGGGGCGACGCTGGCTTCATCACTAAAGCGCGCAATCAGCTTTTGCAGATAAGTTAATAACGACTGCGGATTAGGTAAGTCATAACTAATGGCGCCTGTTGGGCACGCATTGGTACAACTACCGGCGCCATGACACAGGTATGGGTCAATAGTGATCAACTTGTCTTGGCTGCTGATAGCATCTGCCGGACAGAAGTTAAGGCACAAGTTACAACCATTGATGCCATTGCGGTTATGAGCGCAAATATCGCTATTAACCTTAACGTATCTTGGTTTATCAAACTCACCGACTAACTCAGGAATGTCGCTAAGCGCGGCGGCTAATTTAGCTTCGTCATACCCCACATGAAAATAGCCTGGCGGCAACATTTCTAGGTTCAAATTTGGGGTGTGGCTTAAATCTAAAATCATATCAAAGTGTGGCTTGCGAATGGCCACCACACTTAATGGCGCTAAGGTTTCGCCTTGCTCAACTGTCACCTGAAATTGACCTAAAAAGCCTTTAATATCGACAATTTTATTATAAAAACATTCGACATTAACTGCTGAGTTCATCACTTTTTCAAGATGAGCATCCTCCTGACTGGTAATAGCATCAGTCGCTAAAATGACTAAGCTCGCCATTTGTGGCAGCTTAGCCGCTGCTAGGCGAGCTAAATCTTCTGGCCCAAGAATAAGCACATTACCTTGGGTGGTATAGCTCACTGTCGGAGGGATCAAATTCTGCAGAATTTGGGTATTCGCCATGACACGCTGGCGAATATTTTTCAGCTCCAGTGGATGTTGTTTATTGTTCACATTGCGTTCCTGAACATGACCCTGTTAATGACTTTGCGTGTGTGTTCCATTTTATATTGTTGAATTTCCATAAGAGTTCTACAAATACACACAGCAAGAGCCATACCAGAGTGGAGGCCTTTATAATTCACTAAACTAACCCAAAGTAACAGGTTGAGTTTCATCGATTGATTCGGTTGCCACTTTTTGAGAATTTGCCACTAATGGCTCTGGCAAATTGTCTATATTGTCATCTTGACTATTAAGCATGGCATCTGGCGCGGCTTCATCCTGCGCACTATCACTATCCACCACATCCATGACGTGATGATCATTGAGCTGACTATTGTGCTCAGCTAATTGTGCGGCTTGTTGCGCCTCTTTTTCGGCTAACTCTTTTTGCTCTCTTTCAATCACTCGCTTAAATACTTTATTGACTAGTTCAGCCGACACTTCAGCGCTTAATTTAGGCTGATTACTGTAATCCAGTGCATATTCAAGTAAGCCATCAATTTCATTAAAGTGAGGCTGTTTCCATAAGGCTCTTAATGCCGCTTTTTTCGCTAATGGGTCAACATTGTCGCCCATAAAGCTGGCAAAGCTGCCGCCCACTTCAATTTTTTCAGGATCGGGCAAGGGCTGTGGAGCCTCAGCTTCTGTAGGCTCTGCGTCCACGGGCAAGTCATCGCTGATTTGCGCTGATGATTCCTCTGTTGCCTGCTGCTCTAGCAAAGCTTTAGCTTCATCTTCCTTGGCTTCTGCAGCAACCTGTTGGCGACGTAAGTGCCAACGGCTGAGTAATCCGTTGCCAGATGTCATCGACTTCTCCCTTGCTGGGCTTGTTCTTTACGGCGGTTAACGTGTTTACGTCTGTGCGCACTGATTTCCACTTCGCCATGGCGAGTAATAAAAGCTTCTAACCAGCAGGCTACCGCATCAGGCATAGCCATGCTCAGTACTGGGGTATCGCCCTCTAAGCAACCCGCTGCGACATTTTGGTCAGCAGACACCACGGCTGGCACCCAAGTGCCATCTTCTAATTCATCGCAGACGATAAATAACGTTGGGTTTTCCATATCCAGATTGAGGCGATAGCTGGCGCGCTCATCTAAAAACAGCTCTAACGCCACGGTTTTAAAGCCTGCAGGGGTATTTTCATCCCCAGGTAATACTTGATCTAATTCCCATTGGATCGAGGTCCAGCGTCCCACTTGCTTCTCTACTTTTTTCAGAGAAACGTGCATAGGCCAAATACTTTCAGAATGTTGCATTATGACTCCGAATCTTAATCCTGCTTAAATCAGGAAGGATGTCGTTTACTAAGCGGATCGTGCTCGCTCAAGGGCTAAACCGCAACAAGCAATTTTGATGCCATAGCTGCATTGAGAGAGTTCTTTGAGCTGGATCATTAATTGCCGTATTCCATAGGGACAAATTGTCCAATTATCGCCTTAAGTAGGGACATAATCACCACTGCGACTAAGTAAAGTGAGATCTTTACCGCAAAATATAGCGTTTTAATTTTAGGTACGATCCTTGCAAGGTAAGGCGCAGAATTTAGCGAGACCAGAATCAATGACAACTCCAACATCAAAAATTGCTTTTATTAAAACTCAAGCCGAAGTGCCTATGACCATAGCTGTCACCGCAGTCAACGAAAAGGGCGAAGTTCAGGATAAATTCATCGCCTGCGAGCGGCCATTAACCATTTATCTAAATTGGCGCCCGATAGTGACCTTAATGACCTTAGGCGCCAGACCTGAGGCACTAGTGCTAGGTTATTTGAAAAACCAAGGGTTTATTTCAGATCTTAGCCAACTGAAATCTGTGATTGTCGACTGGGATACTAACTCTGCCGCGGTAGTTACTGATGAGCAAGATGCTGATATAGAACAAAAATTAAGTGAAAAAACCGTGACTACCGGTTGTGGTCAAGGCACAGTATTTGGCGGCTTTATGCAAGGCGTAGAAGATATTGTGCTGCCAACCCCAAGCCTGAAACAAAGCACCTTGTACGCGCTACTCAATAACATTAACGACTATAACGAAACCTACAAGAATGCAGGCGCAGTCCATGGTTGCGGTTTATGTGAAGATGCCACTATCACAGCCTTCGTGGAAGACATTGGTCGCCACAATGCAGTCGATACCTTGGCGGGCGACATGTGGCTAGCGCAAGACACTGGCAGTAATAAGATTTTCTACACCACAGGCCGCCTGACCTCAGAGATGGTGATTAAAGTGGCCAAAATGGGCATACCGGTTTTGTTATCTCGTAGCGGTGTTACCCAAATGGGATTAGAGCTAGCACAAAAGCTTGGTATTACTATGGTGGCGCGCGCTAAAGGCCGTCACTTCTTAGTGTACAACGGCGCAGAAACCATAACATTCGACGCCAAGCCAGAGGCCAAAGCATGACCGACAGCAGTGATCAGATTTACATGAGCGCTCGCCAAGTCGCTGACTATTTAGATTTAAATGAAAAGAAAGTCTATTCCATGGCTAATGACCGCATTTTGCCAGCGACTAAAATCACGGGTAAATGGTTATTCCCTAAGATTTTGATTGATAGATGGATTATGGACTCCTGCCATAATGGCATGCTCACCGACCGCATGCTGATCACTGGCAGTGATGACCCGTTATTGTCCATGACAGTCGCCCGCATGATGGCCGAAATTGGTAGCCGCGAGTTAATCAGCTATAGCTCCACAGGTTCGCGCCTAGGTTTAGATTTGCTGTCTAAAGGCTATGCCGATGTCTGTACCTTACATTGGGGCTCAATTGAAGAGCGCAACATTCGCCACCCCGCCTTACTTAAAGGTTATGCCAATCATCAGCAATGGGTCATGGTGCATGGTTATCAGCGCCGCCAAGGCTTACTGTTAAGACCAGATTTACATCACCTTGTCCAGCAGCAGCAACAATTGGCCTCGCAGCCATTGCGTTGGGTGAGTCGCCAAGGCGGCGCTGGTAGTCAGCAACATTTAGAGCATTGGCTACTAACCCAAGGCAAGCAACTCTCAGAAATCAATCAAGTGGTGACGGCTTATAGTGAGCGCGAGCTAGCAGGTTATATTGCTCGGGGGGACGCCGATGTTGGTTTTGGTTGTGAAGCTGTGGCCAACGAAAGCGACCTTATTTTCATTCCAATTTTGCATGAATCCTTTGATTTTGTGATGCCGCAAAACATCTATTTCAGACGCCAATTACAGCACTTGTTTAAGCTACTCACAAGCGCTGAATCAAGACAAATGGCAGCGTTATTGGGGGGGTACGATCTCTCAAATACTGGCAGCTTGATTTGGAGCGCGACCTAAATAAAAACAGGCCATTGATCTAATGGCCTGTTTTAGTTTTAGTCTTCATCTAATCGCTTATATGCCTAGGCCTTATATATCTAAGACTTATATGCCAAAGCTGGGCGCCATGCCAAATTTAGGCTGCTGCGCTTTAAGCTTTAACCATTGCTTACGATTGGCCGCGGGTAAATAACTCCAGGCCAATACGCGCGTGAGTTTATTACCTTGCTGCATCTCAATGACTTTTACCTCATCGGCGCCTAGCTGAGTTAATAACTTACGACACGGCGCAAGATTTTCGCCCTTAGAGACCAAAGACGTAAACCATAAACATTGATGGCTAAACTCACGGCTTTCGTTAATCATGTTAGTTAAAAAGCCT
Organism: Shewanella sp. ISS20; assembly: GCF_056522965.1. Lineage (NCBI taxonomy): Bacteria > Pseudomonadati > Pseudomonadota > Gammaproteobacteria > Alteromonadales > Shewanellaceae > Shewanella > Shewanella sp. ISS20. The sequence goes on from NZ_JAWRZK010000001.1 coordinate 2,769,421, forward strand.
AACTCGCCGCCTTGACACCATAACTCATTGGCTTGACCGCCAAAGTTAAGCTTAGGCTCTGCCGCTTGCCCTTTAGCCAAGCCCAGATTATTCACTTTACGAGTGGCCGCTTGAGTAGCGGCTTGCGCTGATTCGTGAAATGGCGGATTGCACAGGGTAATGTCAAACAGTTCGCCCGCTTGCATAACCCCTTTAAAAATCGCACTTGGGTTAGATTGCAACCGCAATTGCAGCGCACTGGTTAACAAGGGATTAGCTTTAATGATGGCCGCAACATTATCTAATGAAGCCTGAGCGATATCCGATGCCACAAACTGCCAACCGTAACTGCTATGGCCAAGTAACGGATAGACACCATTAGCGCCAGTGCCGATATCAAGCAGCTTAATGGCCTTGCCTGTGATCGGCTTATTATTGATTTGCAGTAAATCCGCAATATGGTGAATGTAATCCACCCGCCCGGGTATAGGTGGGCACAAGGCGCCTACGGGTATGCTCCAGCCTTTAATGCCATAATCAGCCAGCAATATGGCGCTATTTAAGCTTTTAACGGCATCTGGGTTGGCAAAATCAATGGAAACTCGGCCATAGCCGTTATCTCGGGAAAAGCTAGATAAGCTCGGAAGAGCCAGACAAAGCCGTTCAAAATCATAACCTTTGCTATGAATATTGCGAGGGTGCAAACCGACTTTGTCGAGTGGCGCTGGGATTTTTTTCGTGTGTTTAAATGCCATATTGACCAATCTAAGACTGATCTACGTCAACACAGATCAATCATATAAATAACGGGTAAAGAGTAAATTGACGACCGATGCCTGACCAGTTTCCTTGGTCAATAGCTCATTGACGGTATCGTAACACTCACGCCGAATCTCTTCACGCCCAGTCAGTGATTTAATTTTTTCTTCGGTTTGATTTCCAATAATTTCAACAATGGCGCTGCGCAGCAAAGGATCGTGACGCTCTAATGCGGCTAAGTCAGCCGAGTTTTTTACCATCAATTCAACGGTAATGCGCACAAAACCTAACTTATTACCTTTGCTAAGATAATTAGTGACTATTTCGGGCTCAAAGCCGTAGTAACCAAAATCGTCTTTAACCTCTTCTGCCGCCATCGCGCTTGTCCCAATAACACTTGCAAGTATTATTATCATTGCCATTAGTATCTTCATGATAAACATCGATTCCTTAATTAATCTCAGCTGACAAGCTTTGCTATGTGTCGATTTTAGGTCATGGTAAACTGCTGGAGATAGTCATTATTGTGATGAGTTTTCCATGCCCATGACCGACCTTTGCTTTCCTAATGGTGAATCAATTCAATGGTTTTCGCCAGATAAACCCAACAAATTACCAGAAGGTCTTATGGCTCAATGGTTAGTCGATAAGGGAAGCTTAACTGCTAGGCTCAAAAATTGCTGTCAGCAATTCGATGTAAAATTGATAGCGGCAACTCAAACTACATCAAGCCTGTGGATCCGTGAAGTCTTGCTCTGTCTTGATGGTATTCCTTGGGTATTCGCCCATACCGAAATTCCCGATGCCTTAATGCACCACCCGCTAAGCCAATTGGCAACCTTAGGTAATCGGCCTTTGGGTGAACAATTGTTTGCCGGCAACTTTACCGCGGGCGCCATTGAAATCGCCAATTTTAACGGTCAAAAGGCGTTAGCGCGCCTACCTATGGCTATGGTAGCCACAGGCGAAGAGCCGCTTTGGGGACGCCGCCGTTATTTTCATTTAGGCGATCAATCATTAGTGGTTAGTGAAATCTTTTTGCCCAAAGCGCGCGCCGCCATTGAAGCGAGTGCTAGTGTTCAAAGTTAAGCAGCCAAACAAGTGAGCCTTAAGCGATTAGCCTTGAGTTGCTAGGTAACTGCCGACGCCATCAAGGAACATTTGTACCGATAGCATTACCAGCACCATACCCATTAATCGCTCCATAGCCGTTAAGCCTTTCTCACCAAGCACGCGCGTAAATACCTGATGGAACATTAAGATCACCGCGCTAAGCGCCCACGCAGAAGTCAGTGCTACAGTCCAATCGACCATACGATGCGGATCGGTATGCGCTAATAAAATCAGCGCCGCTAAAATAGAAGGGCCTGCCATTAACGGAATGGCCATAGGGACAATAAAGGGCTCTTCGCCAGCAGCTAGCCCTGTTACCCCACCAGGCTGGGGGAAAATCATTTTAATTGCGATAAGAAACAAGATAATCCCGCCGGCAATACTTACCGACTCAGAACGCAGATTTAAGAAATTGAGAATGGACTCGCCAGCGAATAAGAACATCATCATGATCACCAGCGATATTAATAGCTCGCGCACTAATACTCGTCGGCGTTTTTTGGGTTCTATATGGCGCAATATTGACGCGAATATGGGTAGGTTTCCCAGAGGATCCATAATCAAAAACAGCATGACAGCAGCCGACCAAGTTTCCATACAGGCACATCGCTATAGATCAAGAAGATACTGCAAGCATTCTATAACAATCTAGCCACAGGTCTATAGAAATCACCGTTAATACAACGACATTCACTTACATTTGTCATGCTATAAAATTAACAATACTATCTCTGCTGAAATCAATGACAACTGTTATAATGGCCGACTTATCTAGCCAACCCCTCTTGAGATTATGCTGTATTTAGTTGCGAGTTGCTTAGCCTTGCTATTAGGCCCCCTATTTTATCGTTATTTCACTTCGGGTAGTGGTTTACACAAGGGCTTAGATGGTTTCATTTTTGTCTCATTAGGTGGCTTAGTTCTTATCCACATTTTGCCAGAACTGTTAGAGCACGGTGGCCTGTTGGCGCTGGTGTTTGTGTTCTTAGGCTTGTGGGGACCCACCGCCAGCGAAAAGCTATTTCATCGCTGGTCAACCATGACCCACAATCTCACCTTAATCTTAGGTATCGGCGGGTTATTACTGCACACCATTACCGATGGCAGCGCTATGGCACTGTCGCAGCAAGAGGGTGCTTCGCCCTTATTAGCCCTAGGGGTCGTGCTGCACCGCTTACCTGTAGGCTTAGCTATCTGGTGGCTGTTAAAGCCGCAAGTGGGTACACGCTGGGCAAGCGCTATGCTTGCCGCCATGATGGCACTAACAGCCTTTGGCTACTTTGCCAGTGGCCCGCTTATCCAACATTTAAGCTTAGATAATACCGTTTATTTACAAGCCTTTGTCACCGGTTCTATCTTGCATGTGGTTATGCATCAGCCCCACGGGCAATCAGGCCATGACACTAAAGGCAAATACGAATATCAAGCCGGTATTGGCAGTTTGCTTGGTGTAGGGTTACTCATTCTGCTGTTGAGCTTGGATTCAGGCGCCCACAGCGATCATCATCATGATCACAGCACTGAGCAATTAATCGAATGGCTGACTAGCATAGCGCCGGTGTTATTACTGGCCTACGCCGCCGCCAGCCTTAGATTTGTGTTTGGCATTCGCCCTAATACTCATAAGCTCAATAGCTTGTGGCTACAACGTTTAGCAGGTCCTGAGGCACTGTTAGTGACCTTATTCTTGCTTGGCCCTAAGATGATGCTGCTACAAGGAGCAGGGCTGCTGGTGATTGGCGCTATGCTGAGTTATTGGAAAATAACCCCAGTTCAGCCCCATCAACACATACCACATCAGTCGATTCAGTTTGGTTTTGTCCACTTAGTTGACCGCTCTGCGCCTTGGATTATCTTCTGTTTAATCCTCGCCAATTTAGTGGGCCACCCATCTGTGCCTCTTAATCATCCGCTATTACAACTCGCAGTATTGGCGATAGTGTTTCTGCCGAGTCGTTTTTGTAACTTGGCAGGCGCCGTGCTTGCGGTTGCGCTTGCCAATAGCGGTTGGAGCAATACCGCCGTACTATTTGCCTTAATCGCCGCCCCAATAGCTAACAAAGCGCAATTGATGGACTTAACTTGGGCGCAAAGATCACTGTTAGTCGCCGCTATGGCAGCTACCTTATTCATAGGTTCAAGCTTGGAAATTAGTTGGCAGCCATGGTTAGTCTTGCCTGAAAGTGTTAACTACATGGCCTTAGGTATGTTGGCATTATTGTTTGCTGGTAGTTTATTACGTGTGGGGCCAAGAGGGGTAATGAAACGCTTAATGCTTGATAAAGTAAAAATTAGTCATCACCACGATGGCCATGATCACCATCATTGACATCAAGTTGATAAGCATACAGGCTAACTTAAGTTAACTAACGAGATTAGCCTGTATGTGTATTTTGTTTTTGGCCATCGCTGCCCATCCTAGCTATCCACTGATAGTTTGTGCGAATCGCGATGAGTTTCATCATAGAGCCACCCAACCCTTGCATCGCTGGCAGCAACCGTCTGGCATTCTCGCGGGCAAGGATTTACAAGCCGGTGGCACTTGGCTTGGTATCAATCAGCAAGGGAATTTTGCAGCCCTCACCAACCTGAGAGCACCAGCATCTGAGCAGCAAAATCGCCTGTCACGAGGAGAATTAGTACTTAAGGCGCTCACTACAGAAAATATCAGCCCTTGGCTAAGCAAACATGCCCGCAGTTACAACCCGTTTAATCTAATTTACCAGCAAGATAATGAGTGCTATTGCTTTAATAGCTTGCTCGGCATAAGTCAAAAACTCGCCCCAGGTTTTCATGCGATTAGTAATGGCGCCATGGATGATGAATGGCCGAAGATGGCAACAGGTCGTAATGCCTTAGAAGCCCTAATAACTACTTCACCTACACTCACCCATCAGCAATTAGAGCCACTACTGCGCGACCAAAGTCGCCCAGAGGATGCGCAGCTACCTGATACCGGCGTGAGTAAAGAGTGGGAGCGCTTGCTGTCAGCCATCTTTATCACCAGTCCAGACTATGGCACTCGCAGCGCAAGCGTTCTAATTAAAGACAACTATGGTAACTGCGCCCTTAGCGAGACTCGATTTAACAACAAGGGCAAGATACTTAGCACTGAGCTCGTTAATCTGAAGAATGATCATGGGTAATTACCCATTTACCATCCATCTTTTCTATCAACAAGGTAAACACGCCAGAGGGCGCATCTTTGACTCGTTTTAGCTGCCAGCGGCCAACCACTAATGCCGAGTAATTACTGAGCATGCGGATTTCTTTGACGGTAAAACTTAACTTACCCAGAGATTGTGCGTTGGGGTAATTGCGCTTATAGGCAGCTAAAATCTCCTGCCAGCCATAATTAAACTTACCTGCGGACACAAAGCGCAGCTTAGGGTTATTCCAATAACCTTGCATATAAGCATCTAGATCCCCTTGATTCCACGCTTGTTCTTGTGCCCTGATCACAGCCATTATGTCATCGGTAGGTACCGCCTGTAGTGGCAGCGACATGGTTAGCAACATCAATAAATACCAGTGGCGTAGCATTGAATTTCTCCCTTTACTCAATTACCTCCACTATACCCAAGTGAGTCTCAGATGCTAATCTCAATCATAATTTTGCGTCATGCACCGAGTTAACTGCAATAAAAGCGAATATCCTTAATAATAAATCAAGGTCATCAAGTGCTTGTTCATAAAAGCTAAACCTAGCTATTGCGGCGCTGTGATATGCTAATAATTGCTTTACTAGTTAATCCCATAACCTTTTTCAGCACTAATAGTGAGTCACTATGGTTTATCAATTTTGCCGCTGGTTAATGAAAATATCAGGTTGGAGTTTTGAAGGCGCGCCACCCGCCATCAATCAGTACATTATGATTGTTGGCCCCCATACCAGTAATTGGGATTTTATTATTGGAGTTATCGCTAGAGGCGCGCTCAACACTAAGATTAACTTTCTAGGTAAGCATCAATTATTTATACCGCCTTGGGGATGGTTTTTTAAAGCAATTGGCGGCAGTCCAGTCGATAGAAGAAAAAAAAATAATCTGGTGGATTCGGCGGCGCAGTTATTCGCAAACCACCCGCACTATAAATTAGCACTAGCACCAGAGGGCACTCGTAGCCCAGTAACTCGCTGGAAAACGGGCTTTTATCATATAGCCACTAAATCCAAGGTTCCTATTGTTGTTGTTGGCCTTGATTTTAGTCGCAAAAAAATTGTTATTGCCGCGCCACTCATGCCAAGTGACAATCAAGCGCAGGACATCAATCAATTATTAGATTTCTTTCGCACCATTAACGGCTGTAAACCTAAGCTCATTCCAAAATATACGGATTAATAGCCGCACTTGCTCGAAGCTTGAATCGATTATGTTTACAATAGATGTCACTAATGTAAGGCTCACTCTTAGGAAATCTCATGAAAATTGTTATAAATACTGCAAGCGCACCTGCCGCTATCGGTCCTTATTCTCAAGGTATGGCGTTCGACAACTTAGTATTTACCTCTGGCCAAATTCCTTTAGATCCAGCCACTATGGAATTTGTTCCAGGCGGCATTAAAGAGCAATCACAGCAATCACTAACAAACCTTAAGGCTGTGTTAGAGCAAGCGGGGGCGGGTTTAGATACTGTAATTAAAACTACCTGTTTCTTAGCTGATATGGCCGATTTTGCGGCATTTAACGAAGTGTACACTGAGTTCTTTGGCACTCAAGCCGCTCCAGCGCGCTCATGCATTCAAGCCGCACGCTTACCAAAAGATGCCTTAGTAGAAGTGGAAGCTATTGCTTTCATACGATAAGTAAAAATAAGCACCAACACAAGGTCACTCATGGTGACCTTTTTATTACCCGTAAATCGAATCCAGAAAGCCCTTCCAAGCTATTGTTCAGTAGCCCCTCAGTTATACCCCAAATAAATTAGGCCAACGGCTTGAAAGGTTAAGTGCTAGCAGCCTTCAACAACCAAAAAGCATCATAAAAATCCCAAACGAAAAAAGCCCGTTGCATGGCAACGGGCTTTATCGACTCTCTTCCGAGAAATTAGGCGCCTGGAGATGACCTACTCTCGCATGGGGAAACCCCACACTACCATCGGCGCGACTGCGTTTCACTTCTGAGTTCGGAATGGGATCAGGTGGTGCCACAGTGCTATGGTCTCCAGACAAATTTGGAAATTCAGAAAGCTAATTATTGAGTACTCAATCTTCAATCAAGTATTTTTCGATTCTTTCAGGCTTGTTCAGTAAAACCCATCTGGGTTGTATGGTTAAGCCTCTCGGGTCATTAGTACAAGTTAGCTCAACGCCTCACAACGCTTACACACCTTGCCTATCAACGTCCTAGTCTCGGACGGCCCTTCAGAGGACTTATAGTCCTAGGGATGACTCATCTTGGGGCTCGCTTCCCGCTTAGATGCTTTCAGCGGTTATCGATTCCGAACGTAGCTACCGGGCAATGCCATTGGCATGACAACCCGAACACCAGCGGTTCGTCCACTCCGGTCCTCTCGTACTAGGAGCAGCTCCCCTCAATCATCCAACGCCCACGGCAGATAGGGACCGAACTGTCTCACGACGTTCTGAACCCAGCTCGCGTACCACTTTAAATGGCGAACAGCCATACCCTTGGGACCGACTTCAGCCCCAGGATGTGATGAGCCGACATCGAGGTGCCAAACACCGCCGTCGATATGAACTCTTGGGCGGTATCAGCCTGTTATCCCCGGAGTACCTTTTATCCGTTGAGCGATGGCCCTTCCATTCAGAACCACCGGATCACTATGACCTACTTTCGTACCTGCTCGACGTGTCTGTCTCGCAGTTAAGCTGGCTTATGCCATTGCACTAACCGTACGATGTCCGACCGTACTTAGCCAACCTTCGTGCTCCTCCGTTACTCTTTGGGAGGAGACCGCCCCAGTCAAACTACCCACCAGGCACTGTCCCTAATCCCGATAAGGGACCTAGGTTAGAACATCAAAACTACAAGGGTGGTATTTCAAGGACGACTCCACACAAACTAGCGTTCATGCTTCAAAGTCTCCCACCTATCCTACACATGTAGGTTCAATGTTCAGTGCCAAGCTATAGTAAAGGTTCACGGGGTCTTTCCGTCTAGCCGCGGGTATACGGCATCTTCACCGCAATTTCAACTTCACTGAGTCTCGGCTGGAGACAGCGTGGCCATCATTACGCCATTCGTGCAGGTCGGAACTTACCCGACAAGGAATTTCGCTACCTTAGGACCGTTATAGTTACGGCCGCCGTTTACCGGGGCTTCGATCATGAGCTTCTCCGAAGATAACCCAATCAATTAACCTTCCGGCACCGGGCAGGCGTCACACCGTATACGTCATCTTGCGATTTTGCACAGTGCTGTGTTTTTGATAAACAGTTGCAGCCACCTGGTATCTGCGACTCCCGCTAGCTTAGAGAGCAAGTCTCATCACCGGCAGGAGCGTACCTTCTCCCGAAGTTACGGTACCATTTTGCCTAGTTCCTTCAGCCGAGTTCTCTCAAGCGCCTTGGTATTCTCTACCCGACCACCTGTGTCGGTTTGGGGTACGATTCCTGCTAACCTGAAGCTTAGAAGATTTTCCTGGAAGCATGGCATCAACTACTTCAGTCCCGTAGGACCTCGTCATCAGCTCTCAGCGTATGTATTCCCGGATTTGCCTAAGAATACCGCCTACCACCTTAAACGCGGACTACCAACGCCGCGCTAGCCTAGCCTTCTCCGTCTCTCCATCGCAGTTAGCACAAGTACGGGAATATTAACCCGTTTCCCATCGACTACGCCTTTCGGCCTCGCCTTAGGGGTCGACTCACCCTGCCCCGATTAACGTTGGACAGGAACCCTTGGTCTTCCGGCGAGGGGGTTTTTCACCCCCTTTATCGTTACTCATGTCAGCATTCGCACTTCTGATACCTCCAGCGTGGGTTACCCCTTCACCTTCAACGGCTTACAGAACGCTCCTCTACCGCGCATCTCTAATGAAATGCACCCGTAGCTTCGGTGACTAGCTTAGCCCCGTTACATCTTCCGCGCAGGCCGACTCGACTAGTGAGCTATTACGCTTTCTTTAAATGATGGCTGCTTCTAAGCCAACATCCTAGCTGTCTAAGCCTTCCCACATCGTTTCCCACTTAGCTAGTACTTTGGGACCTTAGCTGACGGTCTGGGTTGTTTCCCTTTTGACAACGGACGTTAGCACCCGCTGTCTGTCTCCCGCATAGTACTCATTGGTATTCGGAGTTTGCAAAGGGTTGGTAAGTCGGGATGACCCCCTAGCCTTAACAGTGCTCTACCCCCAATGGTATTCGTGCGAGGCGCTACCTAAATAGCTTTCGAGGAGAACCAGATATCTCCCGGTTTGATTGGCCTTTCACCCCCAGCCACAAGTCATCCGCTAATTTTTCAACATTAGTCGGTTCGGTCCTCCAGTTGATGTTACTCAACCTTCAACCTGCCCATGGCTAGATCACCGGGTTTCGGGTCTACACCTAGCAACTAAACGCGCAGTTAACACTCGGTTTCCCTACGGCTCCGCTATTCGCTTAACCTCGCTACTAAATGTAAGTCGCTGACCCATTATACAAAAGGTACGCAGTCACGGTCTCAAGAACCGCTCCCACTGCTTGTACGTATACGGTTTCAGGTTCTATTTCACTCCCCTCACAGGGGTTCTTTTCGCCTTTCCCTCACGGTACTGGTTCACTATCGGTCAGTCAGGAGTATTTAGCCTTGGAGGATGGTCCCCCCATGTTCAGACAACATATCACGTGTGCCGCCTTACTCGTTTTCATCTAAGGTTAGTTTTCATGTACGGGACTATCACCCTGTACCGTTGGACTTTCCAGACCATTCCACTAACACCCCCTAGACTTAAGGGCTAATCCCCGTTCGCTCGCCGCTACTTAGGGAATCTCGGTTGATTTCTTTTCCTCTGGGTACTTAGATGTTTCAGTTCCCCAGGTTCGCCTCATACAGCTATGTATTCACTGTATGATGACCACTTATGTGGCCGGGTTTCCCCATTCGGACATCGTTAGCTCAAATGCTTGTTACTAGCTCGCCAACGCTTTTCGCAAGTTACTACGTCCTTCATCGCCTCTGACTGCCAAGGCATCCACCGTATACGCTTAGTCACTTAACCATACAACCCAAATGAGTTTCACTTGAGCGTATTGCAACTAGCTGGTTTTTACTGTCTCTTGCTTTCGCAAAAGAACGCCTTGATTTACTTCATTTCTGAAGTTAAAGAATATCCAAAACACTTGATTAAAGTATTTTGAGAACTCAATTTTGTATCACCTAATGCTCGCGCATTAAGTTCTACTATCAGCTTTCCAAATTTTTAAAGAACGACACCCCTTCAAAGGAAGGTAATGTTTTGCTCGTCAACAAGACAAGGCAATCTGTGTGAACACTCAACAGTAATGCTAAATCGCATAGGTAAGGAGGTGATCCAGCCCCAGGTTCCCCTAGGGCTACCTTGTTACGACTTCACCCCAGTCATGAACCACACCGTGGTAAACGCCCTCCCCGAAGGGTTAAGCTATCTACTTCTGGTGCAGCCCACTCCCATGGTGTGACGGGCGGTGTGTACAAGGCCCGGGAACGTATTCACCGTGGCATTCTGATCCACGATTACTAGCGATTCCGACTTCATGGAGTCGAGTTGCAGACTCCAATCCGGACTACGATCGGCTTTGTGAGATTAGCTCCACCTCGCGGCTTTGCAACCCTCTGTACCGACCATTGTAGCACGTGTGTAGCCCTACTCGTAAGGGCCATGATGACTTGACGTCGTCCCCACCTTCCTCCGGTTTATCACCGGCAGTCTCCCTAGAGTTCCCACCATTACGTGCTGGCAAATAAGGATAAGGGTTGCGCTCGTTGCGGGACTTAACCCAACATTTCACAACACGAGCTGACGACAGCCATGCAGCACCTGTCTCAGAGTTCCCGAAGGCACTAAGCTATCTCTAGCGAATTCTCTGGATGTCAAGAGTAGGTAAGGTTCTTCGCGTTGCATCGAATTAAACCACATGCTCCACCGCTTGTGCGGGCCCCCGTCAATTCATTTGAGTTTTAACCTTGCGGCCGTACTCCCCAGGCGGTCTACTTAATGCGTTAGCTTGAGAGCCCAGTGTTCAAGACACCAAACTCCGAGTAGACATCGTTTACGGCGTGGACTACCAGGGTATCTAATCCTGTTTGCTCCCCACGCTTTCGTGCATGAGCGTCAGTCTTTGTCCAGGGGGCCGCCTTCGCCACCGGTATTCCTTCAGATCTCTACGCATTTCACCGCTACACCTGAAATTCTACCCCCCTCTACAAGACTCTAGTTTGCCAGTTCAAAATGCAATTCCCAGGTTGAGCCCGGGGCTTTCACATCTCGCTTAACAAACCGCCTGCGCACGCTTTACGCCCAGTAATTCCGATTAACGCTCGGACCCTCCGTATTACCGCGGCTGCTGGCACGGAGTTAGCCGGTCCTTCTTCTGTAGGTAACGTCACAGCTAACGGGTATTAACCGTCAACCTTTCCTCCCTACTGAAAGTGCTTTACAACCCGAAGGCCTTCTTCACACACGCGGCATGGCTGCATCAGGGTTTCCCCCATTGTGCAATATTCCCCACTGCTGCCTCCCGTAGGAGTCTGGGCCGTGTCTCAGTCCCAGTGTGGCTGATCATCCTCTCAGAACAGCTAGGGATCGTCGCCTAGGTGAGCCTTTACCTCACCTACTAGCTAATCCCACCTGGGCTTATCCATCAGCGCAAGGACCCGAAGGCTCCCCTGCTTTCCCCCGTAGGGCGTATGCGGTATTAGCAGTCGTTTCCAACTGTTATCCCCCACAAATGGGCAAATTCCCAGGCATTACTCACCCGTCCGCCGCTCGCCGGCAAAGTAACAAGTTACTTCCCGCTGCCGCTCGACTTGCATGTGTTAGGCCTGCCGCCAGCGTTCAATCTGAGCCATGATCAAACTCTTCAATTAAAGTTTTGTTCGGACCCAAAGGTCCTGCTCAATGAATTCTGTCGATTCGATGATAAATCACCGAATTTGCATGTTATGCGGACATCTTCGTTGAAGTCTCTTGCGAGACGTTTTAAATCGTTGTCGATTTATCAACTACTGTGAATGTCCACACAGATTTGCTTGTCTTCTACTTGTTAAAGAACGTTGCCGCTACGGGCTAGGGATGCGTATTTTACGCATAAACCTGAGTGGGTCAAGCCCTTATTTCAGGCTTGGATTCAAGCGATTAAACTTTCGCCTAACACCCTTAATCACTCATGGTTAACTTGCTTCGCAAGTTCCATCCTGACCCAGTATCGTTGCCTTACAGCGCCGTTTTCCGTGTCAGTGGGGCGCATTATAGGGCGCTGCCACAATTGCGCAAGCGCTAATATGACTAAAAGCAGCCATTTCAATTCGTTCGCTTACAAATCCACCTGACTGCTGCTTTTTTTAGCTTTATACTGGCCTTTTGGCTGGTAATGAGAGTTTTTGATGAACCATTTGCGCCCTTATAAAGGTATTAGCCCGCATTTCTCTGATTCTGTGTATATAGATAGTAGCGCTGTATTAGTCGGTGACATACGTTTGGACGATGATGCCAGCATTTGGCCTTTGGTTGCTGCCCGCGGTGACGTCAATCATATCCGCATCGGCAAGCGCTCGAACGTCCAAGATGGCAGCGTTTTGCATGTCACTCGTAAATCCGAGCACAACCCCGATGGTTTTCCGCTAATCATTGGCGATGATGTCACCATAGGTCACAAGGCCATGCTGCATGGCTGCACCTTAGGCAATCGGATTTTAGTTGGCATGGGCGCGATTATTTTGGATGGTGTCATTATTGAAGATGATGTCATGCTCGCCGCTGGCGCCTTAGTGCCACCAAACAAGACGCTGAAATCGGGTTTTTTATATGTAGGTAGTCCAGCGCAAGCGGCTAGACCCCTCAAAGACAGCGAAATGCAATTTTTAGCGCAATCGGCGGATAATTATGTGCGCTTGAAAAACGAGTATATGAATCCTTAGTAAAGCTCGTCTTTGTAAAAACTAGTCATATATAAGTGGCACACAGAGTGTTGGCCACTTATATACAAGTTAAGCTTTTTATAGGCCGCTTTGATTTTTACTTTGACCAGTTTTACTTTGAATTAGTTTCAATTTGAATGAGTGTCGCTCTGAATATAAGGCTCTAAATAAAAGTATTACTCTAAACATATGGGGGCATCTATCTCGCCCCCTAGTGTTTCAATGATTTGCTCTAACTCATCTTCAATATCAAAACGCTTAGCATCAAACGCGGCATTAATTAGCTCAACATCTTGAGTCATAACTTGCCCCGCCAATAGATAGCCAAGGCTAATGTGGCAATCAAGTGTGGTGCCATTGATTTGCACTGGCAATACCATCACTTGCAGCTGCGCCTGCCATTGCTGTAAATCGGTAAAAATAATTGCTTGATTCATGCTTGCTCCAATTGCAGCCTTAGCAGGGTTAATACGGGCCCTATATCTGGCGTTTGCTTGCGCCATAATTGAAAACTAACCGCGGCCTGACCCACTAACATGCCAAGGCCATCATGTACTTGTTTAGCACCCGCAGTTAATGCCCACTGGTTAAACAGGGTTAAGCCTGCGCCGTACACCATGTCATAACAGAGACACCCCTTAACCACGCGCGCATCGAGGGCGGGCAACTCACCACCTAAACCTGCTGACGTTGAATTGATAATGATGTCGTAATCATTCGCTAACTCTGCCAATGCATGACTCGTTAGCGAAACTTCAGCCGGAACATGAGCCGCAAACAGCTCACACAAGTGCTGCGCTTTATGCAAAGTGCGATTAGTCAAAGTAAGCGCGCTAATTCCTGACTCGAGTAAAGGTAAGATACAACCGCGCGCGGCGCCGCCAGCACCTATGAGTAAGACTCGCTTACCGTTAAGTGAGGTAAGGCGCTCTAAATCTCGCACTAAACCAATCCCATCTGTGTTATCGCCACTGATGCTGCCATCGGATAAAAAGAATAAGGTATTAACGGCGCCAGCGAGTGCGGCAGCAGGAGATAATTGACTGCAAATTTGATAGGCCATCTCTTTATAAGGCGCAGTAACATTAGCGCCTTGGCCGCCAGCACGGGCAAAGGCTTGAACGTCCGCCAAGAAATCGCTTTCTGCGGCAATCAGAATTGCTTGATAATCGATTACTTGATTAAATTGGGCCGCAAAACAGCTATGAATATATGGCGAGCGACTTTGACTCACAGGTTTGCCAAATAGCGCATATTTATCAGTCATTAAAACCCCTTAGCAATTATCTAGCGACTTAGTTTACCTAGAGATAGAAAAGGCGCAATCCATACCATCAACGGATGGCAAGACGTTAGTTAATCACGACTTTAGCAAATAAAGGATACAGTAATACCATGAAGTGGCTCACTAAGTTGTTTAAGCCCGCGCCTGTAGCGCCTACTGCGCGCCAAGCACAACAATCTACTGCTTATGATTTGATTGGCGGCGCCGACACTATTGCCAATATTGCCAGTGCCTTTTACCAAGAAATGCAAACCAACCCAGACACCCAAGCGCTACTTGCTATGCATAGAGCACCCATTGCCGAGTCACAACAAAAGCTGTTTGAATTTTTAAGTGGCTGGTTAGGCGGCCCGGCACTGTTTGAGCAAAAGCATGGGCATCCGGCGCTGCGTGCGCGCCACATGCCTTTTGCCGTCACAACTGAGCTTAAAGATCAGTGGTTGCTGTGCATGGATAAAGCACTCAGCACTCAAGTTAAAGAAACCGCCCATCAAGTCGCCATTTACCAAGCAATTAGCGAGCTTGCCGCTAACATGGTGAATCAGTAACTCTAAGTCTTCGCAATAACTCACTAGCGCTTGAACCACACACGGACAAGCGCTACAGATTAAGCCAATTTCTCGGTTTTAAAAAATCACGATAAAGCTCAGCCTCTGGGCTGCCCTCTGCTGGCTGATAGTTATATTGCCAGCGCACTAACGGTGGCATAGACATGAGAATCGACTCTGTGCGACCGCCCGTTTGCAAGCCAAAGAGGGTGCCGCGATCATAAACTAGATTAAATTCAACATAGCGCCCACGGCGGTAAAGTTGGAAATCACGCTGCGCCTCGCCATAAGGAGTATGTTTACGGCGCTCAACTAAGCTGGCATAGGCAGGTAAAAAGCCGTTACCGACGGCTTGCATGAAAGCAAAGCTGTCATCAAAGCCGCCTTGGTTAAGATCGTCAAAGAACAAACCGCCAACGCCACGAGTCTCTTGTCTATGAGGCAAGTAAAAATACTCATCACACCAAGTCTTATATTTTGTATAAGTCTCAGCGCCAAAGAGATCGCAAATAGTCTTAGCGGCTTGATGCCATTCAATTACGTCATCTAAAAAGGGATAATACGGCGTTAAATCAAAGCCACCACCAAACCACCATACTGGCTCAGCATCAGCCTTAGTGGCGATAAAAAAGCGCACATTGGCATGAGTGGTTGGAATATAGGGATTGCGTGGATGAATGACCAGAGATACGCCCATGGCTTCAAAGCTGCGACCAGCAAGCTCAGGTCTATGAGCTGTGGCCGATGCCGGCATGGCCGCGCCTGTAACATGCGAGAAATTAACGCCGGCTTGCTCAAACACAGCGCCATCTGTTAATACTCGGCTCGAGCCACCACCGCCTTCGGCGCGCCGCCATGAGTCAGCCATAAACTGCGCCTGACCATCTAATTGCTCGAGTCCTTGGCAAATCTGCTGCTGCAGACTTAGTAAAAACGCTTTTACGGCTTGAATATTTGGCGCTGTCATTGATTTATCCCTGTCGAAGCACTTGGCCAGAAATGGCATCCATAATAGTTGACGGCTGCAGAGAGCCCCCTAATTCGCCTAAGATCAGCGCATCTATCTGTCCATCAAACTGATTAACTATGTCATCAGCTAATACCACAGGCGCTTCACCCGCTAAATTAGCGCTGGTAGAAACCAGTGGTTTACCTAATTCCAGACACAAACTTTGCACCACAGGATGCGCCGAAATGCGCACGGCGATTGAGCTAAATTCGCCCCGCAGTAAGCTGGATGTCGTCGTTAAGGTTGGCATGATAAAGGTAAACGGCCCCGGCCAGTGGCTAGTGGCAAATGCGAGCTGCTCAGCCGTGAGCTTTGAAAAATCGACATAAGCGCGTAACTGCTCCAAATTGGCAGCCACCAAAATTAGCCCCTTCTGCCACGGCCTTTGTTTAATCGCTAAGATTCTTTGCACGGCCCGCTCGTTATCTGGATCGCAGCCAAGACCATACACGGCTTCTGTTGGATAGGCGACAACCCCACCTTGCAGTAAAAGTGAGGCTGATCCCGAGGAGTGAATTTGCTTCATGCCGTACATACCTTCCATCAAATGAATGTTGAATTCGTTGTCTTTCAAAAACCGCGCTCAATCACTGGCGCTGTACTTACCCCGCAATCGCAGTGGCGAAATTATACCTAAGGCTGATTGCGCTGCAACTCATGGATGAGTAGCCGCTTAGTCAACGGCACATTTATATTTGCAGGGTTTATTCGGACACTCGAGGCGATTACCGCCTGCGCCTTTGCGCTCAAGTAAAATACCAAAGCCGCAAGTTGGACAGGCCTTAGCAACCGGAGGGTAATTCACCAGAAATTTACACTTAGGATAATGATTGCACGCATAAAAACTCTTGCCGTAGCGGCTAGTTCTTTGCTCTAAGTTACCTTGCTGACATTGCGGGCAACTAATCGGGTCATGGTTATCTGCCGCCGTTTTTTCGATATGTTGGCAGGTAGGATATTGGGTGCAGCCAATAAAAATGCCAAAACGGCCAGATTTAACCGCGAGTTCATGGCCGCAATCAGGGCATTGCGAGCCCTCAATCACTTGGGTTTCTATGCTTTCATGCTGAACTAACGGCCGAGTGTAATCGCAATTGGGGTAATTATTGCAACCGATAAAGCCGCCATGTTTGCTGTGACGTACCGATAATTCAGAGCCGCAGACAGGGCACTGTTCATATGCCTTTTCCAACGCATGCTCATGCGCCGTAAATAATTGCTGATCAATCTTAGACATAGTGCCTCACAACATAAAATGACTGATCATTTTACCTGCAAGCCCTAGATGTGGATACCGCTAAATCTAAGGGTTAACTAGGCTACAGCCTTAGCACGCACAGTGGAATGAGTTAAACCTAAGTTTGATGCGAGTAAAACGCCTGTGAGTAACAACTCAAACTTAGCGCCAGTAACAAGCGGGGCAAAACAAAGGGCGCCAGCGCGATGTTAATGAGTCTCGCTGGCGCCCTGATATCTTGATGTTTACACAATGACGATTTTTTTGGTGGTCATTACTACTAAGACAATCAGCTTCGCAGGCTAGTGCAACATACCAACTGGCTCTTCAAAGATTAGATCTTCCATTTGCTCGTAGGCAGATTCATAGCCAGGTACATTAAAGAGCACCATGAGAATGACCCATTTTAAATCGTCAAGCACCATCACAGTCTCATCCAGTGCCATGACTCTATCAATCACCATTTCACGGGTTTCAACATTCAATACTTGGATTTGCTCTAAAAACAAAATAAAGCCACGACATTCAACATCTATCTTGGCCATTTCTGCATCGGTATAAATGCGAAACGACGTTTGCTTATGGTTGCATAAATAGGGCTTATCGCCCTCTTGCAACTCACCTAATCGCTCAAGCCAAGTGAGGGCTTTAAGGATATCGGCTTGATGAAAACCGGCACGGGTTAACTCTTGTGTCAGCTCATCTTCATCCACAGTAAGATCTACTTCACTGTGAACGTAGTTCTCGAATAAATACATGAGGATATCGAACATAACTAGTTCCTCTTAAGTCTGACATAACCACCGGGTACCGCAGCAACCCACCCTTGCAACTCAAGTTCAAGCAATTGCTCTAATACTAGATCCACGGATTTACCACTATGTTCAATGACCTCATCGATTGATGTTGCTTCATATTTTACACTAGCTAACAGCGAAGCAAATGGCAACTGGCAGCATTCAGTGGTAAGCGTTGGCGCAAATTTTCGCACTTCTTGCACATGGAGACCACATAAACTGTGTAACTCATCAACAATATCGGCCGAATTCTGCACCAGTTTAGCGCCTTGTTGGATTAAATAGTGGCAACCTTCGTGATCGCCACTGGCCACATTACCTGGCACGGCAAACACATCACGTCCCTGCTCTAACGCAAGCTTAGCGGTCACTAAGGAGCCACTTTTAATCCGCGCCTCAGTAACCACCACCCCAAGGCTCATGCCAGAGATAATACGATTACGCCGCGGGAAATTAGTGGCATAGGCTTGGGTTTGCGGCCAAAACTCACTAATCACACAAGCATTAGTTATAAGTGTTTGATACAAGCTCAAATGCCGTCTGGGATACACCACATCAACCCCAGTACCCAGCACGGCCACAGTATGGCCTTGTACAGCTAACGCAGCCTGATGCGCAACCCCATCAATACCTGCCGCCATACCACTGACTATAGAAAACCCTTGCCGAGCCAATTGGCAGCACAAATCATAGGTCAAGGCTTTACCTGCTAATGAGGCTTGGCGACTGCCAACTATGGCTAAACTCGGTTGCAGCAACTGATTAATATCACCTATGGCAAATAACACCATGGGCGGATTTGAAATGGTTTTTAACAGCGGTGGGTAGTTAGGATGATCAAAACCAATAATGTGATGGGACTTATCTTGGCTCTGCCACACTAGGGCTTGCTCAACTTTCTGCTCGTGATAAGCCACTTTCGATACAGTTTTGGCACTTAGGCCCAAAGAGTCGATATCCGACAATAAACGCTGCCGTAATTCTGGCAGCGTCATTCGCTCTAACAGTTGTTGAACCTTGGTCAGCCCGAGACCAGATATCGCAGCAACAACCAATGCATCAGGCACTGATGTCGCAATAATTATTCCCGCAACACAGAAACTTGCTCAGGAATGATGAGATTGTCATCAATCCGCACCGGCTGTTCATTAACCATGATGAGACCTAAACTTGTGTTCTCAAATGTTTTAAACACCAACATATTGCCATGGTAAGTGGCGGGCATTTGGCGAGTTCTATCATCTGACATCAGCGCCATAAATCTATCGTAAGTGGTTCTATCGGTACTCGGCACAGGTATACCATCTTTACCCATCACGACTTTATCGCCCGTACGGGTAATAGCAAACACATCGCCCGTAGTTACGCCATCCACTTGGCCGCGGTCAATATAAGCAACATCAAGCTTACCCATTTCAAGAATATTAATGGCCGAAGCTAGCACTTTAGCATCTTTCACTGTGGCGGCTTTTGGCATAAATTGCGCCGATAGCAAGGCATCATCTTCAAGAGTTATGATGCGATTACCAGGCCTTGCTTCACGAAAACTAGTGAGTAATTCAACTTTTGAAATCTCGCCTGACTCAATCACTCGAGCTGTCGCCGTTAAAATCACTTCTTGACCTAACTGACTACCATCTTGCTGGCGTACAAAGTGCCGCCCAGGTTCATATAAACCAATCTTAGTACCGGTTTCTAGCACGGCATCGATAAAGACGACTTCACCCGCGATATGATTAAGTGATGGGCTTTCGCCCCCCATGAGCATAGGTTGATTAGCAAACCAATCAGCGCCAACCACACGATTATGAATTAAATAAGGACGAATAAGCGCTAAATTAACCGCAGGAATGGCGCCGCCCTTGGGCTCAATTCGCCCCTGCGCTTGCTTAGATAACATGGGCTTTTTGACTAATCTGGGTTCGCCATCAATAAAGACTAAGGTCAGTTGATCACCAGGATAAATAAGATGCGGGTTAGCAATTTGCGGGTTGGCGCCCCAGAGTGTTGGCCAGCGCCAAGGGTCTTGCAGGAAATGCGCCGAAATATCCCAAAGCGTATCGCCTTTAGCGACGACATACGCCTCAGGATGACCAGGTTTTAGGGTGATGACATCACCACTCACCGAGGCTGCACTTAGCAATAATGATAAAGAAAGCAGCAATCGTTTCATCGAGCCATCCTTGTTCTTAAGTCCATCAACAAGCTTTTACTATTATTGCTTGCCCTGAAGGATTAAAATTAATTCCATACTAGCTGCCAGTATAACCAACTGGTTTAATTTTGACATACTTGTTAAGAGTTTACCTATGGCTTTACTCAATGTATTACGTTTTCCTGATGAAAGGTTGCGCACCATAGCTAAAGCGGTTACTGACTTTGGTGAGCCACTGCAACAGCAAATTGATAGCATGTTTGAAACCATGTACCACCAAAAGGGCGTAGGTCTGGCTGCGACTCAAGTGGATTGTCATCAACAATTGATAGTCATGGATTTACAAGATGAAGTTGAGCGCCCAAAGGTATTTATTAATCCTGTACTGTCAAACCAGTGTGGTAATTACGGCAATGAAGAGGGCTGCCTGTCTGTCCCTGGTATTTATGCCAAGGTTGACCGCGCCGAGCGAGTCACAATTACAGCGCAAAATCGATTTGGTGAGACCTTTAGTGTCGATGCCGACGAACTCTTTGCCATCTGCATTCAACATGAGATGGATCACCTTCAAGGTAAGTTGTTTGTAGATTATTTGTCGCCGCTTAAACGTCAGCGCATTCGACAAAAACTCGAAAAAGCCAGCAAACAACAGACCCAAGATTGAAATAAAAGGACAGCACTTGAAGCCACTTAATATTATTTTTGCCGGTACCCCGGATTTTGCCGCTCGCCACTTACAGGCCTTAATTGACTCTCACCATAATGTGATTGCTGTGTATACCCAGCCTGATCGCCCAGCTGGCCGCGGTAAAAAATTAACTCCAAGCCCAGTAAAAGCACTGGCGCAAGCGCACAATATTGAGGTCTATCAGCCAAGTTCGCTGCGACAAGAGCCAGCGCAACAAGAATTAGCAGCGTTAAATGCCGACCTCATGGTCGTAGTCGCTTACGGCTTAATCTTACCGAAAGTCGTGCTCGATATGCCTGCCATGGGTTGCATCAACGTCCACGGTTCATTATTGCCACGCTGGCGCGGCGCGGCGCCAATTCAGCGCGCATTATGGGCGGGCGACAATGAAACTGGCGTCACCATTATGCAAATGGATGTGGGCTTAGATACTGGCGATATGCTGTTAAAAACTTATCTGCCGATTGAAGATAGCGATACCTCAGCAAGCTTATATGAGAAGCTCGCGGCGCAAGGGCCAGAGGCTTTATTGCAAACCTTAACTGGTTTAAGCGATGGCAGCATTACCGCCATTAAGCAAGATGAGTCACTGGCCAACTATGCTGAGAAATTATCCAAAGAAGAAGCTCAGTTAGATTGGCATAAGCCTGCGGTTAATCTGTGGCGAGAAGTTCGCGCCTTTAACCCATGGCCAGTCAGTTACTTTGAATTACAAGGCCAAACTATCAAGGTATGGCAAGCCGAAGTCAAAGCCACACAATGCACTGAAGCGCCCGGCACCATAATAGCCGCGACTAAGATTGGGCTTGAAATCGCTACCACTGATGGCGTAATAGTGCTAACTACTTTGCAATTACCAGGTAAAAAACCACTCGCTTTTGCCGATATTCTTAACTCACGCTCAGAATGGTTTGTCCCTGGCAGCCAACTAACGCAGGAACCAAACGCATGATGAACTTACGCGCGCTGGCCGCTAAAGCCTTATTTGATGTACTTGAGAAAGGATTATCCCTTTCAGTGGCTTTGCCCAATCAACAGCAACATCTCACTAATGGCAAAGATAAAGCCTTATTAGCCGAGATTTGCTACGGGGTAATGCGAGCGCTGCCGCAGTTAGATAAATGCGTGAGTGACTGTTTAAGTAAGCCTTTTAAAGGCAAGCAGCGGATCATTTATCAGGTATTGTTAGTAGGCTGCTATCAGCTGTATTTCACACGTATTCCGCCCCATGCCGCTATTTCTGAAACCGCTGAAGCTTGTCGTCAGCTTAAGTTTGAAGGCATGGTAAAAGTCATTAATGGCGTATTACGCACCATTCAGCGCAATGCTACAGAACTTAGCACTAGCAATGACACCTTAAAATTTAATACCCCAGCTTGGATCATTAAAAGACTGCAGCAAGCCTATCCAGATGATTGGCAACACGTCATAGAGCAAAGCCATCAGCGCCCGCCTATGTGGTTACGCAACAATCGCAATCATCAAAGCCGTGATGAGTATTTAGCCTTATTAGCGCAAGCGGATATTGCGGCTAGCGCAGGTTCTAGCCCAGATTCTATCTTGCTTGAAAGTCCTAAAGATGTCGGCATATTGCCAGGATTTTTTGATGGCGCGGTATCAGTGCAAGATGGCGCGGCGCAGTGGGCCGCGACTTTATTAGCCCCCAAAGATGGCGAGCTGATTTTAGATGCCTGCGCGGCCCCTGGTGGTAAAAGCTGTCATATTTTAGAGCAAGCTGACTGCCAACTAGTAGCGGTTGATTTTGATGAAAATCGCCTGCAGCGCGTAAAAGAAAATATGCAGCGTTTACAATTAACCGCTGAGGTAATTCATGGTGATGCTGCCAATATCGACTCTTGGTGGCAAGGCAATAAGTTTGATCGCATTTTGCTGGACGCGCCCTGCTCTGCAACTGGAGTTATCCGTCGCCACCCAGATATTAAATGGCTGCGAAAATCACAAGATATTGAAGAGTTAGCTGAGCTGCAGCGCCAGATTTTGGATCACTGCTGGCAGTGGTTACAGCCGGGTGGCCAATTGCTTTATGCCACTTGTTCTATCTTGCCCCAAGAAAATGCCCTGCAAATACAAGCCTTTCTTGAGCGCACAAAAGATGCCACACTAGTGCCAATCGCACAGCAAGCACCAGCGGAAACGGGTTGGCAAATTTTGCCAGGAACCCAAGCAATGGACGGTTTCTATTACGCCTTACTGCATAAATCCGCACAATAACCAACAGGCAACGACATGAAAATTATTATCTTAGGCGCAGGCCAAGTAGGCGGCACCTTAGCTGAAAACTTAGTTGATGAAAACAATGACATCACCATAGTCGACAGTAATCGCGACCGCTTAAGAATGTTGCAAGATAAGTTCGATTTACGTGTCGTTGTCGGTCATGGCGCTCACCCTGATGTTTTAAAAGAAGCGGGCGCTGAAGATGCGGACATGTTGATTGCCGTAACTAATAGTGATGAATGCAATATGGCCGCGTGCCAAATGGCCTTCACCTTATTTGGCACGCCAACTAAAATCGCGCGCATTCGCTCTGAGGCTTATCTTAATCTACAAGAAAAGCTGTTTATCAATAGTGAAACCAAGAATGCCGATAGCCGTCCGCGCGGTGGTTTTGTCATTGATGAGCTGATAGCGCCAGAGCAGTTAGTGACTGCTTACATTCAGCGTTTAGTCGCCTACCCGGGGGCTTTACAGGTAATGGAGTTTGCTGAAGGCAAGGTCAGCTTAGTGGCGGTGCGTGCTTATTATGGCGGTCCGTTAGTCGGTAATGCACTATCGGCACTGCGTGAACATATGCCCAATATTGATACCCGAGTGGCAGCGATTTTCCGTCAAGGCAAAGCTATCATGCCGCGCGGCTCCACCATCATTGAAGCGGATGACGAAGTCTTCTTTGTGGCCGATAGTCGCCACATTCGCGCCGTGATGAGTGAAATGCAAAAGCTCGACAACTCCTATCGCAATATCATGATTGCCGGTGGTGGTAATATTGGCCTCGGACTCGCCAAGAAACTTGAGCGCAGCCATTCAGTTAAATTAATTGAGCACAATGCCCTGCGTGCTGAAGTCTTATCTGAAAAGCTTGAAAACACTACTGTTTTTTGTGGCGACGCCTCAGATCAAGAATTACTGCTAGAAGAGCATATCGATCAAACTGATGTGTTTATTGCGGTTACCAATGATGATGAAGTCAACATAATGTCAGCCTTACTGGCTAAACGTATGGGCGCCAAAAAAGTCATGGTGCTTATCCAGCGCGAAGCCTATGTTGATATCGTCCAAGAAGCCAATATTGATATCGCCATTTCACCGCAACAAGCCACGATTTCAGCCCTGCTGACCCATATTCGCCAAGGTGATATTTGTAACGTCTACTCCTTAAGACGTGGCGCCGCCGAAGCCATTGAAGCCATTGCCCATGGCGATGAAAATACTTCACGGGTGGTTGGCAAAAAAGTGGGGGATATTAAATTACCGCCGGGCACCACCATTGGCGCCATAGTGCGTGATGATGAAGTCTTAATGGCTCACGATCGCACTGTCATCGAGCAAGGCGACCATGTCATCTTATTTCTCGTGAATAAGAAATTTATCGGTGAAGTTGAGAAGCTGTTCCAACCGAGTGCCTTTTTCTTTTAAACCTTGGAAATGCCCATGCTCAATCTGCGGCCGCTGACGTTCATCTTGGGAGTTTTTCTATCCATGGTGGCGGGCTTTATGATGATCCCCCTAATTTTCTCGTTAATTTATGGCGAAGAAACCTTAGGGGCGTTTATCGTGTCTGTGCTAACTACAGGTGTAGTGGCCTCTTTATGTTTACGCGGCGGCGAACGTAAGCAGCTACACCTTAATATTCGCGATATGTTTTTACTCACTAGCCTCACTTGGATAGTGGTGAGTCTATTTGCCGCCCTGCCTTTTACCCTCTATCACCGTATCAATTATACCGACGCCTTCTTTGAAACCATGTCAGGCATCACCACCACAGGCTCAACGGTATTGTCGAACTTAGATTCAATGGCCCATAGCATCTTGATTTGGCGGTCATTATTGCAATGGTTAGGCGGGATCGGCTTTATTGTGATGGCGGTGGCTGTCTTGCCGTTTCTTAACGTCGGTGGCATGCGCCTCTTTAGAACTGAGTCATCAGACTGGAGCGATAAATCCGTGCCACGCACCCAGAACATGGCCAAGCACTTGTTCTGCGTGTATATCTTCCTTACCTTGCTATGTGCTCTTAGTTATCGCTGGGCAGGTATGAGTTGGTTTGATGCCACTAATCATGCCATGACCACCCTATCCACTGGCGGCTATTCAACCTCTGATAAATCCATGGCTAACTTTAGTGACTCAGCCCATTGGGTTGGCACCATTTTTATGTTCGCTGGCGGCTTACCCTTATTGATGTTTATGCAAAGCCTTAGGCAAAAAAGCCTGATGGTTTGGCGTGACGCCCAGGTCATAGGTTTCTTTAAGTTTGTTGTCTTAATGTCTTTATGCCTAGCGCTATGGTTATGGGCGCAAGATAAGTTCACCTTTATGGACGCCATTCGCCTCACTAGCTTTAACGTAGTCTCAGTCGTCACAACCACAGGCTTTGGCTTAACGGATTACACCCAGTGGGGAGCGCTCGCCAATATTATTTTCTTGTTCTTGTTGTTTTCTGGTAGTTGCTCGGGCTCAACATCTGGTGGTATCAAAATCTTTAGATTTCAGATTGCTGGCGCCATAATGCGCGAGCAATTAAAGCAGCAAATCCACCCCAGCGGCGCCTTTAGGCAGCGCTATAATCGCCGGCCGATATCCGATGATATTGTGCGCTCCATCATCACGTTTTTCTTACTCTTCTTCGGGGTAATAGTAGTGTTGTCGGTGATCTTAGTACTCACCGGCCTTGATCCTGTGACTAGCTTTACTGGCGCTATTACTGCAGTGGCTAACGTAGGGCCTGGGCTTGGTAGCACTATTGGTCCGGCAGGCAATTTTGCGAGCCTGCCCGATGTCGCTAAGTGGGTATTAGCGGCGGGCATGCTACTTGGGCGGCTTGAAATATTAACGATAGCCGTGCTGTTTCACCCTAGTTTTTGGAAATACTAGGGCGAAAAACACCGGCCTTTTAGCGCTTAATGAGACTTGGCAGAGAGTCGGCATACTTGTCGACATCTTGCCAGTCGGTGTAATCAATCACTGCTTTAGGATCGGTTGGACCGTCAGTCATCTTCATGATAAAACGAATGGCAAGGCTGTCGAGCCAAGGCCATGAAGGATAATCCACTTTACCCGCAATAATCTTCACATCTTGTGGCTGCCAAGGCGATAAGGCTAAAAACTTCTGAAGGTATTTATTGTTCTCAGGAATGCGTTTTTCAGGTTTACGCGCCACCACGTTGACACAAAAAAAGCTATTAGCCACAGCAGCTAATTGCGTTTGGTGCTGCTCAATAAACGTAAATACCGACTTATCATAAGTGCCATAAAGCACACAGGCGCCAAAATTCACCAGATCATACTTATCCCAGTCAATGCGTTGAGTTAAGCCATTAATGTTAAAGCAGTCGCAGTGATGCCCTTGGCTAGTGAGTCTGGCGGCAATGGCATTAGCTATCTTGGCCGTATGCCCACCCCGAGTAAAATACAACACTAATACTGAAGCCATGTCATTCCTTGTCTAAAGTTTTGCTGATTGTGGCAATATTCAGCCACAGTGTCATGTGTTTAGGCCGCAATAATCCAACTTCATCACACCCAGCAAGCGTAGCAATAAGTCAGCGAAGCAATTAGAATAAACTAATGAATTAGCCGAGGGCCAATGAGACATGGTAAAAGTTATCGATAAAACGGCTATGGTCAATAATGCCGAGCAAGCCGCTAAATGGCTAAAAGCGATAGCTAACCCTTATCGCTTAATGATTTTGTGCCAATTGCTGGACAATGAATACTGCGTCAACGAGATGAATGAGCATATTCCCTTGAGCCAATCTGCGCTGTCGCAGCACTTGGCCGTATTAAGAAAAGAGCAATTAGTGGACTGCCGCAAAAGCTCACAAGTCGTTTATTACCGCCTAAAAAACGACAAGGTACGGGAAGTTATCGCCATCATGTATAAGCAGTTTTGCAGTCAACACTAACAAAACTGCTTTTCAATAAACGCGCTAGTTACGCCAAAAGGTCGGCGTAAATAACACCAACAAGGTAAACACTTCCAGTCGGCCAAACATCATAGCAACCACTAGCACCCACTTAGCGCCATCAGAAATACTGGCATAATTACTCGCCACTTCTCCAAGACCTGGGCCTAAGTTGTTTAAGCAGGCGGCTGTCGCACTAAAAGCCGTGATGTTATCTAAACCTAAGCCCATCAGCAGCAGCATACACACCACAAAGACTAAGGTATAAGCCGAGAAGAATCCCCACACCGCATCAATGACCCGATCGGGCAAAGCGGTATTGCCTAAGCGAATCGAATAAAGCGCCTTGGGATGAACTAAACGTTTAAGCTCCCTTGAGCCTTGCAGCAATAATAAAATCATTCGCATGACTTTCATGCCGCCGGCAGTCGAACCGCCACAGCCACCAATAAAACTAGAAAAGATTAGCAGCATAGGTAAAAACAGCGGCCATAAATGGAAACTTTCAGTACCAAAGCCTGCGGTAGTAGAAATAGATACCGCTTGGAACAAGGCATAATCTAAGGTTTGCTCTGCCGAGTCATAAATACCACTTTGATATAAAGTCAAAAAACAAATAGCGGTTAAGATCAGCTGAATAGCAATGAGCACTTTAAATTCGGTATCGCGAAAATACACTTTAAAGTTAATACCTCGGCGCGAAAACGCCGCAAAATGCACACTAAAGTTAATTGCCGCAACCAGCAAAAAGAACACACAAATCAAATTAATGACTGGGCTATTAAAGTAACCCATGCTGGCATCGTGGGTAGAAAACCCGCCAATGGCTATGGTTGAGAATGAGTGACACACGGCATCAAACAAGGTCATGCCTGCCGCCCAGTAAGCTAAGGCGCAAGCAATGGTAAGCAGCAAATAAATATACCAGAGCGCTTTAGCGGTTTCGGCAATCCTCGGCGTCATCTTACTGTCTTTAACTGGGCCTGGAATTTCAGCGCGATAGAGCTGCATGCCACCAATACCCAGCACAGGTAAAATCGCGACCGCGAGCACAATGATCCCCATACCACCCAGCCACTGCAGTAGATGACGATAAAATAATATCGCTTTAGGTAAGTTATCTAAGCCGACAATAACCGTCGCACCTGTGGTCGTCAGCGCCGAAAAGGATTCAAAGAAACTATCGGTAATACTTAAATCTGGCTGAGGTGACAAAATAAAAGGTAAAGCACCAATGGAACCCAGTACCCCCCAAAATAACACCACAATGAGAAAACCTTCACGGGTGCGCAGCTCAGTCTTAAATTGACGATTGGGATACCAAAGAATAAAACCCATCAACAAACTCAGAAAAAAAGACTGAATAAACGTGGCACCACCGCCATCTTTATACCAAACCGCCACCATAGCAGGTGGCAGCATAGTGATAGAAAATAGGCCAATGAGTAGGCCGGTTATTCTTGTTATTGTTCTATATTGCATGATTTTTTTGTACTTGCCTCGATAAGGCTTATTCAGTTAAGGGTTATTCTGGCATAACTACCTGAATAGACATAATACTGAGATTATTCTAATCGCGGGCTTAGCGCGATTAAACGTAGGCGCCCTTGAAATTGACTCACAACTGCAGCCATTAATAATGGCCACTGGCTGAGACTAATTTCAAAGGTTAATTCGATAGCCGCGCCAAATTGCTTATCGATAATAACCGCATCAAATTTATTTAATAAATAGTCGATATCATTAAGCTCATTGTACGCACAGCTTAGTGAGGCTGGGTATCGTGATTGTTTTTCGCGCCTTGGCATAGCCACTAAACACTGGCGCACCCCAGCCGTGTAAGCACGTACTAATCCGCCAACACCAAGCTTAGTACCGCCATAATAGCGCACCACAATAGCGCCGACTTCACCCAATTGACTACCGCTTAATAACGCCAGCATGGGACGCCCAGCACTACCGGCAGGCTCGCCATCATCGCTAGATTTAATTAATACGTCATTATCAGGCGCGCCAAATCGAGCGGCATAACAATAATGACAAGCATTGGGCCAGCTTTTACGAATATCTGCCAATTTTTGGCTAAGGTCATCGGCGTTGTTGACCGGAAAAACAAAAGAGATAAAGCGGCTTTGCTTTATCTCTTCTTCAAAACGTACCTCTTCTATGGGTACATAATACGACTCAATCAATTAATCCAGACTCCCGCGTCATGTTCTCAACGCCAAAAGGTTGGATAATGACGTTATCTTCTATCCGTATGCCGCCATAAGGCTTAAACGCTGCCACTTGCGCCCAGTTTACATGATGCTTAGCCGCAGTGGTTGCTAACTGCGCCAATAAACTATCGATAAAATACAGACCTGGCTCAACGGTTAACACTTGATTGAGCTCTAACGTACGGGTGCAGCGTAAAAACGGGTCACTTGCAGGCGCCGCAACATGTGTGCCGCGCTCATCATGCATAAAGCCAGCAACATCATGTACCTGCAACCCAAGCATATGGCCAAGTCCATGGGGGAAAAAGGTGCGGGTAACACCCAGATCAATCAAGGTATCAATATCACCCATAGCGATATGATGATCGATTAGCACTTGCGCCAACAACTTATGGGTCATCAAGTGTAAATCAAGATAACGCACCCCCACCTTCATTGCGGCCATGACCTTAGCTTGCAGTTTATCCATGGCCTGAATCAGATTAAAAAAATCATTGTGATCAAATGAATAAGTGCGAGTAATGTCAGCGGCATAGCCATTAATTTGCGCGCCAGCATCAATCAAGAATGACAAACTTTCCGTGGGCGGCTGATAAGCTAAATCTGTGTAGTGCAAAATCGCGCAATTGCGGTTAAGCGCAATAATATTGCCATAAGACATATCATTTTCGCTTTGCCCTAGAGCTTGCAAGTAAGCTTGCTGAATTGCATATTCACTGCCGCCATCAAAAAAGGCGGATTTGGCAGCATGGTGGCCTTGTACCGCTAATTGATTGGCCGCGCGCAAACAATCAAGTTCATAAGGCGTTTTTACTGAGCGGTGGTAATGCAGATAATTCATTACCCCATTAGGATTTTTATGGCTAAAACCCAGCGCATCGGCAACATCAATATGCTCGCCGATATAGGCCCAGTCCTGAATATTATTAGGCAGTAGCTCAGCGATGGCATCCACTTTGGTGAGCACTTTGATATCGATACTGTGCGTCCACTCCTCCGTGGGTACTTCATTGACTTTATGCCAAAAATCTACCGGGCAATAAAACACCAACACGGGTTTATCTACGCCATTAATAATCAACCACGAGTTGGGGTTATTAATTACAGGCACCCAAGCTTTAAAGTGCGGATTCACTTTAAACGGGTAATCCATATCATCTAAAAATTGGCGTCGCGGCTGACCTGAGTGGATCACTAAGCCTTGCAGCCCTTCTTTGGCCAGTATGTCCTGAGCTCGATGATTTAATGCTTTAATATGATTTTGGTAATGTTCTGAATTCATTATTAATCTCTCACTCAGTTGCCATACTATTTACTTCCTATCCTGTGTTTAAGTTTATCACAGCCTAAGATCCTCACCATCAGCAACAACTGTTAAACGCCCGTTTAAATTGGATGTTGAATTATTTTTCATTTAGTCGCACACTGAATAACATTAAGCCAACATCAAGTTACAAGTTTGCTGGCTAGTCCACTTGCTCACTGTGTGCAGCAAAATCCAAGCCTAACTCATCATTAGAACAGGTTTAGCGAAAAGGAAGCGTGCAATGATTTACCAAAGTCCCATGATCCAAGTTGATCTCATCGACGGCAATATCGCTCACTTATGCTTTAACGCCCAGGGCTCAGTGAATAAATTCGATAGAGCCACACTCCTCGCCTTTAATGAAGCACTGGACGCTATTGCGGCCAAGCCGGCGATTACAGGATTAATCCTGAGCTCTGCTAAAGAAGCCTTCATTGTTGGCGCTGATATCGCTGAATTTTTAGGTCTGTTTGCCCAAGATGACGCGCAGCTTTTGCAATGGCTTGAAGAAGCAAACAAGGTGTTCAACAAGCTAGAAGATTTACCTTTCCCTACCATTGCAGCCATTAATGGTTATGCACTTGGTGGTGGTTGTGAAACTATTTTAGCGGCGGACTTACGCATTGCCGATACCAATGCCCTCATTGGTTTACCTGAAACTAAGCTTGGCATTATTCCTGGCTTTGGTGGCACGGTGCGATTACCGCGTATTATAGGCGCTGATAATGCATTGGAATGGATTACTACAGGTAAAGATA
The DNA here is from genome assembly GCF_056522965.1 of Shewanella sp. ISS20. NCBI lineage: Bacteria > Pseudomonadati > Pseudomonadota > Gammaproteobacteria > Alteromonadales > Shewanellaceae > Shewanella > Shewanella sp. ISS20. The sequence continues at coordinate 2,800,477 of NZ_JAWRZK010000001.1, forward strand.
ACAGTGCAGATGCCGCGCTTGCCGTCGGCGCCATCGATGCCGTGGTAAAACCTGAAGCGTTATTCACATCGGCCATACAAATGCTCAAGTCTGCCATTGCTGAACAAATTGATTGGCAAGCGCGCAGACAACGCAAACAGCAACCTTTAGCCTTACCAAAACTCGAAGCCATGATGTCTTTTTCAACCGCTAAAGCTATGGTGTTTGGGGTTGCTGGTAAACATTATCCAGCGCCAATGGCGGCGGTCAATGTGGTTGAATCCGCGGCAACATTTGATAGAACTCAGGCCTTAAAAGTAGAACATCAAACTTTTGTGACTTTGGCTAAAACTGATGTGGCTACCGCGCTTATTGGTATCTTCTTAAACGAGCAAGTTGTTAAAGGTAAAGCCAAGAAAGCCAGCAAAATTGCGCTACCCATTAAGCAAGCGGCCGTATTAGGCGCCGGTATTATGGGCGGCGGCATTGCTTATCAAAGTGCCAGCAAAGGCACGCCGATTGTGATGAAAGACATTGCAGTACCGGCATTAGAGCTCGGTTTAAATGAAGCATCAAAGCTACTGACAGGTCAAATTCAGCGTGGCCGTTCAACCCCTGAAAAAATGGCTAAGGTACTTAATAACATTACCCCAAGCTTAGATTATTCAGCCTTAGCCCACGCCGATATTATAGTTGAAGCCGTGGTCGAAAATCCTAAGGTTAAAGCGCAAGTGCTGGCCGAAGTTGAGCAGCATGTGGGCGCACAGACTGTGATTACCTCTAACACTTCAACCATTTCCATTAATTTGTTAGCTAAGAGCGTTAAAGATGCGAGCCGTTTCTGCGGTATGCACTTCTTTAATCCCGTGCATAAAATGCCGTTAGTGGAAGTCATTCGCGGTGACAAAACCACAGATGAAACCATAGCCACAGTTGTTGCCTATGCCAGCAAGATGGGTAAAACCCCGATTGTCGTCAATGATTGCCCAGGCTTTTTTGTTAACCGCGTGCTCTTTCCTTACTTTGCTGGCTTTAATGGCTTGCTGGCTGATGGTGGCGACTTTAGCGCTATCGATAAAGTCATGGAAAAACAATTTGGCTGGCCTATGGGTCCGGCGTACTTATTGGATGTGGTCGGCCTAGATACTGGCCATCACGCTCAGGCTGTGATGGCTGAAGGCTTTCCTGATCGCATGGCAACACCAGATAATGATGCCATCAACATCATGTTTGCCAATCAAAGATATGGTCAGAAAAATGGGAAAGGCTTCTATCAGTACGCACTAGATGCCAAGGGTAAGCTCGCCAAAACCATTGATCCTGTTAGTGTTGATTTACTCAAGCAAGCTTATGGTGAAGTTCAAGCATTTGATGCTGATACCATTATTGCCCGCACTATGATCCCTATGATTATCGAAACAGTGCGCTGCTTAGAAGAAGGCATAGTTGCCAGCCCAGCTGAAGCTGATATGGGCTTAGTCTTTGGCTTAGGCTTCCCACCATTTCGCGGTGGCGTGTTCCGCTATTTAGATACCATGGGGGTTGCCACCTTTGTGGCCTTGGCTGATAAGTTTGCCCATTTAGGCGGACTCTACCAAGTGACAGCGACCATGCGTGACATGGCAGCCAATAATGCACGTTACTACCAAGCATAATTTAGGGTAAGGGAATTTAATCATGAAACATGCTGTTATCGTCGACTGTATTCGCACTCCTATGGGCCGCTCTAAGGCTGGGGTATTTCGTAATGTGCGCGCCGAAACTCTGTCAGCCGAATTAATGAAAGGCTTGTTGCTGCGTAATCCGCAGCTTGACCCTAATACTATTGAAGATGTGATTTGGGGCTGCGTGCAACAAACCTTAGAGCAAGGTTTTAATATCGCGCGTAACGCCTCACTCTTGGCTGGCGTGCCCAAAACGGCTGGCGCTGTCACTATTAACCGCTTATGTGGTTCATCCATGGAAGCCATTCATCAAGCTGCTCGCGCTATTATGACTGGCATGGGCGACACCTTTATTGTCGGCGGCGTTGAGCACATGGGACACGTACCTATGAGCCATGGCGTTGACTTTCACCCAGGCCTTGCCAATAACGTCGCTAAAGCCTCGGGCATGATGGGCTTAACCGCAGAGATGCTAGGCCGTATGCACGGCATTAGTCGTCAAATGCAAGATGAGTTTGCGGTGCGCTCACATCAACGCGCTCATGCAGCCACCATTGAAGGCCGATTTGCTAACGAAATTTATGGTATCGAAGGCCATGACGCCCAAGGCGCGTTGATAAAAGTGCTATTTGATGAAGTGATTCGCCCAGAAACCTCCCTTGAATCTCTGGCGGCGTTACGCCCAGCCTTTGATCCTGTAAATGGCACTGTTACCGCAGGTACGTCTTCAGCCTTGTCTGATGGCGCCAGCGCTATGTTAGTGATGGAAGAGTCTAAAGCGCGCGCCTTAGGCTTACCAATTCGCGCCCGTATTCGCGCTATGGCAGTGGCTGGTTGTGACGCTGCTATTATGGGTTACGGCCCAGTACCAGCCACCCAAAAGGCATTAGCTCGCGCCGGCTTAACTATTCAAGATATGGATGTGATTGAGCTTAACGAAGCCTTTGCGGCGCAATCGCTACCTTGCGTTAAAGACTTAGGTTTGCTGGACTTGGTCGATGAAAAAATTAACCTTAATGGCGGCGCGATTGCTTTAGGTCATCCATTAGGTTGCTCTGGCGCGCGAATATCCACCACTCTGATTAATCTGATGGAACATAAAGATGCTAAGTTTGGTTTAGCGACCATGTGTATTGGCTTAGGCCAAGGCATAGCGACAGTATTCGAGCGGGTATAAATTTTATTAAATAATAAGCCGGAGTCTATCTCCGGCTTTTTTATTGCCACTTAATCACGACGCAGAGCATTAAAACTGTGACCGCTTATCAGCAAACTATCTTGAGTCATTCGACATGTTTCACGTGAAACCATCAAGGACAACAGTCCAAGTTCTAGACTAATTAGTGTTTCAACCTTGGCATTCACACTGGCCGAGAGTAACATTATTCTAATTTTTTCGTGGATATTGCCCTTATGTCGAACCCTTTTGAACTTGCCCAACACCAACTTGATACCCAAGGGCTACGTTGCCCAGAGCCTGTCATGATGGTTCGTAAAACTGTCAGACAAATGGCGGCTGGCGAGACTTTATTGATCCTCGCCGATGATCCAGCGACCACGCGTGACATTCCAAGTTTCTGCCAGTTTATGGATCACACCTTATTAGCCAGCGACACTGATGGCTCGCCCTATCGTTATCTCATTCAAAAAGGAAGTTAACATGCAGCTTGTCGGTATCGCTTATAAACAGAAAAAATCTGGCCCTATGCTGTGCCTAACTAACGCTGATATCAGCTTAGAAAAAGGCGTTGCTGATGATGTGTTTGGTAAGCCAGGTAAGCGTCAAGTAACAGTATTATCTCAAGAGCAGTGGCAAGCTGCCTGTGATGAGCTTGATAATGATTTAGAGTGGCATACTCGCCGCGCGAATCTTTTAATCTCAGGTTATGAATTCAGTGCCGCAGATGTCGGTAAGCAAATCATTATCGGTGAACAAGTAGCATTACTGATTACAGGTGAAACTGCGCCTTGCACAAAAATAGAAAAACAAGCTGATGGCCTACAAAATGCATTAACCCCGGACTGGCGTGGCGGCGTCACATGCAAAGTTGTCACGTCTGGACCTATAACCTTGTTTGATACCATAGCTATCCTTTAGCGTTTTACCGTTAGCTAAACCATTAGGCACCTTAGGGTGCTTTTTTTGTGGCCAAAACCTATGTTGCTAAAAAATGGCAATAACGTAAAGTTAGTGTCAAATAACAAAAACGTAGCAATGGAGTGATCATGAAAAAGTTCCTGTTAACCCCGCTAGCCTTAGTGCTCGCCTTTAACCTACACGCCGAATCACCACCAGAATGGCAAGTCAACGCCCCAGCCAAAGCGCCGCTGCAGCAAATTGATATTAAGGTCACTGAAGGCACCTGGATGAACGTCAGCAGTAGTCCAGATAATCAATACATAGTGTTTGATTTATTAGGGGATATTTACCGAATTCCAGTTGCCGGTGGAGAGGCTGAAGTATTAGCCAGCGGTATCGCGTGGCAAATGCAACCTGTCTATAGCCCTGATGGCAAATACATAGCATTTACTTCAGATGAAGATGGCGCCGACAATATTTGGGTGATGAATAGCGACGGCACTAAACCACGCCCTGTGACTAAAGAAACGTTTAGATTACTCAATAGCCCAGCATGGAGTCCGGATTCTCAGTATCTCGTTGCCCGTAAACACTTTACCGCCGAAAGAAGCTTAGGCGCAGGCGAAGTATGGATGTATCACGTTGCAGGCGGTGAAGGCATTAAACTCACTGAACGGCCGAACGATCAAAAGGATTTAGGTGAACCTGCCTTTTCACCCGATGGCCGCTACATTTACTTCAGCCAAGATGACACCCCAGGTAAAACCTTCCATTACTCTAAAGACTCAGTGCAAGGCATATATACCATCAAGCGTTATGACCGCGACACAGGTGATATAGATATTCTGTTACAAGGCACTGGCGGCGCCATCAGACCAACTCCAAGCCCTGATGGTACTAAGCTTGCTTTCATTCGCCGCGATGGCTTTCAGTCGACCTTATATTTGTTAGATTTAGAGTCTGGAAAAATCGATAAACTGTATTCAGATCTTGACCGTGACATGCAAGAAACTTGGGCGATTCATGGTGTTTACCCGCACATGAGTTGGCGTCCTGATAATCAGGCCATTCGCTTTTGGGCTAAAGGTAAAATTCGCGAATTAAGCCTCAATGATAAATCTGCTAAGGTCATTCCTTTTAGCATAGATACCGAAATGAGTGTGCAACCTGCGGTGCGCTTTACTCAAGATATAGATATTGTCGACTTTTCAGTAAAAATGCTGCGAATGGCGCAAGTTTCCCCCGATGGCAAAACCGTTGTCTATGAAGCTTTAGGCAAGTTATGGCTAAAATCATTACCTAATGGCAAGGTTGAGCGCCTGACAATGCTTACAAACAATGCCAATGAATTATTCCCGCAGTGGGCGCGCGATGGTAAATCCATTGTATTTGCTACTTGGGATGATAAAGAGCAAGGCGCCTTGCATAGGCTTGAATTAGCCAGCCGTAAAATCACCACCTTAACCGATAAGCCCGGCAAATATGTTGAGCCGACCTTGTCACCCGATGGTAAAACCTTAGTGTATCGCCAAGTTAAGGGCGGCTATATAACGCCGACCACTTGGTCACAAGAGCCTGGGCTATACGCACTTAATCTTAACTCCCAAAAAAAAACTAAGCTCGATGATCAAGGCTATCAACCCCAGTTCGGCGCTGATAATGGCAGAGTTTACTTTATGGATGCCGGTGAAACACCGCAGTTTTCATCGGTCGCCTTAAGCGGCCATGACAAGCGCGTGCACTACACCAGTAAGCTTGCCACCGAATTTAGAATATCCCCTAATGGTGAGCACTTAGCCTTTGCCGAACGCTTTAAAGTTTTTATTACACCTTTTGCCAAACATGGTGAGACTGTCGAAATAGGCCCAGAAGCTAAAAATTTACCAGTCACCCAACTAAGTAGCCGCGCTGGCGAGAGCATTAGTTGGCGCCAAGATAATCAGCAACTGTATTGGACCTTAGGGCCTGAGCTATATCAGGTGGATATAGATCAAAGCTATCCAACCACTAACAAAGTTAAATCCAAACAAGCCGCTAAGGTCACTAACATTGGCTTTAACCAAGAGTCCTACGTTCCACGTGGAACTATTGCCTTTGTGGGTGGCCAAGTGATTACCATGGAGCAAGATCAAGTCATTGAAAATGGCGTTGTGATAGTCACAGATAACAAGATTGTCGCCGTCGGTTCGCATCAACAAGTCACTATTCCTGCGGATGCCAAGATCATAAATATCGCGGGTAAGACTATTATGCCTGGGATATTTGATGCCCACGCCCATGGCGCTCAAGGTGAAAATGAAATTATCCCGCAGCAAAACTGGGGCAACTTTGCGAGTTTAGCCTTAGGTGTCACGGCAATTCATGACCCATCTAACGACACTACCGAAATCTTTGCCGCCAGCGAGCAACAAAAAGCAGGCAATATTGTGGGGCCAAGAATATTCAGTACTGGCACCATACTTTATGGCGCCCATGGTCCTGGCTATACCTCGCACATTGACTCGCTTGATGATGCTAAGTTTCACTTAGAACGCCTTAAAAAAGTTGGTGCCTTTAGCGTTAAAAGCTATAACCAACCAAGGCGTAATCAGAGGCAACAAGTCATAGCAGCTGCCAGAGAATTAGAGATGATGGTTGTGCCAGAAGGTGGTAGCTTGTTGCAGCATAACCTAACCATGATAGCTGATGGTCATACTGGGATTGAACACTCACTGCCAGCGGCAGTGCTTTATGACGATATCAAACAGTTTTGGAGTCAAACTAAAGTGGGTTACACCCCAACCTTAGTGGTGGCTTATGGCGGCATTGCTGGTGAGAATTATTGGTATGATAAAACTGACGTCTGGGCGCACCCTCGCCTGTCAAAATTCGTCCCTGACTACATCTTACAGCCAAGAGCCATGCGTAGAACCACAGCGCCCGATGAGCATTACAATCACTTTAATGTCGCTAAAATGGCTAACGAAGTTGGTAAGCTTGGTATTAAATCCAACATAGGTGCTCATGGCCAAAGAGAAAGCTTAGGCGCTCATTGGGAAATTTGGATGTTTGCCCAAGGTGGCATGTCGCCGCTAGAAGCATTAAAAACCGCAACCATCAACCCAGCCATTCACTTTGGCATGGATGAACAATTAGGTTCAATCACCCCAGGTAAACTGGCTGACCTTATCGTCATCGATGGTAATCCACTTATCAATATCCGTGATTCTGATAAAGTAGCCTATACCATGGTTAATGGCGCGCTATTTGATGCGGCCACTATGAATGAGCTCAATGGTCAGCAAAGGCAAAAGCAAACCTTCTTCTTTGAATAAGACTGCAATAACGAATCGATAATACTTTAGGGTGTTTCACGTGAAACACCCTATTTTTTTGCACTCGATTCAAGATAGCAAGGACAAGACGTTAGATGATCGTTCACCATACCGACGGCCTGCATAAAGGCATAACAAATAGTGGGGCCAACAAAGTTAAAGCCTAATTTTTTTAAAGCCTTCGACATGGCTTGCGACTCAGGAGTTTGCGCCGGCACCTCAGCCATAACATTAAAATGATTGATCACAGGTTGACCACCGACAAACGACCAAAGCAATTGTGAAAAGCTATTGACTCCGTTTTGACTATAAGCAAGGTAAGCTTTGGCGTTGCCAATGATGCTATTAATTTTGGCGCGATTGCGAATAATGCGAGTATCTAACAACAAACGCTCAACGTCGTCTTGCGTCATTAAGGCGATTTCTTGTGGATTAAAATCAAAGAAAAGCTCCTCGTAGTTAGCTTGGCGCTTTAAAATGGTTAACCATGATAAGCCAGCCTGTTGACCATCTAAACACAGTTTGGTGAATAACTCTCGGTCATCATAAACTGGTCGTCCCCAAACCTTATCGTGATATTGCTGATAGAGGGGATCGTCAGTTACCCAAGGGCAAGTGGTGGTAATTTGTGACATGAATTTCCTTAACTGACACTAACAGGGTAAATACGTTAAAAATTAGCCTACATAAGACTATTACGACAAGGTATAATTTAAACCATTTTCTATGACAGCCCGAAGCAGTGGATATGACTAGCAAACATGACGTAAAAACCTTTCAGGGGTTTATCCTGACCCTTCAGGAATATTGGGCACAACAAGGTTGTGCCATTATTCAGCCGCTGGATATGGAAGTAGGTGCCGGCACCTTTCATCCTATGACGTTCCTGCGCTCACTGGGCCCAGAACCAATTAATAGCGCTTATGTGCAACCATCACGTCGTCCAACCGACGGTCGCTATGGTGAAAACCCGAATCGTCTTCAACATTACTATCAATTCCAAGTCATGCTGAAACCATCGCCAGATAATATCCAGGAACTGTATTTAGGTTCTTTGCAGGCGTTAGGTATAGATACGCAAATCCATGATATCCGCTTTGTGGAAGATAACTGGGAATCACCAACCTTAGGTGCCTGGGGCTTGGGCTGGGAAGTATGGCTTAACGGTATGGAAGTGACACAGTTCACTTACTTCCAGCAAGTGGGTGGTATTGAATGCACTCCAGTTACCGGTGAAATCACTTACGGTTTAGAACGCTTAGCCATGTATATCCAAGGCGTAGACAGCGTTTACGATCTGGTATGGGCTGACGGTCCATTAGGTAAGATCAGCTACGGTGACGTGTTCCATCAAAATGAAGTTGAGCAATCAACTTATAACTTTGAACACGCCGATGTTGAATTCCAATTTACCGTGTTCGATCAGTGCGAAAAAATGTGTATGCATTTATTGTCACTGGAAAAGCCGCTGCCATTACCAGCTTACGAGCAAGTGATGAAAGCTTCACACGCCTTCAATTTATTAGATGCTCGCCACGCCATCTCTGTTACTGAGCGTCAGCGTTATATTCTGCGAGTTCGTACCATGGCCAAAGCAGTGGCCGAAGCCTATTATCAGGCCCGTGAAGCCCTTGGCTTCCCTATGTGTAAGTAGAGATATCGCCATGAATTTTGAAAATTTGCTGATTGAAATCGGCACCGAAGAGTTGCCGCCAAAGTCACTGCGAACCTTAGCTGAATCTTTATTGGCTAACTTCACTGACGAATTAACCAAGGCCGATCTGCAATTTAGCGATGCCAATTGGTATGCAGCGCCTCGCCGTTTAGCCATTAAAGTGAATGGTTTAGCACTGGCTCAAGCAGACAAAGTCGTTGAAAAACGCGGCCCTGCCGTATCTTCAGCCTTCGATGCCGAAGGTAATGCGACTAAAGCTGCACAAGGTTGGGCTCGTGGTAACGGTATTAGCGTTGAACAAGCTGAGCGTTTAGCCACAGATAAAGGTGAATGGTTAGTTCATTACGCCAACATTACTGGCGCGGCCACTATGGATTTAATTCCAGCCATGGCGCAAAAGGCACTCGATAAGTTACCAATTCCAAAGCCAATGCGCTGGGGTAGCAACAAGACGCAGTTTATCCGTCCAGTGCACACTATTACTATGCTACTGGGCGATAAGTTAGTTGTCGGTGAATTGCTGGGCATTCAAGCCGCTCGCACTATTCGTGGCCACCGCTTTATGGGTGAAGCTAGCTTTGAATTAGATCATGCCGATAACTACTTAAGCTTATTGCTTGAGCGCGGGAAGGTCATGGCTGATTACTTTGCGCGTATGGCTATCATCAAGAATGATGCCGAGCAAGCAGCTGCAGATATTGGCGGCGTGGCTGATATCGAAGAAAGCTTACTTGAAGAAGTATCTTCTCTGGTTGAATGGCCAGTAGTATTAACTGCGCACTTTGAAGAAAAATTCTTAGACGTGCCGGCTGAAGCCTTGGTTTACACCATGAAAGGCGATCAGAAATACTTCCCAGTGTTTGATAAGGCCGGCAAGTTACTGCCGAACTTTATCTTTGTAACTAACATTGAGTCTAAAGATCCAAGCCAAATCATTGCCGGTAATGAAAAAGTGGTTCGCCCTCGCCTTGCCGATGCCGAATTCTTCTTCAATACCGATAAAAAGCACAGCTTAGCGTCTCGTTTAACTAGCCTTGAGACTGTGGTATTCCAGCAGCAATTAGGTACCTTGAAAGCCCGTGTTGAGCGCATTTCAGCCTTAGCCGCCTTCATAGCTACTCAGATTGATGCCAAATCACAAGATGCTGCACGCGCTGGTCTGTTATCAAAAGCAGATTTGATGACCAACATGGTGATGGAATTTACTGATACCCAAGGCACCATGGGTATGCATTACGCCCGTTTAGATGGCGAAAATGAAGCCGTTGCCGTGGCACTGGATGAGCAATATAAGCCTAAGTTCTCAGGTGACACAGTGCCAAGCTCAGGTGTATCGTGCGCCGTTGCTTTAGCTGAAAAGCTTGATACCTTAACCGGTATTTTCGGCATTGGCCAAGCGCCAAAAGGTGCGGCTGACCCATTCGCGCTGCGCCGCGCCGCTATCGGTGTACTGAGAATTATCGTTGAAAACAAGCTGCCATTAGACTTAGTGGATTTAATTGCTGAAGGTATTCGCTTACACGGCGAAACCTTAACTAATACCAATGCTAATGAAGATGTGCTTGAGTTCTTAATGGCACGATTCCGTGCTTGGTATCAAGATAAAGGCATAGGCGTTGACGTTATCTTAGCGGTACTGGCTCGTCGCCCTACTCGCCCGGCGGATTTTGATGCCCGTATTCAAGCCGTGGCTCACTTTAGAAGCTTAGATGCTGCTATGGCATTAGCCGCAGCTAATAAGCGCGTGAGTAATATTCTTGCCAAGGTTGAAGGTGAATTACCAACAGCCATTGATAGCCAGTTATTAACGGCCAAAGAAGAAATCGAACTTGCCGCGCACTTAAACAAGTTGCAGCCGCAATTAGATCCATTATTCGCACGCGGTGATTACCAGCAAGCTTTGATTCTGCTGGCTGGATTACGCAGCGACGTAGATAACTTCTTTGAAGCGGTAATGGTCATGGCCGATGATTTAGCCTTGCGTCACAACCGTTTGGCATTGCTAGGCCAATTGCGCCAGCAGTTCTGGCATGTTGCTGATATTTCGTTACTGCAATAATCACTAGTCTACATTTATAGCCATCTACATTAGTTGGCTATCGCAGTTAACACCAAAGACCAGTCCTATGACTGGTCTTTTTGTATCTTGCTTGTGTTTATGTAAGAGGTAACTATTAATTCTCAAGAGTCACTAATTTTTCGTGAAGCTCTAAAAAGTCTTCTAACGATAAGTCGATACGTTGTAAATGCAAAGGTAACTGTTCTTCATCCAAGCGTTTGGCTTGATACAGCATTGAGAGTTCACTAATGGCATTGGCGCGCCATATCACCGCCGCTAAGCCGCCATCGGGGCGATAGTTAACATTCGCAAGCCTTTCTAATTCTTCACAATAAATAGGCGGTAAGCGCCAACATTTCATCAAACTAGCACTCAGCACTAAACTGCGACTCGTCATGGCTTGTCTAAATAAGTGCGATCTTGGCTGCTCACCAACCTCAGCCACGACAAATTGATCCAATAAAATTTTAAAAATAGCTATCTTGCCAACGTCATGCAATAAGCCCATTAAAAATGCAGTATCGGCATCATCTGTGGCCATTTCTCCCGCCAAAAATGCCACTTGTAATGAATGGTGCCAAATTTGCGCGCCAAAGCGGCGGTAGTAAATCGGCTTAATATCAATAATGTCTTTCACCATGCTTGAGGTGACAAAGCGGCGAATTTGGTCGCGCCCTAAAGATACTAACGCTTGCTGAAGATTAATGACGTCTTTAGTGCCGCGCCTAAACGCGGGTGAATTACAGAGTTTTAGCACTTCAATGCTAATCATAGGGTCTTGCTGCAATAGCTTTAAAATCGCCTGCACATCGCATTCAGGATTAGCTAGCTGCTTATCAATCTCTATCACTCGACTGGAAAGTTTTAAGACTTTAGCAGCGATTTGTTCTGGGTCGCTTAATGCCTTAGCCACATTTTCTATGACTTTTTTCTCGAGATTATTGGCAACCCCGCCACTGTCTTCGGAATCTACTTGAAACAACAAGCTATAAAACATGGCGGATGAATCAATACTATTGATTAATTTAGATTCTACAGGCGTCACTTGGGATGATTTATGGATGGGCTTAGCCGCACTCACTGCGGCTATTGCTTGCCCTCCTGCCATAGTGGCTTGGGAAGCCGGTTTAGAGATACTGACTTCAACGTCATCTCTAAAATTAAAAATTTTGTCAAATAATTTTCTCACAGCGCCACCTTGGCTATTAGCAATATAACTGACTCTCAATCCCCTTTACCTGATTAATTTTAGTCGAAATTTGGCAAAAAAAAACGCGACTCAAGAGTCGCGTTTATTGTTAACTAACTTAGAGCACTAGACGTCTAGGTTAGCCACGTTCAAGGCGTTAGCTTCAATAAACTCACGTCTTGGTTCAACATTGTCGCCCATTAAGGTAGTAAACAATTGATCGGCGCCAACGGCATCATCAATGGTCACTTGCAACATACGACGCTGCTCAGGATCCATAGTGGTTTCCCACAATTGCTCTGGGTTCATCTCACCCAGTCCTTTATAGCGCTGGATATATAAACCGCGCTGAGCTTCCTGCATCAACCATTCAAGTGCTTCTGCAAAGCTAGCCACTTGCTTAGTACGTTCGCCGCGCTGTACATAACCATTAGCTTCGACCAGACCTTCTAATTCAGATGCCAGACGCACCATACGCTGGTAATCAGCAGAGCTAAAGAAGTCATGACCCAGCAAGTAATGAGTATCAATACCATGCTTACGAATTGTGATTTGCGGTAAATACTGCTGACGCTCAGGATCAAACATCGCTTGCGCTGAATACAGCACGCCGGTGTTTTCACGCTCACGTAAGTCAGAAATTAACGAATCACACCAAGCTGTCATCAAACCTTCATCTAACAGCATTTCAGTCGTGACTTCAGGGTGATACAGCATGCGTTCAGTCACAATCCGTGGGTAACGTAAAGACAGACGCTCAATCATGGCTTCTACTTCACGGAACTGGTTCACTAAGCGCTCTAATGGGCCACCGCTCATGCCAGGAATGCCAGGTGCTGAGTATAAAGTGGCGCCATCTAACGCTTGCGTGGTCAGATACTGAGTCCTGGCCGCTTCATCTTTCAGATACTGCTCTTGCTTACCGCGTTTCACTTTATATAAAGGCGGCTGGGCAATATAAATATAACCACGCTCAATCAGTTCCGGCATTTGACGGAAGAAGAAGGTCAACAGCAAGGTACGAATGTGCGAGCCGTCGACGTCAGCATCCGTCATGATAATGATGTTGTGATAACGAGTCTTATCTGGGTTATATTCATCGCGGCCAATACCACAACCTAAGGCAGTGATCAGTGTCGCCACTTCTTGTGAAGATAACATCTTATCAAAACGCGCTTTTTCAACGTTTAAGATCTTACCCTTAAGCGGCAAAATAGCTTGGTTTTTACGATTTCGGCCTTGTTTGGCGCTGCCGCCGGCCGAGTCACCTTCCACTATGTAAATTTCAGATAAACCAGGATCTTTTTCTTGGCAATCGGCTAACTTACCCGGTAAACCACCTAAATCTAACGCGCCTTTACGACGCGTCATTTCACGGGCTTTACGGGCCGCTTCACGAGCACGCGCAGCATCAATGATCTTGCCAACAATTAATCGAGCATCGCCTGGGTTTTCCAGCAGATAATCATTGAGTTTTTCACCCATGGTCTGCTCAACCGCGGTCTTAACTTCACTCGATACTAATTTATCTTTAGTTTGCGAGCTGAATTTAGGATCTGGTACTTTAACCGAAATAACCGCGGTCAAACCTTCACGAGCATCATCGCCAGTCGCGTTAGTCTTACCTTTCTTATTGAAGCCTTCACGCTCCATATAAGTGTTAAGGTTACGAGTCAAGGCACTACGGAAACCCGCTAAGTGAGTACCGCCATCGCGCTGTGGGATGTTGTTGGTGAAACAAAAAATGTTTTCTTGGAAACCATCATTCCACTGCATAGCCACTTCAACGGTAATGCCGTCGTCACGCTCTTGAGTAAAATGGAACACATCTTTGTTAACTGGCGTCTTGTTGCGATTTAAGTAATCAACAAATGCGCTAATACCGCCTTCATACTGGAAAAATTCATTTTTAGCATCACGGTCATCCATTAAACGGATGCCAACGCCTGAGTTCAAAAATGACAACTCACGTACGCGTTTAGCTAAGATCTCATAGTGATACAAGGTATCAGTAAAAGTCTCATGGCTTGGCCAAAAACGAATCGTAGTACCGGTTTTGCTTGCTTGACCAATCTCTTTGATTGGCGCATCAGGCACACCGTGGGTATAAAACTGCTCATAGACCTTGCCATCACGGCGAATGGTCATCTGCAGCTTTTCAGACAAGGCGTTTACTACTGAAACACCAACGCCGTGTAAGCCACCAGACACTTTATAAGAGTTATCATCAAACTTACCGCCAGCGTGCAGTACCGTCATAATAACTTCAGCCGCCGAAACACCTTCTTCTGGGTGGATAGCTACCGGAATACCACGACCATCATCTTGCACCGACACAGAACCGTCGGTGTGAATTCTGATGGTAATATCGTGACAATGGCCAGCCAAAGCTTCGTCGATTGAGTTATCGACCACTTCGAACACCATATGATGCAGACCTGAACCATCGTCGGTATCACCGATATACATCCCAGGTCTTTTACGTACCGCATCAAGGCCCTTAAGGACCTTAATACTCGAAGAATCGTAACTATTCTCTGACATATTATTCTCTCATCGTGTGTTCAATTTGCGTTACCAGCCCCTGTTCCACATGGAACACCTTACTCGGTGCTATGTGTAAGCAATCGACAATGGCTGCAGGTTCAATAGCGGTCACAAAAATTTGTGCGCCCGTATCGGTCAATTGTTTTAGCAGTAATTGTCGGTGCTGAGCATCTAGCTCTGAAGGCAGATCATCGACTAAATAAATACTGTTTTTGCCAGTTTGTTGCCTTAATAAACGGCCTTGGGCAATACGTAAGGCACATACCAATAACTTCAGCTGCCCACGGGATAAAGCGTCTTGTGCCGGTAAATTTTCTACCCGCAATCTCAAGTCAGCTTTATGTGGACCACTTACCGTATGCCCCATTCCCAGATCACGCTGATATTGCTGTTCAAGCAACTGATTTAAATCAGTTTTACTATCCCAACCGCGTGTAAAAGAAATCTTTAGTTCTACCTGGGGTAAAAACTCCTCGATTATACCCTTTAGTCGCTCATTTAACGAGTCCACATACCGTTTTCTTGCCTCAGTAACAGGCTCGGCATAACGAACTAACTCCTTATCCCAATACTGAATTTGCTGATAGCTAGCACCGTCTCGTAATAACTGATTACGCTGCTTCATGATGCGTCTAACATTGACCCAAGCAGGATAAAAATGCGGGTCGGCATGAAAGGTACCCCAATCAATAAACTGCCGCCGCGACTGTGGACCTTCAAACAGTAGGGAAAAGCTTTCGGGTGTAATGACCTGTATGGGTAGGGATTCGGCTAACACAGATAAACGTTTGACCCGAGCGCCATCAATTTTGACCTCAGTATCGCCGTTTCTGTGCTTTCTAAAGCCGACCTTGCCTGCTTGGCCGCTTTGTTCATGTTGCAACTGAGCAAATAAGGTTAGCTGCTCAGCGTCGCACTGTATGACTCGTTGACTGATGTGGCTGCGAAAAGAGCGCCCCATCCCCAAAAAATAAATGGCTTCAAGAATACTGGTCTTACCGCTGCCGTTGGGGCCATAGATCAAATTCAGCCCAGTGCCGGGGGACAATTGGGCTGAAGATAGATTGCGAAAGGATTCTATAGTTAAGCGTGAAATGCTCATAAAAATGGCAGAGAACTCTGCCACAATCTCCTACAAACGCATTGGCATGACAACATACATAGAATCTTGATCTTGGTAATTTTCAAGTAAAGCACTTGAGTTACCGTCAATCAGAGTAATACGTACATCTTCATTTTTAAGGTTATTGAGAACATCTAATAAATAACTGACGTTAAAACCAATTTCCAATGCTTGTCCCTGGTAATCAATATCAATGATTTCTTCCGCTTCTTCTTGCTCAGGATTATTTGCCGTAATTTTCATCAAACCTGGCTCTAACTGAATGCGCACACCGCGAAATTTTTCATTGGACAATATTGATGCCCGGGTTAAGGCTTGTTTTAAATGATGACGACTGGCGATCACAATTTTATCACCGCCCTTAGGCAGTACGCGGCGATAATCAGGGAAACGACCATCCACTAACTTACTGGTGAACACCGCATTAGCCGTGGTCGCACGAATGGCATTTTCACCAATCGCCAAAGTAATATCTTGATCGTCACCATCCATCAAACGCGCTAATTCCATCACGCCTTTGCGCGGTACAATCACTTGTCTTTCAGGCAAATTAGCTTCCGTGGTGCGATGACTTAACGCCAATCTATGACCATCAGTCGCAATTGCGCGCAACATATTGCCTTCGGTTTCAAGTAACAAACCGTTCAAATAATAACGAACATCCTGATTAGCCATAGAAAATTGTGTGGCATCTATCAGTGACTTAAGCGTACCTTGCTTAAGAGTTAATTCAGTATCCGCTTGAAAAGCATCAACATTTGGATATTCTTGCGCTGGCAAGGTCGCTAATGAAAAACGACTGCGGCCACAACGTAGTAACCACTTATTGTCTTGCTGCTCGACTTTAATTTCTGTTTGTTCTGGTAAGGATTTAACGATATCCAGTAACTTTTTAGCAGGAACTGTCGTTTGCCCTTCGACGATATCGCCATGAAGCTGAGCTTGACCCACTAATTCAACTTCAAGATCCGTACCAGTCAACTTGAGTGAGTGACCACTTACCTCTACCAATAGGTTGGCTAAAATAGGTAAATTATGGCGTCTCTCAACAGCCCCACTCACAAGTTGTAACGGCTTTAAAAGGGCATCCCTATCAATTGAAAATTTCATGGTTTGCGGTTCCCTGCCTTTTAGGAAGATAAAGTTCTAATCAAGTTCGCATAATCTTCTTTAATGTCATGACTTTCTTCGCGCAATTGCGCGATTTTACGACAAGCATGTAGCACAGTAGTATGATCACGCCCACCAAAAGCATCGCCAATTTCAGGCAAACTTTGGTTGGTTAATTCTTTCGATAATGCCATGGCCACTTGACGCGGACGAGCCACACTGCGTGAACGACGCTTTGATAGCATGTCAGCCATTTTTATCTTGTAATACTCTGCCACGGTTTTTTGAATATTATCAATAGTGACCAGTTTTTCTTGCAGAGCTAATAAATCGCGCAGTGCTTCACGCACAAAATCAATGGTGATCGGTCTGCCAGTAAAATTGGCATTAGCAATCACGCGGTTGAGCGCGCCTTCAAGTTCTCGCACGTTCGAACGTAAACGCTTAGCAATGAAGAAAGCCACTTCATCTGGCAGATTAATGCCGCTTTCTTGCGCCTTGCGCATTAATATTGCTACTCGGGTTTCTAATTCCGGTGGCTCGATAGCTACCGTTAAGCCCCAGCCAAAACGTGATTTTAATCTGTCTTCAACGCCATCAATTTCTTTAGGATAACGATCTGAGGTCAAGATGACCTGATGGTTACCTTCTAATAACGCATTGAAAGTGTGGAAAAACTCTTCTTGCGAGCGATCTTTGTTAGCAAAAAACTGAATATCATCGATAAATAACGCATCAACACTACGGTAATAACGCTTAAATTCTTCAATAGCATTATTTTGCAGCGCTTTCACCATATCTTGAACAAAGCGCTCTGAATGCATATAAACCACTTTAGCATTGGGATTATTTTTAATAATGCCATTGCCAACAGCATGCAACAGGTGAGTTTTACCTAAGCCCGTGCCGCCATAAAGAAATAATGGGTTATAAGCACCACCTGGATTTTCAGCCACTTGTAATGCAGCCGCTTTGCCGAGTTGGTTCGATTTACCTTCAACAAAATTGTCAAATTGGTAAGTCGGATTGATGTTGCTGCGATGATTAATATTAGATACTGGTTCGCGCTGGCTTTGAAAACCTGTTGCCACTTGTGGGCGAACCATAGCTGGACCTGCCGTTCTTACTGGCGCTGGCGCAGCAACCGGCTTGGCTGATGGGCGACTACCTATATCAAAACGCAACTTAGGAGCATTACTACCTAGTTGTTCAATAAAGAATTGATTAATAATATTGATATATTTATCACGAACCCAATCGAGCACGAAACGATTGGGCGCATAAAGCACCAGTGTCTCGCCATCCATTTCGGCCTGCAACGGTCTTATCCACATACTGAATTGTTGAGCAGACAGCTCGTCTTGCAGTCGTCCGATACATTGTTGCCAAAGTGAAACCGCCACTGAACTTATCCCCAAAAAGACCAACCGAAAGGATAGGTATTCTATAGGGAGATCACGCTGATCGCTATCCTTTAAATATATTTATCCCCAACTAAGAATTTGGATCCAAAAAGGCTTGATCAGTCAAGATCTAATGCGATCAAATATGTGCGAAATTCAGCAAACTGCCGCTTTATAAAGGGATCTTAGCTGATCTATTTTAGTGGCGTCAGATCTTATTTAATTAATCAACAAACACCAGATGTAGTGGTACTTCACAGACTTATCCACATTTTCTGGTGTATCTGGTCAGGATCTTGATTAACCAAGTTGAAGAGTATTTCAGTTTCATTAGGGCTTTCTGTTGACTGCCCCTAATAAAGTGATTACAATTCGGCCTCTTTTTCCACCTTAGTCTCATTTTGACGCTAAGGCACATTAACTAAACAAAGACGGATTGCCATCATGAGTAAACGTACTTTTCAACCTAGCAACCTGAAGCGCAAGCGTTCTCACGGCTTCCGCGCTCGTATGGCTACTGTAGGCGGCCGTAAGGTGCTTGCACGTCGTCGTGCGAAAGGTCGCGCTCGTTTATCTGCTTAATAAGTAGATAACTAGGTGACTAGCTATACCTTTACGCGGGAGTTACGCTTGTTAACTCCCGCGCAATTTAAATCTGTATTCAACAATCCCCTTAAAGCATCTTCTGCTGATATTACCTTGCTTGCAATTTCTAATGGTCAGGAACACCCTCGCCTTGGATTAACTGTGCCTAAACGCCAAGTTAAACATGCTAATCAACGTAATCGCATCAAAAGAGTCATTAGGGAAAGTTTCCGTTTACATCAAGATCAAATCCCTGATGCTGATATCGTGGTTTTGGTTCGTCACGGTTGCTTAGCGATGGATAATGCAGAATTACATTGTTTGATAGAAAAGCTATGGCGAAAACTCTCTCGCCGATTCAATGGCTAGCAACCACGTTCATTCGTGGTTATCAAATCTTCATCAGCCCTTTACTGGGTCCTCGATGTCGTTTCACTCCCTCTTGCTCACATTACGCGATAGAAGCAATTCAAACTCACGGATCAGTAAAAGGGAGTTGGTTTGCTCTCAAACGCATATTAAAATGTCACCCTTTACATCCCGGCGGTAGTGATCCCGTCCCTCCCAAAAACGACAGGTGCAATAAATAAGGTTATGGAATCTCAACGTAATATATTGCTAATCGGTTTGCTGGTTGTCAGCTTCCTGCTGTGGCAACAATGGCAGACTGACAACGCGCCTCAAGCGCCGATACACACGACTGTAGCTTCTCAAACCGCTACTGCAGACCATAATTCTGATGTTCCGACATCAGATGCTAGTGTTCCTGCGCTTCATACAGCGGCTTCAAAAGACTTGATCAGTGTTAAAACCGACCAGTTGGATGTGAAAATCAATCCAGTAGGTGGTGATATAGTTTATGCGGCGTTAGTAGCCCACAAGCTAGAACAAAACAAAGATCAGCCTTTTGTATTACTTGAGCAAACTCCAGCTTATACCTACATTGCCCAAAGTGGATTAATCGGTACCAATGGTATTGATAGCATTAAAGGCCGTGCTCATTTTACTGCTGCCAAGCAAGATTACGCTATGGCTGCGGGTGAAACGACACTGGAAGTTCCTTTAACTTTTACTGCTGCTGATGGTGTGACTTACACTAAAGTGTTTACCTTCCACCAAGGTAAATTCGATATTGGTGTTGATTACCGCATCAAAAACACCACTGCTGAGCCATTACAAGTTCAGATGTACGGTCAGATTAAGCAAACCGTCAAGGCTAGTGAATCTAGCATGATGATGCCAACTTATCGTGGCGCCGCTTTCTCTACCGCTAAAGAGCGTTACGAAAAGTACTCATTTGAAGACATGAGTAAAAGCAACTTAGATACCGTCACCCAAGGTGGCTGGGCCGCTATGTTGCAGCACTATTTTGTATCCGCTTGGGTTCCACAAGCCACTGAGCAAAATACCCTATTTACCAGTGTTAGTGGCGGTATGGCCAACATTGGCTTCCGTAGCCAAGTGCAGAATATTGCGCCTGACACCACGGTAAATTTGGCCGCTCAATTCTATGTGGGCCCTAAATACCAAGAGCAATTATCTGCCATCTCACCAACGCTGAACCTAGTGGTAGATTATGGTTTCTTGTGGTGGTTAGCCGTTCCAATTTACAAATTATTGATGTTCTTCCAGTCAATCGTTGGTAACTGGGGTGTGGCCATTATCTTAATTACTCTGACAGTTCGTGGCTTACTCTATCCATTAACCAAGGCACAATATGTGTCTATGGCTAAGATGCGTAACCTGCAGCCAAAACTGGCTGAACTGAAAGAACGCTTTGGTGATGACCGTCAAAAGATGGGTCAGGCCATGATGGAACTGTACAAGAAAGAAAAAGTTAACCCTATGGGTGGCTGTTTACCTATCTTGTTACAGATGCCAATCTTCATTGCCTTGTACTGGGTATTGTTAGAAAGCGTTGAATTACGTCACGCACCGTTTGTTTTATGGATCCATGACCTGTCGGTTCAAGACCCATACTACATTCTGCCGCTGTTGATGGGCGCGTCTATGTGGTACATGCAGAAGATGCAACCTATTGCACCTACCATGGACCCTATGCAAGTTAAAATGATGCAGTGGATGCCAGTGGTATTTACCGTATTCTTCTTGTGGTTCCCAGCGGGTCTGGTTCTGTACTGGTTAGTAGGTAACTTAGTTGCCATTATCCAGCAGAAGATTATTTATGCCAACCTCGAGAAAAAAGGCTTAAAATAAGCCGATAGCTAAACCAAAAAAAGGCGGCTTATTGCCGCCTTTTTGTTTTCTTTTATTTGAAATGGGTAACACGCGTGACAACAGAAACTATCGTGGCACAGGCTACCGCCCCCGGTCGTGGCGGTGTGGGCATCATCCGCATTTCGGGAAAATTAGCAGCATCTGCCGCCATGGAAGTGCTCGGTCACTTACCTAAGACTCGCTATGCTGATTACTGTGATTTTAAAGCGGCCGATGGTCATGTGATTGACCAAGGTATTGCCTTATTCTTTAAAGGCCCAAACTCATTTACCGGTGAAGATGTTCTTGAACTGCAAGGTCATGGCGGTCAAATCGTTCTCGATATGCTGATAAAACGCGTACTGGAAATTACCGGTATTCGTATTGCTCGCCCAGGTGAGTTCAGCGAACAAGCCTTTATGAATGATAAGCTCGATTTAACTCAAGCTGAAGCCATTGCCGATTTGATTGATGCCACCAGTGAACAAGCAGCCAAAAGTGCGCTGCAATCACTGCAAGGCGAATTCTCAAAAGAAGTACACACTTTAGTCGAGCAAGTGACCAATTTACGCCTCTATGTCGAAGCTGCCATTGATTTCCCCGATGAAGAAGTGGATTTTCTGTCTGATGGCAAAATTGCCAGCGCCCTATATCGCATCATAGATAAACTAGATGTTGTGCAAGCGAGCGCAAAACAAGGCGCAATTATTCGCGAAGGCATGAAAGTGGTTATCGCTGGTCGCCCCAATGCTGGTAAATCAAGCTTATTAAATGCCTTAGCTGGTAAAGAATCAGCCATTGTGACCGAAATTGCCGGCACTACGCGCGATGTATTGCGTGAACACATACATTTAGATGGTATGCCTTTGCATATTATCGATACCGCAGGCCTGCGTGATACCACAGATACCGTTGAACAAATTGGTATTGAGCGCGCCTGGAATGAAATAAAAAGAGCTGATCGAGTGCTGTTTATGGTGGATGGCACCACGACTAGCGCCGTCGATCCACACAATATCTGGCCAGATTTTATCGATCGCCTGCCTGCGGGTTTAGGCATTACTGTGATACGTAATAAAGCCGATCTCACCGGCGAATCGTTAGATTGCACTGAAGAGCAAGGCCACAGCGTCTATCGAATTTCAGCGAAAACCGGCCTAGGTGTAGAGGAACTCAAGCTGCATTTAAAGAGTTTGATGGGATACCAAAACAACCTTGAAGGCGGTTTTATTGCTCGCCGACGCCATTTAGAAGCGCTAGCCCTCGCCGCTGAGCACTTACAAATAGGTAAAGAGCAGCTAGAAGTATACGAGGCGGGTGAATTGTTAGCAGAAGAACTACGCATGACGCAGCAAGCATTATCAGAAATTACGGGCCAATTCACTTCAGATGACCTGTTAGGCAAGATATTTAGTTCATTCTGTATCGGTAAATAACGATTAAAGGAGCCTACAGGCTCCTTTTTTTATGCCCAATAAGCCAACTTCAGCTAAAAGCTCACCTCTTTTTGACCTGCTATCTATCAAGTATCAGCCTAAAATAGTCAATTTATAGGCTAATAAGCCCTGCCAGCTTGCTAGAAGCCATACTAAGCAATCAGTTACTATAGCCCCATCATTTAGGACTACAGGTCCCTCATTAGGAAAAATCATGAGTAAAATTGAAATTATTGTCGGTACTACTTTAGGTGGTACTGAATATGTAGCTGATGAAATGCTGCCATTATTGAGTGATTTTGGCTATGAAGTCACCCTACATTTAGCGCCAGAATTAGCCGATTTAGATCCAAAATCCCTATGGATTATCGTGTCATCTACCCATGGCGCAGGTGATTTACCAGACAATTTACAGCCGTTATTAAAGCAATTACTCCTCTTACAACCCTCGCTTGCTGAGCTAACTTTTGCTTTGTGTGCCATCGGCGACTCCAACTACGACACTTTTTGTCAGGGGCCGGAAAGCTTAGTTTCAGAGTTATCATTTTTAGGCGCCACGGAAATTGTGGACAAGATCCAAATCGACATTAAACAGCAAACGATCCCGGAAGATGCCGCTATTCATTGGCTTAAGCAATGGATCAAGCGCATCTAAACCGATCATAAGATCAATAAAACCAGATCTACCCACAATTTAGATCTGGTTTATCCACAAAGCACTACCAAAAAGGATAAATCTGTGGATAAGCTATTATTTTTCTCTGATCAACTCATGTACTATTCACACTCCTGCTTGGTTAAAGATCGTACCTGTGGATAAAGTAGCGATCTATCCCCACCTTATTTGCTAATAGATCCCCGTTAGATCACAGGATCAGTATGTCGCAACCTAATGAATTATAAGTCTTTATAGGCTTACCCACAGAAAATGGCGATCCTAATAATAAGACATAATAAGAGATCTATATAAAGATCTTAAGATCTATTAAGCCGATCACCTTAAGATCTTTCAATGCAAATAGATCATTCACCTTGGCACAGACAAATGCTAAAATAGCCAACTCGTAAAGTTTCGATCTTTAATATCAAAAGGCAGTTTTATGCATTTTCATGAACGGTTTGATGTAATTGTTGTAGGTGGTGGTCATGCCGGAACTGAAGCCGCATTGGCTGCTGCCAGAATGGGCTCAAAAACCCTGTTGCTGACCCATAACGTTGATACTCTTGGACAAATGTCTTGCAACCCAGCCATTGGTGGCATAGGTAAAGGCCATTTGGTTAAAGAAATTGATGCCTTAGGCGGCGCAATGGCAATAGCCACCGACTTAGCTGGCATTCAATTTAGGACCTTAAATTCAAGTAAGGGCCCAGCAGTACGAGCGACTAGAGCTCAAGCTGATCGCGCTTTGTATAAACATGCGATCTTAAATATTTTACAGAACCAGTCAAACCTGCGTATTTTCCAACAAGGCGTAGACGATCTTGTGGTTGAAAACGATCAAGTGGTTGGTGTCGTCACCCAGATGGGTTTAGCGTTCGCTGCTAAGAGTGTGGTGTTAACTGCAGGTACTTTCCTTGGCGGTAAAATCCATATTGGTTTAGAGAATTACAGCGGTGGCCGTGCTGGCGATCCACCTTCTATCGCCTTAGCCAATCGTTTACGTGAATTACCGATTCGTGTCGGTCGCTTAAAGACAGGTACACCACCAAGAATTGATGCCAATACCATTGATTTTGCTCAAATGACTGAGCAGAAAGGTGATGATCCATTACCTGTGATGTCGTTCGTTGGCAAAGTTGAGCAACATCCACGTCAGGTATCATGCTACGTGACTCATACCAATGAGCAAACCCATGACATTATTCGCGGTGGTTTAGATCGTAGTCCTATGTATTCAGGCGTGATTGAAGGCATTGGCCCACGTTATTGCCCAAGCATTGAAGATAAAATTCATCGCTTCTCTGACAAAAACTCACATCAAATTTTTATTGAGCCAGAAGGTTTAACCACCACAGAAATTTACCCTAACGGTATTTCTACTAGCTTACCTTTTGATGTGCAGATCAACTTAGTGCGCTCGATCAAAGGCATGGAAAATGCTGAGATCATTCGTCCTGGTTACGCTATTGAATATGATTATTTCGATCCAAGAGATCTGAAAAACTCATTAGAAACGAAAGCGATCAAAGGTTTATTCTTTGCAGGACAAATCAATGGTACTACTGGCTATGAAGAAGCCGGTGCCCAAGGTTTGTTAGCCGGTATGAACGCCTCGTTATTCGTGCAAGAAAAAGATGCGTGGGCACCACGTCGCGATGAAGCGTATTTAGGGGTGTTAGTTGATGACTTATCAACTTTAGGTACCAAAGAACCGTACCGCATGTTTACTAGCCGCGCCGAATACCGTTTGTTGCTGCGTGAAGATAACGCTGACTTACGCTTAACCGAAAAAGGTCGTGAGTTAGGTCTGATTGATGATGACCGTTGGGCTAAATTCAATACCAAGCGCGAAGCGATTGAAACTGAATTGCAACGTTTACGTGGTCAGTGGATCCATGCAAACTCGCCTTTAGTAGAAGCGTTGAATCCACACTTGAATACGCCAATTACCCGTGAAGCAACCTTTGAAGATTTACTGAAAAGGCCTGAACTTGATTATGACAAGCTGATGAAAGTTGAAGGTTTTGGCCCTGCCATTAGCGACCCAAGGGCCGCAGAGCAAGTGCAAATTCAGGTAAAATATTCAGGCTACATTCAGCGCCAGCAAGATGAAATTGCGAAAGCTATGCGTAATGAGAATACCGGCTTACCGTTAACCTTGGATTACCATGAAGTACCTGGGTTATCCAATGAAGTAATTGCCAAACTCAACACCCATAAGCCAGAAACTATAGGCCAAGCCTCACGGATTTCAGGGATCACTCCCGCGGCCATTTCAATTTTATTAGTGCATCTGAAAAAGCGCGGTTTATTGCGTAAATCAGCTTAGTACTAACGGCTTACTAGCATTATTCAAGGGAAGCTTAGGCTTCCCTTCTTTTATCCTGAGCCGCATAATAGTGCTCAGAATACCCACTTATTTTTTGAGGTGTCGAGTGCAGGCTCTACTCACGACCTATTTAGCCCAAACCGGCTTAGATGTAACTCCGAAACAACAAGAGCAACTGCTTAATTTTGTTGGTATGTTGGATAAATGGAACAAGGCTTATAACCTCACTTCGGTGCGTGATCCTAAGCAAATGCTTATTCGCCATATCATGGACAGCTTAGTGGTATCGCCCTATTTAGAAGGTGAGCGCTTTATTGATGTAGGTACTGGCCCTGGGCTGCCGGGGATCCCGTTAGCCATTATTAATCCAGATAAGCAGTTCTTTTTACTTGATAGCTTAGGTAAACGCATTCGTTTTCAAAAACAAGTGGCCTTTGAACTTGGATTAACTAACATCACTTCCATCGAAAGTCGTGTTGAAGCCTTTGATCCTGAACAAAAGTTTGATGGTGTGCTGAGTCGTGCCTTTGCCTCAGTAACGGATATGCTCACTTGGTGTCATCATTTACCGACAGACAATGGCTGTTTTTATGCCTTGAAAGGTCAGCTAAATGAGCAGGAAATGGCATCGATTCCAGTAGGTTTTAAGTTGATTGATACTATTGAGCTAGTGCTACCAGATTTGAACGAGCAACGACATTTGCTCAAACTCATCAAACAATAGTCTGATATTGGAATTGTCCGCTTGTAATCAAGGCGGACATCCCACAATTTATTCATTACCGCTTTGATAACTCATGCATTATCTAAAAAAATGTGTGATATTTCGTTAATTTGAGTCTGACAGACAGGGTGACAAAGTGGCGAAAATTATAGCCGTGGCCAACCAGAAGGGTGGCGTAGGAAAAACAACTACATGCGTGAATTTAGCTGCCTCACTCGCCGCCACTAAGCGTAAAGTTTTGGTGGTCGATCTGGATCCGCAAGGAAATGCCACTATGGGCAGCGGTGTCGACAAGTATGATCTTGATAATACTGCCTATGAATTATTGGTCGAAGAAAAGCCGTTTGAAGAGATAGTGATCCGTAATACTGCGGGCAAATATGATTTGATTGCGGGTAATGGTGATGTCACCGCCGCTGAAATTAAACTCATACAATTTTTTGCCCGAGAAGTGCGCTTACGCAATGCCTTAGCGCCGATTCGAGATCAATACGACTTTATTTTCATCGATTGCCCTCCTTCACTCAATATGCTGACCGTTAATGCCATGTCGGCTGCCGACTCAGTGCTAGTGCCGATGCAATGCGAGTATTATGCCTTAGAGGGATTAACGGCTTTGATTGATACCATAGGTAAACTCGGCGCCATGGTGAACCCTGGGCTCTATATCGAAGGCATACTGCGCACTATGTATGATCCTCGCAATCGCTTAGCCAATGACGTCTCAGATCAGCTCAAACAACACTTCGGTGATAAAGTTTACCGCACTGTTATCCCGCGTAATATCCGTTTAGCCGAAGCGCCAAGTTTTGGCGCGCCAGCTATGTATTACGACAAGACCAGTGCCGGCGCTAAAGCCTATCTTGCTCTGGCCGGTGAAATTATTCGACGCGCGGAACAGTTAGCTGAAAAAGCATAAAGGAAGATTATGACCATTAAGAAACGCGGGCTGGGTAAAGGCTTGGATGCATTACTGAGTACCAGTCACGCTGCCAATCAGAAAATTCACCATGACACTGTTATCGAAGCACCAAGTCATCAGGATGCCATAGCTACTGATGATGTGTTGCGTCATCTCGATCTTGATTTACTTCAGCCAGGAAAATATCAGCCCCGTAAAGACATGTCGGCTGAGGCGCTAGAAGAGCTTGCGAGCTCAATTAAGACTCAAGGTATTATTCAGCCGATAGTAGTGCGCCAAATTGGCCAAAACCGCTATGAGATCATGGCAGGTGAACGGCGCTGGCGCGCAGCTGGCCTTGCCAAGCTAGATAAAGTGCCGTGTCTCATTAAAAATGTGGCCGATGAATCGGCCATAGTCATAGCACTGATTGAAAACATTCAGCGTGAAGACCTAAATGCCATGGAAGAAGCCATAGCATTAGACCGCTTAATTAAAGAATTTAAGCTAACTCATCAACAAGTTGCAGAATCTGTGGGCAAGTCACGCACGACAGTCACTAACTTGCTGCGTTTAAACGGCCTCAATGAAGCGGTTAAGCTGATGCTTGAAAATGGTGACTTAGATATGGGGCACGCCCGCGCCTTACTTGGCGTCTCGTGTGAAACTCAAACTGAGCTAGCTAAATTAGTGATTAGTAAAGGGCTTACGGTGCGCGAAACCGAAAACTTAGTCACTAAAACTAATAATCCCCCTAAAGTTGCTGAAATAAACATTAAAGATCCCGATGTAAGCCGATTAGAGAGCCAGTTAATTGAGCGATTGGGCGCTAAAGTTGCAATTAGTCACAATAATAAAGGACAGGGTAAAATTGTAATAAATTATCAAAATCTCGCTGAATTAGACGGCATTTTGAATAAAATTCATTAAAAAATTAACGTTAACAGTTTTATATGTAATTTTGTGACAATTGTTAAAGTATGAATTTTCTATATTTGAGCATCCATCACGTTAAAAGTCTTTTTTTTCATAATCTCATCATTGCAAAGAGTTCTTGAAAAGGTATACTTTCGCAGGCTTTTTGTAGCATGGCTGCCGATGTTATTTAACATGCTCGGTCATAAAAACATTAAGACAGAAAGTGGAGAATGAAAATTGAGTAAAATTTTGGCACGACGCGGGCGCGGGTCAGCCTATCGGTTAGTGCTGATGCAAGTGTTTGTTGCTGGAGTTGTAACAATTATCTTCTCTGGAATGTGGGGAGTTCGCTTTGGTGTGTCGGCATTAGCTGGGACATTAATCGCTGTGCTCCCTAATTTTGTATTCGCAACCCTCGCTTTCTCTCATTCGGGAGCAAGTTCAGCAGACAAGGTTATAAAATCTTTCTACTTGGGGGAAGCGGTAAAGATGCTGTTGACCATAGTATTGTTTTCGCTAGCATTTTTGTACATGGACGTGGAGTTTATGCCATTGTTTGTGACTTACGCTATCGCATTGACGGTACATTGGGCTGCACCTTTATACTTCAAGCAAAGTTAAGTGGGATGAATCATGGCTGCAACTGGTGAAGCGTTAACACCGCAGGGCTATATCCAGCATCACCTTACCAACTTGCAAGTGTGTGCTACCGATAACGGCTTAGCATTCAACTCTGCATGTAGTGAGGCGGGCTTCTGGACATGGCATATTGATTCGTTGCTCTTTTCGGTTGGTCTGGGTGTCCTGTTCTTGGGGCTTTTCCGCAGCGTTGCTAAAAAAGCGACAACCGGCGTACCTGGCAAACTTCAGTGTTTTGTCGAAATGGTCGTTGAATTTGTTGATAGCAGTGTTAAAGAAACCTTCCACGGCAAAAACCCTCTGATTGCTCCTCTCGCGCTGACCATTTTTGGCTGGGTATTCATGATGAACTTCATGGATATGGTGCCAGTAGATTGGCTCCCTAAAGCTGCAGAGCTTGTTGGGGTTGACTACATGAAAGTGGTACCTACAGCGGACCTGAACATCACGCTATCTATGGCGTTAGGTGTGTTTGTGCTGATTATTTATTACAGCATTAAGGTCAAGGGTATATCAGGGTTCGTGAAAGAACTGACATTACAGCCCTTTAACCATTGGGCAATGATACCCGTCAACCTCCTGCTGGAGACAGTTACTTTAATTGCTAAGCCAATTTCTTTGGCACTGCGATTATTCGGTAACTTGTACGCGGGTGAGTTGATCTTCATCCTTATTGCGCTGATGTATGGTGCCAATTTGGCAATCTCCGCCCTTGGGGTAACACTCCAGCTGGGTTGGTTGATTTTCCATATTTTGGTTATCACACTGCAAGCGTTTATCTTCATGATGCTAACCATTGTTTACTTAAGCATGGCGCATGAAGATCATTAAGGGTTGCTGAAGAAATTTTTAAACTAAATCATCACTAAATTAAAGATTTAGAACTGGAGATACAGATGGAAACGATTCTGGGCTTTACTGCAATTGCTGTTGCTCTGCTGATTGGTATGGGTGCCCTTGGTACCGCTATCGGTTTCGGTCTTTTGGGCGGCAAGTTCTTGGAAGGCGCTGCGCGTCAACCTGAAATGGCCCCAATGCTACAAGTTAAAATGTTCATCGTAGCTGGCCTGCTCGACGCTGTAACAATGATCGGCGTAGGTATTGCATTGTATATGCTGTTCACTAACCCTCTGGGTGCAATGCTGTAAAAAAACGCTTCTGTCTTAACTCTAAATAGGAGGCTGTTGTGAATATCAACGCTACCCTAATCGGTCAGACGGTCGCCTTTATTCTCTTCGTGTGGTTCTGCATGAAGTATGTTTGGCCACCTTTGATGCATGCCATCGAAGAACGCCAAAAAAGGATTGCTGATGGTATCGCTTCTGCGGACCGCGCGGCAAAAGACCTGGAGTTGGCTCAGGCGAAAGCAACTGACCAACTTAAAGAAGCTAAAGCTACTGCCAACGAAATTATTGATGCTGCAAACAAGCGCAAAAATCAAATTGTTGAAGAAGCCAAAGCTGAAGCAGACACTGAGCGTGCAAGAATTATCGCTCAGGGTAAAGCAGAAATTGAAGCTGAACGTAATCGCGTGAAAGAAGATCTGCGTAAGCAGGTTGCTGCTCTGGCCGTTCTCGGCGCAGAGAGAATCCTTGAGCGTTCGATCGATCAAGCCGCCCATAGCGACATAGTTAATAAACTTGTTGCTGAAATTTGATAAGGGAGTGGAGTTATGGCTGAGTTAACCACCATTGCTCGCCCTTATGCTAAGGCAGCTTTTGATTTTGCTGTAGAACATCAAGCCGTGGAAAAATGGGCAGAAATGCTTGATTTTGCTGCACTAGTGAGTGAAAACGACACTATGCGTCCACTGCTTTCTGGCTCAATGGCCAGTGCTCAACTTGCACAACTGTTTATCAGTGTGTGTGGCGAGCAGATGGATACACAAGGACAAAACCTGATCAAGGTAATGGCTGAAAACGGTCGCCTCGAGGTTCTGCCTGCTGTCGCTCAACTGTTTGTTGAGTTCCGCAACGACTGGGAAAAAATTGTTGAGGCCGAAGTGGTTTCTGCAACTGAACTCAGTGACGAGCAAGTACAGCAGATTAGTCTCTCGTTGGAGAAACGTCTCACACGCAAAGTTAAGCTGAACTGTAGTGTCGATGCTGGCTTAATCGCTGGTGCAATTATTAAGGCAGGAGACCTCGTCATTGATGGGTCGGTTAGAGGTAAATTATCTCGTCTTGCTGATAGCCTACAGTCGTAATTGGGAGTTTGAGCATGCAACTGAATTCCACTGAAATCAGCGATCTGATTAAGCAGCGGATCGAGCAGTTCGACGTCGTTAGTGAAGCTCGCAACGAAGGTACTATTGTTGCAGTAAGTGACGGCATCATTCGCATTCACGGCTTAGCCGATGTAATGCAAGGCGAAATGATCGAACTGCCAGGTAACCGTTATGCTATCGCGTTGAACTTAGAACGTGATTCTGTCGGTGCCGTAGTAATGGGTCCTTATGCTGATTTAGCTGAGGGCGTAAAAGTTAAGACTACTGGTCGTATTCTGGAAGTTCCAGTTGGCCGTGGTTTGCTGGGTCGCGTGGTTAACACTCTGGGTGCTCCAATCGACGGTAAAGGACCAATCGATAACGATGGTTTCTCGCCTGTTGAAGTGATTGCTCCTGGTGTTATTGAGCGTAAGTCAGTATCGCAACCAATTCAAACTGGTTATAAAGCCGTTGATGCCATGATCCCTATTGGTCGTGGTCAACGTGAATTGATCATTGGTGACCGTCAGACTGGTAAAACAGCGATGGCGATTGATGCCGTGATCAACCAGAAAGATTCTGGTATCAAGTGTGTGTACGTAGCCATTGGTCAGAAAGCCTCTACCATCGCTAACGTAGTACGCAAACTTGAAGAGCATGGTGCATTAGCCAACACTATCGTGGTTGTGGCTACTGCCTCTGAAGCTGCAGCTCTGCAGTTCTTGGCACCATACTCTGGCTGTTCTATGGGTGAATACTTCCGTGATCGTGGTGAAGATGCACTGATCGTATACGATGACCTGTCAAAGCAGGCTGTTGCATACCGTCAAATCTCTTTGCTGCTTAAGCGTCCACCAGGACGTGAAGCTTACCCAGGTGACGTATTCTATCTACACTCTCGTTTGCTTGAACGTGCTTCACGCGTTAACGAAGAGTATGTAGAGAAGTTCACTAAAGGTGCAGTGAAAGGTAAAACCGGTTCGTTAACCGCTCTGCCAATCATTGAAACCCAAGCGGGTGACGTTTCTGCGTTCGTACCGACCAACGTAATTTCTATTACCGACGGTCAGATTTTCCTTGAAACCGACTTGTTTAACTCTGGCTTACGTCCAGCGGTTAACCCAGGTATCTCGGTATCTCGTGTTGGTGGTGCGGCTCAGACTAAGATCATCAAGAAACTGTCCGGTGGTATTCGTACCGCACTGGCACAGTATCGAGAGCTGGCTGCGTTCTCACAGTTTGCATCTGATCTTGACGATGCAACTCGCGCTCAATTAGAGCACGGTGAGCGTGTTACCGAACTGATGAAGCAAAAGCAATATGCGCCTATGAGCGTAGCTGATCAGGCTGTGTCTATTTTCGCAGCTGAAAAAGGTTACCTGAAGGCCGTTGCGCTGAATAAGATCGGTAGCTTCGAAGCGGCTCTGCTCTCTTTCATGAACACTGAACATGCACAGTTGATGAACACCATTAACGAATCTGGCGATTATAACGCTGATATCGAAGGTGAACTGAAGGCTGGCCTGGACAAGTTCGTGAAAACCCAAACCTGGTAAAAAACATCGAGGTGTCGTAGACACCTCAAGGTCCAGATTGGAGAGTAGAGATGGCCGGCGCTAAAGAGATTAAAACCAAGATCGCGAGTGTACAAAACACTCAGAAGATCACGTCCGCTATGGAAATGGTGGCAGCCAGTAAGATGCGCAGAGCACAAGAGCGCATGGCTGCTAGTCGTCCTTATGCGGAGAATATGCGTAAGGTGATCGGTCACGTCGCGCAAGGTTCTCTTGAATATAAACACCCCTATTTAGAGGTGCGAGAGGCTAAGCGAGTAGGTTACATAGTAGTAGCCACCGACCGTGGTCTTTGTGGTGGTCTGAACGTCAACCTCTTTAAAAAGGTTGTGGCAGACGTGAAAAGCTGGAGAGAGCAAGGCGCAGAAGTTGAATTTTGTGCCATTGGTGCTCGTAGTGTGCAGTTTTTCAAAAGCTTCGGCGGCCCATTATCGGCTCAAGCCTCAGGTTTAGGTGATGCACCTAAATTGAGTGACTTGATCGGTACTGTGAAAGTCATGCTAGAAGCTTACAACGAAGGCAAACTGGATCGTCTGTACGTGGTATTCAACAAGTTTGTGAACACCATGGCGCAGACACCCGTGATCGAACAGCTGCTGCCTTTACCTAAATCCGATGATGATAGTAAGTCACATCACTGGGATTATATTTACGAGCCGGATCCAAAAGAACTGTTAGAAGAGCTTTTGGTTCGTTACGTAGAATCTCAGGTGTATCAAGGTGTTGTTGAAAACATTGCGTCTGAACAGGCTGCCCGTATGGTGGCAATGAAGGCGGCAACCGACAATGCTGGCGAACTTATCAATGACTTGAAGTTGGTGTACAACAAGGCCCGTCAGGCTGCGATTACGCAGGAATTGTCGGAAATTGTGTCAGGTGCCTCAGCGGTTTAGGTTAGGTAACGAATACAAGTTTTAGAGGATTAATCATGAGCACAGGTACTGTTGTCCAAGTAATTGGCGCGGTTGTGGACGTAGAGTTTCCACAAGTTGCCGTACCTCAAGTATATGACGCTCTGAAGATCACAGGCGAAGGTGTCTGTAACGGTTTGGTGCTGGAAGTTCAGCAACAGCTGGGTGGCGGTGTAGTTCGTACTATCGCCATGGGTTCTTCTGATGGTCTGCGTCGTGGTCTTGAAGTCGCAAATACAGGTTCTCCTATTAACGTTCCGGTTGGGGTTGCTACCCTGGGCCGTATTATGAACGTTCTGGGTGAGCCTATTGATGAAGCGGGTCCTATTGGTGAAGAAGAGCGTTATGTGATTCACCGTGCGGCGCCTTCATATGAAGATCAATCGAACACGACTGAGCTGTTAGAGACTGGTATCAAGGTTATCGACCTTGTTTGTCCATTCGCTAAGGGTGGTAAAGTAGGTCTGTTCGGTGGTGCGGGTGTTGGTAAAACAGTTAACATGATGGAACTGATTAACAACATCGCTAAGGCCCACTCTGGTCTGTCAGTATTCGCTGGTGTAGGTGAGCGTACCCGTGAAGGTAACGACTTCTACTACGAGATGAAAGATTCTGGCGTATTAGACAAAGTAGCCATGGTTTATGGTCAGATGAACGAGCCACCAGGAAACCGTCTGCGCGTAGCGTTGACTGGTCTGACTATGGCTGAGAAGTTCCGTGACGAAGGTAAAGACGTACTGTTGTTCGTAGACAACATCTACCGTTATACCTTGGCCGGTACTGAAGTATCTGCACTGTTAGGCCGTATGCCGTCAGCGGTAGGTTACCAGCCAACATTGGCTGAAGAGATGGGTGTTCTGCAAGAGCGTATTACTTCAACCAAGACAGGGTCTATTACCTCTGTTCAGGCGGTATACGTACCTGCGGACGACTTAACTGACCCGTCACCAGCAACCACTTTTGCTCACTTGGATGCGACAGTTGTATTGTCTCGCCAAATTGCTTCTCTGGGTATTTACCCAGCGGTTGACCCATTGGATTCTACCTCGCGTCAGTTAGATCCGCTGGTTGTTGGCCAAGAGCACTATGACACTGCCAACGGCGTACAAACCGTGCTGCAGCGTTATAAAGAGCTGAAAGATATTATTGCTATCTTAGGTATGGACGAACTGTCTGACGAAGATAAGACTACTGTGGCCCGCGCCCGTAAGATCGAGCGTTTCTTGTCACAGCCGTTCTTCGTTGCTGAAGTCTTTACCGGTTCTCCTGGTAAGTACGTTGCCCTGAAAGACACTATTCGTGGCTTTAAAGGTATTCTGGCAGGTGAATTTGATCACATTCCAGAGCAGGCGTTCTACATGGCTGGTTCAATCGATGAAGTTATCGAGCGAGCTAACAAAAAATAACTAAGCATCATTGCTTAGTGTTTTAAGGAGAACCCCGATGGCAAGCATTACAGTACAGCTTGATATCGTTAGTGCAGAAAGCAGCATCTTTTCCGGTCGGGTTGAAAGCCTGCAGATAAGTGGTGCTGAAGGTGAACTGGGCATTATGCACGGTCACTCACCTCTGTTGACTAAGATCAAGCCTGGCATGGCGCGCATCGTCAAGCAAAACGGCAATGAAGAAGTGTTTTATCTTTCAGGTGGTATTCTGGAAGTGCAACCTAGTTCAATTGCCGTGCTGGCTGATGTGGTTTTGCGTGCCAAAGACATTGATGAAGCAGCGGCTTTAGAAGCCAAGCACCGCGCAGAAGCCGATATGGCTAATGCTGGAGCTGATTTCAATTATGCTGCTGCCGCGATTGAATTGGCGCAAGCCGTCGCTCAATTGCGTGTGGTTGAAACCATCAAGAAAGGCCTGCACCGTTAAGGTTTAGGTTAGTTAAAAGGCGTCCTTCGGGGCGCCTTTTTTGTTACTGGCCATAATAATCATGCCAATCTTAAAGACCCAAAGGGATTGTGGGTTCAGGCCGCTGATTTTTGTATGGCTTTTGGCTACAATGGCGCCAGCAAATTGAAAAGGAAGCTAACATGTCGCTCAATGTCGTTATTCTCGCTGCCGGTAAAGGCACCCGCATGCGTTCTGATTTACCCAAAGTACTGCACTCAGTCGCGCACAAGCCTATGGTGCAGCATGTGATAGATACCGCTCGCGAGCTTAACGCCGACAAGATTAACTTAGTCTACGGTTATGGCGCCGATAAATTGCAAGCGCGCTTAGGTGAGCAAGACCTTAACTGGGTTGAGCAAGCCGAACAGTTAGGCACTGGCCATGCAGTAGCGCAGGCTAACGCCAATATTCAAGATGATGATACCGTCTTAATTCTTTATGGCGATGTGCCATTAATTCAAGCCTCCACGTTAGAAGCCTTACTGGCGTCTCGCGCTGCCGATGGCCTTGCCATTTTGACTGTGACTCTTCTCGATTCTACTGGCTATGGCCGCATTGAGCGCGATAGCGTCGGCAATGTTATCGGTATTGTTGAGCAAAAAGATGCGAGCATTGCCCAGCTTCAAATTAAAGAAATCAACAGTGGCATCATGGCAGCCCCTGGCAAGCAATTAAAGGCGTGGTTAGGTCAGTTGTCGTCAAACAATGCCCAAGGTGAATATTACTTAACTGATATCGTTGCTATGGCAAAACGTGATGGCGTTGAGATTACTACCGCGCAGCCGCCACTGGCCATTGAAGTGGAAGGCGCTAACAATCGCGTGCAATTAGCTCAGTTAGAGCGTGCTTATCAAGCACGTGCCGCCGAAAAATTAATGCTAGAAGGCGCCAATTTACGCGACCCTAACCGCATCGATATCCGCGGTGAAGTGACAGTTGGTATGGATGTGATGATCGACATTAATGTCATCTTTGAAGGCAAAGTAGTGCTAGGTAACAATGTCACTATTGGCGCTGGCGCGATTTTAAAAGATTGTACTATTGCCGATAACGCTGAGATTAAACCTTACACCTTAGTGGATGGCGCCAGTTTAGAAGAAGCGGCTAACGCCGGCCCATTCGCACGTTTACGTCCGGGCGCTGTGCTTAAGCGTGACGCCCACGTCGGTAATTTCGTTGAAATTAAAAATGCAGTATTGGGCGAAGGTTCAAAAGCTGGCCACTTGACCTATATAGGTGATGCGCAGGTCGGTAGCGGCGTAAACATAGGAGCTGGCACTATTACTTGTAATTATGATGGCGCCAATAAACACTTAACTGTGATTGAAGATGATGTGTTTGTTGGCAGTGACACTCAATTAGTTGCCCCAGTCACTATTGGCAAAGGCGCGACCTTAGGGGCAGGTTCTACTATCACCCGTGATGTGGGTGCTAATGAGTTAGTCATCACCCGCGTTAAGCAAAAGCATTTTAGCGGCTGGCAGCGCCCACAAAAGCAAGCCAAGTAAGCTTAATTCACTTAAATGTGACACTGATTAAAAGCACCATAGCGGTGCTTTTTTTGTTTCTGAGCTTAATTAAAAGTGTTTACAGCAGAGCTAGCCCCTTAAATAAGTGATCTAGTTCAATTATTGCCATAAATATGTAAAAAAAAGTGTGAATGATATAGATTCTCATTTAGACTCTGCGGCATAAAGTACAATGTCGTGCTGTGGGGATAGTAATGAACACCAGAAGATCATCAATTAGTTTGGCAATCATGAGCTTATTAAGTGTTAATGCTGTAGCTGACGAGGGCAATGCTCAAGTCGTTGCAACGGCTAACATTGAGCGTATCAGTGTTGTTGCTCAGCAATTTAATAACTATAAAGCGGGCAATGCTAGTGGTGCCATGCGCGGTGATATTGCATTAATTGATACCCCACAGTCAGTTACCGTGATCCCTGATTTCGTTACCGATGAGCAGCTTGCTACTAACTTAGGTGAAGTGCTGAGCAATGACTCATCTGTCACTTCTGGCAGCGAAAAATGGAACCGCCAAGTATTCGCTATTCGTGGTTTTGAATTGGATTCTGGTTCTGGTTTCCTAGTAAATGGTCAGCAGCACTGGTCGCATTACGTGCAGCCCATTGAAACCCTTGAGCAAGTTGAAGTGCTTAAAGGCCCATCGTCTATGCTCTATGGTCAGTCTGGTCCTGGCGGCTTAGTTAACATGGTTACCAAAAAGCCGACCTACGATAGCTTGTTTAACTTAGGGTTTGATACTGACGATCAAGGTTCAACTCGTTTTCAGTTAGATGCTGGCGGCGCCGTCAATGAAGATCAAACCGTGCGTTATCGCACTGTGTTAGTAAAACAAGACACTCAATACTGGCGTGAATACTTTAACGGTGAGCATCAAGAGCGTGATCGCCTGTTAGGTTTCGTTGCCTTAGATTTTGATGTTACCGATGATCTGACATTATCGGTGAAATACGATAATACTTCTGACAAAACCAACATAGATTCAGGTGCTTGGTTAAACAGCCAAGGCGAGATTATTGGTGACCGTAAAGACATCTGGGAAATGCCTTGGACTTTCACTGACAACAATGTCACTAACTTAGGCGCAGATATTAGCTGGCAGCTGACTGACAACCTCAAAGTAAAGACGGGATATAACCATCAGAAATTTGAGCGTCAACGTTTAGGCTCATCACCTACCTATACTGAAAACCCATTTGAAAATGGTTATAAAGTTAAACCTTTCGATCGCCATGATAATTGGCAGCATAAGACGGCTTATGTAGATTTCTTGGCTGACTTTGATACTGGCAGCATCGAGCATCAATTATTGATTGGTGGTAATTATCTAAATTATTACTATCAGCAGTTTTATGATGGCGGCGAATCTGCCACTGTCATGCCTGGGCAAATAGTGGCTCCCGATGTTAACTACTTAAACGCTACTAAAGCTAAATCAACGTCTGAGTATTACCACTATGGTTTCTACGTCCAAGACCTGATGAGTTTGACGGAAGAATGGAAAGTGTTAGCTGGCGTGCGTTACGACGAGCAGAAAAAAGAAGGCCAAGGCAATAACAGCTACGCCTTATCGCCAAAAGTGGGTTTAGTGTACGCGCCAACTGATTACGGCAGCATTTATGTCAACTACTCAAAAAGTTTCACTCCGCAAGGCATGGTGAATGATGAGTTCGACGTCAATGACCAGTTAGATCTTAAACCTGAATATGGCACTCAATATGAATTGGGTACTAAGTGGGAACTGTTTAACAGCAGCTTATTACTGACGGCAGCAGTGTTTGATATTAACGTTGACAATAAAGTGGTTAAACAGATTTTTGATCAATCAACGCCAGCAGGTGACAAGTACATAACTAACCAAGATGGTGAGCAACATCACCGCGGCTTTGAGTTGGGTGCGCAGGGCCAGATGAGTGACAGCTGGTTTATTACCAGCTCTATGATGTACTTAGATGCTAAATATAAAACTGGCACAGGTGATAGTGAGCAACTTGATGGCAAAACGCCGATTGATGCTCCGCAGTGGTCAGCCAATATCTGGACTCGTTATGAAGTGAATGATGATTTAGCCCTGAACTTTGGCGCTGTGTATGTGGGCGAGCGTTTTGCCAATACCAGCAATACTATTACTAAAGATGGTTTTGTCCGGTTTGACTTAGGCGCTGCCTATGCGTGGGACATTCAAGGCACGGAAGTTAATCTGCGCATGAATATCAAAAACCTCTTTGATAAAGAATATCTCGATGGCGGTAGCTATCAAGACGTAACAATAGGCGCTGGCCGTAGCCTAGCGTTGGCGGTTGAAGCTAAGTTCTAAGCAAGTCATTGCACTAATAAAGCAGCCAAACGGCTGCTTTTTTTATGGCTGTGATTTAGTGCATCGCGTACTACCCATCAAAAAATGAGTTTTTATCAGCAATATCGTCTTGGTTACTGGCAAACTGCTTTCATTTGTATATAATTAACTTTCGAAACGAAACTTAACTCGAAAGATAAATGACTAAACGAAACACCCAGCAGCGACGCCACGGCATACTTAACCTGTTAAATGAGCAAGGGGAAGTCAGTGTTGATGAGCTATCCCTCTTATTTGAAACCTCTGTGGTGACCATTCGTAAAGATTTAACCGCGTTAGAGAAAAACGGTCTGTTGTTTCGTCGTTATGGCGGTGCGGTGGCGGTGCCTCAAGATATTACCCAAGGCTCTTATAAACTGCTGTCAGCCAATAAACTCAGTATCGCAGCCACGGCGGCCAAGCTGATTGATGATCACAATCGCATCATTATTGATTCTGGCAGCACGACCATAGGCATTATTTCGCATTTGAACGATAAGCGCGGCCTAGTGGTGATGACTAACTCCTTGCTGCTTGCCAATGCGATTCATGATCTCGAGTTCGAGCCGACCTTATTGATGACCGGTGGTACTTGGGATCCGCATTCTGAATCATTTCAAGGCCGTATCGCCGAACAAGTGCTACGTTCATATAACTTCGATCAATTGTTTATTGGTGCCGATGGTTTGGATTTAGCCCAAGGAACCACTACGTTTAATGAACTCACAGGCTTAAGCAAGGTAATGGCGGAAGTGTCTCGTGAAGTTGTGGTCATGCTCGAATCGCACAAACTTGGGCGCCGTATTCCTAATTTGGAATTGCCGTGGAGCACGGTTAATAAATTAGTCACGGATGACAGATTGCCACCCGAAGCTGCTGCTGCCATCCGTCAACAAGGGGTTGAGGTCATTCTTGCCCCTTATCAAGAATAACTTAGTGTTGAACACTACCCATTTATCTTTGAAATAACAGGTGAACTATGTGTGGAATCGTTGGCGCCGTGGCGCAAAGGGATGTTGCTGAAATCTTGGTTGAGGGCTTACGCCGTTTAGAATACCGCGGTTATGATTCGGCGGGTGTCGCCGTTATCCATAATGGCGAGCTAAACCGTACCCGCCGCGTCGGCAAGGTTCAGGAACTTACAGCGGCGTTAGATAAGCATCCGTTAGCGGGCGGCACAGGTATTGCCCATACTCGCTGGGCAACCCATGGCGAGCCAAGTGAGCGTAATGCCCACCCTCATGTATCCAGTGATGATATTGCCGTAGTGCATAACGGTATTATCGAAAACCATAACAAGCTGCGCGACATGCTTAAAGGCTTAGGTTATGTGTTTACCTCTGACACTGACACTGAAGTTATCTGCCACTTAGTGCACCATGAACTCAAGACTCACGCGAGCCTACTGGCTGCGGTGCAAGCCACAGTTAAGCAACTGCAAGGCGCTTACGGCACTGTGGTTATGGATAGACGTGATAACGAGCGTTTAGTGGTTGCGCGCTCTGGTAGCCCATTAGTGATTGGTTTTGGCTTAGGTGAAAACTTTGTCGCCTCAGATCAATTAGCCTTATTACCTGTGACGCGCTCATTCGCGTTTTTAGAAGAAGGCGATGTGGCTGAAGTGACCCGTCGTCAGGTAGCCATTTTTGATGTTAATGGCGCGCCAGTTAAGCGTGAAATCAAAGAATCTGAAGTCACCCATGATGCTGGCGATAAAGGTGAATATCGCCACTATATGCTCAAAGAAATTTATGAGCAGCCATTAGCGTTATCACGCACTATTGAAGGCCGCATAGCTAACAAGCAAGTGTTAGATACTGCCTTTGGCGCCAATGCGGGTGAGTTTTTAAAAGACATTAAACACGTGCAAATTATTGCCTGTGGTACCAGTTATCATTCAGGTATGGCAGCGCGTTACTGGTTAGAAGATTGGGCTGGGGTATCTTGTAACGTCGAAATCGCATCAGAGTTTCGCTATCGCAAGTCGCACTTATTCCCAAACAGCTTGTTAGTGACTATTTCACAATCTGGTGAAACCGCTGATACCTTGGCGGCGCTGCGTTTAGCTAAAGAAATGGGTTATAAAGCGACGCTGACCATTTGTAACTCGCCAGGTTCATCACTGGTGCGTGAATCTGACATGGCTTACATGATGAAAGCTGGCGCCGAAATTGGTGTGGCTTCAACCAAAGCCTTTACTGTGCAGTTAGCGGGTTTATTGATGCTGACTGCCGCCATTGGTCGTCACAACGGTATGTCGCTGCAAATGCAAGCCGATATCACCCAAAGCTTGTTATCTATGCCAGCTAAAGTCGAGCAGGCATTAGGGTTAGATGATGCCATTGCTGCATTAGCGGTAGATTTTGCTGATAAAAATAATGCCTTATTTTTAGGGCGCGGCGATCAATACCCGATTGCTATGGAAGGCGCGTTAAAGCTTAAAGAGATTTCGTATATTCACGCTGAAGCTTATGCCTCAGGTGAGTTGAAGCACGGCCCTTTAGCGTTAATCGATGCTGACATGCCGGTGATCGTGGTGGCGCCTAACAATGAGTTGTTAGAAAAGCTTAAATCTAACGTTGAGGAAGTGCGTGCGCGCGGCGGCTTAATGTATGTGTTTGCTGATATTGATGCTGAGTTTGAGTCGGATGACACTATGAAGGTGATCCCTGTGCCTCATTGTGATGCCTTTATGGCGCCACTGATTTACACTATTCCACTGCAATTACTGTCATACCATGTGGCCTTGATTAAGGGCACGGACGTTGACCAGCCAAGAAACTTGGCCAAATCGGTTACCGTTGAGTAATGTTCGCGGTTTCTTCAAAGGTGCTCTAGTAGCGCCTTTTTTATTGGTCGTACTGCGCCAATACCCGATTAATCAATTGCTGCCACTGCGGATATTGCTGCAAGCTGCGCTCAATATCTCCCCACGGCGCCATAGTATGCTGCATGCTTGCTTCTGGGTTTTTACCAAGCTGGGTCACTTCATAAAGGTAATAAAAAGCCGAGGCGCGATAGTTAGCTTTACAGTGAATTAAAACATCTTGGTTTTGATGGCTCAGCATGGCCGCAAAGAAGCGGTTTACATCGTCAATAGTTGGATGTTGCCAATCAACGGGAATATAAACGTATTCCATACCTGCTGCTTGGACTAATTGCGCCTCGTTGTGATAACTGTCATTGCTGCTATCTGGCATTAAATTAATAACGACATTTACCCCTGAACGCGCGAGTGAATCAAATTCCGCTGGCGTTGGCAGGCCAGAAGTAATAACCCGCGCATCGGCTTTTTGCACTGCGGCAATGTTTTGCAAAGCCTCTGGCAAGGCACTTGCTTCGGTGAGTGGTGTAAAAATTAGCATAGATGCGAGCAATAGTTTTTTCATGATTAATTGAATAACAATAAGTTATTAGTTAGAGGTGCCTACAAGCATTATGGTTCAATGGCCAATATCATTAAGGTGAGCCAGCTCTAGTTTTTTACGCTATCCGTTCAAATTGAATAAAGTTTAAGGTTTACACCAGCATTAGCTTAGTTTGAGCGGCAGCTTGTTGCTGTTTTTGCTCAATTCTTTTCCAGACTTTTTCATGAAAATAAAATACCACTGTATTTACGGCAGGTTCTAGTAAGGCAATCGCGCCGCCTAAGATAACGCTGCCAGTGAGCAAGTAAGTCACGCTAAAAGCGACGCTAAAATGTAAAATGGCAAAGCTAATCGTTTTCCGCATACTCATTACCCCAATAAAAGTGACACTCAATAGCTAATAATAAAATGATAATCATTATCAACTGCTGCGTATATAAGTTTGT
This sequence comes from Shewanella sp. ISS20, assembly GCF_056522965.1. Lineage (NCBI taxonomy): Bacteria > Pseudomonadati > Pseudomonadota > Gammaproteobacteria > Alteromonadales > Shewanellaceae > Shewanella > Shewanella sp. ISS20. The sequence continues at coordinate 2,843,287 of NZ_JAWRZK010000001.1, forward strand.
TTCGATTGTGACTATCGGTTTCTTATTGCTTTGACTATCACCCATAAAAAAGCCGCCCTGAGGCGGCTTAAAAGCAAAGCGAAAGCTCACTCATAATCGAGATTAATAATGCCAAGGGAACTTAGAGAAGTCTTGATCGCGTTTTTCTAAGAAGGCATCACGGCCTTCTTTCGCTTCTTCAGAGGCATAGGCTAAGCGCGTTGCTTCACCGGCAAACAATTGCTGACCGACTAAGCCATCATCAGGCAAGTTAAAGCCATATTTGAGCATACGCATTGCGGTTGGCGATTTTGAATTGATTTCTTTGGCCCAGTGCAGCGCCTCAGTTTCTAAATCGGCGTGAGCCACTGAGCGGTTAACCATACCCATATCAAAAGCTTCATCGGCGCTGTAGTTGAAGCCGCAAAAGAATATTTCGCGCGCGCGTTTTTGACCTATCATCTTGGCTAAGTAAGCACTGCCATAGCCAGAGTCAAAGCTGGCAACATCAGGATCAGTTTGCTTAAAGATGGCATGCTCTTTCGAGGCTAAGGTTAAATCACACACCACATGTAAGCTGTGACCGCCGCCAACTGCCCAACCCGGAACCACAGCAATCACTACTTTTGGCATAAAGCGAATAAGTCGCTGCACTTCTAAAATGTGTAAACGTCCCATACGCGCCACATCGGCGGTACCAGCTTCTGCGCCTTCGTACTTATAACCATCTTTACCGCGAATGCGTTGATCGCCGCCCGATGAGAACGACCACTGACCTTTAGCCGATGGCCCATTACCCGTTAATAGTACGCAGCCAACATTAGACCACTGACGAGCATGATCTAAGGCAATATAGAGTTCATCAACGGTTTTTGGACGAAATGCATTAAGACAATCAGGGCGATCAATGGCAATTCTCACTGTGCCATGAGCTTTGGCTCTATGGTAGGTAATATCTTCAAACGTAAAACCTTCAACTTTGTCCCAAAGTAATGGGTCGAAAATATCAGATACCTTATCAGTAGCAGCGTGGGTCATCATGTATGTCCTGTGGTGAATAATGGCCAAAGGCTAGGTGCAGTGGCCGATAAGATCAACTTTTGCCAAAGTAAGTATTAATGGTGGCGCGCTTGGTGCCACCAACGACAGGTTATAGGCGGTCGCAAATAAAGCGTACATTATCAACGCTGATAATTGGGTGCGCTACACGAGTTGATTGGCAATATTGCTCGGAAAATTGGGCGATGGATTCTGGGCTAACAATGATGGTATCAAGATGCTTCAGCTCATGACTGGATAAGCGTCCTTCAACCTGCTGTTTCAGTGATGAAAAGGCCGTATCAGCTTTGATTATCTTAGTACCGGTTAAGGATTGGATTTTGCTATGCCAACCTTGCAGCACTGATTTGCCGGCTGTGATCGGCGTATCAAGCAAAGTGGTGGTAGTAGCTGTGTAATACAAGGCCGCACCAACCGTGCCGATTATAATCCATCCCTTCATCTTTTAGCCCAACTAGGTGAATAACCATTACAATGATGGGTATAATAAAGCAGAAACTTAAAATAAACCAACGCAGTAAGGCATTGAATTATGACGTCAGGATCGGGGAATAAGGATTTTTCTAAGGCGGAACGTATCAAGATCCATCAGCCTGATGCCAGCAAAGCCGACCGGTTTAATCCAAGCAATCGCATTTATGTCCGTGCCGTTCAAGGCGTCTGGACTCAGCTTCGGCGCCGCATGGGTTGGGTTGCTATGGCATTCTTCTTATTACTGCCTTGGATACCTTGGGGAAACCGCCAAGCCGTGTGGTTTAACCTCGGCGAACAAAAGTTTCATATTTTTGGTTTAACTATTTGGCCGCAAGATCTAACCCTGCTTGCTGCCGTCTTGATGATTGCCGCGTTTGGCTTATTTTTTATCACCACCTATTTAGGGCGAGTATGGTGCGGATATACCTGCCCACAAACCGTGTGGACTTTTATTTTTATTTGGTTTGAAGAAAAAATAGAAGGAGCCCGCAACAAGCGGATCAAGCTAGATGAAATGCCATGGTCATTCAATAAAGTTTGGCGTAAGAGCGCTAAGCATTTGGCATGGATATTAGTGTCTTGGTTGACAGCCATGACTTTCGTATCGTATTTCGTCCCCACCTCAGAACTCTACAGTGACTTTTTTAGCCTTAATGCTAGTGGTGGCATCTATTTCTGGGTGATGTTCTTTACCCTGGCAACTTATGGCAACGCCGGCTGGATGCGTGAAATCATGTGTGTGCACATGTGCCCGTATGCGCGCTTCCAATCGGCTATGTTTGATAAGAATACCTATATAGTGGGTTACGATGCCGCGCGCGGCGAAACACGTGGACCAAGATCGAGAAAAGCCGATCATAAAGAGCAAGGCTTAGGTGACTGTATCGACTGTGACTTATGTGTACAGGTTTGCCCAACGGGTATCGATATTCGCAATGGTTTGCAATACGAGTGTATTAACTGCGGTGCCTGTATTGATGCTTGCGATCAAACCATGGACCGCATGGGTTACGCTAAAGGACTGATTAGTTACACCACTGAGAATAAGTTAGAAGGCAAACAAGAGCAGGTATTGCGTCCGAAGTTACTGGGCTACGGCGCCGTACTGGTGGTGATGATACTGCTACTGACTTATGCCACCGCCAGCATTGCCCCAATGCGGGTAGATGTCATCCGCGATAGAAATACTCTATATCGCACAAATCTTGACGGTATGATTGAAAATACCTACACCTTAAAAATCCTCAATAAGACAGAGCAAGCTCATATTCACCAATTTAAGGTGGAAGGTTTAGAGGATTATCAGTGGTTAGGGCCTAAAGAAGTTAAGTCCCAAGGCGGCGAAGTGTTAGTACTGCCTATTAGTATTGAGATGGATCCTATTAATCTTAAGCGGCCAATCACTAAAATCTCGATTCAAGTACTAACAGACATAGACGGTAAGCAAGTCGTAGCCGAGCAAGAGTCGCGCTTCTTTAGTCATTAAGCTGTGGTTAAACAGGTTTGAATCGTTAAACCACTCATAAAAAGGACGCGTTTGCGTCCTTTTTATCCATATAGATGGCTAACTGAGCAGTCAGTCGAGGGCGGCCCAATTAGCGCTTGCGCAATTGTGGCAGCGCCCTATAATGCGCCCCACTGACATGGAAAACGGCGCTGTAAGGCAACGATACTGAGTCAGGATGGAACTTGCGAAGCAAGTTAACCATGAGTGATTAAGGGTGTTAGGCGAAAGTTTAACCGCTTGAATCCAAGCCTGAAATAAGGGCTTGACCCACTCAGGTTTATGCGTAAAATACGCATCCCTAGCCCGTAGCGGCAACGTTCTTTAACAAGTAGAAGACAAGCAAATCTGTGTGGACATTCACAGTAGTTGATAAATCGACAACGATTTAAAACGTCTCGCAAGAGACTTCAACGAAGATGTCCGCATAACATGCAAATTCGGTGATTTATCATCGAATCGACAGAATTCATTGAGCAGGACCTTTGGGTCCGAACAAAACTTTAATTGAAGAGTTTGATCATGGCTCAGATTGAACGCTGGCGGCAGGCCTAACACATGCAAGTCGAGCGGCAGCGGGAAGTAACTTGTTACTTTGCCGGCGAGCGGCGGACGGGTGAGTAATGCCTGGGAATTTGCCCATTTGTGGGGGATAACAGTTGGAAACGACTGCTAATACCGCATACGCCCTACGGGGGAAAGCAGGGGAGCCTTCGGGTCCTTGCGCTGATGGATAAGCCCAGGTGGGATTAGCTAGTAGGTGAGGTAAAGGCTCACCTAGGCGACGATCCCTAGCTGTTCTGAGAGGATGATCAGCCACACTGGGACTGAGACACGGCCCAGACTCCTACGGGAGGCAGCAGTGGGGAATATTGCACAATGGGGGAAACCCTGATGCAGCCATGCCGCGTGTGTGAAGAAGGCCTTCGGGTTGTAAAGCACTTTCAGTAGGGAGGAAAGGTTGACGGTTAATACCCGTTAGCTGTGACGTTACCTACAGAAGAAGGACCGGCTAACTCCGTGCCAGCAGCCGCGGTAATACGGAGGGTCCGAGCGTTAATCGGAATTACTGGGCGTAAAGCGTGCGCAGGCGGTTTGTTAAGCGAGATGTGAAAGCCCCGGGCTCAACCTGGGAATTGCATTTTGAACTGGCAAACTAGAGTCTTGTAGAGGGGGGTAGAATTTCAGGTGTAGCGGTGAAATGCGTAGAGATCTGAAGGAATACCGGTGGCGAAGGCGGCCCCCTGGACAAAGACTGACGCTCATGCACGAAAGCGTGGGGAGCAAACAGGATTAGATACCCTGGTAGTCCACGCCGTAAACGATGTCTACTCGGAGTTTGGTGTCTTGAACACTGGGCTCTCAAGCTAACGCATTAAGTAGACCGCCTGGGGAGTACGGCCGCAAGGTTAAAACTCAAATGAATTGACGGGGGCCCGCACAAGCGGTGGAGCATGTGGTTTAATTCGATGCAACGCGAAGAACCTTACCTACTCTTGACATCCAGAGAATTCGCTAGAGATAGCTTAGTGCCTTCGGGAACTCTGAGACAGGTGCTGCATGGCTGTCGTCAGCTCGTGTTGTGAAATGTTGGGTTAAGTCCCGCAACGAGCGCAACCCTTATCCTTATTTGCCAGCACGTAATGGTGGGAACTCTAGGGAGACTGCCGGTGATAAACCGGAGGAAGGTGGGGACGACGTCAAGTCATCATGGCCCTTACGAGTAGGGCTACACACGTGCTACAATGGTCGGTACAGAGGGTTGCAAAGCCGCGAGGTGGAGCTAATCTCACAAAGCCGATCGTAGTCCGGATTGGAGTCTGCAACTCGACTCCATGAAGTCGGAATCGCTAGTAATCGTGGATCAGAATGCCACGGTGAATACGTTCCCGGGCCTTGTACACACCGCCCGTCACACCATGGGAGTGGGCTGCACCAGAAGTAGATAGCTTAACCCTTCGGGGAGGGCGTTTACCACGGTGTGGTTCATGACTGGGGTGAAGTCGTAACAAGGTAGCCCTAGGGGAACCTGGGGCTGGATCACCTCCTTACCTATGCGATTTAGCATTACTGTTGAGTGTTCACACAGATTGCCTTGTCTTGTTGACGAGCAAAACATTACCTTCCTTTGAAGGGGTGTCGTTCTTTAAAAATTTGGAAAGCTGATAGTAGAACTTAATGCGCGAGCATTAGGTGATACAAAATTGAGTTCTCAAAATACTTTAATCAAGTGTTTTGGATATTCTTTAACTTCAGAAATGAAGTAAATCAAGGCGTTCTTTTGCGAAAGCAAGAGACAGTAAAAACCAGCTAGTTGCAATACGCTCAAGTGAAACTCATTTGGGTTGTATGGTTAAGTGACTAAGCGTATACGGTGGATGCCTTGGCAGTCAGAGGCGATGAAGGACGTAGTAACTTGCGAAAAGCGTTGGCGAGCTAGTAACAAGCATTTGAGCTAACGATGTCCGAATGGGGAAACCCGGCCACATAAGTGGTCATCATACAGTGAATACATAGCTGTATGAGGCGAACCTGGGGAACTGAAACATCTAAGTACCCAGAGGAAAAGAAATCAACCGAGATTCCCTAAGTAGCGGCGAGCGAACGGGGATTAGCCCTTAAGTCTAGGGGGTGTTAGTGGAATGGTCTGGAAAGTCCAACGGTACAGGGTGATAGTCCCGTACATGAAAACTAACCTTAGATGAAAACGAGTAAGGCGGCACACGTGATATGTTGTCTGAACATGGGGGGACCATCCTCCAAGGCTAAATACTCCTGACTGACCGATAGTGAACCAGTACCGTGAGGGAAAGGCGAAAAGAACCCCTGTGAGGGGAGTGAAATAGAACCTGAAACCGTATACGTACAAGCAGTGGGAGCGGTTCTTGAGACCGTGACTGCGTACCTTTTGTATAATGGGTCAGCGACTTACATTTAGTAGCGAGGTTAAGCGAATAGCGGAGCCGTAGGGAAACCGAGTGTTAACTGCGCGTTTAGTTGCTAGGTGTAGACCCGAAACCCGGTGATCTAGCCATGGGCAGGTTGAAGGTTGAGTAACATCAACTGGAGGACCGAACCGACTAATGTTGAAAAATTAGCGGATGACTTGTGGCTGGGGGTGAAAGGCCAATCAAACCGGGAGATATCTGGTTCTCCTCGAAAGCTATTTAGGTAGCGCCTCGCACGAATACCATTGGGGGTAGAGCACTGTTAAGGCTAGGGGGTCATCCCGACTTACCAACCCTTTGCAAACTCCGAATACCAATGAGTACTATGCGGGAGACAGACAGCGGGTGCTAACGTCCGTTGTCAAAAGGGAAACAACCCAGACCGTCAGCTAAGGTCCCAAAGTACTAGCTAAGTGGGAAACGATGTGGGAAGGCTTAGACAGCTAGGATGTTGGCTTAGAAGCAGCCATCATTTAAAGAAAGCGTAATAGCTCACTAGTCGAGTCGGCCTGCGCGGAAGATGTAACGGGGCTAAGCTAGTCACCGAAGCTACGGGTGCATTTCATTAGAGATGCGCGGTAGAGGAGCGTTCTGTAAGCCGTTGAAGGTGAAGGGGTAACCCACGCTGGAGGTATCAGAAGTGCGAATGCTGACATGAGTAACGATAAAGGGGGTGAAAAACCCCCTCGCCGGAAGACCAAGGGTTCCTGTCCAACGTTAATCGGGGCAGGGTGAGTCGACCCCTAAGGCGAGGCCGAAAGGCGTAGTCGATGGGAAACGGGTTAATATTCCCGTACTTGTGCTAACTGCGATGGAGAGACGGAGAAGGCTAGGCTAGCGCGGCGTTGGTAGTCCGCGTTTAAGGTGGTAGGCGGTATTCTTAGGCAAATCCGGGAATACATACGCTGAGAGCTGATGACGAGGTCCTACGGGACTGAAGTAGTTGATGCCATGCTTCCAGGAAAATCTTCTAAGCTTCAGGTTAGCAGGAATCGTACCCCAAACCGACACAGGTGGTCGGGTAGAGAATACCAAGGCGCTTGAGAGAACTCGGCTGAAGGAACTAGGCAAAATGGTACCGTAACTTCGGGAGAAGGTACGCTCCTGCCGGTGATGAGACTTGCTCTCTAAGCTAGCGGGAGTCGCAGATACCAGGTGGCTGCAACTGTTTATCAAAAACACAGCACTGTGCAAAATCGCAAGATGAAGTATACGGTGTGACGCCTGCCCGGTGCCGGAAGGTTAATTGATTGGGTTATCTTCGGAGAAGCTCATGATCGAAGCCCCGGTAAACGGCGGCCGTAACTATAACGGTCCTAAGGTAGCGAAATTCCTTGTCGGGTAAGTTCCGACCTGCACGAATGGCGTAATGATGGCCACGCTGTCTCCAGCCGAGACTCAGTGAAGTTGAAATTGCGGTGAAGATGCCGTATACCCGCGGCTAGACGGAAAGACCCCGTGAACCTTTACTATAGCTTGGCACTGAACATTGAACCTACATGTGTAGGATAGGTGGGAGACTTTGAAGCATGAACGCTAGTTTGTGTGGAGTCGTCCTTGAAATACCACCCTTGTAGTTTTGATGTTCTAACCTAGGTCCCTTATCGGGATTAGGGACAGTGCCTGGTGGGTAGTTTGACTGGGGCGGTCTCCTCCCAAAGAGTAACGGAGGAGCACGAAGGTTGGCTAAGTACGGTCGGACATCGTACGGTTAGTGCAATGGCATAAGCCAGCTTAACTGCGAGACAGACACGTCGAGCAGGTACGAAAGTAGGTCATAGTGATCCGGTGGTTCTGAATGGAAGGGCCATCGCTCAACGGATAAAAGGTACTCCGGGGATAACAGGCTGATACCGCCCAAGAGTTCATATCGACGGCGGTGTTTGGCACCTCGATGTCGGCTCATCACATCCTGGGGCTGAAGTCGGTCCCAAGGGTATGGCTGTTCGCCATTTAAAGTGGTACGCGAGCTGGGTTCAGAACGTCGTGAGACAGTTCGGTCCCTATCTGCCGTGGGCGTTGGATGATTGAGGGGAGCTGCTCCTAGTACGAGAGGACCGGAGTGGACGAACCGCTGGTGTTCGGGTTGTCATGCCAATGGCATTGCCCGGTAGCTACGTTCGGAATCGATAACCGCTGAAAGCATCTAAGCGGGAAGCGAGCCCCAAGATGAGTCATCCCTAGGACTATAAGTCCTCTGAAGGGCCGTCCGAGACTAGGACGTTGATAGGCAAGGTGTGTAAGCGTTGTGAGGCGTTGAGCTAACTTGTACTAATGACCCGAGAGGCTTAACCATACAACCCAGATGGGTTTTACTGAACAAACCTGAAAGAATCGAAAAATACTTGATTGAAGATTGAGTACTCAATAGCAAAAAATCCCAGGTCGCTTAGCTCAGCTGGGAGAGCACCTCCCTTACAAGGAGGGGGTCACTGGTTCGAGCCCAGTAGCGACCACCATTTTTTGACAGCTTTCCGAATTCCAAATTTGTCTGGAGACCATAGCACTGTGGCACCACCTGATCCCATTCCGAACTCAGAAGTGAAACGCAGTCGCGCCGATGGTAGTGTGGGGTTTCCCCATGCGAGAGTAGGTCATTTCCAGGCGCCTAATTTGCTTGCAAAAGCACGTCTCCTAACGCTGACATGTTAGCGACGCTAAAAGAATTTAGTGAGAAGCGCAAGCCATCACTAAAGGAGCGGTAGTTCAGTTGGTTAGAATACCGGCCTGTCACGCCGGGGGTCGCGGGTTCGAGTCCCGTCCGCTCCGCCAACATAAAGATGAAAGCCTCAGCAGAAATGCTGAGGCTTTTTTCGTTATATGCTAAAAATAAAATGAACTGAATACAGAGTCATTTACTTATCAATAAGCGCTTTAGCGCAATTATTAGATAGAAAGCCTGATGAGCTTTTGCAAATAGACTCATTTTAAAAATCTTGGCTTCCATGTTGAGCTGTTGAACATCAACCGTTCTGCTCCATTGACTCCGGCTTATTTTTCTTACTGTGCATGCATATCCCCAATCGTGATAAAAAGCCGCCTTGCCTAACTCTATGACCCATTATTGGGTTGTAGATATCAATACTATTAAGCCTGTGGCTGATAATTATCGACTCTCCAGCACTCCGTTTCGCGCTGCTTGTGACATGCGATTTAGTTAAATCCACGTCATAAAAGCTCAGGATCGTGTCATTTTTATCCATATGGATGGCTAAGTGAGCAGTCAGTCGAGGGCGGCCCAATTAGCGCTTGCGCAATTGTGGCAGCGCCCTATAATGCGCCCCACTGACATGGAAAACGGCGCTGTAAGGCAACGATACTGGGTCAGGATGGAACTTGCGAAGCAAGTTAACCATGAGTGATTAAGGGTGTTAGGCGAAAGTTTAACCGCTTGAATCCAAGCCTGAAATAAGGGCTTGACCCACTCAGGTTTATGCGTAAAATACGCATCCCTAGCCCGTAGCGGCAACGTTCTTTAACAAGTAGAAGACAAGCAAATCTGTGTGGACATTCACAGTAGTTGATAAATCGACAACGATTTAAAACGTCTCGCAAGAGACTTCAACGAAGATGTCCGCATAACATGCAAATTCGGTGATTTATCATCGAATCGACAGAATTCATTGAGCAGGACCTTTGGGTCCGAACAAAACTTTAATTGAAGAGTTTGATCATGGCTCAGATTGAACGCTGGCGGCAGGCCTAACACATGCAAGTCGAGCGGCAGCGGGAAGTAACTTGTTACTTTGCCGGCGAGCGGCGGACGGGTGAGTAATGCCTGGGAATTTGCCCATTTGTGGGGGATAACAGTTGGAAACGACTGCTAATACCGCATACGCCCTACGGGGGAAAGCAGGGGAGCCTTCGGGTCCTTGCGCTGATGGATAAGCCCAGGTGGGATTAGCTAGTAGGTGAGGTAAAGGCTCACCTAGGCGACGATCCCTAGCTGTTCTGAGAGGATGATCAGCCACACTGGGACTGAGACACGGCCCAGACTCCTACGGGAGGCAGCAGTGGGGAATATTGCACAATGGGGGAAACCCTGATGCAGCCATGCCGCGTGTGTGAAGAAGGCCTTCGGGTTGTAAAGCACTTTCAGTAGGGAGGAAAGGTTGACGGTTAATACCCGTTAGCTGTGACGTTACCTACAGAAGAAGGACCGGCTAACTCCGTGCCAGCAGCCGCGGTAATACGGAGGGTCCGAGCGTTAATCGGAATTACTGGGCGTAAAGCGTGCGCAGGCGGTTTGTTAAGCGAGATGTGAAAGCCCCGGGCTCAACCTGGGAATTGCATTTTGAACTGGCAAACTAGAGTCTTGTAGAGGGGGGTAGAATTTCAGGTGTAGCGGTGAAATGCGTAGAGATCTGAAGGAATACCGGTGGCGAAGGCGGCCCCCTGGACAAAGACTGACGCTCATGCACGAAAGCGTGGGGAGCAAACAGGATTAGATACCCTGGTAGTCCACGCCGTAAACGATGTCTACTCGGAGTTTGGTGTCTTGAACACTGGGCTCTCAAGCTAACGCATTAAGTAGACCGCCTGGGGAGTACGGCCGCAAGGTTAAAACTCAAATGAATTGACGGGGGCCCGCACAAGCGGTGGAGCATGTGGTTTAATTCGATGCAACGCGAAGAACCTTACCTACTCTTGACATCCAGAGAATTCGCTAGAGATAGCTTAGTGCCTTCGGGAACTCTGAGACAGGTGCTGCATGGCTGTCGTCAGCTCGTGTTGTGAAATGTTGGGTTAAGTCCCGCAACGAGCGCAACCCTTATCCTTATTTGCCAGCACGTAATGGTGGGAACTCTAGGGAGACTGCCGGTGATAAACCGGAGGAAGGTGGGGACGACGTCAAGTCATCATGGCCCTTACGAGTAGGGCTACACACGTGCTACAATGGTCGGTACAGAGGGTTGCAAAGCCGCGAGGTGGAGCTAATCTCACAAAGCCGATCGTAGTCCGGATTGGAGTCTGCAACTCGACTCCATGAAGTCGGAATCGCTAGTAATCGTGGATCAGAATGCCACGGTGAATACGTTCCCGGGCCTTGTACACACCGCCCGTCACACCATGGGAGTGGGCTGCACCAGAAGTAGATAGCTTAACCCTTCGGGGAGGGCGTTTACCACGGTGTGGTTCATGACTGGGGTGAAGTCGTAACAAGGTAGCCCTAGGGGAACCTGGGGCTGGATCACCTCCTTACCTATGCGATTTAGCATTACTGTTGAGTGTTCACACAGATTGCCTTGTCTTGTTGACGAGCAAAACATTACCTTCCTTTGAAGGGGTGTCGTTCTTTAAAAATTTGGAAAGCTGATAGTAGAACTTAATGCGCGAGCATTAGGTGATACAAAATTGAGTTCTCAAAATACTTTAATCAAGTGTTTTGGATATTCTTTAACTTCAGAAATGAAGTAAATCAAGGCGTTCTTTTGCGAAAGCAAGAGACAGTAAAAACCAGCTAGTTGCAATACGCTCAAGTGAAACTCATTTGGGTTGTATGGTTAAGTGACTAAGCGTATACGGTGGATGCCTTGGCAGTCAGAGGCGATGAAGGACGTAGTAACTTGCGAAAAGCGTTGGCGAGCTAGTAACAAGCATTTGAGCTAACGATGTCCGAATGGGGAAACCCGGCCACATAAGTGGTCATCATACAGTGAATACATAGCTGTATGAGGCGAACCTGGGGAACTGAAACATCTAAGTACCCAGAGGAAAAGAAATCAACCGAGATTCCCTAAGTAGCGGCGAGCGAACGGGGATTAGCCCTTAAGTCTAGGGGGTGTTAGTGGAATGGTCTGGAAAGTCCAACGGTACAGGGTGATAGTCCCGTACATGAAAACTAACCTTAGATGAAAACGAGTAAGGCGGCACACGTGATATGTTGTCTGAACATGGGGGGACCATCCTCCAAGGCTAAATACTCCTGACTGACCGATAGTGAACCAGTACCGTGAGGGAAAGGCGAAAAGAACCCCTGTGAGGGGAGTGAAATAGAACCTGAAACCGTATACGTACAAGCAGTGGGAGCGGTTCTTGAGACCGTGACTGCGTACCTTTTGTATAATGGGTCAGCGACTTACATTTAGTAGCGAGGTTAAGCGAATAGCGGAGCCGTAGGGAAACCGAGTGTTAACTGCGCGTTTAGTTGCTAGGTGTAGACCCGAAACCCGGTGATCTAGCCATGGGCAGGTTGAAGGTTGAGTAACATCAACTGGAGGACCGAACCGACTAATGTTGAAAAATTAGCGGATGACTTGTGGCTGGGGGTGAAAGGCCAATCAAACCGGGAGATATCTGGTTCTCCTCGAAAGCTATTTAGGTAGCGCCTCGCACGAATACCATTGGGGGTAGAGCACTGTTAAGGCTAGGGGGTCATCCCGACTTACCAACCCTTTGCAAACTCCGAATACCAATGAGTACTATGCGGGAGACAGACAGCGGGTGCTAACGTCCGTTGTCAAAAGGGAAACAACCCAGACCGTCAGCTAAGGTCCCAAAGTACTAGCTAAGTGGGAAACGATGTGGGAAGGCTTAGACAGCTAGGATGTTGGCTTAGAAGCAGCCATCATTTAAAGAAAGCGTAATAGCTCACTAGTCGAGTCGGCCTGCGCGGAAGATGTAACGGGGCTAAGCTAGTCACCGAAGCTACGGGTGCATTTCATTAGAGATGCGCGGTAGAGGAGCGTTCTGTAAGCCGTTGAAGGTGAAGGGGTAACCCACGCTGGAGGTATCAGAAGTGCGAATGCTGACATGAGTAACGATAAAGGGGGTGAAAAACCCCCTCGCCGGAAGACCAAGGGTTCCTGTCCAACGTTAATCGGGGCAGGGTGAGTCGACCCCTAAGGCGAGGCCGAAAGGCGTAGTCGATGGGAAACGGGTTAATATTCCCGTACTTGTGCTAACTGCGATGGAGAGACGGAGAAGGCTAGGCTAGCGCGGCGTTGGTAGTCCGCGTTTAAGGTGGTAGGCGGTATTCTTAGGCAAATCCGGGAATACATACGCTGAGAGCTGATGACGAGGTCCTACGGGACTGAAGTAGTTGATGCCATGCTTCCAGGAAAATCTTCTAAGCTTCAGGTTAGCAGGAATCGTACCCCAAACCGACACAGGTGGTCGGGTAGAGAATACCAAGGCGCTTGAGAGAACTCGGCTGAAGGAACTAGGCAAAATGGTACCGTAACTTCGGGAGAAGGTACGCTCCTGCCGGTGATGAGACTTGCTCTCTAAGCTAGCGGGAGTCGCAGATACCAGGTGGCTGCAACTGTTTATCAAAAACACAGCACTGTGCAAAATCGCAAGATGACGTATACGGTGTGACGCCTGCCCGGTGCCGGAAGGTTAATTGATTGGGTTATCTTCGGAGAAGCTCATGATCGAAGCCCCGGTAAACGGCGGCCGTAACTATAACGGTCCTAAGGTAGCGAAATTCCTTGTCGGGTAAGTTCCGACCTGCACGAATGGCGTAATGATGGCCACGCTGTCTCCAGCCGAGACTCAGTGAAGTTGAAATTGCGGTGAAGATGCCGTATACCCGCGGCTAGACGGAAAGACCCCGTGAACCTTTACTATAGCTTGGCACTGAACATTGAACCTACATGTGTAGGATAGGTGGGAGACTTTGAAGCATGAACGCTAGTTTGTGTGGAGTCGTCCTTGAAATACCACCCTTGTAGTTTTGATGTTCTAACCTAGGTCCCTTATCGGGATTAGGGACAGTGCCTGGTGGGTAGTTTGACTGGGGCGGTCTCCTCCCAAAGAGTAACGGAGGAGCACGAAGGTTGGCTAAGTACGGTCGGACATCGTACGGTTAGTGCAATGGCATAAGCCAGCTTAACTGCGAGACAGACACGTCGAGCAGGTACGAAAGTAGGTCATAGTGATCCGGTGGTTCTGAATGGAAGGGCCATCGCTCAACGGATAAAAGGTACTCCGGGGATAACAGGCTGATACCGCCCAAGAGTTCATATCGACGGCGGTGTTTGGCACCTCGATGTCGGCTCATCACATCCTGGGGCTGAAGTCGGTCCCAAGGGTATGGCTGTTCGCCATTTAAAGTGGTACGCGAGCTGGGTTCAGAACGTCGTGAGACAGTTCGGTCCCTATCTGCCGTGGGCGTTGGATGATTGAGGGGAGCTGCTCCTAGTACGAGAGGACCGGAGTGGACGAACCGCTGGTGTTCGGGTTGTCATGCCAATGGCATTGCCCGGTAGCTACGTTCGGAATCGATAACCGCTGAAAGCATCTAAGCGGGAAGCGAGCCCCAAGATGAGTCATCCCTAGGACTATAAGTCCTCTGAAGGGCCGTCCGAGACTAGGACGTTGATAGGCAAGGTGTGTAAGCGTTGTGAGGCGTTGAGCTAACTTGTACTAATGACCCGAGAGGCTTAACCATACAACCCAGATGGGTTTTACTGAACAAACCTGAAAGAATCGAAAAATACTTGATTGAAGATTGAGTACTCAATAGCAAAAAATCCCAGGTCGCTTAGCTCAGCTGGGAGAGCACCTCCCTTACAAGGAGGGGGTCACTGGTTCGAGCCCAGTAGCGACCACCATTTTTTGACAGCTTTCCGAATTCCAAATTTGTCTGGAGACCATAGCACTGTGGCACCACCTGATCCCATTCCGAACTCAGAAGTGAAACGCAGTCGCGCCGATGGTAGTGTGGGGTTTCCCCATGCGAGAGTAGGTCATTTCCAGGCGCCTAATTTGCTTGCAAAAGCACGTCTCCTAACGCTGACATGTTAGCGACGCTAAAAGAATTTAGTGAGAAGCGCAAGCCATCACTAAAGGAGCGGTAGTTCAGTTGGTTAGAATACCGGCCTGTCACGCCGGGGGTCGCGGGTTCGAGTCCCGTCCGCTCCGCCAACATAAAGATGAAAGCCTCAGCAGAAATGCTGAGGCTTTTTTCGTTATATGCTAAAAATAAAATGAACTGAATACAGAGTCATTTACTTATCAATAAGCGCTTTAGCGCAATTATTAGATAGAAAGCCTGATGAGCTTTTGCAAATAGACTCATTTTAAAAATCTTGGCTTCCATGTTGAGCTGTTGAACATCAACCGTTCTGCTCCATTGACTCCGGCTTATTTTTCTTACTGTGCATGCATATCCCCAATCGTGATAAAAAGCCGCCTTGCCTAACTCTATGACCCATTATTGGGTTGTAGATATCAATACTGTTAAGCCTGTGGCTGATAATTATCGACTCTCCAGCACTCCGTTTGTAAGCGTCTGGGCAACTACACCTATCTTTTAAAGTTCCATGGTAACAGGCTGTCGATATCCGGTGCTGGTTGGCACAGTTCATTAAGACAAGCCATGATGTAATCAAATGGTACTAAGCCATTGACCTTTGCCGTTTCGACAATACTGTAAAGCGTGGCACTGGCATGGGCCCCATTAGCTGTCTGACTGAATAACCAATTTTTTCGGCCAATCACAAACGGTTTTACGGCTCGCTCTGCACGATTGTTATCAATACTCAATCTGCCATCATCAACATAACGAATGAGTTTGTGCCATTGATTAGCCAGGTAATTAGCTGCCTCCATCAGTTTGGTATTACCCACTAAATTGGGCTGGTTTTGCTCAAGCCATGCTTTTAGCTTGCCTAGGATAGGCAGGCTAGCCTCTTGTCTGGCAATGTACTTTTCATCAGGACTTTTATCGTTGATGCGTGACTCTACACCGTACAGTTTTTGGATAAGGCTTAATACCATATCCGCTTTGCCGGTTTTATTTTTGCCTTGCAGCTTTTTTGCCTCGATAAATTTACGACGAGCGTGTGCCCAGCATCCCACTAGGGTTGCCTGTGTTTTTTCATAAGCTTGATATCCATCTACGTGCAAATAGCCTTGATATCCATCAAGATAATTGACCACGCAGGCGGCAGCCCGACTGTTATGGAAGTCGTAAAGCACAATATTAGGGATAGGATTATTCGGGGCTGGTGAATCTCGACCTGAGCAATAGACCCACATGTAGCTGTTTACTTTATCGGATTTCACCACTTTTAATGGCGTTTCATCCGCAAACAACGTGGGCTGTTTTAACAACTCTGTTTTAAGCCGTTCAACTAATGGTGCGAAGAGGGTGGCTGATTTGTCTATCCAGCTGCTCATTGTCTGGCGACTGAGCTCAATGCCATATTGCTTAAACATCGCTTCCTGGCGATAAAGCGGTAACCCGTATTGATATTTACTGGTGATAAGCTGACTGAGTAAACTGCTTGTAGCAATGCCTTTATTGATTGGCATCGCTGGCATTGAGGCTTGTTTAATCGGCGTTTGAGTCGAGGATTTATCACAGTGGCGGCAAGCGTATTTAGGCCTAATGTGCTCAATCACTTTGATTTTGGCTGGAATAAACTCAAGCTTTTCTGATTTATCCTCGCCCATTTTATGTAACTCACCGCCACAGCAATCACAGGTCTTATCGGTGATATCATGGATAACTTGCTCGCGAGGTAAGTCTTTTGGCAGTGGCTTACGCACAGGCTTTTTGCGGGTATAGCTAATGGTTTGTTGCTCGGCCTCAATGGCTTCAACAATCTCTTCCACTTCATTGAATAACTCGCCTTGCCCAACAAAGCCTTCAGCACTTTTGCCGAATTGTTTTTGTTGAGCCAAGCGCCAGCGCTCTTCCAAGGCTGCGATGAGTGCATCCTTCTGCGCTAACAGTTTTTCAAGTTCAGCAATGCGCTGTGTAAGGGCGAGTTCATTTTTCATGACGCCTATGTTAAGGCATATCGAAAGGCTTTGTAGTGCTAATTGACCTTGTTTTGATGATCATCAATTGATCGCAAATATTAAAGTAGTTGCTTACCCGTCACATCAATTTTACTGTGGCCAATGACATCATAACCCCCTAATAACCAGTGTAATTGCTGCTCGGTTAATGTCATTGTGGGTGACATGAGTTTGGGCCATTTGAACTTATGCTTATCTAATCGCTTATACCACAGCGCAAAGCCAGTGTTATCCCAATAAAGTAATTTGAGTTTGTCACGGCCTTTATTACAAAATACAAATAGCGCACCACTGAGCACCGGTAGTTCAAGCTCGGCTTCGACTAAGGCGGCTAATCCATTAATCGATTTACGAAAATCGACAGCATCGGCACATAAATAGACGGAAGGCACATCAACAAACATCCTCATGCCATTAGCCCCTTAATGATGGTAAGGATATCCGTTGTTGCTAAATCCGCTGAAAGAGTGAGTTGGCCAGTTCGGGTATCAAACAGCACTGGGTGTTGATGAGTTTGCGTGCAGACTTCAGTGGTGGTTTGTTTTAGTTGTATAAAGCGTGATTGAGTAACGTGAGATGTTTGCTCTGACACGCTTGGCTGGTACTGTTGCTTACCCAGTAAAGCGCGCTGTTTATAATAGGTGGTAATCGAGACATTATGTTGCTGGCAAAATTCGATATTAGTGCCACTAAAAGTATTGCGTTGTAAAAGTAACTGTCGCCACTGCTGACTTGTTTTGTGAGTTGTCATCACCTGCTCCAAATTTATCAATGAGCAGATATTTTCAAATAATCAGATTAACGATGCGAGGTGTGGTTCGCTGGACGGTTACCTCCGTTTCGCGCTGCTTGTGACATGCGATTTAGTTAAATCCACGTCATAAAAGCTCAGGATCGTGTCATTTTTATCCATATGGATGGCTAAGTGAGCAGTCAGTCGAGGGCGGCCCAATTAGCGCTTGCGCAATTGTGGCAGCGCCCTATAATGCGCCCCACTGACATGGAAAACGGCGCTGTAAGGCAACGATACTGGGTCAGGATGGAACTTGCGAAGCAAGTTAACCATGAGTGATTAAGGGTGTTAGGCGAAAGTTTAACCGCTTGAATCCAAGCCTGAAATAAGGGCTTGACACACTCAGGTTTATGCGTAAAATACGCATCCCTAGCCCGTAGCGGCAACGTTCTTTAACAAGTAGAAGACAAGCAAATCTGTGTGGACATTCACAGTAGTTGATAAATCGACAACGATTTAAAACGTCTCGCAAGAGACTTCAACGAAGATGTCCGCATAACATGCAAATTCGGTGATTTATCATCGAATCGACAGAATTCATTGAGCAGGACCTTTGGGTCCGAACAAAACTTTAATTGAAGAGTTTGATCATGGCTCAGATTGAACGCTGGCGGCAGGCCTAACACATGCAAGTCGAGCGGCAGCGGGAAGTAACTTGTTACTTTGCCGGCGAGCGGCGGACGGGTGAGTAATGCCTGGGAATTTGCCCATTTGTGGGGGATAACAGTTGGAAACGACTGCTAATACCGCATACGCCCTACGGGGGAAAGCAGGGGAGCCTTCGGGTCCTTGCGCTGATGGATAAGCCCAGGTGGGATTAGCTAGTAGGTGAGGTAAAGGCTCACCTAGGCGACGATCCCTAGCTGTTCTGAGAGGATGATCAGCCACACTGGGACTGAGACACGGCCCAGACTCCTACGGGAGGCAGCAGTGGGGAATATTGCACAATGGGGGAAACCCTGATGCAGCCATGCCGCGTGTGTGAAGAAGGCCTTCGGGTTGTAAAGCACTTTCAGTAGGGAGGAAAGGTTGACGGTTAATACCCGTTAGCTGTGACGTTACCTACAGAAGAAGGACCGGCTAACTCCGTGCCAGCAGCCGCGGTAATACGGAGGGTCCGAGCGTTAATCGGAATTACTGGGCGTAAAGCGTGCGCAGGCGGTTTGTTAAGCGAGATGTGAAAGCCCCGGGCTCAACCTGGGAATTGCATTTTGAACTGGCAAACTAGAGTCTTGTAGAGGGGGGTAGAATTTCAGGTGTAGCGGTGAAATGCGTAGAGATCTGAAGGAATACCGGTGGCGAAGGCGGCCCCCTGGACAAAGACTGACGCTCATGCACGAAAGCGTGGGGAGCAAACAGGATTAGATACCCTGGTAGTCCACGCCGTAAACGATGTCTACTCGGAGTTTGGTGTCTTGAACACTGGGCTCTCAAGCTAACGCATTAAGTAGACCGCCTGGGGAGTACGGCCGCAAGGTTAAAACTCAAATGAATTGACGGGGGCCCGCACAAGCGGTGGAGCATGTGGTTTAATTCGATGCAACGCGAAGAACCTTACCTACTCTTGACATCCAGAGAATTCGCTAGAGATAGCTTAGTGCCTTCGGGAACTCTGAGACAGGTGCTGCATGGCTGTCGTCAGCTCGTGTTGTGAAATGTTGGGTTAAGTCCCGCAACGAGCGCAACCCTTATCCTTATTTGCCAGCACGTAATGGTGGGAACTCTAGGGAGACTGCCGGTGATAAACCGGAGGAAGGTGGGGACGACGTCAAGTCATCATGGCCCTTACGAGTAGGGCTACACACGTGCTACAATGGTCGGTACAGAGGGTTGCAAAGCCGCGAGGTGGAGCTAATCTCACAAAGCCGATCGTAGTCCGGATTGGAGTCTGCAACTCGACTCCATGAAGTCGGAATCGCTAGTAATCGTGGATCAGAATGCCACGGTGAATACGTTCCCGGGCCTTGTACACACCGCCCGTCACACCATGGGAGTGGGCTGCACCAGAAGTAGATAGCTTAACCCTTCGGGGAGGGCGTTTACCACGGTGTGGTTCATGACTGGGGTGAAGTCGTAACAAGGTAGCCCTAGGGGAACCTGGGGCTGGATCACCTCCTTACCTATGCGATTTAGCATTACTGTTGAGTGTTCACACAGATTGCCTTGTCTTGTTGACGAGCAAAACATTACCTTCCTTTGAAGGGGTGTCGTTCTTTAAAAATTTGGAAAGCTGATAGTAGAACTTAATGCGCGAGCATTAGGTGATACAAAATTGAGTTCTCAAAATACTTTAATCAAGTGTTTTGGATATTCTTTAACTTCAGAAATGAAGTAAATCAAGGCGTTCTTTTGCGAAAGCAAGAGACAGTAAAAACCAGCTAGTTGCAATACGCTCAAGTGAAACTCATTTGGGTTGTATGGTTAAGTGACTAAGCGTATACGGTGGATGCCTTGGCAGTCAGAGGCGATGAAGGACGTAGTAACTTGCGAAAAGCGTTGGCGAGCTAGTAACAAGCATTTGAGCTAACGATGTCCGAATGGGGAAACCCGGCCACATAAGTGGTCATCATACAGTGAATACATAGCTGTATGAGGCGAACCTGGGGAACTGAAACATCTAAGTACCCAGAGGAAAAGAAATCAACCGAGATTCCCTAAGTAGCGGCGAGCGAACGGGGATTAGCCCTTAAGTCTAGGGGGTGTTAGTGGAATGGTCTGGAAAGTCCAACGGTACAGGGTGATAGTCCCGTACATGAAAACTAACCTTAGATGAAAACGAGTAAGGCGGCACACGTGATATGTTGTCTGAACATGGGGGGACCATCCTCCAAGGCTAAATACTCCTGACTGACCGATAGTGAACCAGTACCGTGAGGGAAAGGCGAAAAGAACCCCTGTGAGGGGAGTGAAATAGAACCTGAAACCGTATACGTACAAGCAGTGGGAGCGGTTCTTGAGACCGTGACTGCGTACCTTTTGTATAATGGGTCAGCGACTTACATTTAGTAGCGAGGTTAAGCGAATAGCGGAGCCGTAGGGAAACCGAGTGTTAACTGCGCGTTTAGTTGCTAGGTGTAGACCCGAAACCCGGTGATCTAGCCATGGGCAGGTTGAAGGTTGAGTAACATCAACTGGAGGACCGAACCGACTAATGTTGAAAAATTAGCGGATGACTTGTGGCTGGGGGTGAAAGGCCAATCAAACCGGGAGATATCTGGTTCTCCTCGAAAGCTATTTAGGTAGCGCCTCGCACGAATACCATTGGGGGTAGAGCACTGTTAAGGCTAGGGGGTCATCCCGACTTACCAACCCTTTGCAAACTCCGAATACCAATGAGTACTATGCGGGAGACAGACAGCGGGTGCTAACGTCCGTTGTCAAAAGGGAAACAACCCAGACCGTCAGCTAAGGTCCCAAAGTACTAGCTAAGTGGGAAACGATGTGGGAAGGCTTAGACAGCTAGGATGTTGGCTTAGAAGCAGCCATCATTTAAAGAAAGCGTAATAGCTCACTAGTCGAGTCGGCCTGCGCGGAAGATGTAACGGGGCTAAGCTAGTCACCGAAGCTACGGGTGCATTTCATTAGAGATGCGCGGTAGAGGAGCGTTCTGTAAGCCGTTGAAGGTGAAGGAGTAACCCACGCTGGAGGTATCAGAAGTGCGAATGCTGACATGAGTAACGATAAAGGGGGTGAAAAACCCCCTCGCCGGAAGACCAAGGGTTCCTGTCCAACGTTAATCGGGGCAGGGTGAGTCGACCCCTAAGGCGAGGCCGAAAGGCGTAGTCGATGGGAAACGGGTTAATATTCCCGTACTTGTGCTAACTGCGATGGAGAGACGGAGAAGGCTAGGCTAGCGCGGCGTTGGTAGTCCGCGTTTAAGGTGGTAGGCGGTATTCTTAGGCAAATCCGGGAATACATACGCTGAGAGCTGATGACGAGGTCCTACGGGACTGAAGTAGTTGATGCCATGCTTCCAGGAAAATCTTCTAAGCTTCAGGTTAGCAGGAATCGTACCCCAAACCGACACAGGTGGTCGGGTAGAGAATACCAAGGCGCTTGAGAGAACTCGGCTGAAGGAACTAGGCAAAATGGTACCGTAACTTCGGGAGAAGGTACGCTCCTGCCGGTGATGAGACTTGCTCTCTAAGCTAGCGGGAGTCGCAGATACCAGGTGGCTGCAACTGTTTATCAAAAACACAGCACTGTGCAAAATCGCAAGATGAAGTATACGGTGTGACGCCTGCCCGGTGCCGGAAGGTTAATTGATTGGGTTATCTTCGGAGAAGCTCATGATCGAAGCCCCGGTAAACGGCGGCCGTAACTATAACGGTCCTAAGGTAGCGAAATTCCTTGTCGGGTAAGTTCCGACCTGCACGAATGGCGTAATGATGGCCACGCTGTCTCCAGCCGAGACTCAGTGAAGTTGAAATTGCGGTGAAGATGCCGTATACCCGCGGCTAGACGGAAAGACCCCGTGAACCTTTACTATAGCTTGGCACTGAACATTGAACCTACATGTGTAGGATAGGTGGGAGACTTTGAAGCATGAACGCTAGTTTGTGTGGAGTCGTCCTTGAAATACCACCCTTGTAGTTTTGATGTTCTAACCTAGGTCCCTTATCGGGATTAGGGACAGTGCCTGGTGGGTAGTTTGACTGGGGCGGTCTCCTCCCAAAGAGTAACGGAGGAGCACGAAGGTTGGCTAAGTACGGTCGGACATCGTACGGTTAGTGCAATGGCATAAGCCAGCTTAACTGCGAGACAGACACGTCGAGCAGGTACGAAAGTAGGTCATAGTGATCCGGTGGTTCTGAATGGAAGGGCCATCGCTCAACGGATAAAAGGTACTCCGGGGATAACAGGCTGATACCGCCCAAGAGTTCATATCGACGGCGGTGTTTGGCACCTCGATGTCGGCTCATCACATCCTGGGGCTGAAGTCGGTCCCAAGGGTATGGCTGTTCGCCATTTAAAGTGGTACGCGAGCTGGGTTCAGAACGTCGTGAGACAGTTCGGTCCCTATCTGCCGTGGGCGTTGGATGATTGAGGGGAGCTGCTCCTAGTACGAGAGGACCGGAGTGGACGAACCGCTGGTGTTCGGGTTGTCATGCCAATGGCATTGCCCGGTAGCTACGTTCGGAATCGATAACCGCTGAAAGCATCTAAGCGGGAAGCGAGCCCCAAGATGAGTCATCCCTAGGACTATAAGTCCTCTGAAGGGCCGTCCGAGACTAGGACGTTGATAGGCAAGGTGTGTAAGCGTTGTGAGGCGTTGAGCTAACTTGTACTAATGACCCGAGAGGCTTAACCATACAACCCAGATGGGTTTTACTGAACAAGCCTGAAAGAATCGAAAAATACTTGATTGAAGATTGAGTACTCAATAATTAGCTTTCTGAATTTCCAAATTTGTCTGGAGACCATAGCACTGTGGCACCACCTGATCCCATTCCGAACTCAGAAGTGAAACGCAGTCGCGCCGATGGTAGTGTGGGGTTTCCCCATGCGAGAGTAGGTCATCTCCAGGCGCCTAATTTCTCGGAAGAGAGTCGATAAAGCCCGTTGCCATGCAACGGGCTTTTTTCGTTAGTTTTAAAAGATTTATAGGCTACTTTTTGCTTGTTAGGGTACACGATGAGCACAGATTTCCAAGAAGGTGCCGCTATCAGCGAGGGCGTAAGCATCGGATGGCTAATGCTACTTGAAATTTAAAGTCGGTTCCTGAGCAACGTGCGAATGACAAAGCCAATCATTCCTTGGAAAGAGGCAATTACTGGCTATGTCGTCATGGAATAGAGCAATTATCATAGCCCTAAATGTCATTGTTTTCGCTATTAACTCCTCACCATGGTCAATTATTTAAAATTGGCTGATACAATGGTGTCATTATTTCTAAATGAACAGCATCATGATTGGTAATTCACTCAAGTCCTTTAACACCTTTGGTATCGATCAATCTTGTCTCGAATTTAAACTGGCCAATAATCGGCAGCAGTTAATTGCTATGGCGCTTGCGTGTCATCAACAAAGCCAACCAATGTTAATCATAGGTGGCGGGAGCAATTTAGTCTTGCTAGATGATTTTCTTGGCTCCGTCATTAAAGTCGATTCCCAAGGGCTAAAGGTGAGTGACGATCAAGATTGGTATTATTTGGAGGTTGAAGCTGGCGTTAATTGGCATGAACTGGTTGAACAGACTTTAGCTATGAATATGCCAGGTTTAGAGAACATGGCATTAATTCCTGGCTGTGTTGGCGCCGCTCCCATTCAAAACATTGGCGCTTACGGTAAAGAGTTTTGTGACGTTTGTGCTTGGGTTGAGTATCTTGATTTAACCTCAGGCGAAATCATTAGATTAGTTGCCGAGCAATGCGGCTTTGATTACCGTGAATCGATTTTTAAGCATGAACTGCAACAGACGGCAGTCATCTTAAGTGTTGGTATTAAATTAGCCAAATCATGGACGCCGCTACTCAATTACGGACCGCTACAAGACTTTGATAAAGCCACTGTTACGCCCAAGCAAATATTTGACTGCGTCTGTGAAGTTAGACGCAGTAAATTACCCGATCCTGCTATTTACGGTAACGCTGGCAGTTTCTTTAAAAATCCCATAGTCGATGTTGTCACATACCAGCAGCTAGCTCGTAAGTTTCCGAGTATTGTTGGCTATGCACTTGATGATGGCCGCGTGAAATTAGCGGCCGGCTGGTTGATTGAGCATGCTGGCTTAAAGGGGTTTGAATTAGGGCGAGCGGCAGTTCACAAGCATCAAGCGTTAGTGCTGATTAATCTTGGTGGCGCCACCGGCGCTGAGGTGGCAGCATTAGCGAATCATGTCGTGGCTAAGGTATATAGTTTGTTTATGGTAACACTTGAGATTGAGCCCCGTTTAATTGCGAATCAGGGAGTAATAGCAGCGCTATGATAGATCACTGGCAGCGGAAGCGACAAATTTTAGAATTATTAACCAGCGGACATTTTACCTCTGGTGAGTGCATGGCGCAGGAACTGGGCGTGAGCCGCAGCGCTATCAACAAACATATTGATGGCTTAATCGCGCTCGGCGTGGCGATATACAGTGTCAAAGGTAAAGGTTATAAACTGGCAAGTGCAGTGCAACTTGCGGATGCTGATGAGCTTAAAAGTGCGATTTCCGCGCGCAGCTTTTATTTCGATCAAATAGATTCAACCAATGCGTTTGTGTTGAGTCATGTGAATGATTTAGAACGCGGCGATATTTGTGTGGCAGAAAGCCAAACGAGTGGCCGTGGTCGCCGTGGTAAAACTTGGACTTCGCCTTATGGTAGCCACTTGTATTTTACCCAGTATTGGCAAACCAGTGGCAACATGACTCAATTGATGGGATTGAGCCTAGTCGTAGGCTGCAGTCTAGTTAAGGTGCTTGAGTCTTTTGGTGTCAGCGAATTAGGATTGAAGTGGCCTAATGATATTTATCGCTCAGGCAAAAAGTTAGCTGGAATTTTGGTTGAGCTGCAAGGGCAAGCCGATGGCGGCTGTCATTTGGCCATAGGTATAGGCGTCAATATTTGTATGCCAGAGCAAAGTGGACTAAATATCAATCAGCCATGGAGTGATTTAGCCGATATAGTCAAAGACTTGAATAAGAGCAATATCATCATAGCTCTACAGCAACAGTTAACGCGAGATTTACTGCAATTTGAGCAAGCAGGATTGGCTGCGTTTATGAGTCGCTGGCAACGCAGTGACATATTTATTGGCAAAACTGTGAATATTCATATGGGCGATAAGATGGAAACAGGTCGCTATCTAGGGATTGATGAGCAGGGAGGTGTAAGGCTTGCCACCGAACTGGAAGAAAAAAGCTATATCGGTGGCGAAATTACCCTGAGGAAATCACATTCTTAACAGCACTTGATCCATGCGATGCTGTCCACCTTTACGCAAGATAAGGTGGGCACGCTCTCGTGTCGGTAAGATATTTTGGCGTAAATTGGGCCCATTAATAGTGTCCCAAATATTGCTTGCCGTCTCAACAGCTTGTTGATCGTTAAGGCTTGCGTAGTGATGGAAAAATGATTTAGGGTCACTGAAGGCACCACTTCTAAAACGTAAAAACCTATTGATATACCAATTTTTTAGTAAGGCATCATCAGCATCTACGTAGATAGAAAAATCAACAAAATCAGAAACAAAAGGCCGTTTTATATCAACTGGCGCATCAAGACCTGTCTGTAAAACATTGAGGCCTTCGATGATAAGAATGTCTGGTTGATTAATCACTTGCTGCTCAGCCACGCGATCATAAGTGATGTGTGAGTAGATGGGCGCTGTCACATTCTTAAGTCCTGCTTTAATTGCAGACACAAACTCAATCAGCATTTTAGTGTCATAGCTTTCAGGAAAGCCTTTGCGCTTTAGGAGGCCTTTACGCTTAAGGGTGGCTAACGGATAAAGAAAGCCATCGGTAGTCACTAGATCCACTCTTGGGTGTTCAGGCCAGCGCTGCAACAAAGCCTGTAAAATGCGGGCCGTCGTGCTTTTACCCACAGCAACGCTCCCCGCAATACTGATGATATAAGGGCTACGATGAGGTTGCTGACCTAAAAACTGTTCCACGACTTGGCCGCGAACTTGTTTAGCACCAATAATGAGGTTTAATAGTCGACTCAGAGGCAAATAAATGTCAGTGACCTCTTGCAAGGAGAGATCTTCGTTGAGTCCCTGTAAATCAGCGATATCTTGCTGAGATAAAGTCAAAGGTACTGCATTACGTAACTCAGCCCACTGTTGACGCGCAAAAGGCATATACAAGGCTGCTTGGGTGCTATTTTGTACTGGCATTCGAGGTCCTCTATTAAGCCCTGCACAGTACACCATACTAACAGTTGTCGACAACCCTTGGCGTGAGTAAATGTTAATGGCATAAAAAATGAACGGCAAACCTTGTATTCGTTCAAAAAAGCAGCCGTTGATGCAATGTTTGAGAATAATTGCATTTTTCTATTGCGCTCGTGGCAATTATTCCATATTATCCGCTCCGAAATGACACGCCGGCATAGCTCAGTTGGTAGAGCAACTGACTTGTAATCAGTAGGTCCCGAGTTCGACTCTTGGTGCCGGCACCATTTTTCTGGAGGGGTTCCCGAGTGGCCAAAGGGATCAGACTGTAAATCTGACGGCTCAGCCTTCGAAGGTTCGAATCCTTCTCCCTCCACCATATTCCTAGTGTTAGGTAGCCTGATTAGGTTGCGCGGGCATCGTATAATGGTATTACTCCAGCCTTCCAAGCTGATAACGCGGGTTCGATTCCCGCTGCCCGCTCCAAATTTGTTGCTGATATGGCTCAGTCGGTAGAGCGCATCCTTGGTAAGGATGAGGTCCCCAGTTCGATTCTGGGTATCAGCACCATCATTTCAAGCTCCCTTATACTAAATAACGATTCGATGCTAATAATATGCATCGAATTTTTTCACATGTGCAGTTTTCATCACCAAGATGTTGGATTGAGGCAAAACCATGGCTAAAGCTAAATTTGAACGTAAAAAACCCCACGTTAACGTGGGCACCATCGGTCACGTTGACCATGGTAAAACCACTCTGACCGCTGCTATTTCACACGTACTGGCTAAGACCTACGGTGGTGAAGCTCGTGATTTCGCACAAATCGATAACGCTCCAGAAGAGCGTGAGCGCGGTATTACCATTAATACCTCTCACATCGAATATGACACTCCTTCACGCCACTATGCGCACGTAGACTGTCCAGGTCACGCCGATTATGTTAAAAACATGATCACTGGTGCTGCTCAGATGGACGGCGCTATCCTGGTAGTTGCTTCTACTGATGGTCCAATGCCACAGACTCGTGAGCACATCCTGCTTTCTCGTCAGGTAGGTGTACCTTTCATCATCGTATTCATGAACAAGTGTGACATGGTAGATGACGAAGAGCTGCTGGAACTGGTTGAGATGGAAGTTCGTGAACTGCTGTCTGAATATGACTTCCCAGGTGATGATTTACCAGTAATTCAGGGTTCTGCTCTGAAAGCACTGGAAGGTGAGCCTGAGTGGGAAGCTAAGATCATTGAACTGGCAGAAGCCCTGGATTCTTACATTCCAGAGCCAGAGCGTGACATCGATAAGCCATTCCTGCTGCCAATCGAAGACGTATTCTCTATTTCAGGCCGTGGTACTGTAGTAACTGGTCGTGTAGAGCGCGGTATCGTTAAAGTTGGTGACGAAGTAGAAATCGTTGGTGTTCGTGACACTACTAAGACTACTTGTACTGGCGTAGAAATGTTCCGTAAGCTGCTGGACGAAGGTCGTGCAGGTGAGAACTGTGGTGTTCTGTTACGTGGTACTAAGCGTGATGACGTAGAACGTGGTCAAGTACTGGCTAAGCCAGGCTCAATCAACCCACACACTACTTTTGAATCAGAAGTATACGTACTGTCTAAAGATGAAGGCGGACGTCACACTCCATTCTTCAAAGGCTACCGTCCACAGTTCTACTTCCGTACAACTGACGTAACCGGTACTATCGAACTGCCAGAAGGCGTTGAAATGGTAATGCCAGGCGACAACATCAAGATGGTTGTTACCCTGATTTGCCCAATCGCGATGGATGAAGGTTTACGCTTCGCTATCCGTGAAGGTGGCCGTACTGTTGGTGCTGGTGTTGTTGCTAAGATCATCGCTTAATTGCGAACTTAGTTAGACACTAAAAAGAGGAGACTTAGGTCTCCTTTTTTGTTTTCTGAATTCAATCGGGGTTAACTTGATTGCTATAGGATTACTGGTCTGAATAAAAATTATCTCATTAAGCGTCGATTTTTAAAAATCTTGAATTAATGCGAGATCATCGAGGCTGTACAACCTTGCGGTTGAGGCTGATTCAGAATACAATCTATGGCCGATTTTTAACCCTTTAACTGTTTCTGCGTGGGCAGTTAGCTTGGGCAAGTTGAACTATCCGGGATGCTCTTGTGTATAATGCCGGATGTTGGTATTTACTAAACAAGCACAGCTCCAAGCGAATAACGGACTAAACCGATGACAACGAATACTGAAGAACAGGGTAATTCTCTGGATATGGTGAAATGGGGTGTAGTCATCCTGTTACTGGCAGCCGCTGTGATCGGCAACCAGTATTTTAGCGATACCAGCGTATTGGTTCGCGTTTTAGCGGTTGTGGCTGCGTTTGCTGTTGCAGGCGTAATTGCATTGCAAACAGCCAAGGGTAAGATGGCTCTGGCATTTGCTCGTGAATCGCAAATTGAAGTACGCAAAGTTATTTGGCCAACACGCCAAGAAGCGCTGAATACGACTTTTATCGTATTAGCTGCTACTGGTGTTTTGGCATTAATTTTGTGGGGACTGGACGCCATTCTGCTACGAATTGTAAACTTTATCACTGGCGTATAGGCACCATAGATGACTGAAGCTAACGAAGTAAAAAAAAGATGGTATGTAGTACAGGCATTCTCTGGTTATGAAGGCCGTGTATGTAAATCTCTGATCGAACATATCAAAATGTACGAAATGGAACGCTACTTCGGTGAGGTTTTAGTACCTACTGAAGAAGTTGTTGAAATGCGTGCAGGTCAACGCCGTAAAAGCGAACGTAAATTCTTCCCTGGCTATGTATTAGTACAGATGGAAATGAATGACGAAAGCTGGCACTTAGTAAAAAGCATCCCACGCGTAATGGGCTTCATCGGCGGTACTTCTGACCGTCCTGCGCCTATTTCTGATAAAGAAGCTGATGCTATTTTACGTCGTTTACAAGAAACAACTGCGTCACCAACTCACCGTGTTATTTTTGAACCAGGTGAAGTGGTACGTGTTACTGAAGGTCCATTTGCTGACTTCAACGGCACCGTTGAAGAAGTGGATTACGAGAAGAGCCGCGTTAAGGTTTCTGTAATGATCTTTGGTCGCTCAACACCTGTTGAACTGGATTTTGGTCAGGTTGAAAAAAACTGATTAAATAAAACACTAAATCCGTTTGGCAACAGGAGCGGATTTCTATATAATCCGCTCCCATTGTTTTCGGGGGAGCTTATTGGCATGTCGTCAATTAGCGTTTGAACCCAAATAGAGGAAATGTCACATGGCAAAGAAGATTGAAGCTTATATCAAGCTGCAAGTTAAATCTGGTTCAGCGAATCCTTCGCCACCAGTTGGTCCAGCTCTGGGTCAGAAAGGCGTGAACATCATGGAATTCTGTAAAGCGTTCAACGCTCGTACAGAAAAACTGGAAAAAGGCATGCCAATTCCAGTTGTTATCACTGTATACAGCGATCGTTCATTCACTTTCGAAACTAAGACTCCACCTGCATCTTTCTTATTATTGAAAGCTGCTGGCCTGAAGTCTGGTTCAAGCCGTCCAAACACCGAAAAAGTAGCTACCATCAAGCGTTCTGCTGTGCAGGAAATTGCTGAATTGAAAGCTACTGATATGACTGGTGCTGACATTGAAGCGATGACTCGCTCAATCGAAGGTACTGCACGTTCAATGGGTTTGGTAGTAGAGGACTAAGACAATGGCAAAGCTGACTAAACGCATGCGCGTAATTCGCGAAAAAGTAGACGTAACCAAGAGCTATGACATCAATGAAGCTGTTGCTTTATTGAAAGAACTGGCTACTGCCAAGTTTTTAGAAAGTGTTGACGTTGCCGTTAACCTGGGCGTAGATCCACGTAAATCTGACCAAAACGTTCGTGGCGCCACTGTGCTGCCACACGGTACTGGTCGTGACGTACGTGTAGCTGTGTTCACCCAAGGTGCAAACGCTGAAGCTGCTAAAGCTGCTGGCGCTGAACTGGTAGGTATGGAAGAGCTGGCTGAGAAAGTTAAAGCTGGCGAAATGAACTTCGACGTAGTTATCGCATCTCCAGATGCAATGCGCGTTGTTGGTATGTTAGGTCAGATCTTAGGCCCACGTGGTCTGATGCCTAACCCTAAGACTGGTACTGTTACTCCTAACGTTGCTGAAGCCGTTAAGAATGCCAAAGCTGGTCAAGTTCGTTACCGCAACGACAAGAACGGTATCATTCACACTACCATCGGTAAAGTGAACTTCGAAACCGCTCAACTGAAAGAAAACCTGGAAGCCCTGCTGACTGCTTTGAAAAAAGCCAAGCCAGCTGCAGCTAAAGGCGTTTACGTTAAGAAAGTAACCATCTCCACCACTATGGGTGCAGGTGTAGCTGTTGACCAGGGTACTCTGGACGCTGCTAACTAATTTACAAGGTGCGTGTATTAGTCTATAATGCGCGCACTTTGGTGGGTTGAAGTCTGTTTAAACAGATTTCCGTCCAAGACCGCAGGTGTAAATCATTAGATTCACTTAATTTCCTGCGTAGACGGTGTCAGGCCCCAGTTTAGATTTTTATCTGCTGGAATATCTGCGCCGTAAGTCATTAACAACATAAGTTGTTAATAGGTAAATACTGGGGTAACCCAGGTAGAATCCAGGAGTATAGCCAATGGCATTAAGACTCGAAGACAAAAAAGCGATTGTTGCTGAAGTCAACGAAGCTGCCAAAGGTGCGCTTTCTGCAGTTGTAGCCGATTCTCGCGGCGTAACTGTAGGTGCCATGACCACTCTTCGTAAAGCTGCCCGTGCTAACGGTGTATACGTGAAAGTTGTACGTAACACTCTGGCTCGTCGTGCAGTTGAAGGTACCTCTTATGAGTGCCTTAGCGATGTGTTTACTGGCCCAACTTTGATTGCTTTCTCTACTGAGCACCCAGGTGCTGCAGCTCGTCTGTTAAAAGACTTTGCTAAAGAGCAAGCTAACTTCGAAGTTAAAGGCGCAGCTTTTGAAGGGAACTTTATCCCTGCAGCTGACATTGATCGTTTAGCAAAACTGCCAACTTACGAAGAAGCACTGGCACAGTTGATGATGACTATGAAAGAAGCATCAGCTGGCAAGTTCGTTCGTACACTGGCCGCACTGCGCGATCAAAAAGAAGCCGCTTAATTTTAAGCTGGCTGCTTGAACTAATTGAATTCAGAACAATAGGAAATATTTCTTATGTCTATCACTAAAGACCAAATGTTAGAAGCCTTTGCAGCTATGTCTGTAATGGAAGTTGTAGAACTGATCGAAGCTATGGAAGAGAAGTTCGGTGTTTCTGCTGCTGCTGCAGTAGTATCTGGCGGCGCTGATGCCGGTGCTGCTGTTGAAGAGCAAACCGAATTCGACGTAGTTATGACTTCTTTCGGTGCAAACAAAGTAGCTGTTATTAAAGCAGTTCGTGGCGCTACCGGTTTAGGTCTGAAAGAAGCTAAAGCTATGGCTGAAGCTGCTCCAGTAGCAGTTAAAGAAGCTGTTTCTAAAGAAGAAGCTGAAGCTCTGAAGAAAGAACTTGAAGAAGCTGGTGCTTCTGTAGAGATCAAGTAAGCTATTTTAGTTTACTGCCACTCAAAGTAATTTGAGTGAGGCTGACGGTTTTTAACCGTCAGCCTTTTTTGCGCTATAAGCGCTGGCGATTTTTTCACCGTGTGTCGCCGGATTTTTATGCAGTCCCTAGCAGAGATTACTGGTTAGGTTCTTGTCATCAACGGTGATGGGCAAACGTGCTGGGTTAACACATGAGTGTTGGTTCAGTCTTGGTCACATCTCGCAAGCAGAGGAAACCCATGGTTTACTCCTATTCTGAAAAGAAGCGTATTCGTAAAGACTTTGGTAAGCGTCCAAAGGTTTTGGATATCCCTTACCTGTTGTCTATTCAGTTAGACTCTTTCAAGAAATTCACCGATCAAGATCCTACGGGTGAGCGTGGTTTCGAAGCCGCTTTCCGTAGCGTTTTTCCCATCAAGAGCTTTTCTGGCAATTCTGAGCTGCAGTATGTTAGCTACAAGCTAGGCGAGCCTGTCTTTGATGTGAAAGAGTGTCAAATTCGCGGTGTTACTTATTCCGCTCCACTGCGCGTTAAACTGCGCATGGTTCTGTATGACCGTGAAGCTGCACCGGGCACAGTAAAAGATATCAAAGAGCAAGAAGTCTACATGGGGGATATCCCTCTGATGACTGACAACGGTACTTTTGTTATCAACGGTACTGAGCGTGTAATTGTATCTCAGTTACATCGTAGCCCTGGTGTTTTCTTCGACCACGATCGTGGTAAGACTCACTCATCAGGCAAGGTTTTATATAATGCTCGTATTATTCCTTACCGCGGTTCATGGTTGGATTTCGAATTCGACCCTAAAGATGCGTTATTCGTACGTATCGACCGTCGTCGTAAGTTACCTGCGACCATTATGTTGCGTGCTCTGGATTTCAGCACTCAGCAAATCTTAGACACCTTCTTCGATCGGGTTGAATTCAGCCTGAAAAAAGACTCATTAGTCATGAGCCTGTGTCCTGACCGCTTACGTGGCGAAACTGCAAGCTTCGACATCAAAGATTCTGAAGGAACTTTGTTGGTTGAATCTGGCCGTCGTATCACTGCGCGTCATATTCGTCAGTTAGAAAAGACCAATACTACTGAACTGGAAGTTCCAGTTGAGTACATCATTGGTAAAGTGGCTGCACAAGATTATATCGATCCAGATACCGGTGAAGTGTTGGTTAGTGCCAACAATCAACTGAGCCTGGAAGATTTAGCTCAGCTGTCTCTGGCCGGCATCAAAGACATTAGCACTCTGTATATCAATGAATTAGATAACGGTGCTTATATCTCTGACACTCTGCGTATCGATTCAACTACCAATCGCTTAGAAGCTCTGGTAGAAATCTATCGCATGATGCGTCCTGGCGAGCCACCAACCAAGGACGCGGCAGAAGCCTTGTTCCAGAACTTGTTCTTCAGCGAAGAGCGTTATGACCTGTCTAAAGTAGGTCGTATGAAGTTCAACCGTCGTTTAGAAATCGAA
Source organism: Shewanella sp. ISS20 (assembly GCF_056522965.1). NCBI lineage: Bacteria > Pseudomonadati > Pseudomonadota > Gammaproteobacteria > Alteromonadales > Shewanellaceae > Shewanella > Shewanella sp. ISS20. The sequence continues at coordinate 2,876,674 of NZ_JAWRZK010000001.1, forward strand.
GAAGACCAAGGTTCTGGTGTTCTGAGCAATGATGATATTGTTGCTGTGATGAAGAAAATCATCGATATCCGTAACGGCAACGACGAAGTCGACGATATTGACCACTTGGGCAACCGTCGTATTCGTAGTGTTGGTGAAATGGCTGAAAACCAGTTCCGTGTTGGTTTAGTCCGTGTTGAACGTGCGGTTCGTGAGCGTCTGTCTTTAGGCGACCTGAACGAATTAATGCCACAAGACTTAATTAACGCTAAGCCAATTTCTGCGGCAGTGAAAGAATTCTTCGGTTCTTCACAGTTGTCTCAGTTTATGGATCAGAACAACCCATTGTCAGAAGTAACGCATAAGCGTCGTATTTCTGCTCTTGGTCCAGGTGGTTTGACACGTGAACGCGCGGGCTTCGAAGTTCGAGACGTTCACCCAACTCACTATGGTCGTCTGTGTCCAATTGAGACCCCAGAAGGTCCAAACATTGGTTTGATCAACTCATTGGCGACATTCGCCCGTACTAACTCTTACGGTTTCTTGGAAACTCCTTACCGTAAAGTTATCGACGGTGTGGTAACCGATGAAGTGGAATACCTGTCTGCGATTGAAGAAGGTCGCTATGTGGTTGCTCAGGCAAACATCACATTAGACAGTGAAGGCCGTATCATTGAAGAGCAAGTAGCTTGTCGTCATAAGGGTGATGCCACCTTTATGCGTGCTGCTGACATTCAATATATGGATGTTTCTCCACAGCAGATTATTTCTGTAGCGGCATCTTTGATCCCGTTCCTTGAGCACGACGATGCTAACCGCGCCTTGATGGGTGCGAACATGCAACGTCAGGCTGTACCAACTTTACGCGCTGATAAGCCGTTGGTAGGTACCGGTATTGAACGCGCTCTGGCTGTCGACTCTGGTGTAGTTGTGGCTGCTAAGCGTGGCGGTGTGGTTGATTACGTTGACGCAAGTCGTATCGTAGTTAAGGTTAACGAAGAAGAATTACACGCTGGTGAAGCGGGTATTGATATCTACAACTTAACCAAATACACCCGCTCTAACCAAAATACTTGTATCAACCAGCGTCCATGCTGCAGCGTAGGTGATCCTATCGTTCGTGGTGACGTACTGGCTGACGGTCCTTCAACCGACTTAGGTGATTTGGCGTTAGGTCAGAACATGCGTATCGCATTCATGACTTGGAACGGCTATAACTTCGAGGATTCTATCTTAATCTCTGAGCGTGTAGCTCAAGAAGATAGATTCACGACTATCCATATTCAAGAGCTGTCATGTATTGCTCGTGATACTAAATTGGGTAGCGAAGAAATCACGGCTGACATTCCAAATGTTGGCGAATCTGCTCTGTCTAAATTAGACGAGTCAGGTATCGTTTACATTGGTGCAGAAGTGAAGGGCGGTGACATTCTGGTAGGTAAAGTAACGCCTAAAGGCGAAACTCAGCTGACTCCAGAAGAGAAGTTACTCCGCGCTATCTTCGGTGAAAAAGCCTCTGACGTTAAAGACAGCTCGCTGCGTGTACCTAACTCTGTGAAAGGTACCGTAATCGACGTTCAAGTATTTACCCGTGATGGCGTAGAGAAAGACAAGCGTGCCGTTGAAATCGAAGAGATGCACATAGCTCAAGCTCGTAAAGACTTGACTGAAGAGTTCAAGATCCTTGAAGAAGGTGTTTTGGGCCGTGCACGTAACTTGTTACTGGGTGCTGGATTTAGCGAAGCTAAGCTGGCCGAAATTCCACGTAAGGAATTACTGGTACAAGTGATCGACGACGAGACTAAGCAAACTGAATTAGAGCAGTTGGCAGAGCAGCACGAAGAGCTGAAAGCTGATTTCGATAAGAAGTTTGATATCAAGCGTCGCAAGATCACCCAAGGTGATGATCTGGCGCCAGGTGTACTGAAAATCGTTAAAGTTTACTTAGCGGTTAAGCGTACTATCCAACCTGGTGACAAGATGGCTGGTCGTCACGGTAACAAAGGTGTTATTTCTAAGATCTGTCCAATTGAAGACATGCCATACGATGACAAGGGTAACCCTGTTGACATCGTACTGAACCCGCTGGGTGTACCATCGCGTATGAACATCGGTCAGGTATTGGAAGTTCACTTGGGTGCTGCTGCTAAGGGTATCGGTAATCGTATCACTGAGATGCTTGAAGAGCAACGCGAGTTAGCTGAGCTGCGTGAGTATCTGAAGAAAGCTTACGAGCTGGGTGATGCACTGCAGCGTGTTGATATTGACAGCTTTACCGATGAAGAAGTGTTGCGCTTGGCTAAACACCTGAAAGGTGGTTTACCTGTTGCTACCCCTGCATTCGACGGTGCAAAAGAATCTGAAATCAAGCAGATGCTGGAATTGGCAGGCTTGCCAACTTCAGGTCAGTTGAAACTGTTTGATGGTCGTACCGGTAATGAGTTTGAGCGTGAAGTAACCGTAGGTTACATGTACATGCTGAAGCTTAACCACTTGGTTGACGACAAGATGCATGCCCGTTCTACCGGTTCTTACAGCTTAGTTACTCAGCAGCCGCTGGGTGGTAAAGCTCAGTTCGGTGGTCAGCGTTTCGGTGAGATGGAAGTATGGGCCCTGGAAGCGTATGGCGCTGCTTATACCTTGCAGGAAATGCTTACCGTTAAGTCAGATGACGTGAATGGTCGTACACAGATGTATAAGAACATCGTGGACGGAAATCATCAAATGCAACCTGGTATGCCTGAGTCCTTCAACGTATTGCTGAAGGAAATCCGTTCACTTGGTATTAATATCGAGTTGGATCAGGACTAAGCGAAGCCCGCTTCGTTTGGCAACATAAATTGGTGTCCCGCCTCGGCGGGGCATCCGGTTTAACTCCTTCAGGAGAGAAACGTGAAAGACTTATTAAAGTTTCTGAAACAGCAAAGTAAGACTGAAGAATTTAATGGTATCAAGATTGGCCTTGCGTCACCTGATCTGATCCGTTCTTGGTCATTTGGTGAAGTTAAGAAGCCTGAAACCATTAACTACCGTACTTTCAAGCCTGAGCGTGAAGGTTTGTTCTGTGCGCGTATTTTTGGTCCGGTAAAAGATTACGAATGTTTGTGTGGTAAATACAAACGCCTTAAGCATCGCGGAGTGATCTGTGAGAAGTGTGGCGTTGAAGTGACTCAAACTAAAGTGCGTCGTGAGCGCATGGGTCACATTGAACTGGCAAGCCCAGTTGCCCACATTTGGTTCTTGAAATCACTGCCATCCCGTATCGGTTTGATGCTGGATATGACCTTGCGTGATATCGAACGAGTTCTGTACTTTGAATCTTTTGTAGTTATCGAAGCTGGTATGACTAGCCTCGAGCGCGGTCAAATGTTGACTGAAGAAACCTACTTAGATGCCTTAGAAGAGTACGGTGATGAGTTTGAAGCTAAGATGGGTGCTGAAGCAGTATTAGAACTGCTGCGCGCAATTGATCTCGAAAAAGAAATCGAGCAAATGCGTGAAGAGCTGCCATCAATCAACTCTGAAACACGTCGTAAGAAAGTCACCAAGCGTTTAAAGCTGATGGAAGCTTTCTTTACTTCAGGCAACAAGCCTGAGTGGATGATCTTGAAAGTGCTGCCAGTACTGCCTCCTGACTTACGTCCTTTGGTACCACTGGATGGCGGTCGCTTTGCGACGTCAGACCTGAACGATTTATATCGTCGCGTGATCAACCGTAACAACCGTTTGAAGCGTCTGTTAGATCTGGCTGCGCCAGATATTATCGTACGCAACGAAAAGCGTATGTTGCAGGAATCTGTTGATGCCCTGTTAGATAACGGTCGTCGTGGTCGTGCTATCACAGGTTCTAACAAGCGTCCTCTGAAGTCTTTGGCCGACATGATCAAAGGTAAGCAAGGTCGTTTCCGTCAGAACTTGCTCGGTAAGCGCGTTGACTACTCTGGTCGTTCGGTAATTACCGTAGGTCCAACCTTACGTCTGCATCAGTGTGGTCTTCCTAAGAAGATGGCTCTGGAACTGTTCAAGCCGTTCATCTATGGCAAGTTAGAAGGTCGTGGCTTAGCTACTACCATCAAAGCGGCTAAGAAAATGGTTGAGCGTGAAGTAGGCGAAGTGTGGGATGTATTGGATGAAGTGATCCGCGAACATCCAGTACTGCTTAACCGTGCACCAACCCTTCACCGTCTGGGTATCCAGGCGTTTGAACCCGTTCTGATCGAAGGTAAAGCGATTCAACTGCACCCGTTAGTATGTGCGGCATACAACGCCGACTTCGACGGTGACCAAATGGCTGTTCACGTTCCTCTGACTCTGGAAGCTCAGTTAGAAGCGCGTGCGTTGATGATGTCAACCAACAACATTCTGTCACCAGCAAACGGTGAACCAATTATCGTTCCTTCTCAGGACGTGGTATTGGGCTTGTACTACACCAGCCGTGAAAAAGTTAACGGTAAAGGTGAAGGCATGGCATTTGCCTCTGTGGCGGAAGCTGAAAAGGCTTACCGTGTAGGTGCTGTTGAGCTGCACTCACGCGTGAAAGTACGTATTACTGAAACTCACATTGCTGAGAATGGTGAGCGCACCCAGAGCCGTCGCATTGTAGATACCACTGTTGGTCGTGCACTGCTGTCGATGATCCTGCCACAAGGCATGTCATTTGACTTAGTGAACCAAGACATGGGTAAAAAGCAGATCTCTAAGCTGTTGAACACTTGTTATCGTCAAATGGGTCTGAAAGATACTGTTATCTTCGCTGACCAATTGATGTATACCGGTTTCCATTTCGCCACTATCTCTGGTACCTCTGTAGGTATCAACGACATGGTGATCCCAGATGAGAAGATTGAATTAGTTGCTGATGCGGAAGCTGAAGTACTGGAAATTCAAGAACAGTTCCAGTCTGGTTTGGTTACTGCAGGTGAGCGTTATAACAAGGTTATCGATATCTGGGCCCGGACAAACGAAAAAGTGTCTAAGGCGATGATGGAGAACCTGTCGACTGAAGCCGTTATCAACAAAGATGGCGTTGAAGAAAGACAGAAGTCATTCAACAGTATCTTTATGATGGCCGACTCAGGCGCTCGTGGTAGTGCAGCCCAGATCCGTCAGTTGGCGGGTATGCGTGGTCTGATGGCGAAACCAGATGGTTCGATCATTGAGACCCCAATTGTGGCTAACTTCCGTGAAGGTCTGAACGTACTTCAGTACTTTATTTCGACTCACGGTGCGCGTAAAGGTCTTGCCGATACCGCATTGAAGACAGCGAACTCGGGTTACCTGACTCGTCGTCTAGTTGACGTTGCTCAAGACTTAGTTGTTATTGAAGACGATTGTGGTACTCACGAAGGTCTGACCATGAAGCCGCTGATTGAAGGTGGTGATGTGGTTGAGCCATTACGCGAACGCGTACTGGGCCGCGTGGTTGCTATTGACGTATTCTATCCAGGTACTAACGACGTATTAGCTCCTCGCAATACCCTGTTAGACGAAGCTTGGTGTGACAAGTTAGAAGAAAACAGCGTTGATGAAGTTATCGTTCGCTCTGTGATCAGCTGTAACACTGACTTTGGTGTGTGTGCTAACTGTTATGGTCGTGACTTGGCTCGCGGCCATATCATCAACCACGGTGAAGCTATCGGTGTTATCGCCGCACAGTCAATCGGTGAGCCAGGTACACAGTTAACGATGCGTACATTCCACATCGGTGGTGCGGCGTCTCGAGCGTCTGCTGAAAACAATGTTCAAGTTAAGAACTCTGGTAGTTTGAAACTGCACAATGCTAAGCACGTAACTAACAACGACGGTAAGCTGGTAATCGTTTCTCGTTCTTCTGAACTGGCCATCATCGATGAGTTAGGTCGTGAGAAAGAGCGCTATAAAGTACCTTACGGTACCGTGCTTGAGAAACTGGATGATACTTCGGTAAATGCCGGCGAAATCATCGCAAACTGGGATCCACATACTCACCCAATCATCACTGAAGTGGCGGGTTATGTTAAGTTCCAGGATATGATCGATGGCGTGACCATGACCACACAAACCGACGAACTGACTGGTTTGTCTTCGATTGTGGTTCTGGACGTTGGTCAACGTAACTCAGCGGGTAAAGAAATGCGCCCAATGATACGTCTGGTTAACGAGCACGGCGCTGATCTGATGATCCCTGGTACCGAGATTCCAGCTCAGTACTTCTTGCCAGGTAACGCGATTGTGAACCTGCAAGATAACGCGCAAATTCGAGTGGGTGATGCGTTAGCTCGTATTCCACAAGAATCGTCTAAGACACGCGATATTACCGGTGGTCTGCCACGCGTAGCGGATCTGTTCGAAGCACGTAAACCGAAAGAGCCTGCTATTTTGGCAGAGATCTCAGGTACCATTAGTTTCGGTAAAGAAACTAAAGGTAAGCGTCGATTGGTGATTACACCGAACGACGGCGATGCTTATGAAGAGATGATCCCTAAGTGGCGTAACCTGAACGTGTTCGAAGGTGAAAAAGTTGAGCGTGGCGAAGTGATTGCTGACGGCCCAGAAGCCGCTCACGACATTTTGCGTCTGCGTGGTATCCACCATGTCGCCAACTACATTACCAACGAAGTACAGGACGTTTACCGTCTGCAGGGTGTAAAGATTAACGACAAGCACATCGAAGTGATCGTTCGTCAGATGCTGCGTAAGTGTATCATCACCGAAGCCGGTGACACTGAGTTCTTAGAAGGTGAGCAAGTTGAAGTGGCGCGCGTGAAAATCGCAAACCGCGAACTGGAAGCACAAGGCAAGATTACCGCTAAATTCGATCGTGAATTACTGGGTATCACCAAAGCCTCGTTGGCAACTGAGTCATTTATCTCAGCAGCATCGTTCCAGGAAACAACTCGTGTGTTAACTGAAGCTGCCGTTGGTGGTAAGAGCGATGATTTACGTGGTCTGAAAGAAAACGTAATCGTTGGTCGTTTGATCCCTGCTGGTACTGGCTATGCTTATCACATTAAGCGTAACCAAGCTCGTGGTAAGTCAGAGGCTAAAGTTGCCCCGACTATCAGTGTAAGTGAAGCTGAACAAAACTTAGCTGATCTGCTGAACATGACATCTGGGCAGGATTAATAACCTCGCGCACTGAAAAAGGCGCCTTAAGGCGCCTTTTTTATCGGAATTTCACACTAAAGTTGGCTATTTCTTGACAGGCTGGCATTAGCTTTCTAAAATTCCGCCTCCCACACTTGTGGGAATAGATTTTTTACACCCTTACAACTTCAGTTATTATCAACTGATTGGAGCTTTAAATGGCAACAGTTAACCAGTTGGTACGTAAGCCACGTCGCGCATTGGTAGAAAAAACCAATGTTCCAGCGTTGGCCGCGTGCCCACAAAAGCGTGGTGTTTGTACTCGTGTGTACACCACTACCCCTAAGAAACCAAACTCTGCTCTGCGTAAAGTAGCACGTGTTCGTTTGACCAACGGTTTTGAAGTTACTTCATACATCGGCGGTGAAGGCCACAACCTGCAAGAGCACAGTGTGATCCTGATCCGTGGTGGTCGTGTTAAAGACTTACCAGGTGTGCGCTATCACACTATTCGTGGCGCATTAGACTGTGCTGGCGTGACTACTCGTCGCCAAGCTCGTTCTAAGTACGGTGCTAAGCGTCCTAAGTCTTAACGTATCCGTTAAGTAAGGCCAAGCTAGATTAATTGAGATTCCAGTTTTGGAAATCCCTGAAGCATACGGAGAATTGTTATGCCAAGACGTCGCGTTGTAGGACAACGTAAAATCCTACCTGATCCAAAGTTCCACAGTGAGTTGCTGGCTAAGTTCATCAACGTCATTATGCAGGACGGCAAAAAGTCGACTGCTGAAAAAATTATCTACAAAGCATTAGATGTTGTTTCTGCCAAAAAAGGCGAAGATCATCTGGTAATCCTGGAAGCAGCTTTAGATAACGTACGTCCAACTGTCGAAGTTAAATCTCGTCGCGTTGGTGGTTCTACTTATCAAGTTCCTTGTGAAGTTCGCCCAGTTCGTCGCAATGCGTTAGCAATGCGTTGGTTGGTTGAAGCTGCTCGTAAGCGTGGTGAAAAATCTATGGCTCTGCGCCTGGCTGGTGAAATGCTAGACGCATCCGACAACAAAGGCACTGCCGTTAAGAAGCGCGAAGACGTGCATCGCATGGCAGAAGCAAACAAAGCGTTTGCTCATTACCGCTGGTAATTGCTTTATATGGGGTGGGCGCAAGCCCACGCCTTTATCGATTTGCCCAGGACAACCTGGTTAAGAGGGAATGAATCGTGGCTCGTACAACTCCAATTGAGCGCTACCGCAATATCGGTATCTGTGCTCACGTTGACGCTGGTAAAACCACTACAACTGAACGTGTACTGTTTTATACCGGATTGTCTCATAAGATCGGTGAAGTTCACGATGGTGCAGCAACAACTGACTGGATGGTGCAAGAGCAAGAGCGAGGCATTACTATCACCTCTGCGGCCGTGACCACCTTCTGGCGCGGTATGGATGCTCAGTTCACTGAACATCGTATTAATATCATCGATACTCCTGGTCACGTTGACTTTACCATTGAAGTAGAGCGCTCATTACGCGTACTTGATGGTGCTGTGGTAGTCTTTTGTGGTTCATCTGGAGTAGAGCCCCAATCTGAAACAGTATGGCGTCAAGCTGACAAATACCACGTTCCACGCATGGTGTTTGTAAACAAGATGGACCGTGCTGGCGCTGACTTTGATCGCGTAGTAAATCAAATTCGTAAGCGCTTGGGTGCGACCTGTGTACCTATTCAAATGAATATCGGTGCCGAAGAGAATTTTAAAGGGGTTGTTGACCTGATTAAGATGAAAGCCATTAACTGGAATGAAGCAGACCAGGGTATGACTTTCGCTTATGATCCAATTCCTGAGCACTTAGTCGCAAAAGCGAATGAGATGCGTGAGTACTTGGTTGAAGCAGCGGCAGAAGCCTCGGAAGAGCTGATGGATAAATACCTAGAAGAAGGTAATTTGTCAGAAGACGAGATTAAACTCGCGTTGCGCCAACGTACCATCAATAACGAAATCGTTTTAGCAACCTGTGGTAGTGCCTTTAAGAATAAAGGCGTTCAAGCTGTGCTTGATGCTGTGGTTGAATATCTGCCAGCCCCAATCGATGTGCCTGCCATTAAAGGTATCGATGAGGATGAGCAAGAAGTTGAGCGTCCTGCTGAAGATGAAGCCCCTTTTTCTGCTTTAGCATTTAAGATTGCAACTGACCCATTTGTCGGTACCTTGACCTTTATTCGTGTATATTCCGGTGTATTAGAGTCAGGTTCAGCCGCTTATAACTCAGTAAAAATGAAACGTGAGCGTATTGGCCGTATCGTGCAGATGCATGCTAATGACCGCAACGAATTAAAAGAAGTACGTGCCGGTGATATCGCCGCATTGATTGGCTTGAAAGATGTGACCACAGGCGATACCTTGTGTGACCCTGATCACAAAGTAATTCTTGAGCGCATGGAATTTCCTGAGCCAGTGATTACTATCGCAGTAGAGCCAAGATCGAAAGCTGATCAAGATAAGATGGGTATAGCGCTACAAAAGTTAGCCGCAGAAGATCCATCTTTCCGTGTAGAGACCGATGAAGAGTCAGGGCAAACCCTGATTTCTGGTATGGGTGAGCTACACTTGGATATCATTGTTGACCGTATGCGCCGTGAGTTTAGCGTTGAATGTAACGTTGGTAAGCCACAAGTTGCCTATCGTGAAACTATCCGCTCAGCGGTTGAAGTTGAAGGCAAGTTTGTTCGTCAGTCAGGCGGTCGCGGTCAATTTGGTCACGTATGGTTAAAGCTTGAGCCGCAAGAAGAAGGCTTTGGTTATGAATTCGTCAACGCTATTGTTGGTGGTGTTATTCCAAAGGAATACATTCCAGCTGTTGACAAAGGTATCCAAGAACAGACGAAGAATGGTGTACTCGCCGGCTTCCCTGTGTTGGACGTGAAAGTCACTTTATTCGATGGTTCATATCATGATGTGGATTCGAATGAGATGGCTTTCAAGGTTGCAGGTTCTATGGGCTTCAAGAAGGGTGCGCTTCAAGCCAACCCTGTGTTGCTCGAGCCTTGCATGAAAGTTGAGGTAACTACCCCTGAAGATTATATGGGTGACGTGGTCGGAGATCTGAGCCGTCGCCGCGGAATAATCGAAGGAATGGACGATGGCATCGGTGGTGTTAAACTGGTCCATGCTGTAGTACCTTTATCTGAAATGTTTGGTTATGCGACTGATTTGCGGTCCGCATCTCAGGGTCGTGCTTCATACTCTATGGAGTTTTTGAAGTACGCTGAAGCACCACAAAACATTGCTAAGGCAGTGATCGAGTCCCGCAATTAATTTTGGCTGGGGCAGGCCTGCAATTTTGACTGATTATCTCCCGAATGACGGGTATTTCTGAAAAGAAAGGAATTTATCGTGGCTAAAGCTAAATTTGAACGTAAAAAACCCCACGTTAACGTGGGCACCATCGGTCACGTTGACCATGGTAAAACCACTCTGACCGCTGCTATTTCACACGTACTGGCTAAGACCTACGGTGGTGAAGCTCGTGACTTCGCACAAATCGATAACGCTCCAGAAGAGCGTGAGCGCGGTATTACCATTAATACCTCTCACATCGAATATGACACTCCTTCACGCCACTATGCGCACGTAGACTGTCCAGGCCACGCTGATTATGTTAAGAACATGATCACTGGTGCTGCTCAGATGGACGGCGCTATCCTGGTAGTTGCTTCTACTGATGGTCCAATGCCACAGACTCGTGAGCACATCCTGCTTTCTCGTCAGGTAGGTGTACCTTTCATCATCGTATTCATGAACAAGTGTGACATGGTAGATGACGAAGAGCTGCTGGAACTGGTTGAGATGGAAGTTCGTGAACTGCTGTCTGAATATGACTTCCCAGGTGATGATTTACCAGTAATTCAGGGTTCTGCTCTGAAAGCACTGGAAGGTGAGCCTGAGTGGGAAGCTAAGATCATTGAACTGGCAGAAGCCCTGGATTCTTACATTCCAGAGCCAGAGCGTGACATCGATAAGCCATTCCTGCTGCCAATCGAAGACGTATTCTCTATTTCAGGCCGTGGTACTGTAGTAACTGGTCGTGTAGAGCGCGGTATCGTTAAAGTTGGTGACGAAGTAGAAATCGTTGGTGTTCGTGACACTACTAAGACTACTTGTACTGGCGTAGAAATGTTCCGTAAGCTGCTGGACGAAGGTCGTGCAGGTGAGAACTGTGGTGTTCTGTTACGTGGTACTAAGCGTGATGACGTAGAACGTGGTCAAGTACTGGCTAAGCCAGGCTCAATCAACCCACACACTACTTTTGAATCAGAAGTATACGTACTGTCTAAAGATGAAGGCGGACGTCACACTCCATTCTTCAAAGGCTACCGTCCACAGTTCTACTTCCGTACAACTGACGTAACCGGTACTATCGAACTGCCAGAAGGCGTTGAAATGGTAATGCCAGGCGACAACATCAAGATGGTTGTTACTCTGATTTGCCCAATCGCGATGGACGAAGGTTTACGCTTCGCTATCCGTGAAGGTGGCCGTACTGTTGGTGCTGGTGTTGTTGCTAAGATCATCGCTTAATTGCGAACTTAGTTAGACACTAAAAAGAGGAGACTTAGGTCTCCTTTTTTATTGGCTACGATTTGGATATGGTTAATTGTTCAAAAAAGCAGATATTCACGAAATAATTGCACTCATCAAAAAAAGACCGTATAATCCGCGCACTTTAATAAACAGCATTAATGTTGATTATTCGCACAGTAGGGTTGCTATTTAAAAGTAGCCATGTATAATGTGCCCCTCACTTACTTAAAGTAAGCGAATATATTGATTAAGCAATTGCCTTAATCATAAACAGCGACTCCGATTGGGAGTCGAACGGTTAAATCATCTCGCTCTGCCTTTCTACATTGAGACGGCTAGAGGGTGATTTTTTATGTGTCCATTTTAGGAGCTCTGGTCAATGCAGAACCAAAGAATCCGTATCCGCTTAAAAGGATTCGATCATCGTTTGATTGATCAGTCTACTGCGGAAATCGTTGAAACTGCTAAACGTACTGGCGCCCAGGTACGTGGTCCTATTCCACTACCTACGCGTAAAGAGCGTTACACCATTTTGATCTCTCCGCACGTTAATAAAGATGCACGTGACCAGTACGAACTGCGTACTCACAAGCGTCTGGTTGACATCGTAGAGCCAACCGAGAAGACCGTTGACGCTCTGATGCGTCTGGATCTTGCCGCTGGTGTAGATGTTCAGATTAGCTTGGGTTAATTGAGATCCAAAGAAGAGGTTTGAGAGATGGCTATCGGTCTTATTGGTCGTAAAGTGGGTATGACTCGCATCTTCACTGAAGATGGCGTTTCAATCCCGGTAACCGTAATTGAAGTTGCCGCTAACCGTGTTACCCAAGTGAAAACTTTGGAAACTGACGGTTACCGTGCACTGCAAGTTACAACAGGTGCCAAAAAAGCCAATCGCATCACTAAGCCAGAAGCTGGCCATTTTGCCAAGGCAGGCGTTGAAGCCGGCCGTGGTTTGTGGGAAGTTCGTCTGGCAGACGGTGAAGGCGAAGGCATTGAAGTTGGTGCTGAGCTGAACGTTGATATCTTCGCTGATGTAGCGAAAGTAGATGTTACCGGTCAATCAAAAGGTAAAGGTTTCCAGGGCGGCGTTAAGCGTTGGAACTTCCGTACTCAAGATATGACTCACGGTAACTCCTTGGCGCACCGCGCGAACGGTTCTATCGGTCAGAACCAGTCGCCAGGTCGCGTATTTAAAGGCAAGAAAATGTCAGGCCACATGGGTGCCGAGCAAGTCACTACTCAAAATCTAGACGTTGTACGTGTAGATGCTGAGCGTAACCTGCTACTGGTGAGAGGTGCCGTTCCTGGCGCTACCAATGGCGACTTGATTATCAAGCCTGCTGTTAAAGCTTAAGGTCTGAGGAGATAGTAATGGAATTGGTATTGAAAGACGCGCAACGCGCTCTTGAAGTTTCCGAAACTACCTTCGGCCGTGACTTTAATGAAGCACTGGTTCATCAGGTAGTTGTAGCATACGCTGCAAACGCGCGTCAGGGCACACGTGCTCAAAAGACTCGCGCGGAAGTAACTGGCTCAGGCAAAAAGCCTTGGCGCCAGAAAGGTACGGGCCGTGCTCGTGCTGGTAGTGTGAAAAGCCCAATTTGGCGTGGAGGCGGCGTAACATTTGCTGCCAAAACTCAAGATCACAGCCAAAAAGTTAACAAGAAGATGTACCGTGGTGCTCTGATGAGCATTCTGTCTGAATTGGTACGTCAAGACCGTCTGATCGTAGTTGAAGAGTTCTCTGTAGAAGCTCCTAAAACTAAAGAGCTGAAAGCAAAGCTGGCAGCCATGGATTTAGAAGACGTGTTAATTGTTACTGCTGAAGTTGATGAGAACTTGTTCTTAGCTGCTCGCAATCTGTACAAGGTTGACGTTCGTGATGTTGCAGGTCTCGACCCTGTAAGTCTGATCGCTTTCAACAAAGTGCTTGTGACTGCTGCTGCTGTGAAGCAAATCGAGGAGATGCTAGCATGATCCGCGAAGAACGTTTGCTGAAAGTTATTCTGGCACCGCACATCTCTGAAAAGAGCACAGTGAACGCCGAAAAAACTAACACTGTAGTTTTCCGTGTAGCTATCGATGCCACTAAGGCTGAGATTAAAGCTGCCGTAGCAAAGCTATTCGAAGTTGAAGTTGACTCAGTTCGCACTTTGGTAAACAAAGGTAAAACTAAGCGCACCGGTGGCCGTGTTGGTCGTCGCAGCGATTGGAAAAAAGCCTATGTTACCTTGGCTGCTGGTGCTGATATTGATTTCGTTGGCGCTGAGTAAGCAAAGGGAGAATTATCATGGCAATTGTTAAATGTAAGCCAACCTCTCCAGGTCGTCGCCACCTTGTAAAAGTGGTTAACACCGACCTGCATAAGGGTAAACCTTTTGCTGGCCTGCTGGCGAAAAAATCTAAGTCTGGTGGTCGTAACAACACCGGTCGTATCACTGTCCGTCATGTGGGCGGTGGTCATAAGCAACATTATCGTCTGATCGACTTTAAGCGTAACAAAGATGGTATTCAAGGCAAAGTAGAACGCCTGGAATACGATCCGAACCGTACCGCGAACATCGCGCTGGTTCTGTACGCTGACGGTGAGCGTCGCTATGTTCTTGCCGCTAAAGGCATGAAAGCTGGTGACCTGATCAAGTCTGGTGTTGATGCTGACATCAAAGTAGGTAATGCACTGCCACTGCGTAACATTCCAGTGGGTTCTGTAGTACACGCTGTTGAAATGAAGCCTGGTAAAGGCGCTCAGATCGCACGTTCTGCAGGTGCTTATGTACAAGTTGTAGCTCGTGATGGTGCCTATGCAACTCTGCGTCTTCGCTCTGGCGAAATGCGTAAAGTTCCAGTAGATTGCCGCGCGACTTTAGGTGAAGTTGGTAACGCCGAACACATGCTGCGCCAGTTAGGTAAAGCAGGTGCTAAGCGCTGGAGAGGCATTCGCCCAACAGTGCGTGGTGTTGCAATGAACCCTGTAGATCACCCACATGGTGGTGGTGAAGGTCGTACTTCAGGTGGTCGTCACCCAGTGACTCCATGGGGCGTTCCTACTAAGGGTTATAAGACTCGTAGTAATAAGCGCACTGACAAGTACATTGTACGTCGTCGTAATAAGTAATAAGAGGATTCGCCATGCCACGTTCTCTCAAGAAAGGTCCTTTCATTGACCTGCACTTGCTGAAGAAGGTAGAGAAAGCGATGGAAGCCGGTGACAAGAAGCCAATTAAAACTTGGTCTCGCCGCTCAATGATCATCCCAACTATGATTGGTTTGACCATCGCTGTCCATAATGGTCGTCAGCACGTACCTGTTTTCGTAACTGACGAAATGATAGGCCATAAACTGGGTGAATTCTCACCAACTCGCACTTATCGCGGCCATGCTGCAGATAAGAAAGCGAAGAAGCGTTAATACGGGAGGAATAAGATGGAAGTTTTAGCTAAACATCGTTTTGCCCGTACTTCAGCGCAAAAAGCTCGCTTAGTTGCTGATCAGATCCGCGGTTTGCCTGTTTCAAAGGCCCTTGAGATCTTGACCTTCAGCCCTAAGAAAGCGGCCGTACTGGTAAAGAAAGTAGTTGACTCAGCTATTGCAAACGCAGAGCACAACGAAGGTGCAGACATCGACGAGCTGAAAATAGCCAAGGTTTTCGTAGACGAAGGCCCAACTATGAAGCGCATCATGCCTCGTGCTAAAGGTCGTGCTGATCGTATCATGAAGCGTACCAGCCACATTACTGTGGTTGTATCAGATCGCTAGGAGAGAGCAATGGGACAGAAAGTACATCCTAATGGTATCCGTCTGGGTATCACTAAGCCTTGGATCTCTACCTGGTACGCAGATAAGTCAGACTATGCAAATAATCTGAACAGCGACTGGGAAGTGCGTAAGTTTCTTGAAAAGAAACTGAAAGCCGCATCAGTATCTAAGATTGTTATCGAACGCCCAGCGAAAAGCATTCGCATTACTATTCACACTGCCCGCCCAGGTATTGTGATTGGTAAGAAAGGCGAAGATGTTGAAGTATTGCGTGCCGAAGTTGCAAAACTGACTGGTACCCCTGCTCAGATTAACATCGCTGAGATCCGTAAGCCTGAAATGGACGCAAAACTGGTAGCTGACTCTATTGCTCAGCAGCTAGAGCGTCGCGTAATGTTCCGTCGTGCTATGAAGCGCGCAGTACAAAACGCCATGCGTATCGGTGCCCAAGGTATCAAAGTAGAAGTTAGTGGCCGTTTAGGCGGCGCTGAGATTGCGCGTTCAGAGTGGTATCGTGAAGGTCGTGTACCTTTGCATACCCTGCGTGCTGACATCGACTATTCTACTGCAGAAAGTCACACCCAATACGGTGTGATTGGCATTAAAGTTTGGATCTTCAAAGGTGAAGTTCTGGACGGTATGCTGCCTCAGATCGAAGAGCCGAAGCAGCAACCTAAGCGCAAGCCTCGTAACAAGTAGGAGAGCCAGCAATGCTGCAACCTAAACGTATGAAGTTTCGCAAGATGTTCAAAGGCCGCAACCGTGGTCTAGCGAACGGTACTGAAGTAAGCTTCGGTACTTTCGGTCTGAAAGCAGTCGGCCGTGGCCGCTTAACTGCTCGCCAGATCGAATCTGCGCGTCGTGCAATGACACGTCACATTAAGCGTCAGGGACAAATCTGGATTCGGGTTTTCCCAGACAAGCCAATTACCTCTAAGCCTCTTGAAGTGCGTATGGGTAAAGGTAAAGGTAACGTTGAATACTGGGTATGTCAGATTCAACCTGGTAAGGTACTCTACGAAATGAATGGCGTATCTGAAGAGTTGGCCCGCGAAGCTTTCGCACTGGCCGCTGCCAAGTTGCCAATCAAGACTACCTTCGTAACTAAGACGGTGATGTAATGAAAGCGAGCGAACTAAGAGAAAAGGGCGTTGAAGAATTAAACGCTGAATTACTTGGTCTGCTGCGTGAGCAGTTTAACCTGCGCATGCAACACGCAACTGGTCAACTGGCTCAAACTCACCAGCTGAAAACAGTGCGTCGTAACATTGCGCGCGTTAAGACCATTATTACTTCTAAGGCAGGTGCATAATGTCTCAGGCAATCCGTACTTTGCAAGGTCGTGTGACCAGCAATAAGATGGACAAGTCCATCACTGTTGCCATTGAACGTCAAGTTAAGCACCCAATCTATGGCAAGTACATCAAACGTACTACCAAGATTCATGCCCATGACGAGCAAAATCAGTGTCAAGAAGGCGATGTAGTCACTATCCGTGAATGTCGTCCTCTGTCTAAGACTAAGTCTTGGACTCTGGTTGAAGTAGTTTTTAGACCTAACGTAGCGTAAGGTCTTTTTAGCGAAACGGCCCCTTTTTTGGGGCCGTTTGTTTTTTAATACTATCCAAGCCTATTTTATGGTGTTATAATTGCGCTCCATTTTTGACCAATATTGGCCAAGAATGAGGTGAGAAAATAACCCCGTATAAACGGGATTTTGTGTAGTAACGATAGCGGAGCACTTAAAATGATCCAAATGCAATCGACTCTGGATGTCGCGTGTAACAGCGGCGCTCGCAGAGTTCAGTGTATTAAGGTCTTGGGTGGCTCTCATCGTCGTTATGCCGGTATCGGCGACATCATTAAGGTTTCTGTTAAAGAAGCTATTCCTCGCGCTAAAGCGAAGAAAGGTGATGTGTATAACGCGGTGGTAGTCCGTACTAAGAAAGGCGTACGTCGTCCAGATGGTTCTGTCATTCGCTTCGATCGGAATGCAGCAGTTTTGCTTAACGCAAACCTTGCACCGATTGGTACTCGTATCTTTGGACCAGTGACACGTGAATTGCGCAATGAGCAATTTATGAAAATCGTATCGCTGGCACCTGAAGTACTGTAAAGGAGCTTCAAAATGGCAGCTAAAATCCGTCGTCAAGACGAAGTAATTATACTGGCAGGCAAAGACAAGGGTAAACGCGCAAAAGTTTCCCAAGTACTTCCTACTGGTAAAGTGATTGTTGAAGGTATCAATCTTGTTAAGAAGCACACCAAGCCAAACCCGCAACTGGGTGTAACTGGTGGCATCGTTGAGAAAGAAGCACCTCTTCAATCATCAAATGTTGCGATCTTCAACCATGCCACAGGCAAGGCTGATCGTGTTGGTTTCCGATTTGAAGACGGCAAAAAAGTTCGTTTCTTTAAATCGAACGGTGAACTCGTTAAGTAACTGGAGTAAACGATGGCGAAACTGCATGATAAATATAAAGAGACTGTGATCGCTGAACTGGCTAAAAAGTTCGGTTATAGCAGTGTCATGCAAGTCCCTCGGATTGATAAAATCACCCTGAACATGGGTGTTGGTGAAGCTGTTGCAGATAAGAAAGTTATGGACGCTGCTGTTCGTGACATGACTGCAATCGCTGGCCAAAAGCCAGTAGTGACTGTTGCTCGTAAGTCAGTTGCTGGTTTTAAAATCCGTGAAGGCTACCCTATTGGTTGTAAAGTAACCCTGCGCGGTGAGCGCATGTGGGAATTTTTAGAGCGTTTGGTTGACATCGCAATCCCACGTATTCGTGATTTCCGCGGTCTGAGTGCTAAGTCATTCGACGGCCGTGGTAACTACGCTATGGGTGTGCGTGAGCAAATCATCTTCCCAGAAATCGATTATGATAAAATCGATAAGATTCGCGGTATGGATATTGTTATCACTACCTCTGCGAAGACTGATGAAGAAGGTCGAGCTCTGTTAGACGCTTTTAACTTCCCATTCAAAAAATAAGGGTAGCGTAATGGCAAAAACTTCAATGAAAGCACGTGAAGTCAAACGTGCAAAGCTCGTGGCCAAGTACGCTGAAAAGCGCGCGGCACTTAAGCAAATCATTAACAGCCCAGAGACTTCTGAAGAAGATCGTTGGGATGCGGTTCTTAAGCTGCAAGCTCTACCACGTGATTCCAGCGCCGCGCGTCAGCGTAATCGTTGTAATCAAACTGGTCGCCCGCATGGCTTCTTGCGCAAATTCGGCTTAAGCCGTATTAAGCTGCGCGAAGCAACAATGCGTGGTGAAGTTCCTGGTCTGCGTAAGGCCAGCTGGTAATACTTGTCACGGAGTAAGCTAATATGAGCATGCAAGATCCTATTGCGGATATGTTAACCCGTATCCGTAACGGCCAAGCTGCTAACAAAGTATCTGTGAAGATGCCTTCTGCTAAGCTGAAAGTTGCTATCGCAAAGCTGCTTAAAGAAGAAGGTTATATCACTGATTACGCAGTTGCAGGTGAAGCCAAACCTGAACTGGAAATCACTCTTAAGTATTTCCAGGGTCAGCCAGTCGTTGAGACTATCCAGCGTGTAAGCCGTCCTGGTCTTCGTATTTACAAAGGTAAAGACGAGTTACCAAAAGTGATGGGCGGACTGGGTGTCGCAATCGTTTCCACTTCTCAAGGCCTGATGACTGATCGTGCCGCCCGCCTTGTAGGCATGGGTGGTGAGGTTATCTGCTACGTAGCTTAAGGAGCTAGGAATGTCTCGTGTAGCAAAAGCACCAGTCACTATCCCAGCTGGCGTAGAGGTGACTGTAAACGGTCAAGAAGTTACCATCAAAGGTGGTAAAGGTTCTCTGACTCGAGTTTTCAACAGCGCGGTTGCTGTTGTTGTTGAAGAAGGCGTTATTAAGTCTCAACCTGTTGAAGGCGTTATTAACGCTTGGGCACAGGCTGGTACTGCACGCGCTTTATTAAACAACATGGTAATCGGTGTATCTCAAGGTTTTGAGAAGAAGTTGAAGTTAGTTGGTGTTGGTTACCGCGCGAAAATCGTTGGTGCTGATCTTGATCTGACTTTAGGTTTCTCACACCCTCTGGTACACAAGCTGCCCGCTGGCGTAACAGTAGAATGTCCAACTCAGACTGACATCATCCTTCGTGGTGTTGACAAGCAAGTTGTTGGTCAAGTTGCTGCTGAGATTCGTGGTTATCGTCCACCAGAGCCTTATAAAGGCAAAGGTGTTCGTTATGACGACGAAAACGTTCGCCGTAAAGAGGCTAAGAAGAAGTAGGTAACGCGATATGGATAAGAAAACATCTCGCTTACGCCGCGCATTACGCGCCCGTAAGAAGATCCAAGAGCTAGGCGCGACACGTCTGGTTGTACATCGTACACCACGTCACATCTATGCTCAGGTGATCAATGCCGATGCCCAAGTAATTGCAGCAGCTTCTACCGCTGAAAAAGCAGTAAAAGAAGCTCTGAAATCTACAGGCAACGTAGACGCAGCTAAAGCAGTAGGTAAAGCTATTGCTGAACGCGCGATCGAAAAAGGCGTGACTGTTGTTGCCTTCGATCGTTCTGGTTTCAAGTATCACGGTCGTGTAGCTGCGCTGGCAGATGCTGCTCGTGAAGCTGGCCTCCAGTTCTAAGGGGTTATAACAATGGCTAAATTAGAAGCTCAGCAAAAAGACGATCTGCAAGAGAAATTAATTGCAGTTAATCGTGTTTCTAAAGTAGTTAAGGGTGGCCGTATCTTTAGCTTCACCGCACTGACAGTAGTGGGTGATGGCAATGGTAAGGTTGGCTTTGGCTATGGTAAAGCGCGCGAAGTTCCAGCTGCTATTCAAAAGGCAATGGAAAAAGCACGTCGTAACATGGTAACCGTTGAACTGAATAAAGGTACCCTTCACCACCCAGTGAAAGGTCGCCACTCAGGTTCACTTGTTTACATGCAACCGGCGTCAAAAGGTACCGGTATTATTGCCGGTGGCGCGATGCGTGCCGTATTGGAAGTAGCAGGCGTTCATAACGTTCTGTCAAAAGCATACGGTTCTACTAACCCGATCAACATCGTTCGCGCGACTGTAGATGCTCTGGTGCACATGAAGTCACCTGCGCAAATCGCAGCTAAGCGTGGCCTGAATGTTGATGAAATTCGGGGGTAATGCACCATGGCTACTAAAACTGTAAAAGTCACTCAGACTAAAAGTGCTATTGGTCGTTTGCCAAAGCATAGAGCGACCCTGACTGGTTTAGGTCTACGTCGTATTGGTCACACTGTTGAACTGCAAGATACTCCTGCTGTTCGCGGTATGATTAACAAGGTCTACTACATGGTTAAGGTGGAGGGTTAATAGATGCGTTTAAATACTCTATCTCCAGCTGCAGGCTCTAAGTCTGCACCTAAGCGTGTAGGTCGTGGTATTGGTTCAGGCTTAGGTAAGACTGCTGGTCGCGGTCACAAGGGTCAAAAATCTCGTTCTGGCGGCGGTGTACGTCCTGGATTCGAGGGTGGTCAAATGCCACTGAAGATCCGTTTACCTAAGTTCGGCTTTACTTCACGTATCGCTTTGGTAACTGCTGAAGTTCGTTTACTCGAACTGGCAAAAGTTAACGGTGATGTTATCGACCTGAACGCATTAAAAGATGCGAACGTAATTACTCGCAACATCCTGTTTGCGAAAATCGTTCTTTCAGGTACCATTGAACGCCCAGTGACTGTTAAAGGTCTGCGGGTTACTAAAGGTGCTCGCGCAGCTATCGAAGCTGCTGGCGGTAAGATCGAGGAATAATACGTCGATGGCAAAACCAGGACTTGATTTAAAAAGCGCGAAGGGCGGATTTTCAGAATTGAAAAGTCGTCTCCTGTTCGTGATTGGTGCGATTATCGTCTTTAGGGCGGGTTCATTTGTACCGATTCCTGGTATTGACGCTGCTGTATTAGCCGAGCTGTTTACTCAGCAAAAAGGAACCATCCTGGGCATGTTTAACATGTTCTCGGGTGGTGCCCTTGAGCGCGCTTCCATCTTTGCACTAGGGATCATGCCGTATATCTCGGCATCGATCATTATGCAATTATTGACTGTGGTACATCCTGCATTAGCTGAATTGAAAAAAGAAGGCGAGTCAGGACGTAAGAAAATCAGTCAGTATACTCGTTGGGGTACACTCGTGCTGGGTACATTCCAGTCGGTCGGTATTGCAACAGGATTGCCGAATCTGGTTCCGGGTTTAGTCGTAAACCCAGGTGTAGGATTCTATTTCACTGCTGTGGTGAGCTTAGTCACTGGAACTATGTTCCTGATGTGGTTAGGTGAGCAAATTACCGAACGGGGCATAGGGAATGGTATTTCGATCCTGATTTTTGCAGGTATCGTAGCCGGACTGCCTTCAGCTATTGGCCAAACGGCCGAGCAGGCGCGTCAAGGCGACTTGAACGTATTAGTATTGCTACTGATTGCGGTTATCGTATTTGCCGTTACTTACTTCGTAGTATTTGTTGAGCGTGGTCAACGACGTATTGTTGTTAACTATGCCAAGCGTCAGCAAGGCCGTAAGGTGTTTGCCGCGCAATCAACGCATTTACCGTTGAAAGTGAATATGGCTGGTGTGATACCACCAATTTTTGCGTCCAGCATTATTCTGTTTCCTGGAACCCTGGCTCAGTGGTTCGGTCAGAATCCGTCTATGTCATGGTTAAGTGATTTTTCACTGGCTGTGTCCCCTGGACAACCGCTGTACTCATTATTGTATGCAGCAGCAATTATCTTTTTCTGTTTCTTCTATACTGCGTTGGTGTTTAACCCTCGCGAAACAGCAGATAACTTGAAGAAGAGTGGTGCGTTCATCCCCGGGATCCGTCCTGGCGAACAGACTTCGCGTTACATAGATAAAGTAATGACTCGACTCACCTTAGCGGGCGCCTTGTATATTACCTTTATCTGCTTAATTCCGGAGTTCATGTTAATTGCGTGGAAAGTACAGTTCTATTTTGGCGGTACTTCACTACTGATTATGGTAGTCGTGATCATGGACTTTATGGCTCAGGTTCAGACGCATATGATGTCACATCAATATGAGTCTGTGATGAAGAAGGCTAATCTGGTCAACAAAGCGAATTTAGATCGCTTTGGTCGATAAGTTAGCTTACGGAGTGTTGAAATGAAAGTTCGTGCTTCCGTGAAGAGGATCTGCCGTAACTGCAAGATCATCAAGCGTAGTGGCGTTGTTCGCGTTATCTGTGTTGAACCAAAACACAAACAGCGTCAAGGCTAAAAACATTTAATCAGCCCTATTTGATAGGGCTGATTAAAAATTGATTGCAAAACTGTCATCTGTTGAGTATCCTTTCGGGCTTTTCACAGATGGCCTTTAACTTATAAGGAGTGCATAGTGGCCCGTATAGCTGGCATTAACATTCCTGATCAAAAGCATACAGTCATTGCTTTGACTGCAATTTTTGGTATTGGACGTACTCGCGCTAGAGCAATCTGCGCAGCTACTTCAATCGCCGAAGATGCTAAGATCAAGGAATTGAGCGAAGCTCAAATTGATACTCTACGCGAAGAAGTCGCCAAATACACTGTAGAAGGTGACTTGCGTCGTGAGATTTCCATGAACATCAAACGTCTTATGGACCTTGGTTGTTATCGTGGTCTCCGCCATCGTCGTAGCCTGCCTCTTCGTGGGCAACGTACTAAGACCAATGCGCGTACACGCAAAGGTCCACGTAAACCAATCAAGAAGTAACGGGAAGGTAGACAATGGCTAAAGTTCCGTCACGTTCTCCGCGTAAGCGCGTACGTAAACAGGTTGCGGATGGTATGGCGCATATCCATGCGTCTTTCAACAATACAATTGTTACTATCACTG
Organism: Shewanella sp. ISS20; assembly: GCF_056522965.1. Lineage (NCBI taxonomy): Bacteria > Pseudomonadati > Pseudomonadota > Gammaproteobacteria > Alteromonadales > Shewanellaceae > Shewanella > Shewanella sp. ISS20. The sequence continues at coordinate 2,899,913 of NZ_JAWRZK010000001.1, forward strand.
ATCGTCAGGGTAACGCATTGTCATGGGCGACGTCAGGTGGTTCAGGTTTCCGTGGTTCACGTAAATCTACTCCATTTGCTGCGCAGGTGGCTGCTGAGCGCGCAGGTGCCGCTGCTCAGGATTATGGTGTTAAAAACCTTGAAGTTTTCGTGAAGGGTCCAGGTCCAGGTCGTGAGTCAGCCATTCGTGCGCTGAACGCTGTTGGTTATAAAATTACCAACATTACCGATGTGACGCCTATCCCTCATAACGGTTGTCGTCCTCCTAAAAAGCGTCGCGTATAACGACGTCTAGCTAGGATATTGGAGAAAGATCATGGCAAGATACTTGGGTCCTAAGCTCAAGCTCAGCCGCCGAGAAGGTACAGACCTTTTCCTGAAAAGCGGTGTGAGAGCAATTGATTCGAAGTGTAAGCTTGAAGCTGCACCAGGCCAACATGGCGCTCGTAAGCCACGTTTGTCTGAGTACGGTACTCAGCTGCGCGAGAAACAAAAAGTTCGTCGTATTTATGGTGTGCTGGAAAAGCAGTTCCGTAACTATTACAAAGATGCAGCACGTGCAAAAGGCAACACTGGTGAAAACCTGTTGCAACTTTTAGAATGCCGCCTGGATAACGTAGTTTATCGTATGGGCTTTGGCGCGACTCGTGCTGAATCACGTCAGCTAGTTAGCCATAAGTCTATTATGGTCAACGGTCGTGTTGTTAATATTCCGTCATTCAAAGTGTCTGCGAATGATGTTGTAAGCATTCGTGAGAAGTCACGCACTCAAGCTCGTATTAAAGCGGCTTTAGAAGTGGCAGCTCAACGCGAAAAGCCTACATGGGTTGAAGTAGATACCGCTAAGATGGAAGGTGCTTTCAAGCGTCTGCCAGAACGTAGCGACTTGTCTGCGGAAATTAACGAACAGCTGATCGTCGAGCTTTACTCTAAGTAAAGCTAACAAACAAGAGAGGACACAATGCAGGGTTCTGTTACAGAATTTCTTAAACCGCGTCTCGTTGATATCGAGCAGGTTAACCCAACGCGTGCCAAGGTGACTCTGGAGCCACTTGAACGTGGTTTTGGTCACACTTTAGGAAACGCGTTGCGTCGCATCCTATTGTCGTCTATGCCCGGCTGCGCAGTTACCGAAGTCGAGATCGACGGCGTGCTGCATGAATATAGCAGCAAGGAAGGCGTACAAGAAGATATCCTTGAAATCTTGCTGAACCTGAAAGGGTTAGCAGTGACTATCGAGGGTAAAGACGAGGCTATGCTCACATTGAGCAAGTCCGGCGCAGGCCCTGTTACTGCAGCAGATATCACCCACGACGGCGATGTCTCTATCGTGAACCCAGATCATGTTATCTGTCATCTGACCGGTAACAATGATATCAGCATGCGTATTCGTGTTGAACGTGGTCGCGGTTATGTACCGGCTTCTGCCCGTGCTCAAACCGAAGACGACGATCGCCCGATTGGTCGCCTGTTGGTAGACGCTTCTTTCTCACCAGTTGCTCGCATTGCTTATAATGTTGAGTCAGCTCGTGTGGAACAACGTACTGACCTGGATAAACTGGTAATTGATATGACCACTAATGGTACTATCGACCCAGAAGAAGCTATCCGTCGCTCTGCAACAATTTTGGCTGAACAGCTAGATGCGTTTGTAGAATTACGTGATGTTTCTGAACCAGAACAGAAAGAAGAGAAGCCAGAGTTTGATCCGATTTTGCTGCGTCCTGTCGACGATTTAGAGCTAACTGTACGTTCAGCCAACTGTTTGAAGGCTGAAGCGATTCATTACATCGGTGATCTGGTACAGCGTACTGAAGTTGAGTTGCTCAAAACTCCTAACCTGGGTAAGAAATCTCTTACCGAGATCAAGGATGTGTTGGCTTCTCGCGGACTGTCGTTAGGTATGCGTTTGGAAAACTGGCCTCCAGCTAGTTTAGCAGACGACCTATAAGTCCCAGGTTTGTACAGATTTAGGTTATAAGGATTAGGTCATGCGCCATCGTAAGAGTGGTCGTCAACTTAACCGCAACAGCAGCCACCGCCAAGCTATGTTCCGTAACATGGCTTCATCACTGGTTCGTCATGAGATTATCAAGACGACTTTAGTGAAAGCGAAAGAGCTCCGTCGCGTAGTTGAGCCTCTGATAACACTTTCTAAAAGTGACAGCGTTGCAAATCGTCGTCTGGCATTTGCTCGTACCCGCGACTCTGAAGTTGTAGGTAAATTGTTCAATGAATTGGGTCCACGTTACCAGGAACGTCCTGGTGGCTATACCCGCATCCTGAAGTGCGGTCTGCGTGCCGGTGATAAAGCCCCTATGGCTTACATCGAGCTCGTTGGTCGTCCTGAAGCTGCTCAAGCTGTTGAAGTTGAAGCTGCTGAGTAATAATCAGGTTGTATGAAAAAACCGGGCCTAGTGTCCGGTTTTTTATTATCTTAAATCTCTTGAATTCTAAGTATTGTCTTCGTATTATCTTCGTTCTAGCTCCATTCTCTAGCTGAATTAAACTATCCAGCTTTCTCCCCTTATTTACACTGTGCTGTTTCCCTGCATTAAGTTTGACTCTACTTCTGGTTATTCTTTATTGGCAGTCTCTTTCTATTGCTGAAAAACACTATGGGTATGACTATCCCTGATAAGCCACTTCAGAAAGCTCTCACACCCTACTACGGGAAAGTTCCACTTCAAACGCATCTCGATTACACAATTTATTTTTAAGCCTGTATCTGGCTCTGTGGGCGTCAGGGTGGCGTTTATATATGTCAAATTAATGAGTTTAATTCGGAGGTAAACTAGCTATTCCCTAAGATTTATCTTTAACAGTCAAGCTCATAGTTAATCACTCTTGTAGTGGTCAACTTAATTTGGCGATCAGTTTCACCGCCTTGTGTTTTCTATCTCAATTAGAGTCCAGCATTTTTACTTCGGATTAATCGAGTCTGTAAGCATGCTCTACCGGTCGTTGACACCCTTCATAATGGCAATGGTAACAATGATCTTAACGTTGGTAGGCAGTGATTGTGGGCGTTTGAGACCTGTAAACCATCAGCGGTATTACATGGGAATCAGTATTTTGTTGGGATATGGCAATGAAGGGTGGTTTTTAGGCTATTTAAGGGGAGTCTAAGGAAGTTTGCCATACGCTAGATGACTTATGACTTATGACTTATGACTTATGACTTATGACTTACGACTTATGAGCTTGAGGCGCTAATCACTGGGGCATGATTATGTGCGAGCATCTAATCCATTGACGCCACTAAACTTGTTATTGTTTGAATGTCGGTATACTTAAGCGCGTTATTGCAGTTAAAAAAATGCCGCAAACTGAGTTGCGGCATCTTGGTATTATTGTACTGATTTCACTTGTTCATCATTATAGTCGAGTTTTTCATGGGTCTTACCCATGGCTTCAGCGACTTCTGGTGGCATGTAGTTTTCATCATGCTTGGCCAATACTTCAGAAGCTTGCAGTTTATAGTCGTCAGTTAATACGCCTTGGGCAACAATACCTTGGCCTTCACGGAATAGATCTGGCAGCAGATCGTCATAAGTCACTATGATTTCGCCACCGGCAGCATCATGCACTGCAAACTCAATGTGTAGACTTTCAGGATCGCGAACTAACGATCCAACAGTAACCATGCCACCAACGCGGATCCGTTGGCCTGGTTCAGGTTTAACGCCGGTATCTTTCTTGCCTTGGGTAATCTCGGTTGGTGTATAGAATAAATTCAGGTTTGAATTTAAGGCATACAATAACAAGGATGCAATTGCAGCAACGCCAGCAATTAATCCAACGGCTAATACGAATCTCTTTTTACGTCTTGGATTCACTGTTTATTGCTCCGATTCTGTTTAAGTCGTTCTTCGCGTTCGAGCTTCTTCGCTATTTCAGTCAGGACTCGTTTCTTGCGGCCAACACTTGCTATGGTCAAAATTAATAACGAACCAAAGCTCACACCATAGGCTAACCACACGTAGAAGCCGTAACCACCCATGTTCAGAAATTCACTGAATGAATTAAATTCCATTATTTAGATCCTTGTGCCAGCGCTAATTGGCGTACCCATGGACGCATACCGTTACGTGCCAGTACTTCAGCACGGAAGCGGACAATAGTCAGCGCACCTATCATAAGGGCGAAACCTAAAATATTGATTAAAAGTGGATACAGCATATCAGTCGGCATGGCTGATTTTTCTGTAATTCTAATGGTTGATGGCTGATGCAGCGAGCTCCACCAATCCACCGAATACTTAATAATTGGAATATTGATCACCCCGACAATAGCAAGAATGCCGGCAGCGCGCGCCGCGAGTACTTTATCCTCAAAAGATGAGTATAAAGCTATTACGCCTAAGTATAAGAATAATAATACTAATTCAGATGTCAGGCGTGCATCCCATACCCACCATGCGCCCCACATAGGTTTACCCCAAGTGGCGCCTGTCACTAATGCAATAAAGGTGATAACAGCGCCGATAGGCGCGATAGCGGCAGCAGCCCAGTCGGCGGCTTTAATTTGCCATACTAGACCAACAAAAGAGGCGGTAGCCATGGCCATATAAGCAGCCATCGACATAGACGCGGCTGGCACATGAATAAAGATGATGCGATAGCTATCGCCTTGCTGATAATCACTCGGTGCAAATAACAGTCCCCACAGGGTTCCGGTGGCTAACATGCCAATCGCTAGGGCCGCAAACCAAGGCAGTAATTTCCCAGCGAGCTGATATGCACGTTCTGGATCCGCGTAAGGGTGTAACCATTTCCACATTTTAGTTAGTACTCACTCTTAGAGAGGCGCCAATTGCAAATGGTGCCAAGGTTAAAGAACCGACCAACATAGCAGCAATAATCGCTAGTTGACCATCAAAAGGTAGATTCATGCTCGCAGCATCGATAGCACTGGTGGCAAATATCAACACTGGAATATAAAGAGGTAAGATTAATAGGCTTACTAACACGCCGCCTTTGCGTAAGCCAACGGTTAGCGCCATACCAATGGCGCCCAGTAAACTCAGTACTGGCGTACCTAAGGCTAAGGTGGCGATAAGTGCGACATAGCTGTTTTCATCTAAGTGCAGTAATACGGCTAGCAGTGGCGCTATGATGATAAGAGGCACACCAGTTAGTAACCAATGAGCTATTACTTTTGCCAATATCATTAATGGCAGTGGCTGCGGGCTTAACAGCATTTGCTCTAAGCTGCCATCGCTATAATCTGTTTTAAATAGTCGCTCTAACGACAGCATTGAAGCCAATAGTGCGGCCACCCAAATTACCCCAGGGGCAATGCGGCTCAGCATCTGCGGCTCTGGTCCTACACCTAGAGGGAATAGGGTCACTACCATAACGAAAAATAATAATGGGTTAAAAATATCACCGCGATGACGCACCGCAATTTTCAAATCACGATTGAGTACGGTAAAAAATGCTTGGGTGTAATTGAGGTTTCTGCTTTTCATCCAGGTAAACCTTATAGGAAGCGATAATCTAGTCGGATTTTGCGAACTCTATCATGTGCGATAACACCCATGTCTTGGTGAGTCGTCATGATGACGCAGCCGCCATTTGCGGCATGTGTTAAAAATAAGTTCTCTAAATCTTCAACACCTTTCTTATCGATGGCAGTAAACGGCTCATCTAATATCCATATTTTACAATTAGTGTGCCAAAGTCTGGCAAGCGCGGTGCGGCGGTGCTGGCCTGCCGACAAGTGTCCTGCCAGCGCATCCTCAAAACCAGTGAGATTAACATTACTCAAGATGGCAGCCACTTTGGCGTCATCGTAGCCACTTAAGCGTAAGTTAGTGTTAAGGTTTTCTTCTGCGGTTAATTCACTTTTTACGCCAGCTAAATGGCCTAAATAGAGCAGATCAGAGTTAAATTCATCGCGGTAGTGGGTGATATTTTGCTGCTGATAATAAACATCACCGGCATATGGTCGCGATAGACCCGCTAAAATGCGCAATAAGCTAGTTTTTCCGGCACCGTTAGGACCTTCGATTTGAACAATATCTCCAGCACCAATATCAAAACTTAAACCATCAAACAGAATGCGTTCTTCGCGAATGCAGGTGAGTTCACTGGCTGATATTAATGGGGAATTCATTTGGTCCGTCACTGTATCCTCTATCGGGTGCTGAAAATCTAACATTAGTGATACTAACATAAAGGTAAATAGGGAGTTACTGTGGTTAAGCGCTATATTCCAGCAATTTGAAGTGCTTCCAAGAAACCAATTAAAGTGGGAACTTTTGCTCAAGTTGCTAATATACAAAATCTTTGACATCAATTTCATCAATGTTGCAAATCTATAGATATGGATCACAAAAACGTGAGTTTTTGTACAGATTGTAGTAACCTTTGTTTGTCAAAAGGAGTCTGCCCAGTTTTGGCAGCGATGAGCTTTGTATATTAGCATTAGGAAAATAAGCATGAAAAAAATGTTAGCCATGACTGCATTCGCTGTGATGACTATGTCACCAAGCGCTTTTGCTCAGGATGGAGAGGCTGTTTACAACAAGGCATGCCAAGTTTGTCATAGTATGGGTGTTGCTGGTGCCCCTAAAGTTCATGATGTAGCGGCTTGGGAACCACGCTTGGCACAAGGTATGGATACTTTAGTAGCTACTATTAAAACTGGTAAAGGCGCTATGCCACCAGGCGGTATGTGTACTGACTGTACCGATCAAGATTACAAAAACGCGATTGAGTTTATGTCTAAATAAGACTCTTTCTGCAATAAAAAACCGGCTAAGGCCTAATGCCGATCAGTTAAGACAGATTGCTTGACGATCTCACTGAAAGGATCAAAATCCGATGACCCCATGTCATCGGATTTTTTTATGCAACTTTCAGACGCTTTGGCGCGTACCCATATCAATCGCCATACCGAATTCACCTGTCTGGCCGATGTGCTTGAGCCTGATTTAATTCAGTCGTGCCTTGATTCACATGGTGTTGCCAGTTTACGGCGACGTAAGTTACCTATGGATGCCATGATTTGGGCGGTGATTGGTATGGCTCTGTTCAGAGGCGAGTCCGTCCGCTCTCTCATCAATAAGCTTGCTATCGTCTTACCTCAAGAGGTGGATTACGTGGCTCGCAGTGCTGTCACGCAAGCGCGCAAGCGGCTGGGCTCTGACGTTGTTCAGGATATGTTTAAGCGAAGTGCCAAAACCTGGCATGAGAGAGCCGAGCATCCTCATTGGTGTGGACTCAACCTCTACGGTGTCGATGGTGTCGTGTGGCGAACACCTGATAGTGAGCAAAACAACCAGGCCTTTGCCAAAACCGCCAATGCTGCTGGTGATGCTGGCTATCCTCAAATTCGTATGGTTTGCATGATGGAATTAAGCAGCCACTTGGTATTGAACAGTGCCTTTGATTCTGTTGCTGTCAGTGAAATGAATTTAGCCGCCGAACTGATATCCAGCATACCCAATAACAGCCTGACTCTGTTTGACAGAGGCTTCTATTCCTTGGGGCTTTTGCACGCCTGGCAACAGGCTCAACCTAACAGCCACTGGCTGCTGCCGTTGAAGAAAGGCACACAATATGAAGTGGTACGCTCTTTAGGAAAACACGACCAACTGGTGCAGTTAACCACCACACCTCAAGCCAGAAAGAAGTGGCCTATTGCCTGACAATATTGAAGCTCGCTTACTGACGAAGACGGTAAAAGGTAAGTTGGTTTCCATTTTGACCTGATTAACTGACCCCTTGCGTTATCCGGGGGCCGAGATAGTGGATTTATATGCCCATCGATGGGAGATAGCAGTGGGCTATCGGGAGATGAAGCAACATCTGCTGGAGAGTCGCTTTACGCTACGCAGTCAATTGCCAGAGCTGGTTATCCAAGAATTGTGGGGGGTACTGTTGGCCTATAACCTCATCAGATACAAGATGGTGTTGATGGCTAAAAGCTTACCGTCGTTACATCCGAACCAATTAAGCTTTAGAGATGCGTCGAGTTATATCATTTTAAAATTAACTCAGCTGCCATCTCAAACGCCAGGGAATGTTCCGAGAGATGTCTTGGACATAGTGCGTAATGCGAGGCAGTTCAAGCTTGATGGGAAACGGGATAGAGCCTATCCACGTGCGTTAAAAATGAGTAAAAACAAGTATCCCATTAAGCCTAAGAAAAATGCCGTTCACACTAAGTGAACGGCATTAGGCCTTGGCCGGTTTTTTTATGAACTTTTTATGAATGCCAGTAGGCTTAGTTCACTAAGGTATCAATCACTAAAGTGCCGTTACCACCGACGCTGACGTTAGCCAGTTTGCCTTGTAAGTCACCTGCTTGTGGTCTGACGCTACCATGTTTAGATAAAACTGCGATAATCTCAACCGCAGTAGCATCACTTAACTTCATTTCGCCGCCCATATTGGTGGTGTCATCCAACACGACATTGGCAGGCAAGGCTTTGACGCTGATTTTGGTAGCCGCTAACGGTACCTTGGCACCAGTAACTGGGCGTGCGAAGACAAATAACATATCTGATGGACCGACTTTATCGGCCAATTCAGGCGCTATACTAATGGCAATAGTCACAGTGGCAGCGCTTGGCATGGTTTTAGGTGCTGGCGCAGTGTTATTTTTTGTCATAGTTTTTTGATGAGTGGCATCTTGTGGCATTTCGCCAGTTTCAGCCCCTAAACGCATTTTAGCGGTCTCAATGGCGTTAATCACAGCGCTGCGATCAACATCAGTGCGATCACTACCTAAGATAGTTTCCCATGCATTAATGGCTTCGCTGTAGTTAGCATTGAAGAAAGCATTCATACCGACTAATAACAAGGTTGATGGATCTTTTGAGTCTAACGATAACGCTTGATCAATCAAGGCCTGAATAGCTGGCGTCATTTGCTGATTATTTTTATAAAATAAAGCCGTGGCTTTAGGGCCAATAAGCTCAGCATGTAGACCAACTAAATCAATCACTTTATCAAAAGAAGTTACGGCATCATCGTAACGATTAGCTGAAATGTAAGCGTGACCTAAGTTAAACCAAGCCTGGCTGTTATCTGGCTGAGCCTTAACTTGCTGCTCCATCATCATCACTTGTTGTGACATGATTTGATCGGCCGTCATGCCTGCGTGAGGATTAGCGGCAGTCATAGGCTGATCTAACATTTGATAAGCGCCTAAATGCTGATAGCAGTAAGCAGAAATACCGACTAATACTATCGATAAGACGGCTGGGATCAGTGGGCTTTTTGGCTTGATGGTGGCAGTGAGTGACTCATCACTTCCTTGCTTCATGTCCTGCAGCAGACTGATTTCCAGTTCTTGCTTCAGTGCGGCAAACTCTTGCTGATCCAGTAATTCTTCGTCAAGTTCTTTTTCTAACACGGCTAAGCGTTCGTTAAAAAGTTCGATATTGGTCTGGTTGCGTATGCCAGCGGCTTCAGCAATTAGCAACTTTTGCTGCCGAAAATGAGGTACCCAAATCAGCAGTAAGCTGACTAACACGACAAGAGCGATAAAAATCCAAAAGGTGGTCATTATTTCACTTCACGTTAGTTACAAAATTGCGGCAATATTGCCACACATAATGCGGCGATTATACGCAAAGATGCTTCATTGAACATGAATATAAGAGCTAGCTCGCAGTCTATATTCTAGTTTGAGGACTGGTTCACATATTAAATCATAAAGAAAAAATCCCGAAACTTTTGCCATGATGGACTGTCAGACTGCCGATGCACGTAATTTTTGTTAACGAGTTGACAGTTTTGTATTAACTCAGAATGCGACACCTGACCCATTATTCGGTCAAACTAGCAGACAGATACAATAGCAAACACTAAAATGAGCAAAAATTCGTACAATCTAATGTGTGATTCATATTTTTGTGCGTTGATCAGCGTAACGTTGTATCAACATTCACTGTGACACCGAGGAACCCCAATGATCCCTGAACTTGGACACTTCTCACTGATAATAGGTTTAGCGTTTGCCATCTTATTATCTTGTGTGCCCTTAATCGGAATTGCCCGCAAGGACCAATATCTGGTGCGCTATGCCTGGCCATTAACTTATGGCATGTTTTTCTTTATTACGTTATCGGTCATCACATTAGGCTATTCATTTGCTATCGATGATTTCTCTGTTGCATACGTTGCGCATCATTCTAATTCGCAGTTACCAATTTTCTTTAAAATTGCAGCTGTTTGGGGTGGGCATGAAGGATCGCTGCTGTTTTGGGTCTTTTCATTAACTGTGTGGGCTGCGGCGGTAGCGACTTTTAGTCGTGGCCTCGAAGAAGTGTTTACGGCTCGAGTGTTAAGCATTTTAGCCTTTATCACTATTGGCTTTACGCTGTTCATGTTGCTGACATCAAGCCCATTTGAGCGCTTATTCCCAGTTCCTGGGGAGGGGCGTGACCTTAACCCTATGCTGCAAGACGTGGGTCTGATTTTCCACCCACCAATGCTGTATCTCGGCTATGTAGGTTTTGCCGTAAGCTTTGCATTCGCGATTGCCGCTCTTATGAGTGGTCGTCTTGATTCTGCTTGGGCTCGTTGGAGCCGTCCTTGGATATTATCGGCTTGGGTATTCCTTACCGGTGGTATCGCTTTAGGTTCGTGGTGGGCGTATTACGAATTAGGTTGGGGCGGATGGTGGTTCTGGGATCCGGTTGAAAACGCATCGTTCATGCCTTGGTTGATTGGTACCGCCTTAGTTCACTCTGTGATTGTGACTGAAAAGCGCGGCGCCTTCCGTAACTGGACGGTATTACTATCTATCTTTGCTTTCTCACTGAGTTTGCTTGGAACCTTTATTGTTCGTTCTGGAGTATTAACCTCTGTGCATTCATTTGCTGCCGACCCAAGCCGAGGCATGTTCATTCTCTTGCTGCTTGGTTTAGCCGTGGGTGGTTCGCTGACGTTATTCGCATTCAGGGCTAGTGAAATGAGCAGCCCAGCCCGTTTCGAGTTGTGGTCAAGAGAGACTATGTTGCTGGTTTGTAACGTATTGCTGACCGTTGCCTGCGGAACTGTATTGCTTGGAACATTATATCCACTGCTGATTGATGCTCTGAACATGGGTAAGATTTCGGTTGGCCCACCATATTTTAATGCTGTGTTTGTGCCTATCGTGTTAGTGCTGTTTGTGTTTATGGGCATAGGCCCTAACCTGCGCTGGAAAAAAGCTAAAGCTGGAGAACTTAAGCGCTCACTCACAGTGCCTGCTTTGATTGCTGCAGCATCTGGTATTGTTGCCCCATTTATTTTCGGTAGCGAATTTAATGTTTGGGTGATGTTAGGTGTCGGCACCACAGTATGGGTGGTTCTAGCAACGTTAGTGGCGGCTTACCATATCGTTAAGGGTAAGCAAGGCGATATTAAGCTGACTCGTATGGGTCGTAGTCAATTGGGTATGGTACTTGCCCACTTGGGTATCGCTATGTCTATTTTTGGCGCAACTATGGTGTCTAACTACTCGCTTGAAAAGAGCGTGCGTATGGGGCCTGGTGCTAGCCATGAATTAGCCGGTTATACCTTCAACTTCCTTGAAACTAAGAATGTAGTAGGTCCTAACTATACCGCTAAGCAAGGCCAAGTTGAGATCCTTAAAAACGGTGAGTTCATTAGCTTGCTTAAACCTGACCGTCGTCAATATAACGTTCAGGTCATGGATATGACTGAAGCAGGTATTGACTGGGGCTTTACTCGCGATTTGTACGTGACCATGGGTGACCCAATTAGCCCAACGGAATTTGCTGTGCGCTTGAACTATAAGCCATACGTTCGTTGGATTTGGTTTGGCGGCATTTTCATGATGATGGGTGGTTTCTTCGCCGCGTCTGATAAGCGTTATCGTCAAAAGCAAACGGCTAAAGAATCTCATGCAGCAGTAATTGCGACCGCTTAATAGGTAAGAAAGTAATGAATAAAAATAGAGTTATTCTTTTTATTCCATTGTTTATTTTTCTGGGCATGTCAGTCTTTTTATTCAAAGGATTGTTCTTAAGCCCAGAGAAATTAGATTCAGCACTTGAAGGAAAGCCGATCCCGGCTTTCCAGTTGCAACAATTGGAAAACCCGAACCTCATGATTACTAATGAGGATTTAAAAGGGCAGGTCGCTTTAATGAACGTTTGGGCGACTTGGTGCCCAAGCTGTAAATACGAGCATCCGTTCCTAATGAGCTTAGCGCGTCAGAATATTGTGCCAGTTTACGGTATCAATTATCGTGACGAGCGCGGCTTAGCGATTCGTGAACTGAATCGTGAAGGCGATCCTTACGCGAAAAACATCTTCGATAAAGATGGTCGCTTAGGATTAGATCTCGGAGTGTATGGCGCGCCAGAAACTTTCATCATAGATCACAACGGGATCATCAGATATCGCTTCGCAGGTCCTATAGATCCGACTGTGTGGCGTGAAACTTTGCTGCCTATGGTGCAACAGTTAAAAGCCGAAGCCGCTAGCGCAGGAGCAACGTCATGAAGTTATCCCACTTAATCATGTCAGCAGTGCTGTTAGTATCTGCGGCTGTGCAAGCGACTCCCATAGATACTTATGAATTCAAAAATCAAAGTAATCAGCAGCGGGCGTTAACACTGGCCAATGAATTACGTTGCCCACAGTGTCAAAACCAGAACTTGGTAGACTCTAACTCACCAGTTGCCCGCGATCTGCGTCTTGAAGTGTATAAGATGGTCGATGAAGGCAAGAGTGATGACCAAATTGTAGAGTTTATGACTAGCCGTTATGGTGAGTTCGTACTCTATAAGCCAAGAATGGAAGCTAAAACTTACGTGTTATGGCTAGGTCCTTTGTTGTTACTGCTTATTGGTCTGTTCATTGCGTTTAAATTTATTCGTCGTCAGCGCATTGAGCCTAATGCGCCAGTGAATTTATCCGCCGAAGATCAACAAGAGCTGCAGCGCTTGCTAAAAGGAAAGCAATCTAAATGAGAGTATTAGCTAAGGCATTGGTTATTGGTATGCTATGCGCGAGTCAGCTTGTGAGTGCATACCCTGGCATGCAGGTCGCGTCAGAACAGGCTAAACCGCAATCAACGGTTGATAAAATTCAAGTGTTACCAAAAGCTTACTCATTAGATAAAGTCAGCTTTAGTGATAATCAAGGTAACCCGATTGATTTTAGCCAATATCAAGGTAAGGTCGTAATGGTTAACATGTGGGCCACTTGGTGTCCTCCTTGTGTCCGTGAGCTACCAGCCCTTGACGCCTTAGCTAAAAAGTTTTCAAATGCCGATTTTGTCGTTCTGCCTATCTCTATAGATGCAGAAGGTCAGAAACTAGTTAAGTCTTTCTTGGCTGACTTAGGCATGAATAACTTCACTTCTTATTATGATTCCAAGCAGGCCTTGGGTGAGATTTTCCCACTTGACTATATACCAGCGACTTTTATCCTGAATAAGCAAGGCGAGCTAATAGCCTTTGTTCGTAGTTATGTTGATTGGGCCGATCCACAAGCTGAAAAGCTGATCCAGCAATGGCTCAACTAGCGTTTTAGTTTAGAATTCACTCGCTTTGTCTATAAAATGTCGCTTTTGGCTAAACCCTAGCCGAGCGGCATTTTTTATAGCGAAAAGCGCTTGCACAATAGCGAACACTCCCTATAATGCAGCCCATCGACACGAGATGGTGCGGCAACGCAGTAGATAGTGACGACTTACTGACTACTTAAGGTATTCAGTAGTGACGACAAGTTGTTGAATAAAACACTTGACGCACAACAGGAAATGCGTAAAATACGCATCCCTAGCCCGTAGCGGCAACGTTCTTTAACAAGTAGAAGACAAGCAAATCTGTGTGGACATTCACAGTAGTTGATAAATCGACAACGATTTAAAACGTCTCGCAAGAGACTTCAACGAAGATGTCCGCATAACATGCAAATTCGGTGATTTATCATCGAATCGACAGAATTCATTGAGCAGGACCTTTGGGTCCGAACAAAACTTTAATTGAAGAGTTTGATCATGGCTCAGATTGAACGCTGGCGGCAGGCCTAACACATGCAAGTCGAGCGGCAGCGGGAAGTAACTTGTTACTTTGCCGGCGAGCGGCGGACGGGTGAGTAATGCCTGGGAATTTGCCCATTTGTGGGGGATAACAGTTGGAAACGACTGCTAATACCGCATACGCCCTACGGGGGAAAGCAGGGGAGCCTTCGGGTCCTTGCGCTGATGGATAAGCCCAGGTGGGATTAGCTAGTAGGTGAGGTAAAGGCTCACCTAGGCGACGATCCCTAGCTGTTCTGAGAGGATGATCAGCCACACTGGGACTGAGACACGGCCCAGACTCCTACGGGAGGCAGCAGTGGGGAATATTGCACAATGGGGGAAACCCTGATGCAGCCATGCCGCGTGTGTGAAGAAGGCCTTCGGGTTGTAAAGCACTTTCAGTAGGGAGGAAAGGTTGACGGTTAATACCCGTTAGCTGTGACGTTACCTACAGAAGAAGGACCGGCTAACTCCGTGCCAGCAGCCGCGGTAATACGGAGGGTCCGAGCGTTAATCGGAATTACTGGGCGTAAAGCGTGCGCAGGCGGTTTGTTAAGCGAGATGTGAAAGCCCCGGGCTCAACCTGGGAATTGCATTTTGAACTGGCAAACTAGAGTCTTGTAGAGGGGGGTAGAATTTCAGGTGTAGCGGTGAAATGCGTAGAGATCTGAAGGAATACCGGTGGCGAAGGCGGCCCCCTGGACAAAGACTGACGCTCATGCACGAAAGCGTGGGGAGCAAACAGGATTAGATACCCTGGTAGTCCACGCCGTAAACGATGTCTACTCGGAGTTTGGTGTCTTGAACACTGGGCTCTCAAGCTAACGCATTAAGTAGACCGCCTGGGGAGTACGGCCGCAAGGTTAAAACTCAAATGAATTGACGGGGGCCCGCACAAGCGGTGGAGCATGTGGTTTAATTCGATGCAACGCGAAGAACCTTACCTACTCTTGACATCCAGAGAATTCGCTAGAGATAGCTTAGTGCCTTCGGGAACTCTGAGACAGGTGCTGCATGGCTGTCGTCAGCTCGTGTTGTGAAATGTTGGGTTAAGTCCCGCAACGAGCGCAACCCTTATCCTTATTTGCCAGCACGTAATGGTGGGAACTCTAGGGAGACTGCCGGTGATAAACCGGAGGAAGGTGGGGACGACGTCAAGTCATCATGGCCCTTACGAGTAGGGCTACACACGTGCTACAATGGTCGGTACAGAGGGTTGCAAAGCCGCGAGGTGGAGCTAATCTCACAAAGCCGATCGTAGTCCGGATTGGAGTCTGCAACTCGACTCCATGAAGTCGGAATCGCTAGTAATCGTGGATCAGAATGCCACGGTGAATACGTTCCCGGGCCTTGTACACACCGCCCGTCACACCATGGGAGTGGGCTGCACCAGAAGTAGATAGCTTAACCCTTCGGGGAGGGCGTTTACCACGGTGTGGTTCATGACTGGGGTGAAGTCGTAACAAGGTAGCCCTAGGGGAACCTGGGGCTGGATCACCTCCTTACCTATGCGATTTAGCATTACTGTTGAGTGTTCACACAGATTGCCTTGTCTTGTTGACGAGCAAAACATTACCTTCCTTTGAAGGGGTGTCGTTCTTTAAAAATTTGGAAAGCTGATAGTAGAACTTAATGCGCGAGCATTAGGTGATACAAAATTGAGTTCTCAAAATACTTTAATCAAGTGTTTTGGATATTCTTTAACTTCAGAAATGAAGTAAATCAAGGCGTTCTTTTGCGAAAGCAAGAGACAGTAAAAACCAGCTAGTTGCAATACGCTCAAGTGAAACTCATTTGGGTTGTATGGTTAAGTGACTAAGCGTATACGGTGGATGCCTTGGCAGTCAGAGGCGATGAAGGACGTAGTAACTTGCGAAAAGCGTTGGCGAGCTAGTAACAAGCATTTGAGCTAACGATGTCCGAATGGGGAAACCCGGCCACATAAGTGGTCATCATACAGTGAATACATAGCTGTATGAGGCGAACCTGGGGAACTGAAACATCTAAGTACCCAGAGGAAAAGAAATCAACCGAGATTCCCTAAGTAGCGGCGAGCGAACGGGGATTAGCCCTTAAGTCTAGGGGGTGTTAGTGGAATGGTCTGGAAAGTCCAACGGTACAGGGTGATAGTCCCGTACATGAAAACTAACCTTAGATGAAAACGAGTAAGGCGGCACACGTGATATGTTGTCTGAACATGGGGGGACCATCCTCCAAGGCTAAATACTCCTGACTGACCGATAGTGAACCAGTACCGTGAGGGAAAGGCGAAAAGAACCCCTGTGAGGGGAGTGAAATAGAACCTGAAACCGTATACGTACAAGCAGTGGGAGCGGTTCTTGAGACCGTGACTGCGTACCTTTTGTATAATGGGTCAGCGACTTACATTTAGTAGCGAGGTTAAGCGAATAGCGGAGCCGTAGGGAAACCGAGTGTTAACTGCGCGTTTAGTTGCTAGGTGTAGACCCGAAACCCGGTGATCTAGCCATGGGCAGGTTGAAGGTTGAGTAACATCAACTGGAGGACCGAACCGACTAATGTTGAAAAATTAGCGGATGACTTGTGGCTGGGGGTGAAAGGCCAATCAAACCGGGAGATATCTGGTTCTCCTCGAAAGCTATTTAGGTAGCGCCTCGCACGAATACCATTGGGGGTAGAGCACTGTTAAGGCTAGGGGGTCATCCCGACTTACCAACCCTTTGCAAACTCCGAATACCAATGAGTACTATGCGGGAGACAGACAGCGGGTGCTAACGTCCGTTGTCAAAAGGGAAACAACCCAGACCGTCAGCTAAGGTCCCAAAGTACTAGCTAAGTGGGAAACGATGTGGGAAGGCTTAGACAGCTAGGATGTTGGCTTAGAAGCAGCCATCATTTAAAGAAAGCGTAATAGCTCACTAGTCGAGTCGGCCTGCGCGGAAGATGTAACGGGGCTAAGCTAGTCACCGAAGCTACGGGTGCATTTCATTAGAGATGCGCGGTAGAGGAGCGTTCTGTAAGCCGTTGAAGGTGAAGGGGTAACCCACGCTGGAGGTATCAGAAGTGCGAATGCTGACATGAGTAACGATAAAGGGGGTGAAAAACCCCCTCGCCGGAAGACCAAGGGTTCCTGTCCAACGTTAATCGGGGCAGGGTGAGTCGACCCCTAAGGCGAGGCCGAAAGGCGTAGTCGATGGGAAACGGGTTAATATTCCCGTACTTGTGCTAACTGCGATGGAGAGACGGAGAAGGCTAGGCTAGCGCGGCGTTGGTAGTCCGCGTTTAAGGTGGTAGGCGGTATTCTTAGGCAAATCCGGGAATACATACGCTGAGAGCTGATGACGAGGTCCTACGGGACTGAAGTAGTTGATGCCATGCTTCCAGGAAAATCTTCTAAGCTTCAGGTTAGCAGGAATCGTACCCCAAACCGACACAGGTGGTCGGGTAGAGAATACCAAGGCGCTTGAGAGAACTCGGCTGAAGGAACTAGGCAAAATGGTACCGTAACTTCGGGAGAAGGTACGCTCCTGCCGGTGATGAGACTTGCTCTCTAAGCTAGCGGGAGTCGCAGATACCAGGTGGCTGCAACTGTTTATCAAAAACACAGCACTGTGCAAAATCGCAAGATGAAGTATACGGTGTGACGCCTGCCCGGTGCCGGAAGGTTAATTGATTGGGTTATCTTCGGAGAAGCTCATGATCGAAGCCCCGGTAAACGGCGGCCGTAACTATAACGGTCCTAAGGTAGCGAAATTCCTTGTCGGGTAAGTTCCGACCTGCACGAATGGCGTAATGATGGCCACGCTGTCTCCAGCCGAGACTCAGTGAAGTTGAAATTGCGGTGAAGATGCCGTATACCCGCGGCTAGACGGAAAGACCCCGTGAACCTTTACTATAGCTTGGCACTGAACATTGAACCTACATGTGTAGGATAGGTGGGAGACTTTGAAGCATGAACGCTAGTTTGTGTGGAGTCGTCCTTGAAATACCACCCTTGTAGTTTTGATGTTCTAACCTAGGTCCCTTATCGGGATTAGGGACAGTGCCTGGTGGGTAGTTTGACTGGGGCGGTCTCCTCCCAAAGAGTAACGGAGGAGCACGAAGGTTGGCTAAGTACGGTCGGACATCGTACGGTTAGTGCAATGGCATAAGCCAGCTTAACTGCGAGACAGACACGTCGAGCAGGTACGAAAGTAGGTCATAGTGATCCGGTGGTTCTGAATGGAAGGGCCATCGCTCAACGGATAAAAGGTACTCCGGGGATAACAGGCTGATACCGCCCAAGAGTTCATATCGACGGCGGTGTTTGGCACCTCGATGTCGGCTCATCACATCCTGGGGCTGAAGTCGGTCCCAAGGGTATGGCTGTTCGCCATTTAAAGTGGTACGCGAGCTGGGTTCAGAACGTCGTGAGACAGTTCGGTCCCTATCTGCCGTGGGCGTTGGATGATTGAGGGGAGCTGCTCCTAGTACGAGAGGACCGGAGTGGACGAACCGCTGGTGTTCGGGTTGTCATGCCAATGGCATTGCCCGGTAGCTACGTTCGGAATCGATAACCGCTGAAAGCATCTAAGCGGGAAGCGAGCCCCAAGATGAGTCATCCCTAGGACTATAAGTCCTCTGAAGGGCCGTCCGAGACTAGGACGTTGATAGGCAAGGTGTGTAAGCGTTGTGAGGCGTTGAGCTAACTTGTACTAATGACCCGAGAGGCTTAACCATACAACCCAGATGGGTTTTACTGAACAAGCCTGAAAGAATCGAAAAATACTTGATTGAAGATTGAGTACTCAATAATTAGCTTTCTGAATTTCCAAATTTGTCTGGAGACCATAGCACTGTGGCACCACCTGATCCCATTCCGAACTCAGAAGTGAAACGCAGTCGCGCCGATGGTAGTGTGGGGTTTCCCCATGCGAGAGTAGGTCATCTCCAGGCGCCTAATTTCTCGGAAGAGAGTCGATAAAGCCCGTTGCTCACGCAGCGGGCTTTTTTCTTTAGGTTTTTTAAGAGTTTTTTGTTGGTTTTTAACTGATTAATTCAGCTTATCTAGTGATGTTATGGATAGTGTTTGCGATCAAGTGTTAATTGAGTTGGTTCACCTGCATTTTTTGCTAATTATTCTTTAAGATACCTACGAAATATTTTCAAATATTAAGGTTAACCTGAAGCTGAACTTACTGCTTATTTCTGCTTATTTGTTTTGAGACTGAATCATTAATGAAAAGGTTAATGGCTAAATGTTGATGTTAGCTGGGATTAGGCGTGATATTCCATGTGTTTGATTACTGAACTTAGGTTTGATTGATCAACTTAGGTGGGGATCGGGTATAATCGACGGCTACGATTATCGAGTCGTAATTTCTTTGATATGAGGCTGTTCATGCAATGTCGTCTTGGCTGTGGAGCTTGTTGTATTGCTCCAAGTATTTCTACACCTATACCAGGTATGCCACAAGGTAAACCTGCCGGCGTTCGTTGCATTCAGTTGAGTAGTGACAACCTATGTTTATTATTTGGCTCTGAGACTCGCCCTGCTGTCTGTCATGATTTCGAAGCAAGTATGGATGTCTGCGGCACTCATAATGCAGAGGCTATGTGGTTAATAACTGAGCTCGAAGCTCTGACAGCATCTGGTGATAGACAATGCAATTAACTCGTTATACCGATTATGCATTACGTACACTCATGTATTTGGCCATTAAGCCTAATCGTGAAGAATTATATCGTATTGCGGAAATTACTCAGGTGTTTGATTTATCACCTAATCATGTATCTAAGATCATTCATAACTTAGGTAAGCTTGGTTATCTGCATACGGTTCGCGGTAAGAATGGTGGCTTTAAATTAGCTAAGGCTGCGGAGCAAATTAATATAGGTCAGTTAGTGAGAGAACTCGAGCCGACCATGAATGTCATTGATTGTCATCAGCCAGCTTGTCAGTTAATTAATGCTTGTCAGCTGAAAGTCGCCTTAGCTCAGGCAGTTAAAGCATTTTTGACTGTGCTTGATCACTATAATCTGCAGGATATGGTGTCTAATCGCGATCAATTAGTACAGCTATTACCATCATTAGCTTGATGGTTTATCTTGCTGAGTTAACGCCAGTTTGTAAGGGAGTAAGCTTGATACTGGCACTAAGCTAATGCCTTCACTCTCTAAACGCTGCAGGTTATTTTTCAAAAATCGAACCGTTTCTGGGTGTGGGTGCGCAATTATTACAGCGTAGCCTTGGCTGTGGCTTAGTTGCATTAAGTGCTTAAATTGCCGCTCAAGTGAGGCGTTATCTAGCTGATTATCTAAGAATATTTGTCGAGTAAGTAATGGAATACCTTGTTGTTCGGCTTTTTGCGCTGCCTTACTAAAGCGCGTGGTATTGCTATCAACAAAGAATAAATCATGCTGCTTTAATTCTTGCATCAACCAAGTCATAGGCTCTGCCAGTTGAGTCAATAAACTTCCCATATGATTATTCACCCCAATAGCGTGGGGCACGCTACCTACCGACGCCTTGATTGAGCGCCTCATTTGTTCCTCATTCATATGATTGGTTAAACCGCCGAGCCCAAGTGCTTTACCATTGAGCGCTTGCATGGGAAGATGCACCATAATGTCATGGCCGTTGTGATGAGCTTGTGTGGCTATATTTGATCCAATTTTGGTATGAGGCAAAATAGATAAAGTCACTGAGGGTGGCAAACTTAATACGTTACTATCCGTATGGCGATAACCAATATCATCGATAATGATGGCGATTTGTCCAGCTAATACAGGCTTTGCAAGCATTCCACTAAGAGCGGCTAATAACAAAAAAATCTGGGGGTTACGGCGAAGCGGAAAACCAATGGATTGCAGTAGCCAAAATCTCATCTGATTGTTTTTCTTTGTTATTGGATGAATTGCCGATTATATCCACATTCTTGGCTGTTAATATATCATTAACATTTATTTTTATGTCGGGCTCTATTCCTTGTTGATGAACCTTGTTGCCTGCAGGGGTTAGATAATTAGCGATAGTGAGTTTCATGGCGCTAAGTTGTGACTCCATAGGTAAGACAGTTTGCACTGTCCCTTTGCCAAAGCTAGTTTCCCCCATGAGTAAGGCGCGGCGATTTTCTTGTAGGGCGGCTGCAACAATTTCAGCTGCTGACGCTGAGCCATGATTTATTAGTACGACCATGGGAATGCCGTTAATTATGCTGGTCTCATCGGCAAAATAAATCGTGTTGGCCGCAAAATAGCGCCCTTGGACAGAAACAATCTTGCCATCATCGAGTAATAAATCAGCGACTTGTACGGCTTGATCTAATAAGCCGCCGGGGTTATCGCGTAAATCGAGTATGACACCAGTTAATGTTTGCAGTTGCCATTGCTGCAGAAAACCTTCGAGCTTACTGGCGGTATCTTCTTGAAAATGAGTTATTTTTACGTAGCCAATATTATTTTTAAGCATATCAACCGACACAGATTCAATGTGAATTTCATTGGGTGCTAGCTCAACATTTACGACCGTTCCCTGACGATATAAACTCAATTCGATATTCTGCCGCTGATGGCTGTAGCGGCGAATCGCTGCTAAGAAATCGTTAAGCTTAGCGGCGTTAACTGGTTCAGCAAATAGATGTGTGATGATGTCGCCAGGCTCTATACCTGCATGCGCCGCAGGTGAAGGGTAGAATGGAGTCAGTATACGAATTTCATCGGTTTTATTATCAGCAGCCACTTCAAAGCCAAAACCAAAATATTCGCCTTTATTGCTTTGTTCTAACAGTAGTAAATCTGGCTGGGATAAGTAACTTGAATAAGGGTCGAGCTGGCTGACTATGCCTTGCAGGGCCGCGTCTATCAATTGCTGCTCACTCAAGCTATCAACATAATGAGTTTGTACCAGATTAATGACTTCACTTATTGTGTTAGTTGCTGGGACTGGCGGCGCTGCGTCACTTTGATGCCAAAGAGTCGACAGTACGCCTAGCACCGCCCCGCAAATTAGCAGAATTATCGCCTTTACTAGTGCCATTCAGCCCCCTGTGGGACTGATTAATTCCGACAATAAGTAGCCGGATTAACGGCCTGTCCCTTATGCCGTATTTCAAAGTATAAGCCAGGCTCGGTTTGTCCACCGGATTGACCGACTAAGGCAACATTATCACCTTTAGCCACTGTATCGCCTGGATTTTTAAGCAAGGCTTGGGCATAACCATATAGGCTCATATAGCCTTGACCGTGATCTACCACTAATACCATGCCAAAGCCTTTTAACCAATCGGCATAAATCACTTTGCCTGAGGCAATAGCTTTGACAGTGCGCCCTTCGGGTGCTTTGAGTAACACCCCTTTCCAGCTGACATTGCCCGAACGCTGACTGCCAAAACTTGCCTGCACTTTGCCGGACACTGGCCATGCTAATTTGCCTTTCTGTTTGGCTAAACCACTCATGCTGGGATTGGCTTTGCTGGCTTCGGCGGCTTGCTTCAATAAATGCTTAATGCTGCCTTCTTCTAACTGCAACTGTTCAAGCTGAGCGCCTTGAGTATTGAGCGTCTGTTGTAGCTGGCTTAATGTTTGTTTTCTTTGCGTTTGCTCGTCAGCCAATTGCTCTTGCTGCTGACGCTGAGTCAAAATGAGCTTATTGAGTTCATCTTGGCGGCTTAATTGCTGGGCTTTGACTTGCTCGAGTTGCGTTTGCGTGTTTTTGAGCGATTCAATGGCATTGATGCGGGCTTTATTGAGGTATTGATAATAAGCCAGCATTCTTTCTATGGTGGCGGGTTGCTGTTGATTAAGCAGCATTTTACTGTAATCGTGATTACCGGCTAAATAGGCCGCAGACAGTTGTTTTGATAGCGTTTGTTGTTGTTTTTGCTGGTCGGCGTTTAGCTGTTCAAACTCACCAGATAATTGCTCGAGTTGATTTTTTGTGGTCTGTAATTGTTGCTTGGTGAGGTTAGCTTTGCGAGCGATAGTCGCAATGGCTTGCTCGTCTTGCTTGAGCAAAGATTGCAGCTTTTCTCTTTGCTTACTGATTTTCGAGACAGCATTGTGCTGCTTATTGATCTCTTGCTGGATCTGCTTGAGTTCAGCCTGGCGACGACTGAGCTCGCTGGCATCAGCTGGCAAGGATAAGATCAAAAAGCCTGCGATAAGGCAGGCTTTTAATTGGGGTAAAAAGCTCACGAGTTAGCGTTACTCAGTTAAATGGATCAATGGCTTACCAGTCATTTCTGCTGGAATGGCTTGTCCTAACAACTGTAACATGGTTGGCGCTATATCACTTAAACGGCCGCCAGCATCGATATTGGCATCACGACCAACATAAATAAAAGGCACCAATTCGCTGGTATGGGCAGTGTGTGCTTGGCCTGTGGTTTCATCCACCATTTGCTCAGCATTACCGTGATCGGCAGTAATAATACATTCGCCGCCCACTTTTTGCAGGGCATCGACGACTCGACCAATACAAGCATCAACCGCTTCACAGGCGCTTACAGCCGCCTCAAAAACACCAGTATGGCCAACCATATCGCCATTAGGGTAATTACAGATGATGACATCATACTTAGTGGATTCAATTGCTTCCACTAATTTGTCTGTGAGTTCGGCCGAGCTCATTTCAGGCTTTAAGTTATAAGTCGCGACGTTAGGCGAGTTAATCAGAATTCTGTCTTCACCGACAAAGTTCTCTTCTTTGCCGCCATTGAAGAAGAAGGTCACATGAGCATACTTTTCAGTTTCAGAAATTCGTAGCTGAGTTAACCCTTGGTTTTGCAGGGTTTCACCTAAAGTATTGACTAAATCTGTGGATGAGAAAGCAATGGCGGCTTGGATATCGGCGGCATATTCAGTCAGCATCACAAAATTAACATCGGGATGTACTGAACGCTCAAAGCCATCGAAATCAGCATTAATAAATGAGCGGCTAATTTGACGAGCGCGGTCGGCGCGGAAATTCATAAAGATCAGCGCGTCATTATCTTGTAATTTCGCGGCTTGGCTTTGGCTATCAACCATGGCTGAGGCTGCTACAAACTCATCATTCTCATCACGAGCATAGGCCGCATCAAGCGCGTCTAAGCTATTGGCGTAATGGTATTGCGCGCAGCCTGCGGCGATTAACTCATAGGCTTTAGACACTCTATCCCAGCGATTGTCTCTATCCATAGCAAAGTAACGGCCAATGATAGAGGCTACTTTGCCTGTGCCTAAGGTGCTAAATAGGGTTTCAAAGTGAGCTAAATTCGCTTTAGCGCTGCGTGGCGGGGTATCGCGGCCATCTAAAAAGGCATGTAAATACACTTGAGTGGCGCCGCGACTGACGGCCATTCTACACATGGCATCAATATGGTCTTGATGGCTATGTACGCCGCCTGGCGATAATAATCCCATGATGTGTACTGCGCCGTTAGCCGCAATGGCGGCATCAATGGCTTGGCAAAGTACTGGATTTTGTTCAAATTCGTTATCTTCTATCGCTTTAGTGATCCGCGTTAATTCTTGATAAACCACGCGGCCAGAGCCGATATTGATATGACCTACCTCTGAGTTACCCATTTGGCCATCGGGTAAACCGACATCCAAACCTGAACCTGAAATAAGGCTATTAGGGTACTGTTGGTAGAGTTTATCCAGTACAGGAGTATGCGCATGATGCACGGCATTCATGTGCTCGCTGTCGCGATGACCCCAGCCATCAAGAATAATCAGCGCCAGAGGGCGTTTTGCTGCAGACATAAAGATTCCCTTAGAATTATGAAAATAGAAATCGAAACTGTATGAATCTTACTACTTAAGCGGGCTGTGACAAAGGGAAGTTGTTCGATTAGTGTTATCGGTGCTTTCATCGAGGTTAATGGTTATTTGGCTCAGTGTTTGCCACCATTTAGTTACTAATGGCTGCGCCTGCGTTGCAACTGGGTTCTGTGACGGGAAATGTTGTCCTAAACTCGCCAGCGAGGGGCGCTTGGGTATATACTCTGCGACCAGATAATTCCAATTAGCTGATACAACAGGCAGAGACAGATGCAAGAGTACATCGAATTTTTGAAAGCAAACCCAATGTTAAGTGTGGCATGGGTGGGTTTATTTATTGCTGTTTTGGTAACTATGGTGAAATCTAGCCTGTCTAAGGTCAAGAACGTCAACAATCACGAATTAACTATGATGATTAATCGTGAAGACGCCAAAGTCATCGATGTTCGTGGTAAAGAAGATTTCAAGAAAGGCCATATTGCTGGAGCTATGAACGTTCCTATGGCTGACATCAAAAATAACCAAGCCACCAGTCTTGAAAATCTTAAAACAAGCCCCATTGTAATAGTGTGTAGCGCAGGCATGACATCAACACAGGCTGCTCAGTTGCTGTCAAAGCAAGGCTTCGAGCAAGTATTTAACCTGAAAGGTGGCATGGGTGAGTGGCAAGCCGCTAACTTACCTGTCCAAAAGAGCAAACGCTAATCATTATCTCCGTTCGGCTTCATCCTAATCGGGGGAGCCGATAGTGAAAAACCTGGGATGGTTCTGAGTTTCCACCATTGGAACTCAGTTATTATCATTAAACCCAAGGTATGTAATATACCGGAAACACATTGATAGGATAAATCGAGTCATGGCTGAAGCAATCAATAACGAACAACAAGCCCCACAATTTCAAATTCAACGCATCTTTACTAAAGACGTATCGTTTGAAACTCCTAATAGCCCAAATGTCTTCCAAAAAGAATGGCAACCAGAAGTTAAACTCGATTTAGATACTCGCAGCAACAAGTTAGCTGATGATGTGTTTGAAGTTATTTTATCTCTGACGGTAACCGCCACTAACGGTGATGAAACCGCTTTCCTGTGTGAAGTGCAGCAAGCCGGTATTTTCTCAGTGTCTGGTTTAACTGAGCCACAATTAGCGCATTCACTGGGCGCTTATTGCCCTAACATCCTTTTCCCATATGCTCGTGAATTAGTTGGCAGCTTGGTTGCTCGTGGTACTTTCCCACAGCTGAACTTAGCGCCAGTTAACTTTGATGCCCTGTTTGCTCAATATGTACAGCAACGTCAGGCTCAAGCTGCACCAGCAACTACTGAAGAAGCTAACGCTTAATTATTTATGAAAGACACTGCCGATATTACGGTGTTGGGGGCGGGCTCATATGGCACCGCCCTTGCCATTTCTTTAGCCAGCAATGGCCATAAGACCTTACTCTGGGGTCATGAGCCTGAACATATTGCTGAACTGCAACGTGATCGGGAGAATCGTGAATTCTTGCCAGGTATCGCTTTACCTGAGTTATTGCAGCCAGAAGCTTCACTTGCTAAGGCGCTGAGTGCTAGTCGCAATGTATTGGTGGTCGTTCCTAGCCATGTGTTTGGCTTGGTATTGGCGCAAGCTAAGCCATTATTGCGACAAGATAGCCGGATTGTATGGGCGACCAAAGGCTTAGAGCCTGAAACCGGTCGGTTATTGCAAGATGTGGCCCACGATGTGTTAGGTGATATCTATCCATTAGCGGTATTGTCAGGCCCAACCTTTGCTAAAGAATTAGCCGCCGGTTTACCGACAGCTATTTCGGTTGCTGGCACTGATACTCACTTTACTCAAGACTTGATTGAATTACTGCATAGCCCTAAGCGTTTACGCGTGTATGGCAATGATGATTTTATTGGTCTGCAGTTAGGTGGTGCGGTTAAGAATGTTATCGCCATTGGCGCTGGCATGTCCGATGGTATTGGTTTTGGTGCCAATGCTCGCACAGCATTAATCACTCGCGGTTTAGTTGAACTGACTCGCTTGGGTGAGGCGTTAGGCGCGCAGGCTGATACCTTTATGGGTATGGCTGGCTTAGGCGATCTGGTATTAACTTGTACCGATAACCAATCACGTAATCGTCGTTTTGGCTTAGCCTTAGGCAAAGGTCAAGATGTTGATTCGGCTCAGAAAGAGATTGGCCAAGTGGTCGAAGGTTACCGAAATACCAAAGAAGTACACACCTTAGCCCTGCGCTTAGGGGTGGAAATGCCAATTACTGAGCAAATCTACCAAGTATTGTATGAAGGTAAATCACCATTTGATGCTGCCGCAGGGTTATTAGCGCGTGAGCGTAAGTCTGAAACCTCAAGTCGCAAAGTTTGAGCGATAGACGCCCCATTAAAGGATGCTAAAATGGCATCCTTTTTTATTGCCGTTATCGCCTAAATCCCGTCATTCACCTGTGCTTGGCCATTTAGGTCAAATAGTATTTATCCTAAGTACCTTTCCAGCCATGCTGCGGTACCCGTACCAAAATGAGACTTGTTATGTCACAAACCCAATTCGATGTCATCATCATAGGCGCCGGCGCCGCTGGCTTGATGTGTGCACTTACGGCTGGCTATCGAGGCCGCAAGGTGTTGTTAGTCGACAACGCTAAGCAGCCCGGACGAAAAATCCTCATTAGTGGTGGCGGGCGCTGTAATTTCACTAACTATCATACCGATGCTAATGCCTACTTATGTGCTAACCCGCACTTTGTTAAATCCGCCTTGGCGCGTTTTAGTCAGTTTGATTTTATCGCTATGGTTGAGCGTCATGGCATTAGTTTTCATGAAAAAACCTTAGGTCAACTGTTTTGTGATGAGTCAGCGAAAGACATAGTCACTATGCTAACGACAGAGTGTGAATGGGCTGGGGTAACAACGCAGCTGCGCACTGATATCAATGCCATTACCACGAATGCCGATGGCGAGTATTGCTTAGCAACCTCAGCGGGTGCCTTTAGTTGTCAGTCGTTAGTTATAGCGACAGGCGGCTTATCTATGCCAAAACTTGGCGCCACCCCTTATGGTTATAAAGTTGCGGAGCAATTTGGTTTGCAAGTATTGCCGACTACGGCCGCCTTAGTGCCTTTTACTTTGCAGCCAGATGATAAAGCTAAATATGAAGAGCTGTCAGGTATTGCCTTACCCGTAGTGATTACTGCCGAGTGCGGTCAAAGTTTTAAAGAAGCCATGCTATTTACCCATAGAGGCTTGAGTGGACCTGCGGTATTACAAATCTCATCTTACTGGCAACCGGGACAAGCCGTTACCGTCAACTTGCTGCCAGAACACGACTTTGTACAGTGGCTAAATACAATCACCCAAGAATCACCAAAATTGTCTTTCAAGAATGCACTAAGTCGCTTATTACCTAAGCGTTTGGTGGAGAGATTAGTGGAACTGGGTGAGTTACCAGACAAGCCAGTTAACCAATTAAGCAAAAGCGAAATTCAGCAGTTAGGCGAGTATCTGCATCAATGGCGCATTGCGCCCAATGGCACCGAAGGTTATCGCACCGCCGAAGTCACTTTAGGCGGCGTAGATACCGACGAGCTATCTTCCAAAACCATGGAAGCTAAGCGTCAGGCCGGATTATTCTTTATTGGTGAAGTGGTTGATGTAAGCGGTTGGCTTGGGGGTTATAACTTCCAATGGGCGTGGTCAAGTGGCTATGCCGCCGGCGAAGCTGTATAGCTAATTGCTTGAGTTAAAGGCTTATAGGTGTGATGGTTTAGCGCTTATAGCTTTAGCACTCAATTATTGGCGAGCATTTCATTAAGGGACATTATGTTATCCAAGAGTATTGCCCAGAAAATAGTTGAGCGCGTAATGAGTGCGCTCAACTACTCAATCAATGTGTTTGATGCCAACGGCATTATCATAGGTTCGGGGGATGCTTCGCGGATTAATGATATTCATGAAGGTGCCCAACTGGCGTTTAATGATTGCCGTATGGTTGAAATTAATGACAACATCGCCAATCAGCTTAAAGGCGTAAAACCCGGTATTAATGTGCCGATTTTCTATGGCAATAATCCTGTGGGGATTGTTGGGATCTCCGGCAATCCCAATGACATTCGTGAGCAAGTGCCATTGGTAAAATCCATTGCTGAGCTCATCATTGAGCAAGCCGAAGCTATGTCGCATGTGCAGTGGGACAGGCGCCATAGAGAAGAATTGGTGTTTCAATTGATCAATGGTGACGGTTTTTATGAAGAGCAATTAACCGACATAGCTGAAAGATTAAAACTGGATCTCAGACAACCCAGAATTGCCACCATCATTAAATTATTCCCTAAAAATGGCCATCAGATCACGTCCGATCACCTTATTCGTTTGGTGTACCTGTTAGAGAATCCAGAGCGCGACAATATAGTTGCCATTAAATCTGTGACTCGAAGAGAAGTCGTAGTGCTAAAACCCGTCAAACTCCTTCATGACTCTTGGTCAAAAGAGCATGAATTGACAAGAATTAAAGCGCTATTTTCCCGGATTGAAGATGATAAAAAATATGCCGCAAAAATCTATCTCGGTGATTACTATCCAAATATCAATGGATTAAGCCTCTCATATTTGTCGGCAAAAGCCACCATGGAGGTTAATGAGAACTCCACAAGCAATAATGGCAATGAATTTCATTTTTATAATGAAGCCATGATCCCCATCAGTTTGCATTACCTTAAAAATATTAAGTGGCATTCCGATCGCATTCTCAAACCTTATGAGTTACTCAAGGTGCAGGATAAGAAAGGCTTGTTAATTGATACCCTCAAGACTTACTACAAGCAAAACTGCAATATTAATGCGACCTGTGATGCCATGGCATTGCACCGCAATACCATTCGTTACCGACTCGAGCGGATATGCGAAATCACCAATCTTAATATTTTTGACTTTGATGCCAGTGTGCATCTGTATATGTCACTGCAAGCCCATGAAGGGGCTAATTTTTAATTTGTACATGTGCACAAAAAATCGCGATTTTTATTGGTTTGCTTTCCACCATGTACACAAAGACTTAAAAATTTAATATTGTTAAATTACTCCCCGACATTATTCAGTCGGAGAATATATTGTGGTGGAAGTTTCCATGCTCGGCGCGCTGGTGGCGTTGCTTGTAGCTATTTTTCTTATTTTAAAAAAGGTGCCGCCGGCATACGGTATGATGCTGGGCGCATTAGTTGGCGGTATCGTCGGTGGCGTGTCATTAACAGAGACAGTGTCACTTATGATAGGTGGCGCGCAGGGCATAGTTACTGCCGTGCTTCGTATTTTGGCCGCAGGTGTATTAGCTGGCGTGCTGATTGAATCTGGCGCCGCGACTGCGATTGCCGAATCCATCATTAAAAAAATCGGTGAAACCCGCGCCTTATTCGCGCTGGCACTGGCAACCATGATCCTCACCGCCGTCGGCGTGTTTGTTGACGTTGCCGTTATTACTGTAGCGCCTATTGCTCTGGCTATTGCTCATCGCACTGATATTTCCAAAATGGCGATTTTGTTGGCCATGGTGGGTGGAGGTAAAGCCGGTAATGTCATGTCTCCTAATCCTAATTCTATCGCCGCTGCTGATGCCTTTAACGTGCCACTGACCAGTGTTATGGCTGCAGGTATTATCCCTGGGCTGTGCGGTATGTTATTTGCTTACTTCATTGCCAAAAAACTGGTTAATAAAGGCAGCAAAGTAGAAGCCCATGAACTGGTTAGCGTTGATACTCATCTGTTACCAAGCTTTGGCGCCGCCATTGTTGCCCCTCTTGTTGCCATAACCTTACTGTCGTTAAGACCTATCGCCGGTATCGCCATTGATCCTCTGCTGGCACTGCCTTTAGGTGGTTTAGCTGGCGCCATAGCGATGAAGCGCTATAAAGAAATCAACCGATTTGCCATCTCTGGCCTGAGCCGTATGGCACCTGTGGCCGTGATGTTGCTGGGTACTGGTACTTTGGCGGGCATTATCGCTAACTCTGGCCTTAAGTCAGGTCTTATTGATGGCCTTAC
This sequence comes from Shewanella sp. ISS20, assembly GCF_056522965.1. Taxonomy (NCBI): domain Bacteria; kingdom Pseudomonadati; phylum Pseudomonadota; class Gammaproteobacteria; order Alteromonadales; family Shewanellaceae; genus Shewanella; species Shewanella sp. ISS20. The sequence continues at coordinate 2,930,674 of NZ_JAWRZK010000001.1, forward strand.
CGCTTCAGGCTTGCCTTCTTACTTACTGGCTCCGATATCAGGCGCCATGATGTCACTGGCAACAGCCTCGACCACAGCAGGCACCGCCGTTGCTTCTAGCGTATTTAGTCAAACTATTCTTGAGCTGGGCGTTCCTGCGCTGGCTGGTGCTGCCATGATCCACGCCGGTGCCACAGTGTTTGACCATATGCCACACGGCAGCTTCTTCCATGCCACTGGCGGTTCAGTGAATATGCAAATGAGTGAACGACTGAAACTGATCCCTTATGAAACCGCGGTTGGTCTGATGATCGCCTTCGTATCCACCATGATGTTCGGCGTGTTCGGATTCACTTTCTAAGGTAATAAATAATGAAAATTGTAATTGCTCCTGATTCTTACAAAGAAAGCCTGACCGCGATGGAAGTGGCTCAAGCCATTGAGAATGGTTTTAAAAAAGTTATGCCTGATGCGCAGTACATCAAGTTGCCTATGGCTGATGGTGGTGAAGGTACAGTGCAGTCGCTGATTGATGCCACTGGCGGTGAATTGTTCAACTGCAAGGTTACTGGCCCACTTGGTACTCCAGTTGATGCTTTCTTTGGTATCACAGGTGAGCAGGGCGGTAAGCAGACTGCCATTATTGAAATGGCTGCGGCCTCGGGTCTGCATCTGGTGCCAAGCGCCCAGCGCAATCCACTGATCACTACCACCTTTGGTACTGGAGAGCTGATTAAAGCTGCGCTGGACAAAGGTGTGTCTCACATCATTATCGGTATTGGCGGCAGCGCCACCAATGATGGCGGCATAGGTATGGCGCAGGCACTCGGTATCAGTCTGACTGATGCTGCTGGCACAGAGCTAGGCTTTGGCGGTGGAGAATTAGCGAAACTTGCGAGCATCAATATCGCTAAGCTCGACCCACGTTTGGCTGAAGTCACTATTGAAGTTGCTTGTGATGTTGATAACCCACTGTGTGGCCCTAAAGGCGCGTCGCAGGTGTTTGGCCCGCAAAAAGGCGCAACGCCAGACATGGTGGCAGAGCTTGATAGCAATCTTGGCCACTATGCCGAGGTGATTGCTAAGCAGCTTGATGTTGAAGTGAATCATGTGGCAGGAGCGGGCGCCGCGGGTGGTATGGGCGCTGCATTAATTGGTTTACTTAAGGCCAATCTGCGCCCAGGCATTGAAATCGTGATGGACGCCGTCAACCTGAAAGCCCATTTGCAAGACGCAGATCTGGTCATCACAGGTGAGGGTCGCATCGATAGCCAAACCATTCACGGTAAAACACCCATTGGCGTAGCACGTTGTGCCAAGCAATTTAATCTGCCTGTTATCGGTATTTCAGGCTGTTTGAGCCAAGACTGCGCCGTAGTGCACGACCATGGCATAGACGCTGTGTTTGCCGTGGTATCTCGCTCGGTATCGCTGGAAGAGGCGCTCAAAGAAGCAGAATTTAATGTTGAATTGACTGCCCGTAATGTCGCGGCTGTATATCAGTTCAAATGCTGAGACCTAAGCTAGTCTCAGAGCCAACAAATTTCATATTTAACAGTTAATAAGAATAATCAAAATGAAAAAAATAATTCAAATTAAAGCTCGTGAAATCATGGATTCCCGCGGTAATCCAACCGTAGAGGCCGAAGTACACTTAGAAGGTGGTTTTATTGGTATGGCGGCCGCGCCATCGGGCGCCTCTACTGGTAGCCGCGAAGCGCTGGAACTGCGTGACGGCGATAAGAGTCGTTATTTAGGCAAAGGCGTATTAAAGGCCGTGGCTAACATCAATGGTCCAATCCGCGCGGCCTTGCTGGGTAAAGACGCCACAGCTCAAGCTGAGCTTGATGGCATAATGATCGCCCTTGATGGTACCGACAACAAAGACAAGCTGGGCGCTAACGCTATTTTGGCCGTGTCTCTGGCCGCTGCCAAAGCCGCTGCGGCTGCCAAGGGCATGCCACTGTATGCTCATATCGCTGAGCTCAATGGCACTGCGGGTCAGTACAGCATGCCAGTTCCTATGATGAATATTCTAAACGGCGGTGAGCACGCTGATAATAACGTAGATATTCAAGAGTTTATGGTTCAGCCTGTGGGAGCTAAGAGCTTCCGTGAAGCTTTACGTATGGGCGCCGAAATCTTCCATCACTTAAAGCAAGTGCTGTCAGCCAAAGGCTTGAGCACCTCAGTGGGTGACGAAGGCGGTTTTGCGCCTAACCTGTCTTCTAACGCTGAGGCACTGGCCGTGATTAAAGAAGCGGTTGCTGCGGCAGGTTATGAGCTGGGTAAAGATGTGACGTTGGCGCTCGACTGCGCGGCCTCTGAATTCTACAAAGAAGGCAAATATAAGTTATCTGGTGAAGGCAAAGAGTTCAGCGCTAACGAGTTTTCAGATTTCCTTCAATCACTGACCGAGCAGTACCCAATTGTCTCTATTGAAGATGGTTTAGATGAGTCTGACTGGGATGGCTGGGCCTACCAGACTCAAATCATGGGCGATAAAATTCAACTGGTGGGTGATGACTTGTTCGTGACTAACACTAAGATCTTAAACCGCGGTATCGAGAATCATATTGCTAACTCGATTCTGATTAAGTTCAACCAGATTGGCTCTTTGACTGAAACCTTAGCCGCTATCCGTATGGCGAAAGAGGCCGGTTACACAGTCGTGATTTCCCATCGCTCGGGTGAAACTGAAGATGCCACTATTGCTGACCTTGCAGTAGGTACTGCGGCTGGCCAAATCAAGACTGGCTCACTGTGCCGCTCTGATCGCGTAGCCAAATACAACCAACTGCTGCGTATCGAAGAGCAGTTAGGTGAAAAGGCGCCTTATCGCGGTTTGACTGAAATTAAAGGTCAGTAATAGCCCCGACTACTAAGCCCAAGGGTTTGAGCGAGTCTGATTAAAAGATTTCCCAAACCCCATCAGGCTTAAACATTGGCAAGCAGTGCCACATGACACAGACATCAGAAATTTGGAAATCAATATGTTTCGTAGAACCAAGATAGTAACCACCTTAGGCCCAGCAACGGATAAAGATGATAACCTTAAGCGCATTATTGCCGCAGGTGCCAACGTAGTGCGTCTGAACTTTTCTCACGGCTCAGCAGAAGATCATCTAGCCCGCGCAGAAAAGGTGAGAGAAATCGCCAAGTTACTCAACAAAAACGTGGCAATTTTGGGTGACTTGCAAGGCCCTAAAATCCGCGTTTCTACCTTTAAAGATGATCAGAAAATCAAACTGAATATCGATGATAGCTTTACGTTAGATGCCGAAATGGCCAAAGGTGAAGGTAATCAAGTTGCCGTAGGTATCGATTACAAATCACTGCCACAAGACGTAATAGTTGGCGATATTTTGATGCTGGATGACGGCCGCGTGCAGTTGCAAGTATCAGCCATTGATGGCGCTAAAATTCATACTAAAGTGACTGTTGCTGGCGTGCTGTCTAACAACAAAGGCATCAACAAGAAAGGCGGTGGTCTGTCTGCTGCGGCTCTGACCGACAAAGATAAAGCCGACATAATCACAGCCGCTAAAATCGGTGTGGATTATCTGGCGGTATCTTTCCCGCGCTCAGGTGCCGATATTGAATACGCTCGCCAATTGGCGACAGAAGCTGGTTGTAATGCCTTAATCATTGCTAAGGTTGAGCGCGCTGAGACAGTACAATGTGAAGCGGCTATGGATGATATTATCCACGCCAGTGACGTTATCATGGTAGCTCGCGGCGATTTGGGGGTTGAGATTGGTGATGCTGCGTTGGTTGCTGTGCAAAAGAGCCTTATCCGTCGCAGTCGTCAATTGAATAAAGTCGTGATCACTGCCACTCAGATGATGGAATCAATGATCACCAGCCCAATGCCAACTCGCGCCGAAGTCATGGATGTGGCTAATGCCGTGCTAGATGGTACTGATGCTGTGATGCTATCGGCTGAAACTGCCGCGGGTGATTTCCCAGAAGAAACAGTAAAAGCCATGGCCAGTGTATGTCTTGGTGCAGAAGAGCATCCAAGCATTCAGTTGTCAGGCCATCGCCTGAACATTCGCTCAAACTCCACAGAAGAAACCATTGCGCTGTCGACCATGTATGCCGCTAACCATTTAGACGGTATCAAGGCGATTGTTGCCCTGACTGAATCAGGACGCACAGCTAAGCTGATGTCGCGCATTAACTCTAATCTGCCGATTTTTGCCTTGTCTCGTCAGCAAGGCGTACTCAATAAAATGGCGCTGTACCGCGGTGTTATGCCAATTGCTTTTGATACCAAGAGCTGTGGAGCAGACAATATCGCCACTAGTGCCCTTAATATGCTCAAGCAAACCGGTCATTTGCAAGCTGGTGATTTAGTACTGCTTACCCATGGTGATGCTATGGATGTGGTTGGTAGCACTAACACACTCAAGACTCTGATAGTGGCCTAAACCAAGGGCTCATGGAGCCTAACGCCGAACAAACAAAAGCCGTAGCCTTGCTGCGGCTTTTTCGTTTATTGAGGTAAATGTTAGCTTTCGCTAACAAGGCCAAATTTATTCGTGATGATTTTTTCATCTATAAATTCATAAGCTTTCACTATAAGCTTTGGCTGCTACACTTGGTAAAGGACGAATTTTAGGTTTGAGTTGTGAAGGCAGGATGCACTTATGGATGAACTTGAAACTGTGCTGATAGTTGATGATATTAAAATGAATCAACTCATTATGAGCCAGTGTTTAAAAGGGTTATACCATGTAAGAGTGGCGCATAGCGGCCATGATTGCATTCGGCTAGCGAATATTGACCCGCAGCCCGATCTTATTTTGCTCGATGTGGTTATGCCTGAGTTCGATGGTTATCAAGTGTGTCGCCATTTAAAAGAAGATCCCAATACCTCAAAAATCCCCATCATATTTGTCACAGGTAAAGATACCGATGATGACGAGCAATACGGCTTAGAGTTAGGCGCCGTTGATTATATTACTAAACCTATTCGCCCAGCGATTGTAAAAGCTCGTGTATCTACTCATATCCAGCTTAAAAAACAGCGAGACACCTTGCAGTACTTAGCGCTGCACGATGCGTTAACCGGCCTATTTAATCGCTATTTTTTAGAAGAATGCGCGCTGCAACGCATTGCTCGTTTTAAGCGCCATGATGAACCTTTGTCTGTCGTTATGTTCGATGTGGATAACTTTAAAGCCATTAACGACACCTACGGCCACGACATGGGCGACTTTGTGCTTAAAAGTATTGCTGAATTATTGCGTAAATTAACCCGTAAGGAAGATGTAGTCGCCCGCATTGGTGGAGAAGAGTTTGTGATTTTAATGGATTGTTCGTTAGAAGTAGCGGCCACCAAAACTGAAAAAATCAGGCTAGCTTTAGCTGAGTCATATCCCGGCGCTTTATTAGTGACGGCCAGTTTTGGGGTAGCAACTGCGACTAAAGAGCTAATGGTGTTTGCCGACTTACTTAAAAAAGCTGACTTGGCTGTGTATCAAGCGAAAGCTAATGGTAAAAATCAGGTGGTTTGCGCAGATGACGCCGCATCGACGGCTAAGTAAAGGAATACGGAATGCAAAAGCTATTATGGATATTGGTCTTTAGCTTGCTGGGATGCGGCGCTAAAGAACCAGAAAAAGTCACTTTAGCCATTAATCCTTGGCCTGGGTACGAGTTACTGTATCTCGCCCATGAAAAAGGTTTTTTGCGCGGCGAAAACTTGCAGATAGAGTTGATGGAAGTGATGAGTTTAGCCGATAGTCAGCGCGCTTATTTAATGGGGAATGCCGAAGGTTTTGCCAGTACCATGATAGAAGCTGCGCAAGTGGCCTCTCTTGGCGGCGAGCCGGTACAAGTGGTGTTGTTAACCGATTACTCCAGTGGTGGCGATGTGATTTTGGGGCAAGCTGGAATCACTTCAATGAAGGATTTGAAAGGTAAGTTAGTCGGCTGCGAGGTCGGTGTGCTTGGCATCTATATTTTAAGCCGAGCGCTGGCGCTACACGGCATGTCGCTCGCTGATGTTAATGTTATCAATGTCGAGCAAGCTGATAGCTTTGACATGATGAAAACCGGAAAAATTGATGCAGTAGTCACTTATGCGCCTTTCATGGGTAAAACCATGAATATTGATGGCGTGCACCCGCTGTTTAGTAGTCTAGAGGTGCCCGGTGAAATTATCGATGTCGTGTCGTTTTCGCAAGCTAGCATCAAGAATCATCCCGATTTAGTACCATTGCTTAAGAGTGCGTGGGAAAAATCCTTAGCACAACTGGAACAATACCCAGAACAATCCATGGCGATTATGGCAAAACGCGAAGGCGTGAGCGTTCAAGATTATGCGGAATCATTAAAATTATTGACCTTATTACCCTTGGCAGAACAGCAAAAAATTAAACAGAACAAGCAGCAGCTCAAGGCTATGGGCAAGGCCTTATGTCAGGCGCTCAATAACATAGGCTCAATAGAATCTGACTGTAAGCATATGGACAATATTTTTAACTAGGATAGTAATCAATGACTGAGATGCTGGCGATTCGACCAAAGCGCAATATTGTCTACAAGTTGAACTTACCCACTATTATCTGTGCGATTTGCGTCAGTATTATTATTTCGATTTTATATCTTACGGATATGAAACAACGTATTCGCAGCCAAGTGGCGCATGAGTTAACTGACTTAATTGGTACGTTAAACTTAACTTTGGAAGCCAATCCTTCGGTCACCAATATGCAGCGGGTGGTAGCAACCTTAGCCTCGAAAGATAATATCAATCGACTCAGCTTGATTGACCCTAAAACCCATCGAATTCTGGCCGATAACCACTTACGCTATGTGGGCGAAGAATTTAAATTACCGTTGGCCGTTAAGGATATTTCCTACAACCCAAGTATCGGATTACAACAGTTTTCGGATGTAGATCTGATGCAGATAGATCATCTTGAGCAGTATTTATTACTGCATTTGATATCCCCCACAGAGCAGCGTCTACGCCCTTATGTTGTGTATGTAGATTATGATCTGCATGAGTTACAGGCGCTATATCGCGGTTTATTGCTGACCTTTATCATGATCCAACTGTTTGGTTTTGCCCTATTGCTCGGGGTGAATTTATACATACAGCAAAAAGTTGTCATTCGGCCAATAACCTCTATTCGTCAGCAAATTATTGATAACCATGGCACTGCCGCCATCAAGTTTTCGAGCAATGATGAATTTGAATCTTTAGTAAATGGGTATAACGAGGTAATAGGTAAGCGTTTACAGCAAGAATTAGAGTTAGAAAGCTCGCGGCGCTATATCGATAATATTGCCAAAGTACTGCCTATTCAGATGGCCTATATAGATCAGTATTTTCATGTGAGATTCATTAACGCCAATTATCTACAGTGGCTTGAATCTGAATTAGATCAAGTGATTGGTCGGCAGTTAAGTGAAGTGTTATCGCCCTATGAGCTTGGACTCATGAGTGCCTATTTTGCTAAGGCGATGGCCGGCAACATTGAAACTTTTGAGTTTGAATGTTTCTCTAAGCGCTTGCAGCGTAAGGAGTATTTTCAGGCAAGTTTAATTCCCGATATAGATAAACAAGACGCAGTGTGTGGCGTGATTATCTGTATCGAAAACTTAAGCAACATTAAGCTCAACGAGATCAAAATTGAGCGTTATGCCCAAGAGTTAGAATTTAATAACTGGGCATTATCCGATGCCACCGAAAAGGCCGAAGCCGCCACACGGGCTAAATCTGATTTCTTGGCTTGTATGAGCCATGAAATTCGCACCCCCATGAATGGCGTCACAGGTATTTTAGCCATCTTGTCTGAAAGCGAGCTCAATGAGCAGCAGCGCCACTATGTCGCGCTTGCCACCAATAGTGCTGACTCCTTGTTATTGCTAATTAACGACATTTTGGATTTTTCTAAAATCGAGTCAGGCAAGTTTGATATTGAACATATCGCTTTTGATTTTGTGAGCCTGCTAGATGATGTATTGCAGTCGATGTCGCTTAAGGCTGAAGATAAACACATTAAGCTGATTTATGACATAGGTCAGTTACGGGTGCGCTGGATGGAGGGCGATCCTAATCGCATTCGGCAAGTGCTAACCAATATCATAGGCAACGCCATTAAATTCACTGAAGCGGGCTGGGTTGAAGTGTATGTGACTACCCATACGCTGGGCGATGGTAAATTGCAGCTATTAGTCAGTATCGAAGACACTGGCATAGGCATTAGCGAGCAAGTGCAAGCCACACTGTTCTCACCTTTTACTCAGGCAGATAGCACGACCACGCGCCATTTTGGTGGCACAGGTTTAGGCTTATCCATTGCTAAGCGACTATGCGAGCTTATGGGCGGCAGCATTAGTCTTGAAAGCTTACAAGGGGTGGGCAGTTGCTTCAAAATTCAGTTAGAGCTTGGCGTGCAGGCCAAGCCGCAAGGCATCTGGCCACCGCAACTACAAGGTAAAGTCATTCACTTCTTTGGTCATATTAGTGATGAAGAGCGCTTACTGGTGGATTTGTTTGAGACTTGGGGCGCTGACATTAAGATGGCCGCCTTGCCACCAAACCTTAACCAAGTGGCGCATGACGATAATACCTTAGCTATTTTCTATTACAGTCATCGCGCTGATAATCAATTGCACGACTTGATAACCACTTTTGCCGCGCCTTTGCCTGCGCATTCGCCGCCGGTGGTGATTGCCATTACTCATCAGCAGCGAGTGCTACTTAAAAATATTGATGACTCTTATTTAACCTTAACGCGGCCGTTATCGTTAATGCTGCTACTGAATGTTATTGGGCTTGGTAATAATCAAACTCGTAACTCCATGATAAATGCTGATTTTTATAGTGATGGCACCCAGCTTTTATTGGTCGAAGACAATAAGATTAATCAAATCGTCGTGACTGGCATGCTGCAAAAATTTGGGATTAGCGTGGATTATTGTAACAACGGTGTTGAGGCATTAGTTCATTTAAGTTCACCTGATTGCCCGGATTACCCCGCGATTTTAATGGATTGCCTCATGCCAGAAATGGATGGCTATCAAACCACGCGCGCCATCCGGGCAGGGCAAGTGGGCGAAAGATGGCAGCATATTCCAATTATCGCCATTACCGCCAATGCCATGAAGGGCGATAAAGAGCGCTGCTCGGAAGCGGGCATGAATGATTACCTGTCTAAACCTTTGCAAGAAAAAGAAATTTCTTTGGTATTAAGTCGTTGGCTAATGCAGATTGAAGCCAATAGCGTAATGGATGTTAATCCAAATAAGGCGCTGCCTATGAATAGTAAATTGCCACCGCCATTAAGTGCGGTGGCGGGTGTGAAATCCGCGGGCGAAGTGTTTAATAGCGCCGCTGCCTTAAGGACTATGTCGGGCGACAAGCAATTGCTGGCTGAAGTGTTAGCTATGTTCGTGCAAGAGATGCAAGAGTATGAAGGTACCATTGGCCGCAGTATTGAGCATTGTGATTTTACGTCGCTGCGCAATTGCACTCATACCATCAAAGGTGTGGCGGCGAATCTTGCCATGCCGGTGTTATCTGAGTTGGCCAAACAAGTTGAATTGGCGGCTAAGCATGAAGATCAATCCTTAGTCGATGTGCTTGGGGCGGAATTACTGCAGCAAATGCGCTGTTGTATTGATGTCGCTCGCACCTATGATTTAGCGGGCTAGTAGGCAAAGGCTACAATCTGATTTTTGCTGGCAATTAATCCATGATATTTTACGCTAAATATTTGCCTCAGTAGGGCTGCGGTGCGCGATGAGTTGCATTGCACCTGTGATTACTCGAGGCTGGGTTAATAAAGGATATAAATAATGACGGCAGCAAAAATCGGTATCGTGACAGTCAGCGATCGCGCGAGCGCGGGTATCTACGAAGATTTATCTGGCAAGGCGATTATTGACGTGCTCAATGAATACCTGACATCAGCATGGGAGCCTGTGTATGAGGTTATCCCAGATGAGCAGGACGTGATTGAAGCCACACTGAAAAAGATGGCCGATGAATGTGGTTGCAGTTTAATTGTGACTACTGGCGGCACGGGCCCTGCCAAGCGCGACGTTACTCCAGAAGCCACTGAAGCTGTGTGCGATCGCATGATGCCAGGCTTTGGCGAGTTAATGCGCGCCGAGTCGTTAAAGTTTGTACCTACCGCCATTTTATCGCGCCAAACTGCAGGTTTACGCGGTGATACCTTGATAGTTAACTTGCCAGGTAAGCCTAAGTCGATTCGTGAATGTTTGGACGCTGTATTCCCAGCTATTCCTTACTGCATCGACTTAATGGAAGGACCATTTCTTGAGTGCAATGAAGACGTGATTAAGTCGTTCCGACCTAAAGCTAAATAAGCACCTGTAAGTTCAAGAGCACCGGCATATGCCGGTGTGGTTGTTTATGAGCCATTAACAGCAATGCCGGTTGGCCATTTTCCAGGCGGCAAAGCCTGTCAGTAACACCAAACTGGGTATGGCAATCAAGTGTGCAAAAATACTTGGCAATATATTGAAGTGTAACCACAACAATAAGCTCCAATTGATTACCATAAAGCCGATAGCGGTAAGCATGGTTGCGATTGGCGATGTCATAGATTTAGCCTCGATATTGTTAACTGATATTCAGTATAAAGACTGGATAAATGGTTAGTAAGAGTCATTATTGACAATATTGGGGTCGTAAGTGACAGGTTCGGCGATGAAAACCATTATGATTTTGGCCGCAGGTAATGTGGTAGCTAGCGGTATTACTAGTATCTTGGATGTCTTTAGTTTCTGTAATATTTATTGGCGTCGCATCCATCCAGAGGTCAATAGTGACTTATTTCATGTCCATATCGTTAGTCCTGATGGCAAGCCTGTCACCACTAACCATGGCTTTACCATTCCAGCTATCGCTTTAGATGAAGTCGAATTGGCCAGTGCCGATGCCGTCTTGCTTGCCTCGGCTTTTGTCACTGATATGGATGAATATATTGAGTTTCGTGATGCCTTTTCGCCGCTGATGCCAGCGTTAGTCTGTTACGCTAAAACGACTAAGCCCATCGCGGCATATTGCTCAGGTACCTTGATCTTGGCCGCTAGCGGCTTATTAGCGCAACACAAGGCCACCACCGCTTGGTGGCTCACGGACTTATTTCGCCAGCAATTCCCCGAGATCACGCTTTGCATGGATTCGCTGGTGGTCACCGATGGACAATTTTATAGTGGTGGGGCAACCAGCTCTTGCCTTAGTTTGGCACTGAGTGTAGTGGAAGTGCTTGCAGGTTCGCAGCTGGCTAATCAATTGTCTAAGGTATTGCTAGTGGCCCCTAATCGCGGCTCGCAGCAGCCTTTTATGACCATAGCCATGACCACAGAGTTTCACCAAGACAGCCTGATCACTGAAATACAGCAATGGATGCAATTGCATTTAGCAGAGCAGTATCAGCTAGATGACATTGCCGCACACTTTGCCCTCGGTAAGCGCACTTTAATTCGACGCTTTAAAAAAGCCTTGCATGAAACGCCAGCCAGTTATTGGCAACGGCTGCGAATTGATGAGGCCAAGCGATTATTAGAAAGCACGGATCTAGCCCTGGCACAGATAATGGTGAAAGTTGGCTATGAAGACGTAGGTTCTTTTCGCAAGTTGTTTATCCAGCAAACGTCATTATCGCCGCGGGCTTATCGAGCCAAGTTTTCCAGCCATTGTTGCGAATAAAAAGGCACAGTCAATTCTGTGCCTTTGTTTAAACATTAATAACTAAATATGTTATTTAAGGCTGTTTATTTCCTGATTTGGCTTATATCCCGGTGCAGTGACATTTTCCATTAGTTCGTCCAGTTTCTTCGCGTTGCGATTACAAACCAAACACTACTTTTTCACTCTTGAGCATACGCTCAAGCCCTAAGGCCATAATCAAGGCTATGACTAAGGTGCCAACCGATGATGCCAGTAATTGCAGCATAGGGATTTCTTTGCCCTTAATAAACGCCATTAAGGCTTGTTGCTGACCTGATACCGGCAACCACTGCAAGGCATCTGGGGCTATGTTGTAGCTCGCCGCCATAGATAAGGCTAAAGGCACAAATAGCACTATGGTGAGATACGACTGCGCCTCTTTAAAGGTTTTCGCCATAAATGACACAAAGATTTGTAAGCTTGCCGCCATTAGCGCCACCGGCAAGCCTATGATCAGCATTAGGCCGATAAACTCAGGGGTGAGATTGATACTAAAGCCCAGTTGTTGCCAAGGCACTAAGCTGTAAGCTATTTTTGATACCCCAAGAATTAGCGCTAAACCTAACATGGCAAATACCGCCACAGCTAAGATTTTGGATATAACCAATTCACGGGTGGTGATCGGGTGGCTCAAGAGCAAGGCGAGTGAGTTACGTTCCCGCTCACCCGCGCTGGTATCTATGGCGAGATTCATACCGGAAATAAAGACGGCGTAAATCATAGTAAAGATGGCTATGCCTAATATCATACCGCCGCGAGAATCGGCCGTAGACTCATCTTGAACTTGTACCTATAGCGGCTGCACTACGCTTGGGTCTATGCCGCGGGCAATTAATCTTAGGCTTGCCATTTCACTGCTGTAGTTTTGCAATTCGCGCTCTAAGCGGCGAATGGATTTTTGCAGTTTCTCGTCAGAATTATCCGCGACTAAGGTTAATTCAGCACGCTCTGCTTGCGCCATTTGCTGTGGGTACTCTGGGCTTATCTCTAAGCGAATCGCTGATACGTTAGCATTATCACTATTAGCATCATCACCATGAGAAATACCGCGGTTATCTAAGTAGCGCACTAAGTCGGGGGCGCTGGCTTGATTCACCATAGTGATTTTTAAATCTTCTGGACTCGTTAACTGGCCAATCAGCACCATAAACAAACCACACATGATTAATGGCGTGCCTATGGCGTAATAGAGGCCAGCCATCACTGAGCGTTTATCCCGCGCCGCATCAATTAACTCTTTGCGTACTAAGGTGATTATCTTAGCTATCATGCGGCTATCCCCTCATCTGTGCCGATTAACTGGATAAAGGCTTCTTCTAGGGAGTCGTGACCGGTTTGTTGACACAATTGCTGGGGGCTGCCGACAGCCACTACTTTGCCTCTAGCCATGACTATTACTTGATCGCACAGGGCTGCCACTTCTTGCATGACATGGCTTGAAAACAGCACGCAGTGACCTTGGTCGCGCAAGTCTTTAAGCATGCCGCGCAATACGCGGGTACTCATAACATCAAGGCCGCGGGTTGGTTCATCCAAAATAATGTTGCGCGGTCTATGGACTATTGCCTGCGCTAGCGCGGTTTTCATGCGTTGCCCTTGAGAGAAGCCTTTGCAGCGCCTATCCGCAATATCATCTAACTGTAAATCGTGAATGACTTGGGTTGTTGCTACTTTTGCTTGCGCGCGATTAAAGCCACTTAATTCGGCAAAAAAACTGATGTATTCTCGCGGCGTTAAACGTTCATATAAACCAAAAGGATCGGGAAATAGCCCGAGTTGCTGCTTTGCGGCAAGGGGGGAGATGACTACATCTATGCCTTCAACGGTAGCATTGCCGCTATCTGGTTGCAGTAGGCCGAAAATGGTGCGCAGGCAAGTCGTTTTACCGGCGCCATTAGGCCCTAATAAACCGGTGATTTGGCCATCGAGTGCTTGAAAGCTCAGGCCATCAAGCGCCTGCACTTCGCCAATTTTTTTGGATAAATTTGTCACTTGGATCATGGCGTTACTCCGGCATCTGTGCTGGTGACTGTTGATGGCTTAGGCGCGCTTAAGGTTTCTAGGCTGTTGGCATTAAGATAAAAGCTGCGGCGCACATCTTTTTGTAAACACTGACTATCTAATGCCGTTAAGTTGCCTTGTTTAACTAAGGTCGCGATTAACTCGTTAGCGCAGCTTTGATAGGCCACACCGTGACCCGCATACGGCGCGACTAGATGCTGAGCATTGGTGAGATTCACTGCCGCTAATTCTCCCCAGCTTGGCGGCGTGGCAGGATCTAACTTGCCAGATAAGAGTAAGGTCGGGATGTCGCTAGCCACAGCTTGATGAAATTCAGATGTAACGGCTGGTACTTGCCAAGCTTCACAGGCAAGAGTTAACGCATTTAGCATGCTTTTGCCTGTGGGGGTGGCATTGGCTTGCGCTGCTAACTCATCGGTAATAAACGGAATATCTTCAGCGCACACTACGCTGGCATGCATCCCCATGGCTATGCCTGCGCCATCTAAGGTTAGGGCGTGTAATCCAAGCAAGGGCTGCATATTACCCGTGGCCGCTTGCTCTATGGCATAAGGCAGTAAAGCACGGGTGCTAGGGGAGTAGAGCGCCATCCGAATAGTGCCTAAAAACTTACTGGCCGTCAGAGTAAACTCAGCGGGCTCACCACTTTTAGGCTGCATGATAGTAATCACTTTAGGCTTAAGCTTTAGCTCTGCTTCAACTTGGATAAGCTGCCTAGACAGGTTGGGAAAGCGCTGGTGGCACAAGGCATCTTGCTCGCAGTCGCTTAACATTAATTGGGTGGCGCGGGCGATAGCATCACTAATCACAATAATGTTTTGCTGCATAGGGACTACTCCATCTAAGGTGACAGTGCGTAGCGCTTGCGGGTATTGCTTCATATAGACTTGCGCCATGCGGCTGCCATAAGAAATGCCATAGAGATCAAGCTGCTTATAACCTGCTTGTTTACGTACAGCCTCAAAATCGGCAATGGCGTTAAGGCTGCCATATTGACTGACATCGGCATCTATCTTAGCTAAGCACTTAGCCATTTCCGCTTTCGGGTCTTGTAATTCATCATTGATGGCAAAGGCATCTAATGTAGTTAACTGCTCGCACCCGAGTAGATGGGATTTACCTGTGCCGCGCTGATCAATAAACAGTACATCTTTAAATTGGCGCACTTCTTTCAGCATGCGCTCAAAGCCAGCGGCATTGTCTATGGCAGATTGCCCTGGGCCGCCCGCAATGGCGAGTAAGGCTTGTTCTGGGTTAGCATTTTTTATGGCAGGCAGAATAACGTAATGAATATCTAACTGTTTGCCATCGGGTTTAGCTGGGTTTTCAGCAACCGACACCGTACCGCAGAGTACCTTTTCGGCAATGCCATCGACATAACAGGCGTGCTTTTTCGTGGCGGGCGCTATTGCGGGATTAAGATTTTCAGCAAGCGGCGCGCTTTTGGCTAATGCCAACTCAGGAATTGCTAGCATTACAGACACTAGCATGAGAGAGAGTGGTTGCCGTGAGCTTAGGCTTAGGCGCCTAAGCGCTCGGCGCGGTGAACTTCTGTAGGGGTCAATGTGGCTCATGCCCAAGCTTCCTGTTTGCATGCTGCTATCAAAGTAAGTGGTAAACTATATCTCATATCAAAGCCTTAATGGATGTAATGCAGCTGTTAAATTTTGATGCCAGTAAACATTAGCGACAACTTGCCCAGAACGTCTCCAAAACTCGTCGCCCGATTGATAGCTATTAGCCTGAATTACCACGCTGAGTTTGTTGGCGAAAGTGAGTTTGCTGACATTTTAAATGCGGGGAAATAACAACAACAGCGGGTCAAAAAGAGTCATATATCGCGAATTTTTCGAGGATTTTTACACACAGGTTTGACCATAAATGAATTTCTGTAAATGTGAGGTGAGGTCAATCCTGAGTAATTGTAGAGCTAAAACTCTTATTATTTAGCATGGCATGGAGTAGAATAGAAAAAAGCGGTACACATGTAAGCCCAATTTTAGGTTTTCATTAAAGCGAAGTCATCTATGTCCTTACAGCAATATCATATTATCCAACTGCTACAACAACAGTGGCAGGCCCGTCCTGATGCCATTGCCTTAGAAGGTTTTGGTTTGAAAGATGCTTGGGCAAAAGTCAGCTGGCAAGCGTTTGCTGACATCAGCGAAAAGATGGCGAAGGTACTACTGTCTTTCAATATCCAGCCACAAGATAAGACAGTTATCTTGTCCCAGAATTTACCGCAATGGACCTGTGCCGACGTCGGCTCATTAATGGTTCGTGCTGTGGTTGTGCCTGTGTATCCGACCAGCACCGAAGAGCAAGCGGCCTACATCATCAATGATGCCGGCGCTAAAGTGGTGTTCGTTAATGACGCCAAACAGTATCAAATGGCCTGCGCTTTAGAAGCTCAGTGTCCAAGTGTTGAACAAGTGATTGTTTTTGATCCAGAAGTTAAGCTGCAGGCCGCTAACCATTGGCATTTTGATGCGCTATTAGCCACTGAACTAGCAGACGATCAACGTCTAGATGCTGAATTACAGCAGCGCTTAGCGGATAAAGACTTAAATGATTTACTGACCCTGATCTATACCTCGGGCACCACAGGTGAGCCAAAAGGTGTGATGCTGGATTATCGTAATATCGCTTCAACCATTAAGTTGCATGATAACGAATTAGCATTCACCCAAGGGGATGTCTCCTTAGCCTTTTTACCATTAAGCCATGTGTTTGAACGCTGCTGGAGCTTCTATGCCCTCGGCCGCGGCGCGCGCAATGTCTACTTACCAGACACGCTTAAAATAAAAGAGGCTATTGCCGAAGTTAAGCCGCATACCTTATGCGTAGTGCCACGCTTCCTTGAAAAAGTGTATAGCGCTGTGTACGACAAGGTCGGCAAGGCACCTAAAGTGCGCCAGCAGTTATTCCACTGGGCGATTAATGTTGGTGAGCGTCAGTTTGAAGTCAGTCAAGGCCGTCAACGCGGTAACCCTTGGTTAGCACTGCAATATCAGTTGGCGCAAAAGTTAGTGTTCTCAAAGTTAAGACTGGTATTGGGCGGTCGTCTGAAATTTATGCCATGTGGCGGCGCCGCTTTAGATAGCAAGGTGGCTAGTTTCTTCTATGCCATTGGTGTGCCAGTGCTTTGTGGTTATGGCATGACAGAAACCACAGCGACTGTGACCTGTCAGGCGTTAAATAACCAAGTGAAAGGCTCTAATGGTCGCGTTTTGTCTGGCTTAGAAATTAAGCTTGGCGCTGAGAACGAGATTTTAGTGCGCGGCGATACGGTAATGCGTGGATATTACAATCGCCCACAAGACACAGCCGAGGCCTTAGATGCTGATGGCTGGCTGCGTACCGGTGATGCTGGTCAAATTGATGCTAACGGCAATTTATTTATTACCGACCGTATCAAGGAGTTAATGAAGACTTCTAACGGTAAGTACATAGCGCCGCAGCGGGTTGAAGGTACTGTTGGCAGCTGTCCTTTCATCGAGCAAGTGGCCATTGTGGCCGATGCCCGCAATTATGTGACAGCCTTGATTGTGCCAGCCTTTGAAGCCTTAGAGCATTGGGCCCGTGAAAAAGGCCTGAAGTATGAGTCGCCGATGGAATTGCTGCGTCACAGCTATGTGGTTGAGCATTTTGAAGCGCGTCTTAAGACTATGCAGCAAGGTTTAGCTGGCTTTGAGCAAATTAAGAAATTTACTCTGTTGCCTGAAGCCTTCTCGATGGAAGCTGGGTTAATTACTCCGACCATGAAGCTGCGCCGTAAGATGATTTATCATAAATATGCGCATGAAATTAATGCCATGTACGCAACAGCCGCAAGTCGCTAATAGCTAAGGCTAGATGCGACAGCTAAAAAAAGGGGACGCTTATTGCGTAATGCCGATCAGTTAAGACAGATCGCTTGACGATCTCACTGAAAGGATCAAAATCCGATGACCCCATGTCATCGGATTTTTTTATGCAACTTTCAGACGCTTTGGCGCGTACTCATATCAATCACCATACCGAATTCACCTGTCTGGCCGATGTGCTTGAGCCTGATTTAATTCAGTCGTGCCTTGATTCTCATGGTGTTGCCAGTTTACGGCGACGTAAGTTACCTATGGATGCCATGATTTGGGCGGTGATTGGTATGGCTCTGTTCAGAGGCGAGTCCGTCCGCTCTCTCATCAATAAGCTTGCTATCGTCTTACCTCAAGAGGTGGATTACGTGGCTCGCAGTGCTGTCACGCAAGCGCGCAAGCGGCTGGGCTCTGACGTTGTTCAGGATGTGTTTAAGCGAAGTGCCAAAACCTGGCATGAGAGAGCAGAGCATCCTCATTGGTGTGGACTCAACCTCTACGGTGTCGATGGTGTCGTGTGGCGAACACCTGATAGTGAGCAAAACAATCAGGCCTTTGCCAAAACCGCCAATGCTGCTGGTGATGCTGCCTATCCTCAAATTCGTATGGTTTGCATGATGGAATTAAGCAGCCACTTGGTATTGAACAGCGCCTTTGATTCTGTTTGACAGAGGCTTCTATTCCTTGGGGCTTTTGCACGCCTGGCAACAGGCTCAACCTAACAGCCACTGGCTGCTGCCGTTGAAGAAAGGCACACAATATGAAGTGGTACGCTCTTTAGGAAAACACGACCAACTGGTGCAGTTAACCACCACAGCTCAAGCCAGAAAGAAATGGCCTATTGCCTGACAATATTGAAGCTCGCTTACTGACGAAGACGGTAAAAGGTAAGTTGGTTTCCATTTTGACCTCATTAACTGACCCCTTGCGTTATCCGGGAGCCGAAATAGCGGATTTATATGCCCATCGATGGGAGATAGCAGTGGGCTATCGGGAGATGAAGCAGCATCTGCTGGAGAGTCGCTTTACGCTACGCAGTCAATTACCAGAGCTGGTTATCCAAGAATTGTGGGGGGTACTGTTGGCCTATAACCACATCAGATACAAGATGGTGTTGATGGCTAAAAGCTTACCGTCGTTACATCCGAACCAATTAAGCTTTAGAGATGCGTCGAGTTATATCATTTTCAAACTGACTCAGCTGTCATCTCAAACGCCAGGGAATGTCCCGAGAGATGTCTTGGACATAGTGCGTAATGCGATGCAGTTCAAGCTTGATGGGAAACGGGATAGAGCCTATCCACGTGCGTTAAAAATGAGTAAAAACAAGTATCCCATTAAGCCTAAAAAAAATGCCGTTCACACTAAGTGAACGGCATTACGCTCCCCCTGTGTCAGGATAGTTGTCGCCTCAGTTTTTAATACTATTGGACAGGAGGCGGAAGTTAGGTTTGAGTGAGACATTATCCTGAAGCGCACAAAAAAGCAGTCGTTAGTAAGTTGATGGAAAGCGGTTTATCATTGCGTCAGTTTTCACAGAGAGAAGGTATTAGTCTTTCTACTCTGTATGGTTGGCGGGAAAAGTATGCAGAGGCCGATTTCAGTTTGACAAAAAGTAATGAACCAGATGATTGGTCCGCGGAGCGGAAGTTTTCTGCGGTGATAGAAACGGCCGCAATGTCGGCAGTTGAGTTAAGTGAGTATTGTCGCAAGAAAGGACTGTTTCCTGAGCAAATCCAGCAATGGAAACTGAGCTGTATTTCAGGTAATCAGACCGAGGCACAGAAGCGCAAGCAGCAGGCACAAGAGCGTAAAGCCGACAAAAAACGCATTAAAGAGTTGGAGAGAGAGTTAAAACGGAAAGATGCAGCCTTGGCCGAAACCGCAGCTCTTCTGGTGCTCAGAAAAAAGTTAAATGCCTACTGGGGGGAAGACGAGGACAATTAACCACGCTCTCAGATAGGCAATACTATGTATCTTTGGTTGATGATGCTGTCAGCGCAGGTGCGAGAAAGCATAAAGCCTGTGCGGAAATCGGATTATCCCTACGCACATTACAACGATGGTTGGAAACGGGTTGTGTCAGTGCAGATAAACGGCCAGAGGCGGCCAGACCCGTGCCTGCTAACAAGTTAACAGAAGCGGAACAACAAGCCATATTAGACATCAGTAACCAGGAGCGATTTGCCAGCCTGTCACCCAGCCAAATCGTACCGATATTGGCTGATGAAGCCGTGTATCTGGGTTCGGAATCGAGCTTTTATCGTATCCTCAAAGCCCATAATCAGCTGAAACACAGGGGCAAGGCTAAACCTAAAGGGAGCATAGCAAAACCAAATGGGTTTACCGCTACAGGGCCTTGTGAAGTGTGGACTTGGGATATTTCGTATTGCCCCTCAACAGTCATTGGTCGGTTTTTCTATCTGTATATGATAATGGATATATTTAGCCGCAAAGTGGTGGGATGGGAAGTGCATGACAGCGAGTCGGGTGAGCATGCAGCCAACCTTCTGGAACGCACCTTATGGTCTGAGAAATGCGTCAATGAAAAGATTGTTTTGCACTCTGACAATGGCAGCCCAATGAAGAGTTTGACCATGCAAGCAAAGATGATGGAAATGGGAGTTGTTGGCTCACGTAGCCGACCAGGTGTCAGCAATGATAATCCTTACTCAGAATCCCTGTTTCGCACAGTCAAATACAGTCGTCGATGGCCGAGTGAAGGCTTTAAAACACTGGACGATGCCAGGGCCTGGGTCAGAGACTTTGTTCAATGGTACAACACTGAGCATCGTCACAGCAGGATAAAATTTGTCACCCCAGCGCAGCGACATAAAGGTGAGGATCAGGCAATACTGGCTAATCGTTCAGAGTTGTATGCAAAGGCAAGAACACTGAATCCAAATCGCTGGTCCAAAGAGGTTAGGAACTGGGATCATGTTGGCGATGTGGATCTAAATCCGGAGAGGAAAAAAGAGGCAGCTTAATAGCTCAAGCGACAACTACCTTGAAAAACACCGCGCTTATTGCGTCCCTTTTTTTGTATGTAAATTTTGTATGCAAAGACTTTTGATTTTAATGGTATTTAATTTTATTGGTAAAAAACTGTGGATGGCTGCGGCAATTAAAAGCCGTTATGCTGATGCGTAAAAGAGCGGCTAAAGTTCAAGGTGGAATAGTAAAATGCCAATAGCTCCAAAGGGAATAGCGCAGGAGATAGTAATGAAAACCATAGGCTTATTGGGCGGCATGAGCTGGGAGTCCAGCGCGAGTTACTACGCCATGATCAATCAAGGGGTAAAGGCGCAGTTGGGCGGTTTGCACAGCGCTAAACTCGTGCTCAATAGCGTTGATTTTGCTGAGATAGAAACGCTGCAGCATCAAGGTAATTGGACGGGCGCTGCCACTTTGTTGGCGCAGGCGGCGCTGAATGTTGAAGCCGCGGGTGCTGATTTTCTGCTTATTTGTACGAATACCATGCACAAGGTCGCCGCTGAAATAGAGTCGGCCATCAATATCCCGCTGCTACATATTGCTGATGCCACCGCCGATATTTTGTTGCAGCAAGGCATAGATTGCGTGGGTTTACTCGGTACGCGCTTTACCATGGAGCAAGACTTTTACATTAGTCGCCTTGAAGCCAAAGGCATTCAGGTGTTAGTGCCTGATGTCGCGGGGCGCGAATGCGTGCATAAGGTAATTTATCAAGAATTGTGCCTTGGCAAAATACTTACTGAATCAAGACAAGCCTATGTAGAAATTATGGAACATCTGGTAGCAAGGGGGGCGCAGGGCGTGATCTTAGGCTGCACTGAAATCGGCTTACTCGTGCGTGAGCAAGACACTCATATTCCATTATTTGATACCACAGCTATTCATGCTAACGCCGCGGTAACGCTGGCGTTAACTGAATAACACTGCATATAACCCATGTAAGGTGAGCTTATGTCACTAAAAATACCGCCATTGTTGCTCTTGGTCTTATTTGCGTTTGCGGCGTGGGCGCTCTCCAATGTCACTCTGGCTTTGGATTTTGCTCCTTGGCTGCGCTGGAGCTTATTGCTAGGTTATGGCGGTGTCGGGATTATTTTTGCTGTGGCGGGTGTGCGCGAATTTAGGCGCTGCAATACCACGGTTGACCCCACTAAACCTAATAACACCTCGGCCTTAGTGACGTCCGGTATTTATAGTGTTACTCGCAATCCCATGTATGTGGGTATGGCCATGTGGTTATTAGGTTGGTCTGGTTTTTTAGCAAGCCCGGTGGCTATGATGCTGGTATTAGTGTTTGTGTGGTATCTCACGCGTTTTCAAATTAAGCCTGAAGAGCAAGTGTTAACTCAGCTGTTTGGTGATGAGTTCAAACGCTATAGCGCAACAGTGCGGCGCTGGTTATAACCGCGTTGAGCTAACGGATAAGGCTTAACGGCTCAAGCATAACGACAAGGAATCAACATGTTATCCATTGAATTAGCCCCTAGATTTAATGAAACCGATGCTTTGGGGCATATCAATAATACCGTGATCCCCGCATGGTTTGAGGCCGGGCGCACGGGGGTGTTTGCCATGTTTAACCCAAGCCTTAGTATTGCGAACTGGAATCTCATCGTGGCAGGTTACACAGTCGCCTTTAAGGCGCCGACCTTTTATGGCGCTGTGGTGACTATCACCACCGATGTCAGCCACATTGGTAACTCAAGCTTTGAGCTGCGCCAACGCTGCTGGCAGCAAGGTAAGTTAACGGCGGAGGCTCATACCAGCATGGTGCATTATAACTTTCAAGATGAGCGCAGTGAGCTCATTCCTGCGATCGTGCGCGCCGCTCTCGCCGAGCACTTAATTAGCTGATGATTGAGTGGCTTAAAGTGGCTTAGCGCTTAACACCCTATGATTCAATCTCTGCGCGGCAATGCTGCTCTAATACGCTAAGTACAGCGTTTGGCAGCAGAGCTTTTTTGCCAGTACTGAAGTTGAACATTACAACTTGGGCTGAACCTAAGGTGGTAATGGCTTGCTGCGCCTGACTAAAGGCGGCGTAATGCATGGTAAAGCGATCAGACTGTATATCGCTGATACGAGTACCTATAGTCAGAGTATCTGGGAAGGTCACTGGGCGTTTATAGCGCGCCTGGGTTTCACTGATAACCGGCCCAATTTTTTCATCTTGCAGCAGGCTAATTAAGCCAGTTTGCAGTAAAAAATCGATGCGGGCGGTTTCAAAGTAGCGGAAATACACCACATTATTGACATGCTTAAGGGCGTCCATCTCCCCCCAAGCCACATTGATATCGGTGCGAATGTGGTAATCAGCGAATAACTCTTCCATGAAGTTCTCAATTAACCTGTGTTTGAATCGAGGTTAACAGCTGTTGCTTTTATGAGCAAGTCAGGTGCCATGCTCAACAATTACCAATTTAAAAGTAGTAATAACAAAAATGGCGGCCAGAGCCACCATTTGGTTATCCATCAATGCTCGCAAGCGCTAGTTGATGCGCTAGTCGATAGTCAGCTCATCAAAGCTAGTAATCTGGCTAAATTCACCGGTACGAGTGTTAGGCTCACGCACCATTTGGCAGACTTTCATGCCCGCCGATGCTGCGGCTTTTAATTCGTCCAGATTATCTGATACAAATAAAATCTGCTTACTGGTTAAGCTAATGGTATTGATAATGTTTTGATAGGCTTGCTTATCAAGCTTGCTGCCAGTGCGGGTATCAAAATGACCGTTAAATAGCGGGTTCAAATCACCGCCATCACTGTGGCCAAACAGCATAGACTGAGCTTCAGCAGAGCCAGAAGAGAAGCTGTAAATGCGCAGATTCTGTTGCTGATAACGCTTTATCGCTTCAATAAAATCAGGGTAGATATGACCTTTAAATTCGCCCTTGGCATAGCCTTGTTTCCAAATCATGCCTTGCAGGGTTTTTAGTGGCGTTGCTTTGCGATCTTCGCCAACCCACTGCTGCAAAATAGCGATAACTCGGGCAAGGTCAGCTTCAGGTTCAAGCGCGATATCACGCACATCACTCAAACAAAAATCCACTAAGAAATCATTTTGGTGCTGCTGAATAAACTCAGGCAGCATCTTAGCTGAGTAAGGAAATAGAGTGTTATGGATAAAATCTAAATCGGTTGTCGTGCCTGCGGTATCGACTATGATTGCCCTGATTGTCATGCGAACTACTCCAGCCTAAGTCATTTGTTATTTTTTTTACCCAGTGAATTTTGCTTGCCCTTGAGACAGATTAACGGGCGCTAGGTACTGAGTAATGATGCCTGATCCTAAGCTGAAACGCTTGATTTAGCCAGTGTTTATCAAGCAAAACCTGAGCTAAGTGCCGCCTAAAACTAGTAAATCCTGTGACTATCTGCCATTGTTATTGGTAACTTTTTTTGCGGGTGTAGATTCACAGCAACAGGCTTAGATACTCATAAAGCTTAAGGATAATTATCGATGGATTTGATACAAATTATTTATGCCAGTAGCCACAATCAAATGCCGCCTAATGCTATTCGCACCATGCTTCAGCAAGCGAGTACTGCCAATCAAAATAACCAGATCAGTGGGTTTTTGTGTGCTGATCATTATTATTTTTTACAGGCTATTGAAGGGGATGCTTACCAAGTTGATAAGCTCTATGCCGCCATTTGTAACGATACTCGCCACTTTAACATTAGTCTTATCAAGCGGCGCGCCATCCCCCAGCGTGATTTTGCGCACTGGGGCATGGGCGCTGTGCTGCAGCTTGAAACCCATAAACACTTGCTCGAGTCGGTACTCCCTGAACCAGAATTTAATCCCTATCAATTAGATAGCTTGCAGAGTATTGCCTTGCTTAAGGGCTTTATGAACTTAAAAACCTTGCGTTAATCTTGCGCCTTTTATCGCCGTACGCTTAGTGGCTTGGGCTGTTAAGCGCTAAGCATATTTACTGATGAATAAGCTTGCCCGCTTTTACTGTATGCTTAAACGGATTAGTGCCGTAACTGTAAGCGAGCTCAGCTGGGTGAGTGATATCCCACAAGCAAAAATCAGCCTGCATGCCAACGGCTAAGACGCCGACCTTATCTTCTATCCCTAAGGCTTTGGCGGCATGGCGGGTAACGCCTGCTAATGCTTCGGCTGGCGTTAAACGAAATAAGGTGCAGGCCATATTCAGCATCAACAAGGTGGAGCAAATGGGTGATGATCCTGGGTTATAGTCACTGGCTATCACCATAGGTACTTGGTATTGGCGCAATAGCTCTATGGGAGGCAGCTTAGTTTCCCGCAGAAAGTAAAACGCGCCCGGTAATAAGGTGGCACAAGTGCCGCTAGCAGCAATGGCTTTGACGCCCGCTTCATCTAAATATTCAAGGTGATCCACCGACTTTGCCCCAAGATTGGCAGCCAGCTGTGAGCCGCCAAGATTGGATAGCTGCTCGGCGTGCAGCTTGATATCAAGACCAGCCGTTTTGGCGGCGCGCAGCAGTTTTTCGGTTTGCTCGGTACTAAAGGCGATATTTTCACAAAAGACATCGAACGCATCGGCAAGGTTTTCTGCCATTACAGCTGGTAGCATCTCGTTAATGATGGCATCGACATAGGCATCGCTATCATGCTGATATTCTGGCGCTACCGCGTGAGCGCCAAGGAAGGTGGTTTTAACATCCACATGGTGATGCTTACCTAGCTCGCGGGCAACGCGCAAAATCTTAAGTTCAGTATCAAGTTCGAGACCATACCCAGACTTAATTTCGATAGTCGTTACCCCTTCTTTGGCGAGGGCATTTAAGCGTTTGCGCCCGAGCTCAAATAAGTCAGCGTCGCTAGCGGCGCGAGTTGCTTTAACTGTGGCTAAAATCCCGCCGCCAGCCTTAGCTATGTCTTGATAGCTAGCGCCTTGCAAGCGCATTTCAAATTCGTTGGCGCGATTACCCGCAAAGAGTAAATGGGTGTGAGCATCAATTAAGCCTGGGGTAATCCAGCCGCCACCGCCGCGATAGACGGGGGTTGATAACACATCAAAGGCGGGCAACTGGTCTCTTGGGCCTATCCATACAATTTTGTCATTGATGATGGCCATAGCGGCATCAGCGATCTCACCGTAAGCCCCTGAAAGTGCAGGATCCATACTGGCGATATTAATATCAATCCACACTTGATCCCATTCCATGCTCATCTCCACTTCGTTAATCATATGTTCGTCACTTGTTGCTTTTTTAGTCTGCCTTGTATATACAAGATAGCACTCTATCTGGTTTTTCAATAGAGCTAACTCAGAGGCTCAATGCTAGTAATAGCTAAGCAGAGCGTTAGGAA
The DNA here is from genome assembly GCF_056522965.1 of Shewanella sp. ISS20. Classification (NCBI taxonomy): domain Bacteria; kingdom Pseudomonadati; phylum Pseudomonadota; class Gammaproteobacteria; order Alteromonadales; family Shewanellaceae; genus Shewanella; species Shewanella sp. ISS20. The sequence goes on from NZ_JAWRZK010000001.1 coordinate 2,956,556, forward strand.
TACTTAGATGACAGATGCCAAGGAATCGCAATGACAGTGCCGATGTTTGCCCAAATCAAGCAGATGATCCTAGATCATATTCATGCCGGTGACTGGCAAGAGCACATGAAAGTGCCGTCAGAAAATCAGTTGGCGCAGCGCTTTCATTGCAGCCGGATGACGGCTAGGCGAGCCTTAACTGAATTGGTGGAAGGCGGCGTATTAGAGCGTAGTCAAGGTGCTGGCACTTTTGTGGCCTCGCTGAAGTCGCAATCCTCGTTACTGTCCATTCGCAATATTGCCGATGAAATTAAAGAGCGCGGTCATGGCTATAGCGTCAAGGTGCTGACCTTAGAAACTATGCCGGCACTGGCGCCGATTGCCATAGCTTTGGGGATAGAGCCTGCCAGTCCGATTTTTCATTCTATCTTGCTGCACTGCGAGCAAGACTTGCCGCTGCAATTAGAAGAGCGCTTTGTTAACCCAGCGCTGGCGCCAGAGTATTTATCCCAAGATTTTAATCAGCAAACTCCCCACGAATATTTATGCCGCGTAGCGCCGCTGACTGAAGCGCGCCACACCATAGAAGCCATAGCCGCAAGTGCAGCGCTGCGAGAACATTTGTTGCTTAAAGAGGGCGAAGCTTGCTTACAGATCATTCGTCGCACTTGGAGTCAGCAAGGGGTGGTGAGTTTCGCCCGTTTAGTGCATCCAGGTAGTCGCTTTCGTTTGGGCGGCCATCTCACATTTCGATAAAACAACAACCTATAACAAATCATCGTTAGTTTGGAGAAGCCTTTATGGATAAGCGTCACGATCCCTCTCGCCGCATTATTGCGCCTCATGGTAATCAGCTCACTTGTAAAAGCTGGCTGACGGAAGCGGCCATGCGCATGTTGATGAATAACCTGCACCCAGATGTGGCTGAGCGCCCTGAAGATTTAGTGGTATATGGCGGCATTGGCCGCGCGGCGCGCGACTGGCAATGCTATGACAAGATCATCGAGGTTTTGACCCGCCTTGATGATGATGAAACCTTGTTAGTGCAATCGGGCAAGCCGGTGGGAGTGTTTAAGACCCATAAGCAGGCGCCACGGGTGATTATCGCCAACTCTAACTTAGTGCCTCATTGGGCCAATTGGCAGCATTTTAATGAGCTCGATAAACAAGGGCTTGCCATGTATGGCCAGATGACGGCGGGCTCTTGGATTTATATTGGCACCCAAGGCATAGTTCAAGGCACTCATGAAACCTTTGTGGCCATGGCGAAACAGCATTTTAACGGTAACTCGGCGGGTAAGTGGATTCTCACCGGCGGATTAGGCGGCATGGGGGGCGCGCAAACATTGGCAGGTACTATGGCGGGTTACTCAGTGCTGGCATGTGAAGTCGATGAAACTCGGATCGACTTTAGATTGCGCACTCGTTATGTAGATAAAAAAGCGCATAGTCTGGATGAAGCGCTAGCTATTATCACGGCCGCCAATTGCAGTGGTCAGCCAGTATCGGTCGGATTATTAGCAAATGCTGCCGATGTATTTAGTGAATTAGTGCAACGCGGCATTACCCCAGATGTAGTGACAGATCAAACCTCGGCGCACGATCCCCTCAATGGCTATTTACCTCAAGGCTGGAGCTTAGAGCACGCCAAAGCCATGCGTAATAGCGATGAGGCGGCGGTCGTTAATGCTGCTAAAGAGTCGATGGCAGTGCAAGTCAGGGCCATGTTGGCCTTGCAAGCCGCGGGCGCTGCCACCACAGATTATGGTAACAACATTAGGCAAATGGCGTTCGAGCAAGGTGTGGAAAATGCTTTTGATTTTCCAGGCTTTGTACCTGCCTATGTGCGGCCACTCTTTTGTGAGGGCATAGGGCCATTTCGCTGGGTTGCTCTTTCTGGCGATCCCCAAGATATCTATAAAACCGATGCCAAAGTAAAAGAGCTAATTCCTGATAACCCTCATTTACATCAGTGGCTCGATATGGCGCGCGAGCGTATTGCCTTTCAAGGCTTACCTGCCCGAATTTGCTGGGTTGGGCTTAAAGATAGGGCGCGTTTAGCCTTGGCATTTAATGACATGGTGAAAAGCGGCGAGTTATCTGCGCCCATAGTCATAGGTCGCGATCACTTAGATTCAGGTTCAGTGGCAAGCCCTAATCGTGAAACTGAGGCCATGCTCGATGGTTCAGATGCAGTATCGGATTGGCCGTTACTCAATGCGTTACTCAATACGGCGAGCGGCGCGACTTGGGTGTCCTTGCATCATGGCGGCGGCGTAGGTATGGGCTTTAGTCAACATGCTGGGGTCGTGATAGTGGCCGATGGCACTGATGATGCGGCGGCAAGGCTTGGGCGAGTGTTATGGAATGATCCCGCCACAGGCGTAATGCGTCACGCGGATGCGGGATACGCGCTTGCTAAGAGCTGCGCCCATGAACAAGGGCTTGATTTACCTATGTTGGAGAATAATTAATGGAGCATTTTATCTTAACTCCTGGCAGCTTAACCTTAAGTCAGTTGCGCGCTATTAGCCGCAACAAGGTGACGTTAGCGCTAGCGCCAAGCGCCATCAGTGCTATCAATGGCAGCGCGGCAATAGTGCAACAAGTGCTGGATGAAGGCCGCACTGTCTATGGCATTAATACGGGGTTTGGCTTGTTAGCCAATACCAAGATAGCCCCGCAAGATTTGCAGTTATTGCAGCGTTCAATCGTGTTATCCCACGCGGCGGGTATTGGCCAATATATGCAAGATGCGACTGTACGCTTGATGTTAGTACTTAAGATTAACTCCCTAGCGCGAGGGTTCTCAGGTATTCGCCTTGAAGTGATTAACTTTCTGATAAGCCTAGTTAATGCCGGCGTATATCCTTGTATTCCTGAAAAAGGCTCAGTCGGCGCCTCTGGGGATTTAGCGCCTTTGGCTCATATGTGCTTGCCTCTTTTAGGGGAAGGCGAGATGAGTTATCAGGGCGAGCTTATTTCGGCGAGTGAAGGCTTAGCCATTGCTGGCTTAGCGCCGCTCGATTTAGTTGCCAAAGAAGGCTTAGCGCTGCTTAATGGCACCCAAGCATCGACGGCCTTGGCATTAGAAGGCTTGTTTCACGCCGAAGATTTATTTGCCGCAAGTTCTGTGATTGGCGCCATGAGTGTTGAAGCTGCTATGGGTAGCCGTAGCCCATTTGATGCTCGTATTCATGCCGCTCGCGGTCAACGTGGGCAAATAGATTCAGCCGCAATATTTAGGCACTTACTTGAGGCTGAGTCAGAAATTAGTTTAAGCCATGCCAATTGCGACAAAGTGCAAGACCCTTATTCGCTGCGCTGTCAGCCGCAAGTGCTCGGTGCTTGCTTAACGCAAATTCGTCAAGCGGCGGAAGTGCTCGGGGTTGAAGCCAATGGCGTAACGGATAATCCGTTAGTGTTTCAAGACACGGCTGAGATTATTTCTGGCGGGAATTTTCATGCTGAGCCTGTGGCTATGGCTGCCGATAACTTAGCTATTGCTATTGCTGAGCTGGGCTCAATCGCCGAGCGCAGAATTGCGCTACTGATTGACTCAAGCTTATCTAAACTGCCGCCATTTTTAGTTAATAATGGCGGGGTTAATTCGGGCTTTATGATAGCGCAAGTCACGGCAGCGGCCTTAGCCTCAGAGAATAAAACCTATGCTCATCCCGCGTCAGTCGATAGCTTGCCAACGTCGGCTAATCAAGAAGATCACGTGTCTATGGCGACCTTTGCCGCGCGAAGATTAAGGGATATGGCGGAAAACACCCGCGGCGTATTGGCGATAGAGTGGTTGGCGGCGGCGCAAGGCTTAGATTTTAGGACGCCATTACAGCCAAGCGCGGCGGTAGCCCAAGCTAAGGCTGAGATCCGCGAGCAAGTGGCTTATTACGATAAGGACAGATATTTTGCCCCAGATATTGAGGCGGCCACTGAGCTGCTTTATGGCGCGAGCTTGAATCGTTATTTACCAGCAGGTTTGCTGCCAAGTTTCTAAAGCGTCAGTTGAGTTATGCAGCCTGAGGCTCTTGGTATTACCAAGAGCCTCAGTGTTAATTACATTCTTGAGTCCATCTCAGTAATGCGTAAGCTTAATAATTGCTGTTGCCATTGCTGCTGATTAAGCCCTTCAATCCAAAACGTGTTACTGGTGCGCTGCTGATTTTTACGCAAATAAGTATCAGGCATTCTATTAATCGCGCGCCACACGTTAATTGTCTCGGTTGCCATTTCTTGGCCGTTATCGTTAAAGAAGCGTACTTCAAGTTCAACCAACACATAATGCTCAGGGCTAGTGCTGGCTAGATCAAAGGTGAGGCCGAGCCTACCATCGTTATCCCACTCTATTTGGCTGACACTCACTTTAACGCCATTTTTAGCTGTGCTTTTAAGTAATTGCGCCTGCGCCATAGCGTCGGCAGTCAAGGTCTTAACGTTGCTAAAGGCAACGGCGCTCGCGGCTGTGTTTTCAGCAGCAGCCTTAATGGCAGTCGTGCTGGTGTTTAATGGCGTTGATGGGGCATTTGCTGACGGTACTTGGCTAGTAATTGGCACTTCTTGGGTGTTGGTTAAGATGACGTACTCCCAAGTGAAATCATCATTGAGTCTAACCTTAGCGCCATTTTCTAAAGTAATTATGCTTAGCTCGGCGGCATTAATGGGTAAGGTGAGCCATAACAGCGCTGCGGTAATGAGTTTATAGGGGGAAATCATAAGCTGGCCAAGGTGATTTTTAGTGGCTATAGAGTAAACGCAATCGCAGATATTTGCATGAATAAGGCGAGGTTTAGAGTCACAGATTTGGCGGCTAATGTATGGCAAGCGACTAAAATAAGACTGGGTTGGCCGCTAAGCGGCCGCAACATTTAATCTTGATGAGGGTATAAATATGGCAAATCCCGTTGGTTGGTTTGAAATTTATGTCGATGATATGGCGCGAGCTAAAGCTTTTTATCAGCAAGTATTGGCCACTGAATTAACCGCTCTTGAGTTTCCGGGGATGGAGATGCATACCTTTCCTATGGATATGCTGACTTATGGTGCTTCTGGGGCGTTAGTCAAAATGCCAGGCATTGCCGCCGGTGGTAACAGTGTACTGGTGTATTTTAGTTGTGATGATTGCCAAGTTGAACAAGGCCGAGTGACTGCTGCAGGCGGCAGTATTGTGAAGCCTAAGTTTTCCATCGGTGAGCATGGCTTTATTGCCCTAGGTTATGACACCGAGGGCAATATGTTTGGCATGCACTCTAACCGTTAAGCCAGCAATTATTGCAGTGTGTTTTGGTTATTGAGCATCTCTAATAGAATCAGGCGCCAAGCGCATTTGGCGCATATCTTCACCGGTCGGCACTTGGAAGGCGCGTAAGCCAAATTCAGGCAAAATGGCATACAAGTGATCAAAGATATCGGATTGAATACCTTCGTAAACATCCCAGCGCGTGTCATTGGTAAAGGCATACACTTGAATGGGCAATCCATCGGGCCCAGGCTGCAATTGGCGCACTAACAAGGTCATGTTTTTATGGATGCTGTTGTGGTGCTTAAGGTATTCCAATAAGTAAATGCGCAGGGTACCAATATTGGTTAAGTGGCGACCATTAATCAGCTCATCATTGTCGATAAGACCTGTGTTGTAGTCGCTTAGCTCATGGCGCATTTTAGCTATGTAGTCTTTGAGTAGATTTACTTTGGTGAGGCGGGTAAGTTCGCTCTCACTTAAAAAGTGAATCGAGCTGACATCAATATTGACCGAGCGGCAAATGCGTCGCCCCCCAGATTCTGACATGCCGCGCCAGTTCTTAAAGGCGTCTTGCACTAAGCCGTAGGCGGGGATCATAGTTAACGTGTTGTCGAAGTTTTTCACTTTGACTGTGGTCAGGGATATTTCTTCTATGGTGCCATTGGCGCCATATTTATCCATTTGAATCCAATCGCCTAGGCTCACCATGCGGTTAGCCGCTAACTGAATGCCTGCCACAAATCCCAAAATAGTGTCGCGAAACACTAACATCACTAAACCCGTGGCCACACCTAAACCACTTAGAAAGTAGATGGGGGATTGGTTGGCTAAAATCGAGATGGCGACTATGACGCCCACAAAGAATAAGAACAGTTTTATTAACTGCACAAAACTTTTAATCGGCAAGCGGCGACTGACAAGATTGACGTCGGCAATCTCGTTAGTGGCATCTAAGGCTGAAAATGCCGCGCGAATAAATAGCATCACAATCAAGATGCTTAAGGTGCGATCTATCAGTACAGACAAAATAGAGTGTGCGGTTAACACTATCGGCACTAACAGATTCATGACTAAGGCGGGCACCAGCAGTGCGAGCTTTTCCAACACTCGAAAGCGCATAAAGCTGTCGTCCCACGAGGCTCTTGAGTGTTTAATCACTATATTGAGGGCGCGGATCACTCCGCGTCTAACGATGAGATAGGCAACAGTGGCTAAGACAATGCACGCCAGTAGCAATACAAAAGTCGGCAGGCCATCTGTCGGCTGGCTATTGATCCCCACTTGGCTGAGCCAGTGAGCAATTTCGCCACGTAATTCGTTATTCAAGTCTTACTCTCCAGCAGCACTATTGGCTCTACTTTAGCATAATTAGTCTAAGAGTTTGTAGGTTGAACATTAATCAATGCAATTGTAAATTAAGCGTTTTTAGCTAAAAGTTGACGTGTTGGTCAAAGACCTTTTGCGTGCTAGCACTTAACTGGTTAGCATAGATGCGAGTAGGTTTTTTACTTAACTCACCGGATTGGCGCGGTAGTGATTTCTATCTGTCTTATAGTCGCATAATAATAACTCAAGGATTCACGGGTGCGTTCTTTTTATCGACCGCCGCTTGCGGTACTAGTGCTACTGACAATTGTCAGTTTCTTTTTGATCTTAGTAGTGACAGCCTACGTTTACGAAAGGGATCAAATTCATCGACAATTAATTCAAGAGCATAGTCAGCGTTTAGATAAGTCGTTGGCGCGATTGCAATATGTAGTAGCAGAAACTGAGCTGCATGGTGGCTCGCATCGTCTTAAAACCGAAGTGTCCTTGGCATCGACGGATTTACAGGTGTTAGTCTTACTTCTGCTTGATAAGCAGCATGTCATTAAACACGCTAACTATTTGGTATGGCGCAGCAGTGTTGCCGATAACTTTATTGATGGTTATCAAGCCAAGTTACATCAAGAGGCCATTGAGCAGCAAAGCTCGATTTTACAAGTCAATCCGCTGCGCAAAAGCATACAGGCCTATTACCCGATTTTTCACAGCAAGAAAAACCCTAAGATAGATCTCATTTATTTAGAATTTGATTTAACCCCTGTGATGCTTACCGCCGATAGTGAATTACGTGAGCGCTACTTGTGGTTCTGGGGGCTCGCGGCAACTCTGGGGATGGGATTCATGGGGTTATTATACCTGTGGGTCATTCGGCCACTGAATCAGTTATCAGCGCAACTAAAGGGCTATATTGCTGCGGGTTCCTCTGCCAGCCAAAAGCCTGTGTCTATGCGCCCCATTGCGTGGAGCTGTAGTGAGGTAGCGCAGCTGCAATCGGCCATGCATGAAAACCTTGAGCAAAAACAGAAGCTGCAGCAAAAGTTACAAGACTACGAGTATCGCTGGTTCTATGCGGTTGAAAGCTCAGGTAACGGCATTTGGGATTGGAATATCATCACAGGCGCCGTGTATTTCTCTAACCGCTGGAAAGAGATGTTAGGTTTTCAGCAGCATGAGATTAACGATGATTTTCAGGAATGGGAAAGTCGCGTTCATCCCGATGATAAAGAGGCTGTGATGTTGAAATTGCAGGCCTATATCTCTGGCACGCACACTGAATTTGAAAGTATCCATCGCCTCAAGCATAAGCTTGGGCATTATATCTGGGTAATGGATAGAGGCATGCTGGTGGAGTGGGACTGTGAAGGTCGCCCCGAGCGCATCATAGGCACTCATACAGATATGACAGAGCTAATGGCAGCTAAAGAGCAGCCGCAGTAACTATGTGCGTTATGTCAGTATCAGCACAGGCTAATGGCGATGCAATATTGCCATTAGCCATTCTCGGCTTAGCTTCAACTGGCTTGGCTAAACCAGTGTAATGCCGCGCTTAAGCCTTGCTCTCGACGTACATCGGTTTCAATAAAGATTTCATGGCGAGCGCCATCAATCCGCAATAACTGACATAGGCCGTTAACCGCCGCCGTTTGGGCGTGATTATCAACAATACTATCGTCCCCCGCTTGCAAAATCAGTAACGGAATATCTGACTGACTCGCAGCATCCTTGGCCTTATTGGCAGCGCTAAGAGCTTGCAATAACCAATGATTGCTTGGCGCGCCTAGTTGCAGTTGTGGCAACTGCTGATATAACTGCCGATACCTAAGATAACGCACTTGGCTATGAGTGAGCTCATTGCTTTTAAAGGCAATATCTTGGTAGCCCTTACCAGTTAACACATAATGCGGTTGGCCGCCTTTAGGTACTTTATTAAACCAAGTGGCCAGTGGCTTGATGATGCATTCAGGCGCAGGCAAGCGAATACCGTACATAGGCGCGCTAAACGCCGCAGCACTAAAATTATGGCCGTATTGCTGCAAATACAAGGTGCCAATGGCGCCGCCCATGGAGTGACCGAGCATAAATAGCTGAGTATGGCGGTCGGTTAAGACCTTGTTTTGCACAAACTGATGTAAATCTTGGACATAGTCATCAAACTCATCGACATGGCCTAAGTGTGGGTTTGCTGTTAATCGCGCCGATAAACCTTGGCCGCGATGATCCATGGCATAAATGCTAAAGCCTTGGCGGTAGCAATCAAAAATCAGTTCTTGATACTTTAAATAGCTTTCCACTCGGCCACTGCAAAACACAATCGCCGGCGCAATTTTTGGTTGGCGCACGGCGCAGTAGTTGAGCCTAATGCCATCAACACTGGTTATTTCACCTTGTTCAACTTGCTGCCAAAACTCTGCTAACTGCTCCTGATAATGAGCATCTTGCAGTTGAGCTTCTGTGGTGAAAGAACTGGGGGTTAACATGGGATATCCTAGCGTCAATAACTATCCAGAATGCCAGTGTATCAAAAAGTGGCGATGTTGGCAGGCTGTTGAATATCAGCACTATTAAGCTTGGTTCACTTAGCACTGGGTGTTTAACTCGTCAGCAGATGCTACATCCAACAGTATAAAAGGTTCTTAAAGCGAAAATACCTTGTTAAATAATCTGATGGTGTAATAAAATTCAAAACGGCCGTATGATAATCAGAACAATGGCAAGTGCGACTTGCTAGAGCCTTATTGGAGTAACTAAATGATAAATACCAGCATTCCCTTAGTCGACTTGCATCGCCACTTAGATGGTAATGTTCGAGTTGGAACTATTTGGTCGTTAGCCGATCAACACGGTATTGCATTGCCTGCGGACTCGCTTGAAACCTTGGCTCCCTATGTGCAAATTCAAGGTAAAGAAGCCAGCTTAGTGGCTTTTTTAGCAAAACTAGATTGGATGGTAGCGGTATTAGCCGACTTAGATGCCGTTAAGCGCGTCGCCTATGAAAACGTGCTTGATGCTGCCATTTCAGGGCTAGATTACACTGAATTACGCTTTAGCCCTTATTACATGGCGATGAACCATAAGTTGCCGCTAGAAGGCGTGGTTGAAGCTGTGATTGAGGGCGTTGCCCACGGCATGCGCGATAGCGATGTAAAAGTGAATCTTATCGGTATTATGTCGCGCTCATTTGGCGTGGATGCTTGCCGCGCTGAACTGAATGCAATTTTATCGCAACGAGCCAAAATCGTGGCGATAGATTTAGCGGGTGATGAGTTGTCATATCCTGGTGACTTATTTGTGGAGCATTTCCGTCGTGCCCGCGATGCAGGTTTAGCTGTCACAGTGCATGCCGGTGAAGCCGATGGCGCGAGTAGCATTTGGCAGGCTATTCGCTCATTAGGTGCTACTCGTATTGGTCATGGGGTTAATGCAGTAAAAGATCCGCAGTTAATGGAGTATTTGGCCAAACATAGAATTGGGATTGAATCTTGCCCAACCAGCAACTTACATACTTCAACGGTAGCGAGTTACCAAGCTCAGCCTTTAAAGGCTTTTTATGATGCCGGCGTGTTAGTCAGCATTAATACTGATGATCCAGGTGTGAGCAATATTGATATTGGCCATGAATATCGCGTGGCCGAGCAAGAAATGGGATTATCCGCTGATGTGTTAGCGCAAATTCAGCGTAATGGCGTCGAGATGGCATTTTTATCTGATAGTGAGCGCCGCGCCATGTATTTTGCTAAAGAAGCCAATTTACCTTAAGCCTTTTGGCTGCAAATAGTAAAAAGCCACTGTATGCAGTAATGCCGATCAGTTAAGACAGATTGCTTGACGATCTCACTGAAAGGATCAAAATCCGATGACACCATGTCATCGGATTTTTTTATGCAACTTTCAGACGCTTTGGCGCGTACTCATATCAATCGCCATACCGAATTCACCTGTCTGGCCGATGTGCTTGAGCCTGATTTAATTCAGTCGTGCCTTGATTCACATGGTGTTGCCAGTTTACGGCGACGTAAGTTACCTATGGATGCCATGATTTGGGCGGTGATTGGTATGGCTCTGTTCAGAGGCGAGTCCGTCCGCTCTCTCATCAATAAGCTTGATATCGTCTTACCTCAAGAGGTGGATTACGTGGCTCGCAGTGCTGTCACGCAAGCGCGCAAGCGGCTAGGCTCTGACGTTGTTCAGGATGTGTTTAAGCGAAGTGCCAAAACCTGGCATGAGAGAGCAGAGCATCCTCATTGGTGTGGACTCAACCTCTACGGTGTCGATGGTGTCGTGTGGCGAACACCTGATAGTGAGCAAAACAATCAGGCCTTTGCCAAAACCGCCAACGTTGCTGGTGATGCTGGCTATCCTCAAATTCGTATGGTTTGCATGATGGAATTAAGCAGCCACTTGGTATTGAACAGCGCCTTTGATTCTGTTTGACAGAGGCTTCTATTCGTTGGGGCTTTTGCACGCCTGGCAACAGGCTCAACCTAACAGCCACTGGCTGCTGCCGTTGAAGAAAGGCACACAATATGAAGTGGTACGCTCTTTAGGAAAACACGACCAACTGGTGCAGTTAACCACCACAGCTCAAGCCAGAAAGAAGTGGCCTATTGCCTGACAATATTGAAGCTCGCTTACTGACGAAGACGGTAAAAGGTAAGTTGGTTTCCATTTTGACCTCATTAACTGACCCCTTGCGTTATCCGGGAGCCGAAATAGCGGATTTATATGCCCATCGATGGGAGATAGCAGTGGGCTATCGGGAGATGAAGCAGCATCTGCTGGAGAGTCGCTTTACGCTACGCAGTCAATTACCAGAGCTGGTTATCCAAGAATTGTGGGGGGTACTGTTGGCCTATAACCACATCAGATACAAGATGGTGTTGATGGCTAAAAGCTTACCGTCGTTACATCCGAACCAATTAAGCTTTAGAGATGCGTCGAGTTATATCATTTTCAAACTGACTCAGCTGTCATCTCAAACGCCAGGGAATGTCCCGAGAGATGTCTTGGACATAGTGCGTAATGCGATGCAGTTCAAGCTTGATGGGAAACGGGATAGAGCCTATCCACGTGCGTTAAAAATGAGTAAAACAAGTATCCCATTAAGCCTAAAAAAAATGCCGTTCACACTAAGTGAACGGCATTACTGTATGCAGTGGCTTTTTTGTGGGTATAGTTCGCGCTAGTCAGTGTGCTTAGCGAGTGATTAGATAACTCGCGAGAACTGCTGCTGGCGTGCTTTGTCGCGGTAATACACGTCAAAGCAAATGCAGATGTTACGAATTAATAAGCGACCGGTTGAGCCGATAGTGATTTTGCGGTCACTAATGTTGACTAATTTATCATCAATAAAGGTCTGCAATAGCTTTAAGTCTTCGCTGAAGTACTGTTCAAATTGAATACCTAGCTTTTGCTCCATATCAGCCATATCGAGCTCAAAGTGACAGATTAATTGCTTGATCACAGCGCGACGAATTTCATCGTCACGATTAAGGCTGCAACCTTTCCACAATGCATGTCCTTGAGCTTCCACGGCTTCGTAATATGGACGAATATCTTTTTGGTTCTGGGCGTAACAATCACCAATCATGCTGATAGATGACACACCTAAGCCCAGTAAGTCACACTCTTCTTGAGTGGTATAACCTTGGAAGTTGCGGTGTAAACGGCCTTCGCGCTGTAACTTAGCTAATTCATCATCTGGCTTAGCAAAGTGATCCATACCTATGTACTGATAACCAGCCTCAGTTAAGGTTGTGATGGTTTGATGCAGCATATCGAGTTTTTGCTGCGGGCCGGGCATATGCTCTTCTTTAATTTTACGCTGCGCGGCAAAGCGGGCAGGTAAGTGCGCATAGTTAAATACCGACAAACGGTCTGGCGATAATTCAATAATGCGGGCGATAGTCGCTGCAAACGTCTCAGGCGTTTGATGCGGCAAGCCGTAAATTAAATCAACGTTAGTAGACACAAAGCCCATAGCTTTGGCTTTGGCCATTAAATCGAAAATAAAGCCTTCATCTTGCTCGCGGTTAACCGCTACTTGTACTTCTTTATTAAAGTCTTGAACACCAATAGAAATACGGTTAAATCCGGCTTCTTTTAAGGTGTCTAGCATTGAGAGTTCAATCTCACGAGGGTCGACTTCGATAGAGTATTCACCTTGCTCTTCAAAATGGAAGTGCTGCTTAAGTAATTGGCTTAAGCGTAAGATTTGCTCTGGATTTAAGAAGGTCGGAGTACCGCCGCCCCAATGCATTTGCGTAACCGTATAATGTTCAAATAACGGCGCGCGATTGATAATTTCTTTCGCTAAGAATTCAATGTACTGATCGGCTTTATGCTGATGGCGGGTAATAATTTTGTTGCAGCCACAGTAATAGCACAGCTTGGCACAGAAAGGAATGTGGATATACAGGGATAATTTATTGCTTTTGCTTGTTTTTATCGCCTGCAATAGGTCTTGCTCAGAGAAAGCGTCGTTAAACTCTAATGCCGTTGGATAAGAGGTATAACGAGGACCGCTATAATTGTATTTCTCAATCATATACTGATCCCAGCTGATCTGTGTGGGCTGCTTCAAGGCGTGACCTCCGGTAATTTAGCAATAGGCGAAGTATGCAGCCTCTACGTCAAAAATACTTTGATCTAGGTTTAAAAATTTAACGTAAAGGTTTCAGAATTAGCGACTATCCAACAAAATGGTGAGCTTGTCTTTGGTTTGATAGAGGTTTTGTGCTCTGACTCACTGGATATGTTGATTTTTATCAATAAAAAAGCCGCATTACTGCGGCTTGTTAATCAGTTGCTTAATGAGATTTTGGCAGTGGATGTAGGGCAATCTGCTGAATTTCTTGCATTATGCCTTCAGCTAACTCAGCCTCACTTTTTATCCGCTGCAAATCAAGCCGCATCCGTTGCTGTTTATCTAACGCTTTTCTGTCATCCCTGATGGGATGAGAAGCGATGCGTTGAAAATGGCGGAATAGGTGAGGGTATTGCGGCATCACCTGCTCGCTGAGCGATAAGATGCCAAACAACTTACCTATGCGGATCACGCCTTCAGACAATTCACACCTATCTTCAATCATAGCTTGGGCGATATAACTGATATCCCCCAGTATTTGCTCTCGCTTAGCCTTGGCGGCGCTAGCGATTGCCAAAGCTTGCTGAGTGGCGTGCTGTTGCTGTTGGCGTAAGCGCCATAACAAGATAGCCGCATACGCGGCTAAAGGCACTATGATGGTGAATGCGGCAATGATCCAGATGCTATCCAACTAAGCCTCCTTGCAATTGATGCGATTTAGTCTCTATGACGAAACTGATCAAGTAACGACTCACCAGACTCAAACTGAGCTAGCAATTCATCATCATTAAGGGCTTTCTTCGGCGCTGGTGCTGCAAGTTCTTCATCATCAGTGATGCCTAATTTGATCATTAAGGCTTCAATCTTATTGAGTTGCTTATCCAGCCACTCTTGATCGGCCGCATTCAGATCGCGACCTTCTTCCAATGCATCCAGCAATTGGTTTAAGCGCGGATCTTCTTCAAGTTGCAACAGCTTTTGGTCATCGCTTAACTTTGGCTTAGGTGAAGCTTTCACGGCAGCAACATTGACTTTTTCAACGGCCGTTGGCAGCACTAAAGCCACAGGCTTTTTGCTGCCATGACGTGGATCTTTCTTGGCAGTTGAACCGTTTGCCACTTGCTCTAATAAAGTCTCATTGTGACGACTTCCGGTTTTATTACCGGTAACGCGTTTCTTTTTAGCGAGTTCACGCTCGGTTTTTTTCTGTCTTGGTGCCTTGGTTGGGGCGCAACCCAGACCACTGCGGGTTTTCTTGGAACGACTCATACTTTTCTCGACTACTGGTTTTGCCCAGCCTGTTTCAAATGCCAGGCCGAGATCAAAGGGCGGGATTTATACCAGATTCTGATGTTTTTTGCATCAGAATGAAATCATCCGCTGCAAATAATAACGTAAATCCACTATTTTCGGCTAAATAACTAAAGGTCTTGGCGTGGAAAAAGGCCACATGCGCGAGATTATTTTTATAATGCCATTTTCCAAAGTCGGCATTATCACTCAACATGCGGGTACTTATCGCCAGCCAACCCCCGGTTTTTAACAGGCGGCATAATAATGCCCATTCACGTTGTGGGTTTCTAAAGTGCTCAAATACTCGATAACAACAGATAAAATCATAACTGTGGCGCAAGACTTGGTGATTAGGAGCAATGAAGGGATCGTATTGCTCCAGTAAATGGCCTTGCTTAGTAATTATCTGCTGGCTGGCAGCATCGAGAATGCGACCGTAATTTAAACCATGCAATTGACTGGCGGTTAACTGATGGAGTTGATCGAGCAGAGGCAGCACAAAATTAGCTAATTGTTGTTGTTTTTTGGCTGGGCTTGGTTGGCTAAATCGTTGTTTCAATGCTTGTGGGGGAAGTTGGCTGCGGCTATCTGCAAATATCAAGCAACAGCGCGGACAACTATAGAAGCTGCGTTTCTTGTCTTGATAAAATATTGAGCATGATGAATTTTGGCAAAGTGGGCAGCTAAGCATTTACTATCAGTAAGTTATGTCACTATTGCAGGATTATACCAGTAAAGAGGTATCGGTATTGATAACTAATAAAATAAAAATGGCGGCAGTTGCCTGCCGCCATATAAAAAATGTCAAAGACATGTCAATTTGATTATCCAGTATCCTTACTAGCTATGTGACTATCCCAGTCAAAATCCATCTGTTATTGTTTGCTTTCCATGCAATTATTTATAGTTTCTGGTCTTCCAGACACTTAATCTTGTAGCGCTTCAATGTTTCAATTGAAGATTCCCGTAGATGGTCTCAGCCATTTACTTATAGGTTGTCATCTATGACACTCAATCCAACCATCCCTGTTTAGTAACTTCTAGCGACATCTCGATTCAGCGAGGAAGAAAACAAAGGTTTTCGAGCAAATTCAAATCCTTTAAATTTGCGCCCTGCTTGAGTATTTGAATCCAATCTGGATTACCAAGAACACTCTGAAAAACTGACATCATTTGAAGATTTCGACCTAGATTACAAAGGGTAATCATCACTTATTATTATTTTTTGTGAGTGGTCTTGAGTTTATTCTTATTATTAACTTTTATTTATTTTTATATCTTAAATGTATGTAATCGATATCAGTGCATGATTATAAGTATTAACATTCACACTGCTGGGTTTGTATCGTTACGGGGCTCATTAAACCCAAATATGTGATTATTGTCAAGCAATAGCACTACGCGCTTTACGTTAACGTAAGCTTTAAGTAAATAAAAAGGGAGCAAGAGCTCCCTTTTTATAGTCATTTCAATCATTAAGCTTTGTTCATTTAATGGTAGATATATAAGTCGATAATGCGTCGATATCTTGAGGAGATAATTTTTTTGCGATATCACGCATCATGCCATTCATATCATTATTTCTACTGCCATCATGAAACTTAGTTAGCTGAATTTTGATATAATTAGCATGTTGTCCGGCTAAGCTTGGGAAACCGGCTAATGCCATACCATTACCGTCTGGGCCATGACAAGCGATACAGGCAGTAATGCCCCGTGACATATCGCCACCTTTATACAAGGTTTCACCTAATGCAGGTGTTTCGATGGCTGGATTGGCAGTGATGGTCTGACTAGAGAAATAGGCAGATAAATCCTTTATATCTTCATCAGACAGGGCGGCAGCCATGCTACTCATGATAGGATCCATGCGGCCATTGGTACCGCCAGTTTGAGAAGCAGTACGGAATTCTTGTAATTGCTTTTGTAAATAGGTGGCATGTTGTTGAGCAATTTTAGGATACATGTTGATCATGCTGTTGCCGTCAACACCATGGCAGGCAGCACAGGTAATAGACTTGGCTTTACCCGCCTCAACATTACCTTCAGCAATCGCAGAGGAAGATATAGTGGCGACTACAGACAGCGCTAGAGCTAACTTTTTCATGGCGTTCCAACTTCTTGTTAGTTTAATGTCCTGGTTCGAGAGACAGTCGTGTTAAAATGAGCCAACTGTGATCGAGCCTATATTTTACACGAAATCGTGGAAAAGTAAGCAATTCTTCAACTTTTATGACAAAAGTGATGCATCTACTGGAGTATTACGTGACAGATAATCAAATTGATTTTCGTAAAGCTAAGTTTCTTATCAGCGCTCCTGATATTGCCCACTTAGATAAACATTTACCGGGCGATACCGGCATCGAAATCGCTTTTGCTGGTCGCTCTAACGCCGGTAAATCGAGCGCGTTAAATGCGCTGACCGAGCAAAAAAGCTTAGCAAGAACCAGTAAGACCCCAGGTCGCACTCAATTAATTAACGTATTTGAGCTTGATGACTATCGACGTTTAGTAGATTTGCCTGGTTATGGTTTTGCCCAAGTGCCGTTAGCGCTGAAGAAAAAGTGGCAACATGCCTTGGGTGAGTACCTGCAGAAACGCGAATGTCTTAGCGGTGTTGTGGTGTTAATGGATATTCGCCACCCACTTAAAGATCTTGATATTCAAATGATTGAATGGGCTGTGGAAAGTGAAATCCCAGTATTAACTTTGCTGACTAAATCAGACAAGTTAGCCCAAAGTGCACGTATGAAGACAGTCAATGAAGTGCGTGCCGCTTTAGCTGAGTTCGGTGATTGGGTTAATGTTGAACCATTCTCATCACTTAAAGGCACTGGTAAGCAAAAGGTATTATCGATTCTGAATGGTTGGTGCCATCCAGAAGGATGGGAAGAGTTTGAGCCAGAAGAGCAACAACTCTAATCGTTAGCTTTTAAATTAAAGTCTGCCGCGGCAGGCTTTTTTTTTCCAAAAAAAAAGCCGATGACAATAGGGTCAGCGGCTTAAAGTTAGCTCTTTTGGGGAGAAGCTAAAATTCAACAAGACTCAAGTTCTGGTGTTTCACAAATGATTCATTTGTTATCAACAGCGCTTAATGATCACAGCATAGCTTGAAATTTGGCGAGATTAAAGTATTTACTCTAATTTTTTTTAGGGCAAAAAAAAGCCTCAGCAATACAAAGATTGCTGAGGCGCCAGAATTTGGCTGTTCACTAAAAGTGAAATAAAGGTCTGAAAGATAGAACATCTTAACCTCTGTACCCTACGCCGTGAATAATACTGGATTAATCATATTTTGAAAAACTGTTTTTTGCTCAATGACACAATAATGTGATGCCGATCGCGTCTCGCGCTGTTTTTATCAGCAGTTTTTGATCTAAAAATTACATAAAAAAAGAAGATGTCACCGAATGATGACATCTTCTTTTCATGAGTTCTTGAGTGAATTTCAATCAAGTCTGTCGCAAGAGCTTGGGCTACCTCAAACTGGGTAGCCTTTTTGCAGGGAGCGTTTACCTCACACTTAGTAATTTACTTTCGTAACTTAGTTGCTACGGCAGGCATCGCAAGTGAAGGCCTGCGTGAGCTTAGTGGGCTTCATCCCAGTTATTACCAATTCCTGCTTCTGCCAGCAATGGCACATCAAGATTGGCCGCTGTTGCCATCAATTGGCAAATTTTGTCTTTTAGGGTTTCGGCCTGCGCCGCATCAACTTCAAAGACTAATTCATCGTGAACTTGCATCAGCATGGATATTTCACCATGGGTATGCTCGTTAATCCATTGATCGACCGTGATCATGGCGCGCTTGATGATATCGGCCGCAGTGCCTTGCATCGGCGCGTTAATTGCGGCGCGTTCTGCGCCTTGTCGGCGCATAGCGTTACGAGCATGTATTTCGGGTAAATATAAGCGTCGCCCAAGCAAGGTTGAAACGTAGCCTTGCTCTGCCGCTAAAGCGCGGGTTTCTTCCATATAGCGCAGCACCCCAGGATAGCGGGCAAAATAAGTATCAATATAGGTTTGCGCTTCTGCGCGGGGAATATCTAACTGCTTAGCTAACCCAAAGGCTGACATACCGTAAATCAAACCAAAGTTAACCGCTTTCGCGCGGCGTCTTTGCTCTGTGGTGACAGTTTCAAACGCGACATCAAACACTTCGGCAGCGGTTGCACGGTGAATATCTTTGCCTTGCGCAAACGCGCTGAGTAAACCGGCATCTTGGGATAAGTGCGCCATGATTCTGAGCTCGATTTGCGAGTAATCGGCAGCCAGAATTTTTTTACCTTCAGGGGCGATAAATGCTTGGCGAATGCGGCGGCCTTCTGCGGTACGAATAGGGATATTCTGTAAGTTAGGCTCGCTTGACGATAAACGGCCAGTAGCGGCATTGGCTTGATGATAGCTAGTATGCACGCGGCCAGTTTTAGCATTCACCATCATCGGCAGCTTATCGGTATAAGTGCTCTTTAACTTAGATAGACTGCGATGCTCTAACAAGATTTTCGGTAGCGGATAATCCAAAGACAGCTCGACTAATACTTCCTCGGCAGTGGATGGCGCGCCCTTAGGAGTTTTCTTGATGACGGGATAACCCAACTTTTCAAAGAAGATAGTCTGCAGCTGTTTAGTTGAACTTAAATTAAACACTTCGCCTGCCAGTTCATGGGCATCTTGCTCTAACTTATCAATTTTACGGGTTAGCTCTTCACTTTGCTGTGCCAATAATAAGCTGTCAATTAATACGCCGCGACGCTCCATGGCTGACAACACAGGAACTAATGGCATTTCTAAGTCGAGCAATACCTTATCTAGACTGGTTTCTTTCGCCAGTCTTGGCCACAAATGCTGATGCAAGCGCAAGGTGATATCAGCGTCTTCAGCGGCGTAAGTTGCGGCTTGCTCTAATGGAATTTGATTAAAAGTAAGCTGCTTAGCGCCTTTACCGGCAACTTCTTCAAAACTTATGTTGTTATGACCTAAATACTTGAGGGCCAAGCTATCCATGTCGTGGCGGCTCGCCACTGAGTTAAAGACATAAGATTCGAGCATAGTGTCAAATTTAACGCCTTGCAGCGCAATGCCGGCGTTAGCGAGCACGCTCATGTCGTATTTTAAATTTTGCCCGACTTTATGAATGGTTGGGTCTTCCAATCGCGGCTTAAGCTGGGCTAATACTTGCTGCTTATCTAACTGAGTCGGCGCGCCTTCATAATCATGGCCTAATGGTAGATAAGCGGCTTCGCCCGCGGTAATCGCAAAGGATAACCCCACCAACTGAGCTTGCATGTAATCAAGGCTAGTGGTTTCTGTATCTATGGCGACAAGCTCTGCTTGCTTGATTTTTTCAATCCAAGTATCAAGCTGCGCTTGGGTTAATAGGGTTTCATATCGAGTAGTGATAATAGGAGCGACTTCAGCTTCTTCAGCAGCTGTTGCTAGCACCATAGCGCTGGCACTAGTTGATGTTGGCGCGCGCGTATCGAGCACTTCAGCCAACCAGCGCTTAAATTCCATGTCAGTAAAATACTGAGCTAAGGCTTGCTTGTCTTCATCTTGGCGTTCAAGTTGCTGCCAAGTTTGCTCCATAGGAACATCTATTTTAATGGTGGCAAGCTCATAAGACAGTTGCAGCATGGCGGCATTGTCTTTGATTTTGGCGGGCATAGTTTTAGCGCCGCGAAAACCAAGGGTTGCCACAGCATCTGGATCGCGCAGCAGGTTAGCGACACTGCCGGCACCAGTAATAAGGGCTACTGCCGTTTTTTCACCGACGCCAGGTAAGCCTGGAATGTTATCAGCCTTATCACCCATTAATGCCAGTAAATCTATGATTCTATTTGGACCCACGCCAAATTTTTCAGTGACTTCGAGCGGTCCCATCACAGTATCTGTCATGGTGTTAATGAGGATGACGTTGTCGCTGACTAATTGCGCCATGTCTTTATCGCCAGTACTAATAAGCGTGGCACGACCTTCGGCGCAAGCTTGCGAGGCTAAGGTGCCAATCACATCGTCCGCTTCAACACCTGTGATAGAAATCAGCGGTAAGCCCATGGCTTTAATAATTTTATGTAACGGCTCTATTTGGCTGCGCAAATCATCAGGCATAGGCGGGCGCTGCGCCTTGTATTCGCTATACATGTCGTTACGAAAGGTTTTGCCTTTGGCATCAAACACTACCGCTATGTGCGAAGGCGAATATTGGCGCAATAAGCTTCTAAGCATATTAACGACACCATAGACGGCGCCAGTAGCTTCCCCTTTGGAGTTAGTAAGATGCGGCGGAGCATAATAGGCGCGATAAAGATAAGAAGAACCGTCGATTAAGATCAGGGGATTGTCGCTGATGGTAGCCATGTTGATATCGTGAGTCATTGCAAATGAAGTAAGCATGCCACATTGACAACCAATAGGCGAGTTAGCAAATCTTCGCGGTGCATAAGTTAATTTTGAGGTAAATCTTAGGCTTGAAAAATGAACAGCTAAGTATGAAATTCAGACAGTGCTAAAAAAGGTGATTAGCTGTGGATAACTCTGTGAATCAAAATGATCTATATGGGAATAACCGATCGGATCGGAAAAGAGTGATTTTGTAAGTCATTGAAAGTGCGTTGATAAATAAAATTATGTGAGATCAGATCAAATTTATTTAAAACATCTTGAATTGTGGATTTTTTTGTTAGACAGAAAAAAAATCTGCGCTAAAAGTCATCAATTTAAGCCAGTTAGAAACAGGATTTATAACTTAGCATGTTTTTTAAACTGAGCAATCGATTTGTGATGGAGTTGTTAAAATACTTGGTTATATTGATGCCGACCTTATGCTAAATAGGGCTAAGGTCGACAAGCTGTGTGCTAGGTAATGGTTATATGTTGCGACTAACGCGAATTGGCTAGCGGGAATGAGGCTGGCGGCGGCTATCAAATAAGCCTTGAGCAATACCAACCAGCAATCCGCCGACATGGGCGCCGTTAGCAATGGATAAGCCAAAGGCATCGGTGAAGCCTAATACTAGCCAAATCATCATAAAGCCCATAAACGAATTTTGCAGAGCAATGCCAGCTTCGGGTTTACGAATTCCCATTACATAGGTGTAGCCAGCTAACGCATAGACCACACCTGATAGGCCGCCAAAATTGGGGCCTTGTAGTAGATATTGCAGCACATTGGGCAGGGTGCCGGCTACCAGTAAAATCAGTAGCAGTTTGCCACTACCTAATTGCTGCTCGATTTTGCCGCCTAAGTACCACCACCATAATAAGTTGAATATGATGTGCATGGCGGAAAAATGAATGAGGCTAGGAGTAAATACTCGCCAGAACTCATCAAGTCCTGCGCTTGGGGTGACGCCAAAAAAGCCTAAGTGGATAAATAAGGTATCGGCAAAGCCGAGATTCCAAGCGCCAAAAATAACAATACAGATAGCGAGAATGCTAAGGGTTAGCGGTCCGCTGGTGCTTATGACTTCGGCCAGCAACTGCTTAATGGGCTTACCATAATTTAAATTGCTATGGGTGCTGCCGTACTGCCAGGAGGCTTGCAAGTATTTGTCATCATTGGGATGAGCAATAAAGTTTTGGTACTCAGCTTCCGCCTTGGCAAAATCGCTGGCATCCACCAACAACTGCACTTGCATGCCTTCATCATGCATCTGGCAAACTACACCTTGGCTTTTAAGGTAATCAATCAGCGCTTGGGCAGCCCGGGCGTTAGGTAAGTGACCAAAAATCATCATAAGTTCGCTGCCTGCCAAGCGCTAAAGCCGCCATCGAGACTATAGACTTGATCAAAGCCTTGCTCGCTTAGGTAGTTAGCGGCATTTTGGCTGCTCATGCCGTGATAACAAACAACGACTAGCGGCGCGTCCAAATCGGCTTGTTGAATATAATCCACCAGATTGTCATTGGTAAGGTTAACGGCCGCTGGGATATGCGCTTGCTCAAAGCTTGCAGAGTCACGAATATCAACAATCTGTAACTGTGGATCTTGTTGCTGCATAACGCGCAGCATGCCGAGATCCATATGGGTAAAAGACATATACACTCCGAAAAAAAATGGCGGGCAGACCCGCCATCATAATTATGACCAGTCGAGGATCACTTTTCCTGATTGGCCAGAACACATGGCATCAAAGCCTTGTTGGAAATCATCAATGGCAAAATGGTGGGTGAGAATAGGGCTAATATCGAGACCTGATTGAATTAAGCTTGCCATCTTGTACCAGGTTTCAAACATCTCACGGCCATAAATACCTTTGATCACTAGGCCTTTAAAGATGACCTTGCTCCAATCAATGGCCATATTGCCACTAGGAATACCTAGCATGGCAATCTTACCGCCGTGATTGATGGTATCAAGCATGGCGTGGAAGGCTGATGGTACGCCAGACATCTCTAAGCCGACATCAAAGCCTTCGGTCATGCCAAGTTCTGCCATGACAGTTTTTAAGTCTTCATTAGCGACATTGACTGCGCGAGTGGCTCCCATTTTACGGGCTAACTCAAGGCGGTATTCGTTCACATCGGTAATGACCACATGACGGGCGCCAACGTGGCGACATACGGCGGCGGCCATAATACCAATGGGGCCAGCGCCTGTGATCAATACATCTTCGCCAACCAGATCAAAAGATAAGGCGGTATGCACAGCGTTACCGAGGGGATCGAAAATCGCGGCCATATCATCGCTGATATCATCAGGAATTTTGAAGGCGTTAAAGGCAGGGATCACTAAGTATTCGGCAAAAGATCCTTGGCGATTGACGCCAACGCCAGTGGTGTTGCGGCATAAGTGGGTGCGACCAGCACGGCAATTGCGGCAGTAACCACAAGTAATATGGCCTTCACCTGAGACGCGATCGCCAATGTTAAAGCCGCGAACTTCTTGGCCCATGCCTACCACTTCACCGACATATTCATGGCCGACGATCATAGGGACTGGGATGGTTTGTTGTGACCATTCATCCCACTTATAGATGTGCACGTCGGTACCGCAAATGGCGGTTTTGCGAATTTTGATCAAGAGATCGTTGTGTCCCACTTCAGGCATGGGAGCTTCAACCTGCCAAATACCTTCTTTAGGATGTAACTTGCTGAGAGCTTTCATAATAATCCTTATATGATGCCTAATTCTTTACCGATACGAGTAAATGCTTCAATCGCTTGATCGAGTTGTGCTTGGGTGTGGGCCGCCGACATTTGGGTGCGAATTCGTGCTTGGCCTTTAGGCACTACCGGATAGGAGAAGCCCACCACATAGATATTTTCTTGCAGTAATCGATTCGAGAACTCAGAAGCAAGTTTAGCATCGCCTATCATCACAGGAATAATGGCGTGATCGGCGCCGCCTAAGGTAAAGCCCGCCGCTGACATATGCTCGCGGAAATAACGGCTGTTATCCCATACCGATTGACGCAAGGCTTGGCCTGATTTCAGCATGTCGAGCACTTGAATCGAGGCATGTACTATGGCCGGCGCTAATGAGTTAGAGAACAAATACGGACGCGAGCGCTGGCGTAACCAATCAATGACTTCTTTCTTGCCTGCAGTAAAGCCGCCAGAAGCGCCGCCCATGGCCTTACCTAAAGTCCCGGTAATTATGTCGACTCGGCTCATGACTTGGCAGTGTTCATGGGTGCCGCGGCCATTGGCGCCGATAAAGCCGACCGCATGGGAATCATCCACCATGACCAAGGCGCCATATTTATCGGCCAGATCGCACACACCTTGCAAGTTGGCAATAACGCCATCCATAGAAAACACGCCATCGGTGGCGATTAAGATGTGACGCGTGCCTGCGGCTTGGGCCGCTTGCAATTGTTGTTCTAAATCTGCCATGTCGTTATTGGCATAACGAAAGCGTTTAGCTTTACATAAACGCACACCATCAATAATAGAGGCATGGTTTAGAGCGTCGGAAATAATCGCATCTTCAGCTCCCAATAAGGTTTCAAATAAACCCGCGTTGGCATCAAAGCATGACGAGTAGAGGATGGTGTCTTCCATGCCTAAAAATTCACTGAGCTCGGTTTCTAACTGCTTATGAATATCTTGGGTACCACAGATAAAGCGCACTGAAGCCATACCAAAACCGTGGGAATCTAATCCCTGTTTGGCAGCGCTAATCAACTTAGGGTGATTGGCAAGACCAAGGTAGTTATTGGCACAGAAATTAATGACTTGCTTGCTATTCACTTGAATGGCGGTTTGCTGAGGTGAGGCAATGATGCGCTCGCTCTTATAGAGGCCTTCAGCCTTTACATCTTGAATTTGCTGTTGAATTTGCTCGTAAAAAGAAGGTGCTGCCACGAAAATCTCCTTGGGTACTTATTTTGATAGTTGGAGTTGTTGGCATTTTAACCTTAATTACCGCGCCGCTGCAGTGATTTTTATGCCACTTAAGGTAGCAAGTTCACGTCCTCATGGCTTACTGGTGTGACGCATGTCAACAAATCAGTCGCTAGGGCTATTAAGGCTTGAGGGTTAACTCACGATAATGCCGCTCCATCCGCTCAAAGGTTTCTAATGAGGCGGGCATGGCGTAGCCTTTAAAAATCATTAATACCCGTAGCAGGCCCTCATACAAAGTCGATTTACTGATTTGATGGGTGCTTGATTGCGTGAGTTGATAGCCAATCCATGAGCTCACTATCATTTTTACTGTGTCAGCTAATTCAACCACTTTGCCAGTTTCTATATTAAGAAAACCATCTTGGCATAATTGGCTTAATACTTGGCTTGAGCGCTGCAATACCGATTGCTGCGCTTTAAGATAGCGGCGTTTGAGGGCTTCATCGCGACTCAGAATGTCGGCTAAGTTGGCGTAGATAAAGCGAAATTGCCACATGGTATAAAACATGGCATCAAAGTATTTTAGTAATAGTTCAATATTGACGGGCTGATCGACATAGGGCTGAAACCCTTGCTCTAAATGATCTTCGTACAAGCTGAAGATAGAGCGAATGATGTCTTCCTTGTTGCGAAAGTGGTAATACAAGTTGCCAGGGCTAATGCTTAAGTGGGCGGCAATATGATTGGTGCTAGTGGCGCGCTCGCCGTGTTCATTGAACAACTCAAGACTGGCTAGAATAATTTTATCGCGCGTTTTCATGAGATCCCCTAAGGATTAACTGCTTAACCTAATTACCTTTTGCGACCTTGAGATGCTCGGCGCAGCTTTATGTTAACATTGGCATTAAGGCCCAAGCAAAATCGATTTTAAGCATAAATTCATATGAACCGAACGCTGTATTCCATTCTTGTCACCTTGCTGACGCCATTATTGGTCGTGTATTTATTACTACGGTCACGCAAAGACCCTAGCTACAGGCTGCGCTGGGGCGAGCGTTTTGGTTTAACGCGCCTGTTGCCATCTCAAGTATTAATTCATTCAGTGTCTATGGGCGAAACCTTAGCGGCTGTGCCCTTGATTCGGCAATTATTAAGCGCTTATCCCGACTATCGACTGACGTTAACGACCTCAAGCCCAACGGGATCCGCGCAAGTGTTAAAAGCGTTCGCGGCGGAAATTCAGCAAGGGCGAGTGCAGCATGTGTATTTGCCTTTTGATATTCCGCTAGCCATTCATAGGTTTATAAAACAGTTGGCGCCCAAGCTCGTGATTATTATGGAAACTGAGTTGTGGCCTAATTTGATTCATTACAGTTACCAAGCGGGCGCCAAAGTGGTGCTTGCCAATGGGCGACTTTCTGAAAAATCAGCGCAAAAATACCATAAACAATTAACGCTAGTGGCACCTATGCTCAAGCAATTAGCTGCCATAGCCGTGCAAACCCCCGCAGAAGCCGAGCGTTTTATCGAGCTTGGGGTAAAGGTCGAGCGCATTAGCGTTTGTGGCAGTTTAAAATTCGATTTGAACATAGATGCCAAGCGTCAAGTAGCTTCGGCGGAATTGCGTCGCCATTGGCAAAAAGATAAGGCACCAGTATGGGTGGCAGGGAGTGTTCATCCCGGTGAATTTTCCGCCATGATTGAAGCGCATCAGTTAGTGCTAGCTCAGTATCCTGCAGCCTTGATGATTTTAGTGCCGCGCCATCCTGAGCAATTTGAACTAGCGGCTCAAACCTTAGCGGCCGCGGGTTTTAAGGTAGCACGGCGTAGCCAGCAAACGGACATCGCAGCGCACACACAAGTGCTGCTGGGCGATACCATGGGAGAATTACTCGATTTATATGGCTGCGGCGATCAAGCCTTTGTAGGTGGCAGTTTAATTGTCCATGGTGGCCATAATCCGCTGGAGCCTGCTGCCCTTGGGCTGGCCGTGTATATGGGGCCTAACTATCGTGACTTTTTAGAGATAGGCCAACTGCTACAAGATGCCAATAATTTAACGTTAGTTAGTTCGGGGGAGGCTTTAGGGCAGGAGTTATTAGCCAAAATAGCCAATCCAGCCCTAAAACAACAAGCAGGTGATGCTGGCCTTAGTGTGTTGGCGCAAAATCGTGGCGCTTTAGATAAGCAGCTTGCGCTTATAAGGCAGCTTAGTGCTTAAGCTGCTAATAGCATTAATTATTTAGCCTTGAGCGCGGGTAAGGTTATAGCCTTTAAGCAGTTGCATCCACGCACTATCACTAAAGTTAAGCTTAGGCTGCTTGGCTTTCTCTTTAGTGAAAGAGCGCAATAAACGGGCTAAGTTGGCTTGCTGCCATTGATGATTCGCAGGCTTAATTGCGCCGCGATCAAAATCAATTAAATGAAAGCCTTGCGGGTTAAGCATAATGTTTTTTGCGTTTAAATCAGCGTGGTAGACACCGCGCTGATGGAACTTAGCTATGCATGCCCCAAGCGCTTGCCACTGTGTATCATCAAGGCTTTGACGCTCAAGAATATCCACCAAATCGCGCGCTTCAGGAATTTTTTCAATCAAAATATCGGCTTGATAAAACAGCCCGTGATGAATAACCCGCGCGGCTATGGGTTTTGGCACCGGATAGCCTTCAATCCACAGGGTATTTAATAAGGTGAGTTCCGCCGCCGCGCGTGTGCGCTGCAAACCCAGATAACAATATTTATCTTTGGATAGGCGAGCAATCGCGCCGCCGCGCCAATAATGGCGTAACACCCACTGCTCAGACTCATGCTGCACAAACCAAGTGGTATAGCGTCCACAAGAGGTGCCGAACACCGCATTTTGCTGCTGCCAGAAATCAGGCTCAAACCAGTTAGGGCTCAAGTGCTGTGGTGCAAATTGAGTCGAAAGTAAGCTTGTTTGATCAAGCTTTTGGATTTTGAGCTTAAATGACATATTTAGTTGGGCCAAAACATGGAACACGAGGCTATTCTACATTAAGATCCACGCCTTGCATTAATTAACTGGCGACTGCTATGGAACTTGCACCTCATCAATCTCTTTGTATTTTACGTCTTTCCGCCATTGGTGATGTGTGTCATGCGGTGGCTATGGTGCAAGCGATTCAAAGACAATATCCGACGGTGACTATCACTTGGGTGATTGGCAAAGTTGAATATCAACTGCTTAAGCATTTGCCTGGGGTTGAATTTGTTATCTTCGATAAATCATTGGGCTGGCGCAGTTATCAGCAATTAAGAGCTAATCTTAACGGCCGTAAGTTTGATGCGCTGCTGCATATGCAAGTAGCATTGCGTGCCACGGTCGCCTCTTTATGTATTAAGGCTAAAACCCGGATTGGATTTGATAAGGCGCGCGCTAAAGAAGGTCAATGGTTAGTTACTAATCAAGCGATTGCCCCGCAAACGCAGCCCCATGTACTTGATGGCTTTATGGGCTTTGCTGCTGCCATAGGCGTAAAAGATTTAACGCCGCAGTGGAATATTCCAGTAACTGCCGCTGACAGTGAGTTTGCCGCTGAACATATTCCTGCTGATGATAAAACGTTAATTATTTGTCCTTCAGCCAGCAAGGCCGAGCGAAATTGGTTACCTGAGCGTTATGGCGCCATCGCTAACTATGCTAGCGAGCGTGGCTTGCGAGTATTACTGTGCGGCGGCCCAAGCGCCAGTGAGCAGCAATTAGCCGCGCAAATTCAAGCCAATTGCAGCGTTAAGCTAACCAATTTGGTAGGCAAAACTACTTTGTGTCAGATGCTCGCACTATTAAAGCGTGCCACCGTAGTGATTGCTCCAGATACTGGCCCTGCCCATATGGCAGTAACCCAAGGCACCCCAGTGATTGGCCTATATGCCCATTCAAATCCTGGCCGCACTGGCCCATATTTATATCAAGACTTAGTGGTGAGCGTGTATGACCAAGTGATCTTAGAGCAGCATCCACAAGGTGATATTACTTGGGGTAAGCGCGCCAAAGGCAGCGATCTCATGGCAATAATTAGTGTTGAACAAGTTGTGTTGAAATTAGCCCAAATGCAAGTTTTGTCACTGCAATAAATTGAGACTATATGAAAGTATTTGTAATTAATCTTGCGCGCTCAACCGAGCGTCGGCAATTGATGACTGAAAAAATGGCAGCGGCTGGCGTTGAGTTTGAATTCTTTGATGCTGTCGATGCGGCTGTGCCAGATTTCAGATTATCTGAACGTGCTGCGCCTAACATCACTAAGCGACGCAAAGGTTATGAGCTTTTGCCTAGTGAGATAGCCTGTTATGCCAGTCACTTTCGTTTATGGCAGCAATGTATTGAGCTCAATGAGCCGCTAGTGATTCTAGAGGACAATATTGATCTAGTTAAGGAATTTAAAGTCGTTTTGGAAAAGACTTTCAGCCGAGTCTCTGAATTTGGGTATATAAAACTGGCAGCCACTAAACCTAGGGCATTTAAATCCAAAGCTAATGTTGATGGAACTCATCAGATAGGCGTCTACAAAAAGGGTACGTGCGGAACAACTGGCTATATAATCACACCTGAAGTTGCCGCTCGATTTATTTCCTGCAGTGATAAATTTATTGAGCCGGTTGATGACTTTATGGAAAAGCCTTGGATCCATAAAGTTCAAGCTTATAGTCTTAAGCCCTCTATTTGTCTGCGCGGTGAGGTTGTTTCAACGATTGGAAGTAATCGAAAGAAAAAAGAGAATATTAGTCTATTAACACAAGTATATATTGAATCATATCGGGTCTATGAAACAGTGAGTCGACTCTTATTCTGGAAATAGTAATAAATTAATTTTAGTAAGGGTTAGTTAACAATGAATGAAAAAATTATTCACTATTGCTGGTTTGGTAGAGGAAAAAAATCAGACCTGATTAATCACTGCATTGAATCTTGGAAGAAAATTTTGCCTGATTATAAAATTGTTGAATGGAATGAAGATTCATTTGATATTACAGGTAATGCCTATGTGGAACAAGCTTATCAAGAGCGGAAATGGGCTTTTGTTTCTGACTATGTAAGACTCTATGCTCTTTTAAATTACGGCGGTATTTATCTTGATACAGATGTTGAGGTCTTTAAATCTCTAGACAAATTTTTAGAGCATGAATTTTTCTCTGGGTTTGAACTTTACAAAAATAAATTAAGCCCTATCACAGCTGTTATGGGGGCTAAGAAGAATAATTTACTTATTGCTCGTCTTCTAAAAGACTATGAAACAATAAAATTTGTTAATAAAGATGGATCTTTTGACTATGAAACTAATACCAATAAAATTACTCGAGTACTTGTTAATGAATTTGGTATAGATCCTTGTTGCGATGAACTACAAGTTAAAAATGGTGAAATTTATATCTACCCATCGAGTATTTTCTGCAATAAAGCTGCGGAGTCTTACACAATGCACTATTTTAATGCTAGTTGGATACCCAAGAGGAAGAAGTTAAGAAGACGATTAAGAACTTTTTTAAAATCAATAATTGGTAGAAAATGACTTTTGTGTGGGTTATTAATTAAATAACCCACACACTAATAACTACTTTTCAAGAAGCGCTTTAACAATGTTTTTTGCAGCGTAACCATCACCATAGGGATTGTTAGCTTTGCTCATATTTTCATAAACTTCTTTAGAATCAAGAAGTAAATTTGTTTGCTTAATGATTTCTTCGCTATGTGTTCCTACAAGCTTAACTGTACCAGCATCAACTGCAGCAGGTCTCTCGGTTGTATCTCTCATGCAAAGTACCGGAATTCCAAGGGTTGGAGCTTCTTCTTGAATGCCACCTGAATCAGTTAATATAAGATAGCTTTTCTTCATTAAGTATATAAATGGAAGATAATCCTGCGGTTCAATGAGATGTACGTTCTCTATTCCTGATAAGTGCTGTTTTACTGTGGTTAAAACATTGGGATTCAAATGTACAGGATATACAAACTGTACATCATCTCTTTTGGCGATAGTTGATATTGCTTTGCATATATTATCAAAACCTAGTCCATGGTTTTCTCTTCGATGACCAGTGACAAGAATTAGTTTTTTTTTCCCGCATAAGAAATTAAATTTTTTATCAAGACATTTCTGTAGTTCTTCAGTTTGGTCTATTTTATTTGAAACACTTAATAATGCATCTATGACAGAGTTTCCTGTTATGAATATTTTTTTTTCATCAATACCTTCACTTATCAAGTTTGCGGCTGCATCTTTAGTGGGAGCATAATGTTGTTTAGTTATTCTGGCAGTAAGACTTCTCATTCCTTCTTCGGGCCAAGGAGATAATAGGTCGCCAGTGCGTAAACCGGCTTCAACGTGGCCGACATCAATTTGGTGATAGTATGCTGACAATGCAGTTATAAAAGATGTTGTGGTGTCCCCGTGAACTAAAATCATATCAGGATTAAAGTCTTTAATTACAGGTTTCATTCCCAAAATAATCGCTGCTGTTATATCCGATAGGTCCTGATTTGGCTTCATTATATTTAGATCGTATTCAGGGGTAATATCGAATAAATTAAGGACCTGATCTAGCATTTCTCTATGTTGGCCTGTAACACATATTTTCACAATCACTTCATTATTTGCTTTTAATTCACTGAAGATAGGAGCCATTTTTATGGCTTCCGGGCGAGTGCCAAAGACCAAGAGTATTTTTTTCATTTAGCGATTTCCATTGTTTTGTTCTTTTTCTAGCAGCCATAAACCAACATACTTGTTGAAGTTTACTTGGGCATAAGTCATAGCAACGATAAAGCCGACACTGCCGTCCATAAAGCCGCGGCGAAGGATATAAATATGGAAAAAAGTCCACATTCCTCTGAGTAATGCTAAGGCGAGGCCATGGGATTTTTTACCTTTACGATGATATTTTTGCGCACCTAGCCATGCATATTGGCCAGCTTTATTAAGGCCATGACCATAATCTCTGTGGGTGTAATGCAATAGCAAGCCAGCTAATTTGCCTGTTTTACCTGCGCTTGGTATGACAGTTTCATGCACTTCATCTAAGGTGTATTTGGCGCCATCACGCTTAAATAAACGCAGTACAGATCTTGCGCTCCGGCCGTATTTTAAGGTTTTACCGTAAAGGGTTACTCCCCAAGGCAAGGTAAAGGCTGTTTCATCAATATGCTCTTGCGCAAGTAAATTGCTAAGTGCCTGCTGCATGGTTTCATCTAAGGCTTCATCAGCATCTATGGATAACACCCAATCACAACTGGCCTTATCGAGCGCGCGTTGTTTTTGCTTACCAAAGCCTGGCCAGTCAGTAATTTCTATGTTGCTGGTATATTTTTGGCAAATGGTAACTGTGGCATCGGTTGAACCACTATCAAGGACGATTATTTCATCAGCAATGTCAGCTACTGATTTTAGGCACGGTTCTACGCGGTCGGCTTCATTCTTAGTGATCAGAATGACGGATAAAGAATGTTTTTTCATAAAAATTAGTCCAGATTATTCACAGTGAGCATATGGCCAGTTTGAATGCCAACCCTTAATTACGTTTGGTTTCGAGGTGGGTAGCTGATTTGGCACACTTACCATTTCCAATAGTTCAGCTTTTTGCGCATTTTCAATTCGCGAATTAAATTGAGAGGCTTAGACGATAAAGAGCCTAGCCCGCTAGAAATTAGTTCATTGGCAGCGGCTAATACTCTGGCGCTAGATTTACCATCCTTATAGGGATGAATGATCTGTGAGTATTTTGTTATTTCATTCATCAAGTCAGTGGGTTGTCCTAGAGCGTGTGTTAATGCGGATTCAATCTCTTGGCTGTCTTCTATGTTAATTAAGTGTGGCTGAGGATTGAGGTTCTTAAAGGTCACAACTGGTTTCTGTTGTAATAGAAACATGATTAAAATCGATGAGGTATCGCACAGCATGACATCCGCCGCCTGCAGTAACGGGATCACATTATCTGTCTCAACAAAGGTGAGATTTGGCCCCTGCAGTTCCTTATACATCTCGACCACATCGATTGGCATTTTCGGATGGAATTGAATTAACCAGCGCCATTTACCTGATGCTGATAGTCTTTTAATTTCATTATACAAATGAGGTGCACAAGTTAAATTGCGTGAGAATGTTGAGCACATTAATACGGTTTTACGAGTGTCATCATTGTCTACGTATGGATTCTTAGTGACAGGGGTAAATAGGGGATCGAGTGCTGGCCAGCCAGTTTGTGTTACTTTAAAAAAACCATATTCATCAGATAAACGATTGAAAACGGATGTGGTGTCATGGCCTTGAGTGCAATAAAGATCAAAGCACCCTCTGATTTCAAAGTGATCTTCTCTACCGCGTCGATTAATTTTGCCTGCGTTGAAACCGTGAAAGACTCCCACTTTAACCCCTGGGATAAAGTTCGGTACAGTATTGCCAGGCACAAAAACAGCATCAGGCTGCCATTGGATGACATCATCAACGGTGAGTAATCGAGTCTCACTTGGCTTGAGTAGACTGGGGTTGACTTCGTTACCTTCGAGAAACCAACGGATTTCACCACCTTTCGCGATAATTTCTTGTTGTAATGGCCGCAAAATAGCATAGGAATAATTTTGGGCAATATACATTAAGTAACGTTTGGGGTTAGTAGTCACTAGTATTTTCTCTGGAAACTAAGATTAGGGGATTTTAACCGAATT
Source organism: Shewanella sp. ISS20 (assembly GCF_056522965.1). Classification (NCBI taxonomy): domain Bacteria; kingdom Pseudomonadati; phylum Pseudomonadota; class Gammaproteobacteria; order Alteromonadales; family Shewanellaceae; genus Shewanella; species Shewanella sp. ISS20. The sequence continues at coordinate 2,989,957 of NZ_JAWRZK010000001.1, forward strand.
TGACCATATATTGGATGTAATTTTTATTGTTCTCTTTTAAAATTACCTATTGGGAGTATCGAATTTTTAAAGCATTATTTTAGAAATGTATTTTTAGTTCTTCCTATTCTTTTTTTTGGCATTTCTAGTAACTTGTTATTGGTGAATTTTGTGCATTACGCGTGATGCCTGTAGTTTTGGTGTTAAGGTGTTGTTGTTTTTGTTCGCCATTGAGATTTAATAAGTAATTAGCCTGATTCATAACATCAATTACAAAGAGATCATGCATGTCTTCATCACCAAAAATCTTATTCATTCCGGTGTCATCTGCTGAAGGTATGGGTGAGTATATGCGGTGTGTTATCTTGGCTGATGCCATCAATAAAACCTTTCCAAGTGCTGACATTCATTTCATTCTGAGCGAGCAAGCGCCTTATGCATTAGCTTGCCCTTATCCATATAGTTTATTAAAAGATAGTCCTACTAAAGCAGTTACAAGTGTTAATCACATCATATCTAGCTATCAACCGGATGTTGTTTTCTTTGATGCTTCAGGTAGAAAATCGCAACTCAGCCACGCATATAAGCTCGGTGCTAAAGTGATATTTTTAAGCCAGCATAAACGTAAGCGTGCGCGCGGAATGAAAATTGGACGCGCGTTAGTCACAGACTGTCATTGGGTGGTGCAACCTGAGTTTGTGATTGGAGCTATCAGTCACTTAGATAGGATAAAACTTAAATTGATAAACCGGCCAGAGCCTATCAATATAGGTCCGGTATTTACCCAGCCAGATAAAGTCTCGCAAGTGACCTTATTATCTCGATATCAATTGATGCGTAATGAGTTTGTGCTGTTTAATGCAGGCTCCGGTGGGCATAAGGTTCGCGGTGAGTTAGCCGCTGATATTTTTGCTAAAGCTGCACACGCCAGTTACCTAACGTCGGGTATAGTAAGCGTGATGGTTTTTGGGCCCAATTACCCTAGTGCTTTACCGCAGCTCGAAGGTGTTATTGCTATTAAACAGCTTAATAATAAAGAGTTTATTAATATATTGTCAGCAGCCAAGGCTGCAGTATTAAGTGGTGGCGATACTCTATTGCAAGCCATTGCCCTACGAGTACCTACTCTTACCGCCCCGGTATCAAAAGATCAGCCGCCGCGTATTGCCGCCTGTGTAGCAGCCCAACTTGCAGTAAGTTCAGCAACTGAATTGGAGATGCTAAAGCTAAATGTTGAGCGATTGTTGACCAAGGAAAACATTGTTACCTTGATAACAAGATTAAAAATCGAGCCTAATATGAATGGATTAGAAGTTATTATTTTGCAATTGAAGCAATGGTTCAAATTTTCTCGTTCTCAGTCAATGTAGTTGTATGTGTTTAAGATAGTCATTATAAAATTACTTCATAAATAAAATAGTTAAGATTAGCTCTGTTTCTTAGATAGAATTAACTTTTTTGGGTAATATTAACTTTTATTTTTCTCCCTGATAAATGGGGTAGTAAAGTAGTTAATGAACATTGGAAGCAAAAAATTGTTACCTCCAAATGAGCGCTGCCCGTAATGCTGATGAATTGATATAACTGGTTAGTTGGTTGGTTCCAAATTCAGCCCCGCAGGTTCCTAGCCTGCTAAATGAAAATGTTTCGCCGGTGAAAAATAATAATCAAAACGATTGCCTTAAGAGGCAATAGGAATCTAGCGACTTAATTCGTTAAAACTTATGATAGTAACAGCTGCGAATGAGCGTTGCTTAACAATAAATGATTTAAGTGTTTTTAAATAAGTCGTTTAGCGCCAGCGTAATAGTCGGCGGTCTTAGGCGATAAATAAAATCTCACCCTTGAGGATTATCCCAATTATCAGCAAGCATAAATCGTTACCTTGATTGAAGGTAAAATGCTTGCTGATCGCTATCCTTTTTTGGTGCCCAATTTGATTATTTGAATTTTTTTACTGCTTTAGATTTAAATTTAAGACGGCTTAAGGGTAGTTTAACCAGTCTACGCCAGCCTAAGGTTCTAAATAATTCTAAGCGAGAAGCTTGGGTATTCGGATCACAATACTGTTTATATAGTAACAACCAATCGAGATAGCTCATTTCATTTGGGCGCTTGGATTTTGGGATAAAGCGCTTAATTAACCCAAGCCCTAGTTGTTGTGGCTCTAAAATAACCAAGTTAGATGCCATAAATCGCTGCCACCATGCAATCATAGCTTGTGTTGCATGGTGCCTGTGTTCTAGATAAGGAATGTTTGGATTTAATTCGCGTAACCAAGCATTGCAATAAATTTGTTCGGCATGCGGCGCTGTTTTTGGGGCGCCGCGGTACTGCAATTCACCCGTTTTACTCGTATCGTACTGCAGGTCAGCAAATGGGGGGATACCCCATATCTTAAGTAAATCTTCGGTTCGACCAAAGTAAAAAAAATCACTTGGATGCATTACAACTTCCTGACCATCGGCAAAACGGCGAAAGTAACTAGTACACACAATTACGTGCTCGCTAAACACGCTATCTGCGGGATTTCTATGGGTAAACTGTTGCTGGTAGTCAACAAAATGATTACCGGTCAAAAAGTTATCTGATCGCAGTTTTATTGCATAGGGTGTTTTGACTTGTTTAAGACCAGCGGAAGTTGACAGTAACTGGCGATTAAAGTTTAAAGCTCCAGGCTTTCCTTCACGGGAAAATGAAGTGATAGTGCCACCTGGATCTTGGTTTAATAACAGCAAATCAGGTTCAAGACCTTGATAATTTTGACCTTCCCACGTCGAAATTATAATAGTTGCACCAGGTAGGTGCTCTCGTACACTTTCAATGCACTTCTGCGTGATGCCTGGCTCTTGCGCTCTTGTGGTTGAGGCTTGAACAGGCCCTTGAATCACTACGCTAATATCTTCAAAGCGGATCATTTGGGGATTATCTCTTGAGCAACAAATTGGTCGTATTCACTGGGAACGCCACAAAAAATAACTTGGTCACGCTCAATTAGGTGATAGCGAATATCTTTGCCCGCTTGAATGAGGTCATTGTAAAGCGGAGCGATATAAAGCTCTGCTTTTTGCCAGTCACTCACAGGTTTGCGCACTTCTTTCTCAAATGCGCGCTTGAAATCTGCGGCATGGGCAAAGTGATACAAGCCTGTGCTACAAAGATCTGAGATAGGGTTCTTTTCGGCCGTGGCGACAACTAGGTTGCTGGTTGCCGATGCAGGCTTGGCATAAGACCAATTACTGCCTTCACCTTTAAACACTTCCAGATATCCATCGGCATGGCTTGCTATCTCTGGCAGGATGAAATTCGGCCTAAAGGTATCAATATTGAAAATAGTAATAGGGCACTCATCATTTACTTCATCTAATCCAAGGTAAACGGTTTCTGCCTGACCGCGCGTATCTTGCTCTAATACAACAATTTTATAGTCTGCAATGCCAAGGGCTTGGCAGCGATTGGCAACGAACTCTGGGGTGTTATATAAGTTACGTACAATAAATAGGAATTGAGTGTTGCTAAAGTAGTCTTTAAAACTTAGCACGGCATGATCGAATAAAGGCATACCATGGGCGGGTAACATGTATTTAGGTTCGGTATAGCCCGCGTTAAAAAAACGGGAGCTAAGCCCCGCCATAGGGATAACTATCATAGGTCACCTGGTTGTAGTGCAATCATTTTGGCAAAGAGCCGATACGCATTGCCGATAAAGCCTCGCTGTCTATCTGGGCGGTCTTGATGCAGTGGTAGCATAGATAGAAATAATTGAACTTGCATCGCATACAGCTGTTGGCTATTGAGGGCAAATTCTTGCTGCATCATGTTAATAAAATCACGCATGATTTGCTGACGGCGCTTTGATATCACTAGCTTGAAATCAAGCTTATTATCAACTAGTTCAGCTTCAAAGTAGCCTGCAATTATCACATCATAGAGACCTAAGATTGAATGAGCTAGTTTGGCAATATCATAATAACTATTACCATAAATACTCATCTGATTATTGGCATCTAACCCCCTAGGGTCAATGACTTTGATTTCGCAGGTTCGAAAATCATACAAGATATTACTGAAGCAAAAATCACCATGTAAGACATTGATATTGCCATTATCAGCAGGTAAGTAATTTGCACTCAGTCGCGCTAATTCATTGATGCTACAGACTCTCTCGCCATTGACTATTAATGGTGAATCTAAAGCAATGAGCTGCTCAGTCGCAAACTCCTGCAGCCGCTCTTGAGTTTTGCTGATAAAGAGGTCGGTGAGGGTAAGTTGCTCTGGTTGTGAGTATTGCTGTGCTTGTTTTAAGAAATTACCACAGGCTTTAAGAATATTTCGCCACGCAAAAGCTGGTAATTGACTGAAAACATAAAGTTCATTGAGTGCAGTTAGGTGTAAATACTCAATACTATATTGCACGCTGTTGTCGGTTTCTTGGCTGGCTAATAACTGTGGGGTATAGCGACGTAGATCACCCGGAATAGCTTGGTACCAATGAATTTCCGCGGCTAGCTTAATCTTTTTATGGCTAGATTTAGTGACAATTTGACCGCAGATTTGCATTTCATTAAATGATCTTTGAGTGGTCATGCGGCTTTTCGATTGGTAATAGGTATGGCCGTGACCAAAATCATACCAAGTATCAAATTGTACCGGAGTTAACTTGTGCTCCTTATGATAACCATTAATCCCATCAATAAAATTCCAATTAGCTTGTATTAAATGCCTAACCAAGGCTCGAGGATTGGCAAAGCTAAACACACCATTGGCGATTAAATTGCTGACAGGTGGGCGCTTATCTGAATATTGCTGGAGTCGACCGGTTTCAGGCAGGTATTCGGCCCAATCATAGTTACTGTCAATTTGACTAATACCTATGCTGTCGGGCTCAATGTCGAGATGATCAACTAAAGTATCACCGTGCAATATATATAGCGGCGTTTGTGGATTAAATTCAATAAGATTTAGCGCATAAACAACTGATTCGCCTAAGCATAACTTTGCTGGTAAAAATAACACTTCAACTTGATGCTGCATTAATACTTGCTGATCATAAGCACCGAGTTCAAAACCTTCCGGCAGAGTTAAAATGATCCGCCTATTACTTGGGATCAAGGCTAACTGGTAATGAAATAGGCGCTGATTACCAACAGGTAAAAAGCTTGGTGGCAGTGGCCCAAATTCTGATTGTAGGTCATGGCTAATAAGAGCCGCTGAGGTGATCAGGTACATGTTTTATCCTGCTCTATTAGCTGATTGATTTGCGCCAGCGTTAAGCGGGCAAATTCTGATGGACGAATCGCCCTATCATCGACATAAAAACCTTCATGACCACACCAAGGTTTACCCACTAAAATTTCATCGTAAGGAACTTGATGCTCATCAAGCCAAGCCGTAATTATAGGTAAGGTATGAATATTGATTTTACCCACATTGCCCTCGAAAGTGCGCATATTGCGAGCCGTTGCGATAACGATAGTAAAACCATCAGCATGGTATTGTCTCAGCTTAGCTATCACATCGAGTCTAGGCAAAACCTTTGCATAATCAGAGGTATTTGCTTGAGTTAATGTTCCATCAAGATCCACTATGAGCTTTTTCATGGCTAACCCTCTTAAAAAATAGCGTTATTTTAAGCACTTTGGCTAAAGTGCGCCAAGCAAAATGGAAATTAATGATAATTAATCACTTACTAATAGAGTGGCTATTAGCTATTGTCTAGCCTGTAAGGTGAGTCGTATCTCGCACAAGCATGATATTTTAGAACTTAAATGGGATTAATCATTCACAAACCGCGGTAGGCAAGGTAGGATCTTTGCTCGTTATTTTGCCAACGCGAAAGGAAGCTTGTTATGCACACTCGCGCTATTTATCCTGGAACTTTTGACCCTATAACTAATGGTCACGCTGATCTCATTGAGCGGGCATCAAAGTTGTTTAATACGGTGGTGATTGCTATCGCGGCCAATCCCAGTAAACAACCTAAGTTTAGTTTAGCCGAGCGAGTCGCTTTGGTTGAAAAGGTCACGTCTCACTTGTCGAATGTTGAAGTGGTGGGTTTTTCAGGGTTATTGGTGGATTTCGCTAAAGCGCAGCAAGCGGGCATTTTAGTACGTGGTTTGCGGGCGGTATCTGATTTTGAATATGAATTCCAACTGGCTAATATGAATCGCCGCTTAAGCCCAGGGCTTGAGAGTGTGTTTATGACACCGGCAGAAGAAAACTCGTTTATTTCGTCTACCTTAGTTAAAGAAGTCGCCTTGCATGGCGGTGACGTGAGCCAATTTGTTCATCCAGATGTGGTCGCTGCGCTACATGCCAAACTTAAATAAGAAGTTAATGACACATATTTATAAGGCCATGATGGCCGCTATACTCTTTTCTAGTTGCTCAGTCGTTGCTGCGCCTTGGGTTGATACTTCTGATATTTACCTAAGGTCGGATATTCAGGCCCTTGCTGATGCTGGTGTGATAACGGTTCCAGTCAATACTTATCCGTTAATGTGGGCGGGTATTGGGGTGGATTTAGCGAAAGCCGAACCATCGTTAATGACACCAGCGCAAGTTGCGGCTTTTGCTCGCGTTAATTTTTATTATCGCAATGCCATTGAAAACCGCGGTAATACTAAAGTAAAACTTGTGGCTGCCAGCGATCCTGCCCGTTTTCAACATTTTGGCAGCGATTATCGTGAGCAAGGTGAGCTAAAAGTTTCGCAAGAATACACAGGAACGCGCTTCTCCTTTAAATTATCTGGTTCTGCCAATTATGACCCGTTAGATGAGAAAGAGTTTAGATTTGATGACTCCTATATGGCTATGGTGCTAGGTAACTGGGTCATTACCGCAGGAACACTGGAGCAGTGGTGGGGCCCAAGTTTTGATAATGGTTTAATCAAGAGCACTAATGCCCGACCTATGCCGTCTATTATGCTAAGTCGTAATGATGCCCATGGTTTTGAAACTCCTTGGTTATCTTGGCTTGGTCCATGGACCTTAACGGCTGGGCTGAGTGTATATGAGCAAGAGCGATATGCGCCCAATGCCATGTTATGGAATATGCGCGCCTCGATTCGCCCATTTAAGCAGCTGGAAATTGGTGGCTCTTGGACCACACAATTTTGTGGCGAAGGGCAAGAATGCGATGTTAGCTCGGCATTTAAAGCTATTACTGGTCAACGAGACTGTCGCGCTGACAATGTTGATGAAGTAGGTTGCTCTAGCTATGGCAACATGATTGCTGGTTTTGATGTGCGCTATAGTGACACCCTATGGAATATCCCCGTTGGGGCCTACTTAGAGCGAACGTGTGAAGATGCTACTGGTTCCATGCCTTGGGATATTGCGGACTGCGCTGTACTTTATGGTGTCGATAGTCGCTTTGGTGATGCCGAGCAACAATATAAGGTGTTCTTGGAATACTCAGATACCTTGCGTGCTTGTGGCGAAGACGAAAACGTCTTCAATTGTATTTATGAACACAGCACTTATTTAAGTGGCTCGCGCTACTACGGCCGAGCGTTAGGCTCAACTTATGACAGTGACGCGCAGGTTTATGTGTTAGGTATGGTGGCGCAATTTGCCAATAGCCAAGGCCTAAATGCGTTTGTGCGCTACGCCCAATTAAATAAAGACGGTGTAAGCATTAATAATGGCTGGGCGCCGATTACACCGAAAGAAGACTTGCTGATGCTGGAATTATCTTACCGTTTGCCATTATGGCAAGGTATGGTCACAGTGGGCGGGGTAGCTTCACGCTCTGAATTTGTGGATAGCAATGACAGTAATGGCGGCGTATTTGGCAGTTACGAATATCGTTTCTAACGTATCAATTTAACTCGCTTACTCATTGACTAGGGCACCCATGACTCGTTGATGAGGTCAGCATAAAAAGGCGCTAAGGCGCCTTTTTTCATGGGCTACGGTTGGCAATGGCGACAAAACACTGTCGCTCGTTGGCCTAATTTTATTTCTGTCAGCAATAAACCGCATTGTTTACATGCTTGATTACCGCGGCCATACACTTGCAGTTCTTGGGCAAAATAACCTGGCTTGCCTTCGGCATTGGTAAAATCTTTTAAGGTAGTTCCGCCTTGTTTAATGGCATTGGCCAAAATGGTTTTTACACATTCAGTCAGTTGCTTAAGCTTAGACAGAGTAATGCTACCAGCTGCGGCTTGCGGATGAATACCGGCGGCAAAGAGTGCCTCGTTGGCATAAATATTACCAACGCCCACGACGATATGATTATCCATTAATGCCAGTTTAATCGCCTTGCTCTTACCCTTAAGGGCGTTAAACAAGTAATCGGCAGTAAATTCAGGGCTTAACGGCTCTGGGCCTAATTTGGCTAGCACAGGATGGTGCCCATCTGGCAACTCACTCCATAACCATGCGCCAAAGCGGCGCGGGTCGTTTAGACGCAAAGCGCGGCCATTGGCCATGACTAAGTCAATATGGTCATGCTTTTCCACTGGGGTATTCGCGGCTAACACCCGCAAGCTGCCTGACATGCCTAAATGGATAATGGCAGTACCAGCATCGGTTTCTAGCAGTAAATACTTAGCGCGGCGCTTAATGCTGCGAATGGTGTGGCCTATGATATTGGCCGCGACGTCAGGCACTGGCCAGCGTAAATTTGGATTGCGCACAATAAAGTTTGTCACTTGCTGATCAAGCAAGTGCGGACTAATTCCCTGACGCGTAACTTCAACTTCTGGTAACTCAGGCATATGGCCCCTAACTATGAGTGTTGGCGCTAGGTATTAACGCTGGATTTTGGCTTGGCGGGATAATAAACCAATTACTTGATGGCGACTTTAATAGCCTTTGCTCAGGAAAATACAGCCATAATTGCATCTCACTCAGGTTACCCGCTTGAATTAACAACTCCATTGGTTCTGAGACTATCTCTGGCTCAGTCGCTAACGGTGAAATGGTTAAGCTTTGCCAAGCTTGTACCCATGCTTGGCAATTACTCACGCTGGCGCTGCATTTCACCACGTGTTTGTCTATGCTGAGCCAGTCTTGTTGTAACTGTAATTGTTGCAGTGGAGTGCTGGCATCAAATAACGCCTGAGTGGGGGCGCTCGGCGGATTAATATATTGATTGATGTAATACATGCTGGAAATAAAAAGCAGACAAAAAATAATGATGAGGTTATTGATTTGCTTTCGAGTGATCGCCATGGCTTAGCCTATCCAGCAGTGGTTTGTGATGGGGTCAATGACAGTGTAACGAGTGTCAGACGCTCAGTCTAGCCACCCGTTATTTGCCATCATTAGCGCTTAACCACCAGTGACATTCATAAACCGCAGAATTTGAGTGTCGCCTTCAGCGCCAAAATCGTGCTGCTTCGGCTTATGCCAAATAGCTTCACTAATCACTTGTTTTAGCCTTGCTATATCGCCTGGATACTCACGCAGCAGCGCTTTTAAATCCACCGCATTTTCATTGCCAAGGCACAAGAGTAACTTACCTTCGACCGTGACTCTGACGCGATTGCACTCATGACAAAAATTATGGCTATGGGGCGAAATAAAGCCGATGTGGATATCGCTGTCGGCCATTTGATAATAACGTGCAGGTCCAGCGGTGCGTTCTGCCGATAATACCAAGGGATATTTTTGCTCTATGATGGCGCGCACTTCATCGCTGCTGCAATGACGGGCGGTTTTACGTTCAGATATTTCCCCAAGTGGCATTTCTTCAATAAAAGCAATATTGAGTGAACGGCCGCGGCAGAAATCAACTAAGTCGATAACCTCATCATCATTGTGACCTTTAAGGATCACAGCATTGATCTTGATGCGATCAAAGCCTGCGGCTTTCGCGGCATCAATGCCCGCAATCACCCGCTCAAGTTTGCCGTTGCGGGTTAATGCGGTAAATTTTTCGGGATTTAAGGTGTCTAAGCTGATATTAAGCCGCGATAAGCCCGCCGCTTTTAAATTGGGCGCGAGCTTAGTTAAACGCGAGCCATTGGTAGTCATCGACAGCTCGCGCAAGTTAGGTAGTTGAGCTAAGGCTGATACCAGTTGATCGCAGTCAGTGCGCACTAACGGCTCGCCGCCAGTTAGACGGATTTTACTGACCCCAAGCTCAGTAAAGGCTTGGCCGATTTGCGCCAATTCTTCCAAACTGAGCACTTGATCCTTGTTTAAAAAACACGGATCTTCACTCATGCAATATACGCAGCGAAAATCGCATCTATCTGTGACCGACAAGCGTAAATATTCCACTTGGCGATCAAATCTATCGAGCAATAAACTCATGCTGAAAACCTAGAGCAAATCAGCAAATGGCTGAATATACACAATTTGCCCAGCCGCAATAGCATCATCAGCATCATCAATCACGATTAAGCAATTGGCTTTAACCATGGAATTGAGCATACCAGAGCCTTGGGGGCCAGTCGTGCGTACATGTAAACGGCCATCATCGCCAAGATGATAAACACCGCGTAAAAATTCACTGCGTCCTTGGCGGCTTGGCAGCATTTGATCGCTAATAGCTGGCAGCCACTTAGCTTGCCACTGCGCTTCACCGGCGAGCTTTCTTAACGCAGGTTGCACGAATTGCAGGAAAGACACCATCACAGCCACTGGGTTACCTGGCAAACCAAAGAACAGTGCCTTGTTAACTTGCCCAAAAGCGAGTGGTCGCCCTGGGCGCATGTTGATTCGCCAAAAATTAATTTGGCCAAGTTGGGCGAGTACAGTTTTGATGTAGTCGGCATTGCCAACCGATACGCCGCCAGAACTAATGACCACATCGGCTTGAGTGGCCGCTTGGCTTAAGGCTGCGCTTAACGAGGCCTCAGAATCTTCGATAATCCCAAGATCGATAACTTTACAACCTAAGGCTGTAGCCATGGCGCTGATGGTATAGCGGTTCGCATCATAAATGCAGTCAGGCTTGAGAGCCTCGCCCGGTTGACTCACTTCATCGCCAGTACTAAATACCGCCACCACAGGCTTTTTAACCACAGTGGCATGGGCAAAACCAAGGGATGCCAACAGGCCTATTTCGGCGGCGCCTAAACGCTGACCTGAGGTAAGGGCGGTGGCGCCTTGGCGAATATCTTCCCCCGCTAAGCGCACATGTTGACCGCGAATAACGTCATCATGGCAATTCATGTGGCCATTTTGCTCTGTGGTGAGCTCTTTTGGTACGACAGTATCTGCGCCCGCAGGAATGGGGGCGCCAGTCATAATGCGCACGGCTTCGCCGGTGTTAAGCGCGCGCTCAAAACTGTGGCCCGCTAAAACTTGGCCAACTATCTGATACTTTGCAATATCCGCGTCATAAGCCAGTGCAAAGCCATCCATCGCCGAGTTAGTTTGCTGCGGTACATCCACTGGTGAAATCGCATCTGTGGCCAATACTGCGCCGCTAAGCTCGGCTAATGGCAGTAATTCATGCTCAGTTAATGGCGTGACGCAGTTTAAAATGGCTTGCACGCCTTGGTTAACGCTTAAGGTTTGACTGGTGTGAGCTGGCGCAACTGTGGTCATTGGGCGCTGGGCTAATGCAGGCTCTGCTGTTACGACTAGCTGCGCAGCCTTGTGTGCTGGCTGCCAGTCAGAGACATAGCTCATGACATAATCGGCAATGGCATCTATGTTGTTTAAATCCAACCTTGGCATAGATGCAGGCAGTACTGTGTCATCACAGCAAGCGACTGCAAGAATATTGTCATCATGCTCATGAATAAACGGCTTGCCGTGGGCGGCGCGGTGTAATTCAATCTTAGGTAATTGCAGCTTTTTAAAGCCTTCGACTAAGACGATATCGACTTTATCGGCTTCAATTTGTGCCAATAAATGCGGTAATTGCGGGTCACCCTCTAGCGCATCTTCGGTCATTAATGCCCAGCGCACATGGGAGGCAACCAGCATTTGTCTGGCACCGGCTTTGCGCATTTCGTAGCTGTCTTTGCCTGGAATATCCACATCAAAATTATGATGAGCATGCTTGATCACTGCTAAGCGTAAACCGCGGCGGTTTAATTCAGGGATCAATTGCTTCAACAAGGTGGTTTTGCCTGTGCCGCTGTAGGCACAAAATCCAAGTACGGGAATAGACAGCGGATTTGAGAATGGAAGGGTCATTAATGTCTCACTTAACCATGCTTTTAAGAGTGGTAGCCAGTTGCTGTTTCTGCTCTTGAGTATTCACATTGATGAATGCCTGCGGCTGATCAGCAAAGCTTACCTCAGCAACGTTGAGCGGTTGATACCAAAGTTCGATTTTGCGATCGCCGCCATCTAAAAAGGCCTGCATTGAGTCGCGTAAATGGGGTTTAAGCAGCATGATCACAGGCTGAGTTCGTTTGCCATCAGTAGCAACGGCCAGATCGGCGTCTTGGGATTCTAAGGCCGCTTGCATGCGAGCCACTAAATCCAGCGGCAGCAAAGGGCAATCACAAGGAACTGTGATCAGGTATTGGCTATTGGCATCGCATTCATTGAGGCCGCTAATAATACCAGCAAGTGGGCCTAAAAAGCCTGAGTCTTGATCGCTCACCACTAAGTAGCCATAACGGGCATACACGTCTTGATTACGATTAGCATTTATCACTATGTCAGCGACTTGAGTATTGATCCTGTCGATGACATGCTCAATCATGGCTTTATCGTTTAAGATGACAAGTCCTTTATCATCACCGCCCATACGCTGAGCTCTGCCACCGGCTAAAATCACCGCCTTAATTGCTGACATATTGTTTTTCCTCGTGATGCTTACATAACCAGGGCTGGCTTATCAGTCGCTGATTGTCGATGCGCCAGTGCTGCTCACATATATCGGTTAAGCCGCAGCGCTGATGACTGGTGAGTAATAAGCCCGAGCCTTGCTCGGCAAGAGTGCTCACCATAGTTTGTACTAACTGGCTAGATTCACTATCCATATTGGAAATAGGCTCATCGAGCAATAATAACTTAGGGTTGAGTATCCAAGCCCTAGCGATAGCCAAGCGTTGGCGTTCGCCGCCCGAAAGAATGGAAGCGTTACTGGTAAGTAAGTGCTCAAGTTTGGCCATGCTAATGGCTTGCTCGCGTCTTTGGGCTATTTGGCTTGGGTCGTGACTAAAGCGCGCCGCAAAGGCTAAGTTGTAGTCAACGCTGCCTTCAAAAAGATACGGGTGCTGATGCAGATAAACTACTTGGCCTAAAGGTGAATGCTTGGCGCCTTGGTTATTGACTACCAACTGTCCTTGGGTGGGCTTAATTAGCCCAGCTAACACTCTCATTAATGTGGTTTTACCACAACCATTTTCACCTTGCAGGTAAATGCGCTGCCCTTGGCTAAATTGCAATGAGCGGATAGAAAATAAACGACGTTGCTCAAATTGCATCACAAGGTCGGTGGCTTGGAGTGTTAGCATAAAAACCTGTATTAATGACTGCGAGGCTCAGCTTTGCCTCTAAAACTGCCTATTCCAAAATTCAGTAATAGCGCCAGTATCAATAATACCAGACCTAAGGCTATGGCCTGAGCAAAATCTCCCTTACTGGTTTCAAGCGCAATCGCGGTTGGGATATTGCGAGTCACGTACATGATATTGCCGCCCACCATCATAGAGCAACCGACTTCCGTGACTATGCGACTAAATGCCGCAATGATGGCTAACGTTAATGGCGCCCTGAGTTCGCGGCACACCACCCATACGGCTTGAAGTTTAGTGGCACCCATAGTCAGCGGGGTTTCCCACGCGCGTCTATCTACGCTCGAAAATGCGGCCTGACTCATGGCAATGAGCACGGGAGCGCAAATCATCATCTGGCCTAAAATCATGCCTTTTTGAGTGAATAACCAGCCTAAATCGCCCATGGGGCCGGTGCGAGTTAGCAGTAAATATACCAGCAGGCCTATGACCACGGTTGGGATAGATTGCAGCGTTTGCACTAAGTTAGTGACGACCCACCGTCCAGGAAAGCGGGTAAAAGCGAGTAGGAAGCCTAAAAGAATCGAAGGGATGAGCGTGATCAGCAGTGCGGCGATAGAGACGATAAAAGACACGCCAATAATCGACCACACGTCGTGATTAAGTGAAAACAGCAGGCCAATGGCCTGCTGCATCAAGGCTGTCCAGCTATCAATCATCGCTTGTAAGTAGCCTTGAATAACTGTTCGTCTTGCACTTTATATTGATTAATCATTTGCTGCGCCGCATCTGAAATCAACCAATCAGACAGGGCCTGAGCACCCTTGTGGTTCAGTTCTGGGTATTTCTTTGGGCTGATTAAGATGATTTGATATGGGTTAGCTAAAGCGCTGCCACCATCAAAATCAATGGCTAAGTCAGTTTTATTTTTGTAAGCCACATAAGTGCCACGATCAGACAAGGTATAAGCGTGTAATTCGTTAGCCATTTGAATGGTTTTACCCATGCCTTGACCTACAGAAGTGTAACCAGAAAATTCTGGTGACATAGCGGCTTCTTGCCATAAGGCCAGCTCTTTCATGTGAGTGCCTGAGTTGTCACCGCGAGAGATGAAAGGCACATCTGACTGGGCAATACGCTGCATAGCTTCAGCGGCAGTTTTGCTGCTGCGGATGCCCGCAGGGTCATGTTTTGGGCCTAAGATAACAAAGTCATTTTCCATGATGCCGCGTGGCATCCAACCAAAACCTTCTGCCACAAACTTAGCTTCTGCATCTGGCGCGTGAGTCATAACAACATCCACATCGCCTTGACGACCTAAAGCCAGCGCCTTGCCAGTACCCGTTGCTATCACTTGCACCTTGTAACCTGACTCTTTTTCAAAGGTAGGCAGAAGGTCGGCTAATAAGCCTGAGTTCTCGGTGCTAGTGGTAGTGGCTAATTTAACCACCTGGTTATCGGCTTTAGCTGGGGCTGCGGCCAAAAATAATACGCCTAAGGTTAGCGCTATCCATTGGCTAATAGTTTTACTTTTCATGAAAGCTCCTGAAGTCCATCTTAAGATACCGCGAGCACTGAGAAATATACGGCTGCGGCTATGTTATGCCATTAATCAAACGTGCGTACAAGCAAAAATGATGCCAAGTTTCAAATGGCGATCTGAGCGTGAATTCTTAAAAAAACGTGAAGTTAGACACCCGTCGAGGTCACAACTTTTGGACAAAATGTCCTATTAGTCAGATTTTTTGGTGCATAGTGACCAATCTTGACCAGACCTTTGCTAGACTCCCCCTTAATTGAGTCAAAATGTCCACCAGAGGACAATATGAGCCTGAACCCATCTAAGTCTATTACCATGCCTACCGCTGTCTCAGTATTAATTGTTGATGATGAGCCTGGCATGCGCAGTTTTTTAAGCAAAGCATTAGCCAAAAAGTTCGCCTTAGTGGAAACCGCAGGCAGTGTCGAAGAAGCAGAGCAATTACGTCAGCGCTGTCATTTCGATTTATTGCTGGTGGATATTCGCCTCCCCGGGCGCAGTGGTATTGAATGGCACGAAGCCTTATCCGATCAAGAGCGCCGCTCGGACGTGATTTTTATGACGGGTTATGCCGACATGGAAATCGCCATTCGGGCGCTGCGCGCTGGCGCATCTGATTTCATCATGAAGCCGTTTCATTTAGAGCAAATGATGACGGCTGTGGATAGATGTATCGAGCGGCGTTTATTAAAGCGCGAGAACTTGATGCTGCGCCGCGAAGTATCGATTGGTTATGCCAGTACCATAATCGGTAACTCGCAGGCGATGCGAGATGTGAAAGATATTATCGCCAGAGTCGCGCCCACTAACTCTGTGGTGCTTATTCAAGGCGAATCCGGCACAGGTAAAGAGTTGGTGGCGCGGCAATTACATCAGCTTAGCGGTCGCCAAGGCCCATTTGTGCCGGTGAACTGCGGCGCCATTGCCCCAGAATTACTTGAAAGTGAATTGTTTGGCCATGCGGCTGGCGCCTTTACTGGCGCCAAAGCGAGCCGCGAAGGTTTATTTAGCTTTGCCTCTGGTGGCACCATCTTTTTAGATGAAATCGGCGAAATGCCGCTTAAAATGCAAACTGCATTACTGCGCGTATTAGAGCAAAAATCAGTGCGCCCTGTGGGCAGCGAGAAAGAAGTCGCCATTGATGTGCGAGTAGTTGCGGCATCGAACCGCACCTTGATTGATGAGGTTAATGCTGGCAATTTCCGCCAAGACTTATATTACCGCCTCAATGTGCTCGATATAGTTATTCCACCGCTGCGCGAGCGACGTGATGATATCGTGGAATTAACCCATTATTTCACTTTAATGCTGGCCGCAGAGCTTGGCGTTAAGGATGTAGTGTGGAGCCATGAAGATTTACTTAAGTTGCAGCAATACGACTGGCCAGGCAATATTCGCGAGTTAAGAAACATGATTGAGCGCTGCTTGCTGTTAGGTAAGCCGCCGGCGGAATACTGGCGCAAACCGGCTATTAGTAATGAACCAATTCAATCGGGTTATCCCCCTGATTGGCCGCTGAAACAAGTAGAAAAAGATCATGTTACCCGCGTGGTCGCAGCTTATGATGGCAATAAAAGCGCGGCGGCACGTGACTTAGGCGTATCGCGCAAAACCTTAGACCGTAAGTACAAAGAGTGGTTTGAGGGTGACTCAGGTGAGGTGCAAGGCTAAATGAAGTGGCTGAGTGAAAGGTTTCGGCGGGTTTTCGGCATGAGCTGGTTACAAATGAAGGCTAAGGTGCGCTATCGCATCTTAATTTTAACCTTGCTGCCTATCTTGCTGACCTTAGTCAGCCTAGTGTTTATCACTATTTATTGGAACATTAGCTACACAGGCCAACAGCTATTTATGAAGGTGAAAGCCGATTTAGCTGTGGCGCAAAATACCTTGTCGAGCTTACAAACACGACAAGCCGCCCAATTGCAAAATGTCGTATCTTCGTGGGCCTTTCAAAATCATTTTCAGCATATGGCGAGCATGCCAAGCACTGAGGTTTTTGAAGCTTGTCTGTCTCAGCAGCAGAAGACATTAGGCTTAGATTTTTTACGCTTGGTGCCAGTAGCCGAAGCGCAGGCTGACCCAGATCTACGCCAGATGCTACCAAAGACTGAGCAAAATCAGGCGTTTTCTGGGTTAATGGTGATGTCAAATCAAGCGCTTGAGCGTTTGTCCACTGAGCTTGCTAAGCAAGCCATTATCGATATTCAAGCGACTCATCATGCCAATCTACCAGACGTTAGCAAGTTATCGCGTGGCTTCGTGAGTCGCAGCGTATTGCCTGTGGCCGATAGCCAAGGCAATGTATTTTGGTATCTTGATGGCGGTATTTTGCTGAATCGCAATACCAACATAGTCGATGATATTCGTGATTTAGTGTATGAAGAGGGCACTTTGCCTGCGCGCTCCATCGGCGCTGTCACTATTTTCTTAGGCAATGTTCGGATTGCGACTAATGTTCCGCTTAATTTTTATCCGCGAGAAGGCCAAGACCTAGGGCGCGCCTTAGGCAGTTTAGTATCGCAAGAAGTTGAGCAAAAGGTATTGGCCACGGGTAACACTTGGGTTGATCGCGCATTTGTGGTGGATGATTGGTTTGTGTCAGCTTATGCGCCCTTGAGGGATGTGCGCGGTAAACGCATTGGCATGATTTATACTGGATTTTCTGAATCCCCCTTTGTCCATAACTACCTATTAAACATCTTGGAGCTTGGTAGCATTCTAATGTTAGTGCTCTTAGTGTCAGGCTTGCTGGTGTATCGCGGCGCTTACAGTTTATTGCAACCCATAGAGCGTATTCATCATGTGGTTAAAGGGGTGCAATCAGGGCGCAATATGCGCATTGGGCCATTGGAGCTAGAGCGTGACAATGAACTCTCCAATTTAGCGGCGCAGTTTGATTTGATGCTTGATCAACTCCAAGCCCGCAATCTTGAAATTCAAGCGGCGGCTGAGCAGTTAGAAATGAAAGTGGAGCAGCGTACCTTTAGCCTTCAAGAAAAAACCTTAGAGCTGGAGCGCAACGTTAAGCTTCTCAATGAAACCCGCCAACAGTTAGTGACCAATGAAAAGCTCACGGCCTTAGGTGAGCTAACCGCAGGTATTGCTCACGAAATTAATAATCCGACGGCCGTGATCTTAGGCAACATGGAATTAATTCGTTATGAGCTTGGTGATGCCTCAAACTTAGTGGAAGAAGAAATCGATTTGATTATTCAGCAGGTGGATAGGATAAGCACTATTATCCGCAGCCTGCTGCAATACAGCCGGCCGGGTGAATTTAATGCGCCGCTTGAGATGCATGACCTTAGCCCTATTCTTGAAGAAACTATGGTGTTAGTTAGACACTCAATTTCACAGCAAGAAGTGGTGTTAATTAAAGAATTTAACGCCAAATGCTCCGTTGAAATTAATCGGCAACAGTTATTACAAGTGCTGATTAACTTAGTGATTAACGCCACTCATGCCATGGCGGGTAAGGGGCGAATTTGGATCCGTACTCATGATTGGTATCAAGCCAATGAATCCCTTGAGAATGGTCACTTACCCATAGGCGCGCGTATAGAAGTGGAAGATGAAGGCTGCGGTATTGCCGATAGCGTATTAAACCGAATCTTCGACCCGTTTTATACCACACGCAAAGATGGCACAGGTCTAGGTTTATCCCTAAGTTATGGCATTATTAAGCGCCTTGGTGGCACCATTGAAGTGAGTTCTACCTTAGGTCAGGGCACTAAGTTCATTATAGGTGTGTATCAATTTGCCAAAGAAAACAATGATGGCAATCCCTACGATGGCTTGCATTTTAGTGCAGCCACGAAAGACTCTGAAGCGCAACATTAGCCAAAAAATTCGGCAAAAAAAAACCGAGAATTATCTCGGTTCAACAAAAGTGCTGAAGGTAGTCACATGCAGAGGGATGTGACTAAGAGCGAATCATGATGAATGCTCGGAACGCAATCAAATGATAATCATTATCATTTGATTGCGCAAGTAGTTTGTGATGATTTTGCAATGGCGTGAGTCCACCTCAGCTAATCAATACTGGCAGCCTGAACGCTTGGCTTGCTAATGATTTACTGCTTGCTTCTACAACACAGCTTATGACTGACTAGCTGTCAGTATTCCCAAACTATTGCCGCAGAAAAAAGCCTAGATAATCCAAGAACAGCAGCCCTAACTGCTGTTTTTGGTTGGTGTCTTTACAGGGAAAGGGGAGTTGTTACTACTGCGCCATGTGGCGCAGTAGTAGCAGGCAGGCTTATGCCAACTTGCTAGTGCTATCGGGCGTGAGAATTCTGTCTTGTAATACTCGCAGTAATACCCCGTAGGCCGGTAAGAACAGCGCAAAGCTAATGGCAAGTTTAAAGCCATAATCCACTAAGGCAATCTCAGGCCAGTGCTGCGCCATAAACACATCATTGGATGCGTAAAACGCTATGCTGAAGAACACTAAGGTATCGATAAAATTACCGATAAAAGTCGATGCCGCAGGAGCCACCCACCAACTGCGCTGGGCGCGAATTTTGGCGAATACTTTAATATCCATCAGTTGCCCCACCAAATAAGCGGCAAAACTTGCAAAGGCAATTCTGAACATAAAGGCGTTGAATTCAGTTAAGGAGCCCATGCCTTGGAAACTGCCTTGATGGAACAGCACGCCGATAATGTAGGAGATAATTAAGGCTGGCACCATGGCTTTAAAGATAATACCGCGCGCTTGCTGCTGGCCAAAAATACGCACAGTCAAATCGGTCGCCAAATAGACGAAAGGAAAGCTGAACGCGCCCCAAGTGGTGTGATAACCAAAGATTTGGAAAGGTAACTGCACCAGATAGTTGCTGGCAGTAATGATAAAAATATGAAACGCGGTCAATAACAACAGCGCGCGCTGATATTGCGCGTTAGAAAGCATAAGCATCTTGTAGCCTTTTTAGTTTATTGGCGGGGTTAGGGAACCCGCGGATTTCGTGTGCCTTGGTAGCTCAGTGCTGGACTACTACTAGGGGTCGCAAATTATAGGGAGCCATCAACAGAATGCAAGTCTTGAGGCTAGAAATCGATAAGAATTGAGATGATAGTAGCGAGTTTGTTTTCTAACTCCTGCCACTCGGCTTGCGGATCTGAGCCTGCCACTATGCCAGCACCGGCAAACAAATTAATGCGCCCTTGTTCAAACAAGGCGCAGCGGATCGCTACCGCAAATTCACTTTCAATGGCATTAAAATAACCGCAAGCGCCGGCATACCAACCGCGCTGATAACCTTCTTGCTCACGAATAAAATCCATGGCGGCGCGTCTTGGTAAGCCGCCAACGGCAGGGGTGGGGTGCAAGGCGAGCAATAAGTCAAAATCATTAATTTCAGACTTGAGCTCGGCGCGGATAGCGCGGTGCAAATGCTGAATGTGCGTCAGTTTAAAGACTCGCGGCTGCTCATCGGCGCCAACATACTGGCTGAGCGGGGTCAGCATATCGACAATATGTTCACGGACTAATTGGTTTTCGTATTTGTTTTTATTGTCATCCAACAAGGCGCGCGCTAATTGCTGGTCTTCCTCATCACTTAAGCCCCTAAGCGTGGTGCCCGCCAAGGCTTCGGTAAATAATTCCCGTTGGCGACGACGAAATAACCGCTCTGGCGAACAAGAAATAAAGGAATGCTCAGGAGTAAATTGAAAGCCAAATTGAAAGCTATTGGGATTACGTCCTTGCCAGCAAGCTAACACCATCCAAGGGTTGGCTTCGCCATCAATATCTAGCTGAGTTAAGCGGGATAACACTACTTTAGGCGTGGCTTGATTAAAGTCCGCCCCAGTCACTTGCTGCACTAGCGTTTGCCAGCGATCAAATGAAGGTTGGTCGTGACGCGCTAATAAACTCAGTTTATGGGGCGGCATGAGTGGCCTAGCCGGTTTCATCAGGGCTAAACAGCGCAGCGCATCATCAAGTTCGGCATTGAGTTCAGGGGCGTCGACATTAATATTGATCCTTAAACTAAATTGCTCGGCGCTGCGACGCAGTTCTATCCGTGGTAACACGAATCTGGCTTGGCCATATTCAGTCCAACTGGCAATGGAACGGTCAAAGGCGAGGCCGCCATAATAGCGAATTTGTGGGTTATCACTGAGTTGACGTTGTCTTTGATAAGCTTGGGCTAACTGTTCATCGCTGCTGTCTTGCTCGAAGAAGAATTCTAGGCAGCGACCAATGGCAGCGACTTCTTCCACTTTATCGCGGCCTTGCCAATAAATTTTTGGGTAAGTTTGCTGGCTAGCTAGCCAAGAAATCAATGGGATAGCATCAATGTCACTGGATAATTGCAGTAAGCTATCTTTGATACCAAACGGCTCATTGCGTAGAGACTCGATTTTTCCCTTTAGGGTTTCAATGGCAGACAACAACGACTGAAAAGGCAAAGAGAACTCCTGCAGCGATCAAAGACTCATACCGTGCCCGCTAAGTTAGATTGCAACTTATCTAAGGCTAAGGTGAGTTAGCTATTAATAACCGCTCAAATTATGCTGTCAGCGCGGTCAGTGTCAACTAAATCGGTTCAGCTTGTGAGCTTAGCCAACATGTGGATGCTTTGGCTGACTAAAGTGATGAATTTATGCTGTGGCTAACAGCGCTTGTTCAAACATATCAGCAAACCGACTAACGACTACTTAGCCGTGGTGGGTCTTAACACCATTAAGTCTCTCTCGTGAAATTTATGTCCATGCCTAAATTTTGAATTGAGCTATCCTTTAGCTATTAATCACATGAAGCGCGGCATTGGCCGTTGTTACGGCGTCTGGCGAGTGATTATGCGGGATTTCAAGGGGTCGCATGTAGGCAAGGAAACATTTCTTGTCGTATGTTTATAGTATTGTCGTTCGCATCTTGGAGTAGACAGTCAATGGAGAGTTCCACCGTCAAGGATGAGCTGCAGAGGGTATCCGTTGCTAAATTAGCCGTAGGTATGTTTGTAGCTGCCATTGATGATTCCGGCAAAGTCACTATCGCCAATGCGGGGCAAATTCAAGATAGAACTGCCATCGCTAAAATCATTAAAAGTGGCATCAAGTTTGTGTGGATAGACCCTAGTAAATCGGCGCCAGGTTCAATTGTTCAAGCTAAATCTAAAACCTCAACCACCAGTGGCGGCAATCGCGACGTACGCCAAACCAATGCCAAAAAATTATTAGGTGAAGCCAAGGGCCTCATCAAAAAAGTATTGGGTGAAATTTATGAAGGCAAGGCGATAAAAGTTGAGCCATTTGAAGCCTTAGCAGAGAACATGATTGAGTCGGTAATGCTAGATGTTGATGCCTTTAAATGTATCTCGGCGCTGCGCACTAAAGATGCTTATCTGTTAGAGCATTCAGTTAATGTCGCCTTCTTACTGGTGACTTTTGGGCGCCACCTCAAGCTTGATAAGCAACTTCTTAAAGATATGGCTATTGGCGGTATACTCCATGATGTCGGCAAAATTCGTGTTAATAACCAGATATTGCATAAGCCTGGTAAGCTTACGCCTGAAGAATTTGAGCACATGAAGCTGCACCAAGTGTATGCCTTAGAAGAAATGAAAGCCGCTAAGGGCTTGTCGCAAGTTTCCAAAGATGTGTGTTTGATGCACCATGAAAAGCTCGATGGTAAGGGGTATCCTAGGGGCTTAAACGCTGATCAAATTCCGCTTCACGGGCGCATGAGTTGTATTTGCGACATTTTCGATGCGTTAACTGCTACTCGTTGCTACAAGCAGGCAATGAGTCCGGCCTCGGCCTTTAAAATCTTATTGAGCCTGACGCCGTTTCATTTAGATCAACAGCTAGTCTATGAATTTATTCGCTGTGTTGGCGTTTATCCCGTGGGCTCACTGGTTGAGTTATCCGATGGTCGCGTAGGCATAGTCTGGGATGCTAAAGAACGCGACGCCCTGCACCCTATCGTTAAATGCTTTTATTCACTTAAGCATCAGCGTTACACCGACATAGATTATCTGGATTTGAATAAATCTGAATTAGGCATAGAGCGCGGCGTGTCACCAAGTAGTTTAAGTGTTGATCCCGCTCCTTTTTATTAAGCTGTGGTAGGTCATGCGCCAGTCAAAAGACTCGCCTATTTAGTTTAGTCAGCCTTGATATACCCTCTAAATACGCAATTTAGCTCGGCTAGCTAGAAACAAAAATTCGCGTTTCTAAACGCAAAACACCCAGCAATGGCTGGGTGTTTTTAGTTGCGGAGCTTAGCTTAAACTCGTGGTAGGTTATTCCACGTTTTGGATCTGTTCGCGCATTTGCTCAATTAGCACTTTAAGCTCAACGGCGGCTGAGGTGATTTCTGAGCTGATAGATTTAGAGGCTAAGGTGTTTGACTCGCGGTTAAATTCTTGCATCATAAAATCTAAACGGCGACCTTCGCTGCCGCCTTTCTTAAGGATGCGACGCGCTTCAGTGACATGAGCTTCGAGTCTATCCATCTCTTCTGCAACGTCTTGCTTTTGTGCCAGTAACACCATTTCTTGCTCGATACGGGCTGAGTCTAGCTCGCCTTTAATTTCGGCTAAACGGTTGGTGAGCTTGTCACGCTGATATTGCATTACTTGTGGCATGTGCGCGCGCACTATGGCCACTTGTTCGCTTACGCCATCAAGGCGGGCTTGCAGCATATCGTTGATAGCGGCGCCTTCGCGGCCTCGAGCTTCAATAAATTGATCGATAGCAGCATCAAAGGCAGCCATTAAATCGGCGCCAATTGCATCCATATCACGCTCAGCGCTAGAAAGTACGCCCGGCCAGCGTAAGATATCAGTGAGGTTGACTTCACCTTGGCCGGCTTCTTGCTTTAACCACTGCGCCGCGCCAAGCAGTTGCTTGGCTAAGGCTTGATTGAGTTGTAATTCATTGTTGGTATTCTCGGCCAACTCATAACGCAAGTTCACTTCGATTTTGCCGCGATTCAGGCGTTTACGAAGGCGATCGCGTAAGGCAGGTTCAAAGCTGCGAAACTGCTCTGGTAAACGCAGGTAAGTTTCTAAATAGCGTTGATTGACTGAGCGGATTTCCCATGAGGCAGTGCCCCAGTCGGCTTTGTGTTCGATACGGGCGTAGGCTGTCATGCTTTGGATCATGCGAAGTTTCCAGATGGCGTCGAAAGTAAATGCAGATTATAGCCTTGGGTCGACTCTGGGGGAACCTTTAACGGCCTAGGCCACGATTTGGCCATGCAAATCATGGCATATATGTGGAAAGTCCTTATAATATGCCCCCAGATTTAATCAAATTATTAAGCACAGGAATTCTCATGCGTCCAGGCAAGCGTACCCCAGCACAAACCCGTCCGATCACCATTACCCGTAACTTTACTGCTCATGCTGAAGGTTCAGTGTTAGTGGAGTTTGGTGAAACTAAAGTGCTGTGTACTGCCAGCTTCACTGAAGGTGTTCCGCGCTTCTTAAAAGGCCAAGGCCAAGGCTGGGTAACCGCAGAATACGGCATGTTGCCGCGTTCAACTCACAGCCGCATGGACCGCGAAGCTGCCCGTGGTAAGCAATCTGGTCGTACTCAAGAAATCCAACGCTTAATTGGCCGCGCCCTGCGCGCCGCGGTGGATATGAAATTACTGGGCGAAAACACCATAGTGATTGACTGTGATGTGATTCAAGCCGACGGTGGTACTCGTACCGCGGCTATTACCGGTGCCTGTGTGGCCTTAGTGGATGCCTTAAATTGGGCGCGCGCTAAGGGCGTATTAAAAGCTAACCCATTAAAATTCTTAATTGCTGCCGTGAGTGTGGGCATTTTTGATGGCGAAGCCATTTGCGATTTGGAATACATCGAAGACAGCACTGCTGAAACCGACATGAACGTAGTGATGACCGAAACCGGCAAGCTTATCGAAATTCAAGGCACAGCCGAAGGTGAGCCGTTTAGCCATGAAGAATTATTAGAAATGCTGGAGCTGGCCAAGCACGGTATTCGTGAAATTGTCGATGTTCAGAAAGCCGCGTTGAATTGATATGAATTAGGGACCCGTTGAGGGTCCTTTTTTTAAAGCAAAAAGTTAGCCTGTGTACCACGCATAATAAAAATAAGATCATAAACAACAAAAAAACAGATACCCAAAGTAACGTGAGGATTACGAGTGAAAGCTTATCAGCGAGAGTTTATTGAATTTGCCCTTGAGCGTCAGGTGTTGAAATTTGGTGAGTTTACCTTAAAGTCAGGTCGCCACAGCCCGTACTTCTTTAATGCCGGTTTATTTAATACTGGCCGTGATTTAGCCCGTCTTGGCCGCTTTTATGCCGCCGCCTTAATGGATGCTGGCATTGATTATGATTTGCTGTTTGGCCCAGCCTATAAAGGCATTCCAATTGCAACCACCACCGCTGTGGCGTTAGCTGAGCATCACGATGTTGATATGCCGTATTGCTTTAACCGTAAAGAGAAGAAAGATCACGGTGAAGGCGGTTCATTAGTGGGCAGCGAGTTAACCGGTAAAGTGATGCTGGTGGATGATGTGATCACCGCTGGTACTGCCATTCGCGAGTCGATGGATATTATTCAAGCTCATAACGCAAGTTTAGCTGGTGTGCTGATTGCCCTTGATAGACAAGAGAAAGGCAAGGGCGAGTTATCGGCCATTCAAGAAGTCGAGCGTGATTATGGCTGCGCCGTGATTGCGATTATTACCTTGGCTGACTTGATTGGTTATTTGTCTGAAAAGCCAGGCATGGAAACTGAGCTGGCGGCGGTAAGTGAGTATCGACAGCAATACGGTATTTAATGCGATAGCAAAAACGGCCAGAAACGACGTCGCTGCTGGACAACATTATGAGTCCGCAGCGCCGCATAAGCCTTTAAGTCGGGTCGGTTCAAGTAAAAACTAAAAAGCCTAAGATGTGGTGTCTTAGGCTTTTTTACGCGCCGCGCATAGTTCAGCATGTTGTGCCTGCTGACTGGCATTATGCGCAGGCTTAGGGGTGCAAAAACTCGGCGCGGGTGGCAGGGTTAGTTTTAAAAATTCCGCCTAAAGCCGTGGTAGTGGTGGAGCTGGTGGAGTCCA
The DNA here is from genome assembly GCF_056522965.1 of Shewanella sp. ISS20. Taxonomy (NCBI): domain Bacteria; kingdom Pseudomonadati; phylum Pseudomonadota; class Gammaproteobacteria; order Alteromonadales; family Shewanellaceae; genus Shewanella; species Shewanella sp. ISS20. Next base: position 3,015,905 of record NZ_JAWRZK010000001.1, read on the forward strand.
TCACGCCGCGGGATTTAACGCAGTAATGCACGGCATCCATTTTTACCGCGACATCTTGAGTTTCAAGCAAGGTCTGCAGTGCCACTAAAACTTGCTGAGTTAAGCGCTCTTGCACTTGTGGCCGCTGGGCAAAAAAGCGCACTATGCGATTAATTTTCGATAACCCTATGATGTTGTTACGCGGCAAATAAGCCACAGTCGCCACGCCATCGATAGTGACTAAATGATGCTCACAAGTGCTAGTCATGCTGATATCTTGCACGCGCACCATTTCATCAAACTGCATTTTGTTTTCGATGACAGTGATTTTTGGAAAGTTAGCATAATCTAGGCCAGAGAAAATCTCATCGACATACATCTTGGCAATGCGTCTTGGGGTGTCAGCTAGGCTGTCATCGCTTAAATCTAGCGACATTAATTCGAGGATTGAGCGCATGTGCTGTTCAATCTTATCTTTACGAACGTCAGCAGACAGAACTGAGGGCAGCATCGGGGTTTCTAACCCACGTTCTAACAATGCCGTTTGCACTTTGCGTGCTGCGTCTGAGAGTGCCATGTTTCCTCCAACATCAATTGCGAACCCATCTCGACTACACTCATTTTTTAAGTGGTAGCGAGCGACTTGGGCTGGTGAGAATACCTTGAAATGCCGTCAATTCATACTCTTTGGCGGATAAAAAAACCGATTAACTTAGTCGGGTATTCGCTGTTCTAGGTGCCGCCGCAGAGTTAGGGCTGTCGCTTAACTTGGTTATCTAGGGGCTAGGTTGGCTTAGGGAGAGTGACTTGAAAAAAAGCGGGTATCCATACTGGACCCGCCTTATCGATAGTGCGTTATGCGCTTAGCTTTGTAGCAATTGCTGCTGAATGAAAATCCACTGCTCATCAAAGTGATGGGTAGGTTTTAATTTAAATTCGCTACGCACAAACTGGGCAATTCTGCCGTCAGCAAAGGCCAGTAATAAATTGGCTAAAATGGCCTCATCTAAATTAAAGCCTTGGCCTTCGCGCAAAGTTTTTTCCCGCAGAATTTGCTTTAACTGGGTTTCAATCTTGGCAAATAAGTTACTTACGCGGCTGCGAAGGCGTTCATGTTCACCTAACAGTGCATCGCCATTGAGCAGGCGCGAAATGCCAGGATTACGTTCAGCAAAAATGAGCAACAGTTGTAGGGTCTGTTGGCAGCGGCGCATAGTGTCTTTTTCTTCATCCATGATGATATTAATGCGCGACAGCAAAGAGTCTTCAATAAAGTCGATTAAGCCTTCAAACATTCTCGCCTTGCTGGGAAAATGGCGATATAACGCGGCCTCAGACACACCCACTTCAGCCGCTAATTTAGCGGTAGTGATCCTCTGGCCTGGATGGGTTTCTAACATGTGTGCTAAGCACTGAAGTATGTGGTCGCGCCGATTAATTTTTTGGCTAACAGCCATGGGCAGTATCCTTCGCTCGTTAACAACTGAACAGGTTATCGGGTGCCTGAATGGCCAAACCCACCAATGCCTCTATCTGAGCTATCAAACTCATCCACCAATTTAAACTCGGCTTGCACGACAGGGACAAACACTAATTGTGCTAAACGATCACCCACTTGGAGGATGAATGGCTCGTTGCCACGATTCCAACACGACACCATTAATGGGCCTTGGTAATCAGAATCAATCAGTCCGACTAAATTGCCTAAGACAATGCCGTGCTTATGGCCAAGGCCAGAGCGCGGTAAAATCACGGCGGCTAAGCCTGGATCTGCCACATGAATGGCGATGCCTGTTGGGATAAGTACCGTTTGTCCTGGCTCTATGGTCAACTGAGTATCAATCATGGCACGTAAGTCCATGCCGGCACTGCCTGGCGTGGCATAAGCGGGAAGCTCAAATTCGGTGCCGATACGGGAATCAAGGATCTTTACTTCAATCGGTGTTTTCATGGGGTGCTAGTATCCGGCTAAGTCTAGTTAAGCATGTTTGTGGGTGGCAATTAGCGTCAGTAATTGCTGGGCCAAGGTTAATTTATCGGTTGCGGGTAAGGCTTGCTGGCCTGTGGGCCAAATCACCTGCAGCGCATTGCTGTCAGCGTTAAAGCCTAGTCCTGCCACTGAGACATCATTGGCCGCTATCATGTCGAGGCGCTTGGCGGTCAGTTTGCCTTTCGCGTAGTGCTCAACATCTTGGGTTTCTGCTGCAAATCCCACGCAAAATGGTTTGTTGTCAAGGGCGGCGACGTTGGCCAAAATATCAGGATTGCGCACTAGTGCAAGCGCCATAGTGCTTGATGATTTCTTGACCTTTTGGGTGGCAATATCAGCCACGCGATAGTCAGCAACGGCGGCGCAACCAATGAAAATGGTCTGCTTGGCAATGTCAGCCATCACAGCGCTGAGCATGTCATCGGCGGATTCGACATTAATGCGCGTCACTCCGCTAGGTGTAGCTAATTGCGTCGGGCCACTAACTAAGGTCACGTCTGCGCCCATGGCTTGCGCCGCTTGCGCGAGGGCATAACCCATTTTGCCTGAGCTGTGGTTTGAAATATAGCGTACTGGGTCAATCGCTTCGCGGGTTGGCCCAGCAGTAATCATAATCTTTTGGCCAGCTAATAATTGCGGCGCAAAAAAGACTTCGGCCTGCTTAGCAATTTCTAATGGCTCGAGCATGCGCCCAGGGCCAATTTCTCCGCAAGCTTGCGAGCCGCTCGCCGGTCCCCATAAATGGATGCCGCGTTGGCGTAAATTGCTGAGATTGGCCTGAGTCGCGGCGTTAATATACATCTGCTGATTCATGGCCGGACACAAGGCGATAGGCGCTGAGGTTGCTAATACGCAAGTAGTAATCAGCTCATCGGCCATGCCAGCATTAAAGCGCGCAATTAAATTAGCCGTGGCTGGGGCGATAATCATTAAATCGGCCCAACGCGCCAATTCAATATGGCCCATAGCCGCTTCTGCGGCAGGATCGAGTAAATCACTAGCGACTGGATGACCACTTAAGGCTTGTAAGGTCAGTGGCGTGATGAATTCTTTCGCCCCTTGACTCATGACGACTCGCACTTCGGCGCCACGCTCTTTGAGGCGTCGCACTAGATCGGCGCTCTTATAGGCCGCGATACCGCCACCGATACCTAACAGAATTTTCTTATTACTCAGACTCACGCACTGTCTCTCGCGCTGCAATGTATGGCGCTAACCTTATCACAAAGCTGAAGGCGATTGGGATACTTGGCGTGCAAAATCGCGGTGTACGCACAGGGCGAAACGCAGCTAGTGATAATTCAACCATACTTGAGTTTATATAAAGAGCGTTTTGGGTAAGCTATGACCATAAAAGATTGGCCTGAAGGTGAAGGTCCCAGAGAAAAATTACAAAAAGCGGGACCGCAGTCGCTGTCGGATGCTGAATTATTAGCCGTTTTATTGCGAAATGGTCTGCCTGGCACCAGCGCAGTCGACCTTGGACGACAATTATTGACACATTTTGGCGGTTTAAGGGCAATATTCTGCGCAACACAGGTGCAGGTGTGTCGACTTCCGGGGATGGGATCGGTAAAATACGCGCAGTTGCAGGCGGCGGCAGAAATTTCTCGTCGCATCGCCCGAGAAAAACTGCATCGAAGTCAGATTTTGTCAAATCCTGATTTAACTCGGGAATATTTAATGCGACAATTGGCAGATCGCGCCTATGAGGTGTTCGCCATCTTATTGCTCGACAGTCAGCACCGAGTAATTCAGTTTGTAGAATTATTTCGTGGAACGATAGATTCAGCGTCTGTCTACCCCAGAGATGTGGTGGCCTTAGTGTTGGAAAAGCAAGCCGCTGCTGTCATCATTTGCCATAATCACCCGTCTGGTATCGCCGAGCCCAGTCAGGCAGATAGGCGAATTACTGAGCGATTGAAAAACGCGTTAACAACGATAGACGTAACCTTGCTAGACCACATGGTTGTTGGGGATCGTGACATAGTGTCGTTTGCAGAACGAGGATGGATAGCATAACTATTGCTTGATCTTTCCTCGTCTATGCTGTATAAAATGCGCCCTTCGTGTGCCTCGGGCGACGGCCATTCGATGCACATTAATGCTCGAGCGTTAAATTTGTTTTTTGGAGAAGATTGACATGTCAAGAGTATGCCAAGTAACTGGCAAGCGACCAATGGTTGGTAACAACCGTTCGCACGCAAAAAACGCGACCCGTCGTCGTTTTTTACCAAACCTGCAAAACCATCGTTTTTGGTTTGAAGAAGAAAAGCGTTTTGTTAAATTACGTGTATCTACTAAAGGTATGCGTATTATCGACAAGAAAGGTATCGAAGTAGTTGTTGCTGAACTTCGTGCCCGCGGCGAGAAGGTGTAATAGACCATGGCTAAAGCTAAAGGTAATCGTGAGAAGATCAAATTAGTATCAAGTGCTAAGACTGGTCACTTCTACACTACTGAAAAGAATAAGCGTAACATGCCTGAGAAAATGGAAATCAAGAAATTTGATCCTGTTATCCGTCAGCACGTTATCTACAAAGAAGCTAAAATCAAGTAATTTGATTAGCGACTTTTAAAAAGCCTCTTTTAATTAAGGGGCTTTTTTTTTGCTTCAATTTCATTCCCAGCGACAACTAATTCACCAATACTGTAACCATCTGCATTAAAATTCTTTATTTGTGAATAACAATTCATTAGTATTGCGTGAGTAGTTATTCTGTTGGAAGGAGTTAACAGTGTCATCATTTGTGAGTGAATTAGTGGCCGGCTTTCGTCATTCGGCGCCTTATGTCAATGCCCACCGTGGGAAGACATTTGTGGTGATGCTGGGCGGCGAGGCGATTTTAGAAGGCGAATTTCGCGCCATCATCAATGATATAGCGCTGCTGCACAGTCTTGGGATCAAGATGGTGATTGTCTATGGCGCGCGCCCACAGATTGAAGCTGAGCTTGCTACGCGCGGCATGCGCTGTGATTATCACCACGGCATACGTATTACCGATGAGGTGTGCTTAAAAGTCATCAAACAGGTGGCCGGCGCCTTAATGCTAGATATTTCGGCCTGTTTATCCATGAGTCTCAATAACACCCCGATGCAGCACGCTAATATCAACTTAGTCAGCGGCAATTATGTGATAGCTCAGCCGCTTGGCGTGGATGACGGCGTGGATTATTGCCTTAGCGGTAAGGTCAGAAAAATTGATACCGAAGCGCTGCATTGTCAATTAAATCAAGGCAACATAGTGCTGATGGGGCCGGTATGCGCTTCTGTCACTGGTGAAAGTTTTAATCTCACCGCCGAAGATATTGCCACCCAAGTGGCGGTTAAGCTTAAGGCTGACAAGATGATAGGGTTTTGTCAGTTACCTGGGCTCATGAATGAAGCCAGCGAGCTTATCCCTGAAATTATGCCGAACTTGGCTCAAGGCTATTTACAGCAAACGCATCAGCAGTTGTGCCCCTCCACCCGCGCCTTTGTACACGCCAGTATTGATGCTTGTCGCCAAGGGGTGAGTCGCTGCCATCTGGTGAGTTACTTAACTGACGGCGCTTTGCTGCAGGAGTTATTCTCGCGCGATGGCATAGGTACTCAAATCGTCACCGAAAGTGCTGAAAAATTAAGGCGTGCTGACATTAGTGATATTGGCGGCGTACTTAACTTAATTCGCCCATTGGAAGAGCAAGGGGTGTTAGTACGCCGTTCTCGCGAACAGCTAGAAATGGAGATAGAGCAGTTTGTGGTAGTTGAGCGTGATAGCTTGATCATTGGCTGCGCCGCCCTATATCCGTTTGAAGAAGATAACGCTGGTGAGTTTGCCTGCCTAGTGGTGCACCCTGATTATCGCGATGCTGATCGCGGCGCCTTGCTGCTCAATACCATCATTAACCAAGCGCGGGCGCGAGGGTATAGGCGCTTATTTGCGCTGACCACCCGCAGCATTCACTGGTTTCTTGAGCATGGTTTTGCGCTGCAAGAAGTTGAAGCTTTGCCAGAAAAGAAAAAGCAGCTGTATAACTATCAACGCCGATCTAAAATTTTGGCGCTCGATTTATTCGCGTGAAGTGTAAATCTTGATGCCCACTAAGCCCACGGTAGTGGGCTTAGTGGGCATCAAGGCTGAGGTCTTAAATCGTTAACTCAACACAACTTAACCCATCGGTCATTATTTAGTGGTAGTGGTAGCGGTATGAGCATGTTGGCGCTGGCGCCGATTGTTAGCCATATCGAAGGTGAAAACCATCAGCGCGCACCAGATAAAGCCAAAGGTCACACTCTTTTCTAGGATGAAGGCTTCGCCAAAATAAAGCACAGCTAAAGCAAACATTATGCTTGGGCCTATGTATTGGAAGAACCCGAGTACGCTCAGTGGAATGCGCACCGCAGCGCCGGCAAAGCATAATAACGGTAGGCTCGTAATAATACCGGCCGCCATGAGTAACAGATTTAAATCCCATGAGTTAGTTAGCATGCTGGCGCTACCATTGGCTGGCATCCAAGCTAAATATGCTAGTGCCACTGGCATTAAAATCGCGGTTTCTAAAAATAAGCCACTCTTAGCATCGATATTGACCTTTTTGCGCAGTAGAGCATACACCCCAAAAGATACGGCTAAGGCAATCGATACAATAGGGATGGAGCCAAACGAAATCAGTTGCACTAGCACCCCAAGGGATGCGAGGGCGACCGCAACCCATTGCAGTGGCCGCAGGCGTTCACTTAAAAACACCATGCCAAGCAGCACATTGAGTAACGGGTTTATGTAATAACCTAAGCTTGCATCCAGCATATGGTTATTGTTAACCGCCCAAATAAATAACAGCCAGTTACCAGCAATTAAGGTTGAGGTTACCGTTAAAATGGCGAGTTGTTTTGGCCGTTTAAGCACGGCGCGAATATTGACGGCGCCACCTGTCACTATCAATACCAGCAACATAAACACAAATGACCAGATGATCCTGTGCAGTAAAATTTCGGTCGGACTAACGTCACTCAGTAATTTGAAATATAACGGGGCGAATCCCCACATGCTATAGGCGGCAATGGCGAGCATTATGCCTTTACGATTTTCTTGTTCGTTCATTCGAGGGTTCGTAGGAGAGGGTGGCCGGCAATTGTATGAGGATAGCCTAGGTTTGTCAGCATTAGATGCGGGTGGCAACGCTTAACACAAGACAGATGCTGTGCGGTCATTTAGAATAGTCCGCCTGATTATTGGCCCTGAGATAGCATGCAAGAGCAGCAACTAGCAGCGACGTTTGACCCAGCACAAGGCTGTTTACAGCAAGTATTTGGTTACCGAGAATTCCGTCCAGGTCAAAAGCAAGTCATAGAGACGGCGCTAGCGGGCCAAGACAGCTTAGTCGTCATGCCTACAGGTGGCGGTAAGAGCTTATGCTATCAAGTGCCGGCCTTAATGTTAGGCGGGCTGACGATTGTGGTCTCACCGTTAATTTCCTTGATGAAAGATCAAGTCGATAGCTTGCTACAGTCTGGCGTTGCTGCCGCCTATCTTAATTCTTCACTGCCCCGTGAGCAGGCTGCCGATATTTTTAGGCAATTGCGCCAAGGCGAATTGACCTTGCTGTACGTGTCTCCCGAGCGCTTACTGCAAGGGGATTTTCTGAGCCGCTTGAATGATTGGCATGTGCGCTTATTTGCCATTGATGAGGCCCATTGCATTAGCGAGTGGGGCCATGATTTTCGCCCAGAATACGCTGAGCTTGGCATTTTAAAGCAAACCTTCCCGCAAGTGCCGTTAATGGCGCTTACTGCCACCGCCGATCAAGCCACTCGCACTAGTATTTGTCAGCGCTTGAACATAGCGCCATTTATTTCATTATCGAGTTTCGATCGCCCCAATATTCGCTATACAGTGGCAGAAAAACTCAATGCTGCCAATCAGTTAAAGCAGTATATTAGTGGGCAAGCGGGGGCTAACGGTATTGTTTATTGCTCCAGTCGCAAACGGGTAGATGAAGTGGCGCAGCGCCTTAGGCTGCAAGGCTTTAATGCCGCCGCTTATCATGCAGGCTTAACGCCAGAGGAGCGCGCGCAGGTACAAGATAAATTCTTAAAAGATCAGGTGGAGATAGTAGTAGCTACCGTCGCCTTTGGTATGGGCATTAATAAATCCAATGTGCGCTATGTGGTGCATTACGATATCCCAAAAAGCATTGAAGCTTATTATCAAGAAACTGGTCGTGGTGGCCGTGATGGCTTAGATGCCGAAGCTTTTATGCTGTTTGATCCCGCCGATATTAATCGGGTGCGCCATTTTGTGGAGCAGTTGCCAGAAGGCCCACAAAAGCAAGTGGAGTATCACAAGCTTAATTCTATGGCGGCCTTTGCCGAAGCGCAGACTTGCCGCCGCCAAGTGCTATTGCATTATTTTGATGAAAGCGCACGTGAGCCTTGTGGTAACTGCGATATCTGCTTAGATCCACCCACCCAATTTGATGCCAGCCTTGATGCGCAAAAAGTATTGTCGTGTATTTACCGCTTAAATCAGGGCTTTGGAATTAATCACGTGATTGAAGTGCTGCGCGGCTCCAAGGCGGCGTCAGTATTAGATAGAGGCCACGATAAGCTTTCAACCTGGGGCATAGGTAAAGACAAGAGCCATGAGTATTGGCTCAGTATCATACGCCAGCTCATTCATTTAGGTTTGGCCAGTCAAGATGTGACTCGCGGCTCACGCCTGCGGCTGAATGCGCCCGCGCGCCCCATTTTAAAAGGCGATCAAACTTTGATGCTGGCTGAGCCTAGGATCATCATTACTGCGCCAGTTAAACGCAGCACTCGCGCTAAAGCGCCGCTTAACTATGACAGACGCCTATTTGCGCGCCTTAAAGTATTAAGGCGCCGACTGGCAGAAGATCATGATGTGGCGCCGTATCTCGTGTTTAACGATGCGAGCTTAGCTGAAATGGCGGCGATGATCCCAACCACAGCGGCTGAAATGCTCGCGGTGAATGGCGTGGGCCAGCGTAAACTTGAACGTTTTGGTGACGCCTTCCTCGATGAAATCACCGCCTTTATCAGCGGCGAATAGCTTACCACTCAATTCTGCTTTAAGGCCTGCGCCAAGTAGTTAAAAGCCATTAGTCGAAAACAATAAGTTAAAGACTATCAATGCAAGAGAGGCACCTCTCTTGCAAATTCCAACTAACAGGCTCCTTTGCGGATAAACGTCACCATTAGCATTAACCCCGCACTCCCGGTGCTTAGATCATTCACGCCGCGCATCATTGTTGCGACAAATGCTGATATCCGCGTAGTTATGTAAACAAGATGAAAAAAATGAGGCTTGACACTTAATAGCTTCGCAGGTTAAAAACTATTCAATGGTTTTTATTTAGGCGCGCGCTGATAGTTAGGTGCCTGCTACCACGGACTTAATCTAATGCCGAGTGTGAATATTTTATTACTCCTTAGCCTACTGATTCTCGCAATGACTGCGCGGAGCGTTTAGTGCTACCAAGATGAAATATTCTCCTCACTAAACCCCGCCAGCCTAGCGGGGTTTTTTTTTCCGCCGCGGGCTACTAACGATAAAGATTACAGCTAGATGGAGAGTGCTATGTCTAACCAGGTCATCATTTTTGATACCACATTACGCGATGGCGAGCAGGCGTTAGCCTCCAGTTTGTCGGTCAATGAGAAATTGCAGATAGCACTGGCACTTGAGCGTCTAGGTGTGGATGTGATGGAAGTGGGTTTTCCTGTGTCATCGCCAGGAGACTTTCATTCAGTGCAAACCATAGCGCGCCAAATTCGCAATAGCCGGGTTTGCGCCTTAGCCCGCGCCTTGGAAAAAGACATAGATGCCGCGGCAGAAGCGTTAAAGGACACGGAACAGTTTCGAATTCATACCTTTATTTCAACTTCTACTATCCATGTGGAAAGTAAGCTGAAACGCAGCTTTGATGATGTGCTCGCCATGGCGGTGCATGCGGTCAAATATGCCAGACGCTTTAGTGATGATGTGGAATTTTCTTGTGAGGATGCGGGCCGTACGCCGATAGATCATTTATGCCGCATGGTGGAGGCGGCGATTAACGCCGGTGCCAAAACCATTAATATTCCAGATACCGTGGGTTATACAGTGCCATCGGAATTTTCTGGGATTATTCACACCTTGTTTAATCGAGTGCCCAACATAGATAAAGCCATTATTTCAGTGCATTGCCATGACGATTTAGGCTTGTCTGTAGCCAACTCAATCGCGGCGGTGCAGCAAGGCGCGCGCCAAATTGAGTGCACAGTCAATGGCATAGGTGAGCGCGCGGGCAACTGCTCGCTCGAAGAAATCGCCATGATCTTAGCCACCCGCAAAGACTTGCTTGGGCTGAGTACGCAGATAAATGCTAAAGAAATCCATCGCACCTCGCAGTTGGTGAGCCAGCTGTGCAATATGCCAGTGCAAGCCAATAAAGCGATTGTCGGTAGCAATGCTTTTACGCATTCATCGGGCATACATCAAGACGGCATGTTAAAAGCCAAAAACACCTATGAAATCATGACGCCAGAGAGCATAGGTTTAAGTCGCAACAACCTGAACATGACTTCGCGCTCAGGTCGGCATGTGATTAAACATCGCATGACAGAAATGGGTTATCAAGACAGTGATTATGACCTCGATAGCTTGTATGACGCCTTTGTAAAGCTTGCCGATAAAAAGGGCCAAGTGTTTGATTATGACTTAGAAGCCTTGGTATTTATTGGCGCTCGCCAGCAAAGTGATGACCATTTTGCGCTGTCCCAGTTGCAAGTGACCTCAAATACTAAGGCGGGTATTGCCACTGCAACTATTGATTTGATGTGCGGCGCGCAATTAGTGCAAACCAGCGCTGAAGGCGTCGGCCCAGTCGATGCCACCTATAAAGCTATCGCCGCTGCCAGTGGTCGGCCAATTGAATTAAACAGCTACAAGTTAAGCGCTAAAGGCGAAGGTCAAAATGCCTTGGGGCAAGTGGATATTAGCGCGCGCTATCAAGCCCAGAATTTTCATGGTGTCGGCTTAGCCACAGATGTGGTTGAGGCCTCGGCGCAGGCATTAATTCATGTGATGAACTTAATTTGGCGGGCCGATATGGTCGCCAGCCAAAAACAACGAATTCAAGAACACAGGGAGATGGGAACTGTATGAGTTATCAAATAGCAGTATTAGCTGGTGATGGCATTGGCCCAGAAGTGATGGCGGAGGCACGTAAAGTCTTGACCGCAGTGGAAGCTAAGTTTGGCCTAGATATTGAGTACAGTGCGTATGATGTTGGCGGTATCGCCATCGACAATCATGGCACGCCGCTGCCAGAGGCCACACTTAAAGGTTGCCAAGCCAGTGACGCCATTTTATTTGGCTCTGTTGGCGGCCCTAAGTGGGAAGGCTTGCCACCTTTGCAGCAACCAGAGCGCGGCGCCTTGCTGCCACTGCGCGCCCACTTTGGGCTCTTTTGTAATTTACGCCCAGCAAAATTGCACCTAGGGCTTGAGTCATTATCGCCACTGCGCGCCGATATCTCAGCGCGCGGCTTTGATCTTATGTGTGTGCGTGAGCTAACAGGCTGCATTTATTTTGGCCAGCCTAAAGGCCGCCAAGGCGCAGGCGACGCGGAAGAAGCCTTTGATACCATGCGCTATAGTCGCCGTGAAATTCGCCGCATTGCCAAAATTGCCTTTGACACGGCGCGTAATCGTCGCGGCAAAGTGACGTCGGTCGATAAGGCCAATGTGCTTACTACCTCAGTGCTGTGGCGCCAAGTGGTAGAAGAAGTCGCCGTGGATTATCCGGACGTGACCCTTGAACACATCTACATAGATAACGCCACTATGCAGTTGCTGCGCCGCCCCGATGAATTTGATGTGATGCTGTGCTCCAACTTATTTGGCGACATTATTTCCGATGAAATGGCCATGCTTACTGGCTCCATGGGTTTACTGGCATCCGCCTCCATCAATGGTACTGGCTTTGGTTTGTTTGAACCTGCGGGTGGCAGCGCCCCTGATATTGCAGGTCTTGGCATTGCTAACCCCATAGCACAAATTTTGTCGGCGGCATTGATGCTGCGTTATAGCTTAAAGCAAGAAGCCGCAGCTCTTGCCATAGAAGCGGCCGTGACCAAGGCGTTGCAACAAGGCGTAGTTACCCGTGAATTGGCGCAGCATGGCCAAAGCTATAACACGGCGCAAGTCGGTGATTTTATTGCTCAAGCGATTAAGGAGGCTCACTAATGGCGCAAACACTGTATCACAAAGTCTGGCAGCAGCATTTAGTGGCAGAACCTGCTGGCGAAGCTGCCATTTTATATGTCGATAGGCATTTAGTGCATGAAGTGACGTCGCCGCAAGCCTTTGCTGGTCTTAAGGCGACAGGGCGACGCGTTCGCGCGCCCCACAAAACCTTTGCCACTATGGATCATAATACCTCGACCCGCAGCGCTAGCCTTGATGCCTTAAGCAGCGAAGCGCGCATTCAAGTGGATACCTTAGCTGACAATTGCCGCGAGTTTGGCATTCGCTTATATGACATTCATCATCCCAATCAAGGGATAGTGCACGTCATGGGCCCAGAGCTTGGCATTACCTTACCCGGCGCTGTGATTGTTTGTGGTGACTCCCATACTGCCACCCATGGCGCCTTTGGTGCTTTAGCTTTTGGTATAGGCACCAGTGAAGTTGAGCATGTGTTAGCTACGCAAACTTTGCGCCAGCAAGCCGCTAAAACCATGAAGATTGAAGTCACGGGTCAGCTAGGCGCTGGGATCACCGCTAAAGATCTGGTGTTAGCCATCATAGGTAAGCTTGGGCACGCAGGTGGCACTGGCTATGTGGTGGAGTTTTGCGGCGAAGCCATTCGCGCCTTGTCGATGGAAGGGCGCATGACTGTGTGCAACATGGCGATAGAAATGGGCGCTAAGGCGGGCATGATAGCCCCAGATGCCACGACTTTTGCCTATTTAGAAGGGCGCGAATTTGCTCCTAAAGGTGAACAATGGACTGAGGCCGTGGCGGCTTGGTCTAAGTTGCACTCAGATACCGATGCTCGCTTTGATGCCTGCATTAGCTTAAATGCCGCCGATATCGCGCCGCAATTAACTTGGGGAACTAATCCAGGGCAAGTGGTCGCCATTGATGGCCTAGTGCCAGATCCTAGGGCTGAAATAGATGAAGCTAAGCGCGCCACTATGCAAAAGGCGCTTGATTATATTGGCTTAACGCCAGGCACCTCAATGTGTGAGGTCGCCATTAATAAAGTCTTTATTGGCTCTTGCACTAATTCGCGCATTGAAGATTTACGCGCCGCGGCGCTGGAAGCTAAAGGCAAGCAAGTGGCCGCAGGGGTTAGCGCCATCGTTGTGCCGGGCTCTGGGCAAGTAAAAGCCCAAGCTGAGGCCGAGGGTCTAGATAAGATTTTTATCGACGCTGGCTTTGAGTGGCGCTTACCGGGTTGCTCCATGTGTTTAGCCATGAATGATGACAAGCTTGAAAGTGGCGATCGCTGCGCCTCTACCAGTAATCGCAATTTTGAAGGGCGTCAAGGGCGTGGTAGTCGCACTCATTTAGTGAGCCCAGCAATGGCGGCGGCCGCTGCTGTGGCCGGTCATTTTGTGGATATTCGCACTACTGTCAAGGAGCAATAAGATGCAGGCTTTTACTAAGGAAGTAGGGTTGGCTGTGGTGCTTAATAACGCCAACATAGATACCGACCAAATTATCCCTAAACAGTTTTTATCAAAAGTGACCCGCGATGGCTTTGGCGTGCATCTATTCCATGATTGGCGCTACTTGGATGATGCAGGGCTAGTGCCTAACCCTGAATTTGCCCTCAATCAGCCAAGATCTTCTGGCGCTTCAATTTTAATTGCGGGGGATAACTTTGGCTGTGGCTCGAGTCGTGAGCATGCGCCTTGGGCTTTGGCTGATTTTGGCTTTAGAGCTGTCATCGCCTCATCTTTTGCGGATATTTTTTACTCGAATGCCATTAATAATGGGTTGTTACCTGTGGTGTTAACGTCTGCGGAAGTGCAATTACTGATTGATGATGTCGAGGCCGTGGCTGGCACTTTAGTCAGTATCGATTTGGCGGCGCAAACTGTCACATCGCCAACGCGGCGAACATTTGCATTTGCCATAAATCCAGCGAATAAGCAGCGCTTATTAAAAGGGTTAGATGCCATAGGTTTGACCTTAGAACATGAGAAAAGCATCGCTAATTTTGAAGCGAATACTCAGGTTTGGTATCGATAGTTTAAGCGTACACTTGTACCTAAGTTGGATGGAAATGCCAGTTGATTTAGCTGGCGCTAAAGCTGCTGGCATTTTTATTGGCGGCCATTACTTGCTAACTTATTGATTTTTAAGCGGTGTAACACTTGTTGTGTTTCTGTTGTTTTCTGGTGCTAGTGAAATATGCTAATCACATGGTTGTTTTTTAATAAACAGCTGTTTTGTCTGTGTGTTTTTATTTTTTCTTTTTTATACAGGTAGTTATGTTTGTGTTGTTTGCTTGATTTATGGCGCTTAGCGACGTTAAGCGCGATTTCGTACGCTGTATTTTGGCGTCAATGGTGATAGTGGTCACTGATTTTGCTGCCAAGTTGTTAGTTGCCAGAGGATCATCCTGTTTTAATGCGAATGCTTGCAAAGATATGCTGCTAACGTACACTGCCGCTCAATAAGTTGAGTGATTACTCTACTCAATAGCGAGTCGGAAACTCCGGCTAAGTTAAAAAATACAGAGAAGAATAATGAAAAAGCAGATCCATTCTTTGGCCGTGACTTCATTGGCGGTCAGTTCAGCATTACTGGGTATGACGTCAACTGCGCACGCGGCGGGCTTTCAATTAGCTGAAACCTCAGCCACTGGACTTGGCCGCGCGTTCGCGGGTGAAGCAGCCATGGCTGACAATGCTGCTACACAATTTCGTAACCCAGCCATGATGACTTACCTTGAAGGTACGCAAATGACAGCAGGCGCCATCTTGGTGATGCCAAATGTCGATGTTGATGGTTATTCGGTACTTGTGGATATGAGTGGCAAACCGATTGCGCCTCCGGTAGCCACTACCGCGAAAGATATTGCTGGCGATGCGGTGATCCCTAACTTCTTTGTCACTCATCAACTCAATGATAAGTGGCATGTAGGTTTAGCCTTAGGTACCAACTTTGGTATGGCTACCGAATTTGATGATAGCTTTCGTGGCACTCAATTTGGTAACGAAGCCTCAATCACTGCCATCGAAATCAACCCAAACCTAGCTTATCGCATCAACGATCAGTTAAGCATAGGCGCGGGTGTGCGTATGGTTCTGGGTGAAGGCAGCATAGGTGCTAAGAGCTCAGCAGATTTAACCCTGCCACCATCATTAGGTGGGATAACTGTTCCTAAAGGCACCACCCTTAAGTATATGAAGGGCGATAATATTTCTTGGGGCTGGCAGTTAGGCGGTGCGTGGCAAATCAATGCTGATAACCGCATAGGTGTGAACTACCGTTCAGAGGTTGAGCAAACGCTGGAAGGGCAAGCTCATGGTTTTGGTTTTAATCCTTTGAACCCGAATATGAAATTCGATGGTTCCATGGATTTAACTTTGCCAGCCAGCGCTGAAATTGCCTCTTTCCATCAATTGACGCCACAGCTCGCTGTGCATGCCAGTGTCAACTGGACCGATTGGAGTACATTTGACAAGTTAGAAGCCTATAGCCCATCGTTTAAAGAGCCGACCCAATTAGTGAAGCAAGAAAACTGGGAAGATAGCTATCGTTTTGCTGTAGGCGCAACGTATCGTTTAGATGCCAAGTCTACTCTGCGCGCGGGTGTGGCGTATGACATGTCAGCAGTATCTGATGCTAACCGTACCATTACTATTCCAGAGATGGACCGTGTATGGTTGAGCGCAGGTTATGGCTATCAGTTCAGTAAGCAGTTTGATATGGACTTTGGTCTGACTTACATCATTGCTGATGAGTCACCAGTCAGTGAGCCGCGCTCAGGCATCAGCTCAGATTATCAATCAGCCTGGTTTGGCGGTAGGTTCAGCGGTACTACCAGTGGCAATATCATTCTGGTGGGCGTACAGGCTAGCTACAAGTTTTAACTTGTATAGACAATTAGCGCTGTAACAAAAAGGGTGCCCATGGGCACCCTTTTGAATATTGGCTTAGCTCATTAGCTGATGTAGCTTTGGCCAGCGTATACCACGAAGTGACGCAGGGCTAACACCCCAAGAATGGTGCAGCTTGACACTGTAATCAAAAAGCCTTTCGTGTGTTTCCACGATTTTGGCGCTAAGGTCGAGGCCAGTACTGGCACAGCTAAGCCAAGACCTACCACACCAATCCAGAAGACACTTGCCCAAGTACCAGTAGTGATAGCTGCGGTCGCGGCTTTGGCGGCAGGACCTGAGAAGTTTAAGCCCACAAACAAGAGTACCAGACACAGAGCTTCATTAAAGGCGACTGGGTATTCGATACGGTGCACTTGCTCAATACAATCAGACTCTTTTTTGCTAAAGAACAAGGTCGCAATCAAGATATTACCCGCACTACCCACAGACAGCGCCGAGGCTAAGAACAGCGCTGGCAGTACCGCAGTATTGAGGATAGGGTAGCTAATCATGGCCGACAGTAAGAAGCCGGTATAAACCCCCACACCTAAGGCTAAGGCGAAAATCAGCTTGTTAATGCTGCCTTCTACTTGGCGGCAGACCTTAAGAACACCCGCAAGCCAAGGGGCGAAATGTAGCACTTGCTTGTCAAAGACTAAGGCTGCAAATACAAACACTAAGGGAATGTACAGCAGTAGGGCGATAACCCCCCAAGCCATGACAGAGGTGAGGTTGTAGTTCAACAGTATGTGATAAAACTCAAACGGCTTAGTTAAGTCGAGCACTAATAACGCCATGCCAAGACAGATGGCCACCGGGCCAATCACAGCCGCCGCCTTAATAACAGGCAAGCCTTCACAGGGTAAGCCGCGGCTTTGCTTGTACCATTTAAGGCCTATGGCCACTAACATAGAACCCGCCGATAAGCCTGCCATAAACAGGTAGACAGCTATGATCCAGTTCCACACCACAGGATCGTATTGCTCCATTGAGCCCCAGATATTGTTCATGCTTGGATCCCTCCCTTACGACCAGGAATGCGATATAAACGCGGCTCAGTGCCGAGGTTAACCTTTTGCTGATAACTTGGTTTAGTGTCTAGCACTTTGCGTACTTCGCTGGTGAGATCGTTAGCATCGCCAAACACTAAGGCTTGGGTTGGGCATACAGTCACACAGGCTGGCTGCTCGCCGCGAGCCAAACGGGTGTCTTTACAGTAGTTACACTTATCTGGCACTCGGGTTTCAGGGTTAATGAAACGCACCTTGTACGGACAAGCCGCGACACAATAGAGGCAACCTACGCACTTGCCTTCGTTGATAGAGACAATGCCGTTTTCATCCACATAGGCAGCGCCCGTTGGGCATACCTTAACGCAAGGGGCGTTTTCACACTGCTCGCACGACACCCGATTGTACTTAAAATGCAGGTGCGGATAGTTGCCATAAGGCCCTTCAATGCGTACCTGCAGTCTTGTGACTGACTCAGGTACATTATTTTCGCTGCGACAGGCAACATTACAGGCCTGACAGCCAATGCACTTGTTTTCATCGTGCACGAGAACATAACGTTTAGTCATAGTTAACTCCGATTAAATCTTGGCTATCTTCACGCCCGTGGTATGCAGGTTCATGCCTGTAACGGGTGAAGTGACATGAGGAAGTAAGTTGCCACAATGGACACCTTTGCCTGTGGCGCGCGCCAATTCTTTGTTTTTAGAGCCAAAGCCCATGTAAGCGAAAACGGTATCGGTACGAATGCCTGGGGTGATGAGGGCATGGCCTTCTTCAGTACCGGTATCGTTATAGATGCGTATCTTGTCGCCGGTGCGAATATTGAGTAGGCCTGCGGTCAGCGGGTGGATCCACACGCCATTGTCAGACATCAAGTTGGCCAGCATAGGTACGTTTTGGCTGCCGGCGTTGGTGTGCACAGCGACCTTGCCTTGAATAAAGAACAGTTCGTCGGCCTTTTTCATGGTGACTTCACGGTAGCGAATAACGCCGCGCCCTGGAGCCATGGCTTCTACTGTGTCTGAACTCAGCTCAATCTTGCCACTTGGGGTCTTAAACTTAAGATGACTAGCATAAGTACCATCGCTATCAGGCACTTGAGCATTAGGGTAGGCGGCCACAAAGTCACGCACCATGCCAGGTTCGCGCAGCATTAATGGCTTACCGTAGCTAACAAAACCGTCTTGCTTAATCTTTTGCAGCAGCGCCACATCGCTATTGACTTGGAACATCTGCAAGGTGCCCATATTTTCCCAAGGGAAATATTGACCTAGGCCTAATCCTTCACCGACTTCTTTCCAAATTTGCCAGCTTGGACGGGTATCACCTATCGGCTCAACCACTTTTTGACGGACATAGTAAGCAGGAGTCTTACCTGACTTGTCGGCAATTTCTTCATCGCGCTCAAGGTAGGTGGACTCTGGTAGGAAGATGTCAGCATAAGCGGCACTTTCACTGATATAGATATCGCAGCACACCACAAAATCGAGCTTCTTTAAGGTCTCAACAATGCGGGCGCGATCTGTCATGGTTTGCATTGGGTTAGTGCGGCACATAACCCAGCCATGTAACTGATAAGGCACGGCCGATAAGGTTGCATCGAGAATGGTTTGATAAATACCGCCCGATGTCCACATCATGGCGTATTGCTCATCAACCATATCAATGCGCTTAGCATTTGGCTTAGGCATATCTTTCACGCCAGGCTTAGCTAACACTGGCGCAATGTTATCGCCAGCAAACTTGTTATAACTCGCGGCTTTATTGCCAAAGTACAGGCCGCCTTTACGCTCGATATTGCCAATTAACACGTTGGCGGCATACAAGGCGCGGCGCATTTCAAATTCTTCAGTGGTGAAGGACGATCTATGGCCAAAGTCGACACAAGCGTGTGGCGCCGCATCGGCGTATTCATGGGTAATACGGCGAATATCTTTGGCAGGAACGTCTGAAATAGACTCAGCCCACTCAGGGGTATAAGCGCTGACTTCTTTAGCAAAGGCGTCAAAGCCAGTGACATATTGCTCCACAAAGGCTTTGTCATAGAGGTTGTCATTAATCAGCACATGACACATAGCTAAGGCTACGGCGACGTCGGTACCTGGCTTAATGGCATACCACTCATCGGCTTTGTCAGCGACGATAGAGAAGCGTGGTTCAAACACCACAAGCTTGGCGCCTTTTTCCATTTGCGCATGCATCATGCCGCGGGTTTCGGACATATTGATACCTTCGTAAAGGTTATGGCCGAAGTTGATTATGTATTTTGAATTGCTCAAATCACGGTTAATCTTGCTGCCTAACATGGCTTTAGCGGCAACTTCGTAACCACCTGGGCAAGTCGATGCATGAGTAAAGGTATTTGGCGTGCCAAAGGCTTTGGCTAAATGGAATAAGTGATTAGACAGTGAACCTGATTTTGATGAGAAGGCAACCGCTTCAGCGCCGTGTTGCTGCTTAATCTTATTGAGATTTTCGGTAATGATGGCATAGGCTTCATTCCACTCAATTTCTTGCCACTTGCCTTCGCCGCGCTCACCCACACGTTTAAGTGGCTTAACTATGCGCTGCTTATCATAAAGTTGGCTGTGACCCGCGCCGCCGCGAGCACACACGGCGCCGCCAAAGGCTTTGGCTTTGTCGTTGCCTAAAATTGATACGTTTTTACCGTTAACAATTCGCGCTGAAATTGGGCAGCGGGTTGAACACATTTCACAAATACTGGCGACACTGGTCGCTGAACCTGTGAGGTCGGTGCGCTCTAATGCAGCTAACGATCCTGGCAGGAAGCTTGCCAAGGCGCACGTGGCGGTACCTGCGCCGGCACCTTTGATAAAGGTTCGCCTATCTAGTTTCATTATTATTATCCCCATGGGTGCTTGCTAAGGGTGAGCCGGTTGACTCGGCGTGTTAATAGCATTGTGGCGAGGGGACTTAAGGCTGGATATTGTGGTAAACCACATGCTCATGCTTGTTTTGATGCAATTGTGAAGTGGGTCAAAGTTTATTTTTTGAGCAGCAGCAAAGGCTGGCTTTGTCTATTGTGGTTAACCACATATAGGTATTCATTTGCGTAAAAGTGAGCTTTGTTTGGCAGCTTGGCGCTAGGGTGTGAGTTAGGTCTTAGTGATAAAGCTCATCTAGCTTAAGCGTGATGGGCGTGAGGTTTTTACCAAGATTTAAGTTGCTTGTTGCTTGTTGCGGGCGCAGCGACGCTAATAACTCGCGGTAAATCCATCCTTGGACGCTCGACGACAACATCCCTGTTGTCGACGGTTATTGGCGTCGCTATGCCAGCTGCAGGAGTTGCCTGCAGTGTTAGTTTATTGCTTGGTAATCATCTGAATTTCTGCGGATTTGGTTTAGCTCTCTTGCTGTTTTTCTTGCCATTGGCAAGTTACTCTTTTTAAAAACATCACACAGACCAAAGGGCATAGCGTTAGGTTTGATTAGAAAATGGCTGCTGTACTGCCTCGGCGTTTTAGTTTGAGGGTGGCGGTGCAGCCGTGCTCGTCATCGCTTCGATTGCTCAGGTTGAAGCTACCTTCATGTTGCTTAGCTATGTCGGAGCAAATTGCCAGTCCAAGCCCAAGACCATTGGCTTTGGTAGAGAAAAAGGTGGCCATCAGTTCATCGCTGGGTAGAGTCAGACCTGGGCCGTTATCGGTCAGGCTGAGATTTAATTGCTGCTCCAGAAACTCAAATTGCACTTCAATGAGGCCACTATGGCCAGCAGGCATATCAGAGATGGCATCAAGGGAGTTTTTTAGTAGGTTTATCAGAACCTGCTGTATACCAACCCGATCAGCATGGATAAAAAATGGTTCGCCTTTGACTTGGGTGTGAATGCGTACTTGTTGGCGCTCTAGCTCTAAGATTAATAGGGTTATGCTTTCATCCACTAAGGTTAGTAAGTTCACATCTTGCATCACAGCTTGGCGGCGTTTAAGTAAGCCGCGAATGCGATGCACTACTTCGCCGGCACGCACCGATTGCTGGTGGATTTTCTCTAGCAAGGCTAAGCAAGCTTGATTATCTGGGTTATCACTGCGCTGCAAACGCATGATGCCTCCTTCGCTATAGCTAGTAATGGCGGCGATAGGCTGATTGATTTCATGGGCAAGGCCAGCGCCAATTTCACCAATAATACTGGCACTTTGTAAGCGCTCTAGGGCAACGGCTTGCTGTTTTAGTTGGCGCTCGGTTTGTACTAAGGCTTCGCTCTTTTGGCGAAACTTATATTCAATCCATAAGTGATAAATGGTGGCTATCATAAAAATCAGTACGGCTAATATGCCCCAGTGGCGGTTATCATCCAGCCAGCTTTTAACGCCATGCCAATTGGTAGTCACAGGCACTTTGGGCTGTAAATCACTAAAGAGTTTAATGACGGCGAGCTGACTAATAGGTGCCGTCCAGCCCTTGAGATTAGCGCTAATGGCCGCGGGATGGTTTTCATCCAGCGCTAGCAGCGCCGCTGTGATTTGCTGCGCTAAGGCTAAGTCCACTTTTTCGCTGGCGGCAAATGACCAGTTGGGATAAAGATTGGTGGAGCATTGGCAATCAAAGCCATTGGGGCGGCTCGGATTTAAAATGCGATAGTCACTTAAGCTAATCTGGCCGCGATTGGCCATATCTTCCAAAGTACATAACGGGGTGATGGCCGCGTCCACATTGGCATCACGCACTTGATAAACTAAAGCATCAAGTGGAAAGCCTAAAAATTTTACTTGAGCAAAATAGCTGTCTGGCTCCATCCCGAGCTTATGCATTAGCCCTACTGTCGCTTGATAGCCGCCTAAGGCTTGGCGGCCGCTGGCGGCGACTATCTTGTCTTTAAGGTCATACAAGGTGCGATAGTTACTGTCGGCGCGCACAACTATGGCTGAACCTATGGCCGAGGTGCTGCCGTTATGTTGGCGCGAGCGCATAGTGGCGAGCCATGACAGCGGATATTGCTGCGATAAAGATAAATACTGGCCAGGGTTAGTGATAATAAATTGAATATCCCCTTGGTGAAGCGCGTGATTAAGCTCTTCAAAGGAGCCCGGGTGCACCTGAAAATCCACGTTAATTAGCTGCGTTTCAAGGTATGCCATCATAGGTTGCCAGCGCTCTATGGCATCTTGATAACCCCAGTTAGCCAAAACCCCGACTTTTAAGATGACCTGCGGCGGTGCTTTAGTGTTGGCCATGGCATTGCTGCTTAAAAGACTCAACGCCAGCCATGCAACGCAGTGGCATAAGCGGGTAAAAGGGCTCTTTTTGAGTGAGCGAAAAAAATAACTTACTGGCAAGGGGCGACTCTATGATGACTAATGGCCTTACCATAATTCAATCTGAGGCTAAGCCTATGTGTTGAATGTCAAAGTTTGCGGCTTTGGAGTCGCTGAATCCTTAAAACTGGGATATCACTCTCTTATTGATAAGGGATGTCTTAGTTATGCTCAGCGCTATATGGCTAGAGTGCGGCATTAGGCTGTTGAGTAACAGAATGAGGTTAGGGATGAATGCTGTGATAGCTAAGCAAGATAAATCAGCGGATGCAGGGGCGACACTTTCGAGCGAACCCTGCACTGGCCCAGTGTATTTGGTGGATGATGATGCGGCCATTGCCGACTCGTTATGCTTCTTACTGGAAGGCTTTGGTTATCAAGTGCAATGGTTTCAAAGTGGCGACGCCTTTTTAGCGGCGGTGGATTGTCAGCAGCCGGGCTGCGTGATTTTAGATTCGCGCATGCCAGGCTTAAGCGGCCAAGATTTACACTTGTGGATGAAACAAGCATCAAGTCCATTAGCCGTTATTTTTTTAACCGGCCATGGCGACGTACCTATGGCGGTGGACGCCTTTAAAAATGGCGCCTTTGATTTCTTTCAAAAGCCAGTGGCAGGCCATGCCTTGGCCGCGGCCATTGCAAAGGGTTTACTTCATAGTTGGCGACAACATAAGAAGTTATCTGCGCAGCAATTGATAGATACCCTAACTGAGCGCGAAAAAGAGATATTCCAGTTAATAGTTAATGGCTATACCAATAAGCAAATGGCCGAGAGCTTGTTTGTGGTGGTGCGCACCATTGAAGTGCATCGCGCCAAGGTGATGAAAAAATTGGCCGCCACTAATATGGCTGAACTTTTAAAACTCGCGCCCTTGCTGCATAAACGCGGCGAGTAATATGGTAACTAGTGCTGTAATTAAGGCCGATAGCCAGCAAAGGCTTAAGCAGTAACTGACGGTAGCACGCGTACTTACCTGCGCGAAAGATGAATTATCCCTAAGGCTATGGTTAAATTAGCCTAGGACTAGCTAAGCGGACAACCAGATTGACCAAGAAATTTATCCTGGCCTTAGATCAAGGAACCACCAGTTCCCGAGCCATAGTATTTGATCATGACGCTAATCTTGTGGCGGTATCTCAGCGAGAGTTTAGCCAGATTTACCCTAAGCCTGGCTGGGTTGAACATGATCCTATGGAGATTTGGTCGTCGCAAAGCTCAGTATTGATTGAAGTATTGGCGCGGGCTGGCATTCGTAGCCGCGATATCGCCGCCATAGGCATTACCAATCAGCGCGAAACCACTGTGGTGTGGAACAAGCACACAGGTAAGCCCATCTTTAATGCCATAGTGTGGCAGTGTCGGCGCAGCAGTGATATTTGCGAGCAATTACAACAGCAAGGCTATCAAGACCTCATTCGTGAACGCACTGGCTTAGTGCTCGATCCGTATTTTTCTGCCACTAAACTTAAGTGGATTTTGGATAATGTTGAGGGCGCGCGCGCGCAAGCCGAGCAAGGTGACTTGTTATTTGGCACCATAGATACTTGGCTGCTGTGGAAGCTCACTGAGGGGGCGGTGCACGCCACCGACCCCACCAATGCCTCGCGCACTATGTTGTACAACATTCATCAGCAGTGCTGGGACCCTGAATTACTCGCCATTTTTGGTATTCCCGCTAGCATGCTGCCCAAAGTGCAAGCCTCATCGTCGGTGTTTGGCCCCACCCGCATTGGTGGTCAAGGGGTTGAAATTGCCATTGCGGGTATGGCGGGCGATCAACAGTCGGCCCTATTTGGGCAGTTATGTATTGAAAAGGGCATGGCCAAAAATACCTATGGCACTGGCTGCTTTTTACTGATGAATACTGGCCTTGATGCCGTGCAATCTCATCATGGATTGCTTACTACCATCGCCATAGGCGCCAAAGGGGAAGTGAACTATGCCCTTGAAGGCTCAGTATTTATGGGCGGGGCGACCATTCAATGGCTGCGCGATGAGCTAGGGTTAATTCGTGATGCTCAAGATACTGAGTATTTTGCCTCAAAAGTACCAGATACCAATGGCGTGTATTTAGTGCCAGCCTTTGTTGGTTTAGGCGCGCCTTATTGGCGACCCGATGCCCGCGGCGCATTAGTGGGGTTAACCCGCGGCGCCAATCGCAATCATATTATCCGCGCGGCGTTAGAATCCATTGCTTATCAAAGCCGCGATTTACTCGATGCCATGATCAAAGACAGCGGCTTGCCATTAAAGCAACTTAGGGTGGATGGCGGCGCAGTTGCCAATGATTTTTTAATGCAGTTTCAAGCGGATATTACTAATACTCAAGTGATCCGCCCTAAACAGACAGAAACTACTGCCATGGGCGCGGCCTTTTTAGCCGGCCTTGCCGTGGGCTTTTGGCAATCGACCAGTGAGTTAGATCATAAAGCGACGGCCGATAAGTGTTTTGCGCCCACTATTACTGAAAATAGTCGCCAGCAGCTGTATTTAGGTTGGCAGCAAGCGGTAAAACAAACCTTAAGTTAGATTTCAATATCTATATGGCCACCTTGACGCGCCGGCGGGTTACTCGGTTCACTCGTGTCATCACTTGCAGTTAGCTGGCTTGCTGGCGGCTGCGCTTCTTGGTTGCTCTTAGCGCGCGATTGATGGCGTCTATCTTGCTGGCGCCTGTCATATTGTCTTTGATTGGCTTTATCAGGCGCCGCAGACTGCGACTTAGGTGGCTGCGGCAAATCAACCAGCTTAGTTTGATGATCATCGGCGCTGCTTGGCGCCATCTTACTTACCTCAGTTATCTGCGGCTTAGCCTTCATCACCGCAGTCACAGGCCTTGCTAACATGGCATAGAGACTATCTAGACTCATTGCGGCCTCTCTTATCTTGCCTATTTTATTATGATTACTTTCTGATGCTTAACTGACACTCGTTAACTCTGTATCGGCCAAAGAGATGCAAACTTGAGTCTTGTGCCGCGAATGATGATCAAACTCTAATAAAAGGGAAAATGGCATTTACCCTTAAGGTCATGGCTGACTATCTTTCAGTGATGCAATTCATCGCCAAAATCTTATAGCGGATTGCGACCACAGATTGCACTTAAGCATCTATTTTCTGGCACATTTAGCTTTTTTTAGAATTCAAAATCCCACATTTTTCCACTCACGAAAAACATGAATGATTTGTTGCAATCTCTGCCAAGGCCGCTTGGTGACTGGCTTCAAACCCCAACGGTATCCTTGACAAAACTTGCCATATATCCATAAACTTAAGTGTTGTGGGAATTTGTGGGTATTGGTGGATCTGGACACTCTATAAAGGAATAAAAATAATTGTTTCGTGGAGCGAGTTTACTCAACTTAGATGCCAAAGGTCGGGTCGCCATGCCAGTAAGGTATCGCGAGCTTTTGTGCGTTGAGAATTCTACTGACGCGCGTGGCAAATTGGTAATAACAGTTGACATTATCTCGCCGTGTTTATTGCTTTATCCTTTAACTGAGTGGCGCAAGGTAGAAGACAAATTGATGGCCTTGTCAGATACCCAGCCAGCCGAACGCGCCT
Source organism: Shewanella sp. ISS20 (assembly GCF_056522965.1). Classification (NCBI taxonomy): domain Bacteria; kingdom Pseudomonadati; phylum Pseudomonadota; class Gammaproteobacteria; order Alteromonadales; family Shewanellaceae; genus Shewanella; species Shewanella sp. ISS20. The sequence goes on from NZ_JAWRZK010000001.1 coordinate 3,041,837, forward strand.
TAAAGCGCTTATTACTCGGTCACGCACACGAATTGGAGTTAGATGCTAACTCCCGTTTATTAATCCCGCCAGCATTACGCCGGTATGCGCAGCTAGATAAGCAATTAACTTTGGTCGGCCAACTCAATAAATTGGAGTTGTGGGATCAAGCGCTATGGCAACAACAATTAGAGCAGGATCAACAAGTGATCCTCAATGAACCGCTGGCGGAGAATATTCGCCTAGCGGATTTTTCACTTTAAGTGAAACTAAAAAAATAGAGAAAACCATGAGTGAATTTGCCCATTTATCAGTATTACTGCAAGAGACTGTCGACGGTCTGAATATTCGTCCTGACGGCATTTATATTGATGGCACCTTTGGCCGCGGCGGCCATTCAGCGCAAATCCTCAGCCGTTTAGGACCTAATGGCCGCTTAATCGCCATTGATAGAGATCCCCAAGCCATAGCCGCTGCGCAGCGTTTTGCTGACGATAAACGTTTTCAAATTGTTCACGGCGGTTTTGGTCAGTTGGCCGATTATGTGGCTGAACTTGGTTTAACCGGCAAAATTGATGGAATATTGCTGGATTTAGGCGTGTCATCGCCACAGCTCGATGATGCCGATCGCGGCTTTAGTTTCTTGCGCGACGGTCCATTAGACATGCGTATGGATAACAGTCGCGGCCAAACTGCCGCCCAGTGGCTGGCCAAGGCTGAAATCGAAGATATGGCCTGGGTATTTAAGACCTATGGTGAAGAGCGTAATGGTCGCCATATCGCCCGCTGTATTGCTGCCGATCGTGAAGCGACTCCCTTTGAGCGTACTAAGCAGTTAGCTGATTTGATTGCACGTATTACTAAGTCGAAAGAGCGTAATAAGCATCCAGCAACGCGGGTGTTTCAAGCCATTCGGATTTATATCAACAGCGAACTGGATCAAATCGATCAAGCCCTTGATGGTTCTCTGCTTGCCTTAGCGCCTGAGGGCCGCTTGTCGATCATCAGTTTCCATTCGTTAGAAGACAGAATAGTGAAGCGCTTTATTCGCCGTCATAGCCAAGGTGCAGAAGTGCCATTTGGCTTACCTGTGACTGAAGCGGAAATTAACCGTAATCGTACCTTGAAACCAGTCGGTAAGGCGCAAAAGCCATCAGAGCAAGAGTTGGAGCTGAACCCTAGAGCCCGCAGTTCTGTGCTGCGAGTCGCTGAGCGTTTGGTTAGCTGAGTTGACTATGGATAAGTTGCAGCAGAATTTACTGCGAATTGTGCTGCAAGATTTGTGGCAGCACAGATACGTAGTGATCTTAGCCTTAGTGGTACTGATTAACGCCGTGTTTGTGGTGCTGATAAGTCATGAGAGTCGCCAGCTGATAAGCCAGTGGGATCAGCTGATGCAAAAGCGCGATCACTTAGATATTGAATGGCGCAACTTGCTGCTAGAAGAACAATCGCAAGCTGAACATAGCCGTATTACTCAGATTGCCACTAAGGAATTGCATATGAATCGACCACTGCCTCGCGAGGAAGTGGTAGTGAGGCAGCAATGAGTCGACAGGCTAAACGTAAGCAAAAACCCGAGTTAATCCAATGGCGCTTGCGAGTCGTGGTAGCGTTCGTGTTGCTATTATTCGGCTTGCTGACAGCAAGAGCTGCCTATATCCAAGTGATTGAGCCCGATATGCTGCGCCAGCAAAGTGATATGCGCACCTTGCGTACCACAAGCCGAGAAGTGCAGCGCGGCTTAATTACCGACAGAAATGGCGATATGCTCGCGGTCAGTGTGCCTGTGCGCGCTGTGATTGCCGACCCTAAAATAGTGTTTGATCGCAATGGCTTTGCTGACATGAGACGCTGGCAAGCGCTGGCTGATGTGCTGCATCTGCCTGTGGACGACCTTGTCGCTCGGGTCAAAGAAAATCCTAAACGCCGCTTTATTTATCTCGCGCGGCAAGTCACCCCAGCCGTGGGTGAATACATCAAAAACCTTAAGATTGAAGGCATTGCCCAGCGCTCTGAATCCCGCCGCTTTTATCCCGCCGGTGAAATTACCGCGCAAGTCATAGGTATTACCAATGTCGATGATATCGGGATTGAGGGGCTTGAGCGCACTTACAATGACTGGTTAACCGGAAAACCCACTAAAGAGAAAGTGCGCAAGTCGCGCGATGGTCACGTCGTTGAACTGCTTGATACTGTGCAAGAAGGTGAGCGTCCCAATGATCTAGTGCTAAGTATCGACCAGCGTATTCAGCAGTTGGCCTATAGCGCCTTAAAGCGCGCCACTGAAATCAACCAAGCGACCTCAGGTTCTGCTGTGGTGATTGATGTGCATACTGGCGAAGTGCTGGCCATGGTCAATACCCCATCTTACAACCCCAATTCCCGCGAAAGCTTGCAGCCATTTAGAATGCGCAATAAAGCGCTGACAGATGCGTTTGAGCCAGGTTCGACCATTAAGCCATTTGTGATGGCCGCGGCGTTAGAAGCCGGTGTGGTGAAAGATGGCGATACAGTCAACACCTCTCCTGGTTGGATGCGAGTCGGTGGCCGCCAAGTGCGCGATTCTAACAATTATGGCGAAATGTCACTGGCCAAAATTCTGGTTAAATCCAGTAACGTCGGCGTGAGTAAGTTGGCGCTTGCCATGCCAGTTGAGCAGTTGCTTGGCACTTATTATGCGATGGGGCTTGGTAACTATTCCGGCATTAATTTAACTGGCGAAAGCGCAGGTCTGATTCGCGAGCAGCATAAGTGGTCTGACTTTGAGCGTGCCACCTTGTCATTTGGTTACGGTTTAACGGCAACGCCGCTGCAATTGGCGCGCATGTATGCCACCTTAGGCGCCGGCGGTGTTTTGCGACCGTTATCCATTCTTAAATTGAAAAAAGCCCCAGAAGGCGAGCAAGTGTTAGACCCACATGTCGCACGTGAAGTGATGAACATGCTGGTGGGCGTGACTGAGCCCGGCGGCACAGCTAAACAAGCGCATATTGAAGGTTATCCGGTGGCGGGTAAAACCGGTACCAGTCGTAAAGCGGTAGCTGGTGGCTATGGTGATGACTATGTAGCGCTATTTGCTGGGGTCGCCCCAGTGCATAACCCTAAATTGGCCATAGCGGTCGTCATAGATGAGCCTAAGGGTGAGCGTTATTATGGCGGTGATGTGGCGGCGCCAGTATTTGCCACTGTGATGGCCGGCGCCTTACAAATGTTGAATGTTGAGCCTATTAGCTCAGAAGAAAAATTAAAATTAGTGGCTGCGGGAGGAAAAGTAGAATGATGAGTTTGACTGAACTGCTCTCTCCCTGGATGACATACCAAGGGACGCAAAGCGTTAAGCAGTTGCAACTAGATAGCCGCAAGGTGGAAGCGGGCGACTTATTTATTGCTGTGCCAGGTCACGTAAGTGATGGGCGCCAATACATAGAAACTGCGCTGGCCCAAGGCGCATGCGCCGCGTTAGTGCATACCGATGATGCCAAGTTACATGGCACTCAGCATCAAGGCTCTATCTACTTTTTTGATTTAGCTAAGTATTTATCGCAACTTGCTGCGCGGCGTTATTCATTAGCGGGCAGGTCTATGCGTTTAGTGGGTGTGACTGGCACTAACGGTAAAACCTCGGTTAGCCAATTTATCGCGCAATTAACCGAAAGCTTAGGGCTGCGCGCTGCTGTGATGGGCACCTTAGGCAATGGCCGTTGGGGCGAGCTGATTGATAGCGGTAATACCACAGCGGACGCTGTGACTATGATGCGCCAGTTAAGTGAATTTAGTCAGGCCGGTATAGATATTTGCGCCATGGAAGTGTCAAGCCATGGGCTAGTGCAAGGGCGCGTGGCTGCGGTTCCTTTTGATATCGCCGTATTTACCAATTTAAGCCGCGATCACCTTGATTATCATGGTGATATGGCATCTTATGCCGCGGCAAAATTGCGTTTATTTAGTTTCCCAACGCTTAAATTCAGTGTGCTTAATCTCGATGATGCTTGCGGTGAAAACTGGCAAGAGCAAGAGTTAGCGCGCCATGTCATAGGCTACAGCCTAAAAGGCCATGCCAAGGCCGATTATCAAGTGATTAGCACCCACTATCATGATGGCGGTGTTGACGCGACAATTGCCTGGCCGGGCGGACAAGGGCAGTTAAGCTCGCCATTATTGGGTGAATTTAACTTAGCTAATTTGCTGGCGGCATTAACCTGCATGCATTTACAAGGCCATGATATGCAAGCGTTATTAGCAGCAGTGCCAAGCCTTAAACCCGTGGCAGGGCGCATGGAGCGCTTTAATGCTGCCACAGGTCAATGCGTAGTGGTGGATTATGCCCACACTCCTGATGCCTTAGAGCAAGCCCTTAAAGCGTTAAAAGTGCATTGCCGCGGTAAGCTGTGGTGCATTTTTGGCTGCGGCGGCGATCGTGATAAAGGTAAGCGTCCTTTAATGGCCAAGGCTGCAGAAGCGTTTGCCGACAAGGTGATGGTGACTTCTGATAATGCTCGCAGTGAAGATCCAGTAGCTATCATCAGCGATGTATTAGCGGGATTTAGCGATAGCGACGCTGTGTTGATTGAAGCCGATAGAATCGCCGCGATTAAAAGCGTGTTTGCTAAGGCAGGACCGCAAGATCTGATTTTACTGGCCGGTAAAGGCCATGAGACCTATCAAGAATACAATGGTGTTAAACATCACTATGATGAGCGTGAGTTTGCCGCGCAATTAGTGTCAGGAGTGCAGCAATGATCCCTTTATCCGTCAGTACCTTGGCTAATATTATGCACGGCCAGTGGCAGGGTGACGATATTGTTATCGAGCAAGTAGCGACCGATAGTCGCGATTGCGGTGAGCGCGGCTTATTTATCGCGCTGAAAGGTGAAAATTTTGATGCCCATGATTTTGCTCAGTCAGCCATAGACAATGGCGCAGTGGCGTTAGTGGTGGAGCGCGCCTTAGCGTTAAATGTGCCGCAAATTATTGTTGCCAATTGTCATCAAGCTTTAGGGCTTCTGGGCGCTTATATGCGCGCGCAGCAGCCGCTATTAAGCTTGGCGCTCACTGGCTCTAACGGCAAAACCAGCGTCAAAGAAATGCTGGCGACCATAGCTAAGCAAGGCCACAAGGTGCTCTATACCGCAGGTAATTATAATAATGATATCGGCGTGCCGTTAACCTTATTGCGCTTAGAGCCGCAGCATCAAGTGGGGGTGTTTGAGTTAGGCGCTAATCATCCTGGCGAAATTGATTACACCTCAGGGCTAGTGCTGCCCAAAGTGGCTATGGTCAACAATGTTGCCAGTGCCCATTTAGAGGGGTTTGGCTCGTTAGCTGGGGTTGCTGCCGCCAAATCAGAAATCTTTAACCATTTAGCTGATGATGGCGTTGCCGTGATTAATCTTGATGATGATTTTCATGGCGTAATGCAGCAAGCTGCTGGCGCGTATCAACAAATTACCTTTGGCATTGAACATAAGGCTGACGTACAGGCTTTAGAGCTTGTGGCTGATAGTGTCGGTTGCTACCAGTTCGTTTTGGCCTATCAAGAGCAGCGTCATCCCATTAAGTTGTCGTTAGCTGGGCGCCATCAAGTTTCTAATGCCTTGGCTGCTACGGCTATGTCATTGGCGGCGGGTTTCACTATGGCCGATATCTTGGCGGGCTTAGCAGAACTTGAGCCAGTTAAAGGGCGCATGCTGCCTATGACCTTAGGTCGCTTTCGAGTCATAGATGATAGTTACAACGCCAACCCTAACTCGGTGGCGGCCGCTATCAATTATTTGGCGGAAATTAATACGCAGCGCTGTTTAGTACTGGGCGATTTGGGCGAATTAGGCGACAATGCCTCCCTTTTGCACGCGCAGCTAGGCACGCTGGCTCAAGAGAAGGGAATACAAGCATTGTTTTGTACTGGCCAATTAAGTGCACACACCAGTGCTGCCTTTGGTAGTCAACATGCCCCTGATATTGAGCAGTTAGTGGTGAGTTTAATTAGTTATCTCAACCAGTTACCTAGTGATGTTACCGTATTAGTTAAAGGGTCGCGCAGCGCCAGAATGGAGCGTGTTGTTGCTGCCCTCAAAGCCGCCTTTGAGCGACAGGAGTTAGTGTAAATGCTGGTTTATCTGGCTGAGTATTTAACCCAGTTTTATACCGGGTTTAACGTATTTTCGTATTTAACCTTCCGAGCCATCTTAGGTTTGCTCACTGCCATGATTTTTAGCTTGTGGTGGGGCCCTAAGATGATTGAGCGTTTGCAGTTGCTGCAAATCGGTCAAGTGGTACGTAATGATGGTCCAGAATCGCATTTTAGTAAGCGCGGTACCCCAACCATGGGTGGCTTATTAATTTTGGCGGGCATCTTTATTAGCGTGCTGCTGTGGGGCGATCTTGATAGCCGTTACGTGTTGGTGATGCTGTTTGTGCTGGGCACCTTTGGCGCTATTGGCTTTATTGATGACTATCGCAAAGTGGTGAGAAAAGACACTAAAGGCTTGATTGCGAGATGGAAATACATACTGCAATCATTGGCAGCCTTAGTCATTGCCGTGTATTTGTATTTCTCTGCCAGTCATCCTGGTGAAACGCAGCTGGTACTGCCTTTCTTTAAAGACATAATGCCGCAACTTGGCTTGATGTTTATAGTGCTTGCGTATTTCACCATAGTCGGTAGCAGTAACGCGGTTAACTTAACTGATGGTCTTGATGGCTTAGCAATTGTGCCTACCGTGATGGTGGCCTCAGCATTTGCGTTAATTGCTTACCTGTCTGGTCATGCCCAGTTCTCTAGCTATTTGCATATTCCGTATTTGCCAGGCGCGGGTGAACTCGTGATTGTCTGTACCGCCATAGTCGGCGCAGGTTTAGGTTTCTTATGGTTTAACACTTATCCTGCGCAAGTATTTATGGGCGATGTCGGCTCGTTATCACTAGGCGCAGCTTTAGGTGCCATGGCCGTATTAGTGCGCCAAGAAGTGTTGCTGGTGATCATGGGCGGCGTGTTTGTCATGGAAACCTTGTCAGTGATCTTACAGGTGGGCAGTTATAAACTGCGCGGCCAACGTATTTTCCGTATGGCGCCTATTCATCACCACTATGAATTGAAAGGCTGGCCAGAACCAAGAGTGATAGTACGCTTTTGGATTATTTCCTTGTTTATGGTGCTGCTGGGTCTTGCGACTCTGAAGTTAAGGTAGGCCAAGATGTCTTCGTTATTGGGTTCTGAATCAAATAAAGCGAGCATAAGTCCCGCCTCACATATAGTACTAGGACTTGGCGCTACCGGTTTGTCTGTGGTGCGTTATCTTCGCGCTCAAGGCATTACGCCAATTGTGATGGATAGCCGTAACACGCCGCCGGGGCATGAGCAATTAGCCCGTGAGTTTGCTGAGGTGCCGCTATTAACCGGCGGTTTTGATTGCCGATTTTTAGTGCAAGCGCAGCAAATCATCATAAGCCCAGGCATAGCCTTATCAACCCCTGAAGTGCGGGTGGCTTTGGATATGGGCATAGAAGTGATTGGCGATGTGGAACTGTTTGCCCGTGAACTGACTAAGACTCAAACGGACGCTAAGTTAGTGGCCATTACTGGCTCTAACGGCAAAACCACAGTCACCACGTTAGTGGGACAAATGGCGCAAGCGGCCGGCGTAAAAGTCGCGGTGGGCGGTAACATAGGTGTGCCAGCGCTGGATTTATTAGCTGAAAACGCGGATCTCTATGTGCTCGAATTATCTAGCTTTCAGTTAGAGACGACCCATAGCCTGAATTGCACGGCCGCTACTTGCCTGAATATCTCTGAAGATCATATGGATAGATATCCAGATTTGCAGTCATATCGCCAAGCGAAATTAGCTTTATATCCGCAAAGCCGCATATGTGTGGTTAACCACGATGATGCCTTAACGCAAACATCTGAACCTGGGCATTATCTCAGCTTTGGTTTGAGTGCGCCGGATGGCGATGACTGGGGCATTAGTGATGGCATGTTAGTGCGCGGTGAGTCGCGCATTATGGCATGCGCCGATGTGGCCTTAATAGGCCGCCATAACTTAGCCAATGTGTTAGCCGCTATGGCCTTGTGTGAACTGGTAGATATTGCGCGCGACGCCATGGTAAGCATTGCCGCGCAATTTACTGGTTTAGCTCATAGATGTCAGCGCGTTGCTACTGTGGCTGGCGTCGATTTTATCGATGATTCCAAGGCGACTAATGTGGGCGCCACGTTAGCGGCGCTTGATGGCTTAGTGGATTTTAGCGGTAACATCATCTTGATTGCTGGCGGCGATGCTAAAGGCGCAGATTTAAGCCCGCTCGCAGCAGCGTTTGAGTGTGTGCATCAAGTCATTACCTTAGGGCGTGATGGCCCTAAAATCGCGGCGTTAAAGCCTGATAGCTTAGCGGTAGCCACTATGGCCGAAGCCGTGAATGCGGCATTTGCCTTGTGTCAGAGCGGCGATATGGTGCTGTTATCACCGGCCTGCGCCAGTTTAGACATGTATCCAAATTACATGGCGCGCGGTAAAGACTTTAGCGCGGCGGCGGAGGCCTTGCATGGCGCTGAATGAGCCGCAGTTGCACCTCTTTGGTCGCACTTGGTCATTGCCATGGGCGTCGGCATTTAGCCACGTCAAGAGTGAGCCGCTGTATGACAGAGGCTTACTCTGCGCTGTGTTATGTTTGATTGGCTTTGGTTTTGTGATGGTGATGTCGGCCTCTATGGCTGAGGCGCAAACCTTAACTGGCAACCCCATGCATTTTGTATGGCGGCATCTGTTCTATTTAGTAGGCTGCGCCGCTATTGCCGCTGTGGTGCTGCAAATGGAGATGCACCGCTGGCAACAGTTGAGCCCCTTTATTTTGCTTGGGGCCTTAGTCTTGTTAGTGGCTGTGCTAGTGGTTGGCACCTCAGTAAATGGTGCCACGCGCTGGTTATCTATCGGTCCTATTCGTATTCAGGTGGCAGAACTCGCCAAGTTTGCCTTTATGGTGTACATGGCGGGCTACTTAGTGCGCCGCCATGAAGAAATTCGCGAGCACGCCAAGGGCTTTTATAAGCCGATTGCCGTGTTCCTAATGTTTGCCTTCTTGCTGTTAATGCAGCCTGACTTAGGCACAGTCGTCGTATTATTCGTGTGTACCGTAGGCTTATTGTTTTTAGCGGGCGCGAGACTGTTCGACTTTATGGTGTTGATTTTAGGTGGCATAGTCGGATTCGTGGTTTTGGTTATGACGGCTGAATACCGGATGAAACGGGTCATGTCGTTTATGGATCCATGGAAAGATCCGTTTGGCACTGGTTATCAGTTAACGCAATCGTTAATGGCCTATGGCCGCGGCGATTGGTTTGGTCAGGGCCTAGGTAATAGCATTCAGAAACTTGAATATTTACCCGAGGCGCACACCGACTTTATTTTTGCGGTGATAGGCGAAGAACTTGGCTTTATCGGCATTATTATGGTGCTGCTTATGCTGCTGTTTGTATCGCTGCGGGCTATTCGTCTTGGCAGTTCATGCCTGCAGATGGATAAGCCGTTTGAAGCGTTTTTAGCTTTTGGCATCGGCATTTGGTTTTGTTTCCAAACCGTAGTTAATATTGGCGCCAGTATCGGCATGTTACCGACTAAGGGCTTAACATTGCCTTTTATCAGCTACGGCGGCAGTAGTTTGTGGGTCATGACAGCGGCTGTGACTGTGTTATTAAGAATCGATTATGAACGCCGCGTGCAGTTAACTCAGCCTCAAGGAGGCGCGCAGTGAGCCAAGTCGCCAATGAGACAGCGAGCCCAGTAGTGAGTCAGGCAATGAATCAAAAAAGAATTTTAGTGATGGCCGGTGGCACTGGCGGTCATGTATTTCCCGCGCTCGCGGTAGCTAAAGCCTTATCCCAGCAAGGCTGGCAAGTGCGCTGGTTAGGCACAGCCGACAGAATGGAAGCGCGCTTAGTGCCTAAATATGGCTTTGATATTAATTTCATTGATATCAAAGGCGTTAGAGGTAACGGGTTAATTCGCAAGTTAGCGGCGCCGTTAAAAATCCTGCGCTCTATTTGGCAGGCGCGGCAAGTCATTAACGAATTTAAGCCAGATGTCGTGCTCGGCATGGGCGGTTTTGCCAGTGGGCCAGGCGGCGTTGCCGCCAAACTTGCGGGCATACCGTTAGTGCTGCATGAGCAAAATGCTATTGCGGGTATGACCAATAAGTTATTAGCGCGCATTGCCACTCGGGTATTGTGCGCCTTTGCCAATACTTTTGATGGACTGCGTAGTGATGCCATCACAGTTGGTAATCCGGTGCGCACTGAGCTAATAGCGCTGGGGCAAGAAGCTCATAGGGTTCATGATGATAGCCTTAATGTGTTAGTAGTGGGCGGCAGTTTAGGCGCCAAAATTTTAAATGATGTGATGCCGCAAGTGGTGGCCAATATTGCGCCGCAACACGCCATTACGGTATGGCATCAAGTCGGCAAAGGTAATGAGAGCGAAGTGCTTTCAACCTATCAGCAATTACGTCAACAAGGCGCAGTTAAAGTCGCTGAATTTATTGATGATATGGAAGCGGCATATCGCTGGGCAGATGTAGTTATTTGTCGCAGTGGCGCGCTAACCGTGTCTGAGTTGGCAGCGGTAGGTTTACCGAGTGTCTTGGTGCCTTACCCACATGCGGTAGATGATCATCAGACGCTAAACGCTAAGGTGTTAGTCTCGGCAGGTGCGGCCTTATTGATACCGCAGTCGATATTAACAGTGGATAAATTGGCATCGAAACTGGCTTTGCTGGCAAGTGATAAAGCAGAGCTGCAACTCATGGGGCAAAATGCAAGGCAAGCGGCTGTGCTGGATTCAACCGAGCGCGTGGCCCAAGTATGCATTGAACTTGCAGGAAAAATTGATTAATGAAAACAACAGATAAATACCAAGAGTTACGTCAGACTATCCCTGAAATGCGCCGAGTAAAACGCATTCATTTTGTGGGTATTGGCGGCGCTGGTATGGGCGGTATTGCCGAAGTACTCGTTAACGAAGGTTATGACATTAGCGGTTCAGATATCGCCACTAATAGTGTGACTGAAAGATTGGCATCTCTTGGCGCTAAGATTTTAATCGGCCATCAAGGCTGTCATGTGGAAGGCGTTGATGTTGTGGTGGTATCAACCGCCATTGCCGCGACAAACCCTGAATTAATCTCTGCTAAAAAGCTGCGCATTCCTATCGTGCGCCGCGCTGAAATGCTCGCTGAATTAATGCGTTATCGTCATGGGGTCGCGGTTGCTGGTACTCATGGTAAAACGACTACCACAAGCTTAATTGCCAGTGTTTACGGCGAAGCGGGACGCGATCCGACCTTCGTCATTGGCGGCTTGCTCAATAGTGCTGGCACTAATGCGAGATTAGGCAGCAGTCGCTACTTAATTGCTGAAGCTGATGAAAGCGATGCGAGCTTTTTGCACTTGCAGCCTATGGTGACTGTCGTTACCAACATTGAAGCTGACCATATGGCAACCTATGGCGGCGATTTCAATGTGCTCAAGAATACCTTCATTGATTTCATACATAACTTGCCATTTTATGGCGTTGCCGTGGTGTGTATTGACGACCCAGTCGTGCGTGAATTGCTGCCGCGCATTGGCCGCAAACTGATTACTTATGGTTTCAGTGAAGATGCTGATGTCAGAGCCACTAACTTTGAGCAGCTTGGTAGTCAGTGCCGCTTTACCGTATGCCGTCAGGGACATGCCGATCTTGATGTATTGGTGAATTTACCAGGGCAACACAATGTGCTCAATTCCCTGGCTACAATTGCAGTCGCTACTGAAGATGACATAGATAATCAAGCCATTATCTCAGCCCTAGCCAAGTTTGAAGGCATAGGCCGTCGTTTCCAGCAGCTGGGGCAGTTTGATACCCCTAAGGGTGATGTGTTGTTGGTGGATGACTATGGTCACCATCCAACAGAAGTGGCCGCGACCATTAAGGCCGCCCGCGCTGGCTGGCCAGATAGACGCTTAGTCATGGCTTATCAACCTCATAGATATTCGCGTACCCGTGATTTGTTTGAAGATTTTGTTGATGTATTGTCGCGAGTTGATTGCTTATTGTTGCTAGATGTATATGCTGCAGGCGAAGATCCGATAGTGGGTGCCGATGGCCGCGCCTTGTGCCGGGCAATTCGCTTGCGCGGTCAGGTCGACCCTGTGTTCGTCTCATCCCCTGAACAGCTAGCTAACATAGTCAGTGAGCAAGTCATTGGCGGTGATTTATTGCTAACCCAAGGGGCTGGCAATATTGGCGCGCTCTCGAAACAGCTAGCCGCGAAAGGTTTAGGTTTCACAGAAGCGTAAATTAAGATAACTTGATTATATATTAAGCGGTTGCAGTGGCTTTGGCAGCTTTTTTTGACCCAAGGCCATAGCTCTATATAATGGTCGGTTTCCCTTGTTTCGACATAGGCGCGGGGCGGATGGCAAAGTGAGCTGGAAGGATAAGCGACAAAAACTGCGTACTAGCCTAACAAAGCTGGATTGGTACTTAATTAGTGGCCTGTGCTTTTTAGGGGTAGTGCTGGTGTCTTTGGCCATATCAGCCATGCATTTGCATAAGCTGCTGAATGATGCCGAAGCTTTGCCTATTGAATCAGTCATTGTTGACGGTGAACGCAGTTTTACCTCAGACCAAGATATTCGCTTGGCATTGCAAGATACAATGAATCGCAGTTTTTTTAGCGCCGATATCGATAAGGTGCAAGCGGCCTTGCAGCAATTGCCTTGGGTCTATGAAGCCTCAGTGCGACGTGAGTGGCCAGCGAAATTAAAAGTGTATCTGCAGGAGCAGCATCCTGTGGCGCACTGGAATGGTGATGACTGGTTGAATGTCCATGGACAAGTGTTCGCGGCGCCTGCTAAGCCAGAAATTGGGCCATTACCAAGATTGGCGGGGCCAGAAAACATGGCCGCTGAAGTATTAACGAGTTATCAGCAATTACAACGACTATTGGCGAACAATGGTTTTAGTTTGAGCCAATTAACAGTGAGCCCGCGCCACGCTTGGGAAGCGCAGTTAAACAATGGCATTATTTTGGCTTTGGGCCGTGAAGATAAGATGACTCGCGTGCAGCGATTTATTGACGTTTATCCCATGTTGACCCAAGTCGATAAGACGGTTGACCGCATTGATTTACGTTATGACACAGGTCTAGCCGTAGGTTGGAAAGAGACGCAAATAGAGAGCCGTTAACGAATGACAAAGAATCCAGAAAGAAATCTTATCGTTGGCTTAGATATCGGGACTTCTAAGGTCGCGGTAGTGATAGGTGAAGTCTTGCCAGATGGTGAAATCAGCATCATAGGCCTTGGCAATCACCCGTCGCGCGGCATGGACAAGGGCGGGGTGAATGACCTCGACTCTATCGTTAAGAGTGTTCAGCGTGCATTAGATCAAGCCGAATTGATGGCAGATTGCCAAGTGTCATCTGTTTATCTCAGTATTTCTGGCAAACATATCGATTGTCAAAATGAAAACGGTATGGTGTCGATTAACGATGAAGAAGTGACGCAAGAAGACGTTGATAACGTGATTCATACGGCGCGCTCAGTAAAAATCCCCACTGAACGGCGGATTTTGCATGTGTTACCACAAGAATATGCCATCGATATTCAAGAAGGTATTCGTAGCCCCATAGGTATGTCAGGCATGCGTATGGAAGCTAAGGTCCATATAGTGACTTGTGCCAACGACATGGCCAAGAACATCACTAAGAGTGTGGAGCGCTGCGGCCTGAAGGTCGATGACTTAGTGTTTTCAGGGATAGCCTCGGCAGATGCCGTGCTGACCAATGATGAGAAAGATTTAGGTGTGTGTTTGGTGGATATTGGTGGTGGTACCACAGATATCGCCGTGTACACCAATGGTGCCTTACGTCACTGCGCTGTGGTGCCTGTGGCAGGTAACCAGGTCAGTAGTGATATTGCCAAGATATTTAGAACGCCATTGGCGCACGCTGAGCACATTAAAGTGCAGCATGCCTGCGCTCGCAGTTCAGCGGTGAGCCGTGAAGACAGTATTGATGTGCCATCGGTAGGCGGCAGACCGTCGCGAACTATGTCACGTCATACACTGGCTGAAGTGGTCGAGCCTAGATATCAAGAGTTGTTTGAGCTGATCCTCAAGCAACTGCGCGACGCGGGTCTTGATGACCAAATCGCCGCCGGCATAGTGCTCACGGGCGGCACGGCATCGATTGAAGGCGCCGTGGATGTGGCCGAAGCCACTTTTGGTATGCCGGTAAGAGTAGCTTTGCCGCTACCAGTGAAAGGATTATTTGAACGTGTTGAACAACCTGTTTACTCCACTGGGGTTGGGTTGCTTCATTACGGCGCAAGACGGGTGCTGGAACGTCAGTTCGAGCGGCCGCAACGACAAGGGGTAACCAGTCTTTGGAATCGGGTACAAAGCTGGTTTAAAGGCGAGTTCTAAACGCAGACAACACGGAGAACAGACTATGTTCGAGATTATGGAAACGCACTCAGATGAGGCGGTGATCAAGGTCATCGGTGTGGGCGGCGGCGGTGGTAATGCCGTCGAGCATATGGTTAGGCACAATATTGAAGGTGTTGAGTTCATTGCAACTAACACTGATGCACAAGCGCTGCGTAAATCACAAGCAGGCTCGACTATTCAATTAGGTCGCGATGTGACTAAAGGGCTTGGCGCTGGCGCTAACCCTGAAATTGGTCGCTTAGCGGCTGAAGAAGACAAAGAAAACATTCGCGCAGCCATTAAAGGTTGCGACATGATTTTCATCGCTGCCGGTATGGGTGGCGGGACTGGTACTGGCGCGGCGCCAGTAGTAGCGCAAATTGCTCGAGAAGAAGGTATTTTAACGGTTGCGGTAGTGACTAAGCCTTTCCCGTTTGAAGGCAAAAAGCGCATGATTTATGCTGAGCAAGGTATTGCTGAGCTTGCCAAGCACGTTGACTCATTAATCACTATTCCTAACGAAAAGTTATTGAAAGTGCTGGGCCGCGGTACTTCCCTGCTGGATGCGTTTGCTGCAGCCAACAATGTGTTATTAGGCGCGGTACAAGGTATTGCCGAGCTAATTACTCGCCCAGGCTTAATCAACGTCGACTTTGCTGACGTTAGAACGGTTATGTCAGAAATGGGTAACGCCATGATGGGTACGGGTGTTGCTCGTGGTGATGATCGCGCTGAAGAAGCGGCAGAAGCTGCTGTTGCTAGCCCATTACTGGAAGATATCGACTTAGCCGGTGCTCGTGGCATTCTGGTGAACATTACTGCCGGTTTAGACATGACTATCGAAGAGTTTGAAACTGTTGGTAATCACGTTAAAGCTTATGCATCTGATAATGCGACCGTAGTTGTGGGCGCGGTTATCGACCCAGAAATGAGCGATGAACTGCGTGTAACTGTTGTTGCTACTGGTATTGGCGCTGAAAAGAAGCCTGATATTCAATTAGTGACTAAGCCTGCCGCGCGCCCTGAGCCTGTGGTTGTTGCGCAGCCTGAGCCAAGAGTAGAGTTCATTAATGAATCTACGCCTATGACTGCCACGAATCCAGGCCATAGTGGCCAAGTGGCTAGCTCTCGCAATGCCAATGCCGCCACTAATCCAGCGCCAGTTAATCGTAATGAGCTTGATTATTTAGATATTCCAGCATTCTTACGTAAGCAAGCGGATTAAGAGTGGGCTAAGCCGGCTGTGATAGACAAATGGAGTGGGCGCGTCAGCATCTTGCCGTGGGGGATAATTGAGCAATTTTTGCCAATTTGAATACTTGTGGTAAGATATCTGACTAGTTGCGCTGTGCGTGACTTACGCGCGCAATAATTGCCGAATATTAGTAGCAACAAAGTACGGGTAACATAATGATCTTCCAAAGAACTGTGCAAAAAATGGTGAAAACGACCGGAGTTGGCCTGCATTCGGGCAACAAGGTTACGTTAGCCATCAAACCCGCGCCGGTGAATTCGGGTATCAAATTAGTTCGTACTGATTTAGTGCCTGCCGTGGTTATTCCTGCGCTGGCCGATCAAGTGCGTGAAACGACTATGTGTACCGCTTTGGTAAATGATGCCGGTGTCCGCATTTCTACTATTGAGCATTTATTTGCCGCGTTAGCTGGCCTTGGAATCGATAACGCTATTATCGAAGTCGATGCTCCTGAAATCCCTATCATGGATGGCAGTGCTAGCCCATTTGTATTCTTGTTGCAAAGCGCTGGCATTGCTCAGCAAAGTGCACTGAAGAAATACATGCGTATTAAGAAAACGGTACGTGTTGAAGATGGCGACAAGTGGGCGGAACTGCGTCCATTTAATGGTTTTAGAGTGAATTTCAGCATTGATTTTGCTCATCCAGAAATCGCCCGTAGTCAACAACACATGATGTTAGATTTCTCTTCTTCTGCGTTTATTAAAGAAATCAGTCGTGCTCGTACCTTTGGCTTTATGCGCGATATTGAATATCTGCGAGCTAATAATTTGGCACTAGGTGGCAGCATGGAAAATGCTGTAGTGCTTGATGAATATCGTGTTCTCAACCCCGACGGTCTGCGTTATGAGGATGAGTTCATTAAGCATAAGATCTTAGATGCGTTTGGTGATTTGTATGTGTGTGGTCACGCATTAGTGGGCGAGTTTGCGGCTCATAAGACCGGCCACGCCTTAAATAACCAATTGGTTCGAGCGGTATTAGCCCAAGCGGATGCTTGGGATCTAGTGAGCTTTGAGCAAGAAGCTGATGTCCCAGTCAGCTTTACAGTGCCAGGATGGGCGGGTTCGTTCGCCTAATCCTCTGACGATTGCCGACGACGGCTGGCCAATGCAGCCAGCCGTTTTAGTTTCTGTCCCAATTCACCACCGGCTTGATCGGCTAGCGCATCGAGATGATGTGCAGTAGTTTCGCTGATTTGGCGGTTATTAGCCTTAGGTTCAGCCTTACTTACCGCAAGCCCTGGGTTGACTTTAACTTCAATTGCAGTAAGCATGGGCAAAGTGTGTAGTTGGAGTTGTTGCAGAAGTCGAGCTTTCTGGAAATTAATCCGGGTAGCCCAGATGGCCGCAGAGGTTTCTAGCACTAGGACGTTATTACGAAGATTAGCAACTTTCAGCTGATCGACGACGGGACCCGATACCAACTGTTTTAATTCATTATTCAGTTGGTTTAACAGTTCCGCTTTCTCGGCAATTTCAGGTAATTGGCCATTGGCATGTAACAATTGGCACAGATCCTGAGGTAGCTTTTTCATATGATCGTTAAGTTGCTGAGTGAAGTTATGAGTGTAACAGTTTTTATTCAACGCCGAAAAGGTGTTAGCCGGTGGCAGCCGAGTAAACAGTGGTTGCTCTTGCCAATATTTCTGATCGCGACAGGTGCGGGAGTCTACCAGCACACGTCTGATCAATTTAAATCACAGCAATACAGTGTCGAATCTGAAAAGTTAGCTCGTGAAGCCCAAGAGCAAAAAGTGCTCGAGTTAAAAAATGCTACCGATATGCAGTTAGCCACCTTGGCGCAGCATGTCGCCTTGATGCAGGCTAAGTTGACTCGCCTTGAGGCACTGGGTCAGCAGCTGGCAGAAGATAATCAATTATCTGAGCAATTCGACTTTACCAGTCAAGTCGGTGTCGGTGGTTTATCCGGTGTGGGTGAGCAAGTGACCTTAACTGAGCTGATTGCTGAAATAGATTTAATGACGCAACGTCTCGAAATCAACAATCAACAACTGCCGCTACTTGAAACTGTCGCTTCTAATCTCAATATAGGTACAGAGAGGTATATTTCAGGGCGTCCGATCGAAAAAGGTTGGTTGTCATCTCCCTATGGTACTCGTAACGATCCCTTCAATGGGCGCAAGGCGAGGCATAAAGGCATTGATTTTGCTGGTGCTGAAGGCTCTAACGTACTTGCCACTGCGGCAGGAGTTGTGACTTGGTCCGGTAATATGTTTGGTTACGGTAATGTGATTGAGATAGACCATGGTAATGGAATTTCAACCCGTTATGGCCATAACAAGGATTTGTCAGTTTCCGTAGGTGATGTCGTGACCAAAGGCGAGACGATTGCCATTATGGGCAGCACAGGGCGTTCGACTGGACCGCATGTGCACTACGAGGTGTTACGCAATGGACAGCAGATAGACCCAACTAAGTATGTTCAGCGCAAACCTGTTTAATTAACATTTTGGCTTTCTCAATTTTGTGAAATCGGCCTTTAACAATAATAAGTGAATGTGATGTTTGGAAATTTACTGACAAAAGTCTTTGGTAGTCGTAACGATCGTACTTTAAAAGCGCTCAATAAAACTGTAACTAAAATCAATGCGCTAGAAGCTGATTATGAGAAATTAACCGATACAGAATTAACGGGTAAAACTGCAGAATTTCGTCAACGCCTAGAACAGGGCGAAAGCTTAGAAAGTATTACCGCAGAAGCCTTTGCCGTAGTGCGTGAAGCCTCAAAGCGCGTGTTTGAAATGCGTCACTTCGATGTGCAGTTACTGGGCGGCATGGTACTTGATAGTAACCGGATTGCTGAAATGCGTACCGGTGAAGGTAAAACCTTAACCGCGACTTTGCCAGCTTACCTTAATGCCCTTAGCGGTAAAGGCGTGCACGTTATTACCGTCAACGATTACCTGGCTCGTCGTGATGCCGAAAACAACCGTCCACTGTTTGAATTCTTAGGCTTAAGTGTGGGTATTAACGTGGCAGGTCTTAGTCAACAGGACAAGAAAGAAGCCTACAACTCAGACATCACTTATGGTACTAACAACGAATTCGGTTTTGACTACCTGCGCGACAACATGGCATTTTCGCCAAACGATCGTGTGCAGCGTCCACTGAACTATGCCTTAATCGATGAAGTGGATTCTATTTTAATCGATGAAGCCCGTACGCCTTTGATCATCTCGGGTGCTGCTGAAGACAGTTCAGTGCTGTATACCAAGATGAATTTACTGATCCCACATTTGATCCAACAAGAAAAAGAAGACTCAGAAGAGTTTGTGGGTGAAGGCGATTACAGCATTGATGAAAAATCTAAGCAGGTGCATTTAACAGAGCGCGGCCAAGAGAAAGTCGAAGACTTGTTAACTCAGCACGGCATGTTGGCCGAAGGCGATTCACTTTATTCTGCGGCTAATATCTCTTTGTTGCATCACGTCAATGCCGCCTTGCGTGCACATACACTGTTTGAAAAAGACGTAGATTACGTAGTGCAGAATGGTGAAGTGATCATTGTTGATGAACACACTGGCCGTACTATGGTTGGTCGTCGTTGGTCTGAAGGTTTACACCAAGCGGTAGAAGCTAAAGAAGGTGTGAACATTCAAAATGAAAACCAAACCTTAGCGTCGATTACTTTCCAGAACTATTTCCGTCAATACCAGAAATTAGCCGGTATGACAGGTACCGCTGATACTGAAGCATTCGAATTCCAGCATATTTATGGTCTAGATACAGTAGTAGTACCTACCAACCGTCCTATGGTGCGTAAAGATCTTGCAGATCTGGTCTATCTCACCGCGGAAGAAAAGTATCAAGCGATTATTGCTGATGTTAAAGATTGCCGCGAACGTGGCCAGCCAGTCTTGGTCGGTACCGTATCGATTGAGCAGTCTGAGCTGTTAGCGCACCTATTAAAGAAAGAGAAAATTCCACACGCTGTACTAAATGCCAAGTTCCACGAAAAAGAAGCGGACATTGTTGCTCAGGCCGGTCGCATTGGCGCTGTTACTGTGGCAACTAACATGGCAGGTCGTGGTACCGACATCGTCTTAGGTGGTAACTGGAAGATGGAAGTCGATGCACTTGCCAATCCAACCCCTGAGCAAATCAGTAAAATCCGTAGTGACTGGCAGGTTCGTCACGATGAAGTGCTGGCCGCCGGTGGTTTACACATCTTAGGTACCGAGCGTCATGAATCGCGTCGTATCGATAATCAGCTGCGTGGTCGCTCTGGTCGACAAGGGGACGCTGGTTCATCACGTTTCTATTTATCTATGGAAGACAGCTTGATGCGCATTTTCGCATCCGAGCGTGTGTCATCCATGATGAAGAAATTGGGCATGCAGGCTGGCGAAGCGATTGAACACCCATGGGTGTCACGCGCCATTGAAAATGCGCAGCGTAAAGTAGAAGCCCGTAACTTTGATATTCGTAAGCAGTTACTTGAATTTGATGACGTAGCTAACGATCAACGTCAAGTCGTTTACGCCCAGCGTAATGAGTTGATGGATGCGCAAAGCATTGAAGAAACTATTCGTAATATCGAAGCGGATGTTATCTCAAGCACCATGAATCAATATATTCCACCACAATCAGTGGAAGAGTTATGGGATGTTCCAGGACTTGAGCAACGCCTACGTCAAGATTTCAACTTAGTACTGCCAATTCAACAATGGTTAGATGCTGAAGAAGACTTGTACGAAGAAACCCTGCGTGAGCGTGTACTGCAGTCTTGGACTGAAGCCTATGCTAATAAAGAGCAGATGGTCGGCGCTTCTGTGCTGCGTCAATTTGAAAAAGCGGTAATGCTGCAAACCTTAGATGGACTGTGGAAAGAACACTTGGCCGCTATGGATCATTTGCGCCAGGGCATTCATTTGCGCGGTTACGCTCAAAAGAACCCTAAGCAAGAATATAAGCGCGAATCTTTTGAATTGTTCCAACAATTGCTTGATTCATTAAAGCATGACGTCATCAGCATCTTATCTAAAGTACAAGTTCAAGCTCAATCCGATGTGGAAGAGATGGAACAACAGCGCCGCGAAGCCGAAGCTAAAATAAAGCATGACTTTTCACATGCCGAAGCTGAGTCACTAGTGACGGGGGCAGGTGAAGCGCCGGAGTTAGCCGCTCATGTACCTATGGTGCGCGAAGGCGAAAAAGTGGGTCGCAATGATATGTGTCCATGTGGCAGTGGTAAAAAGTACAAACAATGCCACGGTAAGCTCAGCTAACTACTAGGCTATTAATAGCAAACTATCAAAAAGCGACTCATTGAGTCGCTTTTTTGTTTTAACTGGCTACATAACACTATTAAGTGCGATGTTTATCGCTGAAATAGTCCCATAGGTTAGTGATAATTGATGTCTTAAAACGCCTAAAAATACAGCCTCTGTTGATAACTCTGGGGGTAGTTTGTGGTTAGCTTGTGCTTAACTTCGAAACTATCAAAAAGTTGTATTTTTCTTTCAAAAAGCCCTTGCGCAATTTTCTCAGCTCCCTATAATGCGGCCCATCGACACGACGCAGCAAGCATACAGCTTGATGAGCAGGTTGAAAGGGCGGCTTCTTTATAAGAAGTTTAACCTAGAGAAAAGCGGTTTGAGTAATTAAACAACAGTTGAATTACTTACATAAAAAACTACTTGACGCTGAATTAAGGGTGTGTAGAATACGCAGCCCTGACCAGTGAGAAATCACGGTCACGTTCTTTAACAATTTATCAGACAATCTATGTGGACATTCACAGTAGTTGCTAAATCGACAACGATTTAAAACGTCTCGCAAGAGACTTCAACGAAGATGTCCGCATAACATGCAAATTCGGTGATTTATCATCGAATCGACAGAATTCATTGAGCAGGACCTTTGGGTCCGAACAAAACTTTAATTGAAGAGTTTGATCATGGCTCAGATTGAACGCTGGCGGCAGGCCTAACACATGCAAGTCGAGCGGCAGCGGGAAGTAACTTGTTACTTTGCCGGCGAGCGGCGGACGGGTGAGTAATGCCTGGGAATTTGCCCATTTGTGGGGGATAACAGTTGGAAACGACTGCTAATACCGCATACGCCCTACGGGGGAAAGCAGGGGAGCCTTCGGGTCCTTGCGCTGATGGATAAGCCCAGGTGGGATTAGCTAGTAGGTGAGGTAAAGGCTCACCTAGGCGACGATCCCTAGCTGTTCTGAGAGGATGATCAGCCACACTGGGACTGAGACACGGCCCAGACTCCTACGGGAGGCAGCAGTGGGGAATATTGCACAATGGGGGAAACCCTGATGCAGCCATGCCGCGTGTGTGAAGAAGGCCTTCGGGTTGTAAAGCACTTTCAGTAGGGAGGAAAGGTTGACGGTTAATACCCGTTAGCTGTGACGTTACCTACAGAAGAAGGACCGGCTAACTCCGTGCCAGCAGCCGCGGTAATACGGAGGGTCCGAGCGTTAATCGGAATTACTGGGCGTAAAGCGTGCGCAGGCGGTTTGTTAAGCGAGATGTGAAAGCCCCGGGCTCAACCTGGGAATTGCATTTTGAACTGGCAAACTAGAGTCTTGTAGAGGGGGGTAGAATTTCAGGTGTAGCGGTGAAATGCGTAGAGATCTGAAGGAATACCGGTGGCGAAGGCGGCCCCCTGGACAAAGACTGACGCTCATGCACGAAAGCGTGGGGAGCAAACAGGATTAGATACCCTGGTAGTCCACGCCGTAAACGATGTCTACTCGGAGTTTGGTGTCTTGAACACTGGGCTCTCAAGCTAACGCATTAAGTAGACCGCCTGGGGAGTACGGCCGCAAGGTTAAAACTCAAATGAATTGACGGGGGCCCGCACAAGCGGTGGAGCATGTGGTTTAATTCGATGCAACGCGAAGAACCTTACCTACTCTTGACATCCAGAGAATTCGCTAGAGATAGCTTAGTGCCTTCGGGAACTCTGAGACAGGTGCTGCATGGCTGTCGTCAGCTCGTGTTGTGAAATGTTGGGTTAAGTCCCGCAACGAGCGCAACCCTTATCCTTATTTGCCAGCACGTAATGGTGGGAACTCTAGGGAGACTGCCGGTGATAAACCGGAGGAAGGTGGGGACGACGTCAAGTCATCATGGCCCTTACGAGTAGGGCTACACACGTGCTACAATGGTCGGTACAGAGGGTTGCAAAGCCGCGAGGTGGAGCTAATCTCACAAAGCCGATCGTAGTCCGGATTGGAGTCTGCAACTCGACTCCATGAAGTCGGAATCGCTAGTAATCGTGGATCAGAATGCCACGGTGAATACGTTCCCGGGCCTTGTACACACCGCCCGTCACACCATGGGAGTGGGCTGCACCAGAAGTAGATAGCTTAACCCTTCGGGGAGGGCGTTTACCACGGTGTGGTTCATGACTGGGGTGAAGTCGTAACAAGGTAGCCCTAGGGGAACCTGGGGCTGGATCACCTCCTTACCTATGCGATTTAGCATTACTGTTGAGTGTTCACATAGATTGTCTGATAGAAGATAGAGAATATTGCGAGACCAAAACATGGGTCTGTAGCTCAGCTGGTTAGAGCGCACCCCTGATAAGGGTGAGGTCGGTGGTTCAAGTCCACTCTGACCCACCAAATTGTTTTGTTATCAAACCGATTTGGCGGATGTTTTAGGTTTCAATATGTTTTCGACTGCTGCAATGGGGCTATAGCTCAGCTGGGAGAGCGCCTGCCTTGCACGCAGGAGGTCTGCGGTTCGATCCCGCATAGCTCCACCATTTCTCTGATTAGAAATGGACACCATTGCAGATTTTGGAATAGAAATGCCAAAGATAATGTAAAATTTATCTTTGGCTTTTTTAAGCCTAATTTCAACCGAGTCGTTGGAATATGTTCTTTAAAAATTTGGAAAGCTGATAGTAGAACTTAGTGCGCGAGCATTAGGTGATACAAAATTGAGTTCTCAAAATACTTTAATCAAGTGTTTTGGATATTCTTTAACTTCAGAAATGAAGTAAATCAAGGCGTTCTTTTGCGAAAGCAAGAGACAGTAAAAACCAGCTAGTTGCAATACGCTCAAGTGAAACTCATTTGGGTTGTATGGTTAAGTGACTAAGCGTATACGGTGGATGCCTTGGCAGTCAGAGGCGATGAAGGACGTAGTAACTTGCGAAAAGCGTTGGCGAGCTAGTAACAAGCATTTGAGCTAACGATGTCCGAATGGGGAAACCCGGCCACATAAGTGGTCATCATACAGTGAATACATAGCTGTATGAGGCGAACCTGGGGAACTGAAACATCTAAGTACCCAGAGGAAAAGAAATCAACCGAGATTCCCTAAGTAGCGGCGAGCGAACGGGGATTAGCCCTTAAGTCTAGGGGGTGTTAGTGGAATGGTCTGGAAAGTCCAACGGTACAGGGTGATAGTCCCGTACATGAAAACTAACCTTAGATGAAAACGAGTAAGGCGGCACACGTGATATGTTGTCTGAACATGGGGGGACCATCCTCCAAGGCTAAATACTCCTGACTGACCGATAGTGAACCAGTACCGTGAGGGAAAGGCGAAAAGAACCCCTGTGAGGGGAGTGAAATAGAACCTGAAACCGTATACGTACAAGCAGTGGGAGCGGTTCTTGAGACCGTGACTGCGTACCTTTTGTATAATGGGTCAGCGACTTACATTTAGTAGCGAGGTTAAGCGAATAGCGGAGCCGTAGGGAAACCGAGTGTTAACTGCGCGTTTAGTTGCTAGGTGTAGACCCGAAACCCGGTGATCTAGCCATGGGCAGGTTGAAGGTTGAGTAACATCAACTGGAGGACCGAACCGACTAATGTTGAAAAATTAGCGGATGACTTGTGGCTGGGGGTGAAAGGCCAATCAAACCGGGAGATATCTGGTTCTCCTCGAAAGCTATTTAGGTAGCGCCTCGCACGAATACCATTGGGGGTAGAGCACTGTTAAGGCTAGGGGGTCATCCCGACTTACCAACCCTTTGCAAACTCCGAATACCAATGAGTACTATGCGGGAGACAGACAGCGGGTGCTAACGTCCGTTGTCAAAAGGGAAACAACCCAGACCGTCAGCTAAGGTCCCAAAGTACTAGCTAAGTGGGAAACGATGTGGGAAGGCTTAGACAGCTAGGATGTTGGCTTAGAAGCAGCCATCATTTAAAGAAAGCGTAATAGCTCACTAGTCGAGTCGGCCTGCGCGGAAGATGTAACGGGGCTAAGCTAGTCACCGAAGCTACGGGTGCATTTCATTAGAGATGCGCGGTAGAGGAGCGTTCTGTAAGCCGTTGAAGGTGAAGGGGTAACCCACGCTGGAGGTATCAGAAGTGCGAATGCTGACATGAGTAACGATAAAGGGGGTGAAAAACCCCCTCGCCGGAAGACCAAGGGTTCCTGTCCAACGTTAATCGGGGCAGGGTGAGTCGACCCCTAAGGCGAGGCCGAAAGGCGTAGTCGATGGGAAACGGGTTAATATTCCCGTACTTGTGCTAACTGCGATGGAGAGACGGAGAAGGCTAGGCTAGCGCGGCGTTGGTAGTCCGCGTTTAAGGTGGTAGGCGGTATTCTTAGGCAAATCCGGGAATACATACGCTGAGAGCTGATGACGAGGTCCTAAGGGACTGAAGTAGTTGATGCCATGCTTCCAGGAAAATCTTCTAAGCTTCAGGTTAGCAGGAATCGTACCCCAAACCGACACAGGTGGTCGGGTAGAGAATACCAAGGCGCTTGAGAGAACTCGGCTGAAGGAACTAGGCAAAATGGTACCGTAACTTCGGGAGAAGGTACGCTCCTGCCGGTGATGAGACTTGCTCTCTAAGCTAGCGGGAGTCGCAGATACCAGGTGGCTGCAACTGTTTATCAAAAACACAGCACTGTGCAAAATCGCAAGATGAAGTATACGGTGTGACGCCTGCCCGGTGCCGGAAGGTTAATTGATTGGGTTATCTTCGGAGAAGCTCATGATCGAAGCCCCGGTAAACGGCGGCCGTAACTATAACGGTCCTAAGGTAGCGAAATTCCTTGTCGGGTAAGTTCCGACCTGCACGAATGGCGTAATGATGGCCACGCTGTCTCCAGCCGAGACTCAGTGAAGTTGAAATTGCGGTGAAGATGCCGTATACCCGCGGCTAGACGGAAAGACCCCGTGAACCTTTACTATAGCTTGGCACTGAACATTGAACCTACATGTGTAGGATAGGTGGGAGACTTTGAAGCATGAACGCTAGTTTGTGTGGAGTCGTCCTTGAAATACCACCCTTGTAGTTTTGATGTTCTAACCTAGGTCCCTTATCGGGATTAGGGACAGTGCCTGGTGGGTAGTTTGACTGGGGCGGTCTCCTCCCAAAGAGTAACGGAGGAGCACGAAGGTTGGCTAAGTACGGTCGGACATCGTACGGTTAGTGCAATGGCATAAGCCAGCTTAACTGCGAGACAGACACGTCGAGCAGGTACGAAAGTAGGTCATAGTGATCCGGTGGTTCTGAATGGAAGGGCCATCGCTCAACGGATAAAAGGTACTCCGGGGATAACAGGCTGATACCGCCCAAGAGTTCATATCGACGGCGGTGTTTGGCACCTCGATGTCGGCTCATCACATCCTGGGGCTGAAGTCGGTCCCAAGGGTATGGCTGTTCGCCATTTAAAGTGGTACGCGAGCTGGGTTCAGAACGTCGTGAGACAGTTCGGTCCCTATCTGCCGTGGGCGTTGGATGATTGAGGGGAGCTGCTCCTAGTACGAGAGGACCGGAGTGGACGAACCGCTGGTGTTCGGGTTGTCATGCCAATGGCATTGCCCGGTAGCTACGTTCGGAATCGATAACCGCTGAAAGCATCTAAGCGGGAAGCGAGCCCCAAGATGAGTCATCCCTAGGACTATAAGTCCTCTGAAGGGCCGTCCGAGACTAGGACGTTGATAGGCAAGGTGTGTAAGCGTTGTGAGGCGTTGAGCTAACTTGTACTAATGACCCGAGAGGCTTAACCATACAACCCAGATGGGTTTTACTGAACAAACCTGAAAGAATCGAAAAATACTTGATTGAAGATTGAGTACTCAATAATTAGCTTTCTGAATTTCCAAATTTGTCTGGAGACCATAGCACTGTGGCACCACCTGATCCCATTCCGAACTCAGAAGTGAAACGCAGTCGCGCCGATGGTAGTGTGGGGTTTCCCCATGCGAGAGTAGGTCATCTCCAGACACCAAATTCGCTGATATGGCTCAGTCGGTAGAGCGCATCCTTGGTAAGGATGAGGTCCCCAGTTCGATTCTGGGTATCAGCACCATAGACAAATATATAAGTGCAAAGAATTTGTCTGGAGACCATAGCACTGTGGCACCACCTGATCCCATTCCGAACTCAGAAGTGAAACGCAGTCGCGCCGATGGTAGTGTGGGGTTTCCCCATGCGAGAGTAGGTCATCTCCAGGCGCCTAATTTCTCGGAAGAGAGTCGATAAAGCCCGTTGCCATGCAACGGGCTTTTTTCGTTTAGATTTTTGATTAACTTGCGTTCACAACGTCTGACGCTAGAGCTTGCTAGCTTAATCGTTGGCTTTACGGTTTGTGAAGTAAGCGTCCGGGCAAGTACATCTTCACCTTATATTGTTGAACCTCTATCTTAACGACTGACCATTTCATCAGGAGTTAATATAGCTAAACGTTCCCATGAAGACTGGGCTGTTTTGATACAACAACAACCCGCTAGCGGCTTAACGATTACCGCTTTTTGCCGTCAGTATAAGCTTAGTCTTAGCGGATTTTACGCCCGTAAAGCCGATATGACTAAAACAAGCAGTCCAAAGGTTACGCCGTTTGTTCAGGCCACCGTGACCTCGCCGACAGCGATGACGACCCAAGCTCAACCTGGCCCTCCTCAACAAAGTATCTGCTTACAACATCAAACAGGTTTATGGACTTTTCCCTGTTCATTACCCGCAACTTATTTGCTTGATATCATCAAAGGCCTGCAAGCATGTTGATGTTTCGTGAGCTTCCTCGCGTGTACCTGCATCGAGCACCAGTGGATTTTTGTCAATCAATAAATGGCTTAGCCGTTATCGTTGAGCAACAATTGTCGCTATCAGCCACCGATGGCAGCGTGTTTGTGTTTTGTAATAAAGCCCGTGACAAACTCAAGATTTTGTATTGGGATAACACCGGTTTTGCACTTTGGTACAAGCGCCTCGAACAGGCTAAATTCAAGTGGCCAACTCAAAGCGAAGATGAGTGTATGAGCTTATCTGAGCAGCAGTTTCATTGGCTACTTTCAGGATTTGACGTATTAGGCCATCAACATATTAAGGGCTTGAGTTACAGTTGATCGCCATTACGTATGCTGTTTCCCATAATTAGATCACTGTTTCACCCTTATCTAAGGAGCGTTTTGGTATAATCACACCATGAAATTAAGCCCTGAAAACCTACCCAACGACGTTGATTTACTTAAGCAATTATTGCTTGAGACGTTGGCGGCTAACGATAATGCTCTCGCGTTAAAAGAGGCGGAAATCGCGGCGCTCAAACAATCGGTGCAACGTTTGCTGGAGCAGTTTAGGTTAGCCCAGCAAAAGCGTTTTGGTGCCAGCAGTGAAAGCCATGATTATCAAGGTGAGTTGTTTAACGAAGTTGAAGTCACGGTTGATGAGCCCGTTGAATTAACGGCAGATGCTGATGTGTCAGTACCGCCTAAACAACGGGCCAAGCGTAAATTATTGCCTAAAGACCTGCCGCGAGAAATTATTATCCATGACATCAGCGATGAAGATAAGCAGTGTGATTGCTGTGGGCATCAGCTGGCGTTAATGGGCCAAGATAGCAGCGAGAAGCTTCAGTTTATTCCGGCACAAATCAGTGTGATTGAACACGTTATATTAAAATACAGCTGCAAGCATTGCGAAACGCAAGGCACTCAGGCCAATATCAAACAAGCGCCGGTGCCAGCCAGCCCTATTCCTAAAAGCTTTGCCACGGCAAGTCTATTTAGCCAACTTATTACTAGCAAATACCAATATGCGTTACCACTGTACCGGCAAGAAACCTTGTTCAAGCAACATGGTATCGCCTTAAGTCGGCAAACCATGGCAGATTGGATGATGAAATCGGTCGCGCTGTTTAAACCCTTATATGATTTACTGCACCAGCATTTGTTAACACAAGAAGTCATCCATGCGGACGAAACCACGCTCAACGTGATTAACGATGAGCGGGTGAAATCCTATATATGGGTGTATTGCGCTGGTGCGGATGGACCAAGCACTGAGCCTAGATATCAAGGTTTACGCAGCATTGTACTGTACGACTATCAAGACGGTAGCCGTGCGAGCTCGTGCGTGAGTCATTTTCTTGCCACCGAGCAAACGGTGTTTAATGGTTATTTACAGGTCGATGGTTACGCAGCTTACCAGCAGGTAAGTCATAAACTTGTGGGCTGTTCGGCTTAGTCTCCTGAGTCGCTCTACCTCCTGCATCCATGCAGTCGTGGGCACACGCGCGGCGTAAGTTCAAAGAAGCGATAGTGGCACAAGGAAAAAACAAAACAGGCAAAGTCAGTAAAGCAGATATGGCACTGAGCATGATAGCCAAGCTGTACCGCATTGAAATGCAAATACAATCACTGAGTTTACAGGAACGGCTGTATTTTAGGCGCACACACTCAGCTGCCCACCTGGCGTTATTTAAGCAATGGCTGGATAAATCAGCGCAGCAAGTGTCAAAGCAAAGCCCTCTGGGCAAAGCCATCCATTACAGCCTCAATCAATGGTCAAAGCTGAGTCTTTATACAGAAGACAGCCGACTGAATATCGACAACAACCGTGCCGAACGCGCAGTAAAACCGTTTGTGATAGGGCGTAAGAACTGGCTGTTTAACCACAACCATCGTGGTGCTGAGGCGAGTGTTATTTTATACAGCATCATAGAAACGGCCAAGGCAAATGGGCTAACGCCATTCGATTACATTGAACACTGTTTAGAGCAATTATCTCACCCTCACTGCGACCTCAATAGCCTCTTACCTTGGCAGGTTGATCTAGGCAAGGTGTAGATCACCGGACGTTTACGATGCTTATATATAAGTCTATTAGTCTTTACGACGTCAAGGCTAAGTGGCTTGGCTGATGTTTAACGCTGATTGAATACTAAATATTATATCTAGTTCATCTCATATTCCTGTCGTTAATACTTCGCCACACCCTCACTAAAGTTCTGAGAATTTATTAATCAGACAATGCTGCATCTTTTGGCTATTAGCAATATGAGTCATAGACTGAAGCTCTGGGCATAAAAAATGCCAATCAGTTTCAGTGATTGGCATTAATGCTATTAATTAAATTGATGTCGATTCAATACTAGCTCAGTCGTGGCGACTTAGCTTTAATTGGTAATGCAGTCCTAAGGTGAGGCTTCTGGTAAGCATAAAGGCTGACATCGCGGCCCATAGGGCATGGTTGCCTGACGATTCTAAACACCACCACACCGGAAAGAATACGGCGAAGGTACAAAATATCATGCTGTTACGCATGGTTGCCCCCTGCGCTGTGCCTATATAGACGCCATCAAACAGGTATGATCCAAAAGCCAAGATAGGCATCAAGACTAACCACGGCAGGTAATGAATGGCACTGGCTTGCACACTCGTTATGCTAGTGAGCGAGCTAATCAATGGCGCGCCTAGTAGATAAAAACTTAAACTAAAACATATGGCTATAATCGCTGACCAATAAAAGGCGAGGGCAACGCTATATTTGAGCCCGGCTTTATCTCCGCGACCAAAGTGGCGCCCACCTTCAGCTTCGGCGTAGTAGGCAATACCATCTAAGGCGTAAGAAATAAGTAAGAGTAAGTTCAGTAAAATGGCATTGGCTGCTAATACGGTATCACCCAGGCTCGCGGCTTTAAAGGTCATAAAGGCGAACACAGCTTGCAGGCATAGGCTGCGAATAAAGATATTGGCATTGAGGCTTAGTAGTTGCTGATAGCCATTAAGATGCAAACGACTGAGTTGCTCTTTAAGGGCAAAACCCGATTGCAACTTCAGTTGGCGGACAACCATAGTGGCAGCCACTGTAGTTCCTGCTATTTCAGCGATGACTGAGGCGATGGCCGCACCCTTAACTCCCATGTCAAATCCCAAAACCAATACCAAATCGAGTATAATGTTGGCGCTATTAGCGACTATGAGTTGCCACATAGCGGCTTTAGGTTGTTGTCTGCCTAGTAAATATCCCAATAACACTAAATTTAATAGGGCAAAAGGCGCCGCCCAAATTCGGATATAAAAGTACTGTTGGCAATAGATAATCACCTGCTCACTAGCGGCAGAAAAACCTAAAGTAAGTTCAAGAATGGGCTGTTGCAAAGCAATAATGAGTAAGCCAAAAATCAGTGCTAGGCTCACGGCTTGTAATAGCAGGCTGAATTGTTGTTGATTATCTTGTCGACCATACGCTTGCGCGACTAAGCCAGTGGTGGCCATGCGCAAGAATCCGAGTAACCAGAAAATTAGCGTAATTATGGTCGATGCTAACGCAACGCCCCCTAAATAATAGGCATTACTCAAATGACCTATAACCGCAGTATCCACTAGGCCCAATAAGGGCACAGTGATATTCGATAAAATCATTGGCAAGGCTAAGGCCAACAAGTGTCGATTGGCTTGAGCGTTAAGCAGAATTGCTGGACTTGTCATCATAGAGGTGAAAATCTTATATGTTAAATAAATGGCTGAGTGCGATACTCGCTACTTTTTGCTTATGCTTAAGCACCCTAGCATGGGCGCAATTACCGAACACGCCAGTGGTGGAGCGGGGCGCTGTCATTCTACAGTATCATCATGTATCAGACACAGGGCCGCGCAGCACGAGTGTTAGCCTCGCGCAATTTCGTGAGCAGATGCAGTATCTTAAAGACAATGATTTTACCGTTATTCCTCTGAGCCGTTTAATCGAAGCCATTAAGCAGCGTCAACCATTAGCCGATAAAAGCGTGGTAATTACCTTTGATGACGGTTATCAAGACATTGCTGCTAATGCGCACCCTTTACTAAAAGAGTTTGGCTTTCCCTACACTATGTTTGTTGCCATAACGCCAATTGAGCAAGGTTATGGGGAGATGATGAGCTGGGCAACGTTAACTAAGATTTCCCAAGAAGGCGCCACTATCGCAAATCATAGCTATGCCCATGAACACTTAGTGCGTATGGACGCTGGTGAAACTGAGGTTCAATGGTTGGGGCGCGTTACCGCTAACATTGAACGTACTGAGGCGATGATTTTAAAACACACAGGTCAGTCTCATAAAACTTTAGCCTATCCTTATGGTGAATATAATGCGCAGCTGCAGCAATGGTTAGCTGAACAAGGATATGTAGCCTTAGGTCAACAGTCTGGCGCTGCTGGCTGGTATTCATCACTCACAGCGTTACCTCGTTTTCCGGTGGCTGGCCCTTATGCCGATATGTCATCGCTTAAGGTTAAGTTGCACAGTTTGAACATGCCTATCGTTAGCCAAAACATTCACGACCCTATGCTTGCAAATGGCAAGTGGCAGCCCAAGCTTGAGTTAACGTTGGATATGACAGATATCAATCGCAAACAAGTGATGTGTTTTGTGCAAGGGCAGGGCGCGACTGAGCCTGTGTGGTTGAATGCTGAAACTTTTAGTATTCAGGCTGAGCTAGCCTTAGGTGCTGGACGTTCACGTTACAATTGCACTGCGCCCAGCAAATCCACTGGGCGCTATTATTGGTTCTCACAAGCTTGGGTGAGACCTAAGGATGATGGTAGCTGGCCCAAGTTTTAAGCCAGTGTAAGCAGCTTAGGTTTAGACCCTCAGTAAGTTTAATAGTCGATTGGCGATTAAATGCAGGGGTTGCTGTTCATGGTGCGCGTCAATCGCCACCGCAGCCCCTGGCATGCCCCACACCACAGATGTGGCTTCATCCTGACAAATGTTATGCGATCCTTGCTCCTTCATGGCGAGTAATCCCTGCGCACCATCTTTGCCCATTCCAGTTAGCATCACACCTATACTCTGCTGACCTGCGCATTCCGCCACGCTTTTAAACAGGACTTCGACCGAAGGTTTGTGGCGATTGACGGGATCGGTATCAAGTAGCTCAGTGTAAAAATGAGTACCTCTTCTGATAATAGTTAAATGCTTATCTCCCGGCGCCACATACACAAATCCCGGTTTAAGTAATTCGCCTCCCACGGCCTCATGAACACTCATGGCGCTTTTAGTATCTAAACGCCGTGCAAACGAGGCGCTAAACGCCGCGGGGATATGCTGGGCTATGACCACAGGTGGAAAGTTAGCTGGTAGCGTACTAATCAATTCTGCAATAGCTTCGGTGCCACCCGTTGAAGCGCCGATAGCCACTAAGCGGTTTTTAAGTTTGGCATTATGGGGGCTGATTATCGGTGTAACAGGCATCTTGGGGCGAATGCGGCAACAAGCGGCCTGTCTTACTTTTTCTAATAATTCAGCTTGATAGGTCGGCAAGCTATTTTGTAAATCGTTTTTTGGCTTAGCGATAAAGTCGATGGCGCCAATGCTTAAGGCCTCAAGGGTAATAGCTGCGCCTTTCTCGGTTAAAGTCGATATCATAATGACCGGCATGGGGCGTAAGCGCATTAAGTTACGTAAAAATGCGATACCGTCCATCTTGGGCATTTCTATATCTAAGGTGAGCACATCTGGCGCGAGCGTTTTAATCATGTCTCTGGCTTGCAATGGATTTTCAGCGCCGCCGACAACGCAAATATCATCAGCTTGCTCCAGCATATGGGTCAGTAATTGCCTGACTAAGGCAGAGTCGTCTATGACAAGAACTCTAATCATCTTATTTACCTTCAGTGCCAAATTGGCTCAAAGAATGGGTAGTGTGAGTTTTTGGGCGATAAATGGTGTGGCCGATTAGCACAAACTCATCGGAAATATGATGCAAGGTTTCAGAGTGGCCAATGATTAAATAACCATCATCACTCAACAACTGCCTGAATCTGGCAATGATTTTTTTGCGGGTTTCAGCATCAAAATAAATCATTACATTACGGCAAAAAATGACGTCAAATGAACCTTTCATTGGCCAAGATTGCAGCAAGTTTAACTGTTTAAAATGAATGTAATTTTTAATCAGCGGCTTGATTTCAAATTGATTACCTAACAAGTTGATGCAAGACTTTTGCATGTCGTTGGCAATATGCTCAAGGTTATCTTTGGGGTAAATGCCGGCTTGCGCTTTGGCGAGCACATTAGTATCGAGATCTGTTGCTAAAATCTTAATATCAAGCTGAGCTTGCGCAAGCATAGGTTGTAACGTCATGGCTATGCTGTAAGGTTCTTCACCGGTTGAGCAGGCAGATGACCAAATGCGAATGCGCTTTTTACCTTGTTTACGCCATTGATCCATCACTACATCGTTCAAAAAGTCGAAGTGATGTCTCTCGCGAAAAAAAGACGTTAAGTTGGTAGTTAACGCATTGATAAAGTTAGGCAACTCATCATTATTATGTTCTAACGTCTGGCAATATTCGCCAAAGTCGTTATGGCCTAATACCCGCAAGCGGCGACATAAGCGGCTATACACCATCTGTTTTTTGCGTTCAGGTAACACTATCCCTGTTTGTTGGTAAGCGAGTGTTCTTATGTATTCAAAATTTTTATCTGTCATAAGGAACTCGGGTTCATCGTCTAAATGGTTAGTACTCATGTTCATCCCTGACAGTCTGATTGGGAATCCAAGCTTCCCAATCGCTCCTTGTTATTCTTTATGTAGTCGTGGTCTACGACTTAATGAGCAGGGAATAGGCCAAAATAACCTATTCCCATCTAAGGTTAGAACTCATTCCAGTCGTCATCGTGGTGAGTTTCAAGGCCAGAGACTTTAGCTAAACTGGCCGTCTTAGTTTTGATGTTAGGTGAGTTGTTCATCGCCCCTTTGCCCATAGTGAAGAAGCCCAGTTGACTGCGCATGCTACGC
Source organism: Shewanella sp. ISS20 (assembly GCF_056522965.1). NCBI lineage: Bacteria > Pseudomonadati > Pseudomonadota > Gammaproteobacteria > Alteromonadales > Shewanellaceae > Shewanella > Shewanella sp. ISS20. The sequence continues at coordinate 3,076,504 of NZ_JAWRZK010000001.1, forward strand.
GCTTGCTCTGTCATGGCATCGCCTGCGGCAGACACTTGTTCAACCAAAGACGCGTTTTGCTGGGTCATATCATCCATTTGTGACACAGCCTTATTCACCTCTTGAATACCTATGGATTGCTGATCGGCGGCCACGCTAATTTGATTAATCATCATGGCAACTTTTGATACCGAATCGACTATCTCTTGCAAGGTAATACCCGATTGGTTGACTAAGGCAGTACCGTCTCTCACCTTGCCAACGCTATCGCGAATAAGCTCTTTAATTTCTTTGGCGGCGCCCGCACTGCGCTGCGCCAGATTGCGCACTTCACCGGCGACCACAGCGAAGCCGCGGCCTTGCTCACCGGCTCTAGCGGCTTCAACCGCCGCATTGAGGGCTAACAAGTTAGTTTGGAAGGCAATTTCATCAATCACGCTAATAATGTCGACGATACGTTTGCTCGATTGATCGATAGCCTCCATTGCGCTAATGGCTTGCGTCACGACCTCGCCGCCTTGGATCGCCTTAGTGTTGGCTTCTTTGGCGAGCTTATCGGCTTGCACTGCGTTTTCAGCGCTTTGCTGCACAGTAGTGGTCATTTCTTCCATGCTTGAGGCCGTTTCTTCAAGCGATGCTGCTTGCTCTTCGGTGCGCTGACTAAGGTCAGCATTGCCCTTGGCAATTTCTTCGGCGCCTGCTGTCACTGTGGTTGCCGATTCTTGAATGCCTGAAAGCACTTCGGTTAGGCGCCGAATGGTGGTGTTAGCATCGGCTTTTAATTTGCCAAATTGACCTTGGTATTCTCCTTGGATTTCACGGGTTAAATCGCCTTTTGCCATGCCATCGAACACATTAACAACATCGGAAATCACTTCATCGGCAATAGTGACCAGCTTATTTAAGCCATTTGAAAGGTTGAGATAGAAGCCTTCTTTACCCGCTGTCGTTAATCTTGGACTTAAATCACCAGCATTAGCAGCTTGAATGAGCGCATCGACTTCATGCTCAATGGCGACTTCGGCAGTGCGATCTTCCCACTCCACTACTGTGCCTAAACGGTTGCCACTGGCGTCTGTAATCGGGTTAGCAATGATACGGAAGGTGCGACCACCAACCACTAGTTGGCTGGTATAAGTGCTGTTGATCTTGCTTAAAATGTTGCGTTGATGGCTGGGATTTTTATGGAAGACATCAATATTTTGCCCAATCAATTTGTTGGCATTAAAGTTAGGCAAACTGGTACGAATGTCGGTTTGCGCCTGATTAAACATATTAGATACCGCGCCATTCATATAAATAATGTTGCACTCGGCATCGGCAAGCATGGTATTGGCGCTGACGTTATCTAGTGCCTGACGTATGCGGGCGTTTTCACTGGCAATGCGGGTTTCTTCCTGCTGTTTTTTCAGTTGATCAGTAATATCGTCCCACTCCACCACTGTGCCTATTTTAGTACCATCAGGTTGCATTATAGGGTTAGCAATAAAGGTAAAGGTGCGTTCACCTACGGTAATGCGGCTGCGATAAGTGTCCGTCATCTTAGCTAAAAGATGTCTTTGGTGCTGCGGATTAACATGGAACTTATCGATATTGGCACCCAGCAAGTTATTGGCATCAAATGCAGGCAGTGATTTTTTCAGTTCAGCGTTTACATCCATAAACATCTTCTGTACGGCTTTATTGAGATAAATGATGTTGAGATCGTTATCCGCCACCATGGTATTAGCGCTGACATTATCTAACGCTTGGCGGATACGCAGGTTTTCATTGAACAAACTTTCTTGCTCATCTTTGAGTTTTAACTGCTCAGTAACATCTTCCCACTCAACCACAGTGCCTATGCGTTTGCCGCCATCAAATACAGGCGTTGCAATTAACGAAAAGACTATGCCGTTGACTGTAATATGAGTTTTATACACTGAGGTTAATTTCTCGAGCATACTGCGCTGATGCGCTGGATTCTTATGGAAAATATCAATGTTGTTGCCAACCAATTTATCCACATAGAATTGGGGTATAGCTTGTCTCAGTGAGTTTTCATTATGTCTAAAAACTTGAGTTAAAGAGGTATTGAGGTAGGTGATATGGTAGTTTTCATCGGCCATCATGACATTGGCTTGGCAGACATCAAGGGCTTGCTTGATGGCATTATTTTCTTTGGCAAGGGCGTTTTCTTTGGCTTCTTTCGCCAATTGTTCTGTCATATCGGCCCATTCAATCACTACCCCGAGTTTTTGCTGATTATCTTTGTCATACACTGGGCTTGCGATTAAGTTAAAGGTGCGACCTCCGACGTTGAACCTGGCAGTATGGGCTGAGCTGAGATTGCGAATTAAATGCTGTTGATGCGCAGGGTTTTTATGGAATTGATCCATATGGCTGCCGGTTAACTGGCGACTGTTAAACGATGGGATAGCACTTTTGATATCTTGCTCAGCGTGTTGCATTAGGGTTTGTAGCGATGGATTGACGTGCATAATCATGCCGTCAGCGGATGCCAGCATAATGCTGCCCTGGCATTTTTCTAACGCCTGATGACTAAAGCTATATTTATTAAGATTGGTTTGCAGGCTAGTGAGTGCTTGTTTGCACTGCTGCCATCCTGCCACTGCTAACTCGGGCATGGCACCTTGGCCTTGCAGGTGCAAAGAGAGTTGGCTAATAAAATTAGGTAATACACTTTCTTCTTGAGTTGCTTGATACCAACTCCAACCGAGCAAAGCTAAGCCCGCACATTGCAGCGCGATCACTGCGATTTGTGGGGCATTAATGACTGTGCAAATTAAACTTATGACTAACACCACTAAGGTGATAGTCAGCAGTTGAGTGCTTTTTAAAGCTCCGGTTCCTTGATGATCTTTTGTCGCTTCCATGTTAAATCCTCTGCCTAGCTATTAATCTTCAACGGGAGTGTCTAGTTCTAGATCTTTGATGATGTTTGATAAAGTCCCCGCATCCGGAAGACTGTCTTTACCTAGCAACATATTGATATCAAGCAGAATCACCATTTTTTCGGACACACTGGCAAGACCGCGAATAAAGCGTAAATCTTGGGCGTTACCAAAATCTGGAGTGACCCTAATTTCGTTTTCCGCAATGGTAAATACATCAGACACAGCATCCACCACTATGCCTATGACTTTTTGTTGATTAGCTAACTCAACTTTGAGCACTATCACCACAGTGGTTGAACCATAGGCTAGGCTATCAATCCCAAACCGCTCTCGCAGATCGATAATAGGGACTATGGTGCCGCGTAAATTAATCACGCCTTTAACGTGCTTCGGGGCATTAGGAATACTAGTGGTCGGTTCCCAGCCGCGAATTTCTTGCACCGCTAAAATCGGCACGCCATATTCTTCATTGGCCATCACAAAACTTAAAAACTGGTGATAGTCATGTTCTTTACTAGTGAGTATTTGGTTTTGCTCTATATTGATTGTTGTTGCTTGAGCCATGACTGCCTATCCTTATGCCGCATGTTCTTTGTTATGCCCAATACCAGCAAGTTCAACTAAGCTGGCGACGTCAATGATTAAGGCCACTGTGCCATTGCCTAAAATAGTGGCTCCCGAAATTCCTGGGATCTTGGCATAGTTATCTTCAAGGCTCTTAATAACGACTTGTTGCTGAGCCATGAGTTCATCCACTAATAACCCGACCTTGCTATTGTTATGCTCGACGACCATCACTAGGCCATTCTCCACTTCAGTAGCATCAGCCTTATGATTGAACTCACGAAAAACCTTGATGATGGGGACATAGTCATCACGTAAGCGAATGAGTTCATGCTCTTCGTTGAGACGATTTACTTTCTCGTTTTTCACTTGTAATGATTCATAGATAGACATCAAGGGGATCACATAAATGTGCTCGCCAATACGAATTAATTGGCCATCAAGAATCGCAAGCGTCAGAGGTAAGCGAATGGTAAAACGACTGCCATGGCCGCGTTTGGAGTTCAAATCAATGCTGCCATTTAAGCTATGAATATTGCGCTTAACTACATCCATGCCGACGCCGCGCCCAGAAAGATCGGAGACTTGATCAGCGGTTGAAAACCCGGGGTGAAAGATAAGCTGATGAATCACTTCGTCGCTGGGTTCTTCGTCGCGACCAATAAGACCCTTTTCACGCGCTTTGGCTAAGATTTTTTCTGTGTTTAAACCGGCGCCATCATCACTGATTTCAATAATGATATTGCCACCTTGATGGAAGGCGTTGAGGGTAATATTGCCGACTTCGCTCTTACCATTAGCGCGTCTCACGTCTGGTTGTTCAAGGCCATGGTCGAGCGAATTGCGCACTAAGTGCACCATAGGGTCGACAATTTTTTCCATCACGGTTTTATCAAGTTCAGTGTCTTCCCCCTTAAGTATGAGCTCGACTTTTTTACCTTGTTTTTGGCTAATATCGCGCACTAATCGTGGGAAGCGACTAAAAGCAAAGCTGATAGGTATCATCCGGATTTGCATGACGCTTTCTTGCAGATCGCGGGTGTGGGATGCCAGTTGCTCTAAACCCAAATTGAGCATCAACATTGATTCACTTGAAATTTGCTCTTGCTGGCCTAATTGACCGAGCATGGCCTGAGTAATCACTAACTCGCCGACCATATTAATTAAGGTATCTATTTTATCTGTGCTGACGCGAATTGAACCGGATTCTGCCTTGGCCTTATTCGCTGGTGGACTGGCCATTTGTTTCGCGCGTTCAGGCGTTTCGCTAACCTCGACCAACTCTTCAATTAAGCCGTCGCAGCTGTCATTTTCAATGGTTTCTGGCGCTGAGTCAGTAAGCTCTAGGTATTCGATTTGGCACTCATCAGCCACCCAATCAAATACTTCGGTAATTTTTTTAAGACTTGCTTCAGTGACTAAGGTGAGGCGCCAGCTTAAATAGCAATTTTCTGGCTCAAAATCTAACAGCTTAGGCATATCTGTGGGGAGTAACTCGACCTCAAGTTCGCCCAGTTGCCTCAGCTCAGTAAACATCAACAAGGGGTCATTGCCGCATTTGAGTATGTCTTCACCCGCAATAAAATTAATTTGCCAACGCTGCAAGTTACTCACTTCTAAGGTTGGCTCAATGATCACCGGCGCTGCTACGACGTTATTGTTAGCAATGGCTAAGGCTTCATTTAACCGACGTTCCAACTCTTGCAATTGTGGATCTGAATATTCGCTTTCAGTCATTAAGGCATCGATCATGGCGCGTAAGACATCCACTGAGTGCAGCAGAATATCAACATGATCAGCGGTCATCTTGCGGCGTTTATCGCGAATTTCATCCAGTAAGGTTTCAAGCAAGTGAGTGAAGTTAGCCACGCCATTAAACCCAAAGGTCGCGCTGCCTCCCTTAATCGAGTGGGCGCCCCTAAAGATGGTATTGATAGCTTCATCATCTGGCTCGTCGATATTAATCGCGAGCAGTTCAGTTTCCATCGCTGCCAGGCCTTCTAGGCTTTCTTCAAAAAACACCTGGCTGAATTGACTTAGGTCGATTTCCATATCCGATAACCTTATTAACCTAATACTTTGCGAACAGTGGCCAATAGCTGATCAGGGTTGAATGGCTTGACTATCCATCCGGTTGCACCTGCTGCCCGCCCTTCTTGTTTTTTGTCGCCACCAGACTCAGTGGTCAACATCAACAGCGGGGTGAATTTGTACGCGGGTAGCGTTCTTAGGTTCCGGATTAAGGTGATGCCGTCCATCACAGGCATGTTGACGTCTGAAATCACCAAGTCATATTGCCCTTGTTGAGCCACGGTCAGAGCCTCATCGCCGTTGCAGGCCTCTGTGACATCAAACCCCGCGGTCTTCAGCGTAAAGCCAACCATTTGACGCATTGAAGCAGAATCATCCACAGCAAGTATTTTTTTCATTCGATCCTTCCTTAGCTTGCAAATACGAGCCCTGGGAGCACGATACCCAGGTTAAGACATTGAGTTTTGAGTTCTGAGGTTCCAAGCGAAAAACTAAGATTAACTGAGTGACGTTCGCAATCGACAGCAAGTACATGAAACATCTGCATTCCTGCGGTATCTATGGTTTTGAGTTCGCTAACATCAAGGAATAAGACATGATCAGCGTCGAGCGCCTTAGTGATCATGGCGTAACTTTCGCTGATATTTCTGATGGTCAACGAGTGACCTAGTTTGATTGTATGTTCATCCATAAATTCATTCTTAAAAACGTCCGTGTACATGCAAAGATAGTCGGCTATTTACACAAATTCCTTAGTGGAGCAAAATTTTCTTTTGAACCTAAGCAGTTAACTCGTACTAAATGGCGAGTTTTATGACTTGGTGAGTAACCTAAAATCATGGATTATTTGCGCGCTGCTCATGTCTCCTTGACTCTGAGTATTCGCCATAGTCTTAAATACAGCCACGCGCTCACCTTGTGGATTAATTAACACCAGCGACGCACTATGATCGACTTGATAGTCAGCGCCTGTGCCTGTCATCGCATACACCATGCCAAGGCTCTGAGTGAGTGGATAAAGTTTGGCATGCTGACCTGTTACGGCAATAATCTTGGGATGAAAAAAATTGCGATAATCTTGTAATTTTTGAATGCTGTCGCGCGCTGGATCAACCGACAAAAAAATGATTTGTACTGGCGCAATGGCATTTAATTGCTCATACATGCTAGAAAGTTTAGCCATAGTGGTGGGGCAAATATCAGGGCATGAGGTATAGCCTACAAATATCAAACTCCAGTGTCCTAGCAAGTGCTTAGCCGTAAATGGCGCGTCATCTTGATTAGTTAATACAAAGTCAATAATGGGCCGCGGTTTTTCAAATTGATAGCTGGTGGCTAAGGGCTCATCTTTCTCTGACATGACTTGCTGATAGCCCTGATAACTCAAGACGCCCGCGAGCATTATGAAGCCAACAATAATTACCCCAATCAATATGCGCATACTTGGCCCTATAGGTAGTGGTCTGCTAATAATGCGAGAAATAACAACATCAATTGATAAATAGAAAAGCGAAATAACCCCATAGCTAAGCCGGGTTGGTCATGAAACTTAAGCTGCCAAGCCTTGTAAATAAACATCAGACTTAAGGGTGTTGATAGCGCTAGATAGAGTGCGCCAGACATACCCACAATGACAGGAAATAGACAAGCAATGGCGAGTAACACTGTATAGAGCAAGATACAGGTCTTAGTAAATTCCACCCCATGAGTTACCGGCAGCATAGGGATATTGACCTTGGCATAATCATCGCGCCTATGGATGGCTAACGCCCAAAAATGCGGTGGCGTCCAAGTAAAAATAATGATGACAAGTAATAAGCCAAAACCGTGGAATTGCCCCGTCATGGCGGTCCAGCCTAATAAGGGCGGCATGGCACCCGCTAAGCCGCCTATGACTATATTTTGCGGCGTGGCGCGTTTTAACCATAAGGTATAGATAAAGGCGTATCCCACTAAACTGGCGCAAGTTAGCCAAGCGGTTATTGGATTCACAAGCAGGTACAGCAAGCTAAAGCCTGAAATGGCAAGGGTCATTGCAAATATCAGTGCGTGCTCTACAGGGACTCGGCCGGTGGCGACAGGGCGGTGATGAGTGCGTGCCATGCGGGCATCGATTTGCCAATCAATGAGATGGTTGATGGTGGCGGCCGCCGCTGACATTAACCCTATGCCGATTAACCCTAATACTAATGGCTGCCACGGTAGTGGCGCACTGGCTGGCACAGATAAACACATGCCGACCAGTACGGTTAGAAGCATTAAGGCCACGACTTTTGGCTTAGTGAGTTCATAGTAATCTCGCCAAATAGTGGTGCGTGTTCTTAGGTGAAAATTTGCCGATAAGGATTTACTCATAGAACCTCCATTACGGGTTACGCCAGATGGCATAGTTAAGATAAATCACACTTAACAGTAAAAATGCCGCGACTAAGTTGTGGCTCACAGCAATTAGTAGCGGTAGTTGTAGCCACACATTGGCTACGCCAAGGCTAGCTTGGCACACAAGTAATAACAGCATTATGCTGCTAGCGCGTTTAAGCCTAGGCAGGCTTGCCTTGCGCTGCACTTGCCACCATAAACCCACGAGCAACAAAGCCGTGACTAAGGCGCCAAAGCGATGAAATACATGTATGGTCATGCGCTCTGGATAAGCCAGCACCCCAAATTCAAACTGGGTATGGCCTTGAGGCAGCGGATTAAATGCCGTAAGTGGCGCGAGATTCCTCCACCAATTGGCTTCACAAATGGGCAGTTCAGTGCAGGCGAGGGCGGCATAGTTAGATGATGTCCAGCCGCCTAAGCTGATTTGCAGTATCAATACAACCAAGGCAACAACCGCCAGGGGGCGCAAGCATCTCACGCCAGTGTGAGCATAGCTTTTAGGCGGTGGTGTTAAGCGTAAATAGAATAAAAACAATAAGGATAATAAGCTAAAGCCGCCAAGCAGGTGCGCCATGACGACTATTGGCATGAGTTTTAAGGTGACAGTCCACATGCCTAATGCGCCTTGCACTAGCACTAAGAGTAAAATGACTAAAGGCAGCTTTTTGGGGGCGTCGGCATTTCTAAACGCTTGAATAACGATAACAATAATCAGTAAACCTAGGCTACTTGCCAGATAGCGGTGGATCATTTCTAACCAAGCTTTAGCGGTTTCCACTGGCCGCTCAGGAAACGCTTGTTCTGCATGGGCAATATCTTGTGGCGAACTTGGCACTAAGATTTTGCCATAGCAGCCCGGCCAATCTGGGCATCCTAGACCCGCATCTTCAAGGCGAGTATAAGCCCCCATAAAGATCACTAATAAGGTCAGTAGTAAGGTGAGTCTGACTAACCAAGTGAATGCCATTAGCCAATCCTCGATAATTTAAGCATCTTACGCATATCAGCAATCAAGGCCTTACCTTGGAGTAGCTCAAGCTCGATAGTGGCAGTGAGCGGATACTTCATGACTAAGGATCCTAAGGGATCAATAATCACTAAGGCTTGATCCATGAGCCATTGTGATATTTCAGGGTTAGCGACCACCAACTCAAAATCAAAAGGTTCAAGTGCCTTAAGATCGCTGCCGCGCTGCAGTAGTACTAGCGGGCGGACTCTATCTTGATCTGGACCTAAAGCTGTATGTGCTTGCTTGAGGATGTAAAGTCGCTGCTGACAACGGCTATCGCATTCGTTTGGCAGTAAATACACTATCTGCCAACGTCCTTGATAATTATTGAGCATCTTAAGTTCAGTTAAATTTGGACTCGGTGAAATCAGCTGACCTTGGTTAGTGGCGCCTTCTTTGTAAAGATGCAAGCTTAAGAATAATTTCGCCAGCAACACGGGGATGACAAACACTAGCGAAATTAACAATAAGGTGCGTTTATTATTAGTTGTAGTCATGCTTCATCCTTATGTTGTTTTAAGTGCTTAAAGCTTAAGGCTAATACTAGACCTGCAAATACCAGTGCCATCACAAACCACTGCAAGGCGTAGCCAAAATGCTTGGCAACTGACATGGGCGGTGATTGCCATACTCGCGGCCACTGAGGTTGTGAGAGCTCTGTAGGTAACAACACCACAGGTAATAACGGTAAAGATAAGTATTGAGCTAAGGCGGCAAGATTCAGATTTTGAATGCGAATAACCTGATTGTTATGGCTATCTAATAAGGATTCGGGGGCTAGTGCCTGACTTAAGCGATTGGTTTGTTTGTAATAGAGGCGCCCAACCAAAGCTGGCGCTGAATTAATGCGTGTTAACGGCGGAATGTTATTGCGATCAGGGCTTGCGGCCACAAAACCTAATTCAATTAATAGGGCGTGAGTAAGCTGCGGCTGTTGCTGCACTTGAAAGATGCGATATCCGACTTGCCCTTGCAGAATTTGATTATCTAAAACAATGAGTGGCGCCTTGCTATCCGTCGTTGCAAGCTGAGCTTGATGACCGTGCAACTCGGCAGCGCTCAGTGTTAATTCATCCCAATTAAGAGGCTCGCGAGAGTGTTTAATGTCTTGCTGTTGCTGCCAAGCTTGTTTGTCATAGCCTTTGTGTAATTGCCACAGGCCTAACTTGACCAGCAGAATAAATATGCCCACAGTAAATATCAGCACTAAGAACACGTTACCCTGATATCGCAGCGAGGAATGGCTCATGACGCTCCTATTGGCCTTCAAAATAGCTTTAGTTTGCCTGTTAGTTATTATCATTATTAATTTAGGCAGAGCCATGTTCCTTATGGTGCGCCACGGGCAAGGCGAGGAGACTCAATCTATGAGTCATTACCTCGGCCGTCGCCTGATATGGTCGGCCATAGTCGTGTTATTGTTTTTAGTCGCGCTGGGATTTGGCTTAATAACGCCAAATCCCAGACCTTACTAAGTCCCTTTATAAAATATAAATAAACACGAATAGGCATAGCCAAACCATATCGACAAAGTGCCAATACCAACTTCCTGCTTGGAAGGCAAAATGTCGATTAGTGGTAAAATGACCACTGAAAATCCGCGCCAATAACACACTTAAAAACACTAAACCTAAGAACACATGGGTGCCATGAAAGCCCGTGAGTAAGAAAAAGGTATTGCCATAAATCCCAGCATCTAAGGTGAGATTTAAATCTGTATAGGCATGGTAATACTCATAGATTTGACCACTGATAAAAAACAAACCGAGAATAATAGTTAAGCCTAACCAGAGCTTTAAAGCGGTGCGCTTACCGCGCTCAAGATTGATATGAGCCCAATGTAAGGTAATGGAAGAGGTGAGTAGCAAGATGGTGTTGACTAACGGGACGCCATGCCAAGGCATAGCCTGAGTGGTCTTACCGTCAGGGGTGATAAGTAGTGGCCAAGTATCCACAAAATTGGGCCACAGCACAGTATGTGTCATAGCATTATTGCTTTCGCCAGCAAGCCAAGGGACAGCAATGTTTCGGGCATAAAATAAGGCGCCAAAAAAGGCGGCAAAGAACATCACTTCAGAGAAAATAAACCAACTCATGCCTTGGCGAAACGATCTATCCATTTGCGGTGAATATAAGCCCGACATAGATTCTCGAATGACATTTCTAAACCATCCCACCAACATAAATAAAATCACTGCAACGCCACTCAGCAGTAAGTAACCGCCGCCATTGCCACCCTTGGCATATTGTTGCACTGTCGTGCCGGCACCTATCGCGATTAAAAATAAGCCGATAGCCCCAATAATTGGCCAGGGGCTTTGAGTGGGAACATAGTACTTTTGGTAATTCTGCGTGCTCATTGCGACACTCCTTTAGGGCTACCGCTGGCGGAATCTGTGATATCAAACAGGGTATAAGCTAGCGTCAAGGTATTGATTGAGTCAGGTAAGTCTTTATCCACGAAGAAAACCAAGCCAAGTTCGGCACTGCTATGGCCTTCTAGGGGTTGTTGGTTAAAGCAGAAACATTCGGTTTTATTGAAATATGCGGCTCCTTGACCAGGAGAAACCGAAGGTATGGCTTGGCCAACGATATGCTGGCCAGATAAATTTTTAGCATTAAAGTGAGTGCGGACTAACTCACCGGTTCTTACCTGCATGCGTTTAACTTCAGGGGCAAACTCCCAAGGCAAACTCGCTGGAACTTGCGCGATAAATTCAACATTTACTAAGCGCCCTGGGGCGTCAGTGTTTGCTGAATATATTTGCGCGCTATTGCGAGGTTTGCCATTAATGCCTAATTGTTCACACAACACATCGTACAAGGGCACTAAGGCAAAGCCGAAAGCAAACATGGCAATTGCCCCAGAAACTAACCCTATGATCAGGCGGTTATTGCGTGGCTTATCCATGGCGCACCACAGGCTCGATGGCTGGTGGCGTGGTAAAGGAGTGATAGGGCGCAGGGCTTGGTAATGTCCACTCTAAACCTTCTGCGCCTTCCCAAGGTTTGGCGGGGGCGGGCGCTCCACTACGAATGCATTTAATCACTAACACTAAGAAAATCAGTTGGGATAAGCCAAAAGCAAAGCCGCCGATGGAAACGATTTGGTTAATGTCAGCAAATTGCAATGCATAGTCGGGAATGCGCCTTGGCATGCCAGCAAGCCCCAAGAAATGCATAGGGAAGAATAAGACGTTAACTGAAATTACTGAGCTCCAAAAATGCCAGCGGGCTAAGCGCTCGCTATACATGCGGCCAGTCCATTTGGGTAGCCAATAATAAGCGGCGGCCATGATGGAGAATATCGCGCCAGTGACTAGCACATAGTGAAAGTGCGCCACTACGAAATAGGTGTCATGGTATTGAAAGTCCGCAGGGGTAATGGCCAGCATTAATCCTGATAATCCGCCTATGGTAAATAATATGATAAAGGCGATGGCAAACAGCATAGGCGCTTCAAAACTTAATGCGCCGCGCCACATAGTTGCTACCCAATTAAAGACTTTTACCCCTGTGGGCACGGCAATCAGCATAGTGCAGTACATAAAGAACAGCTCGGCAAAGACGGGCATGCCGGTAGTGAACATATGATGCGCCCACACTAAGAAGGATAAGATGGCAATGCTGGATGTGGCGTAAACCATAGAGGCATAACCAAATAAAGGCTTACGGCTAAAGGTGGGAACTATGGCGGAAATGATGCCAAAGGATGGCAAAATCATAATGTAAACTTCGGGGTGACCAAAGAACCAAAAGATATGCTGGAACATCACAGGATCGCCGCCGCCCGCTGCATCAAAGAAGCTAGTGCCAAAGAACTTATCGGTTAGCACCATAGTGACCACCCCTGCCAGTACTGGCATCACGGCAATCAATAAGAAAGCAGTAATTAACCAAGTCCATACAAAGAGTGGCAGCTTCATCCATGTCATACCTGGGGCGCGTAAGTTAACTATGGTGACTATGACGTTAATCGCTCCCATGATGGAGCTTATCCCCATAATATGAATGGAGAATACGAATAATGCGGTGGAGTCTGGGCTATAGGTGGTTGATAGCGGCGCGTAGAAAGTCCAGCCAAAATTAGGGCCGCCACCTTCCATAAACAGTGAACTTAATAAGATTAAGAAGGCAAAAGGTAAAATCCAAAAGCTCCAGTTATTCATGCGTGGCAGCGCCATATCAGGCGCCCCTATCATCATGGGGATCATCCAGTTAGCTAAGCCGATAAAGGCTGGCATCACAGCGCCAAACACCATGATGAGTCCGTGAACTGTGGTCATCTGGTTAAAAAAGTTAGGTTCAACTAATTGTAAACCGGGTTGAAATAACTCGGCGCGGATCACCATGGCCATGGCGCCGCCGATTAAAAACATCATAAAACTGAACCACAAATACAAGGTGCCAATATCCTTGTGGTTGGTGGTCAGAACCCAGCGCATTAATCCTTTGGGTGGACCTTCGTGGTGATGATCATGAGAATGTTCATTATTATGACTGTCCATTGCTCCGGCGCCCGCGTACTGCAGTTCTTCGCGGATAGGTGTATGTTTTTCAGTTGTCATCACATATCCCCTTATTGGTTCAGTTTGCTAACGTCGGCAGCTTGAATTGCTTCACCGGAATTATTGCCCCAAGCATTGCGCTCAAAGGTAACCACTGCGGCAATTTCTTGTGCGCTAAGCTGTTTGGAAAAGGCTTGCATGGCGGTTCCTGCCTTACCATGCAATACGATATTGATATGATTTGTGACAGGCCCCTTGATGATGGGGCTGCCAATTAGGCTTGGGAATACACCTGGCAAGCCGGCGCCATTGGGTTGATGGCAAGCGGCGCAGCGACTGACATAAATTTGCTCCCCTTGCGTCATCAATTCGGCCATGGTTAAGGTTTGGCTTAATTGCGCTTTGGCTTGCTCTGATGCTTGGGCTTTTAATGCTTGCTGCGCAATCATCCATTGATCAAAAGCTTCTGGCTCCATGACTTCCACCACAATCGGCATAAATCCATGATCTTTACCGCATAATTCTGCGCATTGGCCGCGATAAATACCTACCTTGTCAGCACGTGTCCAAGCTTCATTAATAAAGCCGGGGTTGGCATCTTTTTTTACCGCAAAGGCAGGTACCCACCAAGAGTGAATAACATCTTCAGAGGTCACCAGAAACCGCACTTTACGGTGGGCAGGGATCACAAGCGGCTTATCAACTTCGAGTAAATAGTTTTTATCTTTGGGCGCTAAATTATCGATTTGATCTCTTGGGGTCGAAAGGATGCTGTAAAAGCCAACATCTTGATCAAAATATTGGTAATGCCATTTCCACTGTGAGCCAGTCACTTTTACAGTGAGTTCGGCATCACTAGTATCTTCCATTGCAATCAAGGTGGTAGTAGCTGGAATAGCCATTAAAATCAGAATGATAAAAGGGATTATCGTCCAGGCGATTTCAACTTTAGTGCTTTCATGAAATTGGGCTGGGCTGGCACCCTTGGATTTGCGGTGATAGATGATGGCGTAAAGCATGATGCCAAAAACTATGAGCCCTATGGCGCAGCAAATGTAGAGAATGGTCATATGTAGGTCATAGACCTTGCCGCTAATGGCTGACACCCCTTGGGTCATATTTAACGGCATACTTGTGGCTGGAAAAATCGGCATGAGTATACATGCCAAAAGAAAATGTATTGGTTTCAAGAGACATCTCCCCGATTAATTGCCTAAGCAATTACAAAGAAGAGGTACACAGTAAAGTCTAGGTGCTATGTAAACTCTTCGGTTCCCACAACAGCAAACGATGACGGCAAGTGTTTTGAGGCTAGCACCAAGGTATTCTTGATGATGCTGCCCGATATTGGACACTAATCGTTAATCAGATAAATCCATTATTCATTAAAGTTAGCAGCAACTTAATTTTCCATACCATAGATATATAGCTGAAAAGTCATAAATTTAGAAATCAATAAAGATTGAAAGTATAGGGCGTGGCTTGCTGACTGAAATGAATGCTGGTGGCGATGATGAGTAATAGCTAAGACATGCCTGCAGAATTTAATCTGCAGCACTATGTTGGGCTGAACTTGGTTTGCATTTAAATTTTGAGCTTAGGCTGCGAGCCTAGATTTTGAATTAGTGAATTTCGAGCTTAGATTTTTAGATTATGTTTAGGTGCTAATGCATGGCACGCAGTAAGGTCTGCGGGGCTTTAAATGCGAGCTCGTCACCAAGCGTTAGGTTTACATGTTCAAAAATAAAGCCAATCGCCCGAGCATTGCGTTCAACTAATTGCATGCGGCGCTGATCGCGTTGATCTAACATAGAAACCCAAGTTAATACGGCGCTGCAGGTACCATTGGTAAGGGCAATTTCACTCGCCCATAAGGCTTCAACTTCATCTTTGGCTTTTACGAGTAAAACTCTATCTAAGCGAACCCCAGCCGCGGCCAACATGGTTTTATAACCTATGTTGGGCGGATTAATTAAGACTATCCATTGGCCTTGGTGACTGAGACGCACCAGTTGTGGGGCAATTTTTTCAAGCTCAATTCGCCCTTGGCCTTGGGTTGGTAAGCTTTCTATCATGGTTTGATGAACGCGCCGAGTATTAGCGCACCATAATCCGGGGTGACCTGATGTGGTTGATGTTTTGGTGGTCATAGCCAACCACCATTACGAATAATGCCTACGGCTAAGCCTTCTATGGTCAGTTCTTGATAGCTAGGATCAACAACTATCGGGGAGTATTCATCATTTTCAGGGTGTAGATAAATTATTCTCCCTTTCTTTTCAAAGCGCTTAACTGTGACGTCATCATCAACTCGAGCCACCACAATTTGGCCATTGCGAGCTTCTTGCATTTTATGCACGGCTAGCAAATCACCTTCGAGAATGCCGATGTTCTTCATGCTATCGCCGCGAACTTTTAATAAGAAGTCGGCGGCAGGATGGAACATAGTGGCATCAACTTGAAAATAACTTTCGACATGTTGCTGGGCAAGAATAGGCTCGCCCGCAGCAACTTGGCCAATGAGTGGCAGACCAGTCTCAATTTCTACCACTTCTTCGGGCGGCAGACGAATACCGCGAGAAGTACCAGGCATGATTTCAATACACCCTTTTTTTGCCAGCGCTTTTAAATGCTCTTCGGCGGCATTGGCACTGCGAAACCCTAACTGAGTCGCAATTTCTGCACGAGTTGGCGGCATACCAGTTTCGCTGATATTGCGTTTAATCAGTTCTAAAATCTCTGCTTGGCGGGGTGTTAAAGGTCTCATGTTGGTTCCTGTCTTTCTATACAGTTACTGTTAGTATATACAGTATTTGTGCTGGCGCAAGTATTCGCCAAGGTTTGTTTTAAGTAGAGATTCGCTATCAAGTAGCCTGTTCTGGTATTCTATAGGACTATTAACGTGACCTGAATTGCATAATAACAATGGCCAAACAAGACTCTTTCGTAATGACAGTGTTGCGCTGGTTTCAGCGCAAGCTAGTGCACACAATCGTTGTGCCAACAGATCCCTTTGCCGATCTAAATCTTGATCCTAAAAAACCGCTCATTTATGTAATGAAAACTGAATCTTTCAGCGATATGGCCGCCTTGAGCGATGTCACCGATAAGTTTGGTTTACCTAGCCCTTACGATGAGTTGGAATGCCACGGCAAAGCACTGCCGCGAGTTGTGTGCTTAAATCGCGCTAAACCTATGTTTGGCAATCGGCCATCAAGTGATGCCTTCTTAAGTGAATTTAAAACTCTGCTGCAAATGCACAGAGCTAATCCTGATTTGGAAATTCAACTTGTACCTGTGAGTCTGTTTTGGGGACGGACACCAGGTAAAGAAGATGACACTATGAAGGCCGCGGTGTTAGAGCGCGAAGATCCTAATTGGCTGCGCAAATTTTTTATGATCTTATTCTTAGGTCGCCATAATTTTGTGCAATTCTCTAATGCTGTGTCGCTGCGCTATATGGCTGACGAGCATGGCACGGATCAGCAGATTGCCCATAAACTTGCGCGCGTTGCTAGGGTTCACTTTAGCCGTCAGCGCAAAGTGATGACAGGGCCGTCGCTGCCAAGTCGTCAGAATTTATTTCATGCCCTCATTAATTCCGAAGCAGTGCAGAAGGCGATTGATGAGGAAGTTCAATCCAAAAAAATTACTCATGCCGAAGCTAAGGCTAAGGCTGTTGAATATATTGATGAAATCGCGGCGGATTATTCTGATAGCTTGGTAAGAATTGCCGAACGCATGCTGACATGGCTTTGGAATAAGCTCTACAAGGGCATCAATATTAAGGGCGCGGAACATGTGCGCCAGTTGCACCATGATGGCCATGAAATCGTGTATGTGCCTTGTCATCGCAGTCACATGGACTATTTGCTGCTGTCTTACATTTTATATTTCCAAGGTATGGTGCCACCGCATATTGCTGCGGGTATCAATCTTAATTTCTGGCCGGCGGGGCCTTTGTTTAGACGTGGCGGCGCCTTCTTTATTCGTCGCAGTTTTAACGGCAACAAATTATATACCGCAGTCTTTCGTGAATATTTAGACCAACTGTTCACTAAAGGCTATTCAGTTGAATACTTTACTGAAGGTGGTCGCTCGCGTACTGGGCGCTTGCTAACCCCTAAAACCGGCATGTTAGCCATGACGTTAAATTCAGTGCTGCGCGGCATTGAGCGTCCTATCACTTTAGTGCCTGTGTATTTAGGTTATGACCATGTGATGGAAGTCGCGACCTATCACAAAGAGTTAAGTGGCAAAAAGAAGCAAAAAGAGTCGCTATGGCAAGTATTTGGTGCCATCCGTAAATTAGGTAACTTTGGTCAAGGTTATGTGAATTTTGGCGAGCCTATTACCATTCAAAGCTACCTGAATGAGCATGTAGCTGATTGGCGTGAGCAAATGAGCACCAATCCGCAGGCTAAGCCAAGCTGGTTAACCCCTGTGGTCAATGGCTTAGCTAATAAGGTGATGACTCATATTAACGATGCTGCTGCAGTGAGCTCAGTGACTTTAACTAGTATGGTGTTATTGGCGTCTGAGCAAAATGCGCTCGAGCGCAGCCAGCTGTGCCGTCAATTAGACTTGTACTTGCATCTGTTAAAAGAAGTTCCATATACCAGTTATGCCTCAGTGGTTGAAGGCAATGGTGAGTCTCTGGTCGAACAAGGTTTAGAGTTGAAAAAGTTAGTGTCTGAGCAAGATGCTTTAGGCTCGATTATCTCGATTGAAGCTTCGCAGTTGCTGGCCATGTCTTATTACCGCAATAACATCTTACATTTGTTGATTTTACCATCTTTGATTGCCTGTATTTTGACTCAGCATGAAGTGGTCGATCGAAACAAGATAAAGCAGATGTGTCATGGTTTCTATCCGTTATTACAAGCTGAATTGTTTATGGATATTGCTGATCTGGATGGCTATATCGATAGCGTGCTGGATTTATTTATCCAAGAAGGCTTAGTGACAGAAGATCAAGTATTAGAAATTAATGCCAGTAAGATTGATCAGTTGCTCTTGTTAGCCGCCGTGGTAGATGAGTCTATGCAGCGGTATGCCATGTTATTCAATTTATTAGTGGCTAAGCCTCATATTGAGCGCGCTGCGCTTGAAAATGAAGGTCATCAATTGGCGCAGCATTTAGGTCATATCCATGGTATTACTGCGCCTGAGTTTTACGATAAGAAATTGTATGGTTGTTTAAGCTTAAAGTTAAAGGATTTAGGCTATTTGAGTGAATCAGCGCATAGTGCTGAGATTATTCGAATTCGTGATTACGCCAACGGATTGCTGCGGGCCAATATTCGTCAAACCATCATTCAGAGTGTGGCTAAGGCCCACTAAGAATTTGCCAATCTACTAGCCTGCTTGAGCAGGCTTTTTTATGCGTATTTACGCTCATTTTTTTGGAGAAGTACATGGCTAATCATATGAATGCCGAGCCAGCAGGAAAATCGTTACTGGGGGGCGCCATGATTATTGCGGGGACCACAGTTGGGGCTGGGATGTTCTCATTGCCCGTAGTAAGTGCCGGTATGTGGTTTAGCTATAGCGTAGTGATGTTAATTGTCATTTGGCTGATCATGCTGCTTTCAGGACTCTTATTATTAGAAACCAATCTGCATTTTAAGCCTGGCGTTAGCTTTGATACCTTAACGCGCGATACCTTAGGGCAGTTCTGGCGGATAGTGACTGGGCTATCGATTGCCTTTGTACTTTATATCTTAACTTATGCTTATATCAGTGGCGGTGGGTCGATAGTTAATCATAGCTTGCAAAGCATGGGGATTAACCTACCTCAACCCGTTGCTGGACTAGTATTTGTGGCGATATTAGCGGGTATAGTGCTTATTAGTACTAAGGCGGTCGATCGTATTACCACCATTATGTTAGGTGGTATGGTGATTACCTTTTTCTTGGCTGCAGGTAATTTACTGATTGAAGTTGAGCCTAGCCGCTTATTTGATCCACAGGGTGAAGCTAGCTTTGCCCCTTATTTGTGGGCCGCACTGCCTTTTGGTCTAGCGAGCTTTGGCTATCACGGTAATGTACCAAGCTTGGTAAAGTATTATGGCAATAATCATAAAATAATCATTAAAGCCATATTCTTAGGTACCTTCCTTGCCTTGGTTATCTACCTGTGTTGGTTAGTGGCTACGATGGGTAATATAGGTCGAATTGAATTTATTAGTATTATCAAGGAAGGCGGAAATATCGGCGTATTAGTGGCTGCCTTAGATAAAGTGATGAATAGCGAATGGCTAACTAGTATGTTGACCTTATTTGCTAATCTAGCGGTGGCATCATCCTTCTTAGGGGTTACCTTAGGTTTGTTTGATTATTTGGCTGATTTGTTTAATTTTGATGATAGTTACTCTGGTCGCACTAAAACCGCCTGCGTGACTTTTATTCCACCGACCTTGCTGGGTTTGCTGTTCCCTAACGGCTTTCTAGTGGCAATCGGCTTTGCGGCTTTAGCTGCTTGTATTTGGGCGGTAATAGTACCAGCGTTAATGGCCTACCAAGTTCGTAAGCTGCATCCTGACTATCAGGGGTTTAAAGTTGCTGGTGGCAATGTCACTATTTTTATTGTGATAGGCTTTGGCGTATTAACCGCTTGTTGCCATTTATTAGTGATGGCGTCTTGGTTGCCGCAATACGGTAGTTAATTTCTGTATTACACCAATAACCAATAAAAAAGCCCCAGGGATTTGGGGCTTTTTTGGTTTTAGGCTAACTAAGATCGCATGATATTCTCATGGGCATCTCGACCAGCAATAAAGCCGTAAAAGATATAGCCGATGAAGGTCACTATCACCCCATAAAACACCGCTTCTTGTCCGCAAGCATACACACCATAAATACTGTAAAGCACTGCCAAGGTACCTACAATAGCGCCAGTGCGATATTCACTAGGGCTCACTTTACTATTGCGTAAGATAACTTCGAGCCCTGTCATTGAAAGAATGTAAGGCACCATATTGATAAATACGGCTAGATTCACCAAGACGTTAAACTGTTTAACCAGATTGGGTGAAATGGTCATAACGGCTAAGGCTAACTCAAGGGCAAGCATGATCAGCATGCCTTTAACAGGGGCATTATCTTTAGTGACTTCACCAAATATTTTAGGGAAAAGGCGAATATCTGCCGCAGCGCGAGATACCTGGGCATTGGTAAATTGCCAACCGAGTAAAGAACCGATACAAGCAATCACTGCTAATGCGGTAATGACTTGCCCAACGATAGGATTAAACATGTGAGCATAGACTAAGCCGAACGGAGCATTAGAGTTGGCTAATTCTGCATTAGGGATAATGCCTTGGATAACTGCAGTGGAAGCGATATAAACCACGGCAGTAAAGCTGGTAGCTAACATCACGGCTATAGGAACGTTTCTTTGTGGGTTTTCTACGGCGCCTGAGTTAGCGCCCGCAGATTCAATGCCTAGGAATGCCCATAGAGTTAAGGCTATACCGGATGAAATTGCCCCAAGGGTGCTGACGTTGTGTGGATTCCAAGCTTCGCTAAACATCTTTGGACTAAACCAAAACCAACCTATTACCGATAAACCAACTACGGGGATAATAATGCCCCATACAGTGAAGGTTGAAATCTGACCGGTAAGTTTAGGGCCTTTAAAGTTAGCAAACATAGTCGCTATTAAAATAACGACCACACCAATAAAGGTGTGCACTGGGGTTTGTTTAAGCCAAGGAATAAAGGCCTCAAGGTAACCTACCGCAGATACCGCAATGGCCACCGCGCTAATGACTAAGCAAACATAATAGGTATAAGATGCAATAAAGAATGACGATTTACCATGGGCTTCGGCGGAATAGGCGGACATACCACCATCTTTATTACAGTACATGCCGCACTTAGCAAAAGCGTAAGCAATACACATAGCGCCGGCTGTGGTAACTAGCCAAGCCAACAGCGATATGGCTCCTGTTTGGGCTAGGCTTGAGGGTAGTAAAATAATACCAGATCCCATCATATTGACGGTCACTATGGTAGTGAGACCTATTAGTCCCATCTTATTTGACTTGGACGCCATATTTGAACTCCCAGATGCATTTAGTTCTTTCAAAGTTGATAAGACAAACTCAGTGACATATTGGCAAGTGCCTTAGCGACTGGGTTTATAGGTTTTGCAAATAAGTCAGTGGGTTAATTAAATGGTAATCTATAACCATGGTTGTTGATCTTTTTTCGGATTTATTTGTTACAGGAAAGTCTAGGTTAGGCGCTGGAGGTTTGCCAAAAATATGGTGAGCATAAATCAAATTAAAATTGGCGATAATTTTTATGTTTATTTCCAATGTCTTCTGAACTAAATCCTCGTATTAAAGATTTAATAATAGCGGGCTCGTTATGTAGTCGATGAGATAACACTTAAAAAAACTTGGGCTTTTTTTTGCGAAGTCCAAGACAGTCATCTACATTAAAAGACTGATTTTAAAAAACTCGCCAGAAATATAGCTCAATGTTGAGTGTTGGTGTCATTGCGCTAAATATAAGGTGAAGTGGCATACACATGTCTGACTAGGTGGAGCAATATTTATGAGTACATATGGGAAAAAACTGACTTGCTTGATTCTTGAAGAAGCGCCGAAAGAAGGCGTGGTTGGTAATGCAATTGGGCGGTTAATTGAAGAGCTTAAAAATAATTCTGCCAATGTAATAGTTGCTACCTCTTTTGACGATTGCTATTCCATATTAAATGCTAATACCGCCATAGATTGTCTAATGCTGACATCCGCTATGAGTGGATCGCAAACGGATGAGAATGAAAAGTTTTATGTGATCATTAATAAGCTCAATCGTCGCCAAGAAGGTGTTCCGGTTTTTTTATTAGCCGAGCGCAAAAAAATTACTTTATCCGTCAATCGTGAGCTGATGTCAAAAGTCGATGAATTTGCTTGGATTTTAGAAGATAAACCCGATTTTATCGCAGGTCGCGCGGTCGCGGCTATGCAGCGTTATCGCGAACAACTGCTGCCACCATTAATGTCTGCTTTGATGAAATATGATGACATCCACGAATATTCTTGGGCGGCTCCAGGTCATCAAGGCGGGGTCGGTTTTACTAAGACCCCAGCAGGGCAAAGATTCTATAGCTATTACGGCGAAGGCCTGTTCAGAACAGACATGGGGATCGAACGCGGATCGCTAGGATCTTTATTGGATCACACGGGTTATTTTGGTGAAAGTGAAAAGTATGCAGCTAAAGTTTTTGGCGCAGATAATTCTTACTCTTTGGTGACTGGCACCTCGGGCGCGAACCGCACCATTATGCAAATTTGTATGCGTGAGAATGCATTGGCCATTTGTGACCGTAACTGCCATAAATCGATTGAACAAGGCTTGATGCTCTCCGGTGCCTTACCTGTTTATATGGTTCCTACTCGCAATCGCTACGGTATTATTGGTCCAATTTATCCCGATCAAATGTCTAAAGCGGCATTAATCGCCAACGCTAAGGGCAGTAAATTATCCCAGCATAAGGCGGAGGATTCAGCTGCTTATGCCGTGCTTACCAACTGTACCTATGACGGCCTTTGTTATAACGCCAAGCGTGCGCAGGACATTTTAGCTGAAAGCTCCAACCGCATTCACTTTGACGAAGCTTGGTATGGTTATGCGCGTTTTAATCCTATTTATGAAGATCACTTCGCTATGCGAGGTGAACCGCAAGCAGATTATGACGGTCCAACTGTATTTGCGACTCACTCAACCCATAAGCTGTTAAATGCCTTATCACAAGCCTCGTGGTTACATGTAAGACATGGTAAAGATGCCATTGATTACAACCGTTTCAATCAAGCTTATATGATGCATGCCACCACATCGCCTCTGTATGCTATCAGTGCGTCAAACGATATTGCGGTTTCACAAATGGATGGTAATCGCGGTTTATCCCTCACCAATGAAGTGATTAAAGAGGCCATAGATTTCCGCCAAGCCATGGGGCGGTTAAACAAGGAATGCAATGCTGATGGCGATTGGTTCTTTAAACCGTGGAACGCCGAAGTAGTCACAGATCCCGCTACTGGTAAGAGTTATGCCTTTGAAGAGGCGCCGGTTGAGTTACTTGCGACTAATCAAGACTGCTGGATTATGCATCCTGGGGATACCTGGCATGGCTTTAAAGATATGCCTGCCGATTGGTGTATGCTTGACCCCATTAAAGTGTCTATCTTAGCGCCTGGCATGGGCGATGATGGCAATTTATTAGCTAGTGGCGTACCTGCAGCTTTAGTCACCTTGTACTTAGGGCGCTTTGGTATAGTGCCAACCCGTACGACTGACTTCCAAGTCATGTTCCTGTTCTCTATGGGTATTACCAAAGGCAAATGGGCGACATTAGTAAATACCTTGTTGGCATTTAAAAAGCATTACGATGCCAACGCGCCTTTAGTGCAAGTACTACCGGATTTAGCTAAGGCGCATCCTGAAGTCTATGGCGACTTAGGCATGAAGGAACTGGGGGACAAGATGTTTAACTACTTACGTAAGCATAATCCGTCAGAAAAACTCAATGCTGCTTATTCTATTCTGCCAGAAGCTGTGATTACTCCAAGGGCGGCGTTCCAAGCCATAGTTGAAGATAATGTTGAGATGGTGCCATCCCATCAACTCAAAGGCCGCGTTGCCGCTAACGCGGTTATCCCTTATCCACCAGGGATCCCTATGTTGATGTCGGGTGAAAGTTTTGGTGATGATTCAAGTCCACAAATTGGCTATCTGAAGAGCTTAGAAGTTTGGGATAATGAGTTCCCTGGCTTTGAGCATGAAACCGAAGGCACCGAAAATGAACATGGGGTGTACTACGTGATGTGTGTTAAAAAAGTCTAAGTACTGCTTCTATAAAAAACCCGCATTTGCCTAATGCCGTTCACTTAGTGTGAACGGCATTTTTCTTAGGCTTAATGGGATACTTGTTTTTACTCATTTTTAACGCACGTGGATAGGCTCTATCCCGTTTCCCATCAAGCTTGAACTGCATCGCATTACGCACTATGTCCAAGACATCTCTCGGGACATTCCCTCGCATTTGAGATGACAGCTGAGTCAGTTTGAAAATGATATAACTCGACGCATCTCTAAAGCTTAATTGGTTCGGATGTAACGACGGTAAGCTTTTAGCCATCAACACCATCTTGTATCTGATGAGGTTATAGGCCAACAGTACCCCCCACAATTCTTGGATAACCAGCTCTGGTAATTGACTGCGTAACGTAAAGCGACTCTCCAGCAGATGCTGCTTCATCTCCCGATAGCCCACTGCTATCTCCCATCGATAGGCATATAAATCCACTATCTCGGCCCCCGGATAACGTAAGGGGTCAGTTAATCAGGTCAAAATGGAAACCAACTTACCTTTTACCGTCTTCGTCAGTAAGCGAGCTTCAATATTGTCAGGCAATAGGCCACTTCTTTCTGGCTTGAGCTGTGGTGGTTAACTGCACCAGTTGGTCGTGTTTTCCTAAAGAGCGTACCACTTCATATTGTGTGCCTTTCTTCAACGGCAGCAGCCAGTGGCTGTTAGGTTGAGCCTGTTGCCAGGCGTGCAAAAGCCCCAAGGAATAGAAGCCTCTGTCAAACAGAGTCAGGCTGTTATTGGGTATGCTGGATATCAGTTCGGCGGCTAAATTCATTTCACTGACAGCAACAGAATCAAAGGCACTGTTCAATACCAAGTGGCTGCTTAATTCCATCATGCAAACCATACGAATTTGAGGATAAGCAGCATTGGCGGTTTTGGCAAAGGCCTGGTTGTTTTGCTCACTATCAGGTGTTCGCCACACGACACCATCGACACCGTAGAGGTTGAGTCCACACCAATGAGGATGCTCTGCTCTCTCATGCCAGGTCTTGGCACTTCGCTTAAACACATCCTGAACAACGTCAGAGCCTAGCCGCTTACGCGCTTGCGTGACAGCGCTGCGAGCCACGTAATCCACTTCTTGAGGTAAGACGATAGCAAGCTTATTGATGAGAGAGCGGACGGACTCGCCTCTGAACAGAGCCATACCAATCACCGCCCAAATCATGGCATCCATAGGTAACTTACGTCGCCGTAAACTGGCAACACCATGTGAATCAAGGCACGACTGAATTAAATCAGGCTCAAGCACATCGGCCAGACAGGTGAATTCGGTATGGCGATTGATATGAGTACGCGCCAAAGCGTCTGAAAGTTGCATAAAAAAATCCGATGACATGGGGTCATCGGATTTTGATCCTTTCAGTGAGATCGTCAAGCGATCTGTCTTAACTGATTGGCATTACGCATTTGCGGTTTTTTTTATGATGTAAATTTGAGTAAAAATATAGCTAGTTGATGCTGGTATTAACGTTAAGTGCCGTATTTTTATCTCGAGCGGCGATAAAGCCGTAGAAAATATAACCAAACAGAGTCACTAAGGTGCCGTAGAATACCGCATCTTCACCGCAGGCATATACGCCGTATAAACTATAAACTACTGCTATAGTGCCTATAATGGCAGCGTTAAAATATTCACTACGATTGACTTTATTTTCACGCAGAATAATTTCAAGTGCTGTCAGAGATAAGATATAAGGCACCATATTAATAAATACGGCCAAATTAAGTAGCACATTAAATTGTTTAACTAAGCTTGGTGAAATAGTCATTACTGCTAAGCCAAGTTCAAGTAGCAGCATAATTAGCATACCCTTGATTGGCGCGTTATCTTTAGTGACATCAGCAAAGATTTTAGGGAATAAACGAATATCGGCCGCTGCTTTAGATACTTGGGCATTAGTAAACTGCCAGCCTAATAATGAACCTATACAAGCAATTACCGCAAGACCTGTGACTATTTGGCCGACGGTATCATTGAACATGTATGAATACACTAGACCAAATGGCGCGTTAGATGTCGCTAACACTTCGTTAGGTACAATCCCTTGAATCACTGAGGTTGAGGCAATATAAACCACAGCGGTAAAACTAGTGGCTAATAAGCACGCTAAAGGCACGTTACGTTTTGGGTTCTCGACTGCGCCTGAGTTAGCGCCAGCGGATTCTATGCCTAAGAAAGCCCACAGAGTTAGTGCAATACCGGATGAAATAGCATCACCAGTACCTAAATGATGTGGATTCCATGCGGCAGAAAATATGCTGTTATCAAACCAGAACCAACCGAAAATAGATAAACCTACGACGGGAAGAATAATACCCCAGACAGTGAAAGTTGAAATACGACCAGTGATCTTAGGTCCTTTAAAGTTGGCAAACATAGTCACTATCAAGATAGATACCACGCCAACAAAAGTATGAATGGGGCCAGATTTTAACCAAGGAATGAAAGGCTCTAAATACCCAACCGCAGAAACCGCGATAGCCACAGCACTGATAACTAAACAGACATAATAAGTGTATGAAGCAATAAAGAATGATGATTTACCATGGGCCTCGGCTGAATAGGCCGACATACCGCCTTCTTTATTGCAGTACATGCCGCATTTTGCGAAGGCATAAGCAATACACATAGCCCCAACTGCAGTCACTAGCCAAGAGAGCAGTGAAATCCCCCCCGTTTGTGCCAAGCTGGCGGGCAACATAATAATCCCTGACCCCATCATATTTACCGTTACTATGGTGGTCAGGCCGATTAAGCCCATTTTATTTGACTCTGACGCCATGACGTTTCTCCCAAGTCATATTAAATTAAAAAACAAAAATAAATTTCAAGCTGAATATTGGTGCAAAGTACAGCAGGTTAATTCTGATATATGAGCGCTTTACTTTTTTGAATAGGATTGATGCTAAGGTGTTGCTGGAATCTATCTTTATTTGACGTTAAATCTAACTTGGCAGCAATAAAAAACCATTGTTATTAATTGAAGTTAATCTTATAGAAATGGCGAGATAACATCTACGTTTGAAATAGATATTAATAAAATGAATTAAGGATAGTTAATTAAATGGATACGTTTAGATAACTAGTTGAAACTCAATGCTTTTATTTGTGTGCGTGTTTGCAAGTTTATGATATTTAAGAATATTAAAATATTTGTTTTTAATATTCTTTTGGCCTAGATTAGAGCCATATTACGAGGTGTTAATCGACTGGTTATTTATCATAAGTGATTAAGTAGTCAATTCAATACTTTTATTATTTAGTTTGCTTTTTAATTCCATATTTTCAATTTTCACTATTTAAGTCGGAGCGTTACTATGAGTGGTTACGGCAAAAAATATATCAGTTTAATTCTTGAAGAGGCGCCAAAAGAAGGCGTGGTTGGTCATGCGATTACTCGTTTAGTTGAAGAATTAGAAACAAGTGGCGTTGAAGTTATTATTGCGACTAGTTATGACGACTGCTATTCAATTTTGAATGCTAATACTGCAGTTGATTGCTTAATGCTGACATCCACCATGAGCGGTTCTCAAGCAGAAGAAAATAGTCGTTTCTTTACCTTGATTGAGAAATTAAAACGTCGTCAAGAAAGTGTGCCAGTCTTCTTATTGGCCGAACGCAAAAAGATTACTCTAACGGTAAACCGTGAGTTGATGTCTCGGGTTGATGAATTTGCATGGATATTAGAAGACACGGCTGACTTTATTGCCGGTCGTGCGTTAGCTGCCATGCAGCGCTACCGCGAACGTCAATTACCGCCTTTAATGTCTGCCTTAATGAAGTATGACGACGTTCATGAATATTCATGGGCAGCGCCAGGTCACCAAGGTGGTGTTGGTTTTACTAAAACACCCGCTGGCCAACGCTTCTATAGCTATTACGGTGAAGGTATTTTCCGTACCGACATGGGGATTGAGCGCGGTAATTTAGGATCTCTGCTCGATCACACCGGCTCATTTGGTGAAAGTGAAAAGTATGCGGCGCGTGTTTTTGGTGCTGATCGTTCTTACTCGTTAGTGACTGGTACTTCAGGCTCTAACCGCACTATCATGCAAGCTTGTATGAATGAAGATGATTTAGTCATAGTTGACCGTAACTGCCATAAGTCGATTGAACAAGGCATTATGTTAACTGGTGCCCGCCCTGTGTATATGGTTCCTACCCGTAACCGTTATGGCATCATTGGCCCTATCTTCCCAAGCCAAATGAATGCCGCGGCTCTTAAAGCTAACGCTAAAAACAGCGAATTGACCAAAGAGTTTGCTGAACAAAAACCAGTGTATTCAGTGCTGACTAACTGTACTTATGACGGTTTATGCTACAACGCTAAACGTGCTCAAGATATCTTGGCTGAAAGCTGTGACCGCATTCACTTCGATGAAGCTTGGTATGGTTACGCACGCTTTAACCCCATTTATGCCGATCACTTTGCGATGCGCGGTGAGCCAGCCGCTGATTATCAAGGTCCAACCGTATTTGCAACTCACTCTACCCATAAGCTGCTCAATGCCTTGTCACAAGCTTCATGGTTACATGTGCGTAATGGTAAAAATGCCATTGATCATCAGAGATTTAACCAGTCTTATATGATGCATGCGACTACATCGCCTTTATATGCCATCAGTGCCTCAAACGATGTGGCGGTATCGCAAATGGACGGTAATCGTGGTTTATCATTAACGACAGAAGTTATCCGCGAAGCCGTTGACTTCCGTCAAGCCATGGCCAAGCTGCATAAAGAATATCAGAACGATAACGATTGGTTCTTCAAGCCTTGGAATGCTGAAACTGTTATCGACCCTGAAACCGCAAAGAGCTATAACTTTGAAGATGCCCCTGCCGAATTATTGGTAACTAACCAAGATTGCTGGGTTATGCATCCTGAAGATAAATGGCATGGTTTTGCTGATATGCCAAAAGACTGGTGCATGTTAGACCCTATCAAGGTGTCTATCCTGTCTCCTGGCATGGGCGATGATGGCCAGTTACTCGATAGTGGCGTGCCTGCGGCGCTGGTGACTCAATATTTAGGTCGTTTTGGTATAGTGCCAACTCGTACTACTGACTTCCAAGTAATGTTCCTGTTCTCTATGGGTATTACTAAAGGTAAGTGGGCGACTCTGGTTAATACCTTGCTGTCGTTCAAAAAGCACTATGATGCCAACACACCACTGCGCGAAGTATTGCCCGATTTAGCCAATGGTCATCCCGCGGTTTATGGTGAAATGGGTCTGAAAGATTTAGGTAATAAGATGTTTGCTTACCTGAAGGAACATAACCCTTCAGAAAAACTCAATGCTGCTTATTCTAACTTGCCAGAAGCCATTATTACTCCAAGAGCGGCGTTCCAATCCATTGTGGCTAACAATGTGGAAATGGTGCCATCCAATGAATTAGTGGGTCGCATTGCTGCCAATGCTGTGATCCCTTATCCACCAGGAATTCCAATGCTGATGTCTGGTGAAAACTTTGGTGATGAAACTAGTCCTCAAATCAATTATCTCAAGAGCTTAGAAGTGTGGGATAAAGAATTCCCAGGCTTTGAGCATGAAACTGAAGGGACTGAAGTTGAGCATGGTGTCTATCACGTAATGTGTATCAAGCAATAAGTTCTCGATAGCTAATCAAGGTCGCCTCGGCGGCCTTTTTTTATGGGTTGGCATAATGGCAGGTTCCTGCCTTTACTTAACTCTAGGTTATGGATTGAGTGATGATTATGGATAACAGCAATATTTGCCATGGCATGCCCTGTTGGAGTGAATTAGCTGCCAAGGATTGGACGCAAGCGAAACAGTTTTATCAGGCCTTTTTCGGTTGGAAAATGGATGATATGCCCCTGCCTGTTGGCGCTTATACCATGCTCTCGTTGCAGGGTACTGCCATAGGCGCGTTGTATCCTGCTGAAGATGATCCCTGCACACCTATGTTAGGTTGGAGCACTTATTTTGCGGTGGACGATATTCATGCCAGCTTACAGGCAGTGCAAGCCTCGGGCGGGGTAGTGCGCCTTGGCCCCCATCAAGTGGGAAGCGCAGGCTTCATGGCGCAAGTATCAGATCCCGAAGGCGCGGTGTTTTGTTTATGGCAAGCCAAAGATCATAGCGGCGCGGTACAAGGCGGTGGTTGTCATCATTTATCTTGGGTTGAGCTTGCCTGCAAAGATGCCGATAGCTGCCAGCATTTTTATCAACAAGTCTTGGGGTGGCAATGCCGCACCTTAATAGTGAATCGACAGCTGTATCGAGCATTTTCAGTCTCTGGAAAGCCAGTGGCAGGCATGCTGCAAATGACCAGCGACTGGGGCAATATGCCCAGTCACTGGATGCTGTATTTCCAAGTGGCAGATTGTGATGACAGCGCGGCTAGGGCGACATCCTTAGGGGCGACTGTGTGTGTATCGCCTACAGATATTGCCAAAATTGGTCGTTTTAGCGTGATTAATGACCCTCAAGGGGCGACATTCTCAATTGTTGCTTTAGACGATAAGCGTTTAGCGCAGCAGTAAATTTGCCGCTAATAGCTCAAGTTTCAATTGGTTATCAAGCCACCAATGTTCTTGACTACTTAATCGCAGTGCGAGCTTGTTAGGCTAATAGCCTGGCGCATCAATAGTAAATTGCGCTGGGCAAGATCCAGGTTTAATCGGGCGCGCTTGCGCTAATAACTGGCTTAAACTGGTGTCAGTTAAGTCTTTGGGTAAGCTCAATTGGATTTCCATCAACACCCCATTGCGGCATTGCAGGCTGACTTTATTGCTGGCATCAGGGCCAAAGTCTTGGCTAAATGCCTGCATAAACTGTTTGCGACTTATGGTTTGGCCAATGCGCTTTTTTAATAAGTCGCGCACAAATGACGAGTTATTCACTGCTGTGGTTAAGCGGATCGCTTGCTGAAAATAGTTATCTTGGCTAAATGCGGTGCAGCTGCCATGTTTCCAATATTCATGTTTTTGCAAACAAGTGCCAAATTGCGCGCTTGGCATTAACGCTTCAAGCGCGGTGCGAGTGGATTCTGACAAGGTTAGCGCTGGGTAATCGCAAAAGTGTTTCGGTTTAGACGTCACGCCAGCGCAGTAACCATAATTGATGCCGCAGCCTTGTTTATTAGGCCACAGGCCATGCAGGCTAAAGTTGTGGTGCGCCGGCAAACTTGCATCTTTCAGCATAGCTTTGCATTCGGCCTTGTTACGGCCACTTAATTCACAAAACGCATTCTGCCAACTTAAGGCTAATAGATTGGAATCATACTGCTCAGGCGTGGAGCATGCTTGGCGTTTATTGCTAGCTGCCACTGGCTGATTTGCGCTTTGAGATAAGGGTTGAGTGAATGTCGCAGCCGTAGGCGAGGCACTTTGTGTTGTCGATGTTAGTGCGCCGCAATTGGCTGCCACCCAGCGCTGCGGAGAAGGGGCAATCGAAGTCTCGAGTCGATACCAGCTAGGATTGTCGCTGCTGCCTAGATATTCAATCACGGCATAGGTTTGACCCACTTGGGTGTGGTGATCGCCAGGATTGGTTTGTTTGTTTTTGGATTGATAAAGCGGGCACACAGCCTTGGCACTAAACTCTGCCGTCATGGGCGCGCTGTGGCTTGGCGTGGCAGTTAGTAATAGCAGGGCAATTAAAGGTAAGCCGTTAACATTCATCATTATTTATCTAGTTTTTGCAGACAGTTAAGAATCCACAAGCTTAACATTGTGATGAAAAGAGTGACACTGACTTAACACATGGGAGTGAGCCGCTCACTCTATGAATAAATGAGCTCAATAAATTAGCTCAATAAATGAAGCTAAGGATTAAGGGCTCGCAGTAAAAGGGCAAGCCTTTTACTGCGAATTCAATCATAGATAATCTGTGATTGTGCCCTTAAGGCTAAAGCTTAATCCTTAGTTAGCTTACGGCCATAGATCAGCAGATATAAGGCAGGTAATACAAATAGTGATAACAGTGGCGCCGTTACCATGCCGCCTATCATAGGCGCGGCAATTTTTTGCATTACTTCGTTACCGCTGCCAGCGCCCCACATGATAGGGAGCAGACCAAAGAAGATGGTCGCAACTGTCATGGCTTTCGGGCGAATACGCATTACCGCCCCCTCCATTAGCGCCGCTTTGAGGTCATTGACTGTGTTATATTTCCCTTCTGCCTGATGCTGCTTAATGGCATTGTTTAAGTAAATCAGCATCACCACACCAAACTCAGCCGCAACGCCCGCGAGCGCTATCATGCCAACCGCGACTGCCACCGACATGTTGTAGTCCAGCAAGTAGAGTAACCAGCTGCTGCCCACTAAGGCGAAAGGTAAGCTCACCATGATCATGCTGGCTTGTAGGCTTGAGCCAAAGGTCAGCATTAACAAGATGAAGATCACTGCCAATGTTACAGGCACTATTTGTTTAAGTTTGGCATCTACCCTTTGCATGTATTCATATTGGCCTGCAAATGAATAGCTGTAGCGGGGCGGTACTTTAAGCTCAGCATCTAAGGCCACTTTGGCATTATCTATATAGTCACCAATGGATACACCTTTGATATCAATAAAGACCCAAGAGATCAGGCGACCATCTTCACTGCTTAACATCGGCGGGCCATCGCTAATACTAATATCAGCAAGGTTACCTAATGGCAGGTAATTACCACTTTTGGTCACCACAGGTAACTCGACTAACTTTTGTAAATCATCACGCAATTCACGCGGATATCTTAAGTTAATGGGGTAACGTTCAGCCCCTTGAATGGATTCGCCTATGTTCATGCCACCAATGGCATAGCGCACGACATCTTGAATGTCGCTTAAGTTCATGCCATAACGCGCCGCCACATCAAGTTTGGGGGTGATATCAAGGTAGCGGCCACCGCTTGAGCGCTCAGCGTAAGCTGATTGGGTGCCGGGCACTTTACTTAAAATGGCTTCAATGTCAGCGCCTATGCTTTGTAGGGTTTGAACATCAGCGCCACTGATCTTAATGCCCACTGGGGTTTTAATACCCGTTGAAAGCATATCGATGCGGGTCTTAATTGGTTGCACCCAAGCATTGGTGATACCTGGCACTTTTACTGTGGCTTGCAGCTGAGCAATAACATCCTCAAGGGCAACACCTTCACGCCACTCCTCTTTGGGTTTAAGCATGATAGTGGTTTCGAGCATAGTTAGTGGCGCCGGATCTGTCGCCGTTTCTGCGCGCCCCACTTTGCCAAAGACTCTAGCCACCTCGGGCACGGTTTTAATTAACCTGTCGGTTTGCTGCAATATTTCCGCCGCTTTACCTGCACTGATCCCTGGCAAAGTAGTTGGCATATATAACAAATCGCCTTCATCAAGCTCAGGCATAAACTCTTTGCCTAAGTTTGATAACGGATAAAAGGCGCTAAGAAAGGCAATGAAGGCCACTAACAAGGTGGTTTTTGGGTACTTTAATACGCCTTGCAGCGCTGGGCGATATAAGGCAATTAAGCAGCGACTTAAGGGATTACTTTGCTCGCTTGGAATTTTACCGCGAATAAAGTAGCCCATTAATACCGGCACTAAGGTAATAGATAAAATCGCTGCCGCCGCCATAGCAAAGGTTTTGGTGTAGGCAAGAGGCGCAAATAAGCGGCCTTCTTGAGCTTCTAAGGCAAATACAGGTAAGAAGCTTAAGGTAATAATTAACAGCGAGAAAAATAGCGCTGGCCCCACTTCAATGGAAGCTTCGCCGACTAATTGCCAATGCTCGCTATTATCAGGACGCCGGCCATGTTTTTGCTCAAAATGCTCAAGATGCTTGTGCATGTTTTCAATCATTACAATGGCGCCATCCACCACAGCGCCAATAGCAATGGCAATACCGCCCAAACTCATAATGTTGGCATTCACTCCCATGGCATTCATAACCATAAAGGCAATTAAAATGGCGAGTGGCAAGGTGATCACAGCCACTAAGGTTGAACGTGCGTGCAGCAAAAACAGTAAGCACACCACACCAACAACTAGCATTTCCTCAATCACTTTTTGAAAGAGGTTATCAACAGACTTTAAAATTAAGCCAGATCTGTCATAGGTTGGGACTATCTCGACCCCTTCAGGTAAGCCAGTTTTCAGTTGCTCTAATTTGGTTTTCACCGCTTCAATGGTGGCTAATGCGTTTTCGCCGTAGCGCATCACAATAATGCCGCCAACCACTTCGCCTTCACCATCAAGTTCAGCAATGCCGCGCCGTGAGGCTGGGCCTTTACGAATATCGGCCACATCTTTAAGTAATAGCGGCGTGCCCGTAGCGCTTGCCATGCCTAATGGGATGTTGGCAAAATCTTCTATGCTCTGGCGATAGCCCTTGGCTCTTACCATGTACTCAGCTTCAGCCATTTCAACCACAGAGCCGCCAACTTCACTGTTAGCATTATCTATGGCTTGCTTGACCCTTGAGATATCCATCTGATAAATAGCTAATTTGCTGGGTTGCAATACGATTTGATAGGTCTGCTCCATGCCGCCAACGGTTGCGACTTCCGCCACACCTTGCACGCTTTGCAGCTCAAGCTTTAAGTACCAATCTTGCAGGGATTTAAGCTGTGACAGATCAAGCTTGCCGGTGCGATCGACTAAGGCATATTCAAAGATCCAACCAACCCCAGAGGCATCCGGGCCAAGGCTAGGTTGCACGCCACTTGGCAGACGGCTACTGACTTGGCTTAAGTATTCCAGTACTCGCGAACGTGCCCAGTAAATGTCGGTGCCATCTTCAAAAATGACATACACGTAGGAGTCTCCAAACATAGAGAATCCACGCACTGTCTTAGCGCCTGGCACAGATAACATGGCGCTCGATAGCGGGTAAGTTACCTGATCTTCAACCAATTGCGGCGCTTGACCTGGGTAACTGGTTTTAATAATAACCTGCACGTCCGATAAGTCGGGCAGGGCATCGAGCGGGGTTTTACGCAGCTGATCTATGCCGATCACGGCGATCATTATGGTGATTATCAGCACCATCAGCCTTTGGCGTAAACAGCCTTGGATTATTTTCTCTAGCATGATGCGCTCCTAGTGCTGATGACCTTGGCTTAAGCGGAGTAAACTGCCCTTTAAGCTAGCTTCTGAATCCAGCAGGAATTGACCTGAGGTCACGACCATTTCACCGTCATTAAGACCGGAAATGATTTCGCTCTTACCTTGGGTTTGCATGCCAACGACGACTTCTTTCGCCACAAAGCTAGTGTCGCCTTGTTTGACTATGACGCGGTTTTGCTTGCCAGTTTGAATTAAGGCTTCGCTTGGCACATATAAGACACCACGCTTAGCGCCGCCAAAGAAGGCTACGTTAGCTAAGGTTTTTGGGCGCAAGGTGGCATCAAGGTTACTCAGTACCACTCGAACTCTTAAGCTTCTGGTAATAGGGTCAAGTTCTGGATAGATATAATCAATCTTGCCCTTCATATCGCTGATATTAAGCGCCGGAATGCTAATCTCAGCCTCTTGCCCTAAAGCGAGCCAAGATTGCTCATTTTCAAACACATCAGCGACTACCCACACTTTAGATAAATCCACTAACGAGATAATCTCAGTTTGCGGCTCCACATACATGCCATCACGGATGTTGAGGGTTTCTACCACAGCATCTCGCTTGGCATAAAATGGCACCTTAAACTGGGTCTGCTTAGTGCTGGCTAATTGCTTAATTTGCGCCGCGTTGAAACCCAGTAGCTCTAAACGTAAGCCAGCATTACGCACTAATTGCTGATAATTTTTGCTGTTATTGTTTTGCGCTAAGGTTTCCATGGCCAGCAAGTAATCATTCTGGGCATTGATTAACTCAGGTGAATACAGCTCATATAACAGCTGGCCTTGTTTAATTTTATCGCCCGCCGATTCAACATTAAGTTTTTCAACCCAGCCGCTAACCCGAGGGTGGATATGCTCGATTTGTCTTTGATCATAATCAATGGAGCCGACGGCGCGTACGTATTTCCACAAGGTGCCGCGGGTTGCTGGGGCTACCCGTAGTGCTAAGGCTTGCTGCATATTGCCTGATACATTGACTTCAATTTCAGTGGCGCTGGTGGCCATATTTACTGGCTCTAAATCCATACCACAAATCGGGCAGCTGCCTTCTTGGTCGCTGACAATATGCGGGTGCATAGGGCAAACATATTTGACCTTGGCAGGCGTTAACTCAGT
This sequence comes from Shewanella sp. ISS20, assembly GCF_056522965.1. Lineage (NCBI taxonomy): Bacteria > Pseudomonadati > Pseudomonadota > Gammaproteobacteria > Alteromonadales > Shewanellaceae > Shewanella > Shewanella sp. ISS20. The sequence goes on from NZ_JAWRZK010000001.1 coordinate 3,112,925, forward strand.
TAACGGCTTAAGCTCCTTAATGGGGGCTAAGGTCTTGATGTTGCTCGTTGCGTTCGCGTCTTGATGCTGATGTTCAGCACTGGCTTCTTCTTCCTCATCTTTAACTAAAAACATCTTACAAATTGGGCAACGACCTGGCTCATGGCTGGTTTCTTGCGGGTGCATAGGGCAGTAATAATGCTGCTCTGCGTTGCTGCTGGTGCTAGTGGTGATGGCCGCATCTTGGCTGCTGGCTTGTGTTTGCGCCATAGCGCTTGGCATAGCCACGCTTAAACTCAGTCCAAGTAAGATACTGCTGGCTTTTAGATTAAAACTATTCATAAAAAATCCCTCACTCCGCCCAGAGTATTAACCGTGATGATGTGTTTTTTTAGGCGCAGAAGTCTGCTTAGCTTCTAAGTCCATGCCGCACTTAGGGCATGAATCGCCTTTAACGCCAGTGACTTCTGGATGCATAGGGCAATCATGAGTGGCCGCTGTGGCTACTGGCTCTAAATCCATGCCGCACTTAGGGCATGAGTCGCCTTTAACGCCAGTCACTTCTGGGTGCATAGGGCAATCATAAGGAGTGTGCTGCGTATGTTGGGCATGGTGAGCTTGCTTAGCGCTTGGGCACTTATCGCAATCGGCTTTTTTGCTTGGGCAATGTGATTTGCCTGATGCTGAGGTTTGGGTTAAATCCATGCCGCATTTTGGGCATGAGTCACCGTTAACACCTGTTACTTCTGGGTGCATAGGGCAAGAGTGGCTGGCTGCATGCGCCGCGTGGATATGATCAGCAGCAAAGGCTGTCGGCATTGAAACCGCGAAGAAAAACGTTAACAAAATAGTTTTGGCAAAAGATAACATAGTAAAGCTCCATCTATGAGATAGCCGCAATTAACCTAGGCACGATTCAATAGGTGCAGTTAGGCCGGGCTGAATTTTTTACAAGGTGGTGATGTTGTTTGCGTGGGGCAAACCTAGCGGACTTAGACTATGGGAGGTCTCAGTTCTGTGGGCAGAGCTAGTGAGTGGAGCGAGGGGATAGCAGAAAATAGCTTCTCAGAGTAAGCAAGAGTCGATGGCCACATCTGAGTATCCACTAAAGTGCCAGCAACAGAGATGCTGAGGCAATGGTTACAATCAGATAAACAGGCGCTGTCGCCCTCGCAGCAAGATTTATTGCCTGAGTTAGCAGCCGATTCATCGCAGCAAGCATGAGTGCTTACTGGATCTTGGCAATGAGCATCCATTATTTGCATATGATCCATTGAGTTACTTACTGGCATTGCCATCACTTGGCCACTGAAAGCCATGCCCTGCACAAGAAGTGCCAGCATAGTTAACATGACGAAAAATGAATGACGGTTTACTGCCAAAGTAAAAATCTCCAATGAATACTCGTAAACTATAACATAGCTAATGATTTTTTAGGTGAGATATTTCACACTTTTATACTATTGATTTAATAAGCTTATTCTTATTAGCTTGTGATTAACCCCAGAATATTGTGTTTATCAATTCTCATAATCAACTTATGACTAGACTGACGTCACAGTTTTGCTGCCTGGGGCCATAGATTGTGAGTTAGATAGATAAAATGACCCAGAACAGGGGGTAAAATCATCACGAAGCCGTTGTTTTGAAAAATTATTGAGCGGATTAGTGCGATGAGGATCCCATTTTTACGATTTTAGTTATTTAAATGTCCATTTTTTGATTCGGAATCAAATTTATTAAAGTTAAATGAACATAAAATAGAAAAATTAAAAGATAAATTCCGAAGAATTGGAGAGCTGTGATGAACTTGCGTGCATTATTCAAACCTAGCGCAAAATACTCAATATTCGCCTTATTAGTGGTGGGTATTGTAGTGGGCGTCGTTGGATTTTTTGCCACCCAACAAACTCTGCATGCAACCAGTACAGATGCTTTCTGTATGACTTGTCACGCAGGCCATTCTCTGCAAGATGAAGTGTTAGCTTCACCGCATGGCGATAACCGTGCTGGTATCGTAGTGCAGTGTCAGCAATGTCATATTGCCCAAGAGCCATTTGCTTATTTGACCAAGAAAATCGTGGTATCTAAAGATATCATTGGTTACTTGACCATTGACGGCTTTGAAACTCAAGAATGGTTAGAGACTAACCGTAAAGAGCAAGCTGAATTGGCTCGCGACTATTTACGTTCAATTGACTCTTCAACCTGTCAAAACTGTCATAACCGCATTTATGAAAATCCGTCGGCTAACATGAAGAAGATGGCTGTCAGAATGCATGAAATGAACTTCAAGAAAGCTCCTGAAGACAGAAAGACTTGTATTGATTGTCACAAAGGCATTGCCCACCCATATCCAAAAGGATAAGTTGGCAATTAGCTTATAAAAAACCCGCAGTTAGCGGGTTTTTTTATGGGCGCGGCTTTATGAATGCTGGCTTTTATAAGCGCGGAATTTAAATTCCAATAAAGCAAAGACGCCGAATATTAATATTTGCAGGCGGGTGCAGCGAAGCTGCGCGAGGGTGATAGCTGGATTAGCGCGATAGCGATAATGAAATGCTGCGCTAAATAATCCATGCATGATCAAAGTGACTCCAAGCAGCCCCTGCAATAATGGCTGAATCATGCCCGTAAAAGGGTGCGAAAGACTAACTAGCATCAGTCCCCAAGCCAGCAAGGTCGCGCCTTTACCTAAACGAATCAGGCTTAACATTATTCACTTGCCGCTTGATAGCGAAATAAGCGATAACTCACTTGTCCTGCTTGCTTGTGTTTTAGTGCTTGCCAAGTGCTTGGCAGGTTCATATCGGTTAATTCAGACTCTGTTTCTAAATAAATTAGCGCGTCATCGTTTAACCATAGATTTTTATCAAGTAACTCAATGCACTGCGCCGCTAAGCCTTGGCGAAAGGGTGGGTCGATAAACACAATATCAAAGCCCTTGCTTGGCGCTGGATCATTTTTAGCTAGCGCTGTGGCTGGGCTTTGCTGCAATAACAACAAACTGTTGCCTTGCACTACATCTGCCGTATCGCATTTTAGGGTAGTGAGGTTAATTTGCAGCTGTTTAGCGGCTTGAGGCTGCAGCTCAAATACGCGCGCGTAGGCTGCGTATCTTGATAAAGACTCTAACGCTAAGGCGCCACTGCCACCAAAACAATCCAGTACGCGACTGTCAGTTAATTCTGCAGCTAGCCAGTTAAATACGGTTTCGCGCACTCTGTCGGTGGTCGGTCTAAGACCTTCTAAATCGTGAATTGGCAGCTTACGAGAACGCCATTGACCGGCGATGATCCGCACTTGGCCGCTACCACCTTTAGGGTTGCTGCTGGCACTTTTAGACGAGGATGTGCCCTTGTTCGCCATTCTGTTCTTGGCCATGGTGCCCCTATGATTTTGCCTGAAGAAAGAAAGTGGTAGACTATGCCACCTTTAAGGCGGCAATTTTACCTTAAGTTGACGGTTTCGGGTGAGTCTTTCCCTAAGCGCAATAAACACAATTAACGTCAGTGAGACTTAAGCTCCATAACGGCAGCCCCTTACGGCTGGTAATAAAAACGAATACTCAGTTGTTGATTAACGTCAGCCACATAATAAATAACAGGTGTCGGTAGCATTTATGGCTAAGAAAGGTTTTTTTTCCTGGTTTCGCAGAGACAAGTCGCAAGATGAAGAACAAGCTAAATTAGAAGCGCAAGCCCAAGCAGAAGCTGAGGCTAATGCACTAGCGGAAGCGCAGGCAGAAGCTGAAGCAAAGGCAGAAGCTGAAGCAAAGGCAGAAGCTGAAGCAAAGGCAGAAGCTGAAGCAAAGGCAGAAGCTGAAGCTGAAGCAAAGGCAGAAGCTGAAGCTAAGGCAGAAGCTGAAGCTAAGGCAGAAGCTGAAGCTAAGGCAGAAGCTGAAGCTAAGGCAGAAGCTGAAGCTAAGGCAGAAGCTGAAGCTAAGGCAGAAGCTGAAGCTAAGGCAGAAGCTGAAGCTAAGGCAGAAGCTGAAGCTAAGGCAGAAGCTGAAGCTAAGGCAGAAGCTGAAGCTAAGGCAGAAGCTGAAGCTAAGGCAGAAGCTGAAGCTAAGGCAGAAGCTGAAGCTAAGGCAGAAGCTGAAGCTAAGGCAGAAGCTGAAGCTAAGGCTCGACGCGATGCTCAGGCTGAAGCTCAAGCACAGGCTGAAGCTCAGGCACGACGCGATGCTCAAGTACAAGCTGAAGCTCAAGCACAAACAGAAATTGAAGAACAGCAGCCAGAGCCACAGGATAAGCCGGTGAAAGAAGGTTTATTTGCGCGTTTAAAGCGCGGCTTAATGCGTACCAGTGAGAACATTGGTAGCGGCTTTATGAGCTTGTTCCGCGGTAAAAAGATTGATGATGATCTATTTGAAGAATTAGAAGAGCAGTTATTGATTGCTGATGTGGGAGTTGAGACCACCACTAAATTGATTAAAAATCTGACCGAACACGCCAGTCGCAAGCAGTTAAAAGATGCCGAAGCCTTGTATGAATTACTGCGTAAAGAATTGCATCACACCATAGCTCCGGTTGCTATTCCGTTAGTGCCAGAAAATGGCGATGGTCCATTTGTGATCTTAATGGTGGGCGTTAATGGTGTAGGTAAAACTACTACTATCGGCAAGATGGCAAAACAGTATCAAAATCAAGGTAAATCTGTAATGCTGGCGGCCGGTGATACTTTCCGCGCGGCGGCGGTAGAGCAGCTGCAAGTTTGGGGTCAGCGCAATAATATTCCTGTGATTGCCCAGCACACAGGGGCTGATAGTGCCTCAGTGTTGTTTGATGCCTTGCAAGCGGCCAAAGCGCGTAAAGTCGATGTCTTGATTGCTGATACCGCAGGGCGTTTACAGAATAAGAGCCACTTGATGGAAGAGCTTAAGAAAGTGGTGCGAGTAATGAAAAAACTCGATATCAATGCACCCCATGAAGTCATGCTGACCTTAGATGCGAGCACGGGCCAAAATGCGATTAGTCAGGCGCAATTGTTCCAAGAGGCGGTCGGCATTACCGGCATTAGCATCACTAAGCTTGATGGCACAGCCAAAGGCGGGGTGATCTTCGCCATTGCTGATAAATTTGGCATTCCAATTCGTTATATCGGTGTGGGTGAGCAAATTGATGATTTGCGCCAATTTGATGCTAATGATTTTATCGAAGCATTATTTAACCAAGATGGTGACAAGGCTTAAGGATAACCCATGATACGATTTGAGCAGGTAACCAAGGTGTATTCTGGTGGCCATAAAGCATTGAATGATGTGAATTTTCACCTGCGCAAAGGTGAAATGGCTTTTTTGACCGGCCACAGTGGTGCCGGTAAGAGTACCTTGCTCAAGTTGATCACCGTGATTGAGCGCGCCAACGCCGGTCGCGTGATGATCAATGGTCATGATATTGCCAGCATCAAGCGTGACGATGTGCCTTATTTGCGCCGCGATATTGGCATGATCTTCCAAAATCACCATTTGTTGATGGATAGAAGCGTGTTTGACAATGTCGCCTTGCCGTTAGTGATTGAGGGTTTTACCTTAGGTGAAATTCGCAAACGCGTTGATGGTGCGCTCGATATGGTCGGCCTGTATGGCAAAGATAGGCACAATCCTGTGATGTTATCGGGTGGTGAGCAGCAGCGGGTGGGCATAGCGCGCGCTATCGTCAATAAGCCACCGTTATTACTGGCCGATGAGCCGACAGGTAACTTAGATCCTAAGTTATCTATGGATATTTTACGCTTATTTGAAACCTTAAATGCCGCTGGCACTAGCGTGCTCATAGCCACGCACGATCTTGGCCTGATTGCACGGATGAAATACCGCACTTTAACCTTAAGGCAAGGGCGGATGTTAGGTGCTCAAGAGCTAGCACACGGATAAGCAACCACAGGATTCTGCATGTCTAATCAGGTGTCATTAAGTCGCAGCAAACTGCCTTTTACTGGGCGGATCATTATGTTTTTTGTGCGTCATCTTCAGCAGGCCATGGCAAGCCTAGGTGAGTTATGGCGCAATCCCGTCTCGTCGATTATGACCATGGCGGTACTTGGCGTGAGCTTAAGTTTACCTGCGGCGCTGCAAGTATTAGTTAAAAATGCCGAAGCTGTGACTGATTCATGGGCAAGCGCCGCTGAAATTTCATTGTTTATCAATGAAGGGCGCAGTGAGCAATCGATTAAGAACCTTATTACTCGCATTCAAAGTTACCCAGAAATCAGCGATGTACGTTATATCAGCCGTGACCAAGCCTTAGCTGAATTTAAGCAATTGTCTGGTTTTGGTGAGGCGCTCGATTATTTAGATACTAACCCGCTGCCCGCCGTCGTGCTGGTTACCCCAAGCCAGAAGTATTCCAGTGCGGGCGGCGCGCGCGAATTGCTAAATAAGTTGCAGCAAGAGCCGGAAGTGAGCTTTGGGCGCTTAGATATCGAGTGGCTAGAGCGTTTACAAGCTGTGCTTAAGTTACTGCAGCATACTGTGATGGCCATTGCCGTGTTGCTGGTGCTGGCCGTCGTGCTTGTCATAGGTAACACAGTTCGTCTAGCCATTATGGCGCGGCGCGCCGAAATTGAAGTGATGAAGCTAGTGGGTGCTACCGAAGGCTTTATTCAGCGCCCCTTCTTATATACAGGCGTGTGGTATGGCGTGATTGGTGGATTACTCGCTTGGGTGATCATCAATATTTTGGTGTTGTACCTCGATTCTGCGCTGGCTGAGTTAATGGGCTTGTACCAGACCAGTCTTAACATGCAAACCTTGTCGTTTAGTGAGTTGCTGCAGTTAATTGTCCTCGCTTCATTCTTAGGCTGGCTTGGCTCTTACTTATCGGTTAGGCAGCATTTACGCAATATTGAACCTTCATAACGGTGAACATTTGTTCACTTGCAGCAACGGTGAAATACGGCAGAATAGAATATCAGCTAGCTCAACCTTAGGCACACAAAAACAAGCCTTAAGGTTGACAGTCTGCGATGAATATTCGATAGTTCGTCAGGTTGTGGCTCAACAAGGAGCCAAACAACCCGATATAAACCACGTTAGTCGCTGGTTTATTTATGTTTTAGGAGCGTGAATGACAATGTTATCTTCCTCTATGACGCTGACGGTTCCCCAAAGTAGCGGTAGTCTTGAAGCTTATATTCACTCGGTTAATAGCAGATCTATGCTGGATGCTGAAACTGAATATGAGTTGGCGAAATGTCTGCAGCAAACAGGTGATCTGCAAGCGGCAAAGCAGCTGATCATGTCGCATTTGCGTTTTGTGGTGCATGTGGCTCGCGGTTACGCCGGTTACGGTTTACCACAGGCGGATCTTATCCAAGAAGGTAATATCGGCTTGATGAAGGCGGTTAAGCGTTTTGACCCAGATGTTGGCGTGCGCTTAGTGTCTTTCGCCGTGCATTGGATCAAGGCCGAAATTCATGAATACGTATTGAAAAACTGGCGTATCGTTAAAGTGGCTACCACCAAAGCCCAGCGTAAGTTGTTCTTTAATCTGCGTAAAGCCAAGACTCGTTTAGGTTGGTTTAGTGATGAAGAAGTCAGCATGGTGGCTGAAAATCTGGGCGTGAGTAAAGCCGATGTGACCGAAATGGAGTCACGCATGGCTGCGCAAGACCCGGCCTTTGATTTAGCGAGCGACAATGACGATGAGCATGATTATGCCCCAGTGCATTTCCTTGAAGATCATTCATCAGATGTTGCCGCGCAAGTAGAAAACGCTAATTGGGACAACGATGCCCAGTCGCGTTTGCTCGCCGCCATTAAGACCTTAGATGAGCGCAGTCAGCACATACTGCAAGCGCGCTGGTTAGATGAAGAAAATAAGATTACTTTGCAAGAACTAGCGGCTGAGTATCAAGTATCGGCTGAGCGTATTCGCCAGCTTGAGAAAAATGCGATGAATAAGCTTAAGCTGCAAATGTCGATTTAATGCTGTGATGAGTCAATGACTCATCACCATAAACAAGCCTGCTGATGCAGGCTTTTTTGTGGCTGTCATTTACTGCTATGGCGCTTAATCAATGGATTGGCGGGCTAACGCTATGACTTGTTGGCGATTGACTTTAATTCCCATCTCAGGCGCATCTTCTGGCCATAACCAATATTGGCGAGGCCGTTTAAACTGGGCTAATAGCGGCAATATGGCTTGATTGAGCTCATCTTGGCTGAGTCTAGTATCTCCCGCCCAGCGGATAATGGCCGCGGGCAATAAACCAAATTCATGGTTAGGCACAGGAAAAACTATGGCGTTTGCGACTGCATCTAATTGAGTTAATAAGGCTTCGATTTCCTCAGGCTGAATATTTTCCCCGCCGCAAATAAACATGTTATCGCTGCGCCCAGTCACGTTCAGTTGGCCATCATCACTCCAGTGGCCGCAATCGTTAGTGCAAAACCAGCCTTGGGGGTCAAGCGGTAAGGCTAGCCCGGTATCGGATAAATATCCTAAGAATAAGGTCGCGCCTTTCACCCAAATAATGCCATCACGAATGTCTAGTTGGCGCTCAGGCAGCAAGCGGCCTGATAAGCCGCGGTTATTAATCTGACCTGTGCAGATTTGTGAGCTCATTTCTGTCATGCCATAGCTGCAAAAGGCTTGAATGTGATGCTTTGCTAATACTGCTTGCAGTTGACTGGAAATAGCGCCGCCGCCAAGCAGCATGGCCTTAAGTCCGCTTAAGTCACAGTGATTATCCACTAAGCGCTGTAATTGCGTTGCCACTAACGAGACATGGCTAACCTGTGGCACTTGCAGTGATAACGGCTCATCACTCATTAGCTGCACGCAGGCGCCCGCGATGGCGCAGCGATTCAGTATGGCTAAACCGCCAATATGAAATAGCGGTAGCGATAACAGCCAGCGATCCCCTGCGTGCAGCGGGATGATTTGCGCCGAGCCTTGGGCGCTATGAATATGGTTAGCTAAACTGTGAACCGCAGCTTTCGGTTGGCCGCTAGAGCCTGAGGTTAAAATGACATTGGCGGCTTGGTGACTATCAATATTGGGGGCTTGGATCGCCAGTTGGCTGTTAAAATCAGGCGTAATAGCGCAGCCCACAAGCCCTGCCACTTCCCCCGGATTATAAATATGGTCTATAGCAAAACGTTGCAGTAATTGATTGATTTGCTTAGGTGGAAACCTTGGGGATATGGGCATAAACACTATGCCCTCATCAATGCAGGTCCAATATAAGCTCACCATAGCTAAGCTGTTGTGACTAATTACACCAAGGCGACAGCCGCGCCCAAGCCCTGCTTGTCGCAGTGACTGCCCTAATGCCAACACCTGCGCGCTTAACTGCCGATAGCTAATACTGCCATTTGAGCTAGCAAGCGCCAGTAAATTAGGGTGTTCGTTTGCGGTTTGGTGTAATGGTGAAATCATCACTTAACCTTTTGCCCGAGTTGTAACACTAAAGTGAGATCGGCTGTTGTTAAGCATGGCTTATTGGCCGTGCTAATCAGCAAGTCTTGGCTAAATGCACATAAGGTATCTAAGCCTGGCGCTTCGTCTGGGGTTAACTGCGCCGCAATTAAGGCTAAATCGTGAATACCAAGTGAGGCTTCAAAGGATGAGCTAATTACGCTGCGCACGCCATCAGCGGCCGCTTGCTCAATCATAGCTTGCAGTTTAGCTAAATCGCCAATGAGCATAGGCTTTAATACCAGTGCTTTTAACCCTGCCATGGGCTGATAGTGAGCATCTGGCGCGCACAGGCTTTCATCCAGCGCAAAACCTATGCCTGTGGCTTGATACACGGCTTGGCAGTCAGTGACATTAGCGCAAGGCTCTTCAATGTAATCAATATTGGCTTTAGGTAAGCAGGCACAAAAATCAATAGCGTCTTCAAGCGAGTAGTGGCGATTAGCATCTAAACGCAAGCGCAATTTGGGCTTGTGAGCCAGCACTTGGTAGATAAGAGCCAAATCTTGCTGCCAAGGTCTTTGTCCCACTTTAATTTTAAGAAAATTGCCTTGATAGTGAGTTAAATACAGCTCAAGGCGATGAGCTAACTCGGCGTCAGTTTCGCCGCTATGGCCATAAACTAACCCTATTGGGGCTAAGTGTGTGCGCGCCGGCGCTAAACGCTCAGTTAATTTGGCATGAGCTAAGCTCAGGGCGAAATCTAGGCTAGGGTATCTATGTTGAATGCTCGCAAGCAGTGCATCTAGGGGCTGATTAAAAAGCCGCGGTAAATCTTGGCTAAGCTGGTGTTCAACTTGCTCAAGGCGCTCGCGGCTAAAGCCATGCAAGGCTTGGCCGTTATCATCTGTGCCTGATAGCGGCGCAATCTCAACCCAAGTATGTTTATCACCACTTGCTAGCTCTAATACCAGCCCAAGGCGCTGGTTAATGCGCTGACTAGCAACGGGTAAGCTTGGGCTGAGTGCAATCTGATAACGATAAAGGGCAATAAAATCCAGCATCATAGAGGTACTTATCCTTGGCAAATATTGGCCGCTAGCCGCGTGGCCAGCGCTTGTGGCTGCGCATTATGTATGTTGTGGCCAGCAGCCGCGATTAAGTGCACCTGCGGGCCGCCACGCGCTTGCCACTGCTGGGCTAGGGCTGAGAACTTAGCATCTTGACTACCGGCGTAATAGAAGCTTGGGATTAAGCGCGGTAAATGCCATAAATTTGCCTGCAAGGCCAGTGATGTATGGCAATAGCAATCATGTAGCCCTTGGGGAGCTCGCACAATTTGCGCCTCAGCCTTTGTCTCTGTTGGTGCACTCGCTTTTGTATCAACTTGTGCACTTGCTGGTGAACTTGTTTGTGAACTTGCTCGAAGCTGCCGCGCATTATCCAAGCGGCGTTCAATTAATTGCGCTTTAGCATTTGGGCTTAAATCGCTAAACACAGCTTGCTGATACCAGTCTTGTAAAAATTGAGCCATGGGCAGAGTGAGTAACTTATCCGCCCATAATTTGTCGTGAGCTAAGCGCGCCTCTTTGTCATCTAGGTTTTTAAGCCCAGGGTGACAGGACTCTAAATGCAGCGATAACACAGTCTTTGGCGCCATATGGGCTAAGTGCAGGGCAATACGCCCGCCTAAGGAGTAACCTTGCAGGTGAAACTGATGGATACCTTGTTTGGCTAACGTATTGATAATTAACTGCGCGCAGCTATCAAAGCCTGGGGATGGAATTAACATATCGCGGCTATCACCATGGCCTGGTAAGTCGATGCAAATGCAATAAAGCTTGTCAGTTAAATGCTCAACATAGCCAAGCCAGTCATGCTTATTGCCTAAAAAACCATGGAGCAAGACTAACGCTGGCGACTTAGGGTCGCCATAACAGCTAAATGCCAGTTCTGGCTGAGTCTCTGGCGCCATAGATAGCGGCATCTTAATCCCTAATGGCATTGACTGAGTTTGATGTATTGATTGATGGCGGCAATTTGATTGCTGGCTTGCTCTGGCGTCACCATCACTTCAATTACAGAGGCGCCTTGATGATTAAAGGCATTCTCTATGGCTTGCTGATATTGTGCTTTATTAGTCACTTGGCTGTAAGGTAAGGAGAACATTTCACTGACGCCCGCAAAGGTTAAGCCATGGCTTAAACGATAATATTGGCTGCGCAGCGCTTCACTCGGAACTGGCAACAGATTAAAAATATTGCCGCCGTCATTGTTTAAAATTACCAGCACCATGAGGGTATCAATTGATTTAGCCAAAGCAAAGGAGTTGAGATCATGCAGTTGCGATAAATCACCTATCAATAAGCCGGTAGCGCCGCTGCAGCCTTTAGCTATGCCGCAAGCGGTTGCTAGTAAGCCATCTATGCCTGAGGCGCCGCGATTGGTGTAAACGTTTAACTCAGGATTTGTTGGCCGCGCATACATATCAAATAAGCGCACTGGCAGGCTGTTACCTATAAACAGTTGCTTGAGGCGAGTATCGGCACTGAATTCTCGCACGACTTGCGCCTCACCAAATTCACCTTCATCAATATGCTCAGTAAAGCCAAGCTCGAGCGTAGTTTGGATGGCATAGAGGTCATTAGCCCAATGAGCCTGCGCCGATTGCGGCCAAGCTAACTGGCACAAGCTAGTAAGCGAGCAGTGAAATAGCTGCTTAGGCTTGTGGCTAGGGTCAAGGCGCTCTTGCTGCGGCAGCACTTGCCAATAGGCGTGCCATGGCTGCTGCGCTAAGTATTGAATCAAACGTTTTGATAGTAAGCGCCCGCCAAATACCAGTACATGCTCAGCTTGGGCAAGCAGCGCTATGGCTTGCGGTTGCTGCAAGAGGGAATCTATATGGTAAAGGCTAGTATCGTCTTGGCGCAGCTGACTTTGCGCGTCCACGACTAACGGCCAACCAAGCTTTTTAGCTAATTGCAGCAATTGCTTAGGGTCTTGCTCTGGGGCTAGGGTGCCTGCGACTATCACGCCCTTTGCATGACTAAAATTCTCAATTTGCTGCGGTGTTGGCAGCGCATTGGCTTGCCAAGTTTGATGGGTGCAATAAGGCTGCTGCGACTGCCTCCAGTGGCTAACAGGCGCGAGATAATCACTGACAACGTCAGTGTTGAGCGCACTTGGGTACAAGGGCTCGCGGTACATGCAGTTGATATGTAATGGGGTGTGCAAATTACTCACGGCTTCATCAAGCTGAGTGAGCAGCGCTTGCGGCGCAATATGCCAGTCTGGCGTCGACAAGCTAATCATTCTGGCATAGTTAGCAAAAATGCCGGTTTGCACTATGGCTTGATTGGCGCCGCAGTTTAATAACTCAGGCGGCCTGTCACCAGATAAAACAATTAACGGCACCTTAGTCAGCCAAGCTTCCACAATCGCAGGATAAAGATTGGCTACCGCGGTACCTGAGGTAGTAATAATGGCGACTGGCGCTTGGCTTGCTTTGGCTAGCCCTAGCGCGAGAAAGCCCAAACCGCGTTCATCAAAATGCAAATGCTGGCTGAGTTTATCTTGATTGGCAGCGGCTAAGGTTAGCGGCGTTGAGCGCGAACCCGGTGCCATACACACATGCTTGACTCCCAGTCTTGCCAGCTCATCGAGAATCATAGAACCCCATAACAAGTTGAGTTCGGCCGTGTGTTGAGTTTGCATAGCGTGACAATCCTGAATCGCAAGAACAAAGGGACAATTATCTTAGACTTAGGCCAGATAATCAAAGGTCAGAGTGTAACCCAAAATAACCCAGCTCGCCTATGAGGCTGCTCGGGTTTCAGCAAATGGTGGAATTTCAAACAGGGTTTTAAATGATCCGGTTAATTTAGATATCTAAAATTATAAAAAGCTCAGCATTACCCCTAAAGTAATACACTTATCACAATGAATTTAAGTTTAACTACTTATAATTCATGAAAAATCATCAGGAACCGACCGCATGTTGAATCAAGAACTGAGGGCGTTATTCGTCTTTACCTCAATTTATGAAACCGGTAGCGCTAGGTTGGTGTCAGAAATGTACCAAATATCGCAATCAAAGGTGAGCCGTTACTTGGCTGTGCTGCGCGATATTTATGCCGATACTTTATTCATTCGCAAGAAAACCGGCTTTTTGCCAACTGAGCGCGCGCATCAGTTGTATCCGCTGATTAAACAGATGACGCAACTGACAGATCAATTAGCGGATTTCAACCGCCGCCAAGTGCAAGTTAATGAATGTGTTATCGCTGTGCCGGCGTTATTTTCTGTGGGCTTGCCTGAATATCTGCAGCGCACCTTGGCGCTGGCTTATCCTAATCTCAACATCGCACTTAAGCCAAGTCGGCGCGGCATCTGCGAAGAAGTGGTTAAAGGCACGGTATGCATAGCTATTACTAATCGCGAATGCACCCGTACCAGCGATTGTTCTAAGCAAGGCGTGAGCATGATCCAAGCCAATTATGTTGGCGAAAATAAAATATCTTTCTTAGTCGCCCATACTGAGCACCCCATTTGGCAAAGCCAACTGACCTTGGAAGATATTGCCTGTCACCCTTATTTAGTGACTCAGACTCCAGGTTACAACGATGTCAGCGATCCGCTAGAAGCTTTTGCATCTCAAATGCAGCTCAATTTGAAGGTGCATCAGCGCAGTTCTAGCTTAGCAACCTCTGCCGATTGTTTAATGGAAGGGGGGGCGCTGACCTTATTGGGCTCACGCTGCGGCGCTGAGTTTTTGCAGAAATTCCCAGGTCTTAAGATGATGGCGCTTGATGACAAGCAATTTTCAAGGCTAGCTCGCGCTATGGCGCCTGCCAAATACTCGTGTATTTGCCGTCAAGATCGCCAAGACAAAATTCCGGCGTTACTGGTTTCTGCCATCAAGGATTACATCATTAAGCAGATAAGCGAGTGAGAGTGATTATTGTTATCCAGGGTCGGGTTGGTTGATAAGTGGCTAGCAAGCCAACTAACCATTTATGAATATTGCTAAAAGTTTGAACTGAGTATGCTTTTGCATATCCTAATGTTTACAGTACATTTAACCTTACTTTTTATGCGTGTTAACGATTATTAACATCTTAGTCACCTCGAAATGTTTTTACCCTTATTTATCATAATCTTAATTAGTTCGTTAATTATACTTAATCAGTGGCTAGAGTGTGATTCAGGCCAAAGCTACTGAGTATTTGCAGACGTTGTCGCAGATTTTCATATACATAAACTAACAAACCCTGATTTAGGTTTTTCATATCTTAAAATACTCACCAAGGGGTACTTGATGCCTCTACTCGCGAGTATATAAAAATATTGGAAGGCCAGAGAATGATGCAGCGTATAAGCAAGGGCTTAACTTTAAGCCTGAACGCACTTCTTGCCATGGTAATGACCATGGCTTTTTGCGTTCAGGCAACCCCCTGGGATGATCTCAGTGGCGAACAACTGGAACAACAACTGACACAAAAGTTTAGTGAGGGTAAATACTCACCTAAAGGCGCGGATTCTTGCCTTATGTGTCACAAGCGCAATGACAAGGTCATGGACATATTTAAGGGTGTGCATGGCGACATGACATCATCCAAATCACCTATGGCTGGATTGCAGTGCGAAGCTTGTCATGGCCCTATGGGTCAGCATAATCGCGGTGGCAAAGAGCCGATGATCGCCTTTGGCGCAGACTCAAAACTGCCTGCTGCCAGTCAAAACAGCGTGTGTCTAGGTTGTCATAACGATCCTAAGCAGATGTCTTGGCATAACAGTACCCATAATCTTGAAGACATAGCCTGCGCTGATTGTCATCAAGTGCATGCGGCAAAAGATCCTGCCTTAGATCGCCTCAGCGTTAATGACACTTGTACTAGCTGTCATACCCAAGCTAAGGCCGACATGAATAAGCGCTCATCACACCCACTGAAATGGGATCAGATGACTTGTACCGATTGTCATAACCCCCATGGTTCTATGACTGAAAGCGCCTTAGTTAAACCTAGCCTTAACGATACCTGTTATGAGTGTCACGCCGAAAAACGTGGCCCATTTTTATGGGAACACGCGCCTGTGGTAGAAAACTGCGCAAATTGTCATAACGCTCACGGCAGCGTCAATCAAGCCTTGCTCAATAGCCGCGTACCGCAATTGTGTCAGCAATGTCATGCCGATGATGGCCACGCTTCTCGCGTAGTGCCGCAAGCAGGTATGGATGCCTTTGGTGGCGGTAAGAGTTGTTTAAATTGCCACAATCAAGTCCACGGCTCTAATCATCCATCCGGCAGCTTACTGTCGCGCTAATCAGGAGTGTTTAGCATGAGATTTTCATTGAATCTACTGACCTTAGCGCTGCTGACTGCCTGTGGCAGTAGTGTTGCTGCAGATTTTGGTGTGGCCAATGCCAATACCTCGCGGGTAAAAGACGGTGCTTATCAGTGTAAAAACTGTGTTGTGGCAAGCGGTGTTAATGGCGTGGTAACGGCCACTGCTGGCTATATCGACTCCAGCAATAAGCATGCGGGCAATGCCTTTGGCACAGATGATGATGGCGCCAATGCGAGCCTAAGTGGCGATGTGCGCTATCAAAATGGTGCTGACTATCGCAGTCAAGTTCAAGCGCATCAATTAGGGCTAGATAATGGTTTTGCGACCTTAAGCACTGGGCGCTTAGGTCAATATCAGCTTGATATGGATTATCAAAGCATTACCACTTATCAAGCGGGCGCGGCGCAATCAAACTTATGGCATAACGATGGCATGTTAGTGCCAAGCCCTTATGGCCGGATATTTGATTTAGCCCTTGAGCGTCAGCGCGCTGGTATAGGGCTGGATTATGATTTTGGCGATATCGCGGCGTTAGTCGATATCAGCACCTTTGTGCGCTACGACCGGGAAGAAAAGACTGGCACTAAGAGCGCCAGTTTGCTGGCCCAGCGGCCAATGAATTTTGGTTTGCCTGTGGATGAGTCGACCGACAAATTAAGTGCCGGCGCTGTTATGTCTGGCGCTAATTGGCTCAGTGAACTTAGCTATCATGGCAGTCAATACAGCAACCATATCAATAACATTAGTCTGCCTTATGCCAGCGATGTTTATGCGGCGACGCCAGATAATCAGGCGCATCAACTAACACTATCAGGCCAGTATCGCTTGGATACTAGCGTGGTTAATGGCCGCGTTGTGGCAGGGCGCATGGTTCAAGATGACGCCTTAATCCAGATGAGTGGCAATCCGCTGCAAAACTGGGACGGGCAAGTGGATACCTTAGACGCCAAGTTAGCCGCCACTTCTATGCTGACTAACCGCTGGCGGGTTGGTGGCAGCCTTGATTACAGCAAGCGCGATAACGACTCCTCTGTGCATGAATTTATGCAGCTTGATTACAATCCACTTAATGGCAGTTTCACTCAAAACGTGCCACTGGATATCGAGCGGCAAACCGTCAAGTTAAACACTAGCTATCGCATTGCCTCAGGCTATCGCTTGCAGGCAGGTTATGACTTTAAACAAGTTGAACGCAGCTATGGTGAGCGCGAGCGCACGGAAGATAACTCTCTGTGGGCAGAACTTGATATCCGCACGTTCGAGACTGTGCGCTTTGATATTAAAGGCAGCTATGGCAATCGCGGTGGCAGTCGTTATCAAGCCAATGAGCTGACATCAAGTGAAGAGAGCAGCTTACTGCGCAAGTTTAATTTGGCCGACAGAGAGCGCACTGAAGTTGAAGTTGGCATGCAATACACGCCGCTCACTTGGCTGGTACTGGATGTCACCACACGTTACGCCTTTGATGATTATTACCACACCGACCTAGGTCTTAATGAGTCGCGGGACTATGGCTATGACATCAACTTAAGCCTGCAACTGACAGAGCAGCTAAATGCCTATGGTTTTGCTGGGCAGCAGTGGATTGATTCTCAGCAAAGCGGCGATCAAAGTGCGCACTGGCAGGCTGATATCAACGACAGCTTTATCAATCTTGGCGCCGGCGCATCTTATAGCGGTTTGCTCGATGACAAGTTGACCTTAGGGCTAGATTACCTATTTGCCAACTCTAACGGTGAAACCTTAGTAAACCAAGAGCAGGCAGGCGCTTACGGCGATTACTTCAGCTTTAACCACAGCCTTGAGCTGTATGGTCAATACGCCTTAAGCGACACCATGCAGCTTAAGCTCGCGTATCAGTTTGAGCGCTATTTCGATACCGATGCTAGTCAAATGCAGCTCGACTCCCTCACAGGTATCACCACTTTGGGCATGGTAGACAATAACTACAACGCTCATCAGCTGATGTTGTCCTTCAGCTACTTGCTGCCGTAAGCAGAATTATTCTTAGAGGAAAAAATAATGGAACGCAGAAGTTTCTTAAAAATGAGCGCCGCCATGAGCTGCGCCGCGACAGTAACAGGTTGTAATTCAAGCTCGAAGGACGCCAATCTGGTACCGCCACAGCCACCAGTCAGTGAAGAAGCCATTAACTGGTCATCTTGCTTAGTTAACTGTGGCTCTAACTGCCCAATTAAGGTCTTTAGCCGTGATGGCGTGATCACTCGGGTTGAAACCGATCATGAAGTTGACGATGTCTACGGCCTGCATCAAGTGCGTGCCTGTGCCCGTGGCCGCTCTTTGCGCCAGCGCACCTATGCGCCAGATCGCCTAAAAACTCCTATGAAGCGAGTCGGTGAGCGCGGTGAAGGCAAATTTGTGCCTATTAGCTGGGATGACGCGACCACGATAGTGGCTGAAAATCTGCAGCGGGTAATTAACCAATACGGTAACCAAGCCGTATTTCGCAGCTATGGTTCTGGCGCTTATTATGGTTTTGCCTCTAACGCTAACTTTAACCGCCTGTTTAACTTAGTCGGTGGCTGCCTCAATGCTTATGGTAACTATTCTTGGGCGCAGCAAATGGAAGCGGCTCAGCATACCTTTGGTACTGGCAGCACTATGGGTTCATCAACATCGACCATAGCCGACAGTGATTTCTTCTTAGGCGTTGCTTATAACCCAAGTGAAATTCGTCAATCTGGTTCAGGCGAAGGCTATGACTTCTTGCAAGCACTGCAAAAGAATAATGACCTTAAAGTGGTGATGATTGACCCGCGTTACACTGACTCCATGTTAGGCAAAGAGTCCATGTGGCTGCCAATTCGCCCAGGCACTGACGCAGCGTTTGCTGAGGCTGTGGCTTATCAGATGATTAGCACTGGCTGGGTAGCGAAAAACTCACTGGATTTTATCAACAAGCATGTAGTGGGTTATGACGCTGCTTCTATTGCAGCGCAACAGGCAAAGTTTGAAGCTAGCAATGATGCGACTAAGCAAGAATATGCCAAGGTTATGGATAGCCAAGATAACTACCATGACTACATCTTAGGTCTGAATAAGTTTGCAGGGCCGGCGCGCACTCCTGAATGGGCCGAGAGCATTACTGGTATTTCAGCTGATAAAATCCGTGAAATTGCGGATGATTTAATGGCTGCCAAAGCGCCTTACATAGTGATAGGCGCTGGCGTTAACCGTCAGGCGAACGGCGAGCAAAGCATGCGCGCCTTGTACATGTTATCAGTACTGACAGGTAAACTTGGTACTCGCGGCGCCTCTAACGGTGAGCTGCCTTATATGAGTGGCATGGGCCGCGCTGGTATTCCAACGGGTAGCAATCCAGTGAAAGAATCCATCTCTTTCTTCACTTGGTCAGAAGCCATAGTCAATGGTAAAGACTTTACCGCCCGCACTCATGGTCTGCGTGGTGTTAAAGGGCTAGATACTAAGCTTGGCACTAACATTCACTTTATCTTGTCAGCCTCAGACAGCTCGCTGTTAAATCAGCACGCTGAAATCAACAACACAGCGCAAATTCTGCGGGATGCCGAAGACTTGTTTGTGGTCAGCTGTGATTGCTGGATGACCCCAGGCGCTAAATTTGCCGACATCATTTTGCCAGACACTAGCTGGTTAGAATCTAACGACTTAGTAGATAACTCCTATGCTGCTGGCGCGCTTGGTTATTTAACTGCTATGTCTGCTGCGGTTGAGCCTATGTGGGATTGCAAGTCTATGCATGACGCCGCGGCTATGATTGCCGACAAGATGGGCGTGGGCGCGGAATTTACTGACGGTAAAACTGAAGCGCAGTGGTTAGAAGAGCTGTATCAAAAGACGCGCGTAATGAGCCAAAACCAAGGAGTCGTGCCAGCGTTCCCTGCCACCTATAAAGAAGCGCAGGCTCAAGGTTTATTCCGTAAAGACATGCAGTTAAACCATGTAGCTTTAGCCGATTTTGTGCATGAAGGTAAGGCGTTAAGCACGCCATCGGGCAAGATTGAAATCTACTCAGCTGAGCTTGCGTGGCGCGCGGCTAACTGGAACACCGAAGATAAGACAGGCGTTAAAGGCGACACCATCACAGCTATCCCTCAGTACACAGTAACTTGGGACGGTTATGAAGATGCCGATACCTCAGTAGCTTATCCATTGCAGTTAGCTAGCTATCACACTAAAGGCCGCACCCATTCAAGCTATCACAACGTGCCTTGGCTGCGCGAAGCCGTAGAAGATGCGCTGTGGATCAATCAATTTGATGCCAATGCCTATGGCCTAAAATCTGGTGACAAGGTTGAAGTGTATAACGCGCGCGGCTCGATTGAAGTGCCGGTGAAAATCACCCCGCGGGTAGCACCTAATGTGGTGGCGCTCGGTCAAGGCGCTTGGTATTTAGCAGACGCGAAAGGCCGCGTTGGCAGCAGTGGCAAGGTGATAGATGTGGGCGGAGCGGTTAATTCTTTAACTCGCTATCAGCCAAGTCCTGTGGCCAAAGGTAATCCACAGCTCACCATTCGTGTACAGATCAAGAAAGCTTAAGGGAGCACTTGTAAATGACTCAACCAACTCAATATGGTTTCTACGTTGATACCACCAAGTGCACCGGCTGTAAGGCTTGTCATGTGTCTTGTAAAGACCGTCAGGCCGATACTATTCGCGCTACCCATAACCCTATGAATGGCGGCGTGCCAAGCTTAGCGGGCGTAACTTGGCGCCGAGTGTACGAATATGGCGGTGGGGAATGCAGTATGAATCCTGCCACTAAAGTGTTCGAGAACAATGTGTTTGCTTACTACATGTCCATAGGTTGCAACCACTGCTCTGAGCCTGTGTGCGTCAAAGCGTGCCCAACAGGCGCTATGCATAAGCGCCGTGAAGATGGTTTAGTGCATGTGGCGCAAGACTTGTGCATTGGCTGCGAAAGCTGCGCCCGCGCTTGCCCTTATGACGCGCCGCAGATTGACCGTGAGCGCAAAGTAATGACTAAGTGTGATGGTTGTTATGAGCGCTTAGCTGAAGGTAAAAAACCTACCTGTGTTGAGTCTTGCCCGCTGCGCGCGCTGGATTTTGATACCATGGAAAACCTAGAAGCTAAGTACGGTAAAGGCGATAGTCATATTGCGCCATTGCCAAGTCCAGCGATTACGTCACCCAATCTTATCATCAAGGCTAACCGCCATGGCCAGCCTGCGGGCAGCAACATGGGTCGTATCTTGAACCTGAGTGAAGTGTAAAATCACAGAGCTTACTATTGCCAAGACAAGCGCCTAAGGGCGCTTGTCTTTTTATAAAAGAGACACTTATGACCAGCAACACAATCGATTTTATTGAATATCAAGGGATTGCTCGCATACTGCACCATTTCTTGTGCCATTATCCTGAAGCATCCTTGCTCAATGAATTTATTGAGCATGACGTAGCAGGTAGTTGGCCAACTTTGGCGGCGCGCGCATCTAATACTCAAGGGCGAGCTGCCCTAAGCCGTTATTTAAGCCAGTGGCAAGCGCAAGACAGTTGCACTAAAGACAGCCAAATAATTGAGTTACAACTAGATTATGGCCAATTGTTCTTTGGCCCAGGTGAGCCAAAGGCGATACCTCAGGGCTCTGTGTATTTAAGTGAAGAGCAACTGCTAAACGATAGAAGCACAGTGGCGCTTATGGACTTTTATAAGACCCACGGCGTGGAATTAACCCTTAACTATCGTCAGCCACTTGATCATATTGGTTTATTTTTTAGTGTGTTAGATAGTAGCTTGGGCCGCTTAGCCAAGGAACCAGCCAATTTAGAGTTGACCCAATTTATTCAAATTCTGCTGCAGCAACACTTGCTGCCATGGTCAGGGCGCTGCTTAGAGCTTGCCGCCAAGCATGCCGATAGTGAGTTTTATCAAGGCATGGCTTTGCTCGCTGATGATTTTTTATGTCAGTTAGCGGCTGATTTTAAGGTAGTGGCTATGCCCATGCGTTTGTTTAGGTAAGACTTGTCAGCTTGCCATAAAGGGCTTAGGCTCGCCCCAGAACAAAGGTTACTGAGAACAGTGAATGGCGCAATTAGTCTTAGATAAGCTCGACCTGCAAATACTCAAACTAATGCAGGCCCATGGCAAGTTATCCAATCAAGAATTGGCTGAAAAAGTCGGCTTGTCGGCATCGCCTTGCTCGCGCCGCGTTAAGGCATTGGAAGAGGCGGGCTATATTGCTGGTTACGCTACTTTATTAAATCCTGAGCACTTTAATTTGGTGCTTACTGCCTATGTGCAAGTGCGCCTTGATAAGCATTCTGGCGAAGTGTTAGATAACTTTGAAACTAAGATGGCCAGTTATGATGAAGTGCAGGAATGCTGCCTATTAACTGGCAGTGACTTTGATTATCAGCTTAAAGTGCTGATCCGCGACATGCCAGAGTACAAAATCTTTCTGCTGGATAAACTCACTAGCATTGAGCATGTGAGCGGTGTGCGTTCAAGCTTTGTGCTAAAACAGGTGAAAAACCAGACCCGCATTCCGCTGCCCCATGACCTCCCATGATTTAGCTTAAGGTTACTGTTAGCGCCGTATGTTAGGCGGCGCTGTTAGTTGCCTTCGAGCTGCCATCCAAGCTGTAATTCAGGCCAGTTGCGATGAGTTGTTTGAACTCGCTCACCCTTAAAAGTGTGACTCATGTCGCAACTTTGGTTGTTTGTGACGACTACAGAAAATTGCGCAGCAATCAAGTTAGTTGCTCGCCTGCGCAATCATTTGTTCAATATTAAACATAAATTGAGGATTAATTTCTCAAAAAATCTATTTGAAAGCTAAATGCGCTATAAAATCTAAGTTTAAAGCTGATTTATCGCGTTGACACTTTGGCGTGAGGCATTAAGATGCGCGCTCATTTCAGTGGTCGAGGTTAACCATGGCATCAACAGCAGCTACGCAATTTAGCTCGCGTATTGGCTTTATTATGGCGGCAGCAGGTTCTGCCGTTGGGGTGGGTAATATTTGGGGATTTCCAACCCAAGCAGCCACTCATGGCGGCGGCGCCTTCTTGCTGGTGTATTTATTGCTGATCTTGGTTTTAGGTTATCCCATGCTGCTGGCAGAACTTATGATTGGTCGTCACGGCCAAACTAATCCTGCCGATGCCATGGCCAAGGTGGCTAAGGGTGCTTTGGCTAAAAAGATCGGTAAGGCCATCGGCATATTTTCGATTATTACCGCCACCTTGATTTGCACCTTTTACAGCATTTTATCTGGTTGGTTCGTGAGTTATGCCATGGCGCCGGTGGCGCAAATGGCGGGCATGAATGATGTCAGTGCTTGGCTGATGGACTTTTCAGTATCGCGCAATTTAGTATTTACCTTAGTATTTATTGCCATGGTGATCTTGGTCATTCGCCAAGGCGTACAGCAAGGTATTGAGCGCTGGTCAAAGCGTTTGATGCCGTTATTGCTGCTGATTTTGGTGGCGGGCGTTGGCTATATTCTGACGCAAGATGGCGCTATGGAAGGCTTAACCGTGTTGTTAGTGCCTGACTTTTCAAGAGTGTGGGACGCGGATGTATTAATTGGCGCGCTTGGGCAAACCTTCTTTTCTTTGACCATAGGTACAGGCGCCATGATGGTGTACGGCGCTTATGTGAGTCAGCAAGAAAACTTAGGTAAGTTAACTGCTTATGTCACCTTAACTGATACTTGCGTGGCATTTTTAGCGGCCTTAATGGTGCTGCCAGCCATGTATGTGGCGCAGCATAATGGCGTTGAGATTTTTGCCGCCGATGGCAGTTTATTGAATGCCGATACCTTAGTCTTTACTGTGCTGCCAGCCTTGTTTGAAACCTTAGGCGGTGTGAGTCAGTACTTGTTAGCCATAGTGTTTTTTATGCTGATGACTATCGCCGGACTGACCTCAGCCATTTCTATTGTTGAAGTGCCAACCAGTTATTTAGTGGAGAAAACCGCGTTAGGTCGCAATCAAGCCAGCGCTTTAGTGGGATTAGTAATTGCCGCGTTATCTGTGCTGGTGGTGTGTTATTTCGGTAGCTTGTTTAGCCTGATCATTACCTTAACCACAGAGCGCGCGCAGCCGTTGATTGCCTTAGGCATCGCTATTTATGTGGGTTGGGTGTGGAACCGTCAGCAGTTATTGGCTGTGATAGCGCAGCAAGATGGCGTTGATACTAGCCATTGGTTTTGGCGCTGGTGGCCAAGTTACGTTAAGTTCGTGTGCCCTGGCTTAATTTTGCTGATTATCGTGCAGTTATTGCAATAAGCTTTAGGTTATAGCACTAGCATACATATCAAAATGGCGACCCTTAGGTCGCCATTTTTGGTTTAATTTATGCTTAGCTGTTCGCTTAAAAAGTCGATAAGCATGCGCACTTTGGGGGATAAGTAACGGTTTTGCGGATACAGCGCCCAAATGCCATCGTCTGGTTGGCGGTGCTGCTCCAGTAGCGGCACTAGGCGGCCATCGTGCAGATATGGTACAACATAGTAATCAGGCAGTTGCACTATACCTAGGCCTTTAATCGCCGCGTCAACCAAAGCTAAGCCACTGTTACAGCTGAGATTACCTTTCACTCTAATGTTACGGGTTTTACCGTTTTCTTGAAATCGCCAGTAATCTAACGTGCCTTGAATGCAGTTATGCCTATCAAGCTCTGACAATGAATGCGGTATGCCAAATGCCTGAATATAGTCAGGCGATGCGCACACATATTGAGTGCGGGTGCCTAAGCGTTTGGCTATTAAACTTGAGTCTTCGAGTATTCCTAAGCGAATTGCTAAGTCGTAACCGCCATCGACCAAATCAACCTTCTGATTGGTGAGGTTAACTTTCACTTCCAGCTCAGGATATTTAAGCAGAAAGTCATTTAATAGCGGCGCCAGCGTTCTTTCACCATAAGTGATTGGGGCGGTAATTTTTAACAGGCCGCGCGGTATGGTCTGCAAATTGGTAATGGCGCGCTCAGCGTCTTCCAAGCCATCTAACACTTGGCGGCAATGCTGGTAATAGATGTGGCCGACCTCAGTGAGTGACACTTTGCGGGTAGTGCGATGCAAGAGTTTAGTGGCGAGGCGTGTTTCTAACGCACTCACTTGTCGACTCATTTGCGCTATGGAGATTTCAAGGCGTTTGGCGGCTTGAGTAAAACTTTCGGCCTCGGCCACCGCCACAAATTCGCTGACTCCTTCCCAATTAACCATGTGTATTCCTTGATGTGAGTGTGGCCGCGTTGCTGACTCTGTTTTAGTGGCCGCATAGTGTATCGACTAAAATAAACTATCTCAGTTGCTGGGTTTGGCTGATGAAGCCAAAACTCTTGTTTGGCAATATAGCATTATTACTTATAGGTAAAAGTCATTGGCACGATTCACTGATTATTATTTCATTCTTGATAAATCTAGCGGGTCAATATAGTGGCTAAATGCTCGTAAACATATCCAAAATATTGGCTTACTGGCGATTTTCTATGGCTTGCGGGCAAGTGTCTATGGCTGAAAGGGGGATGTTATGGCAGGTGGATGGGCAAAAGAAGGGGCAGTGCAAGAGCAAATCGATAGCAGTATTGAAGAGGGCATTACCGCGGCGAGAAAGCGCTTGCCTGTTGGCCCAAGTCTTGACATTTGCCAAATGTGTGAAGCGCCAATTCCAGCGGCGCGCCAACAGGCAATTCGCGGCGTGCGCTTGTGTGTTGCTTGCCAAAATGAGCAAGATTTACAGCAAAAAAAGGGTTCAAAAAGGTGATAGATGATAAGTGTGGTTTTGCTTAGTTTATTTGCGCAGCAATAACACATTAATTGCTGTTATTTTGAACTCGCAGGCGTATAGTTTTTGACCCAAGTAACGCCCCATTATTACCCTATGGTAAAAGCGCTTTACTCCAGCATGGGATTATCAATTATCGAGTGCTAGTTATACTACTTGCCATTAATCACGGCACTGATCCAGATAAGACCGTATGTTCAGTTTCAATGTGAGGATGCATCTATGACATCACAAATAATTAAATCCAAAGCTGCAGTCGCTTGGGCAGTCGGTCAGCCATTAACTATGGAAATAGTTGATGTTATGCCGCCGCAAAAAGGCGAAGTGCGAGTAAAGATGATAGCCACTGGCGTGTGTCATACCGATGCCTTTACGTTATCGGGTGATGATCCTGAAGGTATTTTTCCTTGTATTTTAGGTCACGAAGGCGGCGGCATAGTTGAGTCTATCGGTGAAGGCGTGACTAGCGTGCAAGTGGGCGATCATGTCATTCCGCTCTACACCCCTGAGTGCGGCGAATGCAAATTCTGTAAGTCGGGCAAGACTAACCTCTGCCAAAAGATTCGTGCAACCCAAGGCAAAGGCTTAATGCCAGATGGAACTAGCCGTTTCTCTAAAGATGGCCAGATTATTTATCATTATATGGGCACCTCGACTTTCTCTGAATACACAGTATTGCCTGAGATTTCTCTTGCCAAGGTTAACCCTAGCGCGCCACTTGAAGAAGTGTGTTTATTGGGCTGCGGCGTGACGACTGGCATGGGCGCCGTGATGAATACCGCCAAAGTGGAAGAGGGTGCGACTGTGGCTATCTTCGGTATGGGCGGCATTGGCTTATCGGCCGTAATTGGCGCCACTATGGCAAAAGCGTCACGCATCATAGTGGTGGATATTAACGAGAGTAAGTTTGAGTTAGCCGCCAAACTGGGCGCGACTGACTTTATTAATCCTAAAAACTACAACAAGCCGATTCAAGATGTGATAGTTGAGCTCACCGATGGCGGCGTAGATTACTCGTTTGAATGTATTGGTAATGTCAATGTCATGCGCTCAGCCCTTGAGTGTTGTCATAAAGGCTGGGGTGAATCTGTGATTATTGGGGTGGCGGGCGCCGGCCAAGAAATCTCTACGCGACCATTTCAATTAGTCACAGGGCGGGTATGGAAAGGCTCAGCATTTGGTGGGGTCAAAGGCCGCTCAGAATTGCCAGATTATGTTGAACGTTACTTGCAAGGCGAGTTCCAATTAAGCGATTTCATTACTCATACTATGGCGCTTGAGCAAGTGAACGAGGCTTTTGAGTTAATGCATCAAGGTAAGAGTATCCGCACTGTCATTCATTTCGATAAATAATCAGTGACTTAATACTGCAAGCGCCGCTGGCGCCTGTAGTGCTTACTTTGAAATAAGCGCTTTGAAATACAAGCTTTGAAATACAAGCTTTGAAATAAATGCACCTAAGCATTAACGCAAACATCGAGAGGAGTCGCCATAGTGATAGTTGACAGTATTAGCGTGAACAAGAGTTTTGGCGGTTGGCATAAGCAATATCGGCATCATTCCAGCAGCTTACATTGCGACATGCGCTTTGCTATCTATTTGCCGCCACAAGCATCGCCCATCAACAAGGTGCCTGTGTTGTATTGGCTTTCTGGCTTAACCTGTACCGATGAAAACTTTATGCAAAAAGCAGGCGCGCAGGCGCTAGCGGCTGAACTTGGAATAGCAATTGTGGCGCCAGATACTAGCCCTAGAGGCGATGGTGTCGCTGATGATGCCAGTTATGACTTAGGCCAAGGGGCGAGCTTTTATGTCAATGCCACCCAAGCGCCGTGGAATCGCCATTATCAAATGTATGATTATGTAGTGCATGAACTGCCGCGCTTGATTGAGTCTATCTTTCCGGTTACGGATAAACGCGCCATCTCTGGCCACTCTATGGGCGGACACGGCGCATTAATGATAGCGCTGCGAAACCCTGAGTGTTATCTGTCAGTTTCTGCCTTTAGCCCGATTACGAATCCCATGAATTGCCCTTGGGGTAAAAAAGCATTTTCGGCTTATTTAGGTAAAGATACAGCCACTTGGGCAAACTATGACGCTAGCGTGTTAATGCGCAGCGCAGTGCAAGTTGTCCCAGCATTAGTGGATCAAGGGGATGCGGATAACTTTTTAGCTGAGCAGTTAACACCTGAGATACTTGTTGCTGCCGCTAAGGTAAGTCAGTACCCGTTAACCCTGAATTATCGCGAAGGCTATGATCATAGCTACTATTTTGTCTCAAGTTTTATGGCAAACCATCTGCGCTTTCACGCTAAGCATTTGTATAAGCCATAACTCTTTCACTACTAGCTAATGATTAACAAGGTGTGGTTCTACTCAGTCCTCACCTTGAATAAAACCTCTGCTTTTAAACATCATTAGTTAAGCGCTGTGATGATACTGTCTTACCTTATGCCACTACCTACTAGCTATCATTAACCGCGGGATATTAGTCCTATGCGTGTGGCATTTCTGTTTGATCACGCGTTGAAATTATAAGGATTATTGAGATTGTAAGGCTGTTTGTTGACTCAAGCTTCTTTGGTGACAGTGTTAGTATTGATTAGAGTTGTGACCTACTTATTACCTCGCATTAACCTCTTGTGATGCTGCTCGCGGTTTAATCGCGACAGTTCTAGTTTAATAAGCTTTGACTGTAATACGTAAAAATCACTGACTATTTCCAGGCGAGTCATTGCGCCAATCATTGCCTTATTACGATAAAGACCGCCTAGTTACACCAGATGTCGACATCGCCACTAAGTTCCTGATGCAGTACTAATTTCAGTCAAGCTTGATGAGCACAGTGACGGACGTTAACCATTACGGTGCTACAGGTAAGGATGAGGCGTTTTATCACAGAGCGGGTTTAGTGAACTTGAGCCAAGGTCCTTACTGGATAATGAAGGCTACCCCTTCAGTGCATCACACTATGGGCGGTTTAGTTACGGATACTAAAACCCATGTGATTGATACTAAAGGTAAGGTTATTCCAGGTCTCTATGCCGCAGGTGAAGTTACAGGTTTGACTCATGGCACTAACCGCTTAGGAGGCAATGCCTACACAGATATTATTGTGTACGGCCGAATTGCTGGCCAAATGGCAGCTGCCGCTAAGTAACACTCTTTTTCTGCCAAACCCTCAGCATATTCAATATGTAGAGAGTTTTCTTTTATGGGAACATCTTGTTTGTGGCTGTTAGTCTCTGATGCCATCAATTTATAGCGGCTATTAAGATTTATTTTTAACGTTAGCTACTTTTTACTTAATTACTCCGTATATTTAACCAGCGATTAAATGCCTTAAAAGTTTGGCCTACATGCATTCAGACGTGTCACTTGCCCGTTTTAAACAATTTCCGCGCCTCATGTGGATTTTATTATTTGGCTCGTTTATTACCCGCGGCAGTTATTACATGGTATGGCCATTTCTAGCGGTAATTCTGTATGAGAAGTTTGCGCTATCGGCCACCGAAGTCGGCTTAGTCTTATCTAGCGCAGCGTTAATTTCTGTGGTTACTAGCTTTGTTGGTAGCTCGTTATCGGACAAAATTGGCCGGCAGAAATTAATGTATTTCACTGGTGTGCTTTACGTCATTTCATTTTCACTGTTGGCAGAAGTGGATACTGTGATGGGCTATGTCGTGGTCATGACATTATGCTCAATAGCTACTGCGCTGTGGCGGCCACTGACTTCAGCAGCCGTGGGCGATATTATTGCCGATGTGAAAACCCGCGAATTAGCTATGCAATCTTTGTATTTTGTGGTCAATGTCGGCTGCGCCTTAGGGCCATTACTTGGCATTTGGTTTGGCGTTACCGGTCAGCAATCGAGTTTTTATATTACAGCTGCGGCTTTTGCTTTGCTATTAGTACTGCTATTTTTTGGCTTTAAACATCAGGCAAAACAGGGCGCTAATGACTTAAGCAAAATCTGCGCTAATCCTAAGGCTGACGATAGTATGGCTTCTGCCGTTATTGGGCGGCAGCAGATAATACGGGTGTTATTACAAGATAAATTGCTGCAATGCCTGATTGTCGCCAATATTTTATGTATGTTCATTTATGCGCAAATGGATAGTTCGCTGATTCAATATTTAACCCGCGCCAATGCCCCCAATTTGCTGGAGCTCATTTCATCACTGATTTTGACTAATGCGTTAGTGATTATCTCGACTCAGTATTTATTATTAAAATTGCTGGCACGGTTTGAACTAACAGATCGTATTCGCATGGGATTAGTATTATTAATGGTGTCGCAGTGTTGGTTAGCGGCCAACCCCATAGATTTATTCTGGGGCTGGGTTGGCGCTATTATCGTAATGAGTTTGGCTGAAACTATTTTATTCCCCACCATGAATGTGCATATCGACCGCCTCGCCCCCGCTAAGTTACGCGGCGCCTATTTAGGCGCGGCCTCATTTTATGACTTAGGTTTTGCGCTTGCGCCGCTCGGTGGCGGTATCATTCTTGATCACTTAAGCGGCACTTGGTTATATCTCATCGGCGCTGCCCTGTGCGGATTGGTATTTTATTTGTATTCCATACTCAACCGTCTCTCGCGTCCAGATTTCAGCAAGCTGTGATATGGTTAAGTTGTGAGCGACGTTTTTTAAAGCGAGTGATGTGCTATCAAAGCTATTATTGATGCTATGTATGGCGAGGTAACTGGTATGAAATTCACTATAAGCGGGAGTCAGCATGAATAAAATATCAAGATGGGTTATTAGCTGTGTGTTATCAAGCTTACTTGTGCCAGCCATAGCTACGGCTAATTCGGGTGGTGAGCATCATAAAAAAGACAAAGGCTTGCCACCGGGTTTACAAAAGAAAGTGGATCAAGGGCAACCTTTGCCACCAGGCTGGCAGAAGAAACTGCGCCGCGGCGATATTTTGCATAGCGATATTTATGATCGCGGCCATATAGTTATGCCCCTCGATAGAGATGGACGAATTAGCATTCGAGTCGATGATTCGATTATTAAGCTTGATGAAAAAACGCGAAAAATCTTAGATATAGTGAATGTGATTACCCGTTAATCATCCTGCATTCCAATACGGGCGTTTGAATAGCTCGTGTTGTCGTGTTCGATAACCGCCGAAGCGAGGGAGGCGGCGGCGAGCCTAGGTATTGATAAAACAGTAGCCGACAACGCAGTAGCCAATAAAGCAACGCTCGTGGCAGGATAAACGGATAAAAACCTCCCTAAAAACAAATATACCCAATCAATCAGTCATATCGTGCCATGACTTATGGCACTCACCACCCCTTGGGGTCTAAAATCCTGTCATTATCGTTATAGAGCCACTGACTTATGCATCGCACTCGCATTCTGATTTCTACCTCCACTAACCCTTGGTTTAACCTTGCGGTTGAAGACACTATTTTTCGCAATATGCCGACCGATCAGCGGGTGCTGTTTTTATGGCGCAATGCCGATACTGTGGTGATTGGCCGCGCGCAAAATCCTTGGCGTGAGTGTCGCACCGATAAGATGGCAGAAGATGGGGTGAAATTAGCGCGGCGCCAAACGGGAGGCGGCGCTGTATTCCACGATCTAGGCAATTCTAACTTTACCTTTATGGCGGCCAAGCCCGAATACAACAAAGACATATCCACCCAAATTGTTCTCGATGCTTTGGCAAGTTTAGGTATTCAAGGCTGCGCCAATGGTCGTAATGATTTAGTGATAGATGATGGCGATGGCGTGCGTAAATTTTCAGGTTCAGCGTACCGTGAAACCCAAGAGCGGGGCTTTCATCATGGTACTTTATTGCTGAGTGCTGACATGCAGCGTCTTGGGGATTATCTAACGCCAGATCCGAAAAAACTCCAAGCTAAGGGCATCACTTCGGTGAAATCGCGGGTGATTAACCTTAATACCGTTAAGAGCGATATAGATCATCAGCAAGTGTGTGATGCCATGATTGCTGCGTTCAGTGACTATTATGGTGAGTCAGTGGCGCCTGAGTATATTTCTGATGATGATTTTACTGCGGGTAAGGGCGTTGATTTGCCTGGGTTAAGTGACAAGTTTGCCACCCAGCAAAGTTGGGATTGGAACGTTGGCCAAACGCCGCCTTTTACCCACAGCTTAGATGAGCGCTTTAGTTGGGGCGGGGTGGAAGTGCTGTTTGACGTGGAAAAAGGGCAGATTATGACGGCCACCTTATTTACCGATATGCTCGACCCTACGCCATTTGAATGCTTGACCCAAGAGTTGGTAGGCTGCGCTTATCAAGCCACGAGCTTACAGGTCAAAATTGATGAGGTGATGGCGACTAATACCCTCGCAATGGACGCGCAATCCCTTGAAAATATGGCGCAGTTTAGCCAGTGGTTAAGCGCGCAAATCGATAAGTCGATACATTAATGGCTTAACACAGGCCTTAATCACAAGCTGCCCTTTTATTTCACCTTAGCAAGCCACATAACCTATTAGTGGCTTGTGTGCTTTTTGGCTGGCACTTTTGTTGGCACAGCTATCGGCACTGTTAATGACATTCCCAATGGCGCTGTTAATGGCGCCACGAATAACAACCTGCGCTACCTAGTTTGAGTCATAACAATTGCTTTTTTGTTCAAAATTTGACTAGCACCATGTTTTCTCAATGAGCTTTATGGCATCTTTTGTAACAAGCACGGTTCAAGTTGGCAACTCACTCTTGACCTTAGATATTAGTAACTGTATTAATGTTTTATTTTTCAGCAGTATAGGCTCTATTGATTTAGTTCAATTATTTAACCTTAAGCGTGAGTCAACTCAAGTTTTTGGCTAATTTGCCGCTTGCGCCACAATTCTACCTAGTGAAAAAGTAACAACTGCAGTTTGAACCCTGAGATCTCTTACAATGGATATCACTAATACAGCTTGATTTGATTACCAAAGTTAGCCAAAGCCAAGGCTAGCGCCAATCAAATAGGCTGTGGATTCTATTGAGGTCATAAGTCATGGAACGTAGAAGTTTCTTAAAAATGAGTGCCGCCATGGGGTGCGCTGCTACCGTTAGCGCCTGTAACCCTAGCACTAAAACTCCTGCATTTAGCAAGCCACTGCAACCTACTGCTGATGAAGTTCAGCACTGGTCTGCCTGTTTGGTAAACTGTGGTTCTAACTGCCCTATCAAGGTTTTCAGTAAAGATGGGGTGATCACTCGGGTTGAAACCGACCACGAGACTTCTGATCAATATGGCGAGAATCACCAAATTCGTTGTTGTACTCGTGGCCGCTCACTGCGCCAACGTACTTATGCCCCAGACCGTTTACGTACCCCAATGAAGCGTATTGGCGCAACTCGCACTGGTGAGCTTGATCAATTCGTTGCCATTAGCTGGGAGCAAGCCTACCAAGAAGTGGGTGAGAAGCTGATGCAAATCCGCCGCGATCACGGCCCAGCATCCACTTACTTCCATTACCGCAGCGGCGCCTATTACGGCTTTGCGGGTTATCAGGTATGGCAGCGCTTACTCAATAAAACTGGCGGTTACTTAGATCACCATTGGGATTACTCGTGGGCGCAACTATATATGGCGGCCGAAGCCACTTATGGTGATGCTGGCCATGCTTACTATGGCTCGCGTTTAGCCGAAATTGCTAATGCTGACTTATTTTTAGGGGTTGCCTTTAACCCGAATGAAATGCGCATGAGCGGTAGTGGTGAAGGCTATGACTTTGTGCAGGCACTGAATAACCACCCGACGGGCATTAAGGTATACATGGTTGATAGCCGTTATACCGATTCTATGCTGGGTAAAGAGCACCAGTGGTTGCCTATTCGCCCTGGCACAGATGCGGCATTAGCCGAAGCCATAGCTTATGAAATGATTAGTAGCGGCTGGATTGAAAACAATTCTAAAGCCTTCTTAGATAAGCATTGTTTAGGTTATGACTATGAGTCACTGGCAAGCTTTAAAGCCTTGTGGGCAGTATCTGATGACAGCGAACAGCAGCGCTACGCGGCGTTAATCAATCCAGAAGAAAACTATCGCGATTATATTCTTGGCACCTATAGCAAGTTAGCGCGCACCCCAGAGTGGGCGGCGGCGCGCACAGGTATTAGCGCCGCGCAAATTCGTGATTTAGCCAATGCCATTATGGCCGCTAAAGCGCCGTACATCAGCATAGGCGCTGGCGTTAGCCGTCATGCCAATGGCGATCAGGCTACGCGCGCCTTGTACATGTTATCGATTTTAACCGGTAAATTAGGTCAGCCTGGGGTTAACACTGGCGCTATGCCAATGAACTACGGTTTAGGCGTGGCTGGCATTGATATTGGTGATAACCCAGTTAAAGCCACTATTCCAGTATTTACCTTTAGCGAAGCCATTGAGCGCGGTAAAGAATTCACCCCTTATACCCATAACCTTAAGGGCGCTGAAAGCTTAGATTCCAACATCAAGGCCATTATCAATGTCAGCGGTAATGCCATTGTTAACCAGCATTCAGACATTAACGGTACCACTAAGATTTTAAGTGACACCAGTAAGTGTGAGCTGATTGTGGTGTGTGATTGCTGGATGACGCCATCGGCGCGCTACGCAGATTACATTTTACCTGCTGCCACTTGGCTTGAGTCTGATGACTTAGCAGGTGACTCTTATGCTTCAGGCCAAATGGGTTATATGACCATGATGAGCACTGGGGTTAAGCCGCTGGGTGAAGCCAAAAACATGTACGACATCTGCACTGGCTTAGCTAAGGCTATGGGCTGTGATGATTATACCGAAGGCAAAAATGTTGCCGATTGGAATAATACCTTGTACCAGCAAACCCGCGCTAACAACCCAGATATTGGTTTGCCAGCAACCTATAGCGAAGCGCAAGAGCAAGGGGTATTCCGCAAATACATGCCTGAAAGCTTTGTGGTGCTTAAAGATTGGGTAGCGGGCAAAGATGATGCCTACGGGGTTAAAACATTATCAGGCAAGATTGAAATCTATTCTTTGTCACTGGCAGATAAACGCGCCAACTGGCAGTTACAAAATTATTGGAGCGCGCAAGAGCAGCAACGCTTTAGCAGCAAGCAGCAAGAGCGTTATCAAATCACGCCATTACCTCAGTATGTGGTGACTTGGGATGGCTATGAAGATAAGCAAACTGCGGTGGAATATCCTTTGCAGTTAATTGGTTATCACACTAAAGGCCGAGTGCATTCAAGCTATGACAACGTGCCTTGGCTGCGTGAAGCGGTAGAAGATGCGGTATGGATGAACCCTATGGACGCGGCAGCGCGCAACTTAGTGTCTGGCCAAATTGTGCGAGTATGGAATGATCGCGGCATGACCGAATTGCCTGTGCGTATTACTCCGCGTATTGCTCCTGGCGTTACTGCCATGGGTGAAGGCCGCTGGTATAAGCCGGGGACAGATAAAGATCAGCAAGGTCGCCCAGTGGATATCAATGGCGCCTTAAACGTTCTGACCAAGTATCACCCAACCCCAGTGGTTAAGGGCAATCCTCAGCACACTAACCGCGTGCAAATTGCTGCGAAACAGGAGGCATAAGCCATGAAAGCAAATGTTCAATATGGTTTTTACCTAGATACTACTAAGTGTACTGGTTGTAAGACTTGTCATGTGGCTTGTAAAGACCGCATGGTCGGGCTTGAGCGCGGTGAAGGCGAAGGCGCCACGGGTATTTCAGCCATGAAAGGCGTGTTGTGGCGCCGTGTGTATGAATACGGCGGCGGTGAGTGGACCACAAATGATGATGGTAGCTTTAGTCAAAACGTGTTTGCTTACTATATGTCGATTGGTTGCAATCACTGTAATGAGCCTGCGTGCGTTAAGTATTGCCCAACGGGCGCTATGCATAAGCGTGCTGAAGATGGTTTAGTGCATATCAAGCAAGACTTATGTATTGGTTGCGAAAGCTGCGCTTGTGCTTGTCCTTATGACGCGCCACAGCTCGACCCTGATCGTAAAGTCATGACTAAGTGCGATGGTTGTTTTGAGCGTATCGCCATTGGTCGTCAGCCGATTTGTGTTGAATCTTGCCCGCTGCGCGCGCTGGATTTCGATACCATGGACAAGCTTAAGGCCAAGTATGGCGAAGGCGATGGCCATATTGCGCCGCTGCCATCTCCAGACATTACTAAGCCTAACTTAATCATTAAGGCTAACCGTCATGGTCGCCCAGCGAAAGAGACCATAGGCTTGTGTTATAGCCAGCCATGGCCATCAAATAGCGAGCCTAAGCTTAACTTGGTGGAAGGCAGCGTACTTAACCCTGCTGAAGTGTAAGTATTAAACCTCTAAGAGTAAGTATTAAGGCCAAAGTGCAGTGCGCCTTAGCCTTTTGATTACTAACTTATTCAACGCCTTAGGCGTTAACTCAGTGGAAGCCAGTATGACTATCTCCCGTGA
Source organism: Shewanella sp. ISS20 (assembly GCF_056522965.1). Lineage (NCBI taxonomy): Bacteria > Pseudomonadati > Pseudomonadota > Gammaproteobacteria > Alteromonadales > Shewanellaceae > Shewanella > Shewanella sp. ISS20. The sequence goes on from NZ_JAWRZK010000001.1 coordinate 3,148,778, forward strand.
AGAAATGCAAGCCATGGCCCAAGTGCTCCATAACTTGTGGTTTCAGCCGCCATCTGCCGAATTATTGGCTCAGTTTAGTCAAGTCGATTGGTGTCAAGAATGGCCGCTCGCCCACAGCCAAGCAAGTATGCAGGGCTGTGAGTTACTGTCTAAACCGCAAACCAGTCTAGATGAATTGCTTAAAGACTATAGCCGTTTGTTTATTGGCCCAGGCGTGCCTTTATGTCCGCCTTGGGGCTCAGTGTATTTGTGCGAAACTGGGCTGCTCAATGATGTTAGCACCCAAGCCTTGATGGCATTTTATCGTCAAGCAGGCATTAATATTGATAGTGAGCGCAATGAGCCGCTAGATCATATGGGGCTGTTATTGGCCATGTTAGCCAACGGTCTTGGCGCGGATGCCGCCCTTGGCAGCGATGAAATTTATTGCAGTGACGCTTGGCTTGCGCAGTTATTAGCGCAATTTATTATGACGTTTGCACCAGCTTGTATTGACCGTTTAGCTGAGCATAGCGATACCGATTATTATCGGGCATTAGCCTTGTTAACTCGCGATTATTTGCAGCAGTTAACTGTATGGTTAGAATTGCAAGGGTAAGCTATGCGGCATAGTTTATGAGTGTCAAAAGATTGCTTAAAAGTATTGTTAACGAGTGAGTGCGAATTATGAGTGTGATTAATGCCTTGGCGGCGCAGCGCATAAAAGCGGATTTTGCCCAGCATCTAGCTAGCTATTTAGCCGCTAATCAAGACATTAGCGCCTTGTTTGTTGGCGCCACCAGTTTAACTACTGTGACTAATTTAATTGCCGCCATGAGTTATCAAGCGCTTGATGGTGAAAACGATTGGCGATTTGAGTGCTCTGCCAATACAGAGCTCGCTGATGAAGTAGTGATGAGTGTGCTGCTCGATGCCTTTAGGTTATTGTTTGTTAAGGCGTCGCAGCAAAACCTGTCTCAGCCTGAGCAGTTAATCATTAATATCGCCATTAAGCTTGCCAAGCAATGGCAAGCGCAAGGATTGGCGCCAGAGCAGCAAGCGCTGGCTTCATCCTTAAGCGTGATTTTGCATTTAGCCGAAGTGCTGGCGCAAGGTCAGCAAGTTAGACGTCAACAAAGCCGCAATATGGGGCGCTAAGGCAGCCCCCATACTTCCAATCCCCCTCTTAGTTGCCATCTTGAGTTGCTATGTTTAGTCGCTATGTTGATTTGCAACGTTTATTTGCCATGCGGCAAGACAATAGAAAATTGCTGGTGGCAAACTGCTACTAGTAAAACCTGTCTCCCTGCAAATCGTTAACTGGCTTAAATTGACTGATTAGATGTTATTTGTGGTTAAAATACCCGCAAATGCTGACGGCTTGTTAATGGATTGGCGATATACTCAGGCCCTTAGCGTTATCTCAAGGGATATTCATGAGTCATAAACTTGGCCGGCTTCAAGGCGCGGCTATGATGGCCACAACTTTGCTCGGCACTGGCGTGTTTATTTTGCCGCAAATGACCCTAGCGTTAGCGGGCAGTAATGCCGTTATTGCTTGGCTGGTATTAACCTTGGCCATCTTACCTGTGGCTTGGGTTTTTGGTCGTTTGGCCGCGACATTTAGCCATGCGGCGGGGCCAGCCTATTTTACTGAGCTGGCATTTGGCGCTGTGCTTGGGCGAGTCATCGGCTTGATGTTTTTGCTGGTGGTGCCCATTGGCGCGCCGGCAGCGCTATTAATGACTTATGAATTTATTGAGCTTTTTTGGCACTTTACTGGACCTTGGCCGCTCTTGTTTCAGCTGTCTATGTTAGCTCTGCTGTGGTGGGTCAATCGCGGCGGTATTCAAGTGTCGGCCAAATTACAGCTCGGCTTAACTCTGCTAATAGTGGCCGTGGTGGTGGCATTAATTGCAGGCGGTTCAAGAGAGATAAGCCAATTATCTATGGCAGTAGTCAGCAAGATAGAAGTCAATGCTGTCATGGCAGCTATGGCCATAGGTCTGTGGAGTTTTCTTGGGATAGAAGCCGTCACTCATCTGAGCGATGATTTTATTGACCCCAAACGCGACATGCTGGCTGCCATCATAATCGGCACGTCATTAGTTGGGGTGATTTATCTACTTTGTACTTGCTTATTGCTGTGGTTTCCCATGAGTCATGCCACTAATAGTGCTGAGGCTATGGTGATGCTGTTTAATCACTTTTTTGGGGAAGGCGGCACTGTGATTATTGGCATTTTAGGGGTGGCAAGCGGTTTGGCCACGGTTAACGTCTATAGCGCAGGCTGCGCCCGATTAATGGCAAGTTTTGCCGAGCAAGGCTTGTTGCCTGAAGCTCTGTGTCATAAAAATGCTAAAGGGGTGCCCATCAATGCGCTTTCACTGTTACTTATCGCTATGGCAGTTATTTTAGTGATTGCAGAGTTTTATGGCGCTTCTCTTGAAACCTTAATTAGTTGGAGTAACGGCGTATTTGTGCTGATTTATAGCTTGAGTATGCTGGCCGCCGCCAAGCTAATTAAGGATAAAGGCATATACTGGATAGTCGCGTTCTCAGCGGCTTTTTGTGGCTTATTAGCTTGGTCGATCGGTACCGGCATGCTTTATGGTGGCCTGATATTTAGTGGCTGCGTTATGCTGTTATGGACACTGCGAAGAGTGAGAGCCGTTAAGCTAAATTCAAGAATTTAAATAGTAAATTAAGTGCGCATGACAATTGTTGACTATATTTTTAGAGACAACAAAAGGAGAAAGGTCATGGATGCAGCACTGCTTTTATCTAAAGTGGATGAATTACCTCGGTTACCAAAGGCCATCAGTGAATTATTAGATGTAGTCAATGATAGTCAGGCGACAATTAAGGTGATTTCCAGCAAATTGGCACAAGAGCCTATCGTCAGCGCTAAGGTGCTGCGGATGGCAAACTCAGCATATTTTGGCAATAGCCGCGAAGTTGCTTCCCTAGATGAAGCCGTGGTGCGCTTAGGGATGCAAAAACTGCGAACCTTAGTTATTGCCTCTGCCTTAGTTGGCGCCGTTCCTAAATCAAACCATGTCGATCTCAGTGAATTCTGGGGTAATACCTTTGAAGTGGCATGTTTTTGTCAGGTGGTGGCTAAAGTCGCCAAAAGTCAGCCAGAAGAAGCCTTCACTTGCGCCATTTTGCACAATATTGGTGACTTATTAATTGCCACTATGATGGCCGATAGCGCCGTTGAAATTAAAGCCTTAATTGATGCTGGTGGTGGCTTGGAAGCCAGCCAAGTGGCAGTGCTTGGTTACGCGGCCGCTGATATTGGCGCGTTAATGGCTGACAACTGGAAGTTCCCAGTATCCTTAGTGGATGGTATACGTTTTCAAAATCATCCCGATGAAACCTCTCCTTATTGCGAATTGGCTGGTCTATTGTACTTTGCTAAGAAAGTGATCGCCGATTGGGACACGATTGAAGACCATGGACGCACCTGTTGGTTAGCTACCACAGCTAATGTTGCGGGCCTAAAAATTCCTATGGATGGCTTAGCTGAGCGTTTAGCTGCGGTTCGGGGTCAAGGTTATGCCATGGGTAAAATGCTCGCTTAAGCCGAGGCTTGAGTCTAGCGGCAGTGAGTTACTGCGATGAAACAATAAATAAAGGCTTCACCTTAGGGTGAAGCCTTTATTTTTGTGGCGTTAGCTATGACGTCTGGCGCTGCGTTGGTATCTAATGCATTAGAGATTGAGGCTGTCGCGCGCTTGATTGCGTAATTGGATCAGCTCACTGTGTTTTAGATAAAGTAAGTCGGCGCAGCGGCGAATAATTTGATCTTCATACTGGCATAAACGGCCATCGGCATAGGCAAGTTTCCACATGGCTAAGATCAATTGCAGTTTTTGCTCCAAGCTAAATTTATCATTAAGCTCATTGGTAAATTCATACAAGGACGTGGCCTGATGGCGGCTAAGCTTGGCTTCTTCTGTCAGTTGCTCTGCCTGATCTTTATCTAAATTGAGCAGTGAACTTAGTAGGTCTGGTAATAAATCAGCTTCTGCATCTGAGACTTGTTCATCAGCAAAAATCACTTCGCACAGCATGCTTGCCGCCGCAATATTAAGGTGCTGTTGTTGCTGCTCTGGCGTTTGTGGCTGTAAGTGCGATAGCAATAATTGTTTGAGTTTTGAAATCATGACCGAGAGTTTTGGCAATAGAACACATATTGAAGACTAGCATATGGACACTAAGTTCAGACGGATGGGGGATTAAACCTAGTTCATTTGTAGTGTGCTGGCGCTACTTGCATCCAGCTAGCACGGTTTACCGCGCTAGCTGGTGATAAATTACGGCTAACACTCGCTTAGAGCAGGCTTTCTAAGCCTTTATTAAGTAGTCCCAATGCGCCAGTATCGCCTTGAGATTCAAGATAAGATTTCACGCCATTGATCATAGGCACCACCATATCTTTAGGGATGCCGAGCTTCTCAAATGAATCATAGACCATAGCTCCGGCTTGCAATCCTTGACCGACATTGCCGGCTTTAGACAATAAGCCTGTGAGACCATCGTTACCGCCAAGTGCAGGCGCTGCGGCTAATAAGCTATCGGCGCCAGGAATGGATTGGCTTAAGGCGCTAAAGTCGCTGGCACCTAAGGTGCTTTTAGCCACATTTAATAAACTGCCAATACCGCCTTCAGTTTGCGCGGCATTTAAGCCTAGGGATGACAGGCTATTAACCAAGGGATTAGTGCTTAGACCTGATGTCGCCGCGCTTTGGTTAGACGTTGCTGTATCTGCGCTGCTTGAACCCACCAAATCATTGAGCCAACTCGCATGAGCTGCGCCCATAGTGAGAGTGGCTGCGAGCAGGGTAGCTAGAGTAATAGATTTTTTCATTGGAACCTCAGTTCAGAATACCTAGCGCCATCTTAACGGCAAAACATTCCGATAACAGCTTTTTCTTTATGTAACAGCAAGCTATTTGTATTGTGCATTGCAGCGGGATATTGGGTATCCTAGCGGCAGTTTATGTTGAATATGTTATGGAAGGGCGCATGTCTTTGTCCGCTATCTTAACCGAAGCGTTTTATTTCTTTAAAAATCATATGGGGCAGCTGGCTAAGCTGACTCTGCCAATCTTAGTGATCCAAGTGGCAATTCAAGTGTGGCTGGGCGCAGAACTGCGCGGCGCTGACTTAGAAAATCCGCAGTTTGGTGCCGGTCATGGCGCTGCCATGATGGTGCTGTTACTGGTGTTTTCACTGCTAATTGCGGCATTAACCTTGTTTATGGAATGGCGCAGTGAAGGTCATCAACCAACGGCTATGCAAGTGTTAAGTCACAGCTTTGCGTTTGTACCGCCATTATTATTGGCGGGCGTTTTTTCAGGCTTAGCGATTTTAGCGCCATTTTTTATCTTAACCGCCTTTGCGGGTGGCTTAGGTATCATAGGCTTAGGTGTGAGCGCTTATTTGTTCTCGCGTTTGGCCTATGTCAATTTCATGGTAGTGACTGAGCGCTTAACGCCGCTGGAATCTATTAAGGCGAGCTTTAACTTTAGTGGTCCTATTGCCTTAAAAACCATGTTGATCTTATTTTTGTACATGCCATTTTCGTTAGTGGGTGGCTTAGTTGCCTCGGCCTTGCTGCCACTGGGATTACCGGTACAAATCATTGTTGATACTGGCATCGCTTTCTTGAGCTTATTCGTCAATATCGCCTTGTTCCGTTTATACATGGTTAATCGCGCCCCTAAAGCCGTTAACTTAGATAACGGCGACAATCAATAGGATACGCATGCAAACTGACAGCCAATGGGTAGCTAATATCGATGCGGTATTGGCAAGTGAATATGATAAAGCGCGGGATTACGCCTTTGAGGTGCCGACCCAATGTCTATTACATATTCGCGCCTTTACCCATAGGCTGTGTCAGTTATTAGCAGGCGAGCGCATTTTTGATAGCGTTAACTTGTTCGATAGAATTGAGCAGCTCAATAAGCTGCGGCTCATTTCGGTGCGCCTCGCGCGATCGCTACACAAACTCAGAGGTCACGGCAATCGTGGCGCTCATCCTGAAAAATATCACCTCACTCAAGAAGCCTTATTAGCACTGGCCGAAAAATCCTTAAGCGATGCCCGCCAAGTATTAGCCTTAGCCTGCGAGCAATTGCACCCTAAGCTTAATTGTCAGTATCAGTTGCAACCCTTAGGGCAAGATGCCGGGCGCGAATTGTGCTATCGCGCTGTGATGGAAGATGATTGTCGCTCGCAATATTTACTCGGTATGTCATTTAAAGCCAAAGCCTTGCTTCTACAAGAGCAAGAGCAGGCCTTAGAGGATGACTTACCTGACGCTGGAAATTTACACCAAGGCAGTGATGAGTTTTTAGCTAAAGCTATGTATTGGTTTAGTTTGGCTTATCGCTGCGATATGGATGCACGCTTTGAGTATGGCGTGGCCTTATTACACGGGTATCAAGGTGATGCTGACGCTGCTCAAGGTGAAGCCTTAATTGCAGAGGCAGCAAAAGCTGGGGTAATTAATGCCAAAGCTTTGCTTGGTTATTTTTATTTAACGGGCACCTTGCATACCGCCGCCGATAAAGCGTTGGCGCAGCAGTATCTTGAAGCCGCCGCTAAGCAAGATAACGCTGAGGCTATGTGTAATCTCGGGGTGCTTTATTATCAGCAAGGCCAATTAACGCTGGGCTATGACTGGAGCTTAAAGGCGGCGGATGCTGGCTTTGCCCAAGCGCAATATCATTTAGCCTTAATGCTCGCCAAAGGTGAGGGCTGCACTAGCAATCCAAGTTTAAGTGAATACTGGCTGACGGAAGCGGCCACCCACGGGCAGTTGGATGCCATGTTGCTGCGAGCGCAGCAATTATTAAATGATGAAAGTTTAAGTGCGCAGGAGCTTAGCGTTGCCGAAGATTATCTGCGCCAAGTCATTCGTTTTGGCCGCAGTGTACCCGCTATGATTGAGCTTAGTGTTGCACTCACCGATGGCATGCTTGGGCGCATTGATGTAGTTGGCGCCGCCGCCTTATTGTCCTTAGCTAAACGCCACGCCAATGATGAACATCACGAGATTATTACTGCGCTGCAGCAGTCATTGCAGCAACAGTTAGCGCAAGTTATGCCTCTGACTGATAATCCGCAAGAACTAAGCGCCATGCAGCGCGCCGCCCAGTTACTTGATATGCCGATAAATTAATGCTTAATGGCGCTCAATGCTCGCGCTACTAAATCGTTAACCCCTAAGTTATCTATCCTCACTTCATCGACTACCCCTGCGGAATGAGTGAATTGCTTTAGCCGTGAGCCGCTTGGCAGCGAATTACTTTGGCAGCAAACAGGGGGGATTCGCCAGCGCGACTCACCAATGACACTGTTTACTAAGCACTATTTACTGAGCTTTGTGCTTTGCCACCTAGCTTATCTTTGCATTTAGTCTTTACGTTGCCATTCGCTGCTAGGTAAATCGACTATCTGCGCCTCATGCTGCTTAGGAATAAAGTTGTCAGCAAATGGATGGCTTTGGTCGGGAGCCACCTGCTCAGTGTAGGTTTCACTTTGAGCATAAAATGCCTGCTGGCGTTTTTGTAAGCGCCGCCAAGCTAAGTTAATGGCAATCATGGCGACAGCGCCAATTAACAGTAGTAATGGCAAAGCCACCATAGTGACGGCAAAAGTAGCGACTAACAGCAATACTGCCAGCACGAGTTTCATGGGGGATGCTTTAAATAACTGGCCGCTGGAATTGGCTGAAGTAAAAGTGACCATAGACTCTCCGATAGAGGTTCGCGTGAGTGAATCACATAAGATGCTCGAATTAATGTACGCCCGAACAAATCGAAACAAGAGTCTGACACTGGGTGTGATATAGATCACGTTAATTGCCGTTAATGAAAACGACACTCAGCAATAAAGTTGAGTGTCGCTCAAGACGCAATCTTGATAGGTATTGCTGTTATTTTAGTGGCTTGCTCTTAATGGCATTGGGCGCACTGGGCATCGGGCTTCACGTCTTTATGGGCAATATGGCAATCATTACAGCCGATAACGCCATCATGGATCTTATGGTTATCGCCAGCAATATCCTTCATAGCACCGTGGCATGACTGACATTGCTGTAACTCATGCACCATGTCGCTTGAAGGTTCACTATTGACGTGGCAAGCATCGCAGCCTGACATTTCTGTGTGGGTGTCGGCAATATTGGCCGCGGCAACGCTGAATGAACTACAGATAAGCATCATTATTATTTTTTTCAACATATTGATTTCCTTTATGCTAATGTCATTTGGCCTGTATATAAGATGAAATGTCTAAGCAGTAACACCCCAAGCAGACTCATGCTGGCGGTGAAGGCGACGTAAGAAAATTTGCGCTGCGACGAGGCGCTCATGAATAAGTTCATCGCTAACGGAATCGATAATCCTAGGCCGATAATTCCGCCCCAAAAAATCCAGCCCCAGAACCCTTGACCTATGGCATTGAAGGCTGCCACTTGCTTTTGGCCACCACTTAAAATGAGGCCGAGGAAGAAGGTAAATAGCAGTACCAACTCAATTAAAATCAGCGGAATTTCAATCTTATGAATGAAATGCACTTCTTTACTGTCGGCCGCACCTTTAAGTAGCACGCCCAGCAATAACGAGCCTGCAGCTCCCGATGACAAGCCTGAAGCTAAGAAGAGTAAAGGTAATACTGGGTTGTTAAGCATGGGATAACCAGGTAATGCCGAGAGTAAGAATCCAGTGTAGGCCCCAAGTGATATTGAAAGGATTAATAATAATCCGGTAATCGTGGCTTGATGATGTGCAAGCCAATGCAATAAGCGGCTGACGATTGCCAAGCGACCCGCTAGGAGCTTAGTGAGTGATTTTTGATAGATGGCGCCTATCCAAGCAAACATAAAGACCTGGTAGATCATTAAGACTATGACACCAATGGACATCACAGATAAAGGATTGTATAAAATTAAAATCTTCCAGAAATCCAGTGGCTTAGTTAAATCTACCACTAAAATACCAAGACCCGCCCACACGGCAATCGGCGCTATGATACATGCGCCTAAAATAAAGCGTGAACCTTCAGCTTTATCTTTTACACAAAAGTACTTAAGTAAGATGGCAAAGAAAATGGAACCTGCAGAAATACCAGCAAGAAACAGGTAAATCGCAATGGGCCAATGCCACACTAAAGAATCGAAATGAAAGGAGCTCATATCACTACCTCGCCATTAGCGGCCAAAATTTTAAAGACTTTAGGGCGGGTGCCTAAGGCTTCTTTATCGCGATTAACGGCCACAGTTTGTAGTATTTTGCTGACCTGGGAACTTGGATCTTTACTATCACCAAAAATAAGCGCTTGTGTTGGGCAGGCTTGAACGCAGGCTGGTAATTCGCCCTGCATTAACTTAGTTTCTAAGCAAAAATCGCATTTATCAGCAGCCTTGGTGGTTGGATGGATAAATCGAATTTGATAAGGGCAGGCGGCCAGACAATATTGGCAACCCACACATTTCCATTCGTTAACTCGCACTATGCCAGTGGCTTCATCGCGATAGGCGGCGCCAGTTGGGCAGACTTTAACGCAAGGCGCCTCTTCGCAGTGCTGACATGAAATACGTTCAAAACGATAGCTTTGGTTAGGGTATTCACCATAAGGGCCATGACGTTTAATTTCTAATCGTGCCACGCCTTCTGGCACTTGATTAGTTTCGCGGCAGGCCAAGCTGCAAGCATCGCAACCTATGCACTTGTTCTCATCGTGAATGAGCACCAGTTTTTCAATTTTGCCCACAGTGGCTGCTTGGGTAGTCGCTGACATTCGGTAGATTGAAAACCCTAATGCTAAGGCTCCCGCACCTTTAAGAAACATTCTTTTACTCTTTTGCATAGAGATTATTCCGCTGAGGTTTGATGACAGCTACTGCAAAGTTCAGCGCGTTGCTGGGCTGAGATTGTGACCATAGGATCTATGTTTGGATGCAGTTGATGGCACTTGGCACAATCGATTTTGTTGGAGTGAACATTATGGGTCCACTCTTGCTCGCCAATCACAGAGGCTTCATGGCAAGTTAAACAGCGAGAAGTTTGTTGGAGACTTGTGCTTTTATCTGAATTAAAAATCACTAACTCAGAAGGTTGGCGAGGATGGCCTTGTTTTTCACCATGGCAATCATTACAGCTAATATCGAGCGCAACGTTGGCGTGCACACCTAGCATTTTTCCGTTCTTTTTATGGCACTTAAAGCAAGCGTTGTCATGCATTGGTGACAGAGGTTCCTGGGCGTGTGCCCAGGATATTCCAGTGCCCACTAGCATCAGCCCTAACATTAATGGCTTCAGTAATGTGAACATATAGCGACTCCCTGACATAGTGTAATTAGGCCGCTAATGCAGTTTTGATTAAGTTGAAGTCATATGGCTGGTTGGGTTTAACATTAATGTGGTTAATATTAAGTTTTCTAAAAATATTACGAATAGCCCTATTTTCATTATGTTCATTGTCTGTGATGACTAATTTTATTTCTGATGACTTATGGTCAATCACGACATAGTTCATTTTATATTGATGTAAGACTTCTTTTAATTCGTCATTGTTTTTTACTTCGATCACTTCATCTAAATTAACACCATACAGAATGTCATATTTGTCTTTTGCAAGCGCATTTAAGTCATGAAGTTGGTTTAACACCTGCTTGTTACTAAAGTGTGGCGTAGCACTTGCGCCTAATTGTTCAAGAGTTAAGTTTTCAATGTTATATCCAGATTCGTTTTTGAAAAACTTAATGCAGGTGAGGGTAAAACTCACAATTAACAGTGGCACAATTAAAAATAAGACGAAATACATAAAGGCATAATTGGTAATCACTGAAGTAGACATGATGTTCTCCTTGTTAATCTTGTCCACTTCAGTATTGTTTTTTTTACCTAGGATAATGTTGATAGAAGTCAACATTTCCGTATCTTGAGAAAGTAAATGTTAATAATATGATGTTGTTGAGGTTTGCGAAAACAACATACATATATTTTGCATTTTATAATCAAGAATTGCTAACAGCAGAATTCTTAATGGCTAGGTATGTAGTAGGAGTGATTTCTATGTGATTGATTTAAATGATACTTGTTGATAGTGGAATTATTATTTGCATAATAAGGTGTAAGTGTTGGATTTTGTTGAAAATAAAATTGTGATCTTGGTTGATAATTGCTATGCAACTAGTTGATTACTTTTTGTATAGATGAAATTGTGTTAATTATAATTATAAATCAGAAGGATCTGGCTGTGGTGAATGTTGAAGGCGTTGACCTTTTAAGTCTAAGTATATTCGTACTCTTGTACGAGTCCGAATCCGCAACCGTTGTTTCTCGACAATTAAATATTCCAGCCCCTAAAATTAGTCGTTGCTTAAAGAGTTTGCGCGAATCATTTGATAATGAATTATTTGTGCGTCGTCGATATGGTATGTGCCCCAATGCGGTAGCATCACAAATATATCCAATTGCTAAAGGTATAATCGCCAGTGCAGAGGCTTTTAATCATATTCACGCTGAGGCTAAAGTACTAACTAATCAGTTTGTGATTGCTTTGCCTGATTGTTTTGCCTGTTCTTTAACTAAGGATTTACTGGTTAAGCTTAAGCAGTTTAATGATAAATTCAATTTAGTCCTGGAACAGTGGCATGCTAACTCTTGGCAAGAAGTCATCAACGATAAGTTATCTTTTACCTTATGCTGCCATTCATCCCTTGATGAGTTGCAATCCTTAAGTGATAAATTAGATGTTATTCCGCTCATTCAGTTATCTAATTTATATTTATTAGCATCATCAGAACACCCTATTTTGTCACAAGAGATTAGTCTTGAATCTATTGCTCAATACCCTTATGTCGATACTGAATTTGCCAAATTGGATGAGTACACCCCGTTTCAGCGCTTCTGTAATAGCCAAGGGATTGAGTTACAGCCAGAGTTAACTGTGCGTAATACCAGTAGCCTCATAGATTATATGTATTCCCATACCAGCTTAGCGCTAACCTCTTATCGCACCTTGTACGATAAGTTTGCGATGATCCCAGGCTTACATGCTTGCCAAATATCGAAAGTCGAAGCGGCTAGGTTGCATCAAGGTCAGGATACGCCTTGGTTATTTTTATTAAAAAAACGCGGCAATAGCGATCCTAAACTTGAGCAGTTGATTATGACGTTGTCACAATTGGTGAAAGATCATTTGGAGTGATCTGATCTTGCTTAGCGCAGGCCATGAGTGATTCTCTCACCCAGCGATGCCCTGGGTCTTCCCTGTGTCTTTGATGCCATAGCAACACATACGCCATCGGGCTAAAGGGCGTGGGCAAAGGTAATTCCACCAAGGGATAGATTTTTACGGCGTGCTTGGCAAAGCTTTCTGGCAAGGTAAACACTAAATCGCTATTGGCGCAGATATTGGACGCCCCATAAAAATCCGGCACTATCACGCTAAGCTTGCGATGCTGACCAGAGCGCGCGAGGTGATAATCTAATGCCCACCAATCGTTACCTTCACAGCGCACTTGTACATGCGACAGACTGAGATAAAAATCCAGATCCCAATGACCTTTGTCATATGCCAATAAGGCCGGATGATCTTTACGCACCAAACACACTTGTTGATGAGTAAATAAGGTTTGGCAGACTAATTCTTTCGGCAAATTATCAAAGAGCTCACCAGTTTGCGGGGTTAGATCTCGGCCTGTAATGCCAAAATCCACTTGTCCCATGAGCAAGGCTTGCAGTGAATGCTCGGTCCACACATAAGAGCTGAACCTAATATTGGACGCCTCGTTCAATGCTTTGCCAATAAAGTGCGTTAATAAGGTTTCATAGGCACTTTCAACCATGGCAAAGCTAAATTGGCGATCGCAGCTGGCAGCGACAAATTGCGGTGGCTGGGTGAGTTCGGCAATGCCTTGCAACAGATTGGGTAAGCGCTCAGCAATTTGCTGGGCATGCGCCGTAGGCTTTAAGCCATGGGCGGTGCGCTGAAACAAGGGATCATCAAGCATGTCCCGCAATTTGGCGAGTTGCTTACTGAGCGCCGATTGGCTCAAGTTGAGGCGGCGAGAAGCGCGGGTGACATTTTGCTCTTCTAAGAGCACCTGCAAAATAACCAGTAAATTAAGATCTAGCCTGATCAGTTTATCCAGCTTCATCAGTTATTCCAAAATGGAAATTCATTTAGTAAAGAATATCATTTCATTCATAACTTGGGCAGGGCTTACAATAGTTGCCATATTTTTAGTGTGAATTCAGAGATTGTATGCGACCAAATTTATTACCTTTATTGATGTTTATGGTGCTGTTAAGCCCTATGGCCATAGATATTTATTTACCTTCTATGCCAGTAATGGCGACCGAATTTGGTGTTAGCGCCAGTGACGTGCAATCTACCTTAGTATTGTTTTTATTCGCCATGGGGGTTGGGCAAATTGTGATTGGCCCGCTTGCCGATCGCTTTGGACGTCGCCCTGTGGTGCTTGCTGGTATCAGCATGTATGTATTAAGTAGCTTGATGGCTGTGTTAGCTCAGGACTTTAGCTATTTGCAGTTAGCTCGGGTACTGCAAGGATTTGCCGCCTGCGCTTCATCAATAGTGGTATTTAGTGCGGTGCGTGATTGCTTTAGCCCGCAAGAAAGCGCCAAAGTATACAGCTATTTAAATGGCGCAATTTGCGTGATCCCAGCCTTAGCCCCGACCTTAGGCGGCTTATTAGCCTTGCAGTTTGGCTGGCGTTCAACCTTTATGTTTATGGCGGTTTACGGCTTAATCATGTTAAGCGTGGTTGCGCTGCGTTTTAAAGAAACTCGCCCTGAGCATACCATTAGCACTGGCCCGTTATATCGCTGGAATCGTTATCAGCCAGTGCTCAGCAACAGCCATTTTATGTTTTATGCGCTGACATGTATGTCAGGCACGGGCGCTATCTTGTGTTATGTCTCTTACTCGCCAGTATGGTTGATTCATCACTTAGGTATTTCGGAATTAGGCTTTAGTGGCTTGTTTGGCCTTAATGCCATAGTCAATGTGATTGCCTGTTTTGCGGCGCCGTTAGTGATTAAGCGCTTAGGGAATCGCATGACTGTGATAGTGGCGCAGGGATTAATGCTGTTAGCGGCGTTATTGCTACTGATATTGCATCAGCTTATTCCCGCGCAAGGCATGGCGGGCGCTTTGAGCTATATGCTGCCTATGATGCTGTTATGTAGTGGTTTTGCCTTATTGCTTGGGCCTGCAACATCAATGGCGCTTGCGCCTTTTGGTGAGCGCGCTGGTACGGCGACCGCTATGCTGGGCTTTATTCAAATGAGTGGCGCATCAATTGTGGCTGGCATTATTCTGCAAACCTCATTGGAGGCGCCAGTAGCGGTTGCTTCTGTGATGGGCGGTTTATCGGCGGCATTTATTGGCATTATGTTGATGAATCGCTTTGGTCATTGGCACCGCGAGCCTGAAGCTGAATTAGACGCTGAGCTTGAAACTGCCGCTGAGCGTTAGAGCTTGATTTGTGACTTGTTAATTTAAAAGCCCAGTTTCTGGGCTTTTTTTATGCTTACCTTTTTATGCTTAAATGGTGTGAATTGGCAATTTAGCCGTTGGCTGTTGCTGCCAAAACTTATGCGCATCTAATATTGGCGCACTCTTAACCTCTGCGGCAGTTTAACGTACACTAGCGCTTAATTTTCCTACTGTGAGTGACATGTCTAAACGTCGTTATTGTCCTGATTGCGAGTATCCGCAAAGCGCATGTCTGTGCGCCAGTATTAACGTGATGCAAAGCCAGGTGCAATTAGTCGTGCTGCAGCACCCTTCAGAAGTGCAGCATGCTAAAAATAGTGTGCGTCTGTTAAAGCAAGTGTTGCCTCAGTGCGAAGTGCATGTGGGTGAGCTGCCAGAAGATTTTGACTGTTTGCGGCAGCGTTTAGCGCAAACATCCACTCAAGTATTAGTGGCTTACCCCAGTGAGTCGAGTGTGGCCATTGAAACTGTGGCGATTGAAAATCCGGCCCATACCACTTTGTTGTTGATTGATGGCACTTGGCGTAAGGCTTTGAAGATACTTAAGCTCAACCCTTGGCTACAAGAGTATCAAGCTGTGCATTTAGGGGATGATTACCAAGGGCGTTATCGTATTCGTAAAGCTAAACGCAGCGATAGTCTTTCAAGCTTAGAAGCGGCGGCTTATAGCCTAGCCGCGCTTGAAAACGAGTTAGATATCAGCCCTATGTTAGCGGCCTTTGATGCTATGGTGGCGCGCCAGATTGCCGCTATGCCAGCGGCAGTCCAAGCCAGATACCAAGAGTTCTAACTCCTAATCCCAATGCTAATTGACTCATTAGTCCAAATACTTCTGTGTAAACTCAGTGGCAGGGCAGGGATGATTGAACAGAAATCCTTGGCCAAATCCGTGACCCATAGTTTTAAATTGCTGCCATTGGCTTTCAGTTTCAATGCCTTCGGCCACAAAATTAAGATCGAGCGCTTTAGTAAGAGAGACTATGGCTTGGTAAAATTTCACCCCAGTTTCTGTGTCGATTTGTTGGGTAAAATTAGCATCAATTTTAATACTATCAATCGGTAAACTGCTTAAACGGCTAAGAGATGATAGGCCGCGACCAAAGTCATCAATGGCAATCCCCACGCCTTTACGCTTCAGTGCCATTAAAGTTGTCTTGACGGCTTCAGGTCGTCTGATTAGGGCGCTTTCGGTGATTTCAATGCTTAATAAATTGGGCGGCAATTTAGCTCGCGCGAGCGCATTGTCGACATGCTCAATAAAATCTGGATGCTCTAACTGTAGCGGTGAGACATTAACGCTAATACGCACGCCGCGCTGATACTGTTTACGCCACAGCGCGGCTTGCTGACAGGCTTGCGATAATACCCAATTGCCCACGCTGATAATTAGGCCAGATTCTTCTAATTGCTGAATAAAATCTATCGCCTCAATGACATGGTTCTTATCTATTTGCCAACGTAATAAGGCCTCGGCCGCCATTAATTCGCCAGTGTCATTGGCTATGATGGCTTGATAGTAGAGCATAAATTGATTGAGGCTTAAGGCGTGCCTTAAAGCATTCAAAAAGGTGACTTTTTTCTCCGCCATCAGTTGCAGTTCTTGGCTGTAGAAGACGATATGATCGAGACTCTTTTTGGCGCTATACATAGCGGTATCGGCGCGGCTAATTAATTGCGCAGCTTGCTCGCCATGCTCAGGGAATAAGGTGATGCCTATGCTAATACCGAGATAAAACTTCTGACCTTCTAATTCAAACGGGGTATCAAACAGACTCAGCACTTGGCGCGCTAACTTAGCCACTTGCTCACGACTATCGCATTGGTTGATGAGTAAGGTAAATTCATCGCCGCCTAAGCGGCAGCATAGATTATCCACTGGGCAGCCGGCTTCTAATCGCGCGGCGACAAGTTGCAGTACCATATCGCCCATGGCATGACCAAAACAGTCATTAATATTTTTAAAACCATTGAGATCTAAAAACATTAACGCGCCCATGCCGGACTTGGCTCTGTCAATGTTGGCAAGCGCATCTTGCAGTGACAGCTTAAGCTGCCTGCGATTGGCAAGCCCAGTTAAGCTGTCATGGGTGGCTTGATAAGTAAGGTGATGTTGCAACGCTTTTTTGTCGGTGATATCCGAGAAAATATTGACGCAGTAGCTATCGCCAGCATTGGATGTGAGCCAGCGTTGACTTAGCCATGCCGGGAAGCGGCTACCATCGGCCTTAGTTTTCATGACTTCGCCTTGCCAAGCCATGCCCATTTGCATTAATTGGTTTTTACCTTCAAGAAACAGCGTTTGCTGCGCTATACCTATCAGTTGTTGTTGGCTATAACCGCTGATCCTAAACATAGCATTATTGGCCGCTATGATAGTGCCAGCGGCATCTGTGATATACACAGCCTCGGCGCTATGGCCAAGCGATGCATCGAGTATTTCTCGCGGAATATCACTAAAAGTCGTGTCTGCTGATTGCTGGCTACGCTCTTGTAAGCGTCGCTCTAATAATTGAATCGCCAGTAAATGACAGTCTTGATGGTGATAACTAGTGGCTCTTAATTGGCAAGCCATTAATTTTTCATTGTTATTGCCATCAACAAATAGCCACTGGAAGTGGTGATCGCGCTTAGGGCTCCATAATGACAAGCATTCTATGCTCTGTTGACCATTGGATTGTAAGCGCGCAGACAGTTGTGAAATATCTATGCCGTTGATTTCATCGGGGCTGACAGCCAGGGCATCAGCAAAAGTGGCTGAGCACCCTAAGATTTTACCTTTACATAAGAGCGCCAGCGCGGCGTTCTCATTGGCAAGAGGCGTGAGTGCTTTCGATGAAAGTTGAGTGAGTATCTGTTGCCAAGGACGCATGGAATAAGAGTCTCCCTAAATGTTCCTTATCAGCGCGGGTGATTAGTCGAGTATTTCCCTATGTACTAATCTTTGAGTATTAAATCTTCTTATTAAATCCGCCAGTGAATGATAAAATCTCAATGAACGTCTACATACATTACTGTTGTGAATACTTTGTAAAAAGTTTTGATTAAATATAAAGATTATTTCTTTAAAAATTAAAGCTTATTTTAGCCGCTATGGCTATTATTTTTTGTTAATTTTTAAGGGTATGTCGCATTTGTCAGATAGAACCTGGTTGTCACAATGTTAAATCTACTTATTCCTCTTACTAGTTAATGGATAACTGTTATTTTTTAAAGCGAGAATGGCCCTCATTGCAAAATTTTACTGAATCATGGAAAACCTGCTTAGAGGTGTTCGCGCTTTTGTTAGCGGCCGCGTTACTCTCTTTTGGTTTTAGTTATTGGCTGATTGAGATGGAAGTTAGTGATGATCTCGATGATTTTGTTTATTCGGTGGAAAATCAGTTATACACCGCATATCAAGATCTTAGAGTGATGGATGCACTCAATTTTGAGCAATGCGATGATAAAGGGCAAGAAGTGCTAAAAGAGCACATGTTTAACTCTATCTATGCAAATTTGTTTTTTGTGCGCTCATTATCAAGCCCACCCTTTGAGTTTTGTAGCGTGATGGGACAAGTTAGCTTTGATCTCAGCATTAACGCTAATCCTAAACTCTGGGATATTCCCGCATTAGAAAATACCAAGCTAACCACCACATATTTGCCGGGGCAACATTACCAAGATTTATATATGTTGTATCAAGGTCGGCAGGTTAATATTCGCCGAATTTCTTTATGGAATCATTATTCATTCTTTGAATCTGAACGTCATAGTGAACGGCGGATTTATATTCATCTTGGCGATAATGAGCTTATCTCAGATATCGGTAGTCTTGATGGTGATGGCATTAAAATTATCCAGATTAAAAGCGATAAGTATCCCATTGAAGTCACGTCAATGATCGGTTTTTGGCGAGTATTTAGTTTATCTAAAACCTATTTCTTACCGTGTCTGTTGTTATTGTCGACTTTTATCTTATTGATGTTCCGTTCATATCGTCTTCGCAAAGAATTGCGTAAGAGTATTCATTTTAGGCTGGTAAAAGCTATTGATAATGGGCAGTTGCAGCCCTTCTATCAGCCGATAATGAATGCTAGAACTGGTGAAATTGTTGGTGCAGAAGCCTTGATCCGCTGGATCCTGCCAAGTGGTGAAATATTATCGCCTGCTATCTTTATCAATGAACTAGAGCAAAGTGATATGGTTTATCAGGTCACCACCAAAATCTTGAATGATATTCCTCAAGATTTAGCGGTAGTGCTTAACGCTAATCCAGAATTTCGCTGTGGGATCAACTTAATCGCAGCGCAAATTGAAACGGCTAAATTTAGCAATTTATTAGCGCAATTAAGTGAGTTCGGGTATCCCGCTTATCATTTGGCGTTAGAAATCACTGAGCGCTCTCCTATTCAAGATATGGCTGTTGCGTCAGCCAATCTTAAACAGTTGCAGGAATTAGGCTGCTTGATTGAGCTTGATGATGCTGGTACCGGTTATGGCGGCGGCCAATATGTGCAGCAACTGCCATTTAATATCATGAAAATTGATAAGCTATTTATTGATACCTTAGTGGAAGAAGAAAACCGTACTCAAGTGTTAGATGCTTATGTAGGAATGGCCAAGAGCTTAAATATGGGAGTGATTGCCGAAGGAGTTGAAACCCTCACTCAATCTCAGGCACTATTAAGTCGTGGCGTAAGTTTGCAGCAAGGTTATTTGTTTGCTAAACCTATGGCTGCCAAAGACTTTGTGGAATTTTGGCAACAAACGCAGCAAGCTAAGCTAACGCTAAATACTGAGCACTAAAGCCAGTAAGTATTTAATCAAGTCAGCACTTAAGCACTTAAGCAAATAAGGACTAGCAATGAAACACCAAGGATGGATGATGGCCGCTATGCTGCTAAGTGTTAATGTGAGTGCTGGCACGCAAAACGTGCCGCCAACACCAAGTAGCAAACCTCATAAAGTGCTGTTGGTTCCCGCTAATAAGTCAGTGACCTCACATCATCAAACCCTAACTTCGGCTAATGACATCAAGCCTAATTGGGAGGCGGAGCAATTACAAAAAGCAAAAGCTGCGGCCAGCAATGAGCGCCAATTAACATCCAAGGCTGATGACGCGCGTCCCACTTGGGAAGCTGAGCAATTAAAAAAAGCCCAAGGCGCCTTACAAAGCGATGAAGAGCGAGCACTTAAAGAGGCCAAAGCCGCGGCTACTCAATCTAGCACACTCACGCCTGTACTTAAGCCTACTCCTTAGCCATCCAATTTAAGCTAAAAAATGCTATAAAGAGCGCCATTATTTCTTGAGCGAGCCTCATGTGACTCATCCAATGTTATGCCCCTTATGCGGCGGGCAGCACTTAACTCTTTTTTGCCAAGATGCGCGGCGGCGCTATGTTTGCTGTCAGGCGTGCGAACTCGTTTCAGTTCCTGCGTCTTTTCATTTATCCCCAGGCGCCGAGAAAGCTGAATACGACAAACATGATAACTCCTGTGCTGATGTTGGTTACCGACGCTTTTTAAGTCGCACTTGGGCGCCACTGTTAGCGCGTTTACAGGGCACTCATGCGGATATTACTGGCTTACAAGGGCTAGATTTTGGTTGCGGAGAAGGCGCGGTATTAAGCCAAATGGCAAGGGAAGAAGGAGTGGCGATAGCTAATTACGATCTCTATTACCATAACCATGGCGCGCTGCTGCATCAGCAGTATGACTTTATTACTTTGACGGAAGTGATCGAACATATTGCCGATGCCGCGCAATTATTAGCGCAACTCAATACCATGTTAAAGGCGGGCGGGGTGTTAGCTGTGATGACTAAGCGCGTGACTAGTGCCGATGCCTTTAGTCGCTGGCACTATAAAAACGATCTCACCCATATTAATTTTTATAGTGATGCTAGCTTTGGCTGGCTTGCCAAACATTATGGCTGGCAACTGGAATTGATTGATAACGATGTAGTGTTTTTAACTAAGGCGCGCTAGTTATTCCGCCACCAATGATTGGTGGCATATAAAGATATCCCCCTAGCGCTAGATTAAAACATTCTGCGGCCACTATTTTTGCTAATCAAATCTCTGTTTTTGGCTAAGGTTGCGCTTATGTTGCAATTTTGCTTGCATCGATTAACTATTTGTCTTTAATTGGTGGCTGAATAATGGCTCCACTAGTTGTTAGCTGTTGTGGGCTGACTTAACAAGACTTTGGTGAGGTGTGCTGATGAAGCTCCTATGGATTGGATTAGCGTTAATTATGGTGCAAGCATGGACGCCTGCGCGCGCCACGACGAGCGCGGACATTAACAGTTTTACGTTAGCAAACGGCATGAAGATCATGGTGTTGGAAGACAGTTCTATTCCCAACGCTAACATGTATATTTTCTGGAAAGTGGGCTCGCGCAATGAAGCGCCAGGCATTACAGGAATTTCTCACTTCTTTGAACATATGATGTTCAATGGCGCCAAAAAGTACGGTCCAAAAATGTTTGACCGTACTATGGAGGCCGCAGGCGGCGCTAATAATGCTTATACCACTGAAGATATAACGGTTTATACCAACTGGTTTCCGGCATCAGCCCTAGAAACCATATTTGATTTAGAGGCCGACCGCATAGCTCACTTAGATATTTCTGCGGCTATGGTTGAAAGTGAGCGCGGCGTAGTCACCTCTGAGCGCACTACTGGGCTTGAAAATTCTAACTTTAGAGTGCTGCATGAAGAGCTTAAATCTGTGGCCTTTAATGCTCATCCTTATTCTTGGCCAGTTATCGGTCATGAGTCAGATATTCAGGCTTGGACCATAGACGATTTACGCCAATATCATAAAACTTACTACGCGCCCAATAATGCTGTGATGGTGATAGCCGGCGATGTGAAGCTGGCTGAAGTCAAAGCCCTTGCTGAAAAATATTTAGCCCCGATACCTGCGCAGGCGCCGCCGCGCGCGATAAAAACCATAGAGCCAGTGCAAACCGGTGAGCGCCGCGTGTTTGTGCACAAGGCTTCTGTGAGTACTCCCAATGTGATGCTGGCGTACCATATTCCAGCGACTCAATCTGAAGATTATTACGCGTTGAATTTATTGGCCGCCATTTTAGGGGAAGGCAATAGCTCGCGTTTGCATCAGGCGTTAGTGGATAAGCAAGTCGCTTTGTCGGCAGAAACCTATATGCCTGAAAGTTTTGATCCTAATTTATTCTATTTTTATGGCGTAGCTGCGCCAGAGGTGACGGCACCTAAGTTAGAGCAAGCCATGTTGGCTGCGATTGCAAGCGTGGTGAATCAAGGCGTGACGCAGCAAGAGTTAGACAAGGTAAAAAACTTACGGCTAATGGGTTTTTATCGCAACATGGAAACCATCAATGGTAAGGCTAATACCATAGGTACCTATGAGTTGTATTTTGGCAGTTACAACCAGTTATTCGAGGCGCCAGCGGCTTATAACAAGGTCACCCCCGAGGACATACAAAGAGTCGCCGCTAAGTATTTTACCCGCGCGAATCGCACCGTCGGCGTGTTGGCAGCA
Organism: Shewanella sp. ISS20; assembly: GCF_056522965.1. Taxonomy (NCBI): domain Bacteria; kingdom Pseudomonadati; phylum Pseudomonadota; class Gammaproteobacteria; order Alteromonadales; family Shewanellaceae; genus Shewanella; species Shewanella sp. ISS20. The sequence continues at coordinate 3,170,813 of NZ_JAWRZK010000001.1, forward strand.
AATGAGGAGCAAGATCAATGAGCAACATCAGATTTGGCTTAGTGGCGCGCTTGATGGCAGCCTCATTCACTATGGTTATTGGCTTAACGGCATGTCAATCGGTACCTCAATCATCTAAGGCGGCAACGGCAAGCTCACCTGCCTTTGTGATGCCAAGCTATGAAACCGTGACTCTGGCTAACGGGTTAATCTTAATGTTAATGCCGCAAACCGAAGTGCCCTTGATTACTGTTAATGCCGTGGTGCGAGCTGGAAGTGTTAATGACACTCAAGCAGGCCTTGCGTCTATGACTGCCGCAAGCCTGCTACTGGGTAATAGCCTCAAAAGTAAGGCCGAGTCTGAGCTCTTTGTGGATTCACTTGGCGCGAGTGTCGCCTCTTACTCGAGCGCAGAAGGCAGTGTAGTTACTCTGGATTTTATGGCAAACGATGCCATAAAAATCTTGCCCTTACTTAAGGCGATATTAATCTCCCCAAGTTTTGATGGCGCTGAGTTTACTAAGCTCAAGCAGCAGCAAATCGCCGCCCTGACTCAAGCCAAAGAAAGCCCGCGCGCCGTGATTAATGATTACTTTCGCGCGCAAGTGTTTGGTTCGCATCCTTATGGCAATGCAACTGATGGTGATGAGCAATCATTGCAATCTATGACTACAGAGGCGGTGCAGCAATTTCACCAGCAGTATTATCAGCCCAATAACGCTGCCATCATAGTGGCTGGCGATTTTGACCTCACCACTATGAAGGACTATCTCACGAGTTTGTTTGCTGATTGGCAAGGAGCGAGCACTAATGCGGACAGCACTGTCAGCGCGAATGTGAATGCAAGCGCAGCACTAACTCAGGCACGAGTTTTAGTGGTGGATAAAGCTGATGCCATTGAAACTACCTTTATGATCGGCGGCTTAGGTATCAGCCGTAATAATCCTGACTACGTATCACTGCAAGTTATTAATACCATTTTGGGTGGACGTTTTACCTCTTGGCTTAATGATGAGCTGCGGGTCAGCAGCGGTCTCACTTATGGTGCGCGCTCAGAATTTAGGCCTTATCGGGACAGTGGCTTATTTAGTATCAGCACTTTTACTAAAACCGCCAGCACAGAGCAAGCCATAGACTTAGCCTTAGCTACTTATGCCAAGTTGTGGCAGCAAGGGCTAGATCAAGCCACCTTAGATTCTGCTAAGTCTTATGTGAAAGGCCAATTTCCGCCGGAGTATGAAACCAGTGGTCAGCTCGCCAATCTCATGAGCACTATGTACCTTTATGGGGTTGATGACTTCTTTATCAATAACTTTGAAGCTCAGGTAAATAACCTTGATTTAACTGAGGCCGCGAGTCTAATAAAACGCTATTTCCCGCAGCAACACTTGCAACTGGTATTAATAGGCAAGGCTGACGAAATAGAAACTATGGCAGCCAAATATGGTGAAGTTAAACGTATCAGCATTAATGATGTTGGCTTTAGTCATTAATTAATCGTCGAAATTTATCGAAAAAACCCACCTTTAGCTGTGGGTTTTTTATTGGCTTATCCCGCGTTTATCTAGATGCTGTTCTACACTTACTGTTATTACAAAAGTGGCAGTTAGTTTTAATTGAGTAACAGGGATGATACTTATGACGATGAATAAACATCAGGAACATGCTGAACTCGGGATGGATCTTGAGGGAAAAGAGGAATTGTGCACTCTTGTGAATTGGTTGCATGTACATGAAACCGTGAAAATGATCCTCGTTTCTATGGCGCAAATCGAACTCACCCTATCTGATGGCGACCATAATGTGACTGGGCTTGGTGAATATTTCACCTTAATGGCAGCTCACTTAAGACAGATGAATGCTTTCTTAGAAAATAGTCCTAGCGCCCCGCAAACTGTAAAAACCCATGGCCAAGTTCTCGAAGCCCAGATAGATCAAGGCATAATGGCATTTCAATTTTACGATCGCCTGTCCCAACGTCTGGTACACGTTATCCATGGCCTTGAGTTGACCGAGCGAGTGCTGCGAGATCCTGAAAAGCGCCTTAGCCGTATTAGCTGGGAAGAAGTTCAAGCCGAAATAAAACTTAACTATACCCTTGATTGTGAAAGAAAAATGTTCGAGCTCGTTCTTCAAGGCGCGCCATTGGCAGCCGCGATAGCTGCCTATAAAGATGAGCAATGTATTCCCAAAGATGATATTGAATTATTTTAGATGCATGCTGGTGTGCGCTTGCCTAAGTAGCAACAGCCTTGCTGTTGCTAAGGAGCAAGCCACTTTTGCTGATGTGTGTGGTGTGATTGCTGGACAATGGGTCGGGCCTGCGGCAAGTAAGGCGCGGCGCTACCTTGCTGCTCAAGTTGAAGCCATATGTAGTCATGATGGCAAGCAATTGATGCTGATGACGACCTTAGAAACGGATACTGCGACCTCAAGTTGGTGGTTTGTGCAGCTTCCTGATCGCATTCAATTGATGCAACGCGATAGCCATGGCAAGTTCCGTCAGATTGAAGTGAGTCTTTACGATTATGGCGATGGGTTTTCGTTTTTAGGGCTGACAGAAGTCAATGGCAGGGAAGCATTGCTTAAGCTAATTTTTGAGCCCTTAGCTGTGGGCTGGCAATGGCAACAGCAATTACAGTACCTAGATGATGACTCTGAAACCTATCAAGTATTTTTAAGTGTCGATCTTGTGCCTAAGGTTTAGGACTTAGGCACACAGCAGCATTTAGCCAAAGAGTTTAGCAGCCTGGATAACCTAATTGTCTCAGCGCTTCGTAGCTAATAATAGCAACCGAGTTTGACAAATTAAGGCTGCGGCTTTCTGGCAGCATAGGAATGCGTAAGCGTAAATCGGCACTAATGCTTTCAATAATGCTCATAGGTAAACCGCGGGTTTCAGGGCCAAAGAGCAATACATCACTGTCGCAATAGCTAAGTTCACTGTGGGGGCGACTGCCTTTAGTGGTGCAGGCCAAAATGCGCTGCCCTTTCACTGTTTCCAGAAAAGCATCAAAGTTAGCGTGGCGCACCACGTTGACCATATCACGATAATCTAAGCCCGCACGGCGTAACTTCTTTTCTTCTAAATCAAATCCTAACGGTTCAATCAGGTGTAACTTGCAGCCATTGTTGGCACACAAGCGCATAATATTGCCCGTATTCGGTGCAATTTCAGGTTCATACAAAGCAATATGGAGCATAGACGGCCGCTTTAGTTAAAGTGAATCATCAAACAGGCCGTTATTATACTCAGTTCGCTCAAGCAGACCAGTATCACAAGGGCAAGCTTATCTTTAGTAGTAAGCCGTTGGGTGCTTGTTGATACGCGCCAATATCACCATCATGGGCAGCAATGGCCGCTGCGGCTATTGCCATGCCCAGTCCCCAGCCGCCGCTGTCGCGTTGGCGAGCGCTATCAGGTCGGTAGAAAGGTTTAAATAAATGCGGTAACGACTCAGCATCAACCCCTGGGCCATCATCGAGAATGCTAATGTGCAGCCGGTTATGGTGCACTTCAGCTGAAATCCAAATATTGAGCTTGGCGTAGCGAATGGCGTTGCGCAGTAAGTTTTCAATGGCTCGACTAAGCGGCCTTGGATAATGGCTAAACACTAATTCTGCGGGCAGTTGAATATGCAGCACCTTGCCTTGATGTTCGGCTTCAAATTCGGCGTCACCTAGCACTTGATCTAAGGTTTCATTGAGCTCCAACAATTTACGCGACTCAGGCAAATTGGCTTTAACGCGAGAGAGCTCTAATAGCTCAGCTATCAAGCATTCAAGTTGGTCGGCTTCATGGGCAATGCGGGCTAACTCTTTACCTTCTAAGCCTTGTTTGCGGGCGAGCGCGAGGGCTAATTGTAAGCGAGTAAGCGGGGTGCGCAGTTCATGGGAAATATCGCCAATGAGGCGCTGCTGAGCAAGCACCATAGCCTCAATACTGTCTCCCATTAAGTTAAAGGCTTGCGCGAGCTGGCCAATTTCATCTTTGCGATGAGCAATCGCATCATCGACGCGGGTGGTTAAATTGCCGCTCGCTATGGCATCAGCGCTTTGTTTAAGCAAGCGCAGTGGTTTACCTAAATGCCAAGCTAATAAGCCGCACAGTAGGCCAGATAATAAGATGGCGAGTGTCAGCGTCAGTCCTTTATGTTCGGCTAAATATAAAAACCATGGCCGTGGATGATGCTCAGGAAAGCGGCCATAGAGGCTATATTCTTGGCCTTTGACGCTAAATTTATAGGGGCCAAACATCAAGTCGTTGCGAAACTGATGGCTGATAGGGTGGCCGACATCATCAACCATTAATTGAAAATGGCGTAATAGCTTAGTGTTAGCGTGGGAATTCAGCAGGTTGTCTTGGCTATCAAGCAGATACAGTTTTAAGTGTTTATTGTTAAATCTGGGATGGCGGTTAAGCCAACTATTGAGCGCTCGCATTGGATTACGATGGCCGAAATCTTGCTGCGATTGCAGCTGCGCCGCGGCCTCAGCCAATAATTGCTGCAACTGGGTAGGAATGGCTTGTCTATCATAGTTTTGCTGCATTAAAGGCAGTAAGGCGACGGCGGCAATAATGACAGAACTGCACAGCCAAAACCCCACTAATAATTTGATAAACAGTCGGTTAGGTGTTTTGTTTAGCATTAAGGTATCCAGATGTAGCCCTTGCCACGTAAGGTTTTCACTCGCGGGCGGCCATCTTCTCTTGGCGGGAGTTTTTTGCGTAAGTTAGACAGATGCATATCTAGGCTGCGATCAAAGGGCATGAGTTTTTTGCCCAGTACCACTTCACTTAGTTGCTCTTTACTGACTTGTTGTCCAGCATGGGTAACCAGTTCTGCCAGTAGTGCAAATTCAGTGCTTGTGAGCATGAGTAGTTGCTGATGACAAAAGGCTTCTTGGCGCGCATGATCAAGACTTAGATCGCCCAGTTGCTGAGTAGTCTCTGCTTGCTTGGCGCTCGGGTTGTGGGCGCGGCGTAAAATGGCGCGAATTCTTGCGATTAGCTCTCTATCGTTAAAAGGCTTGGGTAAGTAATCATCGGCGCCGATTTCAAGCCCCACAACTCTATCAATTTCATCACCGCGGGCCGTCAACATCAGTACGGGAGTTTGTTTGTCTTGGCGAATAGCCTTAAGGACTTCAAAGCCGTTGAGTTTTGGCAGCATGACATCAAGCAAGATTAAGTCGTAATTATGGCGGCGCGCTTGTGCTAGCCCTTGCTCGCCATCATGGGCTAACTCTAAGCGAAAGCCTTCAAGCTCTAACAATTGGCTAAGTAGTTCACTTAAGCCGATATCATCATCAATTAGTAACAGAGAATTCATGGTAACGATTTTACTCAATGGCATTAGGGGCATCGCAAGGTGCTGGTGCGTTAGCACTCAATGTACGCGAAAGTAAAAATCTTGGACAGACATCTTTACCTAGCTTTACCTAGCCTTAGCACTGGCTGACATTGGGCTGGGTATACTGTTTGGGTCTCGTTAATTTGATGAAGCTAAAAAGGAATCCCTATGAAAATTAAAAGTATTTTATTACTGGTAGCCACGGCATATTTTTCAACAGCTGCCATGGCCAAAGATACAGGTGAAGGCTCAAGCGAACACCAAAATCGTTATCATCAAAAGCATCACCAGAGCCATGGCTGTGACGGCGTGAGTGCTAAAGGTATGCATCAGATGTTTAAAGGCTTAGATTTAAGTGATGAGCAGCGCCAGCAATTTAAGCAACTGATGGAAAAGACTCACTCAGATGAAGGTAAAGAGTCACGCCAGCAGGCTCGTGCTGAAAATAGACAAGCTATGCACGCCCTCATCACAGCGCCACAGTTTGATGAAACTGCCGCCAAAGCCTTATTGGAAAAACAGTCTGAAATCCGCCAAGAGCGAGCGATTGAGAACTTAAGAGTGCGCAATCAAGCTTACAATCTGTTGACGCCAGAGCAGCAGCAACAGTGGCAACAGCGCATAGATACCTGCCAAAAGATCCGATGATTTCAATCGATTCACTGAGTAAGCTTAGGCGAGTTACTCAGTGTGATTTCGCTAGGTTTGGGTATACAATAGCCGATAAATTTTGCATCTATCGTGACTATGACTAGTTCTTCTTATGATTTTTGGGTCAAGCTTGCCAGCCGCGCGTCGGTAGTCACTGCCTTGACCTTAATTGCTATTAAATTATTCGCTTGGCAATATTCTGGCTCTGCCAGTATGTTGGCCTCGCTCACTGATTCCTTCGCGGATGCGCTTGCATCTATCGTTAATTTATTAGCCATTCGCTACGCAATTGTGCCTGCTGATAATGACCATAGATATGGCCATGGTAAAGCTGAGCCCTTGGCTTCGTTAGCGCAATCGGCCTTTATCGCAGGTTCTGCATTACTACTGTTTTTACACGGTGGTCAACGCCTGTTTGATCCGCAGCCCGTTGAACATGCCGATGTGGGTATTTGGGTGTCTGTGATTGCCATAGTGATGACACTCGCCTTAGTGCTGCTGCAGAAAAAAGCCTTAAGCATGACATCAAGTTGTGTGGTTGAAGCCGATTCTTTGCATTACAAATCTGACTTATTGCTAAATGCCGCAGTGTTAATTGCCTTAGTGCTGGCAACACAAGGCTGGTTATGGGCCGATGGCTTATTTGCGGTTTTGATTGCCTTTTATATTGGCTATCAAGCCATTGGTCTTGCCTATCGCAGCGCTAATTTATTGTTAGATAAAGAATTAGATCAAGAAACTCGCGATAAGATTGTAGCGTTAGCCATTGAAGATGGGCGAGTACTCGGGGTGCACGACTTGCGCACACGGCAATCGGGTAAAACCACTTTTATTCAGCTGCACCTTGAGTTAGATGGTAATCAGAGCCTATTTAAAGCGCATTCAGCCGCCGATGCGGCTGAAAAACGCATAATGAAAGCGTTTGATTCTGCTGAAGTTATTGTTCATCAAGATCCAGTACAGTTAATGCCTCACCATCAAGTTCCTTAAGTTTACGGGTGAGGGTATTACGCCCCCAACCTAAGCAGCGCGCCGCATCTTGCTTGTGCCCTTGAGTATGCTCAAGGGCGCAAGCCAATAAAATCCGCTCAAACTCTGGGGCAAGTTGATTCAGAATATCAATTTCTTGCGCCGCTAATCTTTGCTGTACTTCTTGCTGTAACAAAGCTTGCCAGTTGCCAGTTACTGGCGCATTCGCCGCGCTTACTGGGCGCTGCAATAATTCCGCGGGCAAGTCTTGCACTAAAATTTCTTGGCCAGAAGCCATAACCGTGAGCCAGCGGCAGGTATTTTCTAGCTGCCTAACATTACCCGGCCATGGCAGGCTTTTAAGAGTATCAATGGCGCCTTGGCTTAACACTTTGCCTTCAACGCCCATTTCGCGCGCCGCTGCCGCTAAAAAATGTGTGGCTAATTGCGCTATGTCTTCCCGTCTTTGGGCAAGGGATGGAATATGTACGCGAATAACATTGAGACGATGAAATAAATCTTCTCTAAATAGCCCAGCTTCTACCCGACTTTCTAAATTTTGATGGGTTGCTGCGATAATGCGCACATCAACAGAAACTGGTGAATGGCCACCAACTCGATAAAATTGACCGTCAGCTAATACCCGCAGCAGCCGAGTTTGCACATCAAGTGGCATATCGCCAATTTCATCCAAAAACAAGGTGCCACCATTGGCTTGCTCAAAGCGGCCGTGGCGCACGGCACTGGCGCCAGTAAAGGCACCTTTTTCATGGCCAAAGAGTTCTGACTCAATTAAATCTTTAGGTATGGCCGCCATATTAAGTGCAATAAATGGCTGATTTTTACGGGGGCTGTGTTTATGCAGGGCGCCCGCGACTAGCTCTTTACCTGTGCCTGATTGACCATTAATCAGCACGCTAATGGATGAGCGCGACAAGCGACCGATGGCGCGAAACACTTCTTGCATGGCGGGCGCTTCACCGATGATTTCTTGATGGGCGATAATAGGCGCTTCAAGGGGTTGCGGCTTAGTATCGCTGGCGTGTGACAGCGCGCGCTCCACTAAGCTAATGGCTTCATCAATGTCAAACGGCTTAGGTAAGTAATCAAAGGCGCCGGTTTGATAGGCATTCACTGCACTATCAAGATCTGAGTGCGCCGTCATAATAATCACAGGAATACGCGGGTAATGCTGCTGCAAGCGGCTGAGCAAAGTTAAGCCATCGGTTCCTGGCATGCGAATATCTGAGATGATGACCTGCGGCTTAGCATCTGTCAGTGCCTGCCATAAGGATTCGGCGGCGCTAAAGCTTGCATTGCTAATGCCTGCGCCTTTTAATGCCCGCTCTAAGACCCAGCGAATCGAAGTATCATCATCTAAAATCCAGACTTGTTCATTCATCGTGGGTCTCGCTTACGCTTAAAGTTGAGTCGAAGTGGCTTGGCGCCAATTGTGGGCCTTGACTGCGAAGTGGCAATAACAAGGTAAATTCAGTGTGTTCGGGTTCCGACTGGCAATCGATGCGCCCGCCGTGAAGACGCACTATGTTATGAGCAATAGAAAGCCCAAGGCCATTGCCATCGGCCTTGCCGCTCACCATAGGGTAAAACAAGGTATCCATTAAGGCGTCAGGGATCCCAGGGCCATTATCTATCACTTTAATTTCCATCACTAATTTGTGGCGTTGACTGCCAAGAGTCACTTGATGCTGAGTGCGAGTGCGCAAAGTAATAGTGCCAAATTGCTTGCCCATGGCTTGAATCGAGTTTTGAATGAGATTGAGCAAGGCTTGTTGTAACTGCTCGGCGTCCATCACGCTATTTGGAATGGAGGGGTCATAATCGCGCAGTAATTTAATATTGTTTGGCAAAGTGACAGTGACCAGTTGCACTACTTTTTGAGTTACCCAATGAATATTATTGTAAGCGTGCAAGCTTGGCTTTTGCGGACCAAGTAACCTGTCCACCAAATTTCTTAGGCGGTCGGCTTGCTCAATAATCATTTGGGTGAATTCTTGCAACTGTGGGTCACTGAGCTCGCGCTCTAATAACTGCGCCGCGCCGCGTAAACCGCCTAAGGGATTTTTAATTTCGTGGGCAAGGTTGCGCACCAAAAACTGTGCCGCTTGCTGCTGAGCTTCTTGATTAAGCTGCTGATCAATGCGCCGCTGTTGATCTACTTGTTTAAGCTCTAATATCGCAAGATGGTCATCTGGCAGCGGGCTTAAGGTTAAGTCAACGCTAAAGGGGTGGCCTTCTTGTGTAATGATAGTGATAGCACTGAAATACAAGCCCACCCTATTTTCTACCGCCGCAGCTAAGCGCTCACTTAAGGCCTCAGGTAATTGGCAATGATCCATCAGGCTAAGCTCGCTGAGCTTGTGGCGATTAATGCTAAATAATTGCTCTGCGGCCGAGTTGGCATAATGAATATGGCAGCAACTATCTATGACTATCACAGCCGTCATCATATGATTGAGTAGCTTATCATCATCCCAGCGGCGCATATCTCTGGCGGTCATAGACGGTTTCCTTGGCGATAAGCAGGGGTTAGCGCTTATGATGCACCAACTTGGTGCAGTGAACAAGTGCGAAGCCTTGCCGTGTTAAATCTTACGGCTAGGGCTTTATGCCCTTATTCAGCGCCTAACGACTCAATTATTTCCCTTGAACCTCTGGCGCATGCAAGTTTACTGCCGCTTTTAGGTAGCAATAAAAATTTGGCTGAGAGTTAGGTTAATTAACATGAGGTTAGCCGAGGTTGCAGCTAACTTGATTGGACAATAGTTAACTGAGTACAAATTGTGTTTCGCTCGGGGGATGTAAAGACTAATCACATTTATGCCCGCGGCTAATTATGCTGCTAGTCACTAGGCTAAGGGATAAATTGCAGCGGGCGATTGAGCTTGCCCAATTAATGACTCCATTGATGGCTTCATTTTTTACTAAAGCTTAGCGTCGCTAATTTAACTACTTAGCAGTGCGTGGCTGTGGTCTCGGTGGATGATAAATCGCTTGATGCATGAAAATAGTAATCACACTGCTTTGGGCTAAGGTCTGGCCAGTGCCAGTCACTAACAAGGCTTGCAGGGTATGACTACCACGATTAACCCCTGTTAGCTCAAATGAGGAAGAGGCTTGGCCTTGATTATAAGGCGCGCCATCAAGTAATAATTGATAAAGTGCGCCGCGAGGCTGCTCCTGCGTGAGGGCTAGCGTCACGGTAAAATTGCCATCATTATCGCGGATGGTTTCTTCATTGCTAGGTGAGTTGATGCTGAGCTGATAGTTAATCCCAGCGTCCAAATCTACCGCTTTGACTTGTGCAGGTGGCAGTAAGATTTGATTACTCGTTTCAGGCTTAAGCTCAATTTCAATGGCGCCTTCAACCGGCACATCAGAAAAATGCACGCCTCCTTTGGCATCAACCCAGCGATACACTTTAGCATCAGCCGTTGTACTTGCCATGAGTAGCGCTATCACTACAGCGGTAAGAGAGGAAACGCGGTATTGAGCTGACATAGTTAGCATCCTTAAGCAGTGTTGCTTAAGGTTACTCATTTTGGGCGAATGTGCCTAGTTGTTTGATGAATTCTGCAGCAGTTCATCCATAGGTAGACAATGTTTCAGCTAAGTAACTGCCAAATATGGCCAAGGTTATCGACTTTGGCTACGTTCCCAAGCTTGTAAGCTTGTATCTCACTAGCTTTGTCTCTAAGGTAGCAGCCTAAAAAAAATTAGAGGAGATCAAGATGGCGACGTCAGGCGAGAGTCAAGAATCGAACGGCATACTAAGCCGAATGCTAAATAGCATTGAACGAGTGGGGAATAAACTCCCCGATCCTGCGGTAATCTTTTTACTGGGGATGTTATTAATTTGGGGATTATCTGCCATTTTTGCGCAGATGGACTTTGCGACCATAGATCCTCGCACCGGTGTACCGTTAGAAGTCAATAACTTGCTGACAGGTTCTGCCATTGTGGGATTTTTATCCTCGATGGTGACCACCTTTACTAGCTTTGCGCCGCTTGGCGTAGTGTTAGTGGCCATGTTAGGTGTCGGTGTGGCTGAGCATTCTGGCTTTATTAATACAGCATTGAAATTGATGCTGAAAGTCACGCCAGCTAAGTACTTAACCCCATCGATTATTTTAATCTCTATCGTTAGCCATACCGCAACTGATGCGGGTTACGTTTTAGTAATCCCATTAGCGGGGGTTATTTTCTTTGCTGTGGGTCGTCATCCGTTAGCGGGTATTGCGGCAGCCTTTGCTGGCGTGAGCGGCGGCTTTGGCGCTAACTTTGTGCCATCGGGATTAGATCCGTTATTACAAAGTTTCACCCAGAGTGCGGCGCAAATTATCGACCCTGCCATTTCAGTCAATCCACTCAATAACTGGTTCTTCACCTCTGCATCGAGCTTATTTATCGTGCTGTTAGGTTGGTACATTACCGACAAGATTATTGAGCCTAGACTGCAAAAGACTAAGGTTGACGGCGATACCAGCGGTTTACCTTCATTTGATGAAGTGGGCCCGAAAGAGAAACGCGCCTTTAATGTTGCCTCTATGGTGATGGTATTAGGTTTAGTACTGCTGTATTTAGCGAGCGCTCCAGCGGATTCTGCCATGCGCGCCGCTAACGGTGAGCTGACAGATTTTAAAGCGCCATTAATGCAATCTATCGTGCCGCTTATCTTCTTACTGTTCTGGATCCCTGGCGCCATTTATGGCTTCATGGTTGGCACTTTCACTAGCTCACGCGACATGATTGCTGCCATGAGCAAGTCTATGGGGGGCATGGCTTACTACATAGTGATGGCATTCTTCTGCGCCATGTTTGTGGCGGCGTTTACTAAGTCTAACTTGGGGGCTTTGCTGGCCATTGAAGGCGCTGAAGTATTAAAAGCATTAGCCTTGCCAAGTTCAGTGACTATCGTCGGCATCATCTTCCTGACAGCCTTTGTTAACTTGTTTGTGGGTTCAAGCTCTGCCAAGTGGGGATTATTAGGACCTATCTTTGTGCCTATGTTGATGCAACTGAACATTTCACCCGATTTAACCCAAGCGGCTTACCGTATTGGTGATTCAAGCTCTAACATCATTACGCCGTTAATGCCTTACTTCCCGCTAGTGGTGGTGTATTGCCAGAAGTACGTTAAGGACACAGGGATAGGTACCTTGATTGCTATGATGCTGCCGTATTCGGTGGCCTTCTTAGTGGGCTGGACCTTGTTCTTACTTGCCTATTGGGGCCTTGGTATTCCATTAGGATTACAAGCTAGCTACACCTACGGTCTGTAATAATAGAGACAATGATAAGGCCCGCATTATGCGGGCCTTATGCTATCTGGCGTATGCTCTTTACTGGCGTTTACGCCAAATCGATAACTGCGAAATGCTGTGTTGGAATTTGCGTTTAGTTTCGCGAATAACAAAGGGAATGTCTTTCACGGCGCACAGCTCAAAGTCTTGATGCAGCGCCTCATTCAATCCATCTAAGCCAGTTATGTTCTCCGCATCGCGCTTAAAGCCGCCGAGCCAATTGGCTTTATTTGTGTACTGCTCTAGCCAAGTGTAGGGGGATAAGATCACTAAATAGCCGCGGCTATTAAGCCTTGCGGGCATATCTGCCAAAAACTTATGGGGGTCGGTTAATCTATCAATTAAGTTGGCAGCATAAATAAGATCATAGCCACTAAACCTAGGCTTGAGATTACAAGCATCCCCTTGCTGAAAATGTATGTTAGCGGCTAAGTCTTGGTAGTTTAGCTGCGTTAGACTCATGCTCTTAAATTCTTGCAGCTCGCCTTCGGTGGTAATAGTCCAGCGCTTTTGGCCTTGCTCACATAAATCTATGGCTTGAGAAATAAAGCGCGCCGAAAAATCGATAGCGTCCACCTGCTGATAATGCTTAGCCAGCTCAAAACTAGCGCGCCCCACAGAGCAGCCAATATCCAGCGCCTTGAGAGTGCGGCTTGGTTCAATTTCAGCCATGACACTTGCCACTGCATTGACGCAGAAATTGGCCACACCAAAGTGGCTATCACCATAATGGAATTCTAAGTACTGGGAAATAAGCTCATCGGTTTCGTAAGTATTCACCGGCTCATTGCTGGGTAATGCTTGCGCTGAGCGCACATAGCGAAAGCCAGCATGCTGATAAAAGTGCCGTCTGAAGGCGTAGCGACTGGCATGCTGCATTTCATTGCCAGTTGAAATCCAGCTGCCACCTTTAATGAGGTTATGGCGGCCATCAAAGGTAGGGGTGGAGAAATCATCATACATGGGATGCACTTCAAAGCCGTTAAAGCCATTGATGGCGGTTTCGCTCCATTGCCAAACGTTACCGATAACATCATAAAATCCTTGATGCTCAAAGCGATTGACAGGGCAAGATGAGGCAAAGTGCGCCAGACCTAAGTTGGCAGGGATTTCTTGCCAATCTTGGCTATCGCCACTGACGTTTTGGCGTAAGCAATACCATTCAGCTTCTGTCGGAAGGCGTAACTGACTTTGCTGCACTTCGCTTAAGTAATGGCAAAAGGCTTTAGCTTCTAAGTAATTAACTTCTACCGGCCAGTTTAAGGGTAAAGGGATTTCTTCGGTGAGGTTGCGTTGCCACCATAGACCTTGGTGTTTACGCCAAAATCTTGGATGTTGCGCTTGGGTGTAACTTAGCCACTGCCGACCTTCTTGGGTCCACCATCTTAAGGTTTGATAACCACCCGCCTCAACAAAGGCGAGGTACTCTTGATTGCTAACTAAATAGCGACTCGCTTCAAAGTCATTCACTGCGACTGACTGCTGGCCGTACTCATTATCCCAACCATAAGTCATGTCGGTAGCGGCTTTGCCTAACGTCATAGTGCCACCGCTTTGATGCAGTAACTGATTGCTGGGCGCTAGAGCCACGCTCTCGCAAGCATGCCAGTTGCTTGAGGGCGTCACTAAATGCAGCGGCAGCTGGCGGATAATGACAGATGATGTTTCAAGATGAATTCTTTCATGCTCTATGCCCATTAAGATGAGCCAAGCCGGCGATTGCGCTGTAATAGGTAAGCTCAGCGCTAGGTTATCTATGACTTGATTGACACAAGCGCTCACTTCATCGCGATAGCGCCGCACTTGACTGACGCTTGGCCAGGCATAGTGCTGACTGTTGACATCATCCCAGCTCATTTCATCCACGCCTATGGCAAACATAGACTCAAATTCAGGGTTGATGCGCTCATCAATGAGGCGAGCCAGTTTAAGTTTATTGATATAAAAAGTGGCAGTATGGCCAAAATAAAAAATCAATGGATGGCGTAACGGTTCAGCCTTAAGAAAATAGGCGTCATCGGTATTGATAAGGTCGAATAACTGCTGATATTGCTGCCAAGTATGGTTGAAATAGCGCTGAATCTCGGCGCGTTTACTTTCAACATCGGTACCATCAAGAGAAATACTTTGATTGAGTGAGGTCACGAGCAATCCTTAATTTGCGTATCCGTGTGATTGAATAGACACCATAGGTGATAATGATTGATGGCGATAATGTTTACGTTTGCAATATATTAATAACATTATCAGTTGTGGGATGGCGACTCAATCTGCTTCAGTAGATTGAGTGTTTTAAAGCCTAAATTTATTTCACTATTCAAGCATGGTTAGCGCTTAAGCGTTAGTCGGCCTAAACCAGTAGATAGTGGCGATTAGTTGTTGTTTTAGCATGAAGTTAGCGAGCGAAAGGTTCAGTATATGTGGGTTATTTGCTTTTATAAGTAAATGATTTGAGTGCGAATTAAACTATTAATCATATTTAAGCATAGTTTTAAGTTTATTTTAAGATTAAAGGTGACAATCATAACTACTTAGAGCTAAGCTTGTTGCGGCTCAAGTTATTGTAAAGGCTGATTCATCTTGTCATGAAGCTGCTTGCGATAAAGGCAAAATGTGTGAAAGCGCATGACGCAAAACCTCCGGTCTAAGTGGTGAATCCATAAGATAGCGGGGCTTCCACAGGTAGTGTTCGAGTGCAAAAACTCGCGTTACCTGTTTCTATTTGAAACGGGAAATAATGATGATAAAGAAATTAAAACTGAGTGCGTTAGTCTTAGCTCTGACTGGGCTGGCTCAGCCACTGCAGGCGCAAATGGTCAACCCTGAAGCCGGTGTCGTCGTAGGCTACTGGCATAACTGGTGTGATGGCAGCGGTTACAAAGGTGGCGTAGCGCCATGCGTTAAACTAAGCGACGTTAACCCTATGTATAACGTCGTCGACATCTCTTTTATGAAGGTCTATGACACAGCTGAAGGTCGTATTCCTACCTTTCGTTTAGACCCGCAAGTGGGTTTATCAGAAGCAGAATTTATTGCTGAAATTGCCGAATTAAACCATCAAGGCCGCGCCGTATTATTAGCCTTAGGTGGCGCCGATGCCCATATCGAATTAAAAATCGGTGATGAGCAAGCCTTTGCTGATGAACTGATTCGTCTTACCGATATGTACGGTTTTGATGGTTTAGATATAGATTTAGAGCAAGCCGCGGTGACTGCTGCTGATAACCAGACGGTTATTCCAGCGGCGTTAATCATGGTGAAAGAGCACTACCGCGCCCAAGGTAAAAACTTCTTAATTACCATGGCTCCAGAATTCCCATACCTGACAACGGGTGGCAAATACGTTCCTTATTTAGAGCGTTTAGAAGGCTACTACGACTGGATCAACCCGCAGTTTTATAACCAAGGTGGCGATGGTATCTGGATTGATGGGGTAGGTTGGGTTGCTCAAAACAACGATGAACTCAAGCAAGAGTTTATCTACTACATTGCGGATTCATTAATTAACGGCAGTCGCAGTTTTTATAAGATCCCTCACGACAAGTTAGTGTTTGGTATCCCAACCAACAACGATGCCGCGGCCACTGGCTATGTTAAAAATCCACAGCATTTATACAGCGCTTTTGAAGCCTTGAAAAACCAAGGTCAGCCGCTGCGTGGTGTTATGACTTGGTCTGTTAACTGGGATATGGGGCGCGATGCTGCTGGTAATGAATACAATGAGTCCTTCATTAAGGCTTATGGCCCATTTGTACACAGCCAAGTTCCACCAGTACCAGAAGCGGGTAAGCCAGTATTCACAGGCTTAGGTCATGCGCGCGTGGTGCATGCCACAACATTTGATCCTATGGCAGGCGTGACGGCTATGGATACCGAAAATGGTGATTTAACCTCGCGCATTGTGATTGAAGGCCAAGTTGATACCAACACCTTAGGTGAATATGTACTGACTTATCGCGTCAGTGATAATGATGACAACGAAACTGTTGATGCCCGCAAAGTTGAAGTTTATAGCGTGAAGCCTGTCTTTAATGGATTAGATAATCGCGTCGTGCCTTTAGGCGCCGCATTTGATCCCTTAGCTGATGTGACGGCATTTGATGCGGAAGATGGTGATCTTACTGCTCAAATTCAGGTTTCTGGCAAAGTGGATGTGAATACTGTCGGCCGCTACAGCTTAACTTACTCGGTGACAGACAATGCTGGTCAACAAGTGACTGCCTCGCGTCAAGTGCGCGTGACTGATGACTCGCAGGTGTGTGGTAATGCCTGGCAGGCGGATAAAGTCTATTTAGCTGATGAAGTGGTTAGCCATCAGGGTAAGAGCTGGAGCGCTGGCTGGTGGACCCAAGGTGATGAGCCTGGTAGCACAGGTGAGTGGGGCGTGTGGCGCGTTGCCGGCGATAGTGATTGTGATGGCGGTGTATCGCCTGAACTGCCAAAGTTAAGCGTTTCACTTGGCGGTATCGCTGCTGAGTATCACATCAAAGATGGCGCCGTGGATTTAGCGGTGACTGTTAAAACTAACCGCAGCGCTATGGTTACTATGAAAGTGACTGATACTGGCGGAATGCTAGTTAACGGTGGCGATTTCGCCGCGCAAATTGCTGCAGAGCAAACGGTAAATCTGTCTTTAGCTCAAGTTATTGCTGGTGAATATCGCCTGCAATTGGCGGCAACTGACGCTGATGGTAACGAGTCTAAGCAAGCTTTTACGCTGATGCTGAAAGAAAGCGAGCCTTTGCCACCGGGTGATTATCCAGCTTATGTGGCTGGTATCCAGTATGGCGCTGGTGACATGGTTACAGGTAGCGATGGCAATATTTACCAGTGTAAGCCTTGGCCATATACCGCTTGGTGTGCAAGCGCTGCTTACGCGCCAGGTGCCAGTGCTTATTGGATGGATGCTTGGGACGCGCGTTAATCCCGCGAGTCTAACTATCAATAAATACTGCTGTTAATTAAAGCCGCCCTCGGGCGGCTTTTTTGTGGCCGAGAGTTAATTATTCATGCGGGCTAAACCTTGCACATATTTAAGTCGTTAATGTTTTGCACTCTGTTTTTAAGCAGCTTTATAAGCTGTTGTTTTAGTAAAACATGTTATGAATATGACGCTTTATTTTGGTTAAACTTGATGTTAACGTGTTGTGTGTTGTGTGTTGTGTGTTGTGTGTTGTGTGTTGTGTGTTGTGTGTTGTGTGTTGTGTTGTGTGTTGTGTTGTGTGTTGTGTGTTGCGTGTTGCGTGTTGCGTCTTGTGTGTTTTGTGTTAGTTTGGTGGTGATCGCTATGAAGTTCACTCATATAGTCGGATATCCAATCGCCATAGGCTTAAGCTTAGGTTTGGGCTTTGTCGGCGCCGAGTTAGTGGATGCTAAGTTAGCGGCGTCTATGCCAGCGCCACCGATTCTTGCCGAGCAAAGTGTTGATGCCATTGAGATTGCGCGCCTGCAGCAAGAAGTGGCTATGCAGCAGCAAGAAATTGAATGGTTACTGCGCATGGTCAAAGCTGGGTTAAGCGGTGATATGGCAGGCCACATGCAAGCTTATCGCGCTAAACCTAAACCTAGCGACAATCTTGCGCCGCAACCGAATGCCACAGCAATTGCCCCCATTGAGGATGCCAAGGCCAAGGCGTTACGCCTACAAAATGCTCAAGCGTATGTTTCCCGCGTGCAACTGGCTGATGTGGCATTACAAAAGCAAGCGTTAGCCGAGGGCTGGGCCAATGAAGGTCAGCTAGCTGATGCAAGGCGCGCTTTATGGCAGCAAGCCCGAGATGAATTAACAGAGGCTGAATACATCCATGGGCTTCACGGCGCGCAGTTACCTAATGTAATGCTTGTTAGTCATGCCAGCCCTGAATTGGTGTCTACTGACGGGGTTGCTCGCGGTGATGTGTTATTAACGATAAACGGTGTGCGGGTGTTTAGTCGTGATGATATGCAGCGGCAATTGCTAAATATTGATAGTAGCGCGAGTGTTGAAGTGACGCTTAATCAGCAAGGTAAGACTATCAGCTTAGTGGTAACTGATTTCAATAAGAATATTGAGTTTTATGGCGACTCAATCGCTTTAGATAAAATGCCAATATTGAGTAATTAAGATTTTTTAAGTGTTACCTCTGTGAGATAAAAAAAGCCCTGCACCGCAGGGCTTTTTTGTCTTAATTCAACTAATTACAAGCTGTAATACATTTCGAACTCAAGTGGGTGCGTGGTGCGAGCAACGCGCTCAGCTTCAGCAGTTTTCAGGGTAATGTACGAATCAATGAAGTCATTGCTAAATACGCCGCCACGAGTTAAGAACTCACGGTCTGCATCTAAGTGCGCTAATGCATCTTCCAGTGAACGTGCCACCTGCGGGATTTCTGCTGCTTCTTCTGGTGGTAAGTCATACAAGTCTTTATCCATAGCTTCGCCTGGATGGATCTTGTTTTGAATACCATCAAGTCCTGCCATCAACAGGGCCGCAAAGCCTAAGTATGGGTTGGCATGTGGATCTGGGAAGCGCGCTTCAATGCGACGACCCTTAGGGCTTGGTACTACTGGAATACGGATTGAGGCGCTGCGGTTACGGGCAGAGTATGCCAACATCACAGGCGCTTCAAAATGCGGTACTAAGCGCTTATAAGAGTTAGTGCTTGGGTTAGTGAAAGCATTGATGGCGCGAGCATGCTTAATAATACCGCCAATGTAGAACAGAGCTAATTCACTTAACCCTGCGTACTTGTCGCCAGCAAATAAGTTAACGCCATCTTTAGACAGTGACTGGTGCACGTGCATGCCGCTACCGTTATCGCCTACGATTGGCTTAGGCATGAAAGTTGCGGTCTTACCATAGGCGTGAGCCATGTTATGAACCACATACTTAAGAATTTGAATTTCGTCGGCTTTTTTAGTTAGGGTATTAAAGCGAGTCGCAATTTCGTTTTGACCTGCAGTCGCCACTTCATGGTGATGCGCTTCAACCACTTGACCCATTTCTTCCAGCACTAAACACATAGCGCTACGTAAGTCTTGTGATGAGTCCACAGGTGCTACTGGGAAGTAACCGCCTTTGACCATAGGGCGATGGCCAGTGTTGCCGCCTTCATAGCTAGTGCCTGAGTTCCATGCCGCTTCTTTGGCATCAATTTTTACGAAACAGCCTGACATGTCAGTACCAAAACGGACATCGTCAAACAGGAAAAATTCTGGCTCTGGACCGACTAATACGGTATCAGCAATGCCGGTAGCGCGCAGATACTCTTCCGCTTTCTTAGCGATAGAGCGTGGGTCACGGTTGTAACCTTGCATTGTGCCTGGCTCTAAAATGTCACAGCGGATCAGTGCAGTAGTTTCTTCGGTGAACGGATCTAACAAGAAAGTGTCTGGATCTGGCATTAACACCATGTCAGATTCATTGATGCCTTTCCAACCTGCAATCGATGAACCATCAAACATTTTTCCGTCTTCAAAAAAGTCGGCATCTACTTGATGGGTAGGAATAGTCACGTGCTGTTCTTTACCTTTGGTATCGGTAAAACGTAAATCAACAAATTTTACTTCGTGTTCTGCTAATTGTTGTAAAACTGCTTCATACGACATTGTTTAAGCCTCCGGTAGGGTAAAGCACTCACTAATCAATTTATTATTGTCTGCCTAAATGGCTTTCGACAGGGTTAGCCAATATAAAGCGAAAGTCGTGCCAATTATCTAAGTTATTGTTTATATTGTGTTTGGCGGTTATTGTTGAGCAAGGTTGACTCGGTTTGCACCAATATGGTGCGCACGATGATATATTTTGGGGCAGGAGCAGATAACTTCACCATTAGGGTGCATTTGGGAGCAGATGAGCGAGCTGGCGAAGGTTTCCATGAGTGGCCAAAAAATAATCCTGTGCGGCAAGGCTCCCGTAGAGTAGAATGTACCACTTTTTATTGCAACCACTATACTGTTTAGCGGTGGCAAATGCCCTTAATGTTTTTGATGGTAAGAGGTTTTATCTGTGCTAGAAAAATTACGTAACATCGCAATCATTGCGCACGTTGACCATGGTAAAACGACCTTGGTTGATAAGCTGCTGGGTCAGTCAGGTACTCTGGCGACTCGTGGCGAAGCAACAGAGCGAGTAATGGACTCCAACGATCTGGAAAAGGAACGTGGGATCACGATTCTGGCAAAGAACACTGCCATCAAATGGAATGATTACCGTATTAACATCGTTGACACTCCTGGTCACGCCGATTTCGGTGGTGAAGTAGAGCGTGTTATGTCGATGGTTGATTCAGTATTATTGCTGGTTGATGCGGTTGATGGTCCTATGCCACAAACTCGCTTCGTGACTCAGAAAGCTTTTGCTCAAGGTCTGAAGCCAATCGTTGTTATCAACAAGATTGACCGTCCAGGCGCTCGTCCTGATTGGGTTATCGATCAAGTATTCGACCTGTTCGATAACTTAGGCGCTACCGATGAGCAGTTGGACTTCCCAATTGTTTATGCTTCTGCATTAAACGGTTTCGCGACTTTGGATCCGGATGTTGCTAGCGATGACATGACTCCACTGTTCCAAACTATCATTGATCGTGTATCTCCTCCAGATGCAGACAGTGACGGTGCCTTCCAGATGCAGATTTCTCAGCTGGATTACAACTCATACGTGGGTGTTATCGGTATCGGCCGTATTAACCGTGGTAGCATCAAAACTAACCAACAGGTAAGTATTGTTGGTGCTGATGGTAAAGTTCGTAACGGTAAAATGGGCCAAGTATTAGGTTACATGGGTCTGGATCGTCACGAAGTTGAAGTTGCTAACGCTGGAGACATCGTAGCTATCACCGGTTTAGGCGAACTGAAGATTTCTGATACCATATGTGCTGCTGGCGCTGTAGAAGCTATGAAGCCACTGTCTGTTGATGAGCCTACTCTGACCATGACTTTCCAAGTAAACACTTCTCCGTTTGCTGGTAAAGAAGGTAAGTATGTAACTTCACGTAATATTCTTGAGCGTCTGCAGCAAGAATTAGTGCACAACGTAGCACTGCGTGTTGAAGAAACCGACAGCCCAGATCGTTTCCGCGTTTCTGGCCGTGGTGAACTGCACTTATCTATCCTGATTGAAAACATGCGTCGTGAAGGTTATGAATTAGCCGTTTCTCGTCCAGAAGTTATCATCAAGGAGATCGATGGTGTTAAGTGTGAACCATTCGAAAACCTGACTGTTGACGTTGAAGAAGAGCATCAAGGCAGCGTGATCGAGAAGCTGGGTACCCGTAAAGCTGACATGAAAGACATGCAGTTAGATGGCAAAGGTCGTGTACGTATCGACTTCGTTATCCCAAGCCGTGGCTTAATCGGTTTCCAAACTGAGTTCTTGACTGCTACTTCTGGTACTGGTCTGCTGTACCATAGCTTTGATCACTACGGTCCACACAAAGGCGGTGACATTGGTCAACGTGCTAACGGTGTATTGATCTCTAACGCTACAGGTAAGGCTCTGACATTCGCTCTGTTCGGTCTGCAAGACCGTGGTCGTCTGTTTATTGGCCATGCGGCCGAAGTTTATGAAGGCCAAGTAGTTGGTATTCACAGCCGCTCTAACGATCTGACAGTTAACTGTCTGAAAGGTAAGCAGCTGACCAACATGCGTGCTTCTGGTACTGACGAAGCTCAAGTGCTGACTCCTCCTATCTTGATGACTCTGGAACAAGCTCTTGAGTTCATCGATGATGATGAATTGGTAGAAGTAACGCCTAAGAGTGTACGTGTCCGTAAGCGTCACTTAACTGAAAACGATCGTAAGCGCGCTAGCCGCGGTTAATATCGTGACTCTTTGAGTCATTCAGTCAAAGCCCCGCAGAGGTGACTCTGCGGGGCTTTTTGTTATCTTAAATATTATATTCTTTGATCTAGCCGCTGTGCTTTAGGCTTTAGGGATTAGTCTTTTGGGTTTGGGTTTGGGTTTGGGTTTGGGTTTGGGTTTGGGTTTGGGTTTGGGGTTTAGCTCTGTTCATTTAGACTGGCATTAGTTATGCCGCAAATCGGCTGCTCATGAGTTTTAGGGCTAACGAAAGTTACTATGGTTTTTCCAACAAGTTATTCATTGTAACCATAACCGCAGCGCGAGGTTAGCGCTAGTTAGAACTAAGGGTAGCTAGCAGCAGTCATTAAAAGGTGGATGACTTAGCTAAGTAACCGTTGAATGACGTGATAATGCTATTTGTTACTGCTGATGACGCCTGTAGTGCATCTAGAGGCTAAGGGCTGGTTTATGAGGTTAAGACGTGACTTAAAGTGAAAGCAGCGTTCAGGCTAACGACAGCGCCTTATTTGATAAGGTTCGATGCTGCTCGCTAACCCAAATGCTTGTATAGAGAGTAAATAGTTAACCGTAAGGCTTAAGATTTGCTTTTAATATTCTTAATAAATTGATCTGACGCCGCAATCGATTGATTCATATCTTCAATCAGATTTGAAATGTTAGCCTGTAAGCTTGAGAATTCCCCTTGAATCGCGCCTATCGCCTGAGCATTCAGATTATGCTTAAGGAACAGCATATTATCTTTCATTGTCACTAGCACTGGCTTCATTTTTGATTCAGCGCGGCGCATGCTACTGAGCATTTGCTTGTAGTAATCGCGGGTTTCTCTAAGCTTTTCCTCACTTGAACGACGTAAATTAGGGTTACTAATTTGGCCGATTTCAAGCTTCCACTCTTCAAATAATGCTTCAGCGACATCCCTAACCTTATTGATGCGATTAGTTACTTCATCGGCAGCACTTTGGGCTGATTCATATTCATCACTGGCTTTTTCATAGGCTTGCTGCAAGTTGCGACCATCATGCTGCAACAGGCTTTGCATCTCGGCTAGCGCGCTAGAGAATTCTTGTTTGGCATCATGCTGAGCTTCATTGGCCGCTTCAACACGGTCAACCATAATGTCTCTTTTCTGGTAGCCCACTTTTTCCATGGCACCATAATAAGCACTTTGACAGCCGACTAAGCTCAAGCCTGCGATTAAACTGAAGGCAATTAATTTTTTATTCATTATGTGTCCTTTAATCTGCTTTAAATAATGCCGCATCAATGATGCTCCAGATATGGACTGGTACGGCAACAATTAAGGGAAATATCAACCACGACATGGCGTAAAAGCCCGCGCCAAAAATAAAAAATAATAACGCCGGCAGGATGCGACCTTGTACCAATTGTCCTAAGCCTGGAATAAAAAAGCTGGCAATGGCAGCGATGACATTTCCGGTAGAACCTTGTTGAGACATGACAACTTCTCCTAGTAAAAATTGATGCAAGCCATTTAAATAAAGACTAATGCTAGCATATTCATTAGAGTCATAAGCTGCCTAAACAGGCTTTAATCAATAGAATAACACTTGTAAATGAACTGTTGTAAGCAGTATTGTTGATTTATTTACAAATTTCCTAAGTGTTAGCTGGTAAATCTCATGTCTAAAAATGTTAGTGTTCACCAATTAAAACTTCTTGCTGTGACATTTTGGCAATTCTTACTGTTTCTGTTTCAGCGCCTGCTTAAAGATCAAATTAATGTGCGTGCGGGTCATCTCGCCTATGTCACCTTATTATCATTAGTGCCGTTAGTCGCCGTGACCATGTCTATCTTGTCTGTATTTCCAGTATTTGAAGGCATACGTAAACAGATAGAGCATTTTGTTTATAGTAACTTCCTGCCGGCGGCGGGCGATACAGTGCAAATCTATATCAATCAGTTTGTTAGTAACGCCTCGCAAGGTACGGCTATGGGCATAATCGCCTTAGTGGTGGTGGCTTTATTGCTGATCTCAGCCATCGATAAATCGTTAAATGCTATTTGGGAAATTACTGAGCAGCGCCAGTTAGTCGTATCGCTATCTATGTATTGGATGGTGTTAACCTTAGGACCAGTGCTGATGGGCGGCAGTATTGTGGCATCTTCTTATCTAGCTTCTATGCGCTTATTTGAAGAGCCGCATCTGACCAGTGTGACCAGTGAGTTGATTGGGCGTTTACCTTTTCTGTTTTCTGTTGCTGCATTTTTACTGTTATATACTGCGGTGCCAAACACTCGGGTTAAGTTTTTACATGCCTTGGCTGGCGCCATAGTGGCGGCGCTATTATTTGAGGCTAGCAAGAAAATATTCACTGTATATTTAGCTAAATTCCCATCTTATGAGGCCATTTATGGGGCATTAGCGACCATACCTATCCTATTTGTGTGGGTGTATCTAAGTTGGATGATAGTGCTATTTGGCGCTGTGATTACGGCGGCCTTACCTGAGTTTCTAAATAAAACTCAAGCCCTATTGGAAAGCGATAGTCATTAGTGGCTATGGCAAAGGTATCTTCTAAGGCATTGACGCTGTTATGATCCAGTTCATTAATTGGGTTTACGAGAAAGCAAATGATAGCGTTAATTCAAAGAGTTACTAGTGCCAGCGTTACCGTTGAGCAGCAAGTGATAGGCCAAATTGATAAAGGCTTATTAGTGTTACTTGGGGTAGAGCAGAGCGATACTGTAGATAGCATGAAAAAATTGGCCGAAAAAGTCGTTAAATACCGAGTATTTAGTGATGAAAATGGCAAGATGAATTTAAATGTGCAGCAAGCTCAAGGCCGTTTATTAGTGGTGTCACAATTTACTTTAGCGGCAGATACCAGCCGTGGTTTGCGGCCAAGTTTTTCAGGCGCAGGTACGCCTGCGCTCGCGTTAGAGCTGTATCTGGCGTTTGTTAATTATTGCCGTGAGCTCGGGCTTGAAGTGGCAACCGGTGAGTTTGGTGCCGATATGCAAGTGGCTTTAGTGAATGACGGCCCTGTTACTTTTCAGCTGACTAGCTAAAGGCCCTTGGCAAATGGCTATTGGCAAATAAATCTTGGCAAATGGGGCTAAGCAAATTGGCATCAGTAAATTTGGCTAAACAATTTAGCCAATGTGCAGGCTTTGTATTAGCTGTATGAGCTTATCGGCTGGCTTTTTTCGTTGTTAGCTTGCTAAGTCTTGCACTGTCATTGTTGGCACTGTAATGCCGCCGCAAACCTCCTCATTATTCCACTTAGCAGTTCCCCAAATAAATATCGCCACTTTAAAGTGGCGATATAAGAGTGGCGATATTTTTAGCCGTTGAATAAACCTTGCTAGTTACTGATTAAGTTTTGCTTGGCCGCTTCTCACTTGATTAAGTTTACGCAGGCTGTGCTTAACCTTGGCAGCGTTTTCTGGTCCCATGCGGATCATTAACTTTTGCGCTGCAGGCAGAGCCTCAAGAGCTGGGTCGGCAAACTTATAATTTACGCTCACTGATGTGACTTCGATAGGCGTTTGAATGATAGGCGCAGCTAACAATACGCTAATGGCTTCATCTAAGCGGCCATCAAAGGTCATGTCTTGATAACCAAGTTCAGTAAAGGCTTGCTCTAACAAAGGCAGTAACTGTTTATAAGTGGCTTGTAATTGCTGCGGATTCAAGCTTGCAAAGGCATTTGCGTATAAGTCATATCTTTGATAACTATCAGGATCAAGATACATTTTATCGGTAATGTCACTGGCCGTGAATGGTAAGGTTGGGCCCTTGATGGGGGTCAATTTACGGATAACTTGGCCTTGAGCTAAGTTATCAACAAACACCACAAATTGACGCGCCATGTCTTGAGTGATTAACAGTGGCGCCAGCCCTGAAGTGGCGGTTAAGGCTTTGGCCTTTTGGCTGATAAACTCATCGCTATTATCAAGCTCTGGCAAAATTTCCGCAGGGATAGTTGGCACTATTAGCGTATCTGATGCTGTCTCATCATCAGTGGAGATTGGCAATGTCTCCATGTCTAACTCAGCCACATCTGGAGTAACCACATCTGTCTCTGTAGTTTCAATCTCCATAGCTGGCGCAATCGGCGTGACTATGGGTTCAATCAATACCGTTTCTTCTGACTTATTGGGTGCAAGGTAAAAATAGCCACCAAGCGCCACAATCGCGATTATCGCTAATACAATCAATGCCATGTTATTACTGCTGGTACTGTTATTGCTAGATGGTGCGTGGGGTTGAATTCTATCGTCTTGATCAGCTTGCATGCTAAATCCTTCACTGTGAGCCTAGATTGCTTAACACCTCAATCAGGCTGAGAAACCACTTATGGTTAGGCTGGTTTCATTCTGCCAAAACACTGAGTAATGTCTAGTGCAAGGCGCATAAATTCAGGTTAATCAGGCATCAAGCTTGGATAAATTGTGTTCTCTGTCCAAGCCAGCGCGTAATAATGGCATCGACTTGTTCAGGCGCTTGCTGCATGACATGTTGCGCCAGTTTTTGAATATGGGGAATGAGTGCTTGATCTCTAACGAGATCGGCAACTTTGAGTTCAGCAAGGCCAGTTTGTTTGGTGCCAAGCACTTCACCGGGCCCGCGTATTTCTAAATCTTTTTGTGCAATCACAAAGCCATCGTTACTTTGGCGCAAAACCCCAAGGCGCTTAGTGGCAGTTGCTGACAGCGGCGTTTTATATAAAAGCACACAGTGACTCGCCACTGCGCCGCGCCCAACACGGCCGCGTAACTGGTGCAACTGCGCGAGCCCCAAACGCTCTGGGTTATCAATAATCATTAAGCTGGCATTGGGTACATCAACGCCCACTTCAATCACAGTGGTCGCTACCAGTAAATCAATATTACCTTGCTTGAAATCACCCATGACTTGTTGTTTTTCAGCGCTTTTCATGCGGCCATGAACTAAACCAATACTGAGTTCTGGCAGTAATAACTTAAGCTCAGATGCGGTATCTTCAGCCGCTTGGCATTCAAGTACTTCAGATTCTTCAATCAAGGTGCACACCCAATAGGCTTGGCGCTTATCGTTAATGGCCGCTTGTTTTACGCGCTCAATGACTTCTAGGCGGCGGCTATCAGCAACTGCCACTGTGGTTATTGGCGTTCGCCCCGGTGGCAGCTCATCTATGATGGAGGTATCTAAATCTGCATACGCCGTCATGGCCAGAGTTCGCGGAATTGGCGTTGCCGTCATGATCAGTTGATGCGGATAAAAGCCTTGATGTAAGCCTTTCTCTCTTAAGCCTAAACGCTGATGCACGCCGAATCTGTGCTGCTCATCGATAATGACCAAGGCTAAATGCTTGAACTGTACTTGCTCTTGAAAAATGGCGTGGGTGCCAACCACCATTTGCGCTTCACCGCTAGCAATGCGCTCTAAACTTGTGACTCTGGCCTTGCCTTTAAGCTTGCCGGCTAACCAGCCCACTTGAACGCCTAAGGGCGCGAACCAAGCGTTAAAAGTATTGGCGTGCTGCTCAGCAAGTAGTTCCGTAGGCGCCATTAAAGCCACCTGAAAACCATTAGCTATGGCTTTTAACGCGGCAAGCGCTGCCACTAAGGTTTTACCTGAACCAACATCCCCTTGCACTAAGCGCATCATAGGTTGGCTGAGCTGCATATCATGATGAATATCCGCTACCACTCTTTGCTGTGCGCCTGTGGGGGTAAACGGCAGGCTTTCAAGAAAAGGAATAGTCAGTGCGCTAGCATCGGCCATGGCAATGGCACTATCGCGATTACTGCGTTGGCGTAATTGCAGCATAGATAAATTGTGCGCCAGTAACTCTTCTTGAATTAAGCGTTGCTGCGCCGGATGTTGGCCTTGCTCTAATTGCCACAGCGCGACAACAGCTGGTGGGCGATGTAATAAGCGCAGCGCATCACTGAGTTGTAAGTGATTAGGGCGCAAGGGCTCTGGCAATAATTCCGGCAGGCTGCCTTGGGCTAATAACTCAAGTACTTGGTTGGTGAGTTTTTTCCAGCTGCTTTGCTTTAATCCCTCAGTGGTGGGATACACAGGTGTTAAGCTTTCTTCGGCCGTAAAAATTTCACCCGCATGCACTAGTTTATATTCGGGATGAACGATTTCTAACTGGTGCTGGCCGCGCCTAATTTCACCATAAGCCCTAATAAACATGCCATTTTGCATGCTATTACGCTGGGCGGCGCTAAAGTTGAAAAATCTTAGGGTAGCGCTGCCGCTTGCATCTTGCACCTGACAAACCAGCATACGCTTGCGCCCTTGCAGGACTTGGCTTGAGATGATTTCAGCTTCAAGAGTCGCCTGATGGCCTGGCAATAATTGCGCAATAGGATAAATACGGGTGCGGTCTTCGTAGCGCAGAGGTAAGTGGAACAGCAGATCCTGAACAGTGTGAATGCCTAGCTTGCTGAGCTTTTCAGCCATTTTAGTAGCAACACCTTTAAGCTCGGTGATTGCCATAAGATCCAATTGTGGCAACGCTTCAGTACCCAATCACTGTGAATTTATACATATATTAACAGAGTCTGGGTTTTAGGCAATCAATGGCGTATTGCTTGAGGGAAGGAGCTGGGATCAAAAAGGCATAAACGATACATCTGATGCTGCTAGAAGCCAATGTCAGCACTGATTGCTGACATTGGTTTAGCAAGCTTAAGTGTTTTGATGTCTTGCTAGGCCAATACGACAAGCCATGCAATTAAGATGGTTATTAGATAGTTACTTGGCTAATTAAATAACTAATGTAAGCAATATAACCCACTAACATAACAGCCCCTTCTCGGCGACCTAAACGCAAGCCAGTATAAGCAAAAGGCAATAAGATAGCCGCTAACGCTAACATCACAATAAAGTCTAAGCTTTGAAATCCGGCTGACGAGATAGGTGAAATTAAGGCGGTAATACCTAAAATTCCCAGAATGTTAAAAATGTTAGAGCCAACTACGTTGCCAATGGCGATATCACTTTGGCCTTTGAGGGCGGCAAGCACTGAGGTTACAAATTCAGGCATACTGGTGCCGATAGCGACAATCGTTAAGCCAATAATAACTTCACTAATCCCAAAGGTACGGGCTAAATCCACCGCGCCATCCACAAACAAAATGCCGCCACCCACTAATAAGGCAATTCCGCCGACAATCAGTAATATTGATAACCACGGCGCTTGTGGTGAGTTATCAATTTCTACTTCGGTATTCTGTTTTTTGGAGTCTATATAGCTAAAGACTAAATAGGCAATTAACAGCCCAAATAACAGTGCGCCATCGAAATTCGATAACTCGCCATCAATTAATACTACCCATAACAAGATGCTCACGGCAATCATGATGGGAATATCACGCTTAACCATTTGCGATTGCACTGTGATTGGGCGGATTAACGCGGTAATCGCCAAAATTAAGCCAATATTGGCAATGTTGGAACCAATCACATTGCCTAATGCTATGCCTGAATTGCCTGCCAAAGCTGACTTTACACTGACGGCGAGTTCTGGGGCACTGGTGCCACACGCGACAATAGTAAGACCGATAACGAGTGGGGTAATGCCTAAGCGTAAAGCTAGGGCACTAGCACCACGTACCATAGCTTCCGCGCCTAAGGTGAGAATAATAAAACCGCCGATGAGCGATAAAAAAATCATCATGTTATTGTTATGTCCTTATAAAAATGACAGCCGGTCAATCGCTTGACTGGCTTGGCATTCGATTACTGAAAAAGATCCTCGTTCGGCGAATCTTTAAAAAGATCGCTGTTATCTGTTTGCTCACTCACATATTCAGTCGGTTCAGTCCCCGCAGTAAAATACTCAAAACGGCTGGTGTAATCGGTTTTATGGGTAAGCTTGCCAGTGGCGCGATCAATTCGCACAGACACTATGCCAGCAGGTGGTTGACTTGCCTTTTCTGGCACGCCTTCAAGCGCATGTTTCATAAAATCATTCCACGCCGGGCCTGCGGTCTTTGCGCCAGCTTCAGCACCAGAAATTTGATCCGCAGGACCGGTTGGGTCCCACGCTGTGCGACCTAATTGCCGTCCATGATCATCAAAACCAACCCAGATAGTGGTAGCCATACCAGGACCAAAACCACTGAACCAAGTGTCTCTTGATTCGTTGGTAGTACCGGTTTTACCTGCAATATCATGGCGCTTAATGGTTTTGGCAGCGCGCCACGCTGTGCCACTCCAACCAGTTTTATGGCTCCAATTACCGCCACCCCAAATGACGCTTTTAAGTGCATCTGAAATTAAGAAGGCCGTTGGCTCGGAAATAATCTGCGTGGCATGGCGAGCATCAGGGCTGTGGCAGCGCGCCAATGGATTACTTTGCTCTTGCGCTTGGGCAAGTGTCATCGCGCTGTCTTGCTCAGTTAGCGTTGCGTTAGCTGTATCCTCTGCGTTATCTGTGAGCATGTCAGATGCCAGAGAGTCAGCAGTCTTGAGCTCAGTGCCTGCCGCCGGCGCGCAGGCTAAGGTTGGGTTAGAGTGCTCTAACACTTCACCTGTGGCTGATAGCACTTTATCAATGAAGTAAGGTTCAACCAGATAGCCACCATTATCAAAACTTGCAAACGCTGTGGCGACTTGCAGCGGCGTGACAGATGGCGAGCCTAAGGCAATGGATTCATTACGTGGTAAATCGGCAGGGTTAAAGCCAAATTCAGTAAGCTTTTTAATAGTGTTATCTAAGCCCACATGGCGCATGGTACGCACCGACATCACGTTGATGGACTGAGCTAAACCTATGCGTAAACGAGTCGGTCCGCCATAAACATCAGGTGAATTCTTTGGCCGCCAAGCAATACCTTGGCGAATATCAGGCTCATTAATGGGCGCGTTATTGATAAGGGTTGCTAAGGTATAACCTTGTTCTAATGCCGCGGCATAGATAAAGGGTTTGATGTTGGAGCCCAGCTGACGTTTAGCTTGAGTGACGCGGTTATATTGGCTGTGCTTAAAGTCAAAGCCGCCCATCAAGGTTAAAATGGCGCCATCATCAGGTCGCAAGGTTACAATCGCACTTGAAACTTCAGGCACTTGCGATAACTGCCAAACATCATCTTTTTGGCGGATCCACACTTGTTGACCGACAGCTAAAATATCGGCGCTAGTTTTAGGTGGCTTGCCTTGGCGTTGATCGTTAATAAAGGTGCGCGCCCAGCTTAATCCCTGCCAAGGCAGGGTAAGTTGCTTACCAGAGACAGTTAATACGGTTGCAGTCTTGCCATCTAAAGCAATCACAGCAACAGGTATTAGGTCGGGCAACGCTTCTGTGCGCTTTAAAGTATCAATAATGGCTTGTTCGCTTGGCGACGCCTCATTAGGAGCCCATAACACTGCCGTTGGGCCGCGGTAACCATGACGCTCATCATAAGTGAACACGTTATTGCGCAAGGCTTGCTGTGCCATCAACTGTAGCTTGGAATCTATAGTGGTATAGACATCAAAGCCGCTAGTGTAAGCTTGCTCTTCACCGTATTTTTGCACCATATAGTCTCTGACCATTTCAGACACATAAGGAGCATATAAGTCGATTTCGGCGCCATGATATTTAGACACCACAGGTTGCGCTATGGCTTCTTCATATTCAGCTTTGGTGATATAGCCGACTTCTAGCATTCGCCCCAGTACCACGTTACGGCGATTAAGCGCGCGAGTAGGTGAGGTGATAGGGTTCATGGATGATGGTGCTTTAGGCAGTCCAGCAATCAGGGCTTGTTGGGCTAAATCCAATTCAGACAGATTTTTACCAAAATAGACTTGCGACGCTGCGCCCACGCCATAGGCGCGCTGGCCTAAATAAATGCGATTAAGGTAAAGAGATAAAATTTCATCTTTAGTCAGCAACTGCTCAATGTGCAGTGAGATAAAAATTTCTTTCACTTTACGGATATAGGTTTTATCGCTACTTAAAAAGAAGTTACGCGCAACCTGCATAGTAATGGTACTGGCGCCTTGTTTCTTCTCACCCGTGGTCACTAACACTACGGCAGCGCGGATAATACCCACGGGATCTATGCCTTGGTGTTCATAAAAACGTGCATCTTCTGTCGCCAGTACAGCTTCAATTAAGTGCTTAGGCACTTGATCTAATTCAACTGGGATGCGGCGTTTCTCGCCAAATTGCGAAATAAGTTTGCCGTCACGGCTGTAAACCCGCAGTGGGGTTTGTAATTGCACCGTTTTTAAGGTGGCAACATCAGGTAAATCCGGCAGTACGTAATAGTAAGCCGCCATAATGGCTGCAATCCCCAGTAATGCCAGACTAAAAAATGCTATTAATACGCGTTTAAACCATTTCACCTAAAGTACCTGAGCCGCTATTTTAACTTGTTAGTATATAAGCCTTGTTCATTTCCGAGAAGTATCTTCAGCTTCTGCAAATTCTCCGGTTAAAACTTATGTGTAGATGTGTTTGTTGGCTTATAAATTGTTGTTTTTATGCTAACATGTTTTTGTGTATATAAAAATGGCAAGGAAATATGCTTTCAAAACTATGGAAGCGCCAAGCTCCTCAAATGGTCGGGATTGATATCGGATCTTATGAGGTTAAGGCGATTTTGTTAGGGAAAACTCCTGATGGTTTCTCAGTTCTCCATCATGTTGCTGTGCCCATTAAAAAGGGCGCAGTAAATGATCATGATATTCGCGATCGCGAAGCTGTCATTGAGTGCTTAAGACTCGTTAAGCTATCCT
This sequence comes from Shewanella sp. ISS20, assembly GCF_056522965.1. Taxonomy (NCBI): domain Bacteria; kingdom Pseudomonadati; phylum Pseudomonadota; class Gammaproteobacteria; order Alteromonadales; family Shewanellaceae; genus Shewanella; species Shewanella sp. ISS20. The sequence continues at coordinate 3,203,583 of NZ_JAWRZK010000001.1, forward strand.
TGCCAAAAAGTATCAAATTTGCCGCAGTTGCCGTCTCTGGTTCCGCGGTAATGACGAAAGTCATTTATATGGATGCGTCTTTGAGCGAGCAAGAAATGGCTGCTCAAATTGATATCGAGGCTGAGAATTTAATTCCTTATTCACTCGATGAAGTCAGTATAGATTTTGAAACTTTAACCACTAATAACGTCGACCCATCTAAGGTGAATGTGTTATTAACCGCGTGCCGTTCTGAAAACGTGGACGGCCGAGTGGATGCACTCGATTTAGTTGGGCTTGAAGCTAAAGTGGTTGATGTTGAAGGTTATGCGCTTGGGCGGGCTCATCAATTAATTCTGGGGCAATTACCTGAGGGCGCAGATAAGAAAGCCATAGCTATGATTGATATCGGCGCGAATATCACAACGTTTGCCGTTGTCGATAATGGTGAAACTAGCTTTATTCGCGAACAAGCCTTTGGCGGCGAGCAATTCACACAATCGATTTTATCTTTCTACGGTATGAATTACGAACAAGCTGAACAAGCTAAGCTTCAAGGTGAACTACCTCGTAATTATATGTTTGAGGTGTTATCTCCGTTTCAAACTCAATTACTCCAGCAGATCAAACGTACCTTACAAATTTATTGCACTTCTAGTGGCCGCGATAGAGTTGATTATATCGTGCTTAGCGGCGGCACTGCCGCTTTAGAAGGCATGACTAATTTACTGACGGCTGAGTTTAGTATTACGTGTATATTGGCCAATCCTTTTCAGGGATGTTTGTATGCCGATGAAGCAATAAAAGCCAGACTGCAACCTGAAATCAATAAATATATGGTTGCTTGTGGTTTAGCCTTAAGGAGTTACGGCCAGTGGCGAACATAAATTTATTGCCTTGGCGTGAAGAGGCAAGAGATAAGCAAAAAAAAGATTACTTAGGCGCTCTAGCATTAGTGTTTCTCGCGTCAGGCTTAGTTGTGTATTTAACTTTAATGTTCATTGATTTTATGCATACTGAACAAGAAGCCAGAAATGCCTATTTAGCTCATGAAATTAGTTTGCTTGATAAACAAATTGCAGAGATAACTATCATTACTGAGCGTAAAAAAGATATTGAGCGGCGCACTGAGATTATTTTAGGGTTGCAAGCGTCGCGTAATTTACCTACTCATGTATTAGATGAGTTAGTTCGTTTAACGCCTGCAGGCATTTATTTATCTCGCATCGAAAAGAAAGGCAGCATGGTGTGGATTGAGGGGCGCAGTGAATCCAATAATAATGTCGCTAATATGATGCGCAAAGCGGAAACATCAGACTGGTTACACGAACCTACTATGCAGTCCATAGTGTCGAATGATGAAGAACTCCGGCAATTACATCAATTCCATCTCAATATTACGGTACAGCAAAAAAATGCATTAGCCACACAAGCTGCGCAGTCAACAGGTGGGGTTAGCAAATGAAATTTGATATTCAGCAATTTAACGATCTTGATTTTGAAAATGTTGGCAGTTGGCCATTGCAGGTAAAAGCCGTTTTTGCGACTGTATTAGCTGTCCTTGTCTGTATTGGTGGTTATTTTCTTTTTATCTCTGATGCGCGCGAAAATCTTGCTCGGGTAGAACAACAAGAACTAGATCTGCGTGAAGATTTTAAAAATAAATATCGATTGGCCGCTAACCTTGTCTTATATCGAGAACAGCTTATTGTCATGGAAGAGCAATTTGCTGAATTACTACAAATGTTGCCTTCTAAAAATGAAATGCCAGGTTTGCTCGATGACTTAACTTTTGTAGCCACGGATTCTGGCTTAAAAATTAACAGTCTGAATTGGCAGCCGGAAGTTGAACTCGATTTCTATTTGGAGTTTCCCATCAACATGTCGGTGCGTGGTGATTACCATATGATAGGTAAGATGGCTGCCGGCGTGGCTAAATTACCCCGGATTGTGAGCCTGCATGATTTTACTATCATTAAGCAGGAGTCTGGTGAGCTTGAAATGAATATTCAAGCTAAGACTTATCGCTTTAAAGAAGGGGCTGAATTGCCTCAAAATGCTAAAGGAGTCAAACCATGAAACCGTTAATAGTTGCGGTTATCTGTTGTGGTTTACTCGGGTGTTATGGGGATAAAAGTGATTTAGAGTCGTTTGTGACTACGACCAAGGCTCAACATGTCGCGCATATTCCGCCCTTAAAAGAACCGCCTAAATTTGAGCACTTTGAATATCAAGCTGAGTTGATGCGCAGCCCATTTGTGCCGCCGTCACGCGAACTCACCGAAGAGGTTATTGATTCATCGAAAGACTGTATACAACCAGATATACGACGACGTAAAGAAAGATTAGAAACCTACCCACTCGATAACCTTAAGATGCGTGGTAGCCTTAAGGATAAAGATAAAGTTTGGGCATTAATTCAAACAAATGATAACAATGTATATCGCATGGGCGTTGGTGAATATTTAGGGTTATTCCACGGCAAAATTGCCAATATCACCCCTTTAAATGTGGAAATTTTAGAATTAATTCCGGATGGCACTGGTTGTTGGACTGTACGCAGCAGCAACATGGAACTTACCGGTAAATAACCTGGGAAGGATGAATAAATAATGGATGCAGTTGTCAATCTCGCGCGCTTATTAAAGTGTGATACCAGGGCCATGATAGGTTTGGGTTTATGGCTAGGAGCCATCCCCATGGCGATGGCAGCTAATCAACTGATAGATATTAAATACCATGGGCTCGCAGGGCAGCAGTTAACCATGGAATTAGTGTTTAGTGAACCCATTATTCAAGCGCCAGTGTTAGCCATAGCCAATGACCCATCAGGATTATTGCTCAATTTTGCTGATGCGAACTCAGGCCTAGCGACTTCGACAGTCACCATTAATAAAAATGGGGTCGAAGGAGTTGAAACTCAGCAACTGGCTCAAAATTTACAAGTTAAATTACTGATGAACAGCATTTTGCCATATCAAGGCGAAACCATAGGTAATAGCTATAAATTAACCCTCAATGACAATCAGACTGATGCTAATTCGCTAGGTACAAGTGAATTTATTAATGGTGTTAAAAATCTAGATTTTCGTCGTAATGCGCAAGGTGGTGGCGAATTATTAGTCTATTTTGATAATGATCAAATCGCGGCTGATGTTGAGCAAGTTGGGGCTAAAATCGAACTAAAGTTCTTTAATACCAAAATCCAAAATGATTCCTTGTATGTGATGGATGTGCAAGATTTCGCCACCCCAGTCACTAGCTTTGAAACTTTCAGTGATGAATTAACGTCGCGAGTGTTGGTCGATGTAAAAGGCAATTACGCTTTTACTCATAAGCAAAGTGGCAACTTGTTTACGCTTGATATTAATCAGGTCAATCAGGTCGCTGCGGCGGATGCTAAGAAAGAATATAAAGGTAAAAACTTGTCACTGGATTTTCAAAGCATTCCAGTAAGAACCGTGTTACAGATTATTGCTGATTATAATAATTTCAATTTAGTCACCAGCGATACGGTAGAAGGGGATATTACTTTACGATTAGATGATGTGCCTTGGGATCAAGCGCTAGAGTTAATTCTAAAAACCAAAGGGCTTGATAAGCGCATTGATGGCAATATTCTGATGGTGGCCCCCGCAGAAGAATTGGCTATCCGTGAATCGCAGAATCTTAAAAATAAGCAAGAAGTGGAGGAGTTAGCTCCATTATATTCAGAGTATTTACAGATTAATTATGCCAAAGCTTCAGACATTTCACAGTTACTTAAAGGCAGTGATTCCAGCTTATTAACCACCCGCGGTAGTGTGGCGGTGGATGAACGCACTAATACTTTATTAGTAAAAGATACCGCAGAATCATTAGCTAATATTGCCAGATTAGTTGAAGTTTTAGATATCCCAATTCGTCAGGTGCTGATTGAATCGCGTATGGTGACGGTAAAAGATAACGTCTCTGAAGATCTCGGAATTCGTTGGGGTATTTCTGATAAACAAGGTGATAAAGGTACTTCGGGTACGCTCGAAGGCGCGCAGGATATTGTTAACGGTAAAGTGCCTTCGATCAATGATCGTCTAAACCTGAACTTACCATCAGCCGCGGCAAACTCGGCTAGTATTGCCTTTCATATTGCCAAGCTTGCTGATGGCACCATTTTAGATTTGGAATTAAGTGCGTTAGAGCAAGAAAACAAGGGTGAGATTATTGCAAGTCCTCGCTTAATGACCTCCAATCAAAAGGCGGCCTACATAGAGCAAGGGGTTGAAATTCCTTATGTAGAATCAACCTCGAGTGGTGCAACTTCAGTCACCTTTAAAAAGGCCGTGTTATCACTGCGAGTAACGCCGCAGATCACTCCAGATAATCGCGTGATTTTGGATTTGGAAATTACTCAAGATTCGCAAGGTAAAACTGTAGATACACCAACCGGCCCCGCGGTAGCTATTGATACTCAAAGAATTGGTACCCAAGTTTTAGTCGATAATGGTGAAACCATAGTGTTGGGTGGGATTTATCAGCAAAACCTGATAAATCGAGTGAGTAAAGTGCCATTATTAGGTGATATTCCCTACCTTGGCTTAATGTTCCGTAACTCATCAGACCAAAATGAACGCCAGGAGTTGCTTATTTTCGTGACCCCTAAAATTGTCACTGAGAAAATTTAATCTCTAAGGGTGGCAGTGCTTAGAGCGCTGTCACCGCGCGGTTTCCTGCTAGGTCAATAGGGTTAATAGTATTTTCCTTGATTATTCCGACAGCAATCACTTGCTTTGATAGGCCTTAAACTGAGATAATCTATGGTCAAGTCTCATATAGAGCAAGGTAACAATTCAAGGCCGGTTAACTCTGTTAGCTGGTGTAGGCACACTGATCATCAGATTCAGACGTAGAAGAAATGGCTGAAAAACGTAATATTTTTCTGGTAGGCCCAATGGGCGCAGGTAAGAGCACCATAGGTCGTCATCTGGCGCAAATGCTGCACTTGGAATTCCATGATTCAGACCACGAGATTGAGAAGCGCACAGGTGCTGATATCGCATGGGTATTTGATGTTGAAGGTGAAGAAGGTTTCCGTCAACGCGAGGCTCAGGTTGTTGCAGACCTGACTGAAATGCAAGGTATCGTTCTAGCAACAGGCGGCGGTTCTGTTCAGAGTAAAGATATCCGTAATTTTCTGTCTGCCCGCGGTATTGTGGTGTATTTAGAAACCACAATTGACAAGCAAGTCGCTCGCACTCAACGTGATAAGCGTCGTCCACTACTGCAAGTAGATGACCCAAGACAAGTTCTGGAAGAACTGGCAGAAATTCGTAATCCTTTATATGAAGAAATCGCCGACGTCATCGTTAAAACCGATGAACAAAGCGCTAAAGTGGTTGCGAATCAAATCATTGAGCAATTAGGATTCTAAGTGAACTATGCAGCAACTTCAGGTTGAATTAGATGAACGCAGTTATCCAATTTATATAGGCCAGAAGTTGTTGAATGATAGTGAGATTTTGTCTCGCTATTCACTTAACAAAACCGTTCTTATTGTCACGAATGACACCATAGCACCACTTTTCCTTGCAAAGCTTACCCAAGCCTTGCAGGGATTGAGTGGTGCCATTTATTCTCATATTTTGCCTGATGGCGAAGTATTCAAAACCCTATCTCAGCTTGAAGGTATCTTTGCGACAGCATTGGAACATACCTTAGGTCGAGATTGTGTGTTCGTTGCCTTAGGTGGCGGCGTAGTTGGCGATATGACAGGCTTTGCTGCCGCATGTTACCAGCGTGGCGTGGATTTTATACAAATACCTACCACTCTCCTTTCTCAAGTTGACTCCTCTGTTGGTGGTAAAACTGCTGTTAATCATGCCCTTGGCAAGAATATGGTCGGTGCTTTTTATCAGCCCAAACAGGTGATTATTGACATCGACTGCTTGAATTCATTACCAAGTCGTGAATTTGCGGCTGGCATGGCTGAAGTCATCAAATACGGCATCATGTGGGATGGCCATTTTTTTGATTACCTAGAGCAACATGCTGATGCCATCTTGGCTCTTGAACCATCCGTACTCACCACTGTAATTAAGCGCTGCTGTGAAATCAAAGCTCAAGTGGTTGGCGACGATGAAACCGAGCATGGCGTGCGCGCCTTATTGAATTTAGGCCATACCTTTGGTCATGCTATTGAGTCTGAAATGGGCTATGGCAATTGGTTGCACGGTGAAGCTGTTGCAGCTGGCACAGTACTTGCTGCTAAAACTGCGCAGGCGTTAGGTTATATAGATGAGTCAAAGGTTTGGCGGATTTGTCAGCAGTTTACTCGTTTTAATTTGCCGATAGCGGCGCCTGAATCAATGAACTTTGATAGTTTTATCAAGCATATGCGGCGTGACAAAAAGGTGTTAGCGGGTAAGTTACGTTTGGTGCTGCCAACCGATATAGGTAGCGCTCAAATTGTCACTGGAGTTGAAGACTCCTTACTGGCTAAGGTCATAGATCGCCGCTAACTAAGGTGAGCTGTGGATCTATTTGCAACATCATTACTGCCATCTCAAGAATCGCTTTTACAGCGGTTACAGCATCTCGCGAGTTTTAATAGCCAGCTCTATTTATTGTGCGGCGTTGCTGGTGCGGGTAAAACGCAAATACTCACCGCCTTAGCTGAGCACTGCACTGGTAAACCCGTGTGGCTGTCTTGCCCTAAACACGCGAAACCCCAAGAAATCCGCCGTAAGCTGTTAGTGCAAATTTGTAGCGATAGCATATTTGATGATGAGCAATCGCTAGTGCATACCCTCGGCCGCCTTAAGAATCAACAACATCAAAGTTTTCATCTATTGATTGATGATGCCGATAATCTCAGCGCTGAGCTCTGGGCGGAATTACTGGTGCTAAGCCAGTTACAAGTCGTAGGCTTGCAATTAGCGTTTACCTTGTCTTGTCATCACGATTTTGCCAAGCATATGCTCACGCAATTAACTCGCGCGCAGCAGTCTCAGCTAGTGTTACTGCAAATACCGCCCCTGACTTTTGAAGAGCGAGTAGCGCTTTATCATATGTTATCGAGCCGCTGTGAGGCTTTGCCTCAAGTCACCCGGCAACAAATGCAGAATGAACTTTGCAAGCAAGCGGGCACGCCGAATGAAGTCGTTAGTTGGTTAAGCTTACAACTGCTACCTACGCCATCATCAGGTTTCAAGCTAGGCGCATTTATCTTGCCGGTCTTTGTGGTGATAGCAGCTGTGATGAGTGGTTATTGGTGGTTAGAGCAGCAAGCTAAACAGCTAACTTTGCCAGTGACTAATTTGGTTTCATTATCGGCTTCTGCAAGCATTTTTTCCTTCGCAGCCCCCTTAATCGCGAAAATAACTACGCCATACGTGCTGGCTCATCTCTATCCCGCTAAAGACAACAAGCCTGCATTTGCAGTTAACTATGTGGCGATGGATGGCAAAGACTTATCGCTTACACCTTTAACCATTACGCCTAAGTTGGCTCATGCTGAGCTTATCCAAACCAAAGCGCTTCCCGTTAGTGTGGTGTTAGTACAGGGCATTCCCGTTGAAACTGTGCAAACTAAGGTTGTTCAAACTAAAGCCATTGATACCAAAGCCATGGAAAATAAGCCTAGCGAACCTGAACTCATTAAGAGTGAGATATCACAGGCTTCGTTAGTTACCGCTAAATCTGATTCAATTAACATTGTTACGCTTGAGTCTGAGCCTAAGCCTAAGCCAGCAGTCACTATCAAAGAGCCTCAAACTAAAGCCATGAGTAAAGAGCGTGAACTTGTGGCTAGCACTGAGGTGCTAGCTCCTGCGCTTAAGGCAGAGTCTAGAGCCAATCAAAAATCCGAACCTGAGCTTAAGGAAACACTGCCTAGTGCCATACCTAAGCTAGGTTATACGCTACAACTGGCCACATTAAATAATGCCGCGTCGGCTAAAACGGTAATGCAGGGCTTATCGTCACCGCAAGTGGCATATCTAGTGGCTGAAAAGCAATGGCAGGTATTGTTACTTGGACAATTTGACAGCTACAAACAAGCCTTGGCTTATGGCGATCAACTCGTTAAGCAATATGGCATAGCAAAACCTGGGGTTCGTTCGTGGAAAAATCTGCAAACCTTAGCTGTTAAGCCATTATAGGGCGGTGAAATTTACCAATAAACAGAGTACAATCGACACCTTCATTTTTTGGTATCCGTAGCTCAATGAAACAGAAACAACGCGCCTTCCTAAAATGGGCCGGGGGTAAATACAAGTTAGTTGACACCCTCCGTCAATATCTGCCAACAGGTAAACGTTTGGTAGAGCCTTTTGTGGGCGCAGGATCTGTGTTTCTGAATACCGATTATGACAGCTATTTGCTCTGCGATATCAACCAAGATTTGATTAACCTCTACGAGATAGTCAAACATAGTCCTGATGCTTACATCAAGGCGAGCAAGGCCTTATTTGTGCCTGAGATGAATCAAAAAGAAGCCTACTATCAAAACCGCTTAGCTTTTAATGCGAGCACGGACAGTTTTGAGCGCTCAGTGTTATTTTTATATCTCAATCGCCATGGTTTTAATGGTTTATGCCGTTACAACCGTAAAGGCGGCTTTAATGTGCCTTTTGGCTCCTATAAAAAGCCTTATTTCCCAGAAGCGGAATTGCGAGCCTTTGCGGTTAAAGCCCTGCGCGCTGAATTTAAATGTATTAGTTATCAGCAAGCTTTTAGCTTAGCTAAAAGTGGCGACGTGATTTATTGCGATCCGCCGTATGCGCCTTTGTCATCCACCTCAAGTTTTACTACTTATGTGGGCGCGGGTTTTAGCTTAGACGATCAAGCCTTGCTGGCACGTTTTTCACGCCATACGGCGATTGCTCGCAGCATTCCAGTAGTGATTAGTAATCATGATATAGCGCTGACGCGCGAGCTTTATCATGGCGCGCGCATGGGTAAAATTCAGGTGCAGCGCAACATTAGTCAAAATGGCGCCAGTCGCACTAAGGTTGATGAGTTAATTGCTTTGTATGATGAGACTTATCATGGCGAGTTTGATATTAACGACAGCAAGTTGCCGCAAGTTAAGGCTTGATAGGCCTTTTAATGGCTAGCTTAAGCCTTTAGTTGAAGCTCTGCCGATTACGGCAATATCGATTGCACAATCAACAACAGAGCTATTACCAACAGTAGCGCTAATACAATTCCCGCGATGATAAATGGCAAAGGGGAGTACTCGGCAAAATCAGCTTGTCGCTGTTTGTCTGACTGCACCCCTAAAAACGCCGCTGCAGCACTTAACATAGCTTGCCAAAATTTACTCATGTTCTAGGGCTAGGCTTAATATCTTTATTGTCTGCAGGTGGGCTCACCTTAGTCATTAATTCAAGCAAATCAATAAAGTGAAACTGCATTGAGCGACTATTGCCCATGATCCACTGCATCCAACTCACAGGCTTGGCCACTAAGGCGCAGCGATTAAGCGGATGGCTATTGGGTAGGCTGGTATTGAGCTCAGTAGTAACACCATCGCAATGAGTCGTTGTGCTATCAGGTTTTAGAACATTCAGCGACAGTAGCGCAGTCAATGCGATAGCTACTGCTATAAATCCCTTGGCCATAATAGTGATTCCTTGCGGCAATGTTAAAAGTTAATGAATTATAACAAGTTTGCTTAAAAATTAAACTGCCACAAGATGTTAATTAACACTTGGCGCCCATTTTTTATGCGTAGAATTGGTATTTGAACGAACTTGGGCGGTAGAATAACGGCTTTGCTACCCGACTTTTCGAGATAATAATATGCGCCCTTTCTTAATTGCTCCTTCGATTTTATCTGCTGACTTTGCCCGTTTAGGGGATGATGTTGCCGCTGTTTTAGCTGCGGGTGCCGATGTGGTTCATTTTGATGTTATGGATAATCACTATGTACCTAATCTGACCATTGGCCCTATGGTGTGCCAAGCGCTACGAGATTACGGTATTACGGCCGATATTGATGTGCATTTAATGGTTAAACCTGTCGATCGCATAGTCCCTGATTTTGCTAAAGCGGGCGCCTCAATTATTACGTTTCATCCAGAAGCCTCAGAGCATGTTGATCGCACCTTGCAGTTGATTAAAGAGTTGGGTTGTAAGGCCGGGTTAGTGTTTAATCCAGCAACGCCGCTGCATTATCTTGATCATGTAATGGATAAACTCGATGTCATCTTATTGATGTCAGTTAATCCGGGGTTTGGTGGGCAGTCATTTATTCCAGCGACCTTAGATAAGCTGCGCCAAGTACGTGCGCGTATTGATGCTAGTGGCTTTGATATTCGCCTTGAAGTGGATGGCGGCGTTAAAACCGATAATATTGCTGAGATAGCGGCGGCTGGCGCCGACATGTTTGTGGCGGGTTCAGCGATTTTCAGTCAACCAGATTACAAAACCGTGATCGATGCCATGCGCCAACAATTGGCTAAGGTGGATGCCTGATGATAAATGCCAAAGCCATTCGGGCTGTTGCCTTTGATCTTGATGGCACTTTAGTTGATAGTGTGCCGGATTTATGTTTAGCGACGCAGGCCACACTTGCCGACTTAGGGCTTAAGACATGCACTGAAAACCAAGTGCGCGCTTGGGTAGGCAATGGCGCTCATATGCTGATGCGCCGAGCCATGACACATGCGTTAGAAACTGAGGTTGATGAAGCTGAGCTTACTGCCGCTATGCCATTATTTATGCACTATTATGAGCAGCACTTACATGGTCGCAGCTTGCTTTATCCCGATGTACTCGCAGTATTAACACGCCTAAAGCAATCAGGTTTACGCTTAGCCATAGTCACCAATAAGCCTTATCGTTTTACTGTGCCATTATTGGCAAGTCTAGGTATTAGCGATTTATTTGAACTGGTATTAGGCGGGGATTCCTTTACTGCGATGAAACCCAATCCTATGCCATTAAATCACCTCTTAACTGAGTGGCGCTTAAAGCCTGAGCAGTTATTAATGGTCGGTGATTCAAAAAATGACATTCTAGCGGCAAAAGCTGCCAATCTTGCCTCAATCGGCTTGACCTATGGCTACAACTACGGTGAAGATATTGGGCTCTACGGCCCCGATGCCGTATATGATCAATTTTCAGAGATATTGACCTGGTTCCCCCAGGCATAATCAATAGCGGAGCGATGTTTCAATGACTAAACCCATAGTGCTAAGCGGTGCCCAGCCGTCAGGTGAATTAACCATAGGTAACTACATGGGCGCACTTCGTCAGTGGGTCGCCATGCAAGATAGCCATGACTGCCTATACTGCGTGGTTGATTTACATGCCATTACCGTTCGCCAAGAAGCCGCTAAATTAAGACAAGCTTGTCTTGATACCTTAGCCCTGTATCTAGCGTGCGGCGTTGATCCTAAGAAGAGCACTGTCTTTATTCAATCGCAAGTGCCACAGCATGCGCAGCTGGGCTGGATTTTAAATTGCTTTACCCAAATGGGTGAGCTTAATCGCATGACTCAGTTTAAAGATAAGTCGCAAAAGCATGCCAACAACATTAACGTTGGCTTGTTTGGTTATCCTGTGCTGATGGCGGCCGATATCTTGTTATATCAAGCCAATGAAATTCCTGTGGGCCAAGATCAGAAGCAACATCTAGAACTGACCCGTGATATCGCTAATCGCTTTAACAATGTCTATGGCGATACTTTTGTGGTGCCTGAGCCTTTCATTCCTGAGCATGGCGCTAAGGTAATGTCGCTGCAAGAACCGCTAAAGAAGATGTCTAAGTCAGATGACAACCGCAATAACGTCATTGGCCTGCTTGAAGACCCAAAAACTGTACTTAAGAAAATCAAGAAAGCCATGACTGACGGCGATGAGCCACCAGTCGTGCGGTATGACTTAGAAAATAAAGCGGGCGTTTCTAACCTGTTAAGTCTGATGTCTGGCGTAACGGGTGAATCCATTGCTAGCCTTGAAGCTCAGTTTGAAGGCAAGATGTATGGCCATCTTAAAGTGGCGACCGGTGAAGCCGTAGTCTCTATGTTAGAGCCGCTGCAGCAGCGTTTCCATGAGTTTCGCAGCGATGAAGCGTATCTTAATGCTGTGATGAAAGATGGTGCTGAGCGCGCGCAAATCCGCGCCGCTAAGACCTTAAAAGACGTGTCTGAAAAGATAGGTCTGTTGGTGTAATTAAGTTTTACGCTAACCATAATGCCGGCTTATGCCGGCATTTTTATTGCTGTGTTAGCCAATTGCCGATGTAGCCAAGAGCGGACTTTAGTTATGGCTGGATCGTCAGCGCGCTGACGGCGGCAGCAAAATAGAAACTCAAATCCGGTATGAATATCAGGCCAAGGGAGGGCAATTAAGCGGCCTTGGGCTATGTCTTGCTCCACCATAAAATCTGACGCTAAGGCAACACCAAGACCAGATGCAGCCGCTTCAATCGCCAGTAATACGTGGCTAACCACCTGCTGGGTAGCGTTATTATTTAAGGCGATATTATTGCGTTCGCACCAACGCGGCCAATCTAACCCCCAAGCATCTTCATCAACAATCAATAACATGTACTGCTGGAAGTTTTCCAGGCTCATGGGCGAATGCGCTAACGCATAACTTGGGCTGCACACAGGGATTAAGCGCTCTTGCAGTAGGCACTCTTGATGATAACCTCGCGGCATTTTCTGACCGGTAATGAGCATGTCACCATCCAGAGTGGCTAAGTCTGGGTCGTGACTCACCATATTGAGTCGCAGCTTCACCTCAGGGTGACGGCGATTAAATTCCGATAAGCGTGGAATAAGCCATTTAACCGCAAATGAGCTGTAAACCACTAAGGTGAGCTCTTGGCTCGGACTGTCGTGCGCTTGCAGGCATAGCGCTGCTAAGTCATTAAATCCTTGCTCTAGTCCTTGAGCTAATTGCGCGCCTTTAGCGGTTAATGTCAGTTGGCGGCGGCTGCGATCAAATAAATGGGTACCAAAATACTGTTCGAGCGAGCGAATTTGATGGGATACCGCGCTTTGGCTAATGCATAACTCATCACCCGCTTGCGAAAAATGTTGTAATCGAGCCGCAGCCTCGAAGACTTGCAAGGCGCGCAGTGGTGGCAGTTTTCTCATGTAAATTTCATCTATTTAGTACCCATCATGAATTTAACTCATGAGTTGATAAAAAACATCATTTTTAGCCGCAAGCTGCGCTCGCTATCATGGGCGCCTTTCCTTTTTAGAGCCATGGTCATGAAAAACAAGGTTGTTTTGGGTTTGCTCTTACTAGTTGCAGGCAATCTTTTTAGCGCGCTGTACGATGTCAGTATTAAGTGGTTACCTGCCGACACTAATGCCACCACTTTTCTATTAGTTAGGCAATTAACCTCTATTCTGATGTTGGTTCCTTTGTGGTATTTGGTGGGTAAGCCTAAGCCGCAGGCGTGGCGCATACATTTCTTTCGCGCCAACATTGGCGCGTTAGGGGCGCTGGGCTTAGTGATAGGTATCATGGCCTTGCCATTAGCGAGCGTCAGCGCGCTTTTTTATACTGCGCCGTTAATGATCATGGTGCTTGGCTATATCTTCTTAAAAGAGCGCGTGACTATAGGGCAATGGGGTTGTGCGTTACTGGGTATGCTGGGCGTGCTGTTGATTTTAAAACCTGGCGCCATGGCGATTGCCGGTGTCGCGGTATTATTCAGTGCCTTAACTTTTGCCATCTGTCAGTTAACCCTGCGTAAAGTGTCTTTTGATGACCATCCTATCTTACCTATCATGCTGTATAACTTGCTAGCACTGCCGCTGGTTGCTGTCATGGCATTGATTCAGGGCATTCAAGGCTTAAGCTGGCAGTTACTTATGGTGGCGCTCGTCAGTAATGTTTGCTTGATGGTGTATCACTGGTTTTGTGTGCTCGCCTATCGGCAAGCGCAGGCGGGGGAAATTGCCATTGCTGAATATTCAGGGCTGATATTTATCGTGTTCTTTGGTTGGTTATGGTTTGATGAATGGTTAGATAACTTAGCTTGGCTGGGCGCGGCTATGGTAGTGTTGCCCTCTTTATTACTGCCGCAATGGCAAAAATTGCAGCAGTTACTTAATAAAAAGTTAAATAGAAATCTTAAGATTGCTCAGGATATTCAAAAACTTTAATCACTTTACGCACGCCCGCAGTATTGCGCGCTACTTCAACAGCAAGCTCAGCTTGCTGCTTGGAGACTAAACCCAGCAAATAGACTTCACCATTTTCGGTGAGCACCTTAATGCGGCTGGTATCTAGCCCTTTATGATTGAGCATTCGACCTTTGACCTTAGTCGTGATCCAAGTGTCATTGCTGCGAGTAGTAAAGGACGTGGGATTACCGATGCGAATTTGATTATGAATTTTGCCGCCAATCTTGAGGCTTTTCACCGTATCAATGGCTTTATCGCGCAGCATGGAATTGGGTGCTTGGCCAACCAGCAAGGTATTGCCGTTAATCACAATACCTGAAATATTGGTCTGAGCCTTTAAGTCTGGATGCTTAGCTAGGGCGCTGGCGATATCAAAATCGGCATTGGTATCGTCAAGCTGAGTGCGCAGGCTGCGTTCGTCATTAATGGCGACCGCGCCGCCCACAGCGCCCACCATCACCACTCCGGCGCAGCCGGAGAGGATTGGCACTAACAAGATTAAAGGCAGCAGCCTTTTCACGCTTGCTCATCCTGTGGGAATAGAGTGTGGTCAATGTTGTCACATAAGCAGTGGATCACTAATAAGTGCACTTCTTGGATGCGGGCGGTGACATTTGATGGCACGCGGATTTCTACGTCATTGCCACCTAATAAACCGGCCATAGCGCCGCCATCTTTACCGGTTAACGCTACGATAGTCATGTCGCGGCTCAGGGCAGCTTCCATGGCTTTAATGACGTTGCTTGAGTTACCACTGGTTGAAATCGCCAGCAATATGTCACCAGGTTGACCCAAGGCTAAGATTTGCTTAGAGAAAATCTCGTCATAGCTGTAATCGTTGGCAATGGCCGTAATGGTTGAGGTGTCAGTTGACAGGGCGATAGCAGGTAATGGCGGACGCTCAATCTCATAACGGTTCAATAGCTCGGCAGAGAAATGCTGGGCATCACCTGCGCTACCACCATTACCACACGCCAGAATTTTATGGCCACCTAATAGGCAATGAACCATCATTTCAGCGGCCATAGCGATTGAATCTGGCAGAGCTTCTGCGGCATCAATTTTGGTTTGGATGGACTCAGTGAAACTGCCTTTGATACGTTCTAACATCAACTAAACCTTACTCATTCTTGGAGATCTTCAGTAGACACTGTCTACCTATTAGCGATCGCTTAGGTTAAAAGGCATCTTTTAACCACTGATAATCTTGGTTGTCGATGGCTAATACATCGCAACGACAAGGTGCATCTATGTGCTTGAGCTGCAGATAATGACTGGCAGCTCGACGTAAACGTTGAATTTTTTGCGGACTCATCGCGGCTAACGCCCCACCATATCCTTGGTGACTGCGGTATTTTACCTCGACAAACACCCAATAGTCATTGTCTCTCATTACGAGATCTAATTCACCAAAAGGGTAACGCACATTGCTGGCGACTAGAATCAGCCCTTGTGCTTGCAAATACTGGCAAGCCAACTGTTCTGCCTCTGCGCCGCTTATTGTCATAGTGGAATTAAGCTACCTTGTTGATACTTACCCCAGCTAAGGTGGCGAATTATCTTACCATCTGCCTGTACCGATAAGTTACCTGTTAGTCCTTGATATTGATAGCCTGAAAACGCGCGCATCTGCACTAACTTATCAACTAATGACAGCGAATCATACCCCATAGCAAATAAACGCTTTTGGCTATTTTGCCAACGAGGGAACAGAGCGCTCACAGCTTTAGTTTCTTCGGTGGGGGCAATCAGCCATGGAATGTCACTTACCGTTAAGTTATTAAACTCGATGGCATTTCTATCGCCTTCCAAACGGCTGCGGCTGCTGGTGTATAAGGGCGCTGGCGTACTAAACACGCTGACATTCACATCAATAAAGGGTTTTAGCAAACTTAAATCATTGGGGCCAGAAATCATGTAAATAGCATCAACATCTTGGCGCGAGCGGAAATCGGCTTCGACCTTAGTGCCCAGTAACTGCTTGATGCGGGCAATGCGCTCTTGGCTATCTTTAACGCCAAGAGCTTGCTGCACAGCTAATTTCATCTTATCACCCGCTTGGTAATAATGAATTTCGGCCTTGGTATGGCTTAATTGCTGCCAGGTTTGGGCAAAGCTTTCGGCCATGCGTTTACTGGTTGAATCATCACTAACCAGCACGAGCGGATGACGAATGCCGTTGTGATAGAGGCGATTTGCGCCGTCACTGGCTTCTTCTGATGGCGATAAGGCAAAGAAGTATTGATCCTTGCCACTGACTTGCTGTTCAGTGTGATTAAGGTAAAGCTGAGGAATAGTGTGTTGCAAGCGGTTCACTTCATCCACAGCGCTTGGCAATAGCGGCCCGATAATAAATTCAGCCTTGGCATTCACCGCTTGTTCATAAGCCGTGGTGGCGCTCACTGCCGTATCAAAAAACTTAAGGTTAATGCCGCGCTCTGGCGCTGCTAAAAAGGCGGCCATTATGCCTTGTCTTACCGGGTCTGCTAGCGCTGCAAACTTGCCCGATAACGGCAGTAATACCGCTATGGTTTTAGGAGTGTAGGGCTGAGTATTCAGCGCACTTTGCAAATCTGGTGGCAACTTTTTAGCGGCAGGGTGCATAGGGTTGCGCTGCTGCCATTGGCCTAAATAGCGCACTAATTGATTAGGGTTAACGCCATAATGCTTGGCGATATAAGCAAGCTGTAACCAGCCAGCAAACAGAGGGTCTTGATTAACTTGAGTTTGCGCCAATTGATCTAAGGGCAAGCTTTGCAATATTTGCCACAAGTTATTATTCACAGCTTCTGTGGTTTCGGCAGGAACATAGCGGCTGAGTTCTACTAAGGCTTGAGCTTGCTGAAATCCCTGACCCAATACGCCATAAATTTTAGCTTGTAACTGCCAGCGATTAGCTTGCTGCCAGTTCTGAAGTTGCCATTGGCTTGGGTAATTTAACAGTTCAAGGGCGGCGCGTTCTTGCCCCTGCAAATGTTGTGACCACGCGGTGAGGTAACGGTACTGAGCTTGCACTTGCGGCTGCGGGCTCAACTGCTTACCAATCGAGGTTAAAATTTTATCAGCCGCAGAATAATCGCCTTGTTGCAGGTAGGCTTGCGCTGCTAATAACAACAGTCGGTGTTTATTTTCGCTATGAGTAGCTAGTTGCGCCTGCGCTAAATACTCCTGCGCCGGCAAATTAGCTTCGGCTAAGGACACCAGTTTTTGTGGCTGTGATGGCTTAGGCGCCGATGATTGACTCGCGCAGCCCCCTAACGTTAAGGCAAACACAGTCAGACAAATAAGATGCGATCGATTTAGGCTTTTCAACACTTGGCGATACTCATGGTAAGATGCTGGCTTTAGTTTAACCTTGTCTCTGGCCCCGCGAAAGTATTGGATCAATATTGTGGGTCTGGCAGTTTGATTTCAGAGGTAAATATGACCCTAGCGGCCAATGCGGAATCGTCACTTAATCTTGCACTTTATATCGTGCCGACCCCGATAGGTAATCTTGCCGACATGAGTCAGCGCGCCCAAGAGGTGTTGCAACAGGTTGACTTAATCGCTTGTGAAGATACCCGCCATAGTGGCAAATTGTTAAGCCATTTTGGTATCAGTACTAAAACCATGGCGTTGCATGATCATAATGAACGCGCGCGTGCCCAGTATTTAGTGGACTTATTGAGTCAAGGTAAGCGTATCGCCTTGATTTCAGATGCGGGCACGCCGCTGATTTCAGATCCTGGTTATCACTTAGTATCGCACGTGCGTAATGCAGGCTTCCCTGTGGTGCCGTTACCAGGGCCATGCGCTGCCATTACCGCTTTAAGCGCTTCAGGCTTACCTTCTGATCGTTTTAGTTTTGAAGGCTTTTTGCCGTCAAAAGAAAAAGCGCGCATAGATAAGCTCACTACCTTAATGGAAGATCCGCGCACCTTGATTTTTTATGAGTCGCCGCATCGCATTGAATATAGTTTGCAGGGCATAGTGCAAGTGTTTGGCGCCGATCGCCAAATCGTGATGGCGCGTGAAGTCACTAAGACTTTTGAGACCTTCTTATGCGGCGCTGCTGAAGAAGTCTTAGCTAAAGTGATGTCTGACCCAAATCAGCAAAAGGGTGAAATCGTCTTGATGTGTCACGGTTTCTCCCAAGCCGATGACGAAGCCATTGCTGCGCCTGTGCTTGCGACCTTAAACTTGTTATGCACTGAATTGCCGCTTAAAAAAGCCGCTGCCTTGGCCGCGCAAATTCATAACGTTAAAAAGAATGCCCTGTATAAATACGGCTTAGAGGCGGGTTTATAAGCAGTTGGTTGGCTTTTGCCCTATGTAGGCGTAATAAGGGTTGGTGCATGTGAGTGCTTAGGCTATAATCGCCGCCGAGTTGGCCAGACAGTCGCTGCGTTCGTAAGAACGGGGAGGAAAGTCCGGGCTCCATAGAGCAGGGTGCCAGGTAACGCCTGGGCGGCGCAAGCCGACGACCAGTGCAACAGAGAGCAGACCGCCTGCCTGATTTATCAGGTCGGTAAGGGTGAAAGGGTGCGGTAAGAGCGCACCGCGCGGCTGGCAACAGTTCGTGGCATGGTAAACTCCACCCGGAGCAAGATCAAATAGGGTTCCACTGCTTACTTAGGTAAGTTAATGCGTGGCTCGCGTTGGAACCGGGTAGATTGCTTGAGCCGTTGAGCGATTAACGGCCTAGATGAATGACTGTCCAAGACAGGACCCGGCTTATCGGCCAACTCACCTCATTCAATAAAAAGCCTCACAGCAATGTGAGGCTTTTTTGTTTTCTAACATTTTATTTTCTCAATATTTTTGCCTGTCATTGATTGTTCAGCCGTTTAAAATCGGTTTTTCACTTGAAAACGCCACTCCCAACTACTGACATTGGGACCTGTTGTGATAGGCACTGAAATATCTATATGGGCGACGTTGCCATAGCTGGAACGTGATGAATACAAGCGAGCGCCAACACCGACACTTCCTATGGGGCCGGTAATGGCATTATTGCTATCATCGCCGCCAAAGGCTTGGCCAATATCGGCAAATGCTGCCCAGCCAAGTTCAGCAAATTGATAGAGATTGATATTGGGGTAATGTCGCAGCTCTGTGGTAAACAGCCATTGATGGTCGCCATATTGATAATTGTTGGCATAACCGCGCAGCCCGGTATTGTCGCCAAGGGCGCTTGGCATATCTAATGGCAAGTGTTGGCTAGTGCTTAAGGCTAACCTGTTAAAGCTGGTCCATTTCGGATTGATGTTGTAATAATATTCACCGCTCATTTGCGCCCAATAATAATCTTCTATGCCGGTATTGAGCACGGCCTTGGCGCTAATTTGGGCAAGAACTAAGTGATTATCGCGCTCAAACCCCATGCTAGTTAAGCCTTTGATATGGTAGCCAGGCGCTGAACTGCGGCGATCGCGAGTTTCTAATCCCACTTGCAGGTAGTGATAAAAGCCTAAGTTAATATCTTCACTGTGATTGATGAAATTGACGTTATTAAGCACCTTAAATTCATCTTCAATGGACTCCCACGCGAGCCATGGATAAAGAAAGTCGCGATCTTGGGGTAATGGTCCATCTGGGTATAAAAAGTTTGGATAAAACTGGTGTTGATCGACCGTGACCCCAGCAATAATGCGCTGGGTATGGTGTTTATCGTAATGATATAACCAGCCGTAATCGGCGCTGTAAAACTGAGTGTCGTGCTGGAATTTATTAATATCGACACCGTTTTGCTCTAGGGTGTCGATACGCACATCTTCTAAATATTCTACGTGATAGCTATGGCTGCCATCTAAGCTAAAAAATGGTTTATTAAATAGCAGATGGCTGGCTTGGCCGTCGCTATTGTCATAAAAATCTAAGAGTAAGTTTGAGTGCGAGATCCAATTAATCGGAGCATTAACCGCTAACTTATAACCTGTGCGGTCTTGATCTGACTGATATTTAATATCTGTGCTTATGCCGGTACCTAACAAGTTGTCTTCTTTGATGCCAAAGGAAAGCTTATTTTCGCCACTTGAGCGCCCTGCGCTAAAGGTGGGCAGCAGTGACCAGTTATCCCAAGTTTCGACCAATAAGTCTTGCTGAACACAAGGAGGATTATCGCCGCCAATCTTGTTGTCAGCGGTTGTATTAGTTGGAGTGTTACCGCCCACAGTCGCACTTTTGCCAAGGGAGCCTTGAGCCGTTGCCGAATTGCCTTTGGCTACAAGTGTTACTTTGGCCTCGCGAATATGGGGTTGGGCTCTGAGTAAACGCTCGGCTTCATTGATTTGTGCGGCGGTGACGGCTTCGCCTGCGCTAATACTGAGGTGGTTGGCGATGACACTAGGTAAGGTGTTGATATGCAATGCATTGGCCCAGCGATGGATAAAAAAACTATCGTCTAAGTCTTCATCAAAAATGTCATTGCTTTGGATATGAATTTTATCAATCTTAACCACAGGCTCAGCTGCCGATGCCGCGCCAAATTCACAGTCTTCTATCTCGGCCGAGATGGCCGTCAATGGTAGTGACATAGCAACTAGCACGACGAAAGACTTGTCCACTTGACGGCTCCATGCTTAGCGGTAAGTTACATTTTAATAACATACGCATTCTGGTCTGCCGTCAAGTGAATTGCTCAAGCTTTTATCCATTGCGATGAAAAAAAGGCTTTTTATAACAGTAAGTAAAACTTATCGTCGGCTTGGCTGTTGGGCTACAAGGTGGATCTGGGGGGCACGGCTACATTGGCAAAAATCAGCCCAGCGATAAGCGACATAAAGATTAAGAATAACTGCGAGCCCACATTCACTTGGTTTAGGATCATCTCGCCAGAGACTAACGAATTAAGGCCAATATAAGTTTTACTGCCGGGCACTAAAATCACTATGCCTTGAAGTAGCGCGATAGTCGCGGGTGCGTGCATCCAGCGACTATAGAGATTGGCATAAATGCCGACGGCCAAGGCGCCCACAAAAATACCGATAGATTCGCCTAAATACATACCGCCTAACATGGCAAATAAGAAGGCGATGATGCCTGCACTAATGCCCCATGGCGCATCTTTCGGACGCGCTTTAAACAGCACGACCAGTAAGCAGGAAAGAAATGGTACAGCGCTCCAAATTACCCAGCGCGCCAATGGTTCATCTGGAACTGTGGTTGGTGTGCCAAAAATCGCTTGAGCAATCATGATGCCAAGAAAGCCGCCGAAATAGAGCTTACACATCAGCATTAAGGCGTCCATGATGCGCGCTGTGCCTGAGATCAGGTCGCGCGCCGCTAATTCGGCTAAGCCTAAGGTCAAGGCTAAACCCGGCACAAACACTATGATACCTGAGAGAATAAGCACGGGAATATTGACCAAGGGGTCGACAAAGGCAATGGTGGTGGCACCAAAGCCGCAAACAATGGCCGCTAACGGTTCAAGCATTTCGGTTAAGCGCGGCGATTTTTCCGACAGCTTAACTAACACAAACACCAAAAACCCCAGTAAGCATGACCAATAGACATCATGCCAACCAGTCGCTATTAACATGGCAAAGGCGGCTGGCGTTAAGGTATAAGCTATGCCAGTGACTAGGCTGTTGTAGTCAGATGGCCGCTTAATAATATCGCCAAGTCTTTCATTGGCTTCCATTAGGTCGCGCCTGCCATCGAGCACTTCATCCACGAGATCATCGCAGCGCGCCAAAGATCCTAAATCAAGATCGCCAGGTTTCACCCGCGCGACATGGTTATATTCCTGATCTTCGCCATGATTGAGCACGAATGTCATCGAGGTTGGGGAAATTAAAAAATAGCCTTCTAAGCCTAAATGGGCTGAGACACGACGTAAATGCGCTTCGAGGCGATAGGCTGGAGTGCCGTATTGATGCAAGGCTTTGCCTAATTTGATAATGAAGCGGCGCTTTAAAGAGAACTCTATCGGATCCATGAATGTCGCATGTTAGCTAAAAGGCGAGCGGATTTTAGCGTGAAGCGCCTAAGTTGTTAATGTGTTTATTTGAATTGTGAGCTATTTGCATCATATTTGGCTTTGGTTGAGTAGATGTTGCTCGCTGAGGCAATGTTTCCTTGGTGATGGCATGTTTAGCGGGAAGCTTATGGCTGCGGTGAATATTAGAGGCATAGCACCAGTTAGCTGTTTTTTTAGTCGCTCCTTGATAACCTTGCCTGTTATAATGCGCGCCATTTTGGAGGCCGAGCACTTAGCGATTTAGCTATGCTTATTGTTTGTCATGCCTCCTGTTGCTGAATATTGAAGGTTAACTAGTCACTATGCATGTTGAATCCAGCTTGTTTTCTTACCCTAAATTTTGGGCTGAGTGCTACGGCATTGCGCCGTTCTTGCCCATGTCTCGCAAAGAGATGGATAAATTAGGTTGGGATAGTTGCGATATTATCTTAGTGACCGGGGATGCCTATGTCGATCACCCAAGCTTTGGTATGGCCGTGATTGGCCGCATGCTTGAAGCCCAAGGCTTTAGAGTGGGCATTATTGCTCAGCCCGATTGGTCGAGTAAAGATGACTTTATGCGCCTAGGTAAGCCCAATTTATTTTTTGGGGTGACGGCTGGCAACATGGATTCAATGATCAACCGCTATACCGCCGATCGCAGAATGCGCCACGATGATGCCTATACCCCAGGTAACATCGGCGGCAAACGCCCCGATCGCGCCGTGACTGTGTATACCCAGCGCTGTAAAGAAGCCTTTAAAGACGTGCCTGTAGTGATTGGCGGCATTGAAGCCAGTTTGCGCCGCATAGCGCACTACGACTATTGGTCAGATAAAGTGCGCCGCAGCGTAATTTTTGATGCTAAGGCCGATTTACTGATTTACGGTAACGCTGAGCGCCCATTAGTCGAAGTTGCCCACAGATTAGCAGCAGGTGAAGCCGCAGCCGATTTAACCGATGTCCGCGGCACCGCCATTATTGTTAAGCAAGCCTTGCCTGAATGGCGCGGTATGGATTCGCGCAAGTTAGATCAACTGCATAAAATCGATCCCATTCCCAACCCTTATGGCGCCGATGACGTTGGTTGCAAGAATTTATCTGGCCCAAGTGATGCCAAGATTTTTGATAATGACGCGCCTAAAGCCATCAGTGTGCAGCCGCCTAAGCCGCGCCCATGGGAAAAAACCTATGTGTTGCTGCCAGCCTATGAAAAGGTTAGTACTGATAAATATCTGTATGCTCACGCCTCACGGATTTTGCATCAAGAGCAAAACCCAGGTTGCGCCCGCGCTTTAATGCAGCCTCATGGTGATCGCTCTGTGTGGGTTAATCCGCCGGCTTGGCCATTAAATACCGATGAGATGGATGCTGTCTTTGATTTGCCTTATCAGCGCATAGCGCATCCTGCTTATGGCAATGAAAAAATTCCTGCCTATGACATGATTAAAACCTCAATCAACATCATGCGAGGCTGTTTTGGTGGCTGTTCTTTCTGCTCTATTACTGAGCATGAAGGGCGGATTATTCAAAGTCGCTCGCAAGAGTCGATTATTAAAGAAATTAAAGATATTCGCGATAAAGTTCCAGGCTTTACTGGCGTGATTTCCGATCTCGGTGGCCCGACTGCAAACATGTATCGTTTGGGCTGCAAGAGCGAAAAAGCTGAAAAAACCTGCCGGCGTTTATCTTGTGTCTATCCCGCCATTTGTGGACATTTGGACACAGATCATCAGCACACTATTGATTTATACCGTGCCGCGCGTGACGTACCAGGTATTAAAAAGGTACTGATTGCCTCTGGCGTGCGTTACGACTTAGCCATTGAAGATCCTCGCTATGTTAAAGAGCTCGCTAAGTATCATGTGGGTGGCTATTTAAAGATTGCCCCAGAGCATACCGAAGAAGGGCCATTATCTAAGATGATGAAGCCTGGCATGGGGTCTTATGACAAGTTTAAAGAGTTGTTTGATAAGTTTTCCCTAGAAGCGGGCAAGCAGCAGTATTTAATTCCTTACTTCATATCGGCGCACCCAGGCACCACAGATGAAGATATGGTCAACTTAGCCTTATGGTTAAAAGAGCGCCGCTTTAAGCTAGATCAAGTGCAAAACTTTTATCCATCACCTATGGCCAATGCCACGACCATTTATCACACTGAGCTTAATTCGCTTAAAAATGTGAAGCATGGCAGTGAGCAAGTATCTGTGCCGAAAAAGGGGCGGCAGCGCCGCTTGCACAAAGCTTTATTACGCTACCATGACAGCACAGATTGGCCATTAATCCGTGAAGCATTGCAAGCCATGGGTAAAGCCTATTTGATAGGTACTGGCTCTAATTGCTTAGTGCCGCCTGAAGGTCGCAATGAAGCTAAAAGCTGGGGTAATAAGCCCGCACCTAAAGGCCAACAAGCGGCAACGCGTTTTAGCGATAATCAACATGATGCGCGCAAGCCAAACTCCAATGTTAAAGGTGGCGCTAAAGGCAATGCGGCCGCTGGTAAAGGTCATGCGGATAAAACTGGCTCAGGCAAGCCTAATGCCGGCAAAGCGAATGCTGGTAAGTCAGATATTGATAAGTCAGATGCGCTTAAGCCTAGTAATAAGCCTAGCAGTGCTAAACCAAAGTCCGGCGCCCGCGGTCCAAGACCGATTTTTGGTAAAGCGCAGCCAGCAGCAAGTAATGGCAACAAGGCGAATAAAGCCAATAAGGCGAAGTAGTTAATTCGAGTGCTGCCAAGTATCAAGCTTGGCAGGTGCAAATTAGCCATCAGGGGATGATATGAGTCAAAGCGAATATAGTGAGCAGGGCTTTTGGCAAAAGCTGAAAATGTTTGCCCTCAAGGCCGGTCAAGAAGCGGTAGAAAAAGCCTTATGGCTGTTTTATGCCGCGCAGCGCCCTGATACTCCTAAATGGGCTCAGGCCGTTATTTTTGGCGCCTTAGGCTACTTCATTATGCCACTTGATGCCGTGCCGGATATTACGCCGCTAATGGGCTTTACCGATGATCTCGGTGCACTGGCCGCGGCCGTAGGCATGGTGTCCTTGTATATTGATGATGAGGTTAAGCGTAAATCGAGCGAAACCTTAGCGCGCTGGTTTAGCTAGTCCCTTTTGGCTGGTCGTTAAGCATCTTAACCTCTGCCACTTTGCTGGATAGTTAGCTCTTAGTGTTAAATTGCATTATTGGTTTGGTCATTTATTCTGCGACTAAGCCAAGCTTATGCTAGATTGTGACCTCCCTATAAGAGAGGTAATAATCATAATGACACCTAAACTCCCTCTGTATTTATTACTTGCTGGCAGCCTGCCATTTTCCGTATTAAGCCAAGAGTTAGATTCAAAGCAATTGGCATTTTTTGATGCCATTAAGGCGCATTGCGGTAAGGCGTACGCCGGCACAGTTGTTAATGCGAGCGCAGCCGATGCTAGCTTTAGCAATAAGAGGCTAATCATGCATGTGCGTGAATGCAGCGATCAGCAATTAACAGTTCCTTTTCATGTGGGCGATGATCATTCCCGCACGTGGGTCATTACTAAAACC
The DNA here is from genome assembly GCF_056522965.1 of Shewanella sp. ISS20. Lineage (NCBI taxonomy): Bacteria > Pseudomonadati > Pseudomonadota > Gammaproteobacteria > Alteromonadales > Shewanellaceae > Shewanella > Shewanella sp. ISS20. The sequence continues at coordinate 3,229,180 of NZ_JAWRZK010000001.1, forward strand.
GCCCAAGGCCTGCAGTTAAAGCATGATCATCGTCATCAAGATGGCCGCTCAGATACAGTCACTATGTATGGCGGCGATACGGCCACAACGGGAAGCGCCACCTTGCAATCTTTTCCTGTGGATGAGTTTTCAATTGCCAACTTCATGGCCAATGGCTTGAGTCAATCTGTCACTAATGTGTGGCATATGGGCATAGACGGTAAGAGCTTTAGTTATCGCCTTAATCGCGCTAACCGTGACTTTTTGGTGGAATTTGATTTAACCCAGCCAGTGGCTTTGCCGCCAAGCCCGTGGGGGCATGAATAGGCTAAGAGTCAATGAGGCGTTAATAAATAGCCAGCCCAGATGCTATAAATCTAGCATCTGGGCTGCGAGTAATTTGGTGATTTAAGCTCTATGTGAATTAAGCTCACTAAATAAGATTGAGCGCATTAAGCAAATGATGAACTTAACGCGGGCTGAAGCTAAACGCTTGGCCTGCTAGCGCGGCTTCATACATCAAGCCACCTTTGGCAAGGGTAAACACTGTCATACCATTAATGTACTGAGCAGCAACAGCGTTGCCGGCTTTGGCGCTGGTGCCTGTACTTCCTGCTTGAGCGTTAACGCCCATATTTAAGGCTACGGCTGATGCCTGCGCGCCAAATTCAAACTCGCCACTGGTAAAGGTTTCATAGGCCTTTTGATGCTGAAAGAAAATAATCTCACTATAAGCTTGGCCGCCGAGCTGAAACCCTATAGATACTTGACTTAAGCTGGTGTTGCCTGTGGCTTTTCCTGCCACAAATACTTTACCTTCGCCATACGCTGCGCCAACACCAAAGCCACCTTTGGCAACGGTTGGGAATAAAGCATAACCATAGGCATTATTAAAAAATGGGGCGGTTTGCGGCGCTTGCTTAAAATGGCTGAGGGCATCTTGATAGCTTGAATCTGCCCAAGCGCTAGGCATGCTAAACACTTGGCAAATTCCTGCGCTGAGCAACACTAGCATGGCTTTAATTGAGGTGGTCATTGAGCATCTCCCTGATAAGTGCGATTGGTTAGGCTCATCTCATAATAACCATAAGTCGCCACTGCGCCAGCTAAATATTAGTCTTTACTTAATGGTGTTTGGTGTATGACTTTTTGCAAATAGGCGAGCTCTTCTGAACTTAATAATTGCGAGCTGGCTTTATTGGCATTAACGGTTTGCTGGCTCAGTAAACCGCGTAAATAGGCGGCTTGGGTAATTTGTTTAAGGCCATAAAAGGCTAAACCGTACAGGCTGATCAGCATCAATAATCTGGGCAGGATTAAGCTTGCGACCGTAATGTCGCTATTGAAATAAAAAGGGATGAATACGAGTGTATTGCGCACTAACCAGTTGGCGAGTAAACACAGAGTTAATACCAATAACCAGCGGCACTTGATATCTCTTAGGCTCATTTGATGAGCGCGACTGGCGCGGCTAGTAAAGTGATTAAGTAGCCTAAATGTAGCGACAAAATAACAGCCGCTCTGCAGCAATAAGCATAGGGGTAGCACTAAGGCTAAGAGGCTAAATTGAGTGGCTTCTTGAGGCGCGGCAATTAGCGGATCATTTACGTTGACGGCGCTTAATGCTAATGCCTTGGATTCGAGAGCATTAAATTCAAAACCACTCAGTCCCAATTGTTGCCAGCTGGCGGCAACAATTACTAAGACAATAGCGATAATGGTTGGCAGTAGATGCAAGTTAAGATTTATGGGGGAAGTGATTTGATGCAAGCTGCGATAGCTATACTGGTACAGCACTGGCATCACTAAAAAATAAATGGGAAATAAGCTTAAATGCAGTAAATGCGATTGCACTAGATGGGATGAGCTATCAAGCTCAACTATGGGTAAAGTGCCGCTAAAAAAATATAATCCAATCAAGCTAATAAGAGCGACCAGTAAGGTGTGATGCTGCTGGCGTCCGCGATAAATATAACGAATATATACGCCCAATAGCAGGCAGTGAATACCCGCGATGAGCGATAACCACCAAAAAGCCTGCTGCAAATACTGATTAAATTCGAGCATCGAGTCACCTCACTAATCGTTATAACAGGCACTGCGAGTCTTAGGTCATCTCAGTGATAAGGGTAAACCGAGTGCTAGCTTAATCTGAATGTTAGATTAATGGCTGGCGCTGGTGGCGGTTGGATGCGCCTTTAGGAGGCAAACCTGGCGCGGCTTTACGCTCTTTAATTAAGTGCTGCAGTGCCAGTATCGGGTGATAAATTAACATTCTGGGCCCCGCAAATATCATCACCTCGCGCATTAAGGCTTTGGGCTCAGGCTTATAGCAATGAACTGGGCATTTGTTACAGGTCGGCTTAGTCGCGCCATAGGGACAGCGGTCTAAGCGCATGTTGGCATATTCGAGCAATTGCTGACAATCATCACACAGAGGTTTGCCGCCATGTTGATGGTGGCAATAAATGGAGATCATGGCCGTGAGGGTTTTGAACTCATTTAATAAAGGGCCTTGAAAACGAATCAGCGCTGCCATTGCATTAACCAGTATTTGATAAGTATCTTAATAATATCGCAATCATTTGCTTGCAGTCGGGATAAACGGCTAAAGCTTGAGCTAGCTCTAAATATGAATGACTTTATCTGCCGCAATCGTCCATTGGCTTAATTGTAGTAAGTTACCTATCTGGCAGTCGCTAGTGAGTAACTCAGGAGTAATACCGCGCGCTTCACAGCAGGTTTTGCATAAGCTTACCGGTACGCCTTGCGCGGTCAGAATATCGAGCATTTGTTGAATGTGATAACTCAGCGCTGGGGTTTGCTGATGCGTCATGGCGCCATACACAGCATCTGACATTAAAAACACTTGCAGTGATACTTTGGGTTCGGTTTGCTCGGCTAATGAAATTGCAATTCTTAGGGCATTAAATAATTTTTCGCTGCCATAAGGGCTTGAGTGAGCAACTAACAGTATGGTTTGCATGCAATAAACCTTAGTGAGTGAGAGCTAGGATAGCAGTGCTTAGTCTACTGATATTAGCGTTAGCTAACCTTGACCTTAGCCAAAGTGTTAATGATTAAGCGCTAGATATTTAGCTAAAAAGCCGCATAATCCAAGAGAAATGATAATGGAATGAGACTGATAACTCATTTCGCGACAAGGATATCGCCATGAAATTATTTGCCCTAGTGTTATTAGTTGCCCTCGGCGTTTACTTGTATATACGAGCTCAGCGCTTAGCCCGTGAGGAAGAAGCCGAGGAGGCACGCGCCGCTAAGCTTGCTGCTGACAATGAAAACACCATCAATACCAGCGCTGCCAGTGCCAGTGTTAATGTTACTGCCAGTAGCGTTGGCGCCAATGATGTTAACGCCAGCGGGGTTAGCGCCAGTGAAGTTAGTATGAGTATCGCTAATATTGAGGCTCATATCGAGGCTCATATAAAGACTAGCAATGAAGCTAAGCTGCAAGATTTGCAAGCGCAAGATCAGGGCGGCAAGCTTGCTGGCCAAGTGCAATTGACTGACCCAAGCTTGCAAGCCTTGGTCAGTGAAGTCATGGGCGCCACGTTAAATGATGCCTATCCGCGCTTATGTGGCTTAATCAAGCGCTGCTACAAGGCGCGCAAACAAGCGCAAGTATTGTCACAATCTTTGGCGTTAAGCCGTTGGCATAATGAATTGCTAGTGCTCACAGATACGCCATCTGGTCACGCGTTTAAGCATTTAGCCACTTTACTTGCCGATGCTGGCCATATTGATGCTGCCATAGATGTGTGTGACAGGGCGCTGGCATTGGGCTTAAATGATGGCTCTGCGACTGGTTTTAGTGGGCGTAAACAACGCTTACAGCAAGCAAGGCCTTCATAATTCTCTTGAGTCTTTCCCTTAATACCCCGACAAAATTTAGCGTTATTTTTTCATGACTTAGCGCGTAGAATGCAAGCTATCGCTAGATTAAGCTTGTGAGGCGCTTGTGTTTAAACAATTACTAATTTTTGTAGGGGTGTTATTGCTCTCGGGCTGCAGTCAGCCATCGCAGTGGACACTGTTTTACTATCCTGGCGTTGCCGCCGCGCCAAGTGTGTTAGAAGCCAAAGCCATAGGCGGTTATTACCAAACCTTAGAGCAATGTCAGAGCAAAGGCGCTGGCATGCTGCGTTTAACAGGGCAAAACCTTGGGGTGTTTGTGTGCGCGTTAGAGTGCGAGCAAACAGATTCAACGGTGAGTTGTAAGCAACTCAATAGCTCAGTCATTTAATAACTCAGTGACTCAACAACTCAGTGGCTCAACAACTTGGTCACTCAATAATTTAGTCTTTATCTTGGCTTTGAGTAACAAATCATTTAACTAGGCACAGGGGCGACAAGGTGACGGCATTACAATTCAAGCAACCCTTTTTTAATGAGTTACCTAAGCTGTTGTCGCCAGTATTGCCGCAAGGGCTGGGGGCTAGTCGCTGGATTGCTTGGAGTGATGATGCAGCGCAGTTACTTGGCGGTATTAAACCCACCGCCAGCTTGCTTAACCTATGCGCGGGCAATCAATTATTTGATAATGGTTTGGGGCATTATTTTGCGCAAGTCTACAGTGGCCATCAATTTGGCGGCTATAGCCCGCAATTAGGTGATGGCCGCGCCATGATAGTGGGCAGTTTGCAGGCGCAAGAAGGCGCATTTGAAATGTCGCTAAAAGGCGCAGGCATCACGCCTTATTCTCGCCATGGTGATGGCCGCGCGGTATTGCGCTCAGCCTTACGGGAATTTTTAGCTTCTGAAGCGTTACATCATTTAGGCATAGCCACGACGCGGGCGCTAGCTGTGGTGGGCTCTGATTTATCTGTGTGGCGTGAAACGGAAGAAACCGCCGCCATTACTGTGCGGTTGGCGCGCAGTCATATTCGCTTTGGTCACTTTCAATATGTGACTCATGGGCTACAAAGTAAGCCGCAGTTACAAGCCTTAATCGATTTCACCATTATGCAGCATTATCCTGAGCTCACTTTAGATAGCCAAGGTTATAGTGCTTGGTTTGCAAAAGTGGTTGATAGCACAGCGCTTATGATTGCCAAATGGCAAGCGTTTGGCTTTACCCATGGGGTAATGAATACCGACAATATGAGCATACTTGGGGACACGTTAGATTATGGTCCCTTTGGCTTTTTAGATAAATATGATGAAGATTTTGTGTGTAATCATTCTGATAGCGAGTCGCGCTATAGCTTTGTGCGTCAGCCTGGGGTTGCGCTGTGGAATTTGCAGCGCTTAGCGCAAGCGCTGGCGCCCATTATAGCGTCAGACTCGCTTGTCTCTGGGTTAGACAGTTTTGAGCCACGCTTGATTGAGCATTATGTGACTATTATGTCTGGGCGTTTAGGAATGGCGCGCCATGATAATGATAGCGATTTAGAGCTGATCTCGGCCTTAATGCGGGGATTGCAGGCCAATGGCCTAGATTACACCCGCACTATGCGACAGTTAAAACTTGTGAGTCGCGCAGATAAACAGCTGCCCTGGCAAGATGATTGCGTGCAGCCGCAACTAATGAGTGATTGGTGGCGCGCTTATAAGACACGCTTAGTCGGCATTGATGATTGGGACGGCTGGCAAGCGCAGCGCCAGCGCACTAACCCTAAGTATATTTTGCGAAATTACTTGGCTCAGCAAGCCATTGAAGAGGCAGAGCGCGGCAATCTTGAGATGGTCACATCACTTATGACCGCGCTGCAAAATCCTTTTGATGAGCAAACACAATATGAGCAATATGCCCAATTGCCGCCTGATTGGGCGCAAGGTCTGGTATTATCTTGCAGTAGTTAGCCTTGGGAGATGAGTATGCCTGCGCAATTGAGTTTGAATTCATTAGAATATCAAGCAGAACAACAAGTCATAGCCTTTACCGCCACTGTGGATTACGACAGTTTTTCGTCGTTTGCCGAACGCTTATGCCAAGCGCTTGATTGCCGCGTCATCGAAAAGCAGTGGGGCGCCGATAGGCATCAATGGCTGCTCGACTTTGAAGATACTTATCTTGAACTGCATTACGAAGACTATGGTCAAGTCAGCTGGCTGACGGCTAAGAGTCATCACCCACAAAGCGCAGAAGTGCTAGTTTTTTTACTAGGCTTAATGCGTCCTTACCTTCAAGCAAAGAGGTCGCTTTCATGACAAGCGTTGCATGTGATTTTGGGTTTCATGAGCTCACACCTAATTTGCAATTAGATGCGATTGAATCTTTAGGTATTTATCCGCAGTCTGGGCTATTGACGCTCAATAGCTATGAAAATCGCGTCTACCAGTTTCGCAGTGATAACAATCAGCGTTATGTGGTTAAGTTTTATCGCCCCGGCCGTTGGACCAATGCGCAAATTCAAGAAGAACACGATTTTGCCGCCGATTTACAACATGATGAATTGTCAGTGGTGGCACCGTTAATCATTAATGGCGCGAGCTTACATCATTTTAAGGGGTATAGATTCTCGCTGTTTCCATCCATGGGCGGGCGGGCGTTTGAAGTGGATAACTTAGATCATCTAGAAATAGTGGGTCACAGTTTAGGCCGCATGCATTTGCTCGGCGCTAACAAGGAGTTTGTTCATCGAGAAACCTTGCGCCCTGAAGTGTGGGGCCAAACCGCCATCGACATTTTGGCGCAATCGCCACTGATCCCATCGGCCTTAAAAGACAGGTACCTTAGCGCCGCCTCACGCTTATTGTCCTTAATTAATCAAGCCTTTGCTAAGCAGTCTTATACGCCGATTCGTCTGCATGGGGACTTGCACCCAGGCAATATTTTATGGACAGATGACGGCGCAACCTTAGTGGATTTAGATGATGCCTGCATGGGGCCTGCCATCCAAGATATGTGGATGATGTTGTCAGGCGATCGCGCTCAGCAGTTATTGCAGCTTGATGTCATCATTGAGGCTTACAACGAGTTTAATGAGTTTAACTTAGATGAATTGGCATTAATTGAACCGCTTCGGGGCTTAAGAATGCTGCATCACAATGGTTGGTTGGCTAAGCGTTGGAGCGATCCTGCCTTTCCGCACCATTTCCCTTGGTTTGCAGAAGCTAACTATTGGCAGCAAGCATTGAATGATATCGATGCCCAGTGTTTAGCGGTTCAAGCGGCGCCACTCACTTTAGGTCCAAGTTGGTAGTCGGGAACTTTATTGAAAGGATTTAATCCAACAGGTTGATATGTTAATCTTTTGAGCAATAACGATTGCTTTATTACACTTTACAGGGAATACGATGAAAAAAGCACTACTGGTGGCGTTAGCGTTAGTGATAGCACCTATGGCAGCCATGGCTGCTGATTATAAAGAAGGCGTGCATTACACTGTGATTAATCAAGGGCCTGCGACTGCCAAGCCTGAAATCAAAGAGTTTTTCTCTTTCTATTGTGGTCACTGCTTTAATTTTGCTAAAACTGTGGTGCCACAAATTAAGTCAACCCTGCCAAAAGGTGTGGCGTTTAATCAAGCACACGTTGAATTTATCGGCCGCGAAATGGGCCCTGAAATGTCACGCGCCTTTGCCGTTGCTCGCCAACTGGGTGTGGAAGAAAAGATAGAAAACGCTATGTTCAGCGCTATTCATGAGAAGCGTCAAAACTTCACGAATCGTGATGATATTCGCGCTTTATTCATAGCTAACGGCGTTGATGCTAAAGATTTTGATGCAGCGGCCAATTCATTCATGGTTAATGCGCAAGTGGCTAACATGAAGCGCGATACTGAAAACGCTAAAATCCAAGGCGTGCCAGCGCTGGTGGTGAACGGTAAGTATTTAGTGAAGACTGATGCCATCAAGTCTTACGATGAAATGTTAGATATCGCTTACTTCTTAGCTGAAAAGAAAGACTAAGACTGGATGCGAAACATAGCTGTTAATTAGGAGTCTTTCGGGGCTCCTTTTTTATGGGCGCTGGCCGAGATTTCTCATTGCAATGAATGTTAAGTTTATCACTTGTTAGTGTTTGTGTGTGAATTTGTTAGCATTGGATGCAGTGGTATATACAATTTTTTTTGAGCTAGCCCTCAAAAGCACAGATTGTTAGGAAACCAATGGCACCATAGAGTGTCATAATACTAGACAAGCCATAGTATTAATAATGAGTGGTTATGGCGCAGCAAGAGGTAATACAAGGAGGTTATATGAGAGTTTTCCCCGTTTATGCCCCAAAGCTAATGATTAAGCATGTCAGAATTTTTTTGAATGGGGCGATTTGGGTAAAAGATCTCGGGCGACTTGAGTTTGAGAAAGGGCGATTTATGTTGCCTAAAAAGAGTCAACCTAAGATTAAGCAGGCGGTAGTTGAATTGAATGCGTTGATTGAAGCGCAAAATCAGCTAGCTCTTCTAGCTTAATTTAGCACTTAGATAATCTGTTTCATCCTGTCTTCAGACATAGTTATCTTAATGCTTGGCACCCTTTGTAGGCTTCTACAATGGGTGCTTGCATGCTAATCATAGTGCTTAACTGGTAACTACTAGCTAGTTACTCACACTATGATTCCTCGCTATGACTCACAGTTAACCTTAGTCAACTTGGTTGTTCAGCAGTCCTACTAAACCAGTTACTTTTTCATTCCATGAATTCAGTTCCAGTTGCAAATGTTGGTTTTGCGCTTGTAACTGCTCAGCTTGTTGCGTCATTTCTGCTGATTTCTGTTTCTCTTCTTCTAATTCCATCTTCTGTAATTCGATAGTTTCGAGTGCAGCTTGGATTTTAGTTTCCAGTTTTGATAATAATTCGAGGCTCATGGTAAGTCCTAATGAGGTGGTCTTGGTAACTGCGATTCTAACAGTGTCCAAGGCCGATGGAATAGGCGACTCGCTTGAGCGGCTAAAAATCCAGCACTTAAGTGAGTAATCATAAAATTAGTTAGAATTTTGGGGGCTTATGCCACATTTACTGGGCAATCCAGTGAATGCTTAGGGCTAATTATTATGGTTAATGACGAGCATTTTGCTTAGGTTAATGGACATGTTTGCCCAAGTTTCAATGTTATGTGCCTAGATTTAGGCGGCGTGAGTGAGTTGTCTTAGTCTTTAGTTACTCTTTTTAAGTAACATCAAGCACACATTGGTTAAAATCTGCCGATTGGCTGAGGTATGATAACGGCTGCATATTCTCTTTTTTGGAAATATTTAGTCTCATGGATGTCAACCCAATCGTACTGTTACCGTTAATTTTCACTTTGGTATTGGCCCTAGTCACGCGGCAAACCTTAGTGGCACTAATTGGCGGTATAGTAAGCGGCGCCTTATTGGTTAAGAGCTTTGATGTCATTGCGACGCTGCAATATCTAGCAGCATCTACCCAAGGGTTATTCTATGACGGCGGCGCTTGGAAAACTTGGAATCTGAATGTGCTGGCGGCCATGTTAATGCTGGGAATGATGACGCGCTTATTAAGCATTAGCGGCGCGGTTGATAGTTTTAGCCAATGGTTATACCTGCGCATTCAAAGCGGCCGGCAAGCAAGGCTTGGCGTGGTGCTACTCGGTTATCTCGTCTTTATCGACGGTATTTTTAGCTGCCTTGCCGTGGGGCATGTGTGCCGGCCATTAAAAGATAAATATGCTATCAACTCGCCGCAATTAGCTTATCTGGTTGATTCCAACGCATCGCCCTTGTGCTCGTTAGTGCCTATATCAAGCTGGGGGCCCTATGTGATGGCGCTGCTTGCCAGTATTAGCTTTCTTAATTTGCCGCCATTAGCGGCCTTTGTTGTGGTGGCTCAAGGTAACTTTTATGCCATTTTAACGTTAGTCTTTGCCTTATGGCTGGCCTATAGCGGTAAGGGTTTTGAGCAAGTGACTCAGGCGGCGCCCAAAAGCGTGCCTGACACTGCGCCAGATACTACCAAAATCGGCGCTATCGGCCCTTGGATGCTGCTGTTACCTATGCTGACCTTATTGCTCAGTGCTATTGGTTTTACCTTAGCCTCAGGCATGATGGCAGCGCCTGATGGGAGTATTGCCCAGTGGATAGCACAAGCTGATATTGGCGCCGCTATGCGTAACGCTTGCTTACTGGCTTTAGTTGTCACTTTTGCCAGCATGATGTTTTCAGGCCAAGGCTTGTCTTTGATGGTCAAAGGTGTTGCTAGTGGCATAGGTATGATGCTGTTTGCCATTGGCATCCTGTTATGTACTTGGATGATTGGCAAGGTGATTGCCGATCTTAATGTTGCCTCTTTACTCGCTTATTGGGCTGAGCTCTATATTAATCAGCGCTTATTAGTACCTGGACTCTTTGTGTTATGCGCCTTGATGGCGTTTACCACAGGTTCAAGTTGGGGCACTTTTGCCATTATGATCCCCATTGGCGCTCAAATTAGTCATCAATTGGATGTCAGCATGTTATTGCCAGCGCTGAGCGCTGTGATGGCAGGCTCAGTGTTTGGCGATCATTGTTCACCGATTTCTGATACCAGCGTCATTAGCGCAACTAGCAGTGGCTGTAGCCCCCATGAACATGTGATTACCCAAATCCCCTTAGCCTTAGTCACAGCCGCTGGCGCGCTGGTGGGCTTTTGGTTAGTGAATCAAGGCTGGGATTACTTGCTCAGTGGACTAGTGGCAGGCTTTGTTGGCTTTGGCTTGTTACAAGGCTTGTTATGGCGGCGTAAGTTGGCGGCATAATGGTTAAGTAAAACAAAGGCTACTGCACAGTAGCCTTTTTTATAAACTAATAATTAGTTGAACTTGGCTTGGTTGGTGCCGTAAGGTCCTAAGTCAAGATCACGCTTACGAATGGCATCAACTCGATCAAAGGCCTCTTCTGCCACATTCAGATTTTTAACATCTTTGCGCCAGTAGTACTTGAAGCCATCAAAGTGAGCATTGTTTGGATACCAATACATAACGCCTAAGCCTTCGTCGCTCATAATCGGCGTATTATGGATATGATTACCCGGAATGTAGAAATATTGACCTTTCTTTAATGGGTGGAATTGGTTGTCTGCCAAAGTAGGGCTTTGACCAGTAACCACATAATAGCATTCAGGTTGACCGTGAAAATGAGGCTCGTGATCTGACTTGCCGCCATTAGTGATGCCTATCACCATAGGGGTATCGGCCAAATCTTTCCATAAGTAGCCCACCGGCGCATTGTTTAAATCGCAATCTTTGACTTTTAATACATTGCCTTGATCATCAAGACCTTTACAGAAACGCTGATCTTTGGCGATGCTGTCATTTGGCTGTATGGTCGCAAAATTGATTTTGCCGGCTTCCCAATCTGCAATGTAAGCTTCAACCTGCGGATCGCGGCACTGCTCTGGCATAGTGTTTTGCGGCAAATAAGGTGAGCTATCGTAAGGCACCGGTGTCATCTGCTGGTAAGGTAATTGCGCATGATTGCACTGGGGACCGGATGCCAAGGCAGCGCTAGAAATAATGGACGCCGCAACTAAGCTGGCAATAGTAGTAAATGTTTTCATCGTATCCCTAAATTGGTGTCGGAAGACTGGCTAACTTTTTAATGACTAATGTAAACAAGGTATTTAACTTTCATGACAATAAGCTTGAATGGGATCACAGGGGGGCTGCATCAGTTTGCTCTTTCGTGACCGTACTCTCGAATAAAATTCATTCTCGGCTAAAAATAAAGCAATTTAAAAGAGTTCAATTATCAGTACTTTGTTTAGGCCCGTTTTGCCAAGGGGCTTTACTAGCTATTTGCTTTAGTCCATTTGCCACAGTTATTGAGAAGAACCGAAATTTAGAACTAAGCCCTTGTTCACGCTTTTTGATAAATAGTTGTGAATAATGTGAATTAGGCTGGCCTTCAGTCATGATGAGATTTGTCTTCTACATACTTCATTTCATAATCAGCTAAAGTAGTCTATTGAAATCATTGAAAGATAATTTATGAAGTGTCCAGCTGATCCCGTGAGCCTATTGAGATGTAATCAGATATTGGATGTCGCTGAGCATTTAATTACTACTCAAGGCATAGTGTCGTTTAAATTCTCGCAAATTGCCCATGATGTGGGCTGCTCGACCGGCACTTTGTATAAGCATTTCAAAGGTAAAGAAGACATTTTAGTGTGCTTGTTTATGCGCCACGCGACCTCTAATCATTTGTCTTTATGTGTGCAGCAGCACCCTGAGCTTACTGAGCAGCACAAAGCATTACTGCCGATTTTCTTTACCTTTGAGACGATTAAGCGCAGCCCGATATTTTTTACGTTAAGGTCAGTATCAGTCAATCATATGGTATGGCCGCTGGCCAGTGATGAAAAAGTGACGCGCTTTAAACGCCGTATTAATGCCTTCTGGCGCTGGCTACAACATCATTTAACCCAAGCTGTAGTCAAGCAAGAATTGGTGGCCACGCCGCTGCAAGTTAAAGAGTTAACCCAAGGCATAGTGTTTTATCTCACCGGCGTATTAACTCAGTTTGAGAGCCAATTGATTGATGATGAGTTTTTAAGTGCGCAGCAACACACTTGTTATCGTCATTTGGCTAAATTGATGTCGCAGTACGCGTGGCAGCAAGCCGTGACTATTGAGGTGTTTGAATCCTTGCAGGCATTAACTCAGCAATATTTTATCGGTAATCAAGCTATCGCCATGAATTGCAGTGCCTGTAACGCCCTTGAAGCTAAGTGTGACTAAATTGTTTACAGTCCTTTTCAGCGAGTTAATGGCTAAGTCCTTGACTTTATTTTCACCGCTCCCTAGTCTGCTGACATAGGAAAAAAGGTGAAGCATCATGGAAATAAGCTATTGTTTGAAAAATGCGGCCGAGCGTCGTCAGCAGCAATTTGAGCCAGAAAGCAATGTTGGCTTTGGTAAGCTCAGAACCGATCACATGTTTGTCATGGATTATCGCGATGGAAAGTGGTGTGATGCGCGCATTGTGCCTTACGGTCCATTTGAGATGGCGCCCGGCGCTATGTGTTTGCATTATGGTCAGGCGATTTTTGAAGGCGCCAAAGCCTTTATGCATGAAGATGGTGAGATTTATTCATTTCGCTTAGATCAAAATGCCAAACGCATGAATAGTTCGGCCGATATCGTCTGTATTCCTAATATTCCTGAAGCGTGGCAAGTGCAAGCCATAGAAGCCTTAATCGATGTGGATAGATTATGGTTTCCCAAGCAGCAAGGCGCTTGCTTGTATATCCGCCCATTTATGTTTGCTACCGAAGATAGATTATCGGTGAGCCCCAGTCAGGCTTATACCTTTTGCGTAATGCTATCGCCAAGTGGTGCCTATTATGGTGCAGGCTTTGGTGAGGCCATTCGCTTACTCATTAGTAAAACCTTTCATCGCGCGGTTTCTGGCGGCACAGGCACTTCTAAAGCTGCGGGTAATTACGCGGCGTCGCTGCGTGCTGGTAAAGCGGCGGCGCAGTTTGGTGCGGCGCAAGTGCTCTATCTTGATGCGTCTAATACCCAGATTGAAGAAGCGGGCGCCATGAACCACTTCCATATTCTTAAATGTGGCACTGTGATTATTCCAACCTTTACCGATACTATTTTGCAGTCGATTACTTCGCGCTCCATCATGGAGTTAGCGCCTTTGCTCGGCTGCGAAATCCGCCAAGAAACTGTGACGTTAGATAAGTTTATTGCTGATATTGAATCTGGTGAGATTATTGAGGCCGGTGGTTTTGGCACTGCAGCGGTCGTGTCACCCGTAGGCTCTTATATTTTTGAAGATGGCCGCATTATTACTATTGGTGATGGCAAAGTGGGTAAACATATTCAGCGGATTTATCAGCTCTATACCGATATTCAATTAGGTAAAGTTAAAGGCCCTGAAGGCTGGGTGCGCCCCGTTCCAAGGTCATGTTAATCTCTGATTGATACCTAAAAATAAGGGCAGCCTAGGCTGCCCTTATTTTTAATCGCAAAGCTCTTTGCATGTTTTGATGTTAGTTATTTAAGAATATTTGCAAGGCTAGAGCAGCTGTACTTGTGTCGCTACCACTATGCTTTTGCGGTCAACATTATTCTTAGTGGGCATAAATTGCGTCTGCTTAATGGCTGCGAGTTGCTCATCGCTCACTGCCACTTTAGGCTCGATATTTGATAATTGTAAGTCTTGCATCTGACCATCAGTATCTATGGTCCAGCGCACATCAAAACTCACGGGTTGTTTAAACACTGTTTGCCAGTTGAGTAGTTCGCCTTTGATTACCCATAGTTGATTTGCTTGCAGCAGAGTTGCCGCACTTTGTTGTGGCATAACGCTGCAGCCTAACCCTGAAAAAATAAATAAACACACCACTAACAATCGCATTATCATCCCGTCTACTTGCTAAGTTAACATCCATAAAACCTAGGTTTAAGTGTTTCATCTCGTTTGGTTTTTGTAAATGCTTTGTTGGTAAGGTTGAGGTTGCGTTTAAGGTTTTTATTTGAAGTTATCGACCGGTAATGGCGATATATTCGGCCGACATTACTTCCTGTTTAGCTATTTGTAGTGGTTAATTCTAGTCGCTTGTCAAATTGACGTATATTTCGCCTTTCATTAATACTCGCGCGCTGCGACTCATCATCGCCTTAGTGACTTGCCACTGACCGCCCAAGTATTTAGCTTCGGCGCCTACGGTTAAGGTGCCTGATGGGTGACCAAAGGTAACCTTGTTACGCTCAGTGCCGCCTGAAGCTAAGTTCACTAAGGTGCCTGGAATAGCGGCTGCAGTCGCTATAGCCACAGCCGCTGTGCCCATCATGGCATGATGCAATTTACCCATAGATAAGGCGCGTACTTGCACATCAATATCAGCGCTTGCAACCTTCTTGCCGCTTGAGGTGACATAATCCATCGGCGGGGCAATAAAAGCGATTTTAGGAATATGCTGCTGAGTTTTCGCTTGTGCTACATCTGTCATTAAGCCCATCTTGATGGCGCCAAGGGCGCGCAAGGCTTCAAATTTGACTAGCGCTTCCTCGTCGTTATTTATCGTCTCTTGCAATTCATTACCTAGATAACCGAGTTCACGAGCATTAATAAAAATGGTGGGGATACCGGCATTGATTAAGGTGACATTTAATGCGCCGCTTGCCACTAAATGAGTTGGCACTTCAAGCACATCAACTAAGTTGCCAGTGGGGAACAGGGCGCCATCTTCAGCGGCGGGATCAATAAATTCTATGGCAAGTTCGGCCGCTGGAAACGTCACACCATCCAACTCAAACTCACCAGTTTCTTGCACTTGGCCATGGCTAATAGGCACATGAGCGATAATAGTTTTGCCAATGTTGGCCTGCCAAATTTTTACTGTGCATAGGCCAGATAGCGGGATGTTATCGGGATTGATAAGGCCGGCATTAATCGCAAAGGCGCCAACCGCGGCCGAAAGATTGCCGCAATTGCCGCTCCAATCCACTAATGGCTTATCTATGGCGATTTGGCCAAAGAGGTAATCGACATCATGGCCTGCCTGCAGGCTGCGACTGACAATCACAGCCTTTGAGGTTGAAGAACTGCCGCCGCCCATGCCATCAATTTGTTTGCCATAAGGGTCAGGGCTTCCTAGTGCCCGCAGCAATAAGGCGTCGCGATAAGCGCCCGGCGTTTGCGCAGGAATCGGCAGGTCGGTGAGTTTAAAAAAGAGGCCCTTACTGGTGCCACCGCGCATATAAGTGGCGGCAATTTTAAGTTGTGGTGCAAACATGCTTAATCCCTTAGCGATAAATGGAATGAGTGTCACAGCATTTATCCATGACACTCATGCAATCAGTCATTCAATCATTCAATCATTCAATCATTCAACTAATTAACTTTATGAATGCGCTGAGCTGGCCAAAAAGTCTTGTGCAAAGCGTTGTAATACACCGCCTGCGTCGTAAATTGAGACTTCTTCCGCGGTATCTAGGCGGCAAGTCACTGGCACTTCTAGGTTTTCACCATTTTGGCGGCGAATCACTAAGGTTAAGATGGCGCCTGGGGTACGCTCGCCAAACACATCAAAGGTTTCAGTGCCATCAATGGCTAAACTATGGCGATTCGTCCCTGGGATAAATTCCAGCGGCAATACGCCCATGCCTACCAAGTTAGTGCGATGAATACGCTCAAAGCCTTCGGCGACTATGGCTTCAACTCCAGCGAGCCTCACGCCTTTAGCCGCCCAATCTCGGCTCGAACCTTGACCGTAGTCAGCGCCAGCAATAATGCATAATGGCTGCTTTCTGGCTATATAGGTTTCTATGGCTTCCCACATGCGAATAACGCGCCCTTCTGGCTCAATGCGAGTAAGCGAGCCTTTAACTATGTTGCCATCCTTAATCGCCATTTCATTGGTTAGCTGTGGGTTAGCAAAGGTGGCGCGCTGGGCGGTGAGATGATCGCCTCTATGAGTCGCGTAAGAGTTAAAATCTTCCTCAGGCAATCCCATTTTAGATAAGTATTCCCCCGCAGCGCTGTCCGCCATAATCGCATTAGAAGGAGATAAGTGGTCGGTGGTAATATTATCCCCAAGTACGGCTAAAGGACGCATACCCTTAAGACTACGTTCACCGGCGAGCGCCCCTTCCCAGTACGGCGGACGGCGAATATACGTGCTGTGTGGGCGCCACTGATATAAGGGATTAATGTGCGCGCCATAATCGACATTAAGCTTGAACATGGGCTCATACACTTGTCTAAATTGCTCAGGTTTAACGCTCGCGGCCACTATCGCATCTATTTCGGCATCGCTTGGCCAAATATCGTTAAGGGTGACGGCGCGCCCCTCTTTATCTATGCCAAGCACGTCTTTTTCGATATCAAAGCGCGTGGTGCCGGCAATGGCGTAAGCCACCACTAATGGCGGTGAGGCTAAAAACGCCTGTTTAGCATAAGGATGAATGCGACCATCAAAGTTGCGATTACCCGATAATACTGCGGTAGTGTAAAGGTCGCGGTCGATGATTTGCTGTTGAATCACAGGATCTAAGGCGCCACTCATACCGTTACAAGTAGTGCAGGCAAAGCCCACTATGCCAAAGCCCAAGGCTTCAAGGCTTGTCAGTAACTGCGCTTCTTTAAGATAAAGTTCAACGGTTTTTGAGCCCGGTGCCAATGAGGTTTTAACCCAAGGCTTACGGCTCAAACCTTTGGCTAAGGCGTTGCGTGCCAAGAGGCCTGCGGCAATCACATTGCGGGGATTACTGGTATTAGTGCAACTTGTAATGGCAGCAATAATCACGGCGCCATCGGGCAGCAAAGCACCTTGTTGCTGGTAAGCACCAGTAATGCCTTGGGCGGCTAATTGACTGGTCGCTACCCGTTTATGTGGGTTGGAGGGTCCTGCGATATTGCGCACTACGGCTGATAAATTAAAGCTAAGAGTGCGCTCATAGTGGGCGGTTTTCAGGCTATCAGCCCACAAGCCCGCTTGCTTGGCATAGATTTCCACTAACTCTACTTGCTTATCTTCGCGCCCAGTGAGCTTTAGATAATCTAAGGTGTGTTGATCTATATAAAACATGGCGGCCGTGGCGCCATATTCTGGGGTCATGTTAGAGATAGTGGCGCGATCACCTAAGGTTAAGTGACTGACGCCCTCGCCATAAAACTCAAGATAGCAAGACACCACTTTTTGCTGGCGTAAAAATTCAGTCAAAGCTAACACTAGGTCAGTGGCAGTAATGCCAGGCGCTGGTTTACCTGTGAGCTCAACCCCAACGATATCAGGCAAACGCATCCATGAGGCGCGGCCAAGCATGACGCTTTCTGCTTCAAGTCCGCCCACACCTATGGCTATCACGCCAAGGGCGTCCACATGGGGAGTATGGCTATCTGTACCGACTAAAGTATCTGGATAGGCGATGCCATGGTCATTGTGAATAACCGGTGACATCCGCTCTAAATTGATTTGATGCATGATGCCATTGCCGGGCGGGATCACATCCACATTCTTAAAGGCGGTTTTAGTCCAATTGATAAAATGAAATCTGTCATCGTTGCGCCTATCTTCAATGGCGCGATTGTTGGCAAAGGCATCGGCTTCAAAGCCTGCATGTTCAACGGCAAGTGAGTGATCGACAATCAATTGAGTCGGCACCACAGGGTTCACTTTGGCAGGATCGCCGCCCATATCGGCAATGGCATCCCTAAGGCCGGCGAGATCCACTAAGGCGGTTTGGCCAAGAATATCGTGACACACGACTCGCGCAGGGAACCAAGGGAAATCTAGCTCTTGTTTACGCTCAATAATTTGGGTTAAAGATTCAGTTAAGCTGGCAGGATTGCAGCGGCGCACTAAGTTTTCGGCAAACACCCGCGAGCAATAAGGCAAGGCATCATAAGCGCCCGGCTTAATGGCATTAACGGCGGCGCGAGTATCAAAGTATTGCAGCCCTGTGCCTGGTAAAGGTTTGAGATAGGCAGTATTCATGAGTTTATCCACTAAAGGGTGAGACTGACCCAAGGCTCAGTCTCGTGATTAACTGTGTGCCGCTATGCGGGACCTAATTCTTAGCCATTAGCCATTAGCGATTTTCGATGGCAATAACAGTGCGCGGCGCAACCCCAACATAGTCAGCACTTGGGCGAATAATGCGGTTATTCGAGCGCTGCTCCATCACGTGCGCCGCCCAGCCGGTTAAACGTGAGCACACAAAAATCGGGGTGAATAACTTAGTCGGTATGCCCATAAAGTGATAAGCGCTGGCATGGAAAAAGTCAGCATTACAGAACAGCTTCTTTTGCTCCCACATTAGTTCTTCGCAAGCTACCGACACATCATAAAGACGGGCATCGCCATATTCTGCCGCAAGCTTTTGCGACCACACCTTAATGATGGCGTTGCGTGGGTCGGACTCTCGATAAATGGCATGACCAAAGCCCATGATTTTATCTTTACGCTCAAGCATACCCATTAACTTAGCCTTGGCATCGCTAGCATCTGTCATGGTTTCAATTAATTCCATGGCCGCTTCGTTAGCGCCGCCATGCAAGGGGCCGCGCAGTGAACCTATGGCGCCAGTCACACACGAATGCATATCCGATAAGGTCGAGGCGCAGACGCGGGCGGTAAAGGTAGAGGCATTAAATTCATGCTCAGCATACAGAATGAGGGATGCGTCCATGGCGGCCACGTGTAAATCGAGCGGGCGGCGGTCATGGAGTAAATGCAAGAAGTGCGCGCCAATTTGCTCATCATCGGTTTCGGTATTAATGCGCACGCCGTCATGGCTAAAGCGATACCAATAACAAATGATGGAAGGGAAGGCGGCAAGCAAACGATCAGCTACCTGACTTTGCTGCGAAAAATCGTGCTCAGGCTCAAGATTGCCTAGCATAGAGCAACCGGTGCGCATCACATCCATAGGATGAGCCGAGGCAGGAATGCGCTCTAACACTTCTTTTAAGGCTTGCGGTAAACCGCGCAGGCTTTTGAGTTTAGTGCGATAGTCCTTAAGTTGGCTGACGGTCGGCAGTTCACCGTACAAAATTAAATAGGCAACTTCTTCAAAGGTAGTATTAGCCGCCAGATCGTTAATGTCATAACCGCGATAGGTTAAGCCAGAACCTGACACGCCCACTGTGCTCAATGCAGTGTCTCCCGCCGATTGCCCGCGAAGTCCTGCGCCACTTAATTTCTTGTCCGTCATAAATATCCCTCTTTAACGTGTTCTTATTATCCATTGCCTCAGATAGCTGAGCTAACTGATAGGGTTAACAACGACCGCGGGCTACGCCCCTGTTGTGAAGCTAGTTGTAATCTTGCTGACTACTGTTGCTAATTACTGTATTTGCCTATGGGTTTTGCTTAAAAAGCTTATCTAACTTGTCTTCAAAGGCGTGATAGCCCAAGAAGTGATACAGCTCTTTGCGGGTCTGCATTTTGCTGACCACATTGCGCTGGTGGCCATCGTTAAGCAGCGCCTGCATGACTTCTAAACCAGCCTGATTGGCGGCGCGAAAGGTACTGAGTGGATACAAGACCATGTCGGCGCCGGCATGGCTGAGTTGCTCTGTGCTAAATAATTCGGTTTGCCCAAATTCCGTCATGTTGGCCAAAATCGGGGCGTTAACGGCGGCGCGAAAGCGGGTGTATTGCTCTAATTCAGTCAGGGCTTCGGCAAAAATCATATCGGCGCCCGCTTCTAAGTAAGCCTGCGCGCGGGCAATGCCAGCCTCTAGCCCTTCAACGGCGACAGCATCGGTGCGCGCCATGATCACAAAGTCTTTGTCGGTGCGGGCATCGACTGCGGCCTTAATCCTATCGACCATTTCATCTATGCTCACCACAGCTTTATTGGGGCGATGACCACAGCGTTTTTGGGCGACTTGATCTTCCATGTGCACTGCGGCAACGCCGGCCTTTTCAAATTCTTTAATGGTGCGGCCAATGTTAAATGCGCCGCCCCAGCCAGTATCAATATCTACCAGTAATGGCACTTGGGTGGCCGAAGTAATGCGGCTAGCATCAATTAAGACATCATTCATTGAAGTCATACCAAGATCGGGCAAACCAAATGAAGCGTTAGCCACGCCAGCACCTGAAAGATAAATGGCCTCAACGCCCGACAGCTCAGCCATTTTGGCAAAGTAGGCATTCATGGTGCCGACTATTTGTAGTGGCTTAGCATTGGCAAGAGCTTGTCTAAATCGGCGTCCGGCGCTGTTATTCATGGCTTGATTCCTTAGGTAATGATGACTCAAGGCTTGCGCCTTGTAGGGCTCTGAGTTTGAGTTCTGTGCTTTGCCGCCCGCGCTCTATATGGCGGCGCATTAATAGCGCGGCTAATTCGCCATCTTTGGCGGCTATGGCTTCAACTATTAGCTTGTGTTCGGCAATGGCTTGAATTGGGCGTTGGTGATTTGAGGTTTGATAGCGATACATGCGTAGTAAATGATAAAGGCTGCCCATTAAGGTTGCTTGCAAGTGGCGATTACCACTGGCCTCAATGATTTGATAATGAAAGTCGATATCCCCTTGCTGCTGAAAATACGGGTCGCTATGACTCAGGGCTAACTGCTGGATATCGATTAACTTGTATAGCTTGTCTAATTGCTCAGGAGTAATGTTTTGAGCCGCAAGCTCACAGGCCATGGCTTCCAATACGCTGCGCAGTTGATACAGCTCGTTAAGCTCAGTGATGGATAATCGCGCGACTCTAGCGCCTATGTGGGGGATGAGAACCACTAAGCGTTGGCGCTCAAGGGCTTGCAAGGCTTCACGGGCAGGGCCGCGACTAATGCCATAGCGCTCGGCGACCTCTTGCTCGTTGATTTTACTGCCAGAGGGAATTTCGCCTTTGATTATGCTGGTTTGCAGTTGTAGCAAGAGTCTATCGACCAAACGGCCTAATTTCGCCGGTTTAAGATGGGGGGCTGCTGGCATCAAAGTATCGTTATCCATAACAATCGCATTTGGCTAAAAGTTAATCAGAACTTATGCCCGCGCGCTCACCTTGTCAACAATAAATTAACTAATAACCAACCAAATGGCTTGGGTAGTTATTTAAATCTTTATAAATCAATTGCCAATCATGTTTGAATTTTTTTGTGAATATTTATTGTTAACAATGCTTGGTGTGTTAGCTGCTTAGTAAGGGCTGGGAAGATGAGTTTGGATAACCTTCGGCAGGCATGAATAAGGTTAGATGTGGTTGAGCAAGCTATGACAGGAGGATTTAGTCGAGGGCGATGGCGCCAATCTGCTATTTTTTGATGCCTTGATGGCATAAAGGCGCTAATGGTTAGTTAGCGCCATTAATAAGACTCAAGCTTGGCTGGTTGCAATCGAGCAGACTAGCGACTTTCGCTAAGCTTATCGCAGCCTTTGTATTGCTGCTTAAGGCAAATGCTCGACATTTCAATCGCTTGGCGTCTATCACTAGCTTTCATCTTATGGCTAAGCATTTCAGTGAGTTCATCGCCTGTGCCGCCGTTATAGTGCGACAAATTAGCCCACATGTAAGCCAGTTTATCATCAGCTTCCACGCCGCGGCCCAAGGCATACATGATACTTAAATTGTTTTGCGCATCGGCATAGCCTTGCTCTGAGGCTTGAGTAAACCAGTGCACGGCTTGTTTATCATCTTTAGTAACGCCCTGACCATTGGTGAACATAAAACCATAGTTTAACTGAGCTTCAGCGTGGCCAAGTTCAGCGGCCTGACGATACAAGGTAATAGCTTGGTTGATATCGGCTGTCATGCCGCGGCCATTTTGATACATGTTACCTAAGTGAAATTGGGCGTCGGCGTTGTCTTGTTTGGCCGCTTGTTGTAGCCATTGCATGGCTAATTGATCATCTTTAGCCACGCCGCGCCCTAAGGTATGGCTAATGCCTAAGTTAAATTGCGCTTGGCTATGGCCTTGTTCGGCGGCTTGTTGAAACCAATGGGCTGCTTGCTTGTTATTTAACGGCGCGCCTTGGCTGCGTGAATACATGGTCGCAACTGTATATTGAGCCTCGGCGTTACCTTGCTCGGCTAAGCTCAATTGTTGCTTGAACGACTCAGTCGCCGTAGGCTGTGAGTTAGCATGAGCGCCAACACTTGCGACTAATAACATTAAGGTAGCGGACAGGGATTTCTTCATGATAACTTCTTATTTTGGCATATTAGCATAAGCTAAGTTATTGTTTGTATTGTAAGATTTTATCATTTATCTAAAGCCGTTAGGTGCGATCCGCTCAGCACTTTACGCATTGTTGTGTGAACTCTCGGCCGAATATGGCGCTTAGGAAGGCTAAAAATCGGGGCGGAATAAATAGTAGGAAATAAAAGGGAGTAAAGATATGAGCCTGAAAAGTAGCGTCTTCAGGCTCATGTTGCACTCAAGGTTAAAAATTAGCTTTGTGAATTGATTAAGGCCGGGTAGCTGGTGGTTTTAGCTTGGTATTCAAGTAATAGCTGATGGATTTCATCATCTTTTTCAGCCCAAATTTGATTGAGCCAACGCTGAAACTCAACGCGATAACTGGCATCCTGTCCATAGCGCTGGTCATCGACCACTGGCACGGGGCGCGGCTTAATACGCATCACCACTTGCTTGACCTTGCCATGCATCACGCTTGATAAAATATCTTTAGGGGCATCGGGGTACACGATTGTTATGTCTAATACATGGGTAAATTGTTCGCCCATGGCCGCTAGGGCAAAGGCACTGCCGCCAGCTTTTGGCCGCAATAAATAGCGATAAGGTGATTGCTGGCGTAGGCGTTTTTCTTCATTAAAGCGGCTACCTTCGACATAGTTCATTATGGTGGTAGGTAACAAACGAAAGCGCTCACAAGACTTTCGAGTGGTTTCCATGTCTTTCCCTTTAAGTTTGGGGTTCTTTTTTAATTTTTCAGCACTGGTGCGGTTCATAAATGGCATATCTAATGCCCAGCAGCCAAGGCCAATAAAAGGCACGTAGAGCAACTCTCGTTTGAGGAAAAATTTCAGCATGGGAATATGGTTACGCAGCACATAAGTTTGGGCGGCGATATCAAAACCACTAAGATGATTGCTGATGATTAAGTACCAAGCATTGTTATCTAAGTGTTCTAAACCTTTGACATCCCACTCAATATTGGCAATTAGTTTTAGAATGCCGCCATTGCCTGTGGCCCAAGCCCACATAAAGCGATTTAATACTCGGGTCAGTTGAGTGCGCGCCGCTTGCCAAGGCAGCAGCAATTTGAGTAGCCCGCCAAGGCTAATCAGCCCAGCCCAAAGGGTAGTGTTAATGATGAGCAAGCCGCTTGAGAGTAAAAATAACAGTGGCCCTGGTAGAAAATTCAACATCTTAGTTTTCACCTCTCATGCGATTTGGCTCGGTATGTAATTGACATAACAACTTATCTTTACTGTGCCAGAGCATATTTAGTTCTTGTTGAAACTGCTGCTTATAGTCGCGATCATGCTGATAATCGCCGCGCATAGCCGCGGTAATGGGCCGCACTTGAATATCCACATTGACCTTACCGCCCTTGCCACTTAAGTAGTCAAAGAAGCTCGGCACACCATCGGCATAATGAATGGTGACATCCACTAAGGTATTGATTTCATCCATGGCCGCTAATGCAAACGACATGCCGCCGGCTTTAGGTCTTAATAAATGATTAAACGGCGAGCTTTGCTTGGCATGCTTTACCGCTTTAAAGCGCGTGCCTTCGACAAAATTCATCACGCTTACTGGCGTATGTTTGAATTTACTGCAGGCCTTACGGGTGATTTCAATGTCTTTGCCCTTGAGGATTGGATTCTTTTTAATTTCAGCTGGGCTATAGCGGCGCATAAACGGAAAATCTAATGCCCACCATACCAGCCCAAGTACTGGCACATAAATCAATTCACGCTTAAGAAAAAATTTTAGGAAAGGAATTTTGCGGTTAAATATTCCCTGCAAAATCAAGATATCAACCCAAGATTGATGATTGGCTATCACCATGTACCAGTTATCTTTACTGAGCTTTGCATTGCCAGTAACCGTTAATTGAATCGGATGCAGATTTCTTTCCATCCAACCATTACAGCTAATCCAGCAGCTGGCGAGAAAATTAAGTACATTACTGCAATGCGCTTGTAAGCTAGTGGCTGGGATCAACTTAAGCAGGCTGATTAGCAGCAGTGGCGTTGCCCAAAATAAAGTGTTGATAATGTAACCGGTAAAAACCAATGAGCCTCGAACGCGCGACAACAACAGCGTCATGTACTTTTTCCTCCCACAAATTGAGGCGTCATGGTAACTCCTGTGTAGCATTTCCTCAAACTTTGGTTGCATAGTCTGATAATAAGGCGGTTTTTTGTGGTTTGTTTCTGCAAATTATTAACAAGTGTTCATCTAAGCTAAGTTTTGGGTTGCTGCTGTTGAGCCCGTGAGCTTACTTGGCGCTGAGAGCAAAAAAATAGCCCATCTCATAGATAGGCTATTTAGATTTAAGCTAGCGCTAGCTTAATGGCTTGGAGCGCTAGCAAATCAGTTAAGATCGAAACGATCGGCATTCATCACCTTGTTCCATGCCTTGATAAAGTCATGCACAAACTTAGTCTTGGCATCGCTAGCGCCATAGACTTCGGCAATGGCGCGTAGCTGCGAGTTTGAGCCTATGACTAAATCGACCCGAGTCGCGGTCCATTTAACTTTGCCGATAGGATCTCGACCTTCAAAGACTTCAGCCTCCGCTGAGGTTGGGCGCCAATCGGTCGTTAAGTCCAAAAGATTAACGAAAAAGTCATTAGAAAGAACGCCAGGCTTATGGGTAAACACGCCATGGGCGGATTGCTCGAAATTGGCGTTGAGTACACGCATGCCGCCAATCAGCACTGTCATTTCCGGGGCGCTTAAGCCTAATAACTGAGCGCGATCGATAAGCATTTCTTCACAGGGCACTGTATAGCGGGTTTTACTGTAATTTCTAAAGCCATCGGCCGCAGGCTCTAGTACTGCAAAAGATTCTGGGTCGGTATTATCTTGAATTGCATCAGTGCGACCTGCACTAAAGGGCACGGGCGCTTTGACTCCCGCATCGGCAGCAGCTTTTTCAATGGCGGCATTACCCGCTAACACTATGATGTCGCTAAGGGATACGGCTTTATTGGCTTGTTGCGCGGCATTAAAATCGGATTTTATCCCTTCGAGGGTGGCAAGGACTTTAGCTAATTGCGCAGGTTGATTGACCTGCCAGTCTTTTTGCGGCGTGAGGCGAATGCGCGCGCCATTAGCGCCGCCTCTGTGATCTGAGCCGCGATAGGTAGCCGCTGATGACCATGCTGTATATACAAGTTCCGTAACTGTTAAGCCTGAGCTTAAAATCGTGTGTTTCAGGCTTTCAATGTCTTTGGCATCAATCAGATCGTAAGTATTAGCAGGCAGTGGATCTTGCCAAATTAAATCTTCAGCGGGCACTTCTGAGCCTAAATAACGGGATTTTGGTCCCATATCCCTGTGGGTTAATTTAAACCAAGCGCGGGCAAAGGCGTCGGCAAATTCAGTGGGATTTTTATGAAAATGCTGGGAAATTTTAAGATATTCAGGATCTTCTCGCATCGCCATGTCGGCGGTAGTCATCATGATGCGCACTTTTTTGCTGCTATCGGCAGGATCTGGCGCATGGTTGCTATCGCTAAGATTAATCGCCGCCCATTGCTGCGCGCCCGCAGGGCTCTTAGTTAGCTGCCATTCATAACCGAGTAGCATATCAAAATAGCTGTTATCCCATGTGGTTGGGGTCGGAGTCCAAGCGCCTTCAATACCACTAGTAATAGCATCGCGCCCTTTACCGCTGGCATAGCTGCTTTTCCAGCCTAAGCCCATTTGCTCTATGGGCGCGGCTTCTGGCTCAGGCCCCACTAATGAAGCGTCACCCGCGCCATGGCCTTTACCAAAGGTATGACCGCCAGCAGTTAAGGCCACAGTTTCATAATCATTCATGGCCATGCGGGCAAAGGTTTCGCGCACATCGCGCCCAGAGGCGACTGGATCTGGATTGCCATCTGGGCCTTCTGGATTGACATAAATTAGTCCCATTTGCACGGCGGCTAATGGATTTTCAAGCTCGCGATCGCCGCTGTAGCGCTTATTGCCCAGCCACTTATCTTCTGCGCCCCAATAGATATCTTCTTCTGGCTCGTAAATATCTTCGCGACCGCCAGCGAAACCAAAGGTCTTAAAGCCCATGGATTCTAATGCCACGTTGCCGGTTAAAATAATCAAATCTGCCCAAGAAAGTTTGTGGCCGTATTTTTGTTTAATGGGCCAAAGTAAGCGTCTGGCTTTATCTAAGTTACCGTTATCAGGCCAGCTATTAAGCGGGGCAAATCTCTGATTACCTGTGCCTGCGCCGCCGCGGCCATCGCCAGTGCGATAAGTGCCTGCGGAATGCCATGTCATGCGGATCATCATAGGGCCATAATGGCCATAATCGGCAGGCCACCAATCTTGAGAATGAGTGAGTAGATGCTCGATATCGCGTTTAACCTCGCTTAAATTTAGCGTCATGAAGGCTTCGCGATAATTAAAATCATCGTCCATGGGGTTAGCTTGACGACTATGTTGATGCAAAATGTTAAGATTGAGTTGGTTTGGCCACCACTGCATATTTTGACTACCTTGCCCACCAACATGGGTGTTACCACCGTGCATAACCGGGCATTTACCGGCATCATTACTATTGCTCATATTAGTTACCTCGTGCTATTTGGGGTGAAAGTATGAACTAGCTATACGCATCGTCCGTGAATTTGAATATAGTTGAGCCTCAATCACTTACTCTGATGTTTTAGCAATCGTGGTAATCGGTTATTTAGGATCAGTAGTTTTACCGGTGCAATATTAGTAGCTTAGCTAGAGAACTTAAGCTTGGCGTGATGGATGCTGTTGCTGGTGGGAATTTAAGAGTTCTGCGACAAAGCATAAGCCCAAGGTTTGGGCTTATGCTTTGGTTGTCTGGTTAAAGCTCGCTTAAA
The DNA here is from genome assembly GCF_056522965.1 of Shewanella sp. ISS20. Taxonomy (NCBI): domain Bacteria; kingdom Pseudomonadati; phylum Pseudomonadota; class Gammaproteobacteria; order Alteromonadales; family Shewanellaceae; genus Shewanella; species Shewanella sp. ISS20. The sequence goes on from NZ_JAWRZK010000001.1 coordinate 3,256,532, forward strand.
TGAGCTTAAGTTAACTTAAGCGCACAACTATTTGAGCTATTTATAAGCGCCTGCGCTGTAGTGTAATTCATAGCTGTGGCTATAAATTTCAAGAATATTCCCAAACGGATCTTCCATATAAATCATGCGATACGGTTTTTCGCCTGGAAAATAGTATCGCGGCGCCTTCATGCGTTTTTTACCGCCTGCAGCCACAATTTTTTCGGCTAATTCTTCCACATTCGGGTCTTGCACGCAGAAATGGAAAATACCGGTTTTCCAATACTCGAAGTTATTTTCTGGGTTTTCTTGGTTTTTGAACTCAAACAATTCAACCCCTATGCGATCGCCTGTCGATAGGTGCGCTATGCGAAAACGATCCCAGCCCTCACCAAACACATCGGTACACATTTCACCGATGGCAGAATCATCTTCAATGATTTCTGTGGGTTCCATGATTAAGTACCAACCTAAAACCTCAGTATAAAATTTAACGGCGGCTTCTAAGTCGGGAACTGAAATTCCTATATGGGAAAAACTGCGTGGATAAGTGGTTGTTGGCGTCATAGTGACCTCGGTCAGTTAAGTTATCCTGTTTAGCTTACTGGCTTGGTATCTATACATAAAATTATCAATTATTCTGCTATTGATAATTATTATTTATGGAGAGAGGCGTGCTTAATCAACAATGGCTGCAGACCTTTACCACCTTGGTTGAGCTTGGCAGTTTTACCCGCACCGCTGATAAGTTGTTTATGACTCAACCTGGGGTCAGTCAACAGCTTAAAAAGTTAGAGCAAGCCTGTGGTTATGAGTTACTGCAGCGCTCCCATAAACGCTTTGAGCTCACTGAAGCTGGCCGCAAGGTATATGAATATGCGCAGCAATTGCAGCGGCAACAAGGTGAGTTATTAACGGCATTGGGAGAAGATGAGGCATATATCGGCCAGTGCCGTCTGGCATGCTCTGGCGCGCTTGCCTTAAGTTTATATCCGCGCATGTTAGCGCTACAAAAGCAATATCCGCAGCTAACTATGATGCTTGAAGTTGCTCCTAACCAATCGATTCTTAAGCAAATTCAGTCTGGCGCTATTGATATGGGGGTTGTGACGCATCTTAGTCATAAATGGCTTTATGACTCGAAAGTGATTGGTTATGAACCTTTATGTTTGGTCTTGCCAGCAAGCTTTAGCGGGCCTGTCGATATCGCTGCGCTTAGCGAGCTTGGCTTAATTAAGCACCCAGATGCTATGCAGTATTTATCGCTATTTTGTAGTTATTGCGGCAATGATAAATTACTCCAGCTGCAATTAGATAAATTGCCTGTAAGTGGCTACGCAAATCTTAGTGCCTGTGTCATTAGGCTTAGGCTTTACGGTATTGCCTAAGAGTGCCGTTGATAATTTTGCCATTTCAACAAGCATACAATGTTATCAATCGCCCTTAAGCGTGAATGAAACCCTTTACGCTTTGCATAAACGCCATCGGCAACTGCCTGCGCGTTATCACGCCTTGCTTGAGTCGGTGCGCAGTATCATAGCGCCTATGCCGCTAGAGGCTTAGTCATAAGTTAGGTGCGAGGCACAGCTCAATAGCAAGGGCCTTGGTATAGGTGTTTCGACAGGGGATCTAAGCTTAGTACTGACTTAAACTATGCATTAATCTATCCATGGCTCTGAAGCCTAAGGCTTGCGCCACATGGCGGCGCTCGACTTTTTGGGAGTGCTGCAAATCTGCAATGGTGCGGCTTACTTTCATGATGCGATGAAAGCTGCGTACCGATAGCCCAAGTTTTTCAATGCTGGTTTCTAAAAATAAGCGATCGGACGCACTCAGTTGGCAGGCATTATCTAGTGCCTTGCCCGTAAGGTATTTATTCAGTGTTCCTTGACGCTCAAACTGCACTTGCCTTGCGAGCAATACACGTTCGCGCACTTGCGCCGTGGTTTCCCCTTGTTGGCTGTTGGCTTGAGATAAGCTGCCCGTTGGCAGTTTGGGCACTTCAATACTTAAGTCAAACCTATCCAAAAAAGGCCCAGACAGCTTACTTAAATAGCGCAAAACTTGATCCGGTGTTGAGCGCCGCTGACCTTCAATATCACCGCAAGGGCTTGGATTCATGGCGGCAATTAATTGAAATTGGCAGGCAAAGGTGAGCTTAGCTTTGGCTCTGGAAATCACGACTTCCCCAGTTTCTAGTGGCTCCCTTAAGGTATCTAGCACTTTTCTTGGAAATTCAGCCAATTCATCCAGAAACAAGACGCCTTTATGGGCCAAAGATATTTCACCGGGCTGCGGCTGCGAGCCACCGCCCACTAATGAAATAGCAGAGCTGGTGTGATGCGGATTCCGAAAGGGGCGCATGCATAATTGGGCTGGCGTTAAGTTAATGCCAGCGATGGAATACAGTGAGGCCACTTCTAAGGCTTCTTGGTAATTAAGCTGTGGCAATAGCGGTAAAATACGATTGGCCAGCATGGTTTTGCCAGTCCCAGGAGGGCCGATAAGTAATAGATTGAAGTCTGATGAAGCGGCTATTTCAAGCGCTTGTTTAGCTTGATGCTGACCAATAATATCGCTTAAACATAAAGGGTTATGGTTGGCAGGCGGTTCTTGCCAGTGAGCCGCGGTGGCATTATTGGCAAGCTCGATACGGCCATGCAAATAATCGGTCACTTGTTGTAAGTGACCTGCCATATAGCAGGCGTGATGACTCACCAACTCGGCGTCGAAATGATTATCAATGGGAATAATTAGCCGGTGCTGCACATTTTTAGCGCCGACAATCGTTGGTAGTAAGCCTTTGCAGCCATTGATTTGACCTGACAATGACAACTCCCCGGCAAACTCAGTGTCTTTAAGGCTGGTTAAGGGCACTTGACCTGAGGCGGCTAAAATCGCAATGGCTATGGGTAAGTCGTAGCGGCCGCCTTGTTTAGGAAGTTCAGCCGGCGCTAAATTAACTGTGATGCGGCGCATGGGAAATTCAAAACCAGAATTGATAATGGCGCTGCGCACTCGCTCTTTGGCTTCTTTAACGGATGTTTCTGGTAAGCCCACCAATGAAAAGCTCGGCAAGCCGTTGCCAATATGTACTTCCACTTTTACCTGTGGCGCTTCTACTCCAAATTGGGCGCGGGTTAAGCTAGTAGCTAGCGACATGAAGTGTATTGATCCATGTCGAGGTGGGATTGATAGATTTGATAATGGCTGTCATTGCGTTTGGCTTGATACATAGCGATATCAGCATTAATCATTAGGCTGGTTTTATCATTACCATCTGTGGGGTACTGGGCGATACCTATGCTAACCCCAATGCTGAGAACTGCGCCTTCGTATTCAATGGGGGCCATCAAGCTCTGCTGTATGGTTTGGGCAATACGTATGGCCATTTCACTGTCATAACCTGGCAATAATACCGATAACTCATCACCGCCTAAGCGCGCAGTAATGGCATCTTCAGGCACTGCCCTTAGCAATCTTTCGGCGACCACTTGAAGCACATGGTCGCCATAGCTATGACCATAGTTATCGTTGATGAGTTTGAATTTATTAAGATCTAACATCATGCAGCAAAAGTAGGGGGTTTGTGAGGCAAACATTTGTTCTAAATCAAGGTAAAACTGATGGCGATTAGCGAGCCCAGTTAGGCTATCGTGATGGGCCTGAAAATGGTTTTGTTGCAGAGTCTTCATTAAATCGCCTATGGTTTGACGACTCATGCAGGTAATGACAAACACAAACGCGCCGCCACCACAAAAAATCGCTGCGACTACCAGCTCAAGCATGGAAACTTGATGATCAATCAGCATATAGATGAAGCCGATATAGCCGAAAATGAACATGGATATCATAGCCACTAAGGCTAACCATCCCTTATGTTGATAGTCTGATAAATGGAGAATGGCATAGGCCGGCTTGATTGAGGCGATTAAGCCCAGTAAACCTAGCAAGACTAAGCTAACCGCAATTATTGTCATGTAAATCACCGTGATTAACGTGATTTAAGTATAGTCAATCGCCTAAAAATGCTATTTTTACATTGTTTGTTAACTAGACAGTAGCGACCACTGGCCGTTAAGCATATATTTAGCAGTTGTTTGTCTACGCTGTGTGCGTCAATTCCTTTTTGTTCCGGGTGTATCCATGAGCTTGTTCGAGAATTTGTTAATCATATTCCTTTTGATCAGTATTAGTAGTTTCTTTTCTATGTCTGAAATTGCCTTAGCTGGCTCGCGTAAAATGCGTCTGCGGCAACTATTTGATGAGGGAGACTTAAGAGCGGGTCGAGTATTACAACTGCAAGCTCAGCCAGGAAACTTCTTTACTGCGGTGCAAATTGGCTTAAATGCCGTGGCTATCTTAGGCGGTATTGTCGGTGAATCTGCATTTACGCCATATTTTACACTGATGTTAACGCCATTATTGCCGGAACCTTATCTTGGGCAAATCAGTTTTGTCCTGTCATTTGTAATGGTTACTAGCTTATTTATTTTAATTGCCGACCTTATGCCTAAGCGCGTAGCCATGGCTATGCCTGAACAAATTGCCATGGCATTAGTTGGCGCTATGTCTTTTTGTATTGTGCTATTAAAGCCTTTAGTCTGGATGTTTAATGGTATATCCAACACTGTCTTTAAATTGCTGGGTATCTCTATGGCGCGTAATGACGCCATTACTGAAGATGATATTTACGCTGTAATGGCGGCGGGTACTGAGGCGGGCGTGCTGCAAAAAGATGAGCAGCAACTCATGGAAAACGTGTTTGAAATGCAAAGCGTACCAGTCACAGCAGCCATGACAGTGCGTGAAAGCTTAATTTTCTTCCTGCAGCAAGACACAGAAGAAGATATGAAGCGCAAGATTGCGCAAGACCCACATAACAAGTTCTTAGTGTGTGATGGGCAGCTAGATCAAATTAAAGGCTTTGTGGATGCTAAAGAATTGCTGATGCGCGTGATTAATGGCGAAGTCATTGACTTGAAAAAGGGCGATTTACTACATCCAGTATTAATAGTGCCTGATACCCTTAATTTATCTGAGGCGATGGAATACTTTAAAAATAATCGCGCGGATTTTGCGGTTGTGATGAACGAATATGCCTTGGTCGTTGGGGTAGTGACCACCAACGATTTACAAAGTGCTGTGATGGGTTCATGGAACTTAGCGGAAGGCGAAGAGCAAATTGTGGCGCGCGATCTTAACTCTTGGTTGGTGGATGGTTTAACGCCGATTACTGATGTGATGCGCTCATTTGGTATTGAAGAATTTCCTCAGAGCCAAAACTATGAAACTATCGCCGGTTTTATTATGTATATGCTGCGCAAAATACCTAAGCGCACCGATTATGTGGTACACAGTGGTTTTAAATTTGAAGTAGTAGATATCGACTCTTACCGAGTAGATCAATTACTGGTTACTCGCATTGAGCCTGAAAAATCACCTGCTGACAGCGCCTTGGCGTTAGCTAACGCAGATATCAAGGCATAAAGTTTTACCAGTTAACATGCTAGTGCTGAGGCAGGGTTCGTAAAAATGCTTCGAGCAAAGGGTCCTGCCGCATAGTGCGGCGGGATATGCAGCCGAGCTTTAACGGCAACACTTGCGCTAGCGGCAATGCCTGCAATCTATCCCGCACAGGACTGTGCTGGATGACCACTTCAGGTAAAATACTTATTCCACACCCAAGCGCCACCATAGAAGCCATGGCTTCATGGCCAGAAACCTGCGCATAAATCCGCATACTCATATCTAATTGCTTATATAAAGCTTCGGCACTATCTCGGCTTGGCCCGCGCTCAGGCAAGATCAAAGGCTTATTGAGCCAGTCATTGATCGTTAAATCATCACGCCATTCGCTCTTAGGTACGACTAAGCACATAGGGATGGAATCTATCTCTAGAAAATCCAGACTCGTTGCCAATAGGGCTGGTTTAGCGGCGATAGCAATATCGGCCAAATTTTGCTGTACCTGGTCGGGGGCGTTGGCGGCATCACCTGTAGTGAGATTGATTTCAACTAGTGGCTGCTGGCGCCTAAAAGTATCAAGCAAAGATGGTAAGTGGCTGTAAGCCGCCGTTACTGAGCAGTACAGCCTGAGCTGACCAATCAATTCAGTGCTGGGGGTGAGTTGCTGTTGCAGCAATTGCCAATGGTTAACTGTTTCTTGAGCAAAAGTGCGAAATGCCATTCCCGCTTGGGTTAAGCGTACTTGGCGGTTATCCCGTTCAAAAAATTGACTCCCAGCTAACTGCTCTAAGCGCTGTAATTGGCGGCTTAAGGTCGATGGGCTGACATGCATCCGCTGCGCCGTATGGCCAAAATGCAGGCTGTCACATAAGTGCAAATAGATTTTAAGGCTGCGGATATCCAAGGTGAACTCCATGTTGCAAATTATGCAATGCTGTGTAGCGAATATATCATTTTAAGCAATGAAAGATAGGCGATATAGTGAATTCAGAGCATTCATTTTCAATATTCAGTGGCAGGGATTAGTAATGACGAATTATTTCAACTCGTTGAGTTTACGAGAGCAATTGGCTCAGTTAGGTCAGTGTCGATTCATGCAAGCAAGCGAATTTAGCAATGGCTGCGCAGCTATTCGCGATTGGAATATTGTTATTTTGGGCTGTGGCGCGCAGGGGTTAAATCAAGGCCTTAATATGCGTGATTCAGGCTTAAATATTTCTTATGCCTTGCGCCAACAGGCCATTGACGAGCAGCGTGATTCCTTTCAGCGGGCGACAGCTAATGGCTTTAAGGTTGGCAGCTTTGAAGCGCTGATCCCAAAGGCGGATTTAGTCTTAAACCTGACCCCAGATAAGCAACATAGTGCCGTCGTCAATGCGGTTATGCCGCTAATGAAGCAAGGCGCTACCTTATCTTATTCCCATGGCTTTAATATTGTGGAAGAAGGCATGCAGGTGCGCCCAGATATTACAGTGATCATGGTGGCACCTAAGTGCCCAGGCACTGAGGTGCGTGAAGAATACAAGCGCGGCTTTGGAGTGCCAACACTGATTGCTGTGCATCCTGACAATGATCCTAAAGGCCAAGGATTTGAGGTTGCCAAGGCTTATGCCAGTGCTACCGGCGGCGATCGCGCTGGCGTCTTGCATTCATCCTTTATTGCCGAAGTAAAGTCTGACCTGATGGGCGAGCAAACCATTCTGTGCGGCATGCTGCAGACCAGTGCGATTCTAGGTTATGACAAAATGGTCGCCGATGGCTTAGAGCCAGGTTATGCCGCCAAACTTATCCAACAAGGTTTAGAAACCATTACCGAAGCGCTTAAGCATGGCGGCATCACTCATATGATGGATAGGCTGTCTAATCCTGCCAAACTAGCAGCTTTCAAAATGGCCGAGGAATTAAAACAGCAGCTTAAACCCTTATTTGAAAAGCATATGGATGACATTATCAGTGGTCAGTTCTCAAGTACTATGATGACGGATTGGGCCAATGATGATGCTAATTTGCTGCGCTGGCGCGCCCAAACAAATGACACGGGTTTTGAACAGGCGCCACAAAGTAGTGAAGTGCTCGAAGAGCAAGCCTATTTTGATAAAGGCATCTTCTTAGTGGCTATGATCAAAGCTGGGGTTGAGTTGGCCTTTGATACTATGGTGGCCGCCGGCATTATTGAAGAATCTGCCTATTATGAGTCGCTGCACGAAACGCCTTTGATTGCCAACACCATAGCCCGTAAACGTTTATACGAAATGAACGTGGTGATTTCTGATACCGCTGAATATGGCTGTTATTTATTTAATCACGCCGCCGTGCCGTTACTGCGTGATTATGTGATGACTATGTCACCTCAGTATTTAGGTGCTGGCCTTAGGTTTGATGATAATCAAGTCGACAACCAAGAACTTATTGCTGTTAATCAAGCGATTCGCTCAACTCAGGTAGAGCAAGTTGGCGCTAAGCTGCGCGGTTATATGAAAGCGATGAAGCGCATTAATGTAAATTGAGAATGTAACATTGCTTTAGATAACAGGCTTACTTGAGGAAATTTCAGTTGGGCTTGAAAGTTAATTGTGCTAAACATGTATAGATAGATGTAAATACTAAGTATTAGCACCACAGATAGGAATTCAGTGTTAAATGACTAATCAAGCCCAAATCATGCAGTTGCTATCAGTAAATAAGCTCAGCCTTGTTGGCGGCTTAGCTGTGCTCCTGTCTGTGATTATTAGCATGGTGATTATTATCTCACCCCGGGGGCGGCCGAAGGCGCATTGACCACACTGAAAGCAGTAACGTCAACCCCCCGCTCCCACAGGACCGGGGGGTTTTGTTTTATCAGGCAGAGGTAAACCAATGGAACATGAGCACGAAATCAATGGCGCGCAAGCGGTGATACGAGCGCTAATCGCCCATGGCGTAACCCAAGTATTTGGTTACCCAGGCGGTGCTATCATGCCCATTTATGATGCCTTACATGGCAGTGAGCTTGAGCATATCTTAGGGCGACACGAACAAGGGGCGGCATTTGCGGCGCTCGGTTATGCCAGAGCAAGTGGCAAAACTGCGGTGTGCTTTGCAACTTCTGGCCCTGGAGCTACCAATCTAGTGACTGTGCTAGCCGATGCCTTGTTAGATTCTGTGCCACTGGTCGCTATCACAGGCCAAGTGCCACAAAGCCTGATAGGAACTGATGCTTTTCAAGAAATGGATGTATTAGGTTTATCCCTTGCGTGCACTAAACACAGTGTCATGGTGCGCCATGTAGATGAACTTTTGCCTGCGCTTTATCAAGCCTTTGAGCTTGCCGCCAGTGGTCGCCCAGGCCCAGTGCTGGTGGACATTCCTAAAGACATTCAATTAGCCGCCCTTAAATATCGCGCTCCCTTGATGGCGGTTGAAGAGCTGCCAACCCTTAATCCTAATGAGCTCGCATCTGCAAAGCAGTTAATGCAATCATCACTGCGCCCCATAGTTTATGCGGGCGGCGGCGTAGGTATGGCTGGCGCCGTTGGCGCGCTGCAACAATTTCTTCAGCAAACTGGCATGCCATCGGTGGCCACCCTTAAGGGGCTTGGCTGCATTGATGCCCGTAATCCGCACTATTTGGGTATGCTCGGCATGCACGGTTTAAAAGCTGCCAATCTGGCGGTGCAAGAATGCGATTTACTGCTGGTGGTCGGCGCACGATTTGATGATCGCGTGACGGGTAAATTAGCGCAATTTGCGCCGCTGGCTAAGGTGGTTCATCTTGATATTGATCCCGCAGAATGCGGTAAGTTACGCCAGCCTGAGTTCTCTTTTTGTGGCGATCTCACCCTTGCCCTTAATCAATTAAGTTGCACGTTATCTATTGATGCTTGGTTAACGCGAGTGACTGAGCTAAGTCAGCAATATCAATGGGATTATAACCATCAGGGTGAGTTAATTTATGCGCCTAAGTTACTGCGCACCTTAGCGAATCAATTGCCTGACAACAATGTGGTTAGCTGCGATGTCGGTCAGCATCAAATGTGGGTCGCGCAGCATATGTGGTTTCGCCGCCCAGAAGATCATTTATCCAGCGCCGGCTTAGGCACTATGGGTTTTGGTTTGCCGGCCGCCATAGGCGCGCAGTTTGCAAGGCCCAAAGCGACTGTCGTGGCTGTGTGTGGTGATGGCTCCATCATGATGAATATTCAAGAGCTTGCCACCATTAATCGCTATCAGCTTGGGGTCAAGATAGTTGTCATAGATAACAGTAAGCTTGGCATGGTGAAGCAGTGGCAAGAATTGTTCTTTAATGGCCGTTTATCTGAAACCGACCTTTCAGATAACCCTGATTTTGTGGCGCTCGCCGCCGTATTTAATATCGCTGGCCGCTGCATTAGCCGCGCCGATGAAGTGGAGCAAGGCCTTGGGCAAATGCTCGCTCATGCTGGGCCATTTTTACTCCATGTCAAAATCGATTCAGCATTTAATGTGTGGCCTTTAGTGCCGCCGGGGGCTGCTAATCACCAAATGTTAGATCAATCACACGCTGTTAAAGGGGAAGCACTATGATCCATCACATCAATTTAGTGACTCGTAATCGCCCAGAAGTTGTAGAGCGAGTATTACGGGTAGTGCGCCACCGCGGCTTTACCTTAACGGCTATGGCCATGAGTTGTCATGGCGGACTTAATACCCTTGAAATACATGTAGAAGCTGAACGCGCAATTGAATTATTGACCCGGCAGTTAACTAAATTATTGGATGTCACTGAATGTCAGGTGATCACAGCATTGGCGCAACAGGCCAGAGGATAAGGACATAGTATGGCAAAATTACGATCAGCAACCACAACGGAAGGACGCAATATGGCTGGGGCGCGGGCATTATGGCGAGCCACAGGTGTAAAAGATGAAGACTTTGGAAAACCCATAATAGCGATAGCGAATTCATTTACCCAATTTGTACCAGGCCATGTGCACTTGAAAGACATGGGCGCGTTAGTGGCTAGCGCCATTGAAGAGGCTGGCGGCATAGCTAAAGAGTTTAATAGTATCGCCGTTGATGATGGCATAGCTATGGGCCATGGCGGCATGCTCTATAGCTTGCCATCTCGAGAGTTAATTGCCGATAGCTTAGAGTATATGGTCAATGCCCACTGCGCTGATGCCTTAGTGTGTATCTCTAATTGCGACAAAATAACCCCTGGCATGTTAATGGCCGCGCTGAGGTTAAATATCCCTGTGGTGTTTGTATCGGGCGGGCCGATGGAAGCGGGTAAAACTAAGCTTTCAGATAAAATTATTAAGCTTGATTTGGTTGATGCCATGGTGGCGGGGGCCGATAGCCGCGTGTCTGATAGTGATAGCGCTCAGATAGAGCGCAGCGCTTGCCCAACCTGCGGTTCATGCTCGGGCATGTTTACTGCTAACTCAATGAATTGTCTTACTGAAGCCTTAGGTTTGTCGCTACCTGGTAACGGCTCATTACTGGCCACCCACAGTGATCGCCGTGAGCTATTTTTAGAAGCGGGGCGGCGAGTGATGGCCCTTGCTAAACGCTATTATCAGCAAGATGATGAATCGGTTTTACCGCGCAACATTGCCAATTTTAACGCCTTTGAAAATGCCATGACCTTAGATATCGCCATGGGTGGCTCATCCAATACGGTATTGCATCTATTGGCCGCCGCCTATGAGGCGGATATTAACTTCACTATGGCGGATATCGATAGACTATCGCGCCAAGTGCCGCATTTATGTAAGGTCGCGCCTTCTACCCCTAAATATCATATGGAAGATGTGCACCGCGCTGGTGGCGTAATGGCGATTTTAGGTGAGTTGCAGCGAGCGAATTTACTCCATACCGATGTTGGCCATGTGGCGCTAGATAACGGCACCTTAGCGGATTTACTGGGTCAATATGATGTGATGCAAACGCGTGATGACAACGTCAAGCACATGTTTAGTGCAGGCCCTGCCGGTATTCCGACCACTAAAGCTTTTAGTCAATCATGCCGCTGGCCAAGTTTAGATACTGACAGACAAGAAGGCTGTATCCGCAGTCTTGACCATGCCTTTAGCCTTGAAGGCGGCTTAGCTGTGTTGACGGGTAATTTAGCCGCCGATGGCAGCATAGTGAAAACCGCAGGCGTTGATGCCGATAACTTACGTTTTGTCGGGCCAGCGCGTGTATATGAAAGCCAAGATGATGCGGTAGCTGCGATTTTAGGCGGAGAAGTAATCACAGGTGACGTAGTCGTTATTCGCTACGAAGGCCCTAAAGGTGGCCCTGGCATGCAAGAAATGCTTTATCCCACCAGTTATTTAAAATCCCGCGGCTTAGGTAAAGCCTGCGCCTTGATTACTGATGGCCGTTTTTCTGGTGGTACTTCTGGACTGTCCATTGGTCATGTGTCACCAGAGGCTGCTGCTGGTGGCGTGATAGCCTTAGTGCGTACTGGCGATATTATTGAGATAGATATTCCCACTCGCCGCATGGAATTAATGGTAAGCCCTACTGAATTAGCGGCGCGGCGCATAGCCATGCTGGCTAAAGGCGCACAGGCGTGGAAGCCTAACAATCGACAACGCAGTGTTTCTTGGGCATTAAAAGCCTACGCCTTGTTAGCCACTAGCGCCGATAAAGGTGCGGTGCGCGATCGCAGCCAGTTGGAGGGGTAACTATGTTAGCGTTAGCGCGAGAATCACAGCTGACTTTAGCTAACTATTATCTACAGCAGATTTTACGTTCTAAAGTCTATGACGTTGCTAAGGTGACGCCACTATCTAGCTTGCCAAAGTTATCATCGCGCCTTGGCTGTCAGGTTTATTTAAAGCGTGAAGATTTGCAACCTGTGCATTCCTTCAAAATTCGCGGCGCTTACAATCGCATTGCCCGCTTATCGCAAGAAGAGCGCCAGCGCGGGGTGATTTGTGCATCCGCCGGTAATCATGCTCAAGGAGTCGCTCTATCAGCGAGCAGTTTAGGCATAAGTGCTGTGATTGTGATGCCAACTACTACGCCCGCCATCAAGATAGATGCAGTAAAACGCCGCGGCGGAGAAGTGCTGCTATATGGTGATGGTTTTGATCAAGCTAATACTTATGCCAAGCAATTAGCGCAAGAGCAAGGGCGGGTGTATGTCGCCCCCTTTGACGATGAAGCAGTTATTGCTGGGCAAGGCACAGTAGCGCAAGAAATGCTGCAGCAGCAATCTGACTTACAAGCTATTTATATTCCTGTGGGGGGCGGCGGCTTAATTGCCGGCATGGCCGCTTACTATAAAGCTGTGATGCCTGAAGTGAAGATTATAGGGGTAGAACCTGAAGACGCCGCCTGTTTGCAGGCGGCGATGCTTGCTGGGCATCCCGTTACTTTAGAGCAAGTAGGGTTATTTGCTGATGGCGTGGCGGTTAAGCGCATTGGTGATGAAACGTTTCGCTTAGCTAAAGAGTATGTGGATGAAGTGATTAGCGTAAGCTCAGATGAAATCTGCGCGGCGGTAAAAGATATCTTTGAAGATACCCGCGCGATTGCCGAGCCCGCTGGCGCTTTAGCGTTAGCTGGGCTTAAAAAGCATGCTGGCAATAAATTTCATAAAGCGGGCGCTATCTTAAGTGGCGCTAATGTCAATTTTCATAGTTTGCGTTATGTCTCTGAGCGCTGTGAGCTCGGTGAACATAAAGAGGCGGTATTAGCGGTTACCGTTCCTGAGCAGCCCGGCAGCTTCTTGCGCTTTTGCCAGTTGTTATCGCCGCGCGCCATTACTGAATGTAACTATCGCTTCAACAATCGCCAACAAGCTGTGGTGTTTGCCGGTGTGCGCATTACAAGTCTGAATGAGTTAGCCGAGCTTATTGGTTCATTAAAGCAAGCGGGGTTTGGCGTGCAAGATTTATCGCAAGATGAAACCGCCAAATTACATATCCGCTATATGGTGGGGGGGCGCCCACCGCAAGCATTAACTGAGCGCTTATTAAGTTTTGAATTTCCAGAGCATCCAGGCGCACTATTAAAGTTTCTGACCACGCTGCAAAGCCAATGGAACATTAGTTTGTTTCATTATCGCAATCATGGCGCCGCTTATGGCCAAGTGCTGGCGGGGTTTGAAGTACCGAGCACTGACGAGTTAGCCTTTCAGCGCTTTTTAGATGAGCTTGGCTTTATCTACCAAGAACAAACTGGCAGCCCTGCTTATCAATTGTTTTTGCAGCATGGTGACAGTGACGTTAGTAGCAAATAGCTTATCGAGACGATGCTACGGCTGATACCTATGGTAACTTAGCCTCATTGAGCCGGTATGGATAATAAACAAGGAGTTCTAATGATAGTTGCACCAAAAGTTGCGGCCTTTATGCCGCCAAGAAGAATATTAATGGGGCCAGGGCCTTCTGATATTTATCCTCAAGTGCTTGCGGCGCAATCGCGGCCAACGGTTGGGCATTTAGATCCCTTGTTTGTGGGCATGATGGATGAATTAAAATCCCTCATACAATACGCATTCCAAACCCGTAATGAAATGACGGTAGCGATTTCAGCGCCAGGTAGTGCTGGCATGGAAGCATGCTTTGTTAACTTGGTGGAACGCGGCGATAAAGTCATCGTTTGTCGCAATGGCGTTTTTGGCGATCGCATGCGCCAAAATGTCGAGCGCATTGGTGGTCAAGTCGTACTGGTTGATAACACTTGGGGTGAACCCGTTAATGTTGATGATGTCGCCGCCGCATTAAAGGCGCATCCCGATGCCAAGTTTGTCGCTTTTGTTCATGCTGAAACATCAACGGGGGCATTGTCAGATGCCAAAGCCTTATGTGCACTGACAAAGTCGCACGACTGCCTCAGTATCGTTGATGCCGTCACCTCATTAGGTGGCAGTGAACTATTAGTGGATGAATGGGGCATAGATGCTATTTATTCCGGCTCACAAAAATGCCTATCTTGCGTTCCAGGTTTATCGCCAGTGTCATTTTCAAGTGCTGCCGTTGCCAAATTAACCTCAAGGCAAACCCCTGTGCAAAGTTGGTTTCTCGATCAGAGCCTAGTGATGGGCTACTGGAGCGGTGAAGGCAAACGTAGCTATCATCACACTGCGCCTGTCAATGCACTCTATGCATTACATGAGTCACTGCGTTTATTAGCTGATGAAGGGCTGGAGCAAGCTTGGCAACGCCATAAAGTGATGCATCAACAACTAAAAGTTGGCTTGCAGCAACTTGGGCTCAGCTTTGTTGTTGCCGAAAACTGCCGTTTACCGCAACTCAATACTGTTTATATCCCAGATGGCGTGAATGATGCGCAGGTTCGTAAAGTCTTACTTGAGCGTTATAACTTAGAAATTGGCGCAGGCCTTGGGGAGTTGGCGGGTAAAGCGTGGCGCATTGGCCTTATGGGCTACGGCGCGCGCGCCGAGAATGTCGCCTTGTGCCTCAAGGCGCTGGAAGACGTATTAAATGAGCAAAGAAATTAGCAAGGCTTAAGCGCATATCAGTCAATTAAGTGTGCCGATACTATAAAGGTTGGCAGATTTACACCATATTCTGGGTAAATGCTGGGCGAGTGACTGGCATTTACCTTTTTTATGACGTTTAACTGCTTCTTATTAGCTAGGGTTTTGCCATGAAAACCTAGCCTTTGTGGATAACTCTGGGGGGAGTTTGTGTACTTCATGGTCGTAAGTTGAGTGTAAATAAATAATGACACTTTATGATGAAAAGCGCTTGCGCTATCGGTTTAACCCCCTATAATGCGCCCCACTGACACAGAAAACGGCGTTGTAAGGCAACGATACTGGGTCAGGATGGAACTTGCGAAGCAAGTTAACCATGAGTGATTAAGGGTGTTAGGCGAAAGTTTAACCGCTTGAATCCAAGCCTGAAATAAGGGCTTGACCCACTCAGGTTTATGCGTAAAATACGCATCCCTAGCCCGTAGCGGCAACGTTCTTTAACAAGTAGAAGACAAGCAAATCTGTGTGGACATTCACAGTAGTTGATAAATCGACAACGATTTAAAACGTCTCGCAAGAGACTTCAACGAAGATGTCCGCATAACATGCAAATTCGATGATTTATCATCGAATCGACAGAATTCATTGAGCAGGACCTTTGGGTCCGAACAAAACTTTAATTGAAGAGTTTGATCATGGCTCAGATTGAACGCTGGCGGCAGGCCTAACACATGCAAGTCGAGCGGCAGCGGGAAGTAACTTGTTACTTTGCCGGCGAGCGGCGGACGGGTGAGTAATGCCTGGGAATTTGCCCATTTGTGGGGGATAACAGTTGGAAACGACTGCTAATACCGCATACGCCCTACGGGGGAAAGCAGGGGAGCCTTCGGGTCCTTGCGCTGATGGATAAGCCCAGGTGGGATTAGCTAGTAGGTGAGGTAAAGGCTCACCTAGGCGACGATCCCTAGCTGTTCTGAGAGGATGATCAGCCACACTGGGACTGAGACACGGCCCAGACTCCTACGGGAGGCAGCAGTGGGGAATATTGCACAATGGGGGAAACCCTGATGCAGCCATGCCGCGTGTGTGAAGAAGGCCTTCGGGTTGTAAAGCACTTTCAGTAGGGAGGAAAGGTTGACGGTTAATACCCGTTAGCTGTGACGTTACCTACAGAAGAAGGACCGGCTAACTCCGTGCCAGCAGCCGCGGTAATACGGAGGGTCCGAGCGTTAATCGGAATTACTGGGCGTAAAGCGTGCGCAGGCGGTTTGTTAAGCGAGATGTGAAAGCCCCGGGCTCAACCTGGGAATTGCATTTTGAACTGGCAAACTAGAGTCTTGTAGAGGGGGGTAGAATTTCAGGTGTAGCGGTGAAATGCGTAGAGATCTGAAGGAATACCGGTGGCGAAGGCGGCCCCCTGGACAAAGACTGACGCTCATGCACGAAAGCGTGGGGAGCAAACAGGATTAGATACCCTGGTAGTCCACGCCGTAAACGATGTCTACTCGGAGTTTGGTGTCTTGAACACTGGGCTCTCAAGCTAACGCATTAAGTAGACCGCCTGGGGAGTACGGCCGCAAGGTTAAAACTCAAATGAATTGACGGGGGCCCGCACAAGCGGTGGAGCATGTGGTTTAATTCGATGCAACGCGAAGAACCTTACCTACTCTTGACATCCAGAGAATTCGCTAGAGATAGCTTAGTGCCTTCGGGAACTCTGAGACAGGTGCTGCATGGCTGTCGTCAGCTCGTGTTGTGAAATGTTGGGTTAAGTCCCGCAACGAGCGCAACCCTTATCCTTATTTGCCAGCACGTAATGGTGGGAACTCTAGGGAGACTGCCGGTGATAAACCGGAGGAAGGTGGGGACGACGTCAAGTCATCATGGCCCTTACGAGTAGGGCTACACACGTGCTACAATGGTCGGTACAGAGGGTTGCAAAGCCGCGAGGTGGAGCTAATCTCACAAAGCCGATCGTAGTCCGGATTGGAGTCTGCAACTCGACTCCATGAAGTCGGAATCGCTAGTAATCGTGGATCAGAATGCCACGGTGAATACGTTCCCGGGCCTTGTACACACCGCCCGTCACACCATGGGAGTGGGCTGCACCAGAAGTAGATAGCTTAACCCTTCGGGGAGGGCGTTTACCACGGTGTGGTTCATGACTGGGGTGAAGTCGTAACAAGGTAGCCCTAGGGGAACCTGGGGCTGGATCACCTCCTTACCTATGCGATTTAGCATTACTGTTGAGTGTTCACACAGATTGCCTTGTCTTGTTGACGAGCAAAACATTACCTTCCTTTGAAGGGGTGTCGTTCTTTAAAAATTTGGAAAGCTGATAGTAGAACTTAATGCGCGAGCATTAGGTGATACAAAATTGAGTTCTCAAAATACTTTAATCAAGTGTTTTGGATATTCTTTAACTTCAGAAATGAAGTAAATCAAGGCGTTCTTTTGCGAAAGCAAGAGACAGTAAAAACCAGCTAGTTGCAATACGCTCAAGTGAAACTCATTTGGGTTGTATGGTTAAGTGACTAAGCGTATACGGTGGATGCCTTGGCAGTCAGAGGCGATGAAGGACGTAGTAACTTGCGAAAAGCGTTGGCGAGCTAGTAACAAGCATTTGAGCTAACGATGTCCGAATGGGGAAACCCGGCCACATAAGTGGTCATCATACAGTGAATACATAGCTGTATGAGGCGAACCTGGGGAACTGAAACATCTAAGTACCCAGAGGAAAAGAAATCAACCGAGATTCCCTAAGTAGCGGCGAGCGAACGGGGATTAGCCCTTAAGTCTAGGGGGTGTTAGTGGAATGGTCTGGAAAGTCCAACGGTACAGGGTGATAGTCCCGTACATGAAAACTAACCTTAGATGAAAACGAGTAAGGCGGCACACGTGATATGTTGTCTGAACATGGGGGGACCATCCTCCAAGGCTAAATACTCCTGACTGACCGATAGTGAACCAGTACCGTGAGGGAAAGGCGAAAAGAACCCCTGTGAGGGGAGTGAAATAGAACCTGAAACCGTATACGTACAAGCAGTGGGAGCGGTTCTTGAGACCGTGACTGCGTACCTTTTGTATAATGGGTCAGCGACTTACATTTAGTAGCGAGGTTAAGCGAATAGCGGAGCCGTAGGGAAACCGAGTGTTAACTGCGCGTTTAGTTGCTAGGTGTAGACCCGAAACCCGGTGATCTAGCCATGGGCAGGTTGAAGGTTGAGTAACATCAACTGGAGGACCGAACCGACTAATGTTGAAAAATTAGCGGATGACTTGTGGCTGGGGGTGAAAGGCCAATCAAACCGGGAGATATCTGGTTCTCCTCGAAAGCTATTTAGGTAGCGCCTCGCACGAATACCATTGGGGGTAGAGCACTGTTAAGGCTAGGGGGTCATCCCGACTTACCAACCCTTTGCAAACTCCGAATACCAATGAGTACTATGCGGGAGACAGACAGCGGGTGCTAACGTCCGTTGTCAAAAGGGAAACAACCCAGACCGTCAGCTAAGGTCCCAAAGTACTAGCTAAGTGGGAAACGATGTGGGAAGGCTTAGACAGCTAGGATGTTGGCTTAGAAGCAGCCATCATTTAAAGAAAGCGTAATAGCTCACTAGTCGAGTCGGCCTGCGCGGAAGATGTAACGGGGCTAAGCTAGTCACCGAAGCTACGGGTGCATTTCATTAGAGATGCGCGGTAGAGGAGCGTTCTGTAAGCCGTTGAAGGTGAAGGGGTAACCCACGCTGGAGGTATCAGAAGTGCGAATGCTGACATGAGTAACGATAAAGGGGGTGAAAAACCCCCTCGCCGGAAGACCAAGGGTTCCTGTCCAACGTTAATCGGGGCAGGGTGAGTCGACCCCTAAGGCGAGGCCGAAAGGCGTAGTCGATGGGAAACGGGTTAATATTCCCGTACTTGTGCTAACTGCGATGGAGAGACGGAGAAGGCTAGGCTAGCGCGGCGTTGGTAGTCCGCGTTTAAGGTGGTAGGCGGTATTCTTAGGCAAATCCGGGAATACATACGCTGAGAGCTGATGACGAGGTCCTACGGGACTGAAGTAGTTGATGCCATGCTTCCAGGAAAATCTTCTAAGCTTCAGGTTAGCAGGAATCGTACCCCAAACCGACACAGGTGGTCGGGTAGAGAATACCAAGGCGCTTGAGAGAACTCGGCTGAAGGAACTAGGCAAAATGGTACCGTAACTTCGGGAGAAGGTACGCTCCTGCCGGTGATGAGACTTGCTCTCTAAGCTAGCGGGAGTCGCAGATACCAGGTGGCTGCAACTGTTTATCAAAAACACAGCACTGTGCAAAATCGCAAGATGAAGTATACGGTGTGACGCCTGCCCGGTGCCGGAAGGTTAATTGATTGGGTTATCTTCGGAGAAGCTCATGATCGAAGCCCCGGTAAACGGCGGCCGTAACTATAACGGTCCTAAGGTAGCGAAATTCCTTGTCGGGTAAGTTCCGACCTGCACGAATGGCGTAATGATGGCCACGCTGTCTCCAGCCGAGACTCAGTGAAGTTGAAATTGCGGTGAAGATGCCGTATACCCGCGGCTAGACGGAAAGACCCCGTGAACCTTTACTATAGCTTGGCACTGAACATTGAACCTACATGTGTAGGATAGGTGGGAGACTTTGAAGCATGAACGCTAGTTTGTGTGGAGTCGTCCTTGAAATACCACCCTTGTAGTTTTGATGTTCTAACCTAGGTCCCTTATCGGGATTAGGGACAGTGCCTGGTGGGTAGTTTGACTGGGGCGGTCTCCTCCCAAAGAGTAACGGAGGAGCACGAAGGTTGGCTAAGTACGGTCGGACATCGTACGGTTAGTGCAATGGCATAAGCCAGCTTAACTGCGAGACAGACACGTCGAGCAGGTACGAAAGTAGGTCATAGTGATCCGGTGGTTCTGAATGGAAGGGCCATCGCTCAACGGATAAAAGGTACTCCGGGGATAACAGGCTGATACCGCCCAAGAGTTCATATCGACGGCGGTGTTTGGCACCTCGATGTCGGCTCATCACATCCTGGGGCTGAAGTCGGTCCCAAGGGTATGGCTGTTCGCCATTTAAAGTGGTACGCGAGCTGGGTTCAGAACGTCGTGAGACAGTTCGGTCCCTATCTGCCGTGGGCGTTGGATGATTGAGGGGAGCTGCTCCTAGTACGAGAGGACCGGAGTGGACGAACCGCTGGTGTTCGGGTTGTCATGCCAATGGCATTGCCCGGTAGCTACGTTCGGAATCGATAACCGCTGAAAGCATCTAAGCGGGAAGCGAGCCCCAAGATGAGTCATCCCTAGGACTATAAGTCCTCTGAAGGGCCGTCCGAGACTAGGACGTTGATAGGCAAGGTGTGTAAGCGTTGTGAGGCGTTGAGCTAACTTGTACTAATGACCCGAGAGGCTTAACCATACAACCCAGATGGGTTTTACTGAACAAGCCTGAAAGAATCGAAAAATACTTGATTGAAGATTGAGTACTCAATAATTAGCTTTCTGAATTTCCAAATTTGTCTGGAGACCATAGCACTGTGGCACCACCTGATCCCATTCCGAACTCAGAAGTGAAACGCAGTCGCGCCGATGGTAGTGTGGGGTTTCCCCATGCGAGAGTAGGTCATCTCCAGGCGCCTAATTTCTCGGAAGAGAGTCGATAAAGCCCGTTGCCATGCAACGGGCTTTTTTCGTTTAGATTTTTGATTAACTTGCGTTCACAACGTCTGACACTAGAGCTTGCTAGCTTAATCGTTGGCTTTACGGTTTGTGAAGAGTGGTATTTATCAATAAATCAGGTCTTGGTGAGCCATTGCACCTTCTTTATTTAAACGTGTGGCGGCTTGAGTCTCGATAGCATGGATTACTTGGATAAGTCCATAGCTGCAACAATCAAGTTAACTGCTCAGTGAAGGATGGTTATCCGTAGCTTAATCTTCGGCACGATGATTGGCTCTAGGCATAGTCAATACTGCTCCTCAGCTGGTGATAATGCTGTAATGCTCCCTGTGCTTTACTTTAGGGATGGATTGTCATGTTAAAAAAAGCTTGGTTAGCGGCTTTTATTGCACGATAAGTAAATTATGGTGCTATTTGATGATGGTGGCTTAGCGAAAAATAAAGGGATTAGCCCTTTCACTGGGGAAGTTCGTCATGGATAACCTTGATAGAACGATAGAGTCGCGAGGTCTAGCCTACTGAGTTTATGAGTGTGCAGTGGGTAACTCTGTGGGTAAGCTGTGCGCCTCATGGTCGTAAGTTGAGTGTAAATAAATAATGACACTTTATGGCGAAAAGCGCTTGCACAATAGCGAACACTCCCTATAATGCAGCCCATCGACACGAGATGGTGCGGCAACGCAGTAGATAGTGACGACTTACTGACTACTTAAGGTATTCAGTAGTGACGACAAGTTGTTGAATAAAACACTTGACGCACAACAGGAAATGCGTAAAATACGCATCCCTAGCCCGTAGCGGCAACGTTCTTTAACAAGTAGAAGACAAGCAAATCTGTGTGGACATTCACAGTAGTTGATAAATCGACAACGATTTAAAACGTCTCGCAAGAGACTTCAACGAAGATGTCCGCATAACATGCAAATTCGGTGATTTATCATCGAATCGACAGAATTCATTGAGCAGGACCTTTGGGTCCGAACAAAACTTTAATTGAAGAGTTTGATCATGGCTCAGATTGAACGCTGGCGGCAGGCCTAACACATGCAAGTCGAGCGGCAGCGGGAAGTAACTTGTTACTTTGCCGGCGAGCGGCGGACGGGTGAGTAATGCCTGGGAATTTGCCCATTTGTGGGGGATAACAGTTGGAAACGACTGCTAATACCGCATACGCCCTACGGGGGAAAGCAGGGGAGCCTTCGGGTCCTTGCGCTGATGGATAAGCCCAGGTGGGATTAGCTAGTAGGTGAGGTAAAGGCTCACCTAGGCGACGATCCCTAGCTGTTCTGAGAGGATGATCAGCCACACTGGGACTGAGACACGGCCCAGACTCCTACGGGAGGCAGCAGTGGGGAATATTGCACAATGGGGGAAACCCTGATGCAGCCATGCCGCGTGTGTGAAGAAGGCCTTCGGGTTGTAAAGCACTTTCAGTAGGGAGGAAAGGTTGACGGTTAATACCCGTTAGCTGTGACGTTACCTACAGAAGAAGGACCGGCTAACTCCGTGCCAGCAGCCGCGGTAATACGGAGGGTCCGAGCGTTAATCGGAATTACTGGGCGTAAAGCGTGCGCAGGCGGTTTGTTAAGCGAGATGTGAAAGCCCCGGGCTCAACCTGGGAATTGCATTTTGAACTGGCAAACTAGAGTCTTGTAGAGGGGGGTAGAATTTCAGGTGTAGCGGTGAAATGCGTAGAGATCTGAAGGAATACCGGTGGCGAAGGCGGCCCCCTGGACAAAGACTGACGCTCATGCACGAAAGCGTGGGGAGCAAACAGGATTAGATACCCTGGTAGTCCACGCCGTAAACGATGTCTACTCGGAGTTTGGTGTCTTGAACACTGGGCTCTCAAGCTAACGCATTAAGTAGACCGCCTGGGGAGTACGGCCGCAAGGTTAAAACTCAAATGAATTGACGGGGGCCCGCACAAGCGGTGGAGCATGTGGTTTAATTCGATGCAACGCGAAGAACCTTACCTACTCTTGACATCCAGAGAATTCGCTAGAGATAGCTTAGTGCCTTCGGGAACTCTGAGACAGGTGCTGCATGGCTGTCGTCAGCTCGTGTTGTGAAATGTTGGGTTAAGTCCCGCAACGAGCGCAACCCTTATCCTTATTTGCCAGCACGTAATGGTGGGAACTCTAGGGAGACTGCCGGTGATAAACCGGAGGAAGGTGGGGACGACGTCAAGTCATCATGGCCCTTACGAGTAGGGCTACACACGTGCTACAATGGTCGGTACAGAGGGTTGCAAAGCCGCGAGGTGGAGCTAATCTCACAAAGCCGATCGTAGTCCGGATTGGAGTCTGCAACTCGACTCCATGAAGTCGGAATCGCTAGTAATCGTGGATCAGAATGCCACGGTGAATACGTTCCCGGGCCTTGTACACACCGCCCGTCACACCATGGGAGTGGGCTGCACCAGAAGTAGATAGCTTAACCCTTCGGGGAGGGCGTTTACCACGGTGTGGTTCATGACTGGGGTGAAGTCGTAACAAGGTAGCCCTAGGGGAACCTGGGGCTGGATCACCTCCTTACCTATGCGATTTAGCATTACTGTTGAGTGTTCACACAGATTGCCTTGTCTTGTTGACGAGCAAAACATTACCTTCCTTTGAAGGGGTGTCGTTCTTTAAAAATTTGGAAAGCTGATAGTAGAACTTAATGCGCGAGCATTAGGTGATACAAAATTGAGTTCTCAAAATACTTTAATCAAGTGTTTTGGATATTCTTTAACTTCAGAAATGAAGTAAATCAATGCGTTCTTTTGCGAAAGCAAGAGACAGTAAAAACCAGCTAGTTGCAATACGCTCAAGTGAAACTCATTTGGGTTGTATGGTTAAGTGACTAAGCGTATACGGTGGATGCCTTGGCAGTCAGAGGCGATGAAGGACGTAGTAACTTGCGAAAAGCGTTGGCGAGCTAGTAACAAGCATTTGAGCTAACGATGTCCGAATGGGGAAACCCGGCCACATAAGTGGTCATCATACAGTGAATACATAGCTGTATGAGGCGAACCTGGGGAACTGAAACATCTAAGTACCCAGAGGAAAAGAAATCAACCGAGATTCCCTAAGTAGCGGCGAGCGAACGGGGATTAGCCCTTAAGTCTAGGGGGTGTTAGTGGAATGGTCTGGAAAGTCCAACGGTACAGGGTGATAGTCCCGTACATGAAAACTAACCTTAGATGAAAACGAGTAAGGCGGCACACGTGATATGTTGTCTGAACATGGGGGGACCATCCTCCAAGGCTAAATACTCCTGACTGACCGATAGTGAACCAGTACCGTGAGGGAAAGGCGAAAAGAACCCCTGTGAGGGGAGTGAAATAGAACCTGAAACCGTATACGTACAAGCAGTGGGAGCGGTTCTTGAGACCGTGACTGCGTACCTTTTGTATAATGGGTCAGCGACTTACATTTAGTAGCGAGGTTAAGCGAATAGCGGAGCCGTAGGGAAACCGAGTGTTAACTGCGCGTTTAGTTGCTAGGTGTAGACCCGAAACCCGGTGATCTAGCCATGGGCAGGTTGAAGGTTGAGTAACATCAACTGGAGGACCGAACCGACTAATGTTGAAAAATTAGCGGATGACTTGTGGCTGGGGGTGAAAGGCCAATCAAACCGGGAGATATCTGGTTCTCCTCGAAAGCTATTTAGGTAGCGCCTCGCACGAATACCATTGGGGGTAGAGCACTGTTAAGGCTAGGGGGTCATCCCGACTTACCAACCCTTTGCAAACTCCGAATACCAATGAGTACTATGCGGGAGACAGACAGCGGGTGCTAACGTCCGTTGTCAAAAGGGAAACAACCCAGACCGTCAGCTAAGGTCCCAAAGTACTAGCTAAGTGGGAAACGATGTGGGAAGGCTTAGACAGCTAGGATGTTGGCTTAGAAGCAGCCATCATTTAAAGAAAGCGTAATAGCTCACTAGTCGAGTCGGCCTGCGCGGAAGATGTAACGGGGCTAAGCTAGTCACCGAAGCTACGGGTGCATTTCATTAGAGATGCGCGGTAGAGGAGCGTTCTGTAAGCCGTTGAAGGTGAAGGGGTAACCCACGCTGGAGGTATCAGAAGTGCGAATGCTGACATGAGTAACGATAAAGGGGGTGAAAAACCCCCTCGCCGGAAGACCAAGGGTTCCTGTCCAACGTTAATCGGGGCAGGGTGAGTCGACCCCTAAGGCGAGGCCGAAAGGCGTAGTCGATGGGAAACGGGTTAATATTCCCGTACTTGTGCTAACTGCGATGGAGAGACGGAGAAGGCTAGGCTAGCGCGGCGTTGGTAGTCCGCGTTTAAGGTGGTAGGCGGTATTCTTAGGCAAATCCGGGAATACATACGCTGAGAGCTGATGACGAGGTCCTACGGGACTGAAGTAGTTGATGCCATGCTTCCAGGAAAATCTTCTAAGCTTCA
Source organism: Shewanella sp. ISS20 (assembly GCF_056522965.1). Taxonomy (NCBI): domain Bacteria; kingdom Pseudomonadati; phylum Pseudomonadota; class Gammaproteobacteria; order Alteromonadales; family Shewanellaceae; genus Shewanella; species Shewanella sp. ISS20. Next base: position 3,281,489 of record NZ_JAWRZK010000001.1, read on the forward strand.
GGTTAGCAGGAATCGTACCCCAAACCGACACAGGTGGTCGGGTAGAGAATACCAAGGCGCTTGAGAGAACTCGGCTGAAGGAACTAGGCAAAATGGTACCGTAACTTCGGGAGAAGGTACGCTCCTGCCGGTGATGAGACTTGCTCTCTAAGCTAGCGGGAGTCGCAGATACCAGGTGGCTGCAACTGTTTATCAAAAACACAGCACTGTGCAAAATCGCAAGATGAAGTATACGGTGTGACGCCTGCCCGGTGCCGGAAGGTTAATTGATTGGGTTATCTTCGGAGAAGCTCATGATCGAAGCCCCGGTAAACGGCGGCCGTAACTATAACGGTCCTAAGGTAGCGAAATTCCTTGTCGGGTAAGTTCCGACCTGCACGAATGGCGTAATGATGGCCACGCTGTCTCCAGCCGAGACTCAGTGAAGTTGAAATTGCGGTGAAGATGCCGTATACCCGCGGCTAGACGGAAAGACCCCGTGAACCTTTACTATAGCTTGGCACTGAACATTGAACCTACATGTGTAGGATAGGTGGGAGACTTTGAAGCATGAACGCTAGTTTGTGTGGAGTCGTCCTTGAAATACCACCCTTGTAGTTTTGATGTTCTAACCTAGGTCCCTTATCGGGATTAGGGACAGTGCCTGGTGGGTAGTTTGACTGGGGCGGTCTCCTCCCAAAGAGTAACGGAGGAGCACGAAGGTTGGCTAAGTACGGTCGGACATCGTACGGTTAGTGCAATGGCATAAGCCAGCTTAACTGCGAGACAGACACGTCGAGCAGGTACGAAAGTAGGTCATAGTGATCCGGTGGTTCTGAATGGAAGGGCCATCGCTCAACGGATAAAAGGTACTCCGGGGATAACAGGCTGATACCGCCCAAGAGTTCATATCGACGGCGGTGTTTGGCACCTCGATGTCGGCTCATCACATCCTGGGGCTGAAGTCGGTCCCAAGGGTATGGCTGTTCGCCATTTAAAGTGGTACGCGAGCTGGGTTCAGAACGTCGTGAGACAGTTCGGTCCCTATCTGCCGTGGGCGTTGGATGATTGAGGGGAGCTGCTCCTAGTACGAGAGGACCGGAGTGGACGAACCGCTGGTGTTCGGGTTGTCATGCCAATGGCATTGCCCGGTAGCTACGTTCGGAATCGATAACCGCTGAAAGCATCTAAGCGGGAAGCGAGCCCCAAGATGAGTCATCCCTAGGACTATAAGTCCTCTGAAGGGCCGTCCGAGACTAGGACGTTGATAGGCAAGGTGTGTAAGCGTTGTGAGGCGTTGAGCTAACTTGTACTAATGACCCGAGAGGCTTAACCATACAACCCAGATGGGTTTTACTGAACAAGCCTGAAAGAATCGAAAAATACTTGATTGAAGATTGAGTACTCAATAATTAGCTTTCTGAATTTCCAAATTTGTCTGGAGACCATAGCACTGTGGCACCACCTGATCCCATTCCGAACTCAGAAGTGAAACGCAGTCGCGCCGATGGTAGTGTGGGGTTTCCCCATGCGAGAGTAGGTCATCTCCAGGCGCCTAATTTCTCGGAAGAGAGTCGATAAAGCCCGTTGCCATGCAACGGGCTTTTTTCGTTTAGATTTTTGATTAACTTGCGTTCACAACGTCTGACACTAGAGCTTGCTAGCTTAATCGTTGGCTTTACGGTTTGTGAAGAGTGGTATTTATCAATAAATCAGGTCTTGGTGAGCCATTGCACCTTCTTTATTTAAACGTGTGGCGGCTTGAGTCTCGATAGCATGGATTACTTGGATAAGTCCATAGCTGCAACAATCAAGTTAACTGCTCAGTGAAGGATGGTTATCCGTAGCTTAATCTTCGGCACGATGATTGGCTCTAGGCATAGTCAATACTGCTCCTCAGCTGGTGATAATGCTGTAATGCTCCCTGTGCTTTACTTTAGGGATGGATTGTCATGTTAAAAAAAGCTTGGTTAGCGGCTTTTATTGCACGATAAGTAAATTATGGTGCTATTTGATGATGGTGGCTTAGCGAAAAATAAAGGGATTAGCCCTTTCACTGGGGAAGTTCGTCATGGATAACCTTGATAGAACGATAGAGTCGCGAGGTCTAGCCTACTGAGTTTATGAGTGTGCAGTGGGTAACTCTGTGGGTAAGCTGTGCGCCTCATGGTCGTAAGTTGAGTGTAAATAAATAATGACACTTTATGGCGAAAAGCGCTTGCACAATAGCGAACACTCCCTATAATGCAGCCCATCGACACGAGATGGTGCGGCAACGCAGTAGATAGTGACGACTTACTGACTACTTAAGGTATTCAGTAGTGACGACAAGTTGTTGAATAAAACACTTGACGCACAACAGGAAATGCGTAAAATACGCATCCCTAGCCCGTAGCGGCAACGTTCTTTAACAAGTAGAAGACAAGCAAATCTGTGTGGACATTCACAGTAGTTGATAAATCGACAACGATTTAAAACGTCTCGCAAGAGACTTCAACGAAGATGTCCGCATAACATGCAAATTCGGTGATTTATCATCGAATCGACAGAATTCATTGAGCAGGACCTTTGGGTCCGAACAAAACTTTAATTGAAGAGTTTGATCATGGCTCAGATTGAACGCTGGCGGCAGGCCTAACACATGCAAGTCGAGCGGCAGCGGGAAGTAACTTGTTACTTTGCCGGCGAGCGGCGGACGGGTGAGTAATGCCTGGGAATTTGCCCATTTGTGGGGGATAACAGTTGGAAACGACTGCTAATACCGCATACGCCCTACGGGGGAAAGCAGGGGAGCCTTCGGGTCCTTGCGCTGATGGATAAGCCCAGGTGGGATTAGCTAGTAGGTGAGGTAAAGGCTCACCTAGGCGACGATCCCTAGCTGTTCTGAGAGGATGATCAGCCACACTGGGACTGAGACACGGCCCAGACTCCTACGGGAGGCAGCAGTGGGGAATATTGCACAATGGGGGAAACCCTGATGCAGCCATGCCGCGTGTGTGAAGAAGGCCTTCGGGTTGTAAAGCACTTTCAGTAGGGAGGAAAGGTTGACGGTTAATACCCGTTAGCTGTGACGTTACCTACAGAAGAAGGACCGGCTAACTCCGTGCCAGCAGCCGCGGTAATACGGAGGGTCCGAGCGTTAATCGGAATTACTGGGCGTAAAGCGTGCGCAGGCGGTTTGTTAAGCGAGATGTGAAAGCCCCGGGCTCAACCTGGGAATTGCATTTTGAACTGGCAAACTAGAGTCTTGTAGAGGGGGGTAGAATTTCAGGTGTAGCGGTGAAATGCGTAGAGATCTGAAGGAATACCGGTGGCGAAGGCGGCCCCCTGGACAAAGACTGACGCTCATGCACGAAAGCGTGGGGAGCAAACAGGATTAGATACCCTGGTAGTCCACGCCGTAAACGATGTCTACTCGGAGTTTGGTGTCTTGAACACTGGGCTCTCAAGCTAACGCATTAAGTAGACCGCCTGGGGAGTACGGCCGCAAGGTTAAAACTCAAATGAATTGACGGGGGCCCGCACAAGCGGTGGAGCATGTGGTTTAATTCGATGCAACGCGAAGAACCTTACCTACTCTTGACATCCAGAGAATTCGCTAGAGATAGCTTAGTGCCTTCGGGAACTCTGAGACAGGTGCTGCATGGCTGTCGTCAGCTCGTGTTGTGAAATGTTGGGTTAAGTCCCGCAACGAGCGCAACCCTTATCCTTATTTGCCAGCACGTAATGGTGGGAACTCTAGGGAGACTGCCGGTGATAAACCGGAGGAAGGTGGGGACGACGTCAAGTCATCATGGCCCTTACGAGTAGGGCTACACACGTGCTACAATGGTCGGTACAGAGGGTTGCAAAGCCGCGAGGTGGAGCTAATCTCACAAAGCCGATCGTAGTCCGGATTGGAGTCTGCAACTCGACTCCATGAAGTCGGAATCGCTAGTAATCGTGGATCAGAATGCCACGGTGAATACGTTCCCGGGCCTTGTACACACCGCCCGTCACACCATGGGAGTGGGCTGCACCAGAAGTAGATAGCTTAACCCTTCGGGGAGGGCGTTTACCACGGTGTGGTTCATGACTGGGGTGAAGTCGTAACAAGGTAGCCCTAGGGGAACCTGGGGCTGGATCACCTCCTTACCTATGCGATTTAGCATTACTGTTGAGTGTTCACACAGATTGCCTTGTCTTGTTGACGAGCAAAACATTACCTTCCTTTGAAGGGGTGTCGTTCTTTAAAAATTTGGAAAGCTGATAGTAGAACTTAATGCGCGAGCATTAGGTGATACAAAATTGAGTTCTCAAAATACTTTAATCAAGTGTTTTGGATATTCTTTAACTTCAGAAATGAAGTAAATCAAGGCGTTCTTTTGCGAAAGCAAGAGACAGTAAAAACCAGCTAGTTGCAATACGCTCAAGTGAAACTCATTTGGGTTGTATGGTTAAGTGACTAAGCGTATACGGTGGATGCCTTGGCAGTCAGAGGCGATGAAGGACGTAGTAACTTGCGAAAAGCGTTGGCGAGCTAGTAACAAGCATTTGAGCTAACGATGTCCGAATGGGGAAACCCGGCCACATAAGTGGTCATCATACAGTGAATACATAGCTGTATGAGGCGAACCTGGGGAACTGAAACATCTAAGTACCCAGAGGAAAAGAAATCAACCGAGATTCCCTAAGTAGCGGCGAGCGAACGGGGATTAGCCCTTAAGTCTAGGGGGTGTTAGTGGAATGGTCTGGAAAGTCCAACGGTACAGGGTGATAGTCCCGTACATGAAAACTAACCTTAGATGAAAACGAGTAAGGCGGCACACGTGATATGTTGTCTGAACATGGGGGGACCATCCTCCAAGGCTAAATACTCCTGACTGACCGATAGTGAACCAGTACCGTGAGGGAAAGGCGAAAAGAACCCCTGTGAGGGGAGTGAAATAGAACCTGAAACCGTATACGTACAAGCAGTGGGAGCGGTTCTTGAGACCGTGACTGCGTACCTTTTGTATAATGGGTCAGCGACTTACATTTAGTAGCGAGGTTAAGCGAATAGCGGAGCCGTAGGGAAACCGAGTGTTAACTGCGCGTTTAGTTGCTAGGTGTAGACCCGAAACCCGGTGATCTAGCCATGGGCAGGTTGAAGGTTGAGTAACATCAACTGGAGGACCGAACCGACTAATGTTGAAAAATTAGCGGATGACTTGTGGCTGGGGGTGAAAGGCCAATCAAACCGGGAGATATCTGGTTCTCCTCGAAAGCTATTTAGGTAGCGCCTCGCACGAATACCATTGGGGGTAGAGCACTGTTAAGGCTAGGGGGTCATCCCGACTTACCAACCCTTTGCAAACTCCGAATACCAATGAGTACTATGCGGGAGACAGACAGCGGGTGCTAACGTCCGTTGTCAAAAGGGAAACAACCCAGACCGTCAGCTAAGGTCCCAAAGTACTAGCTAAGTGGGAAACGATGTGGGAAGGCTTAGACAGCTAGGATGTTGGCTTAGAAGCAGCCATCATTTAAAGAAAGCGTAATAGCTCACTAGTCGAGTCGGCCTGCGCGGAAGATGTAACGGGGCTAAGCTAGTCACCGAAGCTACGGGTGCATTTCATTAGAGATGCGCGGTAGAGGAGCGTTCTGTAAGCCGTTGAAGGTGAAGGGGTAACCCACGCTGGAGGTATCAGAAGTGCGAATGCTGACATGAGTAACGATAAAGGGGGTGAAAAACCCCCTCGCCGGAAGACCAAGGGTTCCTGTCCAACGTTAATCGGGGCAGGGTGAGTCGACCCCTAAGGCGAGGCCGAAAGGCGTAGTCGATGGGAAACGGGTTAATATTCCCGTACTTGTGCTAACTGCGATGGAGAGACGGAGAAGGCTAGGCTAGCGCGGCGTTGGTAGTCCGCGTTTAAGGTGGTAGGCGGTATTCTTAGGCAAATCCGGGAATACATACGCTGAGAGCTGATGACGAGGTCCTACGGGACTGAAGTAGTTGATGCCATGCTTCCAGGAAAATCTTCTAAGCTTCAGGTTAGCAGGAATCGTACCCCAAACCGACACAGGTGGTCGGGTAGAGAATACCAAGGCGCTTGAGAGAACTCGGCTGAAGGAACTAGGCAAAATGGTACCGTAACTTCGGGAGAAGGTACGCTCCTGCCGGTGATGAGACTTGCTCTCTAAGCTAGCGGGAGTCGCAGATACCAGGTGGCTGCAACTGTTTATCAAAAACACAGCACTGTGCAAAATCGCAAGATGAAGTATACGGTGTGACGCCTGCCCGGTGCCGGAAGGTTAATTGATTGGGTTATCTTCGGAGAAGCTCATGATCGAAGCCCCGGTAAACGGCGGCCGTAACTATAACGGTCCTAAGGTAGCGAAATTCCTTGTCGGGTAAGTTCCGACCTGCACGAATGGCGTAATGATGGCCACGCTGTCTCCAGCCGAGACTCAGTGAAGTTGAAATTGCGGTGAAGATGCCGTATACCCGCGGCTAGACGGAAAGACCCCGTGAACCTTTACTATAGCTTGGCACTGAACATTGAACCTACATGTGTAGGATAGGTGGGAGACTTTGAAGCATGAACGCTAGTTTGTGTGGAGTCGTCCTTGAAATACCACCCTTGTAGTTTTGATGTTCTAACCTAGGTCCCTTATCGGGATTAGGGACAGTGCCTGGTGGGTAGTTTGACTGGGGCGGTCTCCTCCCAAAGAGTAACGGAGGAGCACGAAGGTTGGCTAAGTACGGTCGGACATCGTACGGTTAGTGCAATGGCATAAGCCAGCTTAACTGCGAGACAGACACGTCGAGCAGGTACGAAAGTAGGTCATAGTGATCCGGTGGTTCTGAATGGAAGGGCCATCGCTCAACGGATAAAAGGTACTCCGGGGATAACAGGCTGATACCGCCCAAGAGTTCATATCGACGGCGGTGTTTGGCACCTCGATGTCGGCTCATCACATCCTGGGGCTGAAGTCGGTCCCAAGGGTATGGCTGTTCGCCATTTAAAGTGGTACGCGAGCTGGGTTCAGAACGTCGTGAGACAGTTCGGTCCCTATCTGCCGTGGGCGTTGGATGATTGAGGGGAGCTGCTCCTAGTACGAGAGGACCGGAGTGGACGAACCGCTGGTGTTCGGGTTGTCATGCCAATGGCATTGCCCGGTAGCTACGTTCGGAATCGATAACCGCTGAAAGCATCTAAGCGGGAAGCGAGCCCCAAGATGAGTCATCCCTAGGACTATAAGTCCTCTGAAGGGCCGTCCGAGACTAGGACGTTGATAGGCAAGGTGTGTAAGCGTTGTGAGGCGTTGAGCTAACTTGTACTAATGACCCGAGAGGCTTAACCATACAACCCAGATGGGTTTTACTGAACAAGCCTGAAAGAATCGAAAAATACTTGATTGAAGATTGAGTACTCAATAATTAGCTTTCTGAATTTCCAAATTTGTCTGGAGACCATAGCACTGTGGCACCACCTGATCCCATTCCGAACTCAGAAGTGAAACGCAGTCGCGCCGATGGTAGTGTGGGGTTTCCCCATGCGAGAGTAGGTCATCTCCAGGCGCCTAATTTCTCGGAAGAGAGTCGATAAAGCCCGTTGCCATGCAACGGGCTTTTTTCGTTTAGATTTTTGATTAACTTGCGTTCACAACGTCTGACACTAGAGCTTGCTAGCTTAATCGTTGGCTTTACGGTTTGTGAAGAGTGGTATTTATCAATAAATCAGGTCTTGGTGAGCCATTGCACCTTCTTTATTTAAACGTGTGGCGGCTTGAGTCTCGATAGCATGGATTACTTGGATAAGTCCATAGCTGCAACAATCAAGTTAACTGCTCAGTGAAGGATGGTTATCCGTAGCTTAATCTTCGGCACGATGATTGGCTCTAGGCATAGTCAATACTGCTCCTCAGCTGGTGATAATGCTGTAATGCTCCCTGTGCTTTACTTTAGGGATGGATTGTCATGTTAAAAAAAGCTTGGTTAGCGGCTTTTATTGCACGATAAGTAAATTATGGTGCTATTTGATGATGGTGGCTTAGCGAAAAATAAAGGGATTAGCCCTTTCACTGGGGAAGTTCGTCATGGATAACCTTGATAGAACGATAGAGTCGCGAGGTCTAGCCTACTGAGTTTATGAGTGTGCAGTGGGTAACTCTGTGGGTAAGCTGTGCGCCTCATGGTCGTAAGTTGAGTGTAAATAAATAATGACACTTTATGGCGAAAAGCGCTTGCACAATAGCGAACACTCCCTATAATGCAGCCCATCGACACGAGATGGTGCGGCAACGCAGTAGATAGTGACGACTTACTGACTACTTAAGGTATTCAGTAGTGACGACAAGTTGTTGAATAAAACACTTGACGCACAACAGGAAATGCGTAAAATACGCATCCCTAGCCCGTAGCGGCAACGTTCTTTAACAAGTAGAAGACAAGCAAATCTGTGTGGACATTCACAGTAGTTGATAAATCGACAACGATTTAAAACGTCTCGCAAGAGACTTCAACGAAGATGTCCGCATAACATGCAAATTCGGTGATTTATCATCGAATCGACAGAATTCATTGAGCAGGACCTTTGGGTCCGAACAAAACTTTAATTGAAGAGTTTGATCATGGCTCAGATTGAACGCTGGCGGCAGGCCTAACACATGCAAGTCGAGCGGCAGCGGGAAGTAACTTGTTACTTTGCCGGCGAGCGGCGGACGGGTGAGTAATGCCTGGGAATTTGCCCATTTGTGGGGGATAACAGTTGGAAACGACTGCTAATACCGCATACGCCCTACGGGGGAAAGCAGGGGAGCCTTCGGGTCCTTGCGCTGATGGATAAGCCCAGGTGGGATTAGCTAGTAGGTGAGGTAAAGGCTCACCTAGGCGACGATCCCTAGCTGTTCTGAGAGGATGATCAGCCACACTGGGACTGAGACACGGCCCAGACTCCTACGGGAGGCAGCAGTGGGGAATATTGCACAATGGGGGAAACCCTGATGCAGCCATGCCGCGTGTGTGAAGAAGGCCTTCGGGTTGTAAAGCACTTTCAGTAGGGAGGAAAGGTTGACGGTTAATACCCGTTAGCTGTGACGTTACCTACAGAAGAAGGACCGGCTAACTCCGTGCCAGCAGCCGCGGTAATACGGAGGGTCCGAGCGTTAATCGGAATTACTGGGCGTAAAGCGTGCGCAGGCGGTTTGTTAAGCGAGATGTGAAAGCCCCGGGCTCAACCTGGGAATTGCATTTTGAACTGGCAAACTAGAGTCTTGTAGAGGGGGGTAGAATTTCAGGTGTAGCGGTGAAATGCGTAGAGATCTGAAGGAATACCGGTGGCGAAGGCGGCCCCCTGGACAAAGACTGACGCTCATGCACGAAAGCGTGGGGAGCAAACAGGATTAGATACCCTGGTAGTCCACGCCGTAAACGATGTCTACTCGGAGTTTGGTGTCTTGAACACTGGGCTCTCAAGCTAACGCATTAAGTAGACCGCCTGGGGAGTACGGCCGCAAGGTTAAAACTCAAATGAATTGACGGGGGCCCGCACAAGCGGTGGAGCATGTGGTTTAATTCGATGCAACGCGAAGAACCTTACCTACTCTTGACATCCAGAGAATTCGCTAGAGATAGCTTAGTGCCTTCGGGAACTCTGAGACAGGTGCTGCATGGCTGTCGTCAGCTCGTGTTGTGAAATGTTGGGTTAAGTCCCGCAACGAGCGCAACCCTTATCCTTATTTGCCAGCACGTAATGGTGGGAACTCTAGGGAGACTGCCGGTGATAAACCGGAGGAAGGTGGGGACGACGTCAAGTCATCATGGCCCTTACGAGTAGGGCTACACACGTGCTACAATGGTCGGTACAGAGGGTTGCAAAGCCGCGAGGTGGAGCTAATCTCACAAAGCCGATCGTAGTCCGGATTGGAGTCTGCAACTCGACTCCATGAAGTCGGAATCGCTAGTAATCGTGGATCAGAATGCCACGGTGAATACGTTCCCGGGCCTTGTACACACCGCCCGTCACACCATGGGAGTGGGCTGCACCAGAAGTAGATAGCTTAACCCTTCGGGGAGGGCGTTTACCACGGTGTGGTTCATGACTGGGGTGAAGTCGTAACAAGGTAGCCCTAGGGGAACCTGGGGCTGGATCACCTCCTTACCTATGCGATTTAGCATTACTGTTGAGTGTTCACACAGATTGCCTTGTCTTGTTGACGAGCAAAACATTACCTTCCTTTGAAGGGGTGTCGTTCTTTAAAAATTTGGAAAGCTGATAGTAGAACTTAATGCGCGAGCATTAGGTGATACAAAATTGAGTTCTCAAAATACTTTAATCAAGTGTTTTGGATATTCTTTAACTTCAGAAATGAAGTAAATCAAGGCGTTCTTTTGCGAAAGCAAGAGACAGTAAAAACCAGCTAGTTGCAATACGCTCAAGTGAAACTCATTTGGGTTGTATGGTTAAGTGACTAAGCGTATACGGTGGATGCCTTGGCAGTCAGAGGCGATGAAGGACGTAGTAACTTGCGAAAAGCGTTGGCGAGCTAGTAACAAGCATTTGAGCTAACGATGTCCGAATGGGGAAACCCGGCCACATAAGTGGTCATCATACAGTGAATACATAGCTGTATGAGGCGAACCTGGGGAACTGAAACATCTAAGTACCCAGAGGAAAAGAAATCAACCGAGATTCCCTAAGTAGCGGCGAGCGAACGGGGATTAGCCCTTAAGTCTAGGGGGTGTTAGTGGAATGGTCTGGAAAGTCCAACGGTACAGGGTGATAGTCCCGTACATGAAAACTAACCTTAGATGAAAACGAGTAAGGCGGCACACGTGATATGTTGTCTGAACATGGGGGGACCATCCTCCAAGGCTAAATACTCCTGACTGACCGATAGTGAACCAGTACCGTGAGGGAAAGGCGAAAAGAACCCCTGTGAGGGGAGTGAAATAGAACCTGAAACCGTATACGTACAAGCAGTGGGAGCGGTTCTTGAGACCGTGACTGCGTACCTTTTGTATAATGGGTCAGCGACTTACATTTAGTAGCGAGGTTAAGCGAATAGCGGAGCCGTAGGGAAACCGAGTGTTAACTGCGCGTTTAGTTGCTAGGTGTAGACCCGAAACCCGGTGATCTAGCCATGGGCAGGTTGAAGGTTGAGTAACATCAACTGGAGGACCGAACCGACTAATGTTGAAAAATTAGCGGATGACTTGTGGCTGGGGGTGAAAGGCCAATCAAACCGGGAGATATCTGGTTCTCCTCGAAAGCTATTTAGGTAGCGCCTCGCACGAATACCATTGGGGGTAGAGCACTGTTAAGGCTAGGGGGTCATCCCGACTTACCAACCCTTTGCAAACTCCGAATACCAATGAGTACTATGCGGGAGACAGACAGCGGGTGCTAACGTCCGTTGTCAAAAGGGAAACAACCCAGACCGTCAGCTAAGGTCCCAAAGTACTAGCTAAGTGGGAAACGATGTGGGAAGGCTTAGACAGCTAGGATGTTGGCTTAGAAGCAGCCATCATTTAAAGAAAGCGTAATAGCTCACTAGTCGAGTCGGCCTGCGCGGAAGATGTAACGGGGCTAAGCTAGTCACCGAAGCTACGGGTGCATTTCATTAGAGATGCGCGGTAGAGGAGCGTTCTGTAAGCCGTTGAAGGTGAAGGGGTAACCCACGCTGGAGGTATCAGAAGTGCGAATGCTGACATGAGTAACGATAAAGGGGGTGAAAAACCCCCTCGCCGGAAGACCAAGGGTTCCTGTCCAACGTTAATCGGGGCAGGGTGAGTCGACCCCTAAGGCGAGGCCGAAAGGCGTAGTCGATGGGAAACGGGTTAATATTCCCGTACTTGTGCTAACTGCGATGGAGAGACGGAGAAGGCTAGGCTAGCGCGGCGTTGGTAGTCCGCGTTTAAGGTGGTAGGCGGTATTCTTAGGCAAATCCGGGAATACATACGCTGAGAGCTGATGACGAGGTCCTACGGGACTGAAGTAGTTGATGCCATGCTTCCAGGAAAATCTTCTAAGCTTCAGGTTAGCAGGAATCGTACCCCAAACCGACACAGGTGGTCGGGTAGAGAATACCAAGGCGCTTGAGAGAACTCGGCTGAAGGAACTAGGCAAAATGGTACCGTAACTTCGGGAGAAGGTACGCTCCTGCCGGTGATGAGACTTGCTCTCTAAGCTAGCGGGAGTCGCAGATACCAGGTGGCTGCAACTGTTTATCAAAAACACAGCACTGTGCAAAATCGCAAGATGAAGTATACGGTGTGACGCCTGCCCGGTGCCGGAAGGTTAATTGATTGGGTTATCTTCGGAGAAGCTCATGATCGAAGCCCCGGTAAACGGCGGCCGTAACTATAACGGTCCTAAGGTAGCGAAATTCCTTGTCGGGTAAGTTCCGACCTGCACGAATGGCGTAATGATGGCCACGCTGTCTCCAGCCGAGACTCAGTGAAGTTGAAATTGCGGTGAAGATGCCGTATACCCGCGGCTAGACGGAAAGACCCCGTGAACCTTTACTATAGCTTGGCACTGAACATTGAACCTACATGTGTAGGATAGGTGGGAGACTTTGAAGCATGAACGCTAGTTTGTGTGGAGTCGTCCTTGAAATACCACCCTTGTAGTTTTGATGTTCTAACCTAGGTCCCTTATCGGGATTAGGGACAGTGCCTGGTGGGTAGTTTGACTGGGGCGGTCTCCTCCCAAAGAGTAACGGAGGAGCACGAAGGTTGGCTAAGTACGGTCGGACATCGTACGGTTAGTGCAATGGCATAAGCCAGCTTAACTGCGAGACAGACACGTCGAGCAGGTACGAAAGTAGGTCATAGTGATCCGGTGGTTCTGAATGGAAGGGCCATCGCTCAACGGATAAAAGGTACTCCGGGGATAACAGGCTGATACCGCCCAAGAGTTCATATCGACGGCGGTGTTTGGCACCTCGATGTCGGCTCATCACATCCTGGGGCTGAAGTCGGTCCCAAGGGTATGGCTGTTCGCCATTTAAAGTGGTACGCGAGCTGGGTTCAGAACGTCGTGAGACAGTTCGGTCCCTATCTGCCGTGGGCGTTGGATGATTGAGGGGAGCTGCTCCTAGTACGAGAGGACCGGAGTGGACGAACCGCTGGTGTTCGGGTTGTCATGCCAATGGCATTGCCCGGTAGCTACGTTCGGAATCGATAACCGCTGAAAGCATCTAAGCGGGAAGCGAGCCCCAAGATGAGTCATCCCTAGGACTATAAGTCCTCTGAAGGGCCGTCCGAGACTAGGACGTTGATAGGCAAGGTGTGTAAGCGTTGTGAGGCGTTGAGCTAACTTGTACTAATGACCCGAGAGGCTTAACCATACAACCCAGATGGGTTTTACTGAACAAGCCTGAAAGAATCGAAAAATACTTGATTGAAGATTGAGTACTCAATAATTAGCTTTCTGAATTTCCAAATTTGTCTGGAGACCATAGCACTGTGGCACCACCTGATCCCATTCCGAACTCAGAAGTGAAACGCAGTCGCGCCGATGGTAGTGTGGGGTTTCCCCATGCGAGAGTAGGTCATCTCCAGGCGCCTAATTTCTCGGAAGAGAGTCGATAAAGCCCGTTGCCATGCAACGGGCTTTTTTCGTTAGTTTTTTTTTGCATTTATCGATGCAAAAGATGGCAGCAGAAGGTTAATTAAGGGAAAGGTTAGGAACTGTTGGGATAGGCTAGCTAAGAGCTAAAAATGAATTATTTAGTATTTCTAAAAGGTGTTTAGCTGATTATTTTGATAAATAAGTTCAAACTTCGTTTGAGATAAGGTCGCAGGGTTCTACCCTGCGCTGGGCTAGAAGGGGGTGGAAGGCTAGCCAGCAACATCCCTATTTAACGGCCAGCTCGAGATCCCTTTCTTGCGCTAAGAGTGGCCGTTGGCCTTCGTCTTGCAACGCCCCCTGCTGAATAATATCCCTATTTAACGGCCAATTCGGCATCCATGCCTCGTTTAAGTGATTTACAACAACTGATTAAGGTTGCCTCAATGGGACTCGGTGTCGTCTTTGGCAATTAAGCCATGGGTGTGGATTATCAATATTCGGCGTAAGGTAAGTGGTTGTTGTGAATTGCTATAACAACCACTGCCACTCTGATATGGTACTTATTAATCAATGGCTTCGATAAAAATTAGACTGTCTGAGCGGCTGTTATTTTGAGTATTTTCCGATGAATGCACTTCACTTAAAAGCTTTGTTGTTATCCATAGAAACTGGCTCGATTTCGGCGGCGGGGCGTAAGCTCGGTAAGAAGCAGTCGCAGGTGAGCCAATGGATTTCAGATCTGGAAATTGATCTTGGGATCAGTTTTTTTGATCGCACTGGCAATAAAACGAGCTTGAGTAACGATGGCCAGCGCTTATTGCCGCACTTAACGCACACCTTCAGTCAGATGGATAAGTTTGTGTGCAGCGCGGCTATGTTGGCGCAAGGTGAACCGACTTTACTCACTATTGGCGTTGAAAACTATATTCCTGATAGGGTGTTTACCGAGCCACTGGCGTTAGTGCTCGGTATCGCGCCATTAAGCGTTGAAGTGTATCGCGATGATAAAACTAAGCTGGAGCAAGATTTAAGAGATGGTTATGTGGATGTTGTTATCAGCCATGAGTCAGTGACCTTGCACCATAAGCATTTTGAGTATTGCCGCCTAGGCCATTATCAAGAAATTTTAGTGTGTCATCATGACCATCCGCTAGCAAGGCTGGCTGTGACCCGAGCCATTAACAGCAATGATTTAAGTGAATATCGCGAGCTGGTGTGGGGGCGGGTGAAGGATGATGACAACGATGGCTTTAGCCCAAGTTACTGTGTATTTGCTGATATCTCGTCACTGATTGCCATGCTTAAACACAATAAGGGTTTTGCCTCTTTGCCGGCAGACAGTGTGGCGGCGTTGATTACTAGCGGTCAACTGGTAGAGCTCAGTTGTGACTTTGAGCTGACAGCGATTGCGCGCAAAGTGGAACTCTGTTGGCGCAGTGGCTTTACGCTGTGCGAGATTGGCCGTCAGGTGATAAACACTTTTAAGCAGCATAATCAGTTAAATGGCTAAATTGGCGCTCATACCTAGAACTTAATACCTAGAACTTAAAACTTAGCGGCTAATGATTGAGGTATCAGCTAGCAGCTATTGCATAACCACTTAACTAACCATGCCGCTCAAAGCGTTGACGGCATGTGGTTGCTGCTGGTGTTCACTGATGGGTTTACCGTTTAGCTGAGCGCTGGCTATTCATCGGCATCAAAAACCACTTCGCCTTGCAGCAAGGTCATTAAGATTTCAGTGTTAGCAATGGCATTGATAGGTAGGCGGGTAATGTCTTGCGCTAAGATCACTAAGTCTGCCGATTTCCCTACCTTAATTGAGCCAGTAATATCGCTAATGCCTAAGCTTGCGGCGGCATTGATGGTATAAGCATCTATGGCGGCATCAATATTGCTAAGGCCAGCACTTCCCATGTTAAGGCTGTTAGCTATGCCGACTAATGGGTTGATATCATGCACATTCCAGTCGCTACTTAAAGTGATGTTAGCGCCTGAATTAAAGATAGGTTTTAAGTTCATCATGGCGTGGGTGCGCTCGCTGCCAAGAAACGCCAATGCCCATGGATGGTCGTGATTGGCCACGTAATCTGAGCCTACCTGAAAATCTGCGGTCACATCGAGCTTGGCAAAACGCGGCACGTCTTTGGCATCCACTAATTCTACATGGGGTAAGCTATAAGCTTGCTGCGAGCCAAGGCTGCGGACATATTCGATAGCATTCAATGACTCACGCACCGCACCATCACCAATGGCATGAATATGCGCGCTATAACCAATCTGATTGAGCTTATCGAGCCAAGTGGTCATTTGCTTGGGCGCAATGTAATTGATGCCTAGGGCTCATCTGGGATATAAGTCTCTAAATACGGAGCCAAAGTTTTAGCTGTGCCGTTAATGAAAATACCATCGCTATACATTTTGGCTTGGTTTATCAGTAGTAAGCGCGACTTATCACTGGGTTGGATTTTCTTTAAATAGGCTAATTGCGGCGCCATCGCATAGGTTGGGTAAATCCATGGCCGTAAAGAGACGCGCGCAGTTAAGTCACCGTCTTTCTCAGCTTGTTGCCATACTTCAAACCAGCCGCGTTTCCAATACATGCGGCCATCGCCTATGGTAGTAATTCCATGGGCGGCGGCTTCGGCAAGGCCGGTCATTAAGCCGTCATAGCTTTGATTAAACTGATCATTGAGGCTGTTCCATGCCATCTCCATCACTATGTCGCCAGCGTAATCAAATAAGATGCCATTAAGCTCGCCGTGTTCATCTTTAAGAATTTTGCCGCCTTGTGGCTCAGGGGGATTTTTAGTGATGCCAGCGCGTTTCAGCGCAACTGAGTTAACCCACATGGAGTGAGATGTTTGCTCCATGATGATGACGGGCTGGTCGGGAAAAATGCTATCAATAACGGCCAGCGGCGTAGTGCTATTAGCGTCATTTAAAATCGCGTCCAGTGAAAAGCCATAACCCATCACCCAAGCGTTTGGAGTCGCTTGCTTACGACATGCTGTTAAATAGGCAATTTGCTCTGTGAGCGCGGCACTGATGTTGAGCTCGCAGTTGCTGCCTGCTGGCGATGCTGCTTCAAACACATGGTTGTGATGATCAATAAAGCCTCGCATGACAAAGGCTTGCTCAATATCTATCACCTCAGTAGCGCTAGTGTGATACTCATCTACTTCATCTTCATGGCCAACAAAGACAATCTTGCCAGCAGCAATGGCAATAGTATCAGCCTCATCAAAGCCATAAATCTTGGCGTTAGTGATAATCATGTCGGCGCTTGCCTTATCATGCGATTGCTGCTCTTGCACCGTCTGTTCTTGTACCGATGGGGTTTGAGCGCTTGGTACATGCGCGCTCATAGTCACGCTTGCGAGCAATGCTAAGCTGTATGCCTTCTTCATAGTTTCTCCCGGTAATAGTTCGTAATCTTATTGCCTATAAACAGCAAGGCTGGTATGAGCTAATGCTAGCGCGAGACAATCCACAAGGAAAAATAGTGAGTATCACAAGATTGGAATAGCAAGAATGCAGTTTTGGTGGATTTACTGATTGAGTATTAGCTGGCATTCAACGAATGCCGCCGCAGTATGGCTAGAGGATTATTGGCGAAGGATTGGTTGATTGTATGCTATTAACTCAAGTAGGTTAAAGTTGTTTACGGCTAATGGATGTCAATTTTTGCTACTGGTTACAGCGGCTCAGCTAAATATGAGAGGTTACCGCCAAGGACAGTGAGATTGCTATCTTGGCGGTATTGCAGCGATTATTTTGAATGCTAATGGCTAATGGCTAATGGCTAATGGCTAATGGCTAATGGCTCTAGCAGTTTTTCTACTATGGCTTGATTGGCGGCAGGAAAATCAAAGCTTGGTAATTCAGCTTGGTTTACCCAGCGCACTTCTTGGCCTTCAAGCCCAATGGCATCGCCACTAAAATCGCTAATCAAGTGAATATCTAATAGCACTTGTTTATCTGAGTAATCAAAACTTTGCAGCATAAACGGCGTGCTGGCATGCACGGTGAGATTCACTTCTTCAGCCAGCTCGCGCACTAAGGCATCGGTTACTTGTTCAAGTGCTTCAACTTTACCGCCCGGAAACTCCCATTTACCGCCTTGATGTAAGTGTGCTGGCCGCTTGGCCAGTAACACTTGGCCGCGGTCGTTAATAATGACGCCGACGGCAACATGTACGCGTTGACTCATTTATCATCCTGTTTGAAAAAGTCGCCATCATCATAACCAACGTCATCTAAGGCATCGATATCAAACTCTTGCTTAACTGGGATAGCGTAGCTTTCGCTGGCCCATTCGCCTAAATCGATAAGCTTGCATCTTTCGCTGCAAAAGGGGCGGAACAGGCTATCGCTATTCCACGGGACTAAGGTTTGGCAGGTGGGGCACTTAACTGTGAGTGTCATAACATTTGCGCCTAAGGTAAATGGCGCTAGTGTATCAGCTCATGTTGCGAGTGCAATCTGTCTGCTGATGAACTTGGGCGCAATCGCGGTTAAGTTAGATTGGCGGCCAGCTGACTAAGTTACTAAGTTAGCGGCAATAGGCGACATCAAAAGCGATATCGGCATCTGTGTGTTTTTGGCTGCTAAAGTCGACAAAATGGATAGAGAAGCGATTGCGCAGGCCACTAATAGTCGGGTAACAATTTACATTGGCTGGTACGCGCACGCGCAGTAAATTCAGCTCCCCTTGGCTTTGTTCTTGATAAAAGCCTCGGTTGGCAAGGTGCGGCACAAACTGCGCATTGGCGCGACTTAAGGTCAGCATGATGCGAATAGGGGTGAGCAGTGGCCAAAAGTGTTGGCACCAAGCTTGATACTCTTGCTGGCGCTGTGGCCAGCTTTTGGCGAGCCAAAAGTGCAACTGAGGTAAGTCAAAGTTACAGCTTGCCCCAGGCATGCTAAGTCTTTGTTTAAGCGCGGCTAAAAACTTGTCTTGTTTTAAAAAGCTGCCTAAACGCTCAGGCTTTTGTAGCTGCTCGCGGGCTAAGGTTAAATCAGCGGCAAAGCTTGCGAGTTCGCTGTTGTCTATGTCGGCATACTGGTTCCACTCATAAATCGCCGCAAGGTGCTTATCAATATCCTTAATCACATCGCTGCGATAATCGCAGCGCTCTGTGAGTTCGCATAAGGAAAATAGCGGTAAAAATCCTTGATGCTGATGATCATTATCTAAGCTCAGCTTAAGCTGCTCGGCTAAGTAATCTAAGCGCAAGTAACTGCGCATTTTTTCGTTAAGCGGCTGTTCAAAAATAATGGTCATAAGCGGTTTAAGCCTTGCTAGCTAGCGTTAAGTAGTGTTGGTGAAGCGCGGCCACTCTGGCTTTAAGCGCTACAACATTTTGATTATTATTGATTACATCATCGGCCATTTTAAGTTTATCGGCGCGTGCCATCTGGCTATTGATGATGTTTTGCACTTGCTCGCTGGTTACTTGGTCGCGCGCAGTTGTTCGGGCAATTTGCTGCGAAGGCTCAACATCGACCAATAAGCTGCGATTAACTAAGCTATCTAAGCCGTTTTCAAATAGCAAGGGCACGACCCAAATCACGTAGCTAGATGTTGCTGTGTTGGTTTGCTTGAGCATCTCTTCGCGGATAAGTGGGTGCAGTAAACTGTTCAGCCACAGCCTTTGCTCGGGCTCACTAAATATCAGTTCTCGTAAGCGGCTGCGATTAAGCGCGCCGCTGTCATCTAAAATATCTGCGCCAAAGTGGGCAGCAATTGCCTTAAGGCCAGCAGAGCCTATATCCACTATTTCACGCGCCACAATATCGGCATCAATTAAATCAATGCCAAAACTTGCAAATATATTGGCGACTGTGGTTTTGCCACTACCTATGCCGCCGGTAAGACCGATAATCATCTGGCTCATAAATCCTCTACGCTAAGCTTGCTAAATACCACTGAGTAATAGATTCACCAAACAGTAGGGCTATCCAACCTGCGAGCGCAATATAAGGGCCAAACGGCATAGGGCTACCTTGCTCCATGCGTTTACTTAGCATTAAACCTATGCCAATAACGGCGCCTAAAACCGATGATAATAAGATAATTAACGGCAGCATTTGCCAGCCAAGCCAAGCGCCAAACAGCGCCATTAGCTTAAAATCACCGTAGCCCATGCCTTCTTTGCCTGTGAGCAATTTAAAGCCCCAAAATACTGACCATAAACTTAAATACCCTGCCATGGCGCCAATCACGGCTGAGTAAATGTCGGTATAAAGACCATTAAGATTAAGTAGCAGCCCTAACCACAATAGTGGCAGCGTGAGTTGATCAGGCAGTAGCATCTCATCAAAATCTATCCAAGTCATGGCAACCAAGCCAAAGGTTAATAAACTTGCCCAAGCAAAAGCGCTAGTGGCGCCAAAATGCCAAGCGAGCACAGTCACTAATAATCCGGTTAAAGCTTCCACTAACGGGTAGCGACTAGAAATTGGTGTGCTGCAATGGCCGCACTTGCCTTTTAATAACAACCAACCAAGCACAGGGATATTTTGCCAAGGCTTAATGGCGGTGTGGCACTTAGGGCAGGCCGAACCTGGCACTATTAAATTGTATTTAGCGGGGTAGCCATCTTGCGGCGCTTTTAAGGCGCTTAAGATAGGTTTTAGTTGCTTAGGGTCTAGCTTAATATTTTCGTTATGCTCAAGGTAATCATGGCATTCTTGCTGCCATTCGCGCTTCATCATAATCGGCAGGCGATGGATAACCACATTAAGAAAACTGCCTATGGTGGCGGCAAAGATAAAACTTAGGCTGTAAAACAGCCAAGGCTGGGAGTCCATTAAGGTGATAAATTCGGTCATAAAGTTATTCTTTGGCTGTAAGCCCAATAGATGCGGGCGTCTGGATGAAGGACTTATAAACAACTAAGCCCTTAGTGATAAAGGGCTTAATCATTAATGGTTTATTCTTTTGGCTATTAAGCTATGTTACCGCGATTCTGCTGGCTTGGAACGTTAATTTATGGGCTAATTAATGCGCTAGTTGATAGGCTACAATCCCTAAGCCGGATAATGGGCTTAATTGGGGCTTATCGTAGCCATTCATTAGTCGCCAACCATTCTTAACTAACCACTTTACCCATTTCAAAGATAGGTAAGTACATACCTACAATCAGGCCGCCAACTAAGGTACCAATTACCACCATCATGATAGGTTCAATTAAGCTCGATAAGCCATCAACGGCATCATCCACTTGCATCTCATAGATATTGGCGACCTTGTTGAGCATGTTATCAAGGGATCCCGACTCTTCACCTATCATCACCATTTGGATCAGCATGTCAGGGAATAATTTAGTGGTTTGCATGGCAACGTTCATCTGCATACCGGCCATCACTTCTTGGCGGACCTTTAGTAAAGCCTGGCGGTATACGGCATTGCCTGAGGCGCCGGCAGCACTTTGAAGACCATCAATTAACGGTACGCCCGCGGCAAACGTGGTGGCTAAGGTGCGGGCAAAACGTGCCATCGCTGCTTTATGCAAAATATCACCTATGGCGGGGATTTTGAGTACCATTTCATCGACGCGATCGCGAAATAATTGCGAGTTATGATGGGCGCGTTTAAATAGCCAGATGCCAATAATAATGCCGCCGGCAAAGTAGTGCCACGAGGCTTGCAGCGCTTCAGAAATGGCAATAATAAATTGGGTAAAAGCCGGTAGTTCGGCGCCAAAGCCATTAAAAATTTCTTGAAACTGGGGCACTACCATGAGCAATAATAAGGTGGTGACGCCAATCGCGACCACTACCACAGCCGCAGGGTAGAACATGGCCTTTTTAATTTTTGATTTTAAGGCTTCGGCTTTTTCTTTATAAAGGGCAATGCGGTCAAACACTTGCTCAAGGGCGCCGGAATGCTCGCCTGCCGCCACTAGGTCGACATAAAGCGCATCAAAATACTGGCGATATGGGCGAATCGAGTCAGAAAGTGGAATACCGGTTTTTAAATCGTTAATAATATTGGCTAGTAATTCGCGCATTTTAGCTTTTTCATGACCACGCCCCAATAGCTCTAAGGTAGTCACAATCGGCACGCCGGCGGCTAACATGGTTGCGATTTGGCGAGTGACCATGGCAATATCCATGGCCGTTATTTTCTTCTCACTTTTAAATAATGGTGCCGACTTTTTGTTAATCGATTTAGTGGTGATGCCTTGTGTCTTCAGTATGGCTTTCACTTCAGCGTTACTTGTGCCCTTGAGCTCACCGCTGGTGCGTTTACCGTCGCGATTTATGCCTTTCCAAGCAAAGGTAAATACCTTAGGTTGAGCTTTAACGGCTTTGTCGCTGGATTTTTTGCTTTTGGCAAGTGAGCTAGCCATTCGAACCTCTTGGGCATGCTTGAATGTTAAATAACACGGCTTAAAAAGCTTAAGCGTACTTAAAAACTAGTGACGCGGTTAATTTCTGCCAAGCTGGTCATGCCTTGAATCACTTTTAATAATCCTGATTGGCGCAAATCATTCATGCCCTGCCGCTTAGCAACGTCATTGATTTGTAGGGAATTACCGCCTTCCATAATGATGCGCGATATCTCATCACTCATCTTTAGGGTTTCATAAATACCTACTCGCCCTTTGTATCCGCCAGCGCAAGCATCGCAGCCCACTGGCTTATAGAGGGTAAAACCGTGGCCAATTTGCTCTTCACTAAAGCCTAAGCGCAGCAATTCATGTTGCGGTACATCTTCTGGCTCGCGGCAATGGGGGCAGAGCCTACGGGCTAAGCGCTGAGCAATAATTAAATTGACAGAGCTCGCTATGTTGTAACCCGGCACGCCCATGTTGATTAAGCGGGTTAAGGTTTCGGAAGCCGAGTTGGTATGTAAGGTGCTTAATACTAAGTGACCGGTTTGCGCGGCTTTAATGGCAATTTCAGCGGTTTCTAAGTCACGAATTTCACCTACCATCACCACATCTGGATCTTGGCGCAAGAATGAGCGCAAGGCGGACGCAAAGGTTAACCCCGCCTTTAAATTAATATGAACTTGATTGACGCCTTCTAAGTTAATTTCTACCGGATCTTCGGCGGTAGAAATATTGCGCTCTGTGGTATTAAGAATATTAAGGCCAGTATAAAGGGATACGGTTTTGCCAGAACCAGTGGGGCCTGTCACTAAAATCATGCCCTGAGGTTTGGCTAGCATTTCCATATATAAGGCTTGCTGCTCGGGCTCATAACCGAGTTTTTCAATACCAAGCTGCGCAGAAGAGGAGTCTAAAATACGCATTACGATTTTCTCGCCCCACAGGGTCGGGAGGCTAGATACTCGAAAATCTATGCTTTTGGTGCGCGATAATTTCATTTTAATGCGGCCATCTTGTGGCACTCGGCGCTCAGCAATATCAAGTTTGGCCATGACCTTTAAGCGCGCCGAAATTCTATTGCTTAAGTTAATCGGCGGTTCTGATACTTGATGCAAGATACCATCAATACGAAAGCGCACGCGGTAGCGTTTTTCATAAGGTTCAAAATGTAAATCAGACGCCCCTTTTCGAATGGCATCGGTCAGAATCTTATTGATATACATGACGATAGGCGCTTCATCGGCCTCATCCTTAATATCATCAAGGTTGTTACTGGTATCTTGCACTTCCATATCGGCCAAGGCCGATTCATCCATATTGCCAAAATCTAGGCTAGATAAATCATCTTCAAGCACCTTTTCAAGGGCTTTAGCGAGCTTATCTTCTTCTACTAATATGGGTTCTGCGTGCAGGCCGGCGCTAAATTGAAAATCTTCGAGGGCATTAAAATTAGTAGGGTCAGAGGTGGCGATATACAGGCGCTTACCACGCTCAAACAGCGGCAGGCAGCGGTGTTTTTCAATCAGTTTTTTATTAAGAAATTTTTCTGGAATTAAGCTTAAATCAAACTCGGCTAAATCAAGCAGCGGCGTGCCGTATTCTTGATAGCAAAGCTCGGAAATGGTTTTAGCGGAGATAATATTATCCGCCACCAGAGTGGTAACTAAGCTCTGGCGGCGGCTTTTTGACTGACCAATAGCCGCATTTAGCTGCTCAGTGGTGAGCAGCCCTTGTTTAATGAAGAGGGTCGATAACCCTAAATGTAGGCTAGTGGTAGACATAGATTATGCTTCTGGTTAGCCTGCTGCTGCTGCTGGTGGTGGTAAGCCTGCGCCTTTATTACAATTGGGTAAATCATCATCGGTGGCGGCAGAAGTTTTATCCATTTTAAAGGTTACCCCACCTGCACCATCAAACTCAGCTTTTAAGATGCATTTCGATTCAGTCCACACCAAATCCATCGCGGCATCTTTTGCAGGTTCAGCCGTTAGAGCTGTAAATTTTTTATTTTTTGCAACTTCATCTTTAATGCCTTCGCAGCCAATAGCTGTTTGGTGACAAGCTTGGATTTTTTGGGCGTAAGCGGTAATGCCTTTCATTGCTGCACTACCTTCCGCACTTGTGACATAGTCTTTATACGCGGGCAGCGCGATGGCGGCCAGAATACCGATAATGGCTACTACTATCATCAGTTCGATCAGGGTAAAACCCTTAGTTTTGTTAATCGCTTTCATGTGTGACTCCATTAATAAAAGTGCAGGGTGTTGCCCTGATGTCCTTGTGGGTTGCGCCTTAGCTGGCTTCCCTCAAAAATGGTCATAAATCATAGATAAGTGACCATTGAGTTATCCTATTTTATTAGATTAATTTACTGTAAAACTTAAAGAGTGCGCGATCGCGCAAGGCTGAAGATGGGGAACTAGCACTCGTGGCAATGTAGCTGTTGGCATAATTGCGTGGAGTGAGGGGCTTGTATTACATTCAGCGCACATTGCGAATTTAGCTAGTTAGCTAAATTCGCGGTTATGCGTGTCCAAACCTTGTTGTTTTAGTCAGTTCCATCTGCATTCTTGCTTAACTCAAACAGAATAAGCTTAGCTGCAATCGCTAGGCTTGCTCTATCTGTTATTAACTTTGGTGATTGTTAATAGCATTAAGGCTTACATGTAATACGTTAGTATAATTGTGGCGCAAATGGAATCGTTTGTTTTGTTAATTTTGCGCTAAATTGATGTATCTCTTTAAAAATTTACTTAAGCGGTCAAATTTGCGCCAACCCTTTGGCGGCAAGACAAGTAACGACAATAAGATTGACGCAGTCAAACTATTGACTGACGCGAAAATGTGAGTTTTTTTTGAGTTTGGGCGGAAGTTCCCGTAAAGCGAGTGGATTGAATTTTTGGCTGGGCAAAGGTGGGTGAAGGTGAGTTACTTTATAAATGATCTCGCCAGTTAACAGGTAACTGACGAGTTAATTTAGCTAATTTTCTTGCTCTGGCGTTTATTTGGCTTGGCTTTTAAATAGAGCTTAGTTTTAGATTGAACTCAGTTTCAGCTAGAGCTTAGCTTTTTAGGCGCAGTGATAAGTCAAGGGCGCGCACATGCTTAGTGAGCGCACCGACCGAGATAAAATCCACCCCAGTATTGGCATAAGCTGTAATGGTATCTAAGGTAACATTGCCTGACACTTCAAGCTTAGTGTGTTGCCCTTGGGCGATAAAGCCTTGATTGATAGCCACAGCATCAAGCATTTGGCTCACTTCAAAATTATCGAGCATGATAATGTCAGCGCCGCCGTTTAGGGCTTGCGTGAGCTCATCTAAGTTTTCCACTTCGACTTCCACAGGCTTAGTGGCATCAACTGTGCGCGCCGCTTTAATCGCCGCGGCAATGCCGCCGTAAGCCATGATGTGGTTCTCTTTAATCAGGAAAGCATCAAATAAACCGATTCTATGGTTTTTACCGCCGCCGCAGGTCACTGCATATTTTTGCGCGGTTCTAAGACCTGGTATGGTTTTACGGGTATCAAGTAAGCGGGTATGAGTGCCGCTTAATTTATCGACATAACGCTTAGTTAAGCTAGCAACGCCGCTTAAGGTTTGAATAAAGTTCATAGCGGTGCGCTCGCCGGTTAAAATCGCGCGTGCTGGACCGCTGAATTCGCATAGCACTTGGTTGGCGATGACTAAATCACCATCATCCACATGCCAGTGCAGCGCAACATCGCCGCCTAGTTGATTAAACACTTGCTCGGCCCACGCTTTACCGCAAAACACGCCATCTTCACGGGTAATTAAAGTGGCTTCAGCGTACTTATCAGCAGGGATTAATTGGGCGGTAATATCGTGATCCAGTGGGTTATCGCTGCCAAGATGAGCGGCTAAGCCTAAATCTTCATCGAGCGCCTGTTTAACGCTAAGGCGAATATCATTTTCCAACATGTTCAGGATCCTAGTAACAACTCGAAATTGGCTAGAGAGTAGCATAAATGCCAAAGTGTGAGCTAGATTGCGGGTGGCCAAACTTCAGCATTTAATGCGTTCGCCATGTTTGATTTACTGCTGCATCTTCTTAAACATATCTAACCATATTTGTTTTACTATAGGCGCAGTGTGTGGCGCTAATAGCGCAGAACAGGCTAGTAATAGCCGCTAAGGGCATTGGAGTCAGCCTTAATGATTAATCACAAAAAAAATGCAGTAACTCTTGGGTTACTTTGGCAAGACGGTTGGTATTTAGCGGCCAGTAAACGCGCATCGCCGTTTTTTAATGCGCGCCCGCAAGGTGACGTGAGCTTAGGTAACGTGAGCTTAGGGCAGGTGAACTTAAGTGAAGTGAGCTTATTAGTCATTCATCACATTAGCCTGCCTGCAGGGGAATTTGGCGGGCATTTTGTCGATGACTTATTTATGGGAGCCTTAGATTGCAATGCCCACCCAAGCTTTGCCGAGCTAAACGGCCTTGAAGTGTCAGCCCATTTTTTTATTCGCCGTGATGGTGAGCTTATTCAATACGTGAGCTGCGATGACAGAGCTTGGCATGCAGGTTTGTCTTGTTTCGGTGGCCGTGACAATTGTAACGATTTTGCCATAGGTATTGAGCTTGAAGGCACGGGGGAGACTGCTTATACCGCGGCGCAATATCGACAACTAATTAAATTAACTAATGACATAACAGTAGCTTATCCAAAAATAACTGTGGATAGAATTTGTGGCCACAGCGATATTGCGCCAGGGCGTAAATATGATCCAGGTGCCAGTTTTGATTGGATTGGCTACCGACAAGGCTTGCAAGCGTCAAGATAGTGATACTATGGGCTAATGGATGCTTTGCGAGCTTGAGCCTAGTGTTGCTTAAGCTCATGACACAATAATTCAAGGATATATCATGGCTCTGTTTTCTTTTTTGGTTGCTATCTTGGTCGAGCGTTTCAAGGTGCTGCCTTTATCGCTGCAATTAGACAGGTTATTTAATCGGTATCATTTGTCCTTGTTTGGTGATAAACAAGTGCGTAATTTGGGGGTGTTGGCATTAGCCTTAGTGCTGCCAAGTGTGACTGTGGCTTTGCTGCTCTATGCCGTGCAAGGCATGTTTTGGGGCGCACTATCGTTAACCTTGTGGGTGCTGGTGGCGATTTTATGTTTTAGCCATTTAGATCAACGCCAAATATTTAAGCGTTATATTCAAGCGGCTTGCCGCAGTGATATACAAGCTTGTTATCACTATGCGGGCCAATTAGATTGCAGCGAATGCTTAGATGCCATTAATAGTCGCGATCTCGGCTTAAAGGTGGGGCAGAGCGTTGCTTGGATCAATTACCGTTTTTATGGTGCCATTGCTTTATTCTTTATTTTCTTAGGGCCAGTGGGCGCAGTGTTTTATTGCACTGTACGTTTTTATGACGAGCAGCGCCGCCGACGCCAGCTTAATTTACCTTTAGTGGCGCAGCTGTTATTTGTGCTGGATTGGTTGCCTAGCCGCCTGTTTTCTTTTGGCTTCTCTTTGTGCGGTGAATTTAATCGCGGCTTTAGTGTATGGCGCCAGTTAGTGATCAACCCTAAAGTCAGTGCGCGGCAGTTAGTGGCTGAAACTGCCATGGCAGCGCAAGTGTTAGCGTTTAATGAGGTGGAAGATGATGAGCAAACAACGGAAAGTGATCATCAAGATGCCAGTTGTTTAGAGCTCGAACCTACTTTAGCTATGCTTGCGTTGAGTAAACGCAACTTTATCTTGTTAGTAGTGGTGTTATCTTTGCTAACGATTTTTGGGGTGGTTAACTAGATATCTGGCTTAATAACAATCACTTAGTGAGCAATCCGCAGCGTAAGCGCTGCGGTTTTTTTTTGCCAGATTACTGATATTCTAAAAACTGTGCGTTAGATCGATTAAGGCAATCGGATTTTTGCTGCAGAATAAATCCCAGCCAAAAAATGGGGCGTAATTAGCATTTTTTGGTGGGTTATTGAACGATTTTGGGTGGTGCTCGGTGCTAGTGAGGCAATTAGTGCGCATGCCAATTTGGATAATAGGCTAACAAAACTGTGCGAACTTAGGCATAAATGCTAGATTTTAAGGCTGATTATTAAAGGGAATTTATTTGGTTGGATAAATGCTGTGCACCAAGCGCATGTTTTTAGTCTATTTTTGTGCAAGCATTGATTTGAATCAAGTTAGCATTGATTTCGTTATTTTGTTTATGTCTTTTTGGGGCGCGCTCACAAAAATAAACTGCAATTGATCTGAATCACTTTGTGGACAGGATATGTGTGATTTGATAAAGTGCGCTCACTCATTTAAATTGGTAAGACCAATTGACAACAGAGCTGAGGGCCAATGATGGCTTATAGTAAAATAAACCAGCCGAAAATTTCCGATGTGATTATGCAACATCTTGAACGCATGATCTTGGAAGGCAGTTTGCAACCGGGTCAAAAACTACCGGCAGAGCGCGAACTGGCAATTCAATTTGAAGTTTCTCGTCCTTCATTAAGAGAAGCGATTCAAAAGCTGGAAGCCAAAGGATTGCTGCTGCGCCGTCAAGGTGGTGGCACTTACGTTAAAGAACAGCTCTGGCAAAGCCTTGCCGATCCTATCGTTGAACTGATGCAAAATGATAGAGAAAGTCAGTATGACTTACTCGAATTTCGTCATGCTACTGAAGGCATGATGGCCTATTTTGCCGCACTGCGCGGCACTGATGCTGACATGCAGCACATTAAAAAAATGATCCTTGAAGTTGAAACAGCTAAAGGCATTGAGGCGCAATCCCATGCAATAGTGCGTTTTTATCGCGCCATTGCCGAGGCCTCTCACAATGTGGCTATGTTACATCTAGTATTAAGTTTAACCCCTGTGCTGCATAACAATGTGGCAGAGAATTTGGAGCTTCTGAGCCGTCGAGAAGATGCTTCCACTATGGCTAATGATCACAGACGCGCGCTTTTGGCCGCGATTGTTCGCCGCGACCCTGAGGGCGCGCGCGAAGCTTCGAATGAACATTTAAGTTATATCGAAGAAGTCATGTTAGCCGTCAGGGATGAAGACAGCCGGTTGCAGCGTAGTCTGCGCCGATTAAAACGTGGCGAATAATCGTAATCCAGCGCTGAATAACGCAGCCGGAACGATGCCCTTTAAAGGTGTTTGGCAGTAATGACTTGCCAAACGCATCCGAATATTCAATTTTATTTTGTATAGGGAAGGACAGCGACATGTCTGAACATATGCTACAAGACTTAGATCCACAGGAAACCACTGAGTGGTTGTCGGCTCTCGAATCAGTTGTACGCGAAGAAGGTGTTGAGCGTGCTCAATTCTTACTTGAGCAAGTACTTGATAAGGCTCGTTTAGATGGCGTTGATATGGCCACTGGTATTAATACCAACTATATCAATACTATTCCTACGAACCAGGAGCCAGCATATCCTGGCGACACTACCCTTGAGCGCCGCATTCGTTCAATCATTCGCTGGAATGCCATCATGATCGTGCTACGTGCGTCTAAGAAAGACTTAGACCTCGGTGGCCACATGGCGTCTTACCAGTCATCAGCTGCTTTCTACGAAGTGTGCTTTAACCATTTCTTCCGTGCTCCTAACGAAGTTGATGGTGGCGATTTAGTTTATTATCAAGGTCATATCGCACCTGGTATCTACTCGCGCGCTTTCCTTGAAGGTCGTTTAACTGCTGCTCAGTTAGATAACTTCCGTCAAGAAGTTGATGGTAAAGGTTTGCCTTCTTACCCGCATCCTAAGCTGTTACCAGAATTCTGGCAATTCCCGACTGTATCTATGGGTCTTGGCCCAATGTCAGCCATTTATCAGGCTCGTTTCCTGAAATACTTAAATGGTCGCGGTCTGAAAGACACGTCTGCTCAACGCGTATACGCCTTCTTAGGCGACGGTGAGATGGATGAGCCAGAATCACGCGGTGCTATCTCTTTCGCAGCTCGCGAAAAGCTTGATAACCTGTGTTTCTTAGTTAACTGTAACCTGCAGCGTCTTGATGGCCCGGTTATGGGTAACGGCAGCATCATCCAAGAATTGGAAGGTCTGTTCCGCGGCGCGGGTTGGAACGTAGTTAAGGTTATCTGGGGTAACAACTGGGATTCTTTATTAGCTAAAGACACTACCGGTAAGTTACTGCAGTTAATG
Organism: Shewanella sp. ISS20; assembly: GCF_056522965.1. Taxonomy (NCBI): domain Bacteria; kingdom Pseudomonadati; phylum Pseudomonadota; class Gammaproteobacteria; order Alteromonadales; family Shewanellaceae; genus Shewanella; species Shewanella sp. ISS20. The sequence goes on from NZ_JAWRZK010000001.1 coordinate 3,311,504, forward strand.
AATGAAACTGTTGACGGTGATTACCAGACCTTTAAGTCAAAAGATGGCGCTTATGTTCGTGAGCACTTCTTTGGTAAGTACCCAGAAACGGCTGCCTTAGTTGCTGATATGACTGATGACCAAATTTTCGCGCTTAAGCGTGGTGGTCATGAATCATCTAAGTTATATGCTGCTTTCGTTAATGCTAAAGAAACCAAAGGTAAGCCAACTGTTATTCTGGCTAAAACCGTTAAAGGTTATGGCATGGGCGACGCGGCTGAAGGCAAGAACATTGCTCACGGCGTGAAGAAGATGGACATGACTCATGTTCTGCATCTGCGTGACCGTTTAGGTCTTGAAGATCTGCTGAGTGATGACAAAGTCGCTGAACTGCCGTATTTACAGTTAGAAGAAGGTTCTGCTGAATATAACTATCTGCACAGCCGTCGTCAGGCGCTGCATGGTTATACACCACAGCGTTTACCAAACTTCACTGAAGAACTAATTGTGCCAGAAGTTGAAGAATTCAAGCCGTTGCTCGAAGAGCAAAAGCGTGACATCTCTACCACTATGGCGTTTGTACGTGCATTAAACGTACTGCTGAAGAACAAAAATATTGGTAAGAACATAGTACCAATTATTGCCGACGAAGCCCGTACCTTTGGTATGGAAGGCCTGTTCCGCCAAATCGGGATTTATAACCCACATGGTCAGGAATACACCCCAGAAGATCGCAGCATAGTGTCTTACTATAAAGAAGCGACTTCAGGCCAAGTATTGCAAGAAGGTATTAACGAACTGGGTGCAATGTCATCTTGGGTAGCTGCAGCAACATCTTACAGCACCAACGACTTGCCAATGATCCCGTTCTACATCTACTACTCTATGTTCGGTTTCCAACGTGTTGGCGACATGGCGTGGATGGCTGGTGATCAGCAAGCTCGTGGCTTCTTATTAGGCGCTACCGCTGGCCGTACTACCTTAAACGGTGAAGGTTTACAGCACGAAGATGGTCACAGCCATATTCAGGCGAACACTATTCCTAACTGTATTTCTTATGACCCAACGTTTGCTTACGAGTTAGCGGTAATCATGCAAGACGGTATCCGTCGCATGTATGGCGATCAAGAAAACGTGTTCTACTACCTGACGCTGATGAACGAAAACTACGCCATGCCAGCCATGCCAGAAGGCGCTGAAGACGGCATTCGTAAAGGTATCTACAAGTTAGAATCTTATGCCGGTGAGCATAAAGTGCAACTGTTAAGCTCAGGCACCATCATGAACGAAGTGCGTAAAGCCGCGGCCATTTTGAGTGAAGAGTATGGCGTAGCCTCTGATGTATTCTCTGTGACTTCATTCAACGAGCTGACTCGTGATGGACAAGACGCTGAGCGTTACAACATGCTGCACCCAGAAGCTGAAGAGAAGCAAGCTTACATCAGCCAAGTGATTGGTAAAGAGCCAGCGATTGCGGCTACCGATTACATGAAGAACTACGCTGAGCAAGTGCGCGCCTTTATGCCTTCTGTATCTTACAAGGTATTAGGCACTGACGGTTTCGGTCGTTCAGATAGCCGTGAAAACCTGCGTCGTCACTTCGAAGTGAATGCAAGCTATGTCGTAGTTGCTGCCTTGTCTGAATTGGCAAAGCGTGGCGATATTAAGAAGTCGGTTGTGACTGAAGCTATTGCTAAGTTCAACATCGACGCTGACAAGATCAATCCGCTGTACGCGTAAGAGGCAAGATAAAATGACAATCCAAATTCATGTCCCAGACATTGGTGCTGACGAAGTTGAAGTGACCGAGATTTTGGTCAGCGTTGGCGACAAAGTGGAAGCTGAGCAGTCTCTTATCTCTGTCGAAGGCGATAAAGCATCGATGGAAGTTCCGGCCTCTACTGGCGGTATCGTTAAATCTATTAAGATTGCGATTGGCGACAAAGTGACTACCGGTTCATTAATCATGGAATTTGACGCAGAAGCGGGCGCCCAGCCTGTTGCTGCGCCGGCTCCAGCAGCTGTTGCCGCTCCTGCGGCAGCAGTGAGCACTGCACTGCAAGCGGTTAACGTGCCAGACATTGGCGGCGATGAAGTTGAAGTAACTGAAATTTTGGTTCAAGTAGGCGACACAGTTGCTGCTGACCAAGCCATCATCAGTGTTGAAGGCGATAAAGCCTCAATGGAAGTACCAGCGCCATTTGGCGGTGTACTGAAAGAGCTGAAAGTTGTTGTTGGTGACAAGGTCTCAACTGGCAGCTTAATCATGATGTTTGAAGTTGCAGATAGCGCTCCAGTGGCAGCTCCTGCAGCCGTAGCGGCTCCTGTCGCTGCTGCAGCGCCATCTGTTCAAGATGTGATGGTGCCAGACATAGGTGGTGATGAAGTTGAAGTGACTGAAATCATGGTTAAAGTAGGCGACGCTGTTGCTGCTGACCAGTCACTGATTAGCGTTGAAGGCGACAAGGCTTCTATGGAAGTTCCTGCTCCTTTCGCTGGTACTGTGACCGCGATTAAGATTGCCCTGGGCGATAAAGTCTCTACTGGTTCACTGATCATGAGCTTTAGCGTAGCTGGCGCCGCGCCTGCAGCTCCTGCTCAAGTGGCAGCTCCTGTTGCAGCACCAGCCGCGCCTGTGCAAGCGGTTGCATCTGTAGCGCAAGCTGCTGTTGCTAGCGGTGAGTTCGTGAATAACGCCGCTTATGCACATGCATCACCAGTCATCCGCCGTATGGCCCGTGAGTTAGGTGTTAACTTAGCTAACGTAAAAGGTTCTGGTCGCAAGAATCGCATTGTTCGTGAAGACGTACAGGCTTATATCAAGGCTGCTATCAAGCTGGTTGAATCTGGCCAAGTGAGCGCTAAAGCGACCACAGGTGGTGAACTGGATCTGCTGCCTTGGCCAAAGGTTGATTTCAGCAAGTTTGGTGAAACTGAAATTAAAGCACTGTCACGCATTCAGAAGATTTCTGGCGCTAACCTGCACCGTAACTGGGTTAAAATCCCTCATGTTACTCAGTGGGATAACGCTGATATTACTGAACTGGAAGACTTCCGTAAGACGCAAAATGCTGCTGAAGCGAAGAAGAATTCTGGCATGAAGATCACCCCATTGGTGTTCATCATGAAAGCGGTTGCTAAGGCGCTGGAAGCTCACCCAACCTTTAACTCGTCACTGTCTGATGATGGCGCGAGCTTAATTCTGAAGAAGTATGTCAACATTGGTATCGCCGTTGATACGCCAAATGGCTTAGTGGTACCTGTGTTCAAAGACGTGAACAAGAAAGGCATTCACCAGTTATCTGAAGAGCTGATGGTTGTGTCTAAGAAAGCCCGTGACGGTAAGCTGACTGCTGCCGACATGCAAGGCGGTTGTTTCACTATTTCAAGCTTAGGCGGCATTGGCGGTACGGCATTTACGCCGATTGTTAACGCTCCTGAAGTGGGTATTTTGGGCGTATCTAAGTCTGAAATTAAGCCAGTTTGGAATGGTAAAGAATTTGCTCCACGCTTAATGCTGCCACTGTCACTGTCTTACGATCACCGCGTGATCGATGGCGCTGAAGGTGCACGCTTTATTACCTTCTTGAATAACTGTTTATCAGATATTCGTACCCTGGTTTTATAAAAGTTAAGGCTGCTGTTTAGCAGCAGCCTTTTTATATAGCTTTTAAGTCAGTGATTGTTATCTGAGCTAAACACAGGTTAGAATCGGCCAAACTACAAGGACTTCGGTGTTCAATAGCCGGCTCTTAATCTGGAAGCGATAGTATCGCTAGCACTGATAAGAAATATAGAGGAAGACATGAGTAACGAAATTAAAACTCAGGTAGTGGTATTAGGCTCCGGCCCTGCCGGCTATTCAGCAGCATTTCGCGCCGCCGATCTTGGTTTAGAGACAGTGATCGTTGAACGCTTTAATACTTTAGGTGGCGTGTGCTTGAACGTGGGTTGTATCCCATCTAAAGCCTTATTGCACGTAGCTAAAGTGATTGAAGAAGCGAAAGTAATGGCTTCTCACGGTGTCACTTTCGGTGAGCCACAAATCGATATCGAAAAACTGCGCGCTTATAAAGCTGGCGTAGTTGGCCAATTGACTGGCGGATTGGGCGGCATGTCCAAGATGCGTAAAGTGAATGTGGTTAATGGTGTTGGTCAATTTGTTGGCCCTAACACGATTGAAGTGACTGGCGCTGCTGGCGTAACTCGCATCAATTTCGATAACGCTATTATCGCTGCGGGTTCGCGTCCAATCGAATTACCTTTCATTCCTCATGAAGACCCACGTATTTGGGATTCAACCGACGCCTTAGAACTGAAAGAAGTTCCTAAGAAAATGTTGGTAATGGGCGGTGGTATTATTGGTCTAGAAATGGGCACAGTATACGCAAGTTTAGGCAGTGAAATCGACGTGGTTGAAATGTTCGACCAAGTGATCCCGGCTGCCGATAAAGATATCATCCGTATCTTTACCAAGAAGATTAAGCAGAAGTTTAATCTGATGTTGGAAACTAAAGTGACTGCGGTTGAAGCTCGCACTGATGGCATTTATGTCAGCATGGAAAGCAAAACCGGTCCATTAGAGCCAGTACGTTATGATGCCGTATTAGTGGCTATTGGTCGTACGCCAAATGGTAAGCTGATTGCCGCTGATAAAGCTGGCGTGAATGTTGATGAACGTGGTTTCATCAATGTTGATAAGCAAATGCGCACTAACGTGCCGCACATTTTTGCTATCGGCGACATCGTTGGTCAACCTATGTTGGCTCACAAAGGTGTGCATGAAGGCCATGTGGCTGCTGAAGTAATTTCTGGTCTGAAGCATTTCTTCGACCCTAAAGTAATCCCATCGATTGCTTATACTGACCCAGAAGTCGCTTGGGTCGGTGTAACCGAGAAAGAAGCTAAAGCACAAGGCTTGTCATACGAAGTATCGACTTTCCCATGGGCTGCAAGTGGCCGCGCTATCGCATCTGATGCGAGCGACGGTATGACTAAGCTGATTTTTGATAAAGATACCCATCGCATTATTGGTGGCGCCATTGTTGGTGTTAACGGCGGTGAGTTGTTAGGTGAAATTGGCTTAGCCATTGAAATGGGTTGTGATGCTGAAGATTTAGCATTAACCATCCATGCGCACCCAACCTTGCATGAATCTGTTGGTCTGTGCGCCGAAGTGTACGAAGGTTCTATCACTGATTTGCCAAACCCAAAGGCAAAAAAGAGAAAATAAGCCTTAAGGCTTAAAACTAAAAGCGCCCTAGTGGCGCTTTTTTGTTGTTAAAATCTCAAGCAATTTTACAACAATAAACACTAATTCAATGTGTTGCCTTGCGCTTCTTGCTAGAATCATTGCCAATATGACATCTGTGTCGCTATGGAGCTTGGTGATGGTGCGAACCCTTTTACTTTGGTGCAGTCTGACGTTGCCCTTTATAGTGCTGGCTGATGATGGCAAACGGCCGACTGTGGGGTTAGTGCTCAGTGGCGGCGGCGCCAAAGGGGCGGCGCACATTGGCGTGCTTAAAGTACTCGAAGCCAATAAAATCCCGGTGGATTATGTGGCCGGCACCAGTATCGGCGCCTTTGTTGGTGGCATGTATGCCTTAGGCTATAGCGTGATGGAAATCGAAGCCATTATGCTTAATACCGACTGGGCGGCAGGCTATTCAGACACTATCGCTCGCCAAGATTTAAGTTATCGCGATAAGCAGCAGCGCGATGAATATAATATCCCGCTCGACTTAGGCTACAGTGATGGCCGCATGAAATCTCCCCGCGGTTTACTCAATGGCCAAACCATGGCGTTACTGCTACAAGATGCCGCAGGCCTAGTGCAGAATTTTGATAGCTTTGATGATTTATCCATTCCTTATCGAGCGGTCACAACCAATCTCATCACCAGTGAAGCTTATGTGCTGGGCTCAGGCAATATAGTGACAGCCATGCAAGCGTCAGCCACTGTGCCTGGGGCTTTGTTGCCAGTCGAACTTGATGGCATGCTGCTGGTGGATGGCGGTATTGCCAACAACATGCCGGTGGATGTGGTCAAAGCCATGGGCGCAGATATAGTGATAGCCGTTGATATCGGTTCATCCTTGATGACTAAAGAGCAGCTCACAGGCACTATTTCAGTGTTAAATCAGTTATCGACCATCTTGACTAACGCCAGCACTGAAAAGCAAAAGTTACTACTGACAGATAAAGATATTCTTATTCGCCCCGATGTTGGCGATATGAGTACCACAGATTTTACTATCATGCCCCAAGTCTTGCCTTTAGGCATAGATGCTGCCATGGCGCAAATAGATAAGTTGCAAACACTGAGCCTTGATGATGCCAGTTGGCAAGCTTATACCAATCATAAAGCCGTAGTGCGAGAACAGTGGGTTGATGAACTGAAAGCGCCGCTGATAGCCGTAAAGCTTAATAATCAGTCCGATGTGAGTGATGCCATTATTTATGATTCCTTAGGCATAGGCGCGGGCGCTTTGGTTAATAAAGATGAGTTAGATGCCGGTATTAATCGAATTTACTCCCTCGATTTGTTTGAACGGGTTGATGCTGAGTTTTTAGATACCTCGCAAGGTCGGGTGTTAGTAGTAACCACTAAACCTAAATCCTGGGGGCCTGATTATTTTCAGTTAGGGCTTAACTGGGAAGATGACTTTACATTGGAATCGGCCTTTAGTTTTGATTTTGCCTATCAAATGACAGGCCTTAATGAGCTTGGCGGCAGTTGGCGCAACGAGCTGCAATTTGGTTCTGAAAAGCTATTTGCTACTGAGTTTTATCAGCCCCTTGATAATGATCGTTTGTTTTACGCAAGAGCCCGCGCTCAGTATCAAATTGAAGATTTAGATTTGTTTGATGCTAATCGCTTGTTGCTGGCACTGACTAAAAACACCTATCAAATCGACTTAGGCCTTGGGTATAACTTCAGTACTCCTGGGCGGATTGAGTTTGGATTTACCGGTGATGCGGGTGATTTATCGCAAGAGATGTATTTCGATAATCAACTCGATTTCAATAGTTATGGCGCTTATGTGCTGCTCGGCTATGACACCTTAGATAGCATAAGTTTTCCGACTTCAGGTAATCGCGTTAATCTTAATGTGTATTGGCGTAAAGAGAAGCTTGATCTCATAGGGAATCAATCCCATGGAAATTCGCTGCAAGTTGAGTTTGATTGGAAAGGCGCCTTAAGTGTCGGTAATCATGCTTTTGTGGGTAAGTTTGCGGCAGCAACTGTTGATAATGAAGGCGTTTACACGCTGCAATTGTCTGAGCTTGGCGGATTTTTAAATCTCTCTGGCTATCACAGAGATGCGTTAATCGGGCCGCATAAGTTATTTGGCGCCATGATTTATCAGTATGATTTAGGCCGCGATATGCTGGGGATGGATGCTTTCCCCTTGTATTTGGGCTTAAGCGCTGAGGCCGGTAATGTGTGGCTGCAAAAAGATGTCGTCAGTTTTAATGATTTAATCTATGGCAGCAGCCTTTATTTAGGCACAGATACCGCGCTCGGCCCAGCAGCACTTGGGTTTGGCGTGACAGATACAGGTGAGCGCTCCTTATATATTTTTGTGGGTAAAAACTTCTAAGTTTATCAATGGCGAGCTTAATCACGACCTTAATCACAGCCATGATTGAGGTCGCAATAGTCGTTTACAAATTCAGCACTCGCTAGTCACACGCGGCGTGATAAGCTAAATTGTTGACACATTGAAGTTTAAGCCAAGGAATAATAATGAATAAAGTAAGCTCCTTAGCCTTAGGGATAGCATTAACCTTAGGGCTCGCCGCATGCAGCCATAGTGACAAGTCTGCGACTAGCCAAGCGCCAACTAGCCCAGCGGTTTCTGGCATAGAAACCAAGAATTTTGACCCTGCAGTGCGCCATCAAGATGACTTCTATTATTCAGTCAATGGCTTGTGGTTAGCCAACACGCCAATTCCCGCCGATCAATCTAACTATGGCGCTTTCTCTGTGCTGTATGATGAAAGCCAGCAAGCATTAAAGCTGATTATCGAGCAAGCGGCTGCCAATAAAGGGGCAAAGGCTGGCACCAATCAGCAAAAGATTGGCGATTTTTATAACAGCTACATGAATACTCAGTTACTTGATGAGTTAGGTGCTAGCCCTATTCAGCCGCTGTTAAGTGATATTGCTAAGGCTAAAACCCATGATGAACTCGCCGCCGTCATGGGCAAGTTGCTGATTAATGGCGCCAGCATTCCTATGGGCTTTTATGTCAATAATGATGCTAAAAATTCCAGCGAATATGCCGTCTATTTAGGTCAGTCTGGGCTTACTTTGCCTGATAGAGATTACTATTTAAAAAATGAGCCAAAGTTTGTAGCGAGCCGCGAAGCCTTAGCTAAATACGTGACCGAAGTGATGACTGAGGCGGGTTATAGCGCGCCTGAGCGCGCCGCGCAAAGTGTAGCCGTGATTGAAAACTTTATTGCTGAGCATCAATGGAGCCGCACTGAATCGCGCGATGCCAACAAGCGTTACAACAAGATGAGTATGGAAAAGCTGCAAACCTTACTTGGTAGTTTTGATGTCAGCGCTTTTAATCAGGCCGTTGGGCTAGAAGGTAAAACCGCGGATATTATCGTGTCGCAGCCGTCTTATTTTGAGGCCTTAGGTAAGAAGTTTAAAACTCTGCCACTACGCATGTGGCAAGACTATTTAGCTTTCCATTTAGTGGATAATTACGCTGAGCTGCTGAGTGGCCAGTTTGTGGATTTGCACTTTGGCTTTCACGGTCAAACCTTGCAAGGCATAGAAGCGCAAAAGCCGCGCTGGAAGAAGGCGGTGGATGCGGCCGATGGCGTGATTGGTGAAATGATCGGGGAAGAGTACGTTAAAGCCAACTTCAAGCCAGAAGCTAAAGCGCGCATGGAGGTGATGATCCAAAATCTGATTAAGGCCTTTGAAGTCAGCATTAATGAGCTTGAATGGATGAGCGCTGCCACTAAGTTGGAAGCGCAAGACAAGTTATCTAAATTTACTTACAAAATTGGTTATCCAGATAAGTGGCGCGATTACAGTGAATTAAGCTTGGCGGCCGACGATCTGGTTGGTAACTATGAGCGTTATAGCCAGTTTGAATACGCGCAGATGATAGCTAAGTTAGGTAAGCCCATAGATCGCACTGAGTGGCATATGACGCCGCAAACGGTGAACGCCTATTTTAACCCAGTGATGAATGAAATCGTGTTTCCCGCCGCGATTTTGCAACCGCCGTTCTTTAACATGGCAGCCGATGACGCGGTTAACTATGGCGGCATAGGCGCTGTGATTGGCCATGAAATCAGCCATGGTTTTGATGACCAAGGCTCTAAGTACGATGGCAATGGCAACTTACGCAACTGGTGGACTGAGCAAGATAAGCAAGAGTTTACCGCTCGCGCTAAGCAACTGGCAGAGCAGTACAGTCAGTATGAAGCGTTGCCTGGCAAGTTTGTGAATGGTGAAATGACCTTAGGCGAGAATATTGGCGATCTGGGTGGCTTAACTGTGGCCATGCGCGCCTATCAAATGAGTCTTATTGGTAAGCCATCGCCTGTGCTTGATGGTTTAAGCGGTGAGCAGCGCTTATTTGTGGGTTGGTCACAAGTGTGGCGCCGCAATTATCGCGATGAAGAAATGGGACGACGCTTATTAACCGATGTGCATTCCCCTAGTCATTATCGCGCCATGGGCACGCCAAAGAACATTGCTGAATTTTATCAGGCGTTTGATGTTAAAGAAGGCGATAAGATGTATTTAGCGCCTGAGCAAAGAGTCAAAATTTGGTAAGCGCGTTCAAGTGAACTAAATAAGTAAAAATTATTAAGCCAGGCACTGCCTGGCTTAATTTTAGGTCGCTGATTGGTCATGATACTTAATTGACTAGTCAACTTTAATCATATGAAACATTAATGACTGTGTTGACGGGGGTCTTGCTTAAGGCTCATCTCACACCAGCTTTGCTCACATAAACTATCGAGTAAATTAGGCAGTTCCAGCAAACTTTGGCGCTGATAATGACTGGCGCCAAAACCTTTATCTTGCGCTTGCTCTAACGCTGGGATCACTAAGGTCTGCATGCCAGCAGCGCGCGCCGCTATCATGCCATTGACAGAATCTTCCACGGCTAAACATAAATTGGGCGCGACGCTTAAGGCGTATGCGCAATTAAGATATACCTCAGGGTGCGGCTTACCGTACGCTAAGCCTTCGGCGCTACAAGTGGCAGCAAAATAATGGCCTAAATTCAGGCGCGTCATCACGGCATCTAAAATAGAGCGCGGTGACGATGTTGCTAACCCAATTTTTAGCCCTAATTGCTGACAATGTTTAAGCGCGGCTTCAACGCCGGTTAAGGCTTCGCCCGATTCCAGAATAAAATCCACTAAGCGCTGACTAATGTAATCGGTGACTTGCTGCTTGTTAGCATTAGGCCAAGGCTTACGTTGATACCAGTATTCCACCACTTGATCGACCCTAAGGCCTGTGGTGGTGATGACATCACTTAGGGTGAGATTAAGACCCACGGCCGCAAAGGCGGCGATTTCTGCTTGTTGCCACTGGGGCTCTGAATCTATCAGTACGCCATCCATATCAAAAATTATTGCTTTAATTGCCGCCATCTTCAGGCTTCTCCAATGATTTACCCGATCTACACTATCGTCTAATTCCCTAACGCATTAGTAAAATTTACACTGATTAGTGTTAAATGATGCAGATTAGTTGTTGCTAGTTGTGAGCTAATGCATAGTTTTGTAAAGCTGTAGTATACTGGCAAGCGGAAATGCGTGGTAAAGGTATCATGCCGCTTGAGCGAGTGAGTCGTAACAGCCTAGTAGCACAATACCACCAAGGAACCCGTCGGACTGCGACTTCGACCCTGAAGCCCAGCAGTATCGAGTGATACCCACATAAAGTGCTAAAGTGCATGGTGTGGTATTAGAACGCCTAACAAAGAGGAATGTTGCCGTGCTAGAAGCATATCGTAAACACGTCACAGAGCGTGCCGCAGAAGGTGTAGTCCCTAAACCACTGGATGCACAACAAGTTGCTCTATTAGTCAAACTCGTTGAAACCCCACCTGCAGGTGAAGAAGCCTTTATTCTTGATCTGCTTGAAAATCGAATTCCCCCAGGTGTTGATGAAGCGGCTTACGTAAAAGCAGCTTTCCTTGATGCTGTTGCTAAAGGCAAAGTGACATCGCCTATCTTATCGGCGGCGCGTGCTACTGAGCTACTTGGTACCATGCAAGGCGGTTACAACATTGAGCCGTTAATTGCGCAATTAGATAACCCAGCCTTAGCGCCGATAGCGGTTAAAGCTTTGTCACATACCTTGCTGATGTTTGACTCTTTCCATGATGTGATTGATAAGATGGACGCAGGTAATGGCTATGCTAAACAAGTCGTTGAAGCTTGGGCTAATGCCGATTGGTATTTAAGTCGTCCTAAATTGGCTGACAAGATTAGCCTTACTGTATTTAAAGTGTCGGGAGAAACTAACACTGATGATTTATCGCCAGCCCCTGATGCTTGGTCACGTCCAGATATTCCATTGCATGCCTTAGCTATGCTCAAGAACGCCCGCGATGGCATTGAGCCTGATGTGGCTGGCAGCGTTGGCCCGATTAAAAAAATTGATCAGCTAAAGAGCCAAGGTTTCCCTCTCGTGTACGTGGGTGACGTGGTGGGTACTGGTTCATCTCGTAAATCTGCCACTAACTCAGTGCTGTGGTTTATGGGCGATGATATTCCTTTCGTGCCGAACAAGCGTGCTGGTGGTTTCTGTTTGGGCGGTAAAATCGCGCCGATTTTCTTCAATACCATGGAAGATGCGGGCGCGCTGCCCATTGAGCTTGATGTTAGCTTGATGGAAATGGGCGATGTGATCGACATTTATCCGTACGCGGGTCAAGTTAAGCGTCACGGCACCAATGACGTAATTTCAAGCTTTAGCCTAAAAACTGACGTGTTACTGGATGAAGTGCGCGCTGGTGGCCGTATTCCGCTGATTATCGGCCGCGGTTTAACGGATAAAGCGCGTCAAGTATTAGGCCTTAAAGCCTCAGACGTTTTTGTGCGTCCACAAGATGTGGCTGATTCTGGCAAAGGTTATACCTTAGCGCAGAAGATGGTGGGTAAGGCCTGCGGCGTTGCTGGAGTGCGCCCTGGTCAATATTGTGAGCCTAAAATGGCATCTGTGGGCTCGCAAGATACCACAGGTCCTATGACTCGTGATGAGCTCAAAGACTTAGCCTGTTTAGGTTTTAGTGCCGATTTAACCATGCAGTCATTCTGCCATACAGCGGCCTATCCTAAGCCGATTGATGTTAATACTCACCATACATTGCCAGATTTCATTATGAATCGCGGCGGCGTGTCACTGCGCCCAGGCGATGGTGTTATTCACTCTTGGTTGAACCGTATGTTATTGCCAGATACGGTAGGCACTGGCGGCGACTCACATACCCGCTTCCCGATTGGGATTTCATTCCCAGCAGGTTCTGGTTTAGTGGCGTTTGCGGCGGCAACCGGCGTTATGCCTCTTGATATGCCTGAGTCAGTATTAGTGCGTTTTACTGGCAAGATGCAGCCAGGTATTACGCTGCGCGACTTAGTCCATGCCATTCCATTAAAAGCCATTGAACTTGGCATGCTAACGGTTGAGAAGAAAGGAAAAGTCAACATCTTCTCTGGCCGCGTATTGGAAATTGAAGGTCTTGAAACCCTGAAAGTTGAGCAAGCCTTTGAATTATCTGATGCCTCGGCTGAGCGCTCGGCGGCAGGTTGCACCATTAAGCTGGATAAAGAGCCTATCATCGAATATCTCAACTCTAACATAGTCATGTTGAAGTGGATGATTGCCGAAGGCTATGGCGATCGCCGCACGATTGAACGCCGCATTAAGGCGATGGAAGAGTGGTTGGCTAACCCTGAACTTATGGTGGCTGATAGCGATGCTGAGTATGCCGCTGTGATTGAGATTGATCTTAATACCATCAAAGAGCCAATCTTATGTGCGCCGAACGATCCTGATGATGCCGTGCTGCTCTCAAGTGTGGCGCAAACTAAGATTGATGAAGTGTTTGTCGGCTCATGCATGACTAACATAGGTCACTTCCGCGCTACTGGTAAGATGCTGGATAAGTTTGCTAAAACGCTGCCAACTCGTTTATGGATAGCGCCGCCTACTAAGATGGATAGAGATCAACTGACGGAAGAAGGCTATTACGCCATCTTTGGTCGCGTGGGTGCTCGCATTGAAATCCCAGGTTGCTCATTATGTATGGGTAACCAAGCGCGAGTGGCAGAAGGCGCGACTGTAGTATCAACCTCTACACGTAACTTTCCTAACCGTTTAGGTACTGGCGCTAATGTGTATTTAGCATCGGCAGAGCTTGCTGCTGTGGCAGCCTTGCTGGGGCGTTTACCGTCAGTTGAAGAGTATCAAGTGTACGCTAAAGAGTTAAACGCAACAGCGGCCGACACTTATCGTTATTTGAACTTTGATCAGCTCGATAGTTATACCAAAAAAGCCGAGACAGTTATTTTTCAGTCAGCGGTATAAGCCTGCAATATAGATGTACGGCTTGGCCCTGAGTTATCGCTCAGGGCATTTATCCTGAACTCTAGCGGTTAATTAAGCTTGATATTCATTGAATACAGATCTAAAAAGCCAGCATTCGCTGGCTTTTTTATAAGCAACACTTAGCGGCATTATTGCGCCAGTGAATCGCTTTCAGTTTCTTTAGTGGCTGAGACATACAGATACAAGATCTCCAATAATTGATCTTCAAATCCAAAGCGTGTTTCTAAGGCATGAATTAAATTGGCGAGATCTTTATCGAGTGAGAATAATACTGTGTCATCTTCTGCTTCAGCGTATTTATCGCTGAAATCGAGAATATCATCTGTGGTGTTGTGAATTTTCGGCAGTAATTTACTGACTAAATCGCGGCTTTGTTGGCCGTGTTGTTCGCAAGCCGATACCATATGGCTATAAACATCAAAATGGCCTTCAGAAACATAATCGACAATCAGGGCGCAAAATTGATTTACTTGTGGAAGATTGGGTAAACAGGATTTTGATTGATAAGGCGCACAGCCGGCGAGCTTGCAATAACTGACCAATAGATTGCGTCTATGCCCAAGCCATTGATCAATAAGCTTATCTGCTCCGCCCCATTCCTTTTCAGCTATTTCTAACTTGGTTAGCATGACCTTGCCTCATCTATTTTTACCTTAGTTCTTAATGTATGTAAGCAATTAGGAATGATCAACTGTTTTTATTAAGCGCGGGCAGTTTTAATACTTTCTTCATCAAATATTCAAACACCCAAATAAACGCCAGCCAATAAAAAACCCTGCAACGACGGAATCATTGCAGGGCAAATAATTTGTGAACTTAGGGGCTCGATACAGCGAGCTTCTTGATTGTTCTTGCTAGCGCACATTTTTTATAACAGATGGACGCAAAATCCGCAACTTTTTTATGGTAAATAAGGCGCTATCGACTTAAAAATGTGAATCAGCAACATTAACCAGCATGCCTGAGTATGTTTGGCGCACAGGAAAATATCTGGGCATGCTAAGGTGAAGCTCACAGAAATGATCCTTCTGAGGTTACTTTATTCATGTAAATGCTAAACTAGCGCCTCAGTAATTTAACAAGTGTAGGAAGCAAGCCAGATGGCAGAGTTAAAGAATGATCGTTATTTGCGCGCGTTATTGAAGCAGCCTGTTGATATGACGCCGGTATGGATGATGCGTCAAGCCGGACGTTACTTACCAGAATATAAAGCTACGCGCGCGCAAGCCGGTGACTTTATGTCGTTATGTCGTAATGCTGATTTGGCTTGTGAAGTAACTTTGCAACCTTTGCGTCGTTATAAGTTAGATGCCGCCATTTTATTTTCTGATATCTTGACCGTACCTGATGCCATGGGCTTAGGCTTGTATTTTGAGACTGGTGAAGGCCCACGTTTTTCGCGCCCAACCGACACCTTAGAAGCCATTAAGAAGCTCGGAATTCCTGATCCAGAAGATGAATTAGGCTATGTGATGAATGCGGTGAAAACCATTCGTCGCGAATTAAAAGGTGAAGTACCGTTAATCGGCTTCTCAGGTTCACCTTGGACATTGGCCACTTACATGGTTGAAGGTGGTTCCAGCAAAGTATTTGAAAAGATTAAGCGCATGATGTACGCCGAGCCAATGGCGTTACATATGTTATTAGATAAGTTAGCAGATTCAGTGATCTTGTATCTGAATGCTCAAGTTGCTAACGGCGCGCAATCTTTGATGATTTTCGATTCGTGGGGCGGCGCGTTATCGCACGCAGCGTATCGTGAATTCTCACTGCGTTATATGCAGAAGATAGTTGATGGTTTGACCCGTCATGCCGATGGCCGTCAAGTTCCTGTCACCTTATTCACTAAGGGCGGCGGCTTATGGTTAGAGTCTATGGCTGAGACCGGTTGTGATGCCTTAGGCTTAGATTGGACAGTAGATATTGGTGATGCGCGTCGCCGCGTTGGTCACAAAGTGGCACTGCAAGGCAACATGGACCCATCTATGCTGTACGCACCTACTGGTCGTATTCGTGAAGAAGTATCTAACATCTTAGCTAGCTACGGTGAAGGTACTGGCCATGTGTTTAACTTAGGCCACGGTATCCATCAGCATGTTGATCCTGAGCATGCTGGCGCCTTTATTGAAGCCGTTCATGAATTATCAACTCCTTACCACAAGTAAGTCATTAAAAAGGTCCGCAAGGGCCTTTTTTTGTGCTTGTTTGGGGTGATGTTTCATAGGTTTTACTTTCAATCTCACTCTGTTATTGCATTAGGGCGCAGCCAAGAGCCAGGGTTTTAGGCGGCGCAAATTTATAGCCCACCCCCCACACGGTTTTGACTAATTCTTCCATGCCATCCACTTGCGCTAGCTTTGAGCGCAATGGATTAACGTGGGAATTGACAGTATGTTCATAGCCGCGGTGACTGTAGCCCCACACACTTTGCGGTAGCTGCATCCGACTAAACACTTGGTTGGGGTGCTGGGCCAAATGGGTGAGTAAATCAAACTCGCGCGCGGTTAAATTAAGTAGCTGCGAATCGAGTAGCACTTCGCGAGTATCAGTATTAATGGATACACCGCCAAATTGCAGCTGCGAGCCACTAGGCGCTTTGGGCTCGCTACTATGCTGGCGCAGTCTTGCGCGAATACGCGCGGAAAATTCTAACGCCGAAAGGGCCATTTCTAAGCAATCATCGGCGCCAGATTCTAGTGCCAATACAGTTTCAGCTTCGTTGCGTACTTCGGTCATAAAGATGAGCGGCAGAGTTAAGCCTAATTGGCGGCATTGACGAATGAGCATTAAGCCATCGTGTTGCTGCCAATATTTAGTGAGTATCAATAAGGAAACTTGCCCTTGCTGGCACAAGCTAATGACCTTGTTCCAAGAGTTGGCTTGCTGCAAGGTCAATCCCGCTAACTCAAGGGATTGACTGAGCTGCTGACATTTGTCGGTATTATTATGCAGTAACAAAATACTCATGCTTTTCTCAAACTCACTCATGCGGGCTTCCTTTTTCATGATCATAAAAGGTGTGGCCAGTAGACCTGTGAGCTGCAGATTTTATTGTGTGGGATTAATTATGTGGGACTTATTGCGGGTGATTTAAGAGATGGCAGATTTAAAAAACTCACCGTACTTTTAGCGTGAGTGCTTGGCTCATCGAGCAAAAGTACGGTGCAAGGCTGGTGGCTGCTTGGTTTACAACTAATTTCACTTAGTGCGCGACTAGTTAACGCGACTAATGCTGATGCGTGCCACTGGGTTATCAAAGCGATGGGAGGCATTTAACACAGAGTCGGTTAAGCCATCATCTTGAGATATCACCCCTTGGTGCACGCGCACAGCGTTATTATCTTCCCTCGCGGCATTAAAGCCTTCGCCATTATCGGCAGGGCCTGGGATTGTGCCTTTTTCTTCTGAGTTGGCTTCAGTGCCAGCATCATAAGCTAGGCTGCGAATTGTGACGCTCGCGCCCACAGCTAAATCGCTTAAATCAATATTGGCAACGCCGGTAAAGGCATCATTGGTATTAACTAGCATTGTGAGCACAGATAATTGCAAATCAGTGGTTGATGCGCCAACACTTAGCGTGATGGCAATGGTTTGGGTGCTGGTGGCGCCTGGTACTAAGGGGCCGCTGGCCACTATCACTCGACTCACCCCAGCCACTTGACTAAAGCTATTAGCATCGCCAGCTTCTGCCAAGGTTTCTAAGGGAAGGCTCGCAGGTTCTGCCACTATCCAAGGGCTTACACTTGCTTGGTGCAGCAGCGTGGATATGGGCGAGAACACTTGATTGGCGGTGAGGTTAGTCACTGTCACTGTATAGTTTTGTGGCGCTGGTGGAGTCGGTGGCGGTGGCGTAATAGGGGTATCATCACGGTTATGACAAGCGCTTAATATCAAGATTGAGCTTATGGCCAAAATAGTAAGTTTATTCATACTGACCTCGGTTACTTCACTGTGACTGTCATGCGCGCCACAGGGTTTAGCCATCTATGGATACGGCTATCAAGGTCGCTCACGCCGCCCGCGGCATCAAAATCCCCTAACACACCTGGGTGAATATGCACCTTGTCATTGCCAGATAAGTCATTAAGACCAGTACCATTAACGCCGCCATTGGCGCCAGGTGCTGCTGGAATACCTGCTACCCCAGAGGCGCCGCCGCCATTAATGATTTCATCATTAGCTTCTGTGCCAGCATCATAGGCATTGATATACACCTGATAAGTGCCAGCTTCGGTCGGGATTTTCCAGCTATCTAGACCGATAAAGGCATCATTGGTGGGCAGTACCATGGCGACTACCGATAAATACATAGCCTCGTTAGTTTCTAAATTGGCTTTATTGCTCATGCTACTGGGGGCAAGCAAACCGCCAGCAGGATTAGCTAATTTTGGATAACCCGCGCCATAAACAGCGGCTACTAAATCACTAATATCACCGCCTTCGGCCATTTTTTGGAGTGCTGAAGATGCATCCTCACCTGAGCGAAACAAGGCAATATCATCGTCATGGGCGGCAATTAAAATCGGGGTGAAGTGATTGCCATTGGTGAGGTTAGTCATAGTAATTTCTAATTGCGCGGCTTGCGCGCTCATGGCCATGGCGCTAATAGCAAGTGCGCTAGCGGTTAAGCTGCCAATCATAAGCGTGCTTAAGGCTTTTGGCTGAGGGAGTGATTTTGCTGACATATAAGCTCCATAATTAGGGGAATGATTAACCTTATTGAGCTTTAACCTTATTTCTCACCTGAAAGTCGCCTATTTATCACGATTTCATCACGTTTAATGGGACAAGTTACTCAGCATCTAAGGGAATAATAAATGTCATTAACGATAAAATTCGCAGGTAAAGCTGTGGCAAGCTTGAGATAGCCAATGCTTTGTGTCAGCTTGGTGGATAAATAAACAGCGGCTAGATGAACACATGGATGAATTTAATCAAAAAGTCGTGCTAGTCACTGGCGCCTCAGAAGGCATTGGCCGCGCGCTCTGTCAGCAATTAGCGGCCAAAGGCGCGCGTTTAGTGTTAGTTGCCCGTAATCGGCAGCGCTTAGAGGAATTAGCCGCTGAGCTTAAGGGCGAGCATTTAGTGCTGAGCGCCGATTTAAGTGATGCTTTACAGTGTCAGCAGGTGATACTTGATGCCATTAATCATTATCAGCGCTTAGATATCTTGATTAATAACGCTGGCATTACCATGTGGTCGCGCTTTGATGAGCTTCAAGATCTCGCCATTCTTGAGCGCTTAATGACAGTAAATTTTATGGCGCCCGCCTATTTAACCCATGCAGCGCTTCCTGCGCTTAAACAAAGTCGCGGGCAAATCGTAGTAGTGTCGTCGCTCGCTGGAATAACAGGCGTGCCGACTCGCAGTGGTTACTGCGCCTCCAAACATGCAGTGATGGGCTTTTTTGATGCACTGCGAATTGAGCTTATTGATCATGGCGTCGCAGTTACCATATTGTGCCCAGATTTTGTGGTCTCACAAATCCATAAGCGCGCTATTGGTCATGATGGTAAGACGCTCGGGGTAAGCCCAATGAAGGAAGATAAAATCATGACTAGCGCTGAGTGCGCCGCCCTTATGCTGCCTGCCATAGCAGCGCGAAAGCGCTTACTTATTATGTCGCGGCGCGGCAGACTTGGGCGCTGGCTTAAACTTATTAAGCCGCAGTGGATTGATAAGCTAGCTAAAAAGGCGATTAAATCTGGGCATTAGCGGTTATTAAGTAACTCTTTTTGGCATAAAAAAACCAGCTGCCGCTGGTTTTTACTTAATCACTTTACATACAAGCTAAGCCTATAAAGGAGTTAGCCTTGTCGTTCGCGTTTAATGGCGCGGTGGGCGATATCGGTGCGAAAGTACACATCATCCCAATGAATGGCATCAACTAGCTCATAAGCGGCGCGCTGCGCTGAGGTGACTGAGTTGCCAAGCGCAGTGGCGCATAATACGCGCCCGCCATTAGTGACCACGTGACCATTATTAAGCTCAGTGCCAGCATGAAATACCTTGCCGTCATTATTGCCTAAGGTGAGGCCTGCAATCACATCGCCTTTGCGATAATCATCAGGATAACCGCCAGCGGCTAATACCACGCCAACGGCGGGGCGTGGGTCAAATTCAGCGCTGAATTTATCAAGCTCACCACGGGTGGCGGCTAAACATAATTGCACCAGATCCGATTGCAAACGCATCATAATCGGCTGCGTTTCTGGGTCACCAAAGCGGCAGTTATATTCTAATACTTTGGCGCTGCCATCGGGCGCTATCATTAGGCCTGCGTATAAAAAGCCAGTATAAACATTGCCTTCAGCAGCCATGCCATCCACAGTTGGGCGAATGACATGCTCTATGGTCCAGTCGTGCACCGCTTGAGTCACTACTGGCGCTGGTGAATAGGCACCCATGCCGCCAGTGTTCGGGCCAAAGTCGCCGTTATCGCGGGCTTTATGATCTTGACTGGTGGCCATAGCCAGAATATTTTTACCGTCAACCATGACGATAAAGCTTGCTTCTTCGCCGTGCAGAAACTCTTCAATAACCACCCGCGAGCCCGCTTCACCAAACTTATTACCTGCTAGCATGTCATCAATGGCTGCATCAGCTTCAGCTTCTGTTTGCGCGATAATTACGCCTTTACCGGCGGCTAAACCATCGGCCTTGATCACGACCGGATAACCAGTCGTTGACGTTAATTCCCGCACATAGGCTTTAGCATCGCTAATCACAGTACAGTTTTTATAGCCAGCGGTTGGGATCTGGTGGCGCGCTAAAAAATCTTTAGTGAAGGCTTTAGAACCTTCAAGCTGAGCGGCCGCTTTGGTTGGGCCAAATACGGCTAAACCTGCAGCATTAAAAGCATCAACCACACCAAGCACTAATGGCGCTTCTGGGCCAACAATGGTGAGCTCAATGGCGTGAGTCTTAGCAAATTCCAGCAGGGCAGGGATGTCGGTGGCACTAATAGCCACGTTTTCAACATTCGGCTCTAAGGCTGTGCCAGCATTACCTGGGGCCACAAATACGGTTTC
The DNA here is from genome assembly GCF_056522965.1 of Shewanella sp. ISS20. Lineage (NCBI taxonomy): Bacteria > Pseudomonadati > Pseudomonadota > Gammaproteobacteria > Alteromonadales > Shewanellaceae > Shewanella > Shewanella sp. ISS20. The sequence continues at coordinate 3,332,126 of NZ_JAWRZK010000001.1, forward strand.
TACTTGGGCTGACTGCGCAGCTTTCCACGCTAAGGCATGTTCGCGGCCACCGCCACCTATGATCAATACTTTCATGGTTACACTCCCACAAATCAAAATAGGTAAGGCCCTAATCACTAGGGTCGAAGATGTAGATTAAGCGCTGTGTTAGTGACGGAAATGACGCATTCCGGTAAACACCATAGCCATACCATGCTCATCGGCAGCGGCAATAATCTCGTTATCGCGCATTGAGCCACCTGGCTGGATAATGCAGCTAATGCCAGCGGCGGCTGCTGCATCTATACCATCACGAAATGGAAAGAAGGCATCGGATGCCATGACTGAGTTCACCACTTCTAGCCCTTCATCGGCCGCTTTAATGCCAGCGATTTTAGCGCTGTATACGCGGCTCATTTGGCCTGCGCCCACGCCTATGGTCATGCCATCTTTGGCATAAACTATGGCGTTAGATTTAACGAACTTGGCCACTTTCCAGCAAAAGAGTAAGTCTTTTAATTCGCTAGCGGTTGGTTGGCGCTTTGACACTATCTTAATATCATCTAAGCCGATATGGCCTTGATCTCTGTCTTGCACCAGTAAGCCACCATTGACGCGCTTGTAATCTAAGCCTTGAGTGGCTGACTGCCATTGACCGCATTTTAATAAACGCACATTGGCTTTAGCAGCCACTACATCACGGGCGGCTTGGCTAACGCTTGGGGCAATAATCACTTCAACAAACTGACGCTCAACAATAGCGCTGGCAGTGGCTGCATCTAACTCACGGTTAAAGGCGATAATGCCGCCAAAGGCTGAGGTTGGGTCAGTTTTATAAGCGCGGTTATAGGCTTCAAGTAAGTCTTCACCTAATGCTACGCCGCACGGGTTGGCGTGTTTAACGATAACGCAGGCTGGCTCTGAGAATTCTTTAACGCACTCAAGGGCAGCATCAGTATCGGCGATATTGTTATACGACAATGCCTTGCCTTGCAGTTGCACGGCGGTTGCCACCGATGCTTCGTCAATCTTAGTATCCACATAGAAAGCGGCGGTTTGATGGCTGTTTTCGCCATAACGCAAATCTTGTTTTTTGATTAATTGGGTATTGAAAGTGCGTGGGAACTTAGAATCCGCTAAGCACTCATCTTGGCTATGGGCTGGCACCATAGTGCCAAAATAGTTGGCTATCATGCCATCGTAAGCGGCCGTGTGTTCAAAGGCGGCAATGGCTAAATCAAAACGGGTTGCTAAGGTGGTGCTACCTTGGTTGGCCTGCATTTCTGCAATCACGCGATCATAGTCATGAGCGTTTACCACTATGGTAGTGTCTTTATGGTTTTTCGCGGTTGAGCGCACCATAGTTGGGCCGCCAATGTCGATGTTCTCTATGGCATCGGCCAAGGTGCAACCGGCTTTCGCCACAGTTTCAGCAAAGGGATATAAGTTAACGGCGACTAAGTCGATGGCTTGAATGTGGTTTTGTGCCATCACTTGCTCATCAATACCGCGGCGCGCCAAAATGCCGCCATGCACTTTCGGGTGCAGGGTTTTAACGCGACCATCCATAATTTCAGGATGACCTGTGTAATCAGACACTTCAATCACAGGAATGCCATTGTCGGCCAGTAAGCGGGCAGTACCGCCAGTAGAAAGTAATTCAACACCTTGCGCATGCAGTGCTTTTGCGAATTCAAGAATACCAGTTTTGTCAGAAACGCTAAGTAGCGCGCGGCGAATAGGTCTATGAGTCGTCATTTGGGTACAGGGTCCAGTGTTATTAGCTTTATGGAGGAGTTATTCACTGTGTTGCAGTGAGCTTCAAGGTTCTTTTGCAACACCACTGACCTTGATGGTGTTGCAAAAGCGCCCTGAGTTTGTGCCCGAAGATCGCGCCCTAGTCTCTGTGGCGCGTATTTTATATCAAGAGCCTAAGGCTTAGGGTTTTTATGTGTAATTTCACAATATTGCTAAGCGAACAGATAAAAAATCAGAAGAGGCTTGACCTTGTATCTAACTCCAAGGTTTATACTCGCCTTAAGTTGCTACAGGTGTGGATTGAGACATGTATAAGATTGGCGAATTGGCGAGTGAATGCCAAATCAAAACCGACACACTGAGATTTTATGAAAAACATGGGTTGTTAACCCCAAGCGTGCGCTCTGACTCTGGCTATCGTTTTTATACCGACAAGGACGCTGAGCGCTTAAAGTTTATTTTGCGCGCCAAAGCTGTGGGATTCACCTTATCTGAAATCAACGAGTTGCTGTCAATTGAGCTAGATAAAGCCAATTGGCAATGCGTTGACGTTAAGGCGCTGGTAGACAGTAAACTCACTCAAGTGGTTGCCAAAATTGCCGAGCTGCAAAAGTTTCGTGATTCGTTAAAACGCTTATCAGATTCTTGTTGCGGTGGTCCTGAAAGCGCTGAATGTTGCTCGATTCTGGAAGCGCTGGAATCTGCTACTGGCGAAATTAAACCTGAAATTCATGGCCATTGTTGCCAGACTCCCCCCATAGCTGGCAAGGACAGTTAATATGCTATTAGAAAACTTCTTACACCTCTTTTTAGAATCAGCCCCTTGGCTATTACTTGGCTTGTTTTTGGCCGGTTTATTAAGCGTCTTTGTGCCTATGAGCTGGATGCACAAGCAGCTTGGCGGTCACGGTTTAAAAGCCACAGTTAAAGCCGCGTTATTAGGTGCGCCGCTGCCGTTATGCTCGTGCGGAGTGATTCCTGCGGCCGTAGGTTTACGCCGCGCTGGGGCCTCAAAAGCGGCCACTACGTCATTTTTAGTGTCTACCCCAGAAACGGGGGTGGATTCTGTGAGCGTGTCTTATGTGCTGCTCGGCCCATTTATGGCGATAGTGCGGCCGATAGTTGCCGTGATCAGCGCTATTGTGGCGGGTTTATTGGTTGGCCGCGATGAAGATGATGGCGAACCTGCCGTTAAGCAGGCGGCATCAGATAAACCAGCAGTAAAAGCGGCGGCTATGTCATTTACTCCTGCCCCAGCCTGCGCCAGTTTATTGGTTGAGCCAATCAAAGCCGTATCCAGTTGCTGTCAAACAGTGGCTCCTAAGGTTGAAAGCGTATCGTCTTGCTGCCAGAGCGCGGCGCCTAAAGCGCACACTGTTAGCGATAGCTGCAGTGCTACTAAGCCTGCGTCGCACGCACATGCTCATCAACAAGATAAGCAAACTAATGCGGCATCAAGTTGCTGTAGTACGACGGCGGCCGATGGCTTGCCAGACAATTTATCTGTGTTTGATAAAGCCATTAAAGGTTTAGTCTTTGCGGCAACCGACTTAGTGCGCGATACCACAGTATGGTTATTAGTGGGTCTATTCTTTGCGGCCTTAGTACAAACCTATGTTCCAGCTGACTTCTTACTGAAATGGGGCGATGGCGTACTTGCCATGCTAGTCATGATGTTAGTGTCTGTGCCTATGTATATTTGCGCCACCGCATCAACTCCTATCGCCGCAGGTTTGTTACTCGCAGGTTTATCTCCTGGCGCGGTATTAGTGTTTATGTTGGCAGGCCCAGCCACAAATATCGCAACCTTAGGGGTAGTGATTAAAGAGCTCGGAAAGCGCGCGTTATATGCGTACCTCACTGGCGTGCTTGGCGTGGCTTTTGTCGCAGGCTTAGTCGTTAACTATGTGGTTGAGCGATTTAACATCCAAGTAATGCCACAAATTGGTGAACATCACCAGCTGTTGCCTGAGTGGATAGTTGCCAGCAGCGGCTTGTTATTGGGCTTCTTAATGCTGCGGGTTTTATGGCAAAAGCTGCCATTTGCCAATAAGCATAAAGATTGCTGCTCGTAAGCCTCAGGATGTAAAGCGTTAGCCCGCGACTTGGTGTAAAACCGCGGTTTGATGTTTGCTAGCTACAAGACTAAAAGCGCCTTTTGAGAGGCGCTTTTTTGTTGGCTAGAAATTAAGCTTGAGTTGCTCGCTTGGTTGTGGTCAGTTAGGGATAACTTAAGGCTAACTCAGGACAAATTATGGAATTACTAATAGTGGGCGTGCTGATATGGGCTGGCGTGCATTTATCCCTCGCCGCCGCGCCTAATATAACTCAAGGCCTAAAGCAGTCGCTCGGGGCTAAGCGCTTTAAAGCGATGTTTGCGAGTTTAATCATCCTAGGTTTAGCCTGTATTATCATAGGCTGGCGCTCAAGTACGCCAAGTGTTTACTGGTATTTTTCATGGGCGCCGCACTTAACCGCACTCTTAATGCTGCTGGCATTTATTGTGTTTGGCACGTCCATGTATCCCTCTCGCCTGCGATGCGTTATTCGCCACCCTATGTTAAGTGCCGTCATTATTTGGGCTGGCGCGCATTTATTAGCCAATGGCGATAGCCGCGCGTTGGTGTTATTTGCAGGGCTTGGTCTGTGGGCACTCATTGAAATCCTATTAATTAATCGCCGCGATGGTGACTACGCCCCCAAAGCGCCAGGTTCGTGGCTTAGGGAAATCCGCGGGCTTACGATTTCCATTGTGCTTTTTGCCGTCACTGTATTCTTACACCCTTATTTTGCAGGGGTTAGCGTCGCTAATTGAGTAGGCTCACTGTCACACAAGTTGCCCGCATGTTCATACAGCCACTGGGTTTTGGTGCTGTTGGCAGCATAGCGCCAGTCTTGCATGGCCGAGATTTTATCTAGCACAAGATAGGCTGTTTGCAGTGACTGGGTATCCAGCTCATTATGTTTGTTATTGATAGCAAATGAAATTTCAGCCAATAGCGGGGATGATTGCGCCTTATCGCGCCACAAGGTGAGGCTAAATTTAAGCTTATGCTCGCCAAGTTTAAGGCTGACACCACTAAACACCGCTTGCTGTAAGTCAGTGTGACTTAAGGGGTATAGCGCTTGCTCACCTAAGGTTTGCGACGCCAAAGTTTGTGACGCTAAGGTTTGAAACTGGGCCATGCGCGCTAATGCTGGAAACTGCTGCTGCAACTGATTGAGGTTGGCAGGAATAGCGTTATTGAGCTGCGATTGAGTGGCGCTATATATGGTATGTATGCTTGGGGTCGCAAGCACATCGGCTTGTAGTTCGCCGCTTGCCATCAGGCTTGAATGGCTAACAGATTGCGGACTGAGCCCTCTTAGTTTTAAGGTGAGCTGCTCTTGCTGTTTATGTTGGCGATGGCGCAGCAACAAGCCTTGAGATTTTAACCGGCAACCCTTGGTATCGTAAAAATTAATCGGGCCAGAATCTGTGAGGGTGAGCTTTCCTTGCAACTCACCAAATTGGGCTAATTGACTGGTTAAGGCGTGTTGATAGTTGGCGATGGCCGCATCGGTGGTAAACGCAGTAACTGCTAATAACTGTTTAAACTCGTAGGAACTTGGCTTCGTATCATGAGTGGCAAAACTTGGGGCGGCGCAAAGGGTAACGCTTAGTGCTAACAGTCCAAGAGGTAATCGAATCAATCCACTCATAGTGCGTCATCCTCTGAAGTCCTGAGCCAATCAATTGGCTTTGGCGATTTAAAAAGGGGTAAGCTTAGTCATTATTGAATCTCGACACGATTAAGCTTTCTTTAATTCTATGGCAGATGCCATGATTTAGTAGGCTTGATTGGATAGTTAATCTTGGGGACGCAAACTATGGCGTGGCACATTGCAAAATTTGAGCACTTATCAGTACAAACCTTATATCAAATCTTAAAGCTTAGAGTCGATGTGTTCGTCGTCGAGCAAGCCTGCGCTTACCCTGAGCTTGATGGTAAAGATTGCTTGGATGATAGCCGCCATGTTTGGTTTCAAAGTGAGGTTGGCGATATCTTAGCTTATGCCCGTATTTTACCTGCGGGCGCCAGTTATCTGCATCCTGCCATTGGCCGCGTTATCGTAGCCTCGGCCTCGCGCGGTAAAGGTTTAGCCCAAGAGTTAATGCAGCTTGCGGTGGCTTATTGCCAACAAACTTGGCCGGGAAAACCGGTAGATATTGGCGCGCAGCATCACTTACTGGCTTTCTATCAAGGGATAGGTTTTGAAGCGATTTCAGAAGTGTATTTAGAAGATGGTATTCCCCATATCGACATGCGCTTGCAGCCTTAGGCTGGTAAGCGCTGCCCAAATCAAAGCGGTAAAGCGATTAAGCGATAAACGCTAGATGCTCAACTATGAGCATCTAGCACTGCGCAACATCATCTAGCCTTTCATCATCAGCTCTTGCGTCATCAACCCCTTACTCGCAATCATCCTAAGTTAGGACTGTAAATGGATTTGCGAATAGGGCAGGCCAGTGAAATATTGGCCTATTTGAGGCTATGCAATAAGGCTAAATTCACCTGATATTTGCTGTGATAGTAATGGCTGGTTTTCACAAAATAACGCACGCCAAGTTCTATGCCGACATTGGTGAGATTATTTATCCCCACTTGAAAATCAGGCTGTTTACTCACTAATTCCGACTGCTGCAAACTGGCGTTTAGTAGCGCAATCACAGCTTCGACATCATGCTCGACGCTCACAGTAAATTGGCTTTCTACCAAGCGATAATCAAATGAGTTATGCAGTACATCGCCAATAATCATCTTGTTGGGGATACTGATTTGCTCGCCATCTTCATTAATCAGAATAGTGGCGCCGAGGCGAATATCCTTCACTATGCCGTTAATGCTTTTAATTTCTATGGTGTTACCTATTATAAAGGGGCGCGTGACTATTAAAGTGACACCGGCCGCGTAATTTGACAGCATGCCTTGAATCGCAAGGCAGGCGCCTAATGAGGCCGCACCAATCGCCGCCACCATAGGGGTAATGCTAATACCAAGCTTACCCATAACTATTATGACCACCATCACAATCACAATAATGCGCACTAGGTTGCTGACAAAATTGCCTAAGGTGACATCTATCTTATGTTTTTAAAATTGACGGGTAATCAATTTGGCGAGCTTGTTAGCCAGCCACAGCCCCAATAAGAAAATGATACCAGCGCCTATCAGTTGAAAACTGTAGCGCACTAAAAACTCATTGATGTATTGTTACACACCTTGCAGTTGTGCCAATTCCTGCTCTAGCTGATCCTTTGCCATGCTAGCTCCTATGTAATTGGCTGTGTTTACGTTTTACTGTGATGTTAACACAAATGTTAAGTGATCTTAGTCGCGTTTTTAGGCCAGCTTTAATGGTGAACTCATGGGAGTAAGGTATGTTTAGCTGTCGATGCTCTCAAAGGAATTTAGCTATGTTAAAGCGGATTTGTGCCTTAAGTTTATTGTGCGTGAGTCAGTGGGCTATGGCCGCTGAATTAAGCCAAGGAAGTACAGTGGTTGCCACCAGTTTGTTAGATCAGCATGAACAAGTGCAACAGATCTCAAGCGAAAGTCGCTATGTGTTATTTAGTCGCGGCATGAAAGGCGGCGAGTTGATCCAAGCAGCATTTGAGCAATCCCCTGAAATAGCCAAATCGAATCAAGTGCTATATGTGGCGGATATTAGCGGTATGCCAGGTTTAATTGCTAAGTTTGTGGCCATTCCGCGGATGCAGGAATTAGCCTATACGGTCGCGCTTGATAGAGAAGGCCAGCAAACTACCGATTTCCCAGCCGAAAAAGATAAAGCCACCATTATCACCCTTAACAACTTAGTAGTGACTGACATTCAGTTTGTCGATAGCAGTGATGCTATCGTGCAAAGCGTCAAACTCTAATGACAAGGCACCATTAACCATGGCGTTAATGGTGCCTCATCAAGGGCTTTTTTAAGCGGTTTCATGCTGCTTAAGTATAACCAGTAATTCTTCTTTTAACGCTAATTTACGCAGCTTCTTCGCACTTAATTCTTCAGCAAATTCAGCCGGATGCTTTTCAATATTATTGATCTCATGATCGAGTTGATTATGCTCATCAAAAATGCGCTGAAAATGATGATTGCTCACTTTAAGTTCAGAAATTAACTCTCGATATTGTGGAAACATAGTCACTTCCTATCTATTTACTGGGTTGTTAAGCATTACACTACGCTCGCTAAACATAGGTTTCAGTGATCTGGATCATAGTTTTGTTTCGCGTTGTTATCATTTTGCTGCGTAGCGGTTAATAGTTTGGCTTGGATTTTTGTGGGCAATATCACCAATCGCTGAATTCAGTTTTGTGATGATGCTAACTTTTAAGATGTGTTATCTTAGCTAATGTGTAAGATATTGGAATTTTCCTTCATAACGGTAAGAGGCTTTCAACATGGCTGATGTATTTCATCTAGGTTTGACTAAGCAAATGTTAGATGGTGCGAGTTTAGCTATCGTGCCAGGCGATCCAGAAAGAGTAAAACGCATTGCAGAAACTATGGAAAACCCAGTGTTTCTTGCAAGCCACAGAGAGTACACCAGTTATCTTGGCTATTTGAACGGCAAAGCCGTCGTCGTGTGCTCAACGGGTATCGGTGGCCCATCAACGTCAATTGCCGTTGAAGAATTAGCCCAATTGGGCGTGACTACCTTCTTGCGCGTTGGTACCACAGGCGCCATTCAGCCGCATGTGAATGTGGGCGATGTGATTGTGACGCAAGCGTCAGTGCGTTTAGATGGTGCTAGCTTGCATTTTGCGCCGATGGAATTCCCAGCGGTGGCTGATTTTACTTGTACTACCGCTATGGTGGCGGCGTGTCGTGATGCCGGTGTTGAGCCGCATGTGGGCATTACGGCTTCATCAGATACCTTCTACCCAGGCCAAGAGCGCTACGATACCGTAAGCGGCCGCGTAACGCGCCGTTTTAAAGGCTCAATGCAAGAATGGCAAGAAATGGGCGTACTGAACTACGAGATGGAGTCAGCGACCTTATTTACCATGTGTGCCTCACAAGGCTGGCGCGCTGCCTGCGTTGCGGGCGTTATCGTTAACCGCACTCAGCAAGAAATTCCTGACGAAGCCAGCATGAAAAAAACCGAATCTCATGCGGTTGGTATCGTCGTCGATGCCGCGCGTAAGCTGCTAGCATAATTGACTTAGCAAGAGAGCCGCGCTGACTAATTTAGTCAGCTGCTAGCATAAAAAAAACGCCATTACAGGCGTTTTTTTATTGGCTTAAATGAGCTAGCTTGGTGATTTATTTAATAGAACATGTGTAACGGTTGGTTAGGTATTGCTCCATTATTTAGACGGATTACCAAACAACCTAACCCAAAAACCATCTTTCTTCGCTGATTTTTGCCCTGAATCATCTAGTCGGTGTGTTGAGATCAAATTTTTTCATTACTACATTCGCTCCTTCGAATTTATCTAGATAGGCTAACTCTCAAAACATTAACTCCGTTAGGTGCTAGATATTGATTCAATGAATTTAAAAGCAATCTAAGATATTTTCGACGAGAGTAGTCCCTTACTTAACAATAAGTAACAGACTTTCATAATTATTTTTGTGATAAAAAAGCACACTTAACTCTTCTTGGCTAGAAAGTTTTCTGTTAAATACGATTAAATCAGACTCCTCATTTATGGTATGCCTCTAATTGCAATAGGTATTTTCTTTAGCCATTCACCAAAGTAGTAAGCGCTAGGCTTGTGCCTAAGATGCTAGGGTGGATTGTTTTGTCGTCAGGCATTTTTCTGTGCTTGTTACGAAAAGCTGTGGTGCGAGCTCATCTAAGAGGGGCGGTATTAATTACATTAGGCTGATTACATGGCATCCCGCATTGAGTCAGCAGGCATTGCCCCCAATGCGTTTTTTAGGGGCAATGCTATCCGTTGGATTGATTAGATTTTGCTATGTGTATCCCAGTTCATTACCTTGCCCTTGCTGGCGGTGCCGCCTGAGCCAGAATCATCAATTTGCCACATGTCCTTGGCAATGTTGTTGTCGCTCAGTAAATCTCTGGCCTTCTTAAGAGCATCGGCATCATAGGTGATGGTCGCATTACCACCACCATTGATTGTAAAGTCAAAGCTCGCATCTGCTTCACCAAAGGACCACTCACCGCTGCTAGACTGGACCGGATTGGCGAACACTATTGCGCCCTTAATATCACGATTACCCCCGCCGTTCATCTGGAAGGATTTCCCTGTAACGATAATCATGCCCTCGTAATCGAGGATATTTCCCGAGATAGTTAAATTACCCGCCACGACTAAGATACCAGCGCCGGTATTTTTACCTTTTAGGCTCAGGTCGCCTTGGTGGTAGGTTATTTTTGGTTTCTGTTCTGTTCCCATGTTACTGGGAGCAACACCCTTCTTAGGATTTGACGCATCCATGGCGGTCCACTCAGCTTTAATAGCAGCTATGTATTGCGCCATTTTTTCTGGATCACCAAAGGGATCGTCGAACTTGACCTCCTCAATGCCGCCTACATAGTTGTCTAAGCGTCCCTTATCTTTGATGTCGGTGACTATCATGTTCACGTTGTCAGCCGAGTTGGTTGCGATAGCTGGCCCACCGCTAGCACCGACTACTTGAAAATTGTTGCTGTTAGCGGTATCGAATTTTTTGATGTTACCTATGATGTTCATCGCGGCTAAGTTACCACCACCAGACCCTTTGGCATAAGTAATGGTTAAGCAGCGATTAACGCCTGAGTCGGCGATGTTGCCGCAGCTAACGATAGTGGCATTGTTATCCGCAAATTGCAGGCTAGTAATTTGCCAACTGGCGGTGACTTTACTGGTGCTGTCAGTTGGCGACAGTCTGGCCATGCTAGCGGTATTTTTACTCGCATTTATAGCCGTTAGGCAATCGTCCGATTTGCCCCAACTGGCGGCGTTGAGTGGATTATCAAGCCAGGTCACGGCATTGACTAGGCCTGTCTCTGCGGCCATAAAGGCCTCAGCTACTTGTTTTTCATTACTGGCCAGACGCTCACCGAGAAGAGATTGGCTTGAGCCTGCAACCCCGACTAAAGTAAGCACCAGTAAAAAAACTAGCCCTATGGCTAGTACTGCGCCTTGTTGTTTGTATTGCATACAATTCCCTTTATTGTGCAATCCATGAAAGTGATTGATTCATGGAATTAACTGGAAAATTTAACCGCCAAGACGTTGTTACGTACAGCGACGTTAAATTCGAGCAAGTGAATACGATTATCACTGCCGTTCGTTGAATTTATGCCTAGCGCGAGTCGCACCATCAAAGGACTAGCGCAAGAATGCCCCATATCTTTGGCTATGCATTGGCCTTTGAAACTGGCAATTTGCTCGGAAATAGCTTCGGCAACGCCGCCTACAGTGCGGGTTAATACGCCGGAGGCTAAGGTGTAGACTACATTCTGCGCTCCAACAGTGAGCGTAAGTATGCTGTTGCCGTTGGCGTCATCGACCTGGCTTACCGATGTTGCCGCCTGTACATCTGCGGCCAGCAAATCGCTGGTGAGAGAGATATCCCCTTGCAGCTGAGCAAAACGCTGAGTTTCGCTATAGGCCAAGTTGGCACTGACAAAAATTTGCGCGGCGCCCAACATCACAACCAACCCCAGTGAGAGGCTGATCATTAATTCAATCAGTGATAGTCCGGCTTGTCTTGTTTGGACGAATGTCACGGGAGTATGCATCATAGGCCTCCGATACTTGGGTATAGATCGACAGAGTAGCTAAACTGCGATGCCGCATCATTGGCGCCGAAACGAGCCTCGCCCCAGCTGACGGTAATGACATAGGTATTAGTGCTAGGTGTGTTGATAAGACTCAGGTTTAACCCCGGCAAGGTTTGGTTTGTGGCTGTTTGTTGCCAGTGGGCTAACCAGTCTTGTTGTAATTTATCTGATGTGAGCGGGGCGTCCATGGCCATATTACCCCACAGACGTTCAACGGCATCCATGGCGATCGCGCTGGCAATGCTGCGCTGGTAGGCAGAATGGCTGATTTGTAGTGTTTTGAGTTGCAGCGCGGCCATGCCTAGCACCCCGAAGGCGACGATAACGGCGGTAATTAACACCTCAATCAGTGAAAAACCTTGTTGGCGTTTTTGCTTGTGCATGAACATCTTCATACAGACCTGCCCTGACAACTGCCGCTAACTAGCTTGAGGGTGCCGCCGATCCCTGCCTGCAGTTGGCGCTGATAACCACCGTAGGTGATATCGATACAATTGGGTGAGCCGGCGCTGCGTCGTCCGCGTAAATCGAAACCGAGTTTGACGGCACTGACAGTGGTGCCTGTGGTGGTGTTATCTATCTCTTTAAGCACTGTGGTACCGGTTTTTACCTCGGCCTTCCAGCCCTTAACACCGCTGATGGTAACCTCGACGGTTGCCTGACGCTTGATAGCTTCAGAGCGGGCATAATGCATAGTGGCCAGCAGTTGGTTGGCCTGACTGCGCGCAGTGTTATCTCGGATCATATCCGCAAAAGAGGGCGCGCCGATGGCGGCTACAATCCCTATGATGGCGACCGTCACCATGAGTTCTACCAAGGTAAATCCCCGCTGACAGGCCGAGTATGCCTGATTCATTACTCGCTCCTTTATCATGGTTACCAACAAGTCGTAGGGGTTTGCGCTCCTGTGTGCGTCATTGTCATAGTGCTGCAAGTTGTGTCTTTATCTTGTGGTGATTTGGCGATGGCGCTTAAGGTATAGGTTCCAGCATTTAGCACTGTGGCCTTGACGCCGTAAAATCCGCCTGGAGAAGCAAACTCAACATCTTTGGCTATGGCGCTGCCAATATAAGTGTTGGTTGAGGTGTACTGACGTTCGAGACGTTGAGCCGCATTGATGAGTGCATCATGAGCATCTGTCCTGCGGGTCTTGAGTACATGTTCCTGATAAGAGGGCAGCGCAATACTTGCCAATATCGCTATGATGGCAACTGTGATCATCAGCTCTATCAAGGTAAAGCCACGGCTGCTCGTTTTGTTTGAATTTTTATGCATAACAACAACTTTGCAATTCATTACAAAACAATAACATACCCTATTTTTGAGATGTTCTCAACCGTGATAGTGGGATCTCTCTCTAAGAAGTTCACTATGGCAGGTAGCTGAATCAAAGTTAGTAACCCATTGGTGCGTTTCTCATTGCGCTAGTTTTTTGCAAGCCTTTCACCTAAGTAGTAATAGCTAGGCTTGTGCCATATAGTGCTAAGGGTATGATTGTTTTGTAGTCAGGCATTTTCGGCCTGCTTGTTGATGCCGTGCTTGTTGCTGTTGATAAGTGCGCAGTGCTTTTTACTGCAAGCGGTGTAAGCGGTTCTTAGGGTTAGGAGGTATGAGTATGGTGCAAGCGGAATTTCTGTGGCTCGGGGTGGGCATAGGTCTCATCTTGGCTGAGGTTATTGTTCCTGGGGGCATAGTGATTTTACTTGGGCTGGCTTGTCTTATCGTGGCGGCGGCCTTGGCACTTGGCTTAGTGGTTGGTGTCGCGCCGAGTTTTACCTTGTGGTTTATGGTCTCGATTGTATTGTTGCTGGGCTTTAGGCAAGTAACGCAAAAGCTGATTGGTGGCGATAAACATATAGATAATACCGATGAAGACTTAGATATTTACAATCAAACCGCTGTGGTGATTGCCGTCATTGGCCCGGGGGAATCCCAAGGGCGCATTGAGTTTCAAGGCAGTCAGTGGCCAGCATTAGGCGATGGCACTGTGATAGAGGTTGGCGCCAACGTACGGATAATTTGCCGTGAAAACATAGCCCTAGTAGTTGAACCGCTAGCGCCCGAACAAGCTGATTAAGGAGTGACAGATGCTAATTTTTACTGTGCTGTTTTTAGTGCTCATTTTTATCGTCTACAAATGGATTTTGATTGTGCCGATGCGCGACGTACATGTGATTGAGCGCTTAGGCAAGTTTAAAAGCGTGCTGTCCCCAGGCTTTCACTTCTTAATTCCTTTTATCGACCGAGTGGCCTATCGCCACGACACCCGCGAGCAAGTGCTAGATGTGCCGCCGCAATCTTGTATTTCTAAAGACAATACTCAGCTTGAGGTTGATGGATTAGTGTATCTCAAAGTCATGGATGGCAAAGAAGCTAGCTATGGCATTGAAAACTATCGCATGGCAGCAGTGAATTTAGCGCAAACCACTATGCGTTCCGAGATAGGTAAATTGACCTTAAGTGAAACCTTTTCTGAGCGCGATAAACTTAATGACTCCATAGTGCGCGAAATTGATAAGGCCTCGGCGCCTTGGGGCATTAAAGTGTTGCGCTATGAGCTTAAAAACATCACGCCTTCGCGTCATGTCATTCATACCCTTGAAAAACAAATGGAAGCTGAGCGGCGTAAACGCGCCGAAATCACCTTAGCCAATGCCGAAAAGGCGGCGATGATTAATCTGTCCGAAGGCGAACGCCAAGAGGCGATTAATATCTCTGAAGGCCAAAAGCAAAAACGTATTAATGAAGCTAAAGGCACGGCGCAAGAGATTAGTATTGTGGCTAATGCGCAGGCGCAAGGGCTTGCCATGGTAGGGGAAGCCCTGACTCATAGCGGCGCGCAAGCCGCCATGGATATGCAGCTTAAACAGCAGTTTATTAATGAGTTTGGCAAGGTGATTGCCATTGCCGATGTGGCCATAGTGCCAAGTGAGTTGGCTAAGATAGATGGCTTTTTTACTGGCATGGAGCAAGTGTCATCCACCATAGCGGCGCAGCAAGTTAAAGGGGGCAAAGCGTGAATCACTTAGATACCGACGCGTTAGTCATGGCGATTTGGGCGCTGCTATTTTTTATCGTAGTGGTTAAATTGTTCCAATCCATACGGTTAGTGCCAACCAAATCAGCCCATGTGGTTGAGCGCTTAGGTAAATACCACAGTACCTTAGATGCGGGCTTTCATGCCTTAGTGCCGTTTGTGGATAAGGTTGCCTATATTCACGACCTTAAAGAAGAAACTATCGATGTGCCGCCGCAAGAATGCTTTTCTAGCGATGAAGTCAATGTGGTGGTTGATGGCGTGATTTACATTTCAGTGGTGGACGCCGTTAAGGCCAGCTATGGGGTGATAGATTATCGCTACGCCGCCATTCAGTTAGCGCAAACGACTACGCGCTCTGTGATTGGCACCTTAGATTTAGACCGCACCTTTGAAGAGCGCGATGTGATATCGGCCAAAGTGGTGGAAGTGCTCGACCAAGCGGGCGCCAGTTGGGGCATTCGGGTGCATAGGTATGAGATTAAAAATATCTCGCCGCCAGAAACTGTGCGTAACGCCATGGAAATGCAAGTGAATGCCGAGCGTGAGCGCCGCGCCTTACTAGCAAAGAGTGAAGGCGACAAGCAAAGTAAGATTAATCGCTCTGAGGGCATTAAGGCTGAAATGGTGAATATCTCTGAGGGTGAAATGCAGCGGCGCATTAATGAAGCCGAAGGTCAGGCGGAGGAAATCTTGCAACTAGCGCGCGCCACGGCGGACTCCATTAAAACCTTGGCTTTAGCCATTGAGGCGCCGGGCGGCCAACAAGCGCTGCGCTTACAGTTAGCCGAGCAATATTTGCAGCAATTACAAGGCTTAGCTAAAGCGGGTACGCGGGTGGTATTACCTAAAGATCTGACCAATTTTGATCAATGGCTGCAAGGGCCTGATTTACGTAATTAATGCGATACATTTTTCTCGCAAATGACTTAAGGCGCGACATTACTATGTCGCGCTTTTTTTGCCGTGTATTAGTCATGGTTTAGCGCTAAAAAGTAAGCAAATGGGTTAAGGCGTCAACTCACCATCTCGCAGCCGCACGACTCATTGGCGCCAATGGCCATGCTTTCATTCTTATCCTGCTGCTCCCCTGCTATAATGGCTGTTCATTTTTTTGGGAGGCTAGAATGGACGTATCTTCATTACTGGACGGATTAAACGATAGTCAACGCCAAGCGGTGGCAGCACCTCAGTCAAGTATGCTGGTATTAGCCGGCGCAGGCAGTGGTAAAACTCGGGTATTAACCCACAGAATCGCATGGTTGATGCAAGTTGAAAATCAAAGTCCATATTCCATTCTGGCAGTAACCTTTACCAATAAAGCCGCCGCCGAAATGCGCGAGCGGGTTGAAAAAGTGGCTGGTGGTAATATCGGCCGCATGTGGATAGGTACCTTTCATGGCTTAGCCCATCGCTTGCTGCGTACCCATTGGCAAGATGCGGGACTGCCGCAGAACTTCCAAATTATCGATTCTGATGATCAGCTGCGTTTAATCAAACGTATCTTAAAAAGCCTCCATTTAGATGAGAAGCAATACCCACCGCGTATGGTGAGTGGCTATATCAATGGTAAGAAAGACCAAGGGTTACGCCCAAGCCATATAGATGCTGGTGGCTTCCCGATGGAGCAAGTCTTGCTGCAGTTATACACTGCCTATCAGGAATCGTGCGATCGCGCGGGTTTGGTGGATTTTGCTGAAATCTTATTGCGCGCCCATGAAATCTGGCTCAACAAGCCGCATTTATTGGCTCATTATCAAGACAGATTCCGCCACATTTTAGTGGACGAGTTTCAAGACACTAACGCCATTCAATATGCGTGGATCCGTGTATTGGCCGGCAGTAGCGCCAATGTGATGATAGTTGGGGATGATGACCAGTCGATTTATGGCTGGCGCGGCGCGCAGGTAGAAAACTTGCACCGTTTCTTAGGGGATTTTCCTGCCGCAAAAACCATTCGCTTAGAGCAAAATTATCGCTCGACCGCCAATATTCTTAATGCCTCGAATGAGCTGATTGCTAATAACCCAGATCGCATGGGTAAGAAGCTGTGGACCGAAGGTAAAGATGGCGAACTGATTTCTTTGTACTGCGCCTTTAACGAAATGGATGAAGCACGCTATATCGTTGGCCGTATTAACGATTGGCACGACCAGGGCGGCAGCTTAAGCGGTTGCGCTATCTTGTATCGCTCTAACGCCCAGTCGCGGGTATTGGAAGAAGCCTTATTGCACAAAGGCTTGGCGTATCGCATTTATGGCGGTTTACGCTTCTTTGAGCGCCAAGAAATTAAAGATGCCATGGCGTATTTACGCTTAATTTCAAACCATGATGATGACGCGGCGTTTGAGCGGGTAGTCAATACCCCAGCGCGCGGCATTGGCGATCGCACCTTAGATATACTGCGCACCACAGCGCGTCAGCACAGTATTACCTTGTGGCAAGCGTGTCAGCGGTTATTGGAAGAGAAAATACTGACTGGGCGCGCCGCTAATTCAGTGCGCGGCTTTATGGATTTAGTGATCCAGCTGCAACAAGACACCCAAGAGCAACCTTTATATCGCATGACAGATACAGTTATTCAGCAATCTGGCCTGCAAACCATGTATGCTGCTGAAAAGGGTGAGAAAGCCCATGCGCGAGTTGAAAACTTACAAGAATTAGTTACAGCGGCGCGCAGCTTTGAAATGCCTGATGATTTAGAAGACATGAGTGAACTTAATGCCTTCTTATCTCACGCCGCCTTAGAAGCGGGCGAAGGCCAAGCTGATGCCTTTACCGATGCGGTGCAGTTAATGACATTGCATTCGGCCAAGGGGCTCGAATTCCCTGTGGTATTTATGGCAGGGGTGGAAGAAGGCTTGTTCCCAAGCCAAATGGCCATAGAAGAGGGCGATCGTCTCGATGAAGAGCGACGCTTATGCTATGTGGGTATGACCCGCGCCATGGAAAAATTGTATATCAGTTATGCCGAATCTCGGCGTATTTATGGCCGAGAAACTTTCGGCCGCCCATCGCGCTTTATTAAAGAAATTCCTAGTCAATATTTGCAGGAAATTCGCTTAAAGGCTCAAGTGGCTACCCCTATGAACCATCAACGTACTAGTCAAATGACACGCTCAAGCATGGTTAATGATACAGGCTTTACCATGGGCCAACGCGTTAAGCACCATAAGTTTGGCGAAGGCAAGATCACTAACGTTGAAGGCAGCGGTCCGCAAGGGCGGGTGCAGGTCAACTTTGATGATGTTGGCAGCAAATGGTTAATGTTGGCTTATGCCAAATTAGAGGCGGTGTAAGCCAAGTTACAGTCATCAGCCAGGTCGTTTGACCCAAATTATCGGCGGTAGTAGGAGCGCCACTATGATGGATATGAGTATTGGGGATAAATTTTCGGCTTACCGCCGCCTAGCCAGATTAGATAAGCCAATTGGCACCTTTTTATTGATGTGGCCTTGCCTCATTGGCTTGTGGTTGGCAGCCGCGGGCTTACCAAATCTTGAGGTGTTGCTGGTGTTTGTGGTGGGCGTGTTTGTAATGCGCGCCTGCGGTTGCGTGATTAATGACTTTGCTGATCGCAAACTCGATAGCCATGTGGAGCGCACTAAACATAGGCCCTTAGCGAGCGGTGAAGTGAGCTCGAAAGAAGCCATTGCCTTATTTATCGTGATGGGGCTGGTGGCGTTTGGACTGGTATTGCTGCTTAATCCCTTAGTGGTGCAGCTGTCTGTGGTGGGAATAATACTTACCGTCATTTACCCTTTTACTAAGCGCATTACTAACATGCCGCAGATGTTTTTAGGGGTGGTATGGAGCTGGTCTATCCCTATGGCGTATGCCGCGCAATTAGGTACTGTGCCTGCTGAGGCTTGGTGGTTATTTGCCGCTAACTGGTGCTGGACTGTGGCTTACGACACTATGTATGCCATGGTAGATAGGGATGATGATATCAAGGTTGGGATTAAATCCACCGCGATTTTATTTGGCCGTTATGACAGGCAGTGGATTGGTCTGTTCCAGCTACTAGCTTTAATTGCCTTTGCTATGGCTGGTATGGCCGCTGGCGCTAATTGGCTCTATGGTTTGGGCTTAGTGAGCTTTATTGGTTTAGGCCTATATCAACAGCATTTATTGGCGCAGCGCGATCGCAGTCTTTATTTCAAGGCATTTTTAAATAATAACCTTGCCGGTATGCTGCTGTTTATTGCCACTGTGTTGAGTTTTTACTCTTTATCGCCTGCGACGTTAACGCTTGTACCTTAAAAGCATTTGCTTGATAAAACATTAGCCTGATGCAATAAAAAAGTCCCGAACTTACATGCCAAGCTCGGGGCTTTTTTGTTGCTAACGTGTTTTTGCTAGCCTTGTTAATTCGCAATCATTAGCTAGCGCTGTTTTTATCCGCGTACTTAGTGATCAGCTGCTCGACAAAGGGCTGCACTGACTTATCATCCCAGTGCATAAAGCCGCGCACAAACCCTACCAGATTACCTGCGCCATCAAACATATAAGTGGCTGGCACTACGTTGGCAGGCATGATGTTTTCAATTTGCGAGCTTGGGTCGAGCAAGGTCTCAAAATTAGCAAAGTTATGTTTAGCTAAGAAGCTTGGAACCAGGCTGGTATCTTCATCTATGGATAACGAAATGATTTCTATCTTGCTGTTGTCTTGATTGTCTTGCTTGAGCTTCACTATGGATGGAATTTCTTTTAAGCACGGTGGGCACCAAGTGGCCCATAAGTTGACTAATACCAGCTTACCTTGGTATTCACTCAGTTTTACCACTTGGCCATCTAAGGTTTGCATTTCAATGTCTGGCACGCCGCGCGCCCACGACATCTCAGTAAAGCCCGTCATTTGCATCGGCTTAGCTAACGGCTCACCAGTCTGATAGACCTTGTTTTGCAGAGAATGGGCCTGCGCAGATACACTGCAAGCAAGTAAGGCTAAGGCCATAGTGGCTTGTTTGAACATGATTAACGATCCTCTGATTGATGTTGTTGAGCTCGTCCTTGTTGACGAATAAAAAATAGTACTAAACCAATAGCCATGACTAACAGCATGAGCGGTCCAAACCACAGCATCATAGTGCTGGCGCTTAATCCTGGCCGATAATGCATTTGCTCGCCATAGCGCTCGACCATAAATTGGGTAATCTCTTGTTTGCTTTGTCCTTGTTGCAGCATTTGATAAATATGCCCTTTAAGCTCATGGGCAATTTGCGACTCTGACTCATATAGGCTCTGATTGATTGTCTTGGGGCAGCGCAATTCTTTGGCTATCTCATTGGACTGACGTAACAATTGCGCGCTCGAGAGCCCTGATGGCACTGTGCTAGTGTCTGTGGCAGCCGCAGCGCCATTACAGGCCAGCAGCAGAGTTAATAGCATGGTGTATATATATTTCATTGAGTGACCACCTCTGGGTAACTTGGCCGCTTGTTAGTGGCGTGGCTTTTAGCAAGGCTTGGGGCTCTACTACGCCCAGCTACAACAATTAACCCACCCAACATCATGAGTAAGGCGCCAGCCCAAATCCACATGGCCAAAGGTTTAATGGTGATTCTAATCAGGTATTCAGTGTCAGAGAGTTGCACGCCTTTAGACACATACAAGTCTTTAAACAAGCCGTGATTAATGCCCGCTTGTGACACTTCCATACCATTGGTTTTAAAGGTTTGGCGCTCGGGATAAATAAAGCCTAAAGATTGCTCTTGCTGGTCTAGCACTTCAATTTGCGCCTGAATACCTTCGTAGCTCGCGGTTTCTACCGGCACATTGGCGCGATACACGAAAATATAATCGCCCAGCGGTTTGCCTTGGCCTGGCGCCATGCGCAGCAGCGCTTCTTGCTCATAATTAGAAATACCGGTAGCGCCTATGATGCTAATTGCCACGCCAAAGTGGGCAATCAACATACCTATCTTGGCGGCGGTAACACGCTGATGTTTGACTAGGCAACAAAGATAGATGCTTAAGCTCAGCACTAACCACAAAGCGCTGGCGGCGCCAAACCACAGCATTGGGTTGGCGCCCTGATTGCTGACGAGCATGATGGCTAATGCCACAAGCCAGCAAGCCAGCAGGGCTAAGGTCAGCATTTTTTTGGAAAGGCTTGCCATCAAAGGTACCCACCCCATGACGATGACGCATAAGAAGGTGAGCGGCACAAAGATGCTATTAAAGTAAGGTGCACCTACCGATAAAGTGCCAAGTTCAAGCAATTCATAGAGTAGGGGATAAAAGGTACCAAGCAGTACCGACAACGCGGCCACCACCAAAATAGCGATAGCAATCATAATGCCAGTCATTTTGGAATATAAGGTGATGACGGATAGTTGCGATAACTGCTGCGCGCGCAGCGCAAACATCAGTAAGGCCGAGCCTACAAATACCAGCAGCAATACTAGAATCGACATGCCGCGGGTTGGGTCGGAGGCAAAGGCATGCACAGATTGTACTATGCCAGAGCGCACTAAAAAGGTACCTAACAAGCTTAATGAAAAGGCAGTTAAGCATAAGAATATGCTAGTTAATTTAAGTTCTGCGTGTTTACTGGTGAGCCAAATGGAGTGCACTAAAGCGGTGGCGACTAACCAAGGAATAAAAGAAGCGTTTTCCACTGGATCCCAAAACCACCATCCGCCCCAACCAAGCTCGTTATACGCCCACCAAGAACCAAAGGCATTGCCTCCGGTTAAAAATACCCAAGCCAGTAATACCCAAGGGCGTAAATAGCTTGCCTGCAGTTTTTCAAGTTTACCGTCCCACAGCGCTGCGAGGGCGCCAGCAAAACAGATGGCGAGGCCAACATAGCCTAAGAACAATAACGGCGGATGCAAAATTAAGCCTATGTCTTGCAAGATAGGGTTAAGGTTGCGACCTTCTATAGGGATGTGCGGCAAGTTGCGGGCAAATGGGTTAGAGGTAAATAGCAGGAATAAGTTAAAACCTAAGATCATGGCGGCTAAAATGGCTTGCATCCGCACCATGAAATACTGGTCTTGATAGTTAGGGTTCAACATAATAATCGCGGCCCATACACTAATGAGCGTGACCCACAGCAGCATTGAACCTTCATGGCTGCCCCATACAGCAGCCATTCTAAAATACCAAGCAAGCTCGGTATTCGAATGATTGGCGACATAACTAATCGAGAAGTCGTTTAATAAAAAACCTGCAGTTAAACAACCAATAGCGGCTAATAAACCTAGAGCTTGTAATAAGCTCAGCGGTTTAACAAAGCTTAATATATAGCTGTTGTTTTTATGTAATCCAATCACTGCAACCCAGCAAAGATTTAATGCCAGAGCACTACTAATAATGAGCAGTATATGTCCAATTTCTGCAAGCATACTTTGCCTTGTATATTTTTGAAGAGTTAATGCTGTAGCTCACAATTAATCATTAAATCGTGATGCTAATAATGTGGTGGTTATATATTCAGCATGAAATAAGTCAAATGAATGACAGCACTAATATTAATAAAGCCACTGCATGATTTGCTTAATAGTTATCGTTATCTGAGATTATCTTAATTCAGCTAACGATAATGTGACCCTAGTCATTTAATAATCAGGCGATCCTTAATGGCGTAATTATTTATAAAAACAGATAATTTTTTTAGATGTTTTTAGATATAAAAACAACGGTTTTAGATGTGAAATATACGAAAAGCGTATTTTGTAAGTTGTTGTTTTTAATTGTTAATATTGCTTTTTATAACTCTACTGATATTGGTCGGTTTTTTTTGTGCACCAGCTCCGATTTTTTTAATGGTTATCACTAGAGAATCCAACTTGCTCAAGTGTGTATGTGGTTCGGCGAACTGTCGGGTTCAGCCAATATAAAACTAAAAAAAGTAAGTTAGGAGTGAATGATGAATCAATGGAAACGCAAGACCGCGCTAGGAGCGCTGTTTTGTTTTGGCGCGGCAGCGAGCACTGCATCTTTTGCAGCACCTAAAGCTGGCGAACCAGGATACGGCACTCATGATATGGGTAAAACTGCGCAATCAATTATTGCCAATCCCGATCTGACTGAAGAGTCTCGTGGCGTCAAAACATTACAAGACTATATTGTTCAGGAAAAAGAGTTATTTGATTTCTTATTCCAGAATCACCCAGTATTTAAATATGAAGAACAAGGTCGTCTACTAGGTGTTTACAAAGTCTCTGACCGAGGTGGTGAATATCTAGAAGAAGGTAATAGTCAAAAGTATTCTGAGCACCATGGTCGCCCAATGGCGATTCAATATCGTTTAGGTGAAAAATCTATTTTAGATTTCCCTAACAAGTTTGTGGGTCCAGAAAAGTGTGGTGAGTGTCACGGCGCTCAATATGAAAAGTGGAAACGCTCGCGTCACGCTAAAACGGTTCGTTTCCCAGGAGAGCATCCTGAAGTTGGTAACGATATCGAAAAAACCATGTACAACACTAAAGATACTTCCATCCTGCCTGATGGTATTACCCCTGACGTGATTTACGCCACTATTGGTACTCCTCGTACCAAGTATGGTGTAATTGATAGCTGGCTGGTACGTGGTACCTACCATGTGCGTGATGGTCTGCTTAAAGATGGCACTGGTACTTTAGTGGCGGGTGCTAACCAGTTCTCTCGCGGCTGGGCTGAATGGCTGACCCCTGAAAAAGCTAAAGAAATTCAGAAAATTATTCCAACGTTCCCAACCACCTTGGAAGAAATTGGCCTGTCAGGTTCACATCAGTGGGGCATGAGCTCTTACGGCGCTAAGTACGAGACTGATTTCTTGTTCCAACCCGCCTCTTCATACTGTGAAGTTTGTCATACCTTCAAGTTCGACTTTAAGAACAAGGAAGAGTATTTTGCCGCGCTAGGTAACCCAGAAGAATTGCGTAAGCACACAATTTCTAGAGGTATTGCCTGTGAAGAGTGTCACGGCGCTGGCGGTCACTTAGACGGCGGTATTGGTGGCGGTATGCCTTCAAACTGTGAGCGTTGTCACCAGCGTTTCAACTTTATTGAAGAGTTGGCCGACACTGAGCAAGGCAAAGAAAAGCTGGAATACGCTTTTGGCGTGAAGATGAAGTCATCTTGCCCATCATGTGGTACTGAAGGTTCGCAAATGTTCTCTTCTGCCCACTACGATAAGGGGATGCGTTGTGCTACCTGTCATGACCCACACGAAGTGACCGGTAACGATTGGCAGTCTAACTTCACTAAGCCTGCAATGAAAAAAGACTGTACCGATTGTCACGCCGCACAGAAGACTGTTGCTGCTAACAGCAAGACACACACTAACCAAACCTGTCAGTCATGTCACATGCCTAACACGGGTTCTTGTGAAAACTTCACGGGTATGCAGTTCCCTGATATGGCCGGTTTCGATTCAGTTCGTCGTAGCCACGTTTGGAACATCAAGGTTGATCCAACCCTGAAGATGCTTAACCCACCTGAAGGTCAGCCTCGTGATGCAGCCGTTAAAGGTTGGACTGTTGCTAAAGATGAAAACGGTCATCACTACTTAGATTTGATGTGGTCTTGTGCTCGTACCTCGCCATCAGATCTCGATGTTGTTGAGAACAAAGGTTGTCATAGCCCATTCCAGTCTGAATTGGAAAAAGGTATGCACTTTGAAGATCAGATTGAAATCTATGGTGAAGTTCAGAAGTGGCAGAAGCCTATCAAGGAAACTTACGCTCAAGTGGTTGCTGCTATCGAGCGCATCGACCAAATGATGGAAGTGACCAAGCTGACCAATAGTCAGAAGTCTGAAGTTTATATGCTGAGTGAAAAGGCTCAAGCAGCAGTTGACCTGATTAAGGCCGACGGTTCTTGGGGTGTTCATGGTCCACGCTACACCCAGAAACGTCTGGATGCGGCTATGGCTTATGTAACTCAAGCGCAAGCTATCATCGACGGTACTTTTGCAGTCAAGATGTAATTGTGACTCAGTCCTTGGGGTCGCCCCAAGGTCTTGAGTGAATGCCGCCCCGGCAGGGTCAATGCTCTGCCGGGACTTATGGGAAAGCACTATGAATAAGTTAGTACAACAGTGGTTAATTGGTTTGGTGTTATTGATGAGCGGCCAATGCTTTGCTGGCGGAGGTGAAGAGATGACCGCCGTCATCCATCACGATTTGAACCCTAAGTACGTGGGATTACTGGAAGCTGAGTTACTGCATAAAAAAGGTGATGTTTATTTTTTCGACGTAAATACGCTTGAGATCTGGGCTGAGGGCTTTATTCCAGGAGCGGTTTTTTTCAATGTTAGAAATTGGAGAGAGTTACTTCCAAAGAATAAAGACGCTGAAATGGTGTTTTATTGTGCCAATCGCTTGTGTACTGCCAGTGCCATGGCCGCCCGCGAAGTGATGAAACTGGGCTACACCCAAGTAATGCAAATGCCTGAAGGCATATATGGCTGGCGCATGTCAGGCCGAACGCACGAAACCCCTTAAACGACAATTTATCCCGCCAGCGCTTAATTTTCCTGCTGGCTCATTAATATAAGAACTGAGTTGAGAGCGAACCATGACAATTTTTAAAAAAACCATATTGGCCGCGAGCGCCGCAATGATGTTGGCTGGCAGTGCATTGGCAGCCGAACTTAGCACGGCAACAGAGAAGCAGTCTTACGCCCTTGGTGCGTCTGTGGGTCACTACATTTCTAACCAAGTGTATAACCAGACTGAGCT
The DNA here is from genome assembly GCF_056522965.1 of Shewanella sp. ISS20. Taxonomy (NCBI): domain Bacteria; kingdom Pseudomonadati; phylum Pseudomonadota; class Gammaproteobacteria; order Alteromonadales; family Shewanellaceae; genus Shewanella; species Shewanella sp. ISS20. The sequence continues at coordinate 3,357,369 of NZ_JAWRZK010000001.1, forward strand.
CGGTGTTGACGTTAACATGGACTTACTGGTGGAAGGATTTGTGGCAGCGCTGAAGAACACTTCAGTGCTGAGTGAAGAGCAAGTTGTTGATTTATTAAATGAAAGATTAGTAGTTCTCAACGAGAAACGTGACGCTGTCGTTGCTAAAACCATTCAGGCCAATAAGGAAGCGGGTGAAGCTTACCTGATTGATAACAAGCTCAAAGATGGCGTGGTCGTGACTGAATCAGGCCTGCAGTATCAAGTGATGACCATGGGCAATGGTGTTAAGCCAAAGGCTGAAGATGTCGTTACTGTGAACTTTGTTGGCAAATTGCTTGATGGCACTGAGTTTGAATCTACCTACACCCAAAATGCGCCAGCGCGTATGGCTGTAATGACGTTAATCCCAGGTTGGGCTGAAGGTCTGCAATTAATGCCAGAAGGCTCAACCTTCCGCTTTACCTTACCTGCGGCATTAGCCTATGGCGCTGAAGGCGCAGGTGCTATTCCACCTGAGTCGGTACTGATTTTTGATATTGAATTAGCCAAGGTTGAAGCACAGAAAGATAAAGTGCCAACTATGGGCAGCATGGGTGGTATGGGCGGAATGTCTGGCCATTAAGCCCAAATAACTGAACAACAGGTTAGAGATAGACGGAGTAAGTCATGGATAGTTTGACATTGGTGATAGCAATGGTACTGAGTGGGTTTGTCGCCATGTTTTGGTGGCAACATGCCTGCTATGTACGCCAATGTCCGAGTGAAACGCAGATCGCCGACACGACCCGCGCACCACTTGCTGCCATGACTCATAAAGTACCGTCTATCGCTATTCCTGCGCTGATGACCCTAACTCTGCTTATCAGCAGTGTCGGGGTCTATAGCATCACTGGTCGCTACAGCGACTGGAACAGCGGCAAACTCGACGAGAATATCGACTACTTAGTGGCAGCCGATATTACTAAGGGACGTTTAGCCGTAGGTAAGAGCCCTGAAAATGAAATTGCATTATTAAACTTGGCCCAATCTTATGCCGCTGGTGGTATGTACCAAGATGCCGTCACTACCTTAGATCAGCTGTTAGCCCTGAGAGGGGAGGATGCTGAGCTCTTAGGCATGAAGGCCACGGCTATGTATTACCGTGACCAAAGGGACATTTCGCTGGCTACCAACTTGGTGATAGCGCGGGCATTAGCTTTACACCGTGAGGAGCTACAAACACGGTTATTGCTAGCAACCGATGCTTATCTTAATGGTCGCTATCAAGATGCCATCGATCATTGGCATATCTTGCTAGACAACCAGAGCCAAGGATTTAATCGGGCCTCGATTAATAATGCGATTTTAAAAGCGCAGAGCAAACTGAACTCGCAGAACTGACACCGACACTGAGCTGAACGACTTAATGAATTATGAGGTCGGCACTAAGCCGACAGATGGAGGATGTTGTGAGTGAAAATCTAGATAGACGGAGGTTCCTGAAAGGTGTCGGAGCTTGCTCTGTACTGATGGCACCATTAGGTTGCTCTTCAGTCAAAGAGGAAAGCGCTGGTACCTACACACCTCGCTACGTCATGGTGTTCGATCAGAACAAATGTGTCGGTTGTGGGGACTGTAAAACTGCGTGTAACCAAGCCAATGAACTGCCTGAGGGCGTTTCTAAGGTGATGATTGAGCAGCAAAGCGGTCGAGTTGACGGTCAAGCCTGTCCACATTGCGGCAAGATGGAATGTGGCTGCGAGCGTAAGTTCGTGCGCGTTTCTTGTCAGCAGTGTAAGAACGCGCCTTGCGTTACTGTGTGCCCAACAGGCGCGGCGCACCGCGATCCTAAAACTGGCATAGTAACCATGGACGATAGCAAGTGTGCAGGTTGTAAATACTGCATTGGCGCTTGTCCTTATAATGCTCGTCTTATTAATAAAAACACTGATGTTGCGGATAACTGCGACTTCTGTTTAGACAATAAGCTGGCTAAGGGTGAATTGCCTGCGTGCGTACAAAGCTGTCGTTATGATGCGCTGATTTTTGGTGATGCCAATGACCCGACATCGTATGTCAGTCGCTTGCTAGCCGTGAAGGACTCTGTGCGTATTAAGGCGCATATGGGGACTGAACCTAGCTTACGTTATATTCCAATTGTGAAAGTGGGAGTCTAACATGGACGGTACTATTGAGTTTACCATGGGGCTGTCGGAAGGGGTTGCTTGGCCGTGGCCGATTGCTGTGTACCTGTTTTTTGCAGGTATCTCAGGCGGTGCGTTAACCATAGCGTTAGCCATGCGCTTTTTCCTCGGACAAACTGAAAATACGCCATTTTTAAAAGCAGCGGCGCTGGTGTCATTCGTGACCATCAGCTTAGGTATGGTTTGTCTGGTATTAGACTTAACTAACCCGCTATTTTTCTGGCGAATTCTGGTGTTCTATAACCTGAATTCAGTGATGTCTATCGGGGTTATTGCTCTGACGTTCTATATTCCTTTAGTGGCCATCATTACCTTGTTGGCACTGGAAGAAGAAGTTCGTGAGATCAAGGCATTAAACTTCTTACTGCCAGTGATTGCTGCAGTTAAAGGTTTCCGCCGCCCAATGGAAATTGCGGTACTGGTATTAGCTTTGTCTGTGTGTGCTTATACCGGCTTCTTAATTTCTGCCCTGATCCGCTTCCCGCTGATTAATACTTCTGTGCTGCCAGCCTTGTTTGTGGCATCAGGATTATCAGCAGGCGCGGCTTCAGCCAAGATGTTAGCCGTGTATATGTTCAAAGAGCCGTTACACAGTAAAGACATGCATGTGCTGCACAGCGCGGAATGGCCAATCATGTTTGCCGAAGCCCTGTTTATTTTCATGATTGCTATGGCACTGTTCAGCGGTAACGCTGGCGCTCAGACAGCCTTTGCAGCATTCCATGAAGGGACTTGGTCAAGCGTGTTCTGGATTGGTGTAGTGGGTGTTGGCTTTATGGGCCCGTTACTGCTCAACTTTGCCACTGGCAAGAAGTTCAGTCACTCTGCCTCTGCATTTTATTTGTCTGGAGTGTGCGCCGTGACAGGTATGATGTGTCTGCGTTTGTTTATCCTATACGCAGGTCAATTACACGCCATTTAAGCGTGAGTTTACACAGTGATTAAGCTAGATCTCATCACTAGATGGGTCATAGGTTGGTCACTGTGTCTATCGTCTTACCCGTAAGCTGCATTATGGTTGCGTTTCTTGGTGTATCCCTTGATAGGTTTAGGCACTTAACATCACGCCGCTTGCGTAACTAGCCTCAGCAATGAGATTTTACTTAATGAAAAAACGACTTTGCTTACTGATGATCCCCTTGTTATTTGCGTGCTCTGATAAGCCAGTTTCCGTGAATACTAACGCCGTTAGCCCGCTAACCGAGCATGACCGCTGCCATTTATGCGGCATGATGATCACTAAATACCCAGGCCCTAAAGGGCAAGTGGTGATGGATAGTAGTGAATACAATCCTAAATTCTGCTCTAGCCGCGATATGTTTAATTTTGCGCTCCAGCCTGAAAATAAGCGCCAAGTGACCGCCTTGTTTGTGCATGACGCTGGTGTGACTGAGTGGGAGCAACCGCAAGACAGTGCCTTTATTGATGCTAAGCGTGCTTACTATGTGTATGGCACCAGTCGCAAAGCCGTGATGGGCCCCGCGGTTGCGCCATTTTCAAGCTTAGAAGCGGCTGAAGCCTTTGCTAATCAATATGGCGGCCAAGTGCTGTCGTTTGACGATATTAGCTTAGATTTATTAGCGGTTAAGCCCTAACGTATGGGTTATTGGGTTGGAGTGATGCGTTATCTGGCGGTGATGATAGCTTATCTGCTCAGTGGCTCGCTGCTCGCTGCTACTTGGACGGTAACAGATAGCGCAAGCTTGAGCGCCGCCTTAATGAATGCCGCCAGTGGTGATAGTGTGCACTTAGCTGCAGGCGAGTATCCTGGCCATTTTGTGGTGACTAAAACGCTGACGATGACAAGTAACGCTAAGGCGCAGCTTGATGCCTTAGGCACCGGCAGCGCCCTTACTGTGCGCGCGCCCAATGTGACAGTTAAAGGCCTTAGTATTCGCGGTTTTGGCGCCTCGCTTTATGACAGAGACGCCGCCATTTTAGTGGAAGCCGGCAGTGACAATGTCAGGGTGCTTGATAATATCATCCAAGGCCCAGGCTTTGGCATTCGCGCCGATGAAGTGCAAAACATTCGCATTGCTGGCAATCATATTACTGGCAATGGCAAGGCCCATAAGCTTGATAGGGGCGATGGCATTTATCTGAGTTATGTAACCCACCCACAGCTCTATCAAAACACCATACAAAACGTGCGCGATGGCATTTATCTTGAGAATGTGAGCCATAGTCGCAGTTTTGATAATCACTTTAGTGAGCAGCAATACGGCATTCACTACATGTATACCCAAGATGATGAGGCATGGCATAACCAAGCCTTCAATGTCGATGGCGGTTATGCCTTAATGAGCGCCAAGCGCATTCATCTCCACCACAACCAGGTATCTAATGCCGTTGATTTTGGCATCTTGCTTAACCTCACCCATGAATCCAAACTGCACGACAATCAAGTGCTTGCTACTCATAATCCTAAGGGCGATGTCGCGCTGATGAGTGAAGGCAAGGGCATATTTATTTATGGCGCGCGCGATAATCAGATTTATCAAAATCTGTTTGAAGCCAATGATACTGGCATCAATATGGCCATGGGCGGCGAAGGTAACCGTTTGTGGCTGAATCAATTTATTAATAATAGCGCCGCGGTAAAGTATGTCGGTGACAGCTTGCTGGAATGGAGTTATCAAGGCCAAGGCAATTATTGGAGCGATTATCAAGGCTGGGACTTAAGCCAAGATGGCATAGGTGATTTACCCTATCAACCCAATGACAGCCTAGATAGATTATTTTGGTTGTACCCTGAGCTCAGCCTGTTACTGGATAGCCCTGTAGTGGCCTTATTGCGCTGGCTAGAGCAGCAATTCGTGCCGGTATCAGGTAAAGGCGTGCGCGATAGCGCGCCCTTGATGCAACCTTTTGCCTTAGAATGGCGTATCGCTAAGGAATATCAATGACGTTATGTGCGATTAAAGCTGATAACTTGCAGTTTAGTTATAAGAATTTCAACGCGTTAAACAATATTAGCTTTGAGCTTGAAGCGGGTAAGTTGCTGGCGCTGCTTGGGCATAATGGCGCGGGTAAATCGACCTTAATCAAGCTGATGTTAGGCCTGATGCCGCCAAGCAAGGGCACTCTTGAAGTTTATGGTCACTCACCTTTTAGTGGCCGTCAGCGCGGCGCGTTAAGCATTGGTTATTTGCCAGAAAACGTCAGTTTTTATGACAATATGGCTGGCGAAGATGTGCTGTATTACTTTGCTAAATTAAAAGGCGTGACTAAGGCGCGCGTCAATCAACTGCTGAGTGAGTTCCAACTGGATTACGCTAAAAAGCGGCCAGTGCGCACTTACTCTAAAGGCATGCGTCAGCGCTTAGGCTTAGCGCAAGCGCTGCTGGCGCAGCCCAATTTATTATTGCTGGATGAACCTACCGTTGGGCTTGACCCATTAGCCTCAGCCTTTTTATATGACAAGGTGCGAGAGCTGACTGACACAGGCTGCAGCGTCGTGATTTGCACCCATGAGCTCAGCTTAATTGAGCCGCGAATGGATCAAGCTCTCATCATAGGCCAAGGACAATTGTTAGCTTGTGGTAGCTTAGCTAGCCTGCGCGAGCAAGTGTCAAGCTCAAGGGTAAGCTCAGGTTTAGGTTCTGGTTTAAGTTCCGCCTTAAGTTCAGGCGAAAATTCACATACGGATTTACATGCAAACACTGACATGTGTCTCAGCACCCTGTTTTACCAATTAATGGCGCAGTTGCCTTGTTTTGATAGCTCCACCGGATTGGAGATAGCTTCATGTCAGCGATAGTCTGGACCATAGCCGCCAAAGAGTTTGGCGATAATCTGCGTAACCGTTGGCTGTGGATGATGACATCAGTGCTGGTGTTATTAGCCTTTGTAGTCAGTGTTGGTGGTGGCGTGCTGCAAGGCGCGGCCTTATTGCCAAGTTTAGGCAATCAATTGGCGGCCTTAGTGAGCTTGTCTTTGTTGTTATTGCCCTTAGCCGCCATTCTGATTAGTTATGACAGCTTTGTGGGCGAGCAAGAAAGCGGCACCTTATTGTTATTACTCACTTACCCGCTGACTAAGTGGCAGCTGATCTTAGGTAAATTAGTCGGCCACGGCTTAGTGCTGGCGGTGGCCATGCTAGTGGCCTTTGGCGGCTGCGCTGTATTTACTGCTATTTATGGCGCGGCTGATATGAGTGAAGTAGTGCAAGGCTTTGGCCATTTTATGCTGAGCGGCTGGTTACTGGCCATTATCTTTGTGCTAATTGGCTATGGCGTGAGTTTAAGTGTGCGCGAAAAAGCTAAGGCGCTTGGGGTGTTGCTGTTGGTCTGGTTTGTGTTCGTCCTCCTCTATGACTTAGTGATTTTGGCAACAGTAGTGAGCTTTGCCGATGCCCTTAATCGGCAGTGGATTAATATCGCGATTTTAATTAATCCCGCGGATGTGTTTCGTAGCCTTAATCTAGCGGCAACGCCAGCCTTGGCAGGCCAAGGGCAATCGGGTCTGGCGAGTTTGCAGCAACTTGGGGTGACAAGCTTAAGCTTGTACGGGGCGTTAGTGACTTGGCTGCTAGCAAGCTTAGCTCTATGTTATTGGCGTTTTGCTGTTAAGCGCTTGTAACTAAGCATTAATCATAGTTTTTGCCGTCTATATCAAAAGAGATGAGTGGGGACGGCGCTGGGTATGGGGGTTTTAATTTTTAAAATTAAGATTTCCAATTTCTAATATATAAAATCAAGATGTTAGCCTTAACTCAGATTGAGCTGACTATCACAGATACTTTATTTTTAACAGTATAAAATCCCCCTTAACGAAGTTACAAAATTTCAACAAAGTAAACCTTGATGGGGGAATTTAAGGTGTTACAACTGACTCCATATTTGAACTTGGATGTTCAGGGCAAATGCCTGGTAGACCATGTCAATGGCAGCCACATAGCTTTGACATTCTCCGAAGCCGAAGTATTAGCCAGACTATTAGCCGAACCTGATGTTATTTTAACTAAGGAAGAGCTATTAGCGGTCGGTTGGCCTGAACGTGTGGTCGCCCCTACCTCGTTGACGCAATGCGTTAGTACCTTACGTAAAAAATTAGAGCCTTATCCTGAAGTCCAGCTCAAGACCTTAGCGCGCCGCGGTTATCAATTGCATATTAGCGAGCAAAGTAAGGTCAAGATGGTGGCGCTGGCGGATCCCGAGTCCATTAAAAAAGCTGTGCTCAATGTGTCGTTATCTATTAAGGCATCGGGCATTTTAGTGCTAGTGCTGATCATGGCCATTATTTGGTATCAGTGTGATTGGCATGGGATGATTAAGCACAGCGCGAATTGGCGCGCAGGTGAGGCTGTGCCATTAAACATTGGCGGCCAGCAAACGATGGCAAAGCTGATTTATCGCAATGGCATAGAGCAACTGCACCCATCGTGGTGGCAAAAACATATTGCGCCAGAAGGCAATAAGCTCACAGGTACCCCGGCATTTAGCAGCTTTGCGTTAGCCGATAATAAAGTCTATTCCTTGGCATTATGCCCAGGGGATAGTTATGAGCATTGTGATGGTGATGGCATTATTAATATTGCCACTATTGATAGTCGCCCTGCTGGGTTAAATATGCAGGAGTTTATTCCGCTAACTAAAACCCTTGAAAAACGTATTCGTTATAACCGCGTGACTATTCCAGAAATGGCATTTAGTGGCGGCTCTGTGCTTGAACATAATTATCATGGTGATGTGTATTTTCCGGTCGCAGGCGAGCTCTTGGTTCGCAACGATATCACTATGTCGCTGGTATACGATAAAGATACACAAGATACTGGCCAGTTTTATTATTCTTCTTGTGTCACCGACCAAGATTGTTTAACGACGCCGATAAAATCGCATCTGCGTGGTACTTTTGAGCAATATAAGCGCACTATTTCAGGCATGAAGGCTGACGTCTTTCATGTCAAAGTGACCCAAAAGAATTTAAGTCGGCCAGAAGAAATTAGTCGTTCAGCGGTGCACTTCTTTCGGGAAATGCGCAAACATGATGTGTTAGATGATGAGCTGTATTTTTACCGTCTATATCAAAACGATAATACCGCCGTATGGATAGTGCCGCGCATGGGTAATTTCATCATGTGGACTCGCTATCAAACTGTGTCGTTATAATGGTAATCATGCTGCTAAGAATGAATCAGATGAGTAGCTCAATGTAGCCATTAGCGAGGTAGCAGTCAGATATTTGGGCTGCTACCTATGTGGGCTGGCTATTATTTAACTGCTTGCAAGAGTTTACAAAAATGTATAAAACCTTATAAGAGTATGCCGCTTCAGCAAACCTATCACTCTCGCTATCATCCAAATCAATACAATGCGCTAATAGCCTTGCATAATCTTGTTTAATTCTAATTAGTTAGCTTAGAATTAATTTTTGATTCATTTTAAATGCTTGTTTTTACATGATTTATCAAATGATGATAAATCCATTTGCAGCGCTGAAAATTAATCTTTGCTTATATTTTATGTGATCTAGATCGCTCGCGTGCAGCGAGCTAGCGCTATAAACTGTCGCCATCTGTTTCAAGGATGTTAAGCGATGGCGTTACTGGTTAAAGTGTTATATCTAAGTATTTTTGGGATCTTTATTATCTGGGGTTATCTTCCTCATGATGGCGGCATTAATCCCATTACTGATTTTATTTATGAGCATACTCAAGGCTTGCGTGAAACCGAAATTAACTTGCTCATTCATTTAATTGTACCTGGATTTATCATGGCATTAGGCTGGACTAGCTGGGATTTACTCTTGATGCTTGATGATAAAGTGGGTGATATGATTTAGCTCATGACCGCATTGGCCAATAATTGGTTGGCTAATATTATGCTTGGCGTGAATAGCGAATGCTTGTCATCCATGGCTAAGTTTCCCTGACCTAGTTAATCTTAGCGTTCGATTATTTTCTATTGCTCTTGCCTATTACTCTTACCTATTTTGTGCCTACCTATTTATTCATTCACTGTTGCTCGCGTTATATTGGCGCTAACGTTTTTATAGTGGTTAATATTGCTGATGATTAAATAATCCCTACGCCCATTAAGGATGTGAAAATTTTGATCTAGTGCAAATTTTTCCCGTGACCAAGGGATTATAGTGCGCTCAATCACAGGCGGGAGATGAATAACATGAATCACTTAGCAAAATTGCTTTATTTAACCATTTTTGGTTTATTGGTTTTTTGGGGCGTCATGCCACAAAATTCTGGTTTTTCTCCGTTTGCATTAATGGTGTATCAATACGCTCAAGGCTTAAGCCTTATTGAGCATCAGTTATTGAGTTATCTTATTATTCCAAGTTTCATTATGGCGTTAGGCTGGTATAGCTGGAGCGTTTGGTCATTAGTAGGTGAACGCTTAGTTAATCGTCCATCCCATAGCCGTTAATGGGTAAACAGGGAGACTGTTGCTGAACTCTGGTTTTCATATTGAACTCTGATTTCCTTATAGCGAACGTCTAGCGGCCATAACTCTTATGCTTAATCTAGGCTAAACAGGTAAAATAATGCTCTATTTATCTGTTTGCACTGATTAAATGACAGGCATAGCTTTCCCTGCTTGTCGCCATCATAGGATGTAAAGATGAAACTCGCCGATACCGTACTTGCCGTCAATAACGATTTACCTATACGTACCGACCAAGCTGTTCATAGTGGCAAGGTTAGAAGTGTGTATTGGCTCACCGCCGCAGATAGTGCTCGTCTGATTTCACAACAAAATTACGATGTTCCTGCCGATACGCCGCTGGCCATTATGGTGATTAGCGATCGCATTTCTGCCTTTGATTGTATTTTCCACGGTGAGCAAGGCTTAGCAGGTATTCCCGGTAAAGGCGCAGCCTTAAACTCGATTGCTAATCATTGGTTTTCAGTATTTGCCAACAATGGCTTAGCCGATTGCCATATTCTTGATGTGCCTCATCCATTAGTGTGGATTGTCCAAAAAGCCCAGCCGATTAAAGTGGAAGCCATTATTCGCAGTTATATTACTGGCTCTATGTGGCGCGCTTATAGCAAAGGTGAACGCGAGTTTTGTGGCATTCGTCTTCCTGATGGCCTAACGAAAGATCAAAAGCTGCCTGAACTTCTCATCACGCCCTCTACCAAAGGCATTTTGCGTGGTATTCCAGGCGTGCCGGAGCAAGATGACGTTAATATCAGCCGCCATGATTTAGAACAAAATTATCAAGCCTTTGGTTTTCATAAGATTGAAGACATTGCCGTGTATGAAACCTTACTTAAGCAAGGGTTTGAAGCCATTCGCGCTGAGCTTGAAAAAATTGATCAAATTTTTGTGGATACCAAATTTGAGTTTGGTTATGTCACCGATAAACAGGGGCAGCCTAAATTGATTTATATGGATGAAGTCGGCACGCCTGATTCATCGCGTATTTGGGATGGCGCGGCTTATCGCGATGGTCACATAGTTGAAAACTCTAAAGAAGGGTTTAGACAAATGCTGCTGACTCAATATAACGACCCCGATTTATTGCTCAATAAAGACAGAATGACTGAGCGCGAGCAGTTTGCCCGCGATACTGATTTACCCCTTGAAACTATGCTGGCGACATCGCGCACTTATGTGGGCATTGCCGAGAAGATTATGGGTAAGCCGCTTACACTTGCCGACAATCCGCGCCAAGAAATCATTGAGGTACTGCGCGATAAGTATCAATTGATTGATTAGAAAATGGTGTCAGGTGCGATGAGCCAAACAGTCGGCCTAGCTAAATCGCTAGGCTGACTGTTTGTTATTTAAGTAGTGATAGCCAGAGCCAGAGGGGTTAGAGCCTGACTAGCTTTGGCTAAATGGCTTGAATGATTGCGGCTTGATTAATTATGGCTTGATTTTATAAATCACTTCTACCGAATCACTGACTGTGATTTGCCCTTGCTGATAACTCATCTCTGGGCTGCTATCTGCCATGGCCGCCATGCGATACATGACTGGCCGAATCGGCTCTTGTGATAAATAACTGATTTGCCATACGCCTGCGAGCTTACTGCCAAAGCCTTTAGCCACATCGGCTGCGTTAGACTGGGCATCTTTTATGGCGGCTTGGCGCGCTTGCTGTTGCAACTCCGTCATCTTGCTTGACGATAATTGAATGTTATCTACGCGATTTAAGCCTTGCTCGATAGCCGAATTTAAAATGTCATTCAGTTGGCTTAACTGCTCAATAGTGACAGTCACAGTGCGATTTGCCTGATAACCCACTAATTGGCGCGGGGCGTTATTGTGATACTCGTAACTTGGCTGTAAATCAAGATTGGCGCTATTAATATGCTCGCGTTTGACGCCAGCTTCTATCAGGCGCTGACTAAAATCCACCACGGCTTTATCTGACGCGGTTTTAGCTTCTTTTGCATCTTTTTTGATAATGCTCACTGTGACTTGTAGGCTTGCCATATCAGGCTCGGCGGTAATTTGCGCCTTACCTTGAGTCACTAAATGTGGGAAATCTAAGCCATTGGCTAAGGTCAGTGGGGATGCGAGTAATAATAGCGAGGTAGCAAGGTGCGACAATTTCATAGTGTAACTCCCAAAAAAGACTAATAACTATCTAGGCGTACAATAACAATAAATAGTGGCCGTGCGCAGTGGCCAAAAGCGAATACACAACACTGTCACTTATACCATGTTTAGCCTGAGTTCGAACCCAAAGGCGGATTAATCGCTATGGCTGGTGACTTTTTAAACAAGGCGGCTGTACCTTTTAGCTGCATCAGGTATAATCCGCGCAATTTTTTGATGCTACTTTGATAGCCAGTGAGACGCCATGACAGTAAATACCTTTGACCCCAAGCAGACGACTACGCTTGATACCCCAGCCAAGACCATAGCGGCCAGTGAAACTACTGCCACCACCGCCAGCGGTAATCGCATTGGTTTTATTAGCTTAGGTTGTCCTAAAAACTTGGTGGACTCAGAACGTATTTTGACTCAGTTAAGAATTGACGGCTATGAAGTCACCAATAGCTATGACAATGCTGACTTAGTAATTGTTAATACCTGTGGTTTTATTGATGCTGCCGTTGAAGAGTCGTTAGATGCCATTAAAGAGGCATTAGAAGAAAACGGTAAAGTATTAGTGACAGGCTGTCTTGGCGCCAAAGAAAACACCATTCGTGAAGTGTTTCCTGACGTATTAGAAATTACTGGCCCTCACAGTTATCAAGAAGTGCTTAAGCATGTACATAAATACGTGCCTAAGCCTGAGCACAACCCGTTTCTGTCATTAGTACCAGAAACTGGGGTGAAGCTGACGCCTAAGCATTACGCTTATTTAAAGATTTCAGAAGGCTGCGATAACCGCTGCACTTTCTGTATTATTCCTGAGCTGCGTGGTGATTTAGACAGCCGTCCAGCGGGCAGCATTTTAGATGAAGCTAAGCGCTTAGTTGAATCTGGCGTGCAAGAGATTTTGGTCGTGAGCCAAGATACTTCGGCCTATGGTAAAGATAAGGGCGGTCGCACCGATTTTTGGAACGGCATGCCAGTGAAGCAAGACATAGCTACCTTAGCTAAGCATTTGGGCAAAATGGGCGCTTGGGTGCGCCTGCACTATATCTACCCATACCCTTGGGTGGATGATTTAATTCCATTAATGCGTGATGGCTTAATTCTGCCGTATTTAGATATCCCAATGCAGCACGCGAGCCCGCGTATCCTTAAGATGATGAAGCGTCCAGGCCGTGTGGATAGACAGCTTGAAGCCATTCAGCGCTGGCGCGAAGTGTGTCCAGACTTAGTGATCCGCTCGACTTTCATTGTCGGCTTCCCTGGTGAAACCGAAGAAGACTTTGACATGCTGCTCGACTTCTTGCGCGAAGCCAAGCTTGATAGAGTTGGTTGCTTTAAGTATTCAGAAGTGAAAGGCGCCGTGGCTAATACTCTGGCTGAGCTTATCAGCGAAGAAGTGAAAGAAGATAGATACCACAGATTCATGCAAGTTCAAGCTGACATCAGTGCTGAGCGTTTAGCGCGCCTTGTGGGCCGCGAGCTGGATGTATTAATTGATGAAGTTGATGACGAAGGTGCCGTTGGTCGTTGTTATGCTGACGCGCCAGAAATTGATGGCATGGTATTTATTAATGGCGAAGTTGAATTAGAGCCTGGCATGTTAGTGCGCGCTGTGATTACTCATTCAGACGAACATGATCTGTGGGCTGAATTAGTGCAGTTAGAAGACTAATTAAGCTATAGGTCGACAGCTAAATCTCATCCATTGTGATTGATACTAAGCGAGCTTTGGCTCGCTTTTTTTATGCGGCCGTTTTGTAGTGATCAGCATTAGGGTAGCTAGGTGTGACGGTAAATGGTGATGCTTACTGATGTTTGCTGAAGCTCAGGGACGGCTAGTTAAGCTTGCTGCCGGCAATAATAGGGCAGATGTCAAAAGAGGCATCGCCTCGCAGCTGATGCCCCTTTTTGCTCCCTTGGCGTTGGTAAGCGCCCTTTCCTTTTTTGGATTGTTCAACCCGAGCCTTAAACAGTGGGCTGGTAACTAGTGCCTTGAGGGCATTATCTTGAATCTTACCGCGCCCGCTGTCATGGCTAAGTAACCGGTTATTCATTGCAATCTTTACTGGTTTACCCATATAAACTCCTTTAGGCATAGCTCTTTGCCACAATAGGCTAAGTCACAGGATATGCCACGGTTAGCATAGCAAAAAGGCCATCAAGTAGATAACTTAATGGCCTTTATTATCACGATTTATTGGCACTTAAGTGTAAGGCTTAGTTACCCGCAATTTTCATGTTGCCAAGCAAGATACCGCCAGTACGGATAGATGATCGTAAGTCACGATCTGAGCTAATCGCCTGGATATCTTGGAACATATCTTTAAGGTTACCGGCAATGGTAATTTCTTCCACGGGATATTGGATCACGCCGTTTTCGACATAGAAACCCGCCGCGCCGCGGGAATAATCACCGTTTACCATATTAACGCCTTGGCCCATGACTTCGGTCACTATGATGCCGGTTCCCATTTGGGCAATCAGTTCATCAAAAGTGTGGCCGGTATCAGTTAAGGTCCAGTTATAAATGCCGCCGGCATGACCTGTGTTAGTCATGCTCATTTTGCGGGCTGAATAACTGGTTAATAGGTAAGTAGCTAACACCCCATCTTGAACAATGGCGCGATCGCGTGTGGCTACGCCTTCACTGTCATACGGGGCGCTGGCAAGGCCAGATAACATATGCGGCTCTTCAGCAATCGAGAACCAATCTGGGAAGATTTTAGTGTCGAGAGAATCTAATAAGAAGCTTGATTTACGATATAAGCTGCCGCCACTAATAGCGCCAATCAAATGCCCCATTAAGCCAGTGGCGATTTCTGGCGCTAATAATACCGGTAATTGACCGGTCGCAATTTTGCGAGCGCCAAGGCGCCCTACAGTCTTTTGCGCCGCTTGCCTACCGACGATAGCCGGATCCAGCAGTTGATTAAACTGACGCGACACACTGTAGTCATAATCGCGCTGCATATCGCCTTGGGCATCTTCACCTATCATCACGCAGCTTAAGCTGTAGCGTGATGAGGCGTAACCATTAAGGAAACCGTGGCTATTACCATAGACTTTAATGCCGGTATGGGCATTGGCACTGGCGCCGTCAGAATTTTTAATGCGACTATCAACATCCATTGCCGCAGCTTCTGCGCTGCATGCCATTTCGGCTAACGTGGCTGGAGTAATGTCTTGCGGGTGATATAAATCCAAATCTGGGAAGTGGCGCGCCATCAGGCTTGCATCCGCCAGACCAGAAAAAGGGTCGGCAGAGGTGAATTTAGCAATATTATCAGCAGCTTTAACGGCTTCACGAATGGCTTGTGGGCTTAAATCTGAGGTCGATGAACTGCCTTTGCAACCATCACGATATAAGCTGATGCCTAAGGCACCATCTTTATTAAACTCAACAGTTTCAATCTCTTGAAGGCGGGTTGAGACTGAAAGCCCTTGCTGCTTGCTGATGGCGACCTCAGCGGCTTGACAGCCCAGTTGACTAGCATACTCCAATGCCATGGCCACAGCTTCTTTAAGGGCATCTAATTGGGTTTCGATTCTGGTGTTTGACACAGCCATTCTCATTTAAAAATAGAAGATAGCTTTAGCATAACAAAGATAACTGGGTTGGCACACTGACTAATTAACTGATTGTACAAGTGCTTAAAAGATGAATAGCATAAATTCAAGACCTAGAATACTGAAGCGAAGATGCACGCAGAGTGTTAGAATTAGCCAGTAACTACTTTTGAGGCTTTATAGATGAATATCGTTGGTGATTCCGAACATTTTAAACAACCCTATGACAATGATGATGATTATATCAGTCGCACTGGGGTCAAGCGTGAATCAGAGGCTTCGCAGGAATTAGGGAAGCAATTGGTAAGCTTGAGCAAATCTCAGTTGGCAAAAATGGATTTGGAAGAGCGGGTGTTAGATTGTGTCTTAGCTGCTAAGAGTATCAAGATTAATACCGAGGCTTATCGTCGTCAATTGCAATACATTGGCAAGGTTATGCGCACTGTGGATCCTGAACCTATCCGTTTTGCCATGAACAATGTGCTCAACAAGAATAACAATGAAGCCGCTAAACAACAGATTTTTGAAAAGCTTAAAGATCGTTTGTTAAGCGGTGGCGACAGTGAAATTCAAGTGTTGTTAGAGCAACATCCGCAGTTAGATAGACAAAAGCTGCGTCAGTTAATTCGCCAAAGCACTAAAGAATTAACTAAGGGTCCAGAATCAAAATCGGTCAAGGAATTGATCAAGTATTTACGGACTGAAATACAAGCTTAATTAACTTTTTCGACAAGGATGACGGCATGAGAAGTATCTCATCTACCAAATTTTACTGGCTAACTTTCTTGGCAATTATCTTACTGAGTGGTTGTAATGGCCCGAGTGATGAATCTGGTAGTGGTAGTGGTAGTGGTGAAGATAATTTATCTATTAGTTTTCATACCGTAGAGCAGGGAATATGTGGTGGCGCTTCCAATTCGGTAAGTTTTGCCACAGGCTCAAGCATTTGTGTTAGCGCTAAGCTTAATGTTAAAGATGGCTCCAACGTGGGCCAAGTGCTGAATTTTAGCAGTAGTTTTGCTACTGTCACTCCCGCCACTAAATTGACCAATAGTGATGGTATCGCCCAAGTGATTATCACTAATGACGATAAAGCCCAAGGGGCTGGCAGCGTGACGGCCAGTTTTACCACAATTGCAGCGACTAATTTAAGCGCGAGCGCTAATTATGAATTTGTGGCGGCGGTTGTGGATAAATCCAGATATCAACTCATTAGCAGCATTAGCCTTAATGGCACGCCAGTTACCCGCATCAAAGTGGGTGAAACCGTGCAATTACAAGCGCTAGTGACAGATGACCAAAATCAAGCTGTGACTAATGCTAAAGTGACGTTCAGTGCAGGTAATGCCAGTTTGCTGCCTGCCACTGCGCTCACCAATAACACTGGCTTAGCGCAAATTCCATTTACCCCAAGCGTGAATGAATTAGGGGCGAGTGCGCTGACCGCAAGCATAGATCATAGCGGCCAAGTCATTACTAAGACCAGCTTGTTTGAAGTGCTGAGTAATGATGTGGTTGAAGACAGTACTCAAATTAAGCTCGGCCATTTTGCCGATGGTACATTTATCGATGGTACTTTAGGGACTAGCTTACCTAAAGATAGCAATGGTAATTACCTGTTAAGTGCCATTGGTAGTTTTGGGCTAACAGCCTCACTAGTCACTATCGATGAGCAAGGCAAAGTCACGCGCTTACAAACTCCAACCTCAGTGAGCTTTAGCTCAAATTGCTCGCAGGGTGGCAATGCCAAATTAGATACTCTGGTCACTAGCGTCGCAGGTGATGCTAAGGCCACCTTTGAAGATACTCGCTGTAGTGGTAACACCGAGCGCAATGATGAGATAATAGCGACTGCCTTAATTGGTAATCAGAGCCTAACAGCAACCTTGCCATTTATCTTAGCGCGCCAAACGTTAGCTAACTTAAGCTTTATCTCCGCTGAACCTAAGCAAATTCGCATTAAAGGTGCTGGCGGTACTGGTAGCAGTGAAAGCTCCTTAGTGACGTTTAAAGTCTTTAGCGCTAATGGTCAGCCTGCCGCGCAGCAAACGGTTGTATTTAGTCTAGATACTCTGGTAGGCGGTTTAAGCTTTGCCAATGGCCTTGGTAGCGCTACAGGCATCAGCAATGCACTGGGCGAAGTCAGTGTGCGGGTATTATCAGGCACAGTGCCAACACCTGTGCGAGTCACGGCAACAGCCACTGATGCTGACACGGGCATAAAAATCAGTAGTCAGTCCGAGCAGTTAACTGTTAATACCGGTTTGCCGCAGCAATTAGCCTTTAGTTTATCCACCACAACCTCAAACCCAGAGGCCGGTTCACTGGATGGCACTAAAGTCACTATTACTGCCTATGCGGCTGATAGTTTTTCCAACCCAGTGCCTGATGACACTAGCATTAATTTCACTTCTGAAGGCGGTCAGATAGTACCTAGTTGTTTAACGGTTAATGGTCGCTGCAGCGTTGAGTGGACCTCAAGTGCGCCGCGAGTGCCTGATAATCGCATTACTATTTTGGCTTATGCCTTAGGTCATGAAACCTTCTTTGATACCAATGGTAATAACGTTTTTGATGCTGCCGATGGCGGAGTTATCGCTAAGGCATGTATTGATGTTGTCGGTAATGCCCAGACTTGCTCGGGTAATGGCATGAATATTGAAACTTATCATAGCCAAGGCTTTAGCGATTTAGCCGCGCCATTTCGTGATGATAATGAAAATAATCAATATGATATTGGTGAGAAGTACTTAAGTTTAGCTGACAATGGTGTCTATCCTGCAGCTGATGGCCGCTTTAACGGCCCACAATGCCAAGGTACTCTTTGTGGGCAAGGGGTGTTTAGTAAGAGTTATATTCGCAAAGCGCTAGTGATGACTATGTCAGGTTCAGATGCCTTAATGACTGTGTTCAGTGCTAATACCATTATTGCCAACCCTAGTGGTCAGCTAGTTACCCCTAATCTGCCAGCCTTGGCAGGTCAGAGCTTTAGAGTGAACTTAACTGACACATCAACGCCAGCGCAGGTTTTACCCGCAGGTACTGTGGTTTCTGTGGCCTCAAGTCTAGGTGCGATTAGTTTTAATGGGTATCAGGTGCCTAATACCAATAGTGCTGGTGGCACTAGCACTAACTTTACCCTCACTAATAATGGCGTTTCAGGTGCTGCGGTAGTCACTATTACGGCAACAATGCCAAGCAGTAAAGTCACGCAAATGAACTTTACTGTGAACTTACAATAGTCCTTATTTTTTGCCATAAAAAAGCCTGCATTCGCAGGCTTTTTTCGTTAGAGCACATTAATGCTGAAGTGAACTTAAGTCGTGTTAATCCAAAGATTCATTATATGAAATCAGCACACATGTGAGCGGCGGCAATATTTTAGTTTGAATTGTACCGGATCCATGGTGAAGGTCTTAAAGGCATCAAACCAGCCCACCACACTTGGGATTAGTGTCCAGCAAAAGGCGAGGTACAAGCTGCCTTTGAGTGGTTGACCTAGATAGAAGCGATGAGCCCCGACCCCGCCAAGCAATAAACTAAACCAAGCGGTAAGTTTCTGACTTTTAAGGTGCAAGCTTGGATCGATGCCAGCGAGTGCATCTAGGTTGAAATCGCACTGACATTGATGACAGGTTAAATCGCTATAGGCGATGGTGGCGCCACACTGATTACACAGTTGAGTTTGCAATTGACCGACTCCAGTTAGGTGAGCATAGTGAGCTGCAATTATGCGTACAAGTGTTCGCTGAGATCTAGCAACGCGGATCACAAATTGAAAATATAGCTAGAAAATACAGCGAATCATGGCATGACCTCAGCCGTATTTTATTGATTTAGGCATTTATATTGGTGTTAAGTGATAGATGTTTCATTTGTTAACAATAAGTTGTAGCTTGTGTTGGTAAGCAGTTATCATCAAGCGCTGCTCAATAACAATAATAAGCATGAGGTCACTATGGAATCTATTACTCAAATAATCAGCACTATTAATAGCTGGGTATGGGGGCCACCCATGTTGGTATTAATTTTAGGGGTGGGGTTCTTTTTATCTTTGGGGCTTAAGTTAATGCCCGTTTTAAAGATAGGTTACGGATTTAAGTTGATGTGGTCAGGCCGTACCGCTGAAAGCGGTGATGCTGTAAAAGGCGAGATCAGTCCTTATAACGCCTTGATGACTTCCTTATCGGCCACCATAGGCACAGGTAATATTGCTGGCGTGGCGACCGCTATTTTCATGGGGGGACCGGGCGCTTTATTTTGGATGTGGTGCACCGCTATGGTGGGTATGGCCACTAAATACAGTGAAGCGGTACTGGCGGTTAAATATCGTGAAGTCGATGATCAAGGCAACCATGTTGGTGGCCCCATGTATTACATTAAAAATGGCCTAGGTAAAAAGTGGGCGTGGCTAGGAACCCTGTTTGCTATTTTTGGCGCATTGGCCGGTTTTGGCATTGGCAATACGGTGCAAGCTAACTCAGTGGCTGAAGCGCTGGCGACAAGTTTTAATGTTCCTGCTTGGGCGTCCGGTATCACCATGATGGTGTTGGTGGGGTTAGTTCTCATGGGCGGGGTTAAGCGTTTAGCCGATATCTCAGGTAAATTAGTGCCCTTGATGACGGTTTTTTATGTGGGCGCAGGCCTTGGCGTGTTATTTATTTATGCGGATCAAATTCCGGCAGCGTTAGTGTTAGTGATTGAAAGCGCTTTTAATCCAGTAGCTGCTCAAGGCGGTTTTGCCGGCGCTGCCGTATGGGCCGCGATTCATTTTGGGGTTGCACGCGGCGTGTTTTCAAATGAAGCCGGGCTTGGCAGCGCTGCAATTGCGCACGCAGCTGCCAAAACCAAAGATCCTGTGGCTCAAGGGTTAGTCGCCATGCTTGGAACCTTTATCGATACCATCATCGTGTGCTCTATCACGGGTTTAGCCATTATAGTCACGGGGGCGTGGACATCGGGGGCTAATGGCGCTGCGCTCACATCCCATGCCTTCTCCCAAGCTTTGCCTATGGGCAATTATATTGTGGCTATTTCTTTAACTGTCTTTGCTTTTACCACCATTTTGGGCTGGAGTCTTTATAGTGAAAAGTGCGCTCAGTATCTGTTTGGCACACGGGTGATAACGCCCTTTCGATGGTTGTGGACATTAGCCGTGCCGCTTGGAGCTATCAGTTCCCTCGATTTTATTTGGTTGCTGGCTGATACCTTAAATGCGCTGATGGCCATCCCGAACTTAATCGCCTTGATTTTATTAAGCCCAGTGATTTTTGGCTTAAGCCGCGAGTATTTCAAACGCCGTAAAGAGGCTTTAGCTAAGCAGTCGCAGAATTGATTAATACCGTTGGGTTTTATGATTGCTAGGTATCAAGGGGTAAGAATGGGGCGCTACTAAGTTAGCTTAGCTTCATTATTTGCTAGCCATGTTTTTTTAAGCATAACTTGCTAACCATGGTCATTATCAACAATGGCCATGGTTTTAGTATATTAAGGACATAGTTTATTAAGGACGTTTATTGAGCATTCAGTTGAGTGCAGATTTAGCCGATTACCGATTGAGTGGTTTGATTGTGTAGGCTGCGAGCAACCTAATTATGCCTAGTCGCTACTGTTATCAAATTCTGTTTCATCGGTAAATTCAGCAATAGGGTCAACTACTGGTAAGTCGGTAAATAGGCGCTGGAAGTGACGTTGCACCCCTTTTAAGTTAATTTCAGCCAAGCCAGAGGCAAAGCCAAACCAAGCATAGAGGCCGCTGTAGTCTTCAAACATGGAAGGTAAGTACTGAGGTTTATCAATAACCCCTTGCTGATAGGCTTGATAAATCGCGGGAATATCTTCAATGGCAAGTTTCCCAACAAACAACATAGGGATAAGTTCTGGTAAGCCCGCGGTAATGGCGGCGCGAATAAAGTTAATGTTTTCAACATAGCCGCGCACATAAGAAATGTCTTTAGTGAAATAGCTGCCACCGCGCACATCGCCGCCGCGAAATACCCTCTGGGTGATGCGATAGCTGTCGGTGGCACTTAAGTTGCGTTCACGAAAATGACTAAATACTTCAATAAAATCAGCGCCATTTTCCGCCATGTTGACAGCTTCAATGCGATCGCTAATGCGCCGCGCTCGCCCAGGGGTTGAGCTTAAGGTGAGCATTTCTAGTAATACCGCCAAGCCTTCTTGGGTAGCGGCTACTCGCGGCGAACCGACCCCAAGCCAGCTGGCATAGGGCTGCGCGCGGCCATTTAAGGTGGTGCCTACATGCACCCAGCCTTCGTGAACTTCATAGATATTTAAATCCGCTTCACTGAACTTAGCATGGCTACTTATTTTTATGGTATCGCCACCGACTGCCGCGTCCGACATGATGCCGTCGCTGAGGCGCACCCGAATATCATCACTATGAAAATAACTATTTAACCGTCGACTTAATTCATCCACAGCGTAGCTGGCATCCAGTATCTTTGGGTGCTGACTATTGGCGCGTTTAGCGGCGGGGAGGGAAAATAAGTAGCTTAGGCGGTCACCTAACTGCTTGATGCTATGACGATCGCCATGCAGTTTTTGAGTGGATGAACCGTACAGTTGACTGCTGAGCTCACCAAAACGTTTATTGCCGCGATTTTCAAGCATTTCAATCACAAGTAAATATTGATCGGCGGTTTTACTTAGAATTTTGCCTAATGGATCGCGATGGCCAAGTTTGCGGCGAATAGCCACTTTTAAATCCAGCAAAGCTAACGTTAATTCGCGCGGATAAAAAGGCAGAGGTCGCTGCTGATAAAAGGCTTGATCAATTGTGGGCAGGCGATTGGGGTTTTGTAAAAAGGTATGCTCGTATTCTCTTGGCCATTTTATGGCATCGAGAATCTGGATCGGTTTTTGGATCCGAATCAATTCATCAGACAGTGATTTTAAATTTTCTTTATATGCTAAGGAAATTGATGTCATCTTGATGTCCTTTATCAAACCTTTTTTGAGTGTATATCAAGTTAGTGAAAAATCAGAACTTTTCGTCAAATGATGCCAGAATGTTGCTTGTTCTATGGTTTTTACTCAAGTGCCGCTTGCATTGATAAGGGGTTGCCACTTTGATTTTCCCACTCCTACTCGCTTTTATACGAATCATGTTGTTTTTGTGTGTTATTAGGCTAAATAAATGTTGGTTAAATGTTTGAAATCACTTGCGCCAGGTCACTGAATAGACAAAAATCCCTTTGCCGTCTTGGCCTTTTATTTTGGGTGTACGTATCGTGAAAATAGGAATTTTGTCCCAACATCCTGAGTTGTATTCCACGCAGCGCTTACTTACTGCATGTATTAGCCGCGGCCACGAGGCGCAGGTGATTAATACAGTCAATTGTTATATGAATATCAATTCGGTAAAGCCGAGCATCCATTTTGAAGGGCAAGATTTAGTGGGATTTGATGCCGTGATCCCGCGCATTGGCGCCGGTGTGACCTTTTATGGCTGCGCCTTAGTGCGACAATTTGAAATGATGGGGGTGTTTGCCGCTAACGATTCCATCTCGATTGCGCGCTCACGGGATAAATTGCGAGCGTTACAGTTGCTATCGCGCAAAGGTATTGGCATGCCTATTACTGGCTTTGCCTGTAAGCCGGATGATATTTCAGATCTCATCAATATGGTGGGCGGCGCGCCCTTGGTGATTAAATTACTCGAAGGCACCCAAGGCATAGGTGTCGTGCTGGCAGAAACTAAAAAAGCGGCTGAAAGCGTGATTGAGGCGTTTTTAGGCCTTAAGACCAACATCTTGATTCAAGAATTTATTAAAGAATCTAAGGGCAGTGATATTCGCTGTTTCGTTGTGGGCGATAAAGTGGTGGCCTCCATGCGCAGACAAGGCCCTGAAGGAGATTTTCGCTCCAATTTACATTTAGGTGGAGTCGGCGAGAAAGTTAAAATCACTCCGCAAGAGCGTAAAACGGCGATAGCCGCTGTTAAAGCCATGGGATTAGTAGTGGCAGGGGTTGATATTTTACGTTCCGATAGAGGCCCGTTAGTGCTTGAAGTGAATTCATCACCAGGGCTTGAAGGCATAGAAAATTGTACTGGCATAGCCATTGCTGAAAGCATTATTGAGCTAATCGAAAAAGAAGTGATGGCGCGTAAGGTTAATCGCAAAGTGATAGCTTAACGCAAAAATAAGCGTAAGCCGCTCAAACGTTTTATTGGATTAAGCCCGCTATTGCGGGCTTAATTGTCAGCTAAATTTATAAAAACTAACTTTATAAATCAAAGCCGTATGAATAGCCTAATACCACTTTAGGATCGTCAGTTTTAAGGTCAGTGTCTGTGATCATAAAGCTCACTGTGCCAATCGTAGTTTCGGCGTTAAGCGCAATGTTGTAATCAGAATAGTCTTTTTGATCGAACCAATCTTGGATCACATCACCGCTTGAATAACCATAATGAATATTGATTGAGTAAGTCTCGTTAACTGGGATACCTATGTCGGCAGTGAGATAACCATAATCTTCTTTATCAACACCTTCAGAGACTATGTCATCCGATGCATTGACCACATGAGAGTAACCCAGAGTGAACCACTTCCAACCAATGGAGCCATAGATTTCGCCCAAATCGATTTTATCGTCAGCATCTGGATAGGCGTAGTAGATATAACCAATGTCATACGCGAAATCGCCATAGCTGTTGGCATATCCACCGGCTAAATCAAGTTCATAACTAGTGTCGGTACCAAAATCGACATTTGATGCCCAGCTGGAAAGATAAAAGCCAGATTCATGCTCATAATCTAAACCGCCTTGCACTGCGGTGGCATCAGCAGTTTGCGTGACGCCACGCCAAATGTAATTAGAAGTAACTCCAATATTGCCAGATACCGCAGCGCTTGCGATACCCGACACCATACTTGTTGCCACGATAATGGCTATGCTTGTTAATCGAGTGCTCATGCTATTTCCCTTTATTATTAGATGTTTAATTTAAACCTAATGCAAATGGTTACAGCAAATTTGCAAAACTGCAGGTTGTTCTAACGCTAGTGAGTTTTTGCTTGTCACTATTTGTCGCAGCTATCTAATTCTCAATTCTTATGCTTATGTTAAGCGCTGAATAAGGGCTTAACATAATGAATCACGTAAGCCTTTGCCTGCTTTAAATTTGGGGATTTTTGCCGCTGGAATTTGAATTTCTTTACCGGTTTGTGGATTGCGACCGGTACGGGCTGAGCGAGTCGCTATCTCAAATGAGCCAAATCCAACCAATGAGATCTTGTCGCCATTTTTCATGGCTTCAGTTACCGCCATTTCAAACGATTTCAGTGCGCGGTTTGCTTGCGCTTTTGACAGTTCGGCATTTTCGGCAATTTTGGCAACCAGTTCAGCTTTGTTCATTATCGTGTCCTTCCTTAGAGAGTGATGTTTTAATGTAACATGCCACAGCACATTCTTGATTGGAAGTTGTTGTTGCTTAAAATTGACTCAATGTGATGAGTTTTTACTCTAGGGGTGTTAATGGCTCGCCAATTTGTGCGCATAGCTTTGATTGTTATGGACTCTGCAGCGCGCAATATCATTAAGGATTAACCTTCTAATATTTGATGCAATAAGCGCTTCACCAGTTTGGGCTCAAACGGCTTATCACACACGGCGTCTACTCCTGAATGAGAGATTTGATTCAGTTTATATTCATCGGCTTCTGATGTGACCATTAAAATCGGGGTGTGGCTATTTTCACTGTCTTCTCGAATAAAGCGCGTTAAACACAAGCCATCCATAGTTGGCATATTGAAATCTGTCACGACTAAGTCAAAATATTGCTGTTGAAATAATAATTTAGCCTCACTGCCATCGCTTGCTTCAGTAATGTTTCTGAAACCTAAATTATAGAGTGTGCGGCGAATAATATTGCGCGACAATTTTGAGTCATCAACTAACAATACACGCAGTTCATGAGGGTCTAAATATTCAAGTTCGATTTCTTGATGGCTAAGTAAATCAGCGGCTGAAACGAGCGCAGTATGCAAATTATCCCGTGAAAAGGGTTTAGGTAAAATGGCAACTACCCCAGATTGCTTATAAGCATCTAATTGGGCGAATCGGGATTCGCTCGAGACTAGCATTAACAAGATATTTTCAAGGTCTGGATCTTGTTTAATGTATTTGACGAGATCAAGCGCTGTGCCGTCGGCAAAGTGCATAGCGCAAGCAATCACATCGGGATGGCATTGCTTAGCTTCGGCCTTAGCTGCGGTGATACTATCTGCCGTCTGAATATTACACACGCCTTCATCATGTAATCTTTCCATGATGATTTTCTGCTGCATAGGTGACGGCTCAACTAATAATAACGTGAGATCACTAATATCAAACTGGCTCATAAATCCCTTAGGTCATATTCCATCCTTTGACTAAGTATTTACCAGACTGACACGTTTGCAATTAATTGACTGAAATTGGCTTAAAAAAGTTGCGAGTTGAGGCGCTAAATGCCACTTGCCATTGCAACACTTGGCTGATGATAGCAATGGCTATCACTAGCCCAATCGGGATAACAATGCCATTCCACTGTACTATCACTTCTTTTGGATTTATCTGCCAAGCAATCACTGCCGTGGTGGCTAACGCCATGATGGCAAGGGCTTGAATAGCAATGTAGAGTCTTAATAGTAACAAGCCCCAATCGGCACGTAAGTAAATACCCACCAATACTGGTATCATACCTAAGCTAAATAAATTGAGATTAGCGCTAGTGATGGCGTAAGTCATTCCTAATGTAGCAGCAAATAAATAGCAAATAGTTAGACTGGCAATGGGCCAAGGGTAGGATTTCATAGCAAGCTCTGTTAGTTTTTGCCAAAGTGTAAAAACTCCTATCGCTTGAGTCCAGTAAATTGCCTTAATATTCAAAGAAGAGGTTAGCGTGACAGAGAATGATTTTTGGCAGTTGGTGAGTCGCACCAGCGCCGAGCAAGATGAGCAAAGCTTAGTCACAGCCCTGACTCAAGCTTTAACTGCTTTGGACGATCAGCAGTTAGCTGAGTTTGATGTGTATTTTTCTAAACAAATGCGCAGGGCATACACTTGGCCTATGTGGGGCGCCGCGTTTGTGTTGACCGGCTGTGATAATGAATATGCGTTCGCTGAATTCCGCTGCTTCTTGATTTCTTTAGGTAAAACCTGGTTTGAACGTATTTTAGTGGAGCCAGATTATTTAGCTGAGTTACCTCAGTTTCCGATGCGCGATAATTTTCCTTATCCGTTTGTGGATGAATATGATTTGGTCGCTGGCAAGATTTATGAAGATCGCACCGGTGAAGAATTGCCGTTTGTGCCATCGACTGGCAATCGCCCCGTAGGCAAGAAATTTGATGACAGAAAAAAAATTCTGCTTAAGCATTATCCTGGCTTGTGTCAGCGTTTTCCTTTTTAAAGCGCGTAGATAAGCTAACCTCAGATTCACATGTAATTAGTGACATTTGATGTATATTTAAGCTAACTTTTGATGTACTAATCGTTGCTGTGAATTACAACGTTGAATCTGAGCGCGAGGGATATGCCTGCGCAAATTCCAAAGGAGAGCTTAATGAGTGCCCGATCTTATCTTTCACTTGTCATAGTTGGTGCTATTGCACTGACTGGCTGCGCGCAAACGTCTACTGAGAATAAGGCTGAGACAGTGGTTAACTCAGCGGTTGAAAACAGTCAGGATGCAAGTATGGTTACCCAAGCTGGAGCGGTAACCATAGAATGGCTAGATCCTGCTAAGTACACCGACATTAAGGCTTCTTCTGAATTGCAATCGCGCTTTCAGCAGCGAGTATTTGATACCTTAACGGCGAATTTAGCCCAGCAAGTAACGCCTATGCTTGAGTCGAATGAAAAGCTTGAGTTAGTAGTCACTAACGTTGATTTAGCTGGGGATATTCGGCCAACTTTTGGTGCGACCTTAAATGATATTCGCATTGTGAGTAATTTATACCCGCCTCGCATTACCTTTACGTATAAGGTGATTAAAGGCAACCAAGCTATGCTGGCTGGCAGTGAGAAACTGCAAGACTTAGGTTTTCTTGATGGCATTCAACCTATTATAGATAGACCCTTTATGTATGAGTCTGGGCTCTTAACCACTTGGTTTAATAAAACCGTGGCGCCAGTTCTGCAAGGCTCACCTTCGGAATAACGCTTCGCACTAAAAACAAAACAGCCGTTTTTTAGCGGCTGTTTTTGTTAGTAACACTTGATTGCTTAGCCTTGTTGCTTAAAGGCTTGCAAGGTTGATAGCACTAACGCGAGCTTTTTCACTACAGTTTGCAGCTGCTCAGTGTCGATATCTGTGGCTGGAAATTGCGCTACTTCAGCGGCTAAGTCTTTGACATAAGGTAGAAAACGTTTACTGTTTTGAGTAAAACCTTGTTCTGGCTTAAAAATGGTGCTGAATTTAGCGTGCCCAGCTTGCTGTAATGCATCTAATTTAGCATCGGCATCTATGGCTTGGCGGTAAGCAAGTTGCAGATTCTGTTGCAACTGTTCCAGAATTCGTGAATAAGGCATTAGGTTTCTCTCAACAAAGGTCAGTTAGGGATTATATATGAAATGCTCTTCTCCCCGCAAAATTCCGCGCGCATTTATGCTGTTATTACTTAGCTGGTGGGGATGGGGCGCAGCTTATGCCAGTGAAGCTAATCCGGCCTTTTACCGTTTAGATAAAGCGGGTAATAGCGCTTTTTTATTGGGATCAATTCATGTGGGGCAGGCGAGCTTTTATCCAATGCAGCCCCATATTGAAGCTGCGTTTAGTAAGGCGACAAGCCTGGTGGTTGAAGTTGATATTAGAAAGCCAATGGCGCCTGAGTTATTACTGCGGTTTGCTAAGGCATCACCTGCTATTGCCATTACCTCAGCGACTCAAACTGAATTAACTCAGTATTGCCAGAGTCGCCAAGCCTTTTGTGAGGCATTAACGCCCTGGCAGCCATGGTTGCAATCCTTACAAATCAGCTTGCTGCAATTTGAGCAATTAGGCTTTACCCCGGCTTTTGGGGTTGATCAATATTGGCTTTATAAGGCGCAGGCTAAATCGGTATTAGAGCTTGAAACCAGTGAGTTTCAATTGGCCTTGTTAGCCTCATTTGATGCTCGCACCCAAAATTACTTGTTAGCAGAGGCTATTACTACACCCGATAGCAGTTTGCGCGCATTGATTGATGCTTGGCATCAAGGTCATGATCAGCAGCTGCTTGAGCTGACCGAGGCGGATATGCTTGCGAATACTCAGCAAGATTTAGTGCAAAAATTATTGTGGGATCGCAATCAAACCATGGCAGCTGATCTTTATCGCTTGCTGGCGGATGGTCAGAGCCAGCAACCTATTTTTGCCGTTATAGGTGCAGGGCATCTAGTCGGGCCTAAATCTGTGATTACTAAACTTAAGGAATTAGGGGTAACAGTGACGGATTGCCGCCAAGACAGGTCAGCATGTGATTAATATTAACTTGACTATAATGGTTAAGGAATAAGCATGGAGGCTTAATTTTGCAATCAAATTCCCCAACCGTTTACGCTGAATTTGACGGTATCAGCCGTAATTGGGATCAAAAATTCGATAAATTCGTCGCGCGGGTAAATCCTGGTGAATATTACTTAACGGGCAATGATGAGTTGATTTATACCCGATTAGGTTCTTGTATTTCTGCGTGTATTTATGACGATCATTTAGGCATAGGTGGCTTAAATCATTTTCTGTTACCAGAAGCTGGTAAGTATGAACGTCAAATTGCGGCCGATAGTTATTGTTGCCGTTATGGTAACTGGGCCATGGAGCAATTAATCAATGGTATTTTAAGCCGCGGTGGCAGTCGTTTTAATTTAAAAGCTAAGATATTTGGTGGCGCCAGTATTGGTAATCAAATCACCACCAATATAGGTCAATTAAATATATCTTTTGTATATAGCTACTTAGATACAGAGAATATTCCCATCTTAGCGCAAGATGTTGGCGGCATTTGGCCGCGCAAGGTCTTGTTTAATCCCACTAGCGGTAAAGCCATGGTTAAACGGCTAGCCAGCGAACCCATTGAAATGCTTGATACT
Source organism: Shewanella sp. ISS20 (assembly GCF_056522965.1). Lineage (NCBI taxonomy): Bacteria > Pseudomonadati > Pseudomonadota > Gammaproteobacteria > Alteromonadales > Shewanellaceae > Shewanella > Shewanella sp. ISS20. Next base: position 3,386,698 of record NZ_JAWRZK010000001.1, read on the forward strand.
CAAGAGGGGCGTTACCTCTATAGCATTTCTAAAAAGCCTAAAAATGGCGATATTGAGCTATTTGATTAATGGGATATGTCATCTCTAGCCGCTATTTTTTCACTTGGCCGATAAAATGCACATAACGGCCAAGGGATAAATAGGGTTCTTGCTGGCAATAAGCCAATTCCATCGCTAATAACTGCTGAAAATCAAAATTGTCAGGCATGGATTTTTTAAGATAATCATTAATGACGCGCACGCCCGACTGACAAATAAGCGCAAGTTGCCATTCAGTAAACCAAGTTCTCACGTCTTGTATATACAAGGGGTGAGTGGGGGTTAAGCGTACTTTTTTCTTAATCTTAAAATCAGCACTGACATAATCAAAATTGCCCGAGACTAAGGCGTGAAAACGCATGGCTTCTTTATTGAAAAACATCAATGAGAATAAGCCATCCTTGCTCAGAAAATCTAATAATTGCGCTAAGGTATTTTTGGCATCATGCAGCCATTCAGCGACCGCGTGACATAATATTAAATCAAATTTACCTTCCACATGCTGCGGTAACTCTTGAATGGCGCAGTGAATTAGGCGGATATCGAGCGGCTCTTCACTAGCGGCAATTTGCTCTTGCGCCTGGGCTAACATCTGCTCAGAAATATCACACAGAACAATTTCATGGCCTTGGGCTGCTAATTTTTGGCTGATAAAACCAAAGCCGCCACCTGCATCTAAGACTCTTAATTTACTCACTTTTTTATCTTGGCAATACTGGTCTATCGCCGCTTGCAAATCGCGCCATAAAACGGCAGCACGAATTTCTCCCTTGGGAGTTCCATAGATATTTTTCGCAAATTTAGTTGCGAGTTTATCGAAGTTTTTGTCTTGCACGTATGAGTCGCCTTGAAGAACTATCGGCAAATTCTGCCACAGACTGCTAAGGGCGTCAGATAAATATCGGCGTAACTGGGTTAAAACCGCACTCTAGCTGAGTAAATGTTAATCAAGCTGTTTTTTTGGTGCGACTGGCTTATAATTCTGGGCTAATTTTTAGAAAGATACCTGCGGATATGCAACATATAGTTCACCTCAATGAAATGCCATCGTTGTTTTCTCTCTATCGCAAGATAATGTTTGGGCGTAAGCCTGGCTGGAATGGCGAGTTATTGGAGTCAATTGAGGTTAACTGTTGCGATATTGCCATAAAAGCTGACGCCGTTGAGCGCTATGTCAAGGTATGTGAATATCAGTTTGATGGTGCAACTCTACCTGCCACATTTTTGCATGTGTTAGTGTTTCGCCTGCAAGCTGAGTTGTTCACTCATAAAAGCATTACTTTCCCGCTGCTTGGCATGATCCACCTTAAGAATAATATCCGCCATCTGCGCAATGTCAGCATTGATGAGCGCGTCGATATTTGCTGCCACATGAGCGATAGCCGCATCACTGAGCTTGGGCTTGAGTTTGATTTAACCGGCCAAGTGACTGTTAAGGATGAAGTGGTGTGGCAGTCGGTATCTACCTATTTATATCGCTGCCCGCAAAGCCGCTCGTCCCGTGTGCGCCCGCCTAAAGGCGCTGCTATAAATTGGGAGCAACCGCTGCAATGGCATTTAGATGACGACTTAGGTCGCCGCTATGCTATGGCGTCTGGCGACTATAACCTGATTCACTTACACCCAATTTTATCGAAACGCTTTGGCTTTGATAGGGTGTTAGTTCATGGCATGTGGTCGAAGGCGCGCTGCATAGCGCAAATGATGCCGCATGCGACTATGCCAGCCTTTGAAGTAGACGTGACCTTTAAATTGCCATTATTTATGCCGGCAGATGTTACTTTTGCGCTTGAGCCGATTGATGCTGGTTATCAATTTGAAATGCGAGATATTAAAGGTCGCAGGCCCCATTTAACAGGGCAATTGACTTACCTGTAAGCCTCATAGTTCACCTGTACCTTGATAAGCGTGTGTGCGCCGCAGCACGCTTGTCGCGACTAAATCCATCTGTTTCTTTGAGCTAGCCCCAAATTCCTCTATGATCGCAACGCCCTAGCAGATCCCAGAGAATAAAAAATACATGCTATCTGATATCGAAATCTCAAGAAATTCCCCATTAATAGTCATCAGTGACTTAGCAGCAAGGCTTGGTATCCAGCCCGATGAATTAGTGACTTATGGCGCCCATAAGGCCAAAGTTTTGCCAAGCGTATTCAAACGCTTAGCGCAAGCGCCGCTTGGCCGCACCATATTAGTTACCGCAGTGACCCCAACGCCTTATGGTGAAGGTAAAACTGTAACTACTATAGGCTTAACTCAAGGGTTACACGCTTTGGGGGAGTCTGTGTGCGCTTGTATTCGCCAGCCCAGTATGGGGCCAGTGTTTGGCGTTAAAGGCGGCGCCGCTGGCGGTGGTTATGCTCAAGTAGTCCCTATGGAAGAGCTTAATCTTCACCTAACCGGTGATATTCATGCGTTAACTAGCGCTCATAATTTAGCGGCTGCGGCGTTAGATGCGCGTCTCTTTCATGAAACTCAATTAGGCGCCGCTGCCTTTGAGCAGCAATCTGGATTAAGTGCGCTTAATATCGACCCTGAGCAAATTTTATGGCGCCGCGTAGTTGATCAAAACGATCGCAGTTTGCGCCAAATTGAGGTAGGTATTGGTCGCAATAATGGCCCGGTGCATGCTTCAGGTTTTGATATTAGTGCTGCCTCTGAGTTAATGGCGATTTTAGCTTTAAGCCGTGATTTAGCCGATATGCGCGCGCGGATTGGCCGAATAATCTTAGCTAAATCAACCGATGGCAACTGGATTAGCGCTGATGATTTAGGTGTCGCAGGCGCCATGACAGTGATTATGCGAGACGCCATTGCGCCAACCTTAATGCAAACTTTATCGGGCGCGCCTTGTTTAATTCACGCAGGCCCTTTTGCCAACATAGCCCATGGCAATTCCTCTGTGATTGCTGATGATATGGCGCTGCGCTTGGCTGATTTTGTGGTGACTGAAGGCGGTTTTGGCTCGGATATGGGCTTTGAGAAATACGCCAATATCAAGGTGCGCACGTCAAATATTCCGCCTGCGGCTGTGGTATTAGTGGCAACTCTGCGCGCCTTAAAAGCCAATAGTGGTGTTACTGTTAGCGATATTAATGCACCTAACCAGGATGCGCTGCAGGCAGGATTTGAGCATTTATGCTGGCATATCAATAACGTCAGTAAGTATGGCGTGCCGGTTGTGGTGGCGATTAACCGCTTCCCCACTGATACCGATGAAGAATTGCACTGGTTGCAGCAACAAGTGACTAAGACGCAGGCGTTTGCTTGTGAGATTAGTGAAGCCTTTGCTAATGGCACCAGTGGCGCCCTTGATTTGGCGCGCAGCGTGATTAGCGCTTGTCTGCAGCCAAGTGAGTTTACTCACTTATACGATGTTAACTTGCCGCTGGACGTTAAGCTTACCCAACATATGCAGCTGGCCTATGGCGCCGCGGGCATAGAGTTAAGTGATTTGGCCGCGAGTCAATTGCAAAGTTTAGCCACAGATTATGGGCATTTGCCTTTATGTGTGGCAAAAACGCCGATGTCGATTAGTCATGATCCGCAGCAAAAAGGTGTGCCGTCTGGCTTTGTGGTGCCGGTGGCTGAACTGCGTTTAAATGCGGGTGCGGGCTTTATTACTGTGATCACTGGCAATGTGATGACTATGCCAGGCTTAGGTTTACGCCCTGCCTATTTGCAGATAGATATTGATGCCAATGGTGATATTCAGGGCTTGTCCTAATCGGTTATTTAACGCTTAGTGATAACCCATTAAATTAAAAAAGGCGCCCATGGGCTAATGCCGTTCACTTAGTGTGAACGGCAATTTTCTTAGGCTTAATGGGATACTTGTTTTTACGCATTTTTAACGCACGTGGATAGGCTCTATCCCGTTTCCCATCAAGCTTGAACTGCCTCGCATTACGCACTATGTCCAAGACATCTCTCGGAACATTCCCTGGCGTTTGAGATGGCAGCTGAGTTAATTTTAAAATGATATAACTCGACGCATCTCTAAAGCTTAATTGGTTCGGATGTAACGACGGTAAGCTTTTAGCCATCAACACCATCTTGTATCTGATGAGGTTATAGGCCAACAGTACCCCCCACAATTCTTGGATAACCAGCTTTGGAAATTGGCTGAGTAACGTAAAGCGACTCTCCAGCAGATGCTGCTTCATCTCCCGATAGCCCACTGCTATCTCCCATCGATGGGCATATAAATCCGCTATTTCGGCCCACGGATAACGCAATGGGTCAGTTAATCAGGTCAAAATGGAAACCAACTTACCTTTTACCGTCTTCGTCAGTAAGCGAGCTTCAATATTGTCAGGCAATAGGCCACTTCTTTCTGGCTTGAGCTGTGGTGGTTAACTGCACCAGTTGGTCGTGTTTTCCTAAAGAGCGTACCACTTCATATTGTGTGCCTTTCTTCAACGGCAGCAGCCAGTGGCTGTTAGGTTGAGCCTGTTGTCAGGCGTGCAAAAGCCCCAACGAATAGAAGCCCCTGTCAAACAGAATCAAAGGTGCTGTTCAATACCAAGTGGCTGCTTAATTCCATCATGCAAACCATACGAATTTGAGGATAGGCAGCATCACCAGCAGCATTGGCGGTTTTGGCAAAGGCCTGATTGTTTTGCTCACTATCAGGTGTTCGCCACACGACACCATCGACACCGTAGAGGTTGAGTCCACACCAATGAGGATGCTCTGCTCTCTCATGCCAGGTCTTGGCACTTCGCTTAAACACATCCTGAACAACGTCAGAGCCCAGCCGCTTGCGCGCTTGCGTGACAGCACTGCGAGCCACGTAATCCACCTCTTGAGGTAAGACGATATCAAGCTTATTGATGAGAGAGCGGACGGACTCGCCTCTGAACAGAGCCATACCAATCACCGCCCAAATCATGGCATCCATAGGTAACTTACGTCGCCGTAAACTGGCAACACCATGAGAATCAAGGCACGACTGAATTAAATCAGGCTCAAGCACATAGGCCAGACAGGTGAATTCGGTATGGCGATTGATATGGGTACGCGCCAAAGCGTCTGAAAGTTGCATAAAAAAATCCGATGACATGGTGTCATCGGATTTTGATCCTTTCAGTGAGATCGTCAAGCAATCTGTCTTAACTGATCGGCATTAGCCCATGGGCGCCTTTCTGTTATCCAATAGTCAGCCGTTATGCTGGTGGATTCTCGTGATAAATATGAACATCGCGCTGCGGGAATGGAATCGAAATACCTTCCTCATCAAAGCGCATTTTCACGCTGCGAGTCACATCCCAATACACATCCCAATAATCTTCTGGGCGAGTCCAAGGACGTACCACAAAATCTAAGCTGGAATTATTTAAGGTGTGTAACTTCACTAATGGCTCAGGCATAGTCAGCACTTTAGGGTGCGAAGTGATGATTTCCATCAGTACTTTTTCAGCATGAGGAATATTATCGCTGTAGCTAATGCCAAACACTAAATCAACGCGGCGCTCGCGCTCGGCAGTCACGTTGTTAATGGTATCACCCCAAATTTTGTTATTTGGAATAATTAAGCGCTGATTATCAAAGGTCATAACGGTAGTCGATACCAGCGTCATGTGGCTCACTTTACCCGTCACGCCTGCAGCATTAATCAAATCGCCCACATCAAATGGACGATAGATTAAGATCATCATGCCTGATGCAAAGTTAGATAAGGTGTCTTGCAGGGCAAAACCAATGATCACACCGGCGATACCAAAACCGGCTAATAATGGGCCAAGCTCAATACCTAACTGAGATAAAGCGACTAATAAGCCGATAGTAAAGACAATTTTACCCGATAACTTGATAAAAAAGTCTTGCAGTAACTTACTGAACTTTAAGCGAGAGTTACCTACTGCACGCTTAACTATGGTTTCAGCCACGCGGCCTAATAACATAGCTAGCATTAAGATGACGCTAAACAGCACTAGCTTAAATACTAAGGTTGGACCATTGTCGACAAGCTGAGAGTAGCCCACGCCAAACCATTGCTCCATCAGGCCTTTAGCCACATCGGCATTAATAAGCCCTTGAGTTAGATCGCCAGACACACTGAACAAGATTTTCTTCAAATCAGCGGTATTTTGGCCTAAATCATCCAGCAAGCTGATGGTGACGTTAAGGCTTGCAGTACTCTTGCTTAACCACTCTTTTAAGGTGGCTTGGCGGCTTAATAAAGTGCTGCTCGCATCTTTACCTGCGTTGCTCACATCAGCATTGACAGATTTAAGTTGGAGCTGAATATATTGAATGAGGGAGGCCAGTTCATGGCCGCGGCTCATTAAGTCATCGCTTAACTTAGTTTGCTGGAAATCAACGTTCTCACCTAACTTTTGCGCCCAACGCAGAGTTTGCAGTTGAGCTTGGAAAAACAAGTCGCGCTCATTTTGGCGATTGGCCATTTGCAGCAATACTGTCTGGTCATTAGTGGTATCAAGCTTTTGCTTTAAATCACTAATGTCTTTGTTTAGATAAGTATTGGCCTTATCTAAAAATGCCAGTTGCTCGTTAATTAACGCTAATGCTTTCACCTTATCAAGATCAGGTTGGTTCATTAAGCTGCCAATATCGGCTCGAATAGCATTGATATTGTTTAAGATTGAGAACTCAGTGAGTTGTCTCAGTTCACCTTTTGCTGACTTAAGGGCGATGATATCTTGATCAACCCTTTGCTGTAACGTATCTATCTGCGTAAACGCTGAGGCATTGGCATCTGGAGTGATAGGTTCTGCAGCGATTACGCGGCTACAAGAAAGGATCAACAACAGAATAAGCGACATTCCTCTGAATGCTGCTGTTTGCATAGGATTTCTTCCAAAATTAAAATAGGCGCTAATGGTATTCGCTAAAGGGGGGCGAGTGCAATCCTTGCGCTATGGCGAATGACAAACGGCTGATCTTGGCCGATATTTTGAGTGGTTTTTGTGCGCTAAACCACGGCTTTTTGCGGTTATAGCCAATAACTGCCATGGCTAAGGGCGGCGCCATTCGTTTCGTCACTATTGCGCATCTGTTACACTAGCGCATTGAATTTTTTTTAAGGTTTTCCTATGCTGTGCCCCCATTGTCATCAGGGATTTAGAATGACCGCGATAGCTAATACTCGCGGCAAAGGTTTTGCGGTCGAGTTTCAGTGTCCTAAATGTGAGGCTTGGCTAGGTAAAAGTTCCTGGTTGCAGCGCGCTAAACTGCTTGGCTTTTACGGTTCGGCGGGAATGGCACTGTTGGCCTATCTCAAGCCTGAGATGCAAGGAATGGCAATTGTGATAGCTATTTTTTGCGCTATTACTTTGATGGTGTCGCATTTACTGGATCAATTACAAATTCGTGAAAAACCGCCTGAGCCAGAAGCCATTGAGGTTAATCATAAGTTTGCAAGCAGCGCGGTTGATAGTGGTGCTAACAAGTGAGGCATTGGCGCTGCCAAATCAGTCTATTGCGCCAAAAATCTTGCGACTTAGCGATAATCATATCGCTAAGTCGTTATCATTATTGAATGACTTGTTCTTGACCTGCAAGGGAGGCTTCAACCCAATAAATTCCGCCTAAGATCCCTAAGATAAACAGGCTGATAAAGGTTAAAATCCCCCAGTTATCTTTTAGAAAGTTAATCATTTTTTTGCTCCACTCATAGCCACGTTAGCCAAATCATAGCCTGATGGCATTAATGATGTCTTAATTTCAATCAAACTTGCTATTAACCATTAATTTCTTTTAGAATCCGAGCACATTACATTTGTAACCTCTGGTAACAATGTGGCCGCCGCTAACCTAGTACATGAGTTAACACTCAAACAAAGAACATTCATTGGGCTGCTGTTAGCATCCTGGTTGATGCTGTTTGTGTCGGCGCCAGCCCATGCTCTGAGTCATTATGATGACGTTGGTTTCACGCATTGTAGTTTGTGCGCCCATCACCATCAGATGCAGGCTTGTTTACCTCAGAGCTTTGTGCCGCCTGCCGTTAGTCCACAAGTTTGCCCGCATACAGTCACAGCGACTCCTAGCCTGTGGCGTCAGCACACCAGTCATTTCCAAAGCCGCGCGCCTCCGTCACTCAACTAATTTCATTGTTTAGTCTTGGTATACAAGCTTACGTCTTGTGGTGCCCACTTTTGCATACAAATTTTTTGGGTAATGATATGAATTTCTTATTTTCAGGGCATAAACGCTCTTTTGATTCAGCGGTTATTAATTTAGCGTCTATGGGTGTAATGCTAGTTAGCGCGCAAGCTTTAGCGGCCACGAGCGATGATGCGGCGCTGCAATTAAGCGCTGTGGTGAATGGTTATTATCAAAGTGGCGAGCAAGCCTTATCTAAGTCGGGCGAAGGCTTTGGTCTGGGTGAAACGGAAGTGTCGTTAGGCGGCAATATTGATGATGCCTTTTATGGCAAGGTCACGACAGTGCTCGCCTATCATGACGGTGAAACTGAATTAGAGCTAGAAGAAGCCTTCATTCAGACCTTAGCCTTACCTGCTGGCATTTCGGTGCGCGCCGGCCGCTTCTTATCTGACATTGGTTATTTAAATAGCCAACATTTGCATACCGATGATTTTAGTGTGCGACCTTTGCCTTATCGCGCTTTTTTAGGCGATCACTATGTTGATGATGGTTTACGAGTGTCTTATGTGATGCCGACTGATTGGTATTGGGTGGTCGGTAGTGAGGCATTTAGCGGTGATAAGCTGCGCGCAGAAGACCCTGATGGCGATAGAGATTTCTCTACGGTCGGGGTTTATACCGCGTTTACCAAAATTGGCGGCGATTTAGGGCTTGAGTCCTCATGGCAGCTTGGCATGAGTTATCTGCGTAACCAAAATGGCCGCGCTGGCGAGCATCATGAAGAACACGCTATGGCTGAAGATGGCCATGATGACAGTCATGATCATCAAGCAAAATTTACCGCAGAAAATACCTATATTCTTGATGGCGTATATAAGTGGGCGCCAGCTGGCAATAACAAGTATCAGCAACTGACGTTAGCGGCAGAATACTTTTATCTTGATGGCATTAGTGAGCATCAAGAAGTGGGCGCTGTTTCTGATTACTCTGGTTGGTATGCCAGCGGTAATTATCAGTTCAGCCCGCAATGGTCGACAGGCGTGCGTTATAGTCGCTTGAATGTGCAAGAAGAGCATGACGAACATTTTCACCAGGTTGGCTATCAAGAATGGGATGCCAATATCAATTGGCACCACAGTCACTTCACAACAGTGCGCTTGCAGTTTACCCACCAGAATAACGATGAGTTGGGCTTTGATGACAACATAGTAACGCTGCAATATGTTATGTCTTTAGGAGCTCATAATGCGCATCAATTCTAAATTATTGGCCCTATGTTTATGGGGTAGCAGTATCGGTTTGGCTCAGGCGCAGTTAGCCATATTTGCTTGTGAACCAGAATATGCGGCGCTGGCGAAGGAACTGGCGCCAAACGCTGATATTTACAGTGCTACTACGGCGTTGCAAGACCCGCATCTAGTGGAAGCTCGTCCAAGTTTAATTGCTAAAATGCGCCGCGCCGATCTGGTGATCTGTGCTGGCGCTGAGCTTGAAGTCGGCTGGCTGCCGATGCTGCAACAAAAGTCGGCTAATCCCAAGGTACGTAATGGCGCGCCAGGCTTGTTCTTTGCAAGCGAGCATGTCGACACCTTAGATAAGTTAACTCAGGTGGATCGCAGTATGGGGGACGTGCACCGCGCAGGAAATCCCCATGTGCATTTATCACCGCCGCGCATGCTACAAGTCGCGGCGGCGTTAACGGCACGTATGCAAGCATTAGATCCCGCCGAGCAAGCGCACTATCAGGCGGCTTTGCAGTCATTTACTGAGCGCTGGCAGCAGGCGATGGCGCAGTGGCAACAGCAAGGCGCTACGCTTGCCGGCATGAAAATTATCGGTTTTCATTCAAGCTTTAGATACCTCTTTGATTGGTTTGGCATTGAGCAAGTGGCTGATCTTGAGCCTAAACCTGGAGTGCCGCCATCGAGTAATCACTTGGCAAGCTTAACGGCAAGGGCGGGGCAAGGGGATGTTAGCGCCATAGTGCAAGCATCTTACCAAGATAAACGCCCAGGGGCATGGCTGTCTGAGCGCAGCCAATTGCCAGTATTAGTGCTGCCTATGTCGGTGAGGGGCGACGCTAACAGCCAAGATTTATTTGCTTGGTATCAAGGCTTAGTCACTCAATTAGTGGGCGCACGCTAATGGATGGCGCATTGCTATTGATTCTATTGCCGGCCTTAGCGGCCGGCTTGCTGGTATTGGCGACGCATGTGGTGTTGGGGCGGCAAGTGCTTAAGCGTGGCATTATCTTTATTGATTTGGCGATTGCGCAAGTTGCGGCCCTTGGCACTGTCATGGCGCATCACAGCCATTACTTAAGTGACATTCCGCTAGTGACTTGGTGGATGCCGGCGCTATTTGCCTTGGCGGGTGCAGGACTGATTGCTTGGCTGGCGCGCCATTGCCGTGATGAACTCGAGGCCATTATAGGTTGTATTTATGTGGTATCGGCCGCGGCGGCTATGCTGCTGCTCGCTAACGATCCCCATGGCGGTGAATTACTTAAGCAAGTCTTGTCTGGGCAAATACTTTGGGTCAATTGGTCACAGTTAGCTGTGCCTGCGCTAGTGTCAGCCTTGCTGCTACTCTTATGGGCTTATCGGCCAAGCGTACTTTATGGCAGCTATTTTTACTTTATGTTTGCCATAGTGATTACCTTGTCGGTGGAGCTCGTCGGTGTGTATCTAGTGTTTTCGAGCTTGATATTGCCAGCGCTTGCTGTTAATCGCATCACCCGCTATTGGTGGATAACGGCCTTTGCCCTCGGGGTGAGTGCTTATGTGGTGGGGCTGTGGCTTTCAACTTTATTTGATTTGCCCGCAGGCTCGGCCATAGTGCTAAGTTTGGCGCAATTTACTGTGATATTTCGCTTGTGGCAGTCGTGGAGTATGGCTAAAACAGTAACATAGCGTACACATGTATCTAAAAAAGATTGAGCGTCATTAGCCCTATAGCTATACTGGCGCCTCAATTTTTAGTGGAGCTTGTTGTGCTGTTAATCATCAGGTCGATTATGCTGGCAGTCATGTTATTGCTGGCATTCATTTTTGGCGGGCTTTATTGCGTAGTTAAGCCGCGTCATCGCGATAATGTACATATGTTCGCTAAGCTGTTTTCCTTTGCGGCGCCCGTGCTCGGTATTAAGGTCATAGTGCGTCAAGCCCCAGCACTTACCGACCAGCCTTGTATCTATGTTGCTAACCATCAAAATAACTTTGATATGTTTACCCATACCACCGTCGTGCCAACGGGCACTGTGAGTTTAGGGAAAAAGAGCATAGTGTGGATGCCGCTGTTTGGTCAGATTTACTGGTTATCTGGCAATATTCTTATTGATAGAAACAATCGCCAAAAAGCGTTTGATACCATGGCGCAAACCGTTGAACAGATAAAACAAAAAGGTTTATCTGTGTGGATTTTTCCAGAAGGTACGCGCTCGCGTGGCCGCGGTATTTTACCCTTTAAAAGCGGCGCATTTCATACTGCCATTGCCGCCGGGGTGCCGATAGTGCCTGTTGTAGCCTCGTGTCAGAGCGACATTAAAATGAATCGCTGGAATAACGGGGTTGTCATTATTGAAGCGCTGGCGCCGGTTGAGACCAAAGATTTAGACAAGTCAGATGTCAAAGCGTTAGTGGCTGATGTGCATCAAGCCATGGCGGATAAATTTATTGAGCTGAGTGATGAAGCCAAGCGCATGAGCTAAGGCTGTCAATTGTTGGCTTAGCAGCTAAAGAGTTAGCCGATCTCAGCTTGATTGAGTATATAATTGGCGGCAGATAATTCGGTAGGAGTAAACCCATGTCTATACAGCAAGAGTTGCAAGAGCAATTCGAAGAAAATCGTGAAATCGTCGAAGCGCTGCTGGCTGACGGTTCTGAAGTTGACGCTTTATATACCATTGAGCATCATTTCTGCTCGACTAATTTTGATAAATTAGAAAAAGCGGCTGTTGATGCTTTCAAACTGGGTTTTGAAGTAAATGATGCCGAAGAAATGGAATTGGAAGAAGGTGGCACCATTTTCTGTTTTGATGCCATAGCTAAGCATTTGTTGAGTGTTGATTTACTGGATCAAGCCTGTGAGCAACTGATGCAGTTAGCCGCTAAGCACAATGTTGAATATGACGGTTGGGGCACTTATTACATAGGTGATGACGCCGAAATAGCCGAAGATGATCTGGATGACGAGCCTGCTGAAGCCCCTTGGAACTAAGCGGCTGCATTTGCGCTAGTTGAGTTTGCTCTCGTTAGCCGTGCATAAAAAACCGAGTCTAGGCTCGGTTTTTTTATGCTTACCATTTTTGCCGCGCTTGATAGTTTTGCTGCGGCGTCTTGGTTTGTCTTTGGGTGGCAATACGCTGATTTTTACCGAGTAGCAGTTTAATTTGATAGAAGGTTTCCCGCGCTAATAGTGATGCGGTGGCTGCTAGCCAGTTGCGATGAATCGATAACTTAATGGCTGCTAGTGCATCAGGAGATCGCGCCGATAACTCTGCAATCAATGCTAACGCTGCGGCCATAGGATCAGCGCTTACTTGTGTCACTAAGCCAAGATTATGGGCACTAGTGGCATCGAGCACTTTTGCCGTCATGGTGAGCTCTAACGCCTTATCTTTGGGCATTAAGGTGCGCAGCATATGTAAGCCTGCCATATCAGGCAGCAAGCCCCATTTAGCTTCCATAATCGATAAGCGGCACTCGGGCGCTGCAATTCTAAAATCCGCGCCTAACGCAATCTGCATGCCGCCGCCAAGGCAATTGCCTTCTAACACAGCAATCACAGGTATAGGTAAGCGCTGCCAACCGATAGAGACGCGCTGGGCTAAATTGGCCGCGCCTGGGCGCCATTTAAGCAGTAATCTTAAGGCTTGGCTTGGGCGCTTCATCACGCTTGCGATATCAAGGCCTGCGCTAAAGTTATGATTAGCCCCATATAAAATGACTGCGGCTAGATCGCGACGTTTTCCTAATTGTTTGATTATTTTATCTAGGTCTAAAAACATCTCAAAGGTGAGCGCATTGAGCTTCTCTGGGCGATTTAAGCACACTAAAGCAACGTGATTTTCAATGGTAAGACTAACGAGTGACATTATGAGCATCCTTGCTAGCATCTGGGGTTTGGTCTAATCAATTGTGAATATTATTAACACGTTCAACCATGGTCAGTCCAGCTAACTCCTTGTTGTTTAATCACATCAAATATCACAATGGCATTTAAGCAACTACACTTGAGGCGAGAGTTATCCATAGGGCGATGCAGGCAAGCAGGTCCTACACAAGATTAAGCAGCGGATAATCATAAAGACATTGATAAGGACATATCGAGATCATGACTACACAAGTGCTTATTTGTGATGATTCAGCCATGGCGCGCAAACAAATGGCTAGAACATTACCTGCCGATTGGGATGTTGATATTACCTATGCCACCAACGGGGAAGAAGGATTAAAAGCCATTTTAGCCGGTAAGGGTGAGGTGGTGTTTCTTGACCTTAATATGCCTGTGATGGACGGTTATGAAGTGCTTGAGCAAGTGCAGCGGCAAGATTTGCCCGCCTTAATTATCGTGGTTTCTGGTGATATTCAAATTAAAGCCCATGAGCGGGTAAAGGCGCTGGGCGCTTTAGATTTTATTCAAAAGCCAGTCAATGTGGATAGTATCCGCAATATCTTAATGGAATATGGGGTTATCGCTGAAACTCACCATGTCAGCGAACTTGACTCCACCCTGCTTAAAGTGGACTTGCGCGATGCTTGCCAAGAAATTGCCAACGTCGCCATGGGGCGCGCGGCTGATTTGCTCGCTAAGCTACTGGATGTATTCGTGTTAATGCCAATCCCTAACGTTAATGTGCTTGAAGTGAGTGAGCTCACTATGGCGCTCACTTCTGCCAAAGAAAACGAAAAAATCTCGGCGCTGTGCCAAGGATTTATCGGTGCCGGTATTCGCGGTGAAGCGTTACTGCTATTCCATGATGCCTGTTTTAACGAAATGGCCAAGTTAATGGGACTCAATTTCCCCGCGTCAGCTGACATGGAAACCGAAGTCTTGATGGATACTGGTAATGTGTTAATTGGTGCCTTTTTAAATGGCGTCGCCGAGCAATTAGACATGCACTTTAGTCAGTCTCACCCGCTTATTTTGGGGCGACACTGCAGTTTTGATGAGCTTATTAGTGAAAACTCATCGCAGTGGCAGCGCACGCTTGCGATGGAAATTAATTATCAGATTGAAGACCATCAAGTGCAGTGCGATCTCTTGCTACTGTTTACTGAAGATTCAATTCCAACCCTGAGCTATAAACTCGGTTATTTGTTGGATTAAGGGGGCGACTATGGCTGATTTGGATGCAATGAATGAGCTGCATTGGTTAATTGATATGGTGCAAACCATAGAAGTCGGGCTAGTAGTGCTAGATAGGGACTATAACATCCAGTTGTGGAATGGCTTTATGGAAAACCACAGCGGCATAGCGCCTAATGATATTAAAGGCGATAACTTGTTTAAGCGTTTTCCAGACTTACCTGCCTCTTGGTTAAAACAAAAAATGGAAACGGTATTTACTTTAAAAAACCAAGCGTTTATTAGTCACGAGCAAAGACCTTATGTGTTTCAGTTTAATAACTATCACCCGATTACCGGCCAAAGCCGCTATATGTACCAGAACCTGACCTTGCTGCCACTCACCTCGTTAACTGGCAAGGTGAGCCATATCAGCATCATAGTTTATGACGTGACTAATATGGCGTTAACTCGGCGTAATCTCTTAAAAGCGCAAGAGACTATTATGCAGTTGCAAACAGTCGATGAATTAACTGGAATAGCGAGTCGCCGCCAATGGCTGCAGAATTTAGACAGTGAATTTAAGCGCTGTCAGCGCTATCAAACAAGTGCCTGCATCCTTTTGTTTAATATTGATAACTTTGCCAAGATTAATAGTGATTTTGGTTATGATTGTGGCGATGTGATTTTGGCCTCTGTGGCAAAAAAGTTGAGCATGAGTATTCGAGAAACCGACAGTATTGGCCGCTATGATGGCAATACCTTTGGGGTGATTTTACCTAATACCCCGCAAGACCAAGCCATAGTCTTTGGCCGGCGCTTCTTGCATAAGCTCGCGACTTACCCATTTAAAATCGAAGGTAACGCCATTACCCTCACTTGTAGTGCTGCCGTGGTCGAGTTTGTGGTCAATTTTGATAGTGCTCGTTTTTGGTTGCAGCACTGTGAAACCTTGCTCGGGCAGGCGAAAGCGCAAGGTGGCAATCTTTGTTGTCATGGAGAATGAGTTCATTATTTTAGCCCCCAAACACAACAGCCCCGCATGCGGGGCTGTTAGTTTTAGTGCATCAAGTGCATTAGCGTTATAGCTTAAGCGTGGCTAACTAACACTAAACGAATGGCATCAAGCTTAAGTGGGCAATCATTGAGATATTGCGCCAATTCAGTCATTTGCCCTTCGATATGCTGCAACTCTTCATCACGAATGTTGGGATTCACCGCTTTTAGGGTTTTAAGGCGGGCTAACTCATGACCTAATTGCTCGGTCATTTGGGTGCGCGCGCTCACCAACAACTCATCTAATTGCGCCTGCGCTACCACTTCAGCCTTAGCAAATAATGGGTGCAGTAAGGTTTGCGAAGCACTCACTAGCTTGCCACCGACATGACGGTTCACAGCGCTTAATTGGCGATCAAAACTATCGTAATCAACATTGGCGCTGAGGTTGTTACCGTTTTTATCCAGTAATACCCGAATCGGGGTTGGTGGTAAGTAGCGATACACTTGGCTTGCCTTAGGCGCACTTGCTTCAGCTAAATAAATCAGCTCAAGGAAGATGGTGCCTGCGGGTAAAGCCTTATTCTTTAATACCGCGACACTGGTGGAGCCAGTATCTGAGCCAGTAATTAAATCAAGGGCGGTTTGCACTAACGGATGCTCTTGAGTGATAAGCGCAATATCATCACGCGATAGCGCAGTTTCACGATCAAAAGTCACAGTAATGCCATCTTCTGGCAGACCTGGGTAAGTCGGGAACATCATGTGTTCGGTCGGCTTTAAGATAATGGTGTTTTCACCTTTATCTTCCTGATCTACGCCTATGATGTCCCATAAACGAATGACTGACGCAATTAAGTTAGTGTTGTTATCTAACTGACTTAAGCGCTTGATTAATGCATTGGCCTTGTCGCCGCCATGAGAGTTGATTTCAAGCAACTTGTCACGGCCTTGCTCCATAGCATGCTTTAAGCTCTGATAACGCTCCTGCGTGTCTTCTATGATGGTATCTATGCTGTCTTGATCGCAGGCGATTAAGGCATTTAATAAGGCTTCGCCAAATTCACCATAAAGTAAGTGACCACTTGGGCAAGTCAGCTCAAATGCATTTAAGCCCGCTTGATACCAACGCATTAACTGCTCTTGGGCTGTGTCTTGCAAATAAGGCAGATGAATTTCAACATCATTTTGCTGGCCGATACGGTCAAGACGACCGATACGTTGCTCTAGTAAGTCTGGATTCAACGGTAAGTCGAATAACACTAAGTGGCTAGCAAACTGGAAGTTACGTCCTTCTGAGCCAATTTCAGAACAGATCAGTGCCTGCGCGCCGCCATCTTCTTGGGCAAAGAAAGCGCCCGCTTTATCACGCTCGATAATCGACATGCCTTCATGGAATACGGTCGCTAAAATACCTTCGCGGGTACGCAGCGCTTCTTCCAGTGCCAAAGCGGTTTCAGCTTGGCTAGCAATGATGAGTACTTTCTTGCTGCGATGACTCTTTAAGAAATCGATTAACCAATCTACTCGAGGATCAAATTTCCACCACGAGGCATTGTTATCATCAAACGCTTGATAGAGTTTCTCTGGGCTTAATACTTGGGCGATTTTCTGGGCTTGGCTCTTGTAGCCGCCCATCATGGCATTCACGCGCGCGGCCGTGGCATATTGCTCAGGCATTTGCTGCGGATAAGCATGGAAAATACGAGTCGGGAAGCCTTTGACTGAGGCGCGGCTGTTGCGATACAAGACGCGGCCAGTACCATGACGGTCAAGCAGTTCTTGCAGCAAGGCATCGCGAGCAGCAACGCTGGCATCACTGTCAGCGTTAACCACAGCTAACTGCGCGCTTACATCCGATCCCGCCAAAATGGTGGTTAAGGCCGTAATTTGCTGAGGGCTTAATGGCTCGCTCGCCACTAAAGATGCCGCCGCATCGGCCACATCTTTATAGTTTTCTTCTTCTTGTAAGAAGGTGTCGTAGTCGTAGAAACGATCTGGGTCTAACAGGCGCAAACGCGCAAAATGACTCTGATGACCTAACTGATCTGGGGTTGCCGTTAACAGCAATACGCCAGGGACCACTTCTGATAAGGCTTCAACGATACGATAAGCGCGGCTTGGCTCATCTTCAGACCATTCTAAGTGATGCGCTTCATCGACCACTAACAGATCCCAGTCGGCATCTAAGGCTTGGTCAAGACGACGCTTTTTACGCAGCAGTTCTAATGAACAAATCACTAACTGCTCGGTATAGAAAGGGTTGTCATTATCAGCATAAGCTTCTACGCATCTGTCTTCATCAAAAACAGAGAAGCGTAAGTTGAAGCGGCGCAGCATTTCTACTAACCACTGGTGACGCAAGGTATCTGGCACTAATACCAAAATACGTTCAGCGCGACCTGTCATTAATTGCTGGTGGATAATTAAGCCAGCTTCAATGGTTTTACCTAAACCTACTTCATCGGCTAACAATACGCGCGGCGCGTGACGGCGACCCACTTCATGGGCAATCCACATTTGGTGGGCGATTAAGCCAACGCGTGGGCCTTGCAGGCCGAGCATGTCTGAGCTTGATAGCTGATGACGCAGTAATTGGCTTTTATAGCGCATGCCAAAACGATCGAGTCTGTCGATTTGACCGGCAAATAATCTGTCTTGTGGCTTATTGAAGCGAATGTTGTGGTTAAGCAGAGTTTCTCTGAGAGTCGTCACTTCACCGTTATCGGTGCGCGGGCCAGTGTAGTACACCAGATTGTCGCGCTCTTCTAGCTCAGTAACGCTAAGGCTCCAACCTTCGTGGCTTTCAATGGTATCACCCGGGTTGTAGATCACCCTAGTCAATGGCGCTTCGGTACGGGAAAACATGCGGTTTTCCGCGGTGGCAGGGAACATCACAGTCACCATGCGGGGCTCAACTTGTACCACAGTTCCTAAACCAAGTTCTGATTCAGTATCACTTATCCAGCGCTGACCTAAGGCAAACGGCATCTTTTACTCTCATCTGGGGCTAGTCACAAAGGGCGCGAATCTTACACCAATCGGGGGGACTTTAAAACCGCTGGCTTCAGCATAAGTCGCCAGTGATGAAATCTCAAATGCACGGCTGAATAAGCTTTTTCATCCTTGTCATACTTTGGTCACATTTACAGGCTGTGATAGCAGACAAGCTATTAATAAAGGCTTTACAAAGCGATTGAGCTTTATCAACTTGGGTGTAGTATTAAAGATGAGGTGACATTTAATGGAGGGCAAGCTAGGTGAGATTCAGGACGGCATCTTAAATCAGCAAATTGGAGGCTCCATGGATACTGACAGCAAAAAGTTATTTGTACTGGATACTAACGTATTGTTACATGAACCTTTAGCCATCTACTCCTTTCAAGAGCATGATGTCATGGTTCCCATGACAGTCCTTGAGGAACTGGACAACATTAAAGATCGCAAGAGCGATGTTAGTCGTGATGCCCGCGTCGCCATTCGCGCGCTTGAGAGCATACTTGGTGGCTCTGTCACTCCAGAAGACATCATTAGCGGTGTGCCATTACCTTTACGTGAAGGCCATGAAGATGCTGTTGGCAGCTTAGCGATTTTCCCCGACCATAAAATTGCCTACACCATAGGTGACTTGCCTGGGGATAATAACGATAACCGCATTATCAATACTGCGCTGCATCTACAGCGTCAGTTCCAACCTAGACAAGTCATATTAGTTACCAAAGACATCAACATGCGCCTCAAAGCTAAGGGCGCAGGCATGGAGCGGGTTGAAGACTATCGCACAGACCAGCTTATTGATGACATTCGCTTTCTATCGAAAGGCTTTCATCAGTTTGATGGTGGCTTTTGGCAGCGCCTTGATAAGGTGAGCACCGAAAGACACGGGCGTTACACTGAGCACTCAATCCCAACCTCGGCGTTAGCCACCGAAGGCTTATACACTAACCAATATTTAATTGATGAAGACTCAGACTTTTGTGGACGGGTAGTCTCCCCAGGGCCTGAAAATTTAATCGTGCGCGACCTTGGGCGTAATCGCTTATTAAACCAAGAAGCTTGGGGCATTAAGCCTAAAAACATTTATCAAGGCATGGCGCTCAATGCGCTGCTCGACCCTGATATTGACTTAGTGATTTTAACGGGTCCCGCGGGCTGCGGTAAAACCTTGCTGGCCATGGCCGCAGCGCTTGAAATGGTGGTGGAGCGTAACAAGTACGAAAAGGTGATAGTGACCCGTAATACCCCAGAATTGGCCGAATCTATTGGCTTCTTACCGGGAACGGAAGAAGAAAAGATGATGCCATGGCTTGCGGCCATTACCGACACCTTAGAAGTGCTGCATAAGAATGATGCTAACCCCAATGGCAGCATGAGTTACATCATGGAAAAGGCCAACATACAGTTTAAGTCGATTAACTTTATGCGCGGTCGCTCGATTCAAAACTCTATTGTGCTGCTCGATGAATGCCAAAACCTTACTGCATCACAAATCAAGACCATGATAACTCGCATGGGCGAGGGTACTAAATTAATTTGCTGCGGTAATTTATCGCAAATTGATTCTAATTATCTGACCGCCGTTACCTCAGGCTTAACTTACATGGTGGAGCGTTTTAAGAACTTTGATGGTAGTGCCAATATTTATCTTAATGGCGTAGTGCGTTCACGCTTGGCTGAATATGCTGAGGAGCATTTGTAGTCACTAGACAATTGACCAGATAACACTTAGCCCTAAGGTTAACGCTCAAGTTAGCCGCGATTAGACAATAACAATGCCGATTTTATCGGCATTGTTATTTTTATCTGCCCATTAACC
This sequence comes from Shewanella sp. ISS20, assembly GCF_056522965.1. Lineage (NCBI taxonomy): Bacteria > Pseudomonadati > Pseudomonadota > Gammaproteobacteria > Alteromonadales > Shewanellaceae > Shewanella > Shewanella sp. ISS20. The sequence continues at coordinate 3,406,910 of NZ_JAWRZK010000001.1, forward strand.
ATTTTATAGCCGTTGGTCTAGGTGACGCTTCCTGATATTATTATTAACCACCGTAAGAGCCTGAGATAACGAGACAATGAAGTCAAACGAGCCAGAATATCAATTAAAATCGGCCATTCAAAAAAATTATAACTGGGCCGTATTTTATACTTATATGGGCGTTATTTTATTATCTTGCTTAGCGACTTGGTCGGCGTTTGATGCTGAAAAAGAGGCGTTAGTAAGTCAGCGCCAAGAACAAATTGAGCGCCACGTTACCCAAATCGACATGTTGCTTGAATCGAGTATTCGAGCCGTCACCAGTCTTAAAGATGCCGCCGAAGATAGCCTCGAATTAAGCCAAGACTCGCATTTCAATCAAGAGCCAAGCATCGAAAAGTTTACTAGGCAAGAAGGCTTTTTTACCTTATCCCCCAATTATGCCGCCAACGGTAAGCCGTTCCTTAATATGGGGCGAATTACTGGCGCTGGCTCTTTAAAAGATAGGGATGCTGGTTTCTATAAAGAATTAGAAATGTTGTTTGAATTATCTTTATCATTCCCGGTGGCCAAAGAAGCTGTGCCGAATGCCTCGGCGATTTATTACTTATCTAATCGCGAGTTAATGTCCTATTACCCTTGGCCTGAAAATGAGAAAGGCTTTAGGTTGGGACTCCTTAAGAAGAGTCAGTTTTTACTCGCGACCCCTGAGATGAATCCGCAGCGCAGTGTCTATTGGTCTGAGGCTTATACCGACCCTGCGGGCAAAGGGTTGCTCACTACCTTAGGCATTCCTATTTATTTGGGGGATGAGTTCATTGGCGCCATTAATCTTGATATGACCTTATCAAGCTTAATTAAACAGATGCGCACTTATTTTAAAATGCCGGGCACAGTTATCTTGCTCGATCAGCAAAACAATATCTTGTCTCACAGCGACTTTAAGGTGAGCGATAACAATCGCGTTTATCACATTAGTCAGCGTATTCCATCGGCGCTGCACTCATTACCCGAAGCAGACTTGTTAAGTCCTGGCCGCGGCCAAGTGAAAAATGGCTATTATGTTCAGGCGATTAATCTGCAAAATGTGCCTTGGCGTCTGCTGTATTTACAAAATGAAGATGCGCTTTACGCTGAATCGTGGAAAAAACTGGAAAATACCTTCCTCATTGTGGTCATGGCTCTGTCTTTATTGGTCACTGTGGTGCATTGGCAGACTCGGCGCTCGTTTGTAAACCCAGCCTCTAAGTTGTTGTCACATCTTGAAGGCTGCTCGATTTCACCGCGTAAACCGCCCCAAGAAATTAGCCCAGGGTGGGAGCCGTGGTTTCAGTTGGTGAGCCGGATTTTTGAGGAAAACTTGCAATATACCGCCCATCTATCTGAGCAAAACAAACGGCTAGATAACTTGGTTGCGCGGCGCACTGAACGCTTAAAAGAAACCACAGAAAGGCGAGAGCGCGAATATGCATTACTGCGCTCGCTGCTCGATTCAATCCCAGAGGCTATTGTCTTTAAAGACAAAGAAGGTCAGTACTTAGGTTGCAATAAGGCCGCCGAACGTATGCTTGGCATTAGCGAAAGTGAAATGCTGGGCATGTCGCCAGAAGAAGTGTCATCACCTGAACATGGCGCGCGTATTCGCACAGAAGATATGCAGGTATTACGCGATCGTACTTCGCTGCGTTACCAAGAAAAAGCCGTGCTTGCGGGCAAACCTGTGCTGTATGATACCTTAAAGCTGCCGTTTTATAACAGGCGCGGTGAACTGTTAGGCCTGATTGCCGTATGGCGTGATGTCACCCGTGAATACGAGTCAGCCGAACAGTTACGCTTGTCAGAAGAGCGTTATCACTTAGCCATGGACGCGGTAGAAGATGGCTTGTGGGATTGGTATTTAGACTCAGAGCAAATCATTTGTAACCCGTCTTATTATTCGATGCTGGGCTATCGCAATAATGAATTCCCGGCGTTAATCAGCACTATTGATGGCTTAATCCATAGAGACGATCGCCTGCGAGTCGTGCAATACCGCGAGCAGTATTTAGTTAATCCCGTCGGCGCCTATGAGATTGAATTTAGAATGCGCGCTAAAAATGGTGATTATCACTGGATATTGGCTCGTGGCCGTATGGTGGAATTCACACCCGATAGGCAACCTAAGCGTATGGTGGGAACTCATAAAGATATTACCCGCCAAAAGATTAACGAAGTGGCCTTGTTAGAAGCTAAGCAAGACGCTGAACTTGCCAACATGTATAAGAGTGAATTCTTGGCCAATATGAGCCATGAAATCCGCACCCCCATGAATGCCATTATTGGTATGTTGGAATTAGCCAATCGCACCGAACTGACGCTGCAGCAAGAAGATTACTTAGATAAGGCAAGTTTCTCGGCGCAGTCCTTGCTGCGCATCATTAACGATATCTTGGACTTTTCTAAGATAGAGGCAGGTAAGTTGGAGCTTGAGCGCGTGCCATTCCCGCTCGATAAAGTGTTAGATCACGCGCTTGACCTTAATGGGTGGAAGGCGCAAGAAAAGGGCGTTGAATTACTGCTGTACGCGCCTGTGACCTCGGGCTTAGTGCTAAAAGGCGACCCATTACGCTTAGGCCAAGTGCTGATTAACTTATTATCTAACGCCGTTAAATTCACACCTTATGGCGAGATTGAGCTGGGTTGTGAAGATGTCGGCGATAGAGATAGTCGCATTTCCTTGATGTTTTGGGTGCGCGATACCGGCATAGGCATCAGTCAAGAGCAGCAAGCTAAGCTGTTTGATGCTTTCTCCCAAGCCGATGGTTCCACCACGCGCAAATACGGCGGCACAGGCCTTGGGTTATCTATCAGTAAACATTTAGTGTCTATGATGGGCGGCACCCTAGCGGTAGAAAGTGAGCCAGGTAGCGGCAGTATTTTCTCATTCACTTTAAGTTTTGAAATTGCAGAAGAATTAAAACCTGCCATTAAAGCGCCGCTGAAACCGCTGCAAAAGCTGCGCACCTTAGTGGTGGATGATAATCCGAGTGCCCTGCAGATGTATGCCACTGAAATGCGCGAATTGCACTTTGAAGTGTTAACGGCAACCAGTGGCGCCGAAGCCTTATATAAGCTTGAGCATCATCCGGTAGATTTAATTCTACTGGACTGGGTCATGCCTGAAATGGATGGCCTGCAAGTCGTGACTGCCATTGATGATATGGTCAGTGATGGCCGCTTATCGATTCGCCCTGTGGTTATCATAATGACGGCGCACAACACTGAAGACTTCCCAGCTTTGCTTGATGATGAACGTGTCCATGCCGTGCTGCATAAGCCGTTAAAGGCCTCAAGCCTGTATGATGAAATCATCAGTGCGTTTGATAGCCATCAAACGACTAAGGCTATCGATGCCAAGCCAAATAAAACGCCAGCACTGCCCGCCAAAGCCGCCTATGTCTTGTTAGTGGAAGATAATTTAATTAACCAGCAAGTGGCGAGTGAACTGTTAAAAAGCGCAGGTTACATAGTCGATGTGGCGGATAATGGTGAAATCGCGTTAGCCATGATAACCCCGAATAAGTACGATGCTGTGCTTATGGATATTCAAATGCCGGTGATGGATGGTCTTACGGCCACCCAAGAGTTACGTAAGATTTATTCAAGCCAAGAGCTGCCAATCATAGCCATGACAGCTCATGCCATGAGTGGTGATAAAGATAAGAGTTTGGCGGCAGGCATGAATGACCACATCACTAAGCCTATTGTCTTGAGTGAATTGTTTGAAACCCTAGAATACTGGATAGCTAAGTAATCACTATTAGTGCGAGTGCTAAAGCAAGGTTAGCGTGGCTAACATCAGTTATGCATGGCTCATGCAAGGAATGCATGGGCCAATAAAAAGATGGCCATAATAAGCTGGGAATGAGTTGAGTATTTACTTTACCGCAGCTTATGATGTGTGCCTGCTCTAGGATAGGCTCGACGTAAGCCCAGTGACTATTAACCGTCACTACAGTCAACCCATAGCTAGTTAATATGCACACCAGAATTATAAAAAGATAATGCACTCATAGCGTTATTTGTAAGAGACTAAATTGCTAAGTCCAAGGAGTAGGGATGAACTTAAAGATAGCCCCAATATTAACGGCGCTGATGCTAGCAGCGCCTATGATGGCGCCAGTCTCAATCGCTTATGGTGAGGAGCAAACCAAGACATCAGGTTTTCTTAAGCTCGCTTACCAAGCCGATGGCCAATTATTATTACAACTCAATGAGCAGGCTATCGCCTTCAAGCAGCCATTTATCTTATTGACCGCACTGCCCCATGGCGTCGGCTCTAACGATATTGGTCTAGATAGAGGTCAATTAGGTTGGACGCGCTTAGTGCAGTTTGAACGCCACGGTAACTTTCTGCGCTTAGTGCAACTCAATAGCCGTTATCGCGCAGACAGCGATAATAGCGCAGAGCAGCGTGCAGTGAACGAAGCCTTTGCCCAATCGGTATTGTGGCAAGGCCGCATCAATAGCGGTCAGCCTTCGACTGTCGATATTAGCTCGTTAGTGCTGGCAGATTTGCATGGCGTAAGCGCCCGCCTTGCAAGCACTAATCAAGGCCAATATCAGCTAGACCCAGAGCGTTCGTTAATTTTACCTAAGAGCATTAAAGCCTTTGCCCGCAACGCGGATGTTGATGTGTCATTAACCTTTAGTGCCGAGGCATCTGGCGCTGAAGTTGCCAAAGTGGCGCCCGATGGTAAAGCGCTCACGGTAAGAATGCGTTACTCCTTTATTCAGCTGCCAGAACCTGGTTATGAAGCGCGGCCATACACGCCTATGAGCGGCTATTTATCCGATAGCTACTTTGATTACGCCGCGCCTTTGTTTCAGCCGTTAGAGCAACACATGTTGCTGCGCCATCGCCTGCAAAAGATTACCCCTGGTGCCGCGCCATCGCGCGTTGTTAAACCTATTGTCTATTATCTTGACCCTGGCGTGCCTGAACCTATGCGCACTGCGTTATTGGAAGGTGCCGCTTGGTGGAAAACCGCCTTTACTAAGGCAGGCTTTATTGATGGCTTTGAAGTGAAGTTATTGCCAGAAGATGCTGACCCACAAGATGTGCGTTATAACGTCATTCAGTGGGTGCATAGGGCCTCTCGTGGCTGGTCTTATGGCGCGGCTATTATCGATCCGCGCAATGGCGAAATCATTAAAGGCCATGTGACCTTAGGCAGCCTTAGGGTGCGCCATGATCACTTAATTGCCCGCGGATTAACTTCTGGCTGGGAAGATAGACAAGCGGCCGCTGATGCCAGTATGGATTTATCGTTAGCGCGTTTAAAGCAGTTATCCGCCCATGAAATCGGCCACACTTTAGGGCTAGATCATAACTTTGCGGCTTCCACCAATGCCAATGCCTCAGTGATGGATTACCCCCATCCTATGGTGCGCATTAATAACGAACAAATAGATATAGGCCATGCCTATACCAATACGCTCGGCCGCTGGGATGATTACGCCATTGCCTATGGCTATGGGGATTTTGGCGACAATAGCGCTAAAGCCATGATTAAGCTGCAGCAGCAAGTGTTAGAGCACGGATTAAGGTACATAGGTGAAGCGGATTCGCGCACTGATAATGCCAGTCACGCCTACGCTAGCCTATGGGATAATGGCTCTAATGCCGCCTCTGAACTCACGCGCATGCAAAGTATCCGTAAACTGGCCTTAGCTCAGTTTAATCCTAATGCTTTATTGGCTGATGACCCTCAAGGTCAGTTATCCGATGCGCTAGTGCCTATTTACTTATTTAGCCGCTATCAAATTACCGCCGCTGCTAAATATTTAGGGGGCACAGATTATACCTATCAAGGTGACCAGCAAAGTTGGGATTACATAGCGCCCGAGCAGCAAAAACAAGCCCTCAGCGCCTTGCTGCAAACCATTACGCCAGACGCGCTCGCCCTTAAAGATGAGTTGCTGCAAAACTTAGTGCCTAAGATGGGTAACTATCAATCCAGCCGCGAAAGCTTTGGCTCTCATCTTGGGGTGATTACTGACCCCTTGTATATGGCCGAAGTATTAAGTCGCCATACCCTAGATGCCATATTGCAGCCTGAGCGCTTAAACCGTATCTATCAGGCATCCTTAACCGACCCAGAGCAATTGACTCTGTCATCGCTGTTAAAGCAAGTGCAGCGAGTGACCTTAGATGATGAAGTGTTAGGTAGGCAGTTAAAGGCCATTAGCCAAAGGGTTAATGCTGTGATGCTTGATAGCTTACTTAACGCCTACCATAACGCTGCGACTAGCAGTGAAGTGCGGGCGATATTGCTGATGGAGCTTAAGTTGATTGAAGAGAAGTTAGAGCGCTTATCTAATCGCAGTAGCAGTGAATATGCGGCGCATTATCAGTGGTTATCCTTAGGGTTAGCGAAAGCAATTAACGACGCTAAGTTTAGGTTTATCCCAACGCCTGCGCAGTTGCCCCCGGGCTCGCCAATTTAACTGCAAAAATCGCAAACAATAAAGGAGCCTTGAGCTCCTTTATTGTTTGCGCAGCTGCGCTCTGCTAACGCTTAGCCAAATGATTAAACACTGCTGAGCTTAGCGGGCGCAGGCGTACTAAATAAGCGTTTAGCTAACATGTAGCAACCTATGCCCATCACTAAGTTACTGAGTGGCAGCGCTGCCAATAAGCCCGTCACGCCAAAGAGTTCGGCGCCAAGCCAAGCCAGTGGCAGCATAAGTAAAAACAGCCGGCATAAGTTAAGCGTTAACGATGCCATCGGCTTATGGTAAGCGTTAAGGCTGGTGGCCACGATAATCACGACGCCCAGTGGCCCATAAGCCAATGGCAGCAATAAGATATACAGGTGCAGCCATTCAATTACCTGCGGATCGCTTGAAAACAGCGTAGCAATAGGGTGAGCGAGCAGGGCGATAGGGATATAGAGCAAGGTTTGAAAAACCAGCACAAATTTAAGCGACAGCATTAAGGCTTGATGCGCCCGCGCCGGTTGATTAGCGCCAAGATTTTGGGCGATAAAAGGCACTAAGCTTGATGATAACGCCATGACTCCGAGCAATAAAATGGACTCGACCCGAGTGCCAGCGCCAAAGGCCGCCACGGCATTTAAGTCCATGCGCGCTAAAATGGCCATCATCAAGGCATTGAAAATCGGGTTAATTAAATTCATTAAGGTGGCGGGGCGGGCAATTAATGCCAGTTGCTGCCAATTGTGTTTAATCCGCTGCCATGACCAGCCGCCCCAAGCAATGAGTTTACGTTTCACGAGTAATAAATGGCCGGATAACCCTAAGGCAATCACCCAAGATGCCACCGAGGCTATGGCGGCGCCTTGAATTTCTAAGCGCGGAAACGGACCTAAGCCAAAGATCAGTAACGGGTCGAGGATTAAATTAATCAGCGCCGCTAACGCCATGATTTTGGCAGGCGAACCGGTATCACCTGTGGCGCGTAGCCCTTGATTACCCACCATTAACAGCACTAATAATGGCGCGCCTAAATACCACACCGACATATATTGATGGATGAGTATGAGTGCGGCGGCGTTCGCCCCTAGGGCGCTAAAGAGTGGATCGATTAACGCGCCGCCAAGTAAAGCCAGTAGCGCGGTTAAACTAAAGGTGAGTAAGAGCGCATCGCCCAAAAATAACTTAGCGCGCGCGGCGTTACCTGAACCAATAAGCCGGCCAAGTTGAGTCGCCACGCCCGCACCTATGCCAATGGCTATGCTCGCCACTACTAAGGTCATAGGAAAAGTAAAGCTAATAGCGGCTAATGGCAGCGTGCCTAATTGACTGATAAAAAACGTATCAACTAGGTTGAAGCCGAGTACAGTTAGCATTCCCACCAAATTTGGCAGGCTCATAGCTAGCAGTACCTGACTGATAGGGGCACTGAGTAACCCGTGTCTGTCTCTCATTCACTACCATTACAATGCATCAGAAAGCGGGCATATTAGCAGGAAAGCGTAAACTAGCCCAAGCCACAAACTGCCAGCCATGGAGCTATCTCACTCTTAATCTGTCAGCTTCATCACGCTGTTAGCCCTTAAGCCCAGATTTCATGCTGAGTTTGGGCTCGATTGATGAAATTCTTAAAAAAAATCCATGTTCGCACTTGAATCTCACTTGTACGTCCCCATTAAGTATTTATCAGATGCTAAGCAAACAGGATTTGCTGCATCACACCATCATACCCAACCTACTTTGGGCAAAAAAATCATTAGGAGAATCCACAGATGAATATTCGTCCATTACATGATCGCGTTATCGTTAAGCGTTTAGAAGTTGAGTCAACTTCTGCTGGTGGTATTGTGCTGACAGGCAGCGCTGCCGAAAAGTCAACACGCGGTGAGGTTCTGGCTGTGGGCAATGGCCGCATCATGGAGAACGGCACCGTTCGTCCATTAGATGTTAAAGTCGGCGACACAGTGATCTTCAACGAAGGTTATGGCGTGAAGAAAGAAAAGATTGATGGCCAAGAAGTGCTGATCTTATCTGAAGCCGACGTAATGGCTATCGTTGAATAACCACTCGACATTTCCACTGAATATTAAAAATTAAGGATTATCAAGATGGCCGCTAAAGAAGTTAAATTTGGTAACGACGCTCGCGTAAAAATGTTAGCTGGCGTAAATATTTTAGCTAACGCAGTTAAAGTGACCTTAGGCCCTAAAGGCCGTAACGTGGTTCTGGACAAGAGCTTTGGCTCACCACTGATCACTAAAGATGGTGTCTCGGTTGCCAAAGAAATCGAACTGGAAGACAAGTTCGAGAACATGGGCGCACAAATGGTGAAAGAAGTTGCTTCTAAAGCCAACGATGCTGCCGGTGACGGTACCACTACTGCAACAGTTCTGGCTCAAGCCATTGTGATTGAAGGCTTAAAAGCCGTTGCTGCTGGCATGAACCCAATGGATCTTAAGCGCGGTATCGACAAAGCTGTTATCGCAGCGGTTGCTGAATTGAAAAACCTGTCACAAGAATGTGCTGACACTAAAGCTATCGCCCAAGTAGGTACTATTTCTGCCAACTCTGACGAGTCAATCGGCCAGATCATTGCAACAGCGATGGAAAAAGTGGGCAAAGAAGGCGTGATCACCGTTGAAGAAGGCCAAGCGCTGGAAAACGAGTTGGACGTAGTTGAAGGTATGCAGTTTGACCGTGGTTACCTGTCTCCATACTTCATCAACAAGCAAGAAACTGGCAGCGTTGAATTAGATCACCCATTCGTACTGTTAGTTGACAAGAAAATCACTAATATCCGTGAATTACTGCCAATCCTTGAAGGTCTGGCTAAAACCGGTAAGCCATTACTGATAGTGGCAGAAGACGTTGAAGGCGAAGCCTTAGCGACTCTGGTAGTGAACAACATGCGCGGCATTGTTAAAGTGGCTGCGGTTAAGGCGCCAGGTTTCGGTGACCGTCGTAAGGCTATGCTGCAAGACGTCGCTATCCTGACCGGTGGTAATGTGATTTCTGAAGAAATCGGTCTGGAGCTGGAAAAAGCGACGTTAGAAGATTTAGGTACTGCTAAGCGTGTTGTTATCACTAAAGACAACACTACCATCATCGATGGCAATGGCGACCAAGAGCAAATTCAAGGCCGCGTAGTACAGATTAAGCAACAAATCGAAGAATCAACTTCAGATTACGACAAAGAAAAACTGCAAGAGCGTATGGCTAAGTTAGCTGGCGGTGTTGCTGTTATCAAAGTCGGTGCTGCGACCGAAGTTGAAATGAAAGAAAAGAAAGCCCGCGTTGAAGATGCGCTGCACGCTACTCGCGCTGCCGTAGAAGAAGGTGTGGTTGCTGGTGGTGGTGTTGCCTTAATCCGCGCAGCCTCTCGCATTGGTGAGCTGGATGTTATCAACGAAGATCAAAAGCACGGTGTAGTGATTGCACTGCGCGCGATGGAAGCGCCACTGCGTCAAATCGCTATCAACGCTGGTGAAGAAGGTTCAGTGGTTGCTAACAACGTTAAAAACGGCACAGGTAACTATGGTTACAACGCAGGTAACGATACTTACGGCGACATGCTGGAAATGGGTATCTTAGACCCAACTAAAGTAACTCGTAGCGCGCTGCAATTTGCAGCCTCGATTGCTGGCCTGATGATTACAACCGAAGCTATGGTTGGTGAAATCCCACAAGCCTCTTCTGCTCAAGATATGGGTGGCATGGGCGGTATGGGTGGCATGGGCGGCATGATGTAAAGCATTGCCCAAGGACTAGTACTTCTAAAAAGCCCGCAAGCCTAGTGTTTGCGGGCTTTTTTGTTAGTACCCCTCCAGTTAAATTAATACTATTGGGCGACCTCCCAGAATGATTAGGGGTCAATGCGGGGTACTTTAGTGTTCTCATTCTTCAATCTAAGTGCATTTGATTTGCATTGTGATGGGGATAACGCAGTAGGCAGATAACGCTGTTTTGTGGCATAGCAAAAACCTAAATCGCCAAGCTCTTGATGCAGATGCTTCTGATGCAAATAGGCTAAGGCGTTCTGCGCGACAGTTTGCGCGTTTTTCCGTATGGTGTATTTGGCGTGGCACTGACAAGTTACTTTAAATACAAATAGTTAACTTTGCGCTGTGATAACTGTCTTGCTTCACTTGATTTATCCAACGCAACACCTCTACTGGTCTTAAGCCAAAAGCCAAAAGCCAAAAGCCAAAAGCATAAGCCTCGATACTTAACGGTTTCGGGGCTTTTTTAATGACAACTATTAGCTTGCCACAGTTGGCTTTATCACGGTAATTCTTTAGCGCGCCTACACTTAGTGGTGTTTTTAGCAAGAGTAATTGCTGCACATTCATACAATTTTCAGTGGGTAAATAAAGCTTGGTCTATACTCTGAAATACTAAGGATTTTAACGACAATGGAATGGATTCTAATGTTATGTATCTCAGTACCTAGATTGTCATCCTCATTGTTTATTCCATGTAGCACTACATCCAAGCCAGCCGAATGCTCTAGGGTATTGGTGTGGCATTTTTATTTGATTAGTGCATCCCTCTTATGATGTTAAAACAACTCTGATATGGCTTAAAAAAGGGCTTGAATATGAATGGCGCAATGCAGTCTGGCAGTGAAGCAAGTGTTGAGTTATTAGAGCTAACCGCAAAATTGGTTGCTATGAATAAGGTGCAAGCCATTGTTGAGCTTAACCTTGATGGCACTATCATTACCGCTAATTCGCTGTTCTTGGACATGATGGGCTACCGTCTCGAAGAAGTTAAGGGGCAGCATCATAGTTTTTTTGTCACACCAGCACATAAGGCTAGCTTTGAGTATCAAGAGTTTTGGAAAAAACTCAATCGGGGCGAGCATGAGTCTAATGAATATAAGCGTGTTGGGCGCGGCGGCAAAGATGTGTGGATCCAAGCCTCTTATAACCCGGTTTTAGATGCTAATGGCAAGCCGTATAAGGTGCTTGAGTTAGCCACTGATATCACAGAGCAAAAATTTCATAATGTGAATAGCAGTGGCCAATTGATTGCCATTAATAAAGCCTTGGCCGTGATTGAATTTAATCTAGATGGCACCATCATCAATGCGAACAATAATTTTTTAAGCGTGTTGGGCTACAATCTTACTGAAATTCAAGGTAAACATCACAGTATGTTTGTTGAGCCAAGCCTGCGTGATAGCCATGAATACCGCGAGTTTTGGCAAAAGCTTAATCGCGGTGAATATGAGAATAAAGAATATAAGCGTATCGCTAAAGGCGGCAAAGAGGTGTGGATCCAAGCCTCGTACAACCCTATTTTTGACTTAAATGGTAAGCCATTTAAGGTGGTTAAGTTTGCCACCGACATTACCGCCGAAAAATTTAAAAGTGCTGATACCAGTGGCCAGTTAGACGCTATTAGTAAGGCGCAAGCTGTGATTGAATTTAATATGGATGGCACCATCATTAATGCTAATCATAATTTCCTCCAGGTTATGGGTTATAGCCTTGATGAAATTAGGGGTAAGCATCACAGCATGTTTGTTGATCCCCAATATAAAACCAGTCACGAATATCAAGAGTTTTGGCAGCGCCTTAATCGTGGGCAATATGAGGTCAGCGAATACTTGCGCTTAGGTAAGGCGGGCAAAACGGTGTGGATCCAAGCATCTTACAATCCGATTTTTGATCTCAATGGTAAGCCGTTTAAGGTGGTCAAATATGCCAGTGATATTACCGAGCGCAAGCGCACTATCGCTAAAATCCGTAATGTTTTAATGGCGATGTCGCGCGGGGATTTAAGTCGCAATATAGATCAAGAATTATTCGGCGAATTTAAAGTCATAGGTAATTCATTGAATGACTTTATCGAGACCTTAAAAGACATGGTCGCCAATATTCGTAGCGCATCAAATACCGTCTTTGATTCTGCTAAGGAAATCGCCTCAGGCAATGATGAGTTGAGTCATCGCACCGAAGGTCAAGCCTCTAGGCTTGAGCAAACGTCAGCCGCCATGGAGCAGCTTAATAGCACAGTGCAGCAAAACGCCGAAAATGCCAGCCGCGCGGCGGTGTTATCTACCTCTATGATGAGTAAAGCTAACGATGGCGGAAATGTGGTGGCGAGCACCATTTTGGCGATGGAAGACATTAATGCCTCTAGTAATAAGATTGCCGATATTATTAGTGTGATTAACGAAATTGCCTTTCAAACTAACTTGTTGGCACTTAATGCGGCGGTTGAAGCGGCAAGAGCCGGTGAGCAAGGACGCGGTTTTGCCGTGGTGGCAGCAGAAGTGCGCAACTTGGCGCAGCGATCTGGCAGCGCCGCGAAAGAAATCAAAGGGCTGATTAATGACAGCGTTGATGCGGTCGAGAAGGGCACTAAGCTCGTTGACCAAACCCGCACCACCTTTAAAGAGTTATTTAGCGCCATTGAAGAAGTGAGTCGCATGATTGGTGATATCGACAATGCCGGTAAAGAGCAATCAATTGGTATTCGCGAGGTAACACTATCTGTGAGCCAAATGGATGATATGACCCAAAAGAATGCGGTATTAGTGGAAGAAGCGTCAGCCGCCAGTAAATCTATGGCTGACCAAGCGCAAAGTTTATTAAATCAAATTGAATTCTTTAATGATGGCACTGTTCAGCGTCAGTATTGATGGCTGCATTAGTGTTAACCCATGTAATTGCCATCGCCGCCGTTGTGAATCTTGCGTTATGGCGATTACGTGGCCAAGCGGCCGCAGCCTAAGAGCTGTTTACGCTAACACCTGTTAGCGCTAAGGCATAACCGCTAACCTAGGTATGGCCTTCAGTACTCTTGCTTAAGGCATTAACCACGTTAGCTAGGTGTATTCACTGGCAAACCATAAGTTAACTATCGCTTTTACCTAAATTACAGTCTTGGCAAAGAAGCTGTAAATTATTGATATCAAGTGCGAGCTGCGGATGTTTTGACCTCGGTAAAATATGATCAACATGCAAACTTATCCCATGCTCAGTGGGTGTGGGATGGCACACTACGCAAATCGCTGGCCGCTTCAGCACTTCAAATCTAAGCTTTCTCCAAGCCTCTGACACGTAGAAATTAGCGGCTGGCTTGGCAGCAAATTCCTGTAATTGTTCTGCGTCAGTAAATTGCAGGTGCCCAAACTCTGGCGAAAAGTAGCTAGCTTTAACATAGTTACTCGTTTGCTGGCTGAGCCATTTGTAAATATTGCGCTTGGCCGAGAGTTCGGTTTTATAGCTACGGGTGCGCCTGTTATTACCTTGGCGAAAGGTGACTTCAATTTTAAACGTCATTGTTTGCCCTATTTTCGTGTCCCTACCTAAGTGTCAGCCTATCACTAACCGTGAGTGCACATTGCTATGATTGCGTGCTTTGTGTCACGCTTTGCATTTTAGGGGGTATTAGTTCACGCCTTAGTGAAAACTTTGATCGCGGTGCGCTTATTAGTGGGGGTAAAAGCAGTCTTAAAACGACTTGGATATTAGCTCGTTACACTCGCGGCGACTCTTGGTAACGAGTCTGCGATTTTTGGAATATGGTATGCAGTTTTCATCTATCTATCGAACCTAGGGAGTGAGAGCTATCACAGTTGCTAATTAACTTCTCGTGAATACTTGTTGAGGTAACCACCCATAATTATAGAAGTACGACTTATGCAAGAAGTTAAATCGAGTCAGGCACGTGTGGTGCTGACCAGTGTCGCGGTAGCCGCCGTCGTCATTTTTATCTCGCAAGCCATCATTGGTCTGCAAAAAATTGAATTAGGCTTTGCCACCTTATCTATCTTACCTATGTTGTTTGCGGTAATGATTGGTATGTTGCTGTCGGTCAACTGGACCAAGCAAAAAATCAAAGTGTGGGGCAAGGTCTTTACTGAAAAAGAAGAAAGCTTTTGTAGCAAGATGGTGGGCTTTTGCTTACTTATCTTAGGCACTCAGTATGCTGGCATGATCATTCCTAACTTGGACATCATCATCCAAGCGGGCGTGCCGTTATTATTCCAAGAGTTAGGCAACCTGTTACCTATCTTCATTGCTGTGCCGCTGGCAGTTAAATTTGGTTTCGGCCGTAAAGCTATTGGTGCTTGTTCATCCATCAGCCGCGAGCCATCGATTGCCGTTATCCAAGGCCGTTTTGGTACTGGTAGCCCTGAATATGTGGGCGTACTGGCCATTTACTTATGTGGCTCTGTAGTTGGCACCTTATGGTTCAGCATCTTAGGCAGCTTAGCGCCATTAACTGGCTTGAGCCCATTAGCATTAGGCGCAGGCGCTGGTGTGGGTAGTGGCTCTATGTTAAGTGCCGCATCTGGCGCGCTGATCTCAGGATTAGATCCTGAAATGGCTAAGCAGGTATTAAGTATTGCTGCGGCTTCAAACTTGCTGTCTTCAGTATTGGGCGCCTTGTCGCTGACCTTCTTAGGGGTCCCATTAGCTGAAATGATGTACAAAATTTGTAACAAGGATAAATAACATGAAACTGATCCTCGATGATATGAAGCTGGTCTCTCTGGCCATTCTGTTAGCTGCTTTTACTCAGTTTCTGACCAACGCTACGCCGCCGTTAGAGATGGTTCATAGCTTTATCGCTATGTCGCTGATTGTGTTTATGTCTTTGGTAGCTAAGAAGTTTTTACCATCTTCACTGCCAACATTTGCGTATGCCACCATTATTGGCATCTTGATTTGTTTACCAGAAACACCAGTGCGCACTTACTTTTTAGAGTCAGTGGGTAAAATTCAATTCTTATCTGTGTGTGTTCCTTTGTTGACCTTTGCTGGTTTATCAGTGGGCGGGCAGATGGAAGAATTGAAGAAGATGTCTTGGAAAGTCATCGTTATCTTCTTACTGGTATCGACTTGTTGTTTCTTCGGCGCATCGATCATCGCCCAGATTGGTTTCCAAATGAAAGGAATTATCTAATGAGTAATCCATATCAAGCGTTTAACTTAGACTCTAAGTTGTTGGCATTGGCTGAGTTCAGTAAAGAAACTCGTCGTCATTTACACCAAATTCCTGAGTTATCTGGCGCAGAAACCAAAACTTCGGCTTATTGCAGCGAGTTGATGGAGCAAGCGGGTTACCAGCTGACGCGTTATGATGATTGCACTGGCTTTGTGGCTAATTTAGAGATTAACCCACAGTGGGATTGGATTGCATTTCGCGCCGATATGGACGCGCTGGAAATGGATGACCTGACCAACAATGAGTTCAGCTCTAAGCACCCAGGCTGCGCCCATAACTGTGGTCACGATACTCATATGAGCATTGCCTTGACCGCAGCTAAGTATATGGCGGCGAATACCGCTGAACTTAAGCACAACGTGCGTTTTGTGTTCCAAATGGCTGAAGAAGATATGCGAGTACCAGGCGCCAATAAAATGGTGGAGCTGGGCTGCATGGATAACATCAGTGAAGTGTATGCACTGCACAATGATGCGGCGCTGGAATACGGCACAGTGAAGTTTAACAATGGCATTATGTCATCGTATGGCTCAGCGTGGACCTTGAATGTTCACGGTGTATCGGCTCACGGTTCTACCCCGCAAAAAGGCTTAGATGCCATTCGCGAAGCGAGCCGCATCATCATGGATATGGATTACGTGGTGGCTAAACGCACCAATCCATTTAGCCCAGCGGTATTTGGTTGCGGCATGTTTAATGGCGGTAGCATTCCGAATGCTATTCCTGATCATGCTTCTGCCCGCGGCACCATTCGCGCCATGGATTCTGAAACCGATGCCATCTTAAAAGACAGCTTTAACATGTTTGTTAAAGAGAGTGAAATTCGCGGCTTTAATACCACTATGGATTGCGTAGGTTACCCTGCGGTTATCAACCATCCTGAAGCTTATCAGCGCTTGCTGACAGTAGCTGCAGGCATAGTGCCAAGCGATCGCTTGCAAGCCAATGGCTTACCTATGTCAGGTAGCGAAGATTTCAGCTTAATGGTTAATGCTGCTAAAGATGCCAAGGGCGCTATGTTCTTCTTAGGTAGCGGTAATTCAGCTAAAGGTATTAGCAACTACCTGCATGCTAACCCTTACTTTATTGATGATGATTTCATGCTGATTGGCGCGCAAATCTTTATCAAATTAGCTTCTAGCTAAGCTCAAATTAAGGCTAAGCGTCAGTCAATGTTCAGCTTGCTAAGTTAATGCCAAGTGGGCTTAAGGTGTCAGTGTCAATACACGCATGTGTACATGACCTGACACCTTTTTTATTGGCTGAAGCTTTTAATAAACGGGCAGTTTAAGGCTGGCGAGCAGTTGCTGGCTTTGCTCTTCATTATGTTGATGCATCACGCTTTCTACGACATTTTTAGATAAATGGGGCGAGAACGACGAGATAAAGTCATACATATAATTTTGCAGCAAAATATCTTTGCTAAAGCAAATCCACGCCTTACTCGGCGGGAATAAGTGGTTCAAGTTAATGTAAGTCAATTCACTATTGTGAATATCTCGCGCCGCCAGCGATGAGATAATGCCTATGCCATAACCTAGCTCTACGTAGCGCTTAATCACATCGGCATCCATTACCGTCATAAAGTAATGGGGCGATAACCCCGCGCGCTCAAACATAATGTCTTGGGTGCGCCGCCCAGTAGAGCCTTGCTCATAACTCAGTAATGGGTATTGGCTTAACTGCGCTAACGTAGGCGCTTGCTCCTTGGCTAACGGGTGATTTTTAGGTACCACTAAGCCTAAGGTCCACAGATACGCTGGCAGTACGATTAAGTCCTGATCTGAGCCTATGTCATGGGCGACAATGGAAAAGTCAGCATAGCCTTTACTTATCACGGCATTGCTTTGCAGCGGCAAGGTAGGGTGCAGATGGAAGTTGATTTTCGGGTACTTCTTAGTGAAGTACGACACACTGTTAGGCAATAAATAGCGCGCTATGGTGTGTGTGGTATAGATGTTGAGCGCGCCGGTTTCTGGGTCAAGATACTCTTTAGTGAGCACTTTAATTTTTTGCTCAATAGCTATCATGCGCTCGGCTTGAACGATAATTTTTTCGCCAATCTCAGTGATGCCGCTTAAGTTTTTGCCGCGCCGCTCAAAAATTCTGACCCCTAATTCTTTCTCTAGTAAGCCCACTTGCTTACTGACCCCAGGCTGCGATGTATACAGGGCCAATGATGCGTTAGAGACGTTGAGGTTATTATCCTTAATCGCTTTTAAGTATTTTAGTTGTTGTAGTTTCAATCCCTTACCTCATTAATCTCGTCCTCAAGCTAATAACGGATTATATACATTATCCGCTATTAGCACAGTTAGCTTTTCTCATGCGAGCACTAGAGCTTGCTTAAGGCGCCCTTTACCATGGCATTTCCAGCGTTAATCGCACGAGTGTGTCTTGATCCCAAGGTAAAATAGGCACATAACCTACCGCATTAGTGGCCATCCTGGCATAGGGGTCTAAGTTATAATGCTGATGCTCAATGGCTAAACTCAGGATATGACCTTGATTAAACTCTTGTTTAGATAAGGCATTGTTATAGGAAACTTTGAGCTTATATTGATTTTCTAGATCAAGATCCGCGGTGTGCCATTGCTGGGCAGAGACACTGACATCAAGCTTAGGGGTAATTGCCCACGCGGTGGCAAATTTAGCCGTATAGGCCAAGGTATCATGATCAAATTCACCGCGTTGATAACCGCGGGTCTTAGGCACATCATCATCAATTTCTAGGGAATAGTAACCCGCGCCTATGCCTAATTCGGTGCGTAACCATTCAGTTTGATAGCGTCACGCGAGCCCAGGGAATAAGCGCAATTGTGTCTCAACTGAGCTTACAGTGTTGCGCCTGCCATCTAATGTTAGCCACCAATCAAGGGCGTTATGGGGAGATAAACTTAAGAGTTCGCCCGTTAATAAGTAGTCGGAGCTAAACCATAGTGGAATATGGTCTGGGTCTAGCTTGTCTGTATCCTTATCAAGGAATACATGAATTTTGCCGCTAAATACTATGGATTGCTGCAAGGTGAGCGAGAAACCAAAATAGCCATTAACCCCTAAGGTATCTGAATCTGCTTGATCAACGATTAAATCATGTACACCTATGGCATACATCAGCTGCCAAGGGCTCTCATTCGCAACAACGGTTAATGGCGCGCTAAGGGCCGCCGCAGTCAACATGATGGCAAATTTCACATAATATCCTTAGGTTTTTTGCAGCAAACTAGCAAAAGGTTAGCATCATGTAGTGGCTAAAGTTAGAGCAAACTCGACACTTTTGATTAAGCCTTGTTTTGGATCATGCCCTAGGGTCGTTTTTGGCGGCCAACACTGTTAAAATCAATACTTATCTGAATTATTTTGGTCAAAGAGTCACTAAGATGGGAAGAGCTTATCAAAACCGTAAAGAGTCCATGGCAAAAACTGCGACCCAAAAGACAAGGGTTTACTCTAAATACGGTAAAGAGATCTATGTCTGCGCAAAACAAGGTGGCGTAGAGCCTGATGGTAACTTATCACTGCGCCGTTTAATTGAGCGCGCGAAAAAAGATCAAGTGCCAACACATGTTATTGAGCGCGCTATTGATAAAGCCAAAGGCGCTGGCGGTGAAGATTATGAAGTTGCCCGTTATGAAGGCTTTGGCCCTGGCAACTGTATGGTCATCGTCGATTGCTTAACGGATAACGTTAAGCGTACCTTTACCGACGTTCGCCAAGCATTCGTTAAAAATGACGCCAAATTAGGCGGCCCAGGCACTGTGTCTCATATGTTTGACCATCAAGCTGTGTTTGTATTCCCAGGCGATGATGACGAAAGCATTTTAGAAATGCTGATGATGGCTGATGTCGATGTGACTGACGTTGAAGTAGAAGATGGCATGGTGAGTGTATTTACCCCAGTCACTGAATTCAACCATGCGCGCACTGCCTTGTTAGAAGCTATGCCTGATGTAGTTTTTGCCATGGAAGAGATTTCTTTCGTGCCGCAAACCATGACTGAAATCACTGGTGAAGATGTTGAAACCTTTGATAAGTTCATCAACCAATTAGAAGATTGTGATGACGTGCAAAACGTGTATCACAACGCAGAAATTAAAGATTAATCTTTCATTTCTTTGGATATAAAAAATGGCCACTTTATAGTGGCCATTTTTTTTGAATATTTGCTATCAATTCGACATAGCATGAAATATTTGCGTGCGGCTATGATCGCGATTATCACTCAACTCTAGTTGCCACTGCGAGTCACTGCTTACGTTTAGCTGTTGTTGATACTGGATTATATTAGTAATGGCGAAAGGGGAGTGCGGCGCCAGTTGTTTGTCTTGCTCTAGTGTGTTCAATAATTGCAATTGGATGGCTGTTTCAGGTATTGCCATTAATTCTTGGCAATTTGGTTCTGAAGGATGACATAACTGAGGTAATTCAGCGGCATTGGCATGAATTAACAGTGAACCGGTGATAGCTATGCAGGCTAAAGTAAGTTTCATAATGACTCCGCTATGATTCATATACAGCTGATATTTATTGAATATCTTAAATGAGGGGCGGTGTTACCCCTTGATGCGGATTGTAATCGTGCTGGGCGTAAAAAAGCCAATTTGTTTATAAGATTGGCTTAAATTGTTAATTGAGAAGTGCTGTTTAGCGGGTGGTACCGCGCTCAATCAATTGCACTGGGATCATTAATTGGGTCTGATGAGAGGTTTGCTGACTTAGTTGCGCCAACAGAATATTGATTGATTCTAAGGCAAGTCGTTCAAAATCTTGTTTAAAGGTTGTCAGTTGATAATTTAACCACGCGGCTTGTGGAATATCATCAAAGCCAAGGACTTGTAAATCGTCAGGTATGCGTAACTGGTGTTGATGACGAGCGCTATCAATTAATGCTATGGCTAACAAATCGGTAGAGCAAAATATGCCATCAGGCCTATTCGCTTGGTCTAACATCTGGCTGATTAATGGCAGTGCTTGCTCATAATCATAATTAGTTTCTAGCAAGCCTGCCGCATGACCATAAAGCTGTAACACTGTGTCATTAAAGCCACGCCAACGCTCACTATTGGTTAAGGTTGGAATATTACCTGTTAGGTAAGCTGGGCGCTTAACGCCTGCCGTTTTCAGTTTTTCAGCCGCCATTTTTCCCGCATTATAGTTATCACTGATAGCAAAACTACTATTGCTGTTATGTGCTACTCGCGCAAATTGCACTATGGGAATAGAAAACTGCTGACATTCCTCATAAAGATGGTTGTTAAATTGGGCCGATGCGGCAATAACGCCATCTACTCGATAGTTGAATATATTGGGAATGCTGTGTTGATTGTGATCGTCATACTGCCACGGGATTAACACTGCCGAATAGCCACGAGCTTGTAAGGTACTGCTTAGCAGTTGCAAGGTTTTCATGTGCAATGGGTATTCCGCATCAGGAAAAACTAGGCCTATGAGGCGAGATTCTTGGGTTGTCAGGCTACGGGCAAATGAGTTAGGGCGATAATTAAGTGCTTTGGCCGCCTGCATCACTTTTGTCTTAGTTTTTTCAGAGCAAGAACTGCCCTCAACAAATACGCGAGATACTGTTGATTGTGATACCCCAGCCAATTTTGCGACATCTCTTGATGTGACCATTTTTTTGTCATCAGACATAGAATAAATTACCCAAATTCAAAATGTTGCGGCATCAAAATAAATGATTTACGTGAAAACTCACCAATGTGGCGACAATAGCTAGTGTTATGATAATTAAATGCACTAAGCGTATGTTTTTTTATTGCCATTACAAAAAAGGCCATCAAAATTGATGGCCTAGTATATTAACACTAATTAGAAGTAGTAACGAATTCCCAATGCAAATTGGTCATCACTATTTTGATATTGGTTGGCGTCCCACTGGTCGCTACCTAAATCAAATTGGTATTCAGCCCATGCGACGAGTTTATTTTTATCAAAATGATATTCAAGGCCGGGAATAATGGTTTTACGTTCATAACCTTGGCTTCTATCATCGGTATCAGCTAGGTAGTTTAGGTTTAAAGTTGCTCTGAATCCTGATTCAAAATGATAATAGGTATACAGCTCATAACCTATGGAGTCGTAAAATTGGCCTTGGCTGTTTACTTCCCAATTACTACCTTGGTTAATGCTGGTACCTAAATAGAAACTCTCGTCAGTATAATTGGCAGCCACCATTGCAATGCGGCTGGTTTGATCGCCAGATAAATTGGTACCAACAGAAAAGTTGCTCATATCATTTTGATGATAAGCGAGGCCCAAGGTGTATCCTTCAGCAGGGCTGTATTGTACCGATGCACCTAAGCCGTTATCAAAGTCAGCAGTTTGGTTGTTGCCAAGTTTTACGCCTTCACGAGTGGTTTGATAAGTAAATCCATACTTAATCCCTTGGTAGTTATTGCGATATACCACAGAGTTAGATGCACGGCCTGCGCCACTATCAATGCCCCAATCATTAAGGTTATAAGTACCGAATGCGCGGCTACCGAAGGTGCGTCCTAAGTCAGTAAACCAAGCTACGTCATAAAAAGCACTCCACTGCTTAGTACCGACAGAAATTTTGCCGTATTTCTCGTGTTGAACTCCTGCGTAAAGAACGCGATCGTAAATGTTGCTGCCATTGGCGCCAGAATTGTAGCCCCATTCAGCATGACCAAAACCGGCCCAGCCATTCTCTAACTGTTTTACACCTTTAAAGCCTAAGCGAGAACTACCGCTGTTCCATTCACCTTGATGATCATTACCCTTGTTTTGATATCTAACTTCAAAACGACCGTCAATGCTTAATGAGTCACCTTGTTTATTGGAGAAAGTGAAATCGGCTAAAGCAGCATTTGAGCATAAGCCTGCTGCAATAATGGTTAATAAAGATTTTAATTTCATTGGGTTACCATGCTATTAGCTACGACAGGTATACGAGATAGTGAGCTTTAAGAAAGCAAGCAGGGGATGAAGCTGCTTGCTTTCTTAGGGATTACAGGCTTGGGTTCAAGATTTGCTGGGTGCGTTCAAAAACGTCTAAACCTTGCTGCTTTAACCAGAATGGAATATCAATTAATACCCAGTTCTCAACTAATTTGTCACCTTCGCGGTAATAAACATCAACCACTTGCATATCTGCACGAATTTCGCCACCAGGCATGCCTAGGAAACCACCCACTGGGGTGTTAGACAGGTTTGGCCAACCGAAGAAACAAGAGAAGTTACCTTCAGCAAAACGGCAAACATGGCCATTGAACTTTTTATCTTTTAAGTTGTTACGAAATGGCAGCTGATGCTGCTGCTGGTAACGTGGAATGGTGTAAGAAGCACCAATACCACATGGGCCATACCAAATCATGTCCTTAGACCAGCTCATTTCTAATACTTCTGGCGGACAACCCATAGCGCCGCTGTCATTGAGCGCACTTAAATCAGCAACCATTTTGTTCACTAAAGCTAAGGTTGCAACGCCTTCTTCTTCTGGAGCATCTTCAAATAACAAGCCATCATGATTGCGTGGACCTGGGTACACAAAATAGTTACCCGTAGAAGGCGGCAGTGGATAAGCTCCGGCCTGTTGCATTAAACCTAACAAATCAACAAATAAGCCGGTCTTAGTGATCTTGCCATTTTCAACACAGTTAAACTCGGCGTAACGCAGGCTGATCATCTTGCCTGTGGCGCGAACACCTAAATAATCTTTATCGAACAAGCCCATAAAATGGCCCATGCTCATAACCCATTGCTCGCCACTAATTTCATTGGTGCCACCAATGAAGACGTCTTGACGACGTTGCATGCGAGTTAGTGAACTCATTAATGGCGCCCAGAAAACCTCGGCGGCAGCGGCAGCACCTTGCTGTTCACGGAATGGATAAACGCCGCGCCAAAGGTAATCGTCACTGGTGTGGGCCTTAAGTACATCGGCTATATTGGCCGGAGTTGCTTGTTCAATGGCGGTAAAATATTCGCGAACAATACGTTTGGTTTCTTGATACTTAGTCATCTGATTAACCTTAAATTATTGATTTACTGGCTGGCGTTATCGCCAGCACTATTGACGGTAAATACAGCTTACTGATGGGCTGCTTTTTCTTTTTTGTACATTACGCCGCCTTTAAGTGTTTCTGGCAGGGTCAACCATAAGAGGGCTGCAACTATCCACACGATTGGGGCGCCCCACATAGCTGTGGTTAAATCGGTACGTTCGGAGATAAAGATCAACACCATAGGTGCCCACATGCCGAGGATTCGACCACCGTGGAATAGCGCTGCGCCATAACTACGTAAGTGAGCTGGGAATAGTTCTGAGAAGTAGCCACCCCACACAGCACTGGCAGATAAACCGAAGTTATAAATCAAGCCTAATAATGCAAGTAGGTTGAGGCTGCCTATCATGATGTCGCTTGGGGCGATGAAGAATAATGACGCCATCACTCCTGCTAATAAGAAGCCAATGGCGTTCACTTTACGGCCAAATTTGTCTGCAATGGCTCCCCATACCCAGGCGCCAAATAAGCTACCAAAGGCTGAGATCGAGAAGATGATGCCTATGGTGGCGCCATCAAACTGACGGATTTCTTTAAGATAAGTCGTCACAAAGCCGCTAAAGAACTGGTATCCGTAGAAGTTAAGGCCAGCTAATAGTAAACAGATGAGAGTGATGCGTAAGTTGCGACCACGCAGCATTTCACCCCAAGAACCCTTAAGTTCAGGTTCGGCATTGCCATTGGCATCCAGTACCGCTTCTTCACCGAAGGCTGCATACTTTTTATCGCTTGGCAGCACAAATATCATTACCAATGCCGCGACTAGTGGTGGTACACCACCCACCCACATCAGACTTTCCCAAGGAGCGTCAATGCTAGAAATAAAGGCGGCATACGCCCCCATAACCATCAGCGCTACTGAAAACATACTGGATGCAAATGCAGTTAACTTGCCGCGAACCGTAGGTTCAAATAAACCTATCATGGTGGAAACGGCTACGGTGAAATAACCACCTAACGAAATGCCTATGATTAAACGCATGGCGGCCCACGCGGCATAGTCGGTGAACATCATATTAATGATGGTGGCGCCACCGTTAAGGGCGGTAATTGCAATCAAGGTGCGTTTTTTGCCGAATTGGCTCGCAACCCAAGCGCAGCTCAGCGCACCTATTAGAGCGCCAATGGATTGCCAGGTATAAAATTGTGCGGTATCGGCGAGAGTGATGCCGTCGTACGCTTCGACGATATACGGGCGAACATAGTCAATAATTACAAAGTTGTAGCAGTAGAAGAAGTAACCGACCAAGATTGCTAGATACGCAGCAATACGTTGGAATAATGGCACATCCTTCATTGGGATTTTAGTTGTCATCGTTTAAATTCCTCTGCCCTTATCGACCTGACTAGCAGGTGTGAGCAGTTAAAATTGCAAAATTCACAAACTTAATTTGCATGCTTTGGTTTTGGCGAGTGCATAGTACACATTTGCTTGAGTGAGTCGCTGTGATTCAAATCACACCAAAATGAATACGTACCCAAAAATGATCGCTGGCGTGATTTTGGTAGTAAATATTCGCCTAGTGTGATCTTTGTCAATTTCTTGGGGTTGGGTTGTGGTGTTGCTCACGTTGATGGCGGGTTGTTATCAGTGTTTTTAGATATTGGTGGCACTATGGTGGGATTGATTCCTGTGGGTTTTGCGCTCAGTAGAGAGCTTATTGATTAGAATGATTACGTATTCAAGTGTCTGGGTGATGTTGATGTACTTAGTGCTGACGGTCGCGCTTAGTATATTAGTCAATCATAATCGCGATAGTAGTGATGATTTTTCGACCGGAGGGCGTCAGTTTGGCGGTGTCACAGCTGGGGTTTCAATTTTAGCGACTTATGTTAGTGCTATGACTTTTATTGGTATGCCTGGGTGGGTATATCAAGCTGGCATGCAGGCCATGGCCGTGCATTTAAATTATCCCTTTGTGATTTTTTGTGCTGTGGTTTTTTTTGTCCCTGTATTTTATCGCTTAAGGCTGACCAGTATCTATGAATATCTAGAATTAAGGTTTGGCGTAATAGCGCGAACCATCAATGCTTTGGTGTTCTTAATTGTTCAATGTATATCGGCAGGTGTGATCCTTTATGCTATTTCCCTGATTTTAGTGAGAGTGTTGCCCATCTCGATTGAGCAAGCCATTATTTATTTAAGTCTCTTTACCGTGGCCTATACCTTTTTTGGAGGTATTTCTACCGTCATTTGGACGGATATGCTGCAAAGTGTGGTGCTCTTGATTGGCAGTGCAGCCTTGTTTGGTGTGCTGATATCCGATATGTCTCACATCAGTATAACGCCGCAACTTATTGAAAAATTTCGTGTAATAAATCTTAGTTCTGAGCTTGATAACGATACCAGCTTATTAGCCGGGTTAGTGGCTGTGAGTTTTTTGCATTTAAGTGTGTATGGAACTAATCAGTTAATTATCCAAAGAACGCTGGCAACACGAGATCTTAAGTCGGCACGAACGGCCATGATGGTTTGCGGTTACGGCTCATTTTTTGTGTACTTATTTTTTAGTGTTTTAGGTGTGCTACTGTTTGTGTTTTATCAAGGTGAATCCTTTGATAACAGCAATAATGTCATTTTAGATTTTGTCTTTAATCACACCAATCCTATTATTATTGGCTTAATTATTTCTGCCTTAACCGCTGCCGCTATGTCGACTTTAGACTCAACCTTTAATTCGATGGCAACTGTGATGACGTTCGATTTTTATCAGCGTTTTATTAAGCAAGATGCCACTCCTCATCATTATGAAAAAACCGCACGTTGGCTGAGTTTGCTGGCAGCGGTCTGTGTGATTATCCCAGCTTTATTATCCATTTCTAATGAATCAGTATTGAAAACGATTGCATCACTCACCTCCTTATTTGTGGGGATTCGTTTAGGCTCGTTCTTACTTGGGCTGTTTTGTCGTTATGCCAATGAACAGGGCGTTATTTGGGCGAGTGTTGTTAGCACAATCGCTATTGTGTTGTGCCGCTTTACAGAAATGGCTTGGCCTTGGTATGCGCCTATAGGTACTTTGGTATTTTTAATGGTGGGGATAATTATCAGTCGTTATCGGGGGCAGCTAACGGCAGAGCAGCAAGCATTTGTAGTGCATCAAGCGACACTTTGGCAGCGCCCGAGTAGAGGTCAGTACGGTTTGATTATCTTTGGAGTATTGACCTTGGTGTTGTGCTCCTACTTGCCTGAGTTAGTCTTGATGATGTGGCAGCATTAAGCTGCCACGACTTAAGTTTATTTGCTGTGCACTCGATATTGCCGCCATGGCAGTGAATCTAAGGTGCATAGCAATAATCCCGCCCAAATCAGGCTGAAACTCACTAGCTTAATTTCATCAAAAGCTTCGGCGAAGATAAATACCGCCAGCAAAAATTGTAAACTTGGTTCTATGTACTGCATCAGGCCAATATTGGTGAGACTAGTGCGGCTTACGGCTAAGGTAAACAAGGCCAATGGCACTAAGGTAACTGGCGCTGAGCCCATATACAGCGCGACTTCAATGGCGCCGCCGGCAAATGCTTGGCTCTGACCGCTCAGCGTCACATAGGTGAGATAAGCTAAAGCAATTGGCGCGAGCCAGATAGCCTCTAACGTCACGCTCGTCATGGAATCAAATTTAATGTATTTCTTGCACAGGCCATAAAGGGCAAAAAAGCCACTCATTACTAGTGCTATCCAAGGTAATTGACCATAACCCCAGACTTGATAACTAATGCCGGCGATGGCAAGTAATACCGCGACCATCTGCACCTTAGTCAATTTTTCATTCAGAAATATCACCCCAAGAGCAATGGCAAACAAGGGGTTGATAAAGAAGCCCAAACTTGCCGCCAACACTTGGTCATGGGTAATCGCCCAAGTAAAGGCGTACCATGAAAAACACATGATAAGGCTGGCCAGTAAACATAATAAGCTGGAGCGCTTATCTTGCCGTACTTGCGCCCAATCAATGGGCTGTTTTAACAAGGCTAATAAGACAAGCATTACCGGCACTGAATACACTAACCGATAGGCCAATAATTCAAGGACATCGGCGCCAGGTAAAAATTGGTAATACAGGGGTAGCAGTCCCCACACAGCAAAGGCTGCGGCTGCAAATAAATTGCCTTGAGTTTGGGTTTTCATGAAAAATTATGTGCGCAAAAATAATGCGTGATTATGGCAGTCTATTGGCTAAAATTAAACCTGATTTGGGTGATTTATTGTTTATAATCAGTTGCTTGTTTTGTTTTTGTTGGTAATTGGTGAGTGAATTGTGTTTGCGTCTAGGTGTTATTAGCCATAGACGCGATTTCTGCCAATATTTTTGGCGAGATACAGATATTCATCGGCTTTTTTGATAAGCGCTTCTAAGTGAACATCATCGCCCTCGCTACTGATTAATCCTATGCTGACACTGGCTTGTATTTGATATTGTTCGTGTTGTATAACGAGCTCATTAAATTGCTGGCGAATGCGCTCGGCAATTAAATGCGCTTGTTGATGGTTGGTATTGGCCAGCGCAATAATAAATTCCTCGCCGCCAAAGCGGCCAAATATGTCGTGCTCTCGCAGTTGCTGCGCAGTAATTTTGCAAAAGGCTTTGAGTACAGCATCACCGCCCGCATGGCCATAAGTATCATTAATCTGCTTAAACTTATCTAAATCTAAGGCTAACAGGCTAAAGGTTTGTGTTTTGGCTTGACACTGGGCCAAGCTATGGCTTGCCGCTACCGTAAAATGACCACGATTAAAGCAGCCAGTGAGCGAATCGGTGTGCGCTAGGCAGCGCAGCTGTTGTTCAAGGTGTTTGCGCTCAGAAATATCGAGGAAGGTTTGAATAATAATGGCCTTGCCTTCAATCACTAAATTGCAAAAGGCAATTTCAGCGAGAAAACGGCGCGCTGTGGTTGAGCCCATCTCGATATCAATGCGGTTAATACTTGAGGGCTGGCCGTCATTGTTTTGAAAGGTGCGTAAGCATTGATGATAATGCTCTTGATAATTGCTGGTAATTAATTGGGAGAAGTCTTGCGGCAGCGGCTTATTTTTACCTAATTTAAATTTCTCGAGCGCATAGTCATTAAGCATAAGCACTTGATTATCTAAGGTGGTAATCGCAAAGCCTATGGGCGCTGAGTTAATCACGTCTTGCAGTTGCTGCAAGGTACGTTTGGACTCTTCAAGTGCATTGGCAAGGTAGTTATCTAGCTGTTTTCTAATGGTGATATCTCTAAAAATAATCAGTACTTGCCCTTGGCTTAAATGCGCAAATCGCGCTTCAAGGTGAATATCATCACCGTGAGTATGTAAGCTAAATTCATAGATGTTGGGTTGGTTTTTATCGCGCACCCCGGCTAAATGTTGCAGCAAGCTACTAATATCGTCAGTGACTATGGTGTTAGCTAAGCTTTGATTTTTCTCATGTAAGCTAAACACGCCTTGCAGCGATTGCCCGACTCTGAGCTCTAATACTCTATCTTTGCTATCAAGCCACACATAAGTATCAGGCATGGCATTCAGTAAAGAATTAAGGTTTTGATTCTTAGTATTAAGCTCATTGGAGCTGAGATCTAATGAGCGCTCGGTGATCAGTAAATCTTCCGTAAAATCTTCATAAGCTTGCTCTACCAGCTCAACTAAGCTGGCAAGCTTAGGATCGTCTGGTAGACCATCTGGATATAATTTATGGAGCTGACGTTTTAGTAATCTGTGCATAGTTCAGAAATACAGGTGATAGTCATAGTTTGGTTATGTAATTCTGCTTGATGTTTGTTATCAAAGGGCGCTATTTCCCCGTAAGAGTAAAAACCGCACACTTGAGTGTCATGATTGAGCCTTTCTTTAACTATATCAAGCTCTTCATCACTCATTTGCTTGAGTAATTGTTTGCGACCAACGCAGCTGATGAGAATGGCAAGCTGTGGATTGTCATGGGACTCTAAGCACGCCTCAATAGCACTGGCTGCGCCATTAATGATGGATTCAACATTGGCGCGCATCAGGCGGGCGGTCGCCCCTACTGGAATGCCGCCGGCAAAGGTGATGCTTTGATGTTCTTCATTCACGGCCACCATAGTGCGCACTAATTTAGTGCCGTGTCCCACTTGTGATATTTCAAGCGGATAACGCAGGCCGCTGGCAGGCAGGCCTTCAACTTTATCACCCAGATATTCTTTATAAACCGTTAACGCGGGTTGATGGTCAAGCTCTAATAGCTCATGGCCATCGGATGCCGTAATGAGTCTATCTGGGCCAAATGGCAGCCAACCGCCGCGAGAGCCATGGCTTACTTTCAAGGCACGGCCATAAAGACCAATGGCCACGACTTGTTTGCTACTAATGTGGTCTTGCGCCAAGGTATGGGTTTGGCGGAACAGGAAATTATCCCCCGCTAAACCGCCGGTAATAGCCACTTCTTTGGGTAAGTTATCGACTAAGCCTTGAGTTAAGTCGCTGCCAAACACATTAAGGCCATCACTTAATACCATGACCAGTTTTAGGTCGTCCCCAAGCAGTTCGTGAGCCAGCCGTTTACCTGTCTCATACGACTCTTGCGGCATATCCACTTGCTGGGTCGTCATACGGATACTGGTGTTACTAAAAGCAATGAGGGTTGCCACTAAGCCATTATCTATCACTTGGTCTTGGCTGATTTCACCAGCGGTGGTCGCGCCAATATAGAAGGCTAGGGGAAGTTGTTGTTGCAGGCTAGTTATGGCTTCTTGATATAGGGGTAGATTGCCAAATAAGAGTACTAATATCTGCTGCGGCTTTGAGGTATCTAAGCTGATGGCTTGATCCCAGTAGCCATTGCTAAAGCGTAACTGTTGGGTTTGCATAGCCGCATCCTTGACGAAACTAATTAAGTCCATAAATCAATTGAATTAAGTGTAGTCAATATTTGTAGTGTGGTGGGCAGTTAATCAAGGGATGCTTGCGATTATGTTTTGGCCAGTTATTATGGTGACCATTTTTTAGCTGTAGGAAATAAATGAATGAATAAAAATTGGATAATAGCTCCGCTGTTTTGTGTTGCTATGAGTGGTTGCAGTACTGTCAATCCGTATACGAATGAACAGCAATCTGCGAAAGCAACCAATGGCGCTATTATTGGCGCGCTTGCGGGTGTTGCTATTGGTGTGGCTTCATCAAGTAAAAATGATCGCGGTAAAGGCGCGTTAATTGGCGCAGCCTCAGGCGCGGCTTTGGGCGGCGGCATTGGTTATTATATGGACGTGCAGGAAACCAAATTGCGTCAGCAATTACAGGCCACAGGCGTGAGCGTGACTCGTGATGGTGATAACATCATTTTGAATATGCCTAATGAAGTGACCTTTGGGGTGGATCAAACTAACCTCAATCCTGCGGCTATGGGCGTGTTAAATTCAGTGGCATTAGTTGCCAACGAATATCCAAAAACTCGCTTAAATGTGTTGGGTTATACCGATAGCACAGGTTCAGATAGTTACAATTTGCGTTTATCGCAGGTGCGCGCATCTGAGGTGAGTAATTATTTGATGCAGCAAGGCATTAAGCCCCAGCGTCTCGGCGCTTCAGGCATGGGTGAAGCTAACCCGATTGCGAGCAATAGCACTAAGGCTGGTCAAGCGCAAAACCGCCGGGTTGAAATTGTGCTGACGCCAATTAAGTAATTAACTTATTCGGCCATTCATTGCATGAATAATCTAAGTGCATGAATGATCTGAGTGCATGAGCTAGCTAAGCTCAATAAGTTAGTAAAATAAACAAGGACCCGACGGGTCCTTGTTTATTTAGTCGCAGCGCTTTTGGCAGCGGCTGATGTTGAAATGACGGTTTAGAGGCTATTTGTCTAGATGCTGTGATTCATCAAAAACAGAGTCGCCAGTCCTAAGAAGGCAAATAAACCTATTACATCAGTAACTGTGGTGAGCACCATGCCGCCAGCTAATGCGGGATCAATGTTTAAGCGTTTCAACATTAAAGGAATGGCCGCGCCGGCAAGGCCTGCAACTGTCATATTGATAAGCATAGCGCCGCCTATTAGCATGCCAAGGGCCATATCGCCCTTCCACATCCACACGGCGACAAAGACTAAGCAAGCCCATAAGACACCATTGAGGAAACCAATGGCAAGTTCCTTGCCTATTAACCAACGTGAGTTACTTTGACCCACTTGCCCAAGGGCAATACCGCGGATAACTAAGGCTAAGGTTTGATTACCCGCCACGCCGCCCATGCTTGGGACAATTGTCATTAATACCGCGATTGTGGCAAATTTTTCAATGGTGCCTTCAAACATGTTACTGACAGAGGCGGCAAGTAAGGCCGCAAACAGGTTCATGGTCAGCCACAAAGAACGCTTTAAAGTACTTTTGAGCACAGGGCCAAAGGTATCTTCATCATCGTCCATACCGGCCATACCCATCATGGAGTGCTCGGCATCTTCACGAATAATATCGACCACATCATCGATGGTGATCCGGCCTAATAGATGACCTTCAGCATCAATCACTGGCGCAGATAACCAATCATGGCGTTCAAATAACTGCGAAATCTCAGTATCTGACATAGTGACAGGAATGCCTTCCATATCAGGGATCATTATATCGCGCACTGAAGTGGTAGGGTTTGACACTAGTAAGTCGGTGATACGAATGCCACCGAGTAAACGGTCGCGCTTATCTACCACATATAAAGTATCGGTCGCATCTGGCAGGCGGCCGCGTAGGCGCAGATAACGCAGAATCACATCAATAGTGACATCCGGTCTTAAAGTCACAGTATCGGTATTCATGATACTACCAGCAGTATCTTCAGGATAAGACAGGGCTTGTTCAACCCTAGCCCTATCTTGGGTGCTCATAGACAGCAGTACTTTTTGGTACAAGGCATCGGGTAAGCTGCGTAAAATATAGGCGAGATCGTCTGTGTCCATGCCAGCGGTTGCCTTAGCAACGCCTTCTGGGGACATTTGTTTAATTAGATGATCTTTTAAATCTTCAGGAAGTTCTTCAAGAATTTCACCGGCTTGATCATGATCGATAAGCTGCCATAGCACTCGCCTAGTTTGAGGAGTCGATGACTCCATAATATGCGCTATGTCTTGAGCGGCCATGTTGCTGAGCATATCGCGTACATGGACAAACGTCCCACTACCAAGGGCGTGTGACAGTTGATCTAGGAGTAACTGAGTATGATCATTATTGAGTGCTTCGACTGGCATGCATCCCTCCCTTTTTGGCAGGCGCATATCATACTCTTAGCCTAGCTAAATGAACACGCCCAATTCAGCGGCTTTTAGCGCCGGGTTTACTCATTCTCATCAAATCGGGCGTTGATTAGATTGCAAATTGCATCCATGGCCGCTTGTGCTTCTTCGCCTTCGGCGCGGATAAGTATGGTTTTTCCAGGGCCTGAGCCCAGCATTAATAACCCCAAGACACTTGCGGCCGAGGCTTGTTTATCACCTTGAATTAAGGTGATATTAGCCTGATATTCACTGGCCAATAACGCAAGTTTAGTGGCTGGGCGGGCATGTAATCCAAGCTTATTACATAGAGTTACTTGGCGCTCAAGCACTGGCATTATTAAGCTCTCGATGGCGCGATTGCACTGTGTGCTTACCGTTAGCAAAACGTTTTGCGAGTTGATCGGCAACATAAACCGATCTGTGCTGACCACCGGTACAACCAATCGCAATAGTTAGGTAACTTCTGTTATTGCGTTCTAAT
Organism: Shewanella sp. ISS20; assembly: GCF_056522965.1. Lineage (NCBI taxonomy): Bacteria > Pseudomonadati > Pseudomonadota > Gammaproteobacteria > Alteromonadales > Shewanellaceae > Shewanella > Shewanella sp. ISS20. The sequence goes on from NZ_JAWRZK010000001.1 coordinate 3,440,074, forward strand.
TGTGGCAACCAAGTACCCAGTAAGCTTTCAATTTGCCAGATGAACTTATTGACTTGCACTTGGCGGCCTAAGAACTCTTGCACTGGCGCATCAAGCCCGGTAAGCGGTCTAAGTTCTTGCTCCCAATGGGGGTTTGGCAAAAAACGCACGTCAAACATAAAATCGGCTTCGGTTGGCATGCCATGCTTAAAACCGAAGGATTCAAAGGTGATGACTAGCTCTTTTTCAACGCGGCCGAGCAAAATTTCCCGCACCTTATCGCTTAACTCATAAATGGTTAAGTTCGAGGTATCGATGAAATGGTCCATTATTTTGGACAGAGGAGCGAGCAATTCGCCTTCACGTTTAATCGCATCACCGAGTGAACTTTGGGATTTAGATAAAGGATGCAGGCGGCGGGTTTCACTGTAGCGCTTAAGAAGTACTTGATCGCTAGAGTTTAAAAACATGCTTTTAATAACAGTACTATTAGGCAGTTTACGCAGCTCTTGCTCAAGCAGTTTTTCTTGTTCAGGTAAATTACGTACATCGACACTGATGGCGATTTTATCGTTACTTACTTGCAATTCGCTCAGCAAACTACCGATTAGGGATAAAGGTAAATTATCGACACAATAATAACCAAGATCTTCTAATACTCGCAGGGCGACGGATTTCCCTGAGCCACTGCGGCCAGAGACTATAACCAGTTTCATGCTGTGATCACCTGATAGAGTTGAGTTTCATCTTCGGTCTTACGAATTTGCTTGAGAACTTGCTTATCACTCAGTTTTTCGGCTATTGCCGCTAAGGTCGTCAAGTGCTGCTGACATTCATCGCTCGGCACTAATAAAGCAAATATGATATCTACTGGTTGCTTGTCGATGGCATCAAACGATATAGGAGTTAAGCATTTAATAAGCACTCCTATGGGCTCGCTGATTGCATCAAGGCGACCATGAGGGATAGCAATGCCATTGCCTATGCCTGTGCTACCTTTCTTCTCGCGAGCTAATAGGCTCTCAAAAATTTCTTGGGAAGATAGGTTGGGGTATTGAGCTGCCACTAGATCACTGACAAGCTCAAGCCCCTTTTTCTTACTGCCCGGAGTGGCACAGGTAGTGCACTCTGGTCGCAGGATGGTACTGAGTTCCATCGTTAATGTTTTATTAATTTCTCTTTGTGTTTAATGACTTGACGGTCCAACTTATCTATCAGGGCGTCAATCGCGGCGTACATATCTTGATGTTCGGAGGTAGCGAATATTTCACCACCACTCACTAGTAGCTTGGCTTCAGCAATCTGCTGATTTTTTTCAACATTTAAAACAACATGCACATTATTGATCTGTTCAAAATGACGTTCAAGCTTTGTGAACTTGTTTTCAACATACTCGCGTAACGAATCGGTTACTTCTACGTGGTGCCCTGTCAGATTAATTTGCATAGATGCCTGCCTCCAGTGAGATGGTGGGTTATAAACTTTTACGCTGATTGGACGGTGGGATCAACATAGCTTCTCGATATTTGGCTATGGTGCGCCGTGCAACGTTAATTCCCTGTTCTGCCAAAAGCTGAGCCATTTTACTGTCACTCAGTGGTTTCTTTTGGTTTTCTGCAGCGACTAGCTTCTTGATAAAGGCTCTAATTGCTGTAGAGGAGCATTCTCCGCCGTCATCCGTGCCTACATGGCTAGAGAAAAAGTACTTTAATTCAAAAATTCCCTTAGGGGTATGCATATATTTTTGAGTCGTTACCCGTGAAATCGTCGATTCATGCATTTCAACGGCTTCAGCTATATCATTAAGAACCATAGGTTTCATCGCTTCTTCACCAAACTCAAAGAAACCTTGCTGGAACTCAACTATGCAAGTCGCCACCTTTAGAAGCGTATCATTGCGACTCTCTAAACTTTTAATAAACCATTTGGCTTCTTGCAAGTGGCCGCGAATAAACTGACTATCGGCTTGATTGCGACTGCTGCGAGCCATGGCGGCATAATGCTGGTTCACATTCAGTTTAGGCATATTATCGGGATTGAGCTCTACAACCCAACGACCATTTTTTTTGCTGACCGATACATCAGGGATCACGTACTCATCGCTATTTGGCGTAATTAACGAGCCGGGGCGCGGATTTAAGGTCTGGATCAGTTGCAGCGCATATTTGACATCATCTTCTTTGAGCCGAGTTTTTCGCATTAATAAACGAAAATCTTTGGCGGCTAAGACATCCAAATGTTCATCAATCAGCAGTCTAGCTTCCGCTAAATATGGTGTGTTTTCATTAAAATGCGACAGCTGAATAAGTAAACATTCGCGCAAATCTCGGGCGCCGACACCTATGGGATCAAAATGCTGAATCCGTTTAAGAACCGCTTCCACTTCATCAAGCTCTATATCGTCATCATCACTAATGGCATCCAGAATTTCAGCAGTCGATAAGGTGAGATAACCGCGTTCATCAATCGCTTCAATAATAGTGGTTGCAATGGCGCGATCGGTATCGCTAAACGGAGTCAGATTCTTTTGCCATTCTAAATGCTCATACAAGCCTTCGCAGGTTTCACCTTGAAACGGCATGTCATCATCGCGCAGATTACCAGAGCCTGTGTTACTAGTTGCGGTAAACACTTCATCCCAACTGCTATCAAAAGGCAGCTCTTCTGGCATAGTTTCTTGGGTGAGGGCATCACTAGTATCGACACTTGAGCTATCGCGCTCCATATCGACTTCATAGGAGTCAGCTTCAACGGCATCAGCTTCATAACTCATGTCGCTGCTGTCTGCTGTATTGTTGTCATTGGTTTCTAGTTCTTTGTCCTGACTCTTAACGTGAGTGACATCAAACTCGTTGCCTTCCGTCGCGGCTTGGATGGGATCATATTGCTCTTCATCCAATTCTAATAGCGGATTAGACTCCAGCGCTTGCTGAATTTCCTGCTGGAGTTCCATGGATGATAATTGCAGCAGACGAATGGCCTGCTGCAATTGCGGAGTCATGGTAAGTTGCTGACCCAGTCTAAGCTGGAGTGACGCTTTCATAATTACCGCTATCCCTACTTATGAGAGTTGTGATGGAAAACACTGAATAATAAGCGTATATCACAAAGTAAAAGACGACCTTACTGATCGCCTTGTTAAAGTTAACTATAGCCTGAATTGTTCACCTAAGTACACTGCGCGCACTTGCTGGTTATCTAATATTTCAGCGGGGGTACCTTCTGCAATCAATTCACCATGACTAACAATATAGGCATGCTCACAGACGTCTAAGGTTTCACGGACGTTATGGTCAGTGATTAACACCCCAAGCCCGCGGCTTTTGAGTTGTTCAATGATCTTTTTAATGTCGATCACTGAAATGGGATCAACCCCTGCAAATGGCTCATCGAGCAGAATAAACTTAGGATTGGCGGCTAATGCTCTAGCAATTTCAACCCGACGCCGTTCACCACCCGATAACGACATACCTTGCGAATCGCGAATATGGGTAATATGAAACTCTTCCAGTAAATGCTCTAGCTGCGCTTCACGCTCATCGCTATTGAGCTCTTTACGGGTTTGCAGCACCGCCATAATATTTTGATAGACGGTTAGTTTTCTAAAAATGCTGGCTTCTTGCGGCAAGTAACCTATGCCTTTACGTGCTCGTAAATGCATAGGGTCTTGCGTCAAATCTTCATCATTAATGAAAATATGGCCTTTATCACTTTTTACCAGCCCGACCACCATATAAAAGGTGGTGGTTTTGCCAGCACCGTTAGGGCCTAATAAGCCGACAATTTGGCCGGTTTTGACGGTTAAGCTCACATCTTTAACTACCTGTCGGCTTTTATAACTTTTGGCGAGATGCTCAGCCCTAAGAGTCAAGCTTGTCATTATTGAGATTGCCCCTCGTTATTCTTTGAGTCGACCGACTGGCTAGTTTTTAGTAGTTTAAACTTGCCATCGTCTTTGCTTGGCAAGTCATCTCTAAAGCTTTCTGGTTTGATGATAGTAATGACTCGCTCGTCTTTTTGCTTATCACCTTCAGCCATTAATTGTTGTTTTTCAATGTTATAAACGATTTTTTCGGCACTAACCTTACTGCCTGCTTGCTCAATGGTAGCATTGCCAATTAAGGTCATAATGCGCTTACTCATGTTGTATTGAATTTCATTGGCGCTAGCGGTCGCGCGCAGGTTATTTTCAAGAATTTGCGAGTAAGTGGCTGGCGTGCCGTGCGCCACTAATACTGTCATGCCATCTGGATTACTGCTGGCGTTTAATTCTTTGGCATGGATCTTAATGCTGCCTTGAGTCACTACCACTGGGCCATAATAGATGACTTGCTTATTCTTGATGTCGGCAAACTGACGCGCGGCATCAATTTTCACTTCTTGATTGAGTGAATCATTGATAGCCGTAGCGCTAAAACTTAAACCGCAAAAGATAAGGGTAGCGATTGATTTACTTAGGTTCATATGTTCCTTCTATCTGGCTTTTAAGCTCAATAGTTTGGGTATTTAAGTCAGCGTAGAGGCCTTTGCCTTTTACAGTGAAACCTGTGCCTTGAATATTTATGTCCCTATCTGAGGTCATAATCATAGTATTCAGGTTTAGCTCCAAATAGCTGGTTGTCAGCGTTTGAATGGGTTCATTAGGAGCAAGAGCTTCAATAATAACATCATTCTCTAATATTACTTTACCCGTAAGCTTATCTAAGCTGCCCTGTTTGGCATGCAATTGCCATTGGTCATCACTATTTTCTGGGTACAACTGATACACAGGCTCAGTAAAAAACGTAGTCTGAGTCTGATTAAAGTGTTCCATATGCAGCGCGCTTACGCGACTGCTCACAGTACCATCTGGGTTAAATTCGACACTTTTAAGATTGTCGGCCACAAAATCGGGTTGCTCTTGCGTTTGCGATGTATGTAATTCTTGAGCCGATTTTTTTACTTGAACTTGCCAATACAGGATTAACGCCGCGCTAAAGAATAAGACTATGGCCAGAGTGACCCGATTCATACGCTCATCCCATGGGATAAATGAAATTTATTTTGGCTGAGTAACAATAAATCTGTGAGTTCTCGCACTGCGCCATGGCCACCATTAATGTGGGTCACCCAATCGGCTTGCTGCTTAACAAATGGATGGCCATCGGCAACACATACCGACAAACCTACGTGCTGCATCACAGGTAAATCAACCACATCATCGCCAATATAAGCCACTTGGCTTGGATCTAAGGCTAACTTAGCTAAGAGTTCAGTAAAGGGTTGCTGTTTATCATCAACGCCTTGATAAATATGCTCAACCCCTAGGGCTGACATGCGCTGTGCGACTAAGTTGGATTTTCTGCCGGTAATGATAGCGACTTGAATGCCAACAGAAAATAGCGATTTGATGCCAAAGCCATCGCGAGTATGAAAGGCTTTTAACTCTTCGCCTTGATTGCCAAGATAAATACGACCATCAGAAAATACACCATCGACATCACAAATGAGTAATTTGACCGCACTGGCTTTATCCCAAATCGCTTGGGCGACTGGGCCATAAAATGTTTCTTGCATCAGTTAAATTACTCCAGCTTTTACCAAATCGAGCATGTTTAACGCCCCAATGGCGTGCTGCTGTTCATCAACGACTATCAAGCCATTGATATTGCGGGTATCCATAATTTTTAATGCGCCGGCCGCTAAAATATCCGCGGCGACGGTAACGCAATTTTTCGTCATCACTTGACCAATCTCAGTATGACGTAAATCTATGTTGGCATCTATGATCCGGCGTAAGTCACCGTCAGTAAAAATGCCTAATAACTTATGATTGTCATCTACCACAGCTGTCATGCCAAGGCCTTTGTTGCTGATCTCATACAAGCTTTCGGTGATCTTGGCGCTTGGCGATACCAGTGGTAACTCATCACCAGAGTGCATAATGTCAGCTACTTTGAGTAGTAACTTGCGCCCTAAGCTGCCACCAGGATGCGACAGCGCAAAATCATCGCGGGTAAAGCGCTTAGCTTGCAGTAAGGCAACGGCCAAGGCATCTCCCATGACTAAGGTAGCGGTAGTGCTTGAAGTCGGTGCTAGTCCTAATGGACAAGCTTCTTCAGGCACCTGAATACATAAATGGACATTGCTAAGCTTGGCCATAGTGGATTCAGGTTTACCGGTAATAGTAATAACTTCTATGCCAAAGCGCTTGATAACCGGCATTAATGTCAAGATTTCAGAAGCTTCGCCTGAATTTGAAATCGCAATAATCACATCTTGCTCGGCTATCATGCCTAAGTCGCCATGACTGGCTTCGCCAGGATGAACAAAAAAGGCAGCAGTGCCGGTGCTGGCTAAGGTCGAGGCAATTTTATTACCAATATGCCCAGACTTACCCATGCCCATGACTATGACTTTACCTTTGCAGTTGAGCAGCATAGTGCAAGCTGCGGCAAATTCAGGTGAGTCAACATATTGATAAAGATTGTCTAGTGCAGATTTTTCAATATCTACGACCTTGCGGCCCCACTGGCGCCATTGATGTTCTTCTGTCATAACGGTTTCTCTGAGTCCTTGCCCTAAGCGGGAAATTAATTAGACCATAATACCAAAGCTTGGTAGCCAATGAATGAGGCTAATAACAGCGCGCCGTGCCATGGCAATAGTTGCTGGCGTTTACCGCTCAGTAATACCAAGATGGCTAAGGCGCTGCTGCTGGCGAGTACCATGTAAATATCACGGCTACTGGCCATGGCATCAACGCTGCCTGGGGCCAATAAGCCTGGAATGGCCAATACGGCTAAAATGTTGAATAAATTTGAACCGACGATATTGCCTATGGCTAAGTCATCTTCTTTCTTTAATACACCTGCAACACAGGCCGCCAGTTCTGGCAGGCTAGTACCGACCGCGATAATGGTCAGTCCAATCACTAAATCAGACATACCAAAAGCTTGAGCTATACCTACGGCGCCATCGACCATCCAGTCTGCTGACAGAGGTAACAGTATGATGCCAAGGATTATCCAAAATACTGCCATCTTGGTTGATACCCCTGTAGGAATATCATCATTGTCATCTTCATCTGAGGCATCACTTGGGCGGCTTTTAATGCCTTGCCAAATCAAATAGCCCATTAGAACCACAAAGAGTCCAAGTAAAATCGCGCCATCTAAGCGTGATAATTCACCATCATACAGTAAATAGCCGGCCAGCACTGTGGCGGCTAGCATCATAGGAATTTCGCGTTTCATGGTTTGGCTGCTAACAGCAATCGCCCCAAGCAGCGCGGTAATCCCTAAAATCAGGGTGATGTTGGCGATGTTAGAGCCAAGCACATTACCTATGGCGGTATTGCTCATACCATTGAGTGAAGCAGTGACCGATACAAACATTTCTGGCGCCGAACTGCCCATGGCGACAATGGTGAGACCAATGAGCATAGGTGGCAGGCCTAAATTACGGGCAAAGGCGGCAGCGCCATAAACAAACTTGTCCGCGCTCCATACTAATAACGCGAGTCCAGCGGCCAAGAGCAAAAGATTAAACAGCATTCTTAAAATAATGAGTATTGGGATTATGGTGCGCATTTTCGCTGGATTTGAGTCAAATTAAAAGTGCTGAGGTAACAGAGTCGTGACTTGGTTGTGCTTAAGCTGTCATTTACGTACAATTTGCCTTCTGTTTCTGTGGCTCTTGAGGCAAAATCTCGACCTTTGACCTGAGGCACTGTGTGTCATCCAGTCAGCCCTTTCATTGGCATAGACGTGAGCGGCGTTAATTGATAGCCCTCTAAGAACCATGGATTTTGATTTACGATAGGATGCAAAATGCCTGAGCTATCAACAGCCTTAGTGGAAGTGAAACGCCTGAATTTCAGTCGTGGTAATCGTCCTATTTTCAAAGATTTAAATTTAACTATTCCCAGAGGCAAGGTCACAGCGATCATGGGGCCGAGTGGTATAGGGAAAACTACCTTATTAAAACTCATTGCTGGTCAATTAACGCCAGACAGCGGTGAAGTCTTATTTGATGGCCACAATGTTCATCAATTATCGCGAGATGACTTATATCAGCTGCGTCGGCGCATGAGCATGCTCTTTCAAAGTGGCGCTTTATTTACCGATATCAATGTGTTTGATAACGTGGCGTTTGGCTTACGCGAGCATTCGGGTCTGCCAAGCACCATTATCGAGCGCATAGTATTAATGAAGCTTGAAGCGGTTGGTTTGCGCGGCGCGGCGCAATTATTCCCCAATGAACTATCCGGCGGTATGCAAAGACGCGCCGCCTTAGCGAGAGCCATCGCCATGGAACCAGAAATGGTGCTCTATGATGAGCCTTTTGCTGGCCAAGACCCGATTTCTATGGGAGTAGTGGTTAAATTAATCGGTGATTTATCCAGCGCCCTTAATCTAACCTCGGTGGTGGTGAGTCACGATGTCGATGAAGTGATGTCGATTGCCGATTATGTTTATGTCATCGCGGATAAAACCATTATTGCGCAAGGCACGCCGCAAGAGCTTAGAGTATCAACGGATGCTAAATTGCAGCAGTTTTTATGTGGCAAGCCCGACGGCCCAGTGCCATTTCATTTTCCTGCCAAGGATTATATTCAGGAGTTAACCAATGGCCGTGCTTGATTCAATTGCGACACTTGGGCGCTATGGCATCAATCAGGTGGCAGGCTTTGGCCGGGCTGGCTTGATGCTGTGGGGCGCCATTGCCCATTGGCCGCGAGTAAAAAAAGGCTTGCCACTACTGATTAAGCAAATCTATGTAGTTGGCGTGCAATCTATGCTGATTGTCTTAGTGTCAGGCCTGTTTATCGGCATGGTATTAGCGCTGCAAGGTTATACCGTGCTGGCAGATTTCGGTACCGAAGAAAGCTTAGGCCCTATGGTGGCGTTAAGTTTGTTGCGAGAACTTGGGCCAGTCGTCACCGCTTTGCTGTTTGCGGGGCGCGCAGGCTCAGCATTAACCGCTGAAATCGGTTTGATGAAAAGTACTGAGCAGCTATCAAGTTTAGAAATGATGGCTGTTGATCCACTGAGGCAAGTGATAGCACCAAGATTTTGGGCTGGGGTCATTAGCATGCCATTACTGGCATTAATGTTTACGGCCGTGGGTATTTTTGGTGGCCATTTAGTCGGGGTGGAGTGGAAAGGCATTGATGAAGGTGCGTTTTGGTCTATTTTGCAGGCATCGGTTGAATGGCGCCAAGACATAGTCAATTGCATCATCAAAAGCGTAGTGTTTGCCGTGGTCGTGACTTGGATAGCCCTGTACCGTGGTTACCATGTTAAGCCTAATCCAGAAGGCATTAGCCAAGCGACCACTAAAACTGTGGTGCAATCCAGCTTAGCGGTTTTAGCGTTAGATTTTTTACTAACAGCAATGATGTTTGCACGTTAATAGTCACAATGGGAAATGACCAATGTTAACTCGAAAGATTGAAATTCTAGTGGGACTGTTTTTATTAGCAGGACTGGCAGCATTATTGGTGTTGGTGTTTAAAGTGGCTAATGTCGATTTAAACAATGGGGAAAATAGCTATAGCTTGGAGGCCAGATTTACCAACATAGGTGGCTTAAAAGTGCGCTCACCCGTAAAAGTTGGCGGCGTTGTGGTGGGGCGAGTGACAGCCATTACCTTAGATACTGAACGTCTTGAGCCGATAGTGACGATTAAAATTGATAATAAATATAATCAATTTCCAGACACTAGCAGCGTCGCGATTTTAACCTCAGGCTTACTCGGAGAGCAGTTCCTCGGCTTGACGCCAGGGTTTGTTGATAGTGACGTGAGCATGTTGGCAAACGGCGATCGTATTGATGATACCCGCGGTGCATTAGTGCTTGAAGATTTGATTGGTCAATTTCTTTACAGTAAATCAGATAAATAAGGGGAGCTAAGCTATGTCTAAATTGTTGCCATCAATTGCTGCGATGTTTTTTATGTTGGTGTCATTAAGCGCAAAAGCGGCGCCCGTTGATAATCAAAACCCCTACCTCTTGATTGAAGTAGTGGCGAATCAAACTTTTGACCGCTTTAAGCAAGAACAAGCCAAAATTGCGGCAGATCCTGAATATTTAAAGGTGATAGTCACCGATGAACTTATGCCGTATGTGGATGCCAAATACGCAGCCTATAAAGTATTAGGTAAGTATTTACAGCAAACGACGCCTGAGCAAAGAGATGCCTTTGCTGATGCTTTTAAGCAGTATTTGATTGCCACCTACGCGCAGGCTTTCACTGAATACACCAATCAGGAAATTGCGTTTAGCCCAGTTAAAGACTTCAGCAAAGAGAAAATCGTCTCAGTGGACGTGGTTATTTTAGCGCCCGGCAGACCCAATATTACCGTGGCTTTTAAAATGCGCCGCCTTAAGAACAATGAGTGGAAAGCCATCGACATGGTGGCCGAAGGCGTGAGCTTATTGGCCTCTAAAGAATCTGAGGTAGCAGGTATCATTAGCCGTGAAGGCATAGATGCTGTGATTACTCAGTTAGGAACTTTGGCGGCCAAACCTATTACGCCTAAGTCAAATGCCAAAGGGAATTAAGCCATGAGTCTTGCTGTGAGTTTTGATGCTAAAGATAGCGAGTGTTTCATTCGCGGTCGTCTCACGGAAAAAGATGTCATTGAGTTATGGCCTAAGCGCCATGACTTAGTTAGCAAGCAAACACTTAAGCTTAATTTATCTGAGCTTGAGTATAGTGATAGCGCTGGCATCGCCTTTTTAATCGAGCTATGGCAGCTAGGATTAGTGCACCAAAGTCAGCTGACTTTGGTTGCACCTTCGCCACAACTGAGTAAACTCCTCGGTCTGTATGATTTAGATTCACAATTTCCCTCGCAATAATCTTGAGTTTGCCGCGAGCCAGTTAAGGGTAATCAAATGGATTGCAACGAAATCGAACAGCTGTTGTTATCACAACTTCAGCTTGAAGAAGTGCATGTCAGCACTGATGGTAGTCATTTTAAAGTGATAGCCGTAGGCGAATGCTTTGAAGGTTTGAGCCGCATTAAGCAACAGCAAAGTATTTATGGTCCATTGATGGAAAGCATCACCAGTGGTCAATTACATGCATTAACTATTAAAACTTTTACGCCGACCCAGTGGAAACGCGAAAAAATATTTAACTCGCCAGTGTAGAGAGTAAGTGTGGATAAATTAACAATTCAAGCCAATGGCGCGCTCAGTGGTAGCGTCGTAATTTCGGGTGCAAAAAATGCTGCCTTGCCAATCTTAATGGCAGGCGTATTGGCTGAGTCTGAATTTGTGTTAAGTAATGTGCCACAGCTGCGCGATGTAACTACCAGTTGCAAACTGCTGCGCTGTTTAGGCGCTGAAGTTGATGTGACTGCTGATGGTCTCATTAAAATCCGTACCGACAAGCTCGATAATTTCTGTGCACCTTATGATTTAGTTAAAACCATGAGAGCCTCGATTTTAATTTTAGGCCCTTTGCTGGCTCGTTTTGGTACTGCGGATGTGTCTTTGCCTGGTGGCTGTGCTATCGGTGCCCGCCCAGTGAACCTGCACTTGCATGGTTTAGAGCAAATGGGCGCTCACATCGAAGTGAAAGAAGGTTATATCAAGGCGCGTGTTGATGGCCGCCTGAAAGGCGCTCATATCGTGATGGATATGATAAGCGTTGGCGCCACTGAAAACTTACTGATGGCTGCGGCATTAGCTGATGGCGAAACCATTATTGAGAACGCGGCGCGTGAACCTGAAGTTACAGATTTAGCCAATTGCTTGATAGCCATGGGTGCCAACATTGAAGGCGCAGGTACTGATACCATTCGCATTCAAGGCGTTGAAAAATTAAATGGTTGTCATTACCGCGTAATGCCAGATCGCATCGAGACTGGTACTTTCTTGGTCGCTGCTGCTGTGACTCGCGGTCATATTCGCTGTGAAAATGCTAAGCCAAAATCTTTAGAAGCGGTTCTTGCTAAGCTTGAAGATGCGGGCGCAACTATCACGACTGGCGCTGATTGGATTGAGCTTGATATGCAAGGTCAACGTCCAAAAGCGGTCAACATCAAGACTGTGCCATATCCAGGTTTCCCAACCGATATGCAAGCGCAATTTTGTGTATTGAATGCCCTGGCGACTGGTTCTGGCACTATCGTTGAGACCATTTTTGAAAACCGCTTTATGCACGTCCCTGAGCTACTGCGTATGGGCGCTGACATGGAATTAGAAGGTCACACTTGTATTATCCATGGCGTTGAGCGTTTAAGCGGCGCGCAAGTGATGGCGACCGATTTACGCGCATCAGCAAGCTTAGTGATAGCAGGCTTAATGGCTGATGGCGACACAGTAGTAGATAGAATTTACCACCTTGACCGTGGTTATGAGCATATCGAACAGAAGTTTGAAGGCTTAGGCGGGCATGTGGTTCGCGTAAAAGAGTTTGTGAAAGAGAGCTAATAACGCTTGTAACACTCATAAAAAACTCGGCTTGCCGAGTTTTTTTATGGCTAACGTTTAGGGGCTAACGCTTAGGCGTTTAAGGTAAGGTTAATAAGGGCAAGGTTTAGTCTGGCGCTTACGCGTTAGCTTAGTGCGGGTTAGCTTAGTTGTTGCCAACCCGCGCTGCTTTTAGCTGTTAGCGCTGATTACTTAGCGTTTATTACTTTTCTCACCAATGATGACGGGTAATTCCATCGCCTTGCCATCACGAATCAGCGTCATGGTGATTTTGCTACCTGGCTGGGTTTCAGCAATTCTATCCATCAGCATTTCAACCCCTGGCACATCTTCATGCTGATATTGAGTGATGACATCGCGCACTTTTAATTTAGCTTTTGCCGCCGAACCGTTAGGGTCAATACCTGTAACGACTACACCATTAAGATTGGGAAGATTCAGGATTTGCGCCATCACAGGCACTACGGGTTCACCAGAAATCCCGAGTGCGCCGCGGATCACTTGGCCATCTTTAATGAGTTTAGCCATGATGCTGTGAGCCAATTTAATCGGAATGGCGAAGTTAATGCCATGGCCGCCGTTGTCATCCCCTATCTTAAAGGCGGCGGTATTAATGCCGATTAACGAGCCGTTAGTATCAATTAAGGCGCCGCCAGAATTACCAGCATTAATGGCTGCATCAGTTTGTAAGAAATCTAAATAGCCGCTTGAAAGACCGTTGCGACCAGTGGCGCTGATAATACCTTGAGTAATGGTTTGACCTAAGTTGTAGGGGTTACCAATGGCTAATACCACATCACCCACTTCTGCAGGGGTTGATAGACTTAAAGGAATAATAGGTAAGTTATCGCCTTCAATCTTAATTACCGATAAATCGGTTTCAGGATCTGAGCCCACCACTTCCGCGGTAAATTTACGGCCATCTTGCAAGGCGACCACTATTTGATCGGCTTGTTTGATCACATGAAAGTTAGTAAGGATATAACCTTCGCCACTCATGATAACGCCAGAGCCCAGGCCTTGCAGGGCACTGTTACCTAAAGGCTGGCGCTGATCTATGCTGAGGCTATAAATGTTAACCACAGCAGGCGCTGCGCGGCGCACCGCATTAGCGAAGGATAATTCGACCGTGCCATTGGCGCGGGTTTGAAAGAGGTTATTGAGTGATGCTTGCTTAGGTAATAACTGATTGACCAATAAGATCACGCCAGCCATAAACAGGCCGAGTAAGACGGCTTTACTCAGATATAGGAAAAGGTTCTTAAAATTCATGGTCGTTATCAATTTCAATAAGTGGCGCTAGCCTATCATGAAATTGTTGCTTGCGTCAGCGGACGCATACGCGTCCGCTGATTTTGCTTAGCCTCTGAGAACTAGATATAAGGCATTGCCATCGCGTATAATTCTAAGGGCCGTGGTCCCTTGTTTATCGCTTAAGGCTTGCTTTAGTTGCTTGAGGTTAGTGATGGCTGTGCGGTTTACTGCGGTAATCATATCACCGGAGATTAGCCCGCTCATGGCAGCAGGCGAGCCTTGAGTTACATCTAGCACTTTCACCCCTTGCTTAGTATCTTCAAGCTTTGCGCCAACAAAGAGTGGATGCATTTGCTCAACCGCGGCTTGATTGGCAGCTTTGGCTTCACCCAAGGTGAGGTTAAACGTCTTAGTGTTGCCGTCACGATTGATACCTAAATTGATGCTAGAACCCGCACCTAAGGTCGCGACTTGCGCTCTAAGTGCGTGGAAGCTTTTAATTTTTCTGCCATCTATGCTGGTAATAATGTCACCGGCTTTAATGCCCGCATCGGCAGCGGCGCTATTAGGCAAGACTTCGATGACAAAAGCGCCGTGCTGAGTCGATACTCCTAAGGCTTTTGCGAGTTGATTATCAAGATCGCGCCCTGAAATCCCTAAAATGCCGCGCCGCACTTCGCCATGATCAATAATCTGGCCAACAAGGCTTAAGGCCATATTGGCTGGGATGGCAAAGCCAATGCCAACGTTACCGCCATTGGGGGCAACAATGGCAGTGTTAATCCCTAATAGTTCACCATTTAGGTTAACGAGGGCGCCGCCTGAGTTACCTGAGTTGATGGCTGCATCGGTTTGAATAAAGTTCTCAAGCATCTCAATGCCTAAGCCACTGCGACCTAAAGCACTAATAATGCCTGAAGTGACGGTTTGACCTAAACCAAAGGGATTACCAATAGCGACAGCAAAATCGCCAACTCGCAGTTGATTAGAATCACTGACTTTAATGGCCACTAAATCCTCGGCATCAATTTGCAGTAACGCTATGTCAGAGTCGGCATCTGTGCCCACAAGTTTAGCTTCCACTTCGCGGCCATCATGCAAACCTATCATGATGTTATTGGCGCCATTGATGACGTGGTTATTGGTGACTATGTAGCCTTTGTCGGCATCGATAATGACGCCAGAGCCAAGACCACGAAATGGTCGTTCCCGCACTTGTTGCTGCGGCGCGTTAGGGCCAAAGAAATAGCGAAAGACTTCAGGAACTTGTTGGGTGGATACTTGTGTGCCAGACACTGCCACTGATACCACAGCCGGCGTAGTGCGCTCTAACATAGGCGCTAAGCTTGGTAGGGCTTGACCCTCAACGACTACGGGAAGAGCCGCACTAACCGGCGCGGCCACTAAAGCCAAGCTTGATGATAAGAGGGTGGCTGTTAGCGTAGCAGTGAGTAAGGATGAGGTTTTCTTCATCAATATATAAACTCCATAGTTGCGACAAATGCATCTGACCATGACTGAACTTGCGCTAAAAATTAACGATTGCTGAAGTACAGTTAAGCTAAGTTATGGTTATTAAATAAGATTAATAGCTTATTGAAAAGTTCATTTGGCAGCAAAAATGAGTTTAATAAACCGCCGGCAGCGGCTGTTCACGCTCTGAATGTGGGACGAGTTGTGGCAGATGTTTGATTTCATCGTCAGCATCAAGAGTTAACTGATTGGCGGCTAAGTTCCAATTAGCATTTAATTTATTGATTTGTTCAGTGAGGCTAGCTAACTGCTGGTAATGCTCCACAAAACGATCAGACACTTCTTGGCGATACTGAGTCAATTCGAGCGTCACTTGCTCTAACTGCTTTTGATTATCTTGAGTGTGAGTCGCTCTAAAAAGTAATGGGCGGCCAACGGCGCCGATAACTATTCCCATAACAAATGCCGCCAATAACAGCGCAAATTCCATAATTATTCCTTAGTTGTTAAACCAGCCCAGATTGTGCCAGAAAGCAAAACCCTTGTCAGTGTAAGCGCGCTATAGAAAGCATGAATAGGCAGACTGTGTTTGCACTCTGCAAATGTTTCTCAGCATGTTATTCTCGCTAAAAAGACCATGAATAGGATGCAACGTGTCTCGACTTTCGCCACTAGAACATTATCAGCAAGATTTGTTACGCGAGGATTTCAGTCATGATGGTGCCCAAGAGCAAGCTGTTATTGCTCTCGAAGGCGTTTATCAGGCGCTAATTGCCAAGCCTGCCACAAGTAAGTGGCAATGGTTACAGCAAAAGCTGATGGGCTCTCAGCCACAAACCATACAGGGACTGTATTTATGGGGCGGTGTTGGGCGCGGTAAAACCTATTTAATGGATACCTTTTATCAAGCTTTGCCGTTTGACGATAAATTGCGAGCTCACTTTCACCGCTTTATGCATCAGTTACATCATGACTTGCATGAGCGTAAAGGCACGCGCGATCCTTTACCTGTGATCGCCGCCGAAATGGCAAAACGTTATCGGGTTATTTGTTTTGATGAGTTTTTTGTATCAGATATTACCGACGCCATGTTGCTTGGCACCTTATTTACTGCGTTATTTGAACAAGGTGTAGTGCTAGTCGCGACGTCTAATATTATCCCCGATGAGCTTTATAAAAATGGTTTACAACGCGCCCGCTTTTTACCGGCAATCGAGCAAATTAAACGTCATTGCCAAGTGCTGAATGTGGATGCCGGCATTGATTATCGCCTGCGTACTTTAGAGCAGGCCGAAATTTACCACTATCCATTAGATAGTAAAGCTGACAGTAACTTAGCGACTTATTTTACTAAGCTGGCACCAGAAGCCGATGACAAGCAGACCGACATTGAACTAGAGGGACGAATGTTAACGATTCGCGCCCAAGCTAAAGGGGTTTTATGGTGTGACTTTCGCGCCTTATGTGATGGTCCGCGCAGCCAAGTGGATTACATGGAATTGGCAAAAGAGTACCATACCGTATTGCTAAGTAATGTGGAGCAAATGGGCGCTGCCACTGCGGGTGATGATATCGCGCGGCGTTTTTTAGCATTAGTGGATGAGTTTTATGAGCGCCAGGTAAAGCTGATTATTTCTGCGGCCGTGCCACTTGAAAACATCTACAGCGATGGCTTACTGAGTTTTGAGTTTCGCCGTTGCCGTTCACGCTTAACTGAAATGCAATCCCATGAGTATTTAGCTATGGCGCATTTGGCTTAGCCGATAACAGTGAATCAGATCGTTGCGATCGCCGATCTTTTTAGAAATTTAGTGAAATATCAGGTGATTTTTAACTCATGCTTGGCTATAATCCGCCACCTGCCCACGTTACTCCGCCGATTGGGCGGAACAAACCATGTTTGCTTACTTCGCTCGAAGGGGTGAGGTGGTGACACTTCGTGTTATTTGATTGGCAAATAGCATGTGAGATAAAATTTAACTTTGGGTTTTTGTAAAAATGAAGACTACTTTTACTGCTAAGCCAGAAACTGTATCTCGTGACTG
This sequence comes from Shewanella sp. ISS20, assembly GCF_056522965.1. Taxonomy (NCBI): domain Bacteria; kingdom Pseudomonadati; phylum Pseudomonadota; class Gammaproteobacteria; order Alteromonadales; family Shewanellaceae; genus Shewanella; species Shewanella sp. ISS20. The sequence goes on from NZ_JAWRZK010000001.1 coordinate 3,457,253, forward strand.
GTTCGTCGTGGATGCTGAAGGCAAGACTTTAGGTCGTATTGCTACCGAGATTGCTTTGCGTTTGCGTGGCAAGCACAAAGCTGAGTACACTCCTCACGTTGATACCGGTGATTATATCATCGTTGTTAATGCTGAAAAAGTGACTGTTACTGGTAACAAAGCTAAAGGCAAAATCTACTATTCACATTCTGGCTTCCCAGGTGGCATCAAGCAAATCAGCTTTGAAAAGCTGCAAGCTCATAAGCCAGAAATGATCATCGAGAAGGCTGTTAAGGGTATGTTGCCAAAAGGCCCTCTGGGTCGCGCTATGTTCCGTAAGCTGAAAGTTTACGCTGGCGCTGCACATAACCACGCTGCACAACAACCTCAAGTTCTTGATATCTAAACGGGATTAAGCAAATGGCTGCAACTCAGTACTACGGCACTGGCCGTCGCAAAACTTCAACTGCCCGCGTTTTCGCAACTGCAGGTAGTGGTAACATCGTTGTTAACCAGCGTCCATTAGACCAGTATTTCGGTCGTGAAACCGCTCGTATGGTTGTTCGTCAACCACTTGAGCTGGTAGAAATGACTGAAAAGCTGGACATCTATGTGACTGTTAAGGGCGGTGGTATCACCGGTCAAGCAGGTGCTATCCGTCACGGTATTACCCGTGCTCTGATGCAACTGGACGAAGCAATGCGTCCTTCACTGCGCGCTGCTGGTTTCGTTACCCGTGATGCTCGTCAGGTTGAACGTAAGAAAGTTGGTCTGCGTAAAGCACGTCGTAGACCACAGTTCTCTAAGCGTTAATATTTCGCTCGAGTACGACTTGGAAACCCAGCCTTATGGCTGGGTTTTTTTATGGCTGCAAATTATGATAAGGGCGCCTGAGCATAAGTTTGTTGATCACAGGCTATCGCATAGGTCATGTTTTTCAATTTAGGAGGATCGTTAATGACATTTGCACAGTGGATGCTGGTTTTGGCCATAGTATTAGTGATAGAAGGCGTAGGTCCTTTTTTGTTCCCAAATCGCTGGCGAAATTATATTCAGGAATTGACCGCTATAGAAAACAATGCTTTGCAACGCATTGGTGGCGCTTTAGTAACGGCCGGAATAGTTTTATTGATTATTTTTTCATAAATTACTTGCCTTATGCCCCCTAAAATCTGTTAAAATCCTGCTTTAACCGCAACCTTGCAGCAAACAATGGGCAAAAACGTAGTTGTTCTCGGCACTCAATGGGGTGACGAGGGAAAAGGTAAAATTGTCGACCTTCTCACCGAACAGGCAAAATATGTAGTTCGCTATCAAGGCGGCCACAATGCTGGTCATACCTTGGTTATCGATGGTGAAAAAACCGTCCTTCACTTAATTCCGTCAGGGATCTTACGTGATAATGTAACTTGCATTATCGGTAATGGCGTGGTGTTAGCACCAGATGCGCTATTGAAGGAAATCGCTATGCTCAAAGAGCGCGGCGTTCCGGTTGAGGAGCGCTTGCTGATCTCAGAAGCATGTCCTTTGATCCTGCCATTTCATTGCGCTTTAGATATCGCTCGCGAACAGGCTCGTGGCAACAATGCCATTGGTACTACCGGTCGCGGTATTGGTCCTGCCTATGAAGATAAGGTTTCCCGTCGCGGTTTACGCGTAGGCGATCTGTTCAATGCAGAGCTATTTGCTGAAAAGCTGAAAGAAGTGATGAAATATCACAACTTTATGCTGACAGAATACTATGGCGTAGATGCAGTTGATTACCAGACCACGCTGGATGATGCATTAGCAATTGCTGATTACCTGAAGAGCATGTGTGTTGACGTGGCTGATCTGTTAGATCAAGCGCGTAAAGCTGGTGACGACATCTTATTCGAAGGCGCTCAAGGCACCTTACTGGATATTGACCACGGTACTTATCCTTTCGTGACTTCGTCAAACACTACCGCAGGTGGTGTGGCAACGGGTAGTGGCTTCGGTCCACGTCACTTGGATTATGTTCTGGGTATCATTAAGGCTTACACCACTCGTGTTGGTGCCGGTCCTTTCCCGACTGAATTGCAAAATGAAATCGGTGATTACTTGGGAACTAAAGGCCATGAGTTCGGCGCGACCACAGGTCGTAAGCGTCGTCCAGGTTGGTTGGATATCGTGGCTATGCGCCGCGCCGTTCAAATCAACAGCATCACAGGTTTCTGTCTGACTAAGCTTGACGTATTAGACGGCTTAGAAGAAGTTAAACTGTGTGTTGGTTACCAGAATGCCGATGGCACTATTGCTCAAACCACGCCGTTAGCGGCAGAAGGTTATGACTTAGTGACTCCTGTTTATGAGTCAATGCCTGGTTGGAGCGATGTCACCTTTGGTGCTACTTCAATTGAGCAGTTGCCACAAGCAGCCATCAACTACATTAAGCGTATCGAAGAGTTACTCGAAACGCCTATCGATATCATCTCTACTGGTCCTGACCGTAACGAGACTATGATTTTAGTTAATCCATTTAACTAAGTTTATTGATATCAAAAAGGCCGCAAATTGCGGCCTTTTTTAATTAAGAAAATCCCATCACGGCCGATATCCAACTAAAGCGACTGCTATGGATATTGACCTTATGGAAAAAAGTATTAGCCGAATATTACTACTACTGAGCTGTTTGTGGCTCGTTACGCCAAAGGCGTTAGCGACAATTGAAGCCGTAGATATTTATTCAGATGCACAGTTGTTGTCGTTAATTCGTACGCAAACCTATTTGCAGCGAGTCAAAACCGATGACTGTCAGTTATTGCAAGACATCGAAGCTCGCGCTATGGTGCTTAAGCAACCGTTATATCAGTTTCTCTGGGGAGAAATGCTCAATCATGGCGTGTGTGTGACCGCCGATCCCCGCTATGGCATGTCAATTTTGCAGATGTCGGCAGAACAAGGCAGCAGTGAAGCCATGGTAAAAATTGCTGAGTATTATCACGACGGTAGATTCGTGATCCAGAATAAACACCGGGCCGTGCAGTTCGTATTACCTGCCGCGGCCAATGGCGATCAGCAAGCTCGTATTATGCTGGTCAGATTACAGGCGCAGGGGTATGGTAGTCCTATGGATTATGAAATGGGCTATCACTGGTTATTTAATGAGGTATTTGTCAATACCAAGACCAAACTTGAAGCCTTGCGACTGTTACAACAATTAGAAACCAAAATGCCGGCAAGCGCCGTTTCTAGGGCGCAGCAACAGCGGCTATCTGGTAATTGATATGTCCTGCAAAGATCAGGGCAAAAATGGAAATTGAATGATAAAAGACCCTCATTTTGAGCGTGAATCCGAAAATTATGAAAACCCAATCGCCAGTCGCGAGTGGATTTTAAATTACTTACAAGCTCAATCCGCACCTCTTACGCGGCAGAATATTGCTGACGCCCTCAAATTAACCGATGAAGATCAACTCGAAGCCCTGCGCCGCCGTTTGCGTGCCATGGAGCGTGATGGTCAACTGGTCTTTACCCGTGGTCAGTGTTATGGCCTTCCAGAACGTATGGATTTACTGACAGGCACTGTGCTTGGGCATCGTGATGGCTTTGGCTTTTTCCGCCCTGAAGAAGGTGGCGATGATCTGTTTATCTCTGAGCGAGATATGCAGCTGTATTTCCACGGCGATAAAGTCTTAGCCCAAAAAGCAGGTGTAGGCCGCAAAGGTGGCCGCGATGCACGTATTGTTCGCTTAGTGCAGCCAAGAAATGCCGCATTAGTTGGCCGTTTCTATGTCGATTGTGGCATGGCATTTGTGGTGCCTGACGATCGTCGCATCACTCAAGAAATCTTGATTGATCAAGACGATCGCATGGGTGCTCGTCATGGCGATGTGGTAGTGGTTGAGTTAACTCGCCGCCCAGGTCGCTATGTTAAAGCCGCCGGTAAAGTGACCGAAGTGCTGGGTAAGCAACAAGCGCCGGGTATGGAAATTGAAATTGCACTGCGTAATTACGATTTACCGCACACTTGGTCGAGCAATATTGAGAAAAAGCTTAAGCGTATCAGCGATGAAGTCACAGAAGATGATAAAAAAGGTCGGCTAGATTTACGCGAATTACCTTTAGTCACTATTGATGGCGAAGATGCTCGCGACTTTGATGATGCGGTATATGCCGAAACTAAGCGTGGCGGTGGCTGGCGTTTATGGGTAGCGATTGCAGACGTAAGTCACTACGTACGCACAGATTCAGCCTTAGATGCTGAAGCGCGCGCTCGTGGTAACTCGGTATATTTCCCATCGCAAGTTATCCCTATGCTGCCAGAAAAGCTGTCTAACGGCTTGTGTTCTCTGAACCCTGGCGTTGATCGATTATGCATGGTGGCGGAAATGACTATTTCTGCCAATGGTAAGTTATCTGGCTATAAGTTTTACCCAGCTGTAATGCACTCGCACGCCCGTTTCACTTATACCCAAGTGGCTGACATGCTCGAAGGTGCTGACGTTAAGCCTGAGCATCAAGCACTGTTCCCGCATCTTAAAGCATTGCAGGACTTATATTTGGCCTTGGATGAACAGCGTGCTAAGCGTGGCGCCATCGCCTTTGAGACCTTAGAAACTCAGTTTATCTTTAATGCTGATCGCAAGATTGACAAGATAGTGCCGCGCTCGCGCAATCAGGCGCACAAGATCATCGAAGAATGTATGATCTTAGCTAACGTTTCCGCGGCGGCTTTTGTGAGAAAGAACAAGGGCGAAGTCTTGTACCGCGTGCATGACGCGCCATCAGAGCAAAAACTCACGCAGTTTAAAGAGTTTTTGGCTGAGCGTGGCTTAAGCATGGATGGCGGTCTTGAGCCAACACCAGCTGATTACCAAGCTTTGATGGAAAAATTAGTGGGTCGTCCAGACGCCGAATTGATTCAAGTTATGCTGCTGCGCTCTATGCGCCAAGCTGTGTATACCCCTGATAATCAAGGCCACTTTGGTTTAGCGTTAGAAGCTTATTCTCACTTTACCTCGCCAATTCGCCGTTATCCAGATTTGGTATTGCACCGCGTTATTCGTTACTTATTGACTAAAGCTGAAGGCGCTAGTGATGAAAAGTGGACCCGTGATGGCGGCTATCATTATCAGCTTGATGAGCTAGATAAGCTGGGTGAAGAGTGTTCTAACACCGAGCGCCGCGCCGATGAAGCAACGCGCGATGTGAGTGATTGGCTCAAGTGCGAGTTTATGCAAGATCATGTGGGCGATACCTTTAATGCGGTCATTGCCTCGGTCACTAGCTTTGGCTTATTTGTGCGCCTTAACGACTTGTTTATTGATGGCTTAGTGCATATCTCAAGCTTAGGTAGCGATTACTACCAATACGACCCAATGCGTCAACGCTTAGTCGGTGAGGCGAGTGGTCAAGTGTATCAACTAGGAGATGCCGTCACGGTTAAAGTGGCTGCGGTCAACCTTGATGATCGCCAGATTGATTTATTGATGGAAGGCGAAGTTGCCGGCAGTCGTCGCCGCAAGCCTGCCAATAAATTAACCGCTCGTGAGCGCGTTAATTTAGAAGGTGCCAAGTTAGCTAAAGCGACTAAAGAAGAAGCTAAAGCTAGCAATGGCGCAAAAGGTAAAGATGGCGCTAAAGATAAGCCTGCAGCTAAAAAGCGTGGATCATCAAGCCGTCGTAAATCGCCAGCCAAAGGTGGAGCTGCTGCTAGTAGCGCAGCTAAACCTAAAAAGGCAAAAAAACCGACCAAAACTAAGCGCAAGTCGTAAGAGAAAGTAGTTAATGAAAAAGCAAGAATTAGTGTTTGGCATTCATGCCGTAAGCGCCGTACTCGAAAACAGCCCAGAGCGCGTGCTCGAGTTATATCTGCTGCAAGGTCGAGTGGATGATAGAGTTACCCCCTTGATTGTTAAGGCGCAAGAATATGGCGTGTCTTTGCAGCAAATGTCGCGCAAAGTACTGGATGAAAAAACGGCTAGCAGCCAACATCAAGGTATTGTTGCCCGCGTAAAGCCGGCGAAAATCCTGAGTGAGCATGATTTAGCTGAGCTGTTAAAAGCCACAGATAAGCCATTTTTATTGATCTTAGATGGCGTAACAGACCCGCATAATTTGGGCGCTTGTTTACGTAATGCCGATGCCGCTGGCGTGCAAGGCATCATAGTACCTAAAGATAACTCCGTAGGTATTACTTCGATTGTGACTAAAGTGGCCTGCGGCGCCGCGGAAATCGTGCCATTGTACCAAGTAACTAACTTGGCGCGCACTATGCGTTATTTACAAGAGCAAGGTATTTGGATCATAGGCACAGCTGGCGAAGCGGATGGTACCTTGTATCAAGCCGAGCTGACGGGACCATTAGCTATAGCTATGGGTGCTGAAGGTAAGGGACTGCGCCGTTTAACCCGCGAAGCTTGCGACAGCTTGATTTCAATCCCTATGGCGGGCAGTGTTTCAAGCCTGAACGTGTCAGTTGCTACCGGTATTTGTTTATTTGAAGCCGTGCGCCAACGCTTAGCCTGAGTTGGTTTTAGCGATCATGCGCTTTAGCTTAAATAGGCAGTAGTCTAATTTGAGTTAACGTCATAAAAAAGATGAGCCTAGCTCATCTTTTTTTTGGCTATTACTGGAAGGTATAGAGCAGATTGAAGGTGGTAATGGTATCTGTGGGCTTAGTGCCTTCTGGCACGCGCTCAGTGTATTTTACGTTGATACCTATCTTAAATGCCCAGTCCTGAAACATGGTATTTTTATAGCCCATGTCTAAGGTCAAGGTATTGTTGTTTTCACCAGTTTCAGCGGTTATATCGGCAGCCATGCTGGAATACTCATGAAACCTTTGCTCAAATTTGGCGGCGGTACGTAAAATATAATCCCGCTCTGCCAGCACTTCGCCATCGCTACTATCCACAGCAAACGGCACGTTATAACGATAACCTGGGCCTATTTCTAAGCTCAATTTAGTGTTGCGTAAATCAACGGCATCAAAACCATAACCCGTCGATACTGTGACGATTTTCGTATAAGAGCCAAATTCATCCCAAGTAAAATCACCGCGGCCAAACACATAACCACCATCAAGCTTGTAGTTAGACTGCAGCTGTAAGTCATATTTCTCAGATTTAGTGACTTCATTTTCAGATGAAAAATAGCTTTTAAACACAGCGGTTTGGGTGGTGTTTACTGTGTCATATTCAAGTTTAGTGCGGCCATTAAAGCTAGCAGATTCGGTATTGCCGGTATTGAGCTGAAATCCCGCCTCAACTTCGGCGGTAAAATCGCTCGGTGGCTCTTGGTAATCGGGTGGCACTAAGGCCAAAGCGTTACTTGAATAAAGGCCTAAAGCCAACAGCGTCTTAAATGTCTTAGGCATGAATATTTTCTTATGGTGTGATGGCTATGACCTTAGCTGCAAAGAGTTGCAAACCTATTGATGATCATAATACCGATTAACTTCTGTGGGGCAAAGTAGCAAATTTAGATAGTTTGGCGATTAATGCTTGAGTTTATGGCAGGGTTTTTGTACTATCGCGCTCCTTAATCAGTCACTATATTTCGTTCCTTGCCTCCAATTGGTCCGACTGAGCCAAAACCGAGGCTACCTAACCGTAAGGAGCAATAAATGCGTCATTACGAAATCGTATTTATGGTTCACCCAGATCAAAGTGAACAAGTACCAGGCATGATCGAGCGTTACACAGGTTTAATCACCGAAGCTAACGGCAAAATTGATCGTCTGGAAGATTGGGGCCGTCGTCAACTGGCTTACCCAATCCAAGACCTGCATAAAGCTCACTATGTTCTGATGAACGTAGAAGCAACTGCTGCAGTAATCGAAGAACTGGAAACTGCTTTCCGTTTCAACGACGCCGTTCTGCGTAGCATGGTAATGCGTACTAAAGCAGCCATCACTGAAGCTTCTCCAATGTCTAAGGCCAGAGAAGAGCGCGACTCACGTCGTTCTTTCTCATCTGACCGTGACGAAGCTACTGAAAACGCTGAAGAATCTGCTGAGTAAGTTTATCTGTGTCACTGAATCATCTGTCTATGTCTGGGAGCATAGTGCGCTCAAGACAATTTGACAGTCCTGCTGGCATTAGCCATTGGGTGTTAACACTGGAACATAAGTCTCAGCGTTATCAAGCTGAAATGTTGCGAGATGTATATTGCCAGATACAGGTGATTTTAAGTGGAGAACGCTTTTTAAGCGTCGCAGACAAACTAAAAGCCGGTGTGGAGATCGAGGTGCAGGGATTTATTAATCTGCAGCAAAGCCGAAACGGGCAAAACCGTTTGGTTCTCCATGCTGAAAATGTCGAATTGAAATCTTAGGAGACTGTCACCATGGCACGTTATTTCCGTCGTCGTAAGTTCTGCCGTTTCACCGCTGAAGGTGTTACTGAGATCGATTACAAAGATATTGTTACCCTGAAAAACTACATCACTGAGAGCGGTAAAATCGTTCCTAGCCGTATCACTGGTACTAGTGCTAAATACCAGCGTCAACTGGCTCGCGCTATCAAGCGTGCTCGTTATCTGTCACTGCTGCCGTACACTGATCTTCAGTAATCGGTATTGACTCCTAGTCATATTTAGAGGAATTGATAATGAACGTTATTTTGCTTGATAAAATCGCGAACCTGGGCAACCTGGGTGACAAAGTTACTGTTAAAGCCGGTTATGCTCGTAACTACCTGCTGCCACAAGGCAAAGCAGTTGTAGCTAACGCTGCTAACACTGAAGTTTTCGAAGCTCGCCGCGCCGAGCTGGAAGCTAAATTAGCTGCAGAATTAACTGCTGCTAACGAACGTGCTGAAAAGATCGTTGCCTTAGGAGCAGTTGTTATTGCTTCTAAAGCTGGCGATGAAGGTAAGCTGTTCGGTTCAGTTGGCAACCGTGATATCGCTGATGCAGTTACTGCTGCTGGCGTTGCTCTGGCTAAATCTGAAGTACGTCTGCCATTGGGCGCTCTGCGCAACACTGGCGACTTCGAAGTTGAAGTTCAGTTGCACACCGAAGTTAAGTCTGTTGTTAAAGTAACTGTTGTTGCAGAAGCTTAATTAACACCGACGAATAAAAACACCGCTGCGGCGGTGTTTTTTTTTGCCTATTTTTTGTGGATGTTACTCCATGCTTAGGCATAAATATTTGCTAAGCATAGAGTCGTGGCGCACGCTCTACTGAGTTACTGAGTTACTGAGTTACTGAGTTACTGAGTTACTGAGTTACTGAGTTACTGAGTTACTGAGTTACTGAGTTACTGAGTTACTGAGTTACTGAGTTACTGAGTTACTGAGTTACTGAGTTACTGAGTTACTGAGTTACTGAGTTACTCAGTTACTCTCTGCATTATTTGGCTAATCCCTTGCTATTGTAAGTTCAGTCAATAAGTTCTGCGCGTTATCCACTTTATCCATCATCCATAAGATATAGCGAATATCTACATGTACGGCGCGGGTTATGGTTGGATTAAAGAACCAATCCTTGGTGATGGCTTCATAAGTGGAATCAAAATTTAATCCTACTAATTGGCCTTGACCGTTAAATACTGGGGAACCTGAGTTGCCACCGGTAGTATCTACGCTGGAGAGGAAATTGACTGGCACTGAGTTAAATTGCTCAGGGGTTGCAGCGCATGACACGAGTCGACACAACCATCCGCGTGGGTCTTGATACACACTAGCCACCTTATGCTGTCCAAGATTGCCGGCATCAATGGCATTCAGTAATTTGTCTGGGGCATTAAATGGCGATTCTCCAGTGTGCTTGGCCTTAATGCCTTCAAGACGAGTAAAAGGCTGCTTATACAGGCCGTCAGCCGATTGATAGCCATCGACACTGCCATAGCTAATTCTTAAGGTACCGTTGGCATCAGGGTACACGGGCCAGTTGTTAGCGCGGTAATAATCAATAATAGCTTGCATGACGGCAGGGCGAGCCATAGTAAGCTCACCGACTAACTCTTTGGTTTTTTGCTCGTTTGCCATATTGCTTGGGTATAAGGCGACCGCTAGACGAATGAAAGGATCGCGACTGGCTTCAAATTCACTGGCGGATTTTTCCATCCAGCCTAAGCGCTGCTCTTTATTGGTTAAGCGGGTTTCTGCATACATAGCGCTAAGCTTGGCATTGAGGGCATCAGCATCGACATTAAGCCACTTATCCAGCGTCTCGACTCGATTCGTTTGGCCGATATAAGCGTTAATGTCTTGCCGCCACAAATCTTTATCAACTTCGCTAATAAAGCGTGAATCTAAACGCGCTAAGGCGGCGCTAAACTGCTTTTTATCGCGCTCTTGATAGCCAGTTTCTCGCTCAATATCGCTTTTTTGCTGCTCCTTGGCCCAGCGATAGAGTTGATTAGCGGCGCTTAACAGGGCGCTTGACTGAGCGTTATCGAAATAAAATTGCGTTTGAATTTGTTGCTGCTGTTTGCTCAGTAAAGCTTCTAAGCGCTTGCTGACATCTTTATTGGCAGCTTGCTTACTGAGCCAAGCATCAAAGCCTGCTTGTTGCTGGCCTTTAATGCTAATGATATTAGTGGCCTTAAAGCCATCGAGTAAGCCATTAAGCTTTTTCATACGATTAGCATTACCGGCTAAAGTGCTGGCGTAGGCGATTTTGATGGCTTGGTCTTGCTCACCCATAGCCGTAATTGTGTCAATTTGGCGCTGAAAGCGTGCCGCTTGCGCTGGATATTGCCAGTCTTTAGCAAACAGCAATTCAGAGGTTAAGCGATAACGACTGGTGGCTCCTGGGTAGCCTGCAACAAACACACCATCACCCGCGTTCACGCCATTGGCATTAATAGCTAAATAGCTCTTAGGCTGATAGGGCACGTTATCGGGATGAAATGCCGCAGGGCTGCCATCTTTAGCGACATAAGCGCGCAGGAAAGTAAAGTCGCCGCTATGGCGTGGGTATTCGTAGTTATCAATGTCGCCACCAAAACTGCCAACACTTTCAGGCGGCGCGTACACTAAGCGTACGTCGCGTAAAATTAACTGTTTGATGAGGTAGTATTCCAAGCCATTGTGAAAGCTGCGCACTGAGCATTGATAATTTTTATCGACTTCACAGCGCTTAATTAAGGCTTTTTTGTTGGCTTCTATGGCCTCATAGCGGGCTAATGCTTGCTCGCTGACATTGCTAAGTACAGCAGTCGTGACATTATCCACCGCTTCGGTAATAAACAACTGCTCATTAGGGCCGGCACTAAGTTCTTCATTTAATTGATTTGCCAGGAAGCCTTCGGCGAGATAATTGTGTTCTTTTTTACTGTTATATTGAATGGCACCGTGGGCACAATGATGATTGGTGACAACTAGCCCTTGGGGCGAAACAAAACTGGCGGTACAATAGCCGAGGCTGACAACGGCATTCATAGGATGCTGAGTGAGGTCGGCTAATTGGTCGGCACTTATTTTGATGCCTGAGGCGACTAATTTATCGCTAATGCTTGGCATTTGATGAGGTTGCCATTGGCCTTCATCAGCCATCGCGGCGGTTGAAACCGCCACCATAGCTGCAATCAAAGTGATGCGCATGTCTTTTCCTTATTGTTATCTTTATGTCCTTCACAGTTAACACTAGGCATCTTGAGTTATCGGGATAACTCAAGGATGCAAAGCGCAGAATGCGGCAGGGTAAACGAGTTAAATTTGGAGTGTTACGGTAAAAATTCCGTAAAAACGCTGCAATGTTATAACATATTTTGAACACTCATTGTAATTGGGAGCGTGAATGTCACAGCAAACTGCCTTTAAGCCCAAGGGAAAGCCAAGAGATGCTCAGCTTGATGCTTTAAAGTTACCACCGCATTCGTTGGAAGCGGAACAATCGGTACTGGGTGGCTTGATGCTGGATTCTGAGGCTTGGGATAAAGTGGCTGAAGCCGTATCTCGAGACGATTTTTACTCGCGAGCTCATAAGCTTATTTTTACCGCCATGCAGTCATTGACTGATGCCGGTCACCCGATTGACTTAGTGACTGTGTCTGAAGGGCTAGAAGTTGAAAGCTTGCTGGATGACGCCGGTGGCTTTGCCTATTTAGCTGAAATCGCTAAAAATACCCCAAGTACGGGTAACATATTATCGTACGCCTCTATTGTGCGTGAGCGTGCGGTTGTGCGCGATATGATCCGTGTTGCCAACGAAATTGCCGATGCGGGTTATCACCCTGAAGGTCGTGATTCCAGTGCTTTGCTAGATTTCGCCGAAACCAAAGTATTTAAAATTGCTGAATCGCGCACCAATGCCAACGAAGGCCCTGAGGATATTAAAAGTATTCTGGCCAAAACCGTCGATAAGATTGAGAAACTCTACAATAACCCGCACGAAGGGGTGACTGGGGTTTCTAGTGGTTTTGGTGATTTAGATAAAATGACCACAGGTTTTCAGGGCGGCGATTTAGTGATTGTGGCGGCGCGTCCGTCCATGGGTAAAACTACTTTTGCCATGAACTTGTGTGAGCAAGCGGCTATGCATGAAGATAAGCCCGTGCTTATTTTCAGTCTTGAGATGCCGTCAGAACAGATCATGATGCGTATGCTGGCCTCTATTGGCCGCGTCGATCAAACCAAAATTCGTACTGGTCAGTTGGATGACGAGGATTGGGCGCGTGTATCATCGACTATGGGGATCATGCTGGAACAAGGCAAGATGTACATAGATGATAGCTCAGGCTTAACCCCAACCGAACTTCGCAGCCGCGCTCGGCGGGTTGCGCGTGATTGGGGCGGGTTATCGATGATCATGGTCGACTACTTGCAGTTAATGAAAGTGCCGTCATTAGCTGAGAATCGTACCCTAGAAATTGCGGAAATTTCACGCTCGCTTAAAGCTTTGGCCAAAGAGCTCGACATTCCTGTGATTGCACTGTCGCAGTTAAACCGCTCCCTTGAGCAGCGTGCCGATAAACGTCCGATTAACTCTGACTTGCGTGAATCAGGCTCTATCGAGCAGGACGCTGATTTAATTATGTTTATTTATCGCGACGAAGTGTATAACAATGACTCTACTGATAAAGGCACCGCTGAGATTATTATTGGTAAGCAGCGTAACGGCCCCATTGGACGCGTACGTTTAACTTTCCAAGGTCAATATTCCCGTTTCGATAACTATGCAGGACCGCAGTTCGAAGAGGACTAAGGCCTGAACACTAACAAGGTTGATTTTTGAAACCCTTTCCTAGAGCTGAAATCAGTGTCAGCGCGCTGCAGCATAACCTTGCGCAATTAAAATTAGTGGCCCCCACTAGCCGAATTATGGCAGTGGTGAAGGCCAATGCTTATGGTCACGGTTTACTGCCTGTGGCCCGAACCTTAGATGGCGTGGCGGATGGTTTTGGCCTCGCGCGCCTTGAAGAAGCCCTGAAGTTACGCCATGGGCTAATAACAAGTAAGTTGCTGCTGCTGGAAGGTTTTTTCAGAGCAGAAGATCTGCCCTTGTTAGTGCTGCATGATATTGACACAGTCGTGCATCATGAGTCGCAGCTTGAGATGTTAGAGCAAGCGCAATTAGCTAAACCTGTAACTGTGTGGCTGAAGATAGACAGCGGCATGCACAGATTAGGTTTTACTGCGGCGCAATTTGAAGCTGTGTATCAGCGTTTGCTCGCTTGCCCAAGCGTGGCTAAACCTGTGCACTTGATTACTCATTTTGCCTGCGCCGATGAGCCTGATAATCCGTTTACGCTGGCGCAATACGATCAATTTTGCGAATTAACTCAAGCCCTTGATGGTGACCGCTCGCTTGCAAACTCAGCTGGCGCCTTGTATTGGCCGCAAACTCAGCGAGATTGGATTCGCCCAGGCATAGCCATGTATGGCGTGTCCCCTGTGACCGGTGACGTAGGCAGTAATCATGGTTTAGTGGCGGCGATGGAATTGAAATCACGCTTAATTGCTATTCGTGACCATAAGGCTGGTGATTCAGTGGGTTATGGTGCTTATTGGCGCGCGCCGCAAGATACTCGTCTTGGGGTCGTGGCTATTGGTTATGGCGATGGTTACCCGCGCAATGCGCCATCTGGCACCCCTGTGTGGATTAATGGCCGGCGGGTACCGATTGTCGGGCGCGTCTCTATGGATATGCTTACCGTCGATTTAGGGCCAGCATCGAGCGATAAAGTCGGTGATGATGTCTTGTTGTGGGGACAAGCTTTACCCGTAGAAGAAGTTGCTGAGCATATTGGTACCATAGCTTATGAGCTAGTCACTAAGTTAACGCCGCGAGTCAGCTTGTTCTTTGAGTAATCCGTCTGCTTTGACATTAAACGGCGCCTAGCGCCGTTTTTGCTTATGCGTCGCCATCTTGTTAGGAATTGCCTTGAAGTCTTCTTATAAAACCATCTTTGCTAGTGTTAGCTTGTGTTTATTAACGGCTATTGCAGCGCCTGTTCTGGCGCAAACTGGATTAGCACAAACACAATTAGAAAAAGCCGCGGCTACCAATGCTAAGTCATCCCCTGAATTTGCGGCTGTGCCTTTTGTGTTTTCTAGTGAAAATCTCAGTACTGCCTTTGGTGGTGCTGGCGTGATTAAGCATGCAGGGCAAGTGCAAGCGAGTATTTTTGGCATCGGCCTTTATTCAAGTAATGACAGTTATGTTACTTATCTTTCAGCCAATAATTATCAGTTGCCAGGGCTTGAGCAATGGCTCTTTAGCGCAGAAACCTATCAAGCGCATTTTAGCGAAGGCGTGTATTACTTGCCGGATCTTAATGGGCAAGAGCAGCGTGCAATCACTACAGGGGATGAATCCTTTACTAAGCTGCATGCCCGCTATGTATTACCTGTAGGTCATGGCATTTATGGCGCGGCGCCAAGCATGTTGCCGCAAACGGATATTAGTTGGGACCCAAGAGTCTCTGGGGTATCTAGCGTTAAGTTAACCGCCTTTACGCGGGCGCAGCAGCTTGGCATAGAGTCGATGATTCCAGAGCGTACGCAAGGGGCTGAGTTACTCCTTAATTGGGATAATCGTGATCAAGCGAATAACAGTACACAAGGTGGTGAAACCAGTTTTACTCTGCGCCATGGCTTTGAAGGTAGAGGCGCACCGTCATGGACCACGTGGGAGCTTGAGCAATCGGCCTTTGTTTCACTGAGTAGCAATGAGTTATTTCGCCAGCAAGTGATGGCGCTGAATTTGTATCTGGCTGATACCCCGAGCTGGAATGACACAGATAATCAAGGTCAAGCTCATCGACCGCCCTATTACGCTGGCATTGGTTTAGGCGGCTTTGATCGCCTGCGCGGTTATTCCGCTAAGCGTTTTAGCGGCCGCAGCGCCTTACTTTATAGTATGGAGTATCGGGTGCAACCCCATTGGCAACCATTGCAACACTGGCCTGTGTTTGAGTGGTATCAAGTGCCTTGGTGGCAATGGGTTGCGTTTGCAGAAGCGGGGCAAGTCAGCGATGAGTTTTCTGCGGCGAGTCTGCATCAAGACATGCACTGGACCCTAGGCACTGGTGTACGCTTTGAAGTGGAAAGCATAGTCGTGCGTGCTGAAATCGCGAAAAGCCAAGAAAGCACGCAATTCTGGGTGATGGTTAGTCAGCCGTTTTAACCATTTTCTTGGAAACAAATTTCGACGAAAGCTTTACCATTGAGACTAGTGAAGGGCAGGATAATTTTCTTGCCATGAGCTTGATGGGAAATATGATGCTCTTTACCGGCCACCACCATAGGGGTGGCCATTTCAAACTGATAGCCTTTCTCGCCTAAAATTCTTTTGGCGCCGCCGCACACCATGTTAGTAATTTCACCTACCATATCTGTAACTTCATCATTGATATGGTCGGGGCATTCCCCCAGCATGTTGTGCATTATCTTAAGGGCTAAGCCTTTTTCAAAGGTTATAGATAGTGAGCCTTTTACTTGTGGGCTAATCATGCCAATCAGCCCAGACACATCACCAAGGGCTATCTCATCTTGCTTGATTCGCGGCCGGCCAGCCGACAGCTCAATAGTGGCCATAGTGCTTATCACGTTCAAGAATGACTCAAGAAACGGATTGATGTATTTAACTTCCATGTAGTTACCCTCACGATATCAATAGGTCTAAGCATAGAAGATAAATCGTCATTGAAAGTGAAACTTAGCGAAATTTTAGCGCGGGTGTGACTTCAAAATAGCCGTTAAAATCATAACCAATTAAGCCTGAACATGTGACTCAGCTGACGGGGAGTGAGTCTGTAACCACAGTGTTTTTCATCATCCAGCCAAGTTTTAGTGGTGTTATCCACTCAATGACTAACTCTTTGTGAGGGTAAGAGCAGGATTCATGCTTAACCATTAAGCGAAAATTCTTAAAAAGATCTCAAAATAATTTAAAATATGCGGCTATTAGTGGTCGTCACTCGTTTTAAATTAAATGGTTGGTATTAAATGTCTTTAAAATCAATAAGTAGAGTGTTTAGCGTTGCGCCAATGCTCGATTGGACCGATAGACACTATCGTTATTTTGCACGTCTAATGTCGGCCAATACCTTGCTTTATACCGAAATGGTGACCACGGGCGCTATTTTACACGGTAAAGGTGATTACTTAGGTTATAACCAGCAAGAGCATCCGTTAGCCTTGCAGCTCGGTGGTAGCGATCCTGTGAGTTTGGCGCAGTGCGCTAAGCGCGCCGAGGATTATGGTTATGATGAGGTCAATCTTAACGTCGGCTGTCCATCGGATCGGGTGCAAAACGGCCGCTTTGGTGCCTGTTTAATGGCTGAGCCGCGGTTAGTTGCTGAATGCGTAAATGCGATGCGTGCGCAAGTTTCTATGCCTGTCACTGTTAAGACGCGCATTGGCATAGATGATCACGATAGCTACGAGTTTTTGACTCAGTTTATTGATACTGTCTCTAATGCCGGTTGCGATACCTTTATTATTCATGCGCGTAAAGCATGGCTTAATGGCTTGAGCCCAAAAGAGAATCGTGAAATTCCGCCATTAGATTATGAGCGGGCTTATCAGCTCAAACGAGATTATCCGCATTTGCACATTAGCGTGAATGGCGGCGTGACTTCACTTGCAGAAGCTAAGCTGCATTTGGCGCAGTTAGATGGCGTGATGGTGGGGCGCGAGGCTTATCAGAATCCTTATTTATTGGCCGAAGTTGATAAGCAACTGACTGGCACCAATACCTCAGTGTTAACCCGCGATCAAGTGGTTGATATTATGCTGCCTTATATCGAGCAGCATTTAGCCGATGGCGGGCGTTTAAACCATATTAGCCGCCATATGCTCGGTTTATATCAAGGCTTACCTGGCGCGCGCGCTTGGCGTCGTCATTTAAGTGAGCAAGCCCATAAGCCTGGCGCTGGGATTGAGGTCATGCTTAAGGCGCGTGAGATGATGAATGAGCAAGCTCAGTTAGTCAGTCAGTATTAATATTTCACTCTTTCTCGCCGATTAATGAGTTAAACCGTAAGTTGTTAGCATTTTTCACTAGTTGCTAACATTGAAGGGGCGAGACCGGGCGTATAATCTAAGAGATAGCACTGTCTAGCTCTTTTTTTATATCTAAAAATCAGGTGGTTATATTAGCGTTTGGTTTTTTATCTCAATTGGCACGCGTCTTGAATTACCTCTAATGTCAACGATACCTTAGAGGAATAACCCATGAACACCATTACTATCAAATCCCTACTGTTAACTATGATGTTGTCACCTGCCGCTTTTGCCTTAGCCAATGATAAAGCGCAAGAGCCATCCATCTTCGCGGAATTAGAGCAAAGTATGGCACTGGCGCAGCAGCAAATGGTTGCTGACGTTACCTCAAACTTGATGGTGACAGGAAGTGATTCTGAATTAATGGTAGCAACTGGGGTTGAGTCTGAATTAGGTTCAAGTATGGCGGATGCGCAGCAAGCCATGCTTAATGATGTGACCTTGTCGTTAGGATTAAAAAATCATATTCAACAAACAGCTAAAGAGCAGCAGCAATTATTTGAAGCCAGTGCAAGTAAAGCTAGCGCGAGCCAAACAGAGGGCCGCGTAGATCTTAACCGAGCCAAGCCATGATGGTTGAGCTAAGCAGGATGCTGTTGTGGTTATGGCTGATGCCAGTAATGAGTTTTTGTATAGTCGGTGTTATCTGTGTAGTCATTGGCCAATCACAGCCGCAGTTACCTTGATTGGCCTAAATGAGAGTTACTTTTTTTGAATAAATCTAGTCAATTTAGTCCGTGCTTCTTCGCCGTGTAAACAAGCGCTAAATTGCTCTAATTCTTGATGCATTTGATGTTGTACTCGGCTCTTATTTGGCCGCATTAACTGGCGAGTGGCTTGTAATGATTGCGGGGGTTGCTGTGCCAAACGTACCGCTTTAGCCAGTGCAAATTCATACAGTTGCGATGCTTCTACAATATCATTGATCATATTGAGCTGCTTGGCGGTTTCAGCGCTAAAACTCTCGCCTAATAGCAATAATTCAGCGGCTTTTTGATAGCCAATCAATTTAGGTAGCAGCAAAGTGGCACCCGCTTCGGGTACTAACGCTAAATTAACAAATGGCAGTTGAAATACCGCGCTGTCATCGGCATAGACTAAATCACAGTGCAGTAATAAGGTGGTTCCTATCCCGACCGCTGAGCCTGACACCGCTGCTACCACGGGCTTTTTAAGCTCTAACAAGCAATACAAAAATCGAACCGCAGGGTGGGTTGGGCCTAAATCGCCATTGTTAAGGAAATCAGCAATATCGTTGCCCGATGTAAAACATTGATTCTTTCCACAGAACATAAAAGCACGAATACCGTTGTCGGCTTCCCCCTCGATCAGGTATTCTGTAACTCGTTTATACATATCAAGATTAAGTGCATTGCGCTTTTCTGGCCGATTAAAGCAAATTATCCTAACGCCCTGTTGATCTTGGACTTGGATATTGTTCATGGGTTGACGTCCTAACGGGAAGGCAAGTAAAAAGGAGTTTATGACATTGAGAACAAAAATTAAACAGCTGTTTACAGCCTTTGGCATCAGTGTTGTGAGTCTTGGAAGTTATGCCGAAGTAACATTTGACCAAGGTCATGTCCGCGCCATGCCGCCTTCAGCCCCTAATACCGCCGCTTATTTGAGTTTATCTAATCAAGGGGATAAAACCGTCAAGCTGGTAGGTGTAAGGACTGATATCGCCCGTGAGTCGCAGCTACACACTATTATCGAGCAAGATGGTGTGGTTAAAATGCGCCAAATCCATGAGTTAACTATTGCGCCGCAGCACAGCTTAACCTTAAGCGCTGGCGGCGATCATATTATGCTGCTCGGACTTAAGACACCGCTGACGCTTGGTCAATCCGTTGGCTTGCAATTGCAATTTGATGATGGTCAAACCTTAGATGTCAGCCTACCTGTGATGGCCATAGGCGCAGAAGAAACTCATCACCAACATCACTAAATTTATTTAGCCAAAGCTACTGTAAAGGACTGATTATGATAGCTCTATCCGCAAAACGAATAATATTGTCCTTACTGGGATTGTTTGTAATTCTTTATGGAATAACTATTTGGTGGAGCGTTGAACCTGACGTGATCCACGCCAAACAGATGAATGACACTCAAGGTAAACCGCTCGTCGGTTACGCCACTACCAGTGCCTTGATTGACACTATGGAGACCTTACTGACTAAACCCGGTGGTTGGCAGTCTAACGATATCTTGCTGCCGACTGTGATGATGGATGATATGGCGTCGTTTGAGTTCGGTGCGCTTGAGCAAGTGCGCGATCTTGCGGGTGTCATGCGTAAAGAATTTAGCCGCAGTCAATCGCAGTCATCGGCCGACCCAGATTTGTTAGGTGCGCATTCTAAACTGAATATTTCCCACACTAGCTGGCTAGTACCAAGTTCAGAAAGTGAGTATCAAGATGCGGTTAAATTATTGAAGCTGTATCGCGCCAGAATGGCTGATCCTGATAATCAGGACGCCCAGTTTTACGCCCGCGCTGACAACCTCAATGAATGGCTGAAAGAAGTGCAAAAGCGTTTAGGTAGCTTGTCACAAAACTTATCGGCGAGTGTGGGCCAAGATAGATTAAATACTGATTTAGCAGGCGATTCTGGCGCGCGCCAATCAACCCCGTCACATGGCACTACGCAAGTGAAAACTAGTTGGTGGCGTATTGATAATGTCTTTTATGAAACTCGTGGCTCAGCGTGGGCACTGCTGAATTTTATGAAAGCGATTGAAATCGATTTTGCTGATGTTCTAAAGAAGAAAAATGCCGAGGTGAGCTTACGTCAGATTATTCGTGAGCTTGAGGCAACTCAGCAACCTGTATGGTCGCCGATTATTTTAAATGGCAACGGTTTTGGCTTTGTGGCCAACCATTCATTAGTCATGGCGAACTATATTTCGCGTGCCAATGCTGCTGTCATTGATTTAACTAATTTGTTAACACAAGGGTAATTATGAAAAAAGTATTATTAGTCAGTTCTTTATTTGCTGCCATGGCAGCAGGTAGCGCATCAGCTGATACCTTACTGGGCTTTAAAGTCGGTGCTGATTACTGGATGGCAGACACCAGTGGCACTTTTGCTAATGAAGGCGCAATTCAGCCTAATTACAACTTCGATTCATCATCGCAAGGAAGTTTATGGTTTGCACTTGAGCATCCAATTCCGCTGATCCCGAATGTATTAGTGCGTGAAAATCGCGTTAAAGATGATTATTCAAGCGCAGCTACCTCAGGCAAAGTTGATTTAAGTAATACCGACTATGTGCTGTATTACGAGCTGCTCGACAATGACTTAGTCTCGTTAGATGTGGGCGGCGCTTATAAGTTGATGCATGGCAGCTACCGCACTGCTGGTACTAACACTGACATAGATTCAGGCATAGTCATGGCGTATGCCAATGCCATGGTAGGTATTCCTGGTTTAGGTTTATTTGGCTTTGCGGATGTGATGGCAGGGCTCAATGAAACTAGCGTTCATGACGTGCAGTTAGGCTTAGGTTGGAAGTTTGATGGCACGCTATTAGATACCAGCGTACGCGTTGGTTATCGCCAGTTTAACTTTGATGCCAATGATTTCTCTGGCGCCAATTCTGACTTGAAGTTTGATGGTGTGTTTGCCGGTGTTGAATTAGATTTCTAAAACAAGGTATGACTAACACCCATAATAAAAAACCGCCAGTGTGGCGGTTTTTTGGTATCACTAATTTATGATTAATGAGTAGTCAGAGCTTAAGCTTGTGGCGGCGCAGAGGTGGTGGTGGCTTGAGATAAGCCATTGTTAATAGCCACTACATCGGCCTCAGTTAAGGTGCCTGCCGCTTGTTTCAAGGCCAAAATCGACTTGATATACGAGTAGCGTGCATCAGATAACTGACGCTTAGAGTTATATAAATTCACTGTGCTATTTAGCACGTCAACTATGGTACGAGTACCAACTTCAAAACCGGCTTGAGTCGCTTTTAAGGCACTTTCAGATGAAATGACCGTTTGCTCATAAGCGCGGATAGAGCTGATAGAGGCATCAACGTTGTTATAGTTATTGCGGATGTTTTTTACGGTAGCGCGATAAGTCTGCTCTAATCTTTCACTCGCATTAACAAAGTTAAATTGGGCTTGATCAACTTGCGAGCTCACTTTAAAGCCTTCAAAAATCGGTACGCTTAACTGTAATGCCACATTAGTAGTGCCATTATCGTTAGTGCCACCTGGGTAGTTATTGCTGCCATTACGATCAAGGTTGGTGTTATAGCCAGCATTTAAATTTAATGATGGTAAGTGACCCGATTTAGCCAGTTCAATTTGCTCAGTCGCAATTTCTTTACCAATGCGCTGGATAAGCAAATCAATGCTATTGGTTTCGGCCATCTTCAGCCACTCATTTGAGCCTTCTGGCGCAGGTTTAGCGGCGGAAAAACGCTGAGTATCTAATAAGTTAATGCTGTCGTAATCAAGGCCTGTGATTTCTTGCAGGGCTTGATAGCTATTTTGCAGCGTGTTTTCCGCTAAGATTTCTTGGGCGCGGGCTAAGTCATATTGAGCTTGAGCTTCATGCACATCGGTAATTGCAGTTAAACCAACGGCAAAGCGCTGTTTAGTTTGCTCCAGTTGACGGCCAATGGCAGACACTTCCGCTTGCTGGAACACTAACGCATCTTTAGCGCTCAACACGTCAAAGTAGGCACTAGTGACGCGAATAATTAATGATTGCAGGGCAGAAGCGTAAGATGCGTCAGCTTGTGACGCGGCCTTTTCCGCTAAGCTCAAGCCAACCCATGCACTATGATTATAAATGACTTGGTTTAAGGTTACGCCACCAGTGAAACCGCCAGCATTATAAGAGGCATTGGTGTCATTGTTTTCATCAACCCAGCTTTTACCATAACCTACATTGGCAGATAAGCTTGGTAATAAAGGCGCGCGCGAGGTCTCAATTTGTGAATACAATGAATCACGTTGAGCTTGAGCTTGCAGGACGATAGGATCGTTAGTTAGGGCTTTTTGATAGACCTGCAGTAAATCGTCAGCATAACTAGCACTGCTAATAGCAGCTAAGGTCATGGCGGCGCAGAGGGAACTGATGTTAAATTTCATGGGTTGTCCTTTGGTGAGACGCAGTTCATCAGCCTCTGCTGATGGAATGAAAATATAATTAGTCGAAATTATGCCTTTTCACAAGGTTTATTAGGACATTTCAATGCGTCAATAAGGTAAATTTAATATTTCTATTAGCAAGTTAGCATAGATAATAAGTAATAATTTTCATTCAAGTCAAATGTCAAGTGTAACAGATTTTATTAGGGGCTTTTGCTTTCTACTCTGAGGGCCTAATAATGGCTAGTCATTGAGCTTAAAGGATAAAGGAAACTTTATGTCAGCAGTGAAGGATTCACCCATGGAAACTATGACCACCTTTGGCAACGACGATGTTGAAGTCATTAGTCAGCGCCCGTTATATCAAGGTTTTTTTCAGCTGCAAGAGTACCGCTTTCGGCATAAATTATTTGCCGGCGGCTGGAGTGAAGAAGTGCGCCGCGAAGTATTTGAGCGCGGCCATGCAGTAGTGGTTCTGCCTTATGATCCGGCGCGCGATCAAGTGGTCTTAATTGAGCAAATCCGTATTCCAGCCTTAGCCACGTCATCGCGACCTTGGTTGCTTGAATTAGTGGCGGGCATGATAGATGCGGGTGAGGCGCGCGATGATGTGGCTGTGCGCGAATTGTTTGAGGAAACAGGGCTTGAATGCAGTGCTATGACAGCCGTTAGTCAGTATTTACCTAGCCCTGGCGGCTGCTCAGAAAGATTATATTTTTACTGGGCCAAGATAGATGCGAGTAAAGCCCAAGGCTTGCACGGTTTATGTGATGAGCATGAAGATATACGCCTGCATGTGATGTCGCGCCAACAGGCATATACTTTACTTAAGCAAGGGCAAATAGATAACGGCGCCACTGTGATTGGTTTGCAGTGGCTGCAGCTTAACTATCAAGAGTTGTCATAAGCCTTGCATGGGGGGGGGCAATCTAAGTCTGCCCTATGAGCGTCCATAGCAATGAGTATCAGTAACACAGTGACAAGTAACATGAAGGCAAAACCGTACCGCGTCGATCTCAGTCGTTTTCTGGCATTATGTGCCCGTAACTATAGTCATATTCAGCAATGGCTACCTAGGGGCCATAGTGCTGGGCAGCAATGGCAGTGGCAGGGCGTGTTTGGCTGCTTATCGGTGACGTTACTGGAAAACACTCCTTACACTCAGGTGCTCGAAATAAAACGCTACAGCGCGTTAGGGGCGCTTAATCCGTCGATGCAAGACCCGTTGTTGTTAGTTAGGGTTTACCATGACGCGCAATTGGCAGAAGTGTTAACTAGTCGACAGATTTGTGACCTAAATCCAGTTTATGATTACCCAAATATGCATATGTACCAACGAGATGAAAAATACCAGGTCAATGCATTCCTTGAGGATTTACTTAAAATAGGCCACCGAGCGACATTGGTGTGTCAGTCCTAACCGTGTTGGATGTGATCGTTTGCAAAAAGATGCCACAACCTATGACATTATTGAAGGCCAAAGCATACGCTTGGTTCAGATCACAGATCCGCATCTTTTTTCTGATCCTCAAGGGCAATTGCTAGGGGTTAATACCCGTGCGAGCTTAGCCTCAGTCCTGCAATTGGTGCATGATAATCATCAAAACGTCGATTGCATCTTAGCGACTGGCGATATCAGCCAAGATTACTCGGCGCAGTCATATCAAGCCTTTGCCGCTATGATGTCGACTCATACTGTTCCTTGTCATTACTTGCCTGGGAATCATGATGATATCCATACCATGAATCTGCACTTGCAAGGCGAGAAACTCTCTGGTGATAAACAAATCTTGGTGGGTAACTGGCAAATTCTGATGCTTGATTCAACCGTTAGGGGGAAGCCTGGCGGCTTACTCAGTGATGCTGAATTGAGCTTTATTGAGCGCAGTGTGGCGCAAGAGCCGCAGCGCCATTGTTTACTGGTGATGCATCATAATCCAATATTGACGGGCGCGGCTTGGTTAGATCAGCATTGTCTGGCTAATGGCAATGAGGTGCTCAAGAGTGTGAGCCAATTGGCGAATGTTCGCGGTATCATGTGGGGGCATGTGCATCAACAAATTGATAAAACTTATCCAGGCGCCACGGGTGACATACATCTAATGGCGACGCCATCGACCTGCATTCAGTTCACCCCAAAGTCTGATTTTTTTGCTTTAGATAATTTACAGCCTGGCTATCGTTTGCTGGACTTGCACGCCGATGGTAGCATGAGCACTCATGTTTATCGGGTACCGGGAAAAACCTTTTTTCCGGACGAATCGGCCGGTGGTTATTGAATACTGCCGCAGCGTGAGGAATTATGCTGTTATACATTCATGGATTTAACAGTTCCCCTCAATCGGATAAGGCGCGGATAACCTTAGCCTATTGCCAAGAGCAGTATCCTGAGCTGCTGGTGCATCAACCTCAGCTACCTTCTCATCCAGCAGCCGCACTTGCTATGTTATGTGATATCACAGAACAAGCCTTGGCCAAGGATGAGCCGCTATACTATATCGGCTCCTCATTGGGTGGTTTTTTTGCGACAATCTTGGCTGAGCGTTATGGCGGTGTCGCGGCGCTGGTAAACCCTGCCATTGAGCCTCATCAATTGATGACCTCATTGCTTGGATGGCAAACGAATCCTTATACCGGCGAGCGATATCAGGTTACTCTAGAGCATCAAACGCAATTAGCGGCAATGGCCGTTAAGGTTATCGCTCATCCAGACCGTTTTTTAGTGTTATTGCAAACCGGTGATGAGGTTTTAGATTATCGCGAGGCGGTCACTTATTACCATTGCTGTCAGTTACGAGTGCAGCAAGGTGGCGATCACGCGTTTACGGGATACCAGGAACAACTCGACGGCATTTTCCAATTTTTTGCCTTAACAACCTAAGCGTGAGCCCTATGGCTCACGTAATCATATATTAAGTGTGCTATGACCAATCAATATACTGCTGATGCCATTGAGGTTCTCAATGGTTTAGACCCTGTAAAACGCCGTCCAGGTATGTACACCGACACGACACGCCCAAACCATTTGGGTCAGGAAGTCATTGATAATAGCGTTGATGAAGCCTTGGCAGGCCATGCCAGTAAAATCGAAGTCATTTTGCATGCCGACAATTCACTGGAAGTCATAGATGATGGCCGCGGCATGCCAGTGGATATTCACCCTGAAGAAGGTATTCCTGGGGTCGAGTTGATTTTAACTAAGCTGCATGCGGGCGGAAAATTCTCCAATAAAAACTATCAGTTTTCGGGCGGCTTGCACGGCGTTGGTATTTCTGTGGTCAACGCGCTATCAAGCCGTGTTGAAATTAGTGTGCGCCGCGATGCTCAAGTCTATGAAATGGCGTTTGAGCACGGTGATAGGGTAGAAGAGTTACATGTCACTGGCACTTGTGGTCGCCGTAATACTGGTACTCGGGTGCGTTTCTGGCCAGAACCTAGTTATTTCGACTCAGCTAATTTTTCGGTGAGCCGCTTAATGTATCTGCTCAAAGCTAAGGCAGTATTATGCCCAGGCTTAATGATACGTTTTCAGAATAAGCAAAATGGTGAGTCCCACGAATGGTTTTATGAGGCGGGGTTAACCGATTATCTGCGCTCGGCCATGGCTGATAATGTATGTTTACCTGCAGATCCTTTTGTCGGTAACTTTAGTGGCCAGATAGAAGCCATTGAATGGGCGATAACTTGGCTGCCTGAAGGCGGCGAGTCCATCAGTGAAAGTTATGTGAACCTCATTCCCACGCCTTTAGGTGGTACCCACGTTAATGGTTTTCGTCAAGGCTTATTAGAGTCAATGCGTGAGTTTTGTGAGTTTCGTAACCTCATCCCCCGCGGACTTAAATTGTCGGCCGAAGATATTTGGGATAAAGCTGCATATATCGTCTCACTCAAGATGCAAGACCCGCAGTTTGCTGGTCAAACTAAAGAAAAACTCTCGAGTCGTCAAAGTGCCGCCTTTGTTTCTGGCATAGTGCGTGACGCATTTTCGCTGTGGTTAAATTCCAATACCGATCAAGCAGAAGCCTTAGCTGAAATCTGTATTAACAATGCCCAGCGCCGCATGAAAGCCGCGAAGAAAGTGGCTCGTAAGCGCGTGACGGCAGGCCCAGCATTACCCGGTAAACTTACCGATTGCACTAGCCAAGACCCAAGCCGCTCTGAGTTATTTTTAGTGGAAGGTGATTCAGCGGGTGGCAGTGCCAAACAAGCCCGTGAGCGCGAAATTCAGGCAATTATGCCGCTGCGCGGTAAGATATTAAATACGTGGGAAGTGGATGCCTCTCAAGTATTAGGCTCGCAGGAAGTACATGATATTTCCGTGGCCATTGGCTGCGATCCTGATAGTTCTGATATCTCGGAATTACGCTACGGTAAAATTTGCATCTTGGCCGATGCTGACTCGGATGGTTTGCATATCGCCACCTTGTTATGCGCATTATTCCTTAAGCATTACCGCGTGTTAGTGGAAAAGGGTCATATCTATATTGCTATGCCACCTTTGTTTAGAATCGACATTGGTAAAGAAGTGTTTTACGCCTTGGATGAGGCTGAAAAGGCTGGCATTTTAGATAGAATTGCGGCTGAAAATAAGAAAGGCAAGGTGCAAGTGACCCGCTTTAAAGGTCTAGGTGAAATGAACCCATTGCAACTGCGTGAAACCACTATGGATCCCAACACTCGCCGCTTAGTGCAATTAACCATAGATGATGCCGATGAGACTCATGCCTTAATGGATATGTTATTGGCGAAAAAGCGCTCGAGCGATCGTAAAATTTGGTTAGAGAGCAAAGGTGATTTGGCGGCGGTGCAGTAAGGCGGGCTTAAGTGAGTGGTTGCTTCTTTATAAATGGTTGCTTATTTATAAGTACCAGCCACTTAAGTCATCTTATGATTAAAGCTTGCACGTGAAAAAGGCTACAGGTAACACGCACAACAGCGGCAAGATAACAGTACCAACTCAATCGGCTCAACAGGATGTTTGATGTCATATAAAATAATGCTTCAATGGATGAACGGATTAATGCTGATGCTATTAACGACAGCATCGGGTCAGGCGGCTGAGAGTGTGGTGCTGACCGTCAGCAAAGGCTTTGGCATTAGTTTATATGCCTCTGACTTAGGTGATGCCAAGCAAATGGCCATTGGCGATAACGGTACTTTGTTTGTCGGTAGCGATCTGGAAGGGACGCTGGTGGCCTTAGTGGATGAAAACCATGATGGCCGCGTTGATAAGCGCTATACCATAGGGCGTAATCTTGATTCTCCGAGTGCTATGGCCTTTGTTAATGGCGATTTATATGTCGCCTTAAATACTGGCATAGTGAAATACAGCCAAATTGAGCACAAACTCAAACGCCCTGGGCGGCCGCAATCGGTATTTACCAGCTTGGGGGGATTTGGCGCCGAAATCATGCGTACGTTAGCACTCGGTAGCGATGGTCGTTTGTATTTAGCCTTAAGTGCCGGTTGCAATGTGTGTGAACCGCAAGCGCCGCTTGGCAGTATTCTTGCCATAACCCTTGAAAGCGGCGCGGTTGAGCAAGTGGCTAGTGGCGTGCGCCATGTCGGCGGTATGGCTTGGTCTGCCCAAGGGCAAATGTGGTTTGGCGATAATGGTCGGGATTGGATGGGCGATAATCTACCCCCCGATGAAATTAATGCCATAGCAACGCCTGGCAGCCATTTTGGTTTTCCCTATCGTCACGGCGATAAGGTGAATGAAGCCAGTTATCCGTCGCCACAACAGTTAGCCATCAGCTTGCCTGAGTATTTGTTACCGGCCCATGTATCGCCCATGGGGTTGCATTTTTATCGAGGCCAACAATTTCCTGATAACTATCAGGAACAGCTATTTGTGGCTGAAAATGGTTCTCTAAATCGCTCCAGCAAAGTCGGCTATCAAGTGGTCGCCTTACTGTTTGAGGGCGATGAAATAACACAAAGACAAACCCTAGTGAATTTTATGGATGGTGAGTTTGCCGTAGGTAGACCACATTCCATAGTAACGGCTCCCGATGGAGCCATGTTTATTTCAGATGACCTTAAAGGCAACATTTATCGCCTGTATTACCAAGGCTCTGAGCTTGAATAGGAAAAAACAATGAGTGATTCGATTGAGATGAGCTTAGACGGCGTTGAACAAATGCCGTTGCGCCGCTTTACCGAAGAGGCCTACCTGAATTACTCCATGTACGTGATCATGGACAGGGCATTGCCCCATATTGGTGACGGTTTAAAGCCGGTGCAACGTCGAATTATTTATGCCATGAGTGAACTGGGGTTATCAGCGCAGTCAAAACATAAAAAATCTGCCCGTACTGTGGGTGATGTATTAGGTAAGTATCACCCCCACGGTGACAGCGCTTGTTATGAAGCCATGGTATTAATGGCTCAGCCATTCTCATATCGTTATCCGTTAGTCGATGGTCAAGGTAACTGGGGGGCGCCAGACGATCCTAAGTCATTCGCGGCCATGCGTTATACCGAAGCTAGACTGTCACGCTTTTCAGAAGTCTTGTTATCTGAATTAGGCCAAGGCACTGTTGATTGGGGCGCAAACTTTGATGGCACCATGAAGGAGCCTAAAGTCTTGCCTGCGCGCTTGCCGCATATTTTACTCAACGGCATTACTGGTATTGCTGTGGGTATGGCTACCGATGTTCCGCCGCACAATGCTCGTGAAGTGGCCTCTGCCTGTATTGAATTGTTAGATGATCCGCAAACACCCTTATCAAGATTGATGGAGTTAGTGCCGGGCCCTGATTACCCAACGGCAGCAGAAATCATTACTCCAAGAGCCGATATTGCCAAGATTTATGAGACTGGCCGCGGCTCCATTAAAATGCGTGCAGTTTATAGTGTTGAGCAAGGCGAGATAGTGATTACTGCACTGCCGCATCAAACCGGTAGTGGCAAAATCCTTGAGCAAATTGCCGCGCAGATGCAAGCTAAAAAATTGCCTATGGTCAGCGATTTACGTGATGAGTCCGATCATGAAAATCCCGTGCGTCTTATCATAGTGCCACGCTCAAACCGTGTTGATTTTGAGCAACTAATGGCGCATTTATTTGCGACCACGGATTTAGAAAAAAGCTTTCGCATTAACCTGAACGTGCTGGGGCTTGATGGCCGTCCGCAAGTTAAAGGCTTAAAGCAAATGCTGAGTGAGTGGTTAGAGTTTCGAACGCTAACGGTCAAGCGGCGTTTATCTTATCGATTAGATAAAGTCTTAGCGCGCCTGCATATTCTTGAAGCCTTGATGGTGGCGTTTCTCAACATTGATGAAGTGATTGAGATTATTCGTTTCAATGAGCAACCTAAAGCTGAGTTGATGGCGCGTTTTAGCTTAACTGATAAGCAAGCCGAAGCGATTTTAGAATTAAAGTTACGCCATTTAGCTAAGTTAGAAGAAGTTAAAATCCGCGCCGAGCAAGATGATTTAGCCGCTGAACGTGACAAGTTAGAATTACTGTTAGGTTCAGAGCGCCGTTTAAAAACCTTAATTAAAAAAGAGTTACAGCAAGATAGCGCCACTTATGGTGATGATCGCCGCTCACCACTGAAAGAAAGAACCGAATCTAAAGCGCTGACCGAGCAAGAATTACTGCCAACAGAAGCTGTGACTGTGGTGATTTCAGACAAGGGCTGGGTGCGCTGCGCTAAGGGGCACGATATTGACCCCACCAGTTTGTCGTATAAGGCTGGTGATGAGTATTTATGCAGTGCCATTGGTCGCAGCAATCAGCCGAGTGTATTTATTGATACCAGTGGCCGCGCCTTTGCAACTGAAACTCATACTCTGCCATCGGCTAGAAGTCAGGGCGAGCCAATTACTACGCGCTTTAATATAGCGACTGGCGAAACCATAGCCCATGTGGTGCTGGCGGATGAAAGCCAAGATTTCTTATTGGCAAGTGATGCCGGTTATGGCTTTATTTGTAGCTATAGCGATATGGTGTCGCGCAATAAGGCTGGTAAAGCCCTGTTAAGCTTACCGACAAACGCTAAGGTATTAACGCCGCAAAAAGTGGATAAGACGCTATCCCCATCGATTTTGGCGATATCCAATGAAGGTCGAATGCTGTTATTTGCACTCGATGCGCTGCCTAAACTAACCAAGGGTAAGGGCAATAAAATCATAGGTATTCCAACTGAGCGCGCCAAAGAGCGTGAAGAGTGGTTGATGCATTTATTGCTGGTGCCTGCTGACATGCCTGTGACGTTATGGGCTGGTAAACGCAAGCTGACCTTAAAGCCGAGTGATCTTGAGCATTATCGCGGTGAGCGCGGACGGCGTGGTAATAAATTGCCGCGCGGTTTACAGCGCGTTGACCAAGTCACCTTAGGTGATGACAGCATAAGTCTTTAATCATAAAAAAAACCGACAGTTAGTCGGTTTTTTTATATCTATACGGTTTAAGCGGCAGTGTTAAGTATTGACCTTAAGCATCAGTGCTAAGTAGCAGGTCTAAGTCACAGTGCTAAGTCACAGGGCTAAGCCGCAGACGTAAGCGTTAGGTAGGCGCTAAAGAATTTAAGCCACTTGATAGAAATTATCGGGCTTGGTCATGCAATTCCCTTGAACCTGGCTGTCATCATTCATACCAGTATTGATAGTTGTAGTTGCTGAATCCGTGTTTTTAACCGCGACGGCATCGGTCGCTATGCTGAGTAATTGCGCTTGTATTATATCGGTTGCCATGCTGATGCATTTACCACATTGGTCGCCAACCCCAAGACGATTGCGCACATCGTTAAGACTAGTGTCGCCAGCGGCTACAGCGCGTTTAATCTGGCTATCAGTGATGCCATTACAAAGACAAATAAACATAGAAACTCCGGCTAATTTACCCCCTCATTCTAGTTGAGAATGATTATCACATCTATTAATTTTAAAAAAGGTTGTCAAAATGGGCTTATTGTTTGAAATCAATTTGGTAATTGGATTATACCTAGTCTAGGCTTAATTCAATATTGCGAGCTTTAAAACGTCATGCAGTCGTTGTACTCAGTGTTAGGAATCACCTTATATAAGCTCAGGAAATAGAACCGCAGGTCACTTTGGATAAGTGTCAGTGATAACAAGGATTGGAGCCCATTATGCGCAAGAATATGCCCGTCACCCAACGTAACAATGATTATCCTGCGGATTGGATTTTACTATCAACTACCGATGATCAAAGTCGTATCAAGTATGCCAACGAAAAGTTTTGTCAAATTGCGGGTTACAAATTAAGTGAAATGCAAGGTCAGCATCACAATATGGTGCGCCATCCTGATATGCCGCCAGCAGCATTCGCTGACATGTGGGGCAAAATTCAAAAAGGCCAACCTTGGAAAGGATTAGTTAAAAACCGCTGCGCTAATGGCGATCATTATTGGGTAGATGCCTTTGTTACTCCTATTTCTGAACATGGTAGAATCGTTGAATTTCAATCAATACGGGTTAAACCGCAACAAGCGCAAATTGATCGCGCAGAAGCTGCTTATAAAGAATTAAATGCCAAAGGCAAGGTATCTGCGCTACGAGGCGGTATGGCGACAGCGACCAAGTTGGCCTTGTTTGCTGGTCTTGGCATGTTACCTATGCTGTATCTGGCGTGGATAAGTGGCGCTATGGGCTTAGGTTTGTGGGCCTTGTCAGCGTTATTAATTTTTGGTGGTGGTTACGCGGCTTTGGGGCATTTTCGCCAGTTAGTGGCTAAAGCCAAAACCATTTATGACAGCCCACTTATGACCTATTTATATGTCGGCCGTAATGATGATGTGGCGGTGGTTGAACTTGCCATGCAAATGCAGTCTTCAGAGTTAAAAGCCCTGTTAGGGCGAGCATTTGATTCTTGTGAGCAAGCAAGCTCCGATGCGCGGACATCGGCCGCTAAAGGTGAAGATGTGCAAGGTAACGGACATTCACTGCAAGGCGAGATGGATCAAGTGGCCACGGCAATGCAAGAAATGACTGCGACCTTAAATGACATGTCTGCCAATTGTACAGACGCTGCTAATGCGTCGCAAAAGGCCTCGGCTGAAGCGAAAAATGGCGATGTTATTGTTGATAAAACTATTAAGTCGATTGAGTCTATGGCAAGCCAACTTAAAGATACTTCTGCAGCCATAGCTGAGCTTGAAAATCACAGCAAAGGCATAGGCACTGTACTGGATGTGATTCAAAGTATTGCTGAGCAAACTAACTTATTGGCATTAAACGCGGCTATTGAAGCGGCGAGAGCGGGCGAACAAGGCCGCGGCTTTGCTGTAGTGGCTGATGAAGTTCGAGCGCTGGCTAAACGAACCCATGAATCGACGACTGAAATTCAAAGCATTATTAATTTATTACAACAAGGAACCGCGCGAGCGGTGACAAGCATGTACCAAGGGGTCGATGCTGCGCAGTCTTGCGTTAAACAAGCCGATGAGGCGGGTGTTGCCCTGAGAACTATCAGTGAAGCTGTAGCATCTATTACCGATATGACCCATCATATTGCAAGCGCTGTTGAAGAGCAATCGAGTGTATCTAATGAAGTAAATCGCAACATAGTCAATGCGTCGCAATTATCAAATAGCAACAATGCATTAGGTGAGGATATGGTTGGGCTTAATGAGCAAGTACTGCAAAAAATTAATGCGCAGCAGGCGTTAGTGAAGCAATTCTTAGACAGAGTAATGAAACAGGGATAAGGCTTAATCCCGAATTCAACTCCGAAGTAAGCCTTAACAACAAAAAGCATCCGTAAGGATGCTTTTTGTTGTTAAGGATGCTGTAAGTGGTAAGCGCTCGCTGGATTATTGAAGCGTGCGCTTGGCGGCCCATAATGTAATAAATGAGTGGTGGTTTATAGCAAGCCTGCCTAGTGGCTAACTTAATAGCCGCGCTTGAAATCGACCTTATGGTTAAGCGGTTGCTGCTGAATAAACTTACGGTAGTTGTCAGCAAAAATAGCCACTACTTGCTCTGGTACGCTAGGGGCTGAAATATGTGGGGTGATGATGGCATTCGGACAGCGCCATAGCGGGTGTTGCTGCTCAAGAGGTTCATGTTGAAACACATCTAAAATCGCCAGTTGCTGCGGCTTAGTTAGCAGTTGCTGGTAAAGGGCGGTTTCATCAAGCGAGTCGCCTCGACCAAGGTTAGCTATGATGGCATCACTTTTTAGTAAGCTAAGGCGCTCAGCATTAAGCAGTAATTTAGTGTCTGTAGTGCTTGGTAATACGCTCACTAGGATGTCGCAAGTCGCGATCACGCGGGATAAATCACTTAAGGAATAACATTGGTCAAATTCTGGATGTTGCTCGCCGCTGCGATTAACGCCAGTGACTTGCATGCCAAAATGGCGCGCAGTTAAGGCTAAATGCTTACCTATGCTGCCAGTACCTAAAATCAGCATATGTTTACCCATAAGGCTGGCATGAGGCAAAGCTTGCCATAGCCCTGCAGTTTGCTGGGTGCGATACCTTGGTAACTGGCGAATATGAGTGAGGAGATGAGCAAACAGATATTCACTCATCAAGGGGCCAAAAATGCCGCGCACATTGGTGAGTAAATAGTCCTGTTTAAGCCTTGGGGCCATCAGTAAATCAACCCCAGCAAAGGTGCTTTGCATCCAAGTTAGTGCTGGGGATAAGGGCAATAATGGCTTGGCTAAGGCGGGTTCTGCCAACCAAATATCAGCTTTACTAATGAACTGCGGATCATCACTGGCAATGACTAATCCTGGTAATTGTTGCTGCGCTAATAGTTGGCGGTAGCAGTTATTATCTTTGGTCAGCAGTAACAGTAAATGCGCCATAACATCCTTATCGGTTTATTGATTAGCCGATGCCTTAGTTAATACGGCGGCGGCATTATCGGGATAATTACTAAAAATACCTGCTACCCCTTTGCGCTGCAGTAACAAGATATCTTCTGGATAATCTACAGTATAAACAAAAACATCAATGCCGCGCTGCTTAGCATCCGCTAACATTTCATCTGTCATGAAATTGATATCTAAGTGAATTGATTGCGCATTTAGCGTGGTGGCGCATTGGCATAAATCTAGCGGCACGCCTTCAACCAAGGGCGCAATACGCGCATCTGGCCAGAGCTTACGACAGGTCAGTAAATACTGATGATTGAAAGATGAAATCAGTAGCTTATCTGGCGCAAATCCAAGTTCAGAGATTAACCTTGGATACAGGGCTAAAAAGGGCTCCAGTACGCTGCGACCTTTGAGCTCAATATTCACAACCGTGCTAGTGGGTAAGCTTTGCATTAATTGCCATAAGCTTGGAATGGCTTCGCCTGCTAGTTTTTGCTCAGCAAGATAAACGAGGGTCTGCTCATCAATTATGCCTTGGCCTGAGGTTTTAGTTTCTAGGCGCCGATCGTGATACACCATCAATTCGCCTTCCACCGCATGAATATCGAGTTCAACCGCAGTGGCGCCTAACTCAATGGCGAGTGTCATCGCTTTAATAGTATTTTCGGGCGCGTAACCACTGGCGCCGCGGTGAGCAAAAATTAGCATTATGATGTCCTATCGTATGATGGGATTAGTATCCCGCTGCGGCTGAGATATATGGATTTCAAGCTGCGGATAGGCCAATTGTAGATCATTTTCTTTAAGCTTCTGGCTAATCCGTTTATGTAAATCATGGCGCAGCGGCCAACGTGAATTCATGTCTTTAGCGTATGCGCGCACTTCATAATCTTGAGTGTGCTGGCCAAAGCCAGCGAACCAAATTTCTGGCTCAGGAACTAGCAAGGCAAGTTGGCAATCTTGTACCGCTTGATAGAGCGCCGCTTCTACTTTCGATGGGTCTGAATCCCTTGCCACGGCAACATTAATAATGACGCGAGTAATAGGATCAGACAGTGACCAGTTAATTAACTGCTCAGTAATAAAGGCCTTATTTGGCACGATAATTTCTTTTCTGTCCCAGTCAATAATAGTCGTCGCACGGATTTGAATTTTGCTGACAGTACCAGTGAGATCGCGAATAGTAACGGTATCGCCAATACGTACCGGTTTTTCAAATAAGATGATAAGACCTGAAATAAAGTTTGCGAAAATCTCTTGTAAACCAAAACCTAAACCTACCGAGAGCGCGGCAATCAACCATTGCAGTTTTGACCATTCCATCCCTAAGGTTGAAAAGCCAATCAAGGTACCAAAGAAGACTACTAAATAGCGGCTGACCGTAGTAATAGCAAAGCCAGTACCTGGTGATAAATCAAGCCGTTGCAATATCATCAGCTCTAATAGGCCGGGGAGGTTAGTGGCTATCATCATAGAGAAGCCGACTATCGTTAGCCCCAAGAGTAAGGATTTGAGCGTAATCGGAATTTCCTGTTCAATACCATTAATGCTGGTGGTGCTACTCCACAACGTAATGCCATCTAAGAAGGAAAATAACGCCATGTGGGTTTGGGTCCACAGGCCAATAATACTGGCAAGGAAGCCTAACAGTAATAAGGAGCGTACTAGACCTAAGGATTGGCTAGAAATGGTCTCTAAATCGACAATCGGTTCTTCATAGGTTTCAAGGCCATCGTTAGCATGGGCTTCACCTTTCTCCCGCTGGGCTAAGCGCTCAGCACGTTTAGCTTTGGCGCGATCAAAGGCAATGCGCCGTCTTTCAATCAGCATCCAACGTTTAATCAGCTGATACGACAATAACACCGCAAGACCGAGCACTAGTGATAACTGCAGTTGCAGTAATAACTGAAACGCTGTGTAGTAAAAGCCCATAAAGGCAAGAGCCGCACTTAGCAAGGGAACTGACACTAATACATAGGATAAAGTCTTATGTATTAAGCGCTTATTCTTACCGTCTTTATCGGCGTTGTCTCTAATCTGGTTGAAGATCCCGACCAAATCGCGATACAGCAAAAACAATAAAATACAGAATAAGATAAAGGCGCCGCGGCCTAAACTGTTGCGAATGAGTGAGGCATCTAAGATTTCCGTAAACCCCATGATACCCACAAGCGGCAGCAC
The DNA here is from genome assembly GCF_056522965.1 of Shewanella sp. ISS20. NCBI lineage: Bacteria > Pseudomonadati > Pseudomonadota > Gammaproteobacteria > Alteromonadales > Shewanellaceae > Shewanella > Shewanella sp. ISS20. The sequence continues at coordinate 3,493,732 of NZ_JAWRZK010000001.1, forward strand.
CATGATGACAAAACGGTCAAACTTAGCCTGCATGAGCACAACGCTTGCACGCGGGCTATTAAAGTGCCCAGTAATAAGCGAGGTTTCGGCGCACAATAAGTCGATTACTCGTTGTAATAGGTATAAGCCGCCAATTGCAATGGTCGCCATGCCAATTGCTTGGGTAAAGTTGTGGTCGGAATCCAGTGCAATAGCGCCTGCGACTATCACAGGGATGGGCCGCAGCATGGCGTAACCTAAGCTCACTAATAATGATTTTAAGCTGTTACTGAATTTGTCTTGGGTCACCTTGCCGACGTTACGGCTATAGTGAGTCACTACCTTATGATAGGGTTTGGCCATGAGATCTTGGATCACCACACACAAGGTCAAAAGAATTATCCACCACGACCACAGATTGGTTTGATGGCTAAAACTTGAGCTGACTTGCTGCCATGGCGCTTGGTCAAACATCCACACAATACTGCGCTGCAAATCGATAAACCACGGCTTATTGATTTGCGCTGCATTGGGGACCCAGAATAACTGCTCATTGAGGGTATTTTTTAACTCTTGATGCTGCTGAGATAATTGCTCATAACTAAATTTGAGCTTGGCTAACTCACCGAGATAAATCTCATAAGATTCCATTAGCTTTTTGAGTAACACTTGCTGCGAATCTAGCAGTTTTTGCTGCGACTCGCTGAGCTCAGAATCACTTAATAACAGCTGTTCATTTTGACTGAGTTGCTGCTCCACGTGATAGCGACTTAAGCGCGTATCGGCAATTTTAATTAGCAGCGCTTCAGTATCTGGTGGTTTAGGCAGGTTTTGCAGCATCTGCAAGAAACGCTCACCAAAGGCTGAGTTACCTTGTAGCCAGCTAATTTGCTGTTGAATATTGGTAAGCTGTTTAGCTTGCTGTTGGTACTGATTTTCAGCGTCTTCCTGCTCGCGCACTACCTGATTGGTTTGTTTAGTCACGCTTTGCAGTTCATCGCCCAAACTAATGTTGGTATTGCTAAGGCTCAGTGACATTTCATCAATCAAGGTGACATTGGTTGATAAATTATCCAGTAAGGTATTTTCAGTGTTTTGGCTGCGCTCGTCACTTAAGGCGCGATTTAAGGCTTCAATCAGTTTTTCTTGTTGCAGTAATTGCGCTCGCACTAACTGCAGTTGCAACTGTGCGAGTTCAATGCGGGTGGGGCTTGAATTTAATTCGGCTTGCAGCGTCAATAAATGCTGTTGATACAAGTCAAGTTGGGTGCGTTGCAGTTGGCCGGTTGGCGTATCCGCGGGGGCACTCACATTTTTTTGCTGTAGCGCCAGTGCGTCGCGGGCATCTTTTAAGGCTTGGGGTAATTGTTTTTGCCGCTGAATATCATCATTTATCTGTTTACCAAGGCTGGCCTCAGTTTCTTTGAGTTCAGATAATTGCAGATAAGCCATAGAGGCTTGCTGGCCTAAATCTTGTTTGGGATTAATGCTAAGTTCTGTGCGCGCGGCTTTGAGCCTAGCATTTAGGTTATGACGGCGAATTTCACTGTCACGTAACCCTTGCTCGTAAGACTGTTGACTCGTCTCTAGGCTCACTATGCTGACAGTTAATTGATCTATTTGCTGATCAAGAGTCAAGGTCTGAGCCTGATTCGAGTTCATGCCCATGCGCTTGTCTAATGCTAATGGGGAGTTCGCAAAAGCAGAGGCACTAATTAGAGATAATACGAGCAAAAATATACGAAACATGACAGACATAATAACAGCTAGGAAAGTGCTGATCTTAGCTAAGTTATTGGTGGAATAACATCTATTCTTACTTTTTTTTCTGTACTTGTGAGTTATGGTTTTGTGCGGTTTCATAGAGGGCTGTGACTACCACTAAGGTTCCGCCTACCGCGGTTTGCCAGTTAATGGGTTCAGAAAGTAACCACCACGCTAGCAGCGTGCCATATAAAGGTTGCAGGCAAGCCACTAAGCCCACGGTTTTCGCTTTAAGTTGCCTTAATGCTGAGGTGAATAACGCATGGGGCGCGGCGGTAAACATTAGGCCTAGCAATAACAAATATAGCCAAGTGCTTGAACTCACCTCTGTTAATGCTAAATCGCTGGCGGGCATCAAAATGGCTACTGCCACTAAGGTTTGAAAAAACATGGCATGGGCGCCATTGTACTGACTGAAATAGCGTTTAAGGGTGAGGTTTCGAGCGGTAAATAAGGCGGCCGATAATATACCGACTAACACACCTAAGGTGGTTTCATTGCCTAATGAAAATTGCGGGATAAGTAAGAAAATCCCCACAAGCACAACCATGCCACTGACAATATCTTTAAGTGCTGGGCGCTGCTTATGCAGTAACGGCTCAATGAGCACTGTCATCACAGGATAACTAAAAAAGGCAATCATACCGATAGCGACGGTTGAGAGTTGTAATGCGGCAAAGTAAGTCACCCAATGCAGGCTAACTAACACACCTAATATCAGGGCAATGAGATAATCTTTGGGGGATCGTAAGCGCAGCGATGCTTGGGTGCATTTTACAAAAATGGCTAAGGCGGTCGCCGCAATTACGCATCTAAGCCAAGTAATATCAAGCGCTGTTAAAGGGATGAGCTTAGAAAATAATGCCGTACCGCCAAATAGGAGTACGGCAATATGTAGCTCAATCAGCGCATGTTGCTGCTTCGGCATTACTCTAGGTGAGCCAGCGGGCGGCCTAAGCGAGTAACTGCGCCAGGCTTAATGCCATCAGCAAAGTCATCAAGCATGTCATCAGCAAACAGCATAACAACAGTGCTGCCAAGCTTGAACCGACCCATTTCATCACCTTTTTGCAAAGTAATGGCATCAGGACCAGTGGTTGGGTAATCCCAGCTCACGATTTCTTTGCCGCCTGGCGGCGTAATAGTGCCTGCCCATACGGTTTCGATACTGGCAACAATAGTTGCGCCAACTAACACCATGGCCAGTGGGCCATGCTCAGTTTCAAAAATGGCCACTACACGTTCATTGCGAGCAAATAAACCCGGTACGTTTTGAGCCGTTAATGGATTAACTGAAAATAGATCGCCTGGCACAAAGGTCATTTTTGACAAGGTACCAGTAATTGGCATGTGAATCCGGTGATAATCACTTGGCGCCAGATAAATAGTGGCAAAGTCGCCACCTTTAAAACGATGCGCGTCTTTGGCGTTATTACCTAATAATGCAAGCGAGGTGTAATCATGGCCTTTGGCTTGAAAAATTCGGCCATCGTTAATTTCACCAAACTGGCTAACAGTACCATCAACTGGATGCACTAATACCTTGGCATTGCTATCTATTGGGCGAAGTCCTGGCTTTAATGCACGAGTAAAGAAGTCATTAAAAGTGCTGTAGGCTTCTGGGGCCTCGCGCTCTGCTTCACTCATGTCGATTTTGTATTGCTTAATAAACCAGCTGATCGCAGCCGTTGTCATGCTGCCCGCTTGTGCTGCGGCAAACTTACCCACTAGGCGCGACACTAGATGCTTAGGTAGCAGGTACTGCAACGCAATTTTTACTTTATCCACAGCTAAATTCCTTTAATTCGTACTTGCCCCAAATAAACCTTGGGCACCGTGACAAAAAATGTCACGGCGAGAATGTATATAAGTGCTTACAAGTCGTCAACACTATGTCGGAAATGACGCGCGTGTCTTTGCTCATCAAGACTGGCGATAATTTTGTGATAGTTGGCAAAGCGTTCATTGGCTATGTGGCCATCTTCAACGGCGGTGCGCAGGGCACAACCTGGATCGCTGCCATGTTTGCAATCACGGAATTTACAGCCGCCTAGGTATTCTCTAAATTCAATAAAACACCAACCCACACGCTCAGGGGGTAAATGCCATAAGGCAAATTCCCGCACGCCTGGAGAGTCAATTAAATCACCACCCGCTGGGAAATGTAATAATTTAGCTGTAGTAGTAGTGTGTTGCCCAAGACCTGAGTTTTCAGACACATCACCTATGATTAAGTCCACATCGGGTAATAGTGCATTAATCAGGGATGATTTACCCACACCAGATTGCCCAGCAAATACGCTGACCTTATCTTTTAGTAAGGCTTGCAACTCATCGATACCGGTTTGTTCGTGACTACTAACTTTAAACACTTGATAGCCAATTTTTTCATAGACAGCTAGCGCCGCATCAATTTCAGGCTTTAACGCATCATCGAGTAAGTCTATTTTATTCAGTACTATGACTGGCTGAATACCAGTATCTTCTGCGGCCACTAAATAGCGGTCGATAATCTGCGTACTAAAGCTGGGTAATACTGATGACACAATCAAGATCTGGTCGATGTTGGCTGCAATAATTTTTACGCCATCGTAAAGATCGGGGCGACTCAAGAGTGAGTGGCGCGGGTGCACAGCTTCCACCACGCCGCCAATGCCAGCGCGAACAGTCGTAGGTTCATCAAGATTAGTATCACTGGCTAAACGCACTAGCACTTTATCGCCACAGACTAACGAGCCTATGTTGCGACGTATATTGCAGCGCACCACTTGTCCGCTTGCGGTTTCAATATCAGCGTGTTGGCCAAATCGAGAGATGACGATAGCAGGCTGTTCTTGACCAAGTGAACTATCCTGTAACTCAGGAGCATCGTTTTGCGAATGACCGCGGTTAAGCCTTTTTTCATGGTTTGCACGCATTCTGCGTAACTGCCCATGATTTAATGGTTTCTTTTTAGTCACAGGTATCTCTTCGCCATTAAGGTAATGTCGTGTTCAATAAAAAGCAGTATGATACACGGTCTTGAATAAAAAAGCCTGATTTAGCGGCAAATGGAAGAAGTAAGGCAGAGTATGGCGGCAAATGAAAACAACCTAATTTGGATCGATCTGGAAATGACAGGGCTTGAGCCTGAAACTGATCGTATCCTTGAAATCGCTACCATAGTGACAGACGCACAATTAAATATTTTGGCTCAAGGGCCTGTGCTGGCGATTCATCAGTCAGATGAAATCTTAGGTTTGATGGATGATTGGAACCAAGAGCACCATGGTGCTTCTGGATTAATTACGCGTGTTAAAGCGAGTACTGTTACTGAGCAGCAAGCAATCGATGAAACCATAGCGTTCATCTCACAATATGTGCCAAAAGGTGTATCTCCACTTTGTGGTAACAGCGTTGGCCAAGATCGCCGCTTTTTAAACCGCTACATGCGTGAGTTGGAAGATTACTTTCATTACCGCAATTTAGATGTCAGCACAGTTAAAGAGTTAGTTCGTCGCTGGCAACCTGAGCTGATGAGTCAGTTCAAAAAGCAAAATACCCACCAAGCACTCATGGATATTCAAGAATCTATTGCCGAATTGCAGTTTTATCGAGCAACAGTATTTAAAATTTGAGCAAACGAACAGTTTTTTGCAATATAGGGCTTGCAGGGGTCTGAAATTTTCATATAATGCTGCCTCACTTCTGGGGTGGCTTCAAATTTAGCGAAACACCTCAAGTAGCACAGATAAGCGGCATTAGCTCAGTTGGTAGAGCGATACCTTGCCAAGGTATAGGTCATCGGTTCGAACCCGATATGCCGCTCCAAATTTTAATCTGAAAATACTCAGAGTCATAAATTTGCTTCTGTGAAGCAAACAAGATGCGGCATTAGCTCAGTTGGTAGAGCGATACCTTGCCAAGGTATAGGTCATCGGTTCGAACCCGATATGCCGCTCCAAGTTTGAAAGTAAAAAAATTCGGTAGCAGTTCAGTGAGTAGAGCGAAACCTTACCAAGGTATAGGTCATCGATTCGAATCACTCTTTGTAAAAAGATAGGGCCGCTCCAAGTTTGAAGTTGTAAAGTAAACAAGATGCGGCATTAGCTCAGTTGGTAGAGCGATACCTTGCCAAGGTATAGGTCATCGGTTCGAACCCGATATGCCGCTCCAAGTTTGAAAGTTAAATAATTCGGTAGCAGTTCAGTGCGTAGAGCGAAACCTTACCAAGGTATAGGTCATCGATTCAAACCACTCTTTGTAAAAAGACAGAGCCGCTCCAAGTTTGAAGTTGTAAAGTAAATAAGATGCGGCATTAGCTCAGTTGGTAGAGCGATACCTTGCCAAGGTATAGGTCATCGGTTCGAACCCGATATGCCGCTCCAAGTTTAGATGTTAAAAGAATCGGTAGCAGATCAGTGCGTAGAGCGAAACCTTACCAAGGTATAGGTCATCGATTCGAACCACTCTTTGTAAAAAGACAGAGCCGCTCCAAGTTTGAAGTTGTAAAGTAAATAAGATGCGGCATTAGCTCAGTTGGTAGAGCGATACCTTGCCAAGGTATAGGTCATCGGTTCGAACCCGATATGCCGCTCCAAGTTTAGATGTTAAAAAATTCGGTAGCAGTTCAGTGCGTAGAGCGAAACCTTACTAAGGTATAGGTCATCGATTCAACCACTCTTTGTAAAAAGACAGGGCCGCTCCAAGTTTGAAAGTTAAAAGATGTAAAGCAAAACAAGATGCGGCATTAGCTCAGTTGGTAGAGCGATACCTTGCCAAGGTATAGGTCATCGGTTCGAACCCGATATGCCGCTCCAAATTACTTCTCCTAAATTATTTTCCTCTAATTATCTCCTGTAATCTTCTGCGTTAACTTATCTCTTTTATTCTCATTCTAATCCGTACAAACCACTACCAATATATTAAGTTCTTTAGCATAGCTATACTTTTCTGCCCACTTAGTCTGCTCTTATTCATCACTCATATGGTGAGGTAATTCACCCATTTTTCTAACAACCAATAATTAAGCGTCTGACTTAGGTTTTTTTGTGACCACATTCAAATAATTGACTAACAACTGCAGCTTTAATTCGGCTCTGGTTCGTTTTTAAGCAGTTAGCCCCTACACTGATTTCTCCATTTATTCATAGTGAGATAAGTGCTTGAGGAGTTGATATGCGAATTCAGCAATTACGCGATATGCTAGAGCATGTGGTCGAAACTTATTTAGAAATGCATAAACTCTATCTGCGTCTCTATCATTATGCTGATGGTACTCGGGCGAAATTACTGCTTAATTATCTTCAGCAACAAGAACTAGTACAATCCCAAGTATTGGCAACATATATTGAAACTAGCACTAAAGCTATGCTGGATACTTGGTATGAAAATGCTTCTGTCGTTGGGTTAACCAGTAGCTACGCCAATATCTATCTACCCGCCAATATGTCAACCGATCAGGTTATCGATTTACATTTGCAATTGGATTCAGAAGTCATAGCCACATTGGATAACTTAGCGGCCAATTCACTCAATCATAAAATTCAGTTAGCTTTAAAAAGCTTGGTCAATAGTGCCGAAATCAAGCAGCAAAGGTTCATTCATAGTGCTGCTCGCTTTGATGACTTGTAGCTGTCAGCCAAAAAACTTGCTCTAAGTTGCTCGCTTAACTCTGGTTTAAGCAAGATAAATGATCTGATCCGCTAACTCTGGACACTTAACTAAGCACTATTTTCAATTCAAAATTCTCAGGGCTTAAATAGCCAAGTGAACTATGCCTTCTGGTTTTATTGTAATCAACTTCTATGTACTCAAACACTGTGTGCTTCATGGTTTCCCGGTCCATGATCGGCTCGTACTGAATGGCCTCAACCTTCAATGAATGGAAGAAGCTCTCTGCACAGGCGTTGTCCCAGCAGCAGGCTTTGCGGCTCATGCTTTGGATAAGCTGATTTTTTTCAATCAGATCTCGATACGCATGTGAACAATATTGGCTGCCTCGGTCACTATGAACAATCACTTTTTTTGGAAAACCACGACGAAACAGCGCCATTGTCAGTGCGTCACAAGCCAGCTTAGCCGTCATGCGATTACTCATCGACCAGCCAATCACGGCGCGCGAGTACAAATCGATAATCACCGCCAGATACAGCCAGCCTTCGCTTGTCATCAGATACGTGATATCACCGACCCATTTTTGGTTCGGGCCGCTGGCATCGAAGTTCTGCTCCAGCAGATTTGGCGCTACCGAAAGCTGGTGATCGCTGTCAGTTGTTGTTTTGAATTTACGGGCTGCTTTAGCCACTAAATTCTGTCTTGTCATGCTGTTCATCATGGTTTTCAAATTAGCGCGATCGTAATCTTCCGCGAGGTCGACTTGAATACGCCGAGCGCCAGAGCGTTCCTTGCTCTGGACAAAAATAGCTTTGATTTGCTTATCACGGCTGTGCTGTTTGCGCAAGCGTGTACTCGGCTCTTTGCTTGATTTTCGCCAGGCATAATACCCACTTCGCGTCACGCCAAGCACTGTCGCCATTGGCTTTAGGCGAAACTGGTGCTGGTGTTCGAGCATAAATTCGAATCGTTCTACTTTTGATTCTTCGCGAAGTAGGTGGCCGCCTTTTTTAGGATGGCTAAATCCTCAGCTTGGTCGGCTAACAGGCGTTTTAACTTGGCAACTTCAGCAGCAAGCTCGACTTCACGCTGGCTAGTTGTCGATTTCTTCTCAATGGCAGAGCGCCAGTTATAACGTTGTGATCCGTAGATTTTGAGCTGCCTAGCAGCTTCAGCAACACCGACACGTTCAGCTAGTTTCAGGGCTTCAGCTTTAAATTCAGCCGTGTGGGTCTTGCGGGGCTTTTTGATTGTCATATTCACCTCGTTAAGTCATTTTACTCACTTAGCGTGGTGTCCAAAAGTATTGGATCAGATCAAAACAATTCTAAGGCTTAAGACTAAATGCTGTTCTCTTGAGCATTTGCAAGCCGATACCTGTTTAACTGGGAAGCAGTTTCATTATAGGTGTTAATTTTGCGCTGTTATCTCTGATATAATCTCTCGTTTTCTTATCGGCAGCGCGGTTGATTATCCTCATTGGTTTATTGATGACTTAATAGTAGTGGTAATTTAGGCTATTTTGAGTGCTGGGCGTGTCTTATATTGTTAGTTTGAAAATGAAGAGAATGAATTTAATCATGGATCCCAAGACTATTTTTCTGAACGATGACACTGAGACTGTTGCTTTTGGTCAAAAAATGGCGGCTTTGTTAACCCCGCCCTTAACCCTTTATTTGACTGGCGATTTAGGGGCTGGCAAAACCACCTTAAGCCGAGGAATTATTCAAAGCTTAGGTCACAAAGGTGCGGTTAAAAGCCCGACTTATACCTTAGTTGAGCCTTATGAGCTCGCTGATATCGATGTTTATCATTTTGATCTTTATCGTTTAGCGGATCCTGAAGAATTAGAGTATATGGGCATTCGTGACTATTTTAGCGATCGCAGCTTATGTATAGTGGAATGGCCAGAGCAGGGAGCAGGCTTATTACCTGATGCCGATTTACATTTACATCTCGCTTATGACGGCGATAGTCGATTGTTAACGATTAATGCTGGCAGTGAGTTAGGTAAGAGTCTGTTAGAAAAATTATAAGAATAATTATAAAAACAATGCCAATTACATACTTTAAGGGTTATCCCTATCTCATCCTTCTGACGTTGCTATGTTGGAGCTCAACGGCGTTTGCAAATAATTTGCAAGGGGTCAGGATTTGGGCTGCGCCAGAATCGACGCGAGTGGTATACGATCTCTCAACGCGTCCTGATTACAACTTTTTTACGTTAAATAACCCTGAGCGCTTAGTTATCGACTTAAAGCAAACCAGTTCCAAGGTTAAGTTCGATAAGATTGATAATAACAGTAAGTTAGTCAAAGGCATTCGCCTGAGTAAAGCGCCAGGTAAAGGGGTTTTACGAGTGGTGATTGACCTTAAACGTCCGGTTAAGGCTAATGTTTACGCTTTATCCCCGACGGCGCCTTACGGTAATCGTTTAGTGCTTGATCTTAATGAAATTCAAGAGACTGCTAAGCCTGTGGTGAAAAGTAAGCCGCAAGCTCTCAGAGACATCATAGTAGCGATTGACGCAGGTCACGGCGGTGATGACCCAGGCTCCATTGGTCCAAGTGGCGTGTATGAAAAAAAGGTAGTGCTACAAATCGCTAAACGCGTGGCGCAGCATGTCAATAACACCCCAGGTATGAAAGCTGTGATGACTCGCAGCGGCGATTACTTCGTGAATCTTGATAAGCGCTCATCCATAGCGCGCGATCATAAAGCCGATATTTTAATTTCAATTCATGCCGATGCCTTTACATCACCTAACCCTAAGGGCGCATCCATTTGGGTGTTATCGCGTCGCCGCGCTAACAGTGAAATTGGTCGCTGGCTCGAGCAGAAAGAAAAACACTCAGAATTATTGGGTGGCGCCGGCGAAATCATTCAAAGCACGGACAGTGAACAATACCTGACCATGACACTGCTGGATATGTCGATGGATAAGTCGATGGCAGTGAGTCACTCGATTGCTGACAATTTATTGCGGGATTTAGGTAAGGTGACTCATTTACATAAGAGTAAGCCGGAAGCGGCGAGCTTTGCCGTGTTGAAATCACCAGATATTCCGTCAATCTTAGTGGAAACAGGCTTTATTTCTAATCCCAGTGAAGAGCGCAATCTAGTTAATACCAAGCACCAAGAGCGCTTAGCTAAAGCCTTGCACACCGGGTTAGTCCGATATTTTGAAGCCAATCCACCCGATGGCAGTTTATTTGCCAATAAAGGCGCGGCTAAGCAGCAGATTAGCCGCAGCGGGGTAATAAAACATAAAGTGAGTAAAGGCGAATCTCTGTCGGTGATAGCGTCGCGCTATCAAGTATCGATTGCCCAAATTAAGGCGGCCAATAACTTAAGCTCTGATACGGTTAGGTTAGGGCAGCAACTCACAATTCCTAAGGCATAACATGAGCAGTATTCAAATATTGCCACCACAACTGGCTAACCAAATAGCGGCAGGTGAGGTGGTTGAGCGCCCCGCATCGGTGGTTAAAGAGTTAGTGGAAAACTGCCTTGATGCCGGCGCAACTAAAATTGAAATTGAGATTGAAAAGGGCGGCAGTAAGCTCATTAAGATCCGTGATAATGGCGCTGGCATAGCTAAAGATCAGTTAGCCTTAGCATTGGCACGCCACGCCACCTCTAAAGTCAGCAGTTTGGATGACTTAGAGGCCATCATGAGTTTTGGTTTTCGTGGTGAGGCTCTGGCGAGTATTAGCTCGGTATCGCGTCTGACCTTAACCTCAAAAACGGCGGAACAGAGCGAAGCTTGGCAGGCTTATGCCGAAGGCTCTGAAATGGCGGTTAGTGTGATACCGGCAGCGCACCCTAATGGCACTACCATTGAAGTGAAAGATATCTTCTTTAATACGCCTGCACGCCGCCGCTTTTTGAAAAGCGATAAAACTGAATTCACTCATATTGATGAATGGCTCAAAAGAATTGCTCTAGCCCGCCCTGATATTCATTTTGTGCTGAGTCATAACGGTAAGCCTGTGCGGCAATTGCGCCCTGCCATGACAGATAGCCAATATATACAAAGACTAAGCCAAATAGGTGGTAAAGCCTTTGCAGAATCAGCCATAGGCATTAATTGCCAGCATGATGGCATGACATTAGCCGGTTACGTGCAATCACCAGCCATTGCATTGGCTGACCCGGATTTGCATTATTTTTATGTCAATGGCCGCTTAGTGCGCGATCGATTAGTCAATCATGCCATTAAGCAAGCATTTGCAAGTTATGTGGATGCTGTGTTGCCAGGCTTTGTGTTGATGCTCAGCATCGAGCCGCAGCAGGTCGATGTTAATGTGCACCCAGCTAAACATGAAGTGCGTTTTCATCAAGCGCGTTATGTGCATGATTTTATCTTGCAAGCACTGACGTCGGCATTATCGCAATTTGCTGAGCAAAAGTTACCGCTTGATAATGCCTCAACATCGGTCAATGTGTTTGAACACACAAGCCCTAGGGGCGGCGGCTATGATGCAGCAGGCGCAGATGCTAGTGCGGTTGATACAGATATTAGTTACAGTCATGATTCACCATCATATGGCGCGCCGCTGACTAGCAGTTACTCCTCAAGCCAAGGAAGTCAGTCAAGTTACTCAAGCCCATCTGCTGGCTCGGGCGCCAGTTATTCTGGCCGAGTTGCAGAAAGTCGCCATTATGGCTCTGCGCCAGTCTCTAAAGGTGCGGCGCGTAGTTATGGCCAGTTACTGCAAACCCCAATGGTTGGGAGCGCTGCCAATGTTAGTGTGACCATGCCGCCGGTACTTGATAATCAATACTGGGTGATGACGGTAGGCACGCACCTGCAACTGCTCAGCATAGATATAGTTAGGCAGCAGTGGTTGCAGCAACAGATCTTGGCTAGATTAGCCACCGGGTTAATTGCGCAGCCCTTGTTAATGCCGATAGCATTAACAGCCGACAAGGATTGGCGGCAACTAATTAATGATAAAGACGGGTTACTACGTCAGCTTGGATTTGAATTAATCATTCGCCATCAGCAGTTGATAATTCGCAAAGTGCCCCCATATATTAAAGAGAGTCAGTTAGAGCGAATAGTGCCTGAATTATTGCAATGGTTAACCTTTGATGAGCCAGCGCTAGAAGCGTTAGCGGCATGGTTAGCGCAACATAGTCGTCAAGGCGACGCTCAGGAGTCTTGGCTGTATTTTACCCAATTATCTCAAGATGAAGTGGAAACTTTATCGCGGCACAAGGTGGATTTGCCTTGGCAAGACTACCTAAAAGAGAATCTAAGTGACTAAAGCAAAAGTACTATGTTTGATGGGACCGACCGCTTCTGGCAAAACGAGTTTAGCTATGGCGTTATCCCAAGATCATAACTGTGAAATAATATCCGTCGATTCTGCGCTAATTTATCGCGGCATGGACATAGGTACGGCCAAACCAACGGCAGATGAGCTTGCGTTGGCGCCGCACCATTTAGTGGATATTTTAGATCCACTGCAGAGTTATTCGGCGGCTGATTTTAGATTAGATGCCTTGCGATTAATCGAAGATATTATTAGTCGCGGTAAAACCCCCTTGCTGGTTGGGGGAACCATGATGTACTTTAAAGCGCTGTTAGAAGGCTTATCGCCTTTACCTAGTGCCAATGAAGACATACGTCGGCAGATATTACTTGAGGCTGAGCAACAAGGCTGGCAGGCTCTGCATGATCAATTAGTTGCGATAGATCCGATCGCTGGGGCACGCATTCATCCCAATGATCCACAACGATTATCACGGGCGTTAGAAGTATTTAGGATCTCGGGTAAATCATTAACTGAACTTACCCAGACTAAAGCTCCTGCATTACCTTATGATTTTGTTCAATATGCCATCGCTCCGACGCAAAGGCATGAGTTACATAGTTTAATTGAACAAAGATTTGATATCATGATGGGTCATGGCTTTGTTGAAGAAGTGATTAAACTTAAATCACGTCCAGATTTACACTTGGACTTACCGTCGATACGTTGTGTAGGATATCGTCAATGTTGGCAGTATCTAGATGGTGAGTTTTCTGAAGCGGTTATGAAAGAAAAAGCCGTGGCAGCAACTCGGCAATTAGCCAAGCGGCAATTAACTTGGCTGCGAAGTTGGCCGGAGCTGCAATGGTTAGAAAGTGGTAATGACAGTAATTTATCGCAGTTAAAACAACATTGCATATAACTGTAAAGATAAGATTTGATTGGAACTTTATATCTGGGCTGCTGGCATAATAAGCAGAGCTGTATAATACTAAAATGCAATCAGATGTTATCGCAGAATTTAATTTTGAATTTCAAAAATAAAAGGAAATAAAAATGGCTAAGGGGCAATCTTTACAAGACCCATTTCTGAATGCTCTCCGTCGTGAGCGTGTTCCAGTATCAATTTATTTGGTCAATGGTATTAAGCTACAGGGACAAGTTGAATCTTTCGACCAGTTCGTCATTTTATTGAAGAACACGGTAAGCCAAATGGTTTACAAGCACGCGATTTCAACCGTTGTTCCTTCACGTCCTTTCACTGTGACGAATCACCAGCCACAAACTGGCGGTTATGGTGCTGACGACAATAGCGCTGAATAATTATTCGCGGGAGATGTTCTTTGTTTGATCGTTATGAGGCAGGCGAAAATGCGGTACTTGTCCATATCAATTTTACTGACGAAGACCGCCGTGAAGACTTAGTCGAGCTGCAGTTGTTGGTGGAATCGGCTGGTGCCCGTGAAGTAGGGGTGATTACTGCAAGTCGCAGAAGTCCAGATCGTAAATTTTTCGTAGGATCAGGTAAAGCTGATGAAATCGCTACATTAGTTGCTGCAACTGATGCTGATGTAGTGATTTTTAATCATGCGTTGACACCGGCTCAAGAGCGTAATCTTGAAGTCATTTGTCAATGCCGTGTGCTTGATCGTACCACGCTAATTCTAGATATTTTTGCCCAGCGGGCGCGTACGCACGAAGGTAAGTTACAAGTGGAGCTAGCGCAATTGCGCCACATGTCGACTCGCCTTATTCGTGGTTGGACGCACCTTGAGCGGCAAAAAGGGGGCATTGGTCTTCGCGGACCGGGTGAAACTCAGCTAGAAACAGATAGACGTTTACTGCGTGGCCGCATTAAGGCTATCAATAAACGGTTAGACAAAGTTGATCGTCAACGTGAACAAAGTCGGCGTGCGCGTAAACGCAGCGATATGCCGACTGTTTCTTTAGTGGGATATACCAACGCTGGCAAATCGACTCTCTTCAATGCATTAACATCATCCGATGTTTATGCGGCTGATCAGCTTTTTGCTACTTTGGATCCGACCTTACGCAAATTATCTATTGATGATGGAGCGGTTATTCTGGCGGATACCGTAGGTTTTATCCGTCATCTTCCCCATGATCTGGTGGCTGCATTTAAAGCAACCTTACAAGAAACTCGTGATGCCGACTTGTTGCTACACGTGGTGGATTGTGCCGATGAGAACATGGATGATAACTTTGAGCAGGTTCAAGCTGTACTAAAAGAGATTAAAGCCGATAACATTTTGCAACTGATTATTTGCAATAAAATCGATCTACTTGATGAGCAAAGCCCTAGGATCGATTATGATGCTGAAGGTAAGCCTACTCGAGTGTGGATTTCTGCTCAGCGTAAGCTTGGCTTAGAATTAGTTGCTAAGGCGATTACTCAGTTAGTCGGTGAAGTGATTGTTGCACTCACGCTACGGCTGCCAGCCGCAGCAGGGCAATATCTTGGTCAGTTTCATCGACTCGAAGCGATTCAGCAACAAGAGTATGACGACTTTGGTAACTGTATCTTGTCTGTGCGTTTATCTGATACGGATTGGCGGCGCATGGTAAAACAAAGTCAGGGTGAATTGGAAACCTATATTGTTACTGATACAGTATAGGTATATTTATATTTTTTCTTATATTCTATCCACTTATGGAGTACTAAATGGCTTGGAATGAGCCCGGTAACAAGGGTAATGACCCTTGGGGGAATAAAGGTGGCAATGATAAAGGGCCACCAGATATGGACGAAGTTTTCCGCAACTTGTCGAAGCGTTTTGGCAAAAAGGGTGGTCCTTCAGATTCTGGCGCCGGCTTTGGAACTAAAGGAATCCTTGTGATCCTTGGTGTTTTAGTCGTTGTTTGGGTGCTTTCTGGTTTTTATTCAATCAAAGAAGCTGAGCGCGGTGTTGCATTGCGTTTTGGTGAATTTGTTGGCTTAAAAGATCCCGGTTTACAGTGGAAACCGACATTTATTGAAGAAGTGTATCCGGTTAACGTTGAAACTGTACGCTCTATTCCTGCCAGCGGTAGCATGCTGACCACTGATGAGAACGTAGTTAAAGTCGAATTAGACGTTCAGTATCGTGTTACTGATCCATACCGTTTTATGTACAGCGCCGTGGATGCCAATGCCAGTTTGCGTGAAGCCACTGACAGCGCCTTGCGTTATGTTGTCGGCCACAACAAGATGGATGACATTTTAACTACAGGTCGTGAAGCGATTCGCAATGACACCTGGAAAGAGTTAGAGCGCATCATTGAGCCTTACCATTTAGGCTTAACCGTTGTTGACGTTAACTTCTTGCCCGCCCGTCCACCTGAAGAAGTAAAAGACGCATTTGATGATGCGATTTCAGCTCAGGAAGATGAGCAGCGTTTTATTCGCGAAGCTGAAGCTTATGCCCGCGAAGTAGAACCTAAGGCGCGTGGTGTGGTTGAGCGTATGTCGCAAGAAGCTGAAGCTTATAAGCAGAAAGTGACGCTAGAAGCTCAAGGTCAAGTGGCTAAATTTGATAAGTTACTGCCTGAATATTTAAAAGCGCCAGAGGTAACTCGTCAGCGTCTTTATATCGATACTATGCAGCATGTAATGTCTGGTAATAACAAGGTCATTGTTGATACTAAGAGCAGCGGTAACATGATGTATTTGCCTTTAGATAAAATGATGGATAGAAAGCCAGTTGAATCAAAGAATCCAGCCGTACGTCCAGATTCTGAGAGTCAGCAATTTAACTCTAACTCATCGTCAACACCAAATTACCAGAGCTCTGGTCGTATGACTCGTGAAGAGCGCATGCGTCAAGGGGGAGAATAATCATGAATAGAATTGGATTGATTATTGCCGCTATCGTGTTGGCTATCTTAGCCTCATCCATTTTTGTGGTGAATGAGGGCGAGCGCGCCATCGTTGCTCGCTTTGGTAAAGTGGCTAAAAATGAAGGCGTGACTGAAGTCTACGGACCAGGTTTGCATTTTAAGATCCCTATGATCGATAAAATCAAATACCTAGATTCACGCATTCAGACCTTAGATGGCGCCGCTGATCGTTTCGTGACGTCGGAAAAGAAAGACTTGATGGTCGACTCTTATGTCAAATGGCGTATTAGTGATTTCGAAAAGTATTTCTTATCGACTAATGGCGGTATTAAGGCCAATGCAGAGTCTTTGTTGCAGCGTAAAATCAACAACGATTTACGTACTGAATTCGGTCGTCGCACTATCAAAGAAATTGTCTCAGGTAGCCGTGATGAATTGCAAAACGATGCATTAAAAAATGCCTCGTTGAGCGCCAAGGATTTGGGGATTGAAGTTGTCGATGTGCGAGTTAAGCAAATTAACTTACCAGCCAACGTCAGTAGCAGTATTTATCAGCGTATGCGCGCCGAGCGTCAAGCTGTGGCTAAAGAGCATAGAGCTCAAGGGAAAGAGCAAGCGGAAATTATCCGCGCTACTACCGATGCTACCGTTGCGATTAAAGTGGCGGATGCCGAGCGTAAAGCGCTAACCGTACGCGGTGAGGGTGATGCACAAGCTGCTAAGATTTATGCTGATGTTTACTCAAAAGATCCTGAGTTCTATTCTTTCATCAGAAGTTTAGAAGCTTACCGTGAGAGTTTTAATAACAACTCAGACATCATGGTCTTAGAGCCAGACAGTGAATTCTTCCGCTATATGCGTAATGAATCTGGTAAGCAATAACCATTAGCTTACTCACTCGCTAAAAACCCAGCTTAAGGCTGGGTTTTTTATGAGAGAAATTTTTACCGAGGCAAACACGGCTAAGTAGCTAAATTAGCTAAATTAAATGTAAGTCCTGTCATCAAATTATCTGCTCACGCTCGTCGCAATGTTTCTACTTTGCTACGTATTTCTCGCAATTTAACGAAAAATGACAAACTAACAGCGAATGTTGCACGTTTTGCTATGATCTGCTTCTTGTTTTTCGATATAATGAGTCGTGTCTCAAATTTCAGCATAGGAATAATGTTGAGAGACCCATATTAAAATAATTCCAACACCCTCGTGGAGAATAAGTGGATGAGCAATGCGCCAGTCGATACCGGACGTCGCAGGTTCCTGACAGCCGCAACCGCAGTCATAGGCGGAGCAGGTGCCGTCGCTGTCGCGGTTCCTTTTATTAAGTCATGGAATCCGAGTGCTAAAGCAAAAGCTGCAGGCGCACCGGTTGAAGTAAATGTGAGTAAAGTCGAGCCAGGTCAACTTATCCGAGTTGAATGGCGTGGCAAACCTGTATGGGTAGTGCGTCGTACAGAAACTGTGCTGCAACAACTGCCTGGCATTGATAAAGAGTTACGAGATCCTAACTCTGAAGAACCGCAACAACCAAGTTACGCAACTAACTCAGTTCGCTCGATTAAACCCGAATACTTCATCGCCGTCGGCTTATGCACTCACTTAGGCTGTTCTCCAACCTATTTGCCTGACAGTTTTGGCGAAAAAGTAGAAGGTGTCACTTCAGGCTTCTTCTGTCCATGTCATGGTTCTAAATTTGATATGGCTGGCCGTGTATTTCAAGGCGTTCCGGCACCATTGAACTTGGTTGTTCCTCCCCATCAATATTTGGATGAGAGCAATGTCATCATTGGTGTAGACGAAGGAGTCGCATAATGGCAAAGCTAATTGATTGGATTGATGAGCGTATTCCATTAACAGCGACGTATAATCGTCATGTGGGTCAGTACGCTACTCCTAAGAATTTTAACTTCTGGTATTTCTTTGGCTCACTAGCCATGCTAGTGCTGGTCAATCAATTGTTAACTGGTATTTGGTTAACAATGAACTATGTACCCACCGCGGAAGGTGCTTTCGCCTCGATTGAATACATCATGCGTGATGTAGAATATGGCTGGCTATTACGTTATATGCACTCTACGGGCGCATCGGCTTTCTTTGTGGTGATTTATCTACATATGTTCCGCGGCGTTATCTACGGCTCTTACCAAAAACCTCGGGAACTGCTGTGGTTATTTGGTATGTTGATTTTCCTAGTGTTAATGGCTGAAGCCTTCATGGGTTATTTGTTGCCATGGGGACAAATGTCTTACTGGGGCGCACAGGTGATTATTTCACTGTTCGGCGCTATCCCTGTGATTGGTGATGACCTGACGCTCTGGATACGTGGTGACTATGTTGTTTCTGGGGCAACCTTGAACCGCTTCTTCGCCTTACACGTGATTGCACTGCCATTAGTGTTAGTGGTACTGGTCTTCCTGCACTTAATTGCTTTGCATGAAGTGGGTTCTAACAACCCAGATGGTATTGAAATTAAGAAGAATAAAGATGAAAACGGTTGGCCTGTTGATGCCGTGCCTTTCCATCCTTATTACACGGTCAAAGATATTTTAGGTGTGGCAGGTTTCTTAATCATCTTCTGTTATGTTTTGTTCTTCATGCCAGAGGGCGGTGGTTACTTCCTTGAAAAGCCAAACTTTGAAGCGGCTAACTCGATGAAAACTCCTGATCATATTGCGCCTGTGTGGTACTTCACGCCTTTCTACGCCATTTTACGTGCTATTCCAGATAAACTCGGTGGCGTAGTCATGATGGGCCTGTCGATTGCCGTGTTGTTCGTCTTACCATGGCTTGATCGTTGTAAGGTAAAGTCAGTGCGCTATCGCAGTACTGTGCACAAGCTGAATATTGCTCAGTTCGCTGTGTCTTTCATCATCCTTGGTTACTTAGGCGCGGTACCTTCAACTGCAGCATTAACCATCGCAGCTCAGGTATGTACCATTACCTACTTTGGTTTCTTCCTTGCCTTGTGGATTTATAGCAAGAATGAAAAAACCAAGCCAGTACCAGAGAGGTTGACCTAATTATGAAAAAGCTTCTAATTATTTTAGCTGCCTTGGTACCGGGAATGGTTTTGGCAGCAGGTAGTAGTGTGCCACTCCAGTCAGCAGATGTTGACTTGAACGATAAGCAATCATTACAACGTGGTTTTGTTTTGTTCCAAGAAAACTGCGCAGGTTGTCATAGCACTCAGTATCAGCGTTATGATCGTGTAGCTACCGATATTGGTATGCCAATCGATGAAATGCGTGAAAAGCATATGTTTACCGATGCTAAAGTCGGCGACCTGATGGAAAACGCAATTCCAACCAAAGATGCTGCCAATTGGTTTGGCGCTGCGCCACCTGACTTAACTCTGGTAGCCCGCGTTCGCGGTGAAGATTGGCTATATTCGTATTTGAACGGTTTTTATGCCGACTCAAGTCGTCCATTTGGGGTGAATAACACTGTCTTCCCTATGGTTGGTATGCCGCATGTGCTGCAAGGGTTGCAAGGTATTCCTGTTATGCAAGCCGATGGTTCAATTGTGGCAACTGGTGGCATTATGACGCAGGATGAGTATCAACAAGCGACTCGTGATATCACGGCTTACCTAAAATATGCAGGCGATCCAAGTCAAATGGAGCGTAAGCAATTGGGTTGGTGGGTACTCGGATTCTTGTTTATATTCTTTATTCTTGCCTATCTCTTGAAGAAAGAGTACTGGAAAGATGTGCACTAGACGGCAATAACGGGTAAAATATAATATCTGCAAATTGTAAACGAGGGGTTTTTCCCCTCGTTTGCGTTGTTTTTTATTCTGGAGGGTACCAATGGCTCTTGCTGCCAACAAACGCTCAGTTATGACCCTGTTCTCAGGTGCCGACGATCTTTACAGCCACCAGGTACGTATTGTACTGGCAGAAAAAGGGGTTACTGTTGATGTCTTGCAGGTAGACCCTAGTGACATGCCGGAAGACCTGCTGGAAGTGAACCCTTACAATTCAGTACCTACGTTAGTAGACCGTGAATTGGTTCTGTATGAATCTCGCATCATCATGGAGTATCTGGATGAACGTTTCCCACACCCACCTTTGATGCCGGTTTACCCTGTATCACGTGGTCAAACTCGTCTGATGATGCACCGCATCGATTCTGATTGGTATGTGCTGGTTGATCGTATCCGTAAAGGTGATCGTGCCGACGCTGCGCGTAAAGAATTAACTGAAAGCTTATTATCAATTGCTCCAGTATTTGCTGAAGTTCCTTACTTCATGAGTGAAGAATTCGGTTTAGCTGACTGTTACTTAGGCCCGTTATTATGGCGTCTGCCAGTATTAGGTATCGAGCTTAATACTCCAGCAGCTAAAGATATTAAAGCTTATATGACCCGCATTTTTGAGCGTGAATCATTTAAAGCTTCGCTGACTGAGACCGAGCGCGAAATGCGCATGGGAATCTAATGAAGCCATTAACACCCAACCGTCCATATTTGCTACGAGCCTATTACGATTGGCTATCTGATAACATGCTGACTCCTCATGTCGTTGTTGACGCTTATGTCACTGGCACTGAAGTTCCGCAGCAGTTTGTTAAAGACGGTCAAATTGTGCTGAATATTGCTCAATCTGCCGTGGGTCAACTGACTCTTGATAATGAATATGTCCAGTTTAATGCCCGTTTTGGTGGTGTACCTCATCATGTCATTTTGCCAATGGCATCGATTATTGGTATTTATGCCCGAGAAAACGGCGCTGGCGTGGTGTTTGAAGAGGAAGATGCTTACGAGTTAGCGGATGAAGAGAGTGAAGAGCTTGCAACAGTTGAGCCTTCATCACCTGATGACGATAAGCCAAAACGCAAAAGCCATCTAACGTTAGTGAAGTAATCATGTGTCATCAAAAGAACCAGCTTAGCGCTGGTTTTTTTATGCCTGTTGAATGCTAGGTACCACGCAATTGCGACCTTGGGCTTTGGCTTGGTACAAGCCTTGGTCAGCGCGGCTTAGTAAAGTGTGAAGACTATCGTCTGGTACAATTTGGCAAAGCCCTATGCTGATGGTAAGCGTGAAGGTATGGCTTTGATAAATCAGTGGTACCGCAGCAACGCTTTGGCGAATAGCATCACAGCGTTCGAATATGTTGTCGCTATGCTCTAGTAGGATAGCAAATTCCTCTCCGCCAATGCGGGCTAACATTTCATCATGGGCTATGTGTTGACTCAGTAGCTTGGATACTTGAATCAACGCCATATCTCCACATTCATGTCCCGCCTCATCATTGACTCGTTTAAAGTAATCTAAATCCAGAATTAATAGCCAGGCAGGCTTAGATTTGGCTTGCTGCAGTTTCTGCTGCAACAGCTTCATAAATATTCGTCGATTGGCTAAATGGGTCAAGGGATCGGTATTGGCCATGATTTCTAGATCGCGTTCACCTAATTCGGTATTCTGCTCATTGATGATTTGAATGATCATTAAGGAACTGACACACGAACAAATGACCGCAATTTGAATAAGGTTCAATATTGATCGTGGTACCAATAATAACTCGGGATTTGGTGGCCACTGGTAGACGTCAAGATAGATATATAAAGCTAAGTTACTGATAACAAGTAGAAGTTGTGCCGGCCATTGGGATCGTTGCAACATAGCTAAAGGCAAGATAGCAAACAGTAAGAAGAAATATTGAGTCTTAAATTCAGTACCTTGGCCTAAAAATATGGCTAATAAGGTCGAGACCATAGCGCAAATAAAGACTAGTAAACAGCCAGCCAATAATCGCCCAGTATGATTAAGATAATAAATGACAGGCACAAACACTAAGCACGACATTTGCACATTACCAATCCACACCAGTAGCGGATGGTTAATCATAAGGTAAAGCAGCCAAAAGACGAGTGTGGTGATCATCATTAATAAGGCGCCAAGGTTAACAATCATCAACTTGCGTTGCTGGTTATGACTGCTGCAATGTTGATTGCCTATGGCTAATAATTTGACCAAAATCTTCAAGGACACTCCTTGTCAAAAGGGTACGCGTTTCCCTAAATAAATAGAAGTAGGCGCTCTGACAATTGTAGGCGAATTTCGTCCAATGAGCGCAGCAATTCCTAGTGTTTGATGATTGCCAACCTTCACTGTGATAGCATCGCAGCAGTGTATTTGTGGTAGGTTAAATCCATGATTTTAATGATCGACAACTATGATTCCTTCACCTTCAATTTGGTGCAGTATTTTCAGCAGTTGGGACAAGAGGTGTTGGTTAAACGCAATAATGACATCAGCCTGGCTGAGATTGAGGCGTTATCGCCTGACTATATTGTTATTTCACCAGGCCCTTGTACCCCAAATGATGCCGGAATTTCCTTGGCTGTGATTGAACATTTTGCTGGCCGCCTGCCGATATTAGGTGTGTGTTTAGGCCATCAAGCCATAGGGCAAGTGTTTGGAGCTAAGGTGATTCGGGCGCAAAGGGTCATGCATGGCAAAACCAGCCTAATTCAACATAATGGTACAGGCTTATTTACGCAGTTAAATCCTAATCTGCGGGTCACTCGATACCATTCTTTATTGCTCGATAGTGTGCCAGCAGGCTTTGAGCTTGATGCATGGTTTGATGATGAGCATTATGGCCGCGAAATTATGGCGATTAGCAATAAATCCAAACGTTTGTATTCAGTGCAGTTTCACCCAGAGTCTATTATGACTGAGCAAGGGCATGAGCTGTTAGCTAACTTCTTATCCATGTCTTAGACAGCTTTTTACACCTTCTGTTAACCTTGTTGTCTGTGTTATAACATCTGCTCAAAATCAGCACAGATAACAATAATAAAGAAGGACACGTCATGAGTTGTTTGCGACGACACTTAGCTCTTAGCGCACTGGCTATTGCCGTACTTAGTGGTTGCGGCTTGTCAGCGGTATCAAAGCCGGCAGTAGAAATCGATAATTCAGTCAACGCCCATAAGTTACTGGTAGCCGCGCCGCCCACGGCAACTAGCGCCTTAACCTTAGAGCAAATTATGGCTAATCCTGATTGGATGGGGTTATTGGCGCAAAATCCTTACTTTAGTGCAGATAGCCAAACTATCTATTTCGAGCGTAAAGCCAGCCAAGCGGCAATTGCTGAGCGTTTTGCACTAAATCTCGCCGATAAACAAACCCGCCCATTAGCCATCAATGAGCAATATCAAGCTGCAACTGATGTGATAACTAGCCCAAATGGTCAATATCAGGCGTATGTTTATCAAGGCAATTTATTCATCAAAGAGTTAAGTGACAATCGCTTAGTCCCTATTTTGCAAACCTCTAATGGCATTGCTTCCATTCAGTTTTTAACGAGTGGCGAGCTTGCTTATTGGCAGCAAGATACTTTATATGCGCTGGATTTAAGCTCTGGTATTACGCGGCAATTAGCTCAATTACAGTGGCAAGCGGCCCCTAGTGGGGTGCAAGAGCCAGAGACTTATTTGGCAAAACAGCAGCAGCGCTTAATTGATTTTGTGGCCGCAGAGCATAAGCGCGCTAAAGATAGCGCTGACCATCAAGCACAGTTGCAAGCACATGACGCAGCCTTAGCGCCTACGCCTTGGTATTTAGGTGACAATAAACGTTTAGTTGATAAAAGCTTATCCCCTGATGGCCAATTCATTATCTTGGCTGTGACTGACGTAAGTGATCCCAAGTCTCTTGGAAAAGAGCGCGACATTATGCCTAACTATCTTGGTAAAGATGGCTATGTTGATGCCATCCCAGTGCGCCCGCGAGTAGCCGTGGCGCCAGATGTTGGCCAAGAATTTATATTACTCAACTTAAAAACTCATCAACAAATTCCTATTACGATTGAAGGGCTGATTGGGTTTGATGAAGATGTGCTCGCCGCCGTAAAAGATGAGAATGCTAAGGCTAAGAGCGAGCGCTATAAAAGCGAAAAGCAAGTTCGTAAGCTGCAACTAATGCAAGATTGGAGCTGGGATCAAAGCGCGATTCAATGGCATGACAGCGAGCCTAAAGTCGCCCTCATGATAGAAGCCTTAGATAATAAAGACCGCTGGCTAGCAACGGTTGATCTTGAGCGCGGTAAGTTAACTACGCAAGAGCGCCTGCATGATGATGCGTGGGTCAATTATGACTATAACCAGTTTGGCTGGCTAAACGACAGCTTATATTTTTTATCTGAAAGCAGCGGTTATTCGCAGCTTTATTTTAAGCCTCTTACCGGCAAGATTCGCGCCCTAACTCAAGGGCAATATGTGGTCAGTGACATCAGCCTAAGCCCTGACAAGCAGTATCTGTACTACAAAGCTAATAAAACTCACCCAGGTATTTATAACGTTTATCGTGTCAATATTGCCACAGGTGTGGATGAAGCCGTGACCGACTGGGAGGGTAACCTTGATTATCAATTAAGCCCTGATGGCCAATCCTTACTATTAACCGCCTCGCGTCGCACTGAACCGAACGAGTTGTTTTTACAGGTGATTGGCGGCGATCTCACCCAACTTACCGATTTTACCAGCGCAGAATTTAAAGCTTATCCATGGCAAGCGCCGCCAGTTGTGGCTGTGCCATCGACCCATGGCGCTAAAGCTATCTATGCGCGGGTGTATTTGCCCCAAGGGTTTGATGCCAGCCAAGCCGCTAAGTATCCCGCCGTAATTTTTAATCATGGCGCTGGTTACCTGCAAAACGCTGACTACGGATTTTCTGGGTATTTTCGCGAGTTTATGTTTCATAACTTATTAGCTCAGCAAGGCTATGTGGTGATGGACATGGATTTTCGCGGCTCTAAAGGATATGGCCGTGATTGGCGCACGGCGGTTTATCGGCAAATGGGGCATCCTGAAGTCGATGATTTGAGTGATGGCATAAAATGGATGCAAGCCAATGCTAATGTGGACGCCGGTAAAGTGGGAACCTATGGTGGCTCTTACGGCGGGTTCTTAACTTTTATGGCGTTATTTACTCAGCCAGAATTATTCCAAGCTGGCGCGGCATTACGCCCTGTAACTGACTGGGCGCATTACAATGCGCCTTATACCTCTAATATCTTAAATACTCCGGATATTGACCCCATAGCTTATGAGCGCAGTTCACCGATAGAGCATGCGCAAGGCTTACAAAAGCCGCTATTAATCATGACAGGTGTGCTAGATGACAACGTCTTTTTTCAAGATAGCGTGCGTTTAGTGCAGCGGCTCATCGAACTAGAAAAATCTATGTTTGAAACCGCCATTTATCCTGTGGAAGCTCACGGTTTTAAGCAGCCTTCTAGTTGGCTGGATGAATACCGCCGTATTTATGCACTCTTTGAGCAAAATCTAAAGTGAGCTAACTTTCAGTCAACGTATGCTCATCGAAGTTAGCACTTAGCTAAATCAACACTGAATTAAACCCAATGTAAAACTTCAAGCAGAGACGTCATAGAACATCTGCTTGGAGTTATTTGCTTACATAGTTAATTAAATATCTATCTTGCAGAGTATTTGTGAGCACTGCTTTGAAAGTAGGTTTCTCAGTGTTAATATCGTTGGCAGAATTGTTGTGTAGTAAGTGCTTTTTGTGGTTGTCGATTGAAATTTCACCAGAAATGTGACCGTGAACAGTCGGCTATATGATGTAAATGGAATTGTCTGAGGATAGTCTGTGCAACTAATTAAGCATTGATTTATTTATCCTTAGTTTGAATTGGGAAATACTATGATTGATGTTAACAATACCAAGATTGCTATTATCGGCTTGGGATATGTCGGGTTACCATTAGCCGTTGAATTTGGTAAAAAATTCAACACTGTTGGCTTTGATATTAACTCTCAACGAGTTAGAGAGTTAAATGATGGTATTGATTTAACCTTAGAAGTTACTTCTGAAGAGCTTAAAGCTTCTCATCAATTAGCCATATCTTCAAATCTTGACGATATTAGCGACTGCAATGTTTATATAGTGACAGTACCAACGCCCATTAATAAATTCAAAGCTCCAGACTTATCTCCTGTCATCAATGCAAGTAAAATGATCGGTAAGCTTATTAAGCTTAACGATATCGTTATTTATGAATCAACAGTTTACCCAGGTGCGACTGAAGAAGTGGCGGTACCTGAAATAGAAAAACAGTCAGGCATGAGATTCAACCAAGACTTCTTTGTGGGTTATAGTCCAGAGCGAATAAACCCTGGTGACAAGAGCCATACACTTACTAACATTTTGAAAGTAACCTCAGGTTCAACCCCTGAGATTGGTCAGTTTGTCGATGAATTGTATAAATCTATTATTGTTGCCGGCACCCATTTAGCACCGTCAATTAAAGTGGCGGAAGCGGCTAAGGTGATTGAAAATACTCAGCGCGATATTAATATTGCCTTGGTCAATGAATTGTCGTTGATTTTTGAGCGCTTAGATATAGATACTAATGATGTATTGGATGCTGCTGCCACTAAATGGAATTTTATTAAATTAAAGCCTGGTTTAGTGGGGGGCCATTGTATTGGTGTCGACCCTTATTATTTAGCGCATAAAGCAGAATCGGTTGGTTTTCATCCACAAATGATCCTATCTGGTCGCAGAACTAACGAAAGTATGGTCGCTCATATTGCTTATCGACTGACCAAGTTGATGAATAATAAAAAAATATTTGTACTAGATTCTAATGTATTAGTACTGGGTTATACCTTTAAGGAAAATTGCCCGGATATACGAAACTCTAAAGTCGAAGAGTTAATTTCTGAGCTTGAAACACATAACATTAATGTCGATATCTATGATCCTTGGTGTGATATTGATGAATGTATGAAAGAAAATGGCAGACAGCTATTAACTGAACTTACGGATAAAAAATATGAGGCCATTATTTTGGCAGTTCCTCATAATGAGTTTTTAGCCTTTAGCGAAGAAAAAATTAAAAGTTTACAGAAAAAGAAATCAGTAATTTTTGATGTTAAAGGCGTATGGCCAAGACATCTTGTCGATACCAGAATGTAATAGACTTAATCACTAGAGGTTAATTATTAACCTCTAGTGATTTCTTCATTAGTCAGCATTAATTATCTCCTTTTTATCTGGTTTATTTTCCCTTAGCTCTTTACTTGTCGCGCCCTTTTAACACCCTATCTCTAGCATAAATGTCGAGCAAAACAAATTTCCTGCAGATAAATACACTAAGCATGCAGCCGAGGCTGGTGTATAACACTGCTAGCCCTTGCTTGACGTTGAATTTAATCAGTCTTTTAGGCGGTTTTTGATGGAGACGCTAAACTTAACTTATTGATATTGTTTTAGTGTGTTAGTTGCTATCTTGAGCATTAAATAGTCGCGCCAAGGCATGCCGATGGAGTTTGCCTAAGTGTCTTGCATGGATGATATGGCTTTAAGGGATATACAGTGACAGATACTATCGAAACTACTGCTGAGACCAGTTACGCTGCTGTGATTGAATTAGAGAATCGCTTCTATTATCAATTGATTGTAGGTAAACAAAAACAGGACGATATGCTTGATGGCATGGATGCTGAGGTTGAGGCCGAGTCTTTCAAACTGGATATCGAGCGTCAGGCGGTGTTTGATCGTTTAGCCAAAAAGAAAGAAGCTAGGCGAGTGTTTGAAGATGTTTCTGGGCAACTGGTATACACCTTAATCCAATCTATTTTATTTCAGCTTGATGACCCGCTTGAAACCCTTAAACATGCAGGGCTTACCAGCAAGCAGCTGACTTTAATGGAAATGCTGCAAAGCACCAATGCCGAATTACCGAAATTAAGACCCCAAATAGAAAAAATGGAATGGTTGAGCCGCGAGCTCATCAACATGGTCAACAGTCCAAGTTTTCGCCATCGCAAACCGCAGCGCGCCTCAGATATTCGCGTTAAAGATATTAAATTAGTCCTTAATTTTATCGGCATTGAAAACTTACAAGTGCTGGTGCCTTATCTATGTATTCGCACTTGGCTACCCACAGGGCGAGCCAACATGATTTGGACTACGCGTAAATTGTGGCGCTACATGTTAGTGACGGCAACCGCGGCGCAAATATTGGCTAAAGAGCAAGGGCTTGATGGCGCCTTTGTTTATACCTGTTCGTTATTGTCGCAACTGGGGACTTCGGCCATTTTAAGCAATAGCTCGATGATTTTTGACGGTATTTGGGGGCATTGGCTGCGAGAAGCCAATCAAAGCCGTGATAAAGAAATTTACGATGCGGTGATTGCCACTGAATTTCCGGCGGAGGCTGTTTATGAGCAAGTGCTTAATCGCAGCGCCTCGCTCAACTGGGAGTTACTGAGTTTACTCGAATTTGAAGAAAGTCTGTTTACTCAGGTACTTAAAGAGTTGGCTGAAACTCGCACCTATGAAGGTTTATCTCCACAAGCGGCTATCGTCGCCCGTGCTAGTTGTTTTGCTAAGGGGTTATTGCTGCAAGAAATGCGACAAATTAGTCCTGAAGAAATCCATGCCATGCATAGCTACTATCACCTAACTAAGCATGAAGTCGCTTTGTTATCTAAGCAAAATTTCCGAAAATTAGAAATTATGTAATCCACTCGCGATTGTATTATTATGCTGTTATTGTGCATGGTTAGCGAAATAGTGGTCAACATAGGTTTTTAGGGACCATAGCTATGCAAAGTGAGCGCATTTATCGGTTTTATTCGCAAGAGTGAGCAAGAGCAAACCTTGATGTAGCTAGCGCGTTGCTCATTTGTTGTTAAAAACTGGTGTTTCGATCATAAATTCGCTAATAATGGTGTTATATAAATAAGCTGGCGCCGAAAAAACCTCCAATTATTAACGTCGGCGTTGGATGTGAGCCTGAAAGCTCGTACGTTAAATATAAAAAGGATGCAAAGCATGAGTAACAAGCCGTCGTTGCAACGCGCACAATTCGATCATGTTATGGTGCCTAACTATGCCCCAGCCAATATCATTCCTGTGCGGGGAGAGGGCAGTCGGGTATGGGAGCAGCAAGGTCGAGAATTTATTGATTTTGCAGGTGGAATTGCCGTTAACTGTTTAGGTCATTGTCATCCAGCACTTACTGCGGCCTTAATGGAGCAAGGCAATAAGTTATGGCATTTATCTAATGTGATGACTAATGAACCCGCCCTCGCATTAGCAACTACCTTGATTGAGCACACTTTTGCTGAAAAAGTTTACTTTGCCAACTCAGGTACCGAAGCGAACGAAGCGGCCTTAAAGCTTGCTCGTCGTTATGCCCAAGATAAGTTTTCTAGCGATAAAATTGAAATCATAGCCTTTAACCAAGCCTTCCATGGCCGCACTTTCTTTGCTGTAACAGTAGGTGGACAAGCGGCCTATTCCGATGGCTTTGGCCCTAAGCCGCAAGGCGTGACGCACTTGCCGTATAACGATATCGCTGCGCTAGAAGCTCAAGTTTCAGATAAAACTTGCGCGATTATGCTGGAACCTTTGCAAGGCGAAGGCGGCATCATTAACGCCACCCCTGAGTTCTTAAGTGCGGTGCGCCGTTTAGCGGATAAACATAATGCGCTGGTGATTTATGATGAAGTGCAAACTGGCGTTGGCCGCACAGGCAAGCTGTACGCATACATGCACACGAATATAGTGCCGGATATTTTAACCACAGCTAAATCTCTTGGCGGCGGCTTCCCGATAGCCGCTATGCTCACTACCACGGCAATTGCCGCCCACTTTAAAGTCGGTACCCATGGCTCAACTTATGGCGGTAATCCACTTGCTTGCGCTGTGGCGAATGCAGTGTTAGGCCAAGTGTGTCTGCCGCAAGTGTTAGATGGCGTGCGCCAGCGTGAGCAACTATTTCGTGCCGGTTTAGCGGCGATTAACGAAAAATATCATGTGTTTAGTACGGTGCGTGGCCAGGGCTTACTGTTAGGCGCAGTGCTCAATGAGCAATACGCGGGTCGCAGCCGTGACTTCTTACTCGCCAGCATAGATCAAGGATTGATGAGTCTGATTGCTGGCCCTAATGTGGTGCGGTTTGCGCCGTCACTCATTATTCCTGAAACCGATATTGCCGAAGGCTTAGCTCGCTTTGAGCGCGCAGTTGCGAGTGTGGTTGCTTAATTTGGGGCGGGAGTAGATAGGCGCCTTCGGGTGCCTTTCTTTCAGGAGACTATCTATGCTCGTTATTCGTCCAATTCGCGCCAGTGATTTTACTGCGCTTAAGCAAATTGCAATTGATTCTGGTCATGGTTTTACGTCGTTGCCTGTTAATGATGAATTACTTAGCAGCAAAATAGCGCGCTCAGAAGCATCATTTCTTAAAGATGTGGTTAAGGCAAGGGATGAAGGTTACTTATTTGTCTTAGAGGATACTGTTAGCCAGCAAGTGGTGGGTACTTGTGGTCTTGAGGCGGCGGTTGGTATGGATGATGCTTTCTATCATTACCGCTTAGGGACGGAAGTTTATCATTCTGAACAAATTGATGTGCGTAATGAAGTTGAAACCTTAACCTTATGCCATGACTACACGGGCGCCGCTGAACTTTGTACCTTGTTTTTAAAAGATGATTACCGCAAAGGTAATAATGGCCGCACTTTATCGCGCAGTCGCTTTTTATTCTTAGCGCAATTTCCTAAGCGCTTTGGTGAACGGGTCATTGCAGAAATGCGTGGGGTGTCGAATGAGCAAGGTGAATCGCCATTTTACGGTTGGTTGCAAAAGCATTTTATTGGCATTGATTTTGTGTATGCCGATTATCTTTCGGGCATAGGTCAAAAAGGCTTTATGGCCGAAATGATGCCAAGAAACCCTATCTATGTCGCGCTTTTGCCGCAAGAAGCTCAAGATGTGATTGGTGAAGTGCATGCCAATACTCGCCCAGCAGTACGCTTGCTCCACGCCGAAGGTTTTAGGCACCGGGGTTATGTCGATATTTTTGATGGCGGCCCTACGGTTGAATGCCATTTATCTGACATCCGCGCGGTTTGTGAAAGCCGTCTTGTGAGCGTCAATATCGTCACTAACAATGACGCGCCTATCAGCGACCCTGTTAAGAGCTACATAGTGTCTAATATTCGCCTTGATAACTTCAGAGTCTGTGAAGCTAAATTGGCGATCACCGATGATCTACAAACTGTTGATATTTCGCCTGAGCTTGCCAGTGCCTTGTTACTGCAAGACGGTGAGACTATTCGCATTTTAGCCATGTAGGAAAATAATAATGACTCAATACATTAATGGCCAATGGCTAGCTGGTAATGGGCCAGCCATGCAATCCTTAGATCCTGGATTAAACCAAGTGATTTGGCAGGGTAATAGCGCTGGTGCTGAACAAGTTAATGCCGCCGTGCTGGCGGCGCGCGCGGCGCAATTTACGTGGTTTGCTTTAGGCTTTGCTGGGCGCTTAGCCATAGTCGAAGCGTATCGCAATCAGCTTGAAGGCAATAAACAACTGCTGGCAGAAACCATAGCGGCCGAAACAGGTAAGCCTTTATGGGAAACACAAACGGAAGCGGCAGCCATGATAGGCAAGATAGCTTTGTCTGTGAGCGCCTATCATCAGCGCACTGGCGAAACCCATAGTGAAACCGCATCTGGGCGCGCTGTTTTACGG
The DNA here is from genome assembly GCF_056522965.1 of Shewanella sp. ISS20. Lineage (NCBI taxonomy): Bacteria > Pseudomonadati > Pseudomonadota > Gammaproteobacteria > Alteromonadales > Shewanellaceae > Shewanella > Shewanella sp. ISS20. Next base: position 3,525,693 of record NZ_JAWRZK010000001.1, read on the forward strand.
CATAAACCCCATGGCGTTGTGGCTGTTTTTGGTCCTTATAATTTCCCTGGGCATTTACCTAATGGCCATATAGTTCCGGCCTTATTGGCAGGCAATACTGTCATTTTTAAACCCTCAGAATTAACCCCCAAAGTTGCCGAATTAATGGTGACTTTGTGGGATAAAGCCAAGCTGCCTGCGGGCGTACTTAACTTAGTGCAAGGCGAAGTGGCAACCGGTAAAGCCTTGGCGGCGCATCCGCAGTTAGATGGCTTGTTTTTTACTGGCAGCTCGCGTACTGGCCATTTATTGCATCAACAATTTGCAGGCGATCCCGGCAAAATTCTAGCCCTAGAAATGGGGGGCAATAATCCGTTAATCGTTAAAAACGTCGCCAATATCCGCGCGGCTGTGCATGACATTATTCAATCGGCGTATATCTCATCAGGGCAGCGTTGCACTTGTGCGCGCCGTCTTTACATTGAAGTCGGCGCCGCGGGTGATGCCTTGATAAGTGCGTTAGTTGCAGCGGTTGAGCGTATCGCGGTTAATTCTGCCTTTGCGACGCCGCAGCCATTTATGGGCTCTATGATTTCAGTGGCGGCGGCTAAAGGCATGGTGGCGGCGCAGGCAAAGCTGATTGCATTGGGTGCCAAATCTTTAGTGAGCTTGAAGCATCTTGATGACAACACTGGCCTAGTAAGCCCAGGGCTTATGAATGTTACCGCGATAAGCGAGTTACCCGATGAAGAGTATTTTGGCCCTTTGCTGCAAATTGTGCGTTATCAAGATTTTGATGAGGCTATAGAGCTTGCCAATAGCAGCCGTTATGGCTTGTCGGCAGGATTACTCGCCGATGATCGTGCCGATTTTGAGTACTTCTTAATGCGAATTCGCGCCGGCATAGTCAATTGGAATAAACAAATTACCGGCGCTTCTGGCGCGGCGCCATTTGGCGGCGTTGGTGCCTCGGGTAATCACAGGGCGAGCGCCTTTTACGCTGCGGATTACTGCGCTTATCCGGTTGCATCGATGGAAGCGGATAGCTTAAGTATTCCTGATACTTTAAGCCCAGGCTTAGTGCTTTAGCCCATGTAACCATGAGCGATATCAAGCTTTGCCGCAGGCTTAAGAATTGGTGTCGTCTGTTTGAAAACCAGTTAACAACGATAATCAAAATTAACCACTAGTACGCCCTTAGTACTCTTAATAGGAGCAATCCATGCACTCAGATGTCAACGAGCTATTTCAGCAGTTATGGCTAGATTATCTAAAGCTGACCCCGTCTGCCGCTAAGGTTCATCAATTACTTGGCGGCGGCCAAGACATCATTAACGATCATATTGCGCTGCGCACTTTTAATCGCGGCGGTGTGGGACTTGCGGTGCTCGCTGCGCATTTTGAGGCCTTAGGTTATGTGAGTTGTGGCGACTATGTGTTTACTAAGAAAAAGTTAATCGCTAAGCATTTTGAGCATGCTAATCCGCGTTTACCTAAGGTGTTTATCTCTGAGTTGCTGGTGGAGCAATGTAGCCCTGAGCTTGGGGTGATAGTCGATGCTTTACTGGCGCAAATGCAGCCTGCGGCCACCACGGCTGATAACTTCCTGTATTCAGGGCGGTACTGGCAGATTGATAGCGCCAGTTATCAGGCATTACTCGCTGAAAGTGAATATGCCGCGTGGGTAGCAGCCTTTGGTTATCGCGCTAATCACTTTACTGTGTCTATTAATGATTTAGCTGGCTTTAACACTGTCGCTGAAGTAAATAGCGCGCTTAAGCAGGCGGGCTTTATTCTTAACAGTGTGGGCGGTGAAATTAAAGGCGATAGAGAAGTCATGCTAGAGCAGTCTGCCACTATGGCTGATGTAATAGAGGTGGCTTTTAGCGATAAAACCTTAGCTATCCCGAGCTGCTTTTATGAATTTGCACTGCGCTACCCCAAAGCCAATGGCCACTTGTATACCGGCTTTGTGGAAGCTTCTGCCGATAAGATTTTTGAATCGACCAATGCTATGTAAGTGCCAAAGCCAATGATAAATAGCAAAATGGGCTCGAATGAGCCCATTTGTTTTTATCTGTACTACGACAAGTTCATCCATAAATTAACCTGTAGCCCAGGCAGAGTTTCGCCATGAGTAAATTGCAGGCCGATATCATATTGCTCACAAATCTCTTTAACGATAGAAAGCCCTAAGCCATGGCCCATCACGCTTTCATCAAGGCGTTTACCGCGCTGCGTCAGCAAGGCTAATTGCTGGGTATCGACCCCTTTGCCATCATCGGTAATGCTAATGCGCACCTGCGAGCTCAACATAGTGATTTCTATGATGACTTTAGTATTTGCCCACTTAAAGGCATTGTCGAGCAAGTTACCGACTAGCTCCATGCCATCTTCCCTATGAATAGGTAAGCGGGTGATGTCAGCGCTTAGCTGTAATTCGCACTCTATGGCCTTGTAATGATAAACCTTAGCTAAGGTCATAGTCAGGCTGTCGATATCTTTTGGAATGTTCATTTGCGCCGCAGGCAGCATATTGCCTGTGATCCTAGCGACAGCGAGCTTACGTTCAATCATGTGGCGAATGAGCTCAAGCTGCTGAGTTAAAGCCTCAGCCGTCTGGGGGTCTGTTAAGCCTAACACTTCCACTTGCTGCTGCATGACTGCGAGCGGCGTCTTGAGGCCGTGGCTGAGGTTGCCAAGATTGTGGCGGCTACGCTCGATTTGATTGCTAGTGTAATCCAGCAGTTCGTTATAAGTGGTTGCAAGAGGCAATAATTCTGGTGGAATACCTTCTAACTCTAAGGTTTGGCTATCGCCATTGCGCAGACGTGTTAATGCTTGTTTTATCTTATTGATTGGCCTAAATGATTGGCGCAGCACTAAAAATATGCCGCAGATCATGGTAAGCAGCATAGCTAAATTAATGAGTAACTTAGTGCCGTAAATTTCACTAAAGACTTGGCGGCCAATACTTAAGTCTTGCGCCACTGTGAGCGTGCCTGAGTGATAAGCTTTATTGGATGTAAGCCCCACAGACAATAACTGCATGTCATGCTTTTTAGGACCGCGGGCTTGCCATACCCGTACTTCGCCTTTGGCTAGCGGCTTGATATTGAGCTGCTGATCCCACAAAGATCGCGAGCGAATTTCTTCATCGCCTAGATTCAGTTGGAAATAGCGCCCCGAAAACACCGGCGTATAAAAACTCGAGAGCTTGGACTCGTTAATGCTGATCTGGCCATCCTTGATTTCGGTGGCCATGATCACGTGCTCAAGATCTTCTTGTAAGCGGTTAATAATGGAGTCGTGAAAAGCCTGCCTCAGCATAGATTCAAACAAGAGCATGCCAAGGATGGTGGCTAATATAACGAGTGCAGTCAGCCAAAGACTGAGCTTACTGCGAATGGACATCATTAGCGCGGTTCACCACTCTCGTTGCCATGGAAAATATAGCCTTGGCCGCGGCGAGTCTCGATGGCACTTTTACCTAATTTTTTACGTAAATGAGTCACATATACTTCAACCACGTTGCTTTCTTTTTCATCATCAAATTGATAAAGCTTGTCGGTTAACTGGCTCTTAGACAGCAGCTTTTTAGGGGATAATAAAAAGATTTTAAGCAGTCTAAATTCCATCGCCGTCAGCTCAAACAAGGTCTCGTTGACTGTAACTGTTTGCTCATCTTCATCTAAGGTCACGCCAGCCACGGTTAGCTTTTTCTCTGGGCTATTCATGCGGCCACTGGCGCGTTGAATTAGCGCCGAAATCCGTGCTAACAGCTCTTGCGCATGGAAAGGTTTGGCTAAGTAATCATCGGCGCCGGCGTTAAAGCCTTCAACTTTTTCATGCCATTGGCTGCGCGCTGTGAGCATAATCACAGGAGTATTCACCCCTTGATGGCGCCAATTGGTTAATAGCTCTAAGCCATTACCGTCAGGCAAACCAATATCTAAAATCACGCAGTCATACTGAGTTTCTTTAATCAGGTAGTCGGCTTCGGCGGCTTTATCTGTGGTGTCGGTAATGTATCCCGCTTGCTTAAGTTGTTTTTGGAGTTCTTTTACTAACAGGTGATTATCTTCAACGAGTAACAGTTTCATGATTTTGGCATTCACTAGGTAAAGGTGTGAGACTGCTTGGCTGACCAGTTTTGGCATCGATACTGAGGTCGATCAATTGACCAGCATTGAGTTTTAGTTGTAAATCATAACGCCATTTATCTTGCTGTTGATAGAGGTGGGCGTCGATCAATTTGCCATCGCAATATTGGCTGACCAAAGTCAAAGTATCATCAAGTGACAGAATATGGCCACTCGCTACGAGTTGCTTAGCTTGATAATGATGTAATTCCGTGTCTTGACTAAAGACTTGGCTGCTTAACATCAAAATGCTGAGATTGAATAGACATCGACTCACCAGCCTAATCATCGACGCTCCTATAAAAAAAGTGGTTCAGAATTACTTCTGAACCACTCTAGCTTTTATGGCTTAAACTAAGCTGAACATCGCCTTAACTATTAGCGAGTACCATAGACAACTATGGTTTTACCATGCGCTTGAATAAGGCTTTGCTCTTCTAGCATTTTCAGGATACGCCCAACGGTTTCGCGTGAACAACCAACAATCTGGCCGATCTCTTGACGGGTGATCTTGATTTGCATGCCATCTGGATGCGTCATAGCATCAGGCTGTTTGGCCAAATGCAGTAATGTTTGGGCAATACGACCAGCTACGTCTAAGAAAGCTAAGTTACCTACTTTCTGGCTAGTGCTTTGTAAGCGGTAAGCCATTTGTGAGGCAAGCTTCATCAGAATTTCTGGATTAACTTGGATCAGCTGCTTGAATTTCTTATAAGAAATTTCGGCAATCTCACAAGCCTGTTTAGCTCGAACCCAAGCAGTACGCTCAGCTTGCTCTTCAAACAGACCCAGTTCACCGATGAAATCACCCTGATTCAAATAAGACAGGATCATTTCTTTACCTTCTTCATCTTTAATCAATACAGCGACAGAACCTTTAACTATGTAATATAAAGTGTCTGAATCTTCACCTGCATGGATCAGAGTGCTTTTGGCTGGGTACTTGTGGATGTGACAGTGTGATAAAAACCACTCCAAGGTTGGATCTGGTTTTGGCTTACCAATCAGCGCCATGCCTATGTTCCTCGATTGATTAAAACGAAAATAAGAATATGCTAAATAAATCTCTACCGCCAACGATACTCGCTTAGTTTTCACCATTAGCCGGTTAAGGTAAATGGTTTACTTGAGTATAACGGCGAAGACTTATTTTAATTGACCGCTATTCTGCTACTTTAGTGATACATGTCAACTGTCGGCAGGTTAAAGCCACTTTAATTAAATGAACTCTGCAAACCATGTCACATCTTGCTGTTAAATTAAGCATTATTTACTTAGATTTACCTGCAAAATAAATATATCTACTGCTTATTATGCGTTCTAGTAGTCTAATTCACCTAGTAAAACTTAGAGATACGTCTATTGGTGAACTTTTTTTAAGAATACATGGTCGAATTTGCTGGTGAGTGGGTCATTTTGTCCTAAGGTTTACGCCAAATGTGACTTTGCAGGTAAATGCTGGCAGAATCAATTAATAGCTGGTCGTGGTTTTTTTAGGAGGTTAGTTTGCAGGTAACACCTTGGTTTCATTCTGTGTTTTTTATTGCTTGCCTGTCAGTTATCTCGCCAGTGCAGGCATTCTCCTCGCCACAACCTAAAGAGGAAGTCGCGGCCACTAAAGTGGCATTTATTCAGTTAAATGCAGATTCAGGTGATGCTGAGGCGCAGTTTTTACTCGGGCTTATGTCAATTTCAGGACGTTTTGTCCCAATTGATAAAGATGAGGGCATAAAAAGGCTGCAACAAGCGGCTGCTCAGCAGCACCCGAAAGCGCTGCAGGCGTTAGCCGATATTTACTATGACGGTAAATTGGTGCCGCGTGACTTGAGCCAAGCGTTAACGGCCTACCAGCAGTTAGTCACTCAAGGCCATGAGTTAGCAAGATTTCGGGTTGGATTAATTTATGCCGCTGGCGGTGAAGGTGTGCCGCGCGATTGCGGCCGCGCTGTCCATGAGTTCACCCAAGTGGGTGATACTGTTTCTTTGGGCAATGTGGTGTGGATATTATCGACTTGCCCAGAAGCTAAGCACAGAGATGGCGCGCGGGCGATAAAACTTGGTTTAGAGTTATTGCAAAACAATCAACACGACCCATCGATACTGGATAACCTGGCGGCGGCTTACGCTGAAATGGGGGATTTTGGCGCCGCGGTGAAAGTTCAGCAGCAAGCCATTGATGCGTTAAGTCAAAACCCCAGTTTTGAGCAGCACGCCACTGAGTTTCGTTTACGGTTAATTTCTTACTTAAATCGCCAAGCTTATCGCGAGGCTCTGCCGCTAAAATAACTTGCTTAACATCAGCATAGAAAGAGATCGCAAGCGTAGGCTTATGTCATTTAAATTGATGCCTACCGTTGGCTAATCTTAATGTTGCAGCTGGAAAATCGAGTTAGGTTAGTTAGGTTCGTTATTTGGGCGAGATAGAAGGGGCGCGTCTGTCACTTGAAGGTAAATAGATCAAGTTGGGGGAATTTAACTAGCAAGCGTCAGACGGCTGTTGTCAGCAATCGCTAACAACATAAATCCTAATCTAACTCGCTGAAGTTAATCTTAATCTTGGCGCATCCACGCCTGTTTTTTTGCTCGGTTTGAGGCAGATGTTTTCTATCCGCTAGCTATTCATCGACTGGTTTTAACAGCAGTTTTCTTTTTTCAAATAAGTCGCGAATAAGCGGCGTAAGAATGAGCTTCATCGCTAGCGACATCTTGCCGCCAGGCACCACCATAGTATCCATTCTCGACATAAATGAGCCGTGGATCATATTAAGGTAAGTAGGGAAATCCACTGCGCCTACGCCATTAAAACGTATCACCACAAAACTTTCATCTAGGCTTGGTATCTCTTTCGCGCTAAAGGGATTGGAGGTATCAACCGTCGGCACCCGCTGAAAGTTTATATGGGTGCGCGAAAACTGCGGCGTGATGCAATTAATATAATCATCCATGCTCCGCACTATGGTTTTAGTCACTTTTTCACGGCTATGGCCGCGCTCTGTGGTATCGCGAACTATCTTTTGGATCCACTCTAAGTTGACTATGGGCACCATGCCTATGAGCAAATCTACATGCTTAGCAATATTGATATCATCAATAACTACGCCGCCATGTAGGCCTTCGTAAAACAGCATATCGGTATCGGGTTCAAGCGCTTGCCATTGGGTGAAAGTGCCGGGCATTTGATTAAAAGGCACTGCTTCATCAAAAGTGTGGAGATAGCGGCGGGTTTCGCCTTGGCCTGTGAGACCATACTGGCTAAAACATTGCTCAAGTTTTGCGAAATCATTGGCTTGGCTGCCAAAGTAGCTAATATTTAGCTTCTCTTTTTGAGCCTTGCGGATCAACGCTTCCATTTCGACGCGGGTGTAGTTATGAAAGCTATCGCCCTCTAAGCACGCGGCCTTAATCCCAAGCTGCCTAAATATGTGATTAAAGGCGGTGGTGGTGGTGGTGGTGCCAGCCCCCGATGAGCCTGTCACTGCAATGATGGGATGTTTAGCTGACATGGATAGACCAAATGTTATCTTTATGATTACTAAATGTTATACCTGTCATTGCTTAGGGGGTCAAATCGCAGCGCTTCCCCTTAGACACAATTCTGCGCTAAACGAATAGCGATACTCTCTTCTGCTTCACTGTATTCAATCACTAGTTCGCGACGCTTTAATGCCTGATGGCAACGAGCAACTGCATGCTTTAGCGCTTCACTATCGAGCTCACCAAAGCCGCCGTCTTCAACTTGGGCAAACAAGTATTCTTTAATTAAGTTATCGACGGTTTCGCTGGGTAGTTGTTGCAGCGATTCATAAGGTACAAGCATGGTTGGCCTTCAGCAGTTGTAAAAAAGACAGCACACGTTTTTCAAGATAAAAACTGGGCTGCCATGGGGTGCCGCCATCAATAAAACCTACGTGGCCCCCAAAGGAGTGAAGCTCATATTCTACTTGGTTAGCTAACTGAGCGTTAGTGGGTATCACTTCTTGCCCCATAAAAGGATCATCTTTGGCATGCATCACTAAAGTGGGGGTGTTAATCGCTTTTAAATAATGAAGGGCACTGGATTGCTGGTAATAATCATCGGCGCCTTTAAAGCCATGCAGGGGCGCGGTTATCTCATCATCAAACTGATAAAAACTAGTGAGCATATTAAGTTGGCTGGCCTTAATTGCATGGGGGTGCAGGCTGAGTTTTTGCTGGGTTTTAATCCGTAACCGCTTAAGTAAATGCGCTTGATATACTTGTGAAAATCCGCGGGTTAAACGCTTAGCGCAAGAGGCTAGTTGCAGCGGCGCCGATACCACCACGGCGCGCGTGATTTGGCTATTGCCGCCACTCTCACCAAGGTATTTAGCCAGCATGTTACCGCCAAGGGAGTAACCACAGGCATAAATGGGGGCATGGTTAGTTTCGCCGGCAATATGCACTAAACTTTGGCGTAAATCCGCCGTATCGCCACTGTGGTAACTGCGAGCAAGGCGGTTCATTTCGCCAGAGCAACTGCGGTGATGGTGCACTAGTGCGCATAGTCCCAGCTGTTGGCAGTGATGCAGCATACGCTTGATATAGTGAGATTGGCTGCTGCCTTCAAGCCCATGAATTAACAGCAATACTCCTTGGTGGCGCTGTTGATAGTTGAGCCAGTCTACATCAATAAAATCACCATCAGATAATTCCAAGCGTTGCCGCCACAAAGGCACGTCTTTATAGCGGCTAAATACCGGCAATATGGTTTGTAAATGCGGGTTTCTCGCCCACCAAGGCGGGTTATAGACAGTCGTCATGAATTCAACTTTGGTCTGAGGTGTTTGTCATGGCTTGTTTAATAATCAAACATGTGTTTAATTATTAAACACATGGCCGCGAAGTTGTTAATTATCAGCACTGATTCATGCGAGTCTGTGCTTGGTTTCTTATCTAAGTGACTAAATTAACTGCTTAATATGAAAGATAGATTCAAGTTACTTAATGCATGTAACTCAAGGCTAAGTCATCAGTGCAGTCGCTTAGCTGATAGCTTAACTGATTGATACCATGGTGCAACATAGCAGGCGCCCATTGCCAGCATAAATAGTTGAGTCAGCAGCCAGAGTGAAGCTAGCTCGCCGGAGTCAGGATGAAACGACGTACATTTTTGATGGGAGCAGGGGTTGCTACGATAGCGGCCGGCGCGGGCGTTGGTGGTTATCTCGTCCTGCACAATCGCGATATAGATCAGCAATACGATCTGGTGTGGCTGACCTTTATGCCGGTTATTCTGGAAGGCGCTTTACCTAATATGCCTGAACCTCAAAAGATGGCGCTTAATCGCACTCTGGACTCCATTCATGCCACTATCAGTGTCTTGCCACTAACGCAGCAGGATGAATTAGCTAGCCTATTATGGGCGCTCAATAACCGTTTAAGCTTGTGGCTACTGACAGGTTCTGTGACTCCGTTAATCATGCGTGAGCCTAGTAGTCTGGCACAAGTGCTTGAAAGTTGGCGACTTGCGTCTATGGATGTGCAAGTTCAAGCCTATCTCGGCCTTAAAGATGTGATCTTAGCTAGTTTCTATGCACTGCCAGAGCACTGGGCTGGGCTTGGCTATAAAAAGCCGCAGTTGTTAACCCCTGACGCCACGGAGGCCAAATGAGCATAGTGGATCCTATGGTGGTAGGGATTGCGGCGGGCTGGTCGCATACTGATGGCAGTCAATTAACCAGTAATCAGCGCTTTGAAGCTGATGTTATTATTATTGGCTCTGGCGCGGGTGGCGGCACTGCCGCTGAGATTTTAGCGAAACGTGGGTTATCGGTTATTTTAGTGGAAGGCGGCGCGCTCAAGACTTCGCAAGATTTCAGTATGGAAGAGCGTACGGCTTACCCCAATCTTTATCATCAAGCGGCAGCAATGAAGACTAAAGATAAAGCCATTGGTATTTTCCAAGGACGCAGTGTTGGCGGCTCAACCACAGTCAATTGGACCACCTCCATTCGCACCCCAGACTTAACCTTAGAATATTGGCAGGCGCACAAGGGCGTAAAACTTTCCGCGCAAAGCTTGCTGCCTTGGTTTGAAACCATGGAGCAGCGCTTACATATCAGTGAATGGCCCGTGCCACCTAACCCAAATAATGCGGCGCTGCAGCGCGGCTGCGAGCAATTAGGTTGGCAATTTACTCGAATTAAACGCAACGTTCTTGGGTGTTGGAACTCTGGCTATTGCGGTATGGGCTGCCCAGTCAATGCCAAGCAATCTATGTTAGTCACTACCATTCCCGCAGCATTATCCTTAGGGGCAAGCTTATTAAGCCGTGTAAAAGCGGTTGAGCTGGTTGTTAAGCAAGATAAAATAAGCGCGATTAAAGCTCAGGCCTTAAATGAAAGCCTGCAACCCACTGGCATAGAAGTTGAGCTGGTGGGGCGACATTACATTTTAAGCGGTGGCTCAATTCATACGCCGCACTTAATGATGCGATCGCAAGTGCCCGATCCTTATCAATTGCTAGGTAAGCGTATCTTCTTGCATCCCACCTTATTAAGCGGCGCTATTTTTGATGAAAATATTCAAGCCCATAGCGGCGCGCCGCAAACTATCTATTCCGATCAATTTGTATGGCGTGATGGCGCTGATGGAGAGCTTGGCTACAAGCTTGAGGTGCCACCCGTGCACCCAATCTTAATTGCCTCTAAAACCATAGGTTACGGGGTAAGCCATGCCGAATTGATGGCGCAATTTAATCACTTACAAGTGACCATAGCCTTAGTGCGCGATGGCTTTAATCGCGATAGTCAAGGTGGGCAAATGCAGCTCACCGACTCAGGATTTGAGCTTGATTATCAGTTAACCCCTGCATTTTGGCAGGCAGCGCGCCACGCTTATTTGAGCATGGCGGAATTGCAGTTTGCAGCAGGCGCTAAAAAAGTATTACCCATCAATGATGGTATGAGTTACTTATCTTCGTGGGCAGAGGCCAAAGCCGCAATAACCAAGATGCCATTGCAACCCTTAAAAACCATAGTGGCCTCGGCTCATGTGATGGGGGGCTGCGCTTTTGGGGAGGAGAAGCGTAATGCCATGGTCAGTAGTGATGGCCGCAGCCATTACCTTGAGAACTTATCTGTCATGGATGGCTCAATATTCCCAACTAGCCTTGGGGCCAATCCGCAATTAAGCATTTATGCAATCACAGCAAGAAACGCTAATTTATTGGCCGATGAGCTTAGCAATGTGAGCTGATCTCGCCATGAAAATTTGCGCTAAAAAACAGTTAATGGCAGTTTTCCGAATTAACGCTTACAGCCAAATATCAACGGGATGATGGCGACGATTGGCCTGTTGGCGCTGCTCGTAATAAGGGCGGCGCTTGAGTGGGCGTTGGCGCCTTTCTTCGCAGTAGCGCTTATCACACACATAAGTGTCATCTATGACTATGGTTTCATGAACCCTACGTCCTTGTCGGTAGGATTGGAGTTTTATCATAGGGGCTGCGTTAGTGATCTTTGTGATTGTGAGTGATGTTGGCAACTGTAATCAGCTTAGCTATACGCTCAAGGGCTGGCAAATTTTGCTGTTGCTCAATATCGGTGGCTGAAATACAGGCATCGGTAACTACATGGACAGTAAAGTCGCGATCATGAGCTTCGCGCGCCGTACTTTGTATGGCCATTTGCAGGGAAACCCCAGTCAAATAAATATCAGTGACCTTAGCTAGGTTTAACAAGAGTGCGAGCTCAGTTTGATAAAAGGCATTGACGCGGCGCTTAACCACTATGGCTTCATGGGCTAACGGGGCGACTTTAGGGTGAAACTCACAGCCCCAACTCGAGAGTGTTAATGCGCCATGGGTTATGGCGCTGCTAAACAGCGGCGAGTTGGCAGCCACTTCGCGGTAATCATCACTAAAGCCAACGCGAACATGGATGACGGTCCAATCATGCTGCCTTGCAAAGGACAGTAATTTTGCCACGCACTTGAGGGATTGATGTTGCTGCTCATACTGGCAAAATGCACTCGACATCTTGCCATTAGGGTCAAGCATTTCATTGATTAAATCGATAACCACTAAGGCTTTATGACTAGCGCTGCTATTACGGCTTTGGCTGAGGCTGGGCATAGGTTAACTCCACTCACAAACGTGGCATAAGCTTAGTTGTTATTGCCCAACTTAGGTATTGATTGGCCGAGTTGCTTTACCCTAGTTTGAATACTCTTATTTAGGTTTGAATACTTCTATTTAGGCTTGAATGCTTCTATTCTGGCTTGAACACCCCGATGACGGCGCCACTGGCTTGTTTAGTCACTTTAGCGTCGGTTTGTTGGTCGCGGTAATCGCATTCAGTGCATTCCACGGTTTCAATGCCATGCTCTTTGAATAATAAAATCGAGTCTTGCGCCTGACACTTAGGGCAGCGAGCGCCAGCCACGAAGCGTTTTTTTATTTTTGTCATTGGTTATCCCTACCATTACTCTTATCAGGTTGCCATTGTGCGAGCACAAGCCAACATAGTCAATTTAACTCACATGCGGTACACTCAGAGCCCATTTTAGTCGTCATAGCGGTTGACCCAGTTACATGATCACAGTATCTCAAGCACAACTTATTCGAGGCAGTAAAGTGTTGCTCGATGAGGCTAACCTCACTATTTATCCAGGTCATAAAATCGGATTAGTGGGTGCCAACGGCACAGGTAAATCTTCATTGTTGGCCTTGCTGAGTGGCACCATTAGCTTGGATAAAGGCGAAGTACGAGTGCCACAGCAATGGGCGTTAGCGCAAGTGGCGCAGGAAACCCCAGCGCTTGATAAACCGGCTCTTGAATACGTACTTGATGGCGATCATGAATTTCGTCAATTAGAAAGCGAGCTCGCTGCGGCTGAAGCTGCCAACAATGGCCACAGCATAGCTGAACTTCATGGCAAACTAGATGCCATTGGCGGTTACAGTATCCGCGCGCGCGCAGGTAGCTTATTGGCCGGCCTTGGCTTTAAAGAGTCAGAACAAAGCCAACCCGTTAAATCCTTTTCCGGTGGTTGGCGGATGCGGCTGAACTTAGCTCAAGCCTTGTTATGTCGCTCAGACTTGTTACTCCTTGATGAACCGACCAACCACTTGGACTTAGATACCATGTACTGGTTGGAAAACTGGATTAAAGCCTATCAAGGCACCTTAGTCCTAATCAGTCATGATCGCGATTTTATCGATGAAATTGTTGATGAAATTGTGCATGTCGAGCATCAAAAACTCAATTTTTACAAAGGCAATTACAGTGCCTTTGAGCGCATTCGTGCTGAGCGTATGGCGCAGCAACAAGTGGCATTTGAGCGCCAGCAAAAAGAGCGCGCGCATATGCAATCCTTTGTTGACCGTTTCCGTTACAAAGCCAGTAAAGCTAAGCAAGCCCAGAGCCGCTTAAAAGCCTTAGAAAGAATGGCTGAGTTACTGCCATCGAAAGCCGATAGTCCGTTTTATATGAGCTTTCGTGAACCCGATGCCTTGCCAAATCCATTAGTAGTCATGGAGCAAGTGAGCGTAGGCTATGGTGACACGCCAATTCTTAGCAAGGTGCATTTAAATCTGGTACCAGGTTCACGTATTGGTTTACTTGGTCGCAATGGCGCCGGTAAATCGACCTTAATCAAATTGTTATCTGAGCAGTTACCACCGCAAAGTGGTGTGTATGAGCCTAATCCTGGACTTAAAATCGGCTACTTTGCGCAGCATCAAATCGAATTCTTATCATTAGATGATTCGCCGCTGCAGCACTTAGTACGGTTAGCGCCTTTAGCCCGTGAGCAAGAATTACGGGATTTCTTAGGCGGCTTTGGATTTGTGGGCGATATGGCGCTGGCACCCGTGCGACCCTTCTCGGGCGGTGAAAAAGCGCGCTTAGTGTTGGCCCTGCTGGTATGGCAGCGCCCGAATTTGCTGCTGCTCGATGAGCCTACCAACCATTTAGACTTAGAAATGCGTCATGCATTAACTATGGCGCTGCAAGATTTTAGTGGTGCTATGGTGGTGGTATCTCACGATCGTCATTTACTGCGACTCACCTGTAGCGATTATTATTTAGTAGATAATGGCCAAGTGGCGGCGTTTGATGGTGACTTAGAGGATTATCATCAGTGGTTATTAGAAGTTAATAAGCCAGTGCTTGAAGGCGGCGCTAACGGTGATAAAGCCAGCGTTGATAAAAAGCAGCAAAAACGCTTAGAAGCTGAGCTGCGTCAAAAGTTATCTCCTTTTAAAAAGCAGCAAGCCAAACTTGAGCAAACCCAAACGAGTTTGCAGCAAAAATTGGCGGCCTTAGAGCTGCAATTAACGGATTTAACCTTATACGATGAGGCTAACAAGACCAAATTAACTCAGGTGCTTAACGATAGAAACACCTTAGGCCAAGCGCTGGAAGACAGCGAAATGCAGTGGCTTGAGTTACAAGAAAGCATTGATGAATTAGAAATGAGCTGCTAATTCATGAGCCGCGCTAAGGATACCGTTACAGATATGGATGCTGGCGCTGCTGTTAATGCCCAAGCGACAACTGCGCTACATACTTCGCTAAATAGTGCGGCGCTTTGGCAAGATTGTGATTTGCTTTATGCCAAGTTGCAGCCTTTATGCCTGCAATTGCAACAGCAGCATGGCGTGTGCGTTAACTTGCTCTTGCTGGCTTATTGGTGTGATGAGCATGGATTGGGATTAACCCCCATGCAGTGGCAGCAATTGCAGCTTGATGTAAAAGCTTGGGAAGATGTCTTGTTATTGCCGTTTCGCGGGCTGCGCCAATCAAGTAAATGCTTGCTAGAAACGGATGAATATCAGCAGATGTTGGCGCTAGAATTGATGCTTGAGCGTAAATCGCAGCGACATATTTTAGTGCTGATTAAGCAGATGGATGGGTTGGTGGCTAGCGATAAGCACACTGCTCTGGCAACCAATCAGGGCGCTAATCAAAGCATGGATCCGAGCGCAAATAAGAGCCAAGCCAATCTAAGCCATTACTTAGGGCTTTTTGGGCTCGCGCCGCAGCAATTCTCTCAATTAGCCATGCCTTAACTCTTGGCTCACAAATAATAAGCCCTTGAAGATTCAAGGGCTTAATTTTATTACTAATTATTGCTAGATAAGTAACCGTTATAGACCGCGCAGTTGAATGCGGCGCAAGAACTCAGTGACTACTCTGTCATAGAGTAAATCACCTAAAAATAAGTCTTCAACCTTGCTATCAATGCTAGGGTTATCATTAACTTCAATGACATAAGCTTTGCCATTTCTTTCTTTAACATCCACCCCGTAAAGACCAGAACCAATAAGGTTAGCCGCCTTGAGGGCTGCATCTATCACAGCTTTTGGTGTTTGCTTGATGTCCACACAATCAAAATCACCGGATGAGACTTTACCGCTTTGATGATGCTGATAAATTTGCCAGTGACCCCGGCTCATAAAATAGCGACAGACAAAGATAGGCTGACGATTGAGTATGCCGACTCGCCAGTCAAAATCTGTGGGTAGGAATTCTTGGGCTAAAATCAGGGCGCTTTGCTCACCAATGCGTTGGCACTGCTGATAGAGCTCTTCGCTGCTTTTAACCTTAGTTACGCCCACTGAGAATGCGCCATCAGGAATTTTAAGCACCATAGGAAAGCCTATGGTTTGCTCGGCGTGGGCAATGGATGGCAGCGACTTAGCGCGGATAATCGCGCTTTGCGGCATAGGTACTTTTTGTTGATTTAATAACTCAGTTAAAAACACCTTATTGGTACATTTCATAATGGACTCAGGATCGTCCATGACGACTAACCCGAGGTTTTCGGCCGCTTTAGCAAAGCGATAAGTGAAATTACCAATATTGGTGGTGGCCCGAATAAATAAACCATCAAACTCACCTAGACGGGAAATGTCTTGGGGGCCTATGACTTCCATGCTCATGCCGAGGCGATTAGCCGCTTTAACAAAGCGCTTAATTGCTTGGGGGTCTGAGGGCGGGAATTTTTCCTCCGGATCGATTAATACAGCCACGTCATAGCGGTACTTGCGATTAAGAGATTTACTGCGCCACACCTTAGTGGAAAATTGCTCGAGAGATTCGGCAAAGAAGGTTTGCTCAGCATCATTGAGATCTTGAAAGGCAAAGCTATTGAGTTGATTTAACTGCCAGCGGCCATTGACCTTAGTGAGCTTGACATCCAGTACCGGCACCATGAATTTTTCAAATAATTGGCGCGCAACTTTCTCAAAGCCAGGTAACTGGGTCTTGCCAAAGAAGATTTTACCGCTGATCTCGGCTTGGGCACTGAAGTGCTTATCCAAATCTTGCTGACGGAAATTAATCAGCATAGGTTGAGCCAAATCATTGATGGTCATGACTCGCGGCATGATCCTGTGGCCACGAGCCTCAGCCAGTAGCGAGCAGTAATAACCATTACTCATGTATTGATAGCTGCGACAGAGATTTAACACGGATGTCGCTTTGTGCTGTAAATTGGCGCCTGACTCTAAATATTGCTCAACCGTCATCACTTGGTCTGAGTGAAAATAGTCTTGCCATTGCCTATCGTCGTCAATGACCACAACTATATTTGCCATGTGACTTACCCTCCTGTGGTACTTTTATCACAATTCAGTTTTAATATTCCAACGGCCCTTAAGAGCACCCCATATGGATATTCGTGTTGCTACTCCTGAAGATTTACCCGCCTTACTGCAATTAGAGCAGCAAGTATTTGTCTCAGATCTCATCACTTCACGGCAAATGAAACGCTTTATTAGCTCTAGCCAAAGTTTGTTATTAGTGATGGAAGTCGATAACCAACTGGCAGGTTATGCCTTACTTCTGTTTCATCGCGGAACCCAACTTAGCCGGATTTACTCGATTGCCATTAGCCCTCATTTTCAGGGCCGCGGCTATGCCAAAGCATTGTTAGCTAAGGTTGAGCATGCAGCTGTAAACCAAGGTTATATTACGATAAGACTTGAGGTTAGAGAAGATAATATCTCGGCTAAGACCTTATATCAGCAACTAGGTTATAAATCATTGAAAACCTTAGTTCATTATTATGATGACCTAGCCAGCGGTGTGCGTTTACAAAAGCGTTTAGGTGCGCCATCCCCTAAGCAATTATTAACTTTGCCCTTATATGTGCAAACCACGCCATTTACCTGCGGGGCGGCATGTTTATTGATGGCATTTGCCTATTTGCGCTCATCTTTTAAGCCAAGTCGCAATGAAGAAATTCAGTTATGGCGTGAAGCTACCACCATCTATATGGCGGCAGGACATGGCGGTTGTAGTGGTCGCGGGTTAGCGTTAGCCGCCCATAAGCGCGGTTTTAATGTCGAATTATTTAGCCGTGCTGATGGCGTACCTTTTATTGATAGCGTGCGCTCGCAAGACAAAAAAGATGTGATTACCTTAGTGCACGATAATTTTGATAGCCAATTGCGTGAGGCCAAGGTTGCCATTCATGAATCTGTGCCCACTATCGCCATGTTAGAAACCTGGATAGCCGAAGGCGCTTGTGTCTTGATGCTGATAAGCACCTATCGCTTTAACGGCAATAAAGAGCCCCACTGGATTATTTTATCGGGCATGAGTGAGTTGTTCTTTTACTTCCATGACCCCGAAGTTCAGCACGCTGATGCTAGTGTTGGCGCCAGTTTCGTGCCTATTAATAAATCCGCCATTAACCAAATCATGGGCTTTGGTAAGCAAAAGCATGTGGCTTGTGTGGTGGTGCGCCCTGAGGCTAAATCTTAACCTTGGTCAAGTAATCGATGCGCTAGCTATCATAGCGCGTTCGCAGCCTCACTGAATTAACGGTTAACGCCATGAATGTAATGGCTCAGTTTTCGCGCCTGTATCAAATATGTTGAGGCTAATATTTAGTGAGATATTTAGTGAGATATTTAGTGAGATGTTTAGTTAGGTGTTTAGTGTGATATTTTGCACTTCTTATCATTGAACAGATAATAATTCAAACGTTTATTTTGGAATTGTCATTTTGTCATTAGGGAGACTGTTTAGTCGCTCTGATGAATAACAATGGCAATAAGCAGGTCACTATTTGTAGGTGTTTGGCGTTTAGTTGAGCTTATATTTTAGCTAAGGTTGAACACTTAGGAAGCATTATCAGTATGGTGAAAAACGCAATGTATTAAGGTTGTTTTAATATATGGATAGGAGGTGGTTCTAGTTATTTTGGTTTTAATCAATGCTTTCAAGCATTAATGAATAAAATGCTATCTAACTAAAGCTATAGCCTAATGCTTACAGGCATTGTTGGGGCAGCTAATAATAATTAACGTGTTGTCTTGCCGGGCAAGGGGTTTAATCTGCAATTAATGGTTAATAAAAAAGCTAATGCTGCCTGAGTGTGATTGTCTTTGAATAATTACTAGAAATGTGACTTACGTAATATGTGATTTTTATGGCTCTAGGTATAATTGTCCGCGCAATATTCTACATACTAGCCAAATAATAAGAACTCATTATGAAACTCTTTAATGTCAAACATTGTATTAAGCAATGTCTTATGACGGTTATTCTTGTTTGTGTGTCACACAGCGTCAGTGCTCGCGATCTGGAAGAAGTCAAAAAGGCAGGTATGCTGCGTCATTTAGGCATTCCTTACGCTAATTTTGTTTTTCGTTTCAGTGAAGACGATCAAGTTAGCTACAGTGGTTTAGATATCGAGTTGATGCAGGGGTTTGCTAAGTATATTGGCGTTGATTATCAATTTATTGCCGCGAATTGGGGCAATGTGTTTGGCAAGCTCACCGGCCAACATGGAAAATTCATCAATCATCAGGTCAAGCTTGGCCACAGACAGGAAATTGAAGGTGATGTTATGGCTCATGGTGTGACCATACTCGATTGGCGCCAGCAACTGGTTGATTTCTCTGATGATTATTTTCCATCAACCGTATGGCTGGTGGCCAAAACCTATTCTGACTTAACGCCTATCACACCCACAGGCTTACTCAAAAGTGACATAGTGAAGGTCAAGGGCTTGCTCTACGATAAAAATGTATTGGCAATGAAGCAATCGTGCTTAGACCCTGATCTTTATAATCTGCATGAAAGCAAAGTTAACATCATTTGGCCGACTCAAGAATTGCAGTTAAATGAAATGGTGCCCGCCATGCTCAATGGTGAAGCAGAAGCGACCCTATTAGATTTGGCCGACTCTTTAATTGCACTACAAAAATGGCCTAACCAAATTAAAGTCATAGGCCCCATTTCTGAAGAACAGCGCATGGGCGTGGGATTTAGAAAAGATTCTCCATACTTAAGGCAAGCATTTAATGATTACTTACAACAAATCCGTCGAGATGGCACTTATTTAGCCTTGGTTGAAAAGTATTACCCAAGTGTATTTAATTATTACGAAAACTACTTCGAATCAGTCATAGAAAAATCAAATAATGAACATTAAAAAATGGTTGAATAGTCGCACGGCTATTATTGGCGCAGGCATGTTATTAACAGCGTACTTAATGTTGATCCTCGCCGTTGCCAATTTAGGTCAAAGTAAATTACAAACATCGCAAAGCAGCATGATGCAGCTTAAAATTAATAGCTATGCGAATAATTTAAGTTTGTTTTTTGATGCTAATGCAACCAACCTGGCTAATTTTGCTGATGATAGTGTTATTAACACTTATTTTTCTAATCGCGCTGCCGGTATGTCGCTGCAGTATGGCTTGGGTTCAAGTTTATTTGAGTTGAATAAAGGCTTAGAGCAGTTCATTAGTAGCCGAAAAATAGAAACACTGCCTATTTATGATCGCATCACAGTTATTGGCATTGCTGGCACAGTCATTGTAGATACGCTTGATAATATTCCGTTTGAGTTTGAACCTTTGTCGCTAAAACAGCTCGCGAGTAAGCCGTTTCAAATTCTGGTGTCCTCGCACGACGGCATCCCTGAAATCAAACATGTTCATACCATTTATTATCAATATAAGGCCGTCGGGCTATTGGTTGCTGAAGTTAATAATGACGTGCTTATCCGTCAGTTAACTATGCAAGAGCACCAAGGTTTTGGGAGTCGCTTAAAGTTAGTGACCCCGACAGCTCAATTATTGGTGTGGGATTCTCTTAAACATGATCATCATGGTGACTATTGGGAAACGGATTCACATGCTAAAGAATTAGATAAACATATTTATTTTGAAGAAGTAGTCAGTGGCACGCCATTAAAATTGATTAGCTGGTTTGCGCCATTAAATGAGCAAGAGATATTCACCTCGGCTTGGTTTATTGTCGCTATTTCGCTATTAGCATTGCCTGTGCTCTATGGTTTGAGCATGTTGATGCGAATTAATAATGCCAACATAGTATTGCAAACTGAAGTTGAATTATCAGCCGATCAGCAAATAAAGTTAGCTGAAAAAAATGCCTTATTAAGTAATGAAATCACCAAAAGAATCGAATCTGAAAAGAGGCTGGAATACCAAGCAACTCATGATGAGTTAACTGGGCTAGTGAATCGAACCTACAGTATTCAGCAACTTAATAATGCCATTATTCGTGCTCAGCGTAATAATAATCAGGTATTAGTGGTCTTTTTAGATTTAGATAATTTTAAGCAGATTAACGATACCGTTGGCCATCATGCTGGCGACATTTTATTGCAACAAACCAGTGAGCGCTTACTCAAAGTCGTGCGAGAGAGTGATACTGTGTCACGCTTTGGTGGTGATGAGTTTGTGGTAGTGATACCTGAGCTGCGTAGTCAAGAAATGGCTAAAATCATGGCAATTTCAATTTTGTCGTTATTTGAAAAGCCTTTCGTGATTGATGAACAAGAGTTTTTTATTACTACCAGTATTGGCATGTCAGTGTATCCGCAAGATGGCGACGATGTAGCTGATTTGCTTAAGAAAGCTGATACCGCCTTGTACCGGGTCAAGGAAGCGGGTCGCAACGGCTTTAGCTTTTTTGATGACAGTATGAACAGTGATGTGCTGCGGAAGTTAGCTTTAAATGTGCGTTTGCATCAAGCGCTTAATTACAATCAATTTGAGGTCTATTATCAGCCAATCATTGATTTAACCACGGGTAAAATCATAGGTGCTGAAGCCTTATTGCGTTGGACAGACAGTGTCTTAGGCGTTATTTCACCAGATGAATTTATCCCATTGGCTGAAAAAAATGGCTTAATCCATCGCCTCGGCGAATTTGTACTCGATAAGGCGTGTCATCAAATGGCCGCTTGGCAGCAATTTGGGCCATTAAAAATTGCGGTGAATATCTCAAGTGTGCAATTTCGCTATTGCGAGCAATTACAGGCCAAAATTATTCAAGGGCTAGCGAGTGCGGGCTTACCGGCGCATCGATTGGAAATCGAAGTTACTGAAAGCTTGTTGATGGAGCAAGATCCGCGTTTAGCCGCGATGTTCTCTTATTTCCGCAAGCAAGGGATTGAATTGTCCATTGATGATTTTGGTACTGGCTATTCATCGTTAAGTTACTTGCAAAAATTTGCCTTTGCTAAGTTAAAAATTGATCGCGCCTTTATTGACCGCATGAGCACCAGTGATTCTGATAGAGCGCTAGTGACAGCCATTTTAGCGATGGCCAAAGCCTTAGGCATGAAGGTGGTCGCTGAGGGGATTGAAGCTGAGCATCAAGCAGATTTTCTGCAGCAACAGGGTTGTGAGTTTGGTCAAGGATATTTGTTTAGTCGGCCGCTAGCGGCAAATGAATTTACCGAGCTATTGCGCCAACAGGCGTAATGGCTCGGTAGTTAAGCTATGGCAAGGGATTATGCCATAGTGCGATATAAGCGCTGCAGGGCTTTCGCTAACCCAGTGACATCATCTGGATTGTGGAATAAATGGGTCGACACTCGAATGGCGTGAGTCTTGTGCGTATCATCTGCATGTAACAAGAATGAAATGGTACGAACAATGTAACCGTATTCTTTGTGTAAACGATCGCGGAATTGCAACACTAAATCGCCATCAAACTGATCGTCAAATGGGTTAAAGGTGCTTAAACCACTGGCCAGTTCACGTTCATTAGGGGCAAAGTAATGAGCGTGTGGGAAGTGACGCAGCAACTCATCTTTACACAACTCGCTTAAGTCCAGTACGCGCTTTTCAATCTTATCGCGACCGATATCATCCCACATGTGGCAAGCATCGACTAACGCGCGCTTGGCTGGGTAATTATCTTGGCCAACGGATTGGAAGCGGGCTTGCAGTAGGCTAGATGACGATGATGAGTTAATACACCATAGCGGTGTTGCTCTATCGCTCCAGAATTCTTTTAAACGCTCGGCATTATCGCGTATATATAAAATACCGGTTGCGCCTGGTCCGCACTGCCACTTATGGCCTGCACCTGAATAGAAGTCACAATCAATATCGTGGAAATCTAAGTTGAGCATGCCTGGCGTATGGGCGCCATCAATCAAGGTTGGAATACGGTTTGGAATGGCGACTTCTTGACAGATACGCTTAGCGGGTAAACGGGTACCTGTGGTATAGGTCACGTGAGAGAAAGTGATTAAACGTACGCGGCTACCATACAGCGCCACAGCATCAGCAAAAATATTCACAAAATCATCGGCGCTAATTTCGTGGTCACGAGTATGCACTGGGATAGACAGTTCAATCACTTCAACATCATAACGCTCACGCACTTGCCTCAGTGGTGATAAGGCGCCGCCATGTTCATGGTGTGTGGTTAAAATAATGTCGCCCGCTTCAAATTGCAGACCATTAAGAATTGAGCACATGCCGTCAGTGGTGTTGCGGCTTAACACTAATTCGTGTTGGTCGGCGCCAAAACTATGCGCCACTTGCTTGGCTAAATCGATAGTGGGAATATTGCTCTGCCATGGGTTTTCTGAAATAGCTTCGTTATAGTCTTCAAAGTTCTCAAGTACTTGCTCTGGCATTGAACCTGAGGTACCTACGTTCATGTAAGTGGTGCGTTTATTTAGCACGAACTCTTTGCGTACTTTCTTCCAAAACTTTTCGTTAGCTTGTTGGCCATGGAAACTAGTCGGTTGGCGCTCATTGTCACTGGCCAAGGCGGCCTGAGGAAATGCCAAAGCGCCGACACCTGCTAATGTTAATCCACTGGTAGTTTTTAAAAATCGACGTCGTTCAATATTTGTGTGTTCTTGTTCCATTAAACTTTGATCCATTTCATTCTCGATATTATTGTTAGTAAAAAAATGACATAGGTATAAACCGTCGGCAGTAAGATAACCTTTTGTTAATACTGGTTGTTAAAGATAATAGTGAAATAAGCGGGATGTTGGGAAATTAAACGTAAAAATGTGATCCCAAACCATGTTTGGTTAATTAGTTAGCTGCAATGTATTTAAAACTTTGACGCTCGCCAAAATATTGACTGCGTAAATAGTATGCGATGATACCAAGTCGAGAGTTTAATCGTGAGTATCCAAGCGTAGAAACCATGGTGGCGATATTTGAGTAAACATAAATATGTTGTCCGGACATATATTGTTGTTAGCTTATATAATATGCGCTAACACTTGCTAATTGAATGATAAATATTCAATTACGAGAAATGATTTTAATACCTGCTCCAAAACCAGTGTCTATCTAAACTCTTATATTAGTACCTATGCCAGTTTTATATTGGTTCTGATATTGATTCTGATATTGGTTCCGATATTAATTTCGACATTGGCGTTAATCTAGGTGCCAATATTTATTCATCTATCCATTGGTGCAGGCTTAGCCCTAAGCACCTAAGCCAGATTGCAGATAATAACCGCAAACAGATACAGTGTTAGATTCATTAGCATGGCTGCTACGACATGTTTAGCCGCCTGAGTGAACCAGGGTCATGTGCAAAGTGATGAATGGTCAGTGTCAGTTATCGCTAGGCTAGCCAAGCCTTAAACAACAGGCAAGGGAGTGGCTAATGGCGACATAACTAATGCCAAGGTGCTGTATTAACAGGTACGGTATTAAAAGCTATGGATTTAGAGCGCGCCATTGAAAGCTGCAGCATTAAAAGGTAACTGATTGTTGCTATCACGCCAATTCTATTAATTATTTGGGTGTAATTTGTTAGTATCTTGACCTCAATCAACAAGTTGCGATGCGAATAATGAATAATTATAAAAAATCTTTGCTGGCCCTGAGTCTCAGCCTACTCATAAGTCCAAACCTATTGGCGGAAACCTTTAGCTTTGGCAAAAAGGAGGAAGCGCAAAGCTTAGTTTTGTTTCAAACGGCATCTAGCCCTGTGTATTCATTTACACAGTTGCCACAGTCGACTCAAGAACAACTGATTAAAGCTATGGCGGCCGCCGAGTTTAAGGGCGCCAAAGGCCAAATCGTTGAAGTGTTAGCGCCGGTTGGCGTTGAAGCCGATAGAATTGTGGTGCTGGGTCTTGGTGGTGATGAGCTGAATATTGGTGACATACAGGCGCTCGGCGGAAAGTTGCAGCAACAATTGGCTAAGCTGCCTAAGCAGCAAGTGCAACTCCTGGTGGATGACATCCCCAATGAAGCGCAGTTCGCGGCCAATCTTGCCCATGGCATTGAATTGGCGAGCTATCGCTTTGAGCGCTACAAGCCTTCAACTGCAGCGGTTAAGCATTATCACTTTGTCAGTGATGATACCAAGGCGAGAGATATGCATAGTCAGTTGCAAGCCGTTGAGGCCGGTGTGTTTTTAGCGCGCGATCTAACTAATACGACTGCAGGCGATCTGTACCCTGAAAGCTTTGCCGCAGCGGCGCAAGAGCTTAAGAAGCTTGGGGTAAAAGTCACAGTACTCGATGAAAGCTCATTAATGAAGTCAAACATGGGCGCGTTATTGAGTGTTGGTAAGGGCAGTGATCGCGGGCCGCGCTTAGTGGTGGCGCATTGGCAAGGCAGTAACGATGCGCCAATTGCTTTGGTGGGCAAAGGCATTACTTTTGATTCTGGTGGATACAATATTAAAGCCACGGGGACTTCGATTTCGCACATGAAGTCTGACATGGCGGGCGCTGCCACGATTCTTGGCACAGTTAAAGCCATGGCACTCCAAAAAGCGCCAGTGAATGTCGTGGCCATTATGCCCATGGCAGAAAATATGATTTCAGGGGATGCGTTGCGCCCTGGTGATGTGGTTACCACTGCCGCAGGTAAAACGGTAGAAGTGATGAATACCGACGCAGAAGGTCGATTAGTGTTAGCCGATGCGATTTGGTACGCGCAAGAGAGATATCAACCGCGGGTGATAGTTGATATTGCCACCTTAACAGGGGCTAAAGTCGGAGCCTTAGGGCGAGAATTTGCGGGCATCTTTAGTGATTCAAACCAGTATGTGAATGAACTGACTTTTGCAGGCTCACAAGTGGGTGAGCGTTTATGGCGTTTACCACTTGATAGTAGCTTTGGCGCTGAGCTTGAATCACAGATTGCCGACCTTAAAAATACTGGCGCAGAAGGCAGCGCTGGCGCGTCATCCGCGGCGATGTTTTTAAAGGCTTTTGTCAACGATGGCCAAGATTGGGTGCATCTTGATATTGCCGGAAATGCATTAACTTCCAAGCCGTTAGCGGTTGCCCCTGTTGGCGCAACAGGTTATGGTGTTCGCTTACTTAGCTATTGGTTAACGCAAGCGCAATAATGGCCAAGCCAGAAGATTTAGGCCTGATAGCTATCTGCTGGCAAATGGGTTGCTTAAGCGGTGAGCACACCTCACTTGCCTTAAGTTACTCAATTGTCACGAGTAATCGCCACAACCGATTGCGGCTATAGTTTTTATTCGCTTTAATTGGTTCTGTCGATTGGCTATTATGCTCATCAACGACAGGGCACTAGGTCCTGAACAATAAATTACTTAGTAAATTAAATGGAGATTTACATGACTCAGTCAATCATCAACAGCCTAATCAAGCCTTTCAAAGCCACTGCTTTCCACCATGGTGAATTTGTACCAGTGTCTGAGCAGAACCTGTTAGGCAAGTGGTCTGTAGTATTCTTCTACCCAGCCGATTTTACCTTTGTTTGCCCAACTGAATTAGGCGACATGGCTGATCATTACGAGAAGTTACAAACCATGGGCGTTGAAGTGTATTCAGTGTCAACTGACACTCACTTTACTCACAAAGCGTGGCACGACACTTCTGACACCATCAAGAAAATTCAGTTCCCTATGATTGGTGACCCAACTGGCGCTATCACTCGTAACTTCGGCGTGATGATTGAAGAAGAAGGTTTGGCACTGCGTGGTACCTTCGTAATCAACCCAGAAGGCCAAGTTAAAGTAGCTGAAATCCATGACTTAGGTATTGGTCGCAGCGCTTCTGAATTAGTACGTAAAGTTCAAGCGGCTCAGTATGTAGCAGCTCACGATGGTGAAGTATGTCCTGCTAAATGGCAGCCAGGTGAAGCGACTTTAGCTCCATCGTTAGACTTAGTTGGTAAAATTTAATTTTCCACTAGTTAACTAGATTCATTATTCTCCTAAGGCCCGGATCTCCCCTAACTATCCGGGCTTTTTTTTTCTGTTGTGTATTAGACATTTTCGAATATTAGGAGTCATCATGTTAGATGCGAACTTAAAACAACAACTGCAAACTTATTTACAGAATCTCAAGCGGCCTGTTGAGCTGCTCGTATCGGCTGACGATGCTCCAAAGAGCCTAGAAATCATTAGCTTAGCAGACGATATTGCCTCCTTATCTGCCTTGGTGACAGTTAAACGTGTTACCAGTCAGCGCACGCCGTCAATGCAAGTTATCAGCCCAGACACTGGCAGCAATATTAGCTTTGCTGGTTTACCTATGGGACATGAATTCACCTCGTTAGTGTTAGCACTGCTGCACACGGGTGGTCACCCAATCAAAATTACTGCTGAGCAGATAGCGCAAATCGCGAGTCTGCAAGGCCAATTCAAGTTTGAGACCTACGTGTCTTTAAGCTGCCAAAACTGCCCTGATGTAGTGCAAGCTATCAACATGATGGCGGCGATTAACCCTAACATTACCAACGTGATGATTGATGGTGCCTTGTTCCAAGAGGAAGTGACCGATCGCAACATCATGGCCGTGCCTTCTGTGTATTTAAATGGCGAAATTTTTGCTCAAGGCCGCATTAGCTTGGCAGAAATACTCAACCGTTTAGATAGCGGCGCCGAGGCTCGTCAAGCCGAAGCCTTGTCAGAAAAAGCGCCTTATGAAGTGTTAGTGATTGGCGGCGGCCCAGCTGGCGCATCAGCGGCTATCTATGCCGCACGTAAAGGTCTGCGTACTGGCGTGTTAGCCGATAAGTTCGGTGGCCAAGTATCAGAAACTGTGGGCATTGAAAACTTTATTTCAGTGAAAGCAACCGAAGGCCCTAAGTTAGTCGCCAATCTTGAAGCTCATGTTCGCGAATATGACGTTGATATCATGGACAACCAAAAGGCCGTGTCTTTGAAGCAAGACGGTTTATATCAGGTTGAACTGGCGAACGGCGCAGTACTGAAAACTAAAACCGTATTACTGGCTACCGGCGCCCGCTGGCGCGAAATGAATGTGCCTGGTGAGAAAGAATACCGCGGTAAAGGTGTGGCTTACTGCCCACATTGCGATGGCCCATTATTTAAGGGTAAGCGCGTTGCGGTAATTGGTGGTGGTAACTCAGGTATTGAAGCCGCCATTGATTTAGCCAACATAGTTGAGCATGTGACTGTGCTGGAATTTGATAGCAAGCTGCGCGCCGATGACGTGTTGCAACGTAAAGCCGCCTCTATGGGTAATATCACCATTATTACTCAAGCCATGACTACCGATGTAGTTGGTGATGGTCAGCGCGTTACCGGCTTAAACTATACCGATCGCGCCACCAATGAAAGCCATCATGTGGCCTTAGCCGGTATCTTCGTGCAGATTGGTTTAGTGCCTAACAGTGAATGGTTAAGAGGCACCATTGAGATGACTGCTCGCGGCGAAATTATCGTTGATAATCATGGCCAAACTTCTCTGCCAGGTGTATTTGCGGCAGGCGATGTGACTAATTCTGCTTATAAGCAGATTATTATTGCCATGGGGAGCGGCGCAACAGCATCTTTAGGCGCCTTTGATTATCTTATTCGTAATAGTTAATCAGCGATTCGCTTAACTCAATAAAACCACAAGGCCCATTTAGGGCCTTGTTTGTTTTTGGCGCTTAGATTTTTGGGCTAAAGCGCCTGAATTTTTGCCATAAAAAATGGATTAAACCAAAGAGGTATAAGGTGATTACATAAGGCGCGGTTAACAAAGGCAAGTTCGATTTAAACCAAAGCTCAGCAGTCATCACTAAGCCAAAGGTCATTAGCAAGGCTACTAATGCCCATAGGGATTGCCGCCAACTTGGTATCTAAAACACTTGTCCTATGGCCATAGCGGTTAATACGCAGCTAAATCCTAATAAGCCGTAAGCGTCCGGGCAAGTACATCTTCAGCTTATATCGTTGAACCTCTATCTTAACGACTGACTATTATATCAGGAGTTAATATGGCTAAACGTTCCCATGAAGACTGGGCTGTTTTGATACAACAGCAACCCGCTAGCGGCTTAACGATTACCGCTTTTTGCCGTCAGTATAAGCTTAGTCTTAGCGGATTTTACGCCCGTAAAGCCGATATGACTAAAACAAGCAGTCCAAAGGTTACGCCGTTTGTTCAGGCCACCGTGACCTCGCCGACAGCGATGACGACCCAAGCTCAACCTGGCCCTCCTCAACAAAGTATCTGCTTACAACATCAAACAGGTTTATGGACTTTTCCCTGTTCATTACCCGCAACTTATTTGCTTGATATCATCAAAGGCCTGCAAGCATGTTGATGTTTCGTGAGCTTCCTCGCGTGTACCTGCATCGAGCGCCAGTGGATTTTCGTCAATCAATAAATGGCTTAGCCGTTATCG
Source organism: Shewanella sp. ISS20 (assembly GCF_056522965.1). Classification (NCBI taxonomy): domain Bacteria; kingdom Pseudomonadati; phylum Pseudomonadota; class Gammaproteobacteria; order Alteromonadales; family Shewanellaceae; genus Shewanella; species Shewanella sp. ISS20. The sequence continues at coordinate 3,554,670 of NZ_JAWRZK010000001.1, forward strand.
TTGAGCAACAATTGTCGCTATCAGCCACCGATGGCAGTGTGTTTGTGTTTTGTAATAAAGCCCGTGACAAACTCAAGATTTTGTATTGTGATAACACCGGTTTTGCACTGTGGTACAAGCGCCTAGAGCAGGCTAAATTCAAGTGGCCAACTCAAAGCGAAGATGAGTGTATGCGCTTATCTGAGCAGCAGTTTCATTGGCTACTTTCAGGATTTGACGTATTAGGCCATCAGCATATTAAGGGCTTGAGTTACAGTTAATTGATCGCCATTACGTATGCTGTTTCCCATAATTAGATCACTGTTCCACCCTTATCTAAGGAGCGTTTTGGTACAATCACACCATGAAATTAAGCCCTGAAAACCTACCCAACGACGTTGATTTACTTAAGCAATTATTGCTTGAGACGTTGGCGGCTAACGATAAGGCTCTCGCGTTAAAAGAGGCGGAAATCGCGGCGCTCAAACAATCGGTGCAACGGTTACTTGAGCAATTTAGGTTAGCCCAGCAAAAGCGTTTTGGTGCCAGCAGTGAAAGCCATGATTATCAAGGTGAGTTGTTTAACGAAGTTGAAGTCACGGTTGATGAGCCCGCTGAATTAACGGCAGATGCTGATGTGTCAGTACCGTCTAAACAACGGGCCAAGCGTAAATTATTGCCTAAAGACCTGCCGCGAGAAATTATTATCCATGACATCAGTGATGAAGATAAGCAGTGTGATTGCTGTGGACATCAGCTGGCGTTAATGGGCCAAGATAGCAGCGAGAAGCTTCAGTTTATTCCGGCACAAATCAGTGTGATTGAACACGTTAGATTAAAATACAGCTGCAAGCATTGCGAAACGCAAGGCACTCAGGCCAATATCAAACAAGCGCCGGTGCCAGCCAGCCCTATTCCTAAAAGCTTTGCCACGGCAAGTCTATTAAGCCAACTTATTACTAGCAAATACCAATATGCGTTACCACTGTACCGGCAAGAAACCTTGTTCAAGCAACATGGTATCGCCTTAAGTCGGCAAACCATGGCAGATTGGATGATGAAATCGGCCGCGCTGTTTAAACCCTTATATGATTTACTGCACCAGCATTTGTTAACACAAGAAGTCATCCATGTGGACGAAACCACGCTCAACGTGATTAACGATGAGCGGGTAAAATCCTATATGTGGGTGTATTGCGCTGGTGCGGATGGACCAAGCACTGAGCCTAGATATCAAGGTTTACGCAGCATTGTACTGTACGACTATCAAGACGGTAGCCGTGCGAGCTCGTACGTGAGTCATTTTCTTGCCACCGAGCAAACGGTGTTTAATGGTTATTTACAGGTCGATGGTTACGCAGCTTACCAGCAGGTAAGTCATAAACTTGTGGGCTGTTGGGCTTAGTCTCCTGAGTCGCTCTACCTCCTGCATCCATGCAGTCGTGGGCACACGCGCGGCGTAAGTTCAAAGAAGCGATAGTGGCACAAGGAAAAAACAAAACAGGCAAAGTCAGTAAAGCAGATATGGCACTGAGCATGATAGCCAAGCTGTACCGGATTGAAACGCAAATACAATCACTGAGTTTACAGGAACGGCTGTATTTTAGGCGCACGCACTCAGCTGCCCAACTGGCGTTATTTAAGCAATGGCTGGATAAATCAGCGCAGCAAGTGTCAAAGCAAAGCCCTCTAGGCCAAGCCATCCATTACAGCCTCAATCAATGGTCAAAGCTGAGTCTTTATACAGAAGACGGCCGACTGAATATCGACAACAACCGTGCCGAACGCGCAGTAAAACCGTTTGTGATAGGGCGTAAGAACTGGCTGTTTAACCACAACCATCGTGGTGCTGAGGCGAGTGCTATTTTATACAGCATCATAGAAACGGCCAAGGCAAATGGGCTAACGCCATTCGATTACATTGAACACTGTTTAGAGCAATTATCTCACCCTCACTGCGACCTCAATAGCCTCTTACCTTGGCAGGTTGATCTAGGCAAGGTGTAGATCACCGGACGTTTACAATAAGCCTGATGTCATGGCTGGCGTTATGCCGGTGACGTTAAAGGCAAGAAGTAAAGCGGCGCTTGAGCCCAGTATTGCTGCTAGGGCGGCGCGTTTATCAGCCAGCAGTATTGCGAGCCAAATCATGGCGCCACTTATGGGATTATTAAGTAGCATCACCTGCGCAATATTATTAAAGAGGGTGGATATACATGCTGCCATTAATTGCGACATGTTTATCTGAGTGATGGTATCTGCGACTGAATCGCCAGTTACGGCTGGCGTGATAGCGGGCATTAAGTGCAAGCCATCAGCTAATAGCAAAGCTAACCAAGTAGTTAGTACAAAGGGTCCCGTGGATGCGGCAATAGCCAATGGCCGCTGACTGCGTGTAAAGAGGGCGGTAAGTTCAGTGCTAACGATAGCGCTAAGGATAAGATAGCCCCAGAGAGTCGGGCTAGGTTGCAGAAAAGTCGTTAAGACTAAACCTATGAGCGCGCCATTAAAGCCATACAGGCCTGAAATAACCATATCGCCATCAAAGCGGCGAAAATTGGCATAACTGTTAGCGACTAAGGTTGCGATAAGCGCGCCAAATAAAAGCAGCCAATGATGGTTGAGCCAAGCGTTATAGCTAATCGCCAATAAAAATAGCAACCCAGTCACAGGTTGCTTAATAAAGAAAATCTGGCTCACGCTAACAAGCGTAGTGGTTTAAAAATGACGAGACATATTGGCTGCGGCTCAGGTTTGGCTATGTGTTTGCGGTACTTATTGATTGTGGCGCTTATTGTTTTGGAACTGGGTTTTGGTATTTCTGTTGTGATTTAGCTTTTACTGCGGTGAATTGGGCGGTTGTTTTGAGTTACTAAGGCGGTTAGCCATAGTTAGCCCCAGCCATACGGCAATAAATCCAAGCACTAAGCTAATAATGACATAACAGAGTGACACTAACATGCCGCCAGGTTGCATGCTTTCGTGCGCCACGCCATAGGCAAAGCTTGAAAAGGTCGACATACCGCCAAGCGCGCCTGTGCCAAACAGTAAGATGACATCATCGGATAAGTTTTTTAAGCGATGGTGGGCGGTGGCAAGCCCTAGCAGAAAAGCGGCAATCACGTTTGCCACCAGAATATCTAGCGGAAAACCGTTATGCATACTTGGGATCAGCAGCATAATAAATTCTCGCACCATAGCGCCAAAAGCGCCGCCAAGAAAAACCAAAATCATAGTGCTGTACATAGTGCCTCCCTAAATACTCGCAAGCGCAATGCCTAAAAATGCCGCTATTACCCCAGCCACTGTCGATAGCAACAGATACCCTAACGCTTTAGCCATGTGACCTGCTTCAACGTATTTAAGGGCGTCCATTTGCATTGAGCTAAACGTGGTATAACCGCCTAAAATACCTGTGATGATCAAGGCATTAAGCGGCTCGCCGAATCGCGATTGCCAGTGGATACTCATAAGTACCGACAAGAAAGCAATCACAAAGGCGCCGGTGATATTGAGGCCAAAAGTCGCTATGGGGAAACTAGAAGAAAAGCGCGCCGCAACCCACTTACCGACTAGCCAACGTATTACAGTCCCTATGCCGCCACCTATCCCTACCCACATCACATCTAACGCAGTCATAGTGTGCTCCAACATCGATTAGGCTTGCCTTTGTTTTGCTTATTACCGTTAATTAATCGGCATGAGTAAAATTACTTGTGCGCGCGAATGTGTTTTAGCGGCTTACACTCAATTTGGGATTTTAGTATCGACTAAGGCTTTAGCATCAAGGGCGCGGCACTGCTCATCACTTTTACCGTATTGAATCAAAGTGGCTTCATCGCCTTTGGTCCAAAGGGTTAAATTTTGAGCCTCATATTTAGCGCCAGAGGCAGCGCGAGTTAGCATTGCTATTAGCTGCTCATCACTTTGGCCTTTAGGTAATAGATTGATAACGGCGGCTGGCACTTCAGTGTCATTGTAAAAGTACACTTCCAGTTGGGCTTGATTGCATTGGTAAAATACCGGCGCCGGTACCACGACTTTGCCGCCGGCAATTTGCAATTCAGTGATGCGGCTTTGGTAGCTATCGTTAATGCACTGACCTAAGTTATCGCTTTTCCAGCAGTCGTTGCGGCCTTTAACCCAACCGCGCTGAATCGCTTCGGCGGTTGATTGCTCGGCGCCTTTAAGTTGACTGAGTAAGTGGCTAAAACTGTCATTGAGCTTGCTATCTAATTGCCGTAATTCAGGATGTTGGCAAATATAATCTTCAACAGCCCCTTGAGCTTTACTGCAATCAAATGCGGCGGCATTAGCATTAACACTACATAGTAGGCTGGTTGCGATAAGCGCGATAGATGAAACGGATTTGAGCATTGCACACTTCCTTAAAGGGGAGGGATAGTTCTTTAGACTAGCAAACGGCCGTTATAATGCAATCGCCCTTTAAGAGCCTAAAAAGATAAAAATTAAGGTATTTTTATCTTTGACTTTGCTCAATAAGTGCGCGTGTTTATTGAGCGTGCGCCCAAGCTTAAGGCCGACTTTGGCGCCTCGTTGGAGTATTGCGCGCTTTATCAGTAAACTTAAGTATTATAATTTTGCCGACAAGATGGGTAAGTTCATGAAAAATAGAACATTAATATTTTTAGTTTGGCTTATGAGTGCCTGGGCTTATGCTGATGATGCCTTGCCACTGCCACCAGAATTGCTGGCAATGCCAGTCACTAATGCCCAAATGCTCGCAGGTGGCGCCGCCATGAATGAGTATTTTACACAGCTAAATTATCAACTTCCCTTAGCTTCGAGCAATTTAGTTCCGCCAATATTAACCAAGAATTTACCTGAAAATTCACGCCGGTTATCAACAACCAAGGCGGATTTAGGTTTTATTCAGTTAATTTTGCCAAGCGTCATAGCAGTCAATGATCAACTGTTACTGGTGCGCCAAGCATTAGTTGACTTACAGCAGCGCGCTGGCGATTACACACCCGATGAGCAGGCGTGGCTGCAAAAATTAGCTCAGCATTACGGCTTGCAGCAGGTTGATATAAAACAGCTACTGAATCATGTGAATAGCTTGCCTATTGGTATGGTGCTCGCGCAAGCCATAGATGAAAGTGGCTGGGGGCGCAGCCGTTTTGCACGCCAAGGGGACGCTATATTTGGTGAGCATCTACCTCGGGGCTGGCCGCATTATATTTCAACCGATCATGGCCGCATCAAATTGGCGGCATATAACACTGTTTATCAAGGCGTTGCTGCTTACATGTATAACATTAATACCCAAGTGAGTTATGCCGAGCTGCGACGATTACGCGCTGAATATTCAGCGCGAGGCGGCGCGACTGGGTATCAATTGGTGGATGGTTTACAGCATTACTCGATTCGCGGCTGGCACTATGCGAATGATCTTAAAGCTTTAATAAGACACCATCATTTAGATAGTTATAACAAGGCTAAATTATCGAGTCATCAATGGCAGTGGATTGAATTTAGTCGCTAGAGGTAGTGCTAGGGTAAGTGAATGATTAACAGCCCCGTGGGGCTGTTAACTGTGAACTTAGAAGGTGGCTTAGTTAGGCGCGGGTGTTAATGTTTTGGCCGACACTGGCGGATGGCGGGCTTGGCGCTGGCGCATCGGCCGCGGCAATCAAATCCATAACGATCTTGCCTTCGGCTTGCTGTTGCTCCTTACCCATTTGCGCCACTTTGCTGATGTGAGCCACAGTGTTGTTTTGGCTTATGCTGCTAATATCTGCCATTGTCTATTCCTTAGGTTGTCTTACCGATAAGCGGTATCTAGCTTATCGGCGGCTTTGCCATTAAGTTTAGTGGCATTTACTCACGTATTCACGCCAGCCTCAAACGCATCATTGGTCCTTAACGAGCAAGCTTAGTTATTACAGTTAACGAGTGAACTTAGCTCGCCATTTTCGCAGCCAGATAATGCTACACGTCAGGGATATTGCGCCAATAATGAGGCCAATAGCGAGCACAGGATTTTGCATTGACGTCGGGTCAAACACCAACATGCTGCCTAAACCTAGCATCATAATTCCAGACATCAGCTTTAGACCTTCGCCTTCTTTCTCGCTGAGCTTACGTTTGCCTAAGGTTAAGCTAAATACAATCACAATGACGGCCAGTGGTATCACATACACTAAGTTATAAAGCACTAAGTATAAGTAGCGCTCAAGGCTACTTAAGTCATGCATGCTGAGCACGCTGGTATAAATCATAGGAAAGCCTGCAGTACATAACAGCTCATAGGCATTGGCTAAAATGGCAAGCACAGTAGTGCCGACTATCATGGCGCCTAATGAGGTAGCGCTGGATAATTTACCCATGCGTTTAATCAGGCCCGTGCGGTTATTGGCGGACATAGATAAGCTAATTTTTCCTTTCTGACCGAAGAATTCTTTGATATTGATAACGCCAGCCACCAAGGCCAATAAGCCTGCAATTAAAATTATGGTGCCGCCATCACCGCCGGCGCCAAGCAGCTCAAAAATATTGAGCCAAGCAATCATGAATAAAAAATAAATAAAGCCAGAGAAGAACACAAAAATCCCGCCGACTAACAACATGCGTGCGCGGCTTTTGGCGTTAACCATGATTGAGAGTAAAAACAACAACACAAAGAAGGCGCAAGGGTTAAAAGCATCGACCCCCGCTAATGCCACTGTGAGTAGTGGCAGCGATAAGGTCTCTGGAGCGATAGTACCAATAAAAGGAATAGTCACAGGTTGCACTGAGGTAATAGCTGGGGCGTCGCAGCTACCTGCGCCGGCAAGGCTATTTTGGCTGCAAGTGGCAAATAGCGGGGCTTCATTAGTACCTGAGGTTTGCTCTATGACCGCAGGCGATAGCATATTATCTTGGCTAATAGTGCCGCCCGCCGCTTGATAACATTGGCGTAATTGCTGCTCAATAAAGGCGCCCGAGACTTCATCGCTCGAGTAACCCACGCTTGATTGGCCGCAGAACGCAAAAAAGGGAACCGAGGTAGTTTTTTGTCCAGTAGCTTCAGCCACTTGTTGCCATAAGGCCAAGGCGCCAGGGTCGGTCACTTTATACGATTGCAGCGCTAGCCAAGGGTAATGAGCCGCTAACTTATCTACAAATGGATGGGCTTTAGCGCAATGTGGGCAAGTTTGTGACCAGAAAAAATAGACGGGAATAGTGACTTGGCCTTTGGCATCCGTCTGTTGCCACGCTAGGGTGTCAGCTGAGCTAGTTCCGCTGAAGATAGCCATGATGGCAACTAACAAAAAGGTATAAATGTTCCGCATAATAAAACCGTAATAACTTTATTTTCATAACGTTAGATTACGCTTATCAGTGAGGCAGCTCATCTTGCTATTAAGGAAATGTTAGCTAGCTCCAAATTGTCAGAATTAATCATCTGCGAGGGAACTTATTCCGCCAGCGATATGTCAGGCGCTAATGCTGGGCACCAATACAATTGAACGCTGCGCTCTTGGGTGTTTTTCACCGTTAAAATTCGGCTAATAATCGGGGCATTAAAAGCCTGAGTGGTGAGGTAGTGTTTGATGCGCTCAATGCGGCGCTGGGCGAGCCACTTGTTATAGTCTTTTAGTTTTTCATCGCTGGTGTCTAGGCCGGCTGAAAATTGCAGTAATAAATAACCATCGGCGCTAGCTTTACTGGCCGTCGGGCTATTGACTTGATTTAACAGTTGTTGCCCTTGGCCAGAAAAATAGGAACTGTTGATACTAAATTCGACTTCGCCAAGATGCTCGCCATTAAGGCAAGAGGCATTGGCTGACATGGCCACACAAGCCAATAAAACAGAAAAGATGCGCATAGTTATTATCGTTATAAGCATTAAAGCCGATTAATCTAAGGCAAAGCTTACTTAAATGCAAACCAGATTATTAGCGCTAAAGCTAACGCTTGATGATGGCGCCGCAGTTAAGTTTTCGCGACTAAAAAACGGCAGTATAAGCTAAAGCCTGTTACAGTTAATTCAGTGAGTTAGCGGCTGTAAACGCGGCATTAAGGAGAAGGTTATGTTGGATGTGCTGGTCATTGGCGGCGGGATCACAGGCGTTGGTATAGCGCAGGCTGCGGCGGCTGCTGGATATTCTGTGGCCTTATGGGAGCGCGACGAGATAGCAAGCGGCACCTCATCGCATTCCAGTAAGTTAATTCATGGCGGCCTCAGGTATTTAGAATCCGGTCAGTTATCCTTAGTGCGGCGCTGCCTGCAAGCGCGGCGACAATTACTGCAATTAGCCCCAAGCCTAGTTAAGCCAGTCCCTTTTTATATTCCGATTTATAGGGACAGTCAGCGCGGCCTGATGACCTTAACCGCGGGTTTAGGCTTATATGCCTTATTGGCTCAAGGGGATGCGCTGGCGAAATTCACTAAAGTGAAATTGAATGAAACAGATGATCATCAAGGCCTAAATCAGCATAACTTACGCCATATGCTGCAATATTGGGACGCACAAACCGATGACAAGGCGTTGACATTAGCAGTGGCGGCGGACGCTGAAAAACTTGGCGCAGACATACATCAACATAGACAAGTCGTTGAAATTTATCATGGCGCGCGCGTGTGCCAAGTGTGCTATAGCGACCCTTTAGGGAATGAAGGCAGTGTGCGTGCAAGTATGGTGATTAATGCCGCCGGCCCTTGGGCCAATGATTTATTAGAACATGTTACCCCTAAACAACTGCCGCCGGCGGTCGATTGGGTGCAAGGCTCGCATCTTTGGTTAGATATTCCGGCGCCCCCTGGGGTGTATTATTTGCAATCTCAGCTCGATGAGCGACTGTTTTTTGTGATGCCTTGGCAGGGTAAAACCTTAGTGGGAACGACCGAAGTACCATTAGCTGTGATGCCGCCGCAGCCGCAAATCACTCCGGCAGAGCAAGAATATTTACTGACTAACTATCATCATTATTTTTCAGATCATAACCGCGCGAGTTTAGCAGGATTAATCCTTGGCCATTTTTGCGGCGTGCGCGCTTTACCTAAAAATGAAGGCAGCGCCTTTAGTCGCCCGCGTGACACCTTGTTAGTGCAGCAAGCTAATAGCCCAAGGCTAGTGAGTATTTATGGTGGCAAATTAACTGAGTTTATGCCGATAGCTGCCGATACATTGGCGCTGATTAAGACGCAGCTTGGCAAACGCAGCGCTATTACTGATGTGAATACCCGCGTTATTGATAGTGTTGCCGCAGATTTTTTTACTCGCCGCACCAGTAGCGCTGGAGTGACAGTAAGCAACGATAGTGCTGATGGCATAGTTCAAGAGCTTGCTATCTAGCGGGCCGTGTTAGCTATAAAGACGATATAAAGGCTAATGATTAGATATAAAAAAAGCGCGATATAAACTATCGCGCTTTTTTATTACCAACAGAGGCAGCTATTAAGCTGTTAACTCATAAAATTTGAGCTTACAGGGCGTAAAAGCTGATGCTGTTTTGGCCTTCTTTGGCATTTACTACGGCCAATTGACCATTAACCAGTGCCATGGCTTGTGGGTTAGACGTCGCCGTTAAGTTGATAGCTTCTACCACTTGGTTATCGCGGTTCATCACTAATACTTGCTCACCTGAACGGCTCAGCAGGTAGATGTTAGTGCTATCCAAAGCGATACCAGTTACTTGTGGTAACGTATTGCCATCAAAACCAATCACGGCTTCGCTGTTTAACTTAAGATCGTTAGCGCTCATGCGAGTCACGACTAAGTTATTGCGGGCAGCCACTGGCAAGGTCACCATCAGGTATTCTTGCTTGTCAGCATCATAACCAATGTCACCTATATAGTTGAACTTGGCGCGAGTGGTTTCAAAGCGGCCGCGACGTAATTCTTTCACGCCATCGGTACCAGCCATAAAGTTGGCATAGTAATTAGCAATCTTAGCGCTTGGATCGTAAGCCACGCGAGCATAGCTCTTGTGATCGGCAGTCACAATCACGCTGTTATCACCATCAAAAGCCACACCAGCTAAGTTTGAGATTTCAGTTGAGAAGGCCGCGTCAATTTTTACTTGCGCCAAAATAGTATTCAAATCGGTAGATAAGAAATACACCCAGTTATCACTGGTGACTAAGGCATATAAACCTGAACTTGCTTGATAAGAAATACCAGTAACAACGCCTTCAATGGCCGCAGGCAAGCTTAATTGTTGGCTAGCAGATAGCGACTTATCGCTGTTCATTTTGGTCGCCATATCGCTAGTCATAGCGGCAAAGTCTGGCTTTTCAATGGTATAAGCACCACGAACAGACAACTTAGATGGGCTCGGCCAGTTAGCCGTTGACCAAATGATGTTGTCGCTATTAAAGCTCATGCGCACCGGATCGCTCTGACCAATGAATGGGAACGGGCCAGTTTGGGTGAAGGCTTGCACTATGTTGAAGGCAATGATCACTAAGAAAGTGTTGATGGTTACCTTGTTAAACAGGCTCCATGGCGCCGGCTTGTCGCTCAGCTTGTCACCTTGCAGCAGCAATAATGCGCCAGCGAACAATAAGATAATGGCAAATACTACAATTACCCATACATAGGTATGTACGCCGAAAATGGCAGGACCAAAGCCTTGGCCAATATCGCGGATAATGTGGTTTGAGCTGTGGCGATAGCCAGCCCATAAACCGTAGACGGCAGTTAAGATCAACGCGCCTATATATTTAGGCTTAAGGCCGTAGCGCATGATGAATAAGGCAATCAAGGACACCAGTACCATGGCGGTACGCTCTTGCCAGCATAAAATACATGGGGTATCACCCATGCCAAAGCCTAAAATGATACAGGCAATACCCACAGGGAAAGCGATTAAGACCAGTGCTGCGAAGGACACTATACGATTTAATATAATTTCGTTCATGATGAGTTCCCTTACAGATTACCAGCCGGGACTAACATGCCCCAAGTCGCGATTAACCAAATGAAAAGACTTAATAAGATACTGATAGTCAATAAAATATGAGCCAGCTTTTGTTTTTGTGGTTTTAAGGCGACTAGCAGTGCTGTCACAAAAATAATGCAAAATAATAGAAACTCCACGGTTCTCTCCGTTGCAAGGTTAATGGCTAGAAAATGGCTAACACCCAATGGCCAGTGCCTAGTAATAAATGTCGACCGTGCTGTATTAAATTAATTTCACGGCGCAACCATGTAGCTAAATTAGCAGGATGCTAACTACCAAAATGGGGGGGATGTCGCATAACCCTAAAGTAGTAGTTGGTGTTTTGCGTAAACTGTGAAGAATAATTTCAAACGATGCAAAAGTGTGAGTTGTTGCGGCTTGCGTTTAATATTAGCGTGATCAAACACGGTTTTTGGCGGGGTGAAGCAAGGTAAAACTGTTGATTTCGGCCTGCAATAACTTAAGTAATGCTAAAGCGTTAAGATCGCCTTGTTTAATCATGGCCTCAAGCTGACCATGGACTTGCTGATGGTGGCGGGCAATATAGGGATAAAATAATCGTGACTTGCTCAAATGTGCCAAACGTGTTTCGGCTTTGGCAATTAAGCTAATGGTGGCTTGTAGTTCTTTGCGACCTTCAGCGCTTGCTAACTCATGGGCGCGAGATTGTAATCTAGTCAGTAAGCGCAGCATTAAATTACTGCTGTAACTGCACACTAGCATGGACTCAATGATGCGAGTATTGCGATTGGGTTCAGCCAAATAGCCTTGCCATAAATCAAATAGATTGACGTCATTACTCACGCAAGTATTAAGGCTCGCGGTTAATTGTGCTTGGTGGTTGTTATCGCTGGCATCTAGCATCCCTTGTAATTGAGTTAACAATTGCTGATATCCCACTAAGGTTAAGTGCAACTGCTTAGGGAAGTCATGCTTGTGCCAACCTGGCGCTATGATAATTACCCAGACAAGCGGCAATAAAATCCCTAGTAAGGTATTTTCAAGGCGCGGCAATAAGATGATGTCGCCTTCGCCATTCAGGGAAAACCCGCAAAATACAAATAAGGTCACGCAGCAAACTGCCACCGCATAATGGCGCGCAGAAGTATGAAAAAATAGCGTAGCAGCTAAGCAAAACACCCAAGGCAGCAGCCCCATAGGCGCCTGCCATTTAAGCATAACAGCCACTAACAATAAGCCTGCCATAGTGCCAATAAAGCGGTCTAACAATCGCTTCCATGTCATAGCCACATTAGGTTTTAGCACTAATAAGCTCGTCATTAAGGTCCAAAAGCCAAACTCTAAATCAAAGGTGCGCACCAGTATTAAGCCTGAAGCCAAGCATAAGGCGCCGCGAATGGCATGGCGAAACACGTTTGATTGCCAGTGACATTGATGAATAAATTTCTGCCATTGATTTTGCCAATTATTGCTGCTGACTTGCGGCTGGTAATGGCTTGGCGTGTGATAATTTGCCCCCGGCTCGCGCTGAGTTAATAAATTGATAATGAGGGCGAGTTGCTCAATAAAGTTTTTTGCTAATTGCAGCTCAGCCTGCAAATCAGCCATAGCTTGTGGATTAAGTTGGGCGTTTATAAGAGCTGCCTGCTGACGCGCCGCCCAAAGTTGCAACCCATGAATATCTATGGCTTCAAGCGGGCGCTTATCATGAGTGGCGCCGCGACTGATGTAATCGGCAATCGCGCTGCAAGCTTTATGCATTTGCGCCAGTTGCACTGGGTATTGGCTTCTAAATTCAATCGATGGAATAAAGTCCAGCAGGCGGCTATGTTCCGCCAGCATAGCGGCGAGATCTAACTGACTTTGCAACTGAGTTAAGGCGAGGTTTATTTCGCCCGCACTCATTTTTTGATAGAGGCGATGGCTTAATTCATTAAACGATTGCGTAAAGCGTGAACGCGCCTTGGCGGTATCGATAAAGACCTTAGGCCCGAAGCGAGTTGCGCTACTGCCTAGCTTGGCATGGGTCTGTTGGCTTGGGTATTCATTGAGTGGCGCGGCATGGGCCTGATATTTTTTGGCCAGCTGACGATAGACATCAAACAATAAATCTTTGTCTTGCTGATGGGGGAACACTAAGCTTGCCAACCCTTGCCACAATCCATACCAGAGCGCGCCGAGGGCTAACATCAGTGGAATATGCCAAGGCGCTTGCTTGGCTGAATATAAAATCATGGCGTAAATGCCGAGCAAAATACTGGCAAACCCCAGAGCGCCTAAGCGTGGCGATAAGGCGGCTAGCATTAATAAGCCAAAGCTGCTGAGGGCGAGATAAGCCACAAACACTAAGGTGTGGGGAAAGAGTAAAGTGACTGCCAGCGCCGCGAAAAAAAATACCACTATGGCAAGGGAGATATCACGATATCTATGGCGAGTTAAGGTAGCGCTATCGGCTAAACCGCAAGCAATTGACCCAAGCGACGCCGCTATGCCTAAGGTCACTTGGTTTATATAAAACAGCGGCAATGTACACGAAATAAAACTCAATGCGGCGACATTGGCGCGAATATTCATGCTGTAGCGCCATAATGCCGGCTGCTTGAATGACGATAACCAGTCGCGAAACTTATGCATAGTTGAGTTATCTCAGTGAGTTAGTCTATTTACTTTAGCCGCAAATGCTTAGTGGGCGGGCAAGTTTTTTGTAACTATTGCTGCGATGATTGCTGCATGGTACCGATTTACAGAGTCTTAAGCGTCAATGGGGGCGGTATCGCAACTCATTTCGCTAGTTGTGTCTCTCTTGCTTCCCTCTTGTTTGTATTTTAGTTGTCAATCGGCCCATCCCGCCTCAAAGCTTATTAGTAACAATTGCGTTACTAGCTAAACAAATAGCATGGCTCGCCAGTGTAAAAGATGATATTTATGATGAACTTGAATATTTGCACGGCTCTTGGAAGAGCAGGCTTGAAACGAATGGTTTGTTAACGCACGGTTGACTCACTTATGAATGCATAAGGGAGCTGACAATATTGGAGTAGGTGTTGGATGATGAATGAGGTTCATTCTGGCTAATCACGAGTCACAAGGTCGGGGTCAACGCCCGCTTGCGCGCACGCTAATGCATAGCCTTTATTGGTTGTTGCTGGCATTTATCGCGCTGACTTTTGCCTTAGTACTAGGGATTAAGTTTTGCGATCCAGCGACTTGGAGTTGGCGCTTACAGCAGCAAGGCATTAATGCTGCGCCGCACACTTGGGTGAGCCTGAGTCAGATTAATCCCTCTATGCAGCTTGCTGTGATTGCCGCCGAAGATCAAACATTTGCCAGCAATGACGGCTTTGATTATGCCGCAATGATTGCGGCCTTTGAGCATAATCAGCACAGTAAACAAATTCGCGGCGGCAGCACTATTACCCAGCAATTAGCCAAAAACTTATTTCTCTGGCCAGATCGCAGCTATTTTAGAAAGGCGTTAGGCGCTTGGTTAACCCTCTGGATAGAGGCGATTTTACCTAAGTCGCGGATACTGGAATTGTATTTAAATATTGTCCAATTAGGCCCAGATATTTATGGCGTTGAAGATGCGGCTCGCCACTACTTTGGCGTCTCTGCCCGTAATCTCTCAAGCCAACAAGCCTCACTGTTAGCGGCGATTTTACCTAATCCGGTGCGCTATAAGGTTAAACCGCCATCGCCTTATGTGATTAAGCGCTCTGCGTGGATACGCAAACAAATGCGCCAATTAGGGGATGAACCATTGCAGCAAATCCGCATCGCCCCACATCCTTAAGCGCAAGACTGAGTCCATCGTGTTTGCCTTGTTAACGGCAATGAATCCTTTATGAACTCAAGTTCACGTTAAGCGTTTACATTAGCGTTTACTGTTGATGGTTTTTATATTGAGTGATGACCAAAAATAGCCCTGAAACCCTGATGGGCCGGCGGCGCGCAGTCTTGATGGCTTAGGAGTGATGAACTAAATCGCAACCGCTCACATCAGGGCGGCACAGGGGAATTAAGGCTGCAAGATTAATTCAAACCGGCAAGGGGTTTACGCTGCCTTATGTGGGGAGTAATCTTCAGTTATCGAAATGAACTCTAACTCATTAGCTATTTAAGTGGTTGATTGATTTAAGTTAATTTAGTTGTTTTTGACTGGATTTGTCAGGAGTAATGATAGTGGTTCGACATCACTTTGTGCGATTTGCCCATCATCAGTTACTTGCCAGACAAAGACGCCGGAGGCAATTGAGCCTTAGACACACTTGGCAGGCGTCTCATCAGCGCGGCAATCGGTTAGTAGTGACTACTTGTCCATTAATTGAGGCTCAAGGACACCAAGGGCTAAACCTTTGGCATCCTATTTATGTTCGATAAGTTTGACATCATGATTTCCTTGCCTTTATTAGGGCTTATAGCCCGATTCTCTTACCCAGGTTTGCCGCTGTTATCAGCGGCTTTTTTTTGACTCTTTTTCAGCTTGATTCGCGCGAATAAGGTTAAGTTTGGCTTCTGCCAGTTTTAAAATGTGCATGTCTCCCTGGCTATCGCTATGGGTGCCAGCTAATAAACTCATAGCCTCCATAACGTTATCTACGCACCACACCTGAAAGTCGCCTGCGGCTATGGCGGCCACTATGTCACTGCGTAGCATTAAGTTAGCCACATTGGTGCGCGGTATTATGACCCCTTGCAAAGGCGTGCGGCCTTTAAGCGCACACACATCAAAAAAGCCTTCGATTTTTTCATTCACGCCGCCTATGGGCTGAGCTTCCCCAAACTGATCCATAGAGCCTGTGATGGCTATGTGTTGATTAATAGGGCGCTCACTAATGGCTGATAGCAAGGCGCAACATTCGGCCATAGTGGCGCTATCTCCATCTATGCCGCCATAAGATTGCTCGAAGGTCAGATGGCAGTTAATCGGTAACTGCTGCTCTTTGGCAAGCATGGTATTTAAATAAGCGCTTAAGATATACACGCCTTTGGAATGCAGGCTACCACTGAGTTTGACTTTGTTTTCTATATCTAAAATCTCGCCTGTGCCATAAGAGGTAGTTGCCGTTATGCGATTAGGCACACCAAATTCATGATCGCCGCTACTCATTACCGAGAGCGCATTCACTTGGCCAATTTTACTGCCGCTGACTTGAATTAAGGTGGTGCCATCTTCAAAGGATTCCATGATCTGGCTGCGTAATCTTGATATTCGATATTCATGAGCGCTAATGGCTTGGCTGATGTGCTCTGAGTGGATCATCTTATCTGCGCCTAACTGGGCAAAATAGTTGGCTTCGCGCAGTAAATTGGCGGCTTCTACTGAATAGAGCGACAGTTTATTTTGATGTTCGGCGCGCCTACTACTAAATTCTATGACTCGCTCCATGGCTGCTATAGAACACGGCAACAGCTGATTGTCTTCAATGATGGAGGCAATAAAACGCGCATATTGATGCTCAGTCTCTTGATTGCGCGTCATGGTATGTTCAAAGTCAGCTGTCACTCTAAAGAGCTCGGAAAAATCCGGATCATAATGCTGCAATAACTGATAAGTTTGGCGATCACCAAACAAAATAATCTTTACTTCTAATGGGATAGGTTCAGGTGCTAAAGAAATAGCGCCGGATAAACTGACTTCACGCTCTAAGGAGCTTAAATCTAACTGTTTAGCGCGCAAGGCGCGCTTAAGGCCATCCCACACATAGGGGCGATCTAATACCTTAATGGCATCCATCATTAATACGCCGCCATTGGCCTTGTGCAAACTGCCGGGGCGAATAAGGGTAAAGTCGGTAAAGACAGTGCCTTTAAAACTCGCATTTTCGATATAGCCAAAGAGGCTGTGATAGTTAGGGTTATCTTCCACTATGATGGGCAGCCCAGCTGAGCTATCGCCAGCGACTAACACATTGACTTGATAGCGCCGCGGCAGTTTTTTCTCTAATGAGGCGAGTGCCAGTGAGTAGTCTTCTTCATTGGCATCAAGAAATATATCTAAGTTTTCTAGAATATCTTTGCCCATGGCGGTGAGATAGTCATGAACACTGGTTTGCTCGCGATAACGCTTTTTCAGAGGCCGTAAATAATGGGTTAATACCCCTTTAGCCACTTGCTCATCGTGCTGATCTTGTTTCTCACTAAACTCATCTTCCCACTCTGTTAAGGTGCGAATTACTGAGCGTAACTGTTTTTCAAGATATTGAATATCTTGCTCAAACTGTTTTTGCTGCGCCTCAGTTAAGGCGTTGTAGCTCTCTTCCGTGTGCGCTTCTTCGCCGTTGAGCGCGGTTAACTGATAATCACCGAGATTACTAATGGTGAGCTCAATGTGGCGCGCTTTAGCGGCATCATTAAGCTCTTGCATTAAGGTTTCTTGCTGTAAACCTAACTGGCTTTTTAGTTGGTCGGCGCGGCTATGGTACAGGTCATTATCAAAGGCCAGCGGCAGGGCTTTGACGAGTTTAAATAGCAGGGATTCTATGTCTTTTCTAAATTGTTTAGCGCTGCCAAGTGGCAGTTTTAATACGCTGGGGCTGCGCTCTTCATCAAAGTTTTTAATGTAGCACCAGTCAAATAATGGGCTAGAGGGCGCCGTGTGGTTAGTTAAATAACGCAGCGCCATAGTGCGCTTGCCTAGGCCATTTTCACCTATGGCATAAATATTATAGCCCTTATCTTTAATCGACATAGCAAATTCAAGCGCTTGGCGCGCGCGCTGCTGACCTAAGATTTCATCAATCGCTAAAAAATCGGCGCTGGAGGCAATATCTGAATGGGTTGGAACAGTATGGGCGTTTGTGAGCTTAGTCTTGCGGTATACTTGCTCGCCGCTTAAGAGTTGTATCGCCATAGCATGTCCTTATTTATGCAATAACCTTAACAATGACAATAAGATAGCCAGTTGATTAAGGCAAAGAATAAATGTATCTATCGGCGATATTTAATGACATATCAATCAGGCGTAAACGCTAACCTTTGACCAATGTTAGCTGCAAAGGTGTTGCTTGAGCTGCGCCAATACTTGTCGGCCTTGCTCAGCGCCATGCTGATAGTCATGTTCTAGTTGCAGCAATTGGCTGCCGATTAAACTGGATTCTAGCGGCTCCCTTGCAAAGATTTGGATGATGTCAGCATCTTTGGGTTTATGCTCAATAAAATCGAGTTCCTGACGATAAGACTGCTCATGCATATCAAGTAGGCCTATGGGGGCAGGGCAAGAGCCATGCTGACACAACCATTCTTTTAAATGATGTAAGGCAGGTGAGTTGGCTTGATATTGGGCGTTGGTAGAGCGAATGACCACAATTTTACGTGCGCCTAATTCATAGGCTTTTCTTACTGGGAGCGGCGCGGTAACGCCGCCATCAAAATACTTGCGCCCACTTAACATGGCATCTTGGTTATAAAGAAATGGCAAGGCGCTACTGGCTTTGAGCACATCATACCAATTGTGAGCCTGAGGTTGGTGGTATTCTGCTTTCAGCCCCGCGGCGCGAGTGGCAGTAAATAAGACTTGGCGGTCTTGGCTGTTAAGGCTGGCTTGCTGCAAGTCGAGCTCCATGCCTTTTTCTTTAGCTTGGGCAAAGTACCAATCTAAATCCAACATGCTTTTGCCAAGTAAGCGGCGACTGACATTGAAAAAGTGTTTATCGCGAGAAAGTACCTGAATACATTGCTTGGCATAACCGTGTTGGCCAGAGAGATATGCACTAATGTTTTGCGCCCCAGCGGATGTACCTATGAGGATTTTAAAAGGGTTAAAGTCGGCCTTTAACCAGCTGTCGAGAATACCTGCACCAAAAATCCCTCTTTGCCCACCTCCCTCAACTATCAGCGCAGTCCCAGCAACTATATGTTTGCGGCTAGGTGAATGCATAGGTTTGCTATAGTGTTGAAAACTACCATGACTAAAGGAAGTACCAGTATTGTTGATCTGAGCTAGAAATGCCATAAGGCGGCGACATTACTTTTGCGAAGGCGATTAATGTACCTCTGCGGCGCTAGCTAGACCAATTAATGGCAGTTAATCTAGGCGGATTAATAGTGTAGGATCTGCGCTCAATTCTAAGAAATCATCATCTTATACCAATAATAACAAAGGATAATTATGTCAGTGCTCATCATCTGTTTACTCATAGCCATGTTACTACCTTATTTTGCCAAAATACCGCTAGGTTGGGCGATGGCAAAAGAGGGGCGATATGACAATGCTCATCCGCGCGCCCAGCAAGCGCGTTTAACTGGTTTGGGCGCGCGAGCGCTAGCTGCCCATCAAAACGCCTTTGAATCTTTAATCTTATTTGCGCCAGCGGTACTATTAGTGATTGCTACAAATACTATTAATTCGCAGGCTGAAGTTGCGGCCGTGGTGTATTTGCTAGCGCGTCTTGCCTATCAAGCTTGTTACTTATGCAATTTAGATAAGCTGCGTAGCCTTAGCTGGTTTATTGGCATTATTGCTACCTTTTGGATTTTCGCCCAAGCCATGTAAGACTTTGGTGATATCCACCACACTCCACTCGTCGCTAGATGACTTTTAAGCGCCTGGCCGCTAGGCTCAGCGCAACGTAAGAAAAGGGATGGCAAGATGGCCTCATTGTTGTTAATAAAAAATGCTGATGTATACAGCCCAGAGCCTTTAGGCTGCGTGGACGTGCTGGTGGCAGGCTCTACAATAATCGCCATAGGTAAAGACTTAGCGATTAGCGGTAACGTGCATCACACCTTAGATGCACAGGGTAAGTTATTGATCCCAGGCTTAGTTGACCCATTAGTGCACATCACAGGTGGCGGCGGCGAGGGTGGTTATCATACCCGCACCAGGGCAATGGAGTTAACCGATGCTAGTTGCTATGGCGTCACGACCTTAGTGGCCGCATTAGGCACTGATGCCATTAGTCGCACCTTAGAAGATATGCTGGCTAAAGCCAAAGGGCTTGAGCATGAAGGGCTGAATGTCTTTTGTTATACCGGCTCTTACGCCTATCCTGTGGTGACATTAACAGGCTCTATTAGCCGCGATTTAATGTTGATTGATAACATGATAGGCATAGGTGAAATCGCTATTAGCGATCACCGCGGCTCGCAGTTAACTACCACTGAACTGGCGCGCGTGGCTTCTGAAGCGCGAGTGGGCGGCATGTTATCCAATAAGGCCGGCAAGGTTTTTGTGCATGTAGGGGATGGTAAGGGCGGATTACAACCTTTACATCAAGTGGCGAGCGAGACAGATATTCCGTTGCAGCAGTTTTATCCCACCCATATTAATCGCAGCCAAGCTCTTTTAGAGCAAGGTTTCACTTTTGCCAAAGCGGGCGGCGTGATTGATTTTACCACCTCAACCAATCAAGCCTGTTTAGACAGTGGTGAAGTGGCAGTAGTAGACGCGGTGTTTCAGGCGCTTGATGCTGGCGTTAGCATAAACAACATCAGCTTAAGTTCTGATGGCCATGCCAGCCTGCCAGTATTTAATGAGTTAGGTCAGTTAATTGGGTTAGAAATGGGCCGCATTGCGAGTTTATACGAAACCTTTTGTGAGTTAGTGCAAGCTAACCTGCCATTGTCTGATGCTATTAAGTTAGTGAGCACTAATGCGGCAAGAAACTTACAACTTAAACACAAAGGCCAATTGGCGGTGGGGTTAGATGCTGATTTAGTGTTGCTTGATGCCAAGCTAACGATTGATAGTGTCTGGAGTCGCGGCCAAGCCTTAGTGCGCGGCGGTGAGCCGACTCGCTATGGTGAGTTTGAAATCCGTTAATGACCTAGATTAGCCGCAAGTTTAACCCCAAATAACGCCCACATCTGTGGGCGTTATTATTGAGCGGCACTATCATAGCTGCACTATCACATCTGCATTATCACCACAGCGTTATTGGTGCTGCCAGATAAGGCTTACTGATATCAGCGTAAGAAGAACTTAAGTAATAATTTTTGCACCCAAGTGCCGTAAGGCGGGTGCACTAATTTGCCGGTATTAAGCTTGCCGCGCTGCAATACGGTTTTTGCATGACTAAAACGTAAAAAGCCTTCATGACCATGATAATGCCCCATGCCAGATGGGCCTATGCCACCAAAGGGTGCATCATCGGCGGCCACATGAAACACGGTTTCATTGATGCAGACGCCGCCAGAGTGAGTGTTCGCTAACACGTATTGCTGAGTATTTTCGTCAAAACTCATGAGATAAAGCGCTAATGGTCTTGGGCGATGATTAATATAAGTGACAGCACCAGCCAAAGAGTCGTAAGGGATAATTGGCAATAACGGCCCAAAAATTTCTTCTTGCATAATCTGCATATCATCATTGGCATTGAGTACTAGCTGGGTCGCTAGTTTGCGTGAATCGGGTTTCACGCCCTCGCCTGAGGCGCTAATTACTTGGGCTCCTTGGTTTTTTGCATCAAGCAACAAGGCCTGCAGACGCGCAAATTGGCGATCGTTAATCACATTGCCATAATCTGGGTTGTCCGCCATGGCACCATACATTTGGTGAAACTTTTGCTGATAAGCGCTGACAAAGGTTTGCACTTTACTGGCTGGGCATAAGACATAATCTGGCGACACGCAGATTTGACCGGCATTAAGGCACTTACCATAAATGAGGCGCTCAACTGCGGTATTGATATCTATGTCATCGGCAATAATCACAGGTGATTTACCACCGAGCTCTAAAGTCACTGGCGTTAAGTTTTTAGCGGCAGCCTGCATCACATAGCGTCCCACGGTAGTGGAACCAGTAAACAGTAAATGATCAAAGGCTAAGCTTGAAAAATAGCTGGCAACCTCGGCTTCACCTTCCACAACCGCCACTTTATCAGCACTAAAGCAATCCATTAAGATGCGTTTTATGACTTGGTTAGTCGCTGGAGTAAATTCAGATAATTTAAGCATGCAGCGATTTCCCGCCGCCATTAATGACGCCAATGGGCCAAGGGATAACATCACAGGGAAGTTCCAAGGCACAATCACGCCAACCACTCCAAGTGGCTGATAATGCACGCGCACTGTGGCAGGCGCTAACAGTAATCCGGCGTGACGGCGGCTTGGTTTCATCCATTTAGCTAAGTGTTTTAGACAGTAATTAATGTTGTTAATGACCGGCAAAACATCTGCGATTAAGCTGTCATCTGTGCTGCGATGACCATAATCCTGATTTAACGCTGCCACCAATGGTTCTTGATGTTGCAGTAGCGCCGCTTTTAGGCGAAATAAATCACTTTTACGCTGGGCAAGCGTTGGCATAGGTTGCTGCTGATAGGCCAACTGTTGCTGCTGAAATAACGCCTGAATATGGGTTTCAAATCCCGGTGCTGACATAACCTAAATACCTTAACTCTGCAGATATGCCCTTGTGTGGGCGAACTAAGCCTGTGGCTGCATTACATAATGCTTAATGTAAATCGGCCATATTCTTCAATGAATTACCTATGTATTAATAGGCTCAGAGTAAAGTTGTTAGTAATCTTAGGCAAGTACAATGTTATTTGAGCAACAGAGCGCATCAGTGGTAAGGTTAACAGGCTTGCAGGCGAGCTGTTTGAATGTTTTTCACGATAAATTCAACGCCTTATAATGGCTTAATCATGAATAGAAAATCATGCACACAGCTTGCGCAATACTGGTACACTCATTTCACTAAGTGTTGTTATTGAGGGAATAATTTATGCGCTCACGTAAAATTCTATGGCCAACCGACTTTTCAACGACATCGTCACATGCTCTTAGCTATGCCATTGAAATGGCTAATCTGTATCAAGTTAGTTTACGGATATTGCATGTGGTCGAGCAACTTAGCGGTGCGGAAAGTTTTCAAATATTAGTGATAAGCCCTGAAGAGCTGATGCAGTCGATGGAAAGGGACGCCGCCGCGCGGATGCAAATTTTATTAAATGGCTTAGAGACTCATTTAACCATAGAAACTGTGGTGCGCCGCTGCGAAGAAAACAACATCGCCGAGCAAATCATTAAAGAAGCCCACGACAGTGATTGCGGCATGATAGTCATGGCAAGTAATGGCCGCCAAGGCTTGGCACATCTACTTAATGATAACGTGTCTGAGCAAGTGGCTAACAAGGCACATTGCCCTGTGCTTATTGTTAAATAGCCGCTGGCGCTGCTTATTCTAACCTAAGTAAGTCATGCGTAAATGGTAGTTCCTTAACGCTAGCCGCCCGCTAGCGTTATCATTTCATTCTATGTTTGTCCCGCTCTTGGCATTTCGCCTTGTTATACCCGTCATCATGCATTTCCTTAATCACACCTCATCAAGACAATGTTTTTTAGCCGGCACATGCATTCTTACATTAACAATGAAAAATCTGTTAGTTTTTAGTGGTTATGTTGGTTTTTTGTTTGTGGTATATTTGGATTTGGGTGATCTGTTTTTAATGTATTACTAATAAGTTACCTTGATAGTGTGAATGAAAGTGGTAAAGCCTAGTGTTGATGATGTGACTGATTGCCATTAGCACGGCTTGAGATGTACTTAGGTAAAGTTAAGGAACACATACGATGAAGTATGCAATTATGCGCAGCTTAGCTCTGCTATTGATGATGTCATCTAGCCTGTCAGTACTGGCATCGACTTCTTCTGGCTGGATAAAAGTGTCTGAACCTTTACTTTATGGTATCTGGGGCAATTCTAATGATGGTGGCGCCACGTTTTCCCGCTTTGATGAATACCTTAAAGACGGCACCTTTAGAGTCTGGGGCAGTTTGCCCGAGGGCGGTGATTACGAAGCTGAAGGCGTGTACGTTAATCTTTATGACAATGGCCAAAAGAAAAGCTGCGCTAGATATACCAAGGTATCAGAAGAGATCAGTCATCTGGTCGATCATTCATTTTGTGTCATCATAATGTCTATCAATGAACGCCAATTTTCCTTTAAGGATAGTGATTCTGGCAAAGTGTCAGTGACTTATCGAATGCCGCAATAATGGCGGCAGCGAAGGCGCCCTGACGAGTCACCAATAGATTTGTTTCTGATTTGTGATCTACTAATACACCTCAGCCTTTATCAACATAAACTTTTATGCCACAATCCGCGCCCATAGGCTGATGTCATATCAGCCTATAACTTCGTATAACCCTGTTAATCCGGTACAGGGGTCTCTACCAGAATCCGTAAAATTCTGATTACGAAGAGCTAAGCGATTGATTGCTTATCTCTTTGTATGGTTATTTGTCACTATAATCAGATAAGCCGTCTTTCTCTCGTCATCCCAATTTGAGAGTTAATGATGAAAAGTTTTGTTACTGGATTACCTAAAGTTGAATTACACCTGCACATTGAAGGCAGTTTAGAGCCGGAGCTTATGTTTGAGCTAGCCCGGCGCAATCAGGTGGCCATCCCTTTTTCAAGCCCAGATGAAGTGCGCGCGGCTTATCAATTCACTAATCTGCAGTCATTTTTAAATATCTATTATCAAGGCGCCAATGTACTGCTGACTGAGCAGGATTTCTTTGATTTAACCTGGGCTTATCTTGAGCGCTGCCGCGCTGATAACGTGCAGCACTGTGAAATCTTTTTTGACCCGCAAACACACACCGACAGAGGTGTGGCCTTTGCGACTGTGGTCAATGGTATCTGCGCGGCGCTGACTAAGGCCGAGCAAGAACTAGCCATTAGCAGTCAACTTATCATGTGTTTCTTGCGCCATCTTGATGAAGATGCAGCATTTGCCACCTTAGAGATGGCGCTGCCATTTAAAGATAAGATTATCGGCGTTGGTTTAGATTCTTCTGAGCAAGGCAACCCCCCTGAAAAATTTGCGCGAGTTTTTGCTAAGGCCAAAGCCTTGGGCTTTTTAACTGTGGCTCATGCGGGGGAAGAGGGGCCGGCGCAAAATATTGTCGATGCCATTGAATTGCTACAGGTAAACCGCGTCGATCACGGCGTTAGCTGCGCGCAAGACCCGGCATTAGTGGCAAGTCTTGCGGCTACGCGCATGCCATTAACTGTCTGCCCACTGTCCAATACTAAGCTTAAAGTGTTTGAGCACATGACAGAACACAATCTGGTGGAGTTATTAAGGCAAGGCGTGTGCGTCACTATTAACTCAGATGATCCTGCCTATTTTGGCGGTTATATGACAGCTAACTTCATGGCGGTAGCTGAGGCGTTTGCTATCTCTAACGCTGAACTTGCCCAATTTAGCTTAAATGCCATTGAAGCCAGCTTTATCTCTCAAGAGCGCAAAGATGAGTTAACTCAAGCGGTTGAAGCTTACTTACAGCAAGCCTAAGTGGTTTCTCTAAGGTAAAGGTCTGTTGATATCAGCCGCGGTTAATAACCTACCGCGGCTTTTTATTATCTTGAATTTGTAGAGATGACTAGCAGCACTTTTTTGCGTGAAATAGGTGAGTGAAAAAGGTGAGTAAAATATTTGTGTGATATTAAAATCTACTACCTGCTTGCTGTAAAAAAGCGAATTCTTCAGGAGTGGATTGTCTGCCAAGTAACTGATTGCGATGAGGGTAGCGGCCAAATCGGCTGATGATGGCGCTATGGCGCAGTTCAAACTCAAGACTCGCTGCGCTGCACCCTTTAAACAGAGGTAATGCCTGCTCATGAATTATGGCTGATTCGCTGTGCATATATGGCATTTATAAAAATGGTTTTTCTTTAGGGGTAAGGGTTTCATCAAGTTTTTGGCTCACGGCTTCTTGGGCTAACACTAGCGCTATAGCGTCATGACTAAAAGCCTTAGCGGTATCGCGATAAATATTACGCGAGAATTGGTCAAGCACAATAATCTCAGCCAAACGTCCTTGGGGAGTTTGCCGCCAGCGCCAGCATTCACCAGCGCTGGCTTGCATTAACGTGTCTGCAAATTGCTGAGATATCTTGGCATCAAGGTCGACATCTTTTTTAAACCAGTCTGATGGACTGAGTTGTGTGAACCAAAAATCTAGCACGGTTTGATAGTGCATCTTGCCTCCGCTTAAATCCAATTGTTAAAGTCAGTGCCAGTTGCCATCATAGTTTGGCGGTAAATATGATTAGCGTGGCGCACTGGTATACAAGGAATAGTTACATTGCCGCTAGCAAGGCCAAGGGTTAGAGTGCAAAGGCCGCGGCGCCTAAGTCCTGGTGAGGTGTGCCAGTTAACCGTTTGGATTTTTTTATACTGAATAAAGCGCCATTGCTGGCCAAGTAAGCCCGTATGTAACCAAATGCCTGAGCGCTTAATGTGATAGCCAAGCTGGCAGTAATAGATGATTAAGAACAAACAAAGCGCGACGCCAACCAAGGCAAGTGCGCACGATATCCACAACTCCCCCGCAAATAGGCTAAAGAACGCTGGCATAAAGGGAGCCCGCATGCGTTTAGCGAGCCACAACCAATGCACCGACCAGTAAGACTTAGGCAGACTTAATTGCGCTAAGGCGTGCGCGGGTAATCGGCTTGGATTTATGCTGGTTAAAATCGTCGCTAGCTCGCTAGTGCGAAGGCTTGGAATGAGCATATTACCTTTTATCTGCTGCTCAACTTCTTGGCCTTGGACTTGTTTAAATCTTAAGCTCCAGCGGCCAAGGAGTCTGGCAAGCCAAGGCTGCTCAAGTTGCAATAACTGGATGCGGTGCACTTTTAGGGCATCTTGCTGATGGGAGATAACCCCACCAGTGCGCACTAAAGTGCGGCCATCAAAGCGTAAATGGTAAGGGTAATATTTTAAAATGGCCGACAGCACAGATAACAGACTGAGGATCCCCAGTACTGCCAATAACAAGGTACTGGCTAACACTATTCCCAGCCATAAATCGCCATGGGTGAGCCGAGTGGCTTGCCCCCAAAGGGCTTGAAACCACACTTGCTCTGATAGCTTGTCGTAATCAAGCTGTCCAAGTATTGGACTTAAAATTAAGGCGAGCCACAGTAAGTTATTTTGATATAAACCAAATAACACCAGATCATCACCGTTTCTATGAACCCAGAGCGGTGGCTCGTTGGCGGCCATGTTAGTAGTGGCATGGGTCGAGCCAATAGTGTTGTTTGAGTCAATGGCATGAGTTGCGTGCGCCTGTTCTATAGCGTTAGCCGCGCTATTGGCGCTGACATTATTATTCCCCACCAAGGCCGCTTGTAGCTCTTTGGCGACACTGGCACTAAGGGCACGCAATTGCACCTCATCTTTACTTGAGCCTGCGGTTTCAGCCACTAAGGTAAATAAGTCTAAGGGTTTAAAGTAAAACGGCTGCTCTATGCGCACATTGAGGATTTTATCTAACGGGATTTCATCGATTTTGCTGAACAATAATCCTTGCTGCACTATGAGTTTGTCGCGGTTAACTTGATAGTGAAATCTAAGCCAATACACCACCGCTATTATGGTCGAGATACTAAAGACGACACTGGCCCCTATGATTAACCACTTGCTATCAAAGTCCATTTTCCAGCTAGCGTAAAGGATGGGGATGAGCGTATAGGCATTGCTAACTAGCTTAGTTAAATGGCCAAAGACCACGCTGACTATCGCCCACGGGGATAGCCGAATAAGATTAGTTTCCCCAGTGTTAAGCGGCATTGTCTGGGTTACCTTGCGCTAGCTGCGGTGCCGCCAAAGAGAGTAGCGCTTGTCTTAGGGATTCTGCGGTCGCTATCGATAACCCAGGTAAATTAATTTCAGCACTACCGCTGCCAGCGCTAAAGCATTTGAGCTGACATAAGCCAAAGCGCAGCTCTAAGGGATTTTGCGACAGGCTCACGTGTTGTAAGCGACTGATAGGCATGGCGGTAATATCTTGCCACCATAAGCCAGATTCAATTTGAATGGCAGCGGGATAAACGCAATAAGTGAGGCGCTTGGCGTGCTGCACTCGTAGCCACAAAAAGCCAGTGGTGATGGCTAGCCAAGCTAAGCCTAGGCATAGGAGTAGCCACTGCGGCGGATAAGGCTTAACGACTAATAAAATGAGCCCAACTATGGCAGGTATGCTACTTATTAGCAGCACTTCAACTTGCACTTGGATGTGGTAATTAGCATCGACTGGCATGCGTTCGGTGGCGTTTAATGGTGGCCAATTGGCTTGGCACAGTGGCACCGATAGCTCGGGATAGTCTTGCGGGGCAATAAATTCAATCTTGGCCATCAGTGGTAATCCTTGTAGCATGCCTTATTAAAGACTTAAGTCAGTGTTGCTAGATAGACTATATCAGTCAATAGCGCATGTTTGTTGCAAAATTGTAGGCTAGAATTTTGTCATCAAGGCGACTGCAGTGGTCTGGTTTATGTCTCAACCTATGTCATAGATGGATTGGAGTTAACAATGGATGTCATCGCATCAAAACCGCAAATCGCGTTTTATCGAAAATTGTATTTAGCTGGGCTCATTGCCAGTGAGCCGCAAAACATGGTGAGTTTGCAAGCGCGCACTGGTATGCCAAGACGCACGCTGCAAGATACCTTAGTGGCATGCCAAGATATCGGTATAGTGATTGAGTTTAAACAAGAAGGTGAACGCAATAATGCCGGCGTGTATTGCTTGCAGGACTGGGGGCCGATAGCGCCGACTTGGGTTGAAACCCATTGGCTGCAATTGGAGCAAGCCCTGAGTGATTCAGGGCGTTAATGTATTGAACTAGCGAGTGGCTAAGGGTTAACGCCACATTAGATAAGCGCCAAACCCTAGCCAACTTATGGCTAATAATAACCAAGGCAGGTGTGATGCCGCTTGGCTTGGCATAGGTGCATAGTCATCATCAGTACTAACGCTTGTGCTTACTTGCTTTTGTTTATTAAGCTTTTTCTTAAATTTATCTCTGTCTCTTGCTTGGGCTTTATGCTGCTTTTTAAATTCAGCTATGCCTTTTTCTATGCCTTGAGCAATCAACTTTGTTTGTTCTTTGGTTTGCCCTGGCTTTTGGGTCGCTTTGGCAAGCTTATTGGCTTGCTCTTTTGATTCATGAGAAATGTCGGTCTTCATTAAACTCTGGCGTTTGCATCAAATTTGCGCCTGAGTTTACCGCATTTATCTTAGTTTTGGGGTAGAATCCCTCGCAAATATTAGCCATAAAGGAGTGGCGTTGACATGTCACAACAATCTGAAAATCAGCCAGCCCAAGTGGCGAGCTTGTATGAATTAGCCGATCAATTTATCGCGTTAGCCAATGAATTAGCCCAGCAGCAACAAGATGTTGGTAAAGTGGGTTCTGCGCTGAGATTTGCTGCCGCGCGCTTTAATGCCTTTGAGGCGGCGCTGAAATCTGCCGATTTAGCCGCTGAAAAAGACAATGCCCTGGAATGGTTTAGCCAAGATTTTAAAGAAATGTTGAGTGATAATCTTGATGATCATATCGCAACTCCACCAGTGGAAAACATAGATCCACAAGCGGACGTTGAGATTTTTAAAGGTTAATTGCGTGTGTGCCTGTAAGTGCATTCACTTACAGGCAATTAATGCCAAATGCCTAAAACTTAGAACCAAGGCTTAGAGGCTGTAAATCACTCTCGCTGCTAACAAGAGTAATACCACGCCACTTAACTTATCTATGATATGCGCCTTAGCTTTGAGTTTATCCAACACCTTAGGGTGAGAAAACGCGAACGCGATTAAGGTGTACCACAAACCATCAATCACCATAGGCATTAGCACTATGAGGGCTTGGCCACTCATGTTGTCTGCTAACATCACAAACTGACTAAAAAGCGCGGTAAAGAATAATAAAATCTTAGGGTTAAATAGTGAAATCGCTATGCCATCTTGCGCGGCTTGTCGATAACTAATAGCTTGCCCCCCTTGCCACAAGCCCGGCCCTTGACCTTGAGTACGCAGGGCTTGCACCCCTAAATAGGCTAGATACAAGGCGCCTAACAGAGTAATGCCTTTAAAGACTTGAGGCGAGGCCGCTAACACAGTCGCTAATCCCAGCAATGTCACTAACGCATAGATGCCAATGCCGAGCGCATGTGACCACGCACAAATAATCCCATGCCGACGGCCACTGCCTAATGTGTGGCGCACCACCATAGCTAAACTTGGGCCTGGAGACATGGCGCCGAGTAAACAAATGGCTAATAAACTGATAACGGCAGAAATATCCATATATTCCTTTGTGTTACATTGAAGTAATCATTGATTGTGATGCAGAATACAAACTCGTGGAACGAGTGGCAATTGAATAAGTAAAGGATGATACATGAGTGGGTTACAAATTGGTTTGTTGTTGGTGTTAGCCGGACTCTTAGGATCGGCTGGCTATTTTACCTACTTAAAAATCCGCGGCTATCCCTTACCGACTATGGTGATAGTGATTTTACTGACGGCCAGTTTTTGTCTGGGTAGTGTCGGTTATTTTGTGAGTTTCACTGAAGATTATCAGGCGTGGCGCCAATTAGAGTGGCAGCGGCTGGATGCTGATAAAATTCCCGCCTTAGTGGATGCAGGCTACGTGGTGGTGGTTGATATTACTTCTGACTGGTGCAGTATTTGCCAGCAAAATAAAGCCAACGTCTGGCATCGCGAGCAAGTGACTGAGCGTTTGCGCCGCAGTGATATCATTTTAATGCGCGGCGATGCCACAGAACCTGATGATGAAATCTCTGCCTATTTAGCCGCGCAAGGAGCCCATGGTTTTCCCTTTAATAAAGTTTATGGCCGCGGTAAAACGTCGGGAATTGAGCTGCCCCGTGAGCTCACTATCTTAGCCTTAGAAATGGCGCTTAAGCGGCAGGGGATTTAAAGTCACTCTTGGAGTTGTTGCAGGTAGCGGATTAATAGCGTTTTTTAGTGGTGTCCTGATTTTTTGATAGCAATGAAAATTTGTACATAAAGTTGCTTGTTTGTTAGTAACTCTTGATGGCTGTGATACTTTTACAGCTAATATTGAATGTGTCACCAACTAGCTGCGGGAGCATGCATGAAAAACCTGTTAACCATAATCGTGCTAATTATTATTGGCGGTGTGGGTTATTGGATAAGCCAAGAAACATCGATGAAAAAGGGCGGAGATATGACCATATTGGTGCATATCCCCGCCGACACGCCGTTTTTCTCTGGCCAATTAACCCCGTTTCCAATCAAAGATTATCTAAATAATATCAAAGATGTATATCAAGACGACGCGCTAGCTGAGGTAGTAGGCACAGGCCCAACTGAGCAGTTCTTTTTCTCGTTATACAAGCAGTACATGACCTTATTGCCTGATCCTAATGCCTTATTAGCGGGCTTTGGCATGAGTGATAACATCCAAGCTTATTTCTATACCTTAGGTTTATTGCCTGTGGCTAAATGGCAAATCGCCAATCCGAATGCCATGAATGCTCAATTTGACAAGGCCGCCGCTGCTAGCTCTGTGAAAATGGAAGCAGGGACTATTGATGGTGTTGACGTTCGCCGCTACATCTTTGATGAAGAGGCGGCGTTAGTGGTGGCTTATCAAGACGGCTGGATGACACTGACCCTTGATATTAAGCAAGCCGATCCTAGCCTATTACCTATGGCGCTCGGTAAAACCCCTATTACTAACTCGTTAGCTGCCAAGGATATGGTTGGCAAGATGCTAACTAAGCATGGTTTGCTGCCAGATAGTCTGACATTCATTAACCATGAGTCGATTGTTAATGGTATCACAGGCAAAGACACAGGCCTGCTGGCGACACAAATTAAACAAATCATGGCAACGAGTGATGATAGTGGTTTAAGCGTGTGGCAAACCCCTACCTGCCAAACCTAATTAGCCAGCATTGCCAGCAATTGGCCAAAGACTGTAATTGGCGCAACTAAGATGTCGATTACTCCAAATCACACTGAGTTTACCCTTAAGAGCGTTATCGAAAGTAATAACACGGCTATGATGACTGCGCTTTCTGCCTTGCAGGGCTTTATTCCCGCGGGTATGACGCAATTAGATGGTCGGATCATGACTATGGCGTTTGGTACTGATACCGCCAAATTAGCGGGTTCAGTGGCTGACATTTGGCTGCAATTGACTGAACCTGCCGCTGCGTGTGAACCTCTGCGTGAGCTGCAATTATCATTGGCAGAAGAGAACCCTGCTATGGTGACTATGGGTGCAGGTATGGCTGATGGCGCTATGGGCGTAGCCATGAGTTTGTTTGATTATCAGATAAATGAGCAAGGTGAGCTAAAAACCTTAGACGCCGCAGTGAGTGTATCGACTCCACGCCCGAGCACCTTAGTGTCTTTGCTAACCAATATTGACCCTATGTTTGCATCCATCCAAGTTCCTAGCGATGGCACGCCGGTGTCGCTGGCCCCTATTTTACAGCTGCCAGACTTTTTACCCCTTGATCCTATGATAGCCATTAAGGGCGAGCATTTAGTGGTATATAGCGGCGCCAAGGCTAAGCAGTGGGCCGACGGTTTAGCGGCGCAGGCGTTAGTGTCTAATGGCATTATTGCCGGTGGCGTTGATTATCAGAAGATTTATCAGCCTTTAGTGATGGCGTTAGAGTTAAGTGGTGAAGAAGTGCCAGCCGATATCGCGGTACTGCAAAATCAGCCAATGCAAGTGGGCTTTGAACTCTTGATGGCGCCACAAGGCATTATCTTTAATACCCAAATGCTATCTACTCCAAGCGTTAAGTAATTTTGAGCCTTAAATGCTTTTGGTCGTGGCTGACTCTAACTCAGAGTTCAGCCTGTGGACCTAAAGACGCTAAGCATAAAAAGTTAAAAGGAGCCAACTAGGCTCCTTTTTTATGGTTTGCAGATGCTAAATTGAGCTTTGCCAAGGTTAATTGGCCCAAGTTAATTTGCCACAGTTAATTTGCCACAGTTAACTTGGCCTCTAGATTAATTCATCAGCTTTTATTGGCGCTAAGCGGCAGTTTACTCAATAAGCTTGCAGGGTGACTCATTGCCATTTGCTCCCAAGTCTTGGCTGAATTGATGCCGTGGGCTGAAATTAGCTGCTGATTAGCATCAAACTCAAGGCTAGTGCTTAGATGTAAGCTCAGTTTGGAGTGCGGCAAATCAAAACTTTTAGTTAACCCTGTGCGGCCTTGGGTCGCTTGACCTATCACATCTACCCGCGGCCAATGGCGCGCAGCAATCGCAAGCCACTCACACTCTTGAATGCATTCAGGTCCAGTCACTAACAGCACGCGCGCAGGTAGCACTTGCGCAGGCTCTGACGGCATAGAAGAGCGGGCAGGCAAAAAGCGCTGCAATTGAGTGCTTAAGCGCTGCGCCTTAATCTGCTGTTTAGTAGTCTCATGGGAGAAGCCCCACAGTTGCAGTGTTTGCGCGCTGCGATAATGCCCCAAAGTATATTGAGTCGCACCGAGCAGAGTGGGCTCCTCGGGTCCAAATCTTTGATTGAGTAAATGCAGTAACGCTTGACTGCGGCCATGGGCTTTACGAATATCGATAATCACGGTTGGGTAATACTGTAAGGCTTGTTGCAGCTGAGCTTGCAGTTGACTGTCTTCCATGGCCGCTAAATCATCAACGGCTAACCACCAATGTTCACCATCTAAGGCTTGCCCAGGTGAGGGGGGATCATCACTCTCGGTCACAGGTATGGCTTGCGGTAAAATAAGCGCTTGATTGATGACCTCAGTAATTATCACGTTTGGCACTAAGGCTAACTCTTGTTTATCTTGTGCACTCTTTGCTGGTTCAATATTGGTTTGAATTGGCTTAGGTTTAATTTGTTTTGAAGGGGTTAAGGTAATAGTTTCACTGGCATGGGCTTGATTAAACCACGGCCGTTGCAGTAGCGGCAGCAATGACAGCTTAAGATGATGATATTGACGCCATAGCTCAGATCCCACCGCGGTACTGCGCGCCTTTATAGGTAAGTGGCGATAGCGAATTTGGCCGCGGTTGTTGGTGAGGGTAATACGTAAATCTTGCTCAGGATTTATGCCCAGCAATGGCCTAAGTCGATGCGCTTGGCTAAGTAGCGCGGCTATCTTAGTTTGATCTTGCCACTGAGATCTGGGTAACAAGGTGCGAATGACATTTATCCAGCGCGAAAGTGGCATACCGTCAATAAAACTGACTATGCTGGCGGTTTTATCCAGCAAGCGGCCGCGATTGTTTTTAGCAATAAAATGATCATTAAAGTATTCAATTTGATAATCATAGTCTTGCTGCGCCGCCACATAAGAGTGACTGGCACTGACATGCAAATTAGGATCGTTAAGTAGGCTTAAGCGCTGGCTTAACCGTAATTGATACTCGTTGATAGCCATGCCGTATTCACTGAGCTTGAACATTTGCTTCTGCCAGTGGCGCCATTCAATCGACCAATCGCTTGAAGCTAAGCTCAAAAACGCACCGTGACTTTGTAGCAAGCCCTCTAGTTCAATCAGTTCCTCAGTAATTTCCTGCTGGGATAAGGTTGCTGG
Organism: Shewanella sp. ISS20; assembly: GCF_056522965.1. Lineage (NCBI taxonomy): Bacteria > Pseudomonadati > Pseudomonadota > Gammaproteobacteria > Alteromonadales > Shewanellaceae > Shewanella > Shewanella sp. ISS20. The sequence continues at coordinate 3,588,846 of NZ_JAWRZK010000001.1, forward strand.
CGGTGTTGCTGCTGGCCAGTGCAGGCTTGCTAAGCGCCCTACGCACAGGGCAAGACTTGCAAGCAAGATAATATAGATAGTTCGATAACCCGTATGCATCGCCTTTCCTTGACCTTTTGCCGTAAATTGCGCGGCAGCTAAAGGATATCGTTGAGTGATTGCCCCATTCCGAACTGGAGTGGGCATGGATTCATCTGACTTTCACCATAAAGTGGATAAGTATTGTTGAAAAATTTGTCTAACGCCAAAAATCGCTGGTGGGATTTGTTATGTGTGCTGGGACTAAGGGGCGCGTAGTGCTGCTAAGTTTAGCTTGCTGGGCATAAGGTTAAGGCTTGCTGACGGCATAATAGTCGTCTGCTAGATTCGTGGCGCATTATATATCTTTTAGTTGTAAGCTCTGCCGTTTGTCTATTTATCTAATTATAAAGTTACGCCTATAGTGGCTGACATTGGATAATGAAGATTGCGGAGGCGCTATGGCGCAGCAAAATGACGTAGTATCACTCGCTTATGCCACAGCGACTCCTGGGCTTGTGAGCATAGTGGGCGCAGGCCCAGGCGATCCTGACTTATTGACCATTAAGGCCTTAAGAACTTTACAGCAAGCCGATACCGTGTTGTTTGACGCCTTAGTGAGCGATGACATCCTAGCGCTCATTCCAAGTACCACTGAGCGTATCTTGGTAGGCAAGCGTTCAGGTTTGCACAGTGCGACTCAAGCGGAAATCAATCAACTTTTGATCACTAAAGCTTATACCCGTCGCCATGTTGTGCGGCTTAAAGGTGGCGACCCGTTTATTTTTGGGCGCGGCGGTGAAGAGTGCTTAAGTTTGAAAGCGGCTGGTGTGCCTTATCAAGTGGTGCCCGGCATTACAGCCGCAAGCGGCGCGGCGGCGTATGCCGGCATTCCATTAACTCATAGAGAAATGGCGCGCAGTGTTAGTTTTATTACTGGCCACACGTTAAATGATGATGTCAGTCGTTGGCAAGAATATCGCTCGGCGCAAATGACCTTAGTGATTTACATGGGGGTTGAAAAGGCGGCGACTATTGCTGCCAATCTTATCGCGGCAGGACGTGACGCCAATACTGCCGCCATCTTTGTGGCCAATGCGAGTCGTCATAATCAAACTTTGCACCCTTGTACCTTGGCGCAATTAGCCGCCGATAGTGTGCGAGATATTCCTATGCCAGCGCTGCTGATTATTGGTGAAGTCACTCGTTTAGCCGCTGAGCTTAAATGGTTTGAAGGTAATGCGGCGGAATATAGCACTCAGCTAGCAAAGTGATAAATAGCACTGCAATGAGCTGTTTAAGAAAACACGATTTCAGTTTTTAGTTCAGTACTTATTTAACGGCTGCGGCCAAGAGGGAGAATCAAGATGGTCCCAGAACAACTCAGTCATCTCGCGCAATTAGAAGCTGAGAGCATTCATATTATTCGCGAAGTTGCTGCCGAATTTGCCAATCCAGTCATGATGTACTCCATTGGTAAGGACTCATCTGTGATGCTGCATCTGGCGCGTAAGGCGTTTTATCCAGGCAAGGTGCCATTTCCTTTGCTGCATGTAGATACCGGCTGGAAATTTAAAGAGATGATCGCCTTTCGCGAGCAGCAAGTGGCTAAGTTTGGCTTGAATTTATTGGTGCACACTAATCCTGATGGCTTAGCTCAAGGCATTAATCCCTTTGATCATGGCAGCGCTAAGCATACCGACATAATGAAGACCCAAGCGCTTAAACAAGCCTTAGATCATCATAAGTTTGATGCTGCGTTTGGCGGCGCGCGTCGTGATGAAGAGAAATCCCGCGCCAAAGAGCGAGTCTATTCGTTTCGCGATAAGCAGCACAGATGGGACCCTAAAAATCAGCGCCCTGAATTATGGAATACCTATAACGCCGCTATTGACCCTGGCGAAAGTATTCGCGTGTTCCCGTTATCTAACTGGACTGAGCTGGATATTTGGCAATACATCAAACAAGAAAACATTGAAATCGTGCCGTTATATTTTGCCAAACCACGACCTGTGGTGGAGCGCCAAGGCCAGCTCATTATGGTGGATGACGAGCGCATGCCGTTATTAGCCAGTGATGAAGTGCGCCATCTAACGGTCAGGTTTCGCACTTTAGGTTGTTATCCATTAACGGCCGCCATGGAATCACAAGCCATTACTTTAGATGACATTATTGAAGAAATGCTGCTGGCTCGCTCAAGTGAGCGCGAAGGTCGACTGATAGATAGCGATCAAAGTGGCTCAATGGAACTTAAAAAACGTCAGGGTTATTTCTAAGGCGAGGAATCAATAATGAAAAATACAGCCCAGCCAGTGAGTCAGTATTTAGCGCAGCAGCAACATAAAAGCTTATTGCGATTATTAACCTGTGGCAGTGTCGATGATGGTAAAAGCACCTTAATCGGCCGCTTATTGTATGACAGCGCCCAAATTTATGAAGACCATTTAGCCAGCTTAAAAACCGACAGTGCCAAGGTAGGAACTACGGGCGATGCCCTAGATTTAGCCTTGTTGGTTGATGGCTTGCAGGCCGAGCGCGAGCAAGGGATCACTATTGATGTCGCCTATCGTTATTTCTCTACCGATAAGCGCAAATTCATCATTGCTGATACCCCAGGCCATGAGCAATATACCCGCAATATGGCCACAGGCGCGTCAACCTGTGAGCTTGCCATAGTGCTGGTGGATGCGCGCCATGGCGTGCAGCGTCAAACTCGCCGTCATGCGTTAATTGCCTCCTTACTTGGGATTAAGCATCTGGTTGTTGCCATTAATAAAATGGATTTAGTGGCTTACTCGCAAAGTCGTTATCAGCAAATTGTTGATGATGTTGCCAGTTTTGCCGCTGAACTTGGCGAACTGACCATTAACTATGTTCCTGTCTCTGCCTTAGTGGGGGATAACGTAGTTAATGGCAGTGAGCATATGCCTTGGTATCAAGGCCAAAGCTTATTGAGCTTGTTAGAAACTATTGATACAAGGCGCTCGCTTAATACTGAGCCAGTGCGCTTAGCTGTGCAGTATGTGCAGCGCCCAAATCTTGATTTTCGCGGCTATGCAGGCACCTTGCAAAGCGGCACCTTAGCGGTTGGTGATGAGATAATCGCGCTGCCTTCTGCTAAACGCTCAACCGTTGCCAGAATCGTGACCTTTGATGGCGACTTACCGCGCGCCATTGCTGGGCAAGCCATTACTGTGACCTTAAACCATGAGCTGGATATTTCCCGCGGCGATATGCTGGCAAGTGTTGATGCGCCGCCGCAATTAGCCAGTGAAGTGAGCGCCGATCTGGTATGGATGGATGAAGCGCCACTGGTGCTTGGCAAACTTTACAATGTTAAAGCTGGCCATAAATTAATTCAGGCAACAGTGACGGCGATTGAATACCAGTTAGACGTCAATAGCTATCAACAATTGGCGGCCACTAGCCTGCATTTAAACGGCATAGCTCGGGTAAATTTACGCTTAAGTGAGCCATTAGCCTTTGATGCTTATCAACAATTACGCCACAGCGGCAGCGTGATTTTAATTGATAGGCTCAGCAATGCCACAGTTGCTGCGGCCATGCTGGTGGCCAGTGTTAATCAAGCACCTAAGGCGCAATTTAGTGATTTTGAAAAGCAGTTCAATGCGCTTATTCGCAGCCAATATCCGCATTGGCAAGCCATAGATATTGCCACCTTGGAGTAAGCATAATGTCCACATGGTTCAGTGCTGCTAATCAGTTATGGATATCGGTTGAGCCCTTTGGCATAGGTTTGATTTTAATCGCCTTAGTCATAGGCTTGATTCGAGGGGTATCGAGTCCTGCGTTGCTATTTAGCTTAGCTGCGGTGAGTTGTTATTTATTGGGTTACGTGAGCTTGCAAGGGCTACTGACTAACTTTGCCAATGAAGGCTTAGTGACCTTAGTGCTCTTGCTGCTAGTCACCCAAGCATTAGAGAAAACTCGCATATTAACTCAAATGAGCCGCGCCATTGGCCGCGGTTCATTAGCCTCAACCCTATCCCGTTTAAGTATTTCTACGGCCCTAATTTCATCATTTACCAATAACACAGCTGTGGTGGCGTCGTTAATTGGCGCAGTGCGCCATAACACAGGTCATGCGCCCACTAAGCTGTTATTGCCGGTATCGTACGCGGCGATTTTAGGCGGCACTTTAACCTTAATTGGTACTTCGACCTCCTTAATAGTGAACTCTTTTGTGGTGGCGGCAGGCTTGCCACCTATAGGCTTTTTTGAGTTTACTCAGGTAGGCATAGTCGCTGCCATTGCGGGCTTAATCGTCTTAGTGTTAGGCGCCATGTACTTGCCCGACAGGCAAGTGGGCAGCGCGCAGCAAGGCTGGTATTTGTTAGAAGCGCGGGTGATTGCTAACAGCAACTTGGTGGGTAAGAGTGTGCAAGACAATCACTTACGCGCCCTTAAGCATTTATATTTGGTGGAGCTTGAGCGCGGCGGCATACGTATTTGCCCAGTACCGCCAGGATTAGTGCTGCAACCCAGTGATGTGTTACGTTTCTCTGGCGCTGTGGATGCCATGGCAGTACTGGAGCAATTTGATGGCTTAGAGTGGTTTGGTAAGCAGCAGGCTCGCGGCCAAAATTTACTGGAAGCCGTCATATCGCCAGCATCGGCTTTAGTTGGGCGCTCACTCAAACAGGCGCAGTTTCGTGAGCATTTTGATGCCGCTGTGGTGGCGATTCGCCGCGGTGCTGAGCCATTAAAAGGGGGGCTTGGCGATATTGAGCTCATGGCGGGCGATATGTTAGTGCTAGCACCGGGCAAAACCTTTCGCCAGCACCCTGATCTTAATCATGATTTCTTAGCCATCAGTGGCCTTGATATCAGTGTGCGTTTAGATAAAAAACGCAATACCACAGTGTTAGCGACGTTTGCCCTCACTATTTTATTAAGCGTGTTGGAGTGGGTTCCTTTAGCTAAGGGCTTAAGCCTATTGCTGTTATTTTATGTTGGTATAGGGGCTATCACCTTAGATGAAATCCGTAGCCGTTTTCCTATCGGGTTAACACTGGTGGTGGGCAGCGCCTTGAGTCTGGCCAACTTAATGTTGGCCTCGGGGCTTGCTGATAATTTAGCTAAAAGCTTGCTTACTATGAGTGGCGGTATGGGCGTCATGGCCGCCTTTATCTTAGTGTATTTTTTAACGCTAGCGCTCACTGAACTCATGACCAATAATGCCGCGGCCGCCTTAGCTTTTCCTATCGCTTATGCGGTGGCCATGAGTTATGGCGTTGATACTCGCCCATTTATTTTTGCGGTACTGTTTGGCGCCAGTGCCAGCTTTATTTGCCCTTATGGTTATCAAACCCACTTAATGGTGCAATCGGCCGGTAATTACCAGTTTAAAGATTTTGTGCGCCTGGGGTTACCTGTCTCCATAGTGTATTCGGCCGCGGTGCTCATCTTAGTGCCTTTATGCTTTCCTTTTTAATGATGTGAGGTGTGTATGAAATCAGCAGTATCAGCGCCAGTTGCCGAGGTTATTCAAGGGCAAGATATAGTGTGGCATCAGCATCTGGTCACTGGGTTTGAGCGCGCCGCGCAAAAGCAGCAGCAACCTGTGATCTTATGGTTTACTGGGCTTTCTGGCGCGGGTAAATCCACCTTAGCTGGCGCCTTAGAGCAAGCCTTATTTGCCGCTGGGCATCACACGTATCTGCTCGATGGCGATAATGTCCGCCATGGTTTATGCAAGGATTTAGGCTTTAGCGAAGCGGATAGGGATGAGAATTTACGCCGCGTTGGGGAAGTTGCCAAGTTAATGCTAGATGCTGGCTTAGTGGTGTTATCGGCCTTTATATCGCCCACTCGCAGTGAGCGCGATGCTATTCGCGCCAGCGTGCCCGCGGGGCAATTTATTGAAATTCATGTGGCCACACCACTGACCGTTTGTGAAGCGCGCGATCCTAAAGGCTTATATGTCAGTGCGCGTAAGGGCAAAATTGCTAATTTCACCGGTATTTCCGCCCCCTACGAAGCGCCATTAGCCGCTGAACTCACCATAGACACCAGTAAAGGCGAGCTTGATAGGCAAGTTGATACCTTAATGACCTATCTCACCGCGCTGGAAATTATTAAAGCCAAAGATATTAACGCTTGAGTTGATGACATGCCCTTCATGTATTTGAGGGGCATAAGCCTCTACCTTAAGTATCACATATCATGTCAATATGAATGACAGCTCAGAGCCTAGCCTAGACTTTATCTCCCTGTGGCGTGTGCCAGCCTAATTAAGTGTTAATCAAGAGCAGTATCTACTGCTAACACCCGTTTCGACCCATTTAAGTCAATCTTGTGCTCGTTAACATCTTGCCGATTTATTGAGCTTGTGCATGGCGCTAATCTAATCTCTCATGGCAGCCATTATCTCGCACTTCAAGCCTAGTGAGACTGTGTTAAATGGCAAAAAATCCCTTGTGGTATAAGGTCTGTTACTGACACTTATACCAGTGAAGGGCTTTTTATTAGCTTAGCGACCTAGTTTAGTGAGGTCACATGTTAGTTATTATCGCTGTAGTTTCGACCATAGTAGCTATCGAGGAACAGTTGTTTCAGCTCGATAAGCAATGGGTAACGGGGGTTGGCTCCGGTACATTGATCGTCGAAGGCATCTTCGGCTAGTTCATCTAACTTGGCGAGGAAGTCGGCTTCGTTGACGCCGGCGTCTTGGATAGAAGCAGGAATGCCAATCGACTTCTTGAGCTGAGTGATTTTCTCAAGCAATTGTTCAACTTTTTCTTCATCCGTTGTTCCGCCGAGTTTCAAGTGATCGGCAATGGCAGCATAACGGCACAGGGCTTTTGGCCGGTCGTATTGGCTAAATGCCGCTTGCTTAGTGGGCAGATCTGTTGCGTTAAAGCGGATAACGTTGTTGATCAGCAACGCATTGGCTAAGCCGTGAGCAAGGTGGAACTCTGCGCCCAACTTGTGCGCCATTGAGTGACAAATCCCGAGGAAAGCGTTAGCAAAGGCGATACCTGCAATGGTGGCGCCATTGTGAACTTTTTCACGGGCGACAGGCGCTTGTGAACCTAAGTGGTAGGCATCGGGTAAATATTTGCACAGTAAATCGAGGGCTTGCAGTGCTTGGCCGTCGCTGTATTCGTTCGCCATCACGCTGACATAAGCTTCAAGGGCGTGGGTGACCGCATCTATGCCACCAAAGGCGGTGAGGGATTTAGGCATATCCATCACCAGATTTGGGTCAACAATCGCCATATTAGGCGTGAGTTGATAATCAGCAATCGGATATTTTTTCCCTGTGACTTCATCGGTCACAACCGCAAAAGGCGTGACTTCAGAACCTGTACCTGAGGTGGTGGGAATAGCCACCATCATGGCCTTGGTGCCCATCTTAGGGAACTTGTAGATACGTTTACGAATGTCCATAAAGCGCAAGGCTAGATCTGCAAAATCAACCTCTGGATGTTCGTACAGCACCCAAATAATCTTAGCCGCATCCATAGGTGAGCCACCGCCTAGGGCGATAATCACATCGGGCTTAAAGTTTTGAGCGACCTTTGCCCCTTGGCGAACTATGGCTAAAGTAGGATCGGCTTCGACATCGTAAAATATTTCGGTTTCAAGGCCTTGGGCCTTTAAAATCCGCATGGTTTCGTCGCAATAACCGTGGTTAAACAAAAATCTGTCGGTGATGATCAGCGCGCGTTTTTTATCGCTCAGTTCTTCCAGTGCTATTGGTAAACTGCCGCGGCGGAAATAAATAGATGCAGGAAGCTTGTGCCACAACATGTTTTCGGCCCTCTTAGCGACAGTTTTCTTGTTGATCAAATGACTTGGACCCACGTTTTCCGAAATCGAGTTGCCGCCCCAAGAGCCGCAACCTAAGGTGAGTGAAGGTGCTAGTTTGAAGTTGTACAAATCGCCAATGCCCCCCTGCGAAGCTGGGGTGTTGATCAAGATGCGCGCCGTTTTCATTCTAAAACCAAAGGCATGCACACGTTCGGTTTGCGTGTCTTGGTCGGTATAAAGCCCAGAAGTATGACCAATGCCCCCAAGGGCGACTAAGGCTTCAGCTTTATCCATAGCATCGTTAAAGTCGATGGCACGGTACATGCCAAGCAGTGGAGAGAGTTTTTCATGGGCGAAGGCTTCGCTGTCGCCAATGTCGGTGACTTCACCAATCAGCACCTTGGTCCAATGAGGAACTTCAAAGCCCGCCATTTGCGCGATACTGGCGGCACTTTGACCAACGATATCGGCATTCAAACTGCCATTTTTTAAAATAACCTGTTGCATCGCCGCGGTTTCATCTTTCGAGAGTATGTAACCACCGTGAGTCGCGAAACGCTCTTTGACCTGCTCATAAATACTGTCGACCACAATCACAGCTTGCTCTGAGGCGCAGACCACGCCGTTGTCGAAGGTTTTCGACATTAATATTGAGCTGACTGCCCGTTTGATGTCGGCGGTTTCATCAATCACAATCGGCGTGTTACCCGCACCGACCCCAATAGCAGGTTTACCGGAAGAGTAGGCGGCTTTTACCATACCCGGGCCACCGGTTGCGAGGATCAAATTAACCTTAGAATGAGTCATTAATTGATTCGATAGTGCGACGCTGGGTTCATCAATCCAGCCAATGATATCCTTAGGCGCACCAGCCGCAATGGCGGCGTCCAGCACTAATCTTGCTGCGGTTGTGGTCGAGTTTTTGGCCCTTGGGTGGGGCGAGAAGATGATCGCATTACGGGTTTTAAGGCTGATTAATGCCTTAAATATCGCGGTCGATGTCGGGTTGGTGGTGGGCACTATGCCGCAGATGATGCCAACGGGTTCGGCAATGGTGATAGTGCCGAAGGTGACATCTTCAGATAAAATCCCGCAGGTTTTTTCATCTTTGTATTTGTTATAAATGTACTCAGAAGCAAAGTGGTTTTTGATCACTTTGTCTTCAACCACCCCCATGCGAGTTTCTGCCGCGGCCATTTTCGCCAGCGAAATACGCGCATCGGCGGCGGCAAGGGCGGCAGCACGGAAAATGCTATCGACTTGGGCTTGACTGAAGGTTGCATATTCGGCCTGGGCTTTCGCCACACGCTCGATCATCAGATCCAGTTCTTGTGCATTGGTCACTATCACGATTAATACTCCTAAAAAGATTTAGTGAAGCAAGGCATTCACTAAATCCTCTTTGTGATAGAAAATTACACCGAAAACTGGGTTTATGGTGTGACGCAAGCGACAATGTTGCAACTTTACGTAATGAAATTACAACAAGCACAACCTGTTTGTTTGAATTTTGAGCTGTCACAGGGTGCTGAACGCCCTCAACCAAGAATTATGCATGGAGAAAGAAATTCTAAAAAAGGCCAGAATTGATCTCGTCATTTTAATTCAATGATAAATAAATGATTTTTGCCGTTTGGCATCACACTTATCTGCTCGATGGCAATAATGTCCGTCATGGTTTATGCAAGGATTTAGGCTTTAGCGAAGCTGATAGAGATGAGGATTTGCGCTGGGTTGGGGAAATTGCCAAGTTAATACTTGATGCGGGCTTAGTGGTGTTATCGGCTTTTATATCGCCCGCTCGCAGTGAGCGCGATGCTATTCGAGCCAGCGTTCTAGCGGGTCAATATATTGAAATTCATGTCGCCACACCACTTAGCGTCTGTGAAGCGCGCGATCCCAAAGGCTTGTCTGTCAGTGCGCGTAATGGCGAGCTTGATAGACAAGTCGAAACCTTAATGATCCACTGGAAATTATTAAAGCTAAAGATATCAGTGCTTGAGTTGATGGGAGCCTTACATTTTGATGCACTCTGAAATTTTGAATAGCCACGGCATCCATGCCAAGGCTAAGTTCATTGGTTGTATATAATGGCGGTAGTAATTGTCTTATTTCTTAGTTAAATGATTTTGTCATTTATTTACAATACTTTATGTAGTCGTAGGCGCAAAGCAGTCTTCTATAGCCAGTCCCCTTTTTATCAGGCATACTTCTAAGAAATGTCTCTACCTCACCTAAAGGTATTTTTTTATTCCATATTGACCAGGTGATCGCATTCAGTTCATTCGCACGAGTAACAGAGTCATCATCAAATATATCTTTTAAGCAAGTGTGAGTAGTTTCAACGGTGTTAGGTAAACCTCCAATGTAGTCTTCAATTTTTCTTAGTTGCTGTTCTTTTAAAATTGTAGCCTTATCAAGTTCATTATAAATTTGGTCAAATGCATATATCGGGAACCATTGACTGACCGCGATGTTAATAGCATCTATTAATCTAATTAAATGATGGTTAGATTCTTCTACAATACCAAAGTAGTCAGACATAAAGCTTGCAGCACTCTTGTGCTCGTATGTTATTGATTTTGAAGACCCTATGACAAGGATCTTATCGCTATTGTCAAGTGAGTCAATATCTTCAGTGATGTTGACCTTTATACTGCTACCATCAGCACTAGCACCGGAATAGATGTCTTTAACAATACTTTGAACTTTTCTAATATCCATTGCCGAAACTGGTAAGTTTAAATTAGAAAGTGATTTATAGATTTCATTGAAATCATCAGTTTTTAACTTGTTTATTCTAATTGTAGAAAAACCTTCTAAATCGATATCATGCTCACTAATTTCGTGAGATTGATTGTCACGCTCATACTCAACTAAAAGGAAGTTGTTACGAATTCTTTCTGCATCATCTGAATTTGGTTCGACATAAGTAAAAATAGTTTTCAGTAAACTCTTAATGTTTTCGTCACCGATGCCATATCCCATGAATATGATTGGGTTGTGAATGAATATGGAAAGTAACTGTGCTCTGATTAACTCATACTTATCGTTGAACTGCATGTAATCATTTTCTGTGATAATTACTTTTGATGGGTTAGTGCAGCAGCCATGAATTTTATAAACAGAGCCATATGGATTGCTGAGTAATATATCGTTGCCCACCAGTGGTTCAAAACTAAAAACATCCTCTATTAGTCCATCATAATTTGTGGTGATTACTGAACCTATGTTTTTACGAATTTTTTTTAGCTCAGCAAGTTCTTCCCGTTTTTCATCCTTATAATCAAGATTGCTTACAAGTTGTGAAATATAAATTTTAAAACGGCTAAGGCAATTCTCTCTTTCCATTTCCTGATAGAAAATATCATTGATTTTCTTGAATTTTCCATTTCTATCCTTACATAGGATTTCATTAAACTCATCTTCAATCTTTGATGCTACCTTTGTGTAGTCATACTTACCGTTAACTCGACACTCTGCTTTAATATCAAGGTAAAACTCATTGTTGTCTTTAAGCTCAAATGCAATATTTTTTAATAAACCATCCCATGTAAATGCATTATTTAAATAGCGTAGACTTAGACCTGCACCTACGAATAACACAGGGTGGTTTCGGTACTGTCCAATAAACTCTTGTATGTTCATTTCTATTCCAGCCAACTAATGTTGCCGACAGTCTACCGCAAGTGATTAACCTAGCGCCAATCCCATAAATGAAAAAGAAACCATTATTTTCAAACACCTAGAGTGTATTTTCTGTTTTTTACCTTATTACGAATGTTGAAGTAGTGTGGAATTCATTGGTTGACTCGATGTTCAAGCGCTAACCTGACCATTTGGTGGGATAGTCAGCTTAGATAGTGTGTTGTCGGGGGCGAGACTACAGGGGGGTGCTTGCGGCGTGTAAGGCGCCTGACAATACGCTAAACAATACGTCCCACCTCTTAGCTAAATGCCGCACTTCCCCACCCAACACCAAAAACACTAATTAACTACTTGTTTAAATTAAGTTAGTCCACGCGCTTAAGAGGTGATATCAAGTTAAGTGACTAAGTGACTAAGTGACTAAGTGACTAAGTGACTAAGTGGCTAAGGCACAAGGAGGTGGATATGGCTCCTACTCATAAGCAAATCTGCGTGTTAAAGGGAATGGCACTAGTGGGCTTAGGCGCCATCGCGGGCCCTTGGGTTTGTCTTGTGCTTTTATCCAAGCTTAATCATGTTAATCACAATCGCTGGGTATTTACTCTGGCAGTAAGCCAGCAGTAAGCCAGCAGTAAGCCAGCAGTAAGGGAATAGTTAGCTTAAAGTCGTCGGTTTAAGCTAGTTTGCCGCATAACTAAGGCGCGATATAAGGCATTAGCGCGAGATAAGTCATTATAGCCACTGAAAATCGCGAGCAAACAAGGTGCGCATGGCTTGCCAGTAAGGGCTGTCGTGGCGCGAGCCTATTAGCTGCACTAATTCATCTCCTATGGGCGTAAAGCGATAATAAGTTAACACTAACTTGGCGTGCTTGGGCCGCAGCTGTAGTAACTCTTGTTGATTATGCCAACTGATAACTTGTTTCGGCGCCAGCAAGCCTGTTTCAAATTCACTCTTGTGGAGTATGCCAGCTTCTTGCAAGGTGAGTATGGCGGAATAGGGCAGGCCAAATTGACTGAGTGGCAAACCTGTATTGACCGGTTTGCGCCAATATTGCCGTAGCCCGCTGGTATTGCGATAGCCGCTAAGCAGAATTAAGTGCGGATCGTTATCTAAGTTGCCGGATAAAGATTTAGCTCGCTCTAAAATAATGGCTTCGCGCTGAGTGAGTTGTTGCAACACTTGTAGACTACGAATACTGAATTGGCCGGGTTTTACTACTTCGCTGGCCAGTATGCGCGCCCATAACTCTTGCATCTTGCTATGACTTATTTGCTTGGCTAATTGCAGAAATTGCATGGTCCAGTCGCTATCAAGCTCAGAGCCTGTGACGTCTGATGGCGTGATAGATAGCGAAATTTTATAAATGGTTTCAAGGTTTTGCTGATATTGTTCTTCTAATAATTGTTGGCGTTTGGCGCTGCGCTCACTTAAGCTCGCTTCACTGGCTTGATAATAGTGATCGCTAGCCAAGCCTAAGTGGCGGCCAATTAACAAGGTTTTTTGGCGGGCTGAGATGGCTTTGTCCTGAATGTGCTGCGCCTGCACTGGAACGTAAGGCTTATCTGTCATTAAGATCTCACTCCTTGGCTAATGTCATGTGGCGCTGGCGTACTCCGATGTCGATTGACTCGCTAGCCGTTCTTGTTATTAGTATTAATCACTAGCATATTGTTATTCATAATATTTGTGAAATAGTTTGCGTTTTGTTGAATATTTGCCGAACTGGGGACAGATGGCGTGATCTCTCTCAAATACTCAGCCCTGACTATCTTCTACACTCAAACTCATAGATTTAGCTAATTAACGGGTAGATACCACAGTGAAAACACTGATTTTATATGCAAGCGTTCATGGTCATACGCAGCTCATTTGTGAGCGTTTGCAAACGCAACTGCAAGCCATGGGCGATGATGTCACCTTGGCTGCGTTAGCCACTGCCCCAGCCTTAAGTGGATTTGATAAAGTATTGATTGGCGGCAGTATTCGCCACGGTAAGCATCAAGCAGCGTTAGTGTCTTACATGCGCCAACATCAGGCGGCGCTGGAGCAAAAAGTGTGTGGCTTTTTTTCGGTGAGTTTAGTGGCGCGTAAACCTGGTAAAAATACGCCAACAACTAATGCGTATATGCAGGCCTTCTTAAAGCAAATCGAGTGGCAGCCACCAATTTTAGAAGTCTTCGGTGGGCGCTTAAATTACCCAGGCTTAGGCACTATGGATAGAAATATCATTCGCTTTATCATGTGGATGACCAAAGGGCCTACGGCGCCTGATACCGACATTACTTTTACCGATTGGGATAAAGTCAGCGCATTAGCCAAACGTTTTCACCAAGCGCGCTAACTCTGTCTCTGAGTTGATGAACGCCTTAACGCATGTTTAGCATGCGTTTTTTATTGAGTCATGTGTTTAGCTATTAGTAGTAGCCCCATTCAGTTGTTAGGGAGTGCCCATGTGGGAAAAGTTTGAGCTTAGGCTGCATCTATTACTTATGCTGGCGAGCGTGAGTTTACTTGTGACTAGCCCGTGGATCCTTATGGGTCGGCAATTGCGAGCTTCTGCCAGTGTTTGGGATTTATGGCATGTGTATATGGGCTTAGCACTTATACCTTTATCAGTGTTATTTCTTATAAAAAACTGTCGCCATGGCCAATGGCGCCTGTATTTTCCGTATTTAGCGGGTAACTTTACAGGCTTGGGGCAAGATTGCCGCGCCCTTGCTCGCGGTAAATTACCGGTTTGTGGCGGCGCTGGCTTATTTAGTGTGGTGGAAGGCTTATTGCTGGTGAGTTTGCTCGGCTGCGCTATTACTGGCGGCATGTGGTTTGTGCAGCAAGGCGGCAGTGATGCCTTGTGGTGGCGCAGCGTGCATAGTGATTGCGCTTGGATTATGGTCGGAGCTTTAATGGCGCACGTGGTCTGCGCGGCACTGCATGTGGTTGATATGATGCGCTAATGAGTGACTTGCCAGAGTAATAGATAAACATTTTGTTAATTATTACCCATAAAAAAAGCGCCCTAGGCGCTTTTTTTATGCTGCTGAATTTACTTCTGGGCAGATAAGTAGTTAATCAGCTCAACCATTTCACTTAAGCTGCGCATTTGGCCTAAGTTAACGGCGTATTTGTCGTTAACGATAAAGGCTGGAACACTTTGCACTTTAAATTGGTTCTGCTCGCTGCGCCATAAGGCCAATTTTTCGTTGGTGATAACGTTATCGGCTAAGGCATCATACTGCTTGCTGCTAACACCATGGGCGGCAAAGATTTTCTTAATGTCATCACGGTTGTTGATGCTTGGCTCATGGGCGTGACCTGGGGCTGAGTGGTCATGGCCGTTAGCACCTTCTTCGCCTTGAATGGCATTAAACATGGCAATGTTCAGTGCTTCTGCGCCATTTAACTGGTGGATAACCGCCAGTGAGCGCATCACTTCTGTGCCAATTTCTGAATTCATGAAATCGACATGCTTAGTTTCAAACTTAATGTTCTTATCTAATTTAGGCTTGATAACCGGCATGTATTGAGTTTCAAACGCAAAACAGTTATGGCAATAGAACGAAAAGAATTCAGTTAACTTAGGCTCGGCAGAGGCGGCTTGGTTAGGAATAACTGTGTAGTGAGTGCCTTCAACAAAATCAGCAGCAAATGTAGCTAATGGTGAAATGGCTAACGTCAGTGCTAGGGCTAACTTCTTAATCATAATGTCCTCAGAATTAACATGAAAGTGGTCTAATCCTTGAACTTGTCAGGTTAGGTTGCTTGGCTTCATTATCGCTTAATCAGCGCCGAGATACAGGGGCAATTATGTGAGCCTGCTTGAAGTTTTGACATCCCTTAATTAGGTTTAAAGCCATATTGACCGCTTATCCCGCAAAGATTAGCGCAGGCTTTGCCACGCTTCGCACACTTGGCGAAAGCGCGCAGCATTGCCGCCTTGGCGATCGGGATGCCATTGCAAGGCTAATTTTCGCCACTGTTTACGTATGTCGCGGGCATTGGCGTTGCTCGGTAACTCTAATACTGCTAAAGCCGCTATTTTTTCTAATGGCTGCTGATCAAAGCCCATGTAATTTTGGTATTTATTCCAAAACGATTCCAGCATCTGCCGCACTACGTTGGCGCAAGTATCATAGTTATTCCAGTCGTAGTAATAATCTCTAAGGTTAGCGGTTTGGGCTAAGGCGATGGGAAGGTTGCTGGGGATTTGCGCCGTAAGATAAATATCCATGGATTGGATAGTTAACCAGTTATCAGGCAATAACAGGGTTTGAATTTCAAATAAGGCATTCATTATTAAGAAATTGTGTTTGAACAAGTTCTTTTGTGGGTCGCTATCAAGTTCATGTAGCAGCCCTTGCTGACTAAGTTCTGCTGCCAGCGAGTGAATCTTCCAGTGTTGATTGGTAGACTTAAGTAGGCTTAATAGCGGCCAAATCAACGGGTTTTCTTGGGGTAACGCCGTCTCATGAGGCAGAGTCACCTGACTTGTGGGTTCCAACAGCATAGCTAAGCACCTGACGACCTAAGATGGATTAACTATGCCATAGGCTTGGAAATGCGCAAATCAGTAAAAAGAATGAGGCTAGGCGCTAGGGCTAAATCTCAGTAAATAATTTGGCTTGAGCCAAGCGCGATTTAGGCAGTTTGGCATTAAAATCATCATTGCTGCGATAGCCTAATGCCACCATAACCGTCGCGCCCAAACCTTTATCTCGTAAGCCTAATTGCTGATTTAAGATAGCAGGATCAAAGCCTTCAATCGGACAGGCATCTATGCCCATCATAGCCGCGCCCAATAACAAGGTGCCGAGGGCTAAATACACTTGCTTATCCACCCAGTGTTGGCAGTCTTTTAGCTCGTGATTATGCATACCCACAAAGAAGGCGCGCCCAGCGGCAATGGCTTGCTTGCTGGCATCATCTTGAATGCGGCCATCTTGCTGCTCTTGCATCAGGATTTCTGCTAGGTAGTTATCATCCAGTTGATTGCGACCGCAAAACACAATCACAGCTGACGCATTGAGTATTTTTGTGGTGTTAAAGCCATATTTTTCAGTGCTTTTGGCCAGCCTTTGCTTGCCATCTTCACTGGTGGCGAGCACAAAGTGCCAGGGCTGCGAATTGACCGATGACGGGCTAAATTGCAATAAAGTTTTAATGTCAGCCAGTTGCGCTTCGGTCAACAAGCGGCTGCTATCAAAGGCTTTTGTCGTGTAGCGACTGGTTACGACATCTATGAGTTGACTCATGGGCTATCTCCAAAAATTTGATAGCTCATTGTTTTAGCATAGATGGCGGGTTTTGGGCAGTTTAGTCATCAAGATTGGCTCATTTTCAATGAGATAATTAAGTTTACTGGCGCAAGGTATTAGTGATAACTAAATGGAATGCATGCTATGCCAAAGATTTAATTTTTCTATGTGAAGAAAAGTCTTACACTGAACACCATTTCTATTAACGAGTAAGCGGCCATGGCTGGTTCCAGTCGTCAGTCTAGTGCAATCAAGGTAAGTTTTTTAGTCATTCAAGTCGCAGCCTTAGTGTTGTTGTCATGGGCGTGCGATCAGTTGGCGTTATGGTTAGGTATTCCTATTCCAGGCAGCGTGATTGGTCTTGCCATTATTTTAGGCTTGCTGGCCATGAACTGGTTGCCTGAGCGCGCGATTCAAATCGGCGCTGCTTGGCTGATTGGCGATTTACTATTATTTTTTATTCCGCCAGTAGTTGCAGCATTGCACTTTGAGCCCTTACTTGAAACCTATGGCATTAAGTTATTAGTGCTCATTGTCGTGGGTACCGCCAGTGTGATGTTAGGCACGGGCTGGGCTGTCGATAAGTTATTTACTTTTGAGCAAGGCTTAAACCAAACGAGAGCCAATAAGTTGGCCGCTAAAGCTATGAATGCTGGAGATAATCACTAATGGAATGGTTATTGGCTTGGGGCAGCGTATTGCTGACATTAATGTGTTATTACGGCGCTAAAAAGTTATATCGAGTGAAAAAGATTTGGTTTTTTGCGCCGATTTTTCTCGCGCCTTTATTATTGATTGCCTTAGTGGTGAGCTTAGGCATTCCGCTAACTAGCTACAGTCAATACAGCCATTATTTATCGGTATTATTGGCGCCAGCGGTTATTGCCTTTGCACTGCCCATTTATCGCGAGCGCCATATTATCCGCCAATATCCACTGACCTTATCTTTTGGGGTGTTATTTGGGTTATTGCTTGGGGTGTTATCCACTTGGGGTTTGAGCCAAGTCATAGTTTTGCCGCCAGAATTATCCCATAGCGCCTTGGCGCGCTCGGTATCGACCCCATTTGCGCTGGCGGCAACGTCAGCCTTTGGCGGCGTGCCGGCATTAACCGCTATGCTGGTGCTTGCCACAGGCGTGATAGGTATGTTGATAGGTGAGCCGCTGTTTCGCATGATGAAACTTAACTCATCCTTAGGTAAAGGCATGGCACTCGGTGCGTCTTGCCATGGTGCAGGCACAGCCAAAGCCAATGAAATTGGGCAGCAAGAAGGCGTTATCGCAAGCCTGACTATGATTTTTACTGGCATTGGCATGGTATTAACCGCGCCATTATTTGCCTATGTTCTGGGTTAGTAGTCGTTCCATAAGTCCATAAGTCATCTTTCCATAAGTCGTAGCGCTAATCTTTAATTGTTAGCGCTACGCTGCTTTCAATTACCCGCGGTCTCATCTACGGTTATTTCCAGCAATAGCTATTCCCCTCCATGCCTTCGCTCAATCAGTAGCTATGCCCAAACAATAGCCATAACAGCAACACTTGCGTATTCAGGCAAACACTGGCAGCTTGTTAACATATTTGTAACTTGTGAAGTACAAACTACTGCTATGACCTGAACATAAGGATAAAAATATGAAACACAGGCAGGTAAGTCGTCGGGATTTTCTAGCGTTTTCGGCAAAAGGGATAGGTGCTGCGGTTATTTCTTATGGACTCATGGGCTGCAATAGCAGCGATGACGACCCGCATAATCCAGCGACGTTTAAGCAAGGAGTAGCGAGCGGCGACCCAACGTCATCAGCGGTAATTTTGTGGACTAGGGTGACGCCTGAACGCGCAGGCGACGTGCAAGTTAGCTGGCAAGTGGCTACCGATAAAGGTTTTACTCAGCTAGTTCATCAAGGCAGTATTCTTACCAATGATAAGCGCGATTACACAGTTAAAATTGATGCTCAAGGATTGGAGGCGGGGCGCGAGTATTTTTATCGCTTCTCGGTCGGGGATAATGCATCCGCGATAGGCCGCACTAAAACCCTTGCCAACCATGAAGTCTCGCAAGTAAAGCTCGCGGTATTGTCATGTGCTAATTTCCCTGCGGGCTTCTTTAATGTTTACCATTTAGCGGCGACGCAAACTGAGCTTGATGCCGTGGTGCATCTTGGTGATTATATTTACGAATATCCTCGCGGCGGCTATGCCAGTGAAAACGCTGCTAAACTTAATCGTGAAGTCTTGCCAGCAGGCGAGCTGTTAAGTTTAAGTGATTATCGCAGCCGCTATCAGCAGTATCGCAGTGACACTGACTTGCAAAGCTTGCATGCCGCCGTGCCCTTTATTTGTGTGTGGGACGATCATGAAGTCGCTAATGATGCGTGGCAACATGGCGCTGAAAATCATAACGATGGCGAAGGTGATTATGATGCGCGCAAGCTTGCGGGGCTGCAGGCTTACTTTGAATGGCTGCCAATTCGCCCGTGGCGTGAAGGCGAATTTGAAGAGATTTATCGCAGCTTTAATTTCGGCCACTTAGTCGATTTACATATGTTAGATACCCGTCATCTGGGTCGTGACAAGCCTTATGATTACAGCGAATTTATTGATGCAGCCACGGGCGCCTTTGATAGCGCCAAGTTTTTAGCGGCCGTGACTGATACCCAAAGAACCATGCTAGGGCAAACCCAATTGTTATGGCTGCAAGGGCAGTTATTAACCGCCAGCGCTCAATGGCAAGTATTAGGTCAGCAAGTGTTGATGGGGCGAATGTTGCTACCGGCAGCCATTGCGACTCAGCAATTATCTATTACTGATTTTGCTAGGTTAGCGCAATTAGCTCAGCTGGCAGCAAGGGCTGCGGCGGGTGACCCAAGCTTAACGGCGCAGCAATTAGCTTACTTGCAAGCGAATCAAGCGCAATTGACGCCGCAAGTGTTAGCCTTGTTAAAATTGCCAAATATTCCATATAATTTAGATGCTTGGGATGGTTACGCCTATGAGCGCGAAGTGATTTTAGCGACAGCTCGCAGCAGCGGAAAAGAATTAGTTGTTATCGCTGGAGATACACATAATGCCTGGGCCAGTGAGCTTAATGATATTAATGGCAATCGGGTCGGGGTGGAGTTTGCCACCAGTAGCGTAAGCTCACCTGGGCTTGAGTATTATCTTAAGCTTGATCCCAATCAAACCGCAGCCATTGAAGGCGCGGTCACTGAGTTAGTGGCTCCCCTTAAATATTGCAACCTCTATGATCGCGGCTGCATGATCTTGACCTTTACCCCAGAGCAAGTTGTCAATCAGTGGCTATTTGTGGATAGTTTACTCACGCGTGATTACCAAGTGCTGACCAATCGCAGTCAGCAGATGCGCTGGAATAGCCAAGGCTTGCAAGCCGTATAATTCCCCAAGCTTTCAAGCACACTAAAAAGCCGACCTAGGTCGGCTTTTTTCAATTAGGTTCAAAATAGCCATGATTTTATGCAGCAATTACCAGCAAATTACCGTAGAATGCGCGTCCAAAATCCGGTGGGGGCCTACACTTAATGAACACATTAAGTTTTGTAGCTAGCCAGTATTTTGGACCCACATCTGCCGGCTCAATTCGTCTAATAAGAAGAGAACCTCATGTCAGAGAAACGCTTTATTACCGCACAAGAATTATTGGAAGATTCCTTTCGCTTAGCTGCTCAAGTGTATGACAGTGGTTTTCGGCCGCAATTTATCGTGGGTATTTGGCGTGGCGGCGCACCTATTGGTATTGCTGTGCAAGAATACTTCGACTTTAAACAAGTAGAAACTGACCATATTGCCGTGCGTACTTCATCTTACTATGGCCTTAGCTCTGATATGCAGAGCAAAGAAATTAAGGTCCATGGCCTGCACTACATAGTTGAAAACGCTAATGCCGGTGACAGCTTACTGATAGTTGATGATGTGTTTGACTCTGGCCGCAGTGTTGATGCCTTGATGGAAAAACTGCAAGAATTAATGCGCTTAAATATGCCAAAAGACGTGCGTATTGCCTGCCCATACTACAAGCCAAACAATACCAAAGTGAATATGAAGCCAGACTACTTTATCCATGAATCGGATGAGTGGTTAGTGTTCCCCCATGAAGTTGCTGGTTTAACGCCACAAGAATTGGCTGTAGGCAAGAGTGACTTGAAAAATATCCAGCATTTATTCAAGTAAGCTCAGCGATACTGATGCTATAAGCATTCATACAAAAAGCCACTATATCTAGTGGCTTTTTGCTTGCTGTCGCTTGAGCGGGTTATTTACGGCGGCCACTCACATCGACATCTTCATGCCCGCATTGGCTTTTTTACCGATAAGGTAATAAACAATGGATAAGGGGAACACTAGGATGTTCATTAGGCTGGTGAAGTTAAAGCCAAATACATGGGTATTTAATTGCGATAACGCCACTTTCGATGCTTGCCAATCAAACCCTGCCGTTAACGCATTAAGGATTAAACCGGTAGTGGCTATAGCGCAAAACAGCAACAGTACTATGCGTTTAGCGGGCGCCTTACCATAATATTTTTGATACACATGGGTCATAGGTATGGTTAGTACGTCGGCTAAAATAAAGGCCATCACCCCGCCAAAACTAATGCCGCCATGCCATAAAGCCGCTGCCAGTAACAGATTCCCCACCGAGCACACATAAGCAATCACAGCGACAAAAATACCGATAAACACATCAAACACTGAATGCAGCCAAGCTGGCATTAGGCTGGAATCACTAATAAACAGTGCTTGCCACCAGTTCATGGGGACTAGCGCAATCAGTAGTGATGAGATGATAACCCCAATCACAATTTCTTTGCCTATCATGGCAATATCCATATGAAAGAAGCCTGCGCCGCGAACTAAGGCGCTTTTATCTTGATGCATATCGGTGCCGCACTGCATTTCAGTGGCTTTCATCTGGCCCGATGGCATCTCATTGCCACGTCCCATCGCCATCTTCGTTGGGGCCATAGGTGTGGCTGCCATATCGGGCATATCTGGCATGGCAGCGCCACATTTCATCTCACCAAGCTTGGTTGTTTGGGTGTTTGTGTGGTCGTTTGCTTGCTTGATATCGGCATCACTATGCATATGGGCGCCGCATTTCATTTCACCGCCACACTTCATTTCATTGTTTTTCATCGCCTTAGGTGAAGGCTCTTGCTCGGTATCCATAGCCATATTCATATCCATATCCATATCCATGGGCATACTTGTGCTAGGAGCAGAATCGCTTATGGTGTGCCTTAAAGTTAACTCTAATGGTTTAGGGTAAAAGCGGCTAAAGAGGATGGCGACAATCACTATCAGTAATAAGCCTCCTACAATTTCCCCCACTAAGAATTGCCAGCCAAGCAATGAAACTAGCACGATAAACATTTCTAAAATCAAGTTAGTACTGGCCACTAAAAATGCCATCGCATTGGCAAGACTAGCTTTTTTAACCAGTAAGGTGCGCGATAACGAGGCGGCGGCGTACGAGCATGACGATGACAGCATGCCAAGCAGGGTGGTTAACATTAAGCTTTTGGGCGTAGTGCGACCTAAATGTTTAGCGACAATATCCACAGCCACTAGATTACGTAGCTGAGATGACAGCATTAACCCTAAGGCTAACGGCCAATATATTTGCCAAATCATGGCGGCCAGAGTCGTTATTATCTCGTTTACAGAGCTTATGATAGTCTCCACGCTATTTTCCTTGTTATTGGAATGCACTAAGTATAGTCCAGACTGTCATTGACTAAGAAAAACGGCATGGGTTAAGCCAATGGCTGAGCTAAGCATTGGCAATTAATCTTGAGTCAATGACTTAGCTTGAGTTTGCAACTTGGCTAACTGCCTGTATAGGCTTATGAATAAGCTTTCATTTCACCGTTTTGCTTACTTCATCTCGCGCCATTGCCCGCCACAATCAAGAATATTTGCTATAACTGTTAATGATGTTTAGCGCCAAGCTTAGGGCAGCGATTAATATCGGAGAGGGGACGACGATGAAAAGTGCGAAAGAATTTGCCAGTTGGCTTAAAGAACGCTTGGGTCAGCATAAAGAGGGGGTGTACTTAACTCGTAACGATGTATTGTTGCTGACTAATCGCCAACGGTTTGCTAACGATTATGTGATGGACGTGCATTTTGAAGTGGCGCAATTTGGCATGGGTTTTGTGACCGATGCCAATCGTGAACGCTTTTATTTATTTAGATTGCCTAAGACCCACTGGAAAGTGGAGGGGGATTTTTACCCCAGCGGCGCCCAATCTGAATTAGAGAGTGAGCTTAATATTCACGCCATCAAGACCATCAATGGTCGCGATTAATTAGCTCTGGCGCTAATTTGCACCTTGCTTCAAATACCCGTTATCGCAGAGGTTGTTAACGCAATAAACGCTAACAACCTTATGGATTATTCAAGAGCGCGCCGCTTAAACGCCCAATTGCCATTTAAATTCCCTTAGTTAGCCCCAAGCTCGTTTGAAAACTGTTGGCATTGTTTCATCACTAACAAATGATTGGTGATCGCATCTTTCAGGGCGCCGGCATCAAGTGTCGTGAGTTCTTGCTCTATGGCATGAATATTGTCTGGTCGACAAGTGAGTACCACTAGGCCTGATACTATGGCTTCAGCCTGATGGGGAGCTTGCTTTACCAGTTCAGGCAGCACTTGCCTAATTTGCTCAAAGGCGGCTTGCTGCGCTTGCGGTTGTTGGCCTGGGTACAAGTGCTTGCTAATAATGCTAGCGCGCATTGAATAAGGCGCTTGGCTTAATTCCGATAAATAGCGGCGCTTGAGCGCAGCATTCGGGGTTGCCATGCTGGCTATTAAAGCCTGTTGCTGCCCCAATAAACTGGTATCACGTTTGGCTTCTTTATTGAGCCAAGTTTGGCGACTATCACGGCCAAATTGATTGAGACGGGTAATAGCCTGCCAGCGCTGCTCTTGGGTTAATGGCCAGCTATAACCGTTAAGCAAAGATTGTAAGTGATCCATAGCTTCATCGGACTGCGCAAACTGCAAATAGCTATCAAGCCAAATGGATGTCGGCCCTTGCTGGTAAATTTGGTGCAAACTAAATTGCTCTAAGGCGTTATAGATGCGTTGTTTGGCAGACGATGTGGGCATGAGGCGCAGTAATTGGTGTAATTGCTGTAATTGCTGCTGCGCTAAAAGCTGCACTGACGGCGCTGAGATATTGGGCAGGTTAAGCATTATCATGCCCAAATAATCATTTAGCGGCAGCTTATCGGTTAAGCTTGCTTGCCAAATATCCTCAAGCAACATCATTTGCATTAAGGGATCGCTTATCTGGCTTAAGTGACGAATGGCGGCGGCTTGTGACTTCTCATCTAAGAGAACTTGTCCATAAGCCATGTCTTGAAAGTTGGGATAAACAAAATCTGGGCACACGTTATGGCCCGCATTCGTCACTTCAGTAGTTAACTCTTTAAGCGTGACTAATAAGGTTTTATCTAATTGGAAATCGTGCTGATTTTTATAAAACAACGCCACCTTAACCTTTTGAAAGTGCGGCTCGGTTTGCGTAATCGATAAACGCTCCAGTACGCCATCTTGGCATTGCCATTGCGCGCTGATGCTATTGATGCCGCCAGATGTTTGATGCGTCCAGTAACGCTCAAGCCCTAAGGGCGCCAGTAGTTGCCGCCAAGCTTGATTGCCCGCCGATTGCCACGAGTGGCGCTGAATAAAGGTTTGCAGTAGTTCAGTGAATTTGCGCTCGCCCACGGCCATAGCAATTTGATTGAGCTCAGCGGCTGATTTTACCGCTAAAAATTGCTGCGCTTGGATTTCAGTGGCGGTGGCGCTTAATGGGTCAAGACTCTCATGCTGCAACTGGTATTTATAGGCCGGTTGTTTTTGCTGTAAAAATTGATATTGCTCTTGGGCTGAGGCATCAATGCCAGCGTTTATGGCGGTTTGGTTGGCAAGGTATAAACCTAGGCCTGCATGCAGGTATAAGTCATCCCACCATGGCAAACTAATTAAGCTGCCAAACCATTGTTTTGCCAATAACTGACTGTTTTGCATATGTTGACTGATGGGTTTGGCATCTAGCGGCAAGCGCTCGGTTACGCTCACCGCAGCAGCTTGTGACATGCTGGTATCGGATAAGCCAGGCAATAAAATCTGATCAAACTTAGTAAAAGGATAAGGGGTTGCCAGTACATGACCTATGCGCTTGAGATTATCGGCAGTGAGTCTTAGCCACTGCTCATAACGCTCATCATCCTGAGTGCTATTAAGGGCAAACAATCTAAATTGCACGCCATCTTGCTGATATTGCCAATGGCTAAAGGGGCCAGCAAACAGTGCAAATTGATGAGGGCTTAACGGCGGCGTTTGCGCAAACTCCCATGTTGTGCTCGCCTCACGGCTCATTTTGGGCACCATAGTGCTAATCACTTGCCAGTCAGATGGCGCCTCAAGACGTAAACTCATTTTGCCCCTAAGCCCGGGCTTGTCAAACAAGGCAAATGGGTGGCTAGCGCCATGGGGTTCAAAGCGTGAATACAGGTAAACTTGCTGAGTATTAGGGTCTATTACGCGAATAAGGCCTTGGCCTTGCTGACGATAATTGCCTTGATAACTTAATTGAATGCGGTTGTTACCGCTTTGCAGTAAGCGCGCGGGCAGGCTTAAAACCTTACCGTTATAGTTAGGATAGATGTTTTGACCATTGATAATGAGCTGCTGAATGTGCGCTTGCTGCAAATCTAGCGGCAAATCTTTTTGATTATCATCGAGTTTGAAATCAATGTCCGCCTTCACGCTAAACGTGTCTTCAGGCGATAACGTCATTTGATAAGCGTAACTAATGTCGCTTAGTCGCTGCGCTAATAATTCGGCGTCGGATTTAGCTTTGTTGGTCAATGGCAAGGGAATGGACTGACAAGCGGTCAAGAACAACGCACACATCAGCCAAGCACTGGCTCTAATGAATAGAGTCACTACAGCATCCTTTCTATTTGGGTGGGAGATATAACAAGCGGGGCCAGTCT
This sequence comes from Shewanella sp. ISS20, assembly GCF_056522965.1. Lineage (NCBI taxonomy): Bacteria > Pseudomonadati > Pseudomonadota > Gammaproteobacteria > Alteromonadales > Shewanellaceae > Shewanella > Shewanella sp. ISS20. The sequence goes on from NZ_JAWRZK010000001.1 coordinate 3,614,567, forward strand.
AGCCCCGCGGGTTGTTTCGTGGCGATTACAGCCCTAAAAACGATTTTGATTTAGTTTTACGGATTTCTTTTTCATCAGACCATTCAATTAAGCCTGTGTCTAAATCCATCAGGCGCATAGTCATCTTGTAGTAGACGTCACGGGTGCCGCCTTCTTGTTTCACTATGCTAGATAAGCTGCCGTACAACATATATTGAGCGCCGATTTGACGACCAAACTTAATCGCCGTTGATGGGTCAACCATGCCTGAATTGTTTTGATAATCTAACTGCTTACGCACAGCGTCTACTTTAGTCATATCGATAAAGCGGAACTTGCCAGAGCGCAGTAATTGATTGGAGATAGAATCAGTGACTGACTCAGTATCTATGTGCTCAGAGGTTTTATTCTTAATGCTATCGACGAAAAGAATTGGACGCTCATTGGCAGTAATTGCCACGACTGGAGGGAAACTTAGCATGCTATCGACCATTTTAGTGGTGATAGACTGCAGATCGGTTGAGCCAAAGTTTTCATTGACGGTTTCAACCGCCGTGGCATTGCCGTACTCGACCTTAGATTGACAAGCGCTAAGGCCAATCACTGCAGCCAACAGAAATACACCTTTAATTGCTTTCATAACATGTCCCATTGTTAACGATTTAGATGATTATTGAATAAATTCGTTGGTAATTACCAGTCTCTATTACCCAAACCAGTGTTGTTTTTGCTTTTTGTACCTCAATCGCCGTGGTTTGACCGCGATTGATTTGTAACTGATATTGTCCTTGCTCGACATAAGACTGAGCTAATTGGGCGCTTTGTGGCAAGGTCAGCCAGCTGCGCCTATCAGCTTGCTCTGTGATGACGTTAAATATTTGCATGGCAACCGCGCCGACATTGTCTTGGTTATTGCGATTAACCGATTGATTGAGTTCAGCCTTAGCATAAATGCGCGCTGCTTGGCGGGCGAGAATGGCAGGCATTTGCTCTTTAAGGGCGGTGCTTGCTAAGGCATCAATGTTGGCCAGCGGCGCGCTTACTAAGGGTTTACCTAAGCCTTGGACTGTCGATGGCGTAAATATGGGTTTACTGCCTAAATAAGTGGGTAGTGATGCCGTTTGGATATTGCCATTAATACTAAATGGCACAGTAAAACCTTGCTTGGTCGGCACAAAGCCTTGCTCAATCAAGACAATCACTTGCCCTTGGGAAGCGGTCGGTAATATGGGCGCGCCAAATTTCTTACTGAATTCTTGATATTGCGGCATGCCAAGTAGCTTAGCTAGACGCACTAAATCCTGCTCGACATAAGGGTTACCCGGCATAATTTGCGCGGCTTTACGATAGTCAATAAAGGCATCGTTAGCTTGACCGAGTAACTCATACAATAAGCCAGTCACATAATAGCTGTAGGCATTCAGAAACGAGCTGGCTAAGCCATCGCCTCTCGCCTCAAGTTGATTCACTTGCGCATCCACCGCGCCATTGGCAAGTTTGGCAATGTTTTCATTGTCAGCTTCGTAGCGTCTTTGTTCTTGCTGCTGCAATTCGTTGGCGCGGCGCGCTTCAACTAATGCGCCTTGATTGTCGCCTAAAAAGAGGTAATTAAGCGCCTGATATTGATGCACCATGATGCGCTCAAACCCAGGTCCGCGATAAGGGATGACATTATCGTTGAGAAATAAGCTTGATGATTGCGCGCCGATACTGCTGGCGCTAATGGTGGCCTTGTCATCGAAGCGGCGATAATCGGCAATGGCGGTTTGATAGTAGCCTTTACTGGCGGCAAAATTGCCAGCGATTTGCTCGGCGCGGCCGGCTTCTTGGGCGTATAACAGCTGATCTTCACCGCTTAATCCTGATTGCAGGCTGGAAACCGCAGCCGCGGGATTAGGGCTATTTAGGCTTTGTTTAACTTCCGTGAGTTGGCTTGGGTAATTAATAAATAAACTATTAAAGGCGCAGCCTTGCACACTTAGCAATAACAGACCACATCCTAGGGAGTAAATTGCTTGCCGCATCAATGAGCTCCTGCAATCGTGAGGCTTTTTGGGTTATAACAATGACGATGAAAAACGCGATAACAATGGCAAGAGTGCCTGAGGGGATAATGAGTCATACCCGGCCATAAGGGAAGTGCGATTACATACTTGCTGGCAGCGACTTGCCCAAAGCCTGCTATGTGCAGTGTTTGGCACTTCAGCATTAATAACACTGTTATGCCAGCGCGAGTAGCACTCATTATTGCGCACAGAGCTTGGGGCGAAGTCGTCATTCATGTCCTTAATAATGTGGCGGCGGCGTCTCTTCGGACGCTGACGCCATGTTACTTGGTTCAATGTCGCGTAATTTATTGACTACTAATAATAACTGATGCTGCTGTCTGGCAACTAGATCCCCAAGTTTAATCACCTCTTGGTTTAATTCTTCAATGCTGGCTTCAGCAAACGCGAGTTTAGTTTGCAGGTCTTCAATTTGATCTTGCATCTTGCATCCATCAATAAGTAGCGTTAATCGCTAAGGAACATTGGGCCAAGTGTCGACTTGGCCATTACTACTGAGGCTGACAAAAAGAATCGTCAGCCTGCTTTGCGACAGAGTATACAACGGCGCCTTGAGTTTGGGCGTTTTTCGTTGCTGCGACTTGCCCATACTGCCATTTTAGCCGCATTGACTGTACTTAAGAACGAAAAGTCCTGTAGGTATGAGTAGGTCACAAATAAAGTGATTAACAAAGGTGGGTGAAAAGTGAGCGAAAGAATTTTCTCCATGAACTCATCCCTAAATATTTTGTCCTATAAACCATAGCAAACAAATCCTTAAGTTATTTTTACTATTTTAATAGACAATGGAATATCGTTAATAACTAGTATAAAGTGAGTTCGCTACAACCATTTACGCTAATTTTGATGGCAACATCAAGCTGAGGAAGCATTTCATGAAATCAATTTTTAAATATTCGTTGGTAGCGTTAGCTCTGACGGGTTTAACCGCCTGTAACCAGGAGCAAGACGCTTCATCTGTGGCTGCAACTTCAGCTACAACCCTGACTACGCCAGAACAAAAAGAATCATATAGCATTGGCGCTTCTATTGGTGCCTACATGTCAGGTCATATCGCTGAGCAAGAAGCTTTAGGTATGCCAGTAGACAAAAAGTTAATTATTGAAGGCTTTAGCAATGGCCTGAATAGTGAGCTTAAGCTGACAGAAGAAGAAATGCAGACAGTTCTGCAAGATTTAGACAAGAAGCTCAATGACAAGCGCATGACTGAAGCTAAAGCATTAGCTGATAAATCAGCGGCTGATAGCAAAGCCTTCTTAGAAGCTAACGCTAAGAACGCTGGCGTAAAAGTAACTGAATCTGGCCTGCAATACGAAGTATTGGTTGAAGGCAAAGGCGCTAAGCCAAGCGCTGAAGACACTGTTGAAGTGAACTACTTAGGTACCTTAACTGACGGTACTAAGTTTGATTCATCTTATGATCGTGGCGAGCCAATCAAGTTCCCGCTGAACCGCGTTATTCCAGGTTGGACTGAAGGCGTGCAGTTGATGAACGTCGGTTCTAAGTATAAGTTCGTGATCCCCGCTGAATTAGCCTATGGCGATCGTGACACTGGTACTATTCCACCAAATTCAACCTTAGTGTTTGAAGTTGAGTTGTTAGGTGTTGAGAAAGCGGGCGCTGCAGAAGCTCCTGCGGCTAAAGCTGCCAAATAAGCTCAGCTATTAAATAGCACTCAACCAAAAGGCGCCTTAGGCGCCTTTTTTGTTACCATTTGCTGTTTAGTTTGGCTCAGCTTATTTCAGCCATTTAAAGTGCGCAATCAAGTAGAGCTGCACCGCCAGTAATAACACTAAAAAGCCTGAAAATGCCGTAAATGCCCAATGGCTTTCTGTGCCTGGAATACCGCCGATATTGACCCCAAGCAGGCCAGTTAAAAAACCTAATGGCATAAAAATACTGGTGATAATAGATAAGAAATACAGGCGCTGGTTAAGCTTGCCAGAGGCTATGCTTGCGAGTTCATCTTGATTGACCTTAACCAATTCACGAATAAGATCTAAGTCTTCAATCATGCGCACTAAGCTGTCGTTATAGTCTTTAAGCTGATTGCGCTCGATTTGCGATAAGGGGTACTCGCAGCTACCTAAGCGTGCTAACGCTTCTCGCTGCGGCGCTAAATAACGGCGACACGCTAGTGCTTGGCGGCGAACATCATTGAGCAAATTATGTAAGGTATCGTCTGGGGTTAACGTTAGCTGATCTTCCAAAATCGTTAGTTTATCTTGTAAGCCATCGACGTATTTAGCCTGTTTTTGCGTGAGCTGATCGCACAAATTCATTAATAGCGGCGTAATGGCGCAAGGCTTAAGTTCTGACAGCGAATCAATAACCGTTCGAATGGAGGCGAGCTGACGTTTACCACAGCTGATTAATCTGTGTTTATCTTGATAGATGCGAATGGCAATCATATCTTGCGGATTATGGCCGGCATTAAGGTTAATACCGCGCAAACAGATAAGTAAGCGATTGCTGGCGCTTTGCACTCGAGGCCGCGGTGAGGCCGATAGCAGCACCTTAATGTCGCTTGGCACTAGTCCAAGTTTGAGTAAATGCTTTTTACAGTCAGTGGATTGATAGTCTAAATGCAGCCACAGCTGGTTAGTATCATCAGGTGAGCTGGGTTGCCAAGCAATAGCGTCTTCAATTGATATTTTACGGGCGCCGTCGACCCCTAACAGATAGGCAAATTGTGCATCGTAATGCATTATCCACTCACTCCCACTCTTAACAGTAAATTACCGCCATTGTTACCTTAATGGCCAATTGAAGCAAATTAACTTCCATTGATTGAAACTTAAGCCAATAGGCGTTTGGAACGGGAATTTTTAATGGCTATGAGTTAGAATTGTGACATTAGTTACCTAAGTAAAGAGATCTCCGATGGAGTATGAATTTCGGCGTAATTCCCTCGATGGAACAGCCACAGCTATTTTCAGTATGGATCATGAAGTATTAGGTCGCTGGTTCTCGGAAGAACTTGGGCAAGATGATGATATTATTGGCGAACTGATGAATGTTATCGCTAAACTGCAGCAAGGTGAAGCAGGGTATTTTCAGTTAGTTGGCAGTGATTTCACCTTAGAGATGGATTTTGAGCAAGTTCGAGTGTTCGCTAACGTGATTGGTTTTAATGAAGACTATGATTTAGAAGACGGTATGAGCTTGTATGATGCCGAATCTAGCTGTAGTTGTGGCTTAGATGACTTTGCTACTGCGCTGATTAGCTGGCGCAAATTTTTAGATGAAGGCGACGGCAAATAAGCCGCGCTTCATAAATAACGGCCAATCATAGGATTGGCCTTTTTTATGGCTGCGATTAATTCATATCCATCTCTGGTAACTTAATTAAGAAGTAGCAAGGCCTGCTGCCGCCCTAAAATCTGGGTGCTGTTCATCTAATAACTGCAAGCTCGCAAAGTCGCGATATAAAGGCGATGTTTGTATCAATTGGCCATGGGTGCCGCTGGCTATGATTTGGCCCTTATCTAACACTATTATGCAATCGGCATTCATGACTGTGCTTAAGCGGTGGGCTATGATGAGGCTAGTTTTATGCTGCATTAACTGATCAAGGGCTTGCTTTACTTTGATTTCACTAATGGCATCGAGCGCGCTGGTGGCTTCATCTAACAGTAAGATTGGGCGGTCGGCTAATATGGCTCGAGCAATGGCAATCCGCTGTTTTTGTCCACCGGATAAACGCACCCCCCGCTCACCTAAATAAGTGTCATAGCCTTCAGGGAAATCGGCAATAAACTCATCCGCTCTGGCGGCTTTGCAGGCTTGCTTTACTTCATCAAGGCTTGCGGCTGCGCGGCCATAGCGCACATTTTCCAGCACGCTGGTGGCAAAAATCACAGGGTCTTGCGGCACTAGGCCAAATTGCGCCCGCAGTTGCTGCAAACTTAACTGCTTAATATCAATACCCGCCAAGCGAATGCTGCCGCGCTGCACATCATAAAAGCGCTGTAGCAAGGCTAAAATACTCGACTTGCCAGCACCACTTGGCCCCACTAACGCGACTTTGCTACCTGTGGCAATATGCAAGTTTAAGTCACTAAATACGGGGTTTTCTTGATGATTTGGATAACTAAAGTGCACTTGCTCAAAGTGAATATCTAAGCTGGCGGAGTGCGGCAACGTGGTTGGCATCGCTATTTGCACTAATTCACTTTGAGAGTCTGCAAGCTCAATTAAGCGCTCGGTGGCGCCCGCTGCGCGCTGAATATCACTAATGACTTCACTAATCGTGGCCATAGCGGTTGCTACCATCACGGCATAAAACAAAAAGGCCGATAATTCGCCGCCACTTAATTGACCACTCATGACTTGAAAGGCGCCATGCCAAGTGACTAACACTATGGCGACAATGGATAAAAACATCACTATGGCGATAAGCAGCGCGCGATACTTAATGCGCTCAGTCGCCGCCTGCATTATGGTTTGGGTTTGCTCAGCAAAGTGACGTTTATCTATGCTTTCATGGCCATAGGCTTGCACTGTATGAATTTCATGTAAGGTTTCATCTATGTAAGCGCCAAGCTCTGCCACCTTGTCTTGACTGGTGCGGGATAATTGACGCACGCGCTTACCCAGCAAGATTATGGGGCCAAATACCACAGGTACAGCTACAAGCACCAAGGCAGTTAATTGCCAACTGGTAAAGGCCATCATCACTAAAGCGCCAATGGCAGTGACACTTGAGCGCAGCGCCATAGATAAGCTGGAACCTATAACGGTTTGAATAAGACTGGTATCGGCAGTAAAGCGACTAATCACTTCGCCAGAGCGCTCTTTGGCATAAAACGCGGGGGATAGTTGCAATAATTGCTGATAGACGTGCTGGCGAATATCGTTAGTCACGCGCTCACCTAGCCAACTCATTAGATAGAAACGGCAAAAAACTGCTGTGCTACTTATGCTGATAATGAGGAGTAATGTCAGCATCACTTGATTAAGCGCCTCTGTTTCGCCGCGACTAAAGCTGTTATCAACTAATAATTTAACCCCTTGGCCTAAAGATAACCAAGCGACAGAGCCCACCAATAAACACACTAAGGCAGCGATGACTTTATAACGATAAGGCTTAAGAAATGCAGCAATCCAGCGCAGTACCGCAGGCGTGTTTTTAAGGGGGATGCGCGCAGTGTCAGCGGTTTGATTTATGGCTTTATGCTGGCCCGCAGTGGGCGTGCTTACTTTGACAGATTCTGTTGAGCTTAAGTGGTTCGACTCACTCATTCGGTATCCTTGGCGATAGTGCAGGCACTTTACTGACGTCTGGGCGTGTTTAGGTGAATAGGGTTGAAAATGGCTAGGTTATTGAACACAGATTGCTTGCTACACAAAGGCATTATGACACTAGTTTGCGCGGTTAGGCGTGAGTGTTTTCATTATGTTCAGATGATAGATAGTGCATCAGTGTGCAAGAAGGGCGGGCGCATAGCAACAGTGCAATGACAGGAATAACGCTAGAGCCACCACGGGTATCAGCACGGGTCAAGGCTCTAGCGCTATCGGTTTTAATTACGCTGGGCTAAGGGGTTGCGCTACACCATGTTGACCTGCGTTTTGCCAACTCACTTCTAATAACTCATCACCACTTAGCTTAAATGCTTGGCCAAAGCCTTTAACGTACAGACCTTGCTGCGGCCTTAATTGATAAAGATTAAAATCGGCCAGGGCGGCAAGTTCAGCGCTCATGTCGCCAAATCGCGCGGTTAAGGCGGCAACTCCTAAGTTAAAATCAGGGTTATCGCGGCCAATGCATTTGGCATGAGCATCAAAGGTAAGACGCTTGCGCGCAAATACGGTTTTGGCTTCGTTTTCGTCTTCAAGCAGCATGACAGACACTAAAGATGATTGCTTAAGATTCATGCCGTGGCGCGCCATATCGCTAACCAGAATATAAAAACCTTTATCTGCCAATGCAAAAGGCGCATAGCTTGCGTTAGGTAAACCATGTTGATCGCAAGTGGCGAGCTGCAAGGTATGGCGGCTGTGTTTAAATTGATTAATTTCAGGCAATAGTTTACTGGCTAAACGTTCTTGCTTGTGGTTTTCAGCCTGCTGTTCATCGATGCGTTGTTCAATACGGGTTGTCATTGTGGCCTCTATTTGTCCTGCACTGCGGCGAGCCGTCAGTTGCGATGATTTCGATTTAACAGTCTGCGGTTAACTGTTTAAGTTGATTGAAATTGTGTACTTGTTCTGAGAATAATTCTCCCGCGTGATCTCGCCCTAAATAAATCTTGAAAATGACATCGCCACTGGCCGCAAAAAAGCAGATGGCATAGCTTGCTCGCCCACGCAGAGGGCGGCTTACGAGCGCAATGGCGGCAAAGCTTGACAGTAACAAGTGGCCATACATGCCATCGTGCTTACTGTAGAGATTAAAATACTTGTGCCCGAGTTTGCCTTTAGGGAAAGGGCCTTTAAATTCAAAAACATTACCTGCGAGCAGCACTATGGTCATTAAGTTGCCCCACTCTGGCAGAGCTTCAAGTAACTCTTGCGCCAGCGCGCTTGGCAGCCAATGCACTTGCTGTGGCGGTAAATGTTGATAAATCAAGAGTTCACTGACTTCAAGCTTTTGGGCGAGATCACTTGGGCTTGCTTGGGGTTCTGCCTGCAAGGTGGCTATTATGTGGTGGTTAATCATATTCATAGTGAGCCTTAGAAAGTAAAGCGCGCGGATAATTTGAAATTACGGCCTTGGGAGTACAAGGTCTGCCATGCTTGGCGGTAATACTCATCGGTTAAATTGTCTATGCCAGCATCTAGGCGTAAACCGTTTAAGCTGCCACTTGATGGCTCCCACGCGACATAGACGTCCCATAATCCATAAGCGTCAAAGTCAGTGTGGCTTGAGGCACTTGGCAGCTTATTTTGGCTTGCGGTATACATGTAGCGCGTGCCAAGAGTGACATCGTTACTCCACAGGCCTTGGCTTAAGTCGATGGTGAGCTTATTAGCCGGAATACTCTCTAAATATTCGCCGGTAGCATCATCTGTGCCTTGAGTTTGACCATAGTCGAGGCTTAGGTGTGTTTGCTCGATGCGATAGCGCGCATTAATTTCAAAACCTTGTAATTTCGCGTCTTGCACGTTATTCCAAGTGGTTGTTTGCTCAAAGCCTGGTATGCCCATGAGCGGATTTTCAACTTGCTGAATAATGAAGTTATCGATGTCATTGCGAAATAAGTTAAGGCTCAAGCCTAAGTCATCATCACCCATGAGCTCGCTTAACTGCACTTGCGCTTTTAACTCTTTATTGCGAGCGGTTTCGGCTTGTAGGTCGGGGTTGATTTTAAAGCGGTTACATAATCCATTGGGTAAAAAGCCTGGAATCGATGGAATGCAGTAATGGCTACCGGTTGAGAACATCTCTGTCATGCTCGGGGCGCGAAACGCCTGATCGTAACGAGCGCTTAACGTGAGCCACTGGGCGGTTTTCCAAGTAAGCCCCACAGATGGCGACCATTTATCATCACGACTGGATAAATCTAAGCTGTCACTGGTGTTGTTAAAGCTATCGTATCTTAATGCTGGGCTTAAGGTGACATGCTCAAGCAGCGGAATATCGGCCTGAATAAAGCTGCCCCAAACCTTAGCGTTGGCGTCAATATCATCGGGGCGTTGGCCTACTTGGCCGCTGTCATCGCGCACTGTCGATAATTTATCTTGATAGCCATCAAGACCGTAAATAAAGGCTAGCTCACCAAAGCGTGAGCGATTAACCAAGCTAAGGCCTAAGGTTTGATAGTCAGTATTGTCGGTTTGCTTAAGCGCGATGCGCTGTTCATCATACTTAGCTTGGTTGTAATACAGCTTGGCATTGCCATCGAGTAACGTACTGCTGCTCGATTGGAACTGATAATCAAGACTTAGGTGCTTATCGTCAGTATTGCGCTGCACTAATGGCACGCTGCGGCTAACGTCTGCACCTGGGTTACTTGGAACCAGTTCATTAATTTGATTAACGCGCCCCGTTAATTGCAGGCGATTAAGATCATTGGCTTGCCAGCCAAGTTTAGCCATTGAAGAATAACCATTATTACCACTGTGTTGTAATTGCTGGCCATTGCCTAAATCAATGTTATTTCCATCAAAGTAAGCACCATTGACTAACCAATCCCAAGCATCATCTTGTCCAAAGAGTGCGCCGCTGGTTTTGGTTCTATCACCATTGGCTTCATAACCTTGCTTGATATAGCCGCCGAATGATTGCTCGTCCTCTAAAAAATCTTTAGCTGAACGGGTATTTTGCGCCACTACGCCGCCAATGGCGCCGCTGCCCCACAGGCTGCTGGCAGGGCCGCGAATGACTTCGATGGATTTGAGCATTTCTGGGTCTAAAAAGTAGGTGCCTCTATGGCCTGAACTGGCGTTTTGCCTGGTGCCATCAACAGTTTGCAGCACTCTATCACCGCCAATACCACGAATTTCAACGCCTTGACTGCTAGCTCTTGGGCCATTGGTCGCATTGACATTGGCAGCCCCTGCGAGCGCTTGTGGAACTGACTGAGGTTGAGTCACTGCGATTTCTTGCTCATCTATCACAGCTACCGAGCGACTTGAATCTGAGGCTTGCTCTTCAATGCGACTCGCGCTGACTAAGACTTCAGTCAGTGTTTGATTTGGGCTGGTGGCATGAGCCAAAGGGATGAGATTAAGTCCTGCTAAAACGGCCAAGGCCAGAGGTTTTACCGACATGTACAATATCCTTTTATCATTAAAATCAGCGCAGTAGCGATAAGCTTCAGTCTTGTTGTTCCGCAGTGGTTGGGCGTTATTGGCAGTGTTCACTCGAACGTCACGCACTCTACTTTAATACAAATAATAGATCAAATGATAATTATTACCATTTGCATTTGGGCTAATGCTTGAGTATCTTAATTAGCGAAAGCTTGGGCATAAGCTGATGTTAAGGGGGAAATAGTGATTGATTTTTATTGAGAAACTAACACTTGAGTCTTTGCTAGCGCGGCATTAACTCATGTGGCTTAGCTCATGTGGAAGCAACTTGGAGTGGTGATTAGCATGGAAGCTTACATGCCTAAAAGCACAGATAGGAATACTTGGTTACTTTTGGCTGGGAGAGTGCGCTGTGACGCCTAAACGCTATTTATTATGTTCGCCCTTGGCGCTGGCATTGTGTGCTATAGCATTTGCCCAGCATTCAGAACCTATGGCCATTAAATCTGGGGTAGGCCATAAGGTAAGCCAGAGGTTGCAATTGCAGTTAACTGCGGCAACGACTCAGATAAAATCTGAGTCAGCATCTGAATCAATAGTTGAACCAAGAGTAAAATTTGAGCCAATAGCTGCTGCCGTTTCGCATGTGTTAAGCGCACCAAGCTCACCAAATAGCCCAATAGTGACTAAAACGGCCGAAAAACCACTCGAGACAAGGGCTCATAAGCCAGCAACTAAGCCTGAAATTACCTCGGAACGCTCAGCGTTATCAAAGCCATTCAGCAGTGAAGCTAGGCCTAAGGTTCAGACCAGCAACAATGCGCCAGCGACTGAAATTGTCCAAGATAATGAGGCTACGACAGTGCTTAATGAGAGTGCGCTTGCGCTTAATGAGGCCACAAAAGTTAATAGGGTTGAACCGTTAACTGCCTCAAGTCGTATGCCAAATTCAATGTTAGACAGTCGCGCCAATGCGCAGCCTCAGTATTTATCTCAGTCTCAATCAAAGGCGGCGCCGGTGTCACTCAGTCAGGCAGATTATGCCAGTGCACCAACGCCGCCGACGTATCCCAAATTAGCAAGAAAGCGTGGCCTTGAAGGCACAGTGCAGCTTGAAGTGTTCTTTAACCACTATGGTCAAGCGCAATCGCTGTCTGTGCTGACTAGCAGTGGTCATCAAGTATTAGATGAGGCGGCACTGGCCGCGGTAAAAAAATGGCATTTTTTGGCACCAAATCACTTAAGCGCGGGTTTGTTTCGCGTCGAAGTGCCGGTTCGTTTCGCTCTAAATTAGTAAGGAAATTCAATGTTAGCTGCTGATCTCAATCTAGGCGTGCTTACTTGGCCGCTAGTCTGCTGCGCCTTAGTGACCTTGGTCATTATTGTTGAGCGCTTGGCTTTTATGCTGGTTAATTTGCGCCATCGACCTCAGTTTTTTTGCCAGCAATTGCAGCAAATTATTCCGGTTAAGGTTTCAAGTTTAGCCATTGATAAGCTTGAGTCTTGCGCCAGTACGCGCCAAGACATGCTGGCCCGAGGCAGCCTAATCTTGCTGCATAGCAAAACCCATCACCGCCGTGATCGCGAAGCCTTAATGACCTTATGGCTAGCCAAAGAGCAGCGGCAATTATTGTTTGGCATCAAGGTACTACAAGCCATTGGAGTCATCAGTCCTTTACTTGGCCTATTAGGGACAGTGCTTGGCCTCATTGACATGTTTGCTGGTTTAGGTCAGAGCGCTGGCCCCATTACTCCCGCCATGTTAAGCGCCGGCCTTGGCCTTGCCATGAATACCACGGCCGCAGGCTTAGTGATTGCGCTGCCTGCACTCACGTTTTCACAAATCATGAATATTTGGGTGGTAGATACATGTCGGCGCACCGGACATGGCTTAACTGAGCTTAATTTATGGCTTGATGGCGTGCATAGCAAGGCGGGGTTAACACCAGAGCTTGCTGTATATCATGGTGGCGCGCAGTGATAGAGCTTGATAAAGGCGCGGATAATCAAGAGCTCAGCATAGATTTAACCGCGCTTATCGACATCATTTTCATCTTGCTAGTGTTTCTAATGCTGACCGCCAACACCCAATTATTAGCTTTGCCGGTTGATGTTCCCACGAACGGCGGCGAGCAGGCGCAAGTATTAGCGCCTAAGCCCAATATCAGTGTGAATGTGATGGCAAAGGCGCCGTACTGGGCGATTGATGGCCACAGGTATGAAGCCTTTAGTGATTTTAGTGCTGAAGTTGCGCGGCGCTTAACTGTGGAGCCAGAACTTGAAGTGATAGTTGCCGCCGACAAGCAGGCCGAAGTGCAGTTGTTGCTGCAATTGCTTGCCATGTTACAGGCACAAAAAATTAGTCAAATCCAAATTTTAATGGAGCCATAAGCGCTGAGTGCGCGCGTTTTGGCTAACAAGGAGATAACTATGTTGAGGTTGTTGGTGAGTGTATTGTGCTTGTCATCGTGGATGTGTGTTGCAGCTATTGCTGCCAGCACTGAAGTTAGTGCAGGTGTTAGTGCTGGTGCTAATGCCAAGGTGGTGGCGGCGGGGGCGGGCGTGACTGAATTAATTTTAGTGCTCGATGCAGGTTCACAGTTAGTGGCCATTGATGCCAGTAGCCAAGCGCCTGCTGATTTGTCGTTAACCACTTTGGGCTATCACAGGGCCTTGTCGGCCGAAGGTATTTTGGCGTTGCAACCTAGCGTATTGATTGGAACCGCTGAAATGGGGCCTAAAACCACTATAGATAGAGTGCGCGCCGCTGGGGTAAATGTCGTGCAATTGCCTATCCCCACTAGCTATTTAAGTTTGCTGAGTAATATTGATGCGCTAGGGCGGTTACTCAGCAGTGAAATTCAGGCTCAACAGCTTAAAACCAAACTTGATCTCGACTTTGCGCTATTGCAGCAAAAACAGCAGCAAGTAGCCCCAGCGGCGCCTAAGGTGCTGTTTATGCTAATGATGCCAGAGCGCCCAGCGCGAGTAGGGGGTAAAGGGTCAGCCGGTGATGTGATTATTAATTTAGCTGGTGGCAAGAATGCCGCGGATTTTGAGGGCTATAAAAGTGTGTCACAAGAAGGGATTCTAGCGCTTGATGCCGATGTGATTATTGTAAGCGTGCGCGATGAAACGCCAATGGATGCTAAGCAATTATTGCTGCAACAAATGCCATTGTTGCAGCATGCCAAAGCGGTGTTGCAAGGCTCTGTGTATCCCATCAATAGTCATGCATTAATTGGCGGCTTGGGGATCAGCAGCTTACAAGCGGCCAATGAGTTAGCGGATCAATTAATCGACCTAAATTAACTGCTTTGCCAGTGCTTGTATTTAGGCACTCAAGCATTCAAGCCAGATTAAGGATTTTCCGTAGTGGCTAATTATTCTTTTTATCGAAATAGCGCGCTAGTGCTGTTAGTGATTACCAGCATTATTTCTATCAGTGTTGGCCCATTAGCCATAGGTTTTGGTTCAGCATTAAAAGCGCTGCTCCATAGTTTGACCGCTATGGATGCGTTTGCCATAGCACCCCACGAGCAAGTGGTGATTGATAGCATACGTTTGCCAAGAACCTTGCTGGCCATGACAGTTGGCGCTATGTTGGCGCAAGCGGGCGCTGTGATGCAGGGCTTATTTCGTAACCCATTAGCCGACCCTGGCATTATTGGGGTATCTACAGGCGCTGCATTAGGGGCGGCTATTTGCATAGTGCTCTTGCCTGTGGCGCCCGCAAGTTTACTGGCCATGGCAGCATTTGCGGGGGGATTAGGTACGACCTTATTGGTGTATCAATTGGCGGCAAGTCGCGATGGTACTTCTGTTGTGATGTTATTGCTGGCAGGCGTTGCGGTATCTGCCTTATTTGGTGCTGGCATTGGGGTGCTGACTTATCTTGCGAGCGATAGCGCCTTACGGGATTTAAGTCTCTGGCAAATGGGCTCCATTGCTGGCGCGAGTTTTGAGTATGTGTGGCTCACTTTTACTTTCTTAGTCATTTTATCTTGGCAATTTCAACGCCATGCGAACGCGCTTAATGCCTTGTTGTTAGGCGAGGCTGAGGCGCGCCATTTAGGCATAGATGTGGAGCGCTTAAAATACCGCATGATTTTATTGTGCGCCTTAGGTGTCGGCGTCAGCGTTGCTGCGACCGGTATTATTGGCTTTGTTGGCTTAGTGGTGCCGCACATAGTCAGAATGCTATTAGGGCCAGATCATCGTCAGTTACTGCCCATGAGCGCTGTGCTCGGCGCGATATTGTTAGCCTTAGCGGATATTGGGTCGCGAGTATTGATGGCCCCCGCGGAAGTGCCCGTAGGACTCATTACCGCCTTAATCGGCGCGCCATTCTTTATCTACTTGCTACTCAAGCAGCGCCATAGATTGGTGTAGAAACATTTATTGAGAAAGAATGGTTTAGCAAGAATGCTGTAGAACGAATGATTTTAGCGTAATTGAATTTTACCCTGTGCGCATCGCACTTGGCTAAGGAGTATGTGGTGGCTCAACATCAGTGTTTAACTATTACAGAGTTAAGTGTGCAGCAAGGCCATAAAGCTATTTTGCGCGATATCAATGCACGCTTTAGTTATGGCTCTTTTACTGCACTGCTTGGGCCTAATGGTGCGGGAAAATCGAGTTTATTAAAATGTATTAGCCAAGATACAAGAGTGCATACTGGCAAGATAAGTCTTTATGATCGAGAGCTTACAAATTTGCCGCGCCTTGAGCTTGCGCGGCAAATGGCGGTATTGCCGCAATACGCGAGTCTGAGTTTTCCTTTTACTGTGCAGCAAGTGGTTGCCATGGGGCTTTATCCCTTGAGCCTAGATATGAAGGCGGGTGAGGAGTGCGTTGCTGCCATGCTCGAGCAATTGCAGTTAACGCATTTGGCGCAGCAGAGCTATCCCGCATTATCCGGTGGTGAAAAACAGCGGGTGCATATTGCCAGAGTACTAGTGCAATTAACGCAAGCACCGAGGCCTGCGGTGTTATTGCTTGATGAGCCCACCTCGGCGCTCGATTTAGCGCAGCAACACAGGGTGTTAGGCTTATTGCAGACCTTAGCTAAAGAGAGGCAGTTTTGCGTGATAAGTGTGCTACACGATATTAATCAAGCCGCGCGATATGCTGACCAAATTATGGTGTTAAACCAAGGCAACATGGTTATTAGTGGCACTCCTAATGAGTGTTTAACTGCAGATTTAATTGAATCCGTTTGGGATTATCGCCCGCAAGCTATGTATGGTCATCTTGATTCTTTTAACTCACTTAGCCCACCTAAGTCGTCTGCATCTGCCCCCGCGGCTATGTTCTTTTGAACGCGAAACGGCTTTTCATCAAGAATAACGTCTAGGCTTGCTCTGCGGCGACTTAACTCTTACCCTTGCGCCATCAGAGTAAGCCGCGGAGCTAGCATGTCAAATCATACCCATTGGTCAACCTTTATTGCCGCTGAGCAGCAGCAAGCCTATTTTAAAACCCTCGAGCAGTTTGTAGCTGTTGAGCGCCAAACTAAAACTATTTTTCCGCCAGCAAGTGATGTGTACCGCGCCTTTGAATTAACGCCATTAGCGCAAGTGCGGGTGGTGATTTTAGGGCAAGATCCGTATCACGGAGCCGGGCAGGCTCATGGTTTGTGTTTTTCAGTGCAACCTGGGGTGAAAACGCCGCCATCATTAGTGAACATGTATAAAGAATTAGCCGCGGATATTGAGGGGTTTACTATTCCTCATCATGGTTTTCTTGAGCCATGGGCTAAACAAGGGGTGTTAATGCTCAACACAGTATTAACTGTTGAGCAGGGCAAGGCTCACTCGCACGCTAAGGCTGACTGGGAAACGTTTACGGGCGCCGTACTTGAACTGTTAAATCAGCAAACACAACGGATTATTTTTGTGCTTTGGGGCAGTCATGCCATCAAGAAAGGTAAGGTGATTACTGCGGCGCACCATAAGGTATTAACTGGGCCGCATCCTTCGCCGTTGTCTGCCTATCGCGGTTTTTTTGGTTGCCGGCATTTCTCGACTATCAATGAGTTATTGCTAGAAAACGGCCAAACTCCGATTGATTGGCAGGTATAAGGCTCAAGCTTAGCTATTGGCCATGCTTAACGAGTGAGTTGTACTTCACGTGATGAACTTAACGTGATCAACTTTATGTGCTGAGCCTTATGTTATGAGCCTTATGTTATGAGCTTAGTGAGATGAGCTTAGTGAAGTCAGTTCATCTAACTAGATTTGCATAGGTGAGGATTATCTAAGCATTAAGGAATGTGAGTAATCACGCTACCTGTGTTTGAGTTGTAATCTATGTAATAACTATTGTCGCGTTCTAACACGAAGCGGCATTGACCGGCTGCGGTATAATTGGCTTTATAGGTAGTATTATCTGTCTCAGCAGTGTCTGATACGCTAGGCTCTGCGCCTGCAAACAATATGCGCCATACAGACATGCAATCGTCAACACTATCAAGGCTTGGGCTTTCTTCTACTGGACCAAGAAAATGCTGCGCTGGCCACCCATTGGCATTGATATCTAAGGTACCGGAGCGATCTGCATTGTTAGAGTAAATAGGTACATCTTCCATCGGGCCGGATGCGCCTTTAGCAATCCAAGCGCTATGAGCCATACCAACCGCCGATTTAAAAGCGCCGCCGACGCCTTTAACACTGGAGTCTAAGGCATCATTTTCAAGATTAATAAATTTAGGCGCCGCAACGACCGCCAAGATACCAAGGATAATAATGACGACTACGAGTTCAATCAGAGTAAAGCCTGAGTGTTTTTTCACGTTTATTATATCTTCAAAAGTGTTGAGCCATAACATAACGTCTTTGTTGGTTAGGCTTAGATTTTTATCGTTAAGTGGTAAGACTTTATCCTTATTGGCAAGCTGGGTAAAGCAGTTGTTGGTGCGATTAGATATTGAGCGCTTACAGTTGATTAAAACGTTTGTGTCGTTTGTGGTGTTAAGTGAGTGCGGAGGACTGATTAATATGAGCAACAAGCCAAAGCACTGCTTTAACTTGTTGCTACTGTCATTAAGCTAATTAAGACAATATGCGCTTAATGATTACGGGCAACGGCTAGTTTAGCCAGTGACACTAATGCTGTTTTATAATCGCTATCAGGTAATACGCTTAAGGCATCAATGGCTTTTTGTGATTCTTCTAACGCACGTTGATGAGTGTATTCCAAAGCGCCGCAGTGACGCAGCGCAGCAATAATAGCATCGATATCCTTAGTGCCATCGCCGTGTTCAATGGCGTGACGGATCATTTCTTGCTCTGATGGGCTGCCATGTTTAATCGCATAGATAAGTGGTAGCGTTGGTTTACCTTCTGCTAAGTCATCACCAATATTCTTACCTAGCTCTTCAGCATCAGCGGTGTAATCGAGTAAATCGTCAGTGAGCTGAAAAGCGGTACCTAAATACTTACCATAATCACCTAATGCTTTTTCCCATGACTTATCGCTGCCAGCAAGTACGGCGACAAGTTGCGTCGCGGCTTCAAATAACTTAGCTGTTTTGCAATAAATCACGCGCATGTAGCTTTGTTCTGTGGTGTCTGGGTCATTGCAGTTCATTAACTGCAGCACTTCGCCTTCGGCTAACACGTTGGTGGCATCAGCCAGTACGGTTAATACCTTCATGCTTTCCAGCTCAGTCATCATTTGAAATGAGCGGGTATAAAGAAAGTCACCCACTAATACGCTAGCACTATTACCAAACATGGCGTTGGCGGTTTTACGACCGCGGCGCATGGTGGACTCATCAACAACGTCGTCATGCAGTAAAGATGCGGTATGAATGAATTCAATAATGGCGGCTAATTTAAGGTGAGCTTCGCCTCGATAATCAACAGCGCGGGCTGCTAATACTGATAGTAAGGGTCTTAAACGCTTTCCCCCACCATTGATAATATAGAATCCTAATTGGTTAATCAGGGCGACATCTGACTCAAGCTGCTTATAAATCAGTTGGTTAACTGCTTGCATGTCGTTGTCAGCAAGCTCGCGGATGGCATGTAAATCCATATAGACTCTGGTTCCAGGGAGGTGTAAATTAAGTTCAGCCCTATAGAAGGCTTTTTTATACAGCCAAATATAACTAAAAATGCTGGTACTAGACAGTAGTAGAAGCAGTATTGTGAGAGTTAAACCGATCTTTTTTTAATCTTTCATAATTTGCTCTTGCCTGATAGTACTTCTTCGCGTAAACTCCGCGACCATTGTCAATAAAGTTTTTTGAGCACCCTGCCGTCCCTACTAAGTGGGACCAGCGTGTCGCAATTTGGAGTGAAATAGCTATGTACGCTGTTTTTCAAAGTGGCGGTAAGCAACACCGTGTTGCTGAAGGTCATACAGTTCGTTTAGAGAAAATTGAAGTTGCTACCGGCGAAACTATCGAATTCGATCAAGTTCTGCTGATTGCTGATGGCGAAAACGTGAAAGTGGGCGCTCCACTGGTTGCTGGTGGCAAAGTTGTTGCTACCGTTATCAACCATGGTCGCGGCGAGAAGGTTATCATCCAGAAGTTTAACCGTCGTAAGCACCACGAAAAGAAAATGGGCCACCGTCAGTGGTTCACTGAAGTTAAAATCACTGCTATCAGCGCTTAATTAGGAGTCTAACTCATGGCACATAAAAAAGCTGGCGGTTCTACTCGTAACGGCCGCGATTCAGAAAGTAAACGTCTTGGTGTAAAGCGCTTCGGTGGCGAATCAGTTTTGGCTGGTAACATCATCGTTCGTCAACGTGGTACTAAGTTCCACGCCGGTGTAAACGTAGGTTTAGGTCGCGACCATACCTTGTTTGCTCTGACTGACGGTAAAGTTAAGTTCGAAGTTAAAGGTCCTAACAACCGTAAGTTTGTTAGCATCCAAGACTAATAGTCGAACTTGCTTAAACGATTAAGCCCCGCCATTGGTGGGGCTTTTGTTTTTGCTAGAGACAATAAAAAGCAATTGCTTTGGCGCTCTAGCCAAGATAGCAGTATAATTTCGCAAATGTTGGCGGCGTCGCTGTCACTCAAGGTGTGGTTTTTGCAGCATGGGCTTTCATGTCACTGCCAGAATTACCGCCTTATGCATAGTTAGTTAACGGTATTGGAATAGATATGAAGTTTGTCGATGAGGCAGTAATCAGAGTTGAAGCAGGCGACGGCGGTAGCGGTTGTGTGAGCTTTAGACGTGAAAAGTATGTGCCAGATGGTGGTCCCAATGGTGGTGACGGCGGTGATGGCGGTAATGTGTATTTGGTTGCTGATGAAAACCTCAACACGCTAATCGATTATCGCTTTGAGCGTTTTCACATGGCTGAACGCGGTAAGAACGGTAGCAGCTGTGATTGTACTGGTCGCGCTGGCGAAGACTTATTCTTAAAAGTCCCTGTAGGTACTCGCACTGTCGATGATGAAACGGCTGAGACTTTAGGTGACTTGACTAAGCACGGCCAAAAGTTACTCGTCGCGAAAGGGGGTTTCCACGGTTTAGGTAACACTCGTTTTAAGAGCAGTACTAACCGCGCCCCAAGACAAAAAACCTTAGGTACTCCAGGTGAAGTACGCAGCTTACGTTTAGAGCTATTATTACTGGCTGACGTAGGTTTGTTAGGTATGCCTAATGCGGGTAAATCTACCTTAATTCGCGCTGTATCACGTGCTAAACCTAAAGTAGCGGATTATCCTTTCACGACCTTAGTACCTAACTTAGGTGTAGTGAATCCACGCCCTGGTCAAAGTTTCGTTATTGCTGACATCCCTGGCCTAATCGAAGGCGCAGCTGACGGTGCTGGTTTAGGTATTCGTTTCCTTAAGCACTTAGAGCGTTGTCGTATTCTGCTGCATGTGCTTGATATTGAGCCTATCGATGGTAGCAATCCAGTTGAATCAGCGCGAGCAATCGTTGCTGAGCTGGAAAAATATTCACCAAAACTTGCCGAAAAGCCTCGCTGGTTAGTGATTAACAAATCAGACTTAATGCTGGAAGAAGAAGTACAAGAGAAAGTTAATCAAATCGTGCGCGATCTTGATTGGCAAGGTGAAGTATTCACTATCTCTGCTTTCACCCGTACTGGTACTGAAGCCTTAAGTTCAAAGCTGATGGATTACATCAACACCTTACCGATTGAAGATCGTCGTGTCGATCCGGATGCGGAAGTTGAATTTAAGTGGGACAACTATCATCAATCTAACCTCGAAATCGTTGAAGATGATCTCGATGATGAAGATTGGGATGAAGATGACTATGACGTTGAGGTCATCTACCAACGTTAATTACAGCGAGCTTAATGAACTAAGCTTTAATAAGATGAGTCTAATGCATTCGAGTGGATGCATTAGACTCGTTAAACAATGTGTCTGTGCTTAATTTTGAGCATCAAGCATGCGATAGAAGTTGGCAAGCGTTTAAAGATAAGAGCAGTGTTACTGCTCTTATCTTATAGAGATGGCTATCTTAGTGGATATCTTAGATAGCCTCTTAGTTTCTCCATCAGTGTAATCAGTTAGCCCTGCCAATTATCCCTTTTGCTCTTTAGCATCGAATTAGTTTATCCTGCAGCCGTTTTGACTGTGATTGCCACTCTAGGCATGAATGGGTTCAAGCCAAATTATTCTCATTCACTTTATTGTCGAGAACCTTGCTTTTGGTTAGGCTTTGCCATCTTTAGTTTATGATGTAACTCGACTCAGTATGTAAGGAGCTCACAGTGCAGATAGCCATGATAGCGGCAATGGCCAATAATAGTGTAATTGGCAAAAACAATACTATGCCATGGCACTTAAAAGAAGATTTACAGCACTTTAAAGCCATGACCCTGGGTAAGCCTATATTGATGGGAAGAAAAACCTATGAATCGATTGGTAGAGCCTTACCTGGGCGCCTGAATATAGTCATGACTCGCGATGCATCATGGCAAGCCGCCGGAGTTACGCGAGTGAGTAGCTTTGATGAAGCCAAAGCGCTAGTGACAGAGTGTGATGAGTTAGTGGTGATAGGGGGAGGTGAGTTGTATCGGCAGTTATTGCCGCAGGCCGATAAGCTATATTTGACCTTAATTGATCTTGATGTTGACGGGGATACTCACTTTCCGGATTGGCAAGTTTTCAATTGGGCTATTGAGTCTGAAGAGCAGCATCAAAACGATAGTGGCATAAAATATCGGTTTATCAATTTGCTTAAGCAAGGCTAGTTGGGATAGTTAAAGCTAACTCTAGATCTAGCGCCAACAGAAATTTTGCAGGCGCTGTGCTAAGTAGCATGGCGCCGATACTTCATACTTATTCATGCCAAGGAATTCGCGTAGTTATGAGCGTTATGCACGTTATGGCTTAGGCTCAAAGTTACAGTACTTAACAGATATTTAAACAGGCAGTCAGCATGTAGCCCAGCAGCGCTATCTTAATGATTGTTGAGTAATGCGCTCGTTCTTTTCCAGATGATACAAAGTTAAGTGTTCACCCCAGCAGCAGCCGGTATCTAAGGCAAGCATGCGCTCATTATCGGTTTGTCCCATGAGGGCAGCCCAGTGACCAAAGATAATGCGGTAATCTTGGGGTAATTGTCCTGCAAAGGCAAACCATGGAGCTAAATCGTTGCTTTGAACTGTTTGTGGTGATTCTTTACATTCAAAATCGAGTGAACCATCGCGATGCAAAAAGCGCATGCGGGTGAGCGCATTAATGCAGTAACGTAACCTATCTACGCCAGTGAGTGATTCCGACCAGTGTTCAGCGGTTTGGCTATACATCTTGGCGATGAGCGCTTCGAGATAATCATCAGCCATGAGTGCTTCGCTCACTTGTTTTGATTCTCGTCGTAAGGTCTCAAGATCCCATTGCGGCGGCACGCCAGCATGAGTCATGATGATTTTATGCTCAGGTAATTCGCGCATTAACGGCTGACAGCGTAAGAAGTTTATCAAAGAGTCGCCATCTTCGGCCGTTAAAATTGGCTGGAGATTATCGCAAGCTTTCGCTTTTTTTAGGCCTGCAAATACAGCAAGTAGATGTAAATCATGATTGCCCAGCACCAGATTGCCGGCATCTTCAAGGGATTGAAATAATCTCAGTACGGCTAATGAGTCAGAGCCTCTAGCTACTAAGTCACCGACGGCCCAGAGTTGATCTTTAGAAGGATTAAAATCCACTTTATCAAGTAACAGGCTCAGCTCTTGATAACAACCTTGAATGTCTCCTACAAAATAGTGAGCCACAACATCTCCTAGTGCAGCAAACCCGGTACGGCTAATCTGAAAGGCTTAATCGCGGCTTGAAATCTCTCACCGGCCGCACTTTCCATCACGTAGGAGCCCTGCATAATACCAATAGGCGTTTCTAAAATGGTGCCGCTGGTATATTGGAAGGCCGAGTTCGCAGCTATGGTAGGGGTTTCTCCGACCACGCCCGCGCCTTGGACTTCACTTTTATGACCATTGGCATCGGTAATAATCCAGTGACGCGTCTTTAATGTCGCAGGCTGGTCACCGTGATTAATGATGGTGATGGTATAACTGAACAGGTATTTATCTTCACTGGGAGAGGATTGCTGCGCGTTATACTCAGTCACCACTTCAATCGATATTGAGGATTCCAGTCCGCTCATTCGCATTTCCTTTGCATTGTCCTTTAATTTAGCCGCGGCGACACACTAAGTTAGCCATAGCGACATATTGCTGCACACTGATTTGCTCAGGTCGTAGCGTGGCGTCGATATTTAAGCTCGCAAAGTCAGCATCACTCAATAATCCTTTGAGGTTATTGCGTAAGGTTTTACGACGCATATGGAAGGCTGTCGTCGTTACCTTTTGCATCACAGCAAGATCGTCACATGGCCATGGCTTAACTTCATAAGGCAGTAAGCGCACAACCGCAGAGTCTACTTTAGGTGCCGGTGTGAAGCTTTCTGGTGGTACTTCTAATACAGGTACCACTTGGCAGAAGTATTGCGCCATTACCGTTAAACGGCCATAAGCTTTGCAACCTGGCGCTGCTGATAAGCGCAACACCACTTCTTTT
This sequence comes from Shewanella sp. ISS20, assembly GCF_056522965.1. NCBI lineage: Bacteria > Pseudomonadati > Pseudomonadota > Gammaproteobacteria > Alteromonadales > Shewanellaceae > Shewanella > Shewanella sp. ISS20. The sequence goes on from NZ_JAWRZK010000001.1 coordinate 3,638,333, forward strand.
TGCAGCATGAAGTGCATGTTCTCAATATGTTCAGCAAACTCAAACAAATGGAACATTAATGGCGTAGAAATATTGTAAGGTAAGTTACCAAATACTTTTAATTTCTTGCCTGGCTGCAGGAGCTGCGCAAAATCAAACTGTAAGGCGTCGCCTTGGTAAATAGTCAGCTTATCTTTCAGCACTGGGTGCTGCTTTAAACGCTCAACCAGATCGCGGTCTAACTCCACCACAGTTAAGTTATCAACGGCGTCAGCTACTGGCTCAGTTAATGCGGCAAGACCTGGACCAATTTCCACCATCACGTGGTCATTGTCTGGCGCGATTGCACCAACAATACGATTAATAATGTTGTAATCGGTTAAAAAGTTCTGACCGAAGCGTTTTCTGGCCGTGTGGCCTAAATGGACTCTATTGCTCATGGATTTGTATAAATTCAGTTGGAGGCCAGTTCAATGGCCTTATTCAGGGCGCAGACTAAGCTGCCAGTGTCGGCTGTTCCTGTGCCAGCAAGTTCCAAGGCGGTGCCGTGATCCACTGAGGTGCGTATGTAAGGCAGCCCCAGCGTAATATTCACTGACTTCCCAAATCCCTGTGCTTTTAACACAGGTAAACCTTGATCATGATACATGGCCAATACGACATCGGCATCATCAAGGTATTTAGGTTGGAACAAGGTGTCCGCCGGCAATGGGCCGGTAATATTCATAGCGAACTCATTTCTGAGCTGATTGAGCGCAGGAATGATAATGTCAATTTCTTCGCGGCCAAGATGACCATCTTCACCCGCGTGCGGATTAAGTCCACACACATAGATTTTAGGATCGTTAATGGCAAATTTTGCCTTTAACTCTTGGTGCAAGATAGTAATTATATGCACTAATCTGTCGTGAGTGATGGCTTTTGCCACGTACGCCAATGGGATATGGGTCGTCACTAAGGCCACTTGTAAACCAGGGCAAGTAAGCAGCATTACCACATCTTGGCATTTTGCTTGTTGAGCAAAAAACTCGGTATGTCCGCTAAAGGGAATGCCCGCTTGATTGATAATGCCTTTGTGCACAGGACCTGTCACGACAGCGTCAAAATCGCCGCACATGTTGCGCTCGCCGGCGTATCTTAAAGTGTCGACCACATAAGCGCTATTATTTTCGTTGAGCTGACCGCAAATAGAGGGTTCCGCTAATGAAAATGGCTTTATGGTTAAGGTGCCAGCGCGCTGCGCCTTGGGCGCAACCTCTGGCTGATAGGGCTCTAAGGTTAATGGTAATCCTAACTGTTGAGCCCTATTTATTAATAGATCAGGATCGGCGCAGACAACCAATTGCGCATTCCAGTGCTGCTGAGCAATTTGGACAACGAGATCGGGTCCTATGCCAGCAGGTTCACCCGGAGTGATGGCAATGCGTTTGATTGTCAAAGTCAATTATCCTTGGCTATTGTTATTATTGAAGATTTCAATATAGGCTTCAGAGCGCATTTCATCTAACCATAGCTGTAATTCTTCATTGAATTTACGGCGGTAAATTAATTGCTGCGCCTGATTAATGTTCATCTTCGCGGTGGCATCTGTGGTGCGGCTATCTTCTAATTGCACTATGTGCCAGCCGTGGCTTGAGCGAAACGGTGCACTCAGCTCACCAGGATTGAGCTCTTCTAAGGTTTGCGCAAACGCAGGAACGTACATGCGTGGGTCGGCCCATCCTAGCTCGCCGCCTTTAGTGGCAGAACCTGGATCTTCAGAATATTGGCGGGCTAAGCTCGCAAAATCCGCCTTACCGCTGCGAATATCTTGGGCAAACTGATCAAGCATAGCCTTAGCGCGATCTTCAGATAAAATTGGTGATGGCTTCAATAAGATATGACGCGATTTTACTTCATTAACTTCTTTAGCTTGTAAGCCACGAGTATCAACGACCTTGATGATATGAAAACCTGAGCCACTTTTAATTGGGCCTATAATGTCGCCTTTTTTCGCATCAGTCACTACTTCAGCAAATAAGGTCGGCATTTCATTGATATTCATATAATCCCAAATACCGCCTTCCAGCGCTTTAGGGCCTGATGACGCGGCAATGGCGGTTTGCTTGAAATCAGCGCCATCTTTTAAGCGTTTAAGCACAGCCTCTGCGCGTGTTTGCGCGGCTTCCAGTTGAGCACTGGTTGGGCTGCTTGGTAATTCAATCAGAATATGACCAATCTGGAACTCAACGTTTTTTAAGCCTTGTTCTTCAATCATTTTGACTAAGGTTGAAATCTCTTGGGATGAAATTTGAATGCGGCGCTGGACTTGAATACGCTGAATTTCGCCTAAGGTAATTTCTTGGCGCATCTGCTCGCGATATTGACTAAAGCTTTGACCGCTTTTTTCAATTTCGCTCTGCATTTGTGCCACCGACATCTTTTGCTCTTTGGCAATGTTTTCAATGGTTTGATCTAGTTGTAAATCACCGACCACTAGGCCAATACGCTCAGCCATTTGCAACTGTAAACGCGTTAAAATTAAGCGCTCAATCACTTGAGTTTCTAATGCTTCGTCAGACGGTAATGATTGACCGGCCTCTTTGGCATTATGCTTAACTGTGCTCAGCATATTGTCGACTTCACTTTGTAAAATGATGCCATCGTTAAGTTGCACCGCAACACTGTCTAACGGTACAGGTATTGCCATTGCATTCATGCTGAGTGTTGCGCCTATTAAGGCTGCTATTATTCTTATCCGAGCTTTCATCCAAAAATATCCTTGGCCAAATAATCTTGCGATTGTGGGCATCAATTGATGCCATAGTCGTTGTCAATGTTTGGACTGTCAGTCCCTTCTGTGGTTCAGCAATCTACCATAATTTTATTAATTTCGCAGGTAAAGGGGTTTACGGTAATTGAATAAACCTTCGTCAAGCATATCGCTGACACCAAGTGGACCTGAACCACCCAGACCTTTAATCACGAAGTTAAGGTAAACACCCTTTTCAAATTTTTCACGACTGTCTTCGAGCGGATTAAAGTCTTCCACATAATTGGTGGTGATGTTGTAGTGGTAGCTTAAACGCACCGCCCAGCAGCATGATTCGTATTGTAAGCCGGTAAAAGTTTCAACGGTACGCTCACGATTAAGATCGTAATACCAGTTACCCACAAAATAAATATTATCAGTTAATGGCCAAGTGGTGCGCAGGCCAGTTTGTGAAATATTTACGCGATTATTGGTATTAGTGTTCAATAAATCAGGAACATAGCGATAGTTTGCCTGAATCAGTTTGTTGGTGCCTGGCCGGAAATCTAAGCTGAATTCCGATTTTTTGGTACTGCCTTCTTTAGTATCAAACTGAATGGCACCACTAAAATACCACTTGTCATATAAGTGGGCATCTAATTCAGACGCCAGCACAGAAAACGATGGTGTTTCTTCTTCAAATTCAGGGTCGAGATTAACCTTGTTGTCATCAAAATAGAAAATTTGGCCGAGGCTAAATTTTAATTGCTCTAAATTTTGATTATCAAATAAGGTCGTAGTGGCACCTATGGTCACTTGGTTAGCATTGGCAATTCTATCTACGCTGGAGTAGCGACTATCTCGGAATAGTCCATAAAAGTCATCAGCTAAGGCTGCAGTATCGTATAAGCCAATGTCAGATTGATCTTCATAACCTACGTATAAATACTGAGCCTGCGGCTCTAAAGTTTGGCGATAGTCATTGCCCAAGATATTGGTATTGCGCTCAAAGTTAATTTGGCCATGAATACGCGCTTGCGGTATGGTGCGACTCACACTTTTCCCTAAGCCATCATCCTGGTTTAATTCTCGCTGCCAATAATTGGTTTGGTATAATTTAAGCTCAGTAGTTAACGAACCCGCTGGCACATAAATCGGCAGAGTTAATGACGGCTCCATATGTAAACGAGTCGCTTTGGCTTCACTGTCTTGATTATGCTCAAAGTTAGTTAATTCAGTGCTGAAGGCAAAATCGAGACTATGCCAAACATCAGGCAAACGATAATTGGCACTGATTTGTGGCATGATTTTATAGGGTTCTTCGTTTTCGGCGCCTAACACTTTAATGTCTTGCACGCGAATACTGGTATCCCAGTTGCGCTGGAAATAGCTAACTTCACCAATACGGTTAAGTTGGTTATCGGTTGGTTGATTAATATCTGACGGTAACTCATTGAAATAGTTATCATCAGACACCTCAGTGTAATTAGCTAATACACGCCAGTTTTCGTCAATGGCGCCTTGATGTTGCCAGTGATACATATAACGATTTGGATCGTCGTCCAGCAATCTATCGTTACCTAAATACCCTAGGTTGATTTGGCCTTGCTGCGCTTCACCGCCTAAATACCTAAATTCGGTTTGCAAGAATAAACCGCGATTAGTCATCGCATGGGGAGTGAAAGTTAAATCGTATTCTGGCGCTATGTTCCAGTAATAAGGCGTAGTCACTTCTAAGCCATTATTGGTGCTAGAACTTATGCTTGGAAATAACAAGCCTGATTTGCGTTTATCAGAGACTGGCACAGTCATATAAGGGATATACAGTACCGGCACACCCAAAAGCTTCAGCTTGGCATCCCAAATTTCACCCCACTCATCTTCGCTATCGATTTTGATTCGGTCAGCTTCCAGTAACCACGTCAGATTTTCTGGCGGGCAAGTCGTGAAGTTGGTTTTCTTTAATAGCAGATTATTATCTGGGGTAATTTGTAACTCTTGCGCTTCACCATGAACTTGTTGCCCATGTAACCAATAGTTAGCCCCAGATAATACCGCGGTATTTTGGCGCATTTTAGCTACTAAGCTGTCGGCGGTGACAGTAAATAAACTGTCTTGAAAAATTAAGTTGCCGTTGGCGTTGAGCTGTTCTTGTTGCTGATGAAACACGGCTTCGTCAGCCTTGATCAGGCGATCGCCTTGGCTGACGCGCACATCGCCCTGAAAGCTCGCCATATCGCCCATGATGGCATTGGATGAGTCAGAACTGATAATGATCTTGTCATGCGTAGCATCGACATCAGGCGTCGCAATACTGCCGCTATTTGCTGCTGGCATAGGTACTGGAGGTATGATGACGCATTGCCCTGGCGTCGGTGCATCAATGGCCATAGCAGTAAAAGGTAAAAGGCTTAATGCCACAAAATAACGAATTTGCATGTCAGATCGATTTAGTTGAATTCTGTCATTGGACAAGTTTAGAGAGGAAAAGTTGTCCTTGGATGTTTACTTAAGCTCCAAAGGCTAAAAACTTGCACTTGGAGGCAAAACAGGCTGTTACTCAATGTTATGCTGGCTATAATAAAGCAATTTTTCGTCAAGAGCCATGAGGTCACCTTGTCCGTATCTAGAAAAGAGAAACTATTGCAATGGTTAGCAGGTTATTTTGCTGAGCCTGTCACGGTTACCTTGATTTCAGGTGATGCGAGTTTTCGCCAGTATTACCGCCTTAGCCACCAACAAAGCTCCTTTATTGTGATGGATACTCCTGTTGCTCTGATTGCAACTGAGCCATTTGCCTTAGTGGCAGCCGCTTATCAGGCGCAAGGCATTAAGGTGCCTGCTATCTTGGCGATAGAGCCTGCACTGGGCTTTATGCTGCTTGAGGATTTAGGCGATATCAGTCTGTTATCTTGTTTGACGGATGCCAATGTCGAGTCATGGTATCAGGAGGCTTTAGCTTTACTTCCTGATATTGCTAACGTTAAGCGCACTGCCGCGGGCGATTTACCGCAATTTGACGCGGCATTTGTGCGCCGTGAGCTCAGCATTTTTAGTGAGTGGCTGCTTAGTACCCATTTGCAATTTACCTTGAGTGAGACGCAGCAAACAGTTTTAGCGCAGGCGTTTGATTACTTAACTGTGAATGCGCTGGCGCAACCGCAAGTAGGAATGCATAGAGACTTTCACAGCCGCAACTTAATGGTAGTGCAAGATGAGTTGTATGTGATTGATTTCCAAGATGCCGTCATTGGCCCAATCACTTATGATGCTGTGTCGTTACTGCGCGATTGTTATGTGCGTTGGCCAGATGCCGTGGTTGATACTTTGCGCCAGCAACATTTTGAGACTTGTCAGCGGCAAGGTTTGCTGGCGGACACCATTAGTGTTGAGCAATACATTCAATGGTTTGATTTGATGGGGATTCAGCGTCATTTAAAGGCTGCAGGTATCTTTGCGCGTCTTAATCATAGGGATAATAAGCCGGGTTATTTAAAAGATATTCCGCTGACCTTAACCTATGTTATTGATATCGCAATTCGTTATCCTGATCTGCAAGCATTAGCTATGTTAGTAAAAGATGTCCATGAGTTAGTGCTGCAACAGGAGTCGTCATGAAAGCCATGATTTTAGCGGCAGGTCGCGGGGAGCGGATGCGGCCATTAACTGACGCCTTGCCCAAACCTTTATTAGAAGTGGCCGGTAAACCCTTAATAGCTCATCACATAGAAGCGTTAGCCTCGCAAGGCATTACTGAGATTGTGATTAATTGCGCTTGGCTGGCAGATAAAATCGTGAGCTATTTAGGCGATGGTAGTCGCTTTGGCGTTAAACTCAGTTTTAGTATTGAAACCACAGCGCTAGAAACCGCAGGCGGCATCATCAATGCCCTACCTTTATTAGGGGATGAGCCTTTTGCTGTGATTAATGGCGATGTGTTATTAGGGCAATTACCGGATTTTAACCGCGTAACCTTAGGTGATAATTGCTTAGGCCATGTGTGGTTAGTGGCAAACCCTAGCCACAATAGTCGAGGTGATTTTAGCTTGAATGCTGAGGGTTTGGTCTATCAAGCGCTTGATGATGAGCCAACCATGACATTTAGCGGCATGGCCGTGTATCATCCCGCTTTATTTGCTGATGCGCCGCCAGGCGCTTTAGCGTTAGGTCCATGGCTACGACAAGCCATGACCATGCAGCAAATTCAGGGCGAATTTTGGCCCCATTACTGGTGCGATGTGGGAACTATCGCTCGACTTGAACAAGCCAATGCGGACTTTGGCCAACAATAATTACTAGCGGGAAAGAGAATGCAGATTTGGGGCAAGCTGTTTGGTGGAGCCATAGGCTTTATGTTCGGTAAATTTATCGGACTGGTGATTGGCTTATGGTTAGGTCATAAAGTCGATAAATATATCGCGGCGTCTAAGCAATTAACTAAGCGTGGCAGTAGCCGTCAGGCCATCTTCTTTAATACCACCTTTGCGGTCATGGGCCATGTGGCTAAGGCATCAGGGCAGGTGACAGCCACTGACATTAAAATTGCAACTTTGCTTATGGATCAAATGCGCATCACAGGCCAAGCGCGAGTTGATGCTCAGCAAGCATTTCGTGACGGCAAGGAAATTGATTTTGATTTGCGCGGCAGCTTAAAAGCCTTTCGCTTAATTGCTATGGGCCGCAGTGATTTATTGCAAATGTTTATGGAAATCCAAATCCAGACGGCCTTGGCTGATGGTCAGTTGGAAGCCAAAGAGCATGAAATTCTACTCACCATAGCGCAAGACTTAGGTTATGGGCGGATGCAGCTTGATGCCTTATTGAAACGCTGGCAAGCCGAGTTCCAATTTCATGAGCAAGGCGGAAAGCAAACCGTATCCATTGAGCAGGCCTATCAAGTGCTTGGGGTTGATGTGAATGCTGATGATCAGCACATTAAACGTAGCTATCGCAAGCTAATGAATGAACATCATCCCGATAAATTAGTGGCTAAAGGACTGCCGCCAGAGATGATGGAGCTGGCAAAGCGTAAGACCCAAGACATTCAAGCGGCTTACGATCGGATTAAAACCGAGCGCGGCATGCGCTAAGGTCTGAGCTTAAGACGCCAGCGGCTGACAATATCGTTATTTCAAGGAGTGAAGTATGGATAAACTACATAAAGTAAATATAGCAATGTTGCTGGCTATGGTGACGTGCGCTCAGTGGCTGAGTAGCCCAGCACAAGCGCAAGACTGGTTTGTAACCCCAAGTGGCGGCTATAGCTTTGCTGCCAGTGACTTTGATTTACAGCTTAACAATAACACTCTTAGCTCCAGCGCTGCCATCAAGGAAGGTGAGCATTGGGGGCTAGCTGTGGGGATGAATACTCCAGAGCCTGGCAATATCTACCTGTTATATTCACGTCAATCCACTGAGTTAGTTAGCCAAGGTGGCGCGAGCTCTGAGTCATTAACGCCACTGTCCATTGAATATCTGCATTTTGGTGGCACCTTATTATTTCCAAACGGTAACTTCTCGCCTTATATCACCACCAGTATTGGTTTCACTCGCCTGCGCCCTGAACACCATTTATCCAGTGAAAGTCGCTTTTCCATGGGGATTGGCGCTGGGGTGCAATACCAGTTAGTGGAGCGTTTGTCACTGGTGGCTGAAGTGCGCGCCTTTGCCACATTTGTTGATAGTGATCAGCAATTATTTTGTGATGAAACCGGCTGCTTATGGCGCGTTCAAGCCGATATCTTTTGGCAGAGCCAAGCCAATCTCGGCTTGAATTACCGTTTTTAATTGAGAAAAACAATGAAGATTATTGTGCTTGATGGTTACACCTTAAATCCTGGCGATCTTAGTTGGCAAAGCCTTGCCGAGTTAGGGGAGTTAACTGTATTTGATAGAAGTGAGCCAAGTACTATTGTTAGCCGCTGCCAAGATGCTGCCGTAGTGTGTACCAATAAAACTCGCCTGAGCGCTGAGATATTAGCGCAGCTGCCACAGCTGCGTTATATCGGCGTATTGGCAACTGGCACAGACGTAGTTGATATCGCGGCCGCGACAGCAAGAGGCATAGTCGTTACCAATGTGCCCAATTATGGCAGTGACGCCGTGGCGCAAATGGTGTTTGCTCATATGCTGCACTTTAGCCAGAAAGTTAGCCTTCATGATGCCGCGGTTAAAGCTGGCTACTGGCAATCCCAAGGGGATTTTTGCTTTACCTTAGCACCGCTTATGTCGCTAAGCGGTAAAACTTTAGGATTAGTTGGGTTTGGCGCCATAGCTCAACAAGTGGCAACCATAGCTAGCGCTTTTGGCATGCAGCTATTAGTGCATACTAGGAATTGCCCTGCGCACTTGCCTGCTGGCGCCAAATGGGTGGCGCTTGATGATTTACTGAAGCAAGCGGATGTAGTCTCCTTGCATTGCCCACTCACTCCTGCCACTGCAAATCTTATTGATAAAGACAGCTTAGCTTTGATGAAGCATGGAAGTTTATTAATTAATACGGCCAGAGGCGGTCTTGTGAATGAAACGGATTTAGCGGCGGCGGCAAATGCAGGTAGGCTTTGTGCTGGCCTTGATGTGTTAAGCACTGAACCGCCGCAAGCAGATAATCCCTTATTAACGGCCAATAATGTCAGCATCAGCCCTCATATCGCCTGGGCAACTTTAGAAGCGCGTCAAAAACTACTGAATATTGCCCTTGATAATCTACATAATTTTCTTGAAAAGCGTCCTTGTCATCAAGTTTTTCCCGCTAAATAAAAACAATCTATTCGCTAAGCTAATGAACCTCTATCTTTCGACTATGTTTGATAAAGGTCTGGCGGCGTTTGACCTTAACGATTAATCACCTCTTACATTGAGGACTTACACCATGTTTAAAATTTTTTGTGCAGAATTTATTGGAACTTTTTGGTTAGTGCTAGGAGGCACGGGAAGCGCTGTGTTCGCCGCAGGCTTTCCTAATGTTGGTATTGGCTTTTTAGGGGTTGCCTTAGCATTTGGTTTAACCGTAGTGACTATGGCGTATGCCATTGGTCATATCAGTGGTTGTCATTTAAACCCAGCGATTACCGTGGGCTTATGGGTTGGCGGCCGATTTGAAGCATCAAAAGTAATCCCTTACATAGTAGCGCAAGTGTTAGGCGCGATTTTGGCATCGACCGTAGTCTATCTTATCGCGAGCGGTAAGGCGGGTTACAGCTTGGCCGATGGTCTCGCGGCCAACGGTTATGGTGAGCATTCACCAGGTGGCTATGATTTATTGTCTGGCTTTATCACAGAAGCTGTATTAACTGGCATGTTTTTAATGGTGGTTTTGGGCGCAACGCATAGATTAGCAACTCCCGCCATGGCAGGTTTAGCCATAGGTTTATGTTTAACCTTAATCCATTTAATCAGTATTCCCATTACTAATACTTCGGTAAACCCTGCTCGCAGCACAGGTCCTGCCATCATCATGGGGGATTGGGCGTTATCGCAATTATGGCTATTTTGGGTAGCACCTATTCTTGGCGCTGTAGTTGGTGCGCTCATCTATCGCTGGTTAAGCCCTAATCATCAAAACGACTAAGCCTGATAGTGAGTTAACCAAGATAATACGCATCTTTATTGATATGGAGTGACATGAATCCCCCTAAGTTCTGCTTAGGGGGATTTTTTATAAAGCTTTTATTGCTAATGCTTGTTATTGCTAAAGCTTGTTATTGTTAGTGCAATAGCGATAAATGCACTGCAAATAAAAGGGCTTCATTGAGAAGCCCTTTTTGCTTACAGGCTAATTAAAGCATTATTCAATATCATCTTCTGGTGGAAAACGCGCCAGAATATTAGAAATCACAGCTTGGCTGGCTTTAACGTTATCTGGCACTGAATCAGTTAGCACAAAGCTGTCTCTTCCGCGCCAAATCAAACGGTTACTTGGATCAAAGATATTAATTTGAATGATTTGCTCAGTTTTATCTTTGCCTAAGGGAATGCCAACACTTGAGCCAACACTAACGCCGCTATTGCTGCCCCAGCCACCAGTCCCGAGCCCAATGGATACGCCTGAATCGCTGGCTTTCGCTTTGCTTGAAAGCTCAATGCCGACTAGAAAATCTGGTGTGCGTGGATTATCAAGATAACCTTGGAGTAGTAAAGTGTTAAACACTTGGTCTTTTACTCGGGTGGCAACTAACGGGTCGATAGCGCTAGGTGGCGGTAACATACTAAAATTGTTGAGAGTGGCAAAATTGTAATTAACATCGTAATCGGTATTGGCAGGCTTAGTGCTGCAGGCCGATACCAACAATAAGGCTAATACACCGATAGTGATCTGACGTGTTAGAGTTGCCATAATTACTCCTTGGTTGAATGAACGCTTGTTAGCACAAATGTGATTAAGATGTTATACCTTAACAGCGTAAAAGTCGCGAATATCTGCGGCGGTAAATTTGATATCTCATTGATAGGTATGCGATGGAACAGCTGCTGTTTTTTGAATTAATCAGTCCTTGTAAAGGTATATGCACCACAGATAAAGGTGGATATTGCTTAGGTTGTTTTCGCAGCCGTGATGAGCGTTTTAATTGGCAAACCTTCAATGACAGTCAAAAACAGGAAGTATTGCGCTTGTGTCAGCAGCGCGGCGCTCGCCGCCGTTATGCCATCTTTCAAGCCCAGCGACAGCAGCAACAACTCAATACTCAAACATTAAACCAAGCCTTTGATTTCGATATTGATAGTGCAATGGCAATAGACGTTTCAGTCAATGTGGAGCCTAATGTGAAAGAGGGTGAGGACGTTAGCGCAGACGCAGATAAAGGCATAATCACAGAAGCTTCATCAGAAAGTCACAGTGCAAATAGCAATCCAAGTACTAGCTCAAGTGACAGTTAAAGTCGCCTCACAATTAACAGCCTAAGCAATAGCGCCGAGCAGACTAGTAATAAGTAAAACCTACGGTGTTTTTGGCCATGGTGCTCAAATCCCCTCAGCGCAATAATTGCAATTTAGGCATAAATGCTAAGCCTTAGCTCGCGCTATTAGCTTGGCGGTTGATCTAACGGCGCATGCAGGCTAAAGCGGGTCACTTGCTCATTACTGGTTAAGCTGATATCGCCTTGGTGGCGCGCCATAATTCGGCAAATAATCGCTAAACCTAAGCCAAACCCGCGGTCTTGCTGCTGATTGTTAGCCGCGCGATAAAAGGGTTCAAAAATATGTTGTTGTTCATGCTCGCTGATTGCTGGACCATCGTTCTCGACATCAATTTGCCAAGTATCACAGTGGCGAACCAGATTAACTTGGATTTTATGCCTATGATAGCGCACCGCATTGGTGAGTAAGTTTTGTAAGGCGCGCTCGATTAAGCCAGGCTCTAACATCACGCAGCAAGGCTGCTCAATGCCGGTGGCGATAATCCTTTGCTGGCACAGAGGTTGAATGCGCTCGACTGTTTGCTGCACTAAGAGGGATAAGTCGCACAATTGGCGGTCAACATTAAGCTGCGCAGACTCTAAGCGGGCGTAGCTTAATAGCTCAGTCAGCAAACCTTCCATCTCAGCGATATCAAGCTGCATATCTTCAATAAACTGGCTGCGCTGCTCTAGCGTTTTCTGGTCGCTGCAATAACTGGGTAGCAGCGCCATGGCAAATTTAAGTCGAGCCAGCGGCGTGCGTAATTCGTGAGACACAGTATTAGATAAGTGCTGCTGATTATCGATTAGATTGGCAATCTGCTTGCCCATCTTATTAAACGCTTCCCCAAGAAATACCACTTGGGAGCTTGGTAATAAATTTACGCGCGTATTCCACTTAGCCTTGGCAAAGTCATTGGCGGCTAATTCTAGCTTGCGTAAATCCCGCGACAGGGGGCGTATCCATAACAAGATGACCAAGGCCAGTAATAGATAAAAACCTAAGGTAAAGGTAGTTTCCCAGCCTGCTAATGGCGCTGCCGCGAGCGGGCCGAGCATCAGCACTTGTTCGCCCACTGGAATAAATAAGTATTGCTGCTTGTGGTTATTGACCGTGCGCAACACTTGATTAGGCGCGAGCGCTTGGCTGGTTTGCAGTGAGATTTGATCTTGTGACAATAGAGCGACAGGGCGCTTGGGATTAGCGTCAATTTTACTCAAGTAACGCTGACGCTGCTCTGCTGGCATTTGTTCTAATAAATCTGCCAGCAACAGCAGTGACGGTTGATTCGCTTGTTGTTGACCAAACGTGCTGTGCCACACTTCTTCTAAAGTCCAACCTATGCCGAGAATACTTAGGCTAAGAAGCAGGTATAGGCTAATAAATAAGCGCTTCACGGGGACCCTTAATTATTCCAAGCTTCAGGAGCAAACAAGTAACCTTGGCCCCATACGGTTTTAATCCGAAACGGGGTTTCGATATTATCGCCAAGTTTTTTGCGTAGGCGTGAAATACGTACGTCAATTTTTCTATCTTTGCCATCAAAATCAATATTAAGCAAATATTGATAAATGAATTGGCGACTTAACACTTGGCCAGCGTTTGAGGCCAGTAACCACAATAATTCAAATTCATGGCTGGTTAAATCAACCGCATGATCACTCAGTAAAATCGCTTGGGTGTGGGGATCTATGCTGAGCTTGCCAAAGTTAAGACAATGGGATTCGTGCTGATGGGTTGGTTTAGCGCGGCGGCGCAATAAGTTATGAATGCGCGCTACTAGTAATGCGGGTTCTACCGGTTTAACCACATAATCATCGGCGCCCAATTCTAAGCCTTTAATCTGATCTTCAGGCGTGCCTAAGGCGCTCATCAATAAGATAGGGCCATGGAAATAATCCGGTAATTTTTCACACAATGACAAGCCATCTAGGCCTGGCAGCATGATATCGAGCAAAATAATGTCAGGCTTATAGTTGATTAAACGAGTCAGCACTGTGTCACCACGGCGCTCCACTTCAACATGCATTCCTTGCGACTTTAAGTAATCTGAAATCAAATTGGCCAAGCGTATATCATCTTCAACTAACAGCACACGAAAAGGCGATTGAGGCGTAGTCATTAAAATAAACTCCAAGGATTTCGGTAGCGTCGACGCTCAGACGTTTGATTGGGGCTAGTCACGGTAAATTTAGCATCAGCGAGTATTTGGTGTGTGGCCTTATCTACTAATAAAAACTGCATATCTGCTTGAGCCTGCACTTCAATGACGGTTGTGTGACTGTTTGGGTCTTGGTTACACCAAGGCGCAATAGTGTCATCCACACTCTGAATACAAACGGCATTGTTAGTGCTTGTTTGCCAATGAAATTGAACTTGAATACGGCAGTGGCTCGTAGCGGCGTCAATAATGCAGACACTCGGCGTGAGGTGCAAGAGATTTTGCTCATCGTTCGCTGCCAATGGGAGACTGCTCATCACTGCGAGTGTCAATAACCCCATAATACTGACTAAAGTGTTAGGCATTACTTATGCCTTAGTTGGCGGATTGCTATCTACCATAAGTAAGCGACCCCCACAAAGACATGACGGCTGTAGTCTCTGATGATGAGCGGGCTATCGACTATGCTAGCGGCGAGGTCGCGATAGCGAGCCAAGCTTATGAGCTGCCAATGTTCATCTATGGCATAGGTTAAGCTGGCTCCAAGTTGTGGGCTTATGCCAGCGCTTGCTTCATAAGGTAAGTGATAACCAAATTCTTGGGTTCGCGGTTGATAGTAATAGCCAATCACATCGGCATCTTGCCAGTGAGCACTGGCATCGAGCTCCAGCGAAAAATTGGACCAAGCAAAGAGTTTAGTAAGAGCTACGCGCGCTTCTATGCCTTGATGCACGCCAAAGAGATCATGGCCAACACTGATACTGATATCAGCGAGAGGATTAAAATACCAAGCTTCAATGCCGGCAACATAAGTAAAGTGGCGCTGCGCTAATGGGGCGTTGTGGTTCAATGAGTTCGCGCCATCCTCATGGATAACGTCTTCATGGTGTAGTCTAGAGGCGCCACTTACAAAAATGTTGCTTGGATCCCAGCGGTAAAAATAGCCGCGATCGCCACTGTAGGCGGCAATGATATTCAAGGCAACATCTTGATTTTCAACTAATGAATAGCCAAATAAACCATTATCGAAAAAGAACGACTGACCGTAATAAGCAATACTGGGAATGATATAAATCGGAATGGCAGCATGATTGATGAGTGGATTGGATTGTTCGCCATAACCAGCCGCGAGAGCCACTGACCATTGGCCGGTGTTAATGCAGTCTAATGATGGTGCGCATGTATTGTCTTCTGCCCAAGCTAAGTGGCTGCTGACCAATAGACTAGCGCTTAAGGCGCTAGCAAATAAGAGTGCGCCCCATCTCTTACTGAGCAATAAACGACTCGCAAGTGATCTTAGTCCAAAGCAAGCAAGGTGCATGGCGCATACCATAAGGGCAAAGTGGAGATAATTGTATCAGTAACAAATGGTTAAAACAGTATCAACATCTGGCGTGATACAAATTGATCCAATTATGACTATGTTGCAGTTGCGTGTTAACGCTATCGTCGCGCTGAACGTGGTTTTTGGCCCCATTTATTAACAGCTAATAGACTGACGCAGTCTTAAGCATAATCACTGGCCGACTATTGCAAACAATTGGCTGTAACTGTGACGCCGGTCGTGTAAGCGCGGTTTTTGTGGTGCTGATCGCATCGTTATTGCTTAATTGGCCATACATGGCTGTGATTCATGCCGCCACCTTGATGTCGGTGTGACTTTTGTCACATTACGTTAATGGTTGTGAACTTGGTTGGGGTTGAGAGTGTTTTAGTGCTAACGCAATGATTTTAAACACAATTAATATCATATATATCTTTCTCGCGAGCGCGTGTGGTTGTAAGTTGTTGATATATAGCCTTTTTAATTGATTTCGTTGGTTTTTTTACCTTTGATTAGTGTTTGTTGATTTAATCTCCGCCTTTCTCTATGATGCGCGGCTTCTTTAAGAGGAGACGCTGCAACATCGATGTTCGAGCTGCAGTCCACACCCAATTAATTTGTTAACACGGACGATTGTATCGGCCGTTTTCATTTGAGGAATCACATGTCTACTAAACTGGCTAACCCAGCGCCACTTGGCTTGATGGGTTTTGGTATGACTACCATTTTATTAAATATCCATAACGCGGGTTTTTTCCCAATCGATTCAATGATTTTAGCCATGGGTATTTTCTATGGCGGTATTGGTCAGGTTTTAGTGGGTATGATGTGCTTTAAGCGTGGCGACACCTTCGGCACCACAGCATTTACTTCATACGGCTTATTTTGGCTGACTCTGGTAGGCCTGTTAGTTATGCCTATGATGGGCGTAGCGCCAAGCCCAGCTCACTTCATGGGTTGGTACTTATTATTATGGGGCGTGTTCACTGCCTTTATGTTTGTGGGTTCTTTATGCTACCCACGTGCTAAGCAAGTTGTATTTGGTTTATTAACCATTTTATTCTTCTTGCTGGCCGCTCGTGACTTCACTGGTAGCGCCCTGATCGGCACTATCGCTGGTTATGAAGGTATTCTGACTGGCTTGAGCGCTATCTACTTCGCTATGGCGCAAATCTTAAACGGTGAATTTGGCCGTACTATTTTGCCAATCGGTGAAAAGAAAGCTGCTTAATCTGTCGTTACGACAGTGACAAGATTTGAGTGAGAGCCTGAGGGTTCTCTCTCACTAAAAAAGCCGATGCATTGATTGCATCGGCTTTTTTGTTGGTCTTTTATGGCGCTTATCTACTATGGTCCACTTTGTCATGAGCTCAATTTGTCATGAGTCTGCTGGGGCATCATTTCTGAGCCGAATGACCAAGCTCAGCTATTAACCGCGAGCTTGTTGGCGTAAAAACGCCTGGCATTCAGCGGATAATGGTTGCTTGAGCAAATACTGGCGGTTAGTGCCGATTTGCAATACGAAGCCTTGAGTGTGCTCGGTAATGCTCTCTATGTCTGTCCATGACCAGTGCTGATTGACGAAGTTAGAGATGATGCGCACGCCACTTTCATTAATAGTGACGCTGACGGTATTGTTAGCCGCTTTTGATATCATTTGACGCCATAACCACCAAGTGCGATTAAAGCGGATATTTAAGCCCTCAATGACGCCTAAGCCAATAATAAAATAGCTTAAATAGGCAGGTACGCCGCCTGTTGCCAGTCCAAGACCAATAGCGCATAACACGGCGGCCTTGGCATAAGGTTTAATCCCAGTCAGTGGCGTAGCGGTTTCATCATAACAAGCCAAATAATAGTGGCGGTCTAAAGTGAATTTGGATTCAAAATGCGATTCAGTGATCATAACATCTAAGGTTTAAGCGAATAAACAAAGGCGCAGTGTAGCTGACTTGAGCTTAATTCTCAGTTAATTCCGTGCGCTTTTAGCGCTATCAAGCTAAGTATGGGGTGTTTGTCGCCTCGATAGAGCTAGTGACTGATGTTGCGTTAACACTTAATTTAAGCCTGAGCGCGTTGCCTGTCGCGCTGTTAGCGTCAATAATGCACGCCTAGTTAGGCTTATGTCTTCGCCCGTTCACTTGTGCGCCGCAGTAACGGCTAAGTGGCACTATTTATCATTATTATGAGTTATCACAGCATGCAAACTAAACGTGGCAGGTTAGATCGCCTATTAGCCAAACATTTCAACTTACCGCGCAAGCAGATTAGAGCCTTGCTATTAAGTCAGCGTGTCACGGTTGATGGCATCATTATTAAAGACATGGATTTTCAGTTGGATGAATTTATGCAGCTGGCATGTGATGGTGAGCTCATTCGTGGTGATGTGCCTAGGTATTACATGGTCAATAAACCCATTGGCATAGTGAGTGCCACGCAAGATAGCGAGCATCAAACCGTACTGGATTTATTGCCCACAGAATTACGCGCCGATTTGCACATAGTCGGGCGGCTTGATTTAAATACTTCTGGGCTAATATTGCTCACTAATGACAGCCGCTGGTCAGAATCCTTAATGGCGCCAGGCGCGCATGTGGCTAAGCGTTATCTCGTGACTTTAAAAGAGGTGGTAACGGCTGAATATACAGCAGCATTTAGTGCTGGTATGTATTTTGAATTTGAAGATATTACTACCTTGCCGGCAGAGCTTATTATTCACAGCAGTCATCAAGTAGAAGTAGTGTTAGAAGAAGGTAAGTATCATCAAATTAAGCGGATGTTTGGCCGCTTTCGCAATCAAGTGTTGGCCTTGCATCGCTTTAAAATCGGCGCCTTATCACTTGACCCTAAGCTTGCCGCGGGTCAGTGGCGCGAATTAACCCCGCAAGAAGTTAAAAACGCTCGTGCCTAAGCTTGCGAGTTAACAATCCCTGGGGTAAAAGTGCCGAGCTAGTGGCTAGTGGCTAGTGGCTAGTGGCTAGGAATGACTGCAACTAGCTATCACTTGCGGCGATCCTCTTTGCCAAATCACGACTGCTACTGAGAATTTCAATTCACATCACTATCGGCAGTATTTATGGCCGGTGTATTCCTCTAATGCTTTGCTATCACTCTGTATCTCTGCATTTACCTCTGTACCTCAGTTACGCAGTCACACAGACTCTTACTCTGTCTTGCGGGCACTCAGGCGTGTAAGCATAGATACACGCGCCTTATCCATCGTTACTCACCTTCATTAGCTCTCATTGGTGATTAGTGATTAGCGCGCTGCAACATAGTAGTTATTGATAGGCTACTACTATGTTTGTTAGTCTTTTCTATGGAATATCAGGTCGTTAACCTTACAAAAACGTAAGGTTGCGGCAATCTAAATGACAAACTCTTAGTGTAAATTGCTCAGCATAACGACCGACATCCCATGTCTTCAACAGTATTTGAGTATCTTATGAATAAATTTATCACTTCAAGCGCCTTAGCTCTCGCAACCTTATATTCAGCGGCAAGCTTTGCAAGCCTCCCTGCTGCCAATGTCACCAATCAAGGCTTTTCTGGCCCAACTCAAGTGAGTAGCGTTAAGCAGGTATTAGATTCTGGCATGTTCAGTGATGACACGCCTGTGACCTTAGAAGGCCACATTACAGCCTCGTTAGGCGGCGAAATGTACCGCTTTGCCGATGACACCGGTAGCGTCAATATCGAAATTGAACATGATAAATGGTTAGGTCTTGAAGTGACGCCGGCATCTAAAGTGATTATTCAGGGCGAGATAGATAAAGAATTGCAAGATGTGATGGTTGATGTCAGCCAAATTCGGTTGGCTAAATAATATTAGTGCCGAATTAATCAACAATTACTAAGTGAAATCTAGAGGTTTTAATGAAAAAGTTATTAGTATTATCGACTCTTTTAGCCGCCCCAGCATTTGCGACTCCTTATATTGGTGCTGAATATGGTGTGGCTGCAACTAACCATAATTTTGAGCCTGTTGTTAACTTTGTGCAGTTAACACCAGATAATAACGACGGTGTGGCTGGCGTATTTATGGGTTACCAATTTAGCGATAATTTGGCGCTGGAATTAGGTTATCGCCAATCTGAATTAAGTGATGGCCAAGGGCAAGAAAGCTTGGTGGGTACGGGTGCTGACTTAACCGAAATAGAAAAAGACTGGGACGCCGATATTAAGGTGAAGCAGTTAACCTTAATGCCAATATACTCTTTTCATATCAATGATAAATGGACAGCAAAACTGGGCGTAGGTATCAGTTATAGCCGCTATGATTTCAGCGCTTCATTTACTGAAACCAGTGAGCATGTCGCGACAGATATAGAAACTGTCACTTCGCATATTACCGGTGATACTGGTACTCACAGTGAAATTGGCGCGATTGCCAGTATCGGAGTGGAATACGCCATAGTGCCTGAATGGACCGTAGGCGTGAATGCTAAATATCAGGCAGATAGTTTCGCTAATAGCAGCAGCGTTAGCTTAATGACTCGCTACTCGTTCTAAAGACGTTGCGCCTACTTATTTTTGCAATCTAACATTGCGAATCTCAGTATTTGCGGTAAGGCACTCTCATTTATCTTTCACTTGTCTCTCACTATTACTTACCTAAGGGCAATCTTAGGGACGGGGGCAAGTCTATCGCTCAATAGCTTTGGGTTTATATAGCCTAGGGTTATAAATATCAGGCTTATAAAGATTAGGCTTATAAAGCTTAAGCGTTAGCGCTGGTGAAAATTTAGCTAAGTGAATAATAGTGTGCAAAGAAAATCGAGCATAAATCCTGCTCGATTAAATGAATGGCCGTTCAGGTTAATTGAGCGGCCATTTTTTATGTGAGTTCAGGCTTAGCTTATTTGATAGTGACTTTTTCAATCACTATATCGCTTCGCGGAACATCATCATGGCCAAATAATGACGTGGTCTTGACGTTAGCAATGGTATTAACCACATCCATGCCTGCAGTGACTTTGCCAAATACGGCGTAGCCCCAGCCATTGTTGGTGGTTGAGGTATGATCCAAGAAATCATTGTTGGCTAAGTTAATAAAAAACTGCGCAGTGGCAGAATGCGGCGCATCGGTGCGCGCCATCGCTATTGAGCCAATGACATTTTTTAAACCGCGGTTAGCTTCATTGACAATCGGGGCGTTAGTCGGCTTTTCATCAAAATCCGGAGTCATACCGCCGCCTTGGATCATAAAACCTTTGATCACTCGATGAAATAGCGTGCCTTCATAAAAGCCATCTTGGCAATATTTCAAAAAATTCTTGGAAGATACTGGCGCTGTGTCCATATCCAGTTCAATTTCAATATCACCTAAGTTAGTCGTAAAAATAATCGTCATGAGCTTCATCTATCAGTCAATAATACTTGAGTATACCTAATATTTTCGGTCTGCTGATATTGGCGACTGAAAATACTTCTGAGTTGAATTCGAGGGTAAGGCAAAATCCTCATGGAGAAAACTTAAGTTAGCGTTCTAATTTTATAACCAAAAATGAATAGCTGCGAATATAGGCGCTATTCAGGTTTGGTTGATAATTAACCTCAATGAAATTCAATCATTAACAATAGTTGATATTTCAGGCGCTATCGCTTTATTATCAAGTCAGCACGATGGAATGTGTTGCGATGCTGACGTTAAATAGCTGAACATGTTTTAAACATTTTGATAGCAATTTTACCATTGACTCCTCGCTAATAAAGATAAAAAACCAGTGAATTAATGTAATTCACCATAATAAGCAAGAGACTCTGAAATGACACTGGAACTCATCACTGAAATACTCGGCTGGACTTCAGTCGCCTTTTATATATCGATAACTATTTTTAATTCCATGAAGTTAACTCGCTTTGCCGCCTTTGGCTCAGCGGCTAACGATACCTTATGGGCATTTTTAATGGGATGGTGGCCTAAAGTCATTCTTAATTTATCGGTAGCATCATTAAATACTTACCGTTATGCCAAAGATTTTACCAATGCCTCTAAAGCTGTGATTATCGGATTAGGCAGCGTAATGGCCATGGGCATTGCTTATATTTCTTATGTGGCGATCACAGCTTTTATTGCCTCACCTACTTTAGCGGTAGCCCTACAGTTTGTGGACTTAGGGATAATTTTGTTAGCCCTGTATATGACCACGCTCAAGAATTATCGCCTGTTAATGCTGTTTTCTGGCTTCATTGGTATGGCGGCATATTATGGCAATACCCAGATGATGATCATTAAAGTCATAGTGATTGGCATTATGAGTTTTAAATTGTTATTTGATAAAACTGAGCAAGGCGCTGTTGGGACTAATACTAATTCCAACGCTAATGCCGACGCGGAAACAGCTAAGGCCTAACGCCCTAATTTTTGATGTTGACCTTAAAAGAGCTGACTAGGTCAGCTCTTTTTTATGGGTGCTAGCGCTTGCTGATAAGCAGCAATATTGCGCTGCTCGCGAGCCATTACGCTTTGTTCGTGGGCGACAAGCGCTTGCTGCTCGGCTGCCGATAACGGCGTCGGTGCTGGCAGATAAATTAACTGATCACGCCTTAATAAAGGTGGCGCGCCAGATAACAGCACAGCATTAAAGATAAGCTGCACTCTTGGCATGTGAAAGTCAGATGTCACTAAGGTGAGTTGCGTTAAACCAAACCTAGTTTTTAGCTCAATTAACGGCGCTAAGCTTAAGCTCGCATCTTCGAAGGTAAAGCGACTGGCAACGGGCGCTAAAAACTTGTCAGTGTGCACACCTAGATTTACTAGATAGTCTTGTGCCCAATTGGCATGTAAGCGCATGGATTGATTAAAGTGCGCGCCAAATCCACCAGTACACATGATGAATTGGCGAGGTGCTTGCTGCCAGCAATGAAAGGTCGTTTCACAGCGCGCTTGGGCTATGGCAGATAATTGGCCATTAACTAGATTCGGCGCCCCTAACTGTAAAATTAATTCAGACATGGTCTTGGTATCTTGAAGAGTTTTTTGCTAGTAAAGCATCATAGCGATCATTTGTCTGTGATGAAGTCGTGAGGAAGAGGGCGGGGTGAAACTGGGGTCAGTTCAGGTTATTCATGGTGAATTGCCGCGAGCGCTGGAACGGCTAGCTGAAATAGCCTCTGTGATCATAGGACGCCTGATAACAAAGGCGATGACCACAGTGGCTATTGCTAAAGGACTATTGCTAAAAAAGCCATTTCTTACATGGCTATTAGCTTGATACGCTTACAGGCTTTGATGCGGACCAAAAACTTCATAGTGCATTTGTTCGGCGCTAATGCCGATGGCTGCAAGCTGCTTGGCGACCATTTGCATAAATGGCACTGGGCCACAGAAATAGTATTCGCCATCAAGCGGCAGCTTAGATTGGATAACTTCTAGCTGCATCATGCCGCTAAAATCAAATTGCTCACCTAAGGTGTCATTGATTTGCGGCGCGCGGTACCAAACGAAACTGCTGAGCTGCGGGTTTTTCGCTTGTTTGGCCTGAATGTCTGCACCAAATGCATGTACTTGGCTATTTTCGCAAGCATGTAACCATAAGGTTTTACTGCTGTTAGTAGTCAGGCGTTGATTAAGCATGGCGAGCATTGGGGTTAAGCCCACGCCTGCTGAAATTAATACTAATGGACGCTCGGCGGCCGTCGTGAGCATAAAGTCACCCGCTGGCGGAATAACCTCAATAGTATCGCCCACTTGGAATGCTTCATGCAGTAAGTTAGAAACCTTGCCTTGTGGCTCAGATTTAACACTTATTCTAAAATTGCGACCATTGCTGCAATCAGATAACGAATATTGACGAATTTCAGTGTTAGCTAAGCGCGGATGCGTCAACTTTACACTCAGGTATTGGCCCGGGGTAAAAGTAGGCACAGGCATGCCATCAACTGGGGTCAGCTCAAACGAGGTGATCACATCAGATTCTTTACGCTTAGCGCTAATGGTAAAGGCGCGCGTACCTTGCCAACCACCGGTTTGAGCAGCGGCTTGTTGATACAGAGTTTTTTCTCTATCAATAAATATTTGAGCTAAGAACCCATAGGCTTCGCCCCAGGCTTGAATGATTTCAGGCGTAACGGCATCGCCACCTAATTCTTTTAACGTTTCCAGCAGGTGGTGACCTACGATTTGATATTGCTCTGGCTGGATTAAAAATCCTGTGTGCTTTTGAGCGATACGCTCAACCGCGCTGCCAAGTACGGCAAGGTTATCAATATGGGTCGCATAGGCTGCGACTGCATCAAATAAGGCGGCTGGCTGGCGGCCAGTTTCTTGATTGCTGAGGTTAAAAACATCTTTAAGCTCAGGATTATCTCTAAACATTCTTTTGTAAAAGTGAGCCGTTAACGCAGGACCTGCGCTAGTGAGCAAAGGAATGGTACTTTTTACTATGCTGATGGTCTGTTGAGATAACATATCTTAAACCTTTATTGTGGATGCGTGTTTGTAGCGATATTAAAGATGCATTTGATTTATATCAAACTAAAGATTAATGAAAATGTTCAGAGAGTGATGTCGATCACTACTTACACATTCACTGGCAGTCCTTGCTGATGAAGTTGCGAGAGTGGAATGAACTCTAACTCAGGGGCAACGGATCAGGTAATAGCCTTAAGCTATAAAGTAAGCATAGCCAAGATTTTACACCTGACTATACTCACAAAGCGGTAGTTATGCGTGAGCCAGTTGATGGCGTTGTTGATTTTGTAACGTCAGTAACCATTTGCCATAGATATAAATACCCACAGCCGACACAGAACCAATAGCAGCAATTATGTACCAAGCCATGCCAATATTGTGGGCGAGGTAAAGCTGCTGAGTGAGGGCGTCTGCCGACTCGCCGGTAAACTTCACCAAAGTAGTAAAAGCTTCGCCTTGGGGAATGGCGGCAACTTCCACTGCGGGCATGCCATCTGTGATGAGCTGCTGACGGGAGAATATTTCTTTAGAAGCATAATGCTCATATAAGCGTGGGCCAAAATAGCCTTCAAGGCCCCAGCCTATACCTTGAGGTAACATCACAAAGCCTAAATACATGGCTTTTTTACCTTCAGGGGCAATATTGCCCATAAATTCATTTTTCTTAGGTGAAATCATCATTTCCCCTAATGAAAACATGGCAATGGCAAAAACCATCATCCACGCCGCATTGGTATAGCCTATGAGCACAAACGCCAAAATACTCAGTAAGCAACCAGCCAGCATGGCTGTGGTTATGCGATATTTAGCGGTTAAGGCCGCGATTAAAAAGCAGCTGGTCATAATAAGGCCGGCATTTAAGTTGAGCATGCCTTCAGGCATGACTTGGGTACCAGCATTATTCAGTCCTAACCAAAACTGTAATATGCCATTTTGGGTGCCTTCTGGGCCAAAGAGGCTAGTTACAATCACGCTGGTATTGACCCACTCAGAAATATGAATAGGCAGAACATCAAATAAAGCATTGAATAAAAACCAGAAGCCAGAAAATACCAGCATGTAGTAAATCACAATGGGCTTTTTAAGCTCATGCCACGCATCTTTCCATAATGCTTGTTGAGTGATTTCGCCAGACTTGATTTTGGCGTTACGCTCAA
This sequence comes from Shewanella sp. ISS20, assembly GCF_056522965.1. Lineage (NCBI taxonomy): Bacteria > Pseudomonadati > Pseudomonadota > Gammaproteobacteria > Alteromonadales > Shewanellaceae > Shewanella > Shewanella sp. ISS20. The sequence goes on from NZ_JAWRZK010000001.1 coordinate 3,662,999, forward strand.
GTCTTGCTGCAAGGCCTGGCTCTTTATAAGTGAGCAATAACACAAAGTTGAGAGAAATAATGGCGGCGCAGGCGTAAAACACATTATCCCAAGATAATTGGCGCATATGCACAGCAACTAATGGGCCGAGAAAGCCGCCAATATTGACGATTTGATAAAAAATACCCCACGCCATCGATGAGTTATTTCTATGGGTAGCAAGCACTAAGGTGCCTTGAATGCCGGGTTTAAATATCCCAGTGCCGGCAGCAAGTAACATGGCGCCTGCGAGGAACCCCCAAAAACTCGGGAACAAAGCCATGCATAAGTAGCCCGCTATCTTGATGGCGGTCGATACAAAAATTGTTTGTTTATAGCCCACTCTATCGGATATGCCGCCGGTAAAAACTGGAATAAAGGTCTGCAAAATTGCCCAAGTAGAAATAATGATGCCGTAATCGCTAAGGCTAATTCCTAGCCCCCCTTGTGATTGCGGCGCTTTAGCGTATAAGCCGGCGCTTGCTTTAACGCCGTAATAGGCGATGCGCTCGACCATTTCCATGCCGCCAACTAGCCAAAATATATAACTTAAACTGGCGATGGAGGCCCACATGCCTAGTTGTTTGACTTCTCTTAAGTCATTGTCAGATGAGTCTTGCACTATGCAGTCCCTTTTATTGTGATTATTGGGTTGTACCTGTGGTGTAAACCAATTCACTCTACCTTGTTTTTTATAGGTGACAAGCTTTAGGCAATAGTGTGTTGATGCAAATCAGGATTTGAAGGGTGTTGCGGCGTATTTTCTTTGGGTCATTCATTCAGACTAGAATCTAGTCATATAAAATTAAGGAGCCACTGGAGCCCCTTGTTTGGATGAAATTACTTGATAGCGAGTGTGAATCAAGCACTTATCTCGCATTAGTTGGCGCAGTTAATACGGCTTTGGCTAAGTCATGCTGTAAAATATAGTAGCCAGCGAGTGCAGGAGAGGCGTCTACTGGTACCCCTAAATCAGCTACATCAAGCGCGTAGACAGTAATCTCATAATTATGAGGTTGCGCCATAGGTGGTGGGCAAGCGCCGCCGTAACCCATAAAGCCAAAGTCGTTACGCAGCATGCTCGCGCCTTTAGGCAGCTTGTCGCCGCCAAGTGCGCCCGCGCCTAAAGATAAGCCGATGGCATCGGCTGGAATATTAATTGTGACCCAGTGCCACCAACCGCTACCGGTTGGCGCGTTAGGATCATACAAGGTCACCGCAAAACTTTTAGTGCCTTTGGGGACATCACTCCACTTAAGTTCTGGTGAAATATTATCTCCGGTACAACCCCAGCTATTAAAAATCTGCTGATTGCTAAAGGTTTTATCATTGGTGACTTGCGGGCTTTCGAGCGTGAGCGCATAAGCGCTGGATGCACTAAACAGTGCCAGTGCGCAGCTGATAGATAGAATTCGTTTCATAACACCTCCGGTATTGTTGACCAAGTAAGCTTAGTGAGTATTTGGCTATTTAAGGCAATCAACGATAAATTTCAGTGGGAGCTAGCATTGGTGGGTGGCGGCATTTGCGCTGGGCCTAGGCCTATGATGCATTTCAAGTAGCCCTGCTTCCAGCCTTGGGTAAAATCTTGCTGGCTGCCAGTAATAGTTGGGGCGTTGTCGAGCGCTTGCCTTGGGGTGCCAGTACCCGTTAATGCCGATTTGCAGCCCATGTCGCGGCCATAATCAAACATATCTTTATAGTCACTGGCTTGGTCGCTTTGGCTAGCGCAGGCGCTAAGTAATAGCAGTGAAAGAGTGAGAGCAATGAGTTTCATTGTGGCTTCGACGTATTGATTGAGTCAGTACAGTGTAGCCAACGAATGAGGTAGGCAGGGGATGTTAAGGCGATTTTCATGAAGGCTCCATGAAAATCGCATTTATCATTAATGACTTAGATTAATGCAGTTTCATTTTTGGACGTACGGCACGCATCAGTTTTTCAGCCAGCCACAGTGCCATCATGCGTCTTGCGCCATGAATTGCGTATTGATGCATACGGTACAGGGATAAATACACTAAACGGGCGATTTTACCTTCAACAAACATGCTGTTTTTGTTTAAGTTACCCATCAAGCTACCGACTGTACTAAAGCGCGATAAATTCACCAGTGAGCCGTGATCTACATATTTGTAAGCGACTTCCGCTTTACCGCTACGACGGTTTAAGATGTTTTTATAAACGCAGCTTGCCATTTGGTGCGCTGACTGCGCGCGTGGTGGCACGAAGCCGCCATCTGGCAATTCACAGGCGCAGCAATCGCCAATCACAAATAAGTTTTCTTGTCCCTTAGCGTGTAAGGTTGGCTCGACCAAAATTTGGTTGCTGCGAGTTAAGCTTAAGCCTTCAATATTGGCGATAAAATCAGGTGCCTTAACGCCTGCTGCCCATACCATCATTTGCGCTGCAATTAATTGGCCTTCACTGGTAACAAAGCCTTCTTCCGTTGCTTCATTAATGCGCACGTTTTCCATCACTTCAACCCCAAGCAAAGATAACTCTTTACGGGCAGATGCTGAAATACGCTCAGGTAAGGCTGGTAAAATGCGCGGGCCGGCTTCAATTAATTGAATTTTGAGCTTAGCTGGCGTCATTTGCGCTAAGCCGTAAGACTTAATCAATTTAGCTACGTGGTAAAGATCGGCTGATAATTCCACACCTGTGGCGCCGCCGCCGACAATGGCAATATTTAAACTGTCGACATCTGGGTTTTGGTGCACACGGGTAAAGTTATCCAGCAAAGCATGGTGGAAACGCTGCGCCTGGGCATGTGAGTCTAAGAAGTAGCAATGTTGTTTAACCCCTTTGGTATTAAAGTCATTGCTTACGCTACCTACGGCCAGCACTAGTTGGTCATAGTTCAGTTGACGCTCAGCGCTTAACAGCTTGCCTTCTTGATCGTATTTAGCTGCTAAGCTGATGTGTTGCGCTTGGCAATCCATACCTATCATTTCACCTAGCTCAAAGCGGTAGCCGTGTTGCATAGCGTGCACTGAGTAAATAACGCCATCTAAGTCGGCATCTAATGAACCTGTGGCTACTTCGTGTAATAACGGCTTCCAAATATGGCTGCGACTTTTATCAATCAGCACAATTTCAGCACGGCCTTTTTTGCCCAATTTATGGCCTAAAGCACTAGCCAGCTCTAAGCCGCCTGCGCCACCGCCAACTATGACGATTCTGGGTAAAGTATGGGAAGTCGTGGAGTTTTCTGCGCTGATCATTATGCCTAGTCTCAACAATAATTAAAATGGGGGTAAATACTCACTTATGCTGCCTGTTTTTGTGAGTTATGTCATCTTAAATGTGCGGCAGCACCCTAGCAAATGCTTAAATTAAAACCACAAAATTCCGTTGAGTTAATATTTTGTGCTGCATTGTGTATTTTTGTAGCGAAAAATGCTGTTTTGCCAATAAAAAAGGCTGTCAGATGACAGCCTTTTGTAGAACTCAAGTGTGAGTTAGATTTGACTTAACTGACGCTGCTGCTCTTTGAACTTCTCGATATCGCGGGAGAATTCAGCAAGCTTGGCACGCTCTTTTTCAATCACAGCGGCAGGCGCTTTAGCAACAAAGCCTTCGTTGCTGAGTTTGCCTTCGATGCGACCAGCTTCTTGCGCCAGTTTTTCGATTTGCTTATCGATACGTGCCATTTCGGCGGCTACATCGATTAAGCCTGCCATTGGAATTAACAGCTCCATCTCACCCACTAACTGAGTGGTCGACATCGGGGCTGTGTCATCGCTAGCTAAAATCGTCATAGACTCAAGGCGAGCCAATGAGGTCAAGAAGGTTTGGTTAGCTTCAATGCGCGCCTTATCTTCGGCGCTAACACCGCGCAGCAGGGCATTTAATGGCTTAGATGGGGCAATGTTTAATTCTGCGCGAATGTTACGCACAGCAATAATCATTTGCTTAACCCATTCAAGGTCAGCCATAGCCGTATCATCCACTTGAGCGGCTTGATACTCAGGGAATGGCATCAGCATCAAGGTATCACCTGTGACGCCAGCTAATGGCTTCACGCGGTTCCAAATGGTTTCAGTGATGTAAGGCATGATAGGGTGCATTAAGCGCTGCATCTGCTCTAGTACTGTCACTAAGGTGTGACGAGTACCGCGCTGCTCTGCTTCATTACCGTTTTGCAGTACTGGCTTAGTTAATTCTAAGTACCAATCACAGAACTGGTTCCAAGTGAATTCATACAAGGTATTTGCCGCTAAATCGAAGCGGTAAGCTGCCATGTGATCATCAAAGGTTTTCACGGTTTGATTGAATAAACCTATGATCCAGCGGTCTGCCAGTGACAGGCTCATCTCGCCGCCTTGCTGACCACAATCTTGATCTTCAGTGTTCATCAACACAAAGCGTGAAGCGTTCCATAACTTGTTACAGAAGCTGCGATAACCGTCTAATCGCTTCATGTCCCAGTTAATGTCACGGCCAGTTGACGCCATAGCGGCTAAGGTAAAGCGCAGGGCATCAGTACCATGAGCTTCAATCCCTTCGCTGAACTCTTTGCGGGTGCTCTTTTCAATCTTTGCGGCCAGTTGCGGCTGCATCATATTGCCAGTGCGCTTTTCCACTAAAGTTTCAAGGTCGATACCATCAATCATGTCTAATGGGTCAAGGACGTTACCTTTTGATTTAGACATCTTGTTACCGGCTTCATCACGAATAAGGCCAGTTACGTACACGGTTTTAAACGGTACTTGTGGCTTACCATCTTCGTCTTTGATGAAGTGCATGGTCATCATGATCATGCGGGCAACCCAGAAGAAAATGATGTCAAAACCAGTCACTAACACGTCAGTTGGGTGGAAGGTTTTTAAATCTTCTAAGTTATCTGGCCAACCTAAGGTTGAGAAAGTCCACAAGGCTGATGAGAACCAAGTATCTAGTACGTCATCATCTTGGCGCAGAACCACTGAGTCCGCTAATTTGTGCTTAGCGCGCACTTCATCTTCAGTGCGACCCACATATACTTTACCAGCGTCGTCATACCAAGCTGGAATGCGGTGTCCCCACCACAATTGGCGCGAGATACACCAGTCTTGAATGTCACGCATCCACGAGAAGTACATGTTTTCGTACTGCTGCGGCACAAACTTGATATCGCCATTTTCAACGGCTTCAATGGCAGTTTTTGCCATAGGTGCCACGGCGACATACCACTGGTCGGTAAGCATAGGCTCAATGACCACGCCTGAGCGATCGCCATAAGGCACTTTCAAGGCGTGTGGTGCAATTTTTTCAAGCAGACCTAAACGTTCAAATTCAGCGACGATAGCATCGCGCGCTTTAAAGCGGTCTAGACCGACAAAGCTTTCTGGCAAGTTAACTTGCAGCTCTTTGTTGATGGTACCGTCTGAGTTTACGACTTCAGCCGTTGCGCGAATGGCGGCATCTAAAGTTAAGATGTTGAACATTGGCAGGTTATGACGCTTACCAACTTCATAGTCGTTAAAGTCATGAGCTGGGGTTATCTTTACGCAACCAGTACCAAAGGCCATGTCGACATAATCATCGGCCACAATTGGAATTAAACGGTTAACGATTGGCAGCAATACAAATTGGCCAACCAGCGCTTGATAACGCTCATCATCAGGATGAACAGCCACTGCGCTGTCACCTAACATGGTTTCAGGCCGGGTAGTGGCGACTTCTAAATAATCTTTACCATCGGCAGTCAAAGCGCCATTGGCCAGCGGGAAGCGCAAGTGCCACATGTGGCCTTGTTTTTCTTTGTTTTCTACTTCCAGATCAGAAATTGCGGTGTGCAGCTTTGGATCCCAATTAACTAGGCGCTTACCACGGTAAATTAAATCATCTTCGTACAGGCGTACGAACACTTCTTGCACGGCTTTTGACAAGCCTGCATCCATAGTAAAACGTTCACGATCCCAATCCACCGACGCGCCCATGCGGCGTAACTGCTTAGTAATGGTGCCGCCAGATTGTTCTTTCCACTCCCACACTTTATCCATAAAGGCATCGCGACCTAAGTCATGGCGATTTTTGCCTTCTTCGGCTTCAAGCTTACGCTCAACCAGCATTTGGGTAGCGATACCCGCATGGTCAGTACCAACCTGCCATAAGGTATTCTTACCTTTCATACGCTGATAGCGGATTAAGGTATCCATAATGGTGTCTTGGAACGCATGACCCATGTGCAAGCTGCCCGTCACATTCGGTGGCGGGATCATGATGCAATAGTTGCCTTGGGACTCATCACCGTGGGGCTTGAAGTAACCTTGCTCTTCCCAATTTTGGTAGAGCGCCTGTTCAATGGACTGCGGGTTGTATGTCTTTTCCATGGGAATTATATATTCTCAATCTAAATCAAGTGGATGCGTTGCTAGGTCTTGAGTGTCAAGGGGGATACCAAGCTGGCGATATTGCTTATAGCGTTCACGAGCTATGGCCTTCATGGCATTGTCACTGGCAACAAAATCGATAATCTGGCTAAAGTTTACCGCAAATGAGGGGCATAGGTCTGCAAGATTAATCAGAAGATGGCGACTTTTATTCGGGCCTAATTGGTCAAAACCAATTTCAACGGGAGCACCATTGTGTGGGCCTTCACCTTTAAGGTTGTGCGGCACAAACGAGTTGGGCTCAAATTGCCACAGTAACTCATCGATAGCAAAGGCTTGCGCCTGATCTTGGCAATGAATATACACGGCTTGTTGATGGCGATAATAGTGCTCAGCCAGTTGGCAAACTTTGTGGTGCAACTCTTCAATGGCGCTACGTTGCTCATTATTTGGCAGGAGGTAAAAAATTGCCTGACTCATGGCTATGTCGCCTCTATTAGTTGCCGGTAAAGGCGAGATTCTACACCTTTTAGGCAAAGGTTGAAAATATGGGGTCTTTAGTCAGTTTTTGCCAAGACTAAACCATTAGCGAGTGGGGCAAATAAGCCAATGCCGTTGGGATTAACATCAGCTTGAATCAAACAACAGCCAATAAAAAGCGAAGCCTGAGCTTCGCTGTTTAACACTTACCATCATTCAACATAATGCCACAATGATGAGCTATTACTCGTCGCTGCCGCTGCCAACGCGGTTTAATATAAACTGCGTTAAAATCGGCACTGGGCGGCCAGTAGAGCCTTTATTCGCGCCACTGTTCCAAGCGGTACCTGCCACATCTAAATGTGCCCAGTGATATTTCTTGGTAAAGCGCGCCAAGAAACAAGCGGCGGTAATAGCGCCGGCTGGACGACCACCTAAGTTAGTCATGTCGGCAAATGGGCTCTCAAGCATATCTTGATATTCATCCCACAATGGCATGCGCCATGCTCTATCACCACTTTGCTCGCCAGCATTTAATAGCTCGTGCGCTAATGGGTTGTGACCTGCAAATAAGCCAGATGCGTGCTTACCTAAGGCGATAACGCAGGCGCCGGTTAAGGTGGCGGTATCAATCACGACTTCTGGGTCAAAACGCTCAACATAAGTGAGAACGTCACATAAGACCAAGCGGCCTTCAGCGTCGGTATTTAATACCTCAACGGTTTGACCTGACATAGTGGTTAAAATATCACCTGGGCGATAAGCATTGCCCGATGGCATGTTTTCACAGCCCGCTAAAATGGCAGTGACATTAATCGGCAGTTTCAGCTCACAAATGGCTTTCATTGTGCCAATCACGCCAGCGGCGCCGCCCATGTCATATTTCATTTCATCCATAGCTTCGCCAGGCTTGAGTGAAATACCACCTGAGTCAAAGGTTAAGCCTTTGCCGACCAGTACAATAGGCTTGTCGTTAACATTTAAAGCGCCTTGATACTTCATCACTGTCATGATGGATTCATTAGCGCTGCCACGCCCCACGGCTAAATAAGCATTCATGCCAAGGTTGGCCATTTGCTCTTCACCCACAGTAGTCACAATTAATTGACTATATTGCTCAGCCATTTGGCGAGCTTGTGAGGCAAGATACGCTGGGTTACAAATATTCGGCGGCATGTTGGCCACGTCACGACATAAATGCATACCGGCAGAAATGGCATTGCCATGTTCAATTGCGCGCTCACCGACGGTTAATTCACGGCGGGTAGGGACGTTGAACACTAGCTTGCGCAGTGGACGGCGATGTTCGCCTTTGCGAGTTTTGAGCGCATCAAAGGTATAAAGGCTGTTATTGGTGGTTTCAACCGCTTGGCGAACCTTCCAATAAGTGTCACGGCCTTTAACATGTAATTCGGTTAAGAAACAAACCGCTTCCATCGAGCCGGTTTCATTCAAGGTATTGATAGTTTTTGCGATGATTTGCTTGTATTGACGCTCATCCAGCTCACGTTCCTTACCGCAACCTACCAGTAAGACACGCTCACTGAGGACGTTAGGTACATGATGCAGCAATAAAATTTGGCCAGGTTTACCTTCAAGATCGCCTCGACGCAATAAGTTAGATATGTATCCTTCGCTAATCTTATCCAGCTGCTCGGCGATACCCGACAATCGGCGGGGTTCATAAACACCAACAACGATACAAGCTGACCGTTGTTTTTCTGGGCTGCCGCTCTTTACACTAAACTCCATGAGCTCTCCTAGATTCTTAAAGACAAATTTTTTTATTTATTGGATAATGCCGCCTTATGCCAAAAATTAGACGCTAGCGGTTGGCTGTACACAGTTAAGCTAAATATCACTGACCGAGCGTTTTTGTATTGAACAACAGCACTCTATCTTTTGTAGTGATGGTGTTTGTTGTACGACACTGCTAGGCTGATAACAGGTTGAATTGTCGCTTTGCTTAGGATTCAACTTTACACGCCAAATGAAGCTAGATTGCGGCTTCGTTACCATTGCAGCTGGTCAGAAAACTATCAAAAGTAGACAGTCTACATGAAAGTTTAGCTGATACCAGTAAAAAGATAAGTTTAAACACCGGATCCTGCCTGTGATTGTATTTAGATATCTGATTCGAGAAGTTTTAAAGGCACAAATTGCGGTACTGTCTGTCCTATTGACTATCTTTATTAGCCAACATTTTGTGCGAGTCTTGGCTGATGCCTCTGATGGTGAATTTCCAGCATCATTAGTCATGACGTTACTGGCACTTAATCTACCCAATTTAGCCGTTTTACTCCTGCCATTAAGTCTCTTTTTGGGGATATTGCTCGCTCATGGGCGCATGTACGCCGAAAATGAGATGGTGGTATTCCACGGGGTTGGTGTGAGTGAATGGTATGTCACCCGCGTCACCTTATTGCTCGCTATTGCCAATATGTTTGTGACTGGCTACTTATCCTTATACGTTAATCCTTGGGCTGAAGAGCAGCAAAATCAAGTGATGGAGCAAGCGCAGGCGGAAGCCGGATTAGCCGCCTTAGTGCAAGGTCGATTTCAGACCAGCCCAGATGGCCGCGCCGTGTTATTTGTCGAAGGCATAGGCAAAGATAATATTTTAAGTAATGTGTTTGTGGCGCAGCTGCCAGACCCTAAGAGTGAATCAGGATTTACCGATTTAGTTGTGGCAGCGGGCGGGCGCGTGGTTGAAGAAGCCTCAGGTAGCCAAACCTTAAAATTAGATGGCGGCACCCGTTATCAAATCCCGAATAAAGAAGCCGATTACCAAATTATTAATTTTGGTGGTTACGGCATGCAGATTAAAGAGCAAGAAGTGGATCAGCGCCGCCGTAAAATGTCGGCATTACCAGTATCGCAACTGTTAGCGTTAAACACGCCTGATGCCATCGCTGAGTTTAACTGGCGTTTAGCGATTCCGATTTCGATTCCGCTACTGACTTTGATTGCAGTGCCTTTGGCGCGAGTCAATGTTCGCCAAGGCAAGTTTGCTAAGATGTTCCCAGCAATTTTGTTGTACTTAGGCTATTTCGGCTTAATGGTGGCGGGGCGCAAAGCGCTTGAAGATGAAGTGATACCTGCGTATCTCGGCATGTGGTGGATTCATCTATCGGCCTTATTGTTAGGATTAATGTTGCTAGGAAAAGAAAGAACCTTGGGGATTAAGCTGATTAATATCTTTAAGCGCAAGAAGGTGGCTTCATGAAGATTTTAGATCTTTATATTGCCCGCGTTATCTTAAGTACCTCGGCTTTATGCCTACTGGTGCTAACGGGTTTGTCCGGCATTATTAAATGGGTGGATCAGCTTAGAAATGTCGGTAAAGGCGCTTATAGCATGATGGATGCTGGCATCTATGTGCTGTTTATGGTGCCAAGCGATATTGAGATGTTTTTCCCTATGGCGGTGCTGCTTGGCGCCTTGATTGGCATGGGAATGCTGGCATCAAACTCTGAGCTAGTAGTAATGCAAGCCTCAGGTCTGTCGCGATTGCAAATCACTATGTCAGCCATGAAAACTGCGGTGCCATTAATGCTGCTGGTGATGGCGCTAGGTGAGTGGGTTGCGCCTGTTGCTGAGCAAAATGCCAATGATTTAAAAACCAGCCAAATTTCGGGCGGCAGCTTAATTAAATCCCACCGCGGCATCTGGGCTAAAGATGGTGATTTCTTTGTTAACATAGGAGAAATTAAGCAATTAGATCATTTAGCTAACGTCACCTTGTATCGTTTTGATGCTAATCAAGAGTTGTCACAAGTCATTCGCGCTAAAGAAGCTGTGTTTGATAAGCACCAATGGCAAATGACGGGTGTGAGTGAAACCCAAGTATCACAAGATAAGATTAATCAGTTTGAGCTTGCCAGTAAGCCATGGTCATCGACCTTGACCCCAGATAAGCTCAGCGTAGTGTCAGTAAAACCTGAGGCGTTATCGATTTCTGGCTTAGTGGATTATCTCGATTATTTAAAGATTAACCATCAAGACCCAAGTCGTTATGAGTTGGCGTTATGGCGCAAGATCATGCAGCCAGTGACTATCGCTGTGATGATGTTAGTGGCCTTGTCATTTGTGTTTGGGCCATTGCGTACTGTGACTATGGGCGCGCGCGTGCTGCTTGGGGTGGTGGCTGGTTTTAGTTTCTATATCAGTAACGAAATCTTTGGGCCTATGAGCTTGGTTTACAACATGCCAGCTATGGTTGGCGCTATGGCGCCGAGCTTGCTGTTTACCTGCATTGCGTTCTACTTTATCCGCCGCTGATGTGGTGGTTAAAACATCTGCTGTTTGCTAGTAAGGTTATAAATAGCGCACTCAACTAATAAAAAAGGTACTCATGTGAGTACCTTTTTTTGTGGTGGCTTTCTATGGTTGCGGCACTAAAGCTATGTCTGTGCGACTTAACTAATGCCTAATCTAACGTCTAAGCTAACGTCTAACTGAACAGGTAAACCACGTAAACTATTGCCTTTAAGCGCCATGCCAGTTACGCATTTGGTTAGCTTCTTTAGACAATACCACCACTTCTGAGCGGGTCATTTTATCTTGTAAAGCCAATTTGTCGGCGCTTAATAAGATCCACAGATTGCCTATGCCTAACAATGACCAGACCACCCGAGCGAACGCTGTGACTAAGCTTAAGGTCTGGCCATTAGGATGCTGCACTTTTAAACGCCAAGCGCGCATACCTAAGGTTTGGCCGCCTTTGCTCCAGAATAAGCTATAAAACAGGGCGATTATGATAGCTAGATACGCTTGATAGAGGTTATGAAATAGCGGCGTCTGGTTGAGTAAGTCAGCCATATGCTGGTGCTCGCCCATACTGATTAACCCGCTATTGACCACTAAGGAAAAAATACCAAAGCCTATGGCGCCAGAGAGCATATAGACGGCTACCGCCAACAAAAGATCATAGCAACAAGCACCTAAACGCCGTAAAAAACCTGCGCGCGGGCAGTTGGCATGTTCCGGGGTTATCATAATTCGTCCTTGTGTTAATCAAGCTTATTCGAGTTCGTCTTCATCTCGTACTAAGTAGATGCGGCCAAATCCTAGGCGGGCAAATTCTTTATCACGAAAATCTCTTACAGCAGTATTGCCTTTAGAGGTCATGGCAATTTGCTGTTCCATCATCAAATGACGTTTCAAATCTATGCCTTCAGCAGCGGCGGCCGCTTCATGAGCATCATGATATTTGTCATACGCAAAATTGATGCGTTTAGTGACACCTTTGTAGGTGTATGCAACTTGTCGTGCCATGGTGTTTCCTTAAAACTCACTGCGGAAAATAAAATAAACGGCGCCAAGAATACACAGTCCAGCCCACAGGTAGTCGAGTTTGAGCGGTTCTTTCATATAGAAAAAGGCAAATGGCACAAACAGGCTGAGGGTGATGACTTCTTGCAGTATCTTAAGCTGGCCTAGATTCATCACAGTGTAACCTATCCTGTTGGCAGGTACCTGCAATAAATATTCAAACAGGGCAATTCCCCAGCTGACGAGGGCGGCAATAATCCACGGCTTGCTACTTAGGCTTTTTAAATGGCCATACCAAGCAAAAGTCATAAACACATTGCTTAAACACAGTAAGCCTATGGTGATTAATGTCGGTGGTAAGGTCATAGGCTACTCGTTAATTGCTGCCAGTTTTTAGCAGTCAAGCTTAGTTGGGGTGAATGCATCACAGTGTGCATAAATCCATAGTCATATAATGCGGATCATCGCAGTAGCTGCTTAGGCACTTATCGGTATGGGTTTTAATAAAGCCTGCCGCCTGCCAATAACTATGAGCGCCTTGAACGGCAATTAAGCTGAGGCTAGTTAAGTTCAATTCGAGTGCGGCTTGTTTAAGATGAGTCAGCATTCGCTGCGCGCCGCTTTTGCCTCTTGCCGCGGGAGCTAGCGCCATATCATGCAGATATAAAGTATCAGCATCACTCATGGGCTGCTTAAGCGCTTGATTAAGGGCGGGCGGCTGATGTTGACGCCAAGGGTGAGCCAGACAGTAACCAATGACTTGCTCGTCATCACATAGCACTAGGCAAGTGCTGGGGGCAACTTGCCATTTGCTTTGCATTACAGCTAATGGTTCAGGGTTAATGGCATGGTAGCAAATATCCTGAATAGCCATGATTTCAGGCCAGTCTTGTAGTTCTATCGGGCGCAGTTGCATAAAATCGAATTAACAGGCAGTGAATAAAAGTTAATTGATTATACCTAAGGCTCAGATGTTAATGAACTCTTGTCATTAGCCTGCTGCTTAAAATGTAACGCTAAAATTCAGTACTTATGGGGCGGCTAAGCGCTAAGTCATAGCGCTTGCCCATAGTAATTAGTCAAAGCGTATTCACATGGCACTTATAAATAGCGCTGGCGTAAGTGCTGCAATAAATACTCTGCCGATAATGGCGCGCCGCAGGCCTGTTGAATAAGTTCTGGGGTACTTAACAAGCTTCCTTGTTGCCACACATGCTCAGATAACCAAGCAAAAATGGGTGCCAGTCCTTGGGTTGCCATGACTTGATTTACATCACCAAGTTGCTGCTCCATGGTATTGCGTAATTGCGCGGCGAGCATGGCGCCTAAGCTGTAACTCGGGAAATAACCTAGCTCGCCTAAGGTCCAATGAATGTCTTGCATACAGCCGTTGCGATAATCGCCATCGGTATTGATGCCAAGTAATGATTGCATATTTGCCGACCAAAAGTCGGGCAGATCAGCAACCGCTAAATCCCCTGTGACTAAGGCTTTTTCGGCATCAAAGCGCAGTAAAATATGACAAGGGTAAGTGACTTCATCGGCATCAACACGAATGCTGCCAGCGCTCACGCGGGTATATAAGTTAGCTAAACGCTTAAGATCAAATTCACTATTTAAGGAGTTATTGATGTCATTAATAATGAGGCCTAAAAAGCCTTCACTGCGGCCAAGCTGCATTTCACAAAATAGGCTCTGACTTTCATGCACCGCCATTGAGCGTGCTTGCCCCGCAGGTTGGCTGGCAAAGGCCTTAGGTAAGCCCATTTCATACAAGGCATGGCCAGTTTCGTGAATTGTGCCCATTAATGCTGAGGTAAAATCACTTTCATCAAAACGGGTAGTCAGGCGAACATCTGACGGCACGCCGCCAGTAAACGGGTGGCTACTTATATCTAAGCGGCCGTGATCAAAATTAAAGCCTAAGCGAGTCATCACCTTGTGGCTGAGTGCAACTTGCGCCGCTTGCGGGTAGTGACCTTGGGCGCTGATATTCATTTCTTGCGCTTGCTTGGTCAGCACAGTTTGGATCAGCGCCGGCAGTTGCTGGCGCAATGGGCTAAACCATTGCTCAATATCATGGGCTTTAATACCGGGCTCAAATTTATCGAGCAAGCTGTCGTAAGGGCTAATGCCTAGCGCTTGGCTGCGCACCTGCGCTTCTTGCTGAGTGAGATTAATCACTTCAGTTAAATTTGGTTTAAAGCCAAGCCAATCGTTGTTTTGGCGCTGCCCTCGCCAGGCTTGCTCGCAGTTAAGCCCAGCGCGAGTTTTAGCTTCAACTAAATCTGTGGGCATTAAGCTTGCTTGGCTATGTTGGCGCGCCATTTCGCGCACATTGGCCGCTTGCTCTGAGCTTAACGGCCCTTGGGTGGCTTCATGAATCGCATCACTTAACCAGTTGGCACTTTTAAGCTCATGAATATGACCACTTAAGGTCGCTAAAGCATCGGTGCGATCTGCGCCGCCGCCTTTAGGCATCATGGCTGCTAAGTCCCATTCTGCCAGTGCATTAAAATGCTCAAAGTGGCTAAGGCTAGTGAAGTGTTTAACAAGGCGCTGATAACTTAGGTTTTTGGCGTTCATAATCTGGCGTTTTAATAGTGAATATTGCCTTAGCCTAGCATATTCAGCGCTTTGATAAGTACCCTATGTCTGGCAAAACCTAGATTGTGCCGCTAGCTAAAAAAAGTATTAGCTGTATTGGTTGTCGCAATAATTGAGGTTACTCGCCTTGGTATATTTAGGGTAAAATGCGGCATTATTTATTATGAAGCTTAATTTATGTCTTATAACCAAGCGGTATACATACTGGCCAAAGAAGGTCTTGAGGCGTTAGCCCAGTCGGCACTTGCCAAAAAGCAGTCAACCCCGGCACAAGAAAGCCATTTTTTATGTAATTGGATGGCAGAATCCTTAAAAAAGAAAGCTTATCCAAAATGCTTGGCGAAAGATTTAACCCGCTGGATTCGTGATGGCCGCAGCCTTGGCGCTGGCGCGCAATTAACCTCGTTATTGCAGCGCATTGAAGCGCAATATCGCCAAGTGGCAGAGCAAAAATCTGGCTTAGGTAAGGCATTTAATGCTTGGCTTGAAGAGTTACGCGCGCAAGACGTGCTGGTAATTACTGATAGTGAAGTCAGTGGTAAGTTAAAGCTTGATAACGATGGCCTGCCAAGTGTGATTATCTCAGCACCTGAGTTTGAAAAAGCGATTGTTGGGGATGAGTTAGTTAAGCCGTTAGCTTTATATATCCGTGCCGATGAAGCTATGTTGGCAAGCTCAGCCTTAGCCCATGGTTTATTACTGAGCCAAGCCAATAAGAAAACTTCGCTCATTAAGCATCATAAAACGTTTCAGGTATTTCCTAAGAATGAGCAGCCAGAATTGGCCTTATTAGTCAGTAAAATCTAATTTCTGTAGTTACTGGCTTAGTTATTCCAGCTATGGCGCCAGTCGCGCGCCATAATGCCTTACCCATTCCCTTGCTTATCCGCTTATTTATTCCAGAATTCAGATAATAACTACTTAGTTAATATGGTGGCCAACATTAGTATGCGACCACAGTCACCCAGCTTAGTTAACACGATAGTGGGGCTGCGACTTCTTACTGAAATACAAAAACAATCCTAACCATATCATGATAAAGCTTGCGCTTAGATTCTTAGACAAGTCGATATCGTTAATGAGCACAGATGCCAATACTATGGCGCAACCAAAAATGAGAGTGACCTTGAAATTGGCCGATTTTGCTTGTTTTGGTGTCATAGTCCGTCAGTCGAAAGAATTAAACAATTGCGGCGTAATATACAACTTTGGTCACATAGTCGCAACGGCTGGTATCTAACTTGCTGGTAAAATGTTAACTGTGTTGGTCATAGCTAAATATCGCACGATTCATTTGTGTGTGAGCCGGCTCTTTATTTAGCTATCAGTATCTTAGGTTGTCAGCTTGTTTGAGTTAGGCTGATGTTTTTGCGGAGTAACTTGATTGCAACACTCACATTTTGTTGGCCGCTTTGAGGTTGAACTTAAATTTCGGTTAACATCTAGGACGGATTTCTTAGCTTGCTTAGCGCAGCAAGAACACCACATTCATTTTATTGATAATATCGAACATGATGTTTATTTTGATGACGCGCAGCGCGAGTGCCAAGCCATGGATATTAGTGATCATGCCAAGGCGCAAGAGATGCTTAAGGGCATGGGCTTTGAGCCAGTGCTGAGTTATCGCAAGCGTCGCAGTATCTATTTTATCGATGAGTATTACCTGACGCTTGATAATATTGCAGGCCTTGGGGATTTTGCTGAGTTTGCCATTATGACGAGTGATGAAACTAAGCTTGCTGACTATCGACACGCCTTATGGGCGCTCGCGCGCAAGTTTAACTTAGGGGAAGCGCAGCTCATTAACCAGTCGTATTTGAGCATGATGCTAGCGTTGCAGCTAGAGCAAGTATCGCAGCACTGTAATCAGCGTTAGTCATATTTTCAAACTGAACATGTATAAAGTCCGAATACAAAAATGGCAGAGTAACTGTAACAGTCACTCTGCCATTTTTAGGTGATTAAGTCGTTAGCTGATGCGTAATCAAGCTCCTAACCACATAACCTTAGATTTTGGTTTTCTTTCCGGCTGAGCCAACTTTCACCTGTACGCGGCGACCCGTCATGCTCTTTTCTGCCACAACCTGCGCGGCAGCATCATCGCTACGAGTTTTCTTACCAAAACGGCGACGCTTTAATTGCTTGAGTAGTAATTCACGATTACTCACTTCATAGCCTGGCATCATCACGCGCTTAATCTTTTGACCGATCAGCTTTTCAATGTCAGCTAAGGTGCGTTCTTCTTCACGGCTCACAAATGAAATAGCCACACCCGTTTTACCCGCGCGGCCAGTACGGCCAATACGGTGAACATAGTCTTCTGCCAAGAAAGGTAAGTCGTAGTTGATCACGTATTCAAGGTCAGTGATATCAAGGCCGCGAGCCGCAACTTCGGTCGACACTAACACGCGAATGTTACCTTCTTTGAAGTCACGTAAGGCTTTACGGCGGCTACCTTGAGCTTTCTCGCCATGTACTACGGCAGAAGGAATGCCATCAAGATTAAGCTCTTTTACTAACTTATCAGCATCATCACGGGTGGCGCTGAACACTAACACTCGGTGCCAGTTTTTACGGCCAATCAGTTCCGACAGTAATTCACGCTTACGGCGCTGCTCTACTGGATACACGACTTGGCTAATGGTTGATGCTGTGGTGTTTTGCTTGTCGACCATGATGAGCTTTGGCTTAGTCATGATTTCATCAGCCAGCTTCTTCACGCCGCTAGAGAAAGTGGCAGAGAACAGCAGGTTTTGACGTTGCTTGTTACTGGCTAACAGAATTTTCTGGATATCGGCGATAAAGCCCATATCTAGCATACGGTCGGCTTCATCCATCACTAAGAATTCAATGTCAGATAACGTCAGGTTGCAGGCGATAACATGCTCAAGTAAACGGCCTGGCGTCGCAATAACAAATTCAGCGCCTTGCAGTAATTTCTTAGCCTGCGGCTCCATTTTGTTACCGCCAAACAAGGTCACTACGCGGATATCTGCGTATTTGGCATAAGACTGCACGTTAACTGAGATTTGCTCAGCCAGTTCACGGGTAGGCGTTAAAATCAGGGCGCGGGTCTTACCTGGCGCTCTAGGCTTTGGATTATCGAGCATGCGCTGCAGTAAAGGCAGAGCAAAAGCTGCCGTTTTGCCGGTACCCGTTTGTGCGCTGGCAAGGACATCCTGACCTCGGCGAACGGCCGGTATGGCTTGGCGTTGAACGGGAGTCATAGTCTGATAACCACACTCTACAAGAGCGCGTAAGACTTCGGGGGCAAAACTATAGGCATCAAATTTCATCTGCATATCCTGACTGGGCACAAGCTGATGCTATCAGCCTTGTTATGGGTAAATGCTGCCAAAATTGGCGGCCGCGGATTATAGCAAATTTAGCTTCAAAGGGGGAGTCTTGTGCAATCAAAGCTAGTTAATCAAAAATTAGCTAAAAATAGCGACCAATTCAACCGGTCACATAACAACCTTCTTAGAAGGTTAGGGCGAGATCAAGCTAATTAACAGATAGCTATTGAGCATAAGCACTAGAACCACTATGAGTATGCCAAGGCGCTTAACCCAGCGCGAGTTGACATATTGCCCCATTAACTCTGGATTACTGGTAAATCGCAGTAACGGTATGATGGCAAGGGCAATACCAAAGCTTAAAACCACTTGGCTAAAGACTAAAATTTGAGTGACATCCACGCCCATGGCAATAATCACTATGGCTGGCGTCATAGTGATAACGCGCCTTAGCCACAGGGGAATCGTAAACTTCACAAAGCCTTGCATGACCACATCGCCCGCCATAGTGCCCACCACGGTTGATGATAATCCTGACGCTATGAGCGATAAGCCAAATAGGGTTGCGGCTAAGTCACCTAACATAGGCTTCATGGTTAAATAGGCGGTTTCAATACTGGCGATATGGGCAAAACCTGAAAAATGAAACACTGAGGCAGCTATTGCCACCATAGCTAAGTTGGTAAAGCCTGCAATTGTCATGGCAATAGTCACATCAAGGCGCGTGCTTTTAAGGCGTAAATCTGTAGGTAAGTGGGACGTTGCTTTAAAGAGCGCTGAGTGCAAATAAATCACATGAGGCATCACAGTTGCGCCTAAAATCCCCGCGGCTAAATACACTTGCTGGCTTGATTGTAAGCTTGGGATCAATAAGCCAGCGCTTAAGCTTGCAAGTGCGGGCGGGGCAATATAAAGCTCAATAAGATAAATCACAGCCACCACTAACAGCATGGCCGCAATGACCCATTCCAGCGGCTTTTGACCGCGTAGACTAAAAGTAAAAATAGCTAAGGTGATAACTGCTGTCATCGCCGCGCCATCGAGTAAAGTCACATTAAATAACAAATGAAAACCAACCGCCGCACCAATAAATTCGGCCAAATCAGTGGCTATGGCAATGGCTTCTGCTTGTAACCAATAAGGCACGACAGCCCACTTAGGTAAGCGCTCGCCTAAATGCTCGGCCAAATCTTTACCTGTCACTATGCCAAGCTTGGCGGATAAATATTGAATGAGCATGGCCATTAAGTTGGCCCATAACACCACCCACAGCAGTTGATAGCCAAAACTCGACCCCGCCTCAATATTGGTGGCAAAGTTACCTGGGTCGATATAGCCGATGGCAGCGATAAAGGCTGGGCCTAACATCAGTAACTTACGCTTAAATCCTAAACTGATGTTAGCTGTGGTTGGTATGAGGTGCGCGTGTGAATTCATAAAACGCCATCAATACAAGAAAAGAGTAACAAGCATAAACTTACCGCAAATGAGAATCAATATCATTTGAGTGCTAATCTTGAGTAAATAATCGATAGCCTTAACCTAGGGGATATTTATTTGCCGCAGTTGGCTCAATGAAAGCCACCACTGAATCGCATTGATGAACTTAGCCATATTGCCCACTTTGGCTAATGGCTAGTGAATTAGGTGCATCAAGCTTAGGGCTAAATTGTGAGCTTGACTCAAACGAGCCTTGGCGGTTCTTGCTAATCTTAAGGCCGAATTTGGCATTTTCACTAATAACAACAAATTAACTTAGCGTTAGGAATCCCTTATGTCCCTACCCATAATTCTCGACTGCGATCCCGGTCATGACGATGCTATTGCTATGATCATGGCGCTGGCTCATCCGCAGCTTAAAGTGTTAGCCGTGACTACCAGTGCAGGCAATCAGACCCAAGCTAAGACCTTAAATAATGCGCTGCGTATCTTAACTTTACTGGGGCGCACCGATATAGAAGTGGCGGCAGGTGCGAGTAAGCCACTTAATCGCGAGCTGATTATTGCGGATAATGTTCACGGGGAATCTGGGCTTGATGGCCCTAAGTTACCAGACCCCAGTTTTGCGGCGGTCAATATGTCGGCGTGGGAGTTGATGGCAACTAAGCTGCGCGCATCAGCCGTTCCTGTGACCTTAGTGCCCACGGGGCCATTAACTAATATTGCGCTGCTGCTAACCCTTTACCCTGAGCTTAAGCCTAAGATAGCGCAAATAGTGCTTATGGGCGGCGCCGCAGGGGTCGGTAATTGGACGCCAGCGGCTGAGTTTAATATTTATGTCGACCCACACGCGGCCGATATTGTATTTACTTCAGGTATTCCTATTGTCATGTGCGGCTTAGATGTCACCCATCAAGCGCAAATTCTTGCTGCGGATGTGCAGCGCATTCGCGCCATAGATAACAAGGTGGCGCAATGCGTTGCTGATTTGCTGGAGTTTTTTGTGGTATATCACAAAGACCCTAAATGGGGCTTTGATGGCGCGCCGCTACACGACCCTTGCACTATCGCTTGGCTGCTTGAGCCGCAATTATTTCAAGGGATTGATTGCCATGTGGCCATTGAAACTAGCTCACCATTAACCTTAGGTATGACAGTTGTCGATCGCTTCCAAATAACTGGCCATAAAGCCAATGCCAAGGTGTTATTGGCGGTCGACAGATTAGGCTTTGTGGATTTACTCGCTCGCAGTTTATTGGCCTACGGTTAAGCTTTTATCATTTGCGCCCGTGCGTCACTAAATCGGACTATGCTATTAAGCGGTTAGCTATGAGCTGGTTTAATTTTGATAGGTAGGAGTAAGTGATGGCAATTTCTGGATTAAGTCAAAGCGGCGTTTGGCAGCATTTGCAACCACTGGATGATGGCCCTGCGGGCTTTTTAGTGCGCGGCACCTTACCGACCGATGCTAATGGCGTGGAACTGATGCTAGAGCATTGGGACCAGGGCACTTCTGAGCCTAAGCATTATCATCCAGGCGATGATATGACCATAGTGATGGAAGGCATGATGGTAGTGCAATGCTATAAAGAGCAAGACGGTAAGCTAGTAGTTGATGGTAGTGAGCGCGTTTATCACAGTGGTGAAACCGCCTATCTTAAGGCTAAACAAGTGCATAGCGTGCGTTACTCCGAAGCCTGCAAACTTGTGTATATCCACGATGGTCAGTTTGATTTTATTGAAATTAAGGCTTAGTGGCTTTGCTGTTAGATTGATAGCCACTCGCAGTTAGATCTAGGTTGAATCTTAGTCGAATCTCAATTAACTCTTGGGTTAATCTAAGATCAGTCATTAATAAAAAGCCGCCGTCATATTTGACGGCGGCTTTTTTTATGCGAGCTTATGCGCTTCTTAAATTCATGAGTGCCAGCACTTTGTTATGTATTAGTACTCTGCAATAGCGAGCAGCAATGTCTAGTTGCTTACTTTTGTTGCTCGCTTTTGCTGTTTACTCAGCAGCACACTCACGCCGCCGTTAAAGCGGGCTAGTGGCGGTGGTTAACCAGCTAAGTTCAGCGTCAGATAAGTGACTGGCATGGGCGGCCAACACCTTGGCATGGTAGTGATTTAACCAAGTGATTTCGCTGCTTGTTAGCAGTGATGTTTGCAATAAACGCTTATCGATAGGAATTAAGGTTAGCGGCGCAAACTCATACATAGTGCGCTCAGTGCCTTGTAGCGTTTCACTTTCTTGCACTACCACTAAGTTTTCAATGCGAATACCAAATTGGCCATCGCGGTAATACCCAGGTTCATTAGAGAGCACCATGCCCGGCATTAATGGCGTGGCATTGGTGTTTTTACCTATGCGCTGTGGCCCTTCGTGCACACTTAAACAGTGGCCGACGCCATGGCCAGTACCATGATCGTAATCATAGCCGTATTGCCATAAATACTGACGGGCAAGGATATCTAGCTGTTGGCCTGTGGTGCCTTTAGGGAACTTGGCTTGATCTAATGCGATATGGCCTTTAAGCACTAATGTCACCATTTGCTTGTGCTCAGCACTCACATCACCAATGGCGATAGTGCGAGTCACATCTGTGGTGCCATCAAGATACTGAGCGCCAGAATCCACTAAATACAGACTATTGATAGGTACAGTGGCAGGCGTGCCATTGAGATGATTGTAATGACACATAGCGGCATTGCTGCCTGCGGCCGAAATAGTATCAAAGCTTGGCTCTAGGTATTGGCTGTCAAGCTTGCGAAAGCTCTCAAGTTTATCGGCGAGCTGCGCTTCATCATAAAGTCTGCCGGCCGCCACTTCACTATCTAACCAAGCTAAAAAGCGGCTAACGGCTAAGCCATCTCGTACATGACTTGCGCGCATGCCCGCTAATTCTTGTGGATTTTTACAGGCCTTAATTAAAGCCACAGGATCCATAGCATCAATTAACTTAGCGCCAGCAAGCTCGGCCGTTAATTGACTGGCGGCATTAGCGCTGTGGCTATCTGCCAATAAACGCTGACCATTAAGCGCGATGAGATGCTCATGTAATTGCTGCTCGGGATAAAACTCAACCCCAGCGCCCACATGGCTAATCACGTTACTGGGTAATTTAGTGAGGTCGGTGAAAAAGCGCATATTGCCATTGGCGCTCAGTAAGCCAGTACCTAACAGTACAGGTAAACATGGAATATCGCGCCCACGAAGATTGAGTAACCAAGCGCATGAATCCAGCGCTGTAATTAAGGCCACTTGCGCGCCTGCCTTGTTAATTTTAGCGCCAACGAGTTCGCGCTTTTCAAGGCTAGTGTTGCCCGCTAATTCATCACTAAATAATATGGCAGGGCTTGATGGCATGGCAGGTCTTTCAAGCCAAGCATCATCAATAGGGTTAGTAGTCAGAGCCACTAATTCAATGCCAGCTTTAGCCAGTTGGCCTTGGGTTTGTTGATACCAAGCTAAGGTATGCAATCTGGCATCAACCCCTACGCGGCTAGGCGCCGTTAAGGTTTGAATGAGATAGTCAGCTAAGGGCAGGTCGGTCAGGCTTTGGTATTCAAACAAGCTAGCATCCACTTGTTGGCGCACTTGCACTGTATAGCGGCCATCAATAAAAATAGCTGCGCGCTGCGCCATAACCACGGCGGCGCCAGCACTACCGGTAAAACCAGTCAGCCATTTAAGGCGTTCATTGGCTTTAGGAACATATTCGCCTAAATACTCATCGGCGCGTGGTTGAATGAAAGCATCAATGTTGAGTTTGGCTAACGCTTGGCGAATAGTGCCAAGTTTATCAGCTATGGATAACGGCATAATGACTCCCTGTTGGAAAACGAACAGTCTGGCCTCTGCGGTCTTACTAGGCTGCGTTGGGTACACTTAGGTGTGGCTCGATTATGACAGGGCGGCGCAAGTGGACGCAAGTGAGCGGACTGGCTTGCTGGTATTAGCTGAGTTTTTAGGTTTAATGTATCGCATTGGCGCTAACGCTGTTGGCTGGTATTCGCTGATGACGCAATAATTAATCACTGAAAAATAGCCATCTTTATGCTAAAACTAGCCACTGATTTTTGATGCTATCTTAAGGGCAATACATGACCATGGAATCTAAGACGCTCGGCGTTGGCGGCAGTGATGCGGCAACCCAATTGGCGGCATTAACTGATATGACAGCAGGCATTGACGATATCTCGCTGGATGAATTGCGTGCGCGGGTGGTGAAGGCGCAGGCATTAATGCAGGAGCACGGCCTTGCGGCTATTTATGTCAACGCTGGCACTAATTTACGCTATTTTACTGGCACTAGTTGGTATGCCAGCGAGCGCATGGTTGGCGCTATTATCCCGGCCACAGGTGAGCTTGAATATATTGCCCCGTTTTTTGAAGTTGGCACCCTTGAAGGTTATATGCAAATTCAAGGCAAAGTGAATACTTGGCAAGAAGATGAAAGCCCGTATGCATTAGCCATTGCAGTACTTGCGAGTATGGGCATAACCCAAGGCAATATTGGCATAGATGAGTCAACCGCCTTTTTTATGTTTGATGGACTGCGTCAAGCTGCTACTCACTATCAATGGCACAGCGCCACACCTGTCACCGCAGGGTGCCGCATGCATAAATCGCCGCAAGAGCTTGCGATTATGCAGCGCGCAAAAGACATGACCTTAGTGGTGCATAAAGCCGCGGCGCGCATTTTGCGCTCTGGCATTAGCACCCAAGAAGTGGAAGCCTTTATCCATGAAGCCCATAAGCGAGTAGGCGCGGCGGCGGGATCTTACTTTTGCATAGTGTTATTTGGGCAAGACTCATCATTCCCCCATGGAGTTAGTCACCCTAAGTGTTTAGATGAAAATGAGATAGTGCTGATTGATACTGGTTGTCAGCTGTTTGGTTATAAGTCTGACATTACTAGAACCTATGTTTACGGCGTAGCTAATGAGCGTCAGCGTAAGATGTGGGCATTAGAAAAAGCCGCCCAAGGCGCCGCATTTGAAGCTGCGATACTTGGCGCGCCGTGTGATCAAGCTGATGCGGCCGCGCGCTCAGTACTCGAAGCATCTGGCATGGGGCCCAATTATCAGTTACCTGGACTGCCGCACCGCACTGGCCATGGCATAGGTATGGATATTCATGAGTGGCCTTATTTAGTGAAAGGCAACAAAACGCCGCTGGCAGTTGGCATGTGTTTTTCAAACGAGCCTATGCTGGTGTTGCCGGGAGAATTTGGGGTGCGCTTAGAAGATCATTTCTATATGACGGCCAATGGCCCTAAGTGGTTTACTGAACCATCCCACAGCATAGACGACCCTTTTGGTTATCAAGCTTGATTAAACTGCCACTAACTAAACGGGCAAGCCATCAGCTTGCCCGTTTAGTTATTTAATCAGGGGAACGCCTAAGCCTAATTAATTGATGGCGAGCAGTTCCACATCAAAAATCAAGGTAGAGCCTGGCGCAATTTTGCCAGCGCTGCGATTGCCATAAGCCAAGGTACTAGGAATATAAAAACGCACTTTATCGCCCACAGTCATTAACTGCACGCCTTCGGTCCAGCCTGAAATCACGCGATTAAGCGGAAAATCTATGCTTTGACCACGCTCGACAGAGCTATCAAAAACAGTGCCATCCAGCAAGGTGCCGTGGTAATGAACTGTGACAGTATCCGTCGCTTTTGGGTGCTGCTCACCTTCAGCATTGACTAAGTACTCATACTGCAAACCAGATGGCGTGGTAATTACGCCTTCGCGTAATTTATTGTCGGCTAAAAAGGCGGCGCCTTGTTCAATGTTGGCGACGGCTGCCTTGTTGTTGCTGAAGTTGCTATAAAAGTAAAACACCACGCAGGCGATCACTACGACAGCTAATATCATTTTCATTGTATTGTTATCCATCAATAAAGGAACTGAATCATAGGGCTCGGACTATTGTCCTTAGTTTTAGCCAATAGGCAACTGTCTTTTATCGCTAAATAGATAAACAAGTGATCACTTTGCGCTTAGGGAAAATCGATTACAATCTCGCGCTTTTATCTGCTTTGCTCTTGTTTACTCCGCGTTGAGGGTCTTGATGGCTTAGCGTTTTTACTTACTTTTGTTCTGGTCTAATTCCATCGGACACTTAATTTTGAGACAGTATGGTCAATAAATTAAGAGGTCGATATGAGTTTAAAAAAATCACATAAAAGTTATCCGCAGACATTCAAAGACGAAGCCGTCTTAATGGTGCTAGAACAGGGCTATAGTATTGCTGAGGCAGCAAAGTCTCTTGGGATTAGCACAAGCCTGCTTTATAACTGGAAGGAAAAACACCAAGCATTGCAACAGGGTATCGCCCTACAAGAATCTGAACGTGATGAGTTAAAGAGATTACGTAGAGAAAACAAAGAACTACGCATGGAGAAAGAAATTCTAAAAAAGGCAAGCGCCTTCTTTGCGAGAGAAATGAAGTAAAATTTCGCTTCATTAAACAGTTATCTAACCAGTTTCCTACTGCGCTGTTATGCCGAGTAATGAGTGTCAGTAAGTCAGGCTATTACGATTGGCATAAACGCCCTGCAAACGTGATAAGTCTTGAAACACTGAAGCTTTATCGCCTTGTTCGAAAGCTATTTAAGCAAAGTCGAGGCAGCTTAGGTAATCGTGAAATGGTGAAGAAATTGCGCAAGGAAGGCTACCAGGTTGGTCGCTATCTCGTTCGTAAAATTATGCACCGCCTTCGACTCAAAGCAACCCAGCGACGGGCTTATAAGGTGACGACACAGCGCAAACACTCTGATGCCGTGGCTAATAACCTGCTAAACATGAACTTTAACCCAGTATCTGTTAATCAGGTTTGGGCAGGTGACGTGACCTATTTAAAGACAGGTGAAGGCTGGATATATTTGGCGGTGGTGATGGATTTATATTCACGCCGGATTGTGGGGTGGCACATAGACAAACGCATGACCACGGATTTGATATCTAAGGCATTAATGAAAGCTTACAACCTGCGCCGACCGGCAAGAGGGTTGGTATTTCACAGTGACCGAGGCTCGCAATATACCAGTAAGCAATTCGGTAGGCTGCTCTCGAGTTATGGTATCCGAGCCAGCATGGGTGATGTTGGCGCGTGTTGGGATAATGCCGTTGTTGAGCGTTTCTTTGGTAGCTTAAAACACGATTGGATTTTTAAGGTTAGTCAACCAACAAATGAGTTTATGAAGTCGGATGTGGCCGCTTATATGAGGTATTACAACTTAGAGCGCCTTCATTCAGCTAATAATGATTTATCACCAGTAGAGTTTGAAAATTCTCAACTAAAAGTGTCCAGTTTGAGTTGACCAGTACACGCTTAGCGTGACGTTATGTTTTTTGGGAGATTAAATTGAATCAAGTTTATATGCAGGAATTGAACGAATTTTGTCAAAAATTCCTAGTTATTGGCAACTATAACCCGACTAAACAAGATGAACTGTTATTCCAACATAGGTATGAGGCCTTAAAAGCTAACATTTTCGAGGCGTTAATGCTTCATGACCGTGTAAATCTGAAAGTTTTCGGTGAAAATGTTCCACTAGCCGTGCTGTTAAATGAAGCTAGTGTTAAAGGCGTAGAAGAACTTATTGAGCAAGATGCACTGGGGTTTGTCCATTGGACTCCAATGGTTCTTCATATGGTCGATCAAATTGAAGGTATTTTGCCAATAGTTGTTGGCAGGCATACGGTGTTTTTCAAGGTAGTTGGCACTCTTTACTTAAATTTTAAGCTGCATTTCTTGTTTCAGTTTCAGACTCTTTTTCTGGGTTCAACACTACCTCACCGATAACGTCACAGTTCCTTATACCGTTTGGCCAGCGTTTAGGGTTTCTTGATCTTGCCTCTTCTAGTACCTCCTTACGCTTAGATAAAATCGCTTTATCTTGCATCGCATGTCGCTCACTCGGTGATACAAAATTGAGCTTACTGTGCTTATGTTTGGTATTGTACCAAGTCACAAACTCTTCTACCCATTCCCGTGCCTCGGTGATGTTTTTAAAGCCAGAGCTAGGCCATTCCGGCCGATACTTTAAGGTTCTGAATAATGCTTCGGAGTAAGGATTGTCATTGCTTACGCTTGGTCTACTTAACGAAGCGGTAACACCTAACTCTTCAAGCTTGGCTTTCATCGTCAATGACTTCATCGGAGCACCGTTATCAGAGTGCAGTACTAACGGTTTTTTGAAGCATTGCTCACGTAGCATATTGCGCTGCATTAACTCGGCCGCTAGCTCACCACATTCTCGGTCATGGACTTCATAACCCACTATCTTACGGCTATAAATATCCTCAAACATATACAGATAATAAAAGCGCCCTTTGATGACCGAGGCTAAATAAGTAATATCCCAAGACCATACTTTGTTTGGCCCATCTGCAACGTAAGCATCTGGTTTGCTTCTTTTTGTTACGCCTTGGCTTCGCCCACGCCGATTTAATTGTTCATTGGCTTTTAACACTCGATAAAAACTCGACTCTGAAGCGATATAGACCCCCTCATCAAGCAGTGTCGGCACGATTTGTGAGGGAGGTAGGCTTGCAAACCTTACCTCATTAGAGGTTGCCAATATCTGCTCTTGCTCATCATCATTAAGCTTGTTAGCAGGCGCCCGTCTTACTGCCGTAGGCCTTAAATCAGCCTGCACTTTTCCTGCTCGATACCAGCGGCGATACGTCCGTTTACTTAACTCTGCTTCAGCGCAAGCTTTGTAAAGACGCGCACCGTGGGCATAAGCTTCTTGTATTAAATCCACCAGTGTTATGCGCTTAGGCAAAGGCGTTAACTCTCCTCGCTGTCGTCCTCCCAAAGCGCATTGAGCTTTTTTCTAAGCACCAGTAAAGCCGCAGCTTCAGCGAGTGCCTTCTCCTTATAACGTAATTCTCGTTGCAGGGATTTTATTTCTGCCTTGTCTGATTTGGCTTGCTGCTTAATCGTTTTAGCTTGAACTTCACTCGTCTTAAAACCACCTAAACAATCTTGTTTCCACTGCTGAACTTGTTCTCGAAACAAGCCTTTTTCTCGGCAATATTGGCTGATTTCAGTTTCTGACATTGGTGCTGTTTCAATGAGAACTGCAAACTTAGCTTCAGCTGACCAATCATTACTGGTTAATGTTTTACCTGGCACAGGGCGACCCTCTTTTTTGGCTTTATCTCGCCAATGATACAGGGTTTGGTAGGAGATCCCCTCACTGCGAGCCACTTCCGTGACCGTCATATTGTGGGGAGGTAATAATTTCTTTAAGACAGCGTCTTTACGTTCAGGTGAATATCGTGCCATTGAGCTCTCATTGACCGCCCCCTTTATTTAATTATTGGATGATTTTAAGGGGTGACAACAATCCTGACACAGGGGGCATACTAGTGATGTACATTGCGATCCAGAAGCTTCAATCAATAAATCTTTTGGTTTTATGAAAAATAAACCGAATATACTAAAGCGGAAAATGTTAGTAAGAAAGATCCGTGATCTATATACAGAGCCTCAAAAAGGCCTAGAAAACGATGCATCAAACTTGATAATGTCGTCATACAATTCAGGTAAACTGATACCTCTTGGGTTAGATAACAACACGTTAGATATTTATAAACTGAATCCCAATCAAAAGAAATTATTAACCAATTGCGCTTCAGAAGTATTAGAGCACAAGTTTCTTATAGCAAATAATTTTACAGCTCATAAAACCCAATCGTTTAACTCTTTGTTCGCAGATTCGATAGACAAATTAAGCCGAACAGAAGCTGCTGTGGAAGTATTTAAGTTGGAGAACTTTCCAGACCTCCATAATTTAAGTTTAGAGTTAGGTAACCCTCTCAATAAGGTCGCAAAATATCGCTCGCAGAAAAATGCGATTCGGTTTAGGTCTTGGCTTGATACAACAACTGACAGCAAGGAGTTAGCCGAAGTCACTAGATCATATATTGACTCAATTGAAAATGCGAAAGGCTTCTTCGAAACTAAGCGTGGACGTTTAACTAAAAATATCGCAATGACAGCCATTGGGGCTGGAGTGGGAAGTATTATTGGTCCTTTCGGAACGGCAGTGGGCGGTATTGTCGGTAAGGTTTTGGAACCAGCTGTTGATTTTGGGTTAGATATGGTTGATGAGTACTTTGTTACCGAACTATTAAAGGGGTGGAAACCGAGGATGTTTATTGATGATATGCGAAAGTTGCAAGCACAAATATAGGATAAAGGGGGCGAAGGGAATTTGGTGCTTTCGAATAATTTCAGTTACTTTTCCTAATCAATGTCATGCCAGCTAGAGTTGTTGCTCTAACGTATTTCTGTCCAAACTCGTGTCAGGCCGATCAGTTCTGGCACGTTTATGCCCCATTCCGCGCCACAGCGCTAAGACAGGTTACTTGTTATCATGAGCCAATTGGCCAAGTTTTAGTAATGATACAAAGTGTCCACTATTGCTGGATCAGATCAAAGTGATACATGCTAATAAGCGTTTGTAATAAAAGTATAAAATCGATATCTTAGTAAAAGAGACAATGATACGAAATTACAAGGTTAATGTTTGTTATGAACAAGTCAGATAGAGATAGGGTTGTATTTCACTCGATACACGACATGTCGAGTGGTCATTACTTATCAAAAGCAGAGCGGTTATTGAATAGCGAAATAGCAAACGATATAAACGATATAAACGATATACTTGAACTGTACAATATATCGCTGTTTTTCGAAAACGGCATATACCTTAAAAGTTGGTCAGATACAGATATTGTTGCTTACAAAGAAAAAGTTAATACTTTTAAAAATTTAATTGGGAAATTCATAACTAATATTGATGATAGTAACTTCCTGTCATATTTTGAAAATATAGATTACGGTTACTATGATAGTTTCTGGTTATTAATAAATAACTATCAACAATATAAAAATATATCGCCATCTCAAATAGAAGAAGTTTTAAAGAACCTCCCCCATCAAGTGAGGCACTTGTTGAGCCATAAAAATTTGGTGGATAAATATAAGCTTGTTCTCTGTGAGTTTTTAAAAAGTGACCAGCAGAGTGCAGAGATCCTTCTTTCTATATATGAAGTCGAAAATAGTTTCAATAAAACGAAGTTGTACCTACCTAGTTGTTTAACTATTCAAGATAAAGAAAGCATAATTGCTTCGTACATCGACTCAGGGCATTGCAATACTAACTACCTGCCAATAATACAAAATTCTAAAAAACATAGTGACTTCCGAATCTCAGATAAAACTAAATTAGCAGCTAAGAGAAAATACCAACAGTCTATTAAAGAGTTTTTCGATAGTGGTTCTAGTTCATCATTTGAATACGGGGTAGCTATCAGTTATCCCGAAAATGCTTCTAAAATTAAACATGCTTGGATTGAGCAGGGTACAGTCCATTACGAATTTAGCTTGGATTACATTAAAGAAAATAAACACCCATATATTCTGTACAGAAACTTCGAGACACTTTTTGAGTACGTGGATGAACAGAATATTGTAGCTTTAACCAGCAAAGAAAATCAGCTTGGAATTTTTGAAAGAACTTTAGGTGTTAGATCTAAAACTGAATACGTTTTTGGTGTGGCGTTCACACAATTAGAAATGGCATCTATGGGCCAAATTTACACATATTCCAACGTACTAAAAGGGCTTGGGTGTTCATTAGAAGATATTCTAAAAACAGTTTTCACTAATACTCTACCGGAATTATTTGACTTACCTAGTAACGCCAATTTTACAATTCCTACTCAAAATGCTTCTGCTTTAGAAAAAATAAGAACAATCGCACCTGAGTTCGAGTCGATATTGAAGCAATACAAATTATTTGTAGAAAATGGACATATTGATTTTGAACTTCTACAAATGTCGTCTGGCCCTACAGCCATCAAAGACATTCCAAGCTTAAATAGCAATAAATACATATATGTCAATAAGGATGACCAAGAAGTTAATTTTCTAACTTATCTGCTATTTTCGGATCAAACTCTATTGACTTATCTTGACCCGTTCAAAGACAAGCAATACAGAAACTTTGTTGATTTATTGGTGAATGAAGAAGAAATCTATTTCGGAAATTACGAAGAACATCAGCTTGAGCATTTAAATTATTTGATAGATAATAATTATATATCTGTCGATGAAAATAATTGCGTTCAAGTTACAAATTGGAACCGAATTTTAATATTAAGAGATGTTTTTGAAAATGAGGTCGCCTCGTTACACCATTATCCTGCCGATATTCAAGACGAGGTTATGCATATGAGTAATGATGGACTAGTGTTTTTGGGAAGTTCACTTTTCGCAATACCTGAGCAAAATTACTTCAATTACTATTTAAAC
This sequence comes from Shewanella sp. ISS20, assembly GCF_056522965.1. Lineage (NCBI taxonomy): Bacteria > Pseudomonadati > Pseudomonadota > Gammaproteobacteria > Alteromonadales > Shewanellaceae > Shewanella > Shewanella sp. ISS20. The sequence continues at coordinate 3,694,771 of NZ_JAWRZK010000001.1, forward strand.
AAAAGTGAGTTTACAAACGGGCACGACTTAAGAAATAGCTATTTACATGGTACACAGGCAAATCCGACAGAAATTCATCTACATGAAAATTCCTATTTACTTTACTTAAAGCTTTTAATCTTAGTTATTTTTAAAATAGAAGATGACTTGTTTATTTATAAAAAGCTTAAGGCGGACGAAGAATAACAGTTAGAAAGGATCGTAGTTCGTACTAATTTATATGTAGGCAGGATACAATTTAATCTGCCACCCATTGTTAAATTTGTTAATGTATAACAAGTGTAATACATAATATTGCAATAAAATGGCCACCCATTCCAACTGGCTAAATAGTAAACACCCAATTAGGCTTTAATTACGTTTCTAGAAAGGGTAATTGAAGATGGCCAGACCAAGACAAACTATCGTTAGCCTAGAAGATACGCCTTACTATCACTGTTGCTCTCGTGTAGTACGAACAATAAAATGGCCACCCATTCCAACTGGCTAAATAGTAAACACTCAACTAGGCTTTAATTACGTTTCTAGAAAGGGTAATTGAAGATGGCCAGACCAAGACAAACTATCGTTAGCCTAGAAGATACGCCTTACTATCACTGTTGCTCTCGTGTAGTTCGTAAGGCTTTTCTGTGTGGCATTGATAAATCAACGGGTGATAATTTTGAACATCGGCGCGAGTGGGTGGATTCACGTATCCTTGAATTAGCGACCATCTTTGCCATTGATATTTGTGCTTACGCAGTGATGAGCAACCATTTGCATGTCGTGGTAAAAGTCGATGCAGACAAAGCAAAAGGTTGGTCAGATAAAGATGTGCTGATTCAATGGCACAAAGGCTTTAAAGGCACACTATTAACCCATAAGTTTTTAAAAGGGGAAGACCTCAATCAATTTGAACGTCAAACCGTCAATGAATGCATTGCCGAGTACCGTAAACGCTTAATTGATATTAGTTGGTTTATGCGCTCACTCAGTGAGCCGATAGCCAGAATGGCCAACAAAGAGGATAAATGCACTGGGCGATTCTGGGAGGGTAGATTCAAATCCCAAGCCTTACTAGATGAAGCTGCAGTATTAGCCTGTATGGCCTATGTCGATTTAAATCCTATTCGCGCTAAAATGGCCGCAACCCCCGAAACCTCAGATTACACCAGTATTCAGCGCCGTATTCACTCAGCCGTAAAAGGAGAACAACCATCAGAGTTATTACCTTTTGTAGGTAATGAGCGCTTAAACATGCCTAACGGATTAATGTTCAGCGTGAAAGACTACATCGTACTGGTTGAAGATACAGGGAAGATTATCCGTGAAGATAAGCGTGGAGCTATTAGTGCAAGCAGCCAGAGCATACTTAATCGCTTAAATATTCCCGAAGAAAACTGGTTAAAAATCACTACTGAATTTGGCACATTATTCAAAGGTGCAGTAGGTGCTTTGCCTGCATTAACTGACTATTGTGAGCATTTAGACCGCAAACGACGACAAGGCGCTTCAAATTGTCAACGCTGGTTGTGTGCTTAACCATTCTTAAACGTTAGCTTTCATCCAAATAGTTTTCCAACGCACACTTGATTGATATCAAGTTTTTCTGCTGGGTGGAATTTAGTTAATGACTTCTAAATCGTTAATGTTGTGATGAATTTCTGCTAAATTACATATGATTTGAAATCTGAATATATTGAAAATAATCGTCGCTAATGAAATTAAAACCAGTTATGTTTCTGTTTAGAAATTTGGGTGGCAATTTTCTTTTTTGGAATGGGTGGCCATTTTATTGTTTGGTGGCCATTTTATTGTTTTTTTACAAGCATACACTCTGCAAATTTAACAATGGGTGGCACGTTAAATTAACAAATTACTCTCTCAGATCAATTTAGATTGCCCTGTCCTTAGCTTTTAAAATAAGCATCTTAAGTAAGTGAGTGACTTCAATCCACTCACTTTAGCCATACATTGGTTATGCTATCGCAGCGATACGCTAACCGTTACGATAGCGATTACAATAGCTGTTGTAATCGAGATCAAAACCGAGATACCGAGATGAAACAGACTATTGTCCATATCGCGCTCGTGGTTAGAGACTACGATGAAGCGATTGATTTTTACGTTAATAAGCTCAAATTTGAGTTGATTGAAGACAGTTATCAACCCGAACAAGATAAACGTTGGGTTGTGGTTGCACCGCCTAACTCCCATGGTACGGCCTTACTATTAGCCAAAGCCTCCAAACCCGAGCAGGAATCATTTATCGGCAATCAAGCCGGAGGGCGGGTGTTTTTATTCTTAAATACCGATGATTTTTGGCGCGATTATGAGTATATGCGGTCAATAGACATTCACTTTATTCGCGAGCCACAAGTGCAAGATTACGGCACGGTCGCCGTATTTGAAGATCTCTATGGCAACCGTTGGGATTTATTGCAGCTAAGCCCCAATCACCCCATGGCGAAAAGATGTCTGTAGCTCATACACCACAGCGTTTAAGTCATTAACAACGTTTAAGTCATTAACAACGTTTAAATTTATAACAGGAGTCGATATGGATTTCCCTCTGTTTACCTATCATCCCAACCCGCTCGCGACAGGCGCAGTCGTTGCAAGTGATGCAAGCTGTCAATGCTGCGGTAAGAGGGCTTCCAATGACGGGCATATCTTGGAAAAAACGCTTCTGCGAACGTACAGAGCGTAAGAGAGGGCGCAGGTTCACGCACCACCCCATAACGTAACGCATCTATGTACTTTCTTGCCTCAAGTCGCGCATCATCAAGCGTGATATCATTTGCATTGCCGATAACATGAAGTTGTCGCAAGCCTTGATACTGGAAACGATCGTAATAACACCGAATACCAGAGGGATAGGCTCGCATAAAAAACGCGGGAAAATATTTATCGTAAAACACCGTTATTTCTGTGGTGTAGGTAAATTATCTATCATTGACTGTTGCAGTTTAATACTCGGCATAGGTTTTCCTCGTTCAGTAAGGTGGCATTCATGAGGTGTTTTCGAACCATTTTCGGGCTAAAAACACATAAAAAACGCATTAAATTTCACTGAGCGAAAAACAATAAAAAACATTTAAATCAATACGCTAGACTCAACAAGCAACCATCCCCTTGGGACGTGGGCTCAGGTAATACGGGTGGGGTACTATCCATATAAGTTAACCAGTTTTCCCAAATTTCATGGGTTCTGAGCTGAGTTAACTTGGTTTTGCAGCTGAGCGCCATCAAACCGCGAATGCTGCCATCGCGCCATTGGGTATAAATAGCATCGCACTGAGCTGTCATATATTGCTGCCACGTTTGCTGCGCAGTATTAATGGCAGCGACTAACTCGGTGTCATCAGCATTATGGGTTAAGCTCGCGGCGAGATACTCAGTTAATTGCGCCTGCGCCTTAGCTAAAGTAAGCGCGGCGCACTCGTTAATTTCAATGGTGCTATAGGCTTGGTCGCAATCCACTGCCTTGGTATGGTTAAGCGTGGCATCATTGGCAAAGACGCTACTAGTAAAGAGCGCAAACGTACTCGCAAGCATCATCTTAGTTACAAACACTATCTTAATGACGCGCCACTGTTTCATTATCTTGCCTCATTATTTCAATGTATTAGCGTGAGTTTACGGCACTTAGCCAGTTTGCTATCTCAGGGATAAAGATAATTAATCCCACCAATATGCCAAGGTTTAATAATAGGGTTAGCACAAATACCACTAAAAACCGACCTTTGCGATTTTTATGGCGTAACCAGTGCTGCGCTAATAATGCTCCTGGCCAACCGCCACTTAAGCTTAATAGATGTAAGTGCAGTTCTGGCGTGCGCCAATTGTCATGAATGGCGGCTTTTTTATCGCGGCCATACATAACAAAAGTGATAAGGCTAAGGGCAAAATAATAGCCACAAAGAAGCCAAGGTAAGTCGTTCAAGGCCGCGGCTAGCAGCAATAAGCCTAAAAATAAGCCGCTAACAATGACGCCAAGGCTTAAAACAGAAGATTGCATTACAAGGTGTCCTAGGCGATTAAGCTTAAGTTCTAGAGTAAAATCTAACACTTAAGCTGCGCCACAATGATTCGGCAGGGCCGATGGCAAAGCGCGTAAGATACGCATTTGCGAGCCATATTTGAAGCAAGATTATAGTGATGGCGAGCATCAAATAATCTTGGCGATCAAAAGTGAGTTGCCATTGAGGTTCGAGGTGGCGAAAAATCACGCTTGCGATCATCGATTGCAGTAAATACAAGGATAAAGCTAAGCGGCCAATATTGGCGAATGTCCGCCCGAGCCATGAATTTGGTTTAAGAGTGGTCACAACGACATGAATATACAGGTAGGCGGTAGGAAGCGCGGCATAGTAAATGACAACTTCCGCCAGTGTTTGCAATCTATGGCTGCTAGCTTGATTAAGGATGATGGCGACAGCGCTTAATAGCACCGCCATGGCAAGGCTACTAATCACTTGTTGGCGCGTAAATCCATTTTCGAAATAACCACGTTCCAATAGGCTTTGCCCCATTAAGATTAACCCCGCGGTTAGCCATAACGTCGATAATGGATAGCTGAGTAAATACCATCCCATATACTCAGCGTTGGCCATTAGCTGCGATATTACTGAGCCGCTCCATTGCTGATAAATAAGAATAAATAAGAGTGAATCACGGCTTGGTAGCTCGCGCGGCGTTAAGGCCAGCAGCGTTAGCACTAGCATGGCGATATGAAAAAATAGCCAGCCTTTTTGCCATTTCTGTATGGGGGTTAAACCTTGGTAATGCCACACAGCAAAGGCCGATAGGGCATAACTCGTTAAAATATCCCCAGGCCAGATAAAAAAGCCATGCACTAAGCCAATCAGTAATAATGCCTTCATTCGGGCTGCCATGTGGGGATAAGCGTTATCGCCAAGTTTTTGAGCTTGCAGCACTAAGCCTGCGCCAAATAGCATGGCAAACAAACTGATAAAGCGGCCTTCAAATAAGCTAGAAGATAGCGCCCCTAGCCAAAAATCACTGCTGGACTGCGCGCCTTGGGATAAAGGTAAATAGGGGTAAAGGCTGCCATAGCTATAAATATTAACCAGCAAGATGCCAGGTAGCGCTATGCCGCGCAGCATATCGAGTGCGGCAATGCGCGTCGCAGCATGGGGAGCAGAGTTAAGTGGCTCAGGTGCTAACTTAGAAGTGCTAAGGCTTGAGTCATCAAGGGGAGATAACGCCAAGGGCTTGGTGGATGGCACGCTTGGCGGCGTTTGCATATGGGCTGGAGGATGCATTAATGGCTAGGTTTGTTCGGCTTAGCTGAGATCCAAAGCTTAATGGTGCCAGTCACTACCACGACATTATTACTATCATAAGCGCTCACTTGCACATCAAGATCGCCCTCTTGCCAAGCATCTGCCTGCGTGCTTGCTACGCAGCGAATATCGCTACCAGCTTTGGCGGTATAGTTAACACTCATGCCCTTAGGTATCCAGCGTAAATGCGCAGGGATAGTCGCCTCTGCTAGCGCGCCCATAGCCATTTCAAGGCCATTACAAATGGCAATCACATGCACAGTACCTATGTGGTTATGCACGCGGCGCTGTTTTTTGATGATCAATTGACAATGGTTGGGGGTGAGCTCAGTAATCAAAGGCTTAACTGTGCCAAAGTAGGGCGCCATACGACAAATCAAGCGAGAAAACAATTTATCGCCAAACGGCCATTTAATGCATTTTTGATAGAGCTGTAGGATTTTATTATTCTGCATTATCATATCCTTGCAAACGAAAAGTATCCTGAATTGTTAAGCCGTTAATTCATGGCATTGACGCAAAAGTGCGTGATTACGACCGATAACAAGCTTAACATTGAGTTTACATGGCGCGCTAGCAAAGCTTTGCCATAGACCCACCTGGGCCAAGCACTCTATAATTGGCCGCAGTATCACTATAAGGATTTTGCTTTGAAGTATTTGTTGATTTATTTTAAAGGGTTAGCTATGGGGGCTGCCGATGTTGTGCCGGGTGTATCAGGTGGGACTATCGCCTTTATCACCGGGATTTTAGATACCCTGCTTGAGAGTGTTAAGCGCATTAACCCAAGCTTATGGGGCGTATTTCGCAAACAAGGGCTAAAAGCCGCATTTCTGCACTTTAATGGTCCATTTTTGTTCAGCTTGTTAGCGGGTATCCTTACTAGTATTCTCACTTTGGCTAAGTTAATCAGCTATTTACTTGAGTTTCACCCTATCCCTGTATGGTCGTTCTTTTTTGGCCTGATTTTAATTTCAGTGGTACACATGCTCAAGCAAGTCTCAGGTTTTACTTGGGGGCGATTAGCATTATTTATCCTTGGCGTTGCGGCGGCTTACACTATTACTGTGCTGAGCCCTATTAGTGTTGAGGCCACGCCAGTCAATATCTTCTTTGGCGGCGCCATTGCCATTTGCGCCATGATTTTACCTGGAATTTCAGGCAGCTTTATTTTGTTATTGCTGGGCTTGTACTTACCTGTGATAGGTGCGGTGAAGGCGCTTGATTTGAATATTATGTTTATTTTTTGCTGCGGCGCCTTAATGGGCATTTTAACCTTTAGCCATGTGTTGTCGGCTTTGTTGCGCCATTTCCATGATGCTACCTTAGTGTTCTTAACCGGCTTAATGCTTGGCACGTTAGGTAAAATTTGGCCGTGGAAACAAGTGCTGACTTGGCGCACCAATTCTAGTGGTCATCAAACCCCGCTGCTGGAGCAAAACTTAAGCCCGTGGAACTTTGAGCAAACCGTCGGCCAACCATCGCAATTAGCGTTAGCTGTGCTGTGTATGCTGGTGGGCATAGGCTTAGTGTGGGGCTTAGAGCTTTGGAGCAAAAGACGCGCTCAGCCAAGCGCGGCTTAAGACTGAAGCGATTCAAGCAACTGAAGTGATTCAAGCAACTGAAGTGATTCAAGCGCTGTTAATGACAGCAGCGATTGTGGCCAAAGCTGACATTTAGCTGAGCCATTGCAACCTGCCGAGTAACAAAAAAGCTAACTCTTTGAGTTAGCTTTTTTTGTCATGTGTTGCCATGTGTTGTCATGTATTGGAAAGAGCTGCCAAGTGTTGGCGTGTTTGATGGGTCTGGCAATCGGCTAAATTAGCGGCTCAATTAACAGCTAGGCGCGCTGCGATTACAGAGCGCCATCACACGTTGGCGCTGACTTTCTAGAATAAAACCAACCACTAAGCCAAAGGCTGGGTTTAACCATAAACACACCAGCGCTGTGGTAGATATGACGATAAGGCAATAGCCACGTTTAAGGTTAATGGCTTCGCCTTGGCCGCGAATACGATTAGCCACTAAAGTCAGCAGCGGCAAAATGGGTTTAGCATTAGCAAGTTGCAAGCCTGCCACTATCAATAAACCGCCAAGCATAGGCAGCGGAATTAAGCTCAACCATGAGGCCGCACTTTGATGCCCAAACAAGGCTATGGCTAAGCACACCACTCCAAAGGTGAGCGGCGCAAAAAAAGTGCGTGCGCCAAAGTGAGTTTGCACTGCCATGCCGCCTGCGCCATGGCACATAGCGCTAGCGCCAAAGGGAGCGAGCAAAATATTGGCCAGCCCCGAACTAATGGCAAACCGTGACGGCGTAAAGCGCTCGGGGTTATCGTTAGGAAAACTGTGCTTGGCAATCACTGAGCTTGCTATCACAGCATTAGTTAAGGTTAATGCGAGTTGCGGTAGTACTAGCATGCTGGCTGCCACTTCAAATTCATTCCAGCTTGGCATGCTTAAGCTGATGCCTGAACTGTGCGCCAATACTGGCAATTGCGTCACTTGAGTCCAGCCGATGAACATGCCGCCTAAGATAATGGTTGGGATCATTAAATGCTTGAGTGCTTGATTGCGGCACAGCCACAGCGCTAATAAGGTGAGTCCGCCCATCCACCACTGAGCTTCAACATGCTTTAAGCCAAGCAGCATTAGCTGTAAACCAACGGCTAACTGAATACCTGCGCTAATAGCTGGGGATAAATGCTGCGCTAGCCAGCGAATGGCGCCCAAGGCGACCAGCAATAATAAAATCCCGCCGATGAGCATGCTGCTTGCTTGCATCACCCCAGGAGTAAGGCCTGCGGTAATAGTCACGGCCGCTATCACTTTCATCGGTTGTATGCCCACCGGGCGGCGATAAAGATAAGCGCTCGCTAAGGCAAACACACCAAAACCTAAAAATATGCCTTGAGCTGAAAATTGATTGAGCGCAATTAAGCCCAAGACTAAGGGCAAAAAAGTGCCTAAGTCAGCAAATGCCGCCTGTGAGTCTGTAACATATTGGCGCCAAGAAGAAGATGGAATAGCGTGGGACATGTCGTTTGCCTAATAAAAAGATCAACCACTTAAGGCAAAATTAATGCCAAATTTATCGCGGGTTTTTAGGGAGTATTCAGAAAATTGTTACCAATACGCGCGGCTATTTTTAAGCAGGTGCTGCCTTTTGTCCACGCCTAGGTCAAAACGTCTTATTTGAGCTGGCGAAATGAGGCACTTAAACGGCACTAACACTTGTTACATAAAAATATTAATGTTTAATACTTGTACAAAGTTGTAAATCTTGTATAGCTTTGTGGTGTATACCCCTAAAGCAATACAAGGATGGTAGTTATGTACGCATTTACCCCGCAACGAATTCAGCTTGGGATCAGCGCTTGTCTGCTCGGGCAAGAAGTTCGCTTTGATGGTGGTCATAAGCGCTCAACTTATGTGCTGTATGATCTTAAGGATATGTTTGATTTTCATCCTATTTGCCCTGAAATGGCCATAGGCATGGGGGCGCCTCGTAAAAGCATTCGCTTAGTGCGCGATAACGACACCATTTTGCTACAAAGCGCTGACGCAAGCTTAGATGTTACCCAGAAAATGCAAGCGTTCAGTCAACGAACCGTGCCTGAACTTGCGAATTTAGGCGGCTATTTATTTTGCGCAAAATCGCCCACTTGCGGCATGGAGCGGGTCAATGAGTACGCAGTGGGCACCAATAATGCCACTAAGACAGGCGTTGGCGTGTTTGCTCGCCAATTAATGGCGACTTATCCGTTAATGCCAGTGGAAGAAACCAGTCGGCTTAATGACCCTCATATTCGCGATAATTTTTTTACCCGAGTCTATGCCTACCATGAGTGGCAAAGCATGCGAGCCGCTGGGCTAACTAAGCATCAGTTATTGCAGTTTCACGCGCGCTACAAATACTTGCTGATGGCACATAATCAGGTCATTTATCGCGAGCTTGGGCCATTACTGGCCACTATGGAAGACAATCTTGATGAGGTAGCCCGCGAGTATTTTACAGGCTTTATGACGGCGCTTAAGTGTCACGCATCCCGTAAGAATCAAACCAGTACCTTACAACATATTCAGGGCTACTTTAAAAAGCAGTTATCGGTCAGTCAAAAAGCTGAGCTTACTTCGGCCATTATGGATTATCACGAAGGATTATTGCCGTTATTAGTGCCTATCACCTTGATTAATCATTATGTGCGCGAGTTTTCCTGCCAATACATAGCCGACCAAGTGTACCTGCAGCCGCATCCGCAAGTGCTTAAACTCAGGTATGGGTTATAACGCCATGATTGCCGATGATAAGTTCATTCACGCTGAGCGCTTTAGTATCGGCGAAGTCTCTAAAATGACTGGGGTGAATTCTATTACGTTACGTGCGTGGCAGCGCCGCTTTGGCCTATTAGTGCCAGAGCGAACTCCTAAGGGGCATAGATTATATAGCCAAGCGGATATTGAATTAATTGCGCAAATTATCCATTGGCTGGAAGCTGGGGTCAGTATCAGTAAAATTCGCCCCTTGCTTAATACGCCTCAAGCTTCATCTTATCCACTTGATAATGAATGGCTGCAACAGCAGCAAGCGTTATTGCACGCATTAAGTCACATTAACGCCTCGCAATTGCATCATTTATTGGATGAATATGAAGCCCATTATCCTTGGTTGATGCTGCAGCAACAATTGTTTGAACCTTGGTTGCGGCAATTGCCTCAATGGTTGTCTCAGCGCCAAGATGGCCAAGGCTTAAGTGTCTGGCTTAAGCAGCAACTCGATTGGCGTTTAAAACCTGCTATTCGGCAAAAACCTTCTATTGCTGTGCTGGCATTGCCGGGCAGTGATGATTTAGATAGCTGGCAATTGTGCTGGCAATTGTGCCAACAAGGCCGCGCCTTTGTGAATTTTGGCTCACTGCCTTGGCCACAAATAAGGTTATTAGCGCCGCGTATTACCCCATCCATCTGGCTAGTAGTCGCTGGACCTAAGCATTTGCCTTTAGATATTGAAGACTTAGATGCTTTGCCGCTGATGGCAAATAACTGCGAACTTGTCTCTCTGCCAAGCGGTCGCTACTTAGTGGGTCAGTTTGCACCGTTATGGGATACCAGTGCCTGCCATCAACCGCTTAACTGGGCAGAGCTTAGTCAGTTATTGGCGCATGCTGGTGTTAACAGCGCCGTTGCTAATGCCCGCGATAGCGACAGTGATAGTAATAGTAATAGCGAGAAGCTCAATGACTAGCACGCATGTGGTTTGGTATCGGCGCGACTTACGAGTGGCAGATCATAGGCCCTTATTTGAAGCCATGAGCTCTGCTCGCGCCCAAGGGCATAGGGTTAAATGCTTATACATTGCGACGCCAAAACAGTGGCAGCAGCATCAGCAAGCCGCTATTGGCCTAGATTTTATTGAGCGGCATTTAAATCTGTTAGCGCAATCTCTTGCCGCCCTAGGGCTTGAGCTTGAGGTAGTGGAATTAGCGGATTTTAGTGAGATACCTCAGTGGTTTAGTCATTATCAAGCGCAGCAGCAAGTGGTTGGTGTCTATGCCCATAGTGAGGTGGAATGGGATGAGCGCCAGCGCGATAAGTATGTGAGCCAAAGGGTTAATCTCACCTTATATGACGAGCACTGTCTATTGGCGCCAGGCTCAGTGTTAACGGGCGCTGGCACTATGTATCAAGTATTTACGCCTTTTAGTCGGCAGTGGAAACGCCAAGCTTTGCAATTACTGGCAAGCGATAGCCGCGCCATCATGCCGTTAGCTGTGCCAGTCGCTTTTGCGGCGGCGCTAGCTTCCCCAAAACCTATAGTCATACGGGCGCCTAAGGTAGATTCTGGCCATTTTTTAGCAGGAGAAGCGCCAGCGCATCAACAGTTGCAGCACTTTATTCAAGGCGGCGCCGCGCACTATGGCGCACAGCGCGACTTTCCGGCGTTAACTGGCACCAGTCAGTTATCGCCTTGGCTAGCCCTTGGGGTGTTATCGGCGCGCCAATGTTTTGCAGCGCTATTGCAGCACCATAGCGATGCCTTTTCAGAGGATAGCGCGGTTAAAACTTGGGTGAATGAGCTTATTTGGCGCGAGTTTTATCGGCATTTATTAGTGCTATGCCCGCGTCTTAGCCGTAACCATAACTTTAATCGCAAAGGCGATGCCATTCAGTGGCGCAACAATAGCGCGGAATTTGCACTTTGGTGTCAAGGGCAAACCGGTTACCCCATAGTGGACGCCGCTATGCGGCAATTAAATCAAACGGGCTGGATGCACAATCGCTTACGCATGGTAACCGCCAGTTTTTTAACTAAACATTTGCTGATTGATTGGCGTTGGGGCGAAGCATATTTCTGCAAGCATTTGATAGATGCCGATCTCGCCGCCAACAATGGTGGTTGGCAATGGGCGGCAGGCACGGGCTGTGATGCCCAGCCCTATTTTCGGGTGTTTAATCCGTTGCTGCAAAGCCAAAAATACGACCCAGATGCCAGCTTTATTCGCCGCTACTTGCCTGAATTAGCAAGAGCTAGCACTAAACAGATACATCAACTGCAAGATCTGCATTTGCATAGGGTTAATGGCGTTAATGGCAATGATGGCAGTGATGATTGTGCTAGCACTATGAGCGGCGCGTCTCATTATCCCGCGCCTATGGTCGAGCATGGCATGGCCAGAGCGCGAGCATTACAGGCCTATGCTGTGATGAAAGCGAGCTAACTGCTTGAGTTTAGAAACTTGAATGCAACTATCTGAGGTAAACATCTTGATAGCAAAAGAGATAAGCATAGCGCCCTGGGTGCAGCAATTTGTGGACATGTATCAAGTGTTAAATAAACACAATTTGCATTTACTCGCTGAGGTCTACGCCGCTGAGATTAGATTTACTGATCCCTTACACCAAATCGAGGGGCTCAGTGCCTTGCAGCGTTATTTCGCTGGGCTTTATGCCAATGTCGAGTCGCTGCGCTTTGAGATTGAGACTGTTATTACCGCAGGGGATGATGCGGCGCTGACGTGGGTGATGCACTTTACTCACCCCAAGCTTAATGGCGGCCAAGTGATAAGCGTGAGCGGCATGACCCATTTGCGTCAAGGTGACGACAAAAATGGTGGCGACAAGATAGTGTTTCATCGCGATTATTTTGATGCTGGGCAAATGCTCTATCGGCATGTGCCGCTATTAGGCACTGCCATTAACATCATAAACCGCCGGTTGGTGAGCGCATGAATAAGCCATTATCTGTACTCATTACTGGCGCGAGCTCAGGTATAGGCGCGCAGTTAGCCGCGGATTATGTGGCTAAGGGCTATCAGGTATTTGCTTGTGGTCGCAGCGCCGAGCGTTTACAGAATTTAACTGGAGTAACACCTGTTGTCTTTGATATTGATGATCGTGAGCAAGTGCATCAGGCCGGGCGTAATGTCGCGAGCCTAATCTCAGCGCCCCTTGATATCATCATCTTAAATGCTGGCGTGTGTGAATACATAGATGATGCCCGCCAGTTTGATGATGAGTTATTTGCCCGCGTCATTCATACCAACCTGATTGCAACTGGTTACTGCTTAGCCGCATTTTTACCTTTAGTGGCCAAGGGAGGGCATTTGGCCTTAATGAGTTCATCGGCCACTTTTTTAGGCTTGCCGCGCGCCGAAGCTTATGGCGCATCTAAAGCTGGGCTGAGTTATTTGGCCGCGAGTTTAGCCGTAGATTTAGCAGAGCATGACATCAGTGTGAGCTGCATATCCCCAGGATTTGTGGCAACGCCGCTTACGGATAAAAATAATTTTGCTATGCCAATGCGTATCAGTGCTGCGCAAGCCGCGCGCGTCATTATGAGCGGCATAGAAAAAAAACAATACGCCATCAATTTTCCACGTCGCTTTATCGCTGTGATGAAGCTGCTGGCGTGGTTGCCTAAGCGCTGGTGGCATAAGTTAATTCGCTTGCAGCCTAAGGCTAGTTCAGGCTCAGGCACTTCAAAGGGATTGAAGAAATGAACAAGATTGCTATTGTGGGCTCAGGGATTTCGGGCTTAACGGCCGCTCATTTATTGTGTGAGCGCTATGACGTTACTGTATTTGAAGCCAATGATTATATTGGCGGCCACACAGCCACTATTGATGTTGAACTTGATGGTAATAAGTACGCCATTGATACAGGTTTTATTGTGTTTAACGATAGAACTTACCCCAATTTTGAAAAGCTATTAGCCAGAATTGCGGTTAAGCCCAAGCCCACCCAAATGAGCTTTTCAGTGCGTAACCTTAAGACTGGGCTTGAATACAATGGCCATACTTTAGCGAGCATGTTTGCCCAAAAATCTAACTTGTTTAAGCCTAAGTATTGGAATTTTTTAAGTGAAATAGTGCGCTTTAATGGCTTATGCAAAAAGTACTATCAAACCGATAATTTCCCCGCCAGCAGTTTAGGTGATTTCTTGGTATTAGAAGGCTTTAGTGAGTTCTTTTGCGAGCACTATATTTTGCCTATGGGCGCTGCCATTTGGTCATCTAGCCTTAATGATATACGCGCGTTTTCATTGCGTTTTTTCATCCGTTTTTTTGCCCACCACGGCTTACTGGAATTAACCAATCGACCGCAGTGGTATGTGCTTGAAGGCGGCTCGCGCAGTTATATTCCAGGGCTAATCGCGCCGTTTAAAGACAAGATAAAGCTCAATACCAGCGTCAAATCCATTAAGCGCACTAATAACGGGGTCGATTTAGTGACGGACTCTGGTGAGCAATATCGCTTTGATGAGGTGATTTTGGCTTGTCACAGCAACCAAGCCTTGGCGATGTTAGAAGATGCCTCTGAGCTTGAATATGACATTTTAAGCCAAATGCTTTATCGCAATAACGAAGTTGTGCTGCATACCGATGCACGTCTGTTGCCACAGCGGCGCGCGGCTTGGGCGAGTTGGAATTATCGTTTAGATGGCGATAGCTCTAGCCCTGCGGCTGTCACTTATAACATGAATATTCTGCAAGGGTTATCTGACCAAGCGCCTGTGTTCTGCGTGAGCTTAAATCAAACCGAATCAATAGATAAGCGTAAGATTTTACGCACCTTTAATTATGCCCACCCAGTATTTGATGAGCAAAGTTTTGCGGCGGCCTCTCGCAAACATGAGATTAGTGGTCAGCGCCACACTCACTTTGCTGGGGCTTATTGGCTTAATGGTTTTCATGAAGATGGCGTTAATAGCGCCCTTGATGTTTGCCGGAATTTTGGAGTGACGCTTTAATGCTAAGCGCCCAGTTAAGCATTAAGCCATTAGCCAGTGGCCTATATGCTGGGTTAGTGCGCCATCAGCGCTTTGGGCGTGTGGGTCATAAGTTTGCTTATGACTTGGGGCTGATGTTCATTAATTTAGATGAGTTAGCAACATTAGAATCCGTTAGCCGCCTGTTTTCAAGTCAGCGTTGGGCTTTGCTGCGCTTTAACGGCAGCGATTATTTACGTGATGACAACATAAATTTTGATGCTAGCCCACAGGCGTTAAAGCAAAGGGTGTTATCTAAGTTGCGCGCCTTTGGGGCTAACACTGAGGTAGATACAGTAATTTTTGCCGGGCAAGTGCGTCACTTTGGTTTTTACTTTAGCCCGATTAATTGCTTTTACTGCTATAGCGGCGGTCAATTGCGCTATTTACTGGCGGAAGTGAGTAACACCCCATGGGATCAAAGGCATTGCTATCTTATTGATATTAATAACAACGAGCCAATTACTAAGGCCTTTCATGTGTCGCCCTTTATGAGCTTAGATATGGATTATCACTTCAAAGTCGAAGCGCCAGGTGACGAGATTAACTTAGTGATTGAAAATCGCCGTGATAAAAAACTATTTATGGCATCTATGTCATTGGTCAAAAAGGATTTTACCGCCATTAACCTCAGGCACTGGTTGTGGCGATTCCCGCTATTAACCTTAAAAATTATGGCGGGTATTTATTGGCAAGCCCTCAAATTATGGCTTAAGCGGGTGCCATTTATGGCCCATCCCAGCAAACAGGAGAAGTAACCATGGATAATGCTGTAAGTAGTGCATCGGCGCAGACTCTTTCAGAGGGTGTGGCTAAGCGATTAATTAAGCGGGCGTTAAAGCATTTATCCCAAGGTTTTCTGCGCATTACCGATAGTGATGGCACTGAGCATTTTGGTGATAGTCACGCGCTATTGCATGCCGATATTCATGTAATTAACCCAGCCTTTTATCGCCAAGTCTTGTTATCAGGCTCCATTGGCGCTGGTGAGTCTTATATTGC
Source organism: Shewanella sp. ISS20 (assembly GCF_056522965.1). NCBI lineage: Bacteria > Pseudomonadati > Pseudomonadota > Gammaproteobacteria > Alteromonadales > Shewanellaceae > Shewanella > Shewanella sp. ISS20. The sequence continues at coordinate 3,710,329 of NZ_JAWRZK010000001.1, forward strand.
TGGCCATTGGCAGAGCTCAAATGTCACTCGGGTTATCCAGCTATTTGCCCGAAACTTAGCTGTGCTTGAGCAGCTTGAGCAAGCGTGGTCTTGGCTGGTAAAGCCTGTTAATCGCGTAAAACATGTATTTAATCGCAATAGTGTTAGTGGCTCCAAGCGCAATATAGTGGCGCACTATGACTTAGGCAACGCTATGTATCAGCAGTTTTTAGACAGCGACATGCTGTATTCCAGCGCTATTTATCCTGATGTGAATACCGGCCTTGAAGAGGCGCAGCAAATAAAGCTTGCCACTATTTGTGAACGCTTAGACTTGCACCCCGGCATGACCTTGCTTGAAATCGGCACAGGTTGGGGCGCCTTGGCCATTTATGCCGCTAAGCATTATGGGGTGAAAGTAACCACCACTACGATTTCTGAAGAGCAATATAGCTACGCTAAAGCTAAAGTGGCGGCTGCTGGGCTTGAAGATAGCGTTACGTTATTAACTTCAGATTACCGCTTACTAACGGGGCAATACGACAGATTAGTGTCTATCGAGATGATAGAAGCCGTGGGGCATGAATACTTACCCGGCTTCTTTAAGATGCTTAATCAGCACTTAAAACCCAATGGCCGCATGCTAATCCAAGCCATTACTATTAGTGACCAACGCTATGATCAATATAGGAGCAGTGTTGATTTTATTCAGAAATACATCTTTCCCGGTGGCTGCTTACCGAGCGTAACGCGCATGAGCCAATGTTTAGCTAAGCAAACCGATATGGTGCTGTTTAGCTTAGATGATATTGGCTTTGACTATGCCCGCACCTTAAATGACTGGCACAGCAATTTTGATAACGCCATCAGCAATATTAAAGACTTAGGTTATGGCGATGACTTTATTCGGATGTGGAAATTCTATTTAAGTTATTGCGAAGGTGGTTTTTTGGAGCGCACCACTAGTGCTGTGCATCTTGTGGCGGTAAAGCCTGAGTACCGCTTAGCGCAAGCATTAGCGTTTGCGAGTCACTAATGTCAATCCGGCGCAGCAGTATATTTGATGGCTGCCAAAGCGGGCGCGAGCAAGTTATCTCGCTCAAACTCATAGTGCTTGATGCCGCGCGCTTTCAGCTGGTGTGGTGGTTACTGATATTGCAAGGCAATGAGGCGGTGTGGCTCGCAAGTCTAGTATTAATCGCTCAGCTAAGTGTTAGTCGGCGCCGAATTTACGATGGCGTATTTATGCTGGCAATTGCTATGCCGGGCGTGCTTTTGGATAGCTTGCTTAATTATGGCGGCGTCTTAGTGTTTACCGATTTACCTCTATGGCTTGCCTTACTTTGGTGTCACTTTGGCTTAAGTTGTTTATACAGTTTGCACCCCATGTGGCGCTGGTCATGGCTATCTGTCGCCTTAGTGGGCGCTATTGGCGGCAGCGGCAGTTATATCGCGGGGCTAAAGCTTGGCGCGGTTAGCTCCACTTGGAGTGAAACCACGCTGTTATTGGTGCTAGCACCATTATGGGCCTTAGTGTTTATTTATATAAAATCAATTGTTTACCAAGAATATCAACATCCACGCCATCATCCACCGAGTGATAACCAAGGTTCACCACAGTGAAACTCTCATTGATAGTCCTTAGCAGTTTGTTAGTCAGCCTAGCTGGCGTTGGCAGCGCTTATGCCGATGCTAAAGCCGCAGTTGCCATCACTATTCCTATTGCCATCGATATGGCAGAGGCCATAGCGCCTGATGATGCCGCAGGTGCGATTGCACCTGTGTCACTGGAAGTGGGGCGCACGCAAATGTCATTAATGTGGTTTGATGTTTATGTGGCGACCTTATTAACCCCAAGTGGGCAATATCAGGGAATAATTCCGCCACTAACTTTAGAGATACGTTATCAGCGCGAAATCAGCGCCACGGATTTACTCGATGCCACCCGTGAGCAGTGGCAGCATTTGGGCTTAATGACAGATGGCGGCCAGCGCTGGCTCACTGAGCTTGCAAGGTTTTGGCCGAATGTTACCGCAGGCGATAGCTTAGCCTTGCAGTGGGATAGCGATGGCATGAGTCAGTTTTACTTTAATGGCGACAAAATTGGCCCAAGCTTTGACGAGCAGTTTAGTAATAGCTTTTTAGCCATTTGGTTGTCACCACAAACCAGTTACCCAGAATTGCGCCTTGAACTGATAGGGGAAAAATCATGCGACTGCTAACGCGTTTGTTGCTGGCTGTGAGCCTCGGCGCAGCCTTGTTATTGTCTGGCTGCGGCAGTGTCGATATTGATGACTATCAAGGCACTCAGCCCACATTAGTGTTATCGCGATTTTTTGATGGTCAGTTAACCGCTCATGGCATGGTGCAAGATTATCAAGGTAAGATGACGCGCCGCTTTGTGGTGACTATGACAGGCCAGTGGCGCGATGGCGTTGGCACCTTAGATGAAGCCTTTGTGTATGATGATGGTGAGACGCAGCGCCGTATTTGGACCTTAACTGAATTAGACGCTGGCCAATACCAAGGCACAGCCGCAGATATTTTGGGGGTAGCAACAGGCGAGGCGCGCGGCAGTGCGTTGCAGTGGCGCTATCAAATGCTATTGCCTGTGGATGGCGATACTTATGAAGTCGAGTTTGATGATTGGATGTATCTCATTGATGAGCGCACCATGATAAATAAGAGCGATATCAACAAGTTTGGTGTCACAGTCGCCACTGTGACTTTAGTCATCCAAAAGCAGCCTTAAGAAGCGCTATTGCCGCTTTAGTCATGGCTGCGCAGCTGCATGTAAGTGGTCAGTTCAACTTTGTTGCTAACGACGCGCCGACACTAGGATAATGGCCACTGGAATTTAACTCTGGTGAACACGGCGAACTCAAGTCTGCTGCGCCGTTGCTGGATAGGTGAGGTGAGTGAATGTGCCACAGCTCGAAGGTCTGCCTTTTGCTATTTGATAACTAAAGATGCAAAAAGTAATGAATACTCTCCACCAAATTAAAAGCAAAATCTGACCATGAGGGATGCCAACAATCTTTACCGTGGATCAGTACGCTATTTCCAAACCTTAACTAAAACATAATCCTCGAGAGCTGCCATCCCCCCCCCAAGATTGAGTTAGATCTAAGTTGAGTTAGATCTAAGTTGAGTTAGGCCAAGATTGAGTTAGAACTACACGCGATAGCAAGCGGGCAGCGCTAATGTGTGTACGAACGTTATGGTGCGAACACACCTGAGTACTTGTGAGTGCTACAAGCCGTGGTTAGCGATTCAAGGTTAGAGGTTAGGCGCGGCGGCCATTATCAGCGTCTTTGCGCTCATAGTATTCAAACGGGAATAAATTACGCAGGCGTTGACTGACATCATCACTGACATTAGCGGAAATATGCAGGCGCACACTGCCAGAGCGCTCGGCGCGGATGGTGCAGGTGAGTTTTTCAGCTTTGGCTATGGCGCGGGCTTCGCGCTCAAACTTGTCCTGAATTTTACCTTTATGGCTAGTTAGCCGCCCTTGTTTAAAGTGCATTTCAAACAGAGTTAATCCCGATTTGCCGCCAAACATGAGCTTATAAACCACATAAAAGCCGATGATAATGAGGACTGTCTTGATTGCAATATCCATAAGTGGCGCTCCTACAAGTCGGCGGTTGCCTGCGAAAGTATAGTTATTTGTGCCGCATCCATTCTTTAAAGGCAAGTAATATTACAGACTTAGCCAAGTCAGCCTAATTGGTTTGTGGACAATAAGCTGCGACTTAGGTCGCGCTCTGCGCTATCTGATGTTATCTCGAATCAAGGCCTTACATAACTTAGTGTTGTAAGTGAGCTAGTCCTCAAGCTTACGCTTAGGCTATCAGTCACTAACCTTTGAATCGCATCTTGTCTCATGCGTGCGGCTAATGGGTAAGCACACGGGCGAGTATCACCTAGGCCGAGCCAACACGCTGGCAAGGATTGTGATAAATTGATGGCAATTTAGTCGATTAGCTCAAATTAATGAGGCTTGCGCGCTGACTTTTACGCCAAGCGTGATACATTACGCGCCCCCAAATTGTTTGGTTAAGCCTTAGCTTGTTTAACCTGTTGTCACCGGTATTTCCGGGTGGTTTTATGAGGAGTAAAGCATGAAGCTACTGAGATTGACTGTGAGTTGTGTGGCCTTAATGGCATCGTTAACGAGTGCAGCTATCCACGCCGAAGAAGTAGTGCGCGTTTATAACTGGTCTGATTATATTGCGCCCGGTGTATTGCAGGATTTTCAAAAAGAAACTGGCATTCGCGTCATTTATGATGTGTTTGACAGTAACGAAGTGCTAGAAGCTAAGTTGTTGTCAGGTCGCAGCGGTTACGATTTAGTGGCGCCCACCAATCACTTTTTAGCCAAACAAACCCAAGCTGGCGCCTTTATGCCGCTGGATAAATCTAAGCTCAGCAATTACAGCAACCTCAATCCTGTATTGATGCAGCAGCTAGAAGCCGCCGATCCTGGCAATCAATACGGTATTCCGTATTTATGGGGCACCACAGGTCTTGGCTATAACTTAGCAAAAGTGCAGCAAGCCTTAGGCAACGATGCCAAGGTAGACTCATTAGCGCTGATTTTTGATCCTGCCAATGCGCAAAAGCTCGCCAGTTGCGGTATTTCATTTTTAGACTCACCGGATGAAATGATCCCGCACGCCTTGCTGTATTTGGGGTTAGATCCAAATTCCACCGCGCGCGCCGATTATCAAAAAGCCGGTGATTTACTGGCAAGCGTGCGTCCTTATGTGCGTTATTTCCATTCATCTAAGTTTGTGACTGACTTAGCCAATGGCGATATTTGTATGGCCTTTGGTTTCTCTGGCGATATTTTCCAAGCCGCCGCCCGCGCCGATGAAGCGAGCACTGGTCAAGATGTGCATTACGCCATTCCTAAAGAGGGCGCTAACTTATGGTTTGATATGTTGGCGATTCCTGCGGGCGCACAACACAGTGATAACGCCCATCAGTTACTCAATTACCTGATGCGCCCAGATGTGATCGCCAAGATTTCAGATTATGTGGCTTATGCTAACGCCAACGTGCCAGCCGAAGCCTTAATGAACCCTGAGATTAAAAATAATCCTGCCATTTATCCGCCAGCGGATGTGATGTCCAAATTGTTTATGAATGAAACCCGCGATTTAAAGGCGCAGCGCGATATGACTCGGGTATGGACGCGAGTTAAATCGGGACGCTAAGTCTAAGATTCGGCCTACACATTACTTTCGGCCAGCCCAGCGCTGGCCTTTTTTATCTGGATACGTTATGACTCAAAATAAGTCGGTAGTGGCACCTTTGTCTGCATCAAAGAGTGCCACTGATGTGATATTAAGAATTGAAAAAGTTTCTAAAGTGTTCGATGGCTGCCGCGCGGTTGATGAAGTGTCGTTATCGATTGAACGTGGTGAAATTTTTGCTTTATTAGGCGGCTCAGGCTCAGGTAAAACTACCTTGCTGCGTATGCTTGCCGGGTTTGAACAACCCACCGAAGGGCGCATTTTTTTAGACGGTCAAGACATTACCGATCTTCCTCCTTATGAGCGTCCTATCAACATGATGTTCCAGTCGTATGCGTTATTTCCCCATATGACGGTGGAGCAAAATATTGCCTTTGGCCTAAAGCAAGATAAGTTGCCCAAAGCGCAAATTACTGCCCGCGTGCAAGAAATGCTAAAACTGGTGCGCATGGAGCAGTTTGCCAAACGTAAACCGCATCAATTATCTGGTGGTCAACGCCAACGTGTCGCCTTAGCGCGATCGCTCGCGAAACGCCCTAAATTATTATTGTTAGATGAGCCCATGGGCGCGCTTGATAAAAAACTGCGCACCGAAATGCAGCTTGAAGTGGTTGAAATTCTTGAACGTGTTGGCGTGACCTGCGTGATGGTGACTCATGACCAAGAAGAAGCCATGACGATGGCGGGGCGCATGTCCATCATGAGCGATGGCTGGGTAATGCAAACCGGCACGCCGCAAGATATTTACGAAAGTCCGAACAGTCGCATGGTGGCCGAATTTATTGGTTCAGTGAACATGTTTGCTGGCGAGATTATTGAAGACATGGCCGATCACGTGATTATTCAATCACCAGCGTTAGCGCAGCCATTTTATCTTGGCCATGGTATCACCACTCAGCTGGACGACAGGCAAGTGTGGGTAGCGGTGCGCCCAGAAAAAACCTTAGTGAGTAAAACTAAGCCCGAGCAAGACTATAACTGGGCCGAAGGCATAGTCCATGATATCGCCTACCTTGGCGGTATTTCTGTGTACTACATTCGCTTGGCTCATGGCCAGTTAGTGCAATGCTCTATGCTCAACCGTGAGCGCGGCGCTGACCAACCTACTTGGGATGATAACGTCTATATCAGCTGGGATGACACTAGCGCCGTGGTACTTAATTCATGATGGCGCCGCGTGAACTTAGGCGTTTAGGGCAACTGGTCGCGGTGGGCTTGCCTTACCTGTGGCTAGTGTTATTTTTTGCCTTGCCCTTTGCCATAGTAGTCAAAATCAGTTTTTCATCGGCGGCCATGGCCATTCCGCCTTATGAGCCCATGTTCAGCTTTATGGATGACATACTGACTGCGAGCATGAATCTTGGCAATTATCTGCTGCTACTGGATGACAGCCTCTATGTTGAGGCCTATTTTGGCTCGATTAAGATGGCTTTCATTGCCACGCTCGGCTGCCTGTTACTGGGTTATCCGATGGCATACGCCATCGCCAAAACTTCGCCGCAGCGCCAAGCCATGTTATTGCTGCTGGTGATGCTGCCTAGTTGGACTTCATTTTTAATCCGCATTTATGCGTGGATGGGGTTACTTAGCCACAACGGCTTAATCAATCAGGTATTGCTGTATCTTGGCGCGATTTCAGAACCGTTAGACATCTTAAATACCGATATTGCCGTGTATATCGGCATGATTTACGCGTATCTGCCGTTTATGATTTTGCCTTTGTACGCCAATTTGGCGCGTCAAGATAAGAGTCTATTGGAAGCCGCAGCCGACCTTGGCGCCCATAAGTTCACTAGCTTTTGGCAAGTGACTTGGCCGTTATCCTTAGGCGGCGTTATGGCTGGGTGTTTATTGGTATTTATTCCGGCCATTGGTGAGTTTGTTATTCCTGAATTACTCGGCGGCCCCGATTCTTTGATGATAGGTAAAGTCTTGTGGCAAGAGTTCTTTAACAACCGAGATTGGCCGGTGGCATCGGCGTTGGCGGTAGTTATGTTGTTCTTATTAGCCATTCCTATTGCTTGCTTTAATCACTATCAAGCTAAGAGTTTGGAGGCTAAGTCATGAAGCGCGTGAGTGTATCTACCTTAGGCTTAATTGGCGGCGTGATTTTTTTATATGCGCCCTTGTTTATCTTAGTATTCTACTCCTTTAATGCCTCGAAATTAGTGACCATTTGGGGCGGTTTTTCGGTTAAATGGTATGGCGAGTTATTTCGGGATCAGCAGATTTTAGATGCTGTGTGGACAAGCTTAGTCATCGCCTTTAACTCTGCGACCATGGCCGTAATTTTAGGCACGCTGGCTGCTATGGTGATGACGCGTTATCGCACTTCTCGGGTAAAAACCAGTATTTCAGCCATGATTACTGCGCCTTTGGTGATGCCAGAAGTGATTACCGGTTTATCGCTATTGCTACTCTTTGTGCATATGGCGGACTTTGTAGGTTGGCCGCTGGAGCGCGGGCGCTTAACTATTTGGATTGCGCATTCCACCTTTAGCGCCGCGTATGTGGCCGTGGTTGTGTCGTCGCGTTTGCGTGAGCTTGACCGCTCCATTGAAGAAGCGGCCATGGATTTGGGCGCCACACCTATGAAGACCTTTATGCTCATCACAGTGCCCATGATAGCGCCATCGCTATTAGCCGGCTGGTTACTGGCATTTAGCTTATCCCTTGATGACTTAGTGATAGCAAGCTTTACCTCAGGCCCTGGCGCTACCACTTTGCCTATGGTGGTATTTTCGTCGGTGCGAATGGGGGTTACGCCTAAAATCAATGCATTAGCTACGTTAATCATATTAACGGTGGCGCTGATTGCCTTAATAAGCTGGTTTGTGATGCGTCGCAACCAACAGCGTATGCTCGCGCAGCAGTCATAGCTCGCGGTTATATAGTAAACAGACAGGAGCTTAGGCTCCTATCTTTGTTTGCGCTGTATAAAAAATGTGCTTATAACCATTTTTGGGGGAAGTTCACTGTTTAAAGATTAAACACAAATAAAGATAATTAAAAAATAACGGTGAACTTAGTGTAAGATCTGAGTTTTTATTGGTTATATCGCTAAATTTTTAAATAATTATCACCATAAGCTGTCTTTTTCTGATGAAAAGCTATTTTTTGGCGTTTTGCGGGTATGGTGCACAGTTAACGCCATGGGTGAATGTTATGGTTACTCCAATACAAAAATAAGCTATCGACGATGAGATAACTTTGGGAGTAAGCATGATAAACAAGAGTTTTTTTAAAAACATAGGCGTGCAAGTTGTGATCGCCATGATAATCGGCGCGGCAGTAGGCATGATGATGGGCGACAGCGCCTCTATGTTTGCTCCGCTAGGTACGATTTTCATCAGCCTAGTTAAGATGCTAGTGATCCCTCTGGTATTAGTTTCCATTGTTGCTGGCGCCGCGAGTTTAGGTAACAGCCCATCTGCCGGTAAAATTGGCATAGGCTCCTTTGGCTTCTTTCTCGTCACTTCTGGCATAGCTGTTACTTTAGCCTTAGTCATGGGCTCAGTATTTAAGCCTGGTAGCGGCGTAGATTTCGCCGGTCACGGTCAAGACTTAATGACAGTCACTGCCGAGCAAGGCACAGTGCCGGGTGTGGTTGATACCTTAATCGGTATGATCCCAACTAACGTGTTTGAATCCTTATATGGCGGCAACATACTGCAAATTTTAGTTTTCAGTATCTTCTTTGGTATTGCCCTGACCAAAGTGAAAGGCGATGGCGCTAAGCCGCTGATTAATGGCTTAAACACTACCGTGGAAGCCTTTGTGTGGATGATTAACTGCGTCATGATTATTGCGCCTATTGGTGTGTTTGGTTTGATGGCCGACTCTGTAGGTACCTTTGGTTTCCAAGCGTTAGAAGTGGTGTTTAAGTTATTTGCTGTGTTTGTGGCGGCGATTCTGATTTATGGCTTTATCTTCTTCCCATTAATGGTGCAGTGTTTCTCTAAAGTTACCGCCCGTCAGTTTATCTCGGCCATGAAAAAGCCGCAGGTTATGGCATTATCAACCGCATCATCTATGGCTACTTTGCCTGTTAACATGGAAACCTGTGAAGAAGAGCTTGGCGTTTCTAAAGCGACCACCGCCTTTGTGCTGCCTCTTGGCGCCACCATTAACATGAGTGGTAACGCCATTTACTACGGCTTAGTGGCTATGTTCTTTGCGCAGATGTACAACATTGATTTAACCATGACCGCTTATATTGCGATTATCTTTACGTCAACCTTAGGCGCTATTGGTCAAGCTGGCGTACCTGGCCCGTCATTCTTAGTGGTCGCGGTATTGCTTGCAGCAGGCATTCCGATTGATGGCTTACCATTACTGTTCGCGTTAGATAGAGTGTTTGACATGATTAGAACCTCACTCAACATTACTGGTGATGCGGCGTGCGCCATTGTGATGGATAGATATAGCCCTGAAAAACTAGAGTTATACGCAGCTAAAGCGTAAATCTACTGAGGTAATCAAATAAAAACGGCAAGCCTAGGCTTGCCGTTTTTTTTGTCAGTAAGAAATTAGCTGCTGGCGTTAAGCTAATTGCGCCATGACAGCGTTGAATTTTTCCTGCCATTCTGGCTGTGTTGGTTGTCCCGCTTCTACATCAAAGTTGTCATAAAAGGCCGGTAATGACAGTTGCGATTTAATCACGCCGCCAAAGTAACCCATGGAGTTCATGGCTGAGCTGAGCACGCTGGCAGCCCCCGCTGGGCCTGGCGATGTGGCCAGTAGCACCATAGGCTTACCTTGAAACACTTTCATATTGATACGCGATGTCCAATCAAACAGATTTTTATAGGCGGCAGTGTAGCTGCCATTATGTTCTGCAAAGGAAATCACTATGGCATCAGCGTTTCCAAGCTTAGCGTAAAAGGCTTTAGCGGCATCAGGCTGGCCAATTTCTTTTTCTTTATCTTCGCTAAAAAGTGGCAGCTCAAAATCATTTAAATCGAGTAATTCCACCTCGGCGCCGGTCACTAAGTGGGCGGCGTAATTCGCCAGTTGTTTATTAATGGAGTGACGACTGCTGCTAGCGCCGAATGCGATTATTTTCATGGGTTATTCCTTGGGCTGTGAGAGAAATGACATCTAAGGTTAAGCTTAATCTATAGTCACGAGGCTATGCTTGGCAATCAAAGCGGTGCTAATGCTAGGAGTTTTATCTGGCTTGGGTATTTAAGCGCTGGCGTCTAAGTTTCTTGTGGGGGATTAACCCATTCGGGACATAACCCGAATGGGTTGGTAATGAACTATGGGCTTAGCCGTAATGGGCGCCATTGTCATAGTAATCACTTGGGGTGAGCTTAGTGAAAATCACCGCAACATCTTGCTCTGGCTTATTCATGGCAGTACGCACTAATTGAGTCACAGTTTTTGCTATCTCATCTTGTACTTGTTGGCCACGGTCAAAATACAGCACTTCAATAAAAGGATAAGCGGCAATAGCTTGGCCTTCTGCAAAAAAGCTGGCAGGAATATGCTCGATAGTAAAATGCGCGCGCGGACTATTCATCAGCTCACCTAAGGCATCTACCAGTGGGGTCGATAAGGCTTGCACTTGCTCAGCTGTCATGGCGCGGCAACGAAAATGCGGCATAAGAATTCTCTTCAAAAGTTAATGAGTCGCTATTCTAATCCCCAGTTGGCTGACTGCCAACTTTTGCGCGGCAAAGCGTTAGTTGGACGTGATTGAAAAACAAGCTATCTTGCTAGATTAAGTAAATGTAATCTTTGAACTTTGTGGCCTGTGAGCAAAATTAGCTACACTCACGCGCTTTGATGACACACTTGGCTTTGTTGGTGGTGTAAGTGCTTAGATATAAGCCTTTGGATTTAAGCGCTTGGATTTAAGTCATGGGCACTAACATTGAATCAAGCATAAATGATGTGGCATTACCCTCTACTCGGCCTTAGGCCATTGAGCGAAAGGATAGTCAATGACGAAATCACGTTTTGGTCACCAAGGCCTAGCCTCGGGATATATAGCGGTAATGTGGCTGTTACTGCTGTTAGTGCCGCTGGGTTTACTGTGGCAGCAAACCCAATTGTTCCCTTTGCTCGATCTTAAAGACTGGCCGGCGCAGGCGTTGTATTGGATCACTTGGTCAGGGACTACGCCTTATGGCATAGGTACTATCGTGTTGGTGCTGATGGTCAGTGCAATGCGCTTAACTCGGCCCATGTGGATATCGTTATTGTTAGCGGTCGCCATCAGTCAGGCGGTTGGCATTGGCTTAAATCATGAATTAAAACTGCATTTTAAAGAGCCGCGCCCCAATTTAAGCTGGTTTGTCGATCGTGATGAAATGGATGCAGACTTTTTTTATGAGCAAAGCTTAGCGCAGCGCACCGACATGCTCGCCAATGCCATCGCTACCCATGCGCGGCAATTGCCTATGTCAGAGCGGATAGCGAGCCAGTGGCGCGAAGAAGTGGGTTATTCATTCCCCTCGGGTCACACTCAATTTGCGGTGTCATTTAGCTTAATCGTTTGTTTTTATTTAGTGGCGTCAGGCTTAGTCGTGCTACCTATGATATTAAGTTTATGGGCCGTGCTTATGGGCTTGAGCCGGATGTTATTGGGCTTACATTGGCCGGTGGATGTACTCGGTTCCACCTTGATTGGCGGCGCGCTGGCTGTGAGTTGCATTTTGCTGGTAAACGTAAGTCGGCGTTTTTGGATTAAAAAACTGCCCGCGCGTGAATCTTAGAGCGGATAGTCGCCAATATGCGTTAATCCGTGAGTTTAAGGGCGCCCGAATGAGGCGCCTTTTATATTTAACGACTGGCCCAGGGATTAACGCCCGCGGCAAACAATCGGTCGCTAATTTAGTTGCCTTGCTGATTTTTTGGTCAAGGTCGCCAAGTCTTATGCTTATAAGTGCAAAAAAGCGATCCAGCTAAAAGAACCCAATAGATTAACCCAATACAATGCCCGCATTAACTAAGAATAATTTTCATTAACGATTGCGGGTGTCTATTTCATGAATAAGTTGTCCTTGAGCATACTAGCCTTAGCTATCGCTCAAACGTTAAATCTTCAAGCTCACGCTGCCAGCGTTGCCGCTGCTGAACCTACTGAAAAATCAGCGAAGAATGATCACCAAGTTCAAGAAGTCATAGTGGTTTCTGGCTCGCGTATGGAGCAGAAGATTGAGCAAGTAGCAGGCTCAATCTTGGTGATTGACGAAGACGAAATTAACAACAACATGAGTAATGATTTCGGTAGTGTTTTTCGCAATCAATCATCGGTAGCGGTTAAGGGCGGGGCGGGTAAATCCACCTCTATCACTATTCGCGGCATTGGTGGCAATCGCGTGATGATGGTTAAAGATGGCGTGCGGGTAAATAACCAATACGCCTCTCCGCTCGGCCCTGGCGCTGAAGGTACGGGTCGCGGCTTAACGGAAGTACAAAGCTTAAAGCAAGTAGAAGTGGTAAAAGCTGCAGCCTCAACCATGTATGGCTCAGATGCGCTCGGCGGCGTTGTCGTCATGCGCACTAAAGATGCGGCTGATTACCTGTTAGGTGAAGACTACTATGTGTCGATGAACGCAGGCTACGCCGGTATCAACAATGAATACACCGCAGGTTTTACTAGCGCCGCAGCTTACGGCAACTTTGAAAATTTACTGAGTTATCAGCACCGTAAAGGTGAAGAGCTGCCAAACTATTTTGACACTCAGTCAGACAGTGACTTAGTGCAAGACAGTGTACTGTTTAAGAGCAAGTACTACTTTAACGATTACACCTCAGTGCAGCTGACGCTTGATTATTTAGAGCAGACCTTAAAGCGCTGGGAATATGAGTTTGATAAAAAAGGCGCCCTTGATGAAGGCGTTGATACTGTGCGTGATACTGAAGTGATTAATGGTGCGCTGCAATTAGTGTCCAGTAAACCGACGGCAATGCACGATACGCTAACAGTGACTGCTTATTTTGGTAAAACCGAGCAGCTCGAGCACAGAGACATGTTTGATACTGGGAGTAGATACCGCCCAGTGGAATATAGCCTAGGTGAAATGCGTGATTATACCTTTGAAGATCAACGTATAGGCCTAAACTCAACCTTTAGTAAGTATGTTGGCAGCGCCAATTATGGTCACCAAATCACTTATGGTCTCGACTATGAGTTTTCAACGATGAGCCGTCATCGTGAAGTTGAAAACGTCAGAAACGGTAAAGTTACCAATCCTTTCACTTTTGCCGATACCGATAGTCAGCGTCTCGGGGTATTTGTGCAAGACGATGTCACTATGCTTAATGGTGATTTAAACCTGATTGGTGGTCTGCGTTACGATTATTTCCGTAATACACCTGACCAACAGCAAGCCGTTGATGCTGAAAAAGATGCGGCCGATTTCCAAGCCATGAGTGATAACTTCTGGTCACCAAAATTAGGTTTGGTCTATAAGTTGTCAGATTCTGTCAGCATCTATGGCCAGTATGCCTATGGCTACAAGATGCCAACCCCAGATCAAAAATGGGGTGAGTTGGAAGTTGATGCGGGCGGTATGACTAACGTCTTTATCGAAGCCAACTACGACTTGAAATCAGAACAGTCACATACTTGGGAAATCGGGGTGCGCGGTAGCCACACTGATACTCAGTATGAATTAACAACTTTCTACACTTTGGCTCAAGACTTTATCGATTGGCAATATGTGAGCTTCACACCGGGTATGCCGATGGAGTTCAAATATCAGTACTATAACCGCGATGAAGTTAACCTTTATGGCGCTGAAGCGCAGATTAATCACTGGCTGACCGATGATCTTGAACTGTGGGGGAATATTTCATATACCCATGGTATTGATGAGAACGGTGAGCATCTTAACAGTGTGAGCCCTCTGAAGGGGAATGTGGGGGTTAACTGGTATCAAGATATCGCCGGTATGGAAGGCCAATTTGGTGGTGTGGTTCGCTTTGCAGATCACATGAACCGTACTTTTGATATCGATTTAGCGGAAACTGATATCTGTATGATGGGTATTTGTATTCCTAAAGAAGATTTTAACGAAGTGTATAACACCTCAGGATACGCAGTCGTTGATTTAACCTTTGGCTTACGCATCAATGCAAGCTGGAACTTACGCGCCGGCGTTTATAACGTATTTGATAAAGAATATGTGGATTACGCTGATGTGGCTGGTCAGTCTGCCTTCCTGATGTCTTCTATGGGCGCTGAGTATGAAGACTTTACTCAACCGGGTCGCTATTTTAACGTCAGTGTTAACTACAAGTTTTAATTAGTCGTTATCTAATAACAACGCCCGCAATAAGCGGGCGTTGTTGTTATGAGGATTTAAGCCGCCAGCGTTTACTGAGTAAATGGCCAAATTGAAACAGGCCTAAACCCACCACCACAAAGCTCGCACCTAACAATAACTGTGAGGTGAGTGGCTCATGGTTTAAGAGACTGCCGAGCATAATGGCAAAGACCGGGGTTATTAGCGTCACTAAGGTCACTGTGCTGGCGGGTAAGTGCTGCAAAATATAAAAATAGGCAATAAAGCCCACTAACGATCCAAAAATCCCTAAGTATACAATCGCCCATAGCGAGCGGTTATTGATATCAAGGGTGGGTATGGAGGCATCAAATAGCAGGGCAGCCAGCATAAAAAACGGTAGAGAACAGCCAAGGGAGCCAACCGTTGTGGCTAATGGGTGAATATGCACCTTAATGGTTTTTATCAACACGCCGCTTAAGCTAAATAAACTCATGGCGCATAGCACTAAAGCCACGCCAATTAAGCTGCCTTGAGAGTTTGCCACATTGGCTAAACACACTATCCCAAGCCCCACAAAGGCAATAAAAAATGCCAGCAATTTTAATGGGCTAAAGCCTGCTTCTTGTAAAATCCACTGTGATAATAACCCCGACATTAATGGCGATAATCCAAAAATCAGCGACATAGTGCCAGAGGGCAAATAAAGCGCCGCAAAGTAACTGAGTAACATGCCGCCGACTATGCCTATGGTGGAATAGCCATAGAGCTGCAATGCCTGCTTATTGATGGGCAGGCGAATGCGCAGCACCACTAACAGCAGCCCGCCTAAGATAAAGGCGATTAGCATGCGTAGTAGTACTGCCATTGTCGGATGGACTTGTTCACTGCTCCAGACAATCCCAAGGGGGGTGGTTGACCAGACAATAATGCCAATGACAAACGCTATGGGTACAGCTTTTGGCAGACCCGCTGCTGGCGAGGGTGACTGTATTGAGGGTTGCGGCTGTGGCGTACTTAGTGACATGAATTTCCTTGTTCATTAACTTTGCGCACTTTGTCTAATCAGACATCATGCCATAAGTCGTAACTATCATCAGTTGTAACTAACATAAAAATACCTAGTATAAAAAAATACCGAGCACTAATGCTCGGTATTAAATCGTTAGCTCAGTATTCGTTGGGCGACTCTTACTTAACTCGTGTTAGCCCGTGAACTTTTGCATAAAGCCTGACACTGAATAGAGCGAACCTGCGGCCATTAAGGCAACCACTATCATGCCCATTACCGTTAAATATTTAGGGTGCTGATAATCGCCAATTATGTCTTTGCGAGTGCTAGCAATTAAGATGACGCTGAGCACTATCGGTAAAATCAAACTGTTAACTAATCCCGCTAACATCAAGAGCAACAAAGGTAAATCAACCGCTAAGGTGGCTAAGGTTGTCAGCACAATAAAGCCTAAGCAGTATTGGCGCTCATGGCGGGCAATGGCTGGCACTAAGGTCTTAATCAGTGAAATCGCCATGTAAGAATTACCAACCACTGAGGTAATAGCAGCCACAAACAAGACTAAGCCAAAGATATGGTAGCCAAGTTGGCCAGCGCCTTGTAAAAAGGCGTCAGCGGCAGGGTTCTTCATATCCAAAGTCACGCCTTTCACTATCACGCCTAATACCGCTAAAAACAGCAGCACTCGAATCACCACGGCAATGCCAATCCCCATCCACGCGGCTTGTTTGATGGATTGAATAGCATCTTTGCCTTTAAAGCCTAAGTCCACCATGCGCTGAGCGCCGGTATAATAACCACCAACCGCGCCGCCAACGATAGTTAAGGTCGGTAAAAATAGACTGCTGAAATCTGAAGGGGAAACGGCGGCGATTAAGGTTGGCACTATCGGCGCTTGAGTGGTCAAGGCGACATAAGCAATCAGGACTATCATCAGCATGCCTAAATAGCGCGCCATTCTATCCATTTGTTTGGCGGCGTGATGAGCTACAAACAGCAAACAACCTAAAGCGCCTGTGATTAAGGTGCCCCAAAAGGTGTCTATACCGGTTAATACTTGAATGCCCATGGCTGAGCCGCTGATATTACCAAAGTTAAAGGCGACCGCGCCTAATGCCAGTAATGAGCCAATCCCATAACCAAGCCCTGGGGTGACCTTATTGGCGATATCTTGAATGCGCAGCCCAGAAACTCCGACTACGCGCCATAAGTTCATCACAATCACGAAGGTCAAAAAGACGGAGGCTAAGATAGGAAAAGCCATGTCCATTTGATAAATGCTGGTAAACACTGTGGTTTGTGTCAGAAATCCTGGCCCTACCGAAGTAGTTGCCATTAAGCATGCCAAGCTAATTAATGCCGTTTTTTGAGGTAAAGCAGTAGGCGCGAGTGCTGAGACTGGCGGGGTATGAGCTAAGGCAGAAGATGAGCTGTGCATGTATGGTCCTGAAATTAGTGTTTCTTCTTTTAGAAAAAAAAGAAACCCAACTGACAGGATCAGTTACGGCTAAGATGTTTATCGATTTGCTTGCGGGTAAACAGGCGCAATATAGGATTGAATTAGCTTTAGATCCAGTTATTTATGATTTTAACGCGCCGCAGTGTGATCAATGTCTTGCTGTGGCTCATTAATGCGTTATTGGTGTGGTTGGTGTTTTTGTGGGAGTGATCTCAATTTTTTGTCGATTAGCAGCGCTGTTGTTGAGGATGTGAGGCATATATAGCAATAATGCTAATATTGCCCGCCTAATTATCGGCAAGTTTGCGTTATTTATCAGTATCAGCGCTAAAATCCTTAGCCATAACTGGAGTTGTTAGTAAGCACGCAGCTAGCTATAGGTAAAAAGCCGGCAACGACAGCGGTTGAAATTTAACAGCAGAATAATTAACTATCCCCACTCACAGAATATGAGCACGCGCCATGATGACCCCTATGACACGTTTATTTTTAGTATTGCTAGCCTTAGCGCAGCCATTAGCGATGGCGTGGGCGCAAGCGCCTAGTCAGTTAATCACCCCTGCGTCAGATTCAACAGCGCCAGTTGCCAAGTTGCAAACCCAGATTGAATATTGGCAAGCTAAGCTGCAAGCCAAAATAGGCGTGGCCGTGCTTAATACGGCTAACGGTCAGTATTGGGGTTTTCAAGACGAGCAGCGCTTTCCTATGGCAAGCACCATGAAGATGCTGGCCTGCGCTAAATTACTCTATGATGCCGACAATAACCGCCTGCAGCTAAGTGATAAAGTAACAATTGAGGCTGCTGATATTATTACTTATTCGCCGATGACTGAGCCGTTAATAGGAAAAATGATGAGCGTCAATGATGCTTGTCAGATGGCATTAACTAGCAGTGATAATACCGCCGCCAATATAGTGCTTGATGCCATTGGCGGACCTGCGGCCTTAACGCAGTTTTTACGCGCGCAGGGCGATGCTATTACTCGCCTTGATAGACGTGAGCCTGAGCTTAACCAAGGCATGCCAGAGGATGTACGCGACACCACAAGCCCCAAAGCCATGGTGCATACTTGGCAGCAATTACTGACGGCTAAGATATTAAGTGAGGGTGCTACGGCGCAGCTCACGACTTGGTTGCAACACAATCAAGTCGCTAATGATTTATTGCGCAAGTCCTTACCGCAAGGCTGGCTGATTGCCGATAGAAGCGGCGCGGGTGGCTATGGCGCCAGAGGGATCGTGGCTATGGTTTGGCAGCCAGAACAAGCGCCAGTATTTATCAGTATTTACTTGCATCAAACCACTGCCAGCATGGAGCAGCGCAATCAAGCCATTGCCGCCATAGGCGACGCGATATTTGTAGCGCTGCAAAATAAAAGTGTTGATGAGAGCGTAGATAATAACAGTGAATAATTGGCGTAAATGAAAAGGCTTATCATCGGCGCTTCATTGTGCGCCTGTGATACCTAAGAGATAAAGCCAAGCATGGTTAATCAGTCATTACGATTAATAGCGCCGCCGTTGAAAGAATCGATACGATAAATAAAATTTCTTTACGAATGGCATAAAGGTAGCGCATATCTAATGTCCTTAATTGTACGGGTTAACGTTGCAATGATCACTGCTATTAAATTAATGCCTAGGTTGGTAAAAAAGTGTGATCGCAATCACTTGGGGTGATTAATTTTCGATCATCAACATCCGCTGGCGGCTAATATTCTGCGCCGGCTACACTTGCTATTATTAATGGCCTAGATTAAATGTAGCGCTAATTGCTTGAAATATAAGCGGTAGGGCGGTTTTACTCGTTAAGCTTGGCAAGGTTTGCTATTGTGATGACGCTATTACGCTTGCGAACTAGCACATCCAATAGCCTTTAAGGAGAAGATCATTGGCTTTAGCGCACCCACAGATAACTGCCATGCTCAACGAGTTGAATTGCCGCAGTAATTTCAACATTCATAATGTGACTGAATATATGCTGCCGCAGACTAAGGAGCCTATTTATCTGCATTTACAAGGTAAGCAAGCCTGTATTGTTATCCGTCCTGCCTTTGAAGTGTTTGCCAGTGAATTAACCGGTATTGCTGGGGTTAATGGCCAGTATGAATATCATCACAATGCGCAAATGACGCGCTTTCCGACGCGCCAGCATAAAGGTATTAGCGAAACCCATTATGGCCTAGCCTTTACTTTTGATACCCCAGAAGCCTTACGGGATTTTATGACGCGCTTACAGGCGATTGTCACTGGGTAAGTAGCTCATTGATGAGTTATGTGGCTTATTTAACTAAGCCACATAACTAAGCCACATAACTAAGCCACATAACTAAGCCACATAACTAAGCCACATAAGTAAGTAAATCATTTTCAAGCCATAACTAATGCATAGCTAGGCCATTCAGAACGCGCTTTATCGCCACTTTTATTTCCCGCCGCACCTTCATTTTCAATGGGTTGAATTACCATTAGCGTTGGCGCTTATCGTGTACGGCAACACTCATCATACTCCCTCAGTTTTTCTGCAAACATTAAAGTGAAGTCGCTGAATTATATAGACGAGGTGGACGTCAGATTAAACCTTGTTAGTCTAGCGTTTGAGATCGCAACTTAGTAGTTTTTGTCTAGTTTACGGCGGTGGAATAAGTATATTAGCGCCAATTTTGCTGCACTCTATTGTTAGGCAGCTGGGCTCTGATGGATAGGCTAATGATTGGTTTCAAATTTAAAATCAATGACCTGATATTACATACTTGCGAGAGCAAGCTGTGTTTTCAGGATAAGACCTTGTGCATTGAGCCAAGGCTAGTCAACTTATTAGCTTTTTTAGCCCAGCATACAGATACGGTATTTTCCCGCGAAGAAATCATTCAAGCAGTGTGGGACAGCGCGGTAGTGACCGAGCAAGTGGTTACTCAGTCAGTGTTTGAACTGCGTAAAATTCTTAATGAATGTCAGCACGGCGACATCATAGTGACCATTCCTAAGCGCGGTTATAAGCTCGCCGCGCAGGTCACCTTGATTGATGAATTAGATGAGATTAACTGCGGCTGCGAAGGTGCTGCCGAGCATAATAGTCACGGAATGAGTACTTATGGATTGAGTGCCAATCAAGGTAATGATGGCGAGGCGAAAGTAAGCGCGGCTGAGGCTAGTCATCAGCGAAATGCTGCTTGCCATAAACTCCACAGCGCAGCGTCAAAACATCAGGAAACGGATGGCTGCGCCGCAATTACGCCATTTCCATCAGCGCCATTAAGTCGCGCTTTGGCAGATTTTAATCGCACTGAAGGCTTAGGGCGTTCTTGGTTAAAATCCTGGTGGGCACTGGCTAATAAAGTGGCGTACAGGTTACTGGACGTATTGATTCTAACCACGTTAGTGGTGGTCGTGGGCTATTTAGCCTTGTATCAAAGTACGCATCATGTGATGCCAGAAATTGATAATGGCTTAATCGTTATCGCTACCGAAGTCGCCCCTGAATTTGCGCCGACACTTGGCTACCTGGCGTACGGTATTAGTCAGCAATTACAGCTAGATTTACAACGTTTTAGCGCCTATCGCACTCGCATGATTTCAGCCAACACTGCCGCCAGCGGTAAAGAATTACTGATTAATATTATTAGTAAGCAGCATCAGCCTTATTTGATGATTAGCTTGTACAGTCACTCGACGCAAAGGTATTTGTATCAGAGTGAAGAGCGCCTTGATGATGCCAATGTCGCTGCTGTGCTTGTGCGCGAAAGCCAAGATTTACTCGATAGCTTAGGGATACATCTTAATGCCGAGCAGCAAGGATTAGTGAGACTCGACTGGCTTAGCAGCAGTCAGCAAATCAACCAGTATTTATTAGCGCAATACTATATTAATCAAGATCAAAGCTTTGATATGGGTAAAGGTATTCAAATACTCGATAAGCTCATTAGTCAGCACCCGCAGCAATTAGAATTACTGGCAAAACGTTATATCGCCAGCGCTGAAATGCAGTCACTCGATGACAGCCGTGATGATGAGTTTTTTAGTCATTACGGCGCTGCGTTGTGGCAAGCCTTTAGCCAGCAATCTGAGCCATTTACTGCTGAAATTTGGGATGCCATTGCCTTGTATCATCTCTATCAAGGAGATAATCATCAAGTGCTCGATGCCTTAACGCGCAGCCAAGATGTCAATGGCCAATATACTGCCCTTGGGTATATTATTTTTGGCAAACTTAATCAGCAAGGTCACCCATTATTGGCCAGTGAGGCGTTTTCACAGGCGTATTATTTAGATGCCAGTGAGCGCACTTATTTGTTGTGTCAGCATTTATTCCGCCATAGCGAACTTAGCGGCTCAGCCCCAATACTCGCCGCCCTTGAATAGCTGGCATAGCCAAGCAAGGCCTGCAATTAAAGGCTGTGACTAAAGGATTGTTATTCAATGGTTGTGATTAAAGGCTTGTAACTAACGGCTTAAAACTAAAAATATAGCTAAGGAGCAATCCATTCTTAGCGAAGTGACCGCCATCGAGGCATGTCCTATTTTACTTATTTGCTTATGCGCTCACCTATCTCTTAAATCCATTGCTTAAATCCATCACCTAAATCTATCTGTTGTTTGTCATTCAGGCGAGCGCCTAATTTATCGAAACTTGTTGATGACGGATGACGGATGACGGCTGGCAATTACTTGATATTGTAAATTTCCCATTAGTTGCTGAGTCCTGCTCACTATTATTCAGTGCTGCTGGTTTGGAATAGGCATTGAATGGTTAGCAAATGAGTATTGAATCTGGGGGTTTTTATCTTTATTGGTACTTAGTTATTGCGCCAGCCTTGATTTGTTTAGGTCGCAGCGGCTTTCCCATAAATAGGTAAATATGCGCCACCTTGATAATTATCACGCCGCTTTATTTCAGCTAAAATTTGCTCTTGATAAAAAGTTTATATTAAATAACTTGCTGTATTAAAACGATTTACTTGTATAAACCTTTGATATCTTCTTGATTAAATCATTTCTCGCTCAATGAGGGAATGATGATTTTATTGTCTTGTGGACGCGGCGTAACCTAAGTCTCGAATTCAGCATTCTCCATGATTAATCGCTTATGGAGAGGCTATCACCTTAAGAGGTTGGTGCTTGGCAAGCTTAACGAATTGCAGACCCTTAGCTAGCAGTTAACTGCCGCAGCATCAGCAAACCACCAAGTCATAGATATAGCGGATTAGTAATGTTATAGACCGCTACCTCAATCACTTGGGACTACCTAAGATGGAGACAATATGTCTACAAGTAAAAAGATTGGCTTAATTGCCTGTATCGGTGTGGTAGCCGGTAACATGATGGGGAGTGGCATTGCACTCCTACCGGCCACATTGGCTAAAGTTGGCTCGATTTCAATCTACAGTTGGATTATCTGTATTGTGGGTGCCATGAGTTTGGCTTTTGTGTATGCACGTCTTGCTACCAATAACCCACAAGAAGGTGGCCCGATTGCTTATGCTGGTGAAATTTCCCCAGCATTTGGTTTTCAAACTGGCGTGCTTTATTACCATGCTAACTGGATTGGTAACTTAGCCATTGCCATTACCGGTGTTTCTTATTTATCTGTATTCTTCCCTATCTTAAATGAAACCGTGCCTGCGGCGATTGCCACTATTGCTGCGGTATGGATGTTCACTCTGATCAACTTGTTGGGTGGCTCATGGGTAAGCCGCTTATGTACCTTAGGCTTGGTATTGATCTTAGTGCCAATTATCGGTGTTGCCGTGGTAGGTTGGGGTCACTTTGATCCTGTGATGTATAGCCAAAACTGGAACACTTCACACACTTCAGATTCACACGCCATTGTTAATGCTGTACTTATTACCTTATGGGCATTCGTTGGGGTGGAATCGGCCGCCGTATCCTCTGGCTTAGTGAAAAATCCACGTAAAACTGTGCCATTAGCCACCATGTTAGGTACAGCTTTAGCTGGCGTGATTTATATCTTATCGACTCAAGTGATTGCCGGTATGTTCCCTGCCGCAGAAGTTGCTGCTTCTGGCGCCCCATTTGCGTTAGCAACTACCGAAGTGTTTGGCGCTTGGACAGCTCCATTTGTTGCTGCCTTTACTGCGCTGGCTTGTTTTACCTCATTAGGTAGCTGGATGATGTTAGTGGGCGAGGCCGGTAAACGCGCCGCCGCTGATGGTAACTTCCCTAAAATCTTTGGTGAAACCGATAAGAATGGCGTGGCTAAAAAAGGCTTAATCTTAGCGTCAGTCATGATGACAGTGCTGATGGTATTAATTACCGCCTTTAGCTCAGGCGATGGCCATGCCTCTGGATTATTTAATATTCTGACCACAGATGCCGTGCTGTTAACTATGCTGCCTTACTTCTACTCAGCCGTGAACATGATCCGTTATGAAGGCATGACGACTCGTAATGGCTTTGTGATGTTGTTCTCTGGTATTGCTTGTGTGTTCTGTTTTATCGCCTTAATCGGCGCTGACCCATCCGCCTTAAGTGCCACCTTTATCGTGTCACTGGCCATCTTCATCTTCTACGGCCGCAAACTTGGTCTGAAACAACATTTAGCTTGGGCTGCTAGCAAACTAGCTACCAACGGCGCATCGACCGATGCCAAGGCTAACTCTTAATGACTCGCTGGGCGAGTAACCAATAACTCGCCCATTAATCCTTTGTTTTCAGCGCTTTCCTTCCCATTCATCAAGGGGAGCGCCCTCACTCACCCTGGAGAAATTCAGATGAACATTATTGCTATCATGAACCACCTCGAGGCACTGTTTAAAAAAGTGCCAGTGCAAGAACTGGAAGCTGAGCTGCAAGCGAAAGGCTATAAGGTTATTTATCCTGAGAATGAGCAAGACTTGATTAAGCTGATTGAAATGAATGCCCGCATTTGTGGCGTGATTTTCGACTGGGATACTTATTCAATGGATTTATGCTCAACCATTAATAGCCTCAATGAAAAGCTGCCACTGTTTACCTTTGCTAATGATCAATCCACCTTAGATATTAAGCTCACCGACCTGCGCTTAAATATCCATTTCTTTGAGTACACCTTAGATTCAGCGGCTGATATCAGCGTAAAAGTGGGTCAAGCGATTGATGCTTATCAAGATTCAATTTTACCTCCTTTGACCAAAGCCTTATTTAAGTATGCGAAAGAAGGTAAATACACTTTCTGTACTCCAGGCCACATGGGCGGCACTGCCTTTAACAAGAGCCCTGCTGGTAGTATTTTCTACGACTTTTATGGCGCGAACACCTTTAAGGCTGATATTTCCATTTCTATGCCGGAACTGGGTTCATTGCTGGATCACACTGGTCCTCATAAAGAAGCCGAAGAATATATTGCCCGCACTTTTAATGCTGACCGCTCTTACATAGTGACTAACGGCACTTCAACCGCCAACAAGATTGTCGGTATGTACTCAGCGCCTGCTGGCAGCACAGTGCTGGTGGACAGAAACTGTCATAAGTCATTGACTCACTTATTGATGATGACAGATGTGACGCCACTGTACTTGCGTCCGACGCGTAATGCTTACGGTATTTTAGGCGGTATTCCACAAAGTGAATTTGGCGCTAATGCCATTGAAGCTAAGATTGCTGCCACCCCAGGTGCTAGCCAGCCAAACTACGCGGTAGTGACTAACTCAACTTACGATGGCCTGTTCTATAACACCCAATTTATTAAAGACACGCTAAAAACCAAGTACATACATTTTGATTCTGCGTGGGTGCCATACACTAACTTCAGCCCAATTTATGAAGGCAAGTGCGGAATGAGTGGTGAGGCTATGCCGGGCCGCGTGTTCTACGAGACGCAGTCAACCCATAAACTGCTGGCGGCGTTCTCACAGGCATCGATGATCCATATTAAGGGGGATGTTGAAGAAGAGTCGTTCAACGAAGCCTTTATGATGCACACTTCAACGTCACCACAGTACGGCATTGTGGCCTCGGCTGAGATTTCAGCGGCCATGATGCGTGGTAACTCTGGTAAGCGTTTAATTCGTGAATCGATTGAGCGTGCTATTCGTTTCCGTAAAGAAATTAAGAGTCTGCGTGAACAGTCTGACTCTTGGTTCTTTGACGTGTGGCAGCCTGATGATATTGATACCTTTGAATGTTGGAAGCTGGCACCAGAAGATAACTGGCATGGCTTTAAAGATATCGATGATAACCACATGTATCTTGACCCAGTTAAAGTCACCATTTTAACTCCAGGTATGGATGAGAACGGTGGCATGGCAAGTACAGGTATTCCGGCCTCTATCGTGGCTAAGTATCTAGATGAGCACGGTATCGTGGTTGAAAAAACCGGCCCTTACAACTTACTGTTCTTGTTCTCTATCGGTATCGATAAACCTAAGGCCATGCAGTTACTGCGCGCCTTAACTGAATTTAAGCGCGGCTTTGATTTGAACTTAACTGTGAAGAGCTTCCTGCCATCACTGTTTGAAGAAGATCCAAGCTTCTACAAAGACATGCGCATTCAAGAGTTGGCCCAAGGTATTCATGACTTAACCGCGCAATATAAGTTACCTGAACTTATGTTCAAGGCCTTTGACGTACTGCCAGAAATGAAGATGACGCCACACAATGCATGGCAGCAAGAACTGCGTGGTCAGATTGAAGAAATTCCATTGCAACAAATGGTGAACCGCATCAGTGCCAACATGATCTTACCTTACCCACCAGGAGTACCTTTGGTGTTGCCAGGTGAGATGATTACTGAAGAGTCTCGTCCAGTATTAGATTTCTTAGTCATGCTGTGTGAAATTGGCCAGCATTACCCAGGCTTTGAAACTGATATTCACGGTGTTTACCAACATGCCGATGGCACCAACACAGTGAAAGTGGTTAAAGCCTAAGCCATTAGGTCTGACTCTTAACTGTTAATATCGCGAGTATTCATCTGGTTGTAGCCATCACAGTGTTACTCGCGTGTTACCCAAAGTCCGTCGCCCCTGCAGCGGGCTTTTTTTATGGGGCATAGTGAAGGCTTATATTTATCGTGCTGTTTACGTTGGTATTTAAGCTTCTACCCTTCAATTCACTATTTATTAGGCGTTTATTTTAGTTTTAATTGAATGGCAGTTTAAGCATTTTTACTGATCAGTGCAGCTAACTACCATTCTCAGCCACTTTGTACCTACAACTTGCGTCAGATTGGATTGGTAGCACTTATGGCCCCACAGGCTTTAACAGTCCCAATAGCGTCATTAATTGCTTGTTGAGTCAGTTGCTTTTTAAGCCTGCCGCTTGTTAAGTATGTTGCTTGATGAGTCTGTGCGTGGAAAAGGACGGTGCAGGGCAAGGATAATCAAGGGGAAGCTAGTTCGCAGAATCGAGATACAAAGTTAGATTAACTTCAGCTCAGGTAATATTTGGCGTAGTCAGTGTGCATTAAAGCTTAGGTGTTGGAAAGCAAACACAAAAAAACCCACTCAAGAGTGGGCTTTTTCGTTAAATAGGATGGTGGCCCCTCACGGACTTGAACCGTGGACCTAACGATTATGAGTCATAAAAATGGCAAGATTCAATGAGACAATAAAATAATCTAATGAGACATAAAACTTAGTAAGATTAATGCTTTACTATGTTGCTGGTGGTCTTGTATTGTTCTGTTATATCTCACTCAGTCTTGCCACTACGTCACCCGTTACAGCAACTGTAACACTAGGCTATGGCAATGCTTTAACTCAAGGCCATGCCATGACAACAAAAGCCCTCACGGAACGCGAAGTCAAAGGAGCAAAACCCAAAGACAATAAGTATGAATTAATCGACTCATCCCGCGAGCGTGGCGCTGGTCGTTTAGTCATTGCTGTTTACCCTTCAGGTGCCAAAGTCTTTTCGTTCAAATATCAAATTGACAGTAAGCGGCAATATGTTCAATTGGGCCGTTACCCCTCAATGACGCTTGCACAAGCGCGAGAAGTTTCTCAGCCGCTAGCGGGGATGTTAAAGCAGGGGCTTGATCCAAAAATTGAAATTGAAAAGGAGCAAGCAAAAGAAAAGGCCGCTCAGCAAGTCGAAGCAAAGAAAGGTAGCCTAGGCCAGCTATTTGAAGGTTATACCCAGCAAATGAAGGTTGACGGCAAACGAACCTTTAAAGCCGTGTTACATGCACTTGAAGCGGAAGTTTACCCAATAGTAAAGCCTGAAACTAAGGCTAAGGACGTCAGCGTCGGTGACATTAAGTTGATTCTAGGGCGGATTATTCGCAGAGGGGCAGCAGTTCAAAGTAACCGTATTCGCTCATACCTTAGTGCCGCTTTTAACTATGGTCTTAAGCATGATAACGACCCTGCCAAAATGGGCTGCGATGTGTTATTTGGCATTGGCTTTAATCCTGTACTCGCAATACCAAAGCAGACGGCCGCCGAAAGCGTTGGTGAAAATTATCTTACCTTTGATGAAACGCGAGAGTTATTGGCAGTGCTTGAAACCCGCGAAGGCTTTAGGATGGGTTTTCACGTGGCAAAGTTAATACAGCTTTGTTTTTATACTGGTGGGCAACGTCCCTACGAGCTAGCCGCTAGCCGATGGGATGCAATTAACTGGAATGAAGCGACCCTTGAAATTATTGCTGATGTTTCAAAAAACAAACGTGCACACCTGTTACCTTTGGTTGAGTCTGCAATAACAATCCTTGAACAGCTTTATGCGGAAAGAGATCCATTAAACCCTTTCATTTTTCCGCATAAATTCGACCATAGCCAGCACATGCGGCTTGATTCCTTATCACAAAGCCTTTGCCGTTATCGGGAAGCTAGACCAGACGCGAAGCACTTTGTCGCTCGTGACATTAGGCGCACCTGTAAAACGCTTATGGGAGCATTAGGCATTTCTAAGGACATTAGAGACAGGTTACAAAACCATGCCCTTAATGACGTATCTAGCAAGCATTATGACCGTTACAGTTATTTGCCCGAAAAGCGCATAGCCCTTGAAGCATGGGAAGCAAAGTTAAATGAGGTTGAGCTGGGTAATGTTGTTAATTTGAGGTCATGTCATGCCAAATAAGAGAATAATTAATGCTGGCTCTGATGGGTTTTCATCTACAGAAGATATTCAAGAAGTATTAAATTCACTTCGAGAGCAGATTGATGAATTGAACTTGATTGATGACTCAAATATTCCCGATAACATAGGGGTAGTTAATCGCGAAATGTTGGAAAAGGCAAATGACAGCGTTTTACATTACCAAGATGGGAAGCGTCTGACTGTGCTCAGTGATATGTTCAAAGGAATCGTAAAAGATCCTAAACTACTGGAGATTCATAATTCGCTACTTGCCGCAGCATTATTGGCAAGAGCGTGCGGTCTTGAAGGGATGTACTCTTATTGCTACAAGCAAAGCTTTGTATTAATTGAAAAAATTTTAACTGAAAGGCTGGCATCTGTTCAGCATTCTGAAAAAAGAACTACTCCATCGCGGACGAAAGCTAGAGCGTTAGCTAAACGATTATGGAAAAAATCCCCTCACTTCACTTTGAAAAATGTATCCGAATTGGTGGCTGGTCAAATGAACCTTGCTCCAGTGACAATAAACCAATACATATCCGATTTGAACCCACGAAAAGGTCAGCGTGGACGCCCAAAAAAGTAGGGAGTTAGTAACTCCCTTTTTTTTATATCTCAAAAATGCCTCATTCTTAAGTTGTCTTTTTAAGTAACAATGAGGTTCAACACATGACACAAACTAATCAGCTACAACCGCTTATCAGTTATAAGCAAATGGAAGTACTTACAGGCAAGAACCGCAAGACTTTATGGAAATGGTGGGCTAAAGATCGATCATTTCCGAGACCGCTAATGAAAGGAGGTATTGCAAAAGGATGGCTGCCTGAACAATATCAACAATGGCTTGAAAGCATGGAGGCTGACACCCATGAATAATTACAAGCAAAAAAAAACAGGCAGCCAACCCGCCAAGATTGAAGCTGCCCGTCAGAAAGCCTTATCTAAAGCTATCAGCAAGAATCTTAGCCCAATCAGGGGGAAAGAGCTACCCGCGCGGCTACTGCTTGTTTCCTTTGGCTGCGGTAGCTGTAGTCATCGCTTGTTATGGCTGCTTTATCAAGAGCCTTTACTCAATACTCATCAAATTAATGAACGCTTGCGTGTTTCTAACGCTCACGACATTAGCAAAAAACTATCAAAACGGCTCGCTAGGGCGGGTTACAGAATTGAGAAGTTGCCATTGGACGGAACTAGCAAACCATACCACTGGCAATTAAGGGAGGTTGACCATGAATGATCATTTAATTCGTGACGTCACCACTTTAGCTAGCGGGAACTGGCTTGGCATACTCAATCACCTCTGTGGTGATATTGCTTATAAGAAGTCACAGCCTTGCCCAGCTTGCGGAGGTAAAGACCGTTTTACCTTTGATGATTTAGAAGGTCGGGGTACTTATGTTTGCCGAGGCTGTGGTAGTGGTGATGGCTTATCGCTGGTAGCTAAAGTGCATAGCGTAAACGCACGAGAAGCGGCTTTAATGGTCGCGCCTTATGCGGGTTTATCCATTGGTCATAAAGTCGATACCGCAGCCCTTGATAGCTGCAAACGAAAGGCTGAACAAGCAAAGGTACAAGAGGCGGTAAAGCTTGCCGCTAAACAAGCCAAAGCCGCTACAAGGGCGCTCTGTACACTTAAAACCTGTAAGCCTGCCCTCGCCAGCAATAGTTATCTACAGGCAAAACAGGTGCAGCCATTTAATACGTTTGAGCTAGCAAACACGCTTCACTTATATGGTGATCACAAGATGGATATTGGTTCGCTGGTGGTGCCAATATTTAACCCTAAGTTATCAGGCTTGCAGTTTATAAAGCCTCACGGAGAAAAGCGCATTTTGTCTGGCACAAAGCTAAAAGGCGGCTTTTATCCGTTATCAGGTAAAGACAGTAATCAGATATACATAGGTGAAGGCTTTGCCACTTGTGCTGCGGTGGCGGAGTGCGTACCCAATGCGTTGGTATTGTGTGCCTTCAGTGCAGGTAATTTGATTAATGTTGCGTTAGCTGTGCGGAAAAATAAGCCAAAGGCTGACATTATCATCATTGCCGATAATGACGAGAGCGGAACGGGCGAGCGTGAAGCGATCAAGGCTGCCTTAGCGGTAAATGGCGCATACATAATGCCACCAGCAGTGCGGGAGGTGGCCTAATGGGTACGGATTGTGCTGATATTTCAAAAGCTGAATGCTTGAAGGTTATTAGTCAGCCGATAAGACCTAAAGCCAATGAAAGCGGGAAAGGCAGTAAACCATTTTCAATGAGCTTTGATGACTTTGCCTTAAATGGTCAGTCTGAAGCGATGGCGGAAAAAATGAAATCAGATACTTACATACTTAAAGATTTGGCTATTGCTGGCCAGATGACCGTATTTTATGCTGCCCCTAATACGGGGAAAACCTTGATTATTTTAAAAATGCTAATTGATTCAATCAAAGCTGGTGATGTTGACGCCGAAAATGTTTACTTCATAAATGCCGATGACGGCGGTAAAGGTCTTGTAACTAAGCTAAAACTTGCGGAGGAATACGGTTTTAAAATGCTATCGCCTAATTTTAAGGGGTTTACAGTGGCTACCTTTGAAGGAGTTATAAGTTATCTAGTGAACGCTGATGATTGTGCTGGCAAAGTGGTAATCCTCGATACTGTAAAGAAGTTTACCGACATTATGAACAAACAAGCCTCAACAATGTTCGGCACTATGATGCGCTCATTTTCATCTAAAGGTGGTTCGGTGATCATGCTTGCTCACACTAATAAAAATCGTGACGGTGAAGGTAAGCGGGTGTTTGCTGGCACGTCTGATTTATTAGAGGACTGTGATTGCTCATACATTATGGATGTGTCAGTTTCGCCCTCGCTTAATGGTTCTGAAAAGTTAGTGACCTTTGAGAACAACAAGCAACGTGGGGACGTGGCGCAAAAGCTGAATGTGTATTATCGCAGCAAGCAAGGGATGAATTACAGCGAGTTAATGGCAACGGTTGAAGTGCGCGGTGAGTCAGACGCTAAGCAAATATTGCTGGTGGCCGATGTTGAACAGTCACGCAAGGATAACATTGAGATTATTACCGCTATTGCCGACACAATAAATGAAGGGATAACGCTAAAAACTGACATCATTAACACAGTCGCACAAGGGATAGCAGCACCCAAGGCGAAAGTAAGAAAGGTTTTAGAAAAACACATAGGCGGTGATTACATGGCAGGCTACCGATGGGAGCATGCTCAAAGAGTGGCAGGCGATCCCGCAGCCGCTAAGCGGCTTAAGCTAATACCACCAGCTAGCTAGAAAATTTGAACTTTAAGCCTCCTTAGTTGGGGGCTTTTTATTGTACTCATTGAAAAATCAGAAAAATTAGGGGGGTAAGGAATAATGGGAATATTAGAAAAAACAGGAAAATTAAAAACATTAGTAAAATTGATTAAATTCAATAATTTGCGATTAGCTGTGAAGATCTGGAAATGTCAGTAAGCCTTATGTTTGCTGGTGGCGATTATGTCAGGTTTTCAATTTTTCTAATTTTCCTAATTTTTCAGACAGGGGTATCCCCTCGCCAGTGTCTTAATGTGGTCTAGCCGTATGCAATGGTTTTTCGGCAGTCAGTAGCCTGCTAATTTTAAAATTATGCTCGAATAGTGCGGAGGTTTTCTCACTCATAAAAAAGGCGGCAAGATTTTACTCTTTTTTAAATACTCCAAAAAACCGCCGTGGCGTTTTCTTACTCATAAAAAAGGTGGCAAGATTTTTCCATGGTCAAACAGGTATTAATTGGAAGTCACGGGGAGGGTAAAACTTATGGCACTCGTTAGAGGCTTTGAACTTGGCACCAGTTTTGTGACACGTTAGGGGAGGGACATATTACACACGTTAGAGCGTCATTGATGGAAGGATAAATGGCTTTTAAAAAGTGGGGAAGGTATAGGCTTGAGTCATTAGTTTATTTTCTGACACGTTAGTGTAGTGATTAGGTGTAAACCTTGCTATGTTGAGGGGAAAGTTTAATCCTATCAAAGACAAAGGAGTGCCGAACTTATGATCACACTTGGAGGGCGTTCAAAATTCTGTGTCAGGCTAATTTTTAAATTTCCAGCACGCTATCTAAACGTCCTTCAAAATAAATCGCTAACTGAGATAAACAAAGGCTCCAATTGTGGATTGGCATGGTCCATTTATCTGAGGCGTTTAATATGCCTGCGTAAAGGAGCTTCAACAAGCTATTTTCATTAGGAAAAGCACCTTTGGTTTTGGTGAGCTTTCTAAATTGGCGATGTACAGCCTCAACTGCATTGGTGGTGTAAATCACTTTCCTGATATGTTCTGGGTACTTAAAATAATGAGACAAATTATGCCATTTGCGACGCCAAGAGTTGATTACCAGCGGATAAGCATCACCCCATTTGGCCTCCAGTTCGTCCAATGCCATCTCTGCGGCTTCTTTACTCACGGCTCGATACACAGGCTTTAAATCAGCCATAAACGCTTTCTGATTTTTTGAGGCGACATACTTCATTGAGTTGCGGATCTGGTGGATAACGCATAGCTGTGTTTCCGTATGAGGGAAGATACTGGCTATGGCCTCAGGAAAACCGGTCAAGCCGTCAACACAGGCGATAAGAATATCTTTTACACCACGATTATTAAGATCGGTCAGCACCGATAACCAGTAATTAGCGCCTTCATTTTCGGACAAGTGAAGCCCTAAAATTTCCTTTTTTCCTTTCATATTAAGCGCTAACAATGTGTAAACGGCTTTACTGACGTAACGCCCATCCTCTTTGACTTTATAATGTATCGCATCAAGCCAAACGATAGGATAATGGCTATCTAATGGGCGCTGTTGCCACGCGTTAAGTTCGGGGATGAGTTTGTCGGTGATGGCGCTTACCGTTGCGTTAGACACATTGATCCCATACATATCTTCAACATGTTGATTAATATCGCGATAGCTCATACCTATACTGAACATCGACAACACTTTACGTTCGATTTCATCGGTTAGCGTAGTTTGATTTTTCTTAATCAACTGAGGCTCAAAGGTGCCATTGCGGTCTCTAGGCGCGTCTAACACAAAGTTACCGGACGGATGCTTAATGGTCTTAGGGGTTTTGCCATTTTTACGATTAGGCTGAGGATCATGCGCTAAATGCTGCTCAAGCTCAGCCTGGAGAGCCGCTTCAGTGAGTTGCTTGATCAGTGGGCCAAGAATGCTGTCTTTACCTGTGAGGCTTTTACCTGATTGCAGATCTTTAAGGGCTTGTTCGAAGTTAAAAGGTTGGGTCATGTGTCATTCCTGTTTTTGAATATTTTACTGAAATGACACAGAATTATGAACACTACCCACACTCTCGTTTTCTTGCATGGTTTTACGCGATTATTAGCGCCATTGCCGCCATTGCTATCTTTATTCTAGATAACTCGAGTTATTTGCTTGCTATTGGCATCTTTATGCAAGGTTTGGTTATTCTTTGCTTACTTTCATTAGTCGCACAAATTGCAGAAAACACCAATCCAGCATTGACCCAGCTAAGCAGTGTCGCTGTGGCAGAGAAGGCACCACAGTCTCAAGTGATTATCAATAAGGATGAACTGCATAGTGCCGTTTGGAATGGGAATTATGCGGCAGTCAGACAACTAATTTTGGATGGTGCCGATGTTAATCATAAAAATGCAGATGGTAAAACATCGTTAGATTTAGCTAAAGAGCGTAAAGATGATTTGATAGTGAAACTACTTCACACTTATGGTGCGGTTTAACTCGTAAAGTTTAGTAAAGTAAGCCCAAGATAAATCTTGGGCTTCGTGCAATTTAGATTGCAGTTTCACAGCCTTGACGGCTCTTATCGATAATAAGGTCACCTTCAACCCTAATACCAATAGAACCGATTAAAAATGAATGGTTAAGCTGTGAGACCACTAGATCTGATAGTCCAACCGCGCACTTGTTGGTTTCAATAGCTTTGTCCATTGCAGTCTTAACATTTGGAATGCCAAACGGGAAAATGATCACAGGATATGAGTCTTCAGCGGTAACTCTTTCACCTTTTACTAACTGGCCCGAATTTAAGTCAAAGTTTTTAGTACTTCCAACGGTTAAATCTGCCACACGTACAGTACAACCAGACATGATCAATGCACCAATAGATAGCATTAGTAAGGAGATTTTTTTCATTTGTATTTCCTTCAGTAGGGTATTTTTTTTACAAGTCAGTTATTACTTAAAGATGTTGCGTATTGATTTTTTCTAATGCGAGTTTAAACACTACGTCACCCGTTACAGCAACTGTAATGCTTAGATGTGAAAAAGGCGTAGCGGTTACTAACCTGCTACGCCTTATCAGAATTGGTGGCCCCTCACGGACTTGAACCGTGGACCTAACGATTATGAGTCGTGTGCTCTAACCAACTGAGCTAAGGGGCCGGCTCGCGGTAATCGTCACTACCTTAAGCGCAACGGAGTATACGAAGTTTCAAAACGCTTGTCACCACTAAAAACTGAATAAATCCCGTGTGTTGGTGCGATTGGTTATCTGTTAAACAGTTTTGGTTAAATTGGCGTAGGTTAGGACGTTGCAGGCTTAAGTGAATGGTTAACGCTTGGTATTTGGTATTTAGTGCTTGATACTTTGTGCTTGGTCATTTGAGGTTGAGGCCAGCTAAATCGCAGCCAATAAAAAGCCCCGCAGTGCGTAATGCCGTTCACTTAGTGTGAACGGCAATTTTCTTAGGCTTAATGGGATACTTGTTTTTACTCATTTTTAACGCACGTGGATAGGCTCTATCCCGTTTCCCATCAAGCTTGAACTGCCTCGCATTACGCACTATGTCCAAGACATCTCTCGGAACATTCCCTGGCGTTTGAGATGGCAGCTGAGTTAATTTTAAAATGATATAACTCGACGCATCTCTAAAGCTTAATTGGTTCGGATGTAACAACGGTAAGCTTTTAGCCATCAACACCATCTTGTATCTGATGAGGTTATAGGCCAACAGTACCCCCCACAATTCTTGGATAACCAGCTCTGGCAATTGACTGCGTAACGTAAAGCGACTCTCCAGCAGATGTTGCTTCATCTCCCGATAGCCCACTGCTATCTCCCATCGATGGGCATATAAATCCACTATCTCGGCCCCCGGATAACGCAAGGGGTCAGTTAATCAGGTCAAAATGGAAACCAACTTACCTTTTACCGTCTTCGTCAGTAAGCGAGCTTCAATATTGTCAGGCAATAGGCCACTTCTTTCTGGCTTGAGGTGTGGTGGTTAACTGCACCAGTTGGTCGTGTTTTCCTAAAGAGCGTACCACTTCATATTGTGTGCCTTTCTTCAACGGCAGCAGCCAGTGGCTGTTAGGTTGAGCCTGTTGCCAGGCGTGCAAAAGCCCCAAGGAATAGAAGCCTCTGTCAAACAGAGTCAGGCTGTTATTGGGTATGCTGGATATCAGTTCGGCGGCTAAATTCATTTCACTGACAGCAACAGAATCAAAGGCACTGTTCAATACCAAGTGGCTGCTTAATTCCATCATGCAAACCATACGAATTTGAGGATAGCCAGCATCACCAGCAGCATTGGCGGTTTTGGCAAAGGCCTGGTTGTTTTGCTCACTATCAGGTGTTCGCCACACGACACCATCGACACCGTAGAGGTTGAGTCCACACCAATGAGGATGCTCGGCTCTCTCATGCCAGGTTTTGGCACTTCGCTTAAACATATCCTGAACAACGTCAGAGCCCAGCCGCTTGCGCGCTTGCGTGACAGCACTGCGAGCCACGTAATCCACCTCTTGAGGTAAGACGATAGCAAGCTTATTGATGAGAGAGCGGACGGACTCGCCTCTGAACAGAGCCATACCAATCACCGCCCAAATCATGGCATCCATAGGTAACTTACGTCGCCGTAAACTGGCAACACCATGAGAATCAAGGCACGACTGAATTAAATCAGGCTCAAGCACATCGGCCAGACAGGTGAATTCGGTATGGCGATTGATATGAGTACGCGCCAAAGCGTCTGAAAGTTGCATAAAAAAATCCGATGACATGGGGTCATCGGATTTTGATCCTTTCAGTGAGATCGTCAAGCAATCTGTCTTAACTGATCGGCATTACCCGCAGTGCGGGGCTTAATTTATCATGCCGTTACGACTATTCGTCGAGGAATGATTTCAGAATTTCTGAGCGTGAAGGGTGACGCAATTTACGCAGCGCTTTCGCTTCAATCTGACGAATACGCTCACGGGTTACATCAAACTGCTTACCTACTTCTTCCAGCGTGTGGTCGGTATTCATATCAATACCAAAACGCATACGCAGTACTTTAGCTTCACGAGCAGTTAAGCCAGCTAACACTTCGTGGGTAGCATTTTTCAAGCTTTCGCTGGTGGCAGAATCCAGTGGTAATTCGAGGGTAGTATCCTCGATAAAATCACCTAAATGCGAATCTTCATCGTCACCGATAGGGGTTTCCATGGAAATTGGCTCTTTAGCGATTTTGAGCACTTTACGAATCTTGTCTTCTGGCATCAACATACGCTCTGCCAATTCTTCAGGCGACGGCTCACGGCCCATTTCCTGCAGCATTTGACGCGAGATACGGTTCAGCTTGTTAATGGTTTCAATCATATGCACTGGAATACGGATAGTGCGGGCTTGGTCAGCGATTGAACGCGTGATTGCCTGACGGATCCACCAAGTCGCATAGGTAGAGAACTTATAACCACGACGGTATTCAAATTTATCTACCGCTTTCATCAAACCGATATTACCTTCTTGGATCAAATCCAAGAACTGCAAACCACGGTTGGTGTATTTCTTAGCGATAGAAATTACCAGACGTAAGTTAGCTTCAACCATTTCTTTCTTAGCGCGACGAGCTTTAGCTTCACCAATGCTCATGCGACGGTTGATGTCTTTAATCGACTCAATCGATAAACCGGTTTCTTGCTCAACGGCTTGTAACTTGCTGGCACAGCGAACTACGTCATCTTCAACCATGCGCAAGCCTTCTGCGTATGGCTTGTTAGCGGCTAATTCGCTTGTAAACCATACCAAGCTGCTTTCGTTGCCAGTAAAGGCTTTAACGAAGTTTTTCTTTGGCATCTTAGCTTGTTCAACACACAGCTTAAGGATCAGACGCTCTTGAACGCGTACGCGATCCATCATAGAGCGCATGCTCTTAACCAGACGGTCAAACTGCTTTGGCATCAAGCGGAATTCTTTGAAGATTTCGCCGATTTCAAACAGTGCACGTACTGCTTCAGGATGGTTACGTCCTTTGACATCAATAATTTTTAAGCCAGCTTCATAGGCGCTGCGTAATTGGGCAAAACGCTCACGAGCTTCTTCAGGATCTGGGCCTTTATTGCCTTCTTCTTCATCAGCGCTGTCGTCATCGTCATCGTCATCTTCGTCTTCATCATCTAAATCTTCATCAGATAATTCAGAACCAATGTGAGTGGCGGTCGGTGCAACGTCTTCATCTGGATTAACGAATCCAGAAATGATGTCAGACAAGCGAATTTCTTCAGCTATGTATTGGTCATACTGCTCAAGGATCATGGCGATTGCTTGCGGGTATTCAGACACAGAACTTTGTACTGTGTTGATACCTTCTTCAATACGCTTAGCGATAACAATTTCGCCTTCACGAGTCAGCAGTTCTACTGTACCCATTTCACGCATATACATGCGCACTGGGTCGGTGGTGCGGCCTAGTTCACTTTCTACGGTAGCCAGCGCTGCAGCGGCTTCTTCAGCGGCATCTTCATCTGTGCTGTCTTCTGACATCATGATGTCATCGGCATCCGGCGCTTCTTCATAAACGCGAATACCCATGTCATTGATCATCTGGATAATATCTTCGATCTGGTCAGAGTCGACCATGTCTGCAGGCAAGTGATCGTTTACTTCTGCATAGGTTAAATAACCTTGCTCTTTACCTTTGGCTAGCAACAGTTTAAGTTGCGACTGCGGAGTGTGATCCATAGATATCATCCAAGTTGGGTAACTGTTACAACGACGCCCAGCACAGATAATACTGTGCGGCGCAAATCGTCAATTATAGTCATCTAGCGCTTTCTAAGCTAGTGCTAGATAGGCAAGTACATGCCTTAAATCAAGTTTTTGCTTTCATTATAGCGATAAGCTTCTGTAGCTGTATCCTTTCATCTTTGGTGTGAGTCTGTTTAAGACTCAGTTCTTGGTACCTTAGGTCAATATATTGATGATTGAGCCATACCAAGGACTTTTTAAACTCGATATCAACATTTTCATCCGCAACCTGATGATCCCATTGAGCTAGTTTCTTCATGGCAGTCACTTGACTGTGTTCCCTAAAGTGCTCAAGCAGTTGGGCTGTGGTGAAAACTTGCTGACGAGTTAGGGCTAGTAATTCGTTGAGCAGGCTAATACCTGGAAGTGTTAATTGGCTTAAGGCCGGTTGCGCTACCAATTGATAGCCTATGTGCGGTTGTTGCACTAACAAGGCAATAGCAAGGCGCAGCGGCGTACCGCGGCCTTTTAATCCTTTGGCATTCACCTGTTGCCGCTTGGCATTGGTGGTAAAGCCTAGTTTCTTTTTTAAATCATCCGCACTGTTCATACCTAAGGTATGAGACAAGCTTTCCAGCAAAATATTTTGCAACACGCTATCTTGAATTTTTTCTATTAGATTAATAGCTTGCTGCGCATAACTGCTTTTGTCGTTAGGGTGATTTTCCCCAAGACGGGTAAATAAAAACTGCTCTAAACTACTGGCTTCACTAATGCGTTGCTCGAAGGCTTGCTTACCTATTTGTCTGACGAGTGAGTCAGGATCTTCGCCTTGAGGCAAAAACATAAAGCGGACATTGTCGCCAGGTTTAAGTAATGGTAAAGCTGTTTCTAAGGCGCGCCATGCGGCTTCAGTTCCTGCTTTATCGCCATCGTAACAACAGACCACGCGTTTGGAATTTCGCAGTAATAGCTGAAATTGCTCGGCGGTGGTTGAGGTGCCAAGCGATGCTACCGCGTAATCGATACCAAATTGCGCTAGCGCCACCACATCCATATAGCCTTCGACCACCATCACAGTGTCGACATCGCGATGAGCTTGTTTGAGCTCATACAGGCCATAGAGTTCGTTACCCTTATGAAATATGGGCGTTTCTGGTGAATTCAAGTACTTGGGCGTACCATCACCTAAGACTCGACCGCCAAAGCCTACTACGCGGCCACGTCTATCGCGAATAGGGAACATGAGTCTGTCGCGAAAACGGTCATAACGGCCACCACCATCTTTGGCGATGAGCATACCAGCTGTGAGTAGTTTTTCTTGATTTTCAGGATGATGCTTATATTTTCCTAATAAGCCATCCCACCCTGGGGGCGCAAAGCCAATGCCAAAACTGGTGACTATGTCTTCGCTTAGCCCTCGGCGTTCTAAATATTGCCATACTTGTTGCTTGTCAGCATGGTGACGCAGACTGTGCTGGAAAAAGTGATTCGCTTCTTCCATTAATTGGTATAGATCCCGGCTTAAGCCATCGTCCCGACGTTTATTCGGGCCATTCTCGCGCGGTACCTCTAATCCCAATTGTCCGGCTAAATCTTCGATGGCATCGATAAAATCGAGGCGATCATATTCCATAACAAAATCAATTGCATTGCCATGGGCGCCGCAGCCAAAACAGTGATAAAACTGCTTATCGCGACTGACGGTAAAGGAGGGTGATTTTTCACTGTGGAATGGACAACAGGCGCTGTAATTTTTGCCCGCTTTTTTGAGCGGAACTCTATGATTGATTAGATCGACAATATCGATGCAAGCAACCAAATCATTAATAAAATCACGGGGTATTGCCATAGGTGAGTGTCACGGCTCCAATAAAACAGCTTGATTATAAACAAACAAGCCGTGCATACGCACGGCTTGTTCATACACAGAAGCTAAAACTTATTGCAATTTAGCTCGGATAATAGCGCCAAGGGCGCCCATGTCCGCTCTACCTTGCACTTTAGACTTCAGTGCTCCCATTACTTTGCCCATATCCGCCATGGTCGCTGCACCGGTATCGCTGATAGTGGCATCTATGATGTCACTGATTTCAGCGTCGGTTAACGGGGTAGGCAGGAAAGATTCAATGACCAGAATCTCAGCTGCTTCCGTTGCGGCTAACTCAGTACGACCTGCAGCCTCATATTGAGTCTGTGAGTCGCGACGTTGTTTGACCATTTTGGTTAACACAGCTAAGGCTTGTTCATCAGTCAAAGATTCGCGGGTATCCACTTCAATTTGCTTGATGGCAGCCAGAGCCATGCGTATGGTTCCTAGACGCAACTTTTCTTTTGCGACTAAGGCCACTTTCATCTCGGCTTTTAGCTGATCTATTAGGCTCATAATGAGATTAATATAAACGTACGCGACGAGCGTTTTCGCGAGAAAGCTTCTTAGCAAGACGCTTTACTGCAGCAGCTTTAGCGCGCTTACGTGCAGTAGTTGGTTTCTCGTAGAATTCACGAGCACGTACGTCAGCCAGAATACCAGCTTTTTCACAAGAGCGCTTAAAACGACGCAGAGCTACGTCGAATGGTTCATTTTCACGTACTTTAATAATTGGCATACGCCATCACCCCTTAGGTGTAAATTTGTATTGACCAGCTTCACTAACACCTCTGTTGGTGCGCCTCGGTCAAGGGATTTCAAAAATGGTGCGAAATTTTATCCTGATTCGTCATCAAAAGTAAACCCCTGCTTTGCTAAAAGCTCAATTGCAGTGCCTTAGGCTGGAGTAAACAGGTCAGTCAGGCTAGAATTGCCGCTTAACAATCATAGCCAGTGAGAGACAATGCGGGTTTTAGGTATAGAAACATCTTGTGATGAAACGGGAATCGCCATTTATGACGATACACTGGGGCTAATGGCGCATACCTTGTATAGCCAGGTTAAGCTGCATGCGGATTACGGCGGTGTGGTGCCTGAGTTAGCGTCAAGAGACCATGTGCGCAAGATCATCCCCTTGATCCGTGAAGCCATGCAAAAGGCTGATATTAGCCCAGAGTCGATTGATGGCGTGGCTTACACCAAAGGCCCTGGTTTGATTGGTGCCTTGCTTGTCGGCGCATGTGTTGGCCGGTCACTCGCTTACGCATGGAATGTACCTGCGGTTGGCGTGCATCACATGGAAGGTCACTTATTGGCGCCCATGCTTGAAGATAATGCGCCGGAATTTCCGTTTGTCGCCTTACTGGTGTCTGGTGGCCACACTATGCTTGTCGATGTGCAAGGCATAGGTCGCTATCACGTCATGGGTGAATCTATTGATGACGCCGCCGGTGAAGCCTTTGATAAAACCGCTAAGCTTATGGGGCTTGATTATCCGGGCGGGCCTCGTTTAGCGAAAATGGCAGCCAAAGGCGAAACTGGTCATTATAAGTTCCCGCGGCCAATGACAGACAGACCAGGGCTTGATATGAGTTTCTCAGGTTTAAAAACCTTTGCGGCCAATACCATAGCCAAAGAAGCCGATGATGAGCAAACGCGCGCTAATATCGCCTTAGCATTTGAAGAAGCTGTGGTTGACACCTTAGCCATTAAGTGTCGCCGCGCCCTGAAAGAGACTGGTCATAAGCGTTTAGTAATAGCAGGTGGCGTGAGTGCTAACTTGCGCTTACAGCAAACCTTAGGGGAGCTGATGGAGTCCATTGGCGGCCAAGTGTTTTATCCGCGCGGTGAGTTTTGTACTGACAATGGCGCCATGATTGCTTATGCGGGTATTAAACGTCTGAACGCTGGTGAGTCTGAATCCTTAACTGTGAAGGGGCAACCGCGCTGGCCGTTAGATACACTTACTGCGGTTTAAGCCTTAGTTTTACTGAGATCGGCTGCTAATTGCTGTTTTTGCAGCCGATTGAACCTTAAATTTACTTTTCAAAGTCACTTTCTCGCTATCTTTCGGGTATGCTGCCGACCTTTGTTATTTTGTCGGTTATGTCATGCTCTATCACGCTTCGGTTGAACTGCGCTATCCCAAGGGGCCATTTGCATTAAGCTTAGTGGGATTATTAAGCGGCGCCTCGATTTTAGCCTCGATTGTATTTTCGTTATTACTCTTTTTGTCTATCGACGACAACCCTATGATGCAGTGGTTATTTGGCTCGTTGGCCGTCATATTTGAATTAGGTAAATTTTATGCCTGGTATGAATTTGGCGAGCGTCGTGCTCACCACAATTATGCCGGCGCACTGGTGTCGTTACTATTTTATGGGGTGTTGGCGTTAATTTCGATTGGCGGCAGTATCGGTGGTATTAATGCGGCTACCAATCAAGCGGCTGCCCATGTGCATCAAGCCAGCAGCAAAATTGACAGTTTCAATGCTCAAATCGCAGCGATTGACGCGCAAATTGCGCTTAATAATGAAGCGGCGCAAAAGTACATAGAGATGGAGCGTATCGCGACCGGCGTTCGTCAAATTCAAAAACAAAATAGTGACTTACGTAAGCAGCAGCAAGCCTTAGCGCTCGAGCGTGATAGTTTACCTGTGGCGTCACAAGGCTCGATTATTGGCTTGATTGAGTCATTAGCGGCAGCCCTTGGCATTAGCAGTGGTAATGCGCAGCTCGGACTTGTGGTGTTTTTATCGGTATTGCTGGATTTATTCGCGGCGTTTTTCGTGAGCGTAATCGGTGAAGAACTGCGTTTTAGGCATTACTACCACAACTATCGCCCGATGTTATCGCCAAGCAGCAACAACATAGACGTTGACTTGCCATTACGGCTTCATCTGGATGAGCATGTTGTTGATGATGTTGAACCATTAAGTCTGTTTGACGAAGTGTGTTTGATGTTGGCTCAAGGTGATATTAGCTGCTCTAAAAAAGCCATTGCTAAGCGCTTTAATTTAACCGTTGATGCTGTAGATGGTTTGTTTAAAGACATGCTAGGACAAGGGCTTATTCATCAAAAGCCTAACCATCATTATCAATGGTTAGGCACACGCGCCGACTAATGAGTGTTGACGTGATTAGTCGGATTCGCTCTTGGATGAGCGTTTAGTTTTGAATTTGGATTTGAGCTTAGTTTTCAAA
This sequence comes from Shewanella sp. ISS20, assembly GCF_056522965.1. NCBI lineage: Bacteria > Pseudomonadati > Pseudomonadota > Gammaproteobacteria > Alteromonadales > Shewanellaceae > Shewanella > Shewanella sp. ISS20. The sequence continues at coordinate 3,753,365 of NZ_JAWRZK010000001.1, forward strand.
TTGAATCTAGGCTCTTTACCATTTAATAGCCGCTGAATGTTAGCGCGATGACGGATAACAATTAAGGTGCTGAGCATGGCCACAGGTAAGGTAAATCTATCATCTAAATAATAGGTATACACTGGCGCTAACAAGGCGGTTAAAATCGCGGCTAACGATGAGTAGCGCGTGATCAGCACTAACACTAACCAGCTGCCTAGCAGGGCAAGTGCAAGGTCCTCGCCAATGGGCGCCATAGCACCAAAGGCAGTGGCTACACCTTTACCACCTTGAAAGTTAAAGAAGATTGGGTAGATATGACCCAAGCACGCCGCAATGGCAATTAAGCCAATCCACACGCCACTAATTCCCAATAAATAGGCGACATACGCAGGTGCGGCGCCTTTTAGCATGTCAAAAAATAGCACCATGGCTGCAGCACTGGCGCCGCCAATACGCAGCACGTTAGTCGCGCCTGGATTACCAGAACCTTGGGTGCGCGGATCAGGTAATCCCCGTAAGCGACATACAAGTACTGCGCTCGACACTGAGCCTGCTAAGTAAGCTGAAATTGTCATCATGATAATGATAAGCGTGTCGTTCACGTTGGTTTCCTTTGCACTCTTGGGGTATTATTCCGCCGTTATTCACTTTGCTAATACAAGCAAATCAATGGAGTAACTGGCGTTGGCTATCCTACTTGGTAAATCGGCGGATCGAAAGTCATTATTTGGACTGTGATCATAACAATTGTTACTAAATTTGCGCTGAGTTAGTACTAACAAAGTACCACAGCCACTATCATGTCGCGTATTATACGCCGGCTAAGCGGTTAACACTTATCTGACCTCAACCCATTGGAGGATATGATGGACAAGGTATTAATTCGAGAACTCAAAATTGACACCATTATTGGTGTATATGAGTGGGAAAAAAAACTGCATCAGAGTCTGTATTTAGATTTAGACATGGCATGGGATAACCGCGCGGCGGCCCATGGCGATGATTATCAGCAAGCCTTATGTTATGAAACCGTCAGTAAACGTTTAACCGCGTTAATTACCTCAGAACCGATTGAATTGATTGAAACTGTGGCTGAACGTGTGGCTAAGTGCGTGATGACAGAGTTTGGCGTCTTGTGGGTCAAGGTGCGAGTAATGAAGCCTGGGGCAGTCCCTCACGCGCGAGCCGTTGGCGTAGAAATAGTGCGCGGACATGACTAATCAGCAATAACAGCGGTAGCAAGATGGCCAGTATTTTTATTAGTTTGGGCAGTAACATTCAGCCAGAACATTATTTATGGCAAGGATTACATGACCTTGCGCAGCAATTTGGTGCGTTAACTTTATCGTCGGTTTACGAAAGTGAAGCCGTTGGCTTTGACGGCGGTAATTTTTTAAACATGGTAGTGGCGGCAGAAACCTCGTTACCTGTGAGTGAAGTTGTCAGTTTATTCAAGACCATAGAAGCCGCTCATGGGCGCTTACCTAGTTCACAAAAATTTAGCTCTCGCACCTTAGATATCGATTTATTGCTGTATGACGATTTAGTGTGTCAAGAGCCGGTGGAATTACCGCGGGCTGAAATCACTGAAAATGCTTTTGTATTGCAACCTTTGGCTGAAATCGCCGCCACGCGCGTGCATCCGCTAACAGGAAACAATTATCAAACACTCTGGCAAGCTTACTCTAAGCCGCAGCGCTTATGGGTTGTAGAGCTTGACTGGCCCCCACAAGTCTCACAATAAGGACGTTCATGGACACGTTTCAAGTTATTATTCTCGCGTTAATTCAAGGGTTAACTGAGTTTTTACCGATTTCAAGTAGCGCGCATTTAATCTTGCCAGCGCAATTGTTTGGTTGGGAAGATCAAGGCTTATCCTTTGATGTAGCCGTGCATATTGGTTCATTACTGGCGGTAGTTTTATATTTTAGAGTCGAAATTGGCCGCATGGTGGTTGCTTGGATAGCGAGCATTGCCAAAGGTGAGCATAGCGATGATAGTAAGCTAGCGTGGTGGATTATCTTAGCCACCTTGCCTGCTGTGGTGATTGGCTTTTTAGCCAAAGATTGGGTCGAAACTTATTTGCGTGGCCCTGGTATTATTGCCGTGACCACTGTGATTTTTGGCTTGTTCTTATGGTATGGCGACAAGATGGCGCGCTGCGAATTAAGCGAATATCAAGCAGGCTGGCGCAAGGCGCTCTTGATTGGTTTTGCGCAGGTGCTAGCATTAATTCCTGGTACTTCTCGCAGCGGTATTACTATGACAGCGGCACTGCTGCTGGGGTTAAATCGTGATGCGGCCGCGCGTTTCTCGTTTTTAATGTCAATTCCAGTGATCTTGGGTGCAGCCACCCTAATGACAAAAGACATTATTACTGAAGGCCTTACCATAGATTGGCAAGCCCTTGGCCTTGGCGTGGTAGTGTCATTTGTGGCGGCTTATTTCTGTATTCACTATTTTCTGAAGATAATTAGCAAGATGGGCATGACCCCATTTGTTATCTATCGTTTAGCCTTAGGCGTGTTCTTATGTGGTTTTATTTTCCTCTAAGAATACCAAGTTAATTTATCAAGCATCACCCAGCGTTGTCTGGGTGATGCTGTTTTAGGACACCAACATGAGCTCAGTTTTTCAGTGCCCCATCTGCCAGCAATCACTAAAATCCTATTTGACGACCAAAGACTTACATTGTGAGCAGCACCATAAGTTTCCATTGAATGAAGCCGGTTATTGGGTGTTTGCTAAATCAAAGAAAGAAAAGGGTGCAAGTCTTAGTCGCGCGCAAATGCGCTCGCGAATGTTTTTGCTTGCCAGTGGCATGCTGACGCCAATCGTCGCCAAGATGAAGCCGTTCGTCGCTGCCCATTTTACTCAAGGGCAAGATTATCAGTGGCTGGATTATGATTGTGGTGATGGATTTTATTTAGGCGCGCTTAAAGACAGCTTGCAAGACTCAGGTTTAAGCCTACAACCTCATGGTTTCACTGAAGCCGAAAATGCGTTATTTGTGGCGGCCAAGAATCTTAACGATGTTAGTTTATGCCAAAGCTCCACTAAGCGTTTACCTTACCATGATGAGGCGTTTGATTTGCTGACCTTGATAGATAAACCTATTAAAGGCAAAGAATACTTACGGGTGCTTAAACAAGGCGGTATGGCCTTAATGGTTGTGGTTGGGCCTCGTCACTTGTGGCAAATTCGCGAGCAGTTATATCCAAGCCTAGAAGCTAAAGCCTTCAGTCTTGATTTGCCGGATTCGTTAACTGTGGTTGCTACTGAAACCATAGCGTGGCAAGCAGATGTGAGCGGCGAGCAAGCATTAACTTTATTGGATATGACGCCTTATGCGTGGCGCGCTAATGATAAACAAAGACAAGCAATAGCGAGTCAAGCCATTACAGGATTAGAGTTTGATTATCGTTTAGTGATAGCTAAGAAGAAGTAAAAAAGTAATTAATTTAAGGCTGGAATAACTGGTAATTTTGGTGGTAATTCTGGGGATTACAGCAAAAAATATTTCGGCAACACGGGTGTGTTGCCGAAATTGATATCATTACTTCTTGTACTTAGAAGACATGTTATCGATACGGTCGTTGGCGCGCTTAGCTTCAGCTTGAGCGTCCATAGCTGCGTTCTTAGCAGCACGAGCGTCAGCAGCTACTTTGCCTTGCTCATTTTTCATAGAGCTAACTTCAGAAGACAGTTGGTCAACTTTGTTACCTAAGTTTGCAACGCTTTCTTCCAGAGCAGTAGTGTTAGCACAGCCACCCAGCATAGCAGTCATAGCAACACCAGCAATCATCATTAATTTCTTGTTCATGGAGCATCCCTTAAATATATAGGTTTAAAAAAAATATGTAGTTACTAACATTGTAATAACGACATATACAGCATGATTATGTCATAGCTATTTTATTTTGCTATGAAAAAACTGCATGGTGCCCGTTTACTAAATCAAATTTAATCAAAGTGTAACGGATTGCGGATGCATATTACTAGTCTGGTTATCTTTTGTAAATCCTATCTTGCGAATTTTTTGTCATTAATTATCTTTAGTCGCATTTCTTCAAGTTTTTCTTTGATTTCAGCACCTTGATAACCTTGATCTAATATAACGCGCACATCAATTTGACTAGCAAGTTGGTAACATTCGCGCAGATATTGACCCCGTGGATACGCTTTATTCTCAAATCCGTATCGTCCACGACTATCTGCAGTACAGACAACTATCAGTGCTTCTAAGCGTCCGGGTTTACGCCACATATCTGTCTTATTAAAAATTTTCAGTATGGTTTCGGCGCGCAGTTGCTCAATGGTATGTAGCAATTGGTGAAATTCAGTGGCCATAAGTGCTAACTGTTTATAGTTGTTGGGTAGACGCAAGCGTTCACATAAGCGAGTCACAGGTTTTATACCGAGCAAATCATGGCCATGATGGCTGGGCCACTTATTTTTAGGGGTTAAGGCTTTACCTAAGTCATGCACTAAGGCTGCAAAGCGCAGCGCTGGGTCATCGGTCAATAAACAGGCTTGTTGCAGCACCAATAAACTATGCACTCCGGTATCTATTTCTGGATGATAAATTTCTGGTTGCGGCACGCCAAAGAGGGCATCGAGTTCTGGCATTATCACGTTGAGCGCGCCGCAGTCTCGCAGCACCTGAAAAAAAACTTCTGGATTTTTTGTAGTCAGCGCTTTTTCAATTTCAACGGCAATGCGCTCAGCGCTTAAGCTTTCAAGCTCGCCACTCTCAGCTATTGTGCGCATTAAGCTTAAGGTTGAATTGGCGACACTAAAGCCAAGGGATGCAAAGCGGGCGGCAAAGCGTGCGACCCTTAACACTCTAAGCGGATCTTCAACAAAGGCGTCAGATACATGCCTTAAGGTTTTGCTCTTAAGATCATCAAGGCCATGATAAGGGTCATGCAATTGGCCATGAGTATCTTCGGCAATGGCATTAATGGTTAAATCCCGGCGCATGAGATCTTGCTCTAAGGTGACGTTGGCACTGGCATCACATACAAAGCCGGCATAACCACTCGCCACTTTGCGCTCAGTGCGCGCGAGCGCGTATTCAGCTTGAGTGTTGGGATGCAAAAATACTGGGAAATCTTTCCCTACTTGGCGATAACCTAAGGCCAGCATTTGCTCGGCGCTGGCGCCAACCACCATATAATCTTTGTCTTTAACGTCTAAGCCTAATAAACGGTCACGCACTGCGCCGCCAACGAGATAAATATCCACAGTCACCCCTTACAATTTTTTTAGGAGCATATCATGGCAAACACTCAGGCTTAAAGGTAACAAATCCCCATAACTTAGCTGTGGTTTTTGACAAGCCGAGCTGCAATCTATACCTTGACTACAGTTCCTCTCAGATCACCTTGGTTATCGATAGTTTATGTATAAAGCGTTTTTCGGACTTAGTGACAATCCCTTTTCAATTGCACCTAATCCTGCTTACTTATTTTTAAGTGAGCGTCATAGCGAAGCTTTAGTGCATCTCACTTATGGCTTAGGCGACAGTGGCGGTTTTGCGTTACTGACGGGCGAAGTGGGAACCGGTAAAACCACAGTGTCTCGATGTTTGCTGGGGCAATTACCTGAAAATACCGATACTGCCTTTATTCTCAATCCAGCATTAACTGAGTTAGAACTGCTAGCGACCATTTGCGATGAGCTCCATATCGACTATCAATCGCAGCCAACGCTTAAGCAGTTAACTGATCTTATCAGTCGGTTTTTACTGAATAATCATCAACAGGGGCGCAATACAGTACTTATCATTGATGAAGCGCAGCATCTGCGGGCGAGCGTGTTAGAGCAATTGCGCCTACTGACCAATCTTGAAACCGACACCAAAAAGCTATTACAAGTGGTATTAATTGGTCAGCCGGAATTACAGCAATTACTTAAACGTCAAGAATTAAGACAATTAGCCCAGCGTATTACTGCGCGCTATCATCTTATGCCGTTAAATCAACAAGAAGTGGCGCGCTACGTGCAGCATCGCCTTGAAGTCGCTGGTCGTTTTCAGCCGTTATTTAGCGCTAAGGCGTTAGTGCATTTGCATCAGCTAAGTGGCGGTATTCCGCGCTTAATCAATTTAATATGCGATCGCGCCTTGATGGCGACTTATGCCAAAGGGCTTGCTAATGTTGGCCGTGAGCAAGTGGCGAGCGCCGCGCTGGAAGTCAGTGGCGATGCCATTGAGGCAGCACCTTCTCGGCCTTGGATTGGCTGGGTGTTAGTGACGTTAATGGTGTCTGTGTTAGTGTTTGTTATTTTAACTAAATGGCTGCCAAGTGTTGAAGCTGTAGCGGACAACGCCAGCAACCAACCTAATCCTGAGTTGACTAAGTTAGCAAGCAAACAAATATTAATCGCAGCTGAGCCTGCTATTACCTATCAGCAAAATGGCAGTAACGCTCCAAACGCCAATCAAGATGCCATAGCGCAGTTGCAATGGCGCCAAGCCTTGACTCAAGCCACAGAAGCTAATGCTTACGCGGCCATGTTAGGCGCTTGGGATAAAACGCCGATAGTGGGTTTAAGTTCGTGCCAAGCGGCGTTAGATCAAGGCCTTAAGTGCAGTCAATTTCAAGGAGATGTTAAGCTGTTAGAGCAGCTTAACTATCCTGCTGTGGTTCACATGCTTCACGATGAGCAGCAGTTGTTTTATGCCGCTTTGCTGGCCATTGATAACCATGAATTATTGCTGCAACTGGGTGAGCTGCAATTTTGGGTGAACCGAGACTGGTTTAATCGTCATTTTGGTGGCAGCTTTGAGTTGTTAGTACATCCCGCCAAGATTAGCTTACATGCTATTGGTCCTGGGGTTGTTGGTTCCCGCGTGCAATGGTTAGAAGACGCATTAGCCCTAGTGCAGCAGCGCAGCGTGCGCACTTTGTCAACATTTGATGATGAACTCACGCTCAATCTTAAACAATTTCAACAACAACAGGGATTAAAGGCCGATGGGATTGCCGGGCGCGACACCCTTAGCCGTTTAGATATGTTACTTAACACTACAGGTCCTCAACTGACGCAGGCGGTACAATAATGTCTATTTTATTGGACGCTGTAATACGACAGAAAAATCAAACTAGCCCAGATCCCCTGCATACCCATTTGCAGTCGCCAGTCAGCAAGGTTAAGCCTAGCTCGCAACTACCTATGCTCGCACTGTCGATGCTCGTGGGCGTAGCCTTAGGTGGAGGCAGTTATGCACTGCTTAATAGCGATGGGGTGGCGCAATGGTTATCCTCAAGTGCGCCTAATGCTCAAGCTATTGAAGAGGCTACAGAGTTAGCCAAAGCCGCAAAAAATAAACAAACAGGGATAGATACTCAAGCACTAAGCGTTATTCGTAGCTACCAAAGAGTCAGCTTACCCTTAGCTCAAGAGCGTCATTCTCTGGCAATGAATGGTGGCCAAGATAGTGGAATGAGTGGCGAGATTTATAGTCAAGGCTATGGCCAAGACTATGATCAAAGCTATGACCAAATAGCGAGTGCCGAAGCAATGGATGAAGATGTTGAGTTAGCAGAGACGGGTTCAGACTCAAGCTCTGGCTTTGCTACTGCTAACTCGCAGCCGCTGATTTTAGGCAATACCAATTTAACTGCGCAGCAGCAACGCATTATCGCAGAAGCTATGGCTGCAGATAGCCAAACGGCTCAAGTTAAACCCAAAACCAATCGCCAAACCCATGCCGAGCCCAAAGATTTAGTGGCGGCCTTTCAAGAGGCGCTGAAGCAAGTTGAATATCAACATTCAATGGCGAATGAAGTGAGTAGCAACAAGCTAAATCCTATTCCGCAAGATAGTGACACTAGCATTCCTAAACTTGGGGAGTTGCCATATGCACTGCAAGCGCAAGTACCTGATTTTTCTATTGTGGCCCATGTGTATGCCAGCTCACCGCAAAAGCGTTGGTTGAATGTTGATGGCGTCGAGTTGCAGCAAGGTGACAGTATTGCCGGCGGTATAAAAATTATTGAAATTCGACCAAGAGATGTCGTCATGGAAATGGCCGGTACTCAATTTAGAGTCCCAGCCATTTAACGGGGGATTAAAACACTCACTTATCGTTATGTTGTAAGCTCACTTACTAGAAGTAATATTCTTAGCAAGTGAGCAGTATCAGTGGCGCTAGTTAACTTAAAGCTGCTTAACCGAAAAAGTAATTAGCAATCAGTAAGGTCAAGCCATAGCCCACGCTGTAACATAAAAACAACGATGGGAAATACTTTAAGTAACTAGTAAATGTCAGCTCTTTCACTCGGCTCATGGCGATAATGCCCGCGGCCGAGCCAATCACTAACAATGAACCACCCACACCTACGGCATAGGTCAAGCCTAACCATTCAGGTATCGATAATTGCGGTTGTGCTTTGAGTAACGCCGCTGTCATAGGTACGTTATCGATAAATGCCGAAGCAATACCTGTGAAATAGTTAGACAATTGAGGATTGTATTGGCTGTAGATCAACGCCAAGGCATCTAAGCTGCCTATCTGCTTGAGCATGCCTACTAACAATAAAATACCCAAAAAGAACAACAAGGTTTCAAATTCTACTTGGCGAATATATTCTAAAATCTTGACTTCTTCACTGTTGCTATGATTTATCTGTCCCAGTAAAAACATCACAGATAAGCCGCATAAAAAGGTCAATACTGGCGGAATGCTAAACAGCAAGTTAAGCACCATGGTCATGGCGATGGTAATGGCAAACACAGCCGCTATGATTAAATCGACCGTTGAATATTGGCTCTGCGACGGAGTCGTTTGCACTATGCCGTTGGCATTGCGAGAAAACAGCAGGGCGAGCAATGCCACACTGCTGATAGCCGGCAAAAATAACACGATTAATTGTGACATGCTTAAATGACCATCAAGGAAAATCATCAAGGTAGTTACATCGCCTGTGATGAGCGCAACCCCCCCTGAGTTAACCGAGAAAATAATCAGCACGGCGATGCGTCGGCGCATACGCCAATGTAATTGAAAGCTTGTCAGTAACCCTATGGACACTAAGGTCGTTGTTACGTTGTCACATACGGATGATAAGACGAGTGAGAACACCGCAATCATCAGCATCAATTTACGCACGCTTAATTGCTCGGGGAAAATCTTTTCAATCAGCCCTTGAATCAAGCCTTTAGCGTTAAGGTAGGCCACAAACGTCATGGTCGACATCAAAAACAGCCACAAGGTGGCAATCTCTAGCAAGTTTTCATCGAGTTGATGTTTTATTTCTTGGCTGTGGCCAGATATGGAGGCATCAATGAATAAGCTAATCCAAGCGACGCACCCTAAAAACAGAGTGGTTTTCGCTTTATTTATATGGGTGATCTCTTCCGTCATGATACTTATTAACGCCAGTACCGCGAGGCTAATTAAGAACATATGAAACATAATGGCCATCCCAACTGCGAGTTTTTTAAGGTTTTTTTAAGTGCGCAGCGGGATTTGACTACAAAAAGCTAGCTTAAGCAACAGCTTTGTAGCGTTTAGGTAACATACGTTGGTCGTAGATAATAAAAAAGGCGTCAACGACGCCTCTTGCAGGGGGATTAATGGTTTGCTAATTAACGGCTCGCCATGTCAGCCAGCACGCGATCGGCAATGGCTAAGGTCTGTTCGATTTCGGCATCACCATGAGCCATAGATAAGAATCCGGCTTCATAAGCGCTTGGCGCTAAATACACACCGTTATCAAGCATGCCGTGGTAGAAGGCGCGGAACTGCTCCATGTTGCAGCGGGTCACTTGCTCAAAACAAGTCACTTGTGGCTCATCGGTAAAGAAGAAACCAAACATACCGCCCACATAGTTAATCGCCATTGGAATGCCATGCTTATCGGCGGCGGCTTTAAAGCCTTCGGCAATGCGCTTGGTCTTGTCTGCTAACGCTGGATAAATGCCTGGCTCACATAAGGCTTCCATCTGCGCTAAACCAGCAGACATAGCAATCGGGTTACCAGATAAGGTACCAGCTTGATAAACTGGGCCCGTTGGCGCGATAAACTGCATCACATCACGACGACCACCAAAGGCGCCCACCGGCATGCCGCCACCTATGACTTTACCTAAGGTTGTTAAATCAGGAGTCACGCCATAATGGCCTTGAGCGCCGCTTTGAGATACGCGAAATCCCGTCATGACTTCATCAATAATCAGCAAGGCGCCGTATTGGTCGCATATTTGGCGCAGGCCTTGTAAGAAACCTGGTACTGGCGGAATACAGTTCATGTTGCCAGCCACAGGCTCAATGATGATACAAGCTATGCTTTCTGGATGCTCAGCAAACATGGCTTTAACTGAATCTAAGTCGTTATACACAGCGGTTAAAGTGTGCTTAGCGAAATCTTCTGGGATACCAGGTGAGCTTGGTTGACCTAAGGTCAGAGCGCCAGAGCCAGCTTTAACCAATAAGCAGTCAGCGTGACCATGGTAGCAGCCTTCAAATTTCAGGATCTTATCGCGGTTAGTGAAACCGCGAGCCAGACGAATGGCGCTCATAGTGGCTTCTGTGCCTGAACTCACCATACGCACTTGCTCAATGGATGGCACCATGGCAATTACTTTCTCAGCCATTTGCACTTCAAGTTCAGTCGGCGCGCCAAACGATAAGCCATTCTCAACGGCTTTAAGCACGGCTTCGCGAATTTTAGGGTGGTTGTGACCTAAAATCATAGGCCCCCACGAACCTACGTAATCAATATAAGCTTTGCCATCGGCATCATAGATATAGGCGCCATCGGCTTTCTCAATAAAGCGTGGTGAACCGCCAACGCCATTAAACGCACGCACGGGAGAGTTAACGCCACCTGGGATAGATAGCTTCGCCTGTTCAAATAAGCTGTCGGAACGGGTCATTGTGAGTCCTTACTGTCGTAAAATATTGTGTGGTATCGGCAGAACAAATAGAGTCGGAGTGTTGGCCTGGCGCCATCACTGTGGCCGAGAGATCAGGTAGTGAATGTACGCTTGATAAAGCATGGCTTCAAGTCGAATTCTGAAATGTTATCAGATGATTGCTAGTTTAGCGGCGCGAGTCACATCTTAATTAGTTGCGGTGCTTACTGTTGGTGTTCAAGCCATTGAATAGCGCTGCTTAAAGATGAATGTTAGTGAGTGTTAAATGCGCGGCTATTAAGCCCCCATAAAGGCGACTTTAGCCTTGTGCGTGAGTAAGTGGTATGAGGGGCGTGACGCGCAAGCTTGCATAAATGAGCTATCAAGCTAAAAACACGGCAAAAAATAGTAACAATACTCGCCAGTTGGTTCTAATCCCCGTAAAATCTATCCTGTCGCCTGGGTGATACACTTGGCGATATGATGAATAAACGCAATAAATGATGACAATGATCATTAAGGTAAATGCGGCCATCGCCATCAGCTATTGAGCGCCGCTAATTCAGCCTTGCTGTTAGCGAGTTTATGTCACTTGCATGCTACAAAGCCTGCGAACACAGGACTTAAACGTCATCATTATTTGCCTATTGCGTGAGTGGCTGCAGACGATATTGCCTGGATAATCTTTGTTGTTACCTAGAAAAAGGCTTAAACATGACTAATCCATCCGAATGGCGCCGTCGTTTACATGGTTACGGAACTATGAAACGTTCGTCACATATCTATATGATGCTACTAGTTATAGTGGCCTTTGTGGTTGGGGTGTTGTCCAATATTCTTTGGCAAGAATCCCCAGTATCAGCATCAAGCGCTGAAAGAGAAGAGATAGTGCGACTGCGCGCAGAGCAAGAAGTGCGGGCGCAAGAATTGGCTAAAGCGAATATCAATTTAACCGTTGCGACTGAAGCCAATCAAAATATGCAAAAACTGTTTAATGATCAGGTGCAGCAATTAGCCTTGCTCAATCGTGAGTTAACTTTTTATCGCAGCATTATGGCACCAGATCATACCGCTGAAGGTATTGCTATCAATACTTTAGAAATACTTCCCGGTATAGAACCAGGGCAATTGCAGTTGCAATTGGTGTTAACTCAATTAGAAAAGCGTAAACGCACCTTAAAAGGTAAGGCCAAAATTATCTTGTTAGGGCTACTTGATGGCAAAGAGCATTCGATGACATTAACGTCACTGACTGGCTCGTCGCTCGAGTTTGATTTTCGTTATTTTCAGGTGTTAGACAGTCGTTTCAGCTTGCCTACTGGGTTTGAACTTAAGCAGATAGACGTGGAGATTCAAGTGCCAGCCAGTCGCTGGAATAAGAATGCCCAAGCGAAACAAAGTTTTAACGCCGCAGATGTTATGCAAGGTGCCGCGAGCACCGAGACAATACTTGAACAAAATACTCAGGTAATAGATAATCCTGAGCAGCAAACAGAGTTAAGAGGTAGTAATGACTGATCAAGCTGAAACAGCGGTGCCGATCCGCTTTACCGATGCGGCCGCTGAGAAAGTAAAAAGTCTGCTGATTGAAGAGCAAAATGATGCCCTTAAGTTACGCGTGTATGTAACAGGTGGCGGTTGTTCTGGCTTCCAGTATGGCTTTACCTTCGATGAGAAAGTTAACGAAGGTGACTTCACTGTAGAAAAGCAAGGTGTGCAGTTAGTAGTAGACCCAATGAGCTTGCAATATTTAGTTGGCGGTGAAGTAGATTACACCTCTGGCCTTGAAGGTTCGCGCTTCTTTGTGAAAAACCCGAATGCCACCACTACATGTGGTTGTGGCGCGAGTTTCTCAGTGTAATTTAGCGCTGAGTCATCAAGCATTAAGCAATAAAAAAGCCGTTAATGTTAACGGCTTTTTTTATATCAGCTATTTCAACTATTAACTGCAAACAGCAATATCAAGCCTCAATTTCAAACCTGAGTCTCAAACTTGAATCTCTAACATCAATCACAAGTTTTAAGCTCAACTATTACTGAATGATATTGAAATTCATTTTAGGCTTAAACCAAAGTCTGACGTTAGGCATCATAGTGACTAGGCCTTGAATTCCACCTAACAACATCAAAGCGCAAATTAAGCCAAATTGCTGGCCTAGGCTCCAAGATTGCAAGGCAGTTAACCAGTCTGGACTAGTCTCTGAGCTCATATTGAGCAGCAAGGCGAGCGCTAATCCGCTTAATGACAGCAATGCCGCCATAATCATCATTAGTAGCCAAGCTGATTTTTGGCGACCGACAATAGCCACCACCAACAAAGCTAGCAATAACGAGGCTATGATGGCTTGTTGCAAGAACAAACCTGTTGCCGCCAGCAAGCCATAAACGCTCGCTAGAAGAATTAACGGCGGTGGCATTTTATCTGTCATGACAAACTTAGTGAGCTGAACGCTTAACTAAACGCTCTTCCAGTTCGTGTGGCAATACCACAACCCCAAGATCGTCAACCACAGGACAAATGGCTACTGCCAAATCGTCTTCTTGCATGCCAGTCACCCAGCGCTCTAACCATTCGTTTAATGGAATTGCCAGAGGTTGGCAGTCTTGCCAATCATCCACAGCCCATGAGTTAGCCGCTTCTTCCGTTGGCCACATAGGGATGCAGTCTTCATCTTCTGTGGTTAACATGACGCAGCCGTCGTTATCCTGCAGAGTCCAAATAACTTTTTCTTCTTTAATAATGCTCACCATCACATCGTAACGACCTTCTGGTGTCATTGAGGCTAGTTCAGCCGCAGTTTTGTTCTTGCTCATGATATTTCTCTTACTCAATTAGTTAGCCTTAGAATATCACAAGCTAGACTAATCCCAATAATGCTTTGGTAATCTCAGGGGGGGGCGTTAGTGATTTAGTGGTATTGGCGAGGCGATGAGATGTGCGCTGTTGGCGGTTAAATGTTGGCACTTAAAAGTAATATGACGCTGCGAAAGCGCCGCGCCAGTAACTCTTTAAGGCACTAGATGCTTACTTTGCGCTATACAAGGCGCCTAATACGCCAGCGCGACGAGCACCCGTCACCGCAGGTAAGTTGGCGGGCAGGCCTTGCTTATAACGCAGTGCTAACCAAGCAAAGGCTATGGCTTCAACCCAAGTGGGTGATACCCCGAGGTCTGCAGTAGTAGTGACCACTTGCTTAGGCATTAACAAGCTTAAACGGCGCATCAATTCGCCATTAAAGGCGCCGCCGCCGCAAATAAACACCTCACTACTATCATCAATGGCCACAATATCATTGGCTATGCTGTGACAGGTTAAATCCAATAAGGTCGATTGAATATCGGCATCATCTAAGTGAGAGTAATCCGCCAGTTGGTGTGATAACCAGGCTTGATTAAATAACTCGCGCCCTGTGCTTTTTGGGTATGGCTGGGCGAAATAAGTATGAGACAGCATTTGCGCTAATAACTTAGGCTGAGTCTCGCCGCTTGCCGCAAACTCACCATCTTTATCATAAGCTTGTTGCAAGCATTGCTGCGTCCAGTAATCGATTAACACATTACCAGGACCCGTATCAAAACCTAACACTTGCTCAGCATTGCCGGGTAAATAAGTGATGTTGGCCATGCCACCAATATTGACCACCATGCGCGGGCTAGCACTGGCAAACGCTTGCTGATGAAACGCTGGCACTAATGGCGCACCTTGGCCGCCTAAGGCGATATCTTTACGGCGAAAATCGGCAATCACATCAATGTCAGTTAATACCGCTAAGGTATTGGCATCACCTATTTGCAAGGTAAAACCAATCTCAAGGTTTGGCATGTGACGTATGGTTTGGCCGTGACTTCCAATGGCGATAACATCTTCTGGGCTGACATTAGCGTTAGCCAGCAAGGCTTGAGTCGCCTTAGCAAATAATTTGGCGACAGTGCGATCTAAGCGGCCTAAGCGGTTAATTTCATCGCTGCCGGACTGACACAATCTTTGCAAACCTTTGCGCAAATGATCTGGCATAGCTTCTGTGTGGCTTGCCACTAACTTAGGTGTGCCTTCAAAGTCTACTAACACAGCATCCACGCCATCCATGCTAGTGCCAGACATGATCCCAATATACAGACTCGACATACTAATCTACCTTAGCTGTAGTGGTTCCATCGGTTTGGATACCCGATTGATATTTAGATAGCTGCGCCATTAAATCTTGGCTTACGCGGCTAAAGGCCGGTTTATCTACACGAGCAATGGCTTCAGCTTTGGGCAGATTAATCGTCCTTGGGTTGCGATGGGTGCCATTAACGATAAATTCGTAATGTAAATGCGCCCCTGTTACGCGGCCAGTGGCACCTAAAGTACCTATAATCTGGCCTTGCTTTACGCTTTGACCACGTTTCACTTTGCGCGCTTTTAAATGCAAGTACTTAGTAGTGTAGGTGTCATTGTGTTTAATAAACACATAGTTACCATTATATTGGTTGTAACCCGATTCGGTGACGCGCCCACTACCGGCTGATTTAATTGGAGTGCCGACTGCGGCCACATAATCTACGCCGCGATGGGCTTTTACTTTTCCGGTCACAGGATGCAAACGCTTAGGGTTGAAATTGGAGCTGACGTATTTAAAATCCACTGGCGAGCGTAAAAATGCTTTACGCATGCTGCTGCCATTTTCGGAATAATATTGGCCATCTGTGTGGCGAATGGCGGTGTAGCGTTGACCTTGGTTGATAAACTCCGCCGCTAAAATATCGCCATTGCGGACAAAATCGTCGCCTGCGTATTCATCATCATAAATCAGGGTAAAGCTGTCACCTGCGCGCAAATCGAGGGCGAAATCTATATCCCAACCAAAGAGGTTAGCCAGTTCCATAATTTGCGACGATGAAAGGCCGGCGCCTGCAGCTGCCCGCCAAAAGTTAGAGGTAATAGTGGCGTGAGCAAAGCGTTGATGCCTATCGACTGACTTAGTTTCAATATCCGCCTTAAATTGGCCGCTGGCATCTTTGCGGATCATTAGGGTTCTGACTACATCAATTTGGCGGTCAAGACCAGCCAGTAACCCATCGCCGTCGCTGTAAAGGACTAAGGCATCCCCTGGGATGAGTTTACGCAAATAAGAATCAGCGGATTTCACTTGGGTAATGTCGTAAACATCGCGACTGGTAAAACCCGCGCGCTGAAAAATAGCCGCTAACGAATCGCCAGCGTTCACTGTAATCAGTTGACTGTTTAATTCAGATTCAAGCTCGCCACTTAGGGGCTCTTCTGGCAGAACTTCTGCTTCAACCTCATCTTCTCTAAGCGGCGCTGGTGTGCGTTCACTCGGCGGTGTTGGCGAGCGCATAGCTAAGGGTAAATCGAATTCTGGGGTATCAGCTGAGCTAATTCTTTTGCCGGCAGGTTTGTCACTGGGGGGGGGATCAATTGGTAACATTAACACTACTAATATGGCCAATAGTAATAAACTGAGTAATATTTGATGTGTTTTAGGTAACAGTTTTATTAGTGTTATAAGCTTTGCCATTGATGCAGATACCAAATTCCAGTGAATAGCGAGTCAGGAGTTAGTGTACACACTTTCATTTGCACAGGCTAACAAGTAACATAGCTCTTTTGATTTTTTGGCACCGAGGAGTAGCGGCGGCAATGGCGGATTTAGACCAAATATTGGCAGAGATTAAACGTGGTACCGATGAGATTTTGCTTGAAGCAGATCTGATTGAAAAACTGAAAGAAGGGCGTCCGTTACGCATCAAGTTAGGTGCTGATCCGACCGCTCCTGATATTCATCTGGGCCACACGGTTATCCTCAATAAAATGCGCACTTTTCAGGAACTCGGCCACGAAGTCATCTTCCTTATTGGTGATTTCACTGGCATGGTTGGCGACCCATCGGGTAAAAACAGCACCCGTCCACCGCTGACTCGTGAGCAAGTGCTAGCCAACGCTGAAACTTACAAAGAGCAAGTGTATAAGATTTTAGATCCAGCCAAGACTCGCATTGAGTTTAACTCGAGTTGGTTAGAAACCTTAGGCGCGGCTGGCATGATACGTTTGGCATCTCAGCAAACCGTCGCGCGCATGATGGAACGTGATGACTTTAAAAAGCGTTACGCTGGTGGCCAGTCAATTGCTATTCATGAATTCATGTATCCATTGCTGCAAGGCTATGATTCAGTTGCATTGGAAGCTGATGTTGAGCTGGGCGGTACCGATCAGAAGTTTAACTTGCTAATGGGCCGTGAATTACAAAAGTCGGCAGGCCAAAAGCCGCAGACAGTAATCATGATGCCACTGCTTGAAGGCTTAGATGGCGTTAAGAAAATGTCTAAGTCAGCTCACAACTATATTGGTGTGAGTGAAGTGCCTGATGAGATGTTTGGCAAAATCATGTCTATTTCTGATGACTTGATGTGGCGTTACTATGAACTGTTATCTTTCCGCCCATTGGCCGAGATTGAGCAGTTAAAAATTGACGTTGCTAATGGCGCCAACCCACGTGATGCCAAGGTTGCCTTAGCGCAAGAAATTATCACTCGCTTCCATGATGAAGCGGCGGCAGTGAAAGCCTTAGACAATTTTGTGGCTCGCTTCCAAAAGGGTGCCATCCCTGATGATATTGAAGAAGTGACCTTATCTGCGCCAGAAGGCATGGCGATTGCCAACGTACTGAAAGACGCAGGTTTAGTGGCTTCAACATCGGATGCAATGCGCATGATTAAGCAAGGCGCAGTTAAGATGGATGGCGATAAGCTTGATGACCCTAAACTGCTACTGCAAGCGCCACTTGTGTGTGTATTGCAGGTAGGTAAGCGCAAGTTTGCCAAGGTGACATTAGCTTAAGGCTAACGGTCCATAGGGCAAACACACTTAGCTGAGTTTCGCCTTAATCAAAACCTTATAAATGCCAGCCACTGCTGGCATTTTTTATGGCTATTTATCTAGTGTTATATGAACTGTTTTATGAACTGTTTTATGAACTGTTTTATGTGCTTAAGCTGCCATTAGGAGTGTTTGCAAGGTGTGGTAGCAAATACGCCGTGGGGTTGGCAGCGCCAACTGAGAGCCGCGGTTTGTAATTGCCAGCCCTGATTAAGTTGCTGCAAGGTCACTATTAATAACAACTGCGCGCCATTAGCTTCATTGCGACTGAGAAGATAATACTGCTCGGACTTTACCGTTGATGTTTGTTTGCGTGTTTGCTGGTGTTTTTGATGATGCGCTGCTGTTTGCAAGGTTGTTTTAGCTGCTTTTTTAGGTTTGATGGGGGAGGCTATGGTGAGCTCTATCGGCATAAAAGCTGTGCCAGCGAAATGCTCGGCAATGAGCTTAGGATGTTGACTCCAGTTATCTCCTTGGCGCGCGGCTTGCTCTATCTGCTGATTAAAATGCGCCACTGGGCGCAGCGCTAAGGACACCACTATGGGGTGAGCATTAAGGGGTGCATCAGGATTACTTGTCGCATACGCAGGCCATAACGCACCTAAAGATAACAAACTTAAGGCGCTCACTGAGTAAATTAAAGGCTTGAAAATATAGGCTAATACATTCATTGATAAGCTTTTTATCTAACAAGGATAATGATTCGACTCAGGTTTTCCGCTAAGGTTCCCCGTCAATGGTTAGCAATTAGCTAGGCTGTGATACTAGTGCGCGGATTTATTGGCTTTGCAATTGATCTTGCATGGTTTGGTAATCAATTAAATCTAGGTGCTCTTTTACTCGGCGCAGGTGCATATCAAGTTTTAAGGTAGTCACCCCTGGGATGGCAACATTAATGATTTTACCCGGCTTACCAAATAAATCTCCCGGACCTTTAAATTGGTAACTGCCAATCATGACTACTAACGAGCCGGAGTTATACATGTGCTCTATGTTGAATCTATATTCAAGCACACCTTGGTGAGCACGCTTCAAAAAATCAATAATATGACGCTGCCCAATATACTTGCGTTTGGCAGTACGGTCATGAAAAACAGTTTCCCTGTCATAAAAGCTCTCTAGCGCCGCATAATCATGGGCCGACATAGCATCTATGTATTGAACTGCTAATTGTTGCTCTGGCGGCATATCACCATTGGCCCAAACAGGCATGGCGATAAGCAGCAAGAGTGTGTAGAAAAATTTCAATTAATATCTCTTAGTTTGACCATCAAATGCAGGCAGACTCAAATGCCAATGAATCGCCGCTAACCGTATGCTTAAGGTTACTAGCATAGCTAAGGCGATAGTGGCGGTATTATCCAGCCCTAAGTTATAACAGCCCATATAGGTAATGGCACCTAACATGGCGGCGGTGGCATAAATTTCACTGCGCAAGATTAGCGGGATTTTACGGCAAAGTATATCGCGGATCATGCCGCCGCCCACACCTGTGATAACCCCCATTATGATGCTGCCCATGCCGGAAATACCGAAGGCTAAGGATTTCTCCACGCCAATTACAGTAAATAAGGCTAAGCCAAACGCATCGGCTATGGGTAATAGGCGTGGGTCAATCTTGTTGGGGTAGCGTACTAATAAGATGGTGGGTAAGACAGTTAATAAAATGCAGACTATGTAGTTACTATCGGTTAGCCAAAAGACAGGCGTGGCGCCAATTAACGCATCACGAATACTGCCACCGCCCACAGCGGTTACGGCAGCTAATACGATAACCCCAAACGGGTCCATTCTATGGCGCGCCGCCGCCAGTGCGCCAGTTAAGGCAAACACAGCGGTTCCCGCCATATCAAACAGATAAATCCAATTGATAGCATCCATGATTAGCGGCTCATGTCCTTGAGGTGGATATTAAGGGCGTCCACTGAAATACGAATTTCAACCACAGATAAAATCAATGAATAAAGTAATAACAATAAGCTGGCGCCAAACACTAATGAGCCACTCTTATTAAATCCAAGATAAATCATCATCATACATAATACGCACAAGGCAAAACTTACCACGCCAGATTCCTGCATGCGGCGAATTAAGCTGATGCGTTGGCGAAAATTTTTAATTTGGGCGTCTTGCACAGGAACTTTACCGCTACTCAGATTGCGTATTAAGGCTGCCAATGAGAAAAATCTATTGGTATAAGCCAGTAATAACAGTGAAATAGCAGGGAACAGCAACGCGGGAGTGGTTAACGATAAGGGGGCAACATCAATAAGCATATTATTTCCTACGCAGGGGCAGCTAAGCGCAGCGCTATCCATATCAAGGGCAAGCTGCAACAAAAACACATAATAAAACCTTGGCAGCGGCGAGTTAGCCGATAAGCCATGTCAATCGTGGCGGCATAAGGCTCTGTGCCATATACCAATTTAGGTCTAACAACCTTTTGGCCGCTAAACATTTGTGGCCCACCTAAGCTAGTGGCTAAGCTGCGCGCACCTAAGGTTAAAATTTGCGGTAATTCTTGCTTGCGGGTTACAAACGCCTGACTTATGGCCATGGGCTGATGATAGAGCAAGGCCACCAGCGATTGCCAAATCAGTTCAGGCAGCCACTGCAACCATTTATCGAGCGTATATATAGATTGCGCAAAAAATTGATACTTAGGGTCTTGCTTGGGCCAACAAAAAGCGAGCTCATTAATCATACGCACTAGTAACACTAAGGCGACGCCGCCAAGAGGAAAATAACATAAAGCTGTAACTAAGGTGCGTGCTGGCGTGGTTAGTTGCGCTTCAATTGTCGCTTTACTGATCCCTATCACAGATAAGGCGTGAGTATCGGCATTCGTTATCGTTTGTAACTGGATTTTGGCTGTATCTTTTTCGCCAGTTAATAATAAGCCCTGAATGCGGCGCGCTTGGCGATTGACTTGCACGCCAATAAAGCTGATATACAGCAGTAAGCCTTCAAAAAACCACGGATAATAAGCGAGCATTGGCAGCAAGATTAACATTAGCCACCAAGGCACAATCAGCAATAGCGCGGCTAAAGTGCCCGCGAGCGCTTGTTGAAACCTAGAATTGGTGGGTTTACAGGTCTTAGCGCCGAGTAAACGGCATAGCTGCTGCCAGTAGTATCTTGGGTCTAGTGCCAAGGGCAGTGGCACCAGATAAGCAAGTATTAAGGTCAATAATAACAGCGACAAAGAACCAAGGAGTGCGCTGTCCTGCAGTAACGTCTCTAGGATGCGATTGTCCATAATCGTCTCAAGTGATTGCCGCTGTTAGTGGTGACCATATAACTAATAATCGCGCTTACAGCTGCTTAAGTAACGCCATTACCATTAAGGCCGAGTGATAACCCGCCTTTACAATATAGGCATCAAAATCAACAGGTGAATCATTATTGGCGTTATCGCTCAGTGAACGAATGACCACGAATGGCACCTTAAATTGATGACAAGTTTGTGCAATGGCCGCGCCTTCCATTTCGCAAGCGGTCATGGTTGGGAAGTTTTGCAGCATGACTTTAGTGCGGGCAGGGTCGCAAATGAAGCTGTCACCCGTAGTGATGAGGCCTTCAATGGCTTTTACTTCACCCAGCTCATTAATAGCGGCTTTGGCGGCGGCCACTAATTTAGCATCGGCGATGAAGGCGGCTGGCTGCTGCGCCATTTGACCGATTTCATAGCCAAAGGCAGTCACATCCACATCGTGATGACGAACTTCGCTTGAAATCACAATGTCGCCAATAGCTAAGCTGTCGACAAAGCCACCCGCGCTGCCAGTATTGATAACTGCATCAGGCGCGAATCTATCGATAAGTAAGCTAGTGGCGATAGTAGCCGCTACTTTACCTATGCCGCTGCGAGTCACTATGACTTGTTTGCCATTGAGTTCGCCTTCAACGAAATCTATGCCAGCAATGGTGTGCGCTACGCTGTTAGTGAGGGCGGCTATTAAGTGCGCCACTTCTGGCTCCATAGCGCCAATAATACCGATTTTCATGGTGTTGCCTTGTCAATGAGATAAAGGCGCTACTATAGCGTTTTTAGCGAGATGAAAAAAGTGTGGCTAGCGGTTTTAGCGCAGCAGTAGCACATGCAAGAGGGAGACGTTAGTAGCCATGCGGGAATGTGGGAGTGGGTGAGGGAGGTCGGGGCTTAGTGCTTGTTAAGTAAATAACCACCAGCCGCCTCAATGGGCGCTGCTGGTGGTTGGATTTTCGCTGAGCTTTAAGTGTTAGTGGTTATGAGGCTTCATTTAAAAAGCTTAAAATCCCAAGCGCAGCCTTACGCCCCTCATCAATAGCAGTCACGACTAAGTCTGAGCCGCGCACCATATCGCCGCCAGCAAATACTTTAGGATGGCTAGTTTGAAATGGCATCTCAGTGGTGTGAGTGGCTTTTACCTTGCCACTGTCATCGGTCGCTATGGCAAAGTCAGCAAACCATGGGGCAGGGCTTGGCTGAAAACCAAAGGCAATAATGACGGCATCGGCTGCCAATATTTGCTCGCTGCCAGCGATAACTTCTGGGCGCTGACGCCCTGAGGCATCTTTGCTGCCAAGCTTAGTTTCAACGCACTCTAATCCCACCACTGTGCCCGCTTGCGCGGTAATTTGCGTTGGTTGACGATTAAATAAAAAGGTCACGCCTTCTTCTTTGGCATTTTGCACTTCTTTGCGTGACCCTGGCATATTAGCTTCATCGCGGCGATAGACGCAGGTCACTTGGCTGGCGCCTTGGCGAATGGCGGTGCGCACGCAATCCATGGCGGTATCGCCGCCGCCTAACACCACGACTTTTTGGCCGTGTAAATTAAGATAAGGAAATTCACTGTGGTTTTGCCCCATCAATTGATTGGTGTTACCAATCAAATACGGCAGGGCTTGATAGACACCGCTACTTTGTTCACCGGGTAAATCCGCTTGCATGGCGCGATAAGTGCCCATACCTAAAAACACAGCATCAAATTCACTGAGTAAGGTATCAAAATCTATATCTTCACCTATGGTGACGCCTAAGCGAAATTGTATACCCATGCCTTCCATGACAGTGCGGCGCGTCGCCATTACGCTTTTATCTAGCTTAAAGGCCGGAATGCCATAGGTAAGTAGGCCGCCAATTTGTGGATATTTATCAAATACCACAGGCTTAATGCCGTTACGGGCGAGAATATCAGCGCAGCCTAAACCCGCAGGCCCCGCGCCTATAATGGCCACTCGCTCAGGCCTTGCAATCACTTGGCTTAAATCAGGGCGCCAACCTTGGGCAATTGCGGTATCAGTAATGTATTTCTCAACGCTACCAATAGTGACAGCGCCAAAGTCATCATTAAGGGTACATGCGCCTTCACATAGCCTGTCTTGTGGGCATACGCGGCCACACACTTCCGGCAAGGTATTGGTTTCATGCATGAGTTCTGCTGCTTCAAAAATACGACCTTGTTTGGCAAGACTAAGCCAATTAGGAATGTAGTTGTGCAGCGGACATTTCCACTCGCAATAAGGATTGCCGCAATCTAGGCAGCGATCGGCTTGAGTGGCCACTTCATTGCTTTTGAACGGCTGATAAATCTCAATAAATTCTTTTGCGCGCCGAGCTATTGGGTGTTTAGCCGGATCATGACGTTGCACTTCGATAAATTGAAAATCATTGCTCATGGCTGATTACCCTGCTTTGACGGCTAAAGGAGAGCTGGTGGAATCCAGCGTTAATAAGTCGGCGGCATCGATATTTTTGGGCTTAACCAGCACAAAGCAATCAATCCAATTTTCAAAATCGTTCAAGATCATGGCGCCATGCTCACTGTGGGTGAGGGCCACATGTTGCTGAATTAAGGCTTTTAAGTGCTGTTGGTGAATACTTGAGCTCACGGCTTGGCTATCAACTAACTCGCGGTTTAAGCGCTTATCAAACTTATTGTATTGATCAAACACGTAAGCAAAGCCACCTGTCATGCCGGCGCCAAAGTTAGCACCAGTTTTACCCAGCACTAGCACTATGCCGCCTGTCATGTATTCACAGGCGTTATCGCCAACTCCTTCAACGACCGCAATAGCGCCCGAGTTACGTACAGCAAAGCGCTCACCAGCGGTGCCGGAGGCAAATAATTTACCGCCAGTGGCGCCATACAAGCAGGTATTACCTATGATGGCAGAACGCTCGGTTTTAAAGTTACTGCCATGGGGCGGAAATAGGGTTAACTGGCCGCCAGACATGCCTTTACCTACATAATCATTGGCATCGCCACATAAGGACATGTGTAAGCCCTGACTATTCCATACCCCAAAACTTTGCCCTGCCGTGCCTTGTAATTTAAGGTGAATGTTAGCTTTAGTGCCTTGACGGCCATATAAGCGCGCTATGTTACCAGACAGGGTAGCGCCTACTGAACGGTCGGTATTGGCGATAGTGTAACTAAGCTCAAGGGCTGTTTTTTCCGTTAATGCTTGCTCACAATCGGCCATAATTCGCTGATTTAATGCGCCAATATCTTCGGGTGGATTGCGCTCCCGCCACACTAAACCGCTGCCTGCTGGTGGGGTGGCTTGATATAACACCGCAGATAAATCAAGGGCCGCTTGTTTAGCGGTAGCGCCAACCGTCATAGTTAATAAGTCGCAGCGCCCGACTAACTGTTCTAAATGGGTAAAGCCGAGCTGAGCTAAATAGCCTCTGACTTCTTCTGCGATAAATTCAAAGTAGTTCATCACTTTTTGCGGCAAGCCGTGATAGTGATTATCCCGCAGCTGTTTATTCTGGGTAGCAATGCCGGTAGCGCAGTTATTTAGATGACAAATGCGTAAGTACTTGCAACCTAGCGCTATCATAGGGGCCGTGCCAAAACCAAAGCTCTCAGCGCCGAGCATGGCGGCTTTAACGACATCAAGCCCGGTCTTTAAACCACCATCGACTTGCAGGCGAATTTTATGGCGCAGCCCATTAGTCACTAATGATTGATGCACTTCAGCAAGACCCAGCTCCCACGGGCTACCTGCGTATTTCACCGATGAAATAGGGCTAGCGCCAGTGCCGCCATCATAGCCAGAGACAGTAATCATATCGGCGTAGGCTTTAGCTACGCCGGTGGCGATTGTGCCAATACCAGGTTCAGAGACTAATTTGACTGACACCATGGCTCTTGGATTGATTTGTTTTAAATCAAAGATTAACTGCGCCAAATCTTCAATGGAGTAAATATCATGATGCGGCGGCGGTGAGATCAGGGTAACGCCTGGGCGTGAGTGCCTTAAGCCTGCAATTTCAACGCTGACTTTATCCCCTGGCAATTGTCCGCCTTCACCAGGTTTAGCGCCTTGAGCAATTTTGATTTGCAGCACTTCGGCATTGACTAAGTAATGGGCGGTTACGCCAAAGCGGCCCGATGCCACCTGTTTAATGGCTGAGTTACGTTCACTGTTAAAGCGCGACGGATCTTCGCCGCCCTCGCCAGAATTAGAGCGACCACCTAAACGATTCATGGCAACCGCCAGCGCCTCGTGAGCCTCAGGGCTTAAGGCGCCAATACTCATGGCGGCAGTATCAAAGCGTGGATACAGCTTAGAGGCAGGCTCTACGCTTGATAGCTCAACGGGCGTTTGACTGGTACTTAACGCTAATAAGTCGCGCAGCACTGCCGCTGGGCGGTTATCCACGGCATCAACAAAGCGTTGATAGGCTTCGCCATCTTTATTATTTAAGGCTTGCTGCAAGTGAGTGACGACATCGGGATTAAAGCTGTGGTATTCGCCGCCTTCTACATATTTAAGTAAGCCGCCTTGGGGCAGAGGCATATGGGCTTGAAAGGCAAGCTTATGCAGTTGTTTCTGGTCTTGCTCAATATGGCTAAAACTCGCGCCTTGAATACGGCTAATCACACCTTTAAAGCACATGTCGACCACATCATCGGCAAGGCCAACGGCTTCAAATAATTGTGAGCAGCGATATGAGCCCACAGTGGATATGCCCATTTTGGACATGATTTTTCTCAGCCCCTTATCAATTCCTGAGCGGAAATTGATCATTAGCCCAGTTGAATGCTGCTCGCCATTGCGCGCCGCTAATGCTGCAATCGACTCATAAGCTAAATATGGGTAAATGGCGGTCGCACCAAAGCCGAGTAATACCGCAAAATGATGTGGATCGCGGGCGGTAGCGGTTTCTACAATTATGTTGGTATCGCAGCGCAAACTGTTATCAACTAAGCGCTGCTGCACAGCGCCCACCGCCATGATGGCCGGGATCACTAAGCATTTACTGCCGATGGCTCTATCGGATAACACCAACAGGCAAGTGCCCATACGCGCCAGACGCTCGGCTTCATCGGTAATGCGTTTAATGGCGTGAGCTAAACCTTCGTTGGCGTCATAACACAGATTTAAGGTGTCAGCGCGATAGTTGGCTTTATCGAGTGTCAGCAGTTGATTGAAATCGCTGAATAATAAAACTGGCGAGCCAAACATAACGCGATAAGCATGGCCTGTGGTTTCATTAAATAAGTTTTGCTCACGGCCAACACAGGTGGTCAGTGACATCACGTGTTTTTCCCGCAATGGGTCAATTGGCGGATTAGTCACCTGAGCAAACTTTTGGCGGAAATAATCAAATAAAGAGCGCTGCTTAGTCGAGAGCACGGCCATAGGGGTATCATCACCCATAGAGCCTATGGCTTCTTCGCCTTTGCTGGCCAGCACCCACACAATTTGCTCGAGCTCTTCACGGCTATAACCAAATAGCTTTTGGTATTGCAGTAATTTAGCCGCTGAAAACTCGCTATTGCCTTGCTTGCCTTGGGGCAATTGTTCGGCGGGCGTGAGCACTTGGCTGTTTTTAGTCATCCACTGGCGATAAGGATGGCGACGCTTAAGATCGTTATCAATTTCAAGAGATTGATACAATTTGCCATCTAAGGTATCAAGCACTAACAATTCACCGGGGCCAACGCGCCCCTTTTCTATGACTTCATCAGGAGCGTAATCCCAAATTCCCACTTCCGAGGCCAAGGTTAAAATTCTATCTTTAGTGATGACGTAACGCGAGGGTCGCAAACCATTGCGATCAACCGCGCAGGCCGCGTGACGACCATTGGTCATAACTATGCCAGCAGGGCCATCCCATGGCTCCATATGCATAGAGTTAAAGTCATAAAAGGCTTTTAAATCATCATCCATTTCTGGATTGCTTTGCCATGCTGGTGGAATAAGCAGGCGCATAGCGCGGAATAAATCCATGCCGCCTGAGAGCAACATATCGAGCATATTATCTAAGGACGATGAGTCTGAGCCAGTTTCATTCACAAACGGCGCCGCCATTTGTAAATCTGGCAATAATGGCGAGCTAAATTTATAGGCGCGCGCTCTTGCCCATTGGCGGTTGCCAGTAATAGTATTGATTTCCCCATTGTGAGCTAAATAGCGAAAGGGTTGCGCCAGTGGCCATCTTGGAGAAGTGTTAGTTGAAAAGCGCTGATGAAACAGACAAATGGCGCTTTGCAAACGTAAATCGGCTAAATCTGGATAGAACACAGGTAAGGCCGCAGGCATCATCAGCCCTTTATAAACAATGATTTGCCCAGATAAGCTTGGGATATAAAATTCAGAGTCATGCTGCAATTGCTGCTCGATGCGGCGCCTTGCCATGTATAAACGGCGCTCTAAGTCTTTTTCGCGCCAGCCTATGGGCGAATTGATTAACACTTGGGTAATGTTTGGCAAGCTCTTAAGGCCAGTCGCCCCTAGGGCTGTGGTATTGATAGGCACATCGCGCCAGCCAGCGATACTTAAGGTTTCTTTTTCGAGTTCTTTGTGTATCACTTGTTTGGCCATTTCGGCCAAGTCAGGGTCTGGGTTTAAAAATAGCATGCCGACCGCAAATTTGCGGCTTAAGTGCCAGCCTTGCTCATCGGCAATGGCTTGGAAAAATTTGACGGGCAATTGCATCAGCAAGCCGCAGCCATCGCCGGTGGCGCCATCCGCTGCCACACCACCCCTGTGCTTCATCCTATCCAAACCTTGAATGGCGGTTCGAATAATTCTATGGCTGGCTTCGCCATCCATTTGGGCTATTAGGCCAAATCCACAGTTATCTCTCTCGAAACTTGGATGATATAAGCTCATACGAAAATCTCCCTTGATACGACTTAACTGAGCGGGAGAGGAGTCAGCGCTAATGTAAGTCGCCTACTAACTAGCCAATGCCCGGACTCTCCAAATTATCGAGACATTAGACAAAGGTCAAATGCAAAAATGCATAAACGGTAAATAATAATCTAATTAGCTTAAAATTCCTTACTTAAGCTTACGTTGACGTAAACGTGCTTAAATTTATTAATGCCATTGTTTTAAATGGATTTTATTTGTTGCGCTGTGTGAATTCATCAATTATGCCTATTTATGAAATAATGAGTTTTATTGCAGATACAGTGAATAATCGCTATCTCAAGCTTTTCGCTACAACAAGAGGCAATCACTGCGATTTATAGGAGAGTTAGCTTGATAGCTAGTGTTTATCACTGTGGTTAATCAATGGCTTAGGATATTTAGTTGTCAACTTCAGCATTTTGTATGGATAACGGCTGCGAAGATCAGCAAATTCTCTTACAATAACCGATTTTTAGGAGGATTTGTGGGCCTAGATTCATACATCAATACCTATGGCGCCGCCTGTAAAGCACGTTTTGGTCAAAAAGTTAAAAAGCTGACTATCGATGCTAAATTCACTTGCCCGAACCGTGATGGCACCTTAGGCCGCGGTGGTTGCACCTTTTGCAATGTATCTTCTTTTAGCCACGAAGCTGGCACCGACCTTGGTATTAGCGAGCAAATTAGCCAAGGCAAATTTAGACAAAGAGATAGGCAAGCTAAAGGCTTAGGTAACAACAAAGATGTCGCCAATGATAAGTACATCGCCTACTTTCAAGCCTATACCAGTACCTATGATGAATACGCCTTATTAAAGGCGCGCTACGATGAAGCCATTAAAGATGAGCATATCGTTGGTCTTGCTGTTGGTACTCGCCCAGATTGTGTCCCCGATGCTGTGATTGAATTATTAGCCGATTACCAAGACAAGGGGCTCGAAGTCTGGCTCGAGCTTGGGCTGCAAACCGCGAATGAGCAGACCTTAAAGCGCATTAATCGTGGTCATGGCTGGCAAGAATATGCCGATACTGTAGCGCGCGCTCGCCGCGCTAGTATTAAGGTCTGTACCCATTTGATTTTGGGTTTGCCTGGTGAAACTCATCAAGATTATATGCAGACCTTAACGCAGGTACTGGAGTTAGGCATAGATGGGTTGAAAATTCACCCGCTACACATAGTTGAAGGCAGCACTATGGCTAAGGCATGGCGCAGCGATAAACTCACTATTATGGCGCTAGAAGATTATGCCTTTAGTGTGGGGGAGATGATCCGCGCTACCCCTAAACATATTATTTATCATCGAGTTGCCGCGTACGCGCAGCGCCCTATGTTACTCGCGCCCGATTGGTGTAGTCGCCGCTGGGATGCCATGGTTGCCATTGAAGATAATCTACGAGAGTTTGGTGGCCAAGGGCAGGCATTAAGTCGCGATTAGACTGGTGATTAATGCCAGCATAATCATACATTCTATTTAGTTGTAATTAGTAATTATCTAATTTTAAAAGAGATTATTTAATTTCGTGCATATTGCCGAGAAAGTGACCATCTGCTAAAGATTCTGCACAAAACTTGACGCGATTAAATGATTGGCTGTGATTTAAGGCGCATATTTAGCAAGGTTTAAGGCTTGCGCCTTTAACGGTAAGAGGTATCATGATGTATCTCACGCTTAGCATTTCGAGGACAATTACATGTTGCAAGCCGATTTAGACACAGTTTTGGATTTAAACACGCTCCAACAATATTGCAATGCCATTGGCGCAACCACCTTATTAAAAAGTGTGGTGTTGTTTGAGCAGTTATTACCAGAATATGTCGGCAATTTAATCCAAGCTCAAGAAGCTTCCGATAAGGAAACTTTATGCGCAGAAGCCCACAAGTTTAAAGGTGCCGCGGGATCGGTAGGAATGAAGCGAATCCAGCAATTCGCGCAGTTATTACAACACGGTGAATCAGAGCAATGGCCTGAACTGCACTGTGTGTGGTTAAGTAACATTGTTGAATTTAGTGCTAAAGATTTGGCAAGCCTTAAGGCTTATCTTGAATCTCAAGCTTAAGCTTGCGACTGTTTGATTAAGAGGCCTAGGGCCTCTTTTTTTATAGGCGCGCGTTTAATAACTGTGAGGTGGCACTTGAATCTAAGCGCTAGGAGTATGCTAAAGTAATAGGACTTTTGAATTTAAACTGCACAAGGCAATCGAATTCATGAAACACCTTCCCAGCCTTAAAAATTTGTATTACCTAGTTCATCTTCATCAAGAACAAAACTTTAATCGCGCCGCCAAGGTTTGCCATGTGAGTCAGTCAACCTTATCCAGTGGTATTCAAAATCTGGAAGAGCAGTTAGGCCATCAGCTCATTGAGCGTGACCATAAATCGTTTATGTTTACCGCCATTGGCGAAGAAGTGGTGCGCCGCTCACGTAACTTACTGACAGATGTGGATGACTTAGTCGAATTAGTACAAAACCAAGGCGCGCCGATGACAGGCACCATACGTTTAGGTTGTATCCCAACCATAGCGCCGTTTTTATTAAGCCGCTTAGTGCGCCATTGTCAGACTAACTACCCAGAACTTACTTTATTGCTTAAAGAAGAGACCACCGACAGGTTGCTCGGTGCCTTAGGTAAAGGTGAGCTTGATTTGTTGCTGCTGGCATTACCTGTGGATACCCAAGGCTTTCATAGCATGAAGGTTGGGGTTGACCCGTTTAAGATGGTGATGCATTGCGACTTAAAAGAAGGTGTGCATGTGCCTATTGATTATCAGCAACTGCCCGATGAAAGTATTTTCTTGCTGCAAAGCGAGCATTGCATCACAGGGCATGCGATTACCGCTTGTCAGTTAGGGGATAGCGCTAAGGTTAATCCGTTTGCGGCGACGAGTTTGCACACTTTAGTGCAAATGGTGGATAGCAAGTTAGGTACGACTTTCTTGCCCCAAATGGCCATTGATTCAGGTATCTTATCTAATACCGATTTATGCGTGTTTGATCCGCCAGGGGAAGCACCTTATCGCGATATCGGCTTAGTGTGGCGCCAAACCACCAGTCGAATTTTAACCTTTAGAACCTTAGGTTTAGAAATTCAAAGTTTATTAGAAGCCGGTGGCCGTTAAGCTGCTTAAAGTTAAGCGGATATCTAGTCTGTTTCTAGGACTAGGACTAGGACTTAGGCTAGGATTTTATTTCGCGGGCTAAGTGTTGAATCTGTAATATCGCCTCGGCGCATGTCTGGCACAGGCAAGCGTCAGGGCGAATAACAGCATTTGGTTCAAGGGTTAAGTCAGAAGTACTTGCCGCTGGGCGGGTAGGAAAAGTGATATTAAGGCACCAACAGGCATTAATGTTGGCGCCAGAGGCCACAGCGCACTGGTTACTGGCTTGGCAGCGAGGGCAAATCTGGCTATCTGGTGCCTCATTGATAGGCGCTTTGCTTATAGCTGCTGTGCTCGCAGTAGGTTGGTTTGCGGCGAGATTTGCGTCTGGCTCAGTGCTCATCGGCTTACTTTCTCCCATTATGACTGCCTTATTGCTTCTTACTGACACCAAAGACTTCAGTGGTATGTTGCTTACCTTTGAGCTGTACTTGGCCTAAGTTATTGAGGCGATACAAGCTGTCATCCATATTCAATAATTCGGCAAGATTACCTGAAATCAGCATGCGCTGACCTAAAGGATTACACTGATCTTGCAAGCGCGCTAAGGTATTGATGACATCCGAGAAGAAACTAATCTCTTGTTTATGCACGCCAACCACAGCGGCCACTACTTGGCCACAATGGGCCGCCGCCTTAAATTTTGGCACAAACCCGTAATGCTCTTCAAAATAATGGCGCTGCCAATTGAGCTGCTGGCTAAAGTCAAAATAGATATTCATCACTCTATCCTGCTTAATGCCTTGATTTAATGGCCAATGGATCAGTACTGCATCGCCCATATACCTGTATATTTCGGCATCATTATTAGCCACAGTTTCAGCCAACAAGCTAAAACTATCTTGAATTAAGCGACTAAAGCGGTAATCACCTAAGGTTTCCGCGTGAGTGGTTGAAGCCACCATATCTAAATATAAAAACAGTCGCTGCTCATAGCGCGGACGATGATACTTACCTAAGCCAATATTGAGTAACACCCTAGGGCCAACCAATAAGCTCATTTGCTCAATAAAGGCGAGGCCAATGCGCACTACCACTAAATAGATGATCAGTGCCTGAAATGATGGGGTATAGAGAATATGCACCGACAGCATTTGCCTGAGGGTCGTCATATGATTAGTAATGGCCCACATGTTTAGATACTGGGTCATATAAGCTAAGGTTGTGGCCCCTAGTAATAAAAACAGGCCTTTAAAGATCACTGAAAACAGATAGGGCAGGCGATTAATCGCTGATAAGTCAGCAATTAAGTTAGATAACCAATGCAGGGAGCCAAAGATAATACCCATATAAATGGCAAGTGTGGCGAGATCGCCACTGCCAACGGCCCACTGAGGAAGTTCTGGGCTTTGGGCATAGCGAAAGAAGACAAAAGCGGCCATGGCCACGGTCCACGCTAGTATAGCGAAAAGCAATTTTGTGACTTGACGACTGACTATCACTAGGGGAAATACGCCTCATATTGCAGAAGGCGTTAGTTTATAGAAAAACGCGACAACTTGAGAAGATTAATTCGTGATCAAGATCAATAAATGTAGAGAATATGACGAAAAGTTCATACTGCAAGCGGCGCAGAAGGTTATTGGAACGCTTGACTCAAAATTTCGGCGGTAAAGTTTATCTTTAAATAAAAGCCGCGTGGATTACTGAGTTGCTTTTGTCCTAAGCTATCGATACTAATGGTTTTTACGCGGCTATTGGCAGCCTTTGGGCGCAGTTGCAGCACTTCGCCATGGCGCGCAGTAATCTGATTGACTTGGCCGGTGGCAATCAGCTCCATGATTTCTTCCCAGTCTTGCTGCAATTGCTGCCACTGCGAAGGCGAGGGTTGCCATAAAAACGCCGTGCCAATGCGCCGCTCGCCTAAAGGAATGTGGCGATCACCAGCAATCGGTACCCATAGCACTTGCTGCAATTTATGACTCACCAAACAGTCTTGCCAGCGCAGCCCTTGAATATCGTTAAGCGGCGCAACACACACATAAGTGGTTTCAAGTGGCTTGCCTGCGGCATTAATGGGGATGGTTTTAAGCTCAACGCCTAAATGACGGAAATCTTGCTCAGGTTTAGAGCCCGCCGTGGCACCTAGTTCCAACTCAATTAACTGCCCAACCCAACCTTTATGGCGCTGCAGATTGGCTGGCATGACTATGTTATTGGCTTGAGCCAATTGCGCTAAGGTCATACCCGCCATGTTATCGGCGCGCTCGAGTAATTCCGCTAAGGTTTGCGGTGAGTGCTTAGTATTATTCATGGCGGAATTTTAGCAGACTCTCTCATTGATTCAATACTCAAGCGGCTGCGGTTAATGCTGATAGCGAACTTACGTTGTCAGCCTTAGCCTTGCTAACGTCAGCGAATGACGATTATTTGAAAATAAGCCTATATGAAAATTAGTCTAGATAAATAGGCGCATAGAAATAGATTTATAGAAATAAGCACTTATATAGCAGCGCAACTACCTAAAGAGACACATATCGACAACAGCCACAAAAAATTGAACGCGAATTACTGACCGGTTAAAAAGTAAGCAATTATTTTAGAGGGGATAACCTTAACTAAAATTTTAACTTAACTTGATGTAATTAAAAGCTTTTACTTAGTTATGCTATTTTGCCGTTCAGTTACTCGCTATTTGCCCCACCGTTCCTCACATAGTTATCCACAGGTTTGTTGGATAAGTGCCATTTTTTCACTGCTATAAAGGATCAAATAGCTCAGGTCAAGCCTAAATTCCGCCTTAAAATTGTTTTTTGAGACGGTTTTAAAATTATATTGTGAATAACTTGGTGAGCTTATGTACCGATTATTGCCGATTTTTAGGCTAGTACGATTATTGAGCGATTTTGAGTTTTCTCAATAAATAACCAAAAGATATTTAATTAAAAACATTTAAATACAGTCACTTATGCTTGCTGTGATTGGCGACTGTTAGTCACAATATTTTGGCAAGATCTTAGTAATAGTGAGTTTTTACCGAGTTTCAAACAGAGATATCCACAGATTTTGTGGATAACGCTCAAGTTAGCTAACATGCTTTGTTGATAAATAAGTGTGAAATGCTTGATTTATCCATAACCCTTAGTTAATCAGCAATTGCTGCCAGCCCCGCTTTGTGAAACAATCGAAGCCATTAATTTTATGCTATTGTGGAGTCCATGTGATTGATAGCGACGGCTTTCGCGCAAATGTGGGCATCATCATCTGTAATCAATTTGGCCAGGTTATGTGGGCCAGGCGCTATGGACAACATTCTTGGCAATTTCCGCAAGGCGGTGTCGATGATGGCGAGTCCGCTGAAGAGGCTATGTACCGTGAACTTTACGAAGAAGTAGGCTTAAGGCCTGAACACGTACAAGTCTTATGCAGTAGTCGCTCTTGGTTACGTTATCGCTTACCTAAACGCTTAGTGCGTCAAGATAGTAAGCCAATGTGTATTGGCCAAAAGCAAAAATGGTTTTTATTACAGTTGAAAAGCCAAGAAAGTGCCATCAATTTAAATTCATCAGGTCATCCCGAATTTGATGATTGGCGCTGGGTTAATTATTGGTACCCAGTGCGACAAGTGGTGTCATTTAAACGCGAAGTATATAGAAAGGTCATGAAGGAATTTTCTCAAATTGCTTTATCATTTCAAGCGAAGGAGCCGCAGCGGCGGCGTACTCGCTACCGCAACTAGGAGACGGGGTCAGTGTTAAATACGCTAAGAGACATCACACAAGCTGTTGCCTCGGCCCCAAATCTGGAGCAGGCGTTAACTCTGCTGGTGACTCAAACCAAGCAGGCGATGAATACTGACTGTTGTTCTATCTATTTGCTTGAGCAGCAACAGCTGCTCTTATCCGCCACCGATGGCTTATTAGCCTCGGCGGTCGGGCAAGTGAGTGTTCCCCTTGATCAAGCCTTAGTGGGCTTGGTGGCACAAAAAGAAGAAGTGCTCAACCTCGCTAATGCCCATTTGCATCCCCGTTTTAAACTTATCCCCGAAGTATGCGAAGAACACTATCAAGCTTTCTTAGCTGTGCCTGTGGTGTATCAAAAAGCGGTAGTCGGCGTATTAGTGGTGCAACAAACTGAGGCGCGATCATTTAGTGAGCATGAAGAGTCATTTTTAATGACCTTAGCCGCGCAGCTCGCTATGGCCATTAGTTCGCAAAAACAAAAGCAGCAGCGCTATAAAAACTATGGTGCCATTCAAGCTCAGCATCAGATTTTATACCATGGCAAAACGGCCTCCAAAGGCATAGCCATAGCTTATGGTCTAGTTCTCGGCGCTGAAATTTCTATTGCCCAACCTGATTTACCTTGTGACAATCTCGATGAAGAGTTAGCGCGCTTAGAGAGTGCCTTACAGCGCAGTCGTGATGATTTAAGTGTGATGGCGTCTCGATTTGAACATGAACTAAATCAAGACATTAGCTCAATATTTACCGCCATGCAGATGCTGCTTGATGATGCGAGCCTTGGCGGCGAGTTTAGGCAAAGCATTAATCAAGGCTGGCGCGCCGAAACCGCTGTTAGCCGCGTGTGCTGCGCCTACATCTTACAGTTTGAAAACATGGAAGAAGTGTACCTTAAAGGCCGAGCCGCGGATATCCGCGACTTAGGCATGCGGGTGTTAAGGCAATTGATAGAGCCTGAGCGCGTTGCCTTATCATTAGATAAACCTGTGATTTTACTCGCAAGAGAAGTCACCACTGGCATGCTGGCAGAGTTTTCACCGCAAAAGCTTGCAGGTATTGTGACTGAGTGGGGCGGAACTAACTCTCACGCCGCTATTTTAGCGCGCGCCTTAGGCATTCCGGCGCTGGTTGGTGTTGAGCAGTTGTTTGATGCCGACTTAAATAACAAGTTAATGGTCATCAATGCCAACCGTGGCCAGTTATTAGTGTCGCCAAGCCCCGCGGTAGTCAGTGAATATCGCATGCTTATTTCGGAGGAAAAAGCCTTAGCCAAAGAATACGCCGCAGAATTAGCTTTACCTACCTGCACTTTAGATGGCTACAGAATTCAGCTGTACTTAAATGCCGGCCTCATTAGCGGCGTGGTTAACGATCTTGCTAATGGCGCCGATGGCATCGGGCTTTATCGCACTGAAATTTTATTTATGCTGCAGCAAAGTTTCCCGTCAGAAGCTGAGCAGATGGCGGTATATCAGCAAGTATTAAGCGCGGCCAATGGTAAGCGCGTGGTGCTGCGCACCTTAGACGTCGGCGGTGATAAACCGCTGCCTTATTTTCCTATCAATGAAGATAATCCGTTTTTAGGATGGCGCGGGATACGTTTATCGTTAGACCACCCTGAGCTTTTTTTGATTCAAATCCGCGCCATGCTACGCGCGAGTATTGGCCAAGCCTCTGAGCTCTATATCTTGCTACCTATGGTGAGCTGCCTAGATGAAGTCGAGCAAGCCTTAGCGATATTTGATCAAGCCTGGCAAGAAATTAATCTTGATAGTGAAGTGCTGCTGCGCCGCCCGAAAGTAGGCGCCATGATTGAAGTGCCCGCTATTCTGTACCAGATAGATCAATTGGCGCAATTGTTGGATTTTGTCTCGGTCGGCACTAACGATCTCACCCAATACTTGTTAGCGGTTGATAGAAATAATCCTAGGGTCAGTAGCTTGTATGATAGTTACCATCCAGGCTTTCTGCGGGCGCTGCGCCGCGCGAGTTTTGATTGCCAACAAAATCAACTTGAAGTGAGTGTTTGCGGTGAACTCGCTGGTGAAACCTTAGGCGCGTTAATTTTAGTGGCCATGGGTTTTGATAAACTCAGCATGAACCAAGGAAGCCTAGCGCGGGTCAATTATTTACTGCGGCGCATTTCTCGCACCGACTTAAGTGCCATGCTGGAGCAGATTTTACGTTTGCATGACGGTAATGCTGTGCGCCAGCATTTGCTGATGTTTTTAGATCAACGCGGCTTAGCTGGGCTGATTTAACGACATTGGTTTAACTGCATTGGTTTAATCGCTTAGCGTTAACTGCACAGCATTAACTGAAAATGCAGAGAGTGAAGCGTTAGCACTACGAGTGACAGTAAGCTTAGTGAACGGATAGCAGCTTAAGTATTTGTCTGATAATAATAAAATGGATAAGACATGGACACTATAGTTTGGTTGATGGTTTGGTGCTTAATTTTAGGCTCATTCGTGGGCTTTCTGGCTGGCCTGTTAGGCATAGGCGGCGGCCTTATCATAGTGCCAGCCTTACTCTATTTATTGCCTAAGGTTGGTATCAGCGAACCTCATTTATTATATGTGGCCATTGCTACTTCGCTTAGCGCCATCATATTAACCTCAGCATCTTCGGCCAAAGCTCACTGGGGGCGCGGCAACGTTGATTTTACGGTATTAAAAGCGTTACTACCTGGCATAGTCATAGGCGCGTTTTTATCGGGATTTATTGCTAAGGCCTTTTTGGGCGCCTATTTACAGCAAGTGTTCGCTATCTTTGTCATGCTCATGGCCATCAATATGTGGTTTCCCCTTAAAGTTAACGCCGCAGCGGGCTTACCCTCTAACAGCGTTATCTTTGTCATCGGTATTATCATTGCCATGATTTCGGGATTAATGGGGATAGGCGGCGGGGTATTATTGGTGCCATTTTTAGTCTGGTGCGGCTTAGCCATGGCCAAAGCTGTGGGGACTTCGTCTATGATAGGCATAGTGATAGCCTTCTTTGGCTCACTGGGTTATATCACTACCGGTTGGGACGTTCACTCTTTACCTGCTGGCACCTTAG
Organism: Shewanella sp. ISS20; assembly: GCF_056522965.1. Lineage (NCBI taxonomy): Bacteria > Pseudomonadati > Pseudomonadota > Gammaproteobacteria > Alteromonadales > Shewanellaceae > Shewanella > Shewanella sp. ISS20. Next base: position 3,791,138 of record NZ_JAWRZK010000001.1, read on the forward strand.
GCTACATCTATGTGCCTGCGTTACTTGCCATTGTTTCAACCTCAGTATTAACCGCTCCTCTTGGCGCTAAAGCCGCCAGCATCTGGCCAACACCCATTCTAAAACGTATTTTTGCACTGCTATTGATAGTCATAGGTGTAAAGCTGTTACTTAGTTAAGACTGGATGCTCATTGTGCTTGCTTACCCGCGAATTTTTAAGTGATGGCGTTACAATAAATTCTTTTCACTTAAGCCGAAATGAGCATATTTCTGTTATTGTAGCGCGCTAGCCGCAAACGAATAACGACAGGCTTGTGGATCGTTTTTGGAGTGAATTTTTGAGTGTCTAATGGTGTAAACCCTAAAGAGCTCAAATTATTCAGTCGAGTGTTAACTCGCAGAATCTTATTATCTCCATGTTTTATTTTAATTTTTTTGAAGGTAGGTGGTACGCTAATGCAGCAATATCTTGAACTTATGCAACATATCTTAGATAAGGGCACAGACAAGTCTGATCGCACCGGCACTGGCACTCGCTCAGTCTTTGGTCATCAAATGCGATTTGACTTAAATCAAGGTTTTCCTTTAGTCACTACCAAGAAATGTCACTTACGCTCGATTATCCATGAATTATTATGGTTTTTAAAAGGCGACACCAATGTTGCTTATTTACATGAACACCAAGTAAAAATTTGGGATGAGTGGGCAGATGCTGACGGTAATTTAGGCCCAGTGTATGGCGCGCAGTGGCGCAGTTGGCCGGCCGCTGACGGTCGTCATATCGACCAAATTAGCCAAGTGATAGCGGATATTAAAGCCCAGCCAGATTCGCGCCGATTAATCGTATCTGCATGGAACGTAGGTGAACTTGATAAGATGGTATTGGCACCTTGTCATGCATTTTTCCAATTCTATGTAGCTGACGGCAAGTTATCTTGTCAGCTTTATCAGCGCTCGTGTGATGTCTTCCTTGGCTTACCTTTTAATATCGCCAGCTACGCCTTATTGACCATGATGGTCGCGCAGCAATGTGATTTAGCCTTAGGTGATTTTGTTTGGACCGGTGGCGACACCCATTTATACAACAACCATATGGAACAGGCGGCGTTGCAATTAAGCCGTGACCCTAAGCCATTACCTGTGATGAAAATCACGCGTAAGCCATTGTCTTTATTCGGTTATCGCTTTGAAGATTTCGAACTTGAAGGCTATGAACCGCACCCACATATTAAGGCGCCAGTGGCAATTTAACGGCGACAAACCTAGAAAAGCGACTAATACCTCGGTTTTACCGAGGTGTTAGGCTTATTCTTGCGATTATTCTTACTCTGCAAGCTTAGTTAAACTAAGGTTAATATAGATAGGAGATTCATTATGGAAAAAGCACTTCGCAATTTTTTAGGTCAACCGTCAGCTGGGGGCATCTTACTGCTAGTTGCTGTCGCTCTGGCAATGTTAATGGCAAATTCACCACTAGCATTTATTTACGATGGCTTTTTAAACACTCCGATGCAGGTGCGTTTTGGCGCACTGGATATTGATAAGCCGTTATTGCTATGGATTAACGACGGCTTAATGGCCTTGTTCTTTTTATTAATCGGCTTAGAAGTTAAGCGTGAAGTATTAGAAGGCGCGCTCTCAAGTGTGGCCAAAGCTTCACTGCCAACCTTCGCTGCTATTGGCGGCATGTTAGTTCCTGCGGCGTTTTACTTGTTGTTTAACTATGGCAACGAAATTACGCAAAATGGCTGGGCTATCCCTGCCGCCACTGACATTGCCTTTGCCTTAGGTGTAATGGCGCTGCTGGGTAATCGCGTACCTGTTGCCCTTAAAGTTTTCTTATTAGCCTTGGCAATTATTGATGACCTTGGGGTTATCGTGATTATTGCCTTGTTCTATAGCTCAGATTTATCTGTGATCAGCCTGATTATTGCAGGTCTGGCTATTACTGGACTATTTACCCTTAATCGCAGTGGTGTTACTTCATTAACGCCTTATGGGATTATCGGTTTAATCTTGTGGGTCGCGGTACTGAAATCTGGCGTACATGCTACTTTAGCGGGCGTAATTATTGCCATCAGTATTCCTATGCGTGCCAAAGATGGCAGCTCGCCATCCGAGCATTTAGAGCATAGCTTGCACCCTTGGAGCACCTTCTTAATTCTGCCTGTGTTTGCCTTTGCTAACGCTGGTGTATCACTGGGCAATATGAGCTTAGATATGCTGTTGTCACCTGTGCCATTAGGGATTGCCGCGGGTCTTGCCTTAGGTAAGCCAATTGGCGTGATGTTATTTAGTTTTATTGCAGTGAAACTGGGCTTAGCTGAACTGCCATCTGGCATCACGTGGCGCCATATTTTCCCTGTGGCCATTATGTGTGGTATTGGTTTTACCATGTCGATGTTTATCTCATCGTTAGCGTTTGAGCAAACTCTAGGTAATTATGGCGATCTCGCGCGCTTAGGTATCTTGATGGGATCATGTATTGCCGCGGTTGTGGGTTATTTTATGTTATCCAAAGTCTTACCAGCGAAAGGAGCCGTAAAATGAAAAAAACAATGATCCTTGCCCTAGTGGCGCTCATGTGGGGCACTCAAGCTCAAGCCGTGCCTGTTATCCAAGAACTGCAAAGCTGCAATAAAGATGTTAATGCTTTGGAATGCCAAAGCTATTTAGACGGCATAGTTGACGGCGCCTTGATCTTTAAAGGTAAATCAGTAGGTAAGCGTTTGGAGCCTACGGATTACGAATCGCGGGCATTAAAATATCGCGGTGGTAATCGCTTTAAGGAAGCTAATCGCGTTTATTGCGCCGATAGAATTCCAGATAGAAGCGTATTAGTTGCGGCCGTGAGTGAAGCTGTGACGACTGGGGTGGTGACCACCCAAGATGCACTGACAGAAGTTATGGTTAACTTACTTGATTGTCAGCGTGTAAAGTAAATGTCGCATCTTAACTATAACCATCTGTATTACTTTTGGATGGTTAAGCGCCATGGTTCAGTTACGTTAGCGGCGGAGGCTCTGTGCCTTACGCCGCAAACTGTGACGGGCCAAATTCGCGCCTTAGAAGGTCGCCTTAATGGTGAATTATTTAAGCGCGTCGGCCGGCGTTTAGAAGCCACTGAACTTGGCGAGCTGGTATTTCGCTATACCGACAAGATGTTTAACCTCAGTTATGAAATGCTCGATATTCTTAATTATCAGCGCGAGCAGCACATCTTATTTGAGGTTGGCATTGCCGATGCGTTATCAAAAGCTTTGGCGAGCCGGATTATTTTATCGGTTATGCCAGCTGATAATTCTATTCACTTAGCCTGCTTTGAGGCTACCCATGACAGTTTAATGAATCGTTTACGCGATCATAAGCTTGATATGATTTTGTCTGATTGCGCGGGTGAATCGCTTAAATATCCTGAAATCCTGTCAAAGAAATTGGGCCAATGCAATATCGGCTTTTTTTCCAGTAAACCGGTGACTCGGCCATTTCCTGCGTGTTTAGAAGAGCAACCTTTGTTGATGCCGAGTCGTAAGACTTCTGTGGGGCAACAATTACATCGCTGGTTTGATGATAATGGGTTAAACGTCAAAATCTTAGGCGAGTTTGATGATTCTGCCATGATGAAATCCTTTGGGTTATTCCATCAAGGTATTTTTGTGGCGCCGACGATTTATCAAAAAGATCCTGAGGCGAGTCATATTCAATTGATTGGTCAATCCGATCAAATTCAGCAAGAATTTCATGTGATGTTTGCTGAGCGCATGATTAAACATCCAGCGTTAAAACGCTTACTCAAAACGGATTTTACTGAGCTATTTGCCGGACTTGATGTGCGAGTGCAGGTTTAAAGGCGCTGGAAACACTGGGGCGATGTTATCATGCCTCCAGTGTTATCTTGATTGCATTCAACGCAGAACCATCATTAAAGGAGTAAGAAGGTGACAGAACTGATGAATATTTCACGGGTTAAATGGGCATGTCGACGCGGTATGCTAGAACTTGACGTGCTATTTCAGCCTTTTGTTAACGAGCAATATGAGTGCCTAACCGTTGAAGATAAGCTGTGCTTTATCCGCTTACTGACCAACGAAGATCCTGATTTATTTGCTTGGTTTATGGGTCATGAATTATGTAGCGATCCTGAACTTGCTGCCATGGTAGTGAAAGTTCGTGGGCGCCCAGCCGCATAACTTTGTCATTGCCGCCTCGCGCCATTGGCTAATCAGTCAGTGGCTCGGATTATTGTTATTAAGTTTGACGGCGCTGGCTTGGCCGAGTGATTTACCTTTCATTATTTATCTGCTGTTTACACTCATTCTTGGCACTATCTTAATGGTTCGATGTTGGCAATTGTGGCGTTTTCGCGCTTGGCAGCAACGCTTTAGTCTCAATGCTCAAGGTCAGGGGTTTTATTATTGGATGCCTGCGCCGTCTTCATCATTAGCGCCTGCAAATTTGCACGAACATAATCAAGTTATGGCGAGTGATAATCTAAGCCTTAAGATGCAATTAGCCTTTAGGCCTTGGGTATGCCCGTGGTTTTGCTGCTTTGCGATTGATACCCAACAAGGGCGAGTGTGGCTGTGGGTATGCGCCGATATGCTGTCTATGACTGAGTATCGCGACTTATGCCGATTATTACTTAACTACAAAAAAGCGCCCGCAGGCGCTTAAAAGATTTTGTTAAAGAAGCCTTACACATGCTTGGCAGGCTCTAAAATAGTCGGCTTAGCCACTTTAGCCAGTTCTGGGTAATCTAAGTTGTAATGTAAGCCGCGGCTTTCTTTGCGCTCCATGGCGCAGAGAATAATTAATTCAGCCACTTGTACTAAGTTTCTCAGTTCCAGCAAATTATTGCTGACTCTGAAATTGCTATAGTACTCTTGGATTTCTTGCTGCAATAAATGGCAGCGGCGCAGCGCCCGCTCTAAGCGTTTATTAGAGCGCACAATCCCTACGTAATCCCACATAAATAAGCGCAATTCATGCCAGTTATGGGCAATAACTACTTCTTCATCAGAATTAGTCACTTGGCTTTCATCCCATGGCGGTAACTGGCCTGGGTCGGCCACTTTATGCAGTAAGGATTGAATGTCTTCAGCGGCGGCTCGAGCAAACACTAAGCACTCTAACAGTGAGTTACTGGCAAGACGATTAGCGCCATGAAGGCCAGTGTACGCCACTTCGCCAATAGCGTAGAGACCGCTAAGATCGGTTTGGCCATGTAAATCTGTCATCACGCCGCCGCAAGTGTAATGAGCGGCAGGCACCACAGGAATGGGCTCTTTAGTAATATCCATACCCAGTTCTAGGCAGCGCTGATAGATGGTGGGGAAGTGCTTGATAATAAAATCAGCCGGTTTATGGGTGATATCAAGATATACGCAATCCACACCTAAGCGTTTCATCTCATAGTCTATGGCTCTGGCGACAATATCACGCGGCGCTAATTCGGCGCGAGGGTCTATGTCAGGCATAAAGCGCGTGCCATCAGGACGTTTCAGGTAAGCGCCTTCACCGCGCAGCGCTTCTGTCAGTAAGAAGTTGCGTGCTTCGCTGTGATAAAGACAGGTAGGATGGAATTGATTAAATTCCATGTTGGCTACACGGCAACCTGCGCGCCATGCCATAGCTATGCCATCACCGCTCGCGACATCTGGGTTAGACGTGTATTGATACACTTTAGATGAGCCGCCTGTTGCTAAGGCCACAAATCTGGCCTTAACGGTTTCAACTCGCTCGTTATTGCGGTTCCACACATAAGCACCTAACACGCGATTGCCTGGGCGACCTAACTTGCGACTGGTGATTAAATCAATGGCGTTATATCGCTCGAGCACCTGAATGTTTGGGTGTTCAAGGATGCGTTGTTGTAAGGTTAGTTGGACTTCTTTACCTGTAGCATCGGCGGCATGCAAGATGCGTCTATGGCTATGGCCACCTTCACGGGTTAAGTGGTAGCGAGTTTGCTCATTGAGCACACCTTCTTCCATATCGAAAGCCACGCCGCAATCAATTAACCACTGCATTGCTGAGCGGGCATTGCTAGCGGTATAAGTGACGACTGCTTCATCACACAGACCCGCGCCTGCAACTAAAGTATCGGCAACGTGGGACTCAATGGTATCCTCTTCATCAAAGACTGAAGCAATACCGCCTTGAGCATAATAGGTTGAGCCTTCATTTAGAGGGCCTTTAGAGAGTAAGGTGACACTAGCGTGCTCGGCTAAGTGTAGCGCTAGGGTTAACCCTGCCGCTCCGCTACCTATCACTAGTATGTCTGATTGGTGTTCAATGGCTGGTTTCATGGGTATTATGCGTAGCATTCTCGGTTTGGCTATGGTAAACCAAGATTTAGCTTGTGCCTACCGCTAGCAAGGGTTCAGATAGCAACAGAAGCAACAACAGAAGTTAGTTTGGGCTGAAAAGCAACAGCTCTGTGATGGAGAGCTCATTATTTGTTCGTAAACGAGATGTTTATGACTTAATTTTAATTTTTATTTAAATTTTCAGAACTTTTATCAGGGATGCGAGTCTATTTAAGGGTAAATGATTCGAGCACCTAAGAAATCAGAGATTTAGATTTGGGAGAAGTCAGCTCGAATGGGTGGACAACTAAGTGATCAGCAACTCGTTGAGCTAGTACAAAAGGGCGATAAAAACGCATTTAATCTGCTAGTACAAAAGTATCAAGGAAAAGTGATTAACCTTATTTCTCGATATGTGCGTAACCAAGCAGATGTTGCCGATGTAGCGCAAGAGGCCTTTATTAAAGCCTACAGAGCCTTAGCTAATTTTCGTGGGGAAAGCGCATTTTATACTTGGTTGTATCGAATTGCGGTCAATACTGCTAAAAATTATCTAGCCTCACAAGGTCGAAGAGCCCCTGCCAATGATGTCGATGTTGAAGAAGCCGAATACTTTGATGGCGCTGATGCGCTCAAAGAATTTGATTCACCAGAGCGACTATTGTTATCTGATGAAATTCGCAATGTAGTGTTTGCGACTTTGGAAACCTTGCCCGACGAGTTAAGAATGGCCATATCCTTAAGGGAACTTGATGGCCTAAGTTATGAAGAAATTGCAACAGTGATGGATTGCCCTGTGGGTACCGTACGTTCACGAATATTTCGTGCCCGTGAAACTATAGATAAGCAATTACAGCCCTTGTTGGAAAATTAATGCCAATGCTAAAACAGGTGAACAATGGATAAATCAGGTCAGGAATGGGTATCTGCCGCCGTCGACGGTGAAGTTGATGCGCAGTCTTTTGCTGAATTAGCAAAAGATATCGACTCTCATCAAGAATGGCGAAATTATCACTTGATAGGTGATGCCTTGCGTTCTGAATTGCCAAGTGTCATTAATTTAGACTTATCAGCCGCTATTGCCGATGCTATCGATAAAGAGCCAACTGTGTTTGCGCCTGCTATAAGCGCGCAAGCCTCTAGCGTCACTGCATTTGGCGACAAGGTCGTGAGTGAGCCAGCAAGCAATGAGGTGGCAGCCAGCACAGAAACTAAGACCACTAAAGCTAAGGTGCTACCATTTTTACGACCTTTGGGTCAGTATGCCATTGCAGCCAGTGTCGCCTTATTCGCTGTTATTGGTGTTCAGCAAATGTCACAAGTGTCAGATGCTGAGTTAGCGCCTTTACCTGTGCTCAATACCCGTCCTTTGATTGGTAACGCCGCGCCAGTAAGTTTTCAGGCCAGCCCAGTGCAGCAAGAATACAGTAATGAGCAAGTCACTGAGCAGCGTCGCCGCATTAATCATTATCTGCAAGATCATATGCTGCAGCAGAAATTAAATAATGGTGATGCCTTGCCACAGGCGCTACCGCAGCAGTAATTAACTGTGTTGCGAATCAATTGATGGTTGGAAAGCTGCAGCTTGTAAGTTAATCTTCAAGCTGCATTTTTATGTTTACTGGAAGCTTGATTGTCCTCATGAATTCTATGTCAAATCGCTCACTCTGTTGCGCTATTATTCTTTGTCTGTGGGCCTTGGTGCCGCAGGTTGCGCTCAGCGCTCAAGCTGAAAATACTGGGGCGCAACCTACTGTGCCTCAATCGGCAAATACTCAAGCCGCTAAAGCGCAGTTGTTAGATGCTGAGCCGATTGCACAACCTGCCACCGAATTACCGCAAGATGCCAAATCTTGGTTAGTGAACATGAGTAAAGCTCTGCGCACCGCTCAATATAAAGTGTCTGCTATTCATTTACAGGCTGACCATATTCGCCCGTTTGTGTATCTGCACGGCATAGTTAATGGCGAGCCAGTGGAGTTTTTAGAGTACCTTAATGGCCCGCCTAAAAATGCGGTGCGTGTTAGCCGCACTGTTACTTATATCGAGCATGAGCAACCAGCGTACAGCGTTGAGGCCGGTAGAATTGAAGGCAGTTGGCCTGCGGCATTTTCTGGTGATATAGAACAATTAGCAAAGGGGTATGAATTTGTATTAGGTGGGCGCAGCCGCATTGCCGGACGCCCAGGTCAGATGGTTCGCATTATCCCTAAAGATGATCTTAGATATAATCATCAGGTGTGGATAGATATGGAGAGCTTTTTACCCCTGCGTTATGACTTGCTCTCTGATGATCGCGAGCTTATTGAGCAGATGTTAGCCATTGAGTTATTAGAATTACCAGCGCCAGCCCCCTTACTAGAAGAAGCGTATCGCACTGAATGGCCTCCGGTTACTAGCCCACCTGAGCGTGCAGAAGGCCAAAACTGGTTGTTTAATGGCTTACCACAAGGCTTTAAAGTGGTCGCTAAAGATCATCACAGATTGCTGGGTAGTCAGCAGACAGTTGAATATATAGCGCTGTCGGATGGATTAGTGGATATTTCTGTCTATGTGTCACGGGTGGGTGAGACTCCTATGCCGGAAGAGTTAGTCACTCGCAATGGGTTATCCTTAGTGACTGAAATCGTGGGCAATGCCGAGGTAGTTGTTATTGGTAAAGCGCCGGCAGCAACGTTAAGTCACATTGCCCACAGTTTGCATTTGGAATAAGCGCCATGATGGAACAATTTGCTAAGGTCATTGATTGCCGCGACCCATATATGCCGCTTATCGAAGTGACCTTAAGCAGTGCCTGCAATCATTGCGATACTGGTGAGTCTTGCGGCACTCAAGCCGTTTCAAAAGCCTTTTCACCTAAGGTGCAACGCTTTTTTATTCACAGCCCCTATGCATGTCACTTAGGTGATGTGCTTAAAATCGGGGTGACTGAATCGGTATTGTTAAAGGCGGCTGCATTAGTGTATATGCTGCCGTTAGTGGGCTTATTTAGTGGCGCGCTTGTTGGTCAGTGGTTATCAGAATTAACCGATTTTTCCGGCCAAAGCGGCGTAATCATTAGCTCGATACTCGGGGCTATTGCCACTTGGCGACTCGCTAAATGGTGGTCAGTAAAGCTTGAAGCTAAGGCTGAACCGCAAGTCATGGCTAATTTAGGCCAGCCATTAGTCATGTCCCACGGTTAGCCTTGGCTCACTAACCCTAATGAATCTGATTGGTATTGCGGGCTCATTAGGGTACAATTTCGTACCTTACGTTTTCCCTTTTAAGCTTAGTCACTGCAGCATAATGAAACATATTAGAAACTTTTCGATTATTGCCCATATCGATCATGGCAAATCAACCTTGTCTGACCGTTTAATTCAGGTCTGTGGCGGTCTCACTAACCGTGAAATGGCTGAGCAAGTTCTTGACTCAATGGACATTGAGCGCGAACGCGGGATCACCATCAAGGCGCAGAGTGTTACCTTAGATTACGTCGCTAAAGACGGTGAAACTTATCAACTGAATTTTATTGATACTCCTGGCCACGTTGACTTCTCGTATGAAGTATCACGTTCTTTAGCCGCGTGTGAAGGCGCATTGTTAGTGGTTGATGCCGGTCAAGGCGTTGAAGCACAAACTTTGGCGAACTGTTACACAGCGCTAGAAATGAACTTAGATGTGGTTCCAGTTCTCAATAAAATCGACTTACCTCAGGCTGAACCTGAGCGTGTAGCTATTGAGATTGAAGACATAGTTGGCATTGAAGCCCAAGATGCTGTGCGTTGTTCTGCCAAGACAGGTCTGGGTGTTGAAGATGTCTTAGAAACTATCGTTGCTAAAATTCCACCGCCACAGGGCGATCCTGACGCGCCATTACAAGCGCTGATCATTGACTCTTGGTTTGATGCTTACTTAGGTGTTGTTTCTTTAGTACGTGTGAAGCATGGCCAATTACGCAAAGGCGATAAGTTCAAAGTCATGTCGACTGGCCAAACTTATAATGCTGACCGCGTAGGTATCTTCACTCCTAAGAAGAAAGACACCATGATGTTAGGTACTGGTGAAGTTGGTTATGTCATTGCTGGTATAAAAGAAATTCACGGCGCGCCAGTAGGTGATACTTTAACTTTAGCTAAGCATGGTGCTGAAAAGCCATTGCCTGGTTTTAAGCGAGTTAAGCCACAGGTTTATGCGGGTGTGTTCCCAATTTCTACCGATGATTATGAAAGCTTCCGTGATGCCTTGAATAAGCTCAGCTTAAACGATGCGTCATTACAGTTTGAGCCAGAAACTTCATCAGCATTAGGTTTTGGTTTCCGGATCGGTTACTTAGGTCTGCTGCACATGGAGATCATTCAAGAGCGTTTAGAACGTGAATATGATCTTGATTTGATTACCACAGCGCCAACAGTAGAGTACGAAGTTGAGCTGACCAATGGTGAAATCGTCTATGTCGATAACCCATCGGATCTGCCAGCGCTTAACAATATCGCTGAGATGCGTGAGCCGATTGTACAAGCCAACATTTTGGTGCCAAAAGAATACTTAGGTAACGTAATTACCTTATGTATTGAGAAGCGCGGCGTACAAACCAACATGGTGTATCACGGTAATCAAGTCGCTCTGACTTATGATATCCCTGCGGCTGAAGTGGTCATGGATTTCTTTGACCGCCTGAAATCAACCAGTCGCGGTTACGCGTCACTGGAATATAACTTCATTCGTTTTGAACCGGCCGATATGGTGCGTTTAGACGTACTTATCAACGGCGATCGCGTTGATGCGTTAGCTATGATTATTCATCGCTCGAACATTCGTCATCGTGGTCTGGCATTAGTTGAGAAAATGAAAGAACTCATTCCAAGACAGATGTTTGATATTGCCATTCAAGCGGCTGTGGGTAGTCAGATTATTGCCCGCACAACAGTAAAAGCACTGCGTAAAGACGTAACCGCCAAGTGTTATGGTGGCGACGTGTCGCGTAAGAAGAAACTGTTGAACCGTCAGAAAGAAGGTAAAAAGCGGATGAAGCAAATCGGTAACGTGGAAGTACCACAAGAAGCCTTCTTGGCCGTACTGAAACTTAACGAGTAATCATTCGTGACTAGAATCTCAATCATTATTGATTGAGTTATTCATGGTAAGGCGCCGCTATCAGCGGCGCTTTAGTTAGTTTTCCTGTGAACTTTTATAGGTTTAGGCTTACTAACTAAAGCGAGGGCATTACCTAATTTTTTTGCAGGAGTTTACATGGCAGCCTATTTTTCCATTATTTTGGTGATAGCCACTCTGATCACTGGATTGATCTGGTTATATGATTTAGTAATGTTAAAACCTAAGCGTAAGGCGCAATTAGCCTTGGCCTTAGAAGCAAACGCTCAATTAGATGACGACACTCAAGCAGGGATCATGCGTGAATCTGTGTTGGTGGAAAACGCTCACTCAGTCTTCCCTGTTATCGCTTTTGTGATGATTTTGCGTTCATTCATTTATGAACCGTTTCAAATTCCATCAGGTTCTATGATGCCGACCTTATTGGTGGGTGATTTCATTTTGGTGGAAAAGTTTAGCTATGGCCTGCGTGACCCTGTGTGGCGCACTAAGCTCGTTGAAACCGGTGAGCCAGAGCGCGGCGATGTGATGGTATTTAAATACCCAGAAGATACTCGCATTGACTATATCAAGCGCGTAGTGGGTCTGCCGGGTGATACCATCATTTATAACAACAAACAGTTATGGATAAAGCCAGCTTGCAATGGTAGTAATCAGAGCGAATGCGGTGAAGCGCGTTTAGTCGCTCGCAGCGAAGTCAATCGCGGCGAGTTTATTCAAGATGGCGTGCCATTAATTGAATATCAAGAGCAGCTTGGCGCAGTGCAGCATCACATTCTTATCAACCCTATGCGTCCTGATGCCAAAGCCTTCTTTTATGAGCAACCAGGATTACCGCTGGGCGAGTGGATAGTTCCCGCTGGTGAATATTTTGTCATGGGTGACAATCGCGACAACAGCAAAGATAGCCGTTTCTGGGGCTTTGTGCCTGAGGCTAATTTGGTCGGTAAAGCCGTAGCTATTTGGATTAGTTTTGAGTTTGACCGCCAACCGTCGGATTGGTTGCCAACCTGGTTACCTTCTGGTGTACGTTTTAACAGAATTGGTGGAATAGTTTAATGTCCCATGTACCTAAGCATTATTCACGACTATGTCGTACTTTAGGTTATGAATTTAACCAGCAAGCTTTACTCATTCAGTCGCTGACGCACCGTAGTGCCGCAGCTAAACACAATGAACGCTTAGAGTTTTTAGGGGATTCAATCCTCTCTATCGTGATTTCAGATGTGCTGTATCATCAGTTTCCTAAGGCGACTGAAGGCGATTTAAGTCGGATGCGCGCCACCTTAGTGCGCGGTGATACCTTAGCCGTTATAGCGCAAGAATTTAATTTAGGTGAATACTTAAGCCTAGGCCCTGGCGAGTTAAAGAGTGGCGGCCATAGACGCGAATCGATTTTAGCCGATGCGGTAGAAGCCATTATTGGTGCTGTCTACCTAGATTCAGATATTGAAGTCTGCCGTCAGTTAGTCTTAGCTTGGTATGCCTCGCGCCTGCAAGAAATCGAGCCAGGTGTAGGCCAAAAAGATCCTAAAACCTTGCTGCAAGAATACTTACAAGGCTTTAAAAAGCCTTTGCCTGATTATCAGGTAACCTTGGTTGAGGGCGAAGCCCATGACCAAACTTTTACAGTGGAATGTCGCATTAAAGACCTCGCTGAGCCTGTAATAGGTGTTGGCAGTTCACGTCGCAAAGCTGAGCAAATTGCCGCAGCTCAGGTATTGGAGTTATTGAAAAAATGAGTAAAAAAGACTTGCCACAGCTATCCGAGCATGACGCTCTGGAACAGGCGGATAACAGCCCGTCGCTGGATGAATTGTTGGCAAGGATGGATTCTAGCCGCCCAGCTGCCGTGCAGTTAGAGCATAGCTATTGCGGTATGGTTGCCATTATTGGTCGCCCTAATGTAGGCAAATCGACCCTGTTGAACCGTTTATTGGGACAAAAGGTGAGTATTACTTCGCGTAAGCCACAAACCACTCGTCACCGTATTATGGGTATTCATACCGATGGCGCGCATCAGGTAGTGTTTATCGATACCCCAGGTCTGCACATTGAAGAGCGTCGCACCATTAACCGTTTGATGAACCGCGCTGCGGCCAGTTCATTAGCTGATGTGGCTATGGTGATTTTCGTAGTCGATGGTATGACTTGGACCGCTGACGATGAAATGGTGCTAAATAAACTGCGCCGTGGTGGTGAAGAGCGCAAAACAGTGCTGGCGATTAATAAAGTTGACCATATCAAAGATAAAGAAGCCTTGTTTCCTTATCTGGAAGAGCTGGCTGAAAAGTATGACTTTGATGAGATTTTGCCGATTTCGGCTAAAACCGGTACCAACGTCACTCGCATTTTAGAATTAGCACAGCAAAGCTTGCCAGAGGCCGATCATTACTTCCCTGATGATTATGTCACTGACCGTTCACAGCGCTTTATGGCGTCTGAAATTGTGCGCGAAAAGCTGATGCGCTTCTTAGGCGATGAATTGCCTTATGATGCTACGGTTGAAATCGAGCAATTTAAGATGATGGAAAATGGTGTTTATCACATCAACGCCTTGGTCTTAGTTGAGCGTACTGGTCAGAAGCGTATGGTGATTGGTAAAAACGGTGAGCGTATTCGCACCATAGCCACTCAAGCCCGCTTAGACATGGAAACCTTGTTTGATAATAAGGTGTTCTTAGAAGTTTGGGTAAAAGTGAAATCTGGTTGGGCTGACGATGAACGCGCGCTGCGTAGCTTAGGTTACGGCGAAGAATAATAGTCGCCATGCATCGCGGCTATATACTGCACCAAAGACCCTATCGAGAAAATAGTGTGATTTTGCACTTATTGATTGATGGGGTCGGTCGAGTGGATGCCGTGGCACGTTGTGGCCGCGGTAAACGCTCACAAAAGGCTATACTCCAAACCTTTCAGCCGTTACTCATCCAATATCAAGCGAAACATGAATTGGCGACCATTACCGCCATAGAAGCTTACTCTCCAGCCATCCCCCTTAAAGCCAATAGCTTGTTTGCTGGCCTCTATCTTAATGAAATCCTCTATCGCTGCATTAAAGGCCAGACCGGTGACAGCTTATTTGTGCCTTACCATCAATGCTTAATGGCGTTAGCGGCAAGCTTTGACAGCAACACACTGCGCTACTTTGAAATGGCGTTATTGACTGAATTAGGCGGACTTACTGACCTTCATAGTACCTTTGATGGGGTTGACGTGCGTGCTAGCGGGACTTATCAATACCTGCCCGATATCGGCTTACAGTTAGCACAATCCTATTTGAATTATCCCCATTTGAGTGGCAGCATGTTGCTGCGATTAAGTCAGCGTCAGTTGATAGCCGAAGATGGCATCGCGGCGCGCAATTTTATGCGAACCTTAATGCAACCCTTTGTCGGTGACAAGCCACTCAATAGCCGGTTGTTGTTTACCCAAACCCGCAGCGTGCGGGATAGCCAAGTTCAAAAGGAGTGACCATGTCGGGTATTTTATTAGGCGTTAATATTGATCATATAGCCACCATTCGCCAAGCGCGCGGGACGGATTACCCTGATCCTGTACATGCCGCGGCGGTGGCTGAACATGCGGGCGCCGATGGCATCACTATTCATTTGCGTGAAGATAGACGCCATATTATCGATAGGGATGTTTACCTCTTAGCTAAAACCATCAAAACACGCATGAATTTTGAGTGCGCAGTGACTGATGAAATGATCAATATCGCCTGTGACATTAAGCCCACTTATGTGTGTTTAGTGCCAGAAAAACGCCAAGAAGTCACCACCGAAGGCGGTTTAGATGTGGCGGGTCAGCTTGATAAAGTGCGCGCTGGCGTGGCGCGTTTAAGTGAGCAGGGCATTTTAGTGTCGTTATTTATTGATGCTGATAAAGCGCAAATTGATGCGGCCGTTGCGGTTGGCGCGCCAGTCATAGAAATTCATACCGGTTGCTACGCCGAAGCGACTACTGCCGAGCAAGAGGCGATAGAGCTTAAGCGCATTCAAACTATGGCGAAATACGCCTTTGAGAAAGGGCTAGTAGTTAATGCTGGTCATGGCTTGCATTACCACAATGTAAAACCCATCGCCGCAATTAAAGAGCTGTATGAGCTTAATATTGGCCATGCGATTATTGCCCGCGCCGCGATAGATGGCTTAGCGGTGGCGGTTAGGGATATGAAGCAGTTAATGCTACAAGGTCGCCGCGGCGAGTAATAGGTACTTAGATGGCGATTATAGGCTTAGGCTCAGACATAGTTGAAATAGCAAGGTTAGAGCAACAAGTAGAGCGCTTAGGCGAGAAACTGGCGCAGCGAGTGCTTACCGATCAAGAGTTAGTTGTGTATCGAGACTTAAAGCAGCCGGCGCGCTTTTTGGCTAAACGCTTTGCCGCCAAAGAAGCTGCCGCCAAGGCGCTCGGTACTGGCATAGGTCGCGGAGTCTCGTTTCATCATATTCATATTACTAATAATGAATGGGGCGCGCCGTTACTGACCTTAACTGGTGGCGCGCTGGCACGCTTGCAGCAACTCGGTGGTCATCATTGTCATATTACTATTGCTGATGAGCGCCATTACGCGGTAGCAACTGTGGTGCTTGAGTCGTAAATCGTTTTGTTCACTCGACCAATATAAGCCAGCTGATGCTGGCTTTGTTGTTTGTGGGGCTTGGTTGTTAGTGCGGCTTGATTACTGGAGCTATGACCATAGTGAGCTTGCACCACCTGTAAGGTAAATTATTGGTAGGGCTAACACTCGAGATAAGTGATTATCCCGCTAGTCATTATCTTGCTTATGGATTAACTTGTTGCTTAGTTGTGAAGCCTAATTTTCCACTTAGATTTAATGGCTTAATGAATCACTGAGGATAAGATGAAAACCATAGAACAGCAGTTAGCGCGCTATAAGAGTGTGCATTTAGATAGTCGTAATATCAAAACCCACATAATAGGTATTCCCTTGATTATTTGGGCTGTGTTGATTTTGCTCGCCTGCATTCCGCTGCGAGTCACGCTGATGGCTGTTAACGTCAATGTGGCGTCGATATTTGTGTTTCTAGTGCTGATTTATTATGTCTGCCTACAGAGACGTTTAGCCTTAGGCATGTTTATTGCCATTATGCCGCTGCTGGTAAGTGCGAAGTGGTTAAGTGAATTGAGTTACGGACTTGAATCGGCCATTGGCATGTTTGTTATTGGCTGGCTATTCCAAGGCCTTGGCCATAAATTTGAAGGCGCAAAACCTGCGTTTATCGATGATCTCAATCAGTTATTAATCGGGCCAATATTTTTGATGGCAGAACTCTATTTTGCTTTGGGGTGGGAGCCTAAATTATTGGCGGATATTACTCCCAAGGCGCATGCGCTTAGGGCTGAACTTGACGTTAAAAAGCAGGCTAAGGCCTGAACATCTAGCTTCTAGCTTGCAGCGCTTACTCGTGGAAGCGCTGCAGTTTTATGCTTATAAGCTTTTAGAATTGCTAATGTGTAACTGTTTACTGAGTCTTAAACAAATGCGGCATGACTCTAACGGTTTTAATCATATTGCCAGACACTTCAATGATTTCCATTGGATAGCCAAACAAGCGCAGACTAGTATTAGTGCATGGAATATCTTCCAAATACTCAATGATTAAACCGTTAAGGGTTTTAGGGCCATCGATAGGTAAATCCCAGCTTAAATGTTTATTTAAGTCGCGGATATTAATGCCAGCCTCTATCAAATAACTGCCATCAGGCTGCGGATAAATCTCATCTTCTGGGCTTGGCGCCATAGAGGTAGTGAAATCCCCAACAATTTCTTCAAGAAGATCTTCAAGGGTAACTAGCCCTTGAATATCACCGTATTCATCCACCACTAAACCGATACGATTTTTATTCTGTTTAAAATTAATTAGCTGAGTATTGAGCGGCGTGCCTTCTGGGACAAAATAAAGCTCTTTGACAGCTCGCAGTAACGATGCCTTGCTGAACTGATTTTTAGACTGTAAGCGCAGCGCATCGCGCAGATGAATAAAGCCGACCGCATCATCTATGGTATCGCGATACAGCATTACCCGAGTATGCGGGCTTTGTATCATGGCCTTAGTGATTGAGCGAAAGTCATCATTGATATTAATGGCGTAAATTTCAGCGCGCGGCACCATGATATCTTCAACGGTAATATTGCCTAAATCGAGCACCGACAACAGCATTTCTTGATGATTAGCTGGGATCATTGAGCCTGCTTCATACACCACAGTACGCAGCTCTTCCTGACTTAAGGCATGCTCAGATCGGGAGTTATTAATTCTAAGCAGTTTAAGCACTATGCCAGTAAAAATATTAACGAACCAAATCAGGGGCGAGAACAGCCATAACAAGGGGATAAGTAAAAAACTGGCAGGATACGCCACCATTTCAGGATTTCTTGCTGCTATGGTTTTGGGAGTGACTTCGGCAAAAATTAATACCACTAAGGTCAATATGCCGGTGGCTATGGCCACGCCTAAATCGCCCATAAGACGCAGGCCCAGCAAGGTAGCTATGGCGGAAGCACCAATATTAACTAAGTTATTACCAATGAGGATGAGGCCAATTAACTTATCTTGTTTATCCAGTAACCCTTGGGCTCGCATGGCACCTGGGTGACCTTGCTTGGCAAGATGCTTTAATCGATAACGATTAAGGCTGAGCATGGCAGTTTCAGAGCTAGAAAAGTAAGCTGAAATCAGTAACAACAACAGCAGCAGAATAAATAAGGTACTAGTTGGTATGGTGTCCAAAATAGCTCCAGTTAAGGGTAAGCAAGGGTGGAGACATATCCATGAAGCGGGAGGATGATGTTATCCTCCCTTTAATCAGCTTAACGAATGATTAATTCTTTGACAATTCGTGCGCCAAAATAGGCCAGAGTTAATAAGCCTGCGCCAGATAAGGTATAGATGACGGCGGTTTTAATGCGGCAACCCACGCGATAATCCTGCCACAGCATCACGGCATACACAAACCATGCCAGCATAGATAAAATCGCTTTATGACCTTTACCCTCAGCAAACATATCATCTAAGAATACAAAGCCTGTCGCTAAAGATAAACTCAATAAAATCATACCGATAAATACCAGGTGGTACAGCTGTTTTTCAACAGTCAGCAGAGGCGGTAACGCCTTGTTAAGCATAAATTGCTTCTGCTTTAATTTCTGTTGAATGAAATACAGTTGAATGGCATAGAGTGCAGCAATCATTAAGGTGGAATAGGCCATTAACGACAACACGACATGAATAAGCATTTCTGGGTGCAAATCAAAATGGGTAATATATTCAGGAGGTACTAACCATAATAATGCCACTGAGATTACCGAACAGGCATATACCACAGGTACGGCAATCATCACTTTTAGGCGTGACATAGTGATGGTAAAAGACAAGGCAATGATCCAATTAACCAAAGAGATTACATTGGTTAAACTAAAGTTTTGTCCTTCTGCGGTAAATATTGCCTGATACAGAGCGGCGCCATGAAATAGTACCGCTACCGCAGCAATCGCGGTCACTAACGAGCGGCGAGGGCCATCGGCATGAAATAACCTACTGGTCACCAACATTAAGGCGATACAGTAGAAAAGCATGGCAGTAGCAGAATAAAAAACCATGGCATTAAACCTGTTGTTAATTGTGAGTGCAAAAAAGATGGTGTAAATCGGGCAGTTACTACACCCAATATAATTAGAATACCATGACAGCGATTCAAATGGGCAGTGATACAGGTGGCAAAAAGTGGCAGTAGTTGATGAAAATCCAGCTTTTATCGGCGAATCGCAATTTGCAGCCACCAAGAGTATGGAAGTCGGTAGCATAATACGCCGACCTCGTTATAATACAGGCCAACTAGATGGCGCAATATAGGTAATGACTGGACGATGTTTGAGAATCTCACTGACAGATTGTCACGCACGCTTAAAAATATCAGCGGGCGTGGTCGCTTAACCGAAGACAACATCAAAGAAACGCTACGCGAAGTGCGTATGGCTTTACTTGAAGCTGACGTGGCTCTGCCTGTGGTGCGGGAATTCGTCAATAGCGTAAAAGAACGCGCTGTCGGCCAAGAGGTCAGCAAGAGTCTGAGCCCTGGCCAAGTCTTCATTAAAATAGTTCAGAGTGAATTGGAAAAAGCCATGGGCGAATCCAATGAAGCTCTGGATTTAGCTGCCCAGCCGCCTGCTGTGATCATGATGGCGGGTTTACAAGGCGCGGGTAAAACCACCAGTGTGGCTAAACTGGCTAAGTTTTTACGCACTCGACATAAAAAGTCGGTATTAGTCGTCAGTGCTGACGTCTATCGTCCAGCAGCGATTAAGCAGTTAGAAACCTTAGCAAGCGAAGTGGAAGTTGAATTCTTCCCATCGGATGTGAGTCAAAAGCCAGTCGCGATTGCTAAAGCGGCCATTGCTCACGCTAAGCTTAAGTTTATTGATGTGGTGATAGTCGATACCGCAGGCCGCTTACACGTTGATGAAGCCATGATGGATGAGATTAAGCAGTTACATGCTGAAATCAATCCAATCGAAACCTTGTTCGTGGTTGACGCCATGACAGGTCAAGATGCGGCTAACACGGCCAAAGCCTTCAATGAAGCGCTGCCGTTAACAGGTGTGGTACTGACTAAAGTCGATGGTGATGCTCGCGGCGGCGCGGCGTTATCTATTCGTCATATCACAGGTAAGCCGATTAAGTTCTTAGGTGTTGGTGAAAAAACCGATGCACTGGAGCCTTTCCATCCTGATCGTATCGCTTCTCGTATTCTTGGCATGGGTGACGTACTGTCACTGATTGAACAAGTCGAGCGCGGTGTTGATAAAGAAAAAGCACTGCAACTTGCCACTAAAGTTAAAAAAGGGGGCAAGTTCGATTTAGCAGATTTCCGTGACCAGCTTCAGCAAATGAAGAACATGGGCGGCATGATGGGTATGCTAGAAAAGCTGCCAGGTGTCGGCCAATTGCCACCAGAAGCCTTAGAGCAAGTGCAAAATGGCAAGATGACAGGTCAAATGGAAGCCATCATTAATTCGATGACAGCGGCTGAACGTAGCAATCCTGATATCATTAAAGGATCGCGCAAGCGCCGTATTGCTGCAGGTTCTGGCACACAAATTCAAGACGTCAATCGCATGCTGAAGCAATTTAGCCAAATGCAAAAGATGATGAAAAAGATGTCGGCCAAAGGCGGCATGCAAAAAATGATGCGTGGTATGCAAGGCATGCTTCCTCCAGGAATGAAGTTTCCAGGACGTTGATGTTACTGGCGTAAGCCAAATTTTAAGGGTTCGGAGGTAGGCCAATCTGGCCAAATCCCTAGCCTGACTTAGCCTGTCTTCAAGGCTCTCGAGGCGTAATAATCGGCAGATTTGGTTGCATTCGTTGAAAAGTCAGGTAAAATCTTCCGGCTTTCTATGCTGGGACTCTTCGCGAACACGGAGTTCCAGTTTTTATTTTTGCTTCAGGCAAATCATTAGAGGATTAAGAACGCATGGTTACCATTCGTTTAGCTCGTGGCGGCGCAAAAAAGCGTCCATTTTATAACATCGTTGTTGCTGATAGCCGCAATGCTCGTGACGGTCGTTTCATTGAGCGTGTAGGTTTCTTCAACCCTATGGCTCGCGGTCAGGAAGAAGCTCTGCGCTTAGACCTGGATCGTGTTGAGCATTGGGTTGCTAATGGCGCTGCGACTACTGATCGTGTTGCCAAACTGATCAAAGACGCTCGTAAAGCAGCTGCTTAATAGCGTTAAGGGTATAGATTGATGAGCAGTAACCAACAACCAATCGTATTGGGCAAAATTGGCGCGTGTTTTGGCGTTAAAGGTTGGATGAAAATCACATCTTATACCGACTCTGTTGAAGGTATTTTTGACTATTCACCCTTATTGCTGATGCAACAAGGTGAATGGCGTGAAGTGAAAGTTGTACAGTGGCGTCTCCAAGGCAAAGCGGTTGTCGCATTGCTGGAAGGGATTAACACTAGGGAAGAAGCGCAAGCACTGACACACAGTGAAATTGCGATTATGCCTGAACAGATGAATTCTCTGCCAGAAAACGAGTTTTACTGGCGTGAACTGATAGGTTGTACTGTAACTAACACTAAAGGCTACAACATGGGAACGGTTGATCAGATCTTGGAAACAGGTTCTAACGACGTTCTGATGGTTAAGGCCAACACCAAAGATGCTTTTGGTAAAGCGGAACGATTGATTCCCTTTGTCACGGAACAGTTCATCCTTGAGGTGGACGTTGCGGCCAAACAGATTACAGTGGATTGGGATCCAGACTTCTAAGTCGAGGTACGCACATGTGGTTAGGGGTAATAACCCTGTTTCCTGAGATGTTTCGTGCCGTAAGCGATTTTGGGGTGACGGGTCGGGCCGTGAAAAATGGCCTGCTGGAACTGCAAACGTGGAATCCTCGCGATTTCACCCATGATAGACACAGTACTGTGGATGACAGGCCTTATGGTGGTGGTCCCGGTATGTTAATGATGGTGCAGCCTCTACGTGATGCTATCCATGCCGCGAAAGCGGAAGCAGGTGAAGGCGTAAAAGTCATTTACCTGTCGCCACAGGGGCGCAAGCTGACTCAGCAAGGCGCGTCTGAACTAGCACAATCAGATAAACTGATCTTAGTGTGTGGTCGATACGAAGGTATTGATGAGCGCATTATTCAGACGGAAATCGATGAAGAGTGGTCTGTGGGTGACTATGTCCTCTCAGGTGGCGAATTGCCAGCCATGACATTGATTGATGCGGTCGCTAGGCTTGTGCCAGGTGTCTTAGGTAAACAAGCGAGTGCTGAGCAGGATTCCTTCTCAGATGGCTTACTTGATTGCCCGCATTATACCCGTCCTGAGTGCTTGGATGGTTTGACTGTACCGGCAGTGTTACTTAGCGGTAACCACGAAGAAATTAGACGCTGGCGTCTCGAGCAAAGTATCGGAAGAACTTTTCTTAGACGACCAGAATTATTTGACAATCTAGCTCTGACTGACGAACAAACCAGACTGCTGGCGCAATTCGTTGAAACAACGAATAAGTAAACAGTCGACGCTCAGTTATATCTAGAACGGAGTTTTTATGAACAACATCATTAAAATGCTCAACGATGAGCAAATGAAGAAAGACGTACCAGATTTCGGCGCTGGTGATACAGTAGTTGTACAGGTACGTGTTAAAGAAGGTGAAAAAGAGCGTCTGCAGGCGTTTGAAGGCGTAGTTATCGCTAAGCGTAATCGCGGTCTGCACTCTGCATTCACCGTACGTAAGATCTCTAATGGCGAAGGCGTTGAGCGTACTTTCCAGACTCACAGCCCAGCAATCGGAAGCATTGAAGTTAAGCGTCGTGGCCGCGTTCGTCGCGCCAAGCTGTACTATCTGCGTGATCGTTCAGGTAAATCTGCACGTATCCGTGAAAAGCTGGCTACTAAGTAATTATTTAGTAGACCAACAAACCGACGTAAAGTGTTCGCACGAAGACCCGCCCTTGAGGCGGGTTTTTGTTTGTGGTGAAAAAGTTTCAGTTGCTCGCGCTATCATTTTCAGGCATCGTAATGCTGTAACATTACGCAATTACAGCTTTGGATTTGGAGGCAGCATGGTTGACACTAAGCTTGACAATATTCACATCAGCAACGAGCAGGTGCTGATCACCCCGAATCAATTAAAACTGCAATTACCGCTGACCGAGAGCCATTTAAGCTTCGTCAGTGCGGCGCGCCAAACTGTGGCCGATATAGTGCATAAGCGCGATCCTCGCCTACTGGTGATCACAGGTCCTTGTTCCATTCATGATTTAACCGCAGCTAAACACTATGCGCGCCAATTAAAAGCGCTGCAGCTTGAATTAAGCGATGAGTTTTTTATCATAATGCGGGTCTATTTTGAAAAGCCAAGAACCACAGTCGGTTGGAAAGGCTTGATTAATGATCCCGATCGCGATGAATCATTCAATGTCGAAAAGGGCTTACGCCAAGCGCGTGAGTTTTTACTGTTTTTAGCTGAGCTGGAGTTACCTGCGGCCACCGAAGCGCTTGATCCTATCAGCCCCCAATATTTATCTGAATTAATTACTTGGTCTGCCATTGGCGCCCGTACCACAGAATCACAAACTCACAGAGAAATGGCTTCAGGCTTGTCTATGCCAGTGGGCTTTAAAAATGGCACGGATGGCAAACTTGATGTCGCTATTAATGCACTGAAATCAGCGGCCAGCAGCCACCGTTTTATGGGCATTAATAGTGATGGCCAAGTAGCTTTATTGCAAACCGCTGGTAACCCTGATGGCCACGTTATTTTGCGTGGTGGCCGCGAGCCCAATTACGATGCCGCCTCGGTTAATGCTGCCGCTAACGCCTTACACGCATCGGGTCAAAGTGCACGCTTAGTGATTGATTGCAGCCATGGCAATTCCAATAAAGACTATCGCCGCCAAGTGCCTGTGTGCCTTGATGTCATGGGGCAAATTGCTGCTGGTAATAACAGGATTATTGGGGTTATGCTCGAAAGTCATCTGCTGGCAGGCTCACAGGATGCAAGCTCGCCATCTTTGCAATATGGCGTATCTATTACTGATGCTTGCATCGATTGGCCGGCAACCGAGCAAGTGTTAAGGCACGCGGCGGTTTTGGTTAAACCGGTATTGGCCACGCGTTTTCAGGGAGAGAATTGATGAATGAAGCGACGAGTGAGGCACTTGAATTATTACGTCAGCAAATAGATGCCGTCGATCAAGAATTGCTGGTGTTAGTCAGGCGCCGCTTGGATTTAGTGGCAAGTGTGGGCCGGGTTAAGCATCAAGCGGGTTTACCTATTTATGCGCCTGAGCGCGAGGCTAAAATGCTGGCTAAACGCCGTCAAGAAGCCAGCGAGATGCATATAGCGCCGCAGTTGATTGAAGATTTATTAAGGCGCTTAATGCGTGAATCTTACCTTAATGAAAAAGACGTAGGGTTTAAGTCGGTCAATCCAAACCTTAGCCGCGTAGTGGTAATTGGCGGCGCGGGTGCCTTGGGGCAAGTGTTTGTGCAAATGCTGCGCCTCTCTGGCTATCATGTTGATATTTTAGATGTAAATGATTGGCATAACGCTGATGCGCTGCTAGATAACGTGGGCTTAGTGCTAGTGAGTGTGCCCATTAGCTATACTTGCGAGCTTATCCGCGAAAAACTGACACGCTTACCAGATAACTGCGTGCTTGCCGATCTCACGTCCATTAAAGCACCGCCTCTTGATGCCATGTTAAAGGCTCATCGCGGCCCAGTCGTTGGGCTGCACCCTATGTTTGGCCCAGATGTCGGCAGTCTCGCTAAGCAAGTGGTGGTAGTGTGCCATGGGCGCGAGCCAGAGCAATATCAATGGTTATTGCAGCAAATGACCATTTGGGGCGCGCGTATTGTAGAAGCCAATGCCACAGAGCACGACAATGCCATGCAATTAGTGCAAGCCATGCGTCACTTTTCAACCTTTGTTTATGGCCTTAATCTGTGTAAACAACAAGCTGATATAAAACAATTATTGCAGTTTAGCTCACCAATTTATCGGCTCGAATTAGCTATGGTGGGGCGTTTATTTGCTCAAAGCCCAGAGCTTTATGCTGATATTATTTTTGCGCAATTGGGTTCTGAAGGTGTGATCGGGGACTATCTAGCTAACTATCGCCAAGCCTTTGAATTACTTAAAAACCGAGACAGAGACACCTTTATTGAATGGTTTAAGCAAGTTGCAACTTGGTTTGGCGATTTAGCGCCGCAATTTCAATTAGAAAGTCGGCAAATGCTGCAGTCAGTTAACGATATTCACTCCAATCCTTAAATTAGCTTAGAAGCTTAACATCAACACAGATGAGCCTAGTTATTACATCTCATCTGTGATTGCTCGCTCCATGCCTTACCTCCGCAATTAACGTCCAGTTAGCTCAATGCGATTAACCTCAAAAAAATCGTAATTATGCGATCTTAATCTTAAACATTTAAATATTATGCATGTTTAATTATGTCCGCGAGCATCCACTCGTTATGCTTATAACATATAAATTAAATACATGTATCGGGTGGCTTTATGTTTTGTATTCAGTGTGAACAAACAATCCGCACTCCAGCGGGCAATGGTTGTAGTTATTCGCAAGGTATGTGCGGCAAATTAGCGGCAACCTCAGATCTGCAAGACGTGCTGATCTATTTATTACAAGGCCTTTCTTACCATGCGTTAAAAGCCAGAGAGTTTGGCATCATAAATCATGATGTCGATACCTTTGTGCCTAAAGCATTTTTTGCGACCTTAACTAACGTCAACTTTGATGATGAGCGCATAGTGGCGTTAGTTGGTGAGGCGCTGAGTTATCGTGAGCAGTTACTGCAAGCCTATAGTGGCCATTGTAGCGCCGAAGACTTAGCCAGCGCGCCGGTATACGCCTCGATGACGTTAGAGGCTGCTAAAGATAGCATTATTGAATTGGCGGCCATGGCCGCGCCTAATCGCGGTAGCACTGAGATTCATGAAGATATTTTAGGGCTGAGACTCTTATGTCTTTATGGTTTGAAAGGCGCCGCCGCTTATATGGAACATGCGCGCGTATTAGATCAAACCAGTATCGATGTGGCTACTGAGTTTCTTCGCTTGATGGATTTTCTGGGTTCTGACAGTGAAGATGCTGGCGCGCTATTTGATGCTGCCATGGCGATAGGTCAGCTTAACTATCAAATCATGGCCATGTTAGATTTAGGCGAAACTAGCTGTTTTGGTCACCCTGAGCCTACTCAAGTCAATACTGTGCCTTTTAAAGGCAAGGCCATTTTAGTGTCAGGTCATGATATGAAAGACCTTGAGCTGATTTTGCAGCAAACCCAGGGCTTAGGCATTAATGTTTATACCCATGGTGAAATGCTGCCAGCCTTAGCTTATCCAGCCTTTAAGCAATATCCGCATCTGGTCGGCAATTACGGCAGTGCTTGGCAACATCAGCAAACCGAATTTGCTAATTTCCCAGGCGCTGTGGTGATGACATCTAACTGCATTATCGATCCCTTTGTTGGTCAATATAACGAGCGTATTTTCACCCGTAGCATAGTTGGCTGGCCTGGGGGTACTCATATTGAAGGTGATGATTTCAGTGCTGTTATCAATAAAGCCTTAGCGCTTGATGGCTTTAAATATGATGAAATTCCTCATTTAATCACCATAGGTTTTGCGCGTAACGCCTTAATGGCGGCGGCGCCTGCTGTGGTTGAAAATGTCAAAAACGGTAGCATCAAGCATTTCTTCTTAGTGGGCGGCTGTGATGGTGATAAGTCTGAGCGCAGTTACTTTACTGAGTTTGCGACAGCAGCACCTAAAGATAGCGTGATTTTGACCTTAGGTTGCGGCAAGTACAAATTCAACAAGTTGGAGTTTGGTGATATTAACGGTATTCCGCGCTTGCTTGATATTGGCCAGTGTAATGATGCTTATTCAGCCATTCAATTAGCTTTAGCGTTAAGTGAGATTTTTGAGTGTGAACTCAATGAGTTACCTCTGAGCCTAGTGTTGTCTTGGTTTGAGCAAAAGGCGATTGTTATCTTACTGACCTTGTTATCCCTTGGCGTTAAGAATATCCGCACTGGCCCAACGGCGCCGGCGTTTTTAAGCACTAATTTATTGCAAGTGCTAGAGCAGCAATTTGGTTTGAAAACCACCACGACAGTGGATGCTGACTTAGCAAGCTTATTAAACCGCGCGTAATTTAAGTAAGGTGAAGTGGCTTAAGTACAGGCTTTGCTCTCAGCTTATGCCACTAGAAGCTTGAGCCACTTCACTGGAGATAGACATGAGTAATCCTTTCGCGGCGGCGTTATCGCAATTACAAGTCAGCGCGCCATCAACCCCTGCCAAGTTAATCCCGCAAGCTTCGCCTGTTAGCGCGTTAGCGTGCAGTTGGCAATCATTGCAACAGCCAGCATGGACAGCCTCAAGCATTGAGCTTGAGTGCATTGATAAGATACAACAGACCATGAATGTCGTGAGTTTGGTGTTTCGGCCTTTGCAGCCGCAGTTATTTATCTTTAAGCCCGGGCAATTTATCACTATCAATGTCGCGATAGCGGGGAAGAATTACCATCGTAGTTATTCCATTTCATCATCACCGTCTGCGCCGCTCACGCTGGAGTTAACCATTAAGAAGGTTGATAACGGTAAGGTGTCAAATTACCTAGTGGATGAGTTTGCCATTGGTGATTGCATTCGTGTAAGTCAGCCTCTTGGGCATTTTAATCTCATTGATCTTAACGCTGATAAGTACCTATTTATCAGTGCTGGCTGCGGTATTACGCCTATGATGTCGATGGCGACGTTTTTAAGTGACAGCCAAGTCAGTGCTGATGTGGCCTTTGTGCACTGCGCGCAGGCACCAGATGATATTATCTTTAACGACAGATTACGCCACTGGCTAAGTCCTAAATCGCACGCGGGATTAAATAGTCAGCGCAATGATGACCAACGTAGTCTTAGCTTTGTGCTTGAACATGGGCTTGAATCTGTTAGCGAGCAAGGGATGCGCGACGATGATGGCATACATTGGGGCTATGGCCGTATTAGCCTTAAGCATTTACAAGTGGCTGTGAGTGATTATCGCGATCGCAGCATCTTGGTATGTGGCCCAGCAGGCTTTATGCAAGCGCTGCAAAGCATGCTGCATGACGTTGGCTTTGATATGGCGCGTTTTCATCAAGAAAGCTTTATGCCAGCAACAGAATCAGCGCCAACACCGGCTGCTGATGGTATTAATCACAACTCAGTTGTAACGCTAATGAGTCATGATGCCAGTGTGCAGTTACATCAAGGTGACTTACTGCTTGATGGCATAGAATCTTTAGGCTTACCTATTATTGCCGCTTGTCGCAGCGGTGTTTGCGGCTCATGCAAGTGCAAAGTGATTGCCGGGGAAGTCTCTCAAAGTTCGACTGCGCCCTTAAGTGCGGCTGAAATCAACGATGATGTAGTGCTTGCCTGCTCAAGCCGATTACTGACAGATGTGACTATTGCCTTAGTCTAATGGCAAGCTTAACTGTGATTTAAGTTATAGATTTAACTGCTGACAGGATATTGCGCTTTTAACTTCTAGAACGTATTGTTTAAGGGAGCAATGACGCTGATCCCGCGCCAAGGGATTGATTCCAAACAAGAGAGGCACTATGTCATTAACCACCACTGAAAATGTTTTGTATGAAGATGTCAGTCTTGGTCATGTGTTGTATGGTTTGCAATCAGCTTTTGCGTTATTCCTAGTGCCTGTACTTGTGGGTTTAGTGATTAATCTTGCCCAGCGCACTCCGGGGGCATTACTTAATTCACATCTAAAATATCAACGACATAGCACCCTAGGTTTAATCGGTTTAATGACCTTAGGCTATTTGATGGCCGACGGTTGGATGAGTGTGCTCTTGTATGCCACCGCACTTACTTGGTTTTGCCACCGCATTATTCGTGGTTGGTTGAGCTTGTTAGATGGTCAGGCGATTTAGTTCAATCGCTAATGTTTTACCCCTCAGCTAATTCATCAATTAGCTAACTCATAAATAAGCCACATTATAAAAAAGCGCCCAGTGTAGTGATTGCTACGCTGGGCGCTTAGTTTTCAATGCTTGGTTGTTGTTAGTCGTGAATAAAATGACTCACAAGTTCAGTTAAGGTGCGAGTGGGTAAATTCGCCGAGAGTATGATGGCTTCTGCCCCTAAATTCTTCGCCGCCAGAATATTGGTCTTAGCATGCTGACTATTGCTGCGACTGCGGTGGATCACAGGTAAATGACTGGCATTGATCAACTGACTAATAGCTTCAAGGTCGGCGCGGCTATTGCCTTGATAATCTTGCATACCCGCTTCAATTAAGGCTAGTTGTTGATTGCCTTGCTCCAGTAATTTATCCGCGCAGCCGAGCCAAGTCTTAATATTCGTGGCGGGATCTTTTTCTAATAACACCGGTAAGGTTTGCTGGCCTAATTGCGCAATCAAGCTGTGATTATTCATGTGCTGGCCGCTGACATAGAGCGCATCTACAAAGCGCGGCAGGGTACACGGCATGTGAGTCACTTCAACCACTAAGGCGATGTTTAATTGCTGGCAAATGGGCGCTATGGTATCGAGCTCGCACGTTGAGTAAATATCATGAGTCAAGATAATCGCGCCAAAGCCATTGTTTTTAATGCCTTGTAAACAACTGCGCCAGCCTTGATGGGGTAGGCTACTGATAAGAGCAAGCGCTAGTTTATGACTATCCCCAAGAGCATGACTGGCTAACATTATGCTTGAACAATCAGGTTTAAAGTCGACACTCGAGCGGCTAGTCACGGCTTTGTTGTTAGCGTTGTTACCATGAATTACAGCCTCATTTTTGACATCGTGTGCATCGCTTGCATAGTTGTCATAGTTAGTATCGTGTGCTTGCAGCGCTGCACTTGGCGCTGCGTCTTGAGTCACGGCGATGGGCTTAAGTAATAACTGCTGCTGATTAAGCTCAGCGGGTTTTACTGTTTCTATGGGATAGCAGCCCAAAACCTTGATATAGCGGGTTTGGCGCTCAAGCTCTTGCAAGGCGGCATTAAGATTATCATCGGCTAAGTTAGCTTCGATATCGAGATAGAACATTTCCTCCCAAGGTGTACCAGCAATAGGGCGCGACTCTAACTTGGTCATATTGAGTTGATGCTGTTTTAGTACCAGTAGAGCATCAACTAAGGCGCCGGGCTTATGGCCGGTTGCCATAATCAAGGTTGTTTTCGCCGGTAATTGACTGGGCACAGACACAGGTTTTCTGCCCACGACAATAAAGCGGCTTTGATTAATGCTTTGATTGGCAAGGCCGGCATCTAGCACTTCTAAGCCATAAAGCTCGCCACCTTCGGCGCTACCAATAGCGGCGAAAGTCTCATCCTTACTCTCTACCACTTGCTGCATGGCATCGGCGCTACTGGCGCAGTAATGCAGTTGCCATTGGCTATGCTGCTGCAGATATCTATTGCACTGACTCATCGGCTGAGGATGAGCGCATAACTGAGTGATATTGGCTAACTTGCTACCCGGTTTGGCTAATAAGCAGTGGCCGACCTCGATAGTGATTTCACCTATGATGGATAAGCGGGTGTGTTGCAGTAAGTCATAGACTTCATTGATAGAACCCGAAGAGGTGTTTTCTATGGGTAAAAATCCATAATCAGCGTGACCTTTTTCGACGGCTGCAATTATATCATCAAAATTTTGGCAGCCCATTTCGAGCATGCTCAGTTGGCGGCGCTGACAGTAGCGACTGGCGGCAATATGCGAGTAAGAGCCGCGCGCACCTAAATAGGCAATGCAAAATTGCTGAGTTTTATCCTGAGGATTGGCAATATTTTGCAGGTAAGCCTGCTGGCTGAGTACTGAGTCTTCAATAATGGCTTGATATAAATTAATCACAAAATGACTATCAAGGCCTTGCTCACGCCCTTGGGCGACCAAGCGCGATAACAGCTGCTTTTCACGTTCTAAATCTCTGATGGGGCGAACATCCACGGCTTTACTACGAGCCACCTCAATACTGAGTTCGCGCCTTTTGGCTAACAACTTTAGCAAGTCTGCATCTAGGCTGCTGATAGCTGTGCGGATCGTATCTAATGGCAGGGGTTTATCCATGGTGTAATCTCATCAGGAGGTCGAATCAATAACTTACCGCAGTTGATGCAAGAGTAGTAAGTAATCGCTGTGATTAGTTTAAGTATCAGCTTGAAAAACTACGGCTAGCAGGCATAAGTGTCAATCAAAAATGTGGTCAGCTAATTGTTTTCCATAAAAAAAGCGCACTAAGTGCGCATTTTTTTAGAAGTGATGATACTTATGCTTTTTCAGCACCCTCGTAGTCATACATTTCTTCGAAATCATCATCAATAATGTCAATCTCATCAAAGGCGTCTTTGTGATCCGCTTTACCTGAGTTTCTTAAGGCTTCAGGCTTATGAGTTAAGCGATTTAACTGTTTCTCCAGTTTTTGCCCCATGGCATTAATGGCGGTGTATAAATTTTCGTGGGAAGCCTGAGCAAACAATTCTCCTTGAGGCAATTTAATCGATGCTTCAATTTTAAAGAGTGGCTTTTCCTCAGTGATGATCACATGGGGGTTGATCATAGTAATGTCGTGGCGTTCGAGTTTAGCTAAACGGCTTTCAACTCTTTCGCGAATGGGAGCGGTGACTTCAAGGTGCTTACTGGTGATTTTTAGCATATTTTGAACCTTATTTTGTTTCCCTTGAGATCAGACTAGCAATCTCTCACAAGAAAGTCGTGATCTAAATCACGCTTTTTGTGGTATTTAAGTTCGATTGCTGACAATTTGACCCAACGCGCAAAATCGATTTAAAAGTGGTGAATTTTGATTGCAACTGCGCCAGAGAGGCGCCATATTTGATGGGATTAGCTAAGGCTTAACCTCAGTATTTTCGTCATTTCTCTGCGTAAAAAATTACAACATCCCCTCTATTTTGTGGCCGTTTATGGTAATTCATCGGCGGTTAGCGACTAAGGTTTGGTTCTGTTAACAATAATCGTTATCATAGCTGTGATTTAATTGCTCACTTGGAGGTGACAGTGGCAACTCGCATAAAGGTATGGGATAAACCAACACGACTCTTTCACTGGTTGACGATTGGCCTGTTAGCAGGCTTATGGTGGACGGCTGAACAAGCGCTGATGGATTGGCATCAAGTATTAGCCTACAGCTTAATGGTGTTGGTGGTATTTCGAATTATTTGGGGTTGTTTTGGCAGTGAAACCTCGCGTTTCAGCCATTTTGTAAAATCGCCTATACGGGTGATGAACTATAGCCGCCAAATTTTAACCAGCGGTATCAAGCCTCACCTTGGTCATAATCCACTGGGTGGTTACATGGTGATAGGTATCTTGACCTTATTAACCATTCAATTAGCGACGGGTTTGTTTGCAACCGATGAAGTGTTCACTGAAGGTCCTTTATATGCCAGTGTTTCCGCGCAAACGGCTTCTTGGCTGACATGGCTACATAAGTGGAACTTTAACTTCATTCTGGCCTGTTCGGCTGTGCATATCTTAGCGGTTGGCATTCATCGTTTAAAGGGCGACGCCTTGATTGGCGCTATGATCACAGGCTCAAGACAATGGCATGATAAGCAGCCACATTTGCAGTTCAAATCAAGTTGGCTGGCATGGGGATTAATCATCTTACTGGCAGCGCCGATCGGCTATGGGCTCATTTGGCCTGTGGTTGAATGGATGTAGTTATAGTTATTAATAAAAAAGCGCCTTAGGCGCTTTTTTGTTGGGTTTTTGTTAGGTAATTAACACCTAATAAAGATTAGTCTTTCTTAAAAGTATCGTGACATGATTTACAGTTTTTAGCCGTGGCTTGGAAGGCTTGCTGTATTTGCTTTTTATCACCAGTGTCAGCCACTAAGGCTAAGTTCGCGGCATCAGTTTGAAACTGCTTCATCTTGGCATCAAAATCGGCGCGATCTTGCCAAATATTAGGCTTAGCACCAGTATCGCCTTGGCTAGAATCAGCAACAAAACCTTCTAATGGTAATTTAGATAAGGCCGCAACATTTTGCGCGCGCACCGCAAATACGGCAGCGTCAAAAGGCTTTTTGCCTTTCATCATGGCGCCCATGTCACCAAAGTTATAAGCAATCAGACTGAAAGCACTTTGACGATAGTCAATGGCATGTTCCGTGTCTTTGAAGTCATTGGCAGCGTAAAGCGGAGCACATAAGGCTCCAGAGATAAGTAGCGCAGCAATTCTTTTCATATTCCCTCTCACATTTTTAGTTGTTAGCGTGATTTCAACCAAGATTGTACCTTGCCAATGTGTGCTTTCCCTATGACTTTAATGTAAAAAATTGTCAACTTACATCAATACACACCTAAGGACAGCGCTTAATTCCTCAGGTACACTGTCCTTATGTACTAGTACTTGAGTATGAGAAAATGAAACCACTATGGTCAGATACGCTAGATAATCTTGCTGGGTTAACTGAGCGTCGCCAAGTTGAGTTATGGTTTGAATTATTGCTCACAGAAGAAGAGCGCCATGCCATAGCAGGGCGGTTACGGGTGTTTCAGTTATTGCTCGATGGCAAACTCAGCCAAAGGCAAATAGCGGCAGAACTTGGGGTGAGTATTGCGACTATCACGCGTTGCTCCAATTATCTTAAGCATATGGAGCCTAATATGCGTCAGCAAATTAGCAGCTTGATAGCACTTACTCCGACAGACGACTTCAGCGAATAGGTCAGCGGTTAAGAGTGAACTATGTTTGAGAGGGTAAAACTAAAAACGCGCCGAAGGCGCGTTTTTATTAAGCAGTTAATCGCCAATATTTACGCGATTAGTGGCAACCACATCCGCCATGGCTATCACAGCCTTGCTTCTTTTCTTCGTGATCGTGGTTATGATCGTGGTCATGACCGCCGCAACAACCTTCTTCTTTGTCGCCGCACTCACCGTTACCACCACAGCCACCGCCGCCACATCCACCATGACTGTGAATATGACCATGAGCAATTTCTTCCTCAGTGGCTTCACGCACGTCAACCACTTCTACATAGAAGTTCAGTGCTTGGCCAGCCATAGGATGATTGCCGTCAACAATGACAGTGTCATCTAATACTTCAGTCACTTGTACTGGGCGTTGACCCATTTCAGTTTCAGCAATAAAACGCATACCTGGAACTATGTCTTCGATATCACCGAAAGCTTGAATAGGCACTTCTTGACGTAAACCGTCATGATACGGGCCATAAGCTTCTTCAGCTTCAATAGTCACATCTAAGGTGTCACCAGTGACTTTACCTTCAAGGGCTTTTTCTAAACCTGGGATCAGGTTTTGTGCGCCATGCAGATAAACCATAGGCTCCATTTCAAATGAACTTTCCAGCAATTTACCTTGCTGATTGGTTAAACGGTAATGGATAGTTACCGCGTTATTTTGAGTGATGTTCATAACGGCTCCAAACATAAAAGTGTGGGCATAATACAATGGTTTTTTCAGCAGTGCGATAGTTGCGCCTTGCTTCTGTAAGCCTGACCACGCTTTTTGCGAATGACAGCGGCCAATCTTTGGGGTGTGGTTCAGTATGCCTAAGATGAAAATACTTCATACACAGCATTTGCTGTCACCATTCAAGCTTACTTTTACATAAGCAGTCTGTCTATCTATCTGATATATATGCAGTTAATAACCGTCGCGTGAGAATTTTTGTCAATAGTGATGATTGGGTTAATGCTTGCATTAACATTTGATAAAAAAAGTGCAACAAGGCAGTTGACAAAAAATCACTTTTCAAGCAATTCTAAAAGCACAGTTAATTCAGGGTTAGGTCTATGGCACAGTCAGTCATTATTACTCGTACCACAACCACCACCATTATTACCATAATGGGGGCGGGCTGACAGTACCCTGAAAATCACATTCACAAGCCCGCTCCCCACCAAGGAGCGGGCTTTTTTGTTTCTTAGTGGGCGGCATATGGAGTCTTTACAATGAAAGTCATGAAATTTGGCGGCACTTCACTAGGAAATTGGCAACGTTTTATTAATACGGCTGCCATTGTAAAAGCGCAAGCCGCTAAACAGCCGGTGGCGTTAGTGCTATCTGCGCCCGCTAAGGTCACTAACCTGTTGGTGGATTTGATGGAGAGCGCCACTTTAGGCCAAGATACTGCGGCTGTGCTTAATGGCTTGCAAGCCATCTTTGAGCAAATCTTATTAGATAGCGGTACTGAGCTTAATGAGGATGCCATTAATGCGCTGCGCCAAGCATGGCAGCAGCAATGGCTGCAATGGCAGCAAAAATTAACTGGCATTAAGTTGTTAGAGCAATGCCCTGATAGCGTGCGCGCTGACGTGCTCACCAGTGGTGAGCGTTTATCTGTGGCGATTATGCAGGCCATTTTACGACAGCAAGGGCTAGTGGTTGGGGTATTAGACCCTGTTAAATTATTTAAAGCCCATGGCTCTGTGATGGAAGCTGCGGTGGATATCAGTGCGAGCCGGCAAAACTGCGGTCAATTAGCATTAGGTGAAGCGCAGGTTTGGATAATGCCAGGCTTTACTGCGGGCAATGGCCATGGGCAAGTCATGTGTCTTGGTCGCAATGGATCAGATTATTCAGCGGCCGTGTTAGCAGCTTGCTTAGGGGCGTCAACTTGTGAAATTTGGACCGATGTTGATGGGGTATATAATACTGACCCACGCTTAGTTCAAGATGCTAAGTTGTTATCTCAGCTCAGTTATCAAGAGGCGATGGAGCTCTCTTATTTTGGCGCTAAGGTGCTGCATCCCAAAACCGTCGCGCCAATTGCTCAATACCATATTCCTTGTTATATCAAAAATTCCCTAAATCCAGAGGCAGTGGGCACCTTAGTGTCTAATGCCCCCGATGAGAGCGGCCTTAAAGTTAAAGCCATTTCTAATCTAGATCAGCAAACCATGTTTGATGTGTCAGGCCCTGGCATGAAAGGCATGGTGGGTATGGCAAGCCGTGTATTAGGCGCCATTGCCCGCATTGGCGTGTCAGTCTCGCTAATTACTCAAAGCTCAAGTGAATACAGCATTAGTTTTTGTGTGGCGAGTGTTGATGCGCCAGCGGTTAAGTTATCCCTTGAAACAGAATTTGAATTAGAGCTGCAATCAGAGTTACTGGAAGCGCTTACTATGCGCGATAAGCTTGCGATTGTGTCTCTGATTGGCGATGGCATGCGCACTCACAGAGGCGTCGCCGCAGGCTTTTTTAAGGCGCTCGCCCAAGCTGGGGCTAATATCATAGCGCTAGCGCAAGGCTCATCGGAACGCTCGATTTCAGCTGTAGTTGACCAAGTTAAAGTGTCTCAATGTCTGCGCGCTTGTCATCAAGGATTTTTTGGGGCCAGTCAGTACGTTGATGTGTTTTTAGTGGGCTGCGGCACAGTAGGCGCTGGCCTATTAGCCCAAATAAAAGCGCAGCAAGCGGCGCTCGCCAAACAAGATATTCGCATGCGTGTGTGCGGCATTATGAATTCAAGCAAGATGCTGCTCGATATCGATGGCATAGATTTAACTCATTGGCATGGCTTACTCACAGATTTAGGCCAAGATGCTTGCTTAGATACCATGCTGGCTTTTGCTCGCGATCAACAATTAGTGAATCCTGTGCTGGTTGATTGCAGTGCGAGTGAGCGAGTCGCGGCGACTTATGTTGAGGCATTAGAAGCCGGTTTACATGTAGTGACGCCTAATAAAAAGGCCAACACCCGCGAGTACGCCTATTATCAAGCGCTGCAACTTACTGCGCGCGCTAAACGGCGCCAATTTTTGTATGAAACTACCGTGGGCGCAGGTTTACCTGTGATTGATAATCTTAAAAAATTGCTGTGCGCAGGCGATGAACTGCATAAATTTAGCGGCATTCTATCAGGCTCATTGTCGTTTATTTTTGGCTGCCTTGATGAGGGCTTAAGTTTATCTGAGGCGACGGTAATTGCGCGGCAAAAATGCTTTACTGAGCCAGACCCAAGGGATGATCTTTGCGGTATGGATGTAGCGCGCAAGGTATTAATCTTAGCCCGTGAAGCGGGTATGGCACTTGAACTCAGTGATATCAAGGTGCAAAGCGTGCTGCCAGTAACATTTGATGATAGTGGTGATATTGACTCTTTTATGGCGCGCCTTCCCCAGGTTGATAGTGAAATCGCCGCGCGAGTGGCCGCGGCTAAGGCGCAGGGCAAGGTGTTACGTTATGTTGGCATGATTGATGAGCAAGGCTGCCGGGTAGAAGTGGCGGAAGTTGCCCAAAATGACCCGCTTTACAGTGTTAAAGGCGGCGAAAATGCACTGGCCTTTTATAGCCGTTATTATCAGCCTATTCCTTTTGTATTAAGAGGATATGGCGCAGGCACTGAGGTAACTGCGGCGGGAGTTTTTGCTGATGTGTTAAGAACCCTTAACTGGAGCCGGGAGGTGATGGCATGATAACTATTTATGCACCAGCCTCTATGGGCAATGTCAGTGTGGGCTTTGACTTATTAGGGGCGGCCTTAGCGCCCATAGATGGCTGTTTATTGGGAGATACCGTCAGTATTGAAGCGGGCGGGCAGGGCTTAAGCCTAAAAGTGCAAGGGCCTTTTGTCCATAAGCTGCCAGCTGATCCAAAAGAGAATATTGTTTATCAATGCGCACAGTTCTTTTTAGAAGCCAAGGCGCCTAATGCCAATGTCATTTTAACCTTAAACAAGAATCTGCCCGTGGGAAGTGGCCTGGGTTCCAGTGCAAGTTCAGTGGTTGCAGCCTTTAGTGCGTTAAATGACTTTTTTGATAGGCCTTATGGTTGTGATGAACTGCTGCTATTAATGGGAGAGTTTGAAGGTAAGATTAGCGGTAGCATACATTTTGATAATGTGGCGTCCTGCTATTTAGGTGGCATGCAATTAATGTTGTCATCACCCTCCGCCTTATGCGCATCTATGCCTGTGATGGATGATTGGTATTGGGTAATTGCATACCCAGGTATTTCATTATCCACCGCATTAATGCGTGGCTTGTTGCCCGAGCATTATCCTAAAGCGACTACGCTCAGCTTTGGGCAAAACTTGGCAAGTTTTATTCATGCGCTGCATACGCAGAATTCAGACTTAGCTTTGTCATTACTCAAAGATGTCATCGCTGAGCCATATCGCGCCGATGTTATCCCTCAATTTTCTCATGCCAAACAAGCGCTATTAGCCATGGGGTTATCGGCGTGCGGCATCTCTGGCAGTGGGCCATCACTCTTTGCTGTCACCACCAATAAGTCGCTCGCCTTAAATGCGAAAGCGTGGTTAGCGCAGCATTACGTCACTACCGACACTGGTTTTGTGCATGTATGTCAACTTGATACCCTCGGCAGTCGCCCGCTTTAAGGATAATGACAATGAAGTTATATAATTTGAGCCACCCAGAACAACAAGTGAGTTTTAGTGAAGCGGTGCGCTTAGGGTTAGGTAAATGCCGAGGTTTATTTTTTCCGTGCGACATCCCAAAGCTTAAGGATATCAATGCGGTATTAGCCATGCCTTTTATTGAGCGCAGTCAGTATATCATTAAGCAGTTTTTGCAAGGTGAGTTAGATGAGGCCAAGGTTGATGCCATGGTAGCTAGCGCCTTTAATTTTGATTTACCTTTAGTGAAAGTTGATGACGCGCGTTACTGTTTGGAATTATTCCATGGCCCAACCTTAGCTTTTAAAGATTTTGGTGCCCGCTTTATGGCCCAATGTATTAATGCTGTGGGTGACGGTAAGCCGTTAACCATATTAACGGCTACCTCAGGTGACACCGGCGCCGCAGTCGCCCATGCTTTTCATGGGCTAGACAACATCAAAGTGGTGGTATTGTTTCCACAAGGCAAAATTAGTGTATTGCAGCAAAAGCTATTTACTACCTTAGGTGGCAATATCCACACTTTAGCCATAGATGGCGATTTTGATGCCTGTCAGGAACTCGTTAAGCAAGCCTTTGATGATGAAGACATACGTCATGGACTTGGCTTAAACTCTGCTAATTCTATTAATATCAGTCGGTTACTGGCGCAGGTCTG
Organism: Shewanella sp. ISS20; assembly: GCF_056522965.1. Taxonomy (NCBI): domain Bacteria; kingdom Pseudomonadati; phylum Pseudomonadota; class Gammaproteobacteria; order Alteromonadales; family Shewanellaceae; genus Shewanella; species Shewanella sp. ISS20. The sequence continues at coordinate 3,830,126 of NZ_JAWRZK010000001.1, forward strand.
TTACTACTTTGACGCTGTGGCGCAGTTTCAAGTAAAGCATCCCAATCAAGCCCCGATTATTTCTGTGCCTAGCGGCAACTTTGGAAATTTAACTGCTGGCATGTTAGCTAAAGCTATGGGTTTGCCGGTGGCACGATTTATTGCTGCAACCAATGCTAATGATACTGTGCCGCGCTATTTAGGTGATGGTAATTGGCGCCCGAATAAAACCATAGCCACTTTAAGTAATGCCATGGATGTAGCTGAGCCCAGCAACTGGCCAAGAGTCGAAGCTTGTTGTGATGTTATGGGCTGGCCGCTTTCAAGCTTATTAAGTGCGAGCGTGACAGATAAGGCGGCAAGTCTTGAGTTACAAGCGTTAGCGCGCGGCGGTTATGTGAGTGAACCACACGCTGCCATCGCAGCTAAAACACTAACTGATGCGCTTGTTGCCCAAGTTGATAGCGAGCCAAAGCCGTTAGGTATCTTTTTAGGCACGGCGCATCCTGCTAAGTTTAAAGAGGTAGTGGATAGTGTGCTGGGTTGTCAGTTACCTTTGCCACAAGCGTTAGCGCAGGTGAGTGACGCGCCGTGTTTAGCTGAACCTATGGCGGCAGATTTTGCCGCATTAAAGCATTACTTATTTGCGCGCATAGCGTAAAGGTAAGTATGGCTAAGCTTGCTGGTGGCATTCATTGGCACCAGCAGTTAGATTTGAGTGTTTTATGGGGTTTATCTCGCAATGGCGATAGAGGCAGGTTTACTTCAGAGATTATTTTTTTGTTAGTATAAAAAACTGACTTATCAGTCATAGTAGTTGTTTTTGCAAAATATTTGACTGTCGGTGCGCCAAAATTATTTTGAACTATATTTAAGTAGTTTTAATAATTTGGTGGAAATGTCGGAATGGATTCTAACTCGTTACCCCTAAGTGTTGATCATCTTAGCTCGCCTACTATTTCCCTTTCAGCCACTTTGTTGCTGCAATTAGCGCAGCTACAGGCTCAATTTATTCAAGGCCAGGCGGTGCGCGTAGCCCTCACTCGAGTGCTTGCTGAACACAGTCAGGCGAGCGTTGTACTACTCGTCGACATCAATGAACTCGATAATGACGCTATGCCGTTAAGTTGCACGTCGAGCTCAGCGATTACTAGCGTTAATGCTAACTATTGGAGTGAAATCCGTCATTGGCCGCATGCGCCAGAGCCCAAATGTACCCATGCTTGGCTGCATTATAGCGTTTGGCCAATTGCTAACTCTTCATTAGTCATTTTCTTTGCGCAACCTGATGCCAAGTGGCAACACACCTTAAGCGAAAAGCAGCAGACACTGACAGATATTATTTGTCCTATGTTAGTAGTGCCCAAGCCCTTAACTATCTCAGTGCCTGTCGCCACGAATACCAATAATGTATTTCAGAATATTGTTGATAGCTTTGAATACATGACCATGATCATTCAAGTGGATAGCAGGGGTGTCCCGATTATCGCTTATGCCAATGATGCGACCGCAAAAATCAGTCATTACCTTATTGGCGAACTGATTGGTAAACCCATTGCTATGCTATTTGCACAGCACGATAAGCAAGTGACTGACTTTGAAAGTTTTAATGATGCGCTCACTCAATTTACCGGTTTTGATGGTGACATTAAGATGAATCGACATCATGATGAAACCACCATAATGAAAGTGAACTTGTTTGCAGTTAACCTCGCGTCAGAAACTGTGAGCGTCTTAATTGCTCATGATATTTCCATGGAATTGCAGATGCAGCAAGCCATGTCGCGCACCCAAAAAATGCAGGCATTAGGGCAGTTAGTTGGTGGCATTGCCCATGATTTCAATAATATTTTAGGTGTGCTTAAAGGCAACCTTGAATTAATGCAGTTAAAGAATCGCCAAGAAAGCTTAGATAAATATCTCACTACCGCCTTTAAAGCCTGCTCACGGGGAACCGACTTAACTCGGCGTTTATTGCAATTTTCACGGCAAGAACAATTTAATGCGCAAAACTGCAGTATCAACGAGGTCATTAGTGGCTTAAAAGATATCTTCGATAAATCCCTGACGGCGCAAGTACAAATTGCCATGGAGTTTGGTGCCGACCTTGATGATATTTGCGTTGATCGCGGTGATTTAGAAGATGCCATGCTCAACATGACTATCAATGCCAGAGATGCCATGGAGGGGGTCGGTGCTCTGACCATACGCACAGGTCAAGAGTGGCTTGGCGGCAAACTGCCTGGCTCCTTAACTGATACTCAAGTTAAGAGTGGCCATTATGTGTGGATATCAGTTAAAGACACAGGCTGCGGCATACCTTTACATTTAGTTGAAAAAATCTACGAGCCGTTTTTCACCATGAAAGATAAAAGCAAAGGCACTGGGCTTGGCTTATCTATGATTTATGGATTTGTAAAACGCTCCCACGGCTATATGAGTGTGGTGGATACCGGCGCTCATGGCACTGAGTTTAAAATGTGGTTCCCAGCACAAGAGAAGAAAGCTCATCAGGCAGTGATAGATACCGATACTAATCTGCTTCATTACCCTAAAGTAGTGAGTCCATTTAAGGTGTTAATCGTTGATGATGAACCCGAAATCGTGGCAGTAGTGCAAGACTATTGTGAAATGTTAGGCATGACCATAGAAACTTGTACTGATCCTGTCACCGTCAGTCGTAAGTACAGCGGTGGCAATTGCGATGCGCAGTTATTAATTACTGATGTGCTTATGCCTGGGGGGATCAACGGTTACAACTTGGCGCAAAACTTACAAGAAAATAACCCGTCATTGTCGGTATTACTGATATCAGGATACATACATGACATAGGAATTAGTAAACAGAAAGAAATGCCGTATCCGGTATTGAATAAGCCTTTTGATATTAAAGGGCTGATTAAGGCTATGTTGAAACTTGGGATTAAATTCACTGGTGTTGATGACAAGGATGAATCATGGAAAAGCTAACTCTTTGGGTTGTAGACGACGATATAGATTATGGTGAGCTAATTAAGGAAGTATTAGCCGATGACTATCATCTTAATGTTTTTAATAATGCAAAAGATTATGAGGCTGCTCTGCGGGATATTATTCCAGATATTATTTTAATGGATATTAATTTACCTGATAAAGATGGCATTACCTTATGCCAAGAATTACAACTTCGTCATAGCCAGGTGGCAGTGGTGTTTGTCTCCGGCATGAATACTTTAGAAGAGCGTCTTCGCGCTTATAATGCTGGCGGCGTAGATTTTGTCGCTAAACCTTTTGAGCTCAAAGAGCTCATTATCAAAGTCAGTGCAGTGGCGAGTTATCAGCAAAAGCAAAAAGTGTTAGCACAAGCTGAAAGTCTATCGCGCAGTATGGCATTTCAATCTATGACCGAATCGGCGCAGTACGGTTATGTGATGCAATTTTTCCGCCAATGTTTCTCATGTCATGACTATCAATCATTAGCGAACGCTTTTTTCAACGTGATGGCGCAGTTTGATTTAAATACTTGTCTTGAAATTATCACTGATAAACCAGAGTACTTCGCGCCGGCCGGAATTGCGATTAGCCCCATAGAAACCAATATTTTGGAGTTATTAGATAAACAAGGCAGGCTTTATGATTTTGGTAATCGCACTGTGTGTAGTGACAAGCATGTCTCATTTTTAATCAAGAATATGCCTATGAATGATGATGTGCTTTATGGGCGTATTCGGGATGTGATTGCTGTGATTGTTGAAGGGGTTGAGGCGCGTGTGATGGATATTCGGCGCGAGCAAGCGGTGTCGAATGCAATTGTCGATATTAAAGTACTGTTAAAAGAGTTAGGCCAATCAATTGCAGAAAACGACACCAAATTTCAATTAGCATTGGAAAAAATCAATATCGATATTCATTCAAGTTTTCATGTACTCGATATGAATGAAGAACAAGAGGATTATTTCGCCAATATAGTTAAGAAGAACCTTAAGCAGGCGAACTCGGCGCAAGATGCTTTCTTGCATTTGCAGTTATCCTTAAATACCGTGATGTCAGTCTTAGAAGTCACTTCAGAATAATGTGATTTATATCATATAAATAATTATGAGTTGCAAGGTATAGTGGATAAGTATCGTTCAATGAATACGGCTAGCAGGCATTAAGGATAAGTTATGCTAAAGCGATTAATGCAAGATCATCGGCATATAAGTATCTTACTTTCTATTCTTGAGCGTAAGACCTGTAAGCTCGAAAGTGGCGAGAATATTAACTTTAACCTAGTTAAAGATATTGTTAGTTATATGCAAGAATATGCTGAGCATAGCCATCATCCACTCGAAGATATTGTCTATGATTATTATCTAGAAAAGACACAAGATAAGATGACCGCGAATCGTTTAGCGGGCGAGCATATTGAATTGAATGCTGCGACTGCAGCCTTGATGGCATCATTAACTATGATTTTAAATGATGTCGTCATCCCTCGGGAAAAGTTGATTAGAGATCTTCATCAATACGTGACGCAGCAACGCAGTCACATGCATTATGAAGAAACCGCTATCTTCCCTGAATTAGAACATAGATTTAGCCCTAGTGATTGGGAAGCTGTGGGTGACCTTTGTCAAATAAAGTTAATTGAAGACCCTTTATTTAGTGACAATGACACACAGCTATTCCAAGAGCTAAAAGATTTTATCAACACAGATAGTTAATAGGCAGCGCCTAGGCGCTGCTTTTTATAAAATAGCGTCAATATCCACTTCAATATCGCAGAGGCTGTCGATGTCTTGAAGCTCTTTGAGTAAGCGGCGCTTATCTTTGATTGCTTCAATTTCACGCCATTTACGTTTTTTGCTGTTGCGACGATTTGGCTTCTCTATGACATTGTCATCTTCACGATCTAACATACTTCCATAGTCTAAGCGATCCATGGTGACCTCCTCTGCAAATGTAATGGTCAAACAAAGAAATACCATAACTTAGGAAGAGGATGCAATATCTATGTTTCAAATTTGTTAACAAATAAATGAATATACGCAAAAAAAAACAGCCCGCAGGCTGTTTTATACTATGGACTCAATTAAATATGAGCTTGCTTGAAGAGGTTAATCAATGAATTGCTTGATGAATCAAGTGCTTGGCATTGTTCGTCAGCATTTAAACGCGTGAGAATGTCATTGCCTAAGTTTTTACCTAATTCAACTCCCCACTGATCAAATGAGTTCACATCCCAAATAGCGCCCTGAACGAATGTTCTATGTTCATAAAGTGCAATCATAGCGCCTAAGGTAGCTGGAGTTAACTTATCCATCAATAAGGTGTTGCTCGGCTTATTGCCGGCCATAAACTTATGTTTAGCAATTAAATCTTTTTGTTCTTCACTCAAAGCGCTGGCGGCTAATTCTGCTTTGGCTTCATCATATGTGCGACCTTGCATCAGTGCCTGGGTTTGACCAAAACAGTTAGATGCCAATTGCACATGATGCTCCCCCAGAGGATTGTGGCTTTGTAATGGCAAGATAAAATCCGCAGGGATTAAGCCGGTGCCTTGATGCAGCAATTGATGATAAGCATGTTGGCCATTAGTGCCTTCACCACCCCAAATCACAGGTCCAGTGGTGTAATCCACATCGGTGCCATTTAACGTGACTGACTTACCATTGCTTTCCATATCTAATTGCTGGAAATAAGCCGGTAAACCTCGCAAGTAATGGTCATAGGTTAGGACCACGTGAGACTGCGCTTGATAGAAGTTGCTGTGCCATAAGCTGATAAGTGCCATGATCACTGGCATATTCTCTTCAGCTGGGGCTTGCTTGAAATGGGTATCCATTTGGTTGGCACCAAGCAGTAATTGGCGGAAATTGTCCATGCCAATCATTAACGCAATCGGTAAGCCAATCGCTGACCATAGTGAGTAACGACCACCCACCCAATCCCACATCGGGAAAATGTTGTCAGCATCAATACCAAATTCAGTGGCTTTGGCAACATTAGAGCTGACGGCCACAAAATGCTTAGCGACATCGGCATGCGTCGCGCCATTGGCCAAGAACCAGTCTTTGGCGCTAAGGGTATTAGTCAGCGTTTCTTGTGTGCTAAAAGACTTGGATGACATGATGAACAAGGTGGTTTCATTGTTCAGCTTGTTAAGCTTTTCGGTCAGGCTAGTGCCATCAACATTGGCAACATAATGGCACTTTAAGCTCTTGCTCCAATATGAGCGCAAGGCCTCAGAAACAATTTTTGGGCCTAAGAATGAACCACCAATACCAATACTGACGATATCAGTAATGGTTTTGCCAGTATAACCGCGCCATTGTCCTTGAGTGACTCGCTCAACAAAGTCTTCCATTTTGGCTAAAGTGGCTTGAACTTCTGGCACTATATTGATGCCATTCACTCGAATATCATCAGTAGCATCAGCGCGCAGCGCAGTATGTAGTACAGCGCGGCCTTCGGTGGTGTTGATGATATCGCCATTAAACATGGCTTGCACTTTTTGAGTTAACTGCGCTTCTTTAGCTAAGGCAAATAATTCAGCTAATACGGCATCATCGATACGGTTTTTTGAGTAATCGAGTAATAAACCACAAGTTTTGAGTGAAAACTGATCGAATCTGTTCGGATTCTCGCTAAACATTTGACGCATGTGCGGCAAATGTTTAGCCATAAGTTGTAAGTTCTGCCAATGTTGACTTTGGGTTAAGCGAGTCATCAAACACTCCTTTGTTATGTTAGGCCGTTAAACGGGCAGTTAACATGACTTCTAATTTTGTTTGGTCGATGGCAAAATTGCGTATGCCTTCAGCCAGTTTCTCAACGGCCATGGCATCTTGGTTATATTCCCAGCGGAATTGCGCTTCTGTCATAGGTGTTGGTGCTGGCACTAATGTCGTGGCGGCTTGTAACTTAGCTACAACCTTAACGTCAGAATTAGCCAACTCTTCTAATAAATTCGGGCCAATGGTTAAGCGATCGCAACCCGCTAACTCAATAATTTCACCGGTATTTCTAAAGCTAGCGCCCATTACCACGGTTTGATAACCGTGCTGCTTGTAGTAGTTATAGATTTCAGTCACTGACACTACGCCAGGATCTTCACTGGCAGAATAATTAAGGCCAGTATCTTTTTTGTACCAATCTAAAATGCGGCCAACAAATGGCGAGATTAAGTACACGCCAGCTTCCGCGCACGCACGTGCTTGAGCAAAGCTGAATAATAAGGTGAGGTTACAGTTAATACCTTGCTGTTCTAATTGCTTGGCAGCGCAGATGCCTTCCCAAGTAGAGGCGAGCTTAATCAAAATACGTGAGGTATCTATGCCTGCGGCTTGATACAGACCCACTAATTTTTTAGCTTTTTCGATAGAGGCAGCTTGATCAAACGATAGGCGAGCATCAACTTCAGTCGACATGCGACCTGGAACCGACTTTAAGATCTCAACCCCGATATTCACGGCCAGCTTATCGCCAGCATCGGCAATTTGAGTCGCTAAATCTTGGCTTTGTGATTTGGCATAAGCGATGGCATCATCAATTAAGTGAGCATACTCAGGAATTTCTGAGGCTTTTAAGATTAATGATGGGTTGGTGGTGGCATCTTGTGGGTGGTAGCGTTTGATAGCTTCAATATCACCGGTATCAGCAACGATAGTGGTTAAAGCTTTAAGTTGCGCTAATGTACTTGCCATGAATTACATCCTTCTCAATGATGGCCGAAAATAGGCATAGAGAGTATTAGAAGCGATTTTTGCCGATATTCCAACCTTTGCTGAAAAAAAATTACATTTCTGAATCTAAATGAGTTTAGTGATTGTATTTAATTGCTAAATTGATTCAAAAAAAAAGCCGCTGTGATAGCGGCTTTGGCTGTTTCGTAAAGATTAGCGCATTACTGGCGCCATTTGTACCACGCTCACGTGAGCTTCGATACGACGGTTAGCAGCATTGGCTTCAGCTGAATTACCTTCCATTAATGGCTGAGTAATACCATAGCCTTTGGCAGAGATTCTGCTTGCGGCAATACCGAATTTTTCTTCCAGTACTTGAGCCACTGCTTCAGCACGTTTTTGTGACAGAGTCATATTGTAGTCTGGCGTACCAACATTAGAGGCAAAGCCCTTGATGACTACAGTTGAATCTGGGTTGTTATTCATGAACTCGGCTAATAAACCAACTTCATCGTAACTGGTTTGATCCAGTACTGCTGAGTTGTTAGCAAATTTTGCATCGATGTCGAGCTCTTGAGCAGTTTCCGCCATCACAGTACAGCCTTGAGCATCCACTAAGTAACCAGCTGGAGTGTCAGGACAAGCATCTGAGCTATCAGGTACGCCATCGTTGTCAGAATCCAGTACGACTGGTGGCGCTACTGGCGCAGGAGTCGCCACTTCAGAACCAAAACGATAACTTAACTCTAAGCCCCAATAGTTACTTTCCATATCTAAAGTATTCCACTTGGAATCTTCAAGATTCTCATAACGGCGATACTTAGCTTGTAACTTCAGGTTTTCAGTAAGGTTGTAACCCAGACCTACGCCATAATAAGGAGCAACACCATTGTCTGAGTAGTACTCAGAGCCCCATTGCTTGTTATTTGACAGGATATACTTCATGGCGCCTGCTTCAGCAGATAAACTCCAGCTGTCAGCAAAAGGCCACACGGCTACTAAGCCTAAGGTTGCACCCTTAGCACCAACATCGTTTAACTTGTCGCTATAGTCGGTCCACACCGCTTGGCCTAAATCTCGATAGCCAAGTTCAAGACCTAAATAATCATTGAACATGTAACCTGCAAACACATCCCATGCATACGGATCATCTTCACCGCATGTCTTCATGGTTTTTTGGTCACAATTCGGCTGATAGTTATTAACGCCGACACCAGCACCTACATACCAAGGTGTTAATTCTTGAGCAGCAGAGGCCATCAAGGGAAAACAAGCAGCAACTAAAACTAACTTTGATAAGTGTTTCATACATTCTCCAGTTTCATTGCCAATGCCATCAGTCAGTTATTTACTGGCTTTTAATGTCATATCACAGTCAGGCATTGGTGTGTTTGTGGTGTGCTGTGATATGTTTAAAAGATTCTAGCTTATGTTACAAATACTACCATAAGTATCTCAAATGGCCATTGTCAATAATTTCATGTTAATTAGAGGTTGTTAATCTGTTGGTTTTGGCTGTTTTTTGACACTTTAGTAAGCTAATCGCATTGGGAACTAGAAATTATTTTGGAATGGTGCGGTAGGTCGGTATATTAGCCAAAGTTAAGCTAGTAAAATTGAGTGTAGAACGCCTGCTGCTTCAATTGACGCTTATGTCTCGTATTGCTCCCAATCACTTAGCCATTAAGTTAACTGTTAATTAGCCACAATAAGTCAGTGGCTATGGGCATGTGTTGAATGGAGTCATTGAGACATCAACCCTAGCGTTCATTGTTTTTGGCGGTAAGGCTTAGGTTAGTGAGTTTAGGTTGGTGGTTTGTTGCACTATGATGCTGATAGGTTGGCTAACTGTTGAGCAAGTGATTTAGTGCGAGGCAGATCACGCGGTTTTTTGTAAAACCTATGCTATTTTGATCCGCTGGTTCAGAAACACGATTGAATAAGTTTGCATAAGTATTCGAATAATTAAATTACAACAAAACTCTGCACCAGTTATCACTAAGATTCATTCACCACAGCAAGCTGTTATGGCTTACTGCAACGGGAAGAAGTAGAACGATATGTTAGAAACAACCATTAATTTCTTAAATTCATTGTTATGGGGCAAGCTCCTTGTTTATGGACTTGTAGGCGCTGGATTATATTTCACCCTTAGATTAGCTTTTATCCAAATTACCCATTTTGGGCACGCCATAAAAATCATGGCGATTAGCCGTCAAGGTTCTCAAGGCGGTTTATCTTCCTTCCAAGTGTTTTGTACGAGTATGGCCGCTCGAGTAGGCGCTGGTAATATGGCCGGGGTTGCCGTTGCTATTGTTGGCGGCGGTCCTGGCGCTGTGTTTTGGATGTGGCTTATTGCCGTGTTAGGTATGGCCACTGCTATGGTGGAGTCAACCTTAGCTCAGGTCTATAAAGTCAGAGACCACGACGGTCAATTCCGCGGCGGTCCAGCTTATTATATGGAAAAAGGCTTAGGGCAACGCTGGATGGGAATTTTATTCTCCATCTTTTTAATCATTGCCTTCGGTCTAGTGTTTAATGCGGTGCAAGCTAACACTATCTCTGCCGCGATGGATCAGGTTTTTGATGTACCGCCAACCTATATGGGCATAGTCTTAGTCGTGTTAAGTGGCTTAGTCATCATGGGGGGGTTGCAGAAGGTCGCAAAGGTTTCTGAAATCGTAGTTCCTATCATGGCGCTAAGTTATATCTCGATTGCCTTTGTCATCGTGGTTCTTAATATTCAAGAAGTACCCGCCATTCTCGCGTTAGTGGTTAAAAGTGCTTTTGGCTGGCAAGAAGCTGCCGCTGGTGGCGTCGCTTATACCATAGCCCAAGCTATGCAGTCGGGTATTGCTCGCGGTTTATTCTCGAACGAAGCCGGTATGGGGTCTGCTGCCAATGTCGCGGCCAGCGCCACACCGAATCCTAATCATCCAGCTTCACAAGGCTTTGTACAAATGATGGGCGTCTTTGTGGATACCATAGTGATTTGTACTGCGACCGCGGCCATTATTTTACTGGCAGGGGACACTGGGGCTGATGGTAACGGCATTCAATTAACCATAGGCGCGATGACTGAACATGTCGGCTCATGGGGGGGCAGCTTTGTGGCTATGGCTATCTTGCTGTTTTGTTTTACTTCTATCATAGCCAACTACTCTTACGCTGAAACCAATGTAATGTTCTTATGTGGTAACAGCAAAAAGGCGTTGCCACTCTTTAGAGTATGCGTACTTGGCATGGTGATGTTTGGCGCAGTTGCCAAAATTGATTTGGTATGGAACCTTGCCGATGTTTCTATGGGCTTGATGGCCATAGTAAACATTATTGCCTTGGTACTACTATCTGGCTTAGCGATTCGAGTAATTAACGATTATCGTCGCCAAGTGGACTTAGGCATTACTCCAGAGTTCGATCGGTCTAAGTTCCCAGAGTTAAACAAGCAATTAGATGATGATATCTGGTTACCCGATGAAAGTAGTAAGTAGCAAGCTAGCTAATTTCGTTTAGCCTTATCGAAAAAACCACGCCCGTTGCGCGTGGTTTTTTTATGGGGGTTAGGTATGATGTTGGCCAGACTAATGGAGAAAATTTTATGCTTATTCTTGTGTCTCCTGCTAAGACTCTAGATTTTGTAAACCCAGCAACCACAGAGCTATACAGCCAGCCCAATTTACTCGCACATAGCCAAGCACTCATGCCTGTGTGCCGCGATTTAAGCCCTATGGATATAGCCTCGTTAATGAAAGTTAGCGATAAAATTGCAGGCTTAAATGCTGCTCGCTTTGCTGAGTGGCAACCGCCATTTACACTCGCTAATGCCAAGCAAGCGCTATTTGCCTTCAGAGGGGATGTTTATACTGGGCTTGACGCTGATAGTATGGATAGCGACTTGTTACAGCAAGCCCAGCAACATTTACGAATTTTGTCGGGCTTATATGGGCTATTAAAGCCTTTAGATCTCATTCAAGCTTACCGTTTAGAGATGGGTACTGGACTTAATAATCCAAAAGGTAAAAATTTGTATGCCTTTTGGGGCAACATAATTACCGATGAAATTAATGCGCAGCTTGCTGGCGACTCGCAGCCGTTAGTGGTTAACTTGGCATCTAACGAATATTTTAAAGCAGTCAATGTTCGTCATTTAGCTTGTGATGTCATTACGCCGGTATTTAAAGATTTCAAGAATGGTCAGTATAAGATCATTAGTTTTTATGCCAAGAAGGCAAGGGGGATGATGGCTCGATACTTACTGGAACATAAGGTCACTCGAGCAGCGCAAATCTTAGGCTTCAACTATGATGGCTACTATTATAGTGAACAGGACTCGTCACCCAATGCTCCGGTATTTCTGCGCGACCCGGTGTAAATTAATTGGCCTCAGCTCACTCAGGATGTTTGAGGCCTAATTTGTCCCAACGTTAGTCCTCATTACTTTCCATTCTTTTGCTTTGATAGTTTCGTTACTGCTAAAGACTCAAATACCCATCGCCGCTAATAACCTAATTTCGCTATTGCTAATGGCAAAACTTATATACTTGTTTGATCGATATTTAATTAATGAACTTACTATCAACACAAGTTTTTTGCAGGAAATGCAAACTAACCTTCTGATTTTTAATATTTACCTGTGCGGTACGCTTGATGTTATCGCCTTATATAAGTGAGATTTAGACGATTTAAACTCCCGAATTCAACTCCGAAGTGCGACACTCAACAATTAAGCAGCTAATTGGTGAAACATCACCGCGGGCTGCTTAAACTTCAAACACTTTTTGGGTCGATAGTTAATTCTATTCTGAGCAAATTCGATCAATTCATCACTCACTAGCCTCAAATCAACGCCTTTTTTGACATACTGCCGGAGTAATCCATTGGCGTTTTCATTCGCACCACGTTCACACGAACGATAAGAGTGCGCAAAATACACTTGGGTATCTAGCGCCTCTGCTATCTCTTGGTGGTTAGCAAATTCGCGTCCATTATCTGCCGTTATCGTTAGCACATGCGCCTTATAGGGCATCAGCAACTCAATCGTCGCTTTCGTTACATCTGCCGCTGACTTCGAATTGACTTTCTTTATCAAATAAAACCGAGTCTTACGCTCTAAAAGGGTCACAATAGAACCCGTTCCATGTAGACCCAATACAGTATCGATTTCCCAGTCTCCGAATCGTTCTCGGCTATCGACAATCGCAGGTCTGTCGTCAATGGATACGGCGTTTTTTATGGTAGGAGCTTGCTCTACTTTACCGCGCCGATAACGCTTATGTCCTTGGCGTAAATGACGATAAAGTTTACCGCCACGGCGTTTGTCGCGTGCAATATAGCGCTAAATCCACTCGTGACTGACGGGTTCCTTCACTAGGCGCAACACCTGCGAGATTTGCTCAGGGCTCCAATCCAATTCCAGCAAAAGGATGATGCTCTCTATTCGCTGCGAGGGTATCGCATATTTACTCGACTGACGCCTTATTGTGACAGCCTGCTCGTGTGCAATATCAGGCTGATAGCGTGATTGCCCTTGGCATCGTTTCACTTCCCGATAAACACTAGAGCGATGGCAATGAATGCATTTAGCTATATGTGCTATCGAAAAGCCCTGTTCTAAAAGCACGGAAATCTGGTATCGTCTTGCTTCAGTCAACTGTTGATAATTCATAGTGATACTCTTTTACTTTGGCGAGATAAAGCGTACCACTTTCAGCAGTTGGCTTCTTCTACACCTCAATTAGAGTGTCGCAGTTATTATCTGAATTCTGGCTTAGGTAAGATCATAAGTTCACTTAAGTTTTTTTACGTATGTCTCATTTTTGAAAACAAGTTAGCAAAAAATGTGGGTTAGGTCGCGACTATATTCCTAAGCTAAGGCTATATTAGTCGGGATGATAGCTTAAGGAGAAAAGCTCAGATGAATATTGAATTAATCCAGCAACGAGCAGATCACGCCGTTGTGTTATTGAAGGCTCTAGCAAACGAACGTCGTCTATTTATTTTGTGCTATTTACTCACGGAAGGGGAAATGTGTGTAGGCGAGATGAACAAAAAATTAGGACTGAGCCAGTCTGCTTTATCACAACATCTTGCTTGGTTGCGTAAAGATAATTTGGTGACTACCAGAAAAGAAGCACAAACTGTCTATTACTCACTGAAGAGTGATGAAGTAAAGGCAATTATTCAATTGCTGAATAACCTTTATGGAACTCATCAAACTGCTTAATAGTTTAAAGTTATAAAAAAACCGGCCTAGGCCGGTTTTTATATATAAACGATAAAATTAAGCAACCAGTGCTTTGATCTTAGCGTTCAAGCGAGCCTTTTGACGGGCAGCCTTGTTCTTGTGGATCAGGCCTTTAGTCGCCATACGATCTACGATAGGCTGGGCAGCGTTAAACGCGGCAACAGCTGTAGTGTGATCGCCTGCTTTGATAGCAGCGATAACTTTCTTAACGTAGGTACGTAACATTGAGCGACGGCTGGCGTTATGCTGGCGACGCTTTTCAGATTGAAGCGCGCGCTTCTTTGCAGACTTGCTATTAGCCAAGGTGCAACTCCTAAAAACTGGGATTAATATTTTTCAAAGGCCGAGGAATATGCCCGCATTTTGTGTTTTTGTCAATGCTGATGAATGAATATCAGTCATTGAATCAAAATAATCCAACCTGACTTGGCTATCTTCAACCCAACTCGTGTAAGATGTGGCGCAATTCTACCAGCAAATGATGTGCTATGACAGAGTGAGTGATGAATTTTTACGAACTGGCGCACATCCACCTACTTGTGTAGGGCTTAAAACACAGAAAATACCAAGGATTGGCTTAAAAAGTCACCGATAATCGCCATTAATAGTTTTTTGAGAGGCTCATTTGAGTAATAAATTAATGCGTTCTGGCGCAATAGTCAGTGCCATGACGTTCATTTCACGAATTTTAGGCTTAGTTCGTGACATGGTGGTTGCCAATTTAATGGGGGCAGGCAGTAGCGCTGATGTTTTTTTCTTTGCCAATAAAATTCCTAACTTTTTAAGGCGTCTATTTGCAGAAGGCGCGTTTGCCCAAGCCTTTGTGCCAGTGTTTACCGAATACCAAGAAAAAAATACCCCAGCAGAAACCAAAGAGCTTATTGGTAAGGTGTGCGGCACCTTAGGCGTGTTAGTGACTGGGGTGACTCTGGTGGGGGTTATTGCATCCCCTGTGCTTACTGCATTATTTGGTGGCGGCTGGTTTTGGGCTTGGCTTAATAACGAGCCTGATGGCGCCAAATTTGAACTCGCGTCATTAATGCTTAAAATCACCTTTCCTTATCTGTGGTTTATTACCTTTACTGCACTAGCCGGCGCTATTCTCAACACTCGTGGTCGCTTTGCGGTATCGGCCTTTACGCCAGTATTTTTAAACATAGCCATCATTAGCGCTGCTATGTGGATATCGCCTTCGATGGAAAAACCTGAAATAGGTCTGGCCATCGGGGTATTTTTAGGCGGCGTTATCCAGCTTTTGTTCCAAATTCCGTTTCTATGGCGTGAAGATGCGCTGGTGCGTCCTAGTTGGGGCTGGCATCACCCTGGCGTAGTTAAAATCAGAACCTTGATGATCCCCGCCTTGTTTGGGGTTTCCGTCTCACAAGTGAACTTATTGCTGGATACCTTTATTGCGAGTTTCATGATGACGGGATCCATCAGTTGGCTGTATTACGCCGACAGATTACTTGAGTTCCCTTTAGGGATTTTTGGTATTGCTATCGCCACAGTGATCTTGCCTGCGCTATCAAGGCGTCATGTCAATGATAATGGAGAAGGCTTTAAAGCCACTATGGATTGGGGCGTAAGAGCCATTTTCTTTTTGGGTATGCCAGCTATGATAGGCTTGATTTTACTAGCTAAACCTATGCTTATCGTGTTGTTTATGCGCGGTGAGTTCGACATGACAGACGTTAATATGGCGTCTTATGCACTGGTCGCTTACGGTTCGGGCTTATTAAGCTTTATGATGATTAAAGTGTTGGCGCCGGGTTATTACTCGCGTCAAGACACGCGAACGCCGGTGCGCTTTGGTATAATAGCTATGGTGAGCAATATGGTGTTCAATATAGTGTTGGCCATACCTTTTGGTTATGTGGGGCTCGCCATTGCGACTTCTATGTCAGCCCTATTAAATGCTGGCATGTTATATTGGGGTTTACATCGCCAAGGTGTCTATCAAGCCACTCGCAAAACAGTTTGGTTTTTTGTTAAAACCTTAGTGGCGACGTTGGCTATGGCTGGCACACTATTGTATATGATGCCAGAGCAAGGCCAGTGGTTAGACTGGCATATCGGTGAGCGCACTCTGGAATTAGTTAAATTAATCGGGCTTGGCGCGGGTGTTTACCTTCTCATCATGATTATTTGTCGTGTCAAACCTTGGAAATTGCACAGTGGTGCTGATTCTCTTGGCTAGCTGTTATATAATCCGCCAATTTGCGTTGGCTGCTACTGGGGTCATATGGAATTAATCCGCGGCATACATAACATCTTACCGGCGCATCGTGGTTGCGTATTGACCATAGGTAATTTTGACGGTGTTCATCGAGGACACGCCCAAGTTATTTCAAATCTATTGGCTAAAGCTAAGCAATATCATTTGCCAGCGGTGTTGATGACCTTTGAGCCGCAGCCGCTTGAAATGTTTGCTGGCAACGAGGCACCTGCACGCTTAAGTTTATTGCGTGATAAATTGCTGCTGCTTGATGAATTAGGTATAGATCGCGTCTTGTGCGTGCATTTTAATCGCCGCTTTGCGTCGATGACAGCCGAGCAATTTATTGAAGACTTGCTGGTAAAGCTGCTAGGCGTTAAGTATCTGGTCGTTGGCGATGATTTTCGTTTTGGGCGCCAGCGTCAGGGCAATTACGAGATGCTGTGCAAAGCCGGAGAGCGCTTGGGGTTTGCCGTCGAAAGCACTCAAACCTTTATGGTGGGTTCGCACCGAGTGAGTTCAACTGAGGTGCGTCAACAATTGGCGCTTGGTCATATGGAGCAAGCCAGACGTTTGCTAGGACACCCCTATATTATTTGTGGCCGAGTGGCTCATGGGCAAAAAATTGGCCGCACTATTGGCTTCCCTACGGCTAACATAGCCTTAAAACGTCAGGTAGTACCGGTGCGCGGCGTGTTCGCCGTTAGAGTGTTTTGGCCAGACAGTGACATTTATGAAGGTGTAGCTAACATAGGTTTTCGCCCGACAGTGAATGGTCAACAGTGTCAGCTAGAAGTGCATTTATTTGATTTTAATGAATCACTGTATGGTAAGAGTATTGAGGTAGAATTAGTGGCAAAGCTGCGTGATGAGCAGCCATTTGATTCCCTCGAAGCGTTAAAAAAACAGATTTTAAATGATGCGGATAAGGCGAGAGCCTTATTTAGCAATGATGCAAGCTAGCTTGCTAGCTGAGTGAATGGTATGGGATCAATGAGCGACTATAAATCAACTTTGAATTTACCGGAAACCGAGTTTCCAATGCGTGGTAACCTTGCAAATCGCGAACCACTAATGCTGGAGCGCTGGACCTCAGAGCAGCTGTATCAGCAGATCCGTGACAGCCGTGCAGGTAAAAAACCGTTTATTTTGCACGACGGCCCTCCGTATGCCAACGGCAGCATTCATATTGGTCACTCGGTCAATAAAATCCTTAAAGATATTATTATCAAATCTAAGACCATGTCTGGCTTTGATGCTCCTTACGTGCCAGGTTGGGACTGTCATGGTCTACCAATCGAGCTGAAAGTTGAGCAAAAAGTAGGTAAGCCTGGTCAAAAAATCTCTGCCGCAGAATTTCGCGAAGAGTGCCGTAAATATGCGCGTACTCAAGTGGAAGGTCAGCGTGATGATTTTATCCGTTTAGGCGTGCTTGGTGATTGGCAGCATCCTTACCTCACCATGGATTTTGGCACTGAAGCGAATATCATTCGCTCATTATCAAAAGTGATTGAAAATGGTCACTTGCATAAAGGCGTTAAGCCAGTGCATTGGTGTACGGATTGCGGTTCAGCCTTAGCCGAAGCCGAAGTAGAATACGAAGATAAAACTTCGCCTGCTATCGATGTTGCTTTTGAAGCAACAGATAAGGCTGTAGTACTGGCTAAATTTGGCGTAAGTGATTACCCACATTCAGTAGCTATGGTGATTTGGACTACAACTCCTTGGACCTTACCGGCTAACCGCGGTTTATCATTAAGCCCAGAGCTTGACTACGTGTTAGTTGAGTTTGAGCAAGAGGGTGAGAAACGCGCTCTGATCTTGGCTGAAGTATTAGCCGAGACTTGTTTAACGCGTTATGGCGCTGAATCTCATCAGGTATTAGGCACTGTTAAAGGCCAAGAGCTTGAATTACTGCGCTTTAATCATCCTTTCTATGATTTTGATGTTCCAGCCATTTTAGGCGACCATGTCACTACTGATGCGGGTACTGGTATAGTGCATACTGCACCAGGTCACGGTCAAGACGACTTTGTTGTTGGTCAGAAATATGGTTTAGAAGTTGCGAACCCTGTAGCTGATAACGGTGTCTATAAAGCCGATACTGAAATCTTTGCCGGTCAGCATGTATTTAAAGCCAATGATGCCGTGGTTGAGTTATTGAAAGAAAAAGGCGTGTTGTTGCATCATCAAGCCTATCGTCATAGCTACCCACACTGCTGGCGCCATAAAACCCCAATCATTTTCCGCGCTACGCCGCAGTGGTTTATCTCTATGGATAACCAAGACTTACGTAAGCAAGCACTAGGTGAAATTGAGCAAACTCAGTGGATCCCTGATTGGGGACAAAGCCGTATTGAAAAGATGGTTGAAAACCGTCCTGATTGGTGTATTTCACGTCAACGCACTTGGGGTGTACCTATCACCTTGTTCGTTAACCGTGAAACTGAAGAATTGCACCCAGATAGCGTGGCGTTAATGGCGCGAGTTGCTAGCCGTGTTGAGCAGCAAGGCATTCAAGCATGGTGGGATCTTGATGCCAGCGAATTGTTAGGTGAAGACGCTGATAAGTATCGTAAAGTCACTGACACCTTAGATGTATGGTATGACTCAGGTTCTACTTTTGCCTCTGTGGTTGCCGCTCGTCCAGAGTTTAACGGTCATCCGGTGGATTTATACCTAGAAGGTTCAGATCAACACCGTGGCTGGTTCATGTCATCGTTAATGATTTCAACTGCGATGAATGGTAAAGCACCTTATAAGCAAGTGCTTACTCACGGTTTTACCGTTGATGGTAAAGGTCGCAAGATGTCTAAATCTATTGGTAACGTGATTGCTCCGCAAACTGTGACCAACAAGTTAGGCGCCGATATTCTGCGTTTGTGGGTTGCGGCTACCGATTATAGCGGTGAGATGACCGTTTCTGATGAGATCTTAAACCGTAGCGCTGATGCGTATCGCCGTATTCGTAACACTGCCCGTTTCTTATTGGCTAACCTCAATGGCTTTAACCCAGAAACCGATATGGTTGCTGTGGAAAGCATGGTGGCATTAGATCGTTGGGTTGTGCGCCGCGCGGCTAATTTGCAGCAAGAAATCATTGAAGCTTATGATAACTACAATTTCCATTCAGTCACTCAAAAGCTGATGCAGTTCTGTTCCGTTGAACTGGGTGCCTTCTATCTTGATATCATCAAAGATAGACAGTACACAGCTAAAGCTGAAAGCCATGCACGTCGCAGCTGTCAGTCGGCCTTATTCTTGATCAGTGAAGCTATGGTACGCTGGATTGCGCCAATTTTAAGCTTTACTGCTGATGAAATTTGGCAGTTGCTGCCAGGTGAGCGCGAAGCTTTTGTATTTACACAAGAATGGTATGAAGGCTTGCAAGCTATTACTCTTGAAAACGATTTGGCTGATGAATACTGGCAGCAATTGCTCAGCGTTCGCACCGAAGTAAACAAGGTGATTGAGCAAGCCCGTCGTGACAAGCGTTTAGGTGGTTCGTTAGAAGCTGACATTACCTTGTTTGCGGATGCCAAGCTGGCGGAGCAATTAGCTCGCATTGGTGATGAACTGCGTTTCGTACTTTTAACTTCAGCTGTGACTGTTGCTCCATTCGAGAATGCTCCACTGGATGCTATTGCCACTGAAATGGCGAGCCTTAAGTTACTGTTAGCTAAGAGTGAAGCACAGAAGTGTGAGCGTTGTTGGCACCATAAAGAAGAAGTGGGCACTATTGAAGCTCACCCAACCTTATGTCAACGCTGCGTCACCAACATCGATGGCGATGGCGAGACTCGCCAATTCGCATAAGGAAATAATCATGCCAATAAGCTGGAAAGACAGTGGTTTGCGTTGGTACTTTGTCGCGGTGCTGGTCTTTATTGCAGACCAGCTTTCAAAGCAATGGGTACTGGCCAACTTTTCACTGTATGAATCGATTAATTTATTGCCGTTTCTTAATTTCACTTATGTAAGAAATTATGGCGCTGCATTTAGTTTTTTAAGCGATGCTGGCGGTTGGCAGCGTTGGTTATTTGCCGCAGTGGCTGTAGGTTTCAGCTTAGTACTCACTTACTGGTTAAGACGTCAGTCTGCCAGTGAATGGCGTTTAAATTTAGCTTATACCTTAGTGATTGGTGGCGCGATTGGTAATCTTGTGGATCGCTTGATGCATGGTTATGTAGTCGACTTTATTGATTTTTATTGGAAAACTAGTCACTACCCAGCCTTTAATATTGCCGATTCCGCCATTTGTGTGGGCGCAGTATTAATGATTTTGGATGCGTTCAAGCAGCCGAAAGCCGAGGCCATTGAGTCTAAGTCGTAATCAAGGAGTAATGATGACAACTGCATTAGTGTGTCATATGAATATTTTGCTAGCGGATGGCAGTACGGCGGAAAGCACTAAAGTGTCAGGTAAGCCCACCAAATTAATACTGGGTGATGCGAGCTTAAGCCCTGCGTTTGAGGCCAATCTCCAAGGGCTTAATGTGGGTGAGCAAGTGACCTTTACTTTGGCGGCAGAGGATGCATTTGGGGCTGTAAATCCTGATGCTATCCACTACTTAGACCGCAGTCGCTTTCCAGCGGATATGGCGCTTGATGCGGGCGTTATTATTAGTTTTTCAGGCCCAGGTGGCAGTGAAATCCCTGGTATAGTTAGAGCCGTCGCGGGTGATTCAGTCACGGTTGATTTGAATCACCCATTAGCTGGCCATGAACTTACCTTTGAATTAGAAGTGTTGCAGGTACTGTAATGACAGCACGACTGGATGTGAAACAATTGGATATATTTTTGGCAAATCCGCGAGGGTTTTGCGCTGGAGTAGATAGAGCTATCAGCATAGTTGAACGTGCGCTAGAGTTATTTAATCCGCCGATTTACGTGCGTCATGAGGTGGTGCATAACCGCTACGTGGTGGATAACTTAAAACAACGTGGCGCGATTTTTGTTGATGAATTGCATCAAGTGCCCGACAACAGCATAGTCATTTTTAGTGCTCATGGTGTATCTCAAGCGGTAAGACTTGAAGCTAAAAAGCGCGGATTGAAAGTGTTTGATGCCACTTGTCCGTTAGTGACTAAGGTGCATTTACAAGTCACACGCGCAAGTCGCAAGGGCATTGAATGCATTCTTATTGGCCATGAGGGGCATCCAGAAGTGGAAGGCACCATGGGGCAATACGACAACCCTAATGGCGGCGTTTATTTGGTCGAATCACCTAAGGATGTTGCTAACTTAGTCGTTAAGAATCCAACTAATTTATGCTTCGTTACCCAAACGACTCTGTCGGTGGATGACACTATGGATATTATTGCTGCGCTGCAGCAAAAATTTCCGTCCATTGAAGGCCCGCGTAAAGACGACATTTGTTATGCCACTCAAAATCGTCAAGATGCGGTGCGTAAAATGGCTGACAGTGTCGACTTGTTATTAGTTGTTGGCTCTAAAAATAGCTCTAATTCCAATCGCTTGCGCGAATTAGCAGAGAAAGAAGGCACAGAAGCTTATTTAGTGGATAATGCCTCCGATATAGATAGCACTTGGTTTGTTAACGTCGCTCGTGTGGCAGTCACTGCTGGAGCATCAGCGCCTGAAGTGTTAGTTAAGCAAGTAGTCGATGCTATTGCTGCTATGGCGCCAAGTGTGATCACTGAAGTACAAGGACGTGAAGAAGATATCGTCTTTGCAGTCCCTGCAGAACTTAGGTAATTAATTGTTTTGTATAAAAAGAGACCGTAAGGTCTCTTTTTTTTGGCTGAAATTTATGTAAAAGCTCTAATGATGTATATGTAAATGATTGAAAGTAGCTGGTGAGTAATGCATTTGTTGTGTACCATTGATTAAGTGTTTTTTGTGTGTACAAATAACAGATTTTAAACATTATTTTGGTGTTGTGTCGTCAAGATAATGCCTAGTGACGGAGAGTTGACAGCATGAGTTCAGGTGTCAAAGGTTTTTCTTTAATCGAGGTACTCGTCGCATTAGTCATTTTGGTTGTGGGGCTCGTCGGTATATTCAATTTACATATAGTGGCTAAGCACGGCAGTTTTGAGTCTTATCAGCAGACCCAAGCCTCATATTATGCCAATGATATGATTAATCGCATGCGTTTAAATGTTAGCCAACTCGCTAATTATGATAATAACAGCCCATTTTCTGGAGTACCAACTGCCACAGCCAAGGATTGCAATACAGAGATATGTGCCCCGAATGACATGCTTGCCTGGGATATTTACGAATGGCAATCAGCTTTTACTGGAACGGCTGAAATCATCGGCAGTAAAAACTTGGGGGGGCTAGATGCACCTACGGCCTGTATCAATGTAAATGGCAATGATGTGTTGGTTGTTTTGGTTTGGCGTGGCATACGTGAGACGAAGATCGATACATCAAATATCAATGATATAGCAAGTAAATGTGCTGTAGATACTAAAAATCGGCGAATATTTTCTATGAAAACTGTGATTATTTAAATGAGAAATTCAATCAAATCCCATGAATTCCAGCCTGCGCAGCGCGGAATGTCTCTGGTTGAGTTAATGATTGCTATGGTCATTGGACTGTTTCTGACCGTAGGCGTATTTACTATGTTTAGCATGTCGTCATCCAATGTGACCACCACTAGTCAGTTCAACCAGTTACAGGAAAATGGACGAATTGCGTTAGCCATCATAGAGCGCGATATTAGCCAACTAGGATTCATGGGCGATATTACCGGCAGTGATTTAGTGATTGGTTCAAATACTAAGATAGATGCAGGTTCAGCAGTCTCTGGTGTAGATTGTATTGGTGAAGGTTTAAACAATGCCAGTCTGCCCGCCAATCAACCGGCACATTTCAGGCGATTATGGGGTTATGAGAGTGTTGGTACGACTAAGTTTACTTGTTTAGCAACATCAACAGTAAAATCGAAAACGGATGTTCTACAAATCAAGAGATTAGTTGGCCCCAGCGTAGTAGCAGGCAATGGAAGTAACTATTTTGTTACTGCGACTTCAAGCCAAGCAATATTTTTTAATACAGTCACACCAGCCACTGCATTAACTAATGCCAGAATTTGGGAATACCAACACCATGTATATTTTTTAGCTGATGACGCTACTGGCGTACCTTCATTAAGGCGAAAAACTCTAACGGCAACGGGTATGACTAATGATGAGCAGTTAGTTGAAGGCATTGAAAATATCCGTTTTCTTTATGGCGTTGATGATGATGGTGACCGCACTCCCGATCGATATCTCCCTGCGGCAGATGTCGAGTCAAAGATGTGGGATAATGAATCATTTCAGCGCTTAGTCGCAATAAAAGTGTTTATTTTAGTTCGTTCAGTTCAAGAAGATCGTACTTACTTGAACGATGTCACCTACCAGTTAGGGGACAAGACGATTGAACCGTTAAAGGATCACTATCGGCGTAAAGTTATGTCCACCACAATTATTCTCGAAAACCCTGTGTTGAGTCGGAGTTAAGCTATGTATATAAAGAAACAACAAGGTGTGGTGTTGTTTTTTGCACTGATAGTGTTGCTCATTATGACTGTGATAGGCGTATCTCTAGCCGTCAACTCAACTCAATCATTAAGAATGGCTGGCGCGGGGTCTGAGCGAATAGAAGCTAAGGCCATTGCTGATGGCGGTTTACAGTCAGTGATAGCCAAATATCAAGGGGTGTTATTTGCTAATTTAACAACTGTCACTAATGAAACGCTTTTTGATGGTAAGCAACAATTAACCCCACTTCCAGTTCCCGGGGGAAAAAATGTCGGGTGTCAACGCACAGCTAATGCCAGCGGAGCTAATGTCGTGAGCTGTCGTCGCTTTGAAATTAGTAGTACAAGGACTTTTGGCCGTGAGCAACTGGGTCAGTTAAGTGTGGTAGCAGGCATAGAGCAGCAAATTTTACCCTGAAGGATGAAAGTATCATGCTAAACAAATGGATTACTAGTATTTTAATGGTATTGACTGGCGTAAGTGGAGTGGTTTACGCAGATGATACCGAACTCTATTTGATGGATTCATCGGTTAGATCGGGTAAACGTCCTCAAGTGCTTTTTATTTTCGATAACTCCGGCAGTATGTCGACAGAAGATCAAAATGCTGTCTCAACTTATTGCTCGCAAGCTGATGAGACTCTGGGGAAATGTGATTATCCAGACGGTTTTGAAGATTATCTTGACGGCTATAGCGGCTATATTAATGAAAAAGGTACCTATTGGAACAGTGGTGGTATAGATAATACCAATATGATGCCAACACCAGAGAATCCTAAGGATAGTCGTCGTTTCTATGACGAAAATAATAATTGTAATAGCTCAATCAAAGCGTTAGCGACTAAAGGCCGTTATACCGGTTTTTTACGTGAGTTTAAAATAGATAGTTGGGATAATTTAGCCGATAATAATGGCTTCAATCAGAATAGTATTGTTGATTGTTATGAAGATATTTTAAATGCTGACCCGAAAAACCCAGGAAAAGATAAAGGCAAGGTGATTAATGATGGTTATCCCATCAATAATAAGAGTAATAAGTATACCAATAAGGCTGATGAAGCAGATAGACTAAACAGTCTCAATAATACTCAATTTGGTACAGGTCAGCCTGTGACCCTATACACAGCACATTATTTGGTATGGCATAAATGGGTGACGACGACCAGTGATGGCCAAAACAGCGGTGGTACCGGCACACGTCTTGATGTTGCTAAAGCAGCCTTAATTTCTGCTCTCGATGGTCTTGCCATTCCTATTGATGCAGGTCTAGCTGTATTTAATATTAATTACGATAAGGAAGGTATAGCTGATGGTGGGCGAATTGTATTTCCACTAACTGAAATGAATGTGGCGAAGAAAGCCGAGTTGACGAGTTTAATTAATGGTATGCCAGCTAAAACTAATACACCTTTATGTGAAACCTTATATGAAGCTCATCAATATTTTAGTGGTGCTCCAGTTACATTTGGTAATGATGATAAAGATTATAATAGCCTAAGCTATAGAAAGAACATGCCGCCAAATATTTTAATGAGTGGTAACTACACCAGTCCATTCAAAAAATGCCAAGATACTGCTTATGTTATTTATATTACCGATGGCGCGCCAACCTTAGACAAATCTGCCGATGATTTTATTAAAACATTAACTAATAATGCTGCAAATCGTACTGCTAATTATAGTGAATTTGCATTTACCAATGCTAATAACAATAAAGCAACTAGCTATATGCCAGCTTTGGCTGCTTATATGTATAACAATGACATAGTCGTTGGTAATAAAGATGCATCCGGAGTTGATAATAAGCAAAATATTCGCGTATTTACTATTGGATTTTCAGACGGTGCTGATGCCGCTGCTGCATTGCTTGAAGAAACGGCTTTTAGAGGGGGGAATCCTCGTGATAGTAAAGGCGTATCTAAGGGGTATTATGTTGCAAAAAACGGTCTTGATTTAGTCTCCGCATTAGATAATGCCTTAAAATCAATTGTGACTATCGATACATCATTTACTTCACCCAGCATCGCGAGCAATAACTTTGATAAGACTCAAACTTATAACTCGGCATATTTTGCTATGTTTTTACCAGGTAATGGTCCGCGTTGGGCGGGTAACCTTAAAAAGCTCAAAGTAAACTCTGCCGGTGAAATTGTGGGGCCGGGTGGTACGGCCAATGCTATCGATTCCAAAGGTAATATTTCAATTGAGACTTGTACCTATTGGAATTCTTGCCAAGGTTCTAATGATGGTAATAAGGTTCTTGCTGGCGGCGTGTTGCCGACCCTTATGAACCAGCTAAAAAATCGTAAAATCATTACTAATAGTGGTACTAGTTTGATTGATCTTAAGGCGTCATCCTTTAGTTCAAATTATTCAGTGGGGGATCAGGATTGGTTATATGGGGTAGATATCGATGATGATGATAATGATGATAGTTCGTCAGATGCTAGAGATGATATTATGGGCGATCCGCTGCATTCTAAACCATTAGCGATTAACTTTGGATCCGATGAAAAGACATTAGATGTACGCATTATTGTGGGTACTAACCAAGGTCTAGTACATATGTTCAAAGATTCTGACAAGGGGAGCGATGATTTTGCTGTCGGCTCAGTGACTGAGTCTTGGGCATTCTTACCTAATGAACTATGGGGAAATATTCCAAAATTACGTGAAAATCCAGCGACCGGGATTCATTCAGTGTATGGCATGGATTTGTCTCCTGTAGCCTATGTAAAAACGGCGAGCTCTGGTGTTATTGAGAAAGCACTGTTGTTTCTTGGTATGCGCAGTGGCGGCACTTCTTACTATGCATTAGACATCTCAAGGCCTGATTCTCCGACATTTAAATGGATGATCAATTCTAATGATTCGGATTTTATTGATTTAGGTGATACCTGGTCTCAACCCGTAGTAGCCTCAATTGCCGGCTTTAACGATCCCGTGTTAATTTTCGGTGGTGGCATGGCATCCGAGCAAGGTTCTGGTGAGGCGGTTTACATTATTAATGCCAATACCGGGTCACTAATCACTAAATTGACTGCTGATGGCATGGGGAGTATTGCTACTAAAGTAGCTGTGTTAGACAGTGATCACGATGGTAATACCGATAGAGTCTATGCAAGTGATATTACTGGTAATATTTGGCGTATGGATTTAACCGGTAATGACAAGACTAAATGGACCGTATTTAAGTTTGCCTCTATTGCTGATGCGGCACCTGATAATAGGATGTTTTTTTCTGAACCTGTAATTGCACAAACAGAATTTAGTAATGTGCATTCAGAAAATAATAAGTTAAGTTATCAAAAAGTTCCCTATGATGCTGTAACAATAGGTTCAGGTAATAGAAATCATCCGTTAGATTTAGCCACCAATGATAGATATTATGTTTTTCAAGATCGCTATGTGGCCACTCAAAAGTTTGAGCCAGGGAATTTTCCTACGACGTTAACTTCGTCTGATCTTTACTCGGTAACAAGTTCGGCGCCAACCACTGAAATAGACAATGTTGCTTTTGGTAAAAAGAG
The DNA here is from genome assembly GCF_056522965.1 of Shewanella sp. ISS20. Taxonomy (NCBI): domain Bacteria; kingdom Pseudomonadati; phylum Pseudomonadota; class Gammaproteobacteria; order Alteromonadales; family Shewanellaceae; genus Shewanella; species Shewanella sp. ISS20. Next base: position 3,857,239 of record NZ_JAWRZK010000001.1, read on the forward strand.
AGGTTGGTATTATGATTTTGGTGCTGCTGGAGAAAAAACTTTATCAGCGTCGCTAATTTTTGATGGCAAAGTTTATTTTACCTCTTTTGTGCCACCTGTTACTCAAACTGCCGATTTAAACCTTGGAATTTGTAGCTTCTCTGGTCAAGGTCGGTTATATGTTTTTGATCTACATAAAGGCACTCGAACCTCAAATCAACTTTATTATGAGTTAGGTGATAAAATCCCTGATACGCCACAGATAGTTATTCCTAAGCCGGAAGCGGGTGAAGAAAACAATGCTTATATTATTGGTGTTGGTAAGGGTGAATGTGAGAATGGTGAATGTTCTGGTACGATTGAATTAGGTAGTGGACTCACCATAAACAAAATTTATTATCATTTGAATGAGAACAATTAACCATGGGAACAGTAAAGGGTTTTACTCTAATCGAGCTGATGATAACTGTGGCAATTGTAGGCATATTAGCGGCTATTGCTTACCCATCATATATAGATTACATCACTAAAAGTGCGCGCTCTGAAGGTGTCGCAGCGGTAATGAAAGTGGTGAATTTGCAGGAACAGTATTATCTGGATAATCGTGTTTATGCTACTGATATGACAAAACTCGGTTTAAATAAAAGCCCTTTCATCACTGAGCACGGGCATTATAGTATTGCTTCCGCGGGCAGTAGTGATTTTACTATCACGGCCACGGCGCTAGGTGCACAAGCAAGCAGGGATAGTAATTGTAAAACAATCACCATGACTTCTGCAGGCATCACTGGACCATCGTCGGAGTGCTGGAAATGATAAAGTATATTATCGGTTTTATTTTTTGTACTATGTCTTATATATTAGTCGCGGCCAACATTGACGCTGCAGAGGATTATAAATGTCATATCAAGGTGGCAACGGGGGATAAAATTGTTTTTTATCGTTGGCAGTCAACAAGTGTCAATATCATGGTCGGCAATTTACCTGGAAAGCAATTGCGTGGTTCAGACGGTAATAAATTCTTTATAAAAGATGTGGTTGAATGTGTACAGTTAGGTAATGATTTCACCAATGAATTTAGTAAGCAGTTAGATGAAAATACTCCTAGATAATTTGGGAGTTATGTTTATCTTAAATGCTGCCTCGAATGCTTGGTTGGAGAATATTAAGTTGGTTAATCGTTTTATATTATGGATGTAATGCTTAAATAATCAGGATAGCATATGCAGTGGTGCGTGATATTTTATCTGAGGATTTATTAATTATATTATTTTTCGCAAATATGAGCTTGAATAGATTTGCATTGTTATGAATGGTAATAATTGATGGACTTAGGGGCGTTAGCAACCCGCCCCAGCATCACTATAAGAAATAATACCACCGACTTTGACTGTTACTGCTTTTGCTTCAGTCTTCTTGCCATTGGGACAATAAGTTAATGTAGCTCCATTAGATAATCCATCAGGGGAGAATGTCAGCAAGGCTACAGAGCCCTTTACTTTATCATTGGCATGGAAACCATCAATAGCTCGTAATGGCTTACTGATATTTTTATCGGTATAGACCCGTATTCCTTTACTCCAATCCGTTGTAGTTCCACAGGCATCAGCCGTAGCATAAGGGCAAACTTTAACAGTAGTTCCATAGCTAATCGCCTGGCTGCGAGCAAAAATGAGTGTATCGTGGACTTTTTCGATATTGCTATTTACTCGCATGCCTTCATAGAGGGAAACCAGTGATGGGGTGCCAATAGTTAGCAATATTGCAGCTATGGCAATTGTTATCATTAATTCAATTAAGGTAAAACCTAATCCAACGTAAGTCCGTATAATCATGATGTCCTCCAATGAACAGATTAAGTATACCTCACTGAGTTATAAAGTCATTGCGGATAGGTTAATCGCATTGTATCGAAGATGCATGACTACGTCTTATCCGTCCTGCATTGTTAATGATGAGTGCTTGTGAATTAGGGTTATCTTTGGCGTATGGGCAATAAGTTAATGTTCCATTGCTGCCTGAACTCAAACCACTGGACAGAAACCGTACTCTTTGGCGGTTAAATTGTACTGTGTCATTGGCATTAAACTCATTGATTACCATTAGGAGTTTATCGGCCCCATTTAATTGACCGTTAGCATCGACATCGATAAATACTGACATGCCTTTATTCCAGTCACTATGGCATTTATTGGCTATTATGGGGCATACAGTGACTTGAGTGCCAAAATTAATGGCATGGTTTCGAGCAAAATGTAAGGTTTGTTCTATCGTACTTATTTGACTGTTAGCGCGCTGCGCATGCCAAATCCCAGATAAATTGGGATAACTAACAGTTGCAACAATTGACACAATCAAAATAATTATGATTAATTCAATCAGGGTGAATCCTTGGTGACGAGATATCGACATGGGCATTTACCTTTGAGGCATCCAAGCGAAATCAGGTCCATTATTCAACCATTATTATAGATGCAGTTATCCAAATAAGGGGCTTTAGCAAACGTAAGCTAACTGGTAAGCTTTAGTCATATTGGTAAGTGGTTGGAGTGGGTGATGAAAAAAGTTGAGGCCGTGATTAAGCCTTTCAAATTGGATGATGTACGGGAAGCCTTGGCTGAAATAGGTATTACCGGCATGACAGTCTCAGAAGTGAAAGGTTTTGGTCGACAGAAAGGCCATACTGAGCTCTATCGCGGCGCTGAGTATATGGTCGATTTTTTACCTAAGGTAAAAATAGAACTAGTTATTCAAGACGATATGTTAGAGCAAGCCTTAGATGCGATTGTTGAAACTGCTCGCACTGGTAAAATTGGTGATGGCAAAATTTTCGTTACTGAAGTGGAACGAGTGATTCGAATTCGCACCGGTGAAGAAAACGAAGAGGCCGTGTAGGCCTCTTAGCATCTGGTATACATAGAGTTAGAAAGCAATGCCGATCCCAGCGGCATTGTCATAGTGGTTATAGTCTGAAATCGTCATGCCATAACCACTTTGCAAGGTGATGTAACCTTTAAACCCCTTATATAAAGGAAATTTCCAGCTAATTTCTTCATAGCCATTGGAAAATCCACTTTCTAGCAGATTTCTCAAGGTAAAACTTAATTGATGCTCACCCATATACCAATCGGCTTTGACTCGGCCATAACCTAAGTAATCACTAATGTCAGGGTTGTAGTTAGTGCTAGTGACATTAGCTCTAAACCAAGGTTTGATACTTAGTGTTACTTGATTGAAATCAAGTGAAAACTCCGCATAGACTCTGTTCCAACTGCGCTCATAAATTCCGCCTTTACCGTTCGATTGATGCTCAAAGCCTAGGCTGGTACTTTGCCATGTGGATTCATCTTTGCCGTGCAGCCAAGTCCAAAACAATTGCGGCTGATATTGGCTATCGCGAAAGTAGGCCGACTTATCATAAGCCTGCCAATTGGAAATTTGTGAGTAAGCCAGATAAAGGCCGTCATTATCAGTGAATAGATTGTTCGCTAGACCGTATTTAAGGCTAAATTGAAATTGAACATTGGTATTGCCGACATCGCCGCCATTGGGATTTTGTGGTCGATAATAATCTTGATTTAGCGACTGAGTTTGGAATACGGGTAATAAATAATTGGTATCAAATACGGTTAACTGATAAATATCCGTTGCAGGGGTAAGCCCTGCAACGCCATTAAATTTATGCTGTGGCAAGTGAGTTGGCGCTAACAGTTGGTCGTTGCCATTGCTGTTTTCATCTCTGCTATTGTCATGAGCCGCAAGTGGCAATGATAACAAGCAAATGGCGCAACTTATCAGGTATGGTTTCAATGGTTGGACTCCCTATTATTATATTTGTTAATAGGTTAGTCCAAATCTAATCATAATTTTGTTTATTGGTTTAATTTAATCTATAGGCACTGCCGTTGAATCCCTAAGTATGGGTTTAGGAATAAACATTTGGCCATCAAGGTGCTCGCGCCGACGGCATTTATTAATTAAGTTGCAGGTAGCCAGTTTGGCGATAGCTTGATTGGGTTGATGGACAGTGGTTAATTTGGGCCAGGTTTGTCTTGAAAATGGACTATCCTCGAAGCCGACTATGGATATTTGTTTTGGGATAGCAACCCCAGCTAAGCGCGCTGCAAATAGCGCTCCGGCGGCAATTTCATCATTACAGGCCACAATGGCTGTGGGAGCCGGACTTAAACTTAATAATCGATTAGCGCCAGCCACCCCAGATTCAAAATTATATTGGCCATCAATTAAATATTCTGGATACGTGGTTAATTGATGATGGGCTAAGGCTTCTAAAAATCCATCCAGCCGCTCTTTAGTGGATTGATGCTCAGGATCGCCACTTATAAAAGCAATACGCTGATGTCCGAGTTGAATTAAGTGCTCGGTAATGGCAATGGCGCCGACTTTATCATTGACTAGCACTTGTAAGCCATTGGCCACTATTTGTTGATCTAATTCTGAGGCGGCAATAATGCGTACATATTGGGTGCCTATGGCATCTAGCGCTGCTAACACTTGTGGGTTTTCTGATAGCGGTGGAGTAAGCACTAACCCTGCGAATTGAGTATGCATAACTAAGGCGGTTAATTCTTGGCAAATATCGCTACTGGTGGCATCGCAAGGATGGATTAGCAGTTCATAACCTTGCTCACGGCAAGCATTTAAAATACCGTTTTGCATATCAATAATATAGTAAGCGTTGGGGTTGTCATACACAAAGCCAATCACATAAGAGCTTGATGACGCTAAGTTTCGAGCCGAATGATTAGGTTGATAATCTAAAGCCTTAATTGCCGCATTCACTTTATCTATTGTGCTTTGCTTGACCTGCGGCTCATGATTAGTGACCCGTGAAACTGTTTTTATCGATACGCCCGCATACTTTGCTACATCATTTATGGTTACTTTCATCACTGAATTCTTGTTAGGTGCAATTTAGGTGCAGGCATAACGTCTGCCTAATGTAGTGTTACTCCTGGTCTTACCAGCAGGCCTTACCAGCGAGTGATGCATCACTATTGTCTTAATAGTCAGTATTTTACTCTTTAAATTCCCATCAAAATAGATCTCAACTCTCAAAATTAACATATTCATTACACTGCTTGGGTTAAGCACTTGTTTGTCAATAGTAATAATAAATTTCCGCATTCATTTATTAGCGCGTTAACGGTTAAATTTTTTATTCTTTTGGTTATTTTATTGTGGCGCGAGTGTTATTTGTTGTGTAATGTCTGCACAATCATGACAGCGTTGTCATTCTTTAGCGAATGGTTATGTACGAAAACAATAAAAACCGTATGGAAGGGAAATAAAGATGCAATCATCTAACCTAAAGAAAACCTTATTAGCCTCTAATATCGCTGTTCTGCTGAGCGGTGCAGTTGCTATGGGCGCTATGGCTGCGGAAGCTGAAACTAAAACCAAAACGGCTGATGCAGATATCGAAACCATTGAAGTCACAGGTATTCGAGCGTCACAGCAAGCCAGTTTGAACACTAAGCGTTTCTCTGATGCCGTAGTTGATGCTATTACTGCAGAAGACATTGGTCAGTTTCCTGATGGCGACATCGGTGAGTCGTTAGCCCGTATCCCTGGTATCACGGTTAATCGTCAATTTGGTCAGGGCCAACAGGTATCTATTCGTGGTGCTTCTAACCAATTAACTAATACCTTGCTCAATGGCCATGCCGTAGCATCTACCGGTTGGTACGATCAACAAGCGATTGACCGCAGTTTTAACTACAGCTTATTGCCACCAGAAGCCATAAGCTCGATTGAAGTTTATAAATCATCACAAGCTGATCTGCCAGAAGGTGGCGTTGGTGGTACTGTAATAGTTAATACCCGCAAGCCATTAGATGTGCAGGATAAAACTGCCTTCTTTAGCGCTAAAGGGGATTACGGCACTATTTCTGAGTCAACCGATCCTGAATTATCAGGTTTGTACTCATGGTCAAACGAAGATCAAACCTTTGGTATCTTAGGTTCTGCTTCTTATGCCAAAACGGATTATCAGCGTAATGGTGTTGAATCATTACTGGGCTGGGGCGAAATTGTTCCAACTACCTTTGAACAGCAACGTGAGCGTCAAGCTTATAACGTCGCTATGCAATATCGTCCAATGGACAACTTAGAGTTTGGTCTTAACATTTTAAGCCTGAACTTAGAGGCCGATAACGCTAACACTTCTATTTTCTTATTCCCGACACAGCAAGGCGACAGTACCTGTAACAGCGTCAATGCTGCTGGGGTTTGTACTTCAGTTGAACACAGCGGTAAAGACGCATTCGCTTGGGCACAAACGTGGGCACGTCAAGCTAGCATGAGCTCTGACACCTATAACTTTGATTTTAAATATGAAGGCATAGGTTATACCTTAGATGGTTTAATCGGTAACAGTAAGGCTGACGGCGGCACAGATTTAACTGCTAACTATGGTAACACCATCGGTAAATCCAGTGATTTCAAAGGCATTTATGATGCTACTGGTGATCAAATCTATATAGATATCGCCAACAAACACTTTGATGCTGCAGATTTTAATGGTCAAGTCGGCCCTGAGGGTTGGTCACTGAAAAAACAGCCAAACTCAGACGAAGAAACCTACGCTCAATTTAACGTGACGGTACCGGTTGATTTTGGTGCGATTAACAGCATTAAGTCTGGCGTGCGTTATGCCGACCATAAAGTAACCCAAACCACTGAAAAAGCATTGGTTACAGCTGCAAGCCTTGCAGGGGCTAGGGGCAATGCGAGTGACTATTATAATGGCACCATTTCATCGGGCGCAGGTTTTATATTACCTAAGCCTAATTATGATGCGATGATCAATGGCGCCAAATCAGCTATCACAGGGTTTGAACTGGATAAATCTGGTTATGGCACCTTAGATGAAAAGAACTTAGCTCTGTATGTGATGGCTAACTTTGAAGCCGAAGGCATACGCGGTAACTTTGGTCTGCGCTACATTTCAAGTGACGTTGAATCTGATTACTATGATTTAGATAAGAATGGCAAATTTGCCAATACCTTAAGTACCGATAAGCACGATTATAGCGATGTATTGCCAAGCATTAACGTCGCCTTTGATTTGGCACCCGATGTAATTTTACGTGCATCAGCTGCGCAAGTGATTTCTCGTCCTAACTATGCCGATTTGTTTGCCACTTCAACCTTACCAGGCTTAAACGATGGCACTCCTGGCAACGAAGTGGTTAACCAAGGCAGTGTGGTATTAGAGCCATTTAAAGCGACCCAAGCAGATTTGGGTATTGAATGGTATTTCAGTGCTGATGGTTTAGTGGCAGCAACTTATTTCATTAAAGATGTCAGCTCATTCTCAAGTACTCGTCAGCTGTTAAATCAGCAAATTGGTATCAATGACAATGACTTGATTGCAGCTGGTGGCAGTAGCTGTGGTGTTGGTGTATATGACTGCTGGACAGTCAGTGAGCGCTATAACGCCAATGGCGGCAAAATCGATGGTATTGAATTACAACTGCAAGACTCGTTTGATTCAGGCTTAGGTTACGCTGCAAACTATACCTATGCTAATGCGGTATCACCTGCTGAAAACTACCCAGATTTAGTGGGCGTATTCTCTGATTCCTCTAAGCACACAGTTAACTTAGTGGGTTTCTATGAAATGGAAGATTTTTCGGCGCGCTTAGCTTATAACTGGCGTAGTGAGTACATGATCCGTGAATTACCTGGCTTCTACGGTAACCGCGAACACCAACCTTATGGTCAAGTGGATTTTAGTGCCAACTATAACCTCACTGACTATATGACTTTAGTGTTTGAAGCGGTTAACTTAACGCAAGAAGATAGTATTCAAAAAGGTGTATCGCCACTGAATGCTGAAGTTAAGCCAGAGTTTATGGCTAACTATCCAGTATGGAGCTTTGAAGGCGAAGCGCGCTATAAGTTAGGCGTATCCTTAAGCTTCTAACTCTTCGCAGGATTGAGTCAGTGGTTATGGCGTGTTTAATTAGCCTTAACGCAATAGCGCTCTAATCAAAGCCCAGCATTTGCTGGGCTTTGTTATATGGGGAGAATTGATAATGACAATAACTAAAATTGCCATAGTGGGCGGCGGCACTGCCGGTTGGTTAGCGGCGAACCATTTAGGTAAAGCGTTAGCAGCGCGGCGCGATATTGAATTGACGTTAATTGAATCGCCGCAGGTGCCCACCATAGGAGTCGGGGAGGGCACAGTACCTGCTATTCGCCAATCGCTGCAATCTTTTGGCATTAGTGAAACTGAGTTTATTCGCAGCTGTGATGTCACCTTTAAGCAATCGATTAAATTTATTAACTGGCTAGATAAGTCGCGCCATGGCGAGCATTATGCTTATCATCATTTGTTTGATAGACCAAGTTCACCCCTTGATTTAACGCCGCTTTATTTAAGCCAACTGGCGCAATCTGAGCTATTACCCACCAGTTATGCATCCACAAACGCCTTGCCAACTGGCTCAGAACAAAACGCTGGTGGATTTAATGCAAGCTCAGCACATTACGCGCACTTAGTCTCTGCGCAGCATCAGTTATGCGAAAGTGGTAAAGCGCCTAAGTCTATTACCACTCCCGAATGGCAAGGAATAGCAGGGTACGCTTATCATCTTAATGCCCTTAAGTTTGCACAGCTTTTGGCCAGAAATGCGAAGCAAAGATTTAACGTTAACCATATACGAGCTCATATCGATAAGGTTGTACTAGGCGATGACGGTTTAATTTCAGGGCTTGTGACAGAGGAGCATGGGCTAGTTAATTTTGATTTTTATATTGATTGTAGCGGCACGGAATCCGTGTTGATGAAGGCGTTACACGTGCCCTTTATCAGTGTGGCAGATAGCTTGTTTGTCGATACAGCGTTAGCTATTCAAGTGCCTACCGCCGCACAGCAAGCGATACCGCCTTATACCTTAGCCACAGCCCATCAAGCGGGTTGGATTTGGGACATTGCCTTAACTGAGCGCCGCGGCGTTGGTTTAGTGTATTCATCGCGGTATATGAATGAAGACGAGGCAACCCTTAAGCTTCATCGTTATCTTGGTCCAAGCAGTTGTGACATGTCGTTTCGCAAAATAGCGATGAAGGTTGGCTATTTAGCTGAAAGTTGGCGTGGCAATTGTGTAGCATTGGGGCTAGCGCAAGGGTTTCTTGAGCCGCTTGAAGCCACTTCAATTATGCTTACCGATTTTTCGGCTAAGTTATTGGCCGAGCGATTACCACAAGATTGTGCGCAATTACCGTTATTGGCAGGGCGCTTTAATCAGGTAATGCTGCATGCTTGGCAGCGAGTGATAGATTTTGTCAAATTGCATTACTTTTTATCGGACCGCAGTGATAGTCAATTTTGGTTAGATAACCGCAATCCTGCGCATTTATCAGAGGAATTACAGCAACGTTTGCTGCTGTGGCAAACCTCAGTGCCTTTGAAATCAGATTTTTTCACCAAGTTTGAAGCTTTTGATTTAGAAAATTATTTATACGTGCTTTATGGGATGAAGTATCAGACTCAATTAAGCGGAGCCCCACCAGCAAGCCTTAGGCAACAAGCCGAAGACGTGCAGCAATTGGCTCGAAAATGGCTTGAATATTTGCCTGAACATAGGGATTTACTCGAACGCATTCATAAATATGGCTTACAAAAGAATTAATTTGCCTGTTCATGTTGCGTTAGTGTTGATTAACTTTTTATTTTTCTATAAAAACTAGGTATAACAGTGGCATCTTAGGCGTCTTTTTGTATAACAAGACGAGCCATCACCCCACCAATAATAGCTAAAGGGATTTTTTCATGACTCAAGCCATAAGCCTGCTCGATCATACTAAACATGGGCACTTAAAAATTGGTGCGCAAGATTTGTCGCACTTACATGATCAACATATAGTGCCTGTGACTTTGCACGAATTTCCACGCATCGCCGTGGAATTTCCCATTGTGTTTGTTAAAAACACTGAGACGGGTGAGTTTCAAGCTGTGGCTATGTTAGGCCTAAAGCCTGGGCAGAATTTATATGTTAACGATGGCCGCTGGTCAGGGTTATATCAGCCCCATGTAGTGCGTGATTATCCGCTGGGCTTAATATTAAACCCTGAGGTTGAAGATAAAGTGTGGATTGGTATTCGCGATACCAGTCCGATTGTCAACCAGAGCGAAGGCCAAGCCTTGTTTAATGGCGATAAAGAAACTGAATTTCTGGTGGCACGCAAAGAAGCCTTAATTAGTCATTTCCAGCAAGATCAAGTGACTAAGCATTTATTGGCTAAGTTAGCTGAACTGGAGTTATTGGAATCGCAAACCTTAACCGTTGAGATTAAGGGGGAAAAACGCAACATCAACGGTTTGTATCTTATCCGTGAGGCAAAACTCACCGAGCTCAGTGATGAGCAATTTATTGAGTTACGCCGCTTAGGCTTAATTGGCCCAATTTATAGCCACTTGACTTCGCTTAACCAAATTCAGCGCTTGGCACAAACTGAAGCCAGCTTATAACTCACGCTTAATTTAGGCAGTAAAAGCCGTGGCCACGCTACGGCTTTTTCATATGGTTTTTTGTCTTCGGAGGACTAATTTTTAGTCATTGATATCAACTTACGTATAGCAGTTTAGGTGTCACAAGGGGGGTCTTAGCCTGTTCACTGGGATTTATTTGCGTCTAAAAATCTAGGTGTTAATGATTTGCTTTTGTTGGTGAGATAATTGTAGAAATTTGTGTCGCGCTTGTGTAATCTTAAATGACAGCGTTGTCATTGCTTGTTTGGTAACTCTGTGAAGGTCTGCATGAATGGATGAGGTCTCCTTCATGCTTGTTGATTATCGTCACCACTTTGGTTGCGAGTTGCATTTGCAAGGCTTTACTGCTCCATTTGTCTAGTTAGTCTCTCCCCAGAAACTACATGGGCTGGGTTCATCACAGATGATTCCCAGCCATTTTTTTGTCTGGTGTATTACAGGTGGCAGCCTTACATAATCACAAGAGAGGATAGTGATGAATCGCTTTGACTTATTGTCGATGCCACTTAGGTCTGTGCCCGCATTAACGTCAAGGGCAAGGTTAGTGCTAGCCTTAAGCGCTGCGCTTGGATTGAGTGTAATGCTCAGTTTTAGTGTCAATGCGCAGGCGTTAACTAATGCTGAGACTAAAATTTCAGGGATGCAGGGCTCTGCGACTAACACCATAGCGACCAACACCATAGTGACGCAGGGCGAAGACAGTCAGCCGAGTGAATCTCAGGCTAAGCTTGCGGCATTTGCCCAGCAACTTAAGCTTGAATATCAACTTATTAATAATACCCAAGGTCGCGACTGCCTCACTGCCGATAATAGTGCGCCGTCCGCTCAAACCTCAGAAACTGCCCCTAAGCTGAGTTGTGTTAACGCTCAGCTAGTCATAACATCAACAGTTGATTATAGCGGTGATGTTTCCATATTTTTTAGCCACATTCGCCCAATTTCACGCGTACTAACCCCACTATTCACCATTAAACGCATTCAAGGCGATTTACATCAGTTGCAGGCAACCCCGCAATTTCAAGGCTTTAAAGCAGGTCACACAGTCACCATTCCTTTTGTGGCCGAGTTATGGCAATTAGCCGAAAGCGATGCCATGCCCAATTACTATCTGGTGCAAGCAGGGTTAGCCCCAGAGGTCATCCACAGCACTCAGTTGCAATTTGAAGCCGAGACGGGCATGGAAATCCGCCCCTTTGTCAAAGCCTATGATAACGCTCAATTACAATTTAAAAGTAGCGTCAGTGATGACGTGACTTGGGTAACGCCGCAATCAATCTTTGCTGAAAATCAAGACACGCCTCGAAATGAGGCTGGCGTCAGCAGCCAAATTATTCCAACGCCAACAGTTGTACAGTTGATTAAGGCGCCGCCACTCTCACTTGCCTCGGGACTAAAGATTCAGGGCTATGCCAATAGCAACAAAATAGCCATGGAAAGCGCATTAACCTATCTAGCCTCGTTAGGCATGACTCAATCATCAAGTGGTGTAAGCCTTGCTTTAAGCTTAGATCCAAGCCTTGGCATTGAGGCTTATCGATTAGCTATTAATGATGCGGGCATTGCCATTGCTGGTGGCAGTGATACCGGAGTGTTTTACGGCTTAATGTCGCTAGCCAGTTTGTATGATATCAATACTCAAAGTGTGGCGCCGCTGACAGTGGTTGATGCGCCGCGCTATTCATTTCGCGGCTTTCATCTTGATGTTGCCCGAAACTTTCATGGCGTAGCCCAAATTGAAAAGCTGCTTGCACAAATGGCAGCCTTTAAGCTTAACAAGCTGCATTTGCATATGGCCGATGATGAAGGGTGGCGCTTGGCTATTGCGGGTTTACCAGAGCTCACTGATGTTGGTGCTAAGCGTTGTCATGATTTAACTGAAAAAACCTGTTTATTACCCCAACTGGGCAGTGGGCCAAATGCCGATTCGAGTGTGAATGGTTACTACAGCCGAGAGCAGTACATACATTTAGTTAAGTTTGCGGCGGCGCACCATATCCAAATTATCCCCTCTATGGATATGCCAGGGCATTCGCGTGCGGCGATTAAAGCTATGGATGCTAGAAGTGCGCGCTTAGCGCCTGCGATGGTCAATCAATATCAGCTTAGCGATCCGCAAGATAAAACCCAATACTCATCGATTCAGCACTATAACGACAACACCATCAATGTGTGCTTAGAGTCGAGTTTTGCATTTATTGACAAGGTAATAAATGAAATCGCCTTTATGCATCAAGAGGCTGGTGCTGCGCTCACGCGATATCACATAGGCGCCGATGAAACCGCTGGCGCTTGGCTTAAATCACCAGCGTGCGCCGCCTTTATTGCAAATAATCCTTATGGCGTTACTGATATGAATCAACTCGGTGGTTATTTTATCGAGCGGATTAGCCAAATGCTGGCGCAAAAAGGCATTGAAGTCGCCGGTTGGAGCGATGGCATGAGCCATACCCGCATAGAAAATATGCCAACCATAGTGCAATCCAATGTGTGGGATAGTCTGCATGCTGGTGGCCATAAGCGTGCTCATCAGCAAACTAATTTGGGTTGGGATGTCGTGCTTTCCGTTCCCGATGTGTTGTATTTCGATATGCCGCACGCCGCCGATCCCAAAGAGCATGGTTATTATTGGGCGACGCGAGCAAGCTCTAGCCGTAAAGTCTTTGAATTCATGCCAGGCAATTTAGCCGCTAATGCTGAGCAGTGGCACAATTTTGAAGGGCGGCCTTATGTGGCCGATGACAGCATCATTCGTACAGATACAGGCTTAGATATGGGTTTAGATACAAGCACTCACTCCAATACTCATGCGGCTCCCGTTGCTATTGGACAAGTGCCATTAGCACAAGGGCGTGAGGTGCTTGGTATTCAAGGGCAGCTATGGAGTGAAACTGTTCGTTCTAATCAACTGGTTGATTATCTCACTTTTCCGCGCCTCTTGATGCTGGCAGAAAGAGCTTGGCATCGCCCTGAATGGGAAGTGCCTTATCTGCCGCAAGGGGCCATTTATAGCGAAAATAGTGAGTATTTCACGCCCTTGATGCAAGCGCAGCAATTAGCGCAGTGGCAGCTACTGGCCAATACCTTAGGGCAAAAAGCATTAGTGAAATTAGACAAGGCTAAGGTTGAGTATCGCGTGCCTTTGGCTGGGGCGAAAATTCAAGATGGTTTATTGCATATGAATACTAGCTTCCCAGGGCTTGCGCTTGAATATCGAGAAATGAATGGTCAGTGGCAGCGCTGGAGTCATGGCGTTAAGGTTACCTTGCCTGTCGCTGTGCGCGCCCGTTCCGCCGATGATAAGCGGGCAGGGAGAATGTTAATTTTGAGGGACTCATTATGAATGCATGCGGGGTGGAGGTGAAAAATCACCCACAAATCGATTGTAATTCATACGATTAAGGTGAGGTTAACGTGATGCTTCTCTAAATTTAGGTGGTAATCACGCATTGGTTCAGAGGTCGAATAATATAAAATGACAGCGCTGTCATTTTTGGGCTAACATCATATCAACCACAATAAATCCTGATGTTGCAGGATGATTCTATGGACGGATATCACATGAGAGATGCGATGAATTCAAATGCGCACACGCAGCAGCCATTATTTTTAGGAATCGATGGCGGTGGTACAAAATGCCGAGCCTTGCTCTATTGTCAGCAGCGAGGTGCCTTAGGAGTAGGTGTCGCAGGTCGCGCCAATCCTCTGCATGGATTACAGCAAACGTTTGATTCAATCACTGAGTCTGCCTTATTAGCCCTAGCTGATGCGGGCTTAGATGCAAGCCTAATATCAAGCCTGATAGTGGGCGCTGGTCTTGCTGGTGTAAACGTTCCGCGCTTATTTGCCGATGTTGCCGCCTGGGATCATCCTTTCCAACGTTTTTATCTCACCACAGACTTACATACTGCCTGTCTTGGCGCTCATGGCGGCGATAACGGCGCTGTGATTATTACTGGCACAGGTTCTTGCGGCTATGCGAACACTGGCTCGCAGCAAGTGTTACTCGGTGGTCATGGTTTTGCTTTAGGCGATAAAGGCAGTGGTGCTTGGTTAGGTTTAAAGGCCGCCGAGCATGTGTTACTCGCTCTCGATGGTTTTGCCAGCCCAACCGCGTTAACCCCAAAGCTTCTTAACTATTTCGGTTGTAAAGATGCCATGGGCATAGTGGCGCAGTTAGCCGGTCATTCATCATGCTGTTATGCCAAATTGGCGCATCTGGTATTAGCAACCGCTCGCGAAGGCGATGAAGTGGCTTTAGCCATAGTAAATGATGGCGCGGATTACATTAGTCAATTAGCGCAGAAATTACTGAGCATCAGCCCAAGCCGTTTCTCTATGATAGGCGGGTTAGCCGAGCCTTTACGACCTTTTTTAGCGCCGCAGGTCAGCGATGCCATCAAACCTATATTAGCTGCACCCGAAATGGGCGCAGTATTATATGCCCAGCAATCAGAACAACAAGTTGCAATTTAAGGATAAATATATGACTCAAACCATCATGGAGCGCGAAGCGCGTCAAGCCCCGCACCTGATCCGTGAACAATTACTGGCTAATAAAGAATTAGCGGTAGAAATCGGGCAGAAATTACGTGAGTTCAAACCAAAGTTCGTGATGATAGTGGGCCGTGGCTCATCAGATCATGCTGGTGTGTTTGCTAAGTATTTATTAGAAGTAGAGTTAGGCGTGCCTACCTTTGCTGCGGCACCATCGGTTGCTAGCGTCTATGGTAAAACCTTGCACCTCGAAGGCGGCTTAGTGATTGTGATTTCTCAAT
The DNA here is from genome assembly GCF_056522965.1 of Shewanella sp. ISS20. Lineage (NCBI taxonomy): Bacteria > Pseudomonadati > Pseudomonadota > Gammaproteobacteria > Alteromonadales > Shewanellaceae > Shewanella > Shewanella sp. ISS20. The sequence goes on from NZ_JAWRZK010000001.1 coordinate 3,872,518, forward strand.
CCGGTCGTAGCCCAGATATTTTGGCGCAGGCACGCATGGCGAAAGAAGCCGGTGCTTATTGTATTGCCATTGTTAATGATGAAACTTCACCGATTAAAGATATTGTTGATCAGGTGTGGCCGGTGCGCGCTGGTGAAGAAAAAGCAGTAGCTGCCACTAAGAGCTACTTAGCTACTTTGTCATCATTACTGCAGTTGGCCGCTAACTGGTCACAAAATGAAGAATTACTGGCGTCTTTAGAGACCTTGCCTGATGCCCTGCAAGGCGCAGTTGATGCTGAGCCACAACTAAAAGCAGAAGCATTAGAAGGCGTTAAAAACCTGGTGATCTTAGGCCGCGGTTTTGGTTATGCAGTATCTAAAGAAATTGCGTTAAAAATGAAAGAAGTTGGCGGCGTGCATGCTGAAGCTTTCTCAAGTGCTGAGTTTTTGCATGGCCCAGTGACCTTAGTAGAGCAAAAGCTTACCGTTATTGATGCTTGCGTTGCTGATGAGTCTTATGCCAGTCACATAGAACAAGTTGAAAACGTGGCAAGTCGCGGCGCCAATATGATCCACTTAAATCAAACTGCCAATGGCTTAGCGCCGCGCGTTGCGCCATTAGCCTTGTTGCAGCGTTTTTATATCGATATGGCCGCTGTGGCTATTGCTCGGGGAATCGATCCTGATAACCCAAAGGGTCTTAAGAAAGTTACCCAAACCTTATAATCAGCAGTCATTTAACGAGGCATAACTCAATGAGAACTTACTTCCGTGCGCAGCAATTGTTTGATGGTCAGCAGTGGCTATCTGATGTGGAATTTTGTGTCGAACAAGGGCGTATTGTGTCCTTAAGTACGAACTCGGCGAGTCCTGATGCACAAGTGCTCACAGGGCGAGTTGTGCCTGGTTTTATTGATATTCAAGTCAATGGTGGCGGCGGGGTGCTATTTAATAGCAGCCCAAGTGTTGCTGGTATTCAGGCCATAGCCAAAGCTCATGCGCGTTTTGGTACCACGGCTATGCTGCCAACCTTGATTACTGATGATATTGAAGTCATGCAGGCCGCAAGTTCTGCTATGGCTCAAGCGATTAAGGCTCAAGTTCCCGGTATTTTAGGGGTGCATTTTGAAGGCCCACATTTATCTGTGCCGAAAAAGGGCGTACATCCTGCAGGCCATATTCGCCGCATTGCCAATGCTGAATTGGCGGAATTTGCTCGGCAAGATCTCGGGATTAAATTAGTCACGTTAGCGCCTGAAAATGTGGCAGAAGATGTCATTAGTCAGTTAGTGGCCGCGGGCGTTAAAGTTTGCCTTGGTCATTCCAATGCTGATTATGCCACGGCGATGGCGGCGATTAATGCTGGCGCCGATGGTTTTACCCACTTATTTAATGCTATGACAGCACTTGGCTCAAGAGAGCCTGGCATGGTTGGCGCAGCACTTGATAGCGACGCTTGGTGCGGCTTAATTGTCGATGGTCATCATGTTCATGCCGCAAGCGCGCGCATTGCACTTCGCGCCAAAGCGCCTGGTAAAATATTACTGGTGACTGATGCTATGCCGCCGGTCGGGGACGATGACAACCTGACTTTTGAACTCTTTGGTCAACAAGTCATTCGCAGTGGCGATCGCTTAAATGCAGTGACCGGCGAGCTTGCCGGCTGCGTACTTGATATGGCTTCAGCAGTGCGTAATAGCGTATCTATGTTAGGTCTGTCTCTAGATGAAGCGTTAAGAATGGCGTCTTTATATCCTGCCCAGTATTTAGGGGTTAGCGATGATTATGGCCAGTTAACCGTTGGCGCAAGAGCTGACTTTGTGGTTTTAGATGACGATTTACAGGTTAGCCACACCTATATTGGTGGGGGTGCTCATTATTAGTTGCTTGATTAGTTGCTTGCAGAATAGCAACGCTCGCTAAAATAATTTAAATTTGGCCATCATAATAATTATCAGGATGAACCATGAGCCAAGGACAAACGAAGGATGCGTTACCGCCCATAACGCCGGCAGATAAGCCGCGCACCAGACTTAAATCATTAGATGCCTTGCGCGGCTTTGATATGTTTTGGATTTTAGGTGGTGAGGCCATATTTGCGGCCTTATTTGTTCTGACTTCTTGGCGAGGGTTTGAGTGGTTGGATGGCCAAATGCACCACAGCCAGTGGCATGGCTTTAGCTTTTATGATTTGATTTTCCCCTTATTTATATTCTTATCGGGCGTTGCCTTAGGCTTATCAGCCAAACGCCTTGACGCTTTACCCTTAGCATCTAGATATCCCTATTATCGCCACGCCTTGACGCGTTTATCCTTATTGATTGTCCTCGGAATTATTTATAACCATGGCTGGGGCAGTGGCATGCCGGCGTCTCTTGAGCAAGTGCGTTATGCCAGTGTGTTAGCCAGAATCGGTTTTGCTTGGTTTTTCACGGCCATGATAGTCTGGCACACCTCAATCCGCAGCCAATATTGGCTCGCGGCCATAGCATTAATTGCTTATACCTTATTGCAATTAAGCTTTGGCGCTAATGCTTTTACGGCGGTAGGCTCAATTAATGCTTGGGTGGATACTCATTGGCTGCCAGGCATCACTTATCAGAATCTGCCTTACGACCCCGAAGGTTTGCTTTCAACCTTGCCCGCCATCATCAATGCTTTAGTGGGTGTCTTTGTTGGACGCTTTGTTAAGCAGCAAGCATCCCCTAAACGATTACTCTTGACCTTATTGTTTGCTGGTAGCGCTCTCATTATTATTGGCATTCTGTTATCGCCATGGGTTCCTATTAATAAATCCTTATGGACCATGACTTTTTCGCTAGTCACCATAGGCTCTAGCATGTTGCTGTTGGCTCTGTTTTATGGGCTAGTCGATGTTCTTAATTGGCAAAGGTTTGGCTGGTTTTTTGCTGTAATAGGCACCAATGCGATAGTGATTTACTTGGCATCGAGCTTAGTGCAATGGCGCTATGTAGCTGACAGCCTATTCGGTGGGTTTATTCAAGCGGCTCCAGAGTTATGGCAGCCCTTATTATTGGCGATTTCGCTAATTACTGTGCAGTGGTTAATGCTGCGCTGGCTATATAACCGCCAGCTATTTATTAAAGTGTGACCTAGCTTACTATCATAGGTTCCTTAAGGATGACAGCGCTGTCTTTTTATGGTGTTATGCTTAAATAAACATAGTTAAAAATGATTAAGTGTATAAAAAATAGAGTTAGCCGCTAGGCGGGAAGCTTAAGCTTTAATAATGATAACAAGGACAAGAGGTAGGATATGAGTATGAGTGCAGTGAGTGAGGCAAAAGGGGCGCCGCAAAGCAGCCTATTACCTATGACCATTATTGGCATATTGTTTTTTATTTTTGGTTTTGTAACTTGGTTAAATGGCTCTTTAATCCCCTTTCTAAAAATCATTTGTGAGCTAAATGAATTTCAAGCGTTATTCGTGACTTTTGCTTTTTATATTGCCTATACAGTCATGGCTTTACCTATGTCATATATCTTAAAGAAGACAGGCTATAAAGATGGTATGGCAATTGGTCTTGGCATTATGGGCGTCGGTTCATTAATGTTTATTCCTGCCGCTCAATCAGCCAACTATCTATTGTTCCTAGTGGCTTTGTTTGTGCTAGGCACTGGATTAACTATTTTACAAACAGCATCTAACCCGTATGTAGTGCATATTGGTCCGCGTGAAAGTGCGGCGATGCGTATTAGTATCATGGGATTAATTAATAAGGGTGCTGGCGTAATGGTGCCACTCTTATTTACTGCCTTGGTATTATCAGGTCTTGATAATTTTAGCTCTGAACACTTAGCGGCTTTAAATGAAGTTGAAAGAGCTGCACAAATTTCTGAATTATCAGCACGCTTAGTGATGCCTTATATTTATATGGCAGTGGCTTTAGTGTTTTTGATTGGTTTAGTTAAATTCTCATCATTACCCGAACTTGAGTTTGATGAGCCAGGGGCAGAGCATAAGAATGCCACCGGTATCATGCAGTTCCCACAAGTAGTATTAGGTGCTGTTGCCTTATTTTGTTACGTCGGTATTGAAGTTATTGCTGGTGATACCATAGGTTTATATGGCGCCGGATTAGGCGTTCAAAACTTTGCTTCCTTAACTTCTTATACTATGGTTTTCATGGTGATAGGTTACTTAATTGGTGTGACTTGTATTCCAAAAATCATTAGCCAAGAAGCTGCATTAATCGGCTCATCAGTTGCGGGTATGTTGTGTATCTTTGGCGCAACTATGGCATCAACTGAGTCAACCGCTATTGCTCAAGTGTTATGGGGCTGGTCTGGTATTCCTGTGATCCCCGACTCAGTGACGTTTGTGGCTATGATGGGTCTGGCACACGCCTTGGTATGGCCGTCAGTATGGCCGTTAGCTTTACAAGGTTTAGGTAAGTTTACTGCTCAAGGTTCTGCCTTATTAATCATGGGTATTTCCGGTGGCGCTATTTTACCTCTAGCCTTTGGTCAAGTTGCCTTGTTTGCTGATACTCAAATGGCTTACTGGGTTGGCTTACCTTGCTACCTATTTATCTTATTCTATGCCCTGAAAGGTCATAGGATGCGTAGCTGGAAATAACGTACAGTATCTTTGACGGTGAGTTAGTCGAGAGTTGATTGACGCCTGATATACGTAAACAGTAACGGTCCTTTATAGGGCCGTTTTCTTTGGGTGACTATTTATCTTGGCTGCTTGTAACTCTCGCGTCACAAGGCATTATTGGAGTTCCAGTAACCTATGGCAAGCTAGAAAGGAGTCGTTGCGATTGGAGCGTGACAGTGTATTGAGTGTAGTGGGGGAGGTGTTATGTATTGCGGGCATAAATCAGAGGGGCTTGCCTTATACATAGGCTCAAGAAGTATTATCTCGATGCAACTACCAATTAGATTCAATCACCAATGAATGTAAGAAGGTTTTATTTTGCTACAGAAACAACAAAGCCACTCATTGAGTGGCTTTGTTGTTTATATGGTGCCGGCACCAAGAGTCGAACTCGGGACCTACTGATTACAAGTCAGTTGCTCTACCAACTGAGCTATGCCGGCTAATTTTGGTGCCCGAACCCGGAATCGAACCAGGGACACGAGGATTTTCAATCCTCTGCTCTACCGACTGAGCTATTCGGGCAACTAACATCAGAGTTAGTCTGCTATCTAGCGGCTGTCGCTGCTTGATGTGGCTATAGTAGTGTCACAGTTCTAAACTGGCAAGTCGTTTTTTTGCAAAAACAAACTGTTTGCTCAGCTTTTAATCTTTGCGCTGGTATTTTGAGTTATTTGCTTAAAAATCAACTCGCCGGGCTAGTGCTTTTTCGTATTTGCCACACTGTATGTATGCCTAAGGTGGTTAATATGATGGCGCCGCCGGCCATATCATTGGCTGATGGCACATCGCCCACAAATAAATACACATATAATGGACCTAATAGCACCTCTGCTAGCAAAATGAAGCTAGTTTGCGCCGCGGGTATATACGCAGGTGACTTAGAGATGCACAGATAAGCCCCTGGCACCACTAAACCGCCTAGCAGCAATAAGTAGATAAACTGGCTCTGGCTAACACTTAACGGGCTAGCGCCTTGATAAAGCGAATAGAGCGCAACCAAGATGCCAGAAGCAATCAAAAAGCTGGCAGCATGTTGGCCTTTGGTTTTACGCATAATGACTAGATAGATAGCCGTCGACATAGCAGTAAAGACAGCGTAGAGGTTACCTATCCATTCGCCATCACCTGGGGCGAAGGCAAAAATGATCCAAATTCCGGAAATCGCTATGGCAATAGCCACTTGGGTAGTACGTTCAATTCTTTCTTTTAATACAATAAGCGCTAACAATGCGGTAAATAATGGTGCGGTATTAACTATCACTAAAGTGCTGGCAACTTGGGTATGATCGAGCGATTCCACAAAACATATGGTGGAGGCCGCAAATAACACGCCTGCCAGTAGCACTAACTTAGTCGGCGGAGTAAAATCTTGAACTAATTCATGGCGATTAAAAATTAATTGAATGAAGAATAAGGAGCTCGCTTGCAATGCTCCGCGCCAAAAAAGTAGATCCCAAGGTGAACCGCCGATCAATTTAACTAATAGGCTATCGAAGCTTAGGATCATGATCCCAGTAAACGCTAGCCATAAGCCTTTATGTTGATCTGTCATGGTTTTTCTCTGCTGATTAAGACTGCAAAAGTATAGAACATCCACTTATCAAATAAATTTTCATGGAGATTCTTTCATATAGGCGCAAGCTTGGGTAAGCTGTAGGCATTCTAAAGCACCACCTATTTTCATTGCTGGTGCAATTCCAACCTATTTATATCCAAATGAGCACTGTCTTGTTTGGATTACTGTTGTTTAATGGAGACACAGAACTGTTATGAATAATAAGGTTCCAATGACCGTCGTTGGCGCAGAGAACTTGCGCAAAGAACTGGATTTTTTGAAGTTCGATAGACGCCCTAAAATTACCGAAGCCATTGCTACGGCTCGTGAGCTTGGCGACTTAAAAGAAAATGCTGAATATCATGCCGCCCGTGAAGAGCAAGGTATCTGCGAAGCGCGTATTCGTGACATTGAAGGTAAATTGTCAAACTCGCAAATTATTGATGTAACCAAAATGCCAAATACTGGCAAGGTTATTTTTGGTACCACTGTGACGATTTTAAATCTGAACACTGAAGATGAAGTGACCTACAGAATTGTTGGTGATGATGAGGCGAACTTTAAACTCAATTTGATTTCAGTGAATTCACCGATTGCCAGAGGTTTGATTGGTAAGAGTGTGGATGATGAAGTGACGATTGTGACGCCAGGTGGTATCTCTGATTTTGAGATAGTGTCAGTTCAATATATTTAATAGATACAAAAAAGCCGCTAAATTTAGCGGCTTTTTTGTTGAAATTTACTTGGCTCGTGGCAAAGCAATCTTCATTTCTTCTGACTGACGGAACAATATCAGTATGTGGCCAATGACTTGGACTTTTTCAGACTGAGTTTCACGAACAATAGCATCTACAATGGCGGTTTTCATGTCGCGATCACTGGTAGCGACCTTCACTTTAATTAGTTCGTGATGACCGAGCGCACTATCGATTTCAGCCAGTACACCTTCGGTTAAACCGTTGGATCCCAGCAACACCACAGGCTTTAAGTTGTGAGCCAGTGCTTTGAGGTGTTGTTTCTGTTTGGTTGTTAAGTTCATTTCTACCAACTTTATGCTGAGTTACTGTTGAAAAACCGCTATTCTACCCTTATATAGGCTCAGTGTAATACTCATTTTCACGGAAATTCGATGTCAGGTAAAAAACGTTCAGCCAGCTCAAACCGCTGGATGCTAGAGCATTTTGATGATCATTATGTCAAATTAGCTCAAAAACAAGGTTTGCGATCGCGAGCAGCATTCAAGTTAGAAGAGTTGCAACAAAAGGATAAGTTGATTAAACCCGGCATGACAGTCGTTGATTTAGGGGCAGCTCCTGGCGGCTGGTCACAAATCGCGGTTAAATTGCTTGAGGGCAAAGGTAAGGTCATAGCTTGTGACATTTTACCTATGGACCCCATAGTCGGAGTCGACTTTTTACAAGGGGATTTCCGTGAAGATAAAGTATTGGAAGCCCTCTTAACACGTGTTGGTGAAGCGAAAGTGGATCTAGTGTTATCAGATATGGCGCCTAATATGAGTGGAACCGGGGGGGTTGATCAGCCCCGCGCTATGTATTTGGTGGAACTGGCACTTGATATGTGTCACCAAGTATTAGCACCCAATGGTAGTTTTGCCGTTAAGGTCTTTCAGGGGGAGGGCTTTGACGATTATATGAAAGCGGTGAAGGATGCCTTTAAGGTAGTCAAGACCCGTAAACCGGACTCCTCACGCCCGCGTTCGCGTGAAGTCTATCTTGTGGCGACAGGTTACAAGTTGTAGTAATCTAGCGTTAATCATCGCAAGACTTTAAGAGGTCGAGTAATTTGAGTGACATGGCAAAAAATCTAATACTCTGGGTGGTCATCGCCGTCGTACTGATGTCGGTGTTCCAGGGATACTCCCCCTCTTCTTCCTCAGCGCAGAAGATGGATTATTCAACCTTTTTGGATGCAAACCAAAAAGGTAATGTAGCGTCAGTTGTTATTGCTAGCGACCAACGCACTATAGATGGAGTAAAGCGCAGCGGTGAGAAATTCACCACTATCATGCCTATGTATGATCAAGATCTTATCAATGATCTGATGAGCAAAGGCGTGCTCGTAGCGGGTAAGGAAGCCGAACAGACTGGTTTCTTGACTCAAATCTTTATTTCTTGGTTCCCCATGCTGCTATTAATTGGCGTATGGATATTCTTTATGCGTCAAATGCAAGGCGGCGGTGGTAAAGGCGCAATGTCATTTGGTAAGAGTAAAGCCAAGTTGATGGGCGAAGATCAAATCAAAACTACGTTTGGTGACGTAGCAGGTTGTGACGAAGCCAAAGAAGAAGTGAAGGAGTTAGTGGATTACTTACGTGACCCAACTAAATTCCAACGTCTTGGTGGTCGTATACCTACAGGCGTCTTGCTTGTTGGCCCACCAGGTACAGGTAAAACATTATTAGCTAAAGCCATTGCCGGTGAAGCTAAAGTGCCATTTTTTACCATTTCAGGTTCTGATTTTGTTGAAATGTTTGTGGGTGTGGGTGCCTCGCGCGTACGTGATATGTTCGAGCAAGCCAAAAAATCTGCCCCATGTATTATTTTTATCGACGAAATCGATGCGGTCGGCCGTCAACGTGGCGCTGGATTAGGTGGTGGGCACGATGAGCGTGAACAAACACTGAACCAAATGCTAGTTGAGATGGATGGCTTTGAAGGTAATGAAGGTATTATCGTGATTGCGGCGACTAACCGTCCCGACGTTCTCGATGCCGCATTACTGCGTCCAGGTCGTTTCGATCGTCAAGTAGTGGTAGGTTTACCTGATGTTCGTGGTCGTGAGCAGATCCTGAAAGTGCATATGCGCAAAGTACCGATTGGTGATGATGTACAAGCGAGCGTGATTGCTCGTGGTACGCCAGGTTTCTCTGGCGCCGATTTAGCTAACTTAGTCAACGAAGCGGCTCTGTTTGCTGCCCGCGGTAATCGCCGTGTGGTGGGAATGGAAGAGTTTGAGCGTGCTAAAGATAAAATCATGATGGGTGCTGAGCGCCGCTCTATGGTGATGTCGGAAGCTGACAAAGAAATGACGGCTTATCACGAAGCCGGCCACGCCATTGTTGGTTTTTTAATGCCAGAGCACGATCCGGTTCATAAAGTAACCATTATTCCTCGTGGCCGCGCGTTAGGTGTAACTTTCTTCTTGCCAGAGGCTGATGCTGTTAGCCAAAGCCGCCGTAAACTTGAGTGTCAAATCTCAGTAGCTTATGGTGGACGTTTAGCTGAAGAGATGATTTATGGCCGCGAGCAAGTATCGACGGGTGCATCGCAAGACATTAAGTATGCCACTTCGATAGCGCGTAACATGGTGACTCAGTGGGGCTTCTCTGACAAACTTGGACCATTATTGTATGCCGAAGAAGAAGGTGAAGTCTTCTTAGGTCGCTCTATGGGTAAGTCCAAGCACATGTCTGATGAAACCGCGACTATCATAGACTCAGAAATTAAGGCGATTATCGATCGCAATTATCAGCGTACTCAGCAAATCCTGACTGATAATTTAGACATCTTACATTCTATGAAAGATGCCTTAATGAAGTATGAGACTCTTGATTCGCCGCAGATTGATGACTTGATGGCTCGTCGTGAAGTCCGTGCTCCTGCTGATTGGGCTGAAGATAATTCTTCGCGCGATGACAACGGGACACCTAAGGCTCGCTCAGCGGATGCTGCCAATCAAGACAACGTTGAACCTAAAGTGACTGAGGCTGAACCTAAGCCTGAAACGCCACTAAAGGACAGCGGTGAGGCAGAGATTAAATAACTTTTTGAGTTATAAAAGAAAACCCCGAAAGGGGTTTTCTTGTTTTCGGAGGATGGATGCAAAAGCTATATTCACACGGGTCAAGATTAGATGTGTCAATGCCGGTTATTATGGGCATTGTTAATACCACTCCAGATTCTTTTTCTGATGGCGGAGACTTTTTTAGCACTAAGCATGCCTGTGATCATGCCGATAAACTGATTAACGCTGGCGCCGGCATTATTGATATTGGTGGTGAGTCGACCCGCCCAGGTGCTGCCTTAGTCACAGAAGAACAAGAATTAGCGCGAGTCATTCCCGTCATTGAATATGTTAGTCGCCATCATGATGTGTGGATCTCCATTGATACCAGCAAACCTGCAGTGATGGCAGCTGCGATTGCCACTGGCGCCCATATGATTAATGATGTGCGAGCATTAACTGAGCCAGGTGCATTAGCCATGGCCGCGCAGTTACAAGTGCCGGTATGTTTAATGCATATGCAAGGGCAACCGCAAAACATGCAAGCTAATCCCGAGTATGAAAATATTATTCATGATATTCTCACTTTTTTTAAGGCGAGAATTGCGGCATGTATCGCTGCAGGTATCCCGCTCGATAACTTAGTATTAGACCCAGGGTTTGGTTTTGGTAAGACGCTAACCCATAACTATCAAATACTGGCGCAATTAGCGCAGTTTGCCGTGTTAGAACGCCCCTTGTTAATCGGGTTGTCGCGCAAGAGTATGATAGGGCAGTTACTGAATCGCGATGTTGAAGAGCGACTAGTTGGCAGCGTCAGCGCCGCCTTAATTGCTTGCCAACATGGCGCCAATATTATTCGTGTGCATGACGTGGCAGAAACCATGGACATGCTAAAGGTTTGGCAAATGACCCAAACCAAAATGATAAAACAGAATTAAAAAACGAAAATTATGGCGACAATAGTACGTTATTGATTTTCAAACAGCGTTGAGACCTCGTTACATTTATACATGGATTACAGCAATGAGAAAATTTTTTGGAACTGATGGCATTCGCGGCCGAGTAGGCGCGGGAACAATGACGCCTGAATTAGCATTAAAATTAGGCTGGGCAGCTGGTCGCGTATTATCGCGCAGTGGCACTCGTAAAGTGATTATTGGTAAAGATACGCGTATTTCTGGTTATTTATTTGAATCAGCATTAGAAGCCGGGCTGTCAGCCGCCGGCTTAAATGTCATGTTGCTTGGGCCAATGCCAACGCCAGCGGTTGCTTATTTAACTCGCACCTTCCGAGCCGAAGCTGGGGTTGTGATCAGTGCGTCACATAATCCTTATTACGATAACGGAATTAAGTTCTTCTCAACGACAGGTTGTAAGTTAGACGATAGCGTTGAACTACTAATTGAAGCTGAACTTGAAAAACCTATGACCTGTGTTGAATCGCATTTACTCGGTAAAGTGTCGCGGGTAGAAGATGCCGCTGGTCGCTACATAGAATATTGTAAAGGTAATTTTCCCGCCGAATTTACTTTAGAAGGCATGAAAATCGTGGTTGATTGCGCCCATGGCGCGACTTATCACATTGCTCCCAGCGTTTTTCGTGAACTGGGTGCTGAAGTTATTACCATAGGCACTAGCCCAAATGGTGTGAACATCAATCTTGATTGCGGCGCCACCTCAATGGCCGCGATTCAGGCTAAAGTGCTCGAAACTGGCAGTGATTTAGGTATTGCTTTAGATGGTGATGGTGACCGTATCATGATGGTTAATCGTCATGGCGAAGTGATTGATGGTGACCAAATTCTATACATCTTGGCGATAGATGCTCATTTGCGTGATACCTTGAAAGGCGGCGTAGTCGGCACCTTAATGTCTAATTTAGGTTTTGAGTTAGCCTTAAAGGCTGAAGGCATTCCATTTGAGCGCTCGAAAGTGGGCGATCGCTATGTCATGGAGTTGCTAAAAGAAAAGGGTTGGCGCTTAGGCGGTGAGAACTCTGGCCACATATTGAGCTTGGATAATGGAACCACGGGCGATGGTATTATCGCTGGGGTACTTGTGTTGGCGGCTATGTGTCGTCAACAACAAACGCTGGAGCAATTAACGGCCAAGCTTACTATGTTCCCGCAGGTGTTAATCAATGTGCGTTTTGAAGGCAAATCAGATCCATTGGTGTCTACCTTAGTAAAACAAACCGTTTTTGAGGTTGAACAGGCGCTCGGTCAACGTGGCCGCGTACTCTTACGTAAATCTGGCACTGAGCCATTAATCCGTGTGATGGTTGAAGGCGAAGACCAAGCTGAAGTGGAACGTTTTGCGAGTCAAATCGCTGCAACGGTAACTGAAGTTTCCAAAGGCTAAATGCTTGGGCAGATAATCTGCCCATAAAACCCCATTTTCGGGCAAAAAGCGAGCATTCGCACTAACTTAGCGAAATTTTGTGGGTTTGGGTATTGTAACTTACTTAGCTGTTAGTTATTATCCCTCCCGCTTTTAGAGGAGACAGAGATGGCACTCAGACGCCCCATGGTTGCAGGCAACTGGAAAATGAATGGTAGTGCGGAATTGGCACAAGATTTATTCAGTAAGTTTGCTCGCAAAATAAAGGACGATTCAGCTGAGGTAGTCCTATGTCCCCCAGCCATTTACCTGGAAAGTGTAAAGCGGTTGATGGAACAAAATAAAGAGGCCTTAAGTGGCAGCTTAGTCAGAATGGGAGCTCAGAACTTGAGTCAGCATCAATTCGGTGCTTATACAGGTGAAGTTTCTGGGCAGATGCTTGCAGATGCCGGATGTCGATATGTTATTATCGGTCATTCTGAACGTCGTAGAATGTACGGCGAAACCAGTGATATAGTTGCAGATAAGTTTGCAGCAGCGCAGCGACATGGTTTGACCCCGATACTTTGTGTTGGTGAGTCAGGTCCAGCCCGCGAAGCAAGACGGACATTTGAAGTCATTGCTGAAGAGTTGGATGTGGTCATTGAAAAAAATGGCACTATGGCGTTTGATAATGCAATTATCGCCTACGAGCCACTTTGGGCAGTAGGAACTGGTAAAAGTGCGACACCAGAGCAGGCCCAGGAAGTACATGCGTTTATTCGTAAACGACTTTCTGAAGTGTCTCCCTATATTGGGGAAAATATCCGAATCCTCTACGGTGGTAGTGTGACTCCAGCCAATGCGGCAGATATTTTCGCACAGCCTGATGTTGATGGTGGACTGATTGGTGGTGCCAGTTTAAACTCGGCTGAGTTTTTAACCCTGTGTTCCATAGCGATGAGCGCATAAAATATGTTTAATGTATTAATGATTGTTTACTTGTTGGTTTCACTTGCCTTAATTGGCTTGATTTTAATCCAGCAAGGAAAAGGGGCTGACATGGGCGCATCATTTGGTGCCGGTGCTTCAGGAACCTTATTTGGTTCAAATGGTTCAGGTAACTTCCTGACTCGAACCACTGCAATATTAGCAATTAGCTTCTTTGCATTAAGCTTAATCATTGGCAATTTGAGTGCAAACTCAGCGAAAGTTGATGATAGCTGGAAAAGTATTTCAACTGCGCCTGTTCAAGTTGAACAGCCAGTAACTCAATCACAGGATAAGATCCCTGATTGATAGCAAGTTCGCCGAGGTGGTGGAATTGGTAGACGCGCAGCCTTGAGGTGGCTGTGACCTAACGGTCGTGCGGGTTCAAGTCCCGCTCTCGGCACCAAATTTGAGTAGATATCGCGTTTTATTTACTCAGATATTGCAAGTAAACGGAATCAACCGTATACTTGCTGCAGTTTTCGGACGCGGGGTGGAGCAGCATGGTAGCTCGTCGGGCTCATAACCCGAAGGTCGTCGGTTCAAATCCGGCCCCCGCAACCAAACTCCCAGCGACGTTTCATTAATTTGGACGTAACTGTTTATAGGTTCTTATGTCAATGACCTCGTGATTACGGGGTTTTTTGTTATTTGCGACTTTTAAATTGGCCGGAATACGGCGTAATACTGGGGCTTATTAGCCCTTTTTTTGTTTTTTGGGGGTTACCTTGGCAACACTAGAATCCAAACTAACCGAGATGTTACTGCCTGCAGTGGCGGCTCTGGGTTTTCAGCTGTGGGGCATCGAATACCTGCAAGCGGGTAAACATTCCACATTACGGGTGTACATCGACAGCGATAACGGCATAAATGTTGAAGATTGCGCAGCTGCCAGTCGCCAGATTAGTGCCATCATGGATGTCGAGGACCCAATTACACATGAATATACCTTGGAAGTTTCCTCTCCAGGTGTCGATCGACCTCTGTTCAATGCCGAGCAATATGGTGTTTATCTTGGGGAAGATGCGAAAGTTCAATTGACTATGCCGGTTGACGGCAGTCGAAATCTGAAAGGTGTTATCACTAAAGTTGATGGTCAAATGTTGACCTTAACTGTTGATGGTAATGATAAATTGGTTGCTATCGATAATATTCGCAAAGGCAACTTAATCGCTAAGTTTTGATAGTTTCAAGGTGAACGAGGCAAGATCATGAATAAAGAAATTTTGCTGGTCGCTGAAGCAGTGTCCAATGAGAAAGCAGTTCCGCGTGAGAAAATTTTTGAAGCGTTAGAAATTGCCTTAGCGACTGCGACCAAAAAGAAGTATGAAGGCGATATCGAAGTTCGTGTTGCTATTGACCGCAAAACCGGTGCATATGAAACTTTCCGTCGCTGGCAGGTTGTTGACGATCAAGGTCAAGCATTAGAAAACCCATTCCGTGAAATCACTCTTGAAGCCGCTCGATACGAAGAGCCAGGCATCGAAATTGGTGCTTTCATTGAAGATGAAATCGAATCTGTTGTATTTGATCGCATCACTACCCAAACCGCTAAGCAAGTTATCGTACAAAAAGTACGTGAAGCTGAGCGTGCTCAAGTCGTTGAGCAGTTTGCTGATAAAGAAGGCGAGCTAATCACTGGTGTAGTAAAGAAGAGCAATCGTGACAGTGTAGTGGTTGATTTGGGCAGTAACGCTGATGGCGTATTGTACAAAGAAGATTTAATCAGCCGTGAAAGTTTCCGCCCAGGCGATCGCGTACGTGCATTATTGTACTCAGTACGTCCTGAAGCTCGCGGCGCTCAGTTATTCTTAACTCGCACTAAGCCGGAGATGTTGATTGAACTGTTCCGTGTTGAAGTACCTGAAATCGCTGACGAGATGATCGAAATCATGGGCGCAGCTCGTGATCCAGGTAGTCGCGCTAAGATTGCTGTGAAGTCAAATGATCGTCGTATCGACCCTATCGGTGCTTGTGTTGGTATGCGTGGCGCACGTGTACAAGCCGTATCGAATGAATTAGGTGGCGAGCGTGTAGATATCATCATGTGGGATGATAATCCTGCTCAGTATGTGATTAACGCTATGGCTCCTGCTGATGTGGCATCCATCATTGTTGATGAAGATAACCACTCAATGGATATCGCCGTTGAAGCTGACTCATTAGCACAAGCCATCGGCCGTAGCGGCCAAAACGTACGTTTAGCCGCCCAGTTAACTGGCTGGGAATTAAACGTGATGACTGTGGCTGATATGAATGCCAAGCATCAGGCTGAAAGTGCTAAAGTTGTTAATCTGTTCGTTAACTCGTTAGAGATTGATACTGATTTCGCACAGGTGCTTGCGGATGAAGGTTTCACTTCATTAGAAGAAATTGCTTATGTGCCGGTAACTGAATTACTGGCCGTTGATGGTTTGGATGAAGACATTGTTGAAGCCCTGCGTGAGCGAGCGAAAGCTGCGATTTCTACCAGAGCATTAGCTTCTGAAGAAGCATTGGATGGGGCAGAACCAAGTGATGATTTACTTGCGTTGGCCGGAATGGATCGTCACCTCGCGTTTGTATTTGCAAGCCGTGGGATCGTGACGTTAGAAGATTTAGCCGAACAAGGCATTGATGATTTGATCGAGATTGAAGAATTGACAGAAGAAAAAGCGGGAGAGCTGATCATGGCTGCCCGTAACATCTGTTGGTTTGGCGAAGAAGCCTAGTCGATCAACAGGGGGATAAACTGATGTCAGGAACAACAGTCGAGAAACTCGCAACTGAAGTTGGAAAAAGCGTCGATCGTTTGATTGAACAATTTTCAGCTGCAGGCGTGAAAAAAGTTAATGGTGATACTGTCTCTGAGCAAGAAAAGCAGCAGTTACTGGATTACCTTAAAAAACAACACGGTGGCGACGCCGTGCCTACTAAGATGACATTACAGCGTAAAACTGTACAAACTTTGAGTGTTGCTGGTAACGGTGGGCAGTCAAAAGATGTTAAAGTAGAAGTACGTAAGACACGGACATTCGTTAAGCGTGATGAGGCAGCGATAGCAGCAGAAGCACAAGCTCGTGCAGAAGCTGAGGTTAAGGCAAAAGTAGAAGCAGAGGCTAAGGCCAAAGCAGACGCAGATGCCAAGGCAAAAGTAGAGGCAGAAGCTAAGACTAAAGCTGCCGCTGATAAAGCCGCTGCAGAAGCTAAGGCTAAAGCTGAGAAAACTTCTCAAGCTCAAGCCCCATCAACTACTAAAGTTGGTGCAGAAACAACAGAAGCGAGAACAGCCCGTTTGGAACAAGAAAAAATTAAATCGGCCCAAGAAGCACTGGCCAAAAGCAAAGCTGACGAAAAAGCCGCAAAAGCCGCTGAAGAAGCTCGTCGCTTAGCCGAAGAAAATGCAAAACGTTGGGATGATGAAGAACGTTTACGTTTAGAAGCAGAGAAAAACGGCGATCATCATATTACTACTTCTGTCGTTGCCCGTGCAGCTGAAGACACAGTTGATATGGATGATGAAAAGCGTGGACGTCGTAGTCGCAACAAACCGGCTGCTAAAAAGCGTGGCGGTAAAGATGCGCGTGACGGCCGTGAGCGTCATATGAAGAACCGCAGTAGTGCGCCTAAATCTATGGCTCATGGTTTCAACAAGCCAGTGGTTGCGGTTAACCGCGAAGTCCGCCTTGGCGAAACTGTGTCTGTGGCTGAATTAGCCCAGAAGATGGCTATCAAAGCGACTGAAATCATCAAGCAAATGATGAAGATGGGCACTATGGTTACCATCAACCAGGTGCTTGATCAAGAAACTGCCCAAATGATCGCTGAAGAGTTCGGTCATAAAGTAATCTTGTTACGCGAAAACGAACTTGAGCATCAAGTTCTGGCTGACCGTGACGGTGATGTTGCTCTTGAGCCACGCGCTCCAGTAGTGACCATCATGGGTCACGTTGACCACGGTAAGACGTCATTACTTGACTATATCCGTCGTGCAAAAGTAGCTGCTGGCGAAGCCGGTGGTATTACTCAGCATATCGGTGCATACCATGTTGAAACCGACAATGGCATGATCACCTTTTTAGATACTCCTGGTCACGCCGCGTTTACCGCTATGCGTGCTCGTGGTGCTAAAGCGACCGATATCGTGATTCTGGTTGTTGCTGCCGATGATGGCGTAATGCCACAAACCATCGAAGCAATTCAACACGCTAAAGCTGGTAACGTGCCGTTAATCGTGGCCGTTAACAAGATGGATAAGCCAGAAGCTGATCCGGACCGCGTTAAGACTGAATTGTCACAGCACAATGTAATGTCAGAAGATTGGGGTGGAGAAAACATGTTCGTTCACGTATCTGCTAAAGCGGGTACTGGTGTTGACGAACTGTTAGAAGCCATCTTACTGCAAGCTGAAGTACTGGAACTGAAAGCAGTTCGCGAAGGTATGGCAGCAGGCGTAGTTGTTGAATCTAAATTGGATAAAGGTCGTGGCCCAGTTGCTACAGTCTTGGTTCAAGAAGGTACTTTACGTCAAGGCGATATCGTTCTGTGTGGCTTAGAATACGGTAAAATCCGTGCCATGAAAGATGAGAACGGTAACCCAATCACTGAAGCCGGCCCATCTATCCCAGTTGAGATCTTAGGTCTGTCTGGTGTGCCAAAAGCTGGTGATGAAGCGACTGTTGTTCGTGACGAGCGTAAAGCCCGTGAAGTAGCCCTGTATCGTCAAGGTAAGTTCCGCGACGTTAAGCTGGCTCGTCAGCAGAAGTCGAAGCTTGAAAACATGTTTGCTAACATGGTTGAAGGCGAAGTTCAGGAACTGAATATCGTGCTTAAGGCTGATGTTCAAGGTTCTCTGGAAGCTATCTGTGACTCACTGACCAAGCTGTCGACTGATGAAGTTAAAGTTAACATCATCGCTCGTGGTGTTGGTGCTCTGTCTGAAACTGATGCAACCTTAGCTGCAGCATCAAACGCCATCATGATGGGCTTCAACGTTCGTGCCGATGCACAAGCGCGTAAGACCATTGAATCAGAAAGCGTTGATTTACGTTACTACAGCGTAATTTACGACCTGATTGATGAAGTTCGTGCGGCAATGACTGGTATGTTAGCGCCAGAATTCAAGCAACAGATCATTGGTCTGGCTGAAGTTCGTGACGTATTTAAGTCTCCTAAACTTGGCGCTATCGCCGGTTGTATGGTGACTGAAGGTATCGTTAAGCGTAGCGCTCCTATCCGTGTACTGCGTGATAACGTGGTTATCTACGAAGGTGAACTGGAATCTCTGCGTCGCTTTAAAGATGACATGGCTGAAGTTCGTAACGGCATGGAATGTGGTATCGGCGTTAAGAACTATAATGACGTTCGTGCTGGTGACCAGATCGAAGTATTCGAAACCATTGAAGTGGCACGCACACTTTAATCTAATTTGAATTGATAAAGGGCGGGTGCGGTCTATTTGGTACTTGTGTATCAATCAGATGCGGCATACCGCCCTTTGGTGATTATTATGGCAAAAGAATTTAGTCGTACCCGTCGTATCGGTCAGCAATTGCAACAAGAGCTGGCTCAGGTACTGCAGCGGGACATGAAAGATCCGCGTGTTGGCATGATCACTGTGAATGACGTTGAAGTATCGCGTGATTTGAGTTATGCCAAAGTCTATGTGACTTTCTTTGAAGAAGATGATGCTGTCATTGCTGATAAACTATCAGCTTTAGATGTTGCAGCGCCTTATATTCGTACCTTAGTGGCAGGCCGTATGAAACTGCGCGTAATGCCACAACTGCGCTTTATTTACGATAGCTCTCTGGTTGAAGGCATGCGTATGTCTAACCTAGTGAGTAAAATCATCCGTGATGATGAGCAGAAGCAAAAAGAGCACGGTACTCGCGAAGACGATTCTAAGGAGTCCTAATGGCGCGTCGTCCTAAAGGTCGGTTTATTGATGGCATAGTGCTGCTTGATAAGCCAACTGGCATGAGCTCTAATCATGCCTTACAGCGTGTAAAGCGTATGTATGGCGCGGCTAAAGCGGGTCACACCGGCGCATTAGATCCATTAGCCACCGGCATGCTGCCGGTTTGCTTGGGCGAGGCAACTAAGTTTTCATCGCATCTGCTCGATGCCGATAAACGTTACTTAGTCACAGCTAAGCTTGGAGTCCGCACCGATACCAGCGATTCTGATGGTGAGGTGGTGCAAGAGCGTCCGCTTAACTTTACTGACGAGCAATTACAGCAAGCATTAGAGTATTTTCGTGGCGAGACCATGCAAGTACCGTCAATGTTTTCGGCGCTTAAATATCAAGGGCAACCTTTATATAAGTATGCTCGCGAAGGTAAAGAAGTTCCGCGCGAAGCCCGTCCAATCACAGTCTATGAGCTTAATTTTGTGAGCTTAGAGGGCGATGAGTTAACCTTAGATATTCATTGTTCTAAGGGCACTTATATTCGCACTATTACTGATGATTTAGGTGAAATGCTAGGCTGTGGCGCGCATGTGATTATGTTGCGTCGCACTAAAGTTGCCGACTATCCTTATGAAAAGATGGTGACGTTAGAGCAGTTGCAAGCCTTAGTAGATAATGCGGCTGAACAAGAGTTGGAAGCAGCAAGCTTATTAGATCCTTTGCTGTTGCCAATGGATACCGCGGTCGCCAATTTTCCTGTAGTACATGTACCTGCTGAGTCTGTTGAATTCTTAATGAATGGCAACCCAGTATCAGTGCCTAATGTACCAGCAGATACGTTAGTGCGGATTACCTTAGGGAAACCTGCGCATTTTGTCGGTATTGGCCAATTGAATCCTGCCGGATTATTAGCGCCTAAGCGTCTAGTGGTCTTCCAAAGCGCTGATTAAGCTATTGCGCCTTGGCTTTATTCTGGCTAAAATACCGCTCCCCTTGGCTGAGTTAGTGATCGGCTAAGGTTTATTATTTATTTTTTGGAGACAAACATGTCACTAAGCGTTGAAGCAAAAGCTAAAATTGTTGCTGAATTTGCCCGTTGTGAAAACGACACAGGTTCTACTGAAGTTCAAGTTGCTCTGTTAACTGCACAGATCAACCACCTGCAAGGTCACTTCAAAGAGCACATCCATGATCACCACTCACGTCGTGGTCTGCTGCGTATGGTTAGCGCTCGTCGTAAGCTGTTAGCTTACCTGAAGCGTACCGACGTAGTTCGCTATGCTGACCTGATCAAGCGTTTAGGTCTGCGTCGCTAATACGGCGTTTGCCTACTTAGTGTGGCTGGTTTTTAATCGGCCTCATTGAGGTAAATAAGGAGGCTTAGCCTCCTTTTTTATTGCCTGTTTTTTGGTGCGTAAGGCTGACAATCAATAAATAGTCTCATAATGGAGACCCTTGCCCTCTTTATCTGGTGCCAGATATTGCAGTATACTTACGCGCGTAATTAAGGTCATTAAATTAAGGAATGGGTCACGTGAATCCTATCGTAAAAAGTTTTGAGTATGGTCAACATACAGTCACCCTGGAAACAGGTGTTATTGCACGTCAAGCGGATGCCGCCGTTTTAGCCAGTATGGGCGACACCACAGTTTTAGTTACTGTAGTGGGTAAGAAACAAGCAGATCCTGGTCGTGACTTTTTTCCTTTGACTGTTAACTATCAGGAAAAAACTTACGCAGCCGGTAAGATTCCTGGTGGTTTCTTTAAGCGTGAAGGTCGTCCATCTGAAGATGAGACACTGATTGCACGTTTAATCGATCGTCCAATCCGTCCTTTGTTTCCAAAAGGTTTTGTTAACGAAGTTCAGGTTATCATCACTGTAGTTTCTGTTGATCCACAGATTGAGCCAGATATCGTTTCTATGATCGGTACTTCTGCTGCATTGGCCATTTCTGGTATTCCATTCAGCGGTCCATTAGGCGCAGCGCGCGTTGGTTATAGCAATGGTGAATACCTGCTGAACCCTGGTGCTGAGCAGCTGGTTGATAGCCAATTAAACTTGGTTGTTGCTGGTACTGAAGCTGCTGTATTGATGGTTGAATCTGAAGCTAATGCTCTGCCTGAAGAAGTGATGTTAGGCGCAGTAGTTTATGGTCATGATCAACAGCAAGTTGTTGTTAACGCCATCAATGAATTTAAAGCTGAAGCTGGCAAGCCTGCTTGGAATTGGTCTGCACCTGTTAAAGATGCGCAATTAGTTGCTCAAATTAAAGAGCTGGCTGAAGAAGGTCTGACTGCTGCTTATCAGATCATCACTAAGCTTGATCGTCAAGATCAAGTGTCTGTGGTTAAGCAAGCTGCTATCGCTAAATTACTGGAAACTCAACCAGAACTGAACGTTCGTGAATTGGAAGAGCTGTTAGGTAGTTTAGAGAAGAAAGTTGTTCGTGGCCGCATTATTGCTGGTAATCCACGTATCGATGGCCGTGAACCAGACATGGTTCGTGCACTGAGCGTAATGGCTGGCGTATTACCACGTACTCACGGTTCTGCCCTGTTTACTCGTGGTGAAACTCAAGCGTTAGTGACTTGTACTTTAGGTACTGAGCGTGATGCCCAGAAGATTGATAGCATCATGGGTGAGCGTACTAATCGCTTTATGCTGCACTATAACTTCCCTCCGTATTCAGTGGGTGAAACTGGTATGGTTGGCTCACCTAAGCGCCGCGAAATCGGTCATGGTAAGTTAGCATGGCGCGGTATTAACGCTGTTATGCCATCAGCCGCTGAATTCCCATACTCAGTTCGCGTAGTATCTGAAATCACTGAATCTAACGGTTCAAGCTCTATGGCTTCTGTGTGTGGTACTTCTCTGGCTCTGATGGATGCTGGTGTACCTATCAAGACCTCTGTGGCTGGTATTGCCATGGGTCTGGTTAAAGAAGGCGATGACTTTGTTGTACTGTCAGACATCTTAGGTGATGAAGATCACTTAGGTGACATGGACTTTAAAGTTGCTGGTACTCGTGATGGTATTACTGCTCTGCAGATGGATATCAAAATCGAAGGTATCACTAAAGAGATCATGGAAATTGCATTGCAGCAAGCCTATGGCGCGCGTGTACATATACTGAACGTTATGGATCAAGCCATTGGTTCAGCTCGTGATGATATCTCTGATCATGCACCACGCATCACTACAATCAAAATTAACCCAGAAAAGATCCGTGATGTTATCGGTAAAGGCGGCGCAACTATTCGTGCACTGACCGAAGAAACTGGTACCACCATTGAACTTGAAGATGACGGCACTGTGAAAATTGCCTCTTCTAACAGCGAAGCGACTCAAGAAGCCATCCGCCGTATCGAAGAAATCACTTCTGAAGTTGAAGTGGGTCGTGTTTATAAGGGTAAAGTTATCCGTATCGTTGATTTCGGTGCGTTTGTTAACATCCTGCCTGGTAAAGATGGTTTAGTACACATTTCACAAATCAGTGATGAGCGTGTGGCTAACGTATCTGATCACCTGCAATTGAACCAAGAAGTTGATGTGAAAGTGATGGAAGTTGACCGTCAAGGTCGCGTTCGCTTATCAATCAAAGAAGCTAAAGCACCAGCTGCTGAAGCTTAAATGCTAGATTGATATAAAAAGAGACCTGCGGGTAACTATGGGTTTGCTCTAACCTATTGTTTTATATCGGATTATTGAGAAAGATGTCCACGCATCGACCACAACTGTTAGGACACAATAAAAAACCGCCATTATCGGCGGTTTTTTTCTATCTAACAAAACTGAATTTCATCTGGCTTGAAATGTTTCCATCGCAGGGATCAATCAGGGAAGAGTGATTGGCAACCTAAGTTTTTAACATGAATACGCTAGATCAAAGAGTCTAAGAATGAGCTTGTATGAGGGTATGTAGTATAAAACAAAGTTTATCCTAACCTCACATATCACTGATGTTGCGGGATGTCTTGCGAAGATGTCTTCATCTGCTGTATAGTATTGTAGCAGTCTATATTTAGGGAATTATCATGCCTAATAAAACAAAATTTGTTAACCCATTTAAAACTGGTAAATTTGCTAATCCAGCGGTTTCTTTAGAAAACTCACGTATGAGAACTGATGTAAAATTGAAAAAGAAAAGGGAACATAAAATTGGTTAAGACTGTTGTAGTCGTTCAGGCTCTAGCAGAACTTGAAAATATCACCGAAGCCGAAGATTTTATTATTCGCGAATTCAAAGAATACAAAAAAATCAGTATGGCTTTGGGCGAAGTAAACTTCGCCACCCCAAATGAACAGACAACCCAGCTCGATACAATATCAGTTCACCCTTTGTTTGGGAGAGACAGAATCTTTGATTTCCCACAAGATCTATTGACGGATATCTGGAAAGAACATTTAACCCACGTTCATATTGATACTGATGGTGTTTGGCCTGAATTACCTATAGTTCAGTGGCATACAACATCTAAGAATGCATTAATATATTCAGCTTTTAATACTGCTCAAGAGTATGTTTTTGTTGTTCATGACATATTAAAAGATTTCGAGTCTACTGATGATAGTGGGGCACATAAGTACTACACTAGGCAAGATATTTTGGATTGGTTAGAGTTAGCCGAGTGGGAAAGGAAACGCTATCCATCAAGTGAGCAGGTTATTGTGGATTAAATCGTCAACATTGGCGTTTTTCCTAGTGAAAACTTCAGGCTTTTGATTGAAAATATACTGGGTATAAGTGCTGGAGGTTAGACAACTCCAGCCTCCTAATTAGCTGTACGAAATCTTTTCAGAATCAAAGCGACAAATTTGACATTTAAAGTCTTCTTCTAAATAGCTTTGATAAAGAGATACGTCGTCAATGATACCTCCACTTTCACAACTACTAACCCAATTATCGTCCTCATCTTGGATCATTCCGATAACGCCTTCACATTGAACACGTTCAAGTAAAGGTCTGATAACTTGTTCATAATGGAATGTTTGTTTGCCTTTTAAAATACTTAAGTCACCTGCATTGGTTTTAAGCAATTTAACTATTCCTACACTGGCATTTTTATCAAGACCTACATCCATAGCCATTTCTTCAATGTACTTTTCATTATCAAACAAAAAATCTAAAACTTCCAAGTTCATTTATAATACTCCGTAGTTTAATTATTCTGATTCTGTAATAGCGTCACATTACATAATAATCAAAAGGCAATCAACTAATGCAGCTAAATCTTTATGTAAAACAAAGCTGTAACTCGTGGCATGGCGAAAATTGGTTATTAATAAGGCTGCGAAAGATTTCAGGGTGTGGATCAGACCAGGTAAGCCTGAGCCACTAGCCCATTACGGAACCAGTCCCTCTTA